>NZ_CP095061.1:597500-2997500 GCF_022921055.1 Hymenobacter volaticus
CAAAGGTCCGCTCAGTCCGCTTGGTAACCGGACGTAGAGCGCAATAGCAGAAGCGGGCTTGACTGTGAGGCCCACAAGCCGAGCAGGGTCGAAAGACGGATATAGTGATCCGGTGGTTCCGCATGGAAGGGCCATCGCTCAAAGGATAAAAGGTACGCCGGGGATAACAGGCTGATCTCCCCCAAGAGCTCATATCGACGGGGAGGTTTGGCACCTCGATGTCGGCTCGTCACGTCCTGGGGCTGGAGAAGGTCCCAAGGGTTCGGCTGTTCGCCGATTAAAGTGGCACGCGAGCTGGGTTCAGAACGTCGTGAGACAGTTCGGTCCCTATCTGTGGTGGGCGTTGGAGATTTGACAGGACCTGACTTTAGTACGAGAGGACCGAGTTGGACGAGCCGCTCGTGTACCGGTTGTGGCGCCAGCTGCAGCGCCGGGTAGCGACGCTCGGATGAGATAAGCGCTGAAAGCATCTAAGTGCGAAACTCACCTGAAGATGAGATCTCCGATATAGGAAGAGTCGTGGGAGATGACCACGTGGATAGGCGGGAAGTGTAGAGGCCGGAATGCCACAGCTGACCCGTACTAATGACTCGAACGCTTCTAGCAGTACAGACTCCTTACATGGGGTACTTTTTTTCTCTCTTGTCCTTGTGTCAATGATATAGGCCGGTTGTCGAGTTTCGTAAGGGACGACCGGTTGCCAGTAATGGTGGCTTTAGCCCGGGTGTTCACCTCTTCCCATTCCGAACAGAGTCGTTAAGCCCCGGAGCGCCTATGGTACTGCCTTCATCGGTGGGAGAGTCGGTCGCCGCCAACCTTACTTAGTAGAGTGCTTGTCCGCCCCTCCGGCCCGTGCCGTCGAGGGGCGGTTTGCGTTTAAGCTAGATTAGCAAAACTAAAAACGTCCTAAAAAAGAGCTGGTTCTTCAGGGCCAGCTCTTTTTAGTTTTAGGCTTGTGCCTTAGGACCAACTATTACTTCTACCATTGACTCGGGAGTCAGATACTGTTGTGCGAGTTCTAACAATTGTTTGGAGTCAACGCAGTTAACTTCATGTATGAAGTTGGAGTAGTAATCTTCTGGTAAATTCAAAAACACAATAGTCTTGTACTTATCGCACTGTTCAAAAACAGTGCTCAGTTCATTAGCGAACTTACCCGTTACATAGTTTTTGACGGTTTGTAACTCATCTTGAGGGATGAGTTCAGTTTGTAGCCGGCGAAGCTCATACTTAATCTCACCCACTGCCGCATAAGCACTTTCACCGTTTACATCGGTACCGATAGTGAGCGAACAAGCATGCTCACGAGGGCCTATTGTTGAATAAATGCCATAAGTGAAGCCCTTGTCTTCTCTGATGTTCTTCATCAAGCGAGAGCCAAAATACCCACCTAGCACCTTAATGAGCACTTGAAGCTTATGAGTATCGGGGTGAGTAAGAGAAGGCCAGAGTCGGCCTATACGCAACGAAGCTTGAAGGCTATCAGAAATAATTTTATGTTCATGCGAAGCCGCTTCAGAAAACTTGAAATTAGGAACTAGGATGGGCGAAGCGTATGAGCTACTCAGCTGGCCTAAACTGTCTTTAATTCTTTGCTCATCAGCTTGGCTGACATCTCCACACAGGAAAATTTCGGCTTCAGAAAAATTATAAGCTGATTGATAGTAGTCTTGAACGGCTGCTTGAGTGATTGTAACGAAAACTGACTCGTCGAAGGTGTTTCCGTATGGATAACTAGGTCCATACAAGTTGCGCGAAAAAAGCTCAGCCGCTAGATAGCTATTCTTTTGACGCTCAACCCGTATATTTTGTACGGTTCTAGTCTTGAGTAGCTCTAACTCTGGCAATGGAAATGTGGCTTCTGTTAACACGTCTTGAACGAGTGGTAAAAGCTGTTCAAGGTGGCGTGTAAGGCAGTAAAGAGTTAAAGTAGCCCGGTCAAAACCTTGCTCACAATCGAGGGAGGCACCATAAAAGGCAAGCTCATCAGCAATCTGACGAGCGGTACGAGTGCGGGTGCCTTCAAGCAGCATCCGAGCGGTGAGTAACGATAAACCAGAAACTGGTTCATACCATTTACCTGCTTTGAATACTACTTGTAGGCGCACTACAGGCTGCGCATCATTATGCATGATATGCAGGCGGGCTCCATTAGGGAGCGAAAACACGTCAGCCGCGGGCAGCGTTACACTGGCCAGCGGCTGAACGGGAGGAGCGACTTGTCGGTCGAGCATTAGGAGGTATTAGTTTGTAGGAGTCTCAGTACCCGTGCCGAACGCCTGGTCTGAATTGTTGAAGTTGAAGTGGAGAGAAACCCGAATAGTCTGTGCTAGAGGATTGTTTTTAGAGTTAGGAACTAAGTATGCTCCATCAACTCCAAATACTTGATACCGAACACCTAAACCAAAGCTGAGGTAGTTACGGTCGCCTTTCACTGGGTTCTCGTAGAAGTAACCTACGCGAGCCATAAGCAGATCGTTGTAGACATACTCTACACCAGTTGAAATATTGATTTCGCGTAGCTCTTCGCGAAATCCACCAGGGGCATCACTAAAGGAGCCAAACACACCAGCAACTGGCCCTTTAGCACGACGTTTATCATTCTCAGCTTGGACACGTTCTCTTCTGGCCTCAATCTCAGCAGGAGTAGTAGGCTCAGGTCCTTCTTCATAAAAAGGAGTGGGAACCAAGAGCTTTGCAAAGTCAGCAGTGAGCGTAATTTTGTTGTAAGCATCCAACTCCCGAGTTATTGCTCCGCCTACTTTGAGTGTGGTGGGTAAGAAGTCTGCTTGCCGTGGGTTGGAATAGGTGATCTTGTTGCCTACATTGGTTATGGCAGCTCCAAGACCGAGGTTATAGTCTGAGGGACCAATAGATAAGTCTTTGTTGTAATAGATGCCTAAGTCAACTGCAGCAGCATTACCAGGCTTGGAATCAGTACCCACTTGTGTAAGGTTGGAGCGGATGTAGCGTGCAGCTACTCCAACGCCTAAGTTCTCAGAGAGCTTCTGGCCGTAAGCTACTGTAAAGGCATATTCTTTAGGGTTGCCGAAGCCTTGGGGCTGGTTCTGTGGGTCGCGAAACTCAATTTCACCTAAGTCAAAATACATGAGCGAAGCTGAAATAGCAGAGCGCTCATTGACTTTAGCGTAGCCTGATAAGAAAGCCAAACCCATGTCATCGGTAATGGTACCTAGCCACGGAGTATAGGAAGTGGAAACACTGTACTTGTTGGGAGAGAAACCAAGCTTACCTGCATTATAGTAAGCCGAATTAGCATCAGGCGAAATAGCGACTCCTGCTTCGCCTAGCGCGGCTGAACGAGAGTCAGGACTGACCGAGAGAATAGGAACGGCAGTAGTAATGGTATTAGGAGAGGATTGAGCAACTCCAAGTAATGGAAAACCTAATAATCCGGTGAAGAGCGTAGAACGCACGGACAGCTTCGAAAAGGTCATAAAGACAAAAAAAGATGATGTAGTAAGCGAAGAAGCGTATTGAACTAGTTTAAAATTACCAGTTTTTCAAACTTGGAGGTTGTCGACTGATCTTTGTTGGAACGTACGCTCACCCGGTAAACGTACACACCACGTGCTAATTGGTCGTTAAAGTCATCGCGGCCATTCCAGGAAAGGGTGTTGTCGTTTAGGCTTTGCGGCACGTGGGATCCGCTGCTAGGAATAGTAGCTTGAAGCGTACGAACTAAGCGCCCTGAAACAGTGAAAATTTGCACTTGCACATCCAAATCTTCGCCTTGACGGTTATGGTCGAAATGGAATGTGGTACGGCCTGCAAATGGATTAGGATAGTTTAGGACGTGACTAAGAGCGAGTTTATCGGTTTGAGCAGCAATAAATTCTATGTCCTTAATAGAAGAGTTGTTGAACGTATCCCAGGCCTTAACATGGAGCACGTGGGGACCCGTACTCAAATCCTTAAACTGGTACTGAACATTACCGGCCTGAAAGCTATCGACACTGGCCGTATAGAAATCATTAAGGACTGTAAGGCGAGCTGGATCGTTGTCGAGAGTAGCAGTGATTTCATGGCCGATTCCAGAGCCTGCCGTATTAATGCCGCTTTCATCAAAAAGACGAGCTAGCAGGGTCGTGTTTGTAGCTGTAATTCCACCATACACAAAAGACGTGTTGTCCATGTGTAAAGTGATTCTTGGGGAATAGTGTCCTGATTGACGGATGAGGACGCGCCTCCTATAGGCACGGCACGATAGCCATGAGCATCCGTGATCCGGACGGTGTCTTTCGCGTAAAGACTAACCTTGCCTAGTCCAGCGTTATAGTTGATGTCACGAGGAACTACAAATTGCAGTGAAAAGCGGCCTGCTTTCACTGTAGCTTGGCCAGAGTAGATGATATTCTCTTGGATTTGGATGGGCTGTAGCTCACTACTATTGGGTTTCTTGTACTCTTCCAGTGTGATATCAATAGGCTTCTCATAAACGACTATCTGAGCAGTACCAGAGAAGTCTGTATCGACAGCCGCGGAAGTGGAACTGCCGTTACGTACCGAACCTGAAAGTCGTATGGTTGATAATGCTTTCAGTGTGTCTGCGGAAGTAGCAGTTACCGGCTGACCATTAACCGCATCTAAGGTCATCGCTAATTTAGGCCTAGCTAGTCTAGAGGATGGATCACCTAATAAGACATAATTGCGGCTTAATACGTCACCGGCTACATTGTTTTTGGCATAAACAACCGCTTGACCTATACGCGTAACAGCCCCACTTCTTACAGACAGTATGGAATCAAGGAAAAAACTGGGCTGTGATTTATCGGCAAATACTAATCGAGTGGTAGTATAAAGGCCAATAGCTCCTCCATCTGTGTCCGTAAGGGCTTGCTCCCCTGCTGAATCCCTCAGAGGATCATCGTAATAGCTAAAGTCACAGGTGCCAGTAACCATGAAGGTCAGCTTGTTCTTGTTGAGCAAGCGCAATACAGAGGCATTTGTCAAAATGCGCTCATCGGCTAAACTAGTAGGACCACCGTGTCCGTTATAATTGATAATAAGTGACCCTTTTTCAAATGAATTATCAATAGCTAACTCGGCATCTGGCGACCTCTCCCCGGATGCTCCATTAATCTGTTGATACATAGCTAAGTATATTTTGCGAATATTAAACGCCTGCAGTTTGGCATTGGCCTCTTGCAATAATACTTCAGCTTGACGTATGTGGCTTCCGTCATCTCCATCGTCGGTAACAAAAGTGACATTATTGCGCCAGTTACCTAGAGGAGCGGCCTTGCTATCGTAATCAATCAGCTTTTGGACCACTCTGCTGGCTTGTGCAGTAACTGATTGACCGCGTGGAATGCGTACGGGCAAGCGGCCCACGCTGATATCCATCAATTCGATTCGACCTCCATTTTCAGCCCATTCACCTTCGTTTTCATCAAGCAAAGCATAATAATCATCAGAGCAGAAGGTTTGGGGCCCCAACTGATTATCGCGCCCTCTAATTGGAGAAAAGGATTCACGTGATTCGTAAGTAGGCACAAAGTTCTGGGCACTGATACCAGGAGACTTGTAGTCGTAGGAAGCATCACCAAAAAGCAGCAAATACTGTTGCTTGTTAGGTGAACTACGCCGGTCGTACACCATCTTCATCATGTCACGAATGGCGCTGATGTCTTGCCCCCCCGACCCAAATTCATTGTACACCTGGGTGGTAGTTGCTACTTCCACTTTTAGATTATCATGAGCGCGACGATGGGCTGCTAACCGTTCAGCTTCCTGCAAGAAGAGAGGATGCGTAACGATAACTAAGTCGACGTTGGAATTGAGACTGGCGTGCAGATTCTGATTGGCTACACGCCCAAAAGTGGTTGGTTTGTCGAAAGTGCCGGTAGGGGTAAAGGCCACAAATTCGCGAAGAGAATCGGTGGGAGCTATAAAGGAGCCAGTGGCGGTTATTGTATATGACTTGGCCCGACGAGGATTAGTAACATCCCATACAAGAGCACCCGTGCTGTTTGCAATGTTGAACTGACTGATTCGGCCAGCCTGTAGATTGGCGAAAGAGCGAAATTCTATTGCCGATCCACTAAGCTGAAGTGGCTTTATGGCATTTACTTCCAGATAATCAAGGTAGCCTGTATCGGCTGCGTCAGAACCTGTGTACGTCAGTCCTATTCGCAAGGGGGTTGAAGACGCAGAGGCCATAGCAGAAAAATTATTTATGCTAGTATTGGCATATTCTGGATAATCACGACGATAAGATGGAACCCCCGATAAAGGCACAGTGCCAAGTTGGTTGTTATTGAGCGTGAGCTGGAATGCCTGACCGTTCAGTGAACTGCCCGCTAGAGAGGCTGTTACCTGTACGGTGCTACCAGGTACCAAATCAGTGATTTTGCTGAACGAGAAGGTTTGGGAGGTGCCGTTCAGTAAACCGTCACCTAGCCATTGCCGGCCCGACTTAGCTAGGTTTACTTTTTCCTTCTCGTAAAACTCGCGCTCTGTGTATTGCGAAATAGCAGGAGCATTAGCAGCACCTACGGCGGGAGCAGCCTGCACCCGGCGGCCGGTGCGCGGTGGAGCCGCTACAGTTACAAAGTAATAGGCTGTGTCAGAATAGATATTTTGGATATGCCGAAAGCGCTGAGTATTGGGTTCTCGTTCCCAGGTATGCGGCCCGCGGGCATAAAAAAGGAAGTACTCGTTGTTCTCTAGTGTAGTATTTGTGTTACCAGAGAAATACACCGCATTTTCTACCAAGTCATCGGGGCGTGGGGTGCTAATTGGCTGGGGGAGCAGGCCGGTGGCATTACCATACACTTGAAGACGGCTAGGATCGACGCTAGTGAGGTCGTTGCCAAAAAGAGTGCGTAGGAAATCGTAGTCCAGCTTGAAGATGCCGCTTTTGGGTACACCGATTTTGTACCAGTTGCCAGAAGCAAGAACTGAGGTAGTAGCGTGAGTAATTTGCTGAACGCGGCGGGCAGTAGGGGTACCAGGAAGGTAACTGTACTCGGCCGTAACCAATTTTTCGTACTGCCCACTTTGCGCACTGCGACGCACGGCAGGTATTGTTACGATACTAACCGTTTGGCCTTGTTGGGTACCTTCAGCCACGGTCAGAGTAGTAACTAGAGGCAGCGAAGCGAATTTGAAAATCGCAATATCGGCGGCAGAGAAAGGCTCGTAAACCGCATTGCGTAATTCTCCTTCAGAGACGGGTCCGGGTACATTCAGAATGTAATGGCTAAACAACGAGCCAGTGCGATATTGAGCACCCGAAAATGAGGGCACTTTCCGCAACCTGTAATCAGAGCCTGGTACTTCGTCGTACCCTTGCCAGCGTAGCCGAACAACTGCCGACCGACGGCCATCTTGGGCTTGTGCTGAAAACCCTAGGAGCAGGCAGCAACTAATTACCAAAAGAGTAAAGTAGCGCATAAGGGTATGTTCGATAAGCAGTTGTGATGGAGTGGCTAACAAATAGGCTCTAAACAAGCTCGACCTTATGAGGGTTCATCGGTAATTGTTTAGTTTAACTCGTTAGCTATTTAAATATTGTAATGAAGCCCACAAATATCAACCGACTGAGGGCCGTAGCATAGACAGCACCACGTAGAGCAATACGACCAGCGGAATAGCAGTTGCTTGCATGCCCAAAAGCAAGGCCACGGCCAGGAGCAGAAACACGAACTGCACCCCGTTGTCCTGCCAACTCAGGTTTTTGAATTTGAGAGCAAAAAGCGGGATTTCGGACACCAGCAACCCAGACAACAGCAACGTTAGCCCAATCAGCACCCAAGGATTCAGGATAAAGCTGCTGATGTGGAACGAGTCGTGAGCCAGAATAAGGGGGAGGGAGGCTACTACCAGGGTACAGGCCGGCGTGGGGAGACCAATGAAGGAAGTAGTTTGCCGAGTATCGTTGTTGAACTTGGCAAGCCGTAATGCAGAAAACACCGTAACGATAAAGCCCGCGTAGGGCAGCCAAGATGGGGTGCCAGCGCCGGCCTGCCTCAACAAATCAAATAGAAAAGCTCCTGGCACTACACCAAACGAAACCATATCAGCCAACGAATCTAGGTCCTTGCCAATAGGGGAAGAAGCATGTAGGGCGCGAGCTAACAGACCATCGGCAAAATCGAAGGCGGCGGCCAACCCCACGAAGTAAGCAGCCGTTTCGAGGTTGCCAGCAAAGATTTGCGTTAGCGCCAAGCAGCCCGCAAATAAATTGAGGCAAGTAATAGCGTTAGGAATATGGTTTTTCAAGGGGCTAAGAATATTGGGCCTTGGAGTGCTACTGACGCAGTTGGCGTGTATAAGCAAGAGGAAATGGGACCGCAGCCAAACCTCTAACTGTAATCTAATTGCTAGTTTAAGAAGGGGTTTGTCTGGCGCTCGGTACCGATGGTGGTGGCCGGGCCATGACCAGGATACACAGTCACGTCGTCGGGTAGGGTGAGGAGATGGGTTTCGATGCTGCGAATGAGCGTGTTATAGTCGCCGCCGGGCAGGTCGGTGCGGCCGACGCTGCCTTTGAACAGAACGTCGCCCCCAATAACGGTTGAGGTAGGAGCATGATAGAATACGACATGGCCCGGCGCGTGACCTGGGGCGAAGCGTACCTCTAAGGTGGTATCACCGAACTGAACCGGTGCATCGGTTGTCAGGAAACCGGTGGGCTCGGCTGGTGAGTATGCCGGAAATCCATAGCTCGACGCATAGCTCGACACAGCGCGCAACGTAGCCAAGTCGGCTTCGTGGATCAGGAAAGGAACTTTATAAGTATCGAGTATGAACTGGTTGCCGAGCACATGGTCGATGTGGCAGTGCGTGTTCAGCAGCAGTACGACGTTCAGGTTTTGCGCTTCTATAAAATGACGCAGAGCTTGTTGCTCGGCGCGGTCATAACAGCCCGGGTCTACGATAGCACACTGGCCAGTAGCATCGTGCAGCAGGTACGTGTTTTCAGAGAAGGCATTAAAAGTGAACCCAGAAACGGTCATGAAGAAAAGAAAAAAAGCAAGCCAAGTTGGAACCGGCTGGTAAGTTACGAGTCTTATCAGTAGAACAGATTCGCAATTGCAGATCAGCTGCGCCGTCGCCAGTCAGAACCACTTCTGAACGTAGCTTCGCAGTGAAACAATATAGTAGTTTGCTATACTTTTCGAGAGCCAATCAACCTGAACAGTACCTTGCTGGTCTACCACTCGAAAGTAACCAGAACTTTCCTTTTACGCTTGTGCTTATATCACCTCAATGAAGGAATACGATTACCTGATTCTTGGCCACGGCATTGCAGGAGCTACGCTGGCATGGGAACTGCGTCGGCGAGGCCGCACCGTGTTGGTGCTGGATGCCAACCAGCCCAATTCGGCTTCGAAAGTGGCCGCAGGACTAATAAATCCGGTGGCCGGTAAGCGGTTTGCGCTGGCTTGGCGAGCCGACGAACTGCTGCCTGCTGCTAGTGCATTTTATCGGGAGTTAGAGCAGCATTTTGATCAGCAGTTTTTCTATGAGCTGCCTATCTGGAAGCTGTTTTCGTCGGTGGCGGAGCAGAACACGATGGTGGCTCGCAGCGCCGACCAACCCTGGCAGGATTTCGTGGAAGACGCTGGTGCCCCTTTGCCCCCAACCATTGGTGTACGAGACGAATTTGGTGGCCTTTGTATTCGGCGCGGAGGGTACGTGCAACTAAACGACATGTTGGCTACTCTTACCCGCGAACAGCTGGCAAACGGCGGGCTTGAATATGAAACTTTCGATTGGGAGCAACTCGTTACTGGCCCAACCGGTATTACGTATGCGGGTCGCGTGCGCGCACGACATTTAGTTTGTTGTGAAGGTGCTGCGGCTATTGAAAATCCGTACTTTCAGTGGCTGCCCCTTACCCCCAACCAGGGCGAGGTGCTTGATGTAGAATGCCAGGGCCTTTCGCAGGAACAGGTGCTCAACAAAGGAGCTTACGTGGTACCGCTCGGCAACGGGCGGTTCCGGGTAGGCGCCACGTACCGCTGGCCCCCATTTGCGGAAGGCACCACGCCCGAAGCACTTGCGGAGCTAAGTAGCCGGCTAGCTGCCACCACCAATTTGCCGTTCGCAGTGCGGGCACAAAAGGCAGGTGTGCGGCCCGCCGTGCGTGACCGAAAACCACTGCTGGGCCGGCATCCGGAAGTGCCAGAGTTGAGTATATTTAATGGCTTCGGCTCGAAGGGTGTAATGCTGGCTCCGCGGCTGGCCACCTTACTAGCCGACCATCTTGAAAATCCGGCCATTGACTTGTGGCCAGAGGTCAATATTAAGCGTTACCAAACGTTGTATAAGACGGCTTCTCGGGCCGTTCAACTTTCTTCCTGAAGCACAACGGCTCTTCATCCTCCCTGGAGTCGCCTTTTGTTTACCGCAGTCATTGGCTATGAAGCATTTATTCTTTTCGCGGTGGTTCCGAGGGTCGGGCCGCCAACCGGTGGTGGGTGCCACACTCGTATTGCTTGCACTATTAGCCAATGGTCCGGCCTGGGGCCAGTCGGCGCAGGAGGAGTTTGGGCGGGTTCGGATTCAATACAAGAATTTCGAGTGGCAGCAACTTAGCACCCAAAACTTCAACGTGTACTACTACGGCGGTGGCGACGTGAGTGCGCGCCGGGCCGCTGAGTATGCCGAGAAAGAGTTGCAGCGCATCACAGCACTGGTAGGCTACTATCCTTACTCGAAGACGACCATCATGCTCTACAATTCCGTGGGCGACCTACGGCAGAGCAACATTGGCCTTGATGCGGATAAGTACCAGACCGGCGGCGAAACCGATTTGCTGCGCATGAGCAAGGTACAGATTGCTTTTTCTGGTCAGCAAACCCAGTTCAAGCGCGACCTAAGCTTCCAGATTACGCGGGTGCTGCTCAACGACATGATGTACGGCGGCTCACTGAAGGAAGTGATTCAAAGCACGTACCTGTTGCAATTGCCCGATTGGTTTGTGAATGGAGCATCGGCCTATGCAGCCGAGGGCTGGAGCGTGGAAATGGACGACTACATGCGCGACATGACCCAGGAGTATGAGGGTAACCGCGCCGCACCGTTCTTCTTGCGCAATCCGCAGCTAGCCGGGCAAAGTCTCTGGAACTATATTGCCGAGCGCTACGGCTACACCACCATCCAGAACATCCTGAACCTAACGCGCATTACCCGCGACGTAGAAGTAGGGATTAGCTCCTCGCTGAACGTACCCTATAAAGTATTTCAGAAAGATTGGCTGGCGTACTATCGACAGTTAAATGCGCAGCCGCAGACGCCTTATACCGAGGCTGATGAGAAGCTTGCCATTACCAAAAATAACCGCAAGAATGTTCTGTACTCGCAACCAGTGATGAGCCCAAACGGGCAGCAACTAGCGTACGTGAGCAACGACCGAGGCCGTTACCGGGTACTAGTTGTAAACCGTAACGGTTCGGGTCGGCGCACCATTCACCGCAGCGGCTACAAAACACCTGGCCAACAGGTGGAAACTCGGCTTCCCGTGCTTGCTTGGCGCGGCAATAGCCAAGTAGCTGTGGCTGAAATGGCAAAAGGCGAAATGAGCATGCGCCTGCGGCCAGCTAATGGTGGTGCCTCTGGCCTGCTGTCGAGAATAGGAGAGGCTTTACCTTTTATTGGGGACAAGGGCTCTACCATCTTCCAGCCCTATCAGCAGGTAATGGATTTGAGCTATTCTCCTGATGGAAAAGCACTGGTATTTAGTGGTGTGCAAAACGGCCAAGCCGATCTGTACGTGTTGCGAGCCGGAAGCCGCCGTCCTGAGAAGCTAACCAATGACGTATTCGACGATGTGCAGCCGGTATTCATGCCCGACGGCAGCGGCATTGTGTTCAGCTCCAACCGCTGGCTCGATTCGGCTGGTACTGCCAAGGGTAGCTTCGGCGCCGTAGTAAACAACTACGATCTGTTTATGTATCACCTCGACGGGCGCACGCAACCAGTCGAGCAGCTAGTGAGCACTATATCCAATGAAAGTCGGCCGCGGGCTATTTCCAACACCGAAATCGTGTATCTAGGCGAGGAAAGCGGCGTGCGAAGCCTCTACCGTTATTCGTTGACTACGCGTCAGCGCACGGCCGTGAGCAGCTTCCGAGCTAACCTGAAGGACTTCGACTACAACGCCACTTCGGGCACTCTTGGCTTCATAGCGGCCAGCCGTGCCCGCGATTTTGTGTACTTATATCCGCAGTATCCACTGCCCGAAAGCCTGAAGCTCTCGAAAACGGCTCGTCAAGAAACGCTAGAAGACCGTTCGAAGCCAGCAGCCTCGGCAGCTCCGGTGCCAGTACCAACTCCCGAACCTACTGTGCCAGCGCCTACTACAGGGGAGCCAGTTCAGGATTCCGTTCAGTCAGCCCAACAGCCAGCCGCCAACCCGGCTAGCACGGCTAACAAGCCCATCAACACCAGCGACTATCAGTTTGACGAAGATTTGCCAGCCGACCGCGCTAGTTCACGGCGGACGGCACGTACGACAACTGCGGCCGCCGCAGCTCAGTCTGTGGCAGCCCCTGATGCTAGTGCCTTAGCTCCTCAAGGTCCTTATCGTTACGACACACGCTTCAGTATTGACAATGTAGTTTCCTCGTTGGCAGTCGACCCGCTGTTAGGTTTCGGTTTGGTAGGGCAAGCCAACATGTCGGACTTGTTCGAGAATCATCGGATTCGGGCGGGTATTTTTGCTTTGACCGATTTGCGTACCAGCAAAATTTTCGCTGAGTACACCAACCTCGAGCACCGCTACGATTGGAGTATTCGCTACGACAAGCAGGCTTTCTTCTTCGATAATATTGCCGGCTACCCAGGCCGGGTACGGTACGGCCGCCATGAAATTTCGCCAACTATTGCGTATCCCCTCACCAACAGCCTCAGTGTACGGGTTGGGCCTCGCTTCGTGAACGTATCGAGAAATGTGTACGATGTCTTGACGGAAGAGCAAGACGTTAATCGCAACTACCTTGGCTACAACGGCGAGTTGGTGTTCGACAACTCAGTTACGACGGGCGTAAACATGCTGGAAGGCACCCGCATGAAAATGGGCTTTCTGCAACTGAACGCCCTGAACTCGGTGAGAGACTTTGGGAAAATATACATCGACCTGCGTCATTACCAGAAGGTGCATCGGCAGATCATTTGGGCAAACCGCGTCAGCTATGGTCAGTACCTGGGGCACTCACCGCAGACTTTCCGCCTCGGTGGCATGGATAACTGGCTCAACAACGATTTCGAAGGCAGTCAAACCTTGACCAACAATCCGGACCCAGCTGAAATATTCTACCAGCAGTTCGCGACCAACCTGCGGGGCTTCAATTACAGCAAGCGGACCGGACCACGCTATCTGCTCTTTAACACGGAACTGCGGGTGCCCATCATCCAGTACCTCTCACGCAATCCTATTTACTCGGGCTTCTTCCGCAATCTGCAACTCACTGCCTTTACCGACGCGGGCACTGCTTATTCAGGCAACAACCCGTTCAACGAAAATAATTCGTACAACACGGTACCAGTGGTGCCACCAGGCAACCCGTTTTCTGCTACGGTAACCAACTTCCGCAACCCCTTCCTGATTGGGTACGGCTTTGGTATCCGATCTACGCTTTTGGGTTTCTATGGCAAGGCAGACATTGCCTGGGGCCAGGAAGACTACGAGCAAAAAGGTCCGAAACTCTACTTTACGCTTGGATACGACTTCTAAGTAAGGTTGTAGCTGGACAGCAACATCGAAAACCACTCAGTATATCTGAGTGGTTTTTTTATGGAGTTTATGGTGCATTCCATTTCCACCTTATCTGTATAGTAATACGGCACTTGTGCTTAATCAAGCTAAGCCCTGCTAATCCGGGAGTTGGGTTGTATCTTTGCGGTCCTGTTCACCAGCCGTCTTGCCGTGTTGCTCGTTCGTGAGATTTGGTACTTGATGCTCAAAGACTTCCGCTTGGAATGGCGGCAGCGTGCAGCGCTGAACGGCATGCTGCTCTATGTGGGCAGCACAGTGTTTGTGTGTTTTCTGAGCTTCTCACTCAAGGGTGGCACGCCACCAGCACCCGCCTGGAACGCACTGTTCTGGATTATCCTGCTTTTCTCGGCGGTGAATGCCGTAGCCAAAGGTTTTCTGCAAGAAAGTCGGGGCCGCATGCTCTACTACTACACGCTGGTGCCCCCGCAGGCCGTGATTTTAGCGAAAATAGCGTACAACGCGCTGCTGTTGCTTGGCTTGGCACTTGTTGGTCTTGCGCTCTACGTGCTGGTGCTTGGCAACCCGGTGCAGGATACCACGCTTTTTGTGGGCAATGTGGCCCTTGGGGCCCTCGGGTTTGCTTCTACACTCACCTTGGTTTCGGGCATTGCGGCCAAGGCGGCCAACAGCAACACCTTGATGGTCGTGCTTGGCTTCCCGCTGATGATTCCGATGCTGTTGCTTCTTATTAAGGTATCTAAAAACGCGCTGGATGGTCTCGAGTTTGAAGCCAGCCAAAGTGCTCTATTGACGCTGGTAGCTCTGAACCTGATTGTAGTAGCAGTGTCGTATTTGCTGTTTCCTTTTTTGTGGCGGAGCTGATGCAGCAACCTAAATAAGCCGAAAAATGAGCTGCATAATTTCAATAAATCAGCACAAACCTGCCGGATACATTGTTCTTCTTTCACACCATAAGAACCACGAGCTAGGCTTTCTCTCTAGCTCATTTCTTACTTCTACGCTCTAATTATTGGATATGAAAAACTGGTGGAAAGGTCTGGCGGCAGTGTTGCTGCTCTACACAGCGGCAGCAGGATTTCTGATGCCAGTGCCACGGCTGGCTATCCTCAACGAGACCATTCGCAACTTGTACTTCCACGTCCCGATGTGGTTCGGTATGACGTTTATACTGATAGCGTCGGTGTATTATTCAATCCGCTATTTGCGCACGCCCACCCCACAGCTAGATATTCTCTCGCATGAAGCGGCCAAAACGGGTATTCTGATGGGCTGCGTGGGATTGGCTACAGGTAGTATCTGGGCCAAGTATACTTGGGGTACTTGGTGGACCAATGACCCCAAACTCAACGGCGCGGCCATTGCCATGCTCATCTATGGCGCGTATCTGGTGCTCCGCTCGTCTTTCACCGATGAGCAACAGCGGGCCCGGATTTCAGCCATCTACAACATCTTCGCTTTTGCTACGGCTATGCCGTTGTTCTATATCTTGCCCCGCCTCACTGACTCGTTGCACCCGGGCGCGGGCGGCAACCCTGCTTTTGCCAAATACGACCTCGACGATAACATGCGCCTGGTATTCTACCCGGCTGTTATCGGCTGGACACTGTTGGCTTTCTGGCTGGCACAAGTAGCTAGCCGCATTGCTGCACTTAAACTTAAAGTATATGAAAAACAGCTTGCTTAACGGGGCGCTTGGAATTATAAGCAGCCCCCGACGGTTGGCCTTGCTGCTCTTGACCTGGCTGCTGCCGGTACTACAAGTTGCTGCTCAAACTGCCTCCGATACGCCCGAAATGGCAGATGCGCTGCGCGGTAGCGGCAAAATCTACGTGGTAGTGGCCGTCGTGACGGTGGTGCTAGCTGGTTTGCTGGCATTGCTGGTTTCGCTCGACCGAAAAGTGAGCCGGCTAGAGCGAGAATTAAAGGAATAACTGAGTGCCAGAGGGATACGGAAGATTTTGAACATTTCCGTTTTATTCTTCTGGAGCTAAAGTATATTCATAGGGACTTTTCTGCTGTTTTATTTGTTACAACATACCCGGCTCAGGCTGAGCCGTTTGGTTCTTCACAAAACATGAAAAAAGCACACATTCTGGCTATTGCCGTCATTGCTGTAGCCATTGGCATCATCATGAGCGCTGCCGGAGACGCCAGCGTCTATGTGTCGTTCAAGGAAGCTCGTGAGCGGGCAACCGAAGGCAACATGACCAAGGTGCACGTGGTAGGCCGCCTGCCGCGCGACAACCAGAAGAACATTGTAGGGCTGGAATATAACCCGGTTCTCGACCCCAATTACTTTGCTTTTACGCTGGTTGACACCAACCGGGTTGCGCAGCGCTGCATCTATTTCAACCCCAAGCCCCAAGACTTCGACAAGTCGGAGCAGGTGGTGATTACTGGGGCTATGCGCAACGACATCTTCGTGGCCGACAAAATTCTGCTGAAGTGCCCGTCTAAGTACGTGGAGAAAGATATCAAAGGCGCTACGGCGGCCGTCAATTAAAGAAAGAAGATATGAAGCACAAGCAACTGACATACGGGCTTGCTGAAGCGCATTTGCGTTTTTGGCTGCGCGTAGTTATTGTTCAGTTGCTTGTAGTTCACACTTCTTTGCTCGCCACTGCGCAGGTTGCCAACGACAACATTGAGCACCGGCAGGTGTTGCGGCTAGATCAACCCATCAAGTCCAACACCACCAACTGCACCGTGCAGTGGAGTGCTGTGGACGAGAAGCTAACCGGTAAGTGCATCGAGTACCACAACGACCAGTGGTTTGAGTTTACGCCGCGGGTTCCAGGCCGGTACTACGTGAACATTAGCGGGCAGCAGTGCCGCGATACGCGCGGGGTGCAGCTAGTGGTGCTGACGGGCACACCAGGGCAGCCGGAAACGTACAACATACTTTCCTGCACGTCGCTAGGCAGCCAAGACGATGTTTTTGTGACCTTGGATGGGTTGCGTGCCGGGCAGCCATATTTACTTGACGTAGATGGCTACCTCAAAGACTTCTGCGAGTTTAGCTTGGCCGTAAGCAGCAAACCGAAGGGACTACCTGCCGTGGCAGCCCCACTGCTCTCCACAGTGACGCCTTCCACCAACAAGCTGTTTACCTTGCACTGGAATCTATCGGATAGTCTGGGTCCCGTTCAGCAGTTTCGGGTGCTGCGGCGGGAAGCAGGCGAGTTTCGGGCCACTTCGCAGGCTACCATAGAAGTGAGTCGTACTACATACGGCAGCGCCGGCACCGACTACAGTTGGACCGACACACTCACTGCCCCCGGACGCTACCTCTACCAAGTGGTAGCTGAAACTTCTGAAAGTGCGGCGCCAGTTTTGGTGCAGCAGCAATGGTATGCGTTCAGCCAGATCATGCCGGAGCCCGGTTACTTTTCTGGGGCTTCAGTTCAAGCGGCACAGCGCGCCGCGAAAGCACAACAAAGCTGGGAACGGCGTAGTCATAGGGCCCGCATGAAACGGCTAGCTGGGGTAAAGCGCCGGCAACCTAAATCCTAAAACAAGTTCTGGTTGACCGGTTATACCCTAGCAGGTCAGCTTCTTCTCTTATAACGCATCAGATATGCTTAACACCTTCATTGGCGACGCCGGACACTTAAGTGTTATCGTGGCTTTCGTGGCGGCCACGGTGGCAGCGTATTCCTACTATATGGCGGCGCGCAACCAGCCGCTCGGGCAGTCGGACGCCAGTTGGCTCCGGATTGGCCGGGGTGCCTTCTTGGTGCATGGCGCGGCGGTAATAGCGGTTATCGTGTGCTTGTTTGGCATCATCCACGGGCACCGCTACGAGTACTACTACGCCTGGAGCCACTCCAGCAACCACCTGCCGATCTACTATATGATTTCCTGTTTCTGGGAAGGGCAGGAGGGCAGCTTCTTGCTTTGGATATTCTGGCACGTGGTGCTTGGGTTCATTATCATGCGCTTCAACAAGTTGTGGGAAGCACCGGTAATGGCCGTGTTTGCGGGCGTGCAGCTGTTCCTAACGTCCATGATTTTGGGCGTGGTAGTGGGCGGCCTCAAGATTGGTTCTTCGCCTTTTATCCTGCTCCGCGACTTCCTAACTGACCTGCCGGTATTCAAGGTGAATCCCGACTTTGTGCCGAAAGATGGTACGGGCCTCAACGCGCTGCTCCAGAACTACTGGATGGTGATTCACCCGCCCACGTTGTTCCTCGGTTTTGCGCTTACGCTGGTGCCATTTGCTTTTGCCGTAGCGGCGCTTTGGAAAGGCGAGTTCACAAAATGGGTGAAGCCTGCTTTGCGCTGGTCGTTGGTTGGTGGCTTGGTATTGGGTGTGGGCGTGATGATGGGTGCCTATTGGGCCTACGAAACGCTCAACTTCGGTGGCTACTGGAACTGGGACCCGGTTGAAAATGCCGTGTACATTCCTTGGCTAGTGCTCGTGGCCGCTATTCACGGGTTGGTGCTCTGGAATCAGCGGCGCACGGCGCTGCGCACTTCCTTCGTGCTGGTGGTAGCTACTTTCCTCCTAATTCTCTACGCTACCTTCCTTACCCGCAGTGGCGTGCTGGGCAATGCCTCAGTGCACTCCTTCACTGACTTGGGTTTGTCGGGGCAGCTCATGATATATCTGGGCGCTTTCGTGGTGCTGGCTATTGCGTTGCTGGCAATGCGCTGGAAGCAGATTCCGGTTTCCGAGAAAGAGTTGACCACCTATAACCCGGAGCTTTGGGTGTTTGTGGGAGCTACCGTGCTGTGCCTCGGTGCTTTCCAAGTGTTGGTTACTACGAGCATTCCGGTGTACAATGCTTTCCTAGGCTTCATTGGCATCAAGTCCAACTTAGCCTTGCCCGCCGACCAGATTGCGCACTACACCAAGATTCAGTTGTGGATGGGCGTAGGTGTTGCCTTGCTTTCGGGTTTGGCGCAGGTGATGTGGTGGCAGCGCAACGACAAAACCACTATCGTCAATTCGCTCACCAACCCGGGCGCACTGGCGCTGCTTGGTTCGGCGTTGGTTATCCTGCTGCTGCGCTACAACAAGATGAGCATTTCGCCCACCTACATCATCCTTTTGACGGCGGCGCTGTTTGGTGTGCTGGCAAACTTGGGTGTGGTACTGAAGATGCTGCTCCGCGGCGTGCAGCTTTCGGGTGGTGGCGTAGCGCACTTGGGCATTGCTCTGATGCTGCTGGGTATCCTTGGTTCGGCCGGCTATTCCAACATCATCTCGCAGAACATGTCGGGCATGGTGTACTCCAAGGAGTTTGGCGAGGAAATGAACCGTGACAACGTGCTGCTGTGGCGCAACGATACGACTCCCATGGGCGAGTACGATGTGAGCTACACCGGCCAGTATTTTGATGTGCCCGGCGTGCCCGAGTACGTCAACAAAGATTTGCTCTTCCGTCTCGAAGACGAGTACAAAGCCCTTGCCCGCGGCGACATTAAGTTTGGCGGTAAGCAGTATTACAAGACCGGTGACTCGGTAGACATTCTGCCAGAAAACACCTACTACCGCGTCGAGTACAAGAACCGGAAGACTGGCGAAGTATTCACGCTCTATCCCCGCGCCCAAGACAACGAGGAAATGGGTGGCTTGCTAGCTTCCCCCGACATTAAGCGTTTTGCCTCCCACGACATCTACTCGCACGTTAGTGCCGTGGCGCCCATGAAGGAGAAGGAATGGAGCGAGCTGAAAGAATACAAGCTATCGGTTGGCGACACCATTTTCCTGAACGACTACTTTGCTGTGTTCCGCGCCATTGAGCCGGCTCAGCAAACCGCCGGCCTCGGCCTCAGCAAAGACGACTTAGCTATTCAGGCCGACATGGTTGTGTATGGCGAGAAGCAGCGACAGTACCACGCCCACCCTGTTTTCATCGTGCGGAACCGCCTGATTGGCCGTGTACCCGATGAAATCGAGGATTTGGGTTTGCGCTTGAGTTTGAACGAGGTAGATCCTACAGCTGGCAAGTTCACTCTTGGCGTGAGCACTACTCAGAAGGACTACATCATTCTGAAGGCGATAGAGAAGCCGTTCATCAACCTGCTCTGGAGTGGCACGTTGCTGATGGCCGCTGGCTTTGGTCTGGCATTGCGCAAAAAGAAAACCAAGCGTGAGCCCGTCGAGGAAATCACACCTCAGCCCGCAGTTCGAGCAACCAAAAAGGCTCGTCCCGCTCAGCGAGTGGCATAAAGGTTATTAGTACACGAAAAAGGGCAGCCTAGTGGCTGCCCTTTTTTGTTGGTTGCTTCCAAGCGTTCTATTTAGCAAGCACGAGTTGGCGCGTCGTAAAGTCGCTGCCAGTCTGCACCTTAAGCAGGTACAGGCCGTTGGCTAGGCTGGAAAGATTTAGCTCGTTGGTAAAGTTGTCTTTGAGGCGGGCCGTATGCACTACTTGACCGAGTTGGTTGATAACGGTAGCGTTAAGCTGTCCTTTGGCATTGGCACCCTGCACAGCTAGCCTCACGAGGCCAGTTGCGGGATTCGGATACATCTCTACCGCGCGGCTCAATGCTGCCGACGTACCTAATGCACCACCAGTAACCACAGCTTCAATCATGAAGCGGCCCAAATCAACCTCATCTGTTACGTCTTGCGGTGTGCCACCATTAATATCCACGAAATAAAAATTGCCAGTTCGGGTTGGCTCCTCACTTTGGAGCCCTAGTGGGTAAAAAGGAGCTGTATTATTAGTAGTAGCTAATGCAAGCCCAACATAGAATTCACCAACAGCTATCGGAACGGGCGTTGTGAGCGTGAAGGTTTTGTAGGTGCCTATGTCACCAGCTTGAATTGTATAATCGGTTGTGCGACCTAAAACCGCTCCGGTGCTGCTGAGTACTGCAGCATAAACGGTACGGCCAACCGATGTATTAGCTGTTCCTGGGGAATCGTCTGCAAGATGAACTTTCACTGCCGTAACTGTGCGAGCTATGCTGGCGGTGTATTTTGTGGCTAGAATACCCGCACTAGCATTGTCCAAAGTATCTGCCAGCCCTCCACCGCCATTAGTTGCCAGTATGTTTGGTTCGGCTGCTGAATACGTATCGTTTGTTACAATTTGTGTGATTGTTTGCGAGTTATTCAAGGCCGAACCATCAGCTGGTACTGAGACAGTAATCGTGTTGTTGCCAACCGCTGAAGGAGTAAAAGCACCAAAAGAAACAACAGTATAATATCCTGGAGGTAGGCTAGGTATAATTGTGGCGTTAGTGAAGGTATTAGCACCTGTCACGTTGATCGTAACGGCGCGATTAGTTATAGTTGCCGTGCCAGTGTTGCTAACAACGGCTTGTATCACTTGCGAATTGTTAGTTGGAGTTTTACCTAGTGAGTATATAAGCTCTACAGCTGCATCATCAGCAGGCGCTACTCGGAATCGATAAGTTCTACCGGCGTCTGGCAGGAAGGTGTTGCGGATGAAGTGACCAGCTAAGCCTTGCCCTACCACGTTAGTGAAAACAGTGGTGTTCCAGGCTTGTGTACTAGCCTTATAAAGTAGGCTAAGTTCCGCTAGATCAGCTTCAGTAATTTGGGTGCCGCTGCTAAGCTGATTGCCTTTCAAGCCAATGAGAAACGGCTGGCCGAGTGCAGCGCTCGTTGTGGCGGTCCAGGTACCATACACAAACTCAACTGTATTGGTCCCTTCATACAGTTTGATCTGAAACTGCATGGTGGCAAATTGAGGGTTTATAGGCGTGCCACCAGGATTAGATGTAGCCTTATCACGCAGGTTCTTGAATTGAATAGTACACACTTGGCTGCCAGGAGCTCCTGATGTCGCAACCCGAAATTCAGTAGGGTTAGTTGCTTGATTGGCTGCTCCCTGCAAATCAACATTTGAAGCTGGCGCAATGATGTTGGCATCGGTAGAGTTCAAAAGCACTTCTATATCGTTCGCAGCAGTAGGGGCTACCGCGCCTAACTTGATAAAGCCGTTAGTATTAAGAACAAATTGAGTGAAAGAAGCACCGTTATAGGAGAAGGAGAACCCAATATTCTGGGCAGCTGAGTTAGCATCGTCCGTATTAGCAGTGCTGATAACTGTGCCATTGGTGCCTAGGTCAGTATAAGTGCCCGCCACATTTTGTCCTTGATTGGACAGGTAGGGATTAGAAGATACCCGAGCAGCTATGTTTGGGCGGGGCGATACTACCTGCTTAAGACGATTGATCGGTAAGTGGTCCTGCGTTTGCGATAAGCGGTTAGGCGCTTTTGACAAGCGGTTTTGCGCTTGGCCTGTTGCTGCGCTAGCTGCCAGCAGTGCCGTTAGAGCTAGCTTGCGCCAAAGCCCAATGTGCAAATTTGCCATTATGTAGAGATTTGAAATTGAGAATGAGTTTTAGAGTTCGACTAATGGACATACGAGTAAAGCAACATAGCGTAGCATCCTCAGCCCCTCAAGTTGCTGTTTTATCTTGAGAAGATACTAAGCTACGGCGGTAATATCCTTCTCTACCTACGTTCTTTGGTCTTCTGACTTCCCCTGTTTCCGCTAGCCTATAACAAATGACTACACCTGCAGCCTCTTCTTTTCGCATTGTTCTGCTTGGGGCCGGTCGGGTGGCCAGTCAACTTGGGCTGGCAGTGGTCCAAGTGGGTCACCAAGTACCGTACGTTTGGAGCCGTACTAGCAACTCAGCGGCAGCGTTGGCGGCTACATTGCCCGGCGCTGAGGTACTACCCGACCTAAACTTAACGGCCGTGCCCCCCGCCGATGTTTACCTGCTTGCCGTTTCTGATGCAGCAGTGCCCGCCGTTCTTGCACAGGCCCAATTTCCGAAGGGCGCCATTGTAGCGCATACGTCAGGGGCCGTGCCGCTCGCCGTCTTCCATGACACCCCAGATGTGCAGGGTGGGGTGTTCTATCCACTTCAGACCTTCAGTGTAGGCCGTATCTTGGATTGGCAAACAGTACCCCTGTGTATTGAGGCAGCTACGCCTACCGCCGAAGCTACGCTGCTAGCGCTGGCGCGTACTCTGAGCGCGAGTGTGCAGCGCATCGATACGGCGCAACGGCAGCTAATGCACTTGGCGGCTGTATTCGCCTGCAACTTTTCCAATCACCTTTTTGGTGTCAGTCATGCGTTGTTGCAGCAGCAGCAATTGCCTCTGGCGTTGCTGGGACCTCTTATTCACGAAACAGTGGAGAAGGCGCTTGCTAATCCGCCCTTTACGGTGCAAACGGGTCCTGCTGCCCGTCAGGATGAGCCAACCTTGGCCCGCCACCGGGAGGCACTAACGGCATATCCCGAGTGGCTTGCGTTGTATAATGTGCTGAGTAATAGTATAAAACAGCAGCAGATGGGAGGTTCGCTAAACAACCAAGGGGGGGAAGAGCTTTGAATCGGGGACAGGCATGCGTACCTTCGCCCCCTCAATTTTGCCTTGTTTGAAGATCCCTTCGTGAAAGCTGTCAACATTACCTTCCAATTTCAAGACGGCCAGCCAGCCCAAACCCACGTTGCTGCCGAAGGCGAATCGGTTCTGGACGTCGCCCTTAACAATGGTATCCAACTCCAACATAACTGTGGTGGGGTGTGTGGCTGTAGTACTTGCCACGTGTATGTACTACAAGGAGAGGATGAGCTACCCGAAATCAGCGACAAAGAGGAAGACTTCATTGATCGGGCCGTAAATCCGCGTATTAATTCGCGTTTGGGCTGTCAGTGTGTAGTGCAGGCTACCACCCAGGACTTGGTCATTCTTATTCCTCCGCAGGAGTTTTTGGGGCATTAATTAAAATTCAATAGCTGAACTGCTGAATGGTTGCTCAATCGATGAGCGGCTAGAACAAGCAACATTCAGCTGTTTAACCATTCAATAATTCAAGAAATGGCCCACTTTGAGCCCCCCATACATTGGAATGACCACGAAGACGTGGCCATTGCTCTCTACGAAAAGTTCGGTGACGATTTCACGGAGGCAAAAATCTACCGGATTCGCTTCACAGAGCTGCTAGACTGGGTACTGAGCTTGCCCAACTTTGCCGGCACCAAGGAGGAAGCCAACGAAGGCCACTTAGAGCAAATTCAGGCCAAGTGGGTGTATGAGTGGCGCGACAACCAGAAATAATAGTCGCTCTTGAAATCAAAAACTGCCATTTGAGCAGCCAAAAAAGACCTTTTAGCCGACAGCATCATAATTTCAATTCGAGATTATAGTGCTTCTCATCGGCTGAAAGGTCTTTCTTGTTGTATACTTCCTGCCTTCCTTTTCTCTCTGCTTTCGCTTATGGTGCCCGACTTATCTACTATAAAGGCTTTTATTTTCGATGTGGACGGCGTGCTAACCGATGGTAGGTTACTGGCTCTCAACTCGGGCGAGCAAGCGCGTACTTTTCACATCCGCGACGGCTACGCCATTCGACACGCGCTCAAGAAAGGATACCGCATTGCAATTATCTCGGGCCGGGAAGAAGAAGGAGTGCGCAAGCGGTTGGAATCATTGGATGTGCTCGACATCTTCTTGGGAGTAGATGACAAGATGAAGATCTTCAACAACTACATCAACACCTACCGCCTCGACCCGAGCTGTATTGCCTATATGGGCGACGACATGCCCGATGTAGAGGTGATGCGCCGGTGCGCGTTAGCCGCCTGCCCCGCCGATGCCGCCACCGACGTGCTGGCTATCAGCAACTACATAACCGAAAAGCCCGGCGGCTATGGCGCCGTGCGCGAGCTGCTAGAAGCCGTGATGAAGACTCAGAAAACCTGGTAGTTAATTGCTATTTAGCTCGTTCA
This sequence comes from Hymenobacter volaticus, assembly GCF_022921055.1. Classification (GTDB taxonomy): domain Bacteria; phylum Bacteroidota; class Bacteroidia; order Cytophagales; family Hymenobacteraceae; genus Hymenobacter; species Hymenobacter volaticus. The sequence continues at coordinate 621,943 of NZ_CP095061.1, forward strand.
TTGGGGGCGATAAAGCCTATTCCAAGCCGGGTTGCGCTTTTCCTAATTACCTCTATCTTTACCCAACCAACTTATTCACCATTTTTTTTTATTACATGAAAACAGGAACCGTAAAATTCTATAATGAGTCGAAGGGCTACGGCTTCATTACAGATGACGAGACGAAGGAAGATTTCTTCGTTCACGTGACGGGCCTTAACGGGGGCCAGATCCAACAAAACGACCGAGTGGAATTTGATACGCAGGAAGGTCGCAAGGGCGTAAATGCCGTCAATGTGAAGCGCGTATAAGCTTCGGCTCTTTGCTTATTTTGCATTCTGGAAAGCCTCTCCAAAACTGGAGAGGCTTTCTTTCTACTATTTACTATTTGTAGGGCCCTACGGGCACATTGTAAGTTAATTAGGCGTTATCTTTTTATTAGCTGAGGATTTTCTGAGTCCCTGTTTCTCGCTTATTGCGCTATGGCTATGCCGTCTGTTTTCTCCTTTTTCACTACGGCAGCGGCTAAGCCAGTTAAGGCAAATGGCGACACAGACAAGCCTATTGCGCATTTGCGGCCTATTGCGCGCCTAATTCGGCTTCCCAATCTGCTCATCATGCTGTTGTGCTTGGTGTTGGTGCGCTCAGGGCTGCTGCATCCGACTATGCCGGTAGCTACTCTGCTCGATTGGCGCTTTGGTCTGCTGGTGCTCTCCACGCTCTGCGTAGGAGCCGCCGGCTACATCATCAACGACTATTACGACGTCAAAATAGATGCCATCAACCGGCCCGGACGGCTGGTGGTGGGGCGCGTAGTGAACCGGCGGCGGGCTATGCTGGCGCATCTGCTGCTGTCGGGGCTGGGCGTGGGTATTGCCGGGGCGCTTTCGTCGTTGCTGGGCTTGGTGACGCTGGGGTCGGCGGCCTTACTGTGGGGCTATTCGGTCCGGTTCAAGCGGGTGGCGCTGGTCGGTAATCTGAGCATTGCCATGCTTACGGCCGCGCTGGTCTTGTTGCCCGAACTTCAACTGCGTACCGACAACAGCAAGGTATGGGTGTACGCGCTAGCGGCTTTTCTGCTGACAGTGGTCCGGGAGATAGTGAAGGATGTAGAAGACATGCGCGGCGACGCGCAACATGACTGCCGTACACTGCCTATTGTGTGGGGAGTGGCGCGTACCAAATGGGTGGCCGGTTTCTTTCTGGGGTGCCTGATGCTGTTGGTAGCGGGGGCTAGCTTTGAAGCATTACGCAATGGGCCTCTCTTGCTCGGGCTATGGTTGCTTGTGCTGGTGCTCGGGCCGCTGCTGGCTTTGGCGCGCTTGCTGTGGAGGGCCGATCGGCGGCGTCATTTCACTAAACTTAGCACTTGGTGCAAGGCTATTATGTTGGCGGGGGTCCTCTCTATGCTGTTGGTGGCGGTAGTTGGGTAAAACCGTAGCAGGTGCTGTTGCGTTAGAATAGAAATCGAGCTTAATAGGAGCTAAGCTGCTTACAGAGGTTCTGCTGTAGGAGCTGGCTATAGACGGTGAAGCTCATTCCTTATTCTTTCTTTCCTGAAGCCTGTATGCGCTTTCTCTACCTGCCGCTGGCCCTGGCTCTGTGTACCCTGGCTCGGCTTGGTGCTGCTCAAGTAGCTCCCACCACTACCGATGGCTCTGCGCCAGCTTCGGCAGTGGCCCCACCAGCCCCCGGCCTCACCGACAACGGCCCCAAAAAGAAATCCATCTTCGCGCCGAGCGACAAGCCGAGCTTTATTCCCGTACCGATAGCCTTCTATCAGCAGGAAACTGGTTTTGCAGCAGGAGCGGCCATCTTACCTGTATGGCGATTTGGTACCGATACGACGGTGCGCAAATCCAACGCGCGGCTTATTGCTTGGTATTCGCAGGAAAAGCAGAGCACCATCCAACTGACGCATACCATTTTCACGCCTGGTGAAGGGTTTTTCATATCCGGCGAGTTGAGCCGCTACGATCAGAAGCTGTTTTATTACGGCATCGGCAACGATAACTCCAGGAATGCAGAGTCTGAATTGAAGTACAAGCTCTTCATTTTCGACGAAAGAGCACTGAAGCGGGTTGCTCCCAACCTGTTTGCGGGCTTGCGCTACCGCTTCACCAACACCACCGACATAGAGCCGGAAGGCAACGCCGATAACGGCGGCGTCAATTCGTTCTTGGTTGACCCCCGCCTCGATGGCCGCGAACGAAACGACACACGGATATCGGGTTTGGGGCCCGCGCTGCTCTACGATGGCCGCGACAATGTGCTTGCTACTTACCGCGGGGCTTTCGTGGATGCGCACGTATTGTTTAATGGCGGCGGGCTTGGGTCTGACTACAAGTTTACACGCTATCAGTTGGATGCCCGGTATTTTAAGCCGCTTACCTCTTCCAACAACACCATTCTGGCTCTGCAGTATCTAACGCAGCTGCATACCGGAGATGTGCCGTTTCGGGAGCTAGGCGGCCTAGGTGCCAACTTGGGTGGAGCACTGTACAACAACGCCGGCCTGATGCGGGGACTTTACGAAACTCGTTTCCGCGACCGACAGATGATGACCTTCCAAGCCGAAATTCGGCAGAAACTTTTCTGGCGAATTGATGGAGTTGTGTTTGGCGCAGTAGGGCAAGTAGGCTACAAAGTAAACGATTACACCTTCGATCAAACCCGGCTAGCGGGCGGCGGTGGCTTCCGCTTCCGCTTCAACCGCCGCGACCGACTCAACATCCGCCTCGACTATGCCGGTGGCACCGATACACCACCTAGCATTTATTTCGCTGTAGGCGAGGCCTTCTAGGCTGAGCAAGTAATAACCAAGTTAAAAAACAGCCCTTCTGCTCATAGCAGAAGGGCTGTTTTGCTTTTAGGTCAGGTCGCGGGTAGACTAAGAGTATAGGTGAGCCCATAAGAGCTGATATAGAGCTAAGTGTTTTCTGCAACGGCTACAATAGGCGCGGCATCCGCTGCTGATTAGGCACCGTGAACTGCACAGTTCTCTGAGTTTTATTTTCATCCTCGGCGAGGCCTTTTAATGGAATAAGAGTAACTGAGCTATTGCGCTCTTCGCTCTAATTCGCGTTCTACGGTTTAGGTTGGTATGCTCTAAAAACGTGGCAATAACTCGGTTTTCACTGTTGGGCTAGCGGAGAAAAGCAAGCTGCTCTGTTGCATTTTATGCACCTAAACAGTAATAGCTATAAACAAATTGTGAATGAGATGCTTATAGACCAAGAGCTCGTCGCTAACAAAAACGGAGCTCTTGCTTGTTTTCGCTTCACAATTCGAGTAAAAGAATTTAATGGCTCACCTTGTACAGCCTCGCGCTGCTTCTGGTCAACGCCCATTCGTTGTCCAGCAAAAAGTCCTATGGCCCGCCTCCCCACCTAACGCGCAGTTACGCATCAGTGTCATTGTTCCGGCCAAAGACGAAGCCGAAAACCTGCCGGCTACCTTAGCGGCTCTGGCCACGCAGACCGATTTGCAAGACCAACCGCTGGACTCGGCTAGCTACGAGATTTTGGTGTTGGCCAACAACTGCCACGACCAAACTGCCAATGTCGTCAGGACTTTTGCACAGCACCATCCGGCACTGGCGTTGCACGTAGCCGAAATTCAGCTACCACCCACCGACGCGCACGTAGGTCATGCGCGTCGCCTTCTCATGGACGAAGCCTGCCGCCGTCTAGAAGACACTATCGGCGCTGGCGGCATCATTGCCAGCACCGACGCTGATACCCGTGTGACTCCTACCTGGTTGGCCGCCATTCAAAAAGAAGTGAAAGCCGGTGCCGATGCTGTTGGCGGCCGGATTTTCCCCGAGCGGACGGTTCGTAATAGTTGCCTGGTGCGGCGTACGCACTTGCGCGACGCCACGTATCGGCTGCTTCGGGCCCACCTCGAATCTCTGATTGACCCGGACCCTGCCGACCAATGGCCCCGGCATCATCAGCACTATGGAGCTAGTTTAGCTATTACGGTGGCCGCCTACCGCCAAGTAGGAGGGCTGCCGGTAGTGCCTTTTCTGGAAGATGAAGCGCTGTGCCAGGCTTTGCGCCGCTCCGACCTGCGTCTGCGCCACAGCCCTGCCGTGCAAGTTCTTACGTCGGCGCGCCATGAAGGGCGCGTAGCGGTGGGGTTGTCGTGGCAACTGCGCGAATGGGCCCGCATGTCGCATCAGCAACGGGAGCCCCTAGTAGAGAGCGGCGCCGCGCTAGTAGCCGAATGGACGGTGCGCCGGAAGCTGCGTCAGCTTTGGCAGCAAACTAGGCAGCAGCCTCGCCAGCAAGCCATACCGTCCTGCGTTCGGTTGGCGGCATTGCTGAGTGTGCCTGCCGGGCCGCTTACCCAACAGATTGCCTACTCTTCTACCTTTGGTCTGCTGTGGGAATGGGTGCAAACCCACCGAGCCATTTGGCGCCGCGGCCAGCTGACCACGTTGCCGCTGGCATTGGCGGAACTACGGGGTTTGATAGCCCAAGAGAAAAAGAAAGAAACTGACTCATATGCAGAGTCTATGCCCACGTCTACCTCAACTCGTTGGCTGCTAGCGCCAGGCCATCAAATCCAGCCGGTACTGCGCGGCTCGGTGGCCATGCAGATGCTCTAAGAGGCCGTCAGGAGTTGCTTTGTCCAGGAAATATTGATGCACTTCATCACCCGTGAGGGGGTAGTCGTGCACCGGGGGTGTCCAGTGAACTAGCAGCAGGTGGCCACCGGGGCGGAGCGCTGCTAGCAGCTGGTCGGTCACCTGCGCCAGATCCGGAGCATCCCAATAGTACCCCACCTCCGACAAGACAACTAAGTCGAAGGTGAGGTCTGTTGGAAATTCAGCGGGCAGTGTCATCTGTCGAAACTCCACTTGAGGCAAGTCCGCGCAACGCTTGCGGGCGCGTTCCAGGGGAGCTTCGGCTACATCAATCGCCAGTAACTGCTGGCAGCGGGTTGCGAGTAGCTGAGTTAAAACGCCTAGTGAGCACCCCACCTCGAACGCACTTTCATAAGACGCTTTGGGCAGCGCAGCCACGGTATCGGCGTACTTGGCCTGCTCGTAGGGGCTGGTTTCGAATCCCCACGGGTCGGTGTTGGCACGGTATACCTCGTCGAAATACTCGGGAGGTAGGGTATGCGGCTGATTAGGGTTCATGAAGTGCGTTGGATGTGACGGCGCAGGCTGCGCGCTAGGCCGCTAGTATTTTCTCTATGGAAGCAAGCTCTTCGGTGCTGAACTGCAAGTTGTTCAGGCAGTGCAGCGAGTCGGTGAGTTGCTCGGGCTTACTGGCTCCAATGAGCACCGAGGTTATCCGCTCGTCTTTCAGAATCCAGGCCAGCGCCATTTGGGCTAGGCTTTGCTGACGGGCCTGCGCCAGCTCGTTGAGTTGCTTGATTTGGTCGAGGCGCTCGGGTGTCAGTTGGTTTTCGGTCAAGAAGCCCACGCCTTTGGCTACCCGCGAGTCGGCGGGAATGCCGCTCAAGTATTTGTTGGTAAGTAGGCCCTGCGCCAGTGGTGAGAACGGAATGCAGCCAACGCCTTCCTTCTCCAACAGATCCAGCAAGCCCCCTTCCACCCAGCGCTCAAACATCGAATATTTGGGCTGATGAATCAGGCAGGGTGTGCCAAGCTGCCGCAATAGCTCAATGGCCTGCGCTGCTTCGGTAGGCTGGTAGTTGGAAAGACCCACGTACAAGGCTTTGCCTTGACGCACAATCAGGTCGAGGGCGCCCATTGTTTCCTCTAAGGGTGTATCGGGGTCAGGGCGGTGGTGGTAGAAGATGTCCACGTACTCCAGGCCCATGCGCTTCAAGCTCTGGTCGAGGCTGGACACTAGGTATTTCTTCGAGCCCCATTCCCCGTACGGCCCTTCCCACATGTGGTAGCCGGCTTTACTGGAGATGATTAGTTCGTCACGGTAGGTGCTAAAATCCTCGCGCAGAATGCGGCCAAAGTTGATTTCGGCAGAGCCGGGAGGCGGACCGTAGTTGTTGGCTAAGTCGAAGTGCGTGACGCCGCTGTCAAAAGCCCGCCGCAGAATGGCGCGCTGGTTGGCAAGCAGATCTACGTCGCCGAAGTTGTGCCAGAGGCCGAGCGACACGGCGGGCAGCTTGAGGCCACTGCGGCCACTGCGCCGATACGGTATTTCTTGGTATCGGGCAGGATTTGGTAAGTAATGCATAGGGGCTTGGGGTTAAGCGTCAGCCGGCAACATAACAAGGCTTTCCTATATCACCTCTAAGTAGGCCTCAAATGGCTGCGCAAAATGTGCCAGCATTTCCGGGGACAGCAGGAAGCCTGTAGGGTCATCGTCGATAATGCCGGGTGCTAGCTGTGAACGGTGCGCGGCAATGGCGCGTTGCTTTTCATTGAATACCGAACTCACGTCTAGCCGCCAACCTGCCACCTCGCCCGGCTGGGGTAGGTCGGCAGGAGCGGCCCGTTCCCACGCCCACACTACGTATTCGAGTAGGCGCGGTAGCGGTGCTAAACCTGCTAGGGCTGCTCGCACTAGCTCACTGGTGGCTCGATGGTCGGGGTGCGGGTCGCGGCGCCAGGAGCAGAGTACGGTAGCCGGCTTTGTGGCCGCAAACAGTTCCCGCAGCTGAGCTACAGCTTCAGAAAACAGTTCCTCTCCTTCGCTCGGCACCTTGCTGTCGGGCAGCCCTAAGCAAACAGGAGTTGTCTCAACACCCAATTCAAGCAAGGCCTGCCTTAGTTCGGCTTCGCGCAGCGCCTGCCGGGCAGCGGGCGGAAACTTCCGCGAGTTTGGGTGCGACATGGTGCCGTCGCTAATCAACACCACTTGCACCGGCACGGCCGCCTTGCGCATCAAGGCAATAAGGCCACCACACCCCAACGATTCGTCGTCGGGGTGGGGGCTATAACCACCGTCGGTCCTAGAGTAGCCGCGTAGTCAGCGGAGCGCAGCGGGAGCGCGCGAAAATCAAAAGCTAGATTCTCACGCATGCCAAAGCTGGAAAGCGGGGGCGTGACGGTCGAGGGCGAAGCGCCCGGCATCAGCCTGAGCAGCATCGGGGGCGGGCTGGCGCAAATAATGCGTCAGGTCGCGGTGTAGGCGCTCGAACGGCTCGGGTTTGAGTAGGCCGCGGGCACCTACGCAACGCTCAGCGAGCTGCAACACCCGCAAGCAAATATCCTCGATGGCCGTGCGCATCATGTTGGCATAGGCTACCGTGGCTTCGGCATCGGTTTCGGCAGTGGGGCGGCTGGCATGAGTAGCGGCGCCGCGTAGCCAAAGGGAGCCGCTCTCGATAAGCAGAGCCATTTCCCCGAGGCGCTGGCGCTGGTAGGGGTCGTCGGTGCGGCCGAGTGCTTGCAGAAAGCGGCGGGTTTCGTCGAATACGGCTTCGGCGCCGCCTAGCTGCACGGCCGCAAACCGGATAGCGCCGCCGCTAAACCACGGTTGGCGGTAGTAGTCGCCGGGCTGGCCTAGCAGGTCATCGGCACTGATTTCGAGGCCCGTGAAGTCCACCCGGCTGCTGGCGGTTCCGCGCATGCCCAGAGGCCGCCAGAAACTGGCGTCGTATTTCGGTTCTTTCTCAGTAGCAGGTAGAACCAGCAGTTGCCAACCGCCATCGGGCAAGGCCGCCGTTAGCACTGGCCGGCTCAGGTAGCCAGCTCCTGAGGCGAAAGTTTTGCTACCGTGTAAGCGGTACTGCCCGTTAGGTAACGGCTCTAGCTTCACTCCGTCCGCAGCTTCCGTGTTCCAAACGCCAAACCAACGCCCGGCTTGCGCATCGGCGGCCCAACGCGCCACCTGTGCCTTGGTGCCGAGGCGTTGCAGCAGTTGCAGCGCGTTTACGTGACCCTCATACAGCCTTCCCATTACTAAGTTGCCCCGCCCAATGTGCTTGAGCGTATTGAGTAGCGGCAATGTCTGTTCGGGTTCAGCTAAATCAGCACCCCCCAACGCAACGTGTAGCGGAGCCGTAAGCAGGCCGGCCTCGTGCAGCCAGTTGAATTCCTCTTCCGGAAAACCACCTTCGAAGTCGGAATGGACGGCTTGAGCTAGCAGGCGTGGCGCCAATGCCGCCGCGGCCACTTCGGGAGCCAGATGGGGCGGGGAAAGAGGCAAGTCACTTACCGCTGGAGCTTGGTTTAGTGAAGTGGATACAGAAAGCATAAGCAGAACAGTAGACAGCACTAGCTGGTAAGGCCAATAGCGCTTTATAGTTGGGGTACTGTTTTGCAACAGCCGAGGTTGGGGCTTGTTCAGCTTCAAGCGGGAAATGCTGCTTATCCACAACAATTACAGAAGGGTACTTGGCGCGGCCGACCTGATGAGAGTACCTTCGTGGCGTCGTTCGTTTTTCCATCTAAAGCTTCCGCTATGTTGCAGCCCATTCGTTCCGCTCTTGTTTCCGTCTATTACAAAGACCGTTTAGAGCCGTTGGTGGCACTGCTCAAGGAGCATGGCGTAACGCTGTACTCCACGGGAGGCACGCAGCAGTTCCTGGAAGAGCAGGGAGCCCAAGTAACGGCCGTTGAAAGCCTGACGGGCTTTCCGGCGGTGTTTGGTGGCCGCGTCAAAACGCTGCACCCGAAAGTGTTCGGCGGCATTCTGCACCGCCGCCACGAGCCCGCCGACTTGGCCGAAGCCGAGCGGCACCAGATTCCACCGATTGATCTAGTAATTGTCGACCTCTATCCGTTCGAGGAAACGGTGGCTTCCGGCGCGCCCGAAGCAGATATCATCGAGAAAATTGACATTGGCGGCATCTCGCTGCTACGCGCCGCCGCCAAAAACTTCCGCGACGTGCTCGTGGTCAGTAGCCGCGACCAGTACCAGGCCGTAACGGAACTGCTCGGCCAGAAGAACTGCGCCACCGACCTCGAAGATCGTCGGCAGTACGCTGCTGCTGCCTTCGCGGCCACCTCGCACTACGACACCGCTATCCACCACTACATGGCGGGAGCCGCTACACCGGCAACAACGACCAGCGAGCAGCCCGCTACGCCGCTGCGCTACGGCGAAAACCCGCACCAGTCCGGCACTTTCCACGGCGACCTAGCGGCCCTCTTCGACCAACTGCACGGCAAGCAACTCAGCTATAACAACTTGGTGGATGTTGATGCGGCGGTATTGTTGATGCAGGAGTTTCAAGCCGACGGCCCTGCGGCCTGCGCCATCCTCAAGCACACCAATGCCTGTGGCGTGGCCCAGGCCGATACAATTAAAGAAGCCTACCTCAACGCCTTGGCCTGCGACCCGGTTTCGGCTTTCGGGGCGTTATCATTGTGAATAAGCCCGTGGATGCGGCTACGGCAGAAGAGTTGAACAAGCTATTCTTCGAAGTGCTGATTGCGCCCGAGTTTGAGGCCGATGCTCTGCCAGTGCTGCAAAGCAAGAAAAACCGCATTCTGCTGCGCCAAAAGCCAGTGGAGTTTCCTGCCAAGCAAATTAAGACCTTACTTAACGGCGTCATCGAGCAGGATTTCGACCGGGCTATTGAAGGTGCTGCTGATTTCCGCACCGTTACCCAGTCCGAGCCCACGGCCGACGAAGTGACGGCGCTAGAATTTGCACTCAAGGTTTGCAAGCACACCAAGAGCAACACCATTGTGCTGGCGCGCGCCGGGCAACTGCTGGCTTCGGGCGTGGGGCAGACTTCGCGCGTGGATGCCCTGCGTCAGGCCATCGAGAAAGCCAAGTCGTTCGGTTTCGATTTGCAAGGTTCCGTCATGGCATCCGATGCTTTCTTCCCCTTCCCCGACTGCGTGGAAATTGCCGGCGAAGCGGGCATCCGCGCCGTAGTGCAGCCCGGCGGTTCCATCAAAGACCAAGACTCTATTGATGCCTGCAACCGCCTTGGCATGGCCATGGTACTGACTGGTGTGCGGCACTTCAAACACTAAACAGCCAGTTGCTTGAGTTGCCCTTAGTGGTAGAGATGCGCTTCGGTGTATCTCTACCACTAAGCATCTGTATGAGCATGAGCCGACAGTGCAAGTGTTTGTATAAAGTTTTGCTGTCTGAAGTAGCCGAACAATTAGCTAGGCCATTACGTCGTTTAGGGTGGCGCTCAGCCGGCACGTAGCCCTGTAGTGCAGCTACTCGCATAGTGCGCCAGATGCTCTCCGCAGCTTTTGCAAGCACGAGCGTTAAGGATTTGTTTTTTAGGAAGCTCCCCGGCCATGAAAAGATAAATTCCTTCGTCTTATGACTGCCGGGGTAGGTCGTGCTTCCCTGAAACTTCCGTACTTTTGCCCCACTTTTTGCACAAGTAAATCTTTGCTTGTGCCCATTTTCTCGCCGTCAACTAATGGGTTTCTTCAACTTCCTAACCAGCGACATCGCCATCGACCTGGGTACGGCCAATACGCTCATCATCCACAACGACAAAATTGTAGTGGATGAGCCAAGCATCATCGCGAAAGATCGTACCACCAATAAAGTAATTGCCGTAGGTCGTCAGGCGCAGCAGATGCACGAAAAGACCCACGATAATATTAGAACTATTCGTCCCTGAAAGACGGCGTAATTGCTGATTTCCACGCCGCCGAGGAAATGATCAAGGGGATGATCAAAATGATTGACACGCGGAACCGGCTGTTTCAGCCCTCGCACCGCATGGTTATTTGCATCCCGTCGGGCATTACGGAAGTAGAGAAACGCGCTGTTCGTGACTCCGCTGAGCACGCCGGAGCCAAGGAAGTGTGGATGATTCAGGAGCCCATGGCCGCCGCCATCGGTATTGGCATCGACGTAGAGCAGCCCATTGGCTCGATGATCATCGACATTGGGGGTGGTACCACCGAAATTGCGGTTATTGCGCTGTCGGGTATCGTTTGCGACCAATCCATCAAAACGGCCGGCGACGTCTTCAACCAGGATATTCTCGACTACATGCGCCGTCAGCACAACCTGCTGATTGGCGAGCGGAGCGCTGAGCGCATCAAGATAGAAGTAGGGGCGGCCCTCACCGAGTTGGAAATCACGCCTCCCGACTACGAAGTGCGCGGCCGTGACCTGATGACAGGCATCCCGAAGGTTATCAAAGTAACCTCGTCGGAAATTGCTATTGCCCTTGATAAGTCGGTGGCCAAAATCGAAGAGGCCGTTTTGAAAGCCCTAGAAATCAGCCCACCCGAATTGTCGGCCGACATTTACGAAAACGGCATTCATCTGACCGGTGGCGGGGCGCTGCTGCGCGGGCTGGACAAGCGCTTAGCCGTTAAAACCAAACTGCCCATCCATATTGCCGAAGACCCACTGCGTGCTGTAGTACGCGGTACCGGCAAAGCCATCAAAGACATTCAGGCCTTCCGAGGCGTACTGCTTACCTAATCTGGTGAAGAGTAAAGGGTGAGGGATGGAGAGGTTGGTGTTTGCCAATTCTTCATTCCTCACTTTTTGTTCTTCATTTTTCATTGACATGAGGAATTTGTTCGCTTTCCTGTTTCGCTACCGAGGCTTGCTCGTGTTTGCGCTGCTGGAAATAGCGAGCTTATACCTGTTGATTCGCAACAGCACGTACCAGCGGGCCGCGTTCTTCAATTCGGCGAACACTTACGTGGGACAAATTCTGGCTACCCGCAACCGCATCTACGACTACTTTCAGCTGGAAAGTATCAACCAGCGACTGGTGCAGGAAAACGCGGCACTGCGGCAGCAACTCTACACCAGCGACCTTAGCCACCGCCAATCCGACAGCCTACCTGTGCCCCAAGACAGCGTCTCGCGGGTGCGGTTAGCCCGCCTGAGCCACCCCGATTCTTTGTTGCTAGGGTTGCGCACACTGCCCACCCGCGACCCTGATTATCCACTTATTCCGGCCCGAGTTGTGAATAACACCATGCGCCGTGTGGATAACTACCTGACGTTGAATGTAGGCAACCGCGACGGGGTGCGTAGCGGTATGGGCGTGTTGTCGGCAGCCGGGGTAGTGGGCCGGGTGAAAGTGGTGAGCGAGCAGTTTGCCACCGTCACGTCGTTGCTGCATTCCAAAACGTTTATCTCCGCCAAAATCAAGCGCGACAACACCTTTGGTAGTATCAGGTGGCTCGGTGACGACCCCACGCACGCCTTGCTCGACAACATTCCGCGCCAAAACAAGTTGGTTCGCGGCGACACCATCGTGACTTCCGGCTACAACGCGGTGTTTCCTGAAGGCGTCTTGATTGGGGTGGTTGATTCGTTTTTGAAGGAGCCCGACAAAAACTTCTGGACTGTGCGGGTGCGGCTGGCCGTGAATTTTTCGAATCTGGAGTACGTGTACGTGGTTAGTCCTCGACTGAAAGCCGAGCGGGATACACTGGAAGCACGTGCGGGCATCAAGCCAGAGGTAGGGGAGGAGCGGCCATGAAGGGAGTAGGATCTATCGTGCTGCAACTGTTGCGCTTCGTCTTCTTTGCGGGCGTACATATGCTGTTGGTGAGTCGGTTGGTGCTCTTCGAGCTAGGGTGGTGCTTTTTCTATTTGGGGTTTCTGCTGTTTCTGCCCATCGGTACCTCCATTGTCTTGCAACTAGTGCTGGGCTTTGGCATGGGCTTGTTGATGGATATTTTCTACGACACCGGCGGCGTGCATGCGGCCGCGGCCGTACTGCTGTGCTACCTCCGCCCCTGGGTGTTGCGTCTGCTCACGCCCCGCGACGGCTACGAAGCCTCCGACTCGGTGAACGTGCACCAGATGGGCGGGCAGTGGTTTGTGGTGTATACGGTCCTGCTTGTAGGCTTACATCACCTAGCCTTTTTCCTGCTGGAGCTCGGCAGTTTCCGGGCCTTCGGCCTTACGTTAGTGAAGGTGGTAGCGAGTACACTTTTCACGGGGCTTACCATGCTCATCGTTCAGCTGATCTTCTTCCCCACGCGCCGCCGCGGTCGATAGTGGCGAGTATTGAGTAAGTGGAAGAGAAGAATAGGGAAAGGGCCGCCTTTTATACTACTTCGGTGTCAGCACATGGGATGTTTCGGTTCTGGTTGCGCCTGTGCGGAAGTTAGATTAAGTACGACTGTTCTTTTCTATTTCACTCACTTACGCAGTCACTCCCTAGTGTATCTTTGTGAATCCGGCCAGGTGGCCGCAAATGCTTTCTAATCAGAATATACGGCTTTGCAATACCTTGAAGGACGGCGGTATGTGGTGATGGCTATTTTCCTGGTGGTGGCTATCACCTTTGGCGCCCGTCTATTTTACATCCAAGTACTCGATGGTAGCTACAAGCTAGCCGCCGACCGCAATACGCTCCAGCGCATTGTGCAGGTGCCGTACCGTGGCCTCATCTACGACCGCAACAATCAGTTGTTGGTTCAGAACACCCCGTTTATGACTTAATGGTGGTGCCGCGCGAGGTGAAACAGCTAGATACGTTGCGCTTTTGTGAGCTACTACAACTGCCGCTCCAGGAAGTGCGCGAAGGCCTGAAGGCGGCGCGTAGCTACAGCCGCGTGAAAGCGTCGCCGCTGGTGCAGAACCTGAGCACGCAGGAACTGGCCACTATCCAAGACAACTTGATCGATTTTCCCGGCTTCAGCATCAAGGCCCGGATGGCACGCTCCTACCGCACCGAAAACATGGCCCATGCCCTCGGGTATGTGGGCTCCATCACGCCAGGTCTGCTGCAAAGTGAGCGGTTTGCGAAGTACTTACCCGGCGATTTTGTGGGCGTTAATGGCCTCGAATCGTTTTACGAGCAGCAGTTGATGGGCCGCCGCGGGGTGCAGTACAAAATGGTAAACGTTCGCGGTATCGAGAAAGGCGCTTTCCGAAATGGGGAGTTCGACACCTTGTCGGTGGCCGGGCAAGACTTGCATACCAGCATTGATATCGAGCTGCAGAAATACGGCGAGATGTTGATGAAGAACAAGCGCGGTTACATTGTGGCCATCGAGCCGAAGACCGGTGAAATCCTCGCTATGGTATCGGCACCCGCCTACGAACCTTCGATTCTGACGGGCAAGGGCATGGGCAACCGCTACATGGAATTGCAGAATGATACCACCAAACCTCTTTTCAATCGGCCGTTGATGGCGAAGTATTCGCCCGGTTCGGTATTTAAAGTGGTGAACGAGTTGGTAGCGTTGCAAATGGGCGTAGTAACTCCCCAAACGGCGTTCGACTGCAACTGGAAACTGGTGCGTTGCACCCACCGCCATGAGTATCCGAGCAACGTGGGCATTGCCATCAAGCAAAGCTGCAACCCGTATTTCTATCAGGTGATGCGGGCAACCGTACTGCGTGGCCGTTCTGCCAACCGTTTCGAAGATTCTCGCTTGGGCCTAGCCGATTGGCGACACAAAGTAATGGCCTTCGGACTGGGCGATAAGCTGGGCGTTGATATTCGGAGCGAAATTGGAGGGCTAGTGCCTTCCCCAGAGTATTACGACAAGCGCCTCAAGACTCGCCGCTGGAACTACAAAACCGTGTATTCGCTCAGTATTGGGCAGGGCGAGTTGAGCGTTACAGGTCTGCAAATGGCTAATATTATGGCCATAGTAGCTAACAGAGGCTGGTACTACACCCCGCATTTCGTGCGGGGTATTGGTACTGGTGGCCCGTTGCCACAGTACACCGTGCGCCGTACGGTGGGAGTTGATGCGCAGCATTTCGAGGCTATAATTCCGGGCATGCAGGCCGTAGTGGATGGCCGCGGTGGTACCGGCGAAAATGCTTCCTTGCTGGATGTCGGTATTTCGGTGGCTGGCAAAACGGGTACCGTACAGAACTACCACGGCGAGGACCACGCCACCTTCGCAGCTTTCGCGCCGGCTGAAGACCCCAAGATTGCCATAGCCGTCTTCATCGAAAATGCTGGCTTCGGTGGTTCTTCCGCCGCCCCTATGGCATCCTTGATGATGGAAAAATACCTGCGCGGCAAAGTAGCACCGTGGCGCCATCGTTGGGAAGTTTGGCTCCAGAGTCCCGCTAGTCGGTTCATCAGGCGCCACCGCTAGCAGTTTATTTTGCCAGCTACTCTTTATTCTAAACCACAACCCATAAGCTTCACGGAAGCATTTGCGCTCGTTCATTCTAACCCGTAATTCGAATGCCCACCTCTCCAGCTAGATACTCGCGCAGCCTCGATTGGGTGACTGTGCTCATCTACCTGCTGATGGTCGGTCTGGGCTGGCTTAGCGTGTACGCGGCCAGCTACTCGCCCGACGCGCCCGCCGACCCGTTGCGCAACCTCAGCTTCTCAGAGCTGATGGCCTTCAACTGGTTCAAGCAAATCCTGTGGATTGGTACAGCGCTGGCGCTGATTGTTGTGCTGGTCGTTATCGACTACAAGGCCTACGATACCTTTGCTTTTGTGCTATACGGGGGCATGATTGTGTTGCTGATTGTGACGATGCTGGTGGCCCGGCCCATTGCGGGGTCGCGCTCCTGGCTGGAACTGGGGCCGGTGCGTTTGCAGCCCGCCGAGTTTGCCAAGTTCACAACGGCCTTGGCGGTGTCGCGCTTTATGGCCAGCATCAACCTGCGCCAGCAAAACTTCCGCGACCAATTGGTGCTGGCCGGGCTTACGCTGTTGCCCCCGCTGCTGATTCTGGCTTCCAACGAAACCGGTCAGGCACTCGTGTTCGGGGCTTTTCTGCTGGCGTATTTCCGGGAAGGTATGTCGCCGCTGATTCTGCTGATTCTGGCAGCGGCGGGTATGATTCTGATTCTGGCGTTGCTGGTACCCAAGCTGTGGCTGGTGGGCGTCTTCACCCTGATTTTGGGGTTGGTGCTAGGGCTCAACCGCAAAGCGCTCCGCCACCATTTGCCGCTTTCTCTGAGCGTGTGGGCGGTGGTAATTGGGATGGTGTTTGGGGTTGACTTTTTCTTCAACAACGTGCTTCAGGCACACCAGCGCAAGCGCATCGAGGTGCTAATCAATCCTTCGGCCGATCCGCTGGGCGTGGGCTGGAACGTCACCCAATCCAAAATTGCCATCGGTTCGGGTGGACTTTTAGGTAAGGGCTTCCTGCAAGGCACGCAAACCAAGTTCGACTTCGTGCCCGAACAAAGCACCGACTTTATTTTCTGTACCGTTGGGGAGGAGTGGGGCTGGGTGGGCTCCACCATCGTCATTATCTTATTTATGACGCTGTTGTGGCGCATTTTGTATGTGGCGGAGCGGCAGAAATCGGTGTTTGGACGCACGTATGGGTACTGTGTGGCCAGCATCTTCTTTTTTCACTTTGCCATCAACGTCGGCATGACCATTGGGCTGGCGCCGGTGGTGGGTATTCCGCTGCCGTTCTTCAGCTACGGGGGGTCGTCGTTGTGGTCATTCACTACGCTTCTCTTTATTTTGCTGGGCATCGATGCCTACCGTAAGCAAGATTTAGAACGGTAGGTGCGTGTAGCTGTCGAGCTACTATCTTCTTCTTTTTAGCACCGCTGCCTTTGCCCTCTGTTTCCTATACTATTGCCACGCCTCTAGGTTTTGTTCGGTCCAAGCGGGTGGAATGGCTGGTTATCGGGTTGCTGACGGGCTTGTGTTTGCTGCTGCCCACCCAAAATTCCACGCTCGACGCCTGGTACTATGCTGCCTGTGTACGGCACGGGCACGAGTTGTTTCAGCCGCACCACCTACTCTACAACGCGGCGGGCTGGTTGTGGCTGCACGTACTGCCAGCGCAATTGGATGTGTTGGCAACCCTCAAGATTCTCAACGCCCTAGCTTTTGGCGGCTGCCTGCTTGTGCTCCGCGACTTGCTGCGCCGGGTGGGCGGCGTTACTGCTCCCGTTGCGGGGTGGCTGTTGGTGGTAGGCAGTAGCTTCGGTATGCTGCGTTTCGCAACCGAAAATGAGACGTACATTCTGCCGCTGCTATTTTCCTTGTTGGCTAGCCGGAGTTGGTGGCGAGCTGTCTTGGAAAATAAAAATTGGCAATGGGTAACAGCGGGCGCGTGGGCTGTTGTGGCCGCCTTGTTTCACCAAATTCATGCATTCTGGTGGCTCGCGCTGCTGCTGGGTACAGTAGCCACAGGTCCGAGTGGCCGCTGGAAGAAAGTTGTTTTGTATGCGTTGCCGGCGCTAGTGGTGCCGTTGGCTTACGTGGCGGCCATGCCTAGTTGGGAGTTGCCGTTCACGTTGTCTGCTTTTTGGCGCTTCGTGTTTCACGATTTGTACGCCGGACACGCGGGTGCGCAACCGTCGGGTCGAACGTTGCTGCTGACGAGTATTAATCTGATTCGCACGTTTGGCCAAATGCATGGTTCCACACTAGCGTTGCTGAGGCGCTGGCCGGCGCTAGGTACTTTGGCGCTGCTGAGTGCAGGGCTGATGCTAGTGGCAGTCCGAAAGCTGTGGCAAACTCGTCGAGCAAGTGCTGTCGCTTCATCAGGGGCAGCACAGAGTCCACCTATTTCGGCTGCAACTCCTGGGCAGCTGTTTTGGCGCACGCATTTGCTGGTTTTAACTCTACAAGTAGGGTGTGCAGTGTGGGCCGAGGGCAATGCCGAGTTTATGGTAATGATACCGGCCTTGCTGGCGCTTTTGCTGGTGAATTTACCGGGCCTAAGTTCGGCTTTGCCGTGGGCTGGTGCTTCCTTGCTACTCTGGAACCTGACCTTCGGACTGTTGCCGGCCTACGCACTTCGCCTCACCAATACAACCCTACTGCTGGCCCGCATTCAGCAAGAACCTAAGGCTTGGTGGCTGCTTGCCGACTCTAACCTGATTTTGAACCAGCTCCATTACAACACTGGGCAAGCTATTGGCCCCGCCAATGTGCTGCCTGCCCCGGCGCTTTTAGTGCAGCGGCCGGGCCAGTCGCAAGCACGTTTCCGGATGTGGCTGGCCGCCCGCCGGGCGGCCGGGCAACACGTCTACACCGATGCCCTAGACGGCCCTAACCTCATCGACCGTGCCCGCCTCACCCAAGGCGGCGACGAAGCCCAACGGCAGTTATTGGCAGGCTACCGCCTCGCCCGTATTGATTCTTTCGCTACGTCTTTCGGGCCTGTCTATCTGACGGAAATAGAATAGACCAAACTACTCTGTCGAGGTGGGAACACCCAATTGCTTGATGCCGAGCTGATGGGTAAGCACAAGCGCAAAAGCTACCGCGAATACTGGCGCGGCTAGAAAACCCATGCGGCCTAAGTCGCTGGAAAGCAGCATGTGCACCACAACTACTGCCACGAAGGTTTCGCTTGACCACCCCAACTGCGTAAACCAATAGGGCAACTTCCCCTTACGCCAACCAAGCAGCAGCGCCAGCCAGAAGAAACCGAACACACTGAATAGTTCGCCGACTCCTTTCACCGAAAGCAGCCGACGGAGCGAATACCCCACGTTTTCAACGTGGTTGAGTGCATTTTGAACGCTAGCCGCAGGCGGAGCGCCAATGCGCGTATCAATCCAATACCGGACCCCAAAGGCCAATGCCGCTCCTAAAAACAGCCACACCAGCTGCACGGGCCACCGCAGCGCCCGGCGGCCAAATACCAACAACCACGGCACCAGAAACACAAACGACTCTTTGGCCAGCCACCCAAGCAGCAACACCCACACCAATGCCGCTCCTGATCCGCTTCGAGCTGCATAAAATGCCAGCGCAAATACCAGGATATACAGACTATCCACCAACGGTAGCCCGCTCGTGTATACCGCCCACCGACTGCATAGCACGGCTACCACTGCCAGCGCCGCCGCCGCAACCGAGGCCCCATATAAGCGGCAAGTTTCGTACAGAATCAAGCCTGTGCCTGCCATGAGCAGTGTGTTGAGTAGGTAGAAGGCGAGCCGCAGCGGCCAATCGGTGGTGGCGCGCTGCGGCCAGATGCGGGCGTACACCTGTTCGAGAGGCCAGGCAATGGCCGCAGCAGCGGCGGGTATTAACACTCGGTAGCGCCGCGTCACGTTCACGTCGGCAAATTCGCCGCGGGCTATACGCAGGTAGCTGCGCGTATCCAGGGAGTGCGAAAAATCATAGTGCACGTACATCGTGTAAGCTGGCCCGGCTAATACCCCTAGCGCCAGCAGGTATACCAGCACCATTTCTCGCCACCGTGACCTGCCTATCTGCTTGAACACTATTTGAAGCTTTATGAGTGAAAACTAGGGTTCCGCGTGCAGCGGTAGGCGTGCTGTGAACGTACCCGAAAACAAAGAACGTCATGCTGAGCTTGCCGCATGACGTTCTTTGCTAGCTACTTGCTCTGCTTATGATTAGGCAAACTTTCGGTCGATCAGCTTCAGCAGCTTGTTTACGTGCTCGTCTTTGCGAGTCCAGTCGTACTTGCTGGCTAGCTGCTGGCTCACGTAGCGCTTCGCTGATTCGGCATCAGATAGGGTGTCGAGATGCTGGATAGCGGCGTGGTACTCCATGTTCTCGCCCCCAAACAATTCGTTAATAAAGCTGAAGCGCTGATTGATGGAAATTGCTTCGCGCAGTGTTTCCACCTTGGGCGCTTGCTCGGCTAGCGTAGCAGCAGGGCGCTCAGGGCGGAGGGTTTCGCTTAGCGTCTGCCCAGCTGGCTGGTTGGCCTTTAGCTTTTCGTAGAGCGGCACTGCTGTCGACGGGGCTTCTGCTCTAACAGAAGGGGTTTCAACGGGTGTGGCCGCTGGTTTTGCATCCGCTGCTACGGTGGGCTTTGGTGTTGCTCGCTCGGGCTCTGGTGTAGGTGCTACAGTTGCTCGAAGAGGCTCAGGTGCTGGAACTGCCACCGGTGGCGCAACAACAGGCGCTGGGGCAGCGGCAGGAATCACGGGCGCGGCAGTAGTGGCTTGCAATTCTTCTTCGCGTACTGGCAGCAAGCCGTTGAATTCTGCTATCAGCGTAGCTAGGGGTTGCAGCAGTGCCTTGTTCGCCTCTTGATGCAAGTGAAACCGCTTCAGGAGGTCTTGCCGTTCTAGTACTTCCTCAGTTGGCAACCCATCAACAAAGTCTTGGTAAAAGAGCTTGTTGAGGTCGAGGTAGCGTAGCGCGTCGCGCAGTTGGGCAACAGTAGCGGTGGGCTGACGGTCGAGCAATTTGTTGTCGAAGGTTTCTGCGGGGTCTTGGGAAACCGCCAAGGTATCGGCAACTGCTTGGGCAAGCAGCGGCTCAAATGTTGGGCGGCTAAGCTTGATGCGGCGCGAGAGAACGTTCATGAACTGCGTGAGGGCCGTGCGTACTTCGTCCGCTTCAAAGTCAAAATAAGGGCTGCGCAATCGTGCTACTTCCAGCTTCCACTGCGTAAGCAGTTGCTGCACCACAAACAGGTTTACTTGCCGGATAGGAGTGAAACGAAGCACTGCCGGACCATCGAGGGTAGCGGTGGGGCGGGCGCCAAAGTGCTGGTCGCAGAGGTGGGCGGCCAACTTGCGGCCGTATTCTTCGCGTGGGGTCGTACTATATTTGTCGTTCATTGGAAAGCCAGATTCAGGCTGAAAGTTAAGGAAAATGCCTACGCTCACCGTGCAAAACCTGCCTGCTACCGTGCCTGTACCCACGGGCAGCACGCTACTAGCGGCTCTACAAACGGCTGGCTACGACTGGATGCATGCCTGCGGTGCCAAGGGACGCTGTACTACGTGTCGCATCATTTTGGTGAGTGGCGCCGATGCCCTAACGCCTCTTACCGCGGCCGAATTGCGCTACCGCGCTGCCAACCGTTTGCAGGAAAACGAGCGCCTTACCTGCCAAACTCGGCTTCTGGAGGGAGCCGTAACTGGCCGCGTGCCGGAAGCGACCAAGCTGCCGCACATGCAATATCTAAATGAGTAACGGAGTGGCTGACTACCTGGTTAATAGCCAACCCGAGGTGGAAAACCACCAAAAAGTGGTGGTGGCTTCCGGCAGTAAAGTTGTAATTTCGGCTGTCAAGCTGAAGGCTTAGCGGCTTTAAAGCCACTAACTACCCTACTCAGTTACTTCTTCACTTAGTTACGCCCAACGAAGTTGTTTATTGAACCCCGCGGCGGCCATGGCCGCGACGTACCCCGCCGGGGCTGGATTGAAGTGGTGTGCGGCTCGATGTTCTCGGGTAAAACTGAGGAACTGATTCGCCGGCTTAATCGCGCCAAAATAGCCCGGCAACGGGTGGAAATCTTCAAGCCCACCCTCGATACCCGCTACCACGTCGAAGATGTGGTGTCGCACAACGCCAATAGTATCCGCTCGACGCCGGTACCGCTGGCGCAGGAAATGCTGTTGCTAGCCAGCGGCTCCGACGTGGTTGGCATTGACGAAGCCCAATTCTTCGACGAGAGTTTGGTGGAAGTCTGCGTGCAACTAGCCAACCGCGGTACCCGCGTTATCGTGGCCGGCCTCGATATGGATTTCCAGGGCCGCCCTTTCGGTCCTATACCCGCCCTGATGGCCGTAGCTGAATTCGTGACCAAAGTGCACGCCATTTGCGTGTGCTGCGGCGAAATAGCCTCTTATTCGTTTCGGGTAGCCGCTTCTGAAGACAAGATATTGCTCGGGGAAACGGATGCCTACGAAGCCCGTTGTCGGCCCTGCTTTTTAACTGGCATGCAGGAAAAATCGGGGGCTGAAGCCGCGGCGCAGCGCAAACACTAAACACCAAGCTCAGGCGTTGAACTGTTGCTTTCGGCCAGAAACTACAGTTCTGTATACAAGTAGGTCTTTATATTCCATTTATGATTCATCTGCTACGCACGTTGCGCCTTATTACGCTCTTCTTGGTAGGTCTGCTTTTGGTTGCTCCCGCTGCGTTGCAGGCCCAGAGCACGGCGGGTTTCGGCGATTGGCAATTGCACCTGCCTAACAACCGCGCGAGGGCAATGGCTGATGCCGGCCAGCGGATTTACGTAGCTGCCGAAGACGCCTTTTTCTACTTCGATAAAGAGACCAATACCACTACGTTGCTTTCGCGCCGTGATGGACTCAATGGCGTAGGCGTTACTACCGTAGCCTACGATTCAGTGAGCCAACAGGTGTTGGTAGCCTACCGCGACGCCAACCTCGATCTGCTGAGCGCCGACGGTACCCGCATTCGCAACATCACCGACATCAAGCGCAAACAGATTTCGGGCACCAAAACCATCAATCATATATCGTTTAACGGCCGGCTTGCCTATTTATCCTGTGATTTTGGCTTGGTGGTAGTGGACATGACCAAGTTGGAAGTGCGCGACACATTCACGAATATTGGTCCGCTCGGAGCGCCTGTAAAAGCCTACGCAGCCACCGTAGCAAGCGGCTTTCTATTCCTGGCTACTGACAAAGGAGTTCTGCGCACCAGCCTCACCGCCGATCAAGCTAATTATCGAAACTGGTCTTTGGATTTGACTGGTGACACGTACCGCACGCTGGCTACCTACAATGGGCAAGCTTATACAGGCCGTAATTCTAGTAACCTTCAGCGATACATCTCCGGCAGTACGTGGGAGTCAGTGCCTAGCTTTAATGCTGGCCAATATCAAAACCTAACGCCCTCCAGGGCCGGGTTGTTGATTACAGCAGACCAGAGAGTGTCTATTCTTAGTCCAGCAAATACAGTGAGTGTTTTAGCAGGCGTCGGGTCTGTAACCTTACCACGGGCTGCCTTGCGCTCGCGCGATGGAGCTTTTTACATTGCTGACTACCAACGGGGCCTACTCAAAACCGCCGACCGACAGAACTTCGAGGCTTTCGTCAATAACGCTCCGCAGGAAGTTGCTTCGTTTGGTCTGCTAGCCGATGCTCGCACCAATACAGTGAATATTTTCACAGGTGGTTTCGACGAGAGTTCAGCACAGCGAGAGTCCAAGAGAGGATTTTATGAGTACAAGGATGGCCGCTGGACCAACTACACGAAGGAAAACTATCCAACAGCTGCCGAACTGCCAGTGCTAGACGACCTGGTCCGTGGCACCCGATCAGCTGATGGCACACTCTACGTGTGTAGCTACGGCGATGGACTATTGCGTTGGAATGGGCCCGGTAATTTTAAGCAGTATATAGCTGGAATGCCGGGCGTACAGTTGGTAAGTGAATTTGCAAATGATCCTTTATACACACGTGTAATGGATGCTGCTGAGGCTACTAACGGTGATATATGGGTGTCAACCCGCCATACTTTGCGTCCTGGCCCGAGTTTGCACGTTCTCACGCCAAGTACAGATACGTGGCGTACCATACCATTTTCTGAGCTCAATAACCTTAATCGTCTCGTGCTTGATGACTTTGGTGGTGTATGGGTTTCGCAGGCCAGAAAAGACGGAGCAGGTCTTTTCGCTTATGACGATGTGTCAAAAACACAGC
The DNA here is from genome assembly GCF_022921055.1 of Hymenobacter volaticus. Taxonomy (GTDB): domain Bacteria; phylum Bacteroidota; class Bacteroidia; order Cytophagales; family Hymenobacteraceae; genus Hymenobacter; species Hymenobacter volaticus. The sequence goes on from NZ_CP095061.1 coordinate 645,070, forward strand.
CAATACAATTCACGGAGAATAACGGAGGATTGCCTTCCAACTCTATATGGGCTATGGCGAAAGACCGTAAAGGTGCTATATGGGTAGCCACCGCTAAAGGAGTGGCCTATTTAGATGATCCTAGCTCGGCATTTGTGGCCGGGAACAATGCGGCTTTTGTAACTCCTTACGTGCAGCGCGGAGAAGGAACTGGCTATCGGGCGCTCGGAGATGATGTAGTGAAAGCTGTAGCCGTGGATGGCGCGAACCGTAAGTGGTTTGGCACCGAGCGGGGACTGTGGCTCTTCAGTGAAAACGGGGACGAAGGTCTATTGCACTTCACCACCGATAACAGCCCGCTCCCTTCCAACAGCATCGTGGATGTAGCCGTGAACGACCGCACGGGAGAGGTATTTGTAGCTACAGATGCCGGTGTGGTGTCATACCGTGGCTCTGCTACCGTGACGGAAGGTGTACCAAAGGATTGTGCCAAGGTATCGCCCAATCCCGTACGTACCAACTTCACGGGGCAGGTTGGTGTAACAGGCTTGGCCAACAACGCCATTGTCAAAATCACCGATGTAACGGGCAAGCTGGTGTACCAAACTACTGCTACGGGCGGGGGCGTTGTCTGGAACCTAGCCGACTACAATGGCCGCAAGGTGCAGTCGGGGGTGTATCTGGTGCTTTCATCAGATGCCGACGGCAAAAACGGCTGCATCAGCAAAATTGCCGTAGTGGAAAAGTAGAACAGCTAGGTAGCAAAGCCTATGGTTATTGCACAAAAGCCTTCGCGAATCTGTTCCATTCGTTATTCAGCAACAGTTTCTACTCATGTTAATCAAAACCCGCGGTATCGTACTGAGCTACATCAAGTACCGCGAGACCAGTGTTATTGCGCGGGTGTACACCGAGCGGTTGGGCCTGCAAAGCTACGTCGTAAACGGGGTGCGCAAAGCCAAGCCACCGGGACGCATTGCGTTGTTTCAGCCGCTCACGCTACTGGAATTGGTGGCGTATACTTCCCGAACCGGAGGCCTCACGCGTCTCTCCGAGTTTCGTTGTTCAGAATCGTACCGCAGCATCCCCTACGACGTGCAAAAAAGCAGCGTGGGGCTGGTGCTGTCCGAAATCCTGAACCATACGGTGCTAGAGGAAGAGGAAAACGGGCCGCTGTTCAACTTTCTCCATGACAGTTTGCTGGACTTTGATCAACAAACCAGTGGCTACGAAAATTTTGCACTGTACTTTCTGCTCAATCTCGCCACGTACCTAGGTTTCGGTATAGAGAGAGGGGAAGAACTTATCACGCAGGTAGCCTTTGCCGCCACGGTGCCAACGGCGCAGGGGGAGGCCCAATGGTGTTGCGATTACAGGAATTCGAGCAGTACCTAGACGAACTGTTACAAGATCCTGCCCACTCCACCATTCCCAATGGGCGGGTCCGCCGCGAACTGCTGTCCGTCATTATTCGCTACTACCAACTCCACGTTGAGAGGCTAGGTGAAGTCCGCTCGCTTGCAATTCTATCGGAAGTGCTGGCAGAATAGAATACAGCACGATCAACGAAGAAGGGGCCGTTCTACTAGCGTGAATTGCGCAGTCAGAACGGCCCCTTCTTCGTTGATCGTGCTTTTACTTCACCTCCACTAGTTCCACATCAAAGCGGAGAATGGCGTTGGCAGGAATGTCGGGGCCGGCGCCGCGGGAACCATACGCTAGGGGAGAGGGAACTAGGAGAATGGCTTTTGTGCCCTGAGTGAGGGCAGCCAGGCCTTGGTCCCAGCCAGGAATCACTTGACCTACGCCTAAAGCAAACGAAATCGGTTTGCCACCCTGCTTCTCCGACGAGTCGAATACCTTACCATCCAACAGCGTGCCTTTGTACAGCACCGATACGGTTTGACCCGTTTGAGGCTTGGGGCCAGTACCAGCTTTTGTCACGACGTAGTAAGTGCCTCCCGTTGTTTTCAGCCCGTTCAGGTTGTTTTTCTTCAGGTATGCTTGAATCTGAAGGTCGTCTTTTTGCAAAAGGCGAGCAGCATCTGCTTCGGCTTTCTTCCGGGCCAGTTCCATCATCTTCTGCTGGTCGGCCGAAGCTTCTTCCTGCGTCATTAGTTTCTGTGCCTTCGCCAGCACGGTCATCGTGTTGCCGGCCTTCTTCATGAACGGCGGCGCCGGCTGGCGGAACGACTTAGCAAATACACTATCGACGTTGAAGCGAAACACGGCCGAGTCGCCGGGCTGCAGCAACGCTACGGCGTCTTCTATGCCACCGCGTACTTTCACCTCAGCGAGAGGCAGCTGGGCGGGCATACCCATTAGTTCTTTGCGGGTGCTGAATAACAGCGAATCCTTGGCCGTGCGGTACTGAAGATGAGCGGCTAATATTTTGCCGACGCGGGTTGAATACGTAGGGTCGCCGGCCGGATTTACGTCGGTGCGTAGTTGGTAGCGGCCGGTGGTGTTTCGGTAGATTTTGTATTCGATACCAGAAGCGGTACGGCCAAAGCTTTGCGCTTGCACACGCGCTTGCGCCTGCACCTGCTGCCCGCTGAACCCAAGCGCCGTAAACAAAACAACCAGCAGCAGAGAAGAACGATGTAATTGGAGCATAGATCGTGTAGGTGAAGTCTGATTAATAAGTAGAAGGTCCGGAAACAGTTGGAAAAGCGAATCGGCGGTGGCCAAACCCATTTGGGCCTGTTCCACCGCCGAAAGCAAAACTGTAGCTGGCTGCAATTCTACCGTACATCTAATACCTCCATGTTGAAGAGCAACGGCTCGTCAGGAGGAATGTCATATGAATTAGTTGCTTGGTTGTATTGCCCTTTGGGGCCATAAGCTAAGTAAGAAGGAATTAATAGTAGCTTACGGTCGCCTTTCTTCATCTGCAGTAGTCCCTCATCCCAACCTTTAATAACACCTCCGGCACCAACCGTTACGGGAAAGCAACCACAAGGAATACCTTTCTCAGTGGAGTTGTCAAATATGATGTTCTCGTTGGTTTCGCGTAAATACCGGCCTACATATTTTACCTCCACCCGGTTGCCACTTATAATGTTGGTAGTACCCGAGCCCTCCGATAGTTTCACCAGATAGATTCCGTCGTTGGTAGCACCATTCAAACGCTGGAATTGATTGATACCCGTACCTTCCGTAATACCGTGGCGAGTCAGATAGGCCCGAATCAGGCCGTCATCAATGACTTTGTACTCTGCTTGATGCTGTTCGGCATCCTCCTGGGCGTTATTATCTTTTTTGCAGCCCGAAAACCCGGCAGCAGACAATACCAGCAACAGGGCAGCAACGCGGAAAAGTAGCGAGCGTTTGAAACTGTTTTTCATAAGAATAAGCGGCAAAAAGGTAAAATGCCGCGCCGGCCAGCCGGCGCGGCTTCTGCTTTACTTCACATCTACCAACTCCACGTCGAAGCGCAACGGTGCGTCAGCGGGGATGTCGGTACCAGCACCACGCTGCCCATAAGCCAGCGGCGACGGAATCAGTATCGTGGCTTTGCTACCCTTGCTGAGCAGCGGAATCGCCCGGTCCCAACCCGGAATAACTTGACCTACGCCGATAGCAAAATCAATCGGCTTGCCATTGTTAGGCGCTTTCTCCGACGAGTCGAATACTTTGCCATCCAGCAACATGCCTTTATACTTCACCGATACGGTTTGGCCGGTTTTGGGCTTCGGGCCGGAGCCAGGCGAGGTAACCATGTAGTACACGCCCGACGTGTCTTTCTGCACATTCAGGTTGTTTTTCTTCACATAGTCTTGCAGAATCGCATCGTCCTTCTTGCTCTGCTCAGCCGCGTGGGCCATCATTGTTTGCTGCTGCTTCACCATGGCTGCCTGCTGATCGGCCATCGCCTCGTCGCGGCTCTGCACTTTCTGTGCTTTCACCAGCATGGTCATGGTATTACCGGCTTTCTTCATGAAAGGCGGCACCGGCTGACGGAACGACTTAGCGAAGATGGTATCAACGTTGAAGCGGAACACGGCTGAGTCGCCGGGTTGCAGCAGGGCAATAGCTTCTTCGAGGCCGCCTTTCACTTTCACTTCTTGCAACTCGATGCGCATCGGAATGCCCATTTGCTGCTTGCGCGAGTTGAAGAGGATAGAGTCTTTAGCGGTGCGGTATTCCACGTCTAACGCCAGAATCTTGCCGACCCGGCTCTTGTACGTAGCGTCGCCTTCGGCACTCACCTCACGTGGGGAGTAGGATTTGCCTTCGTTCTTGAAGACTTTGTACTCGATGCCAGACTTAGTTTTTGCGAAGTCGCCGCCTTTATTGCAGGAGGCTAGGCTCAGGACGCCGGCCGCTACGGCCAAGCTTAGAATGTTGCGATGCAAATGCATGAAGCGGGAAAGGTGGTGAAAAGGAAATTTCAGGCAAGTTACGCCGAAGGCGGCGCAACTGCCAGAGGGGCCGTCACCAGTTGGCTCTGGTACTGAGGCAATAAATCAACGAAACGTTGCACGGTGTTGTCGAGCGTGTCGTAACTAATGCCGCCCGCCGCGTTGTGGTGGCCGCCACCGTTGAAATGGTCGCGCGAGAAACTGCTCACCGAGAAGTCGCCCACGGAGCGGAAAGAAATCTTGATGGCTTGCCCGCGGTCGATAAGCACGGCCGCGAAAACAATGCCCTCGATGCTAAGCGCAAAATTTACGAGGCCCTCGGTGTCGCCGGTTTTCGAGTCGTACTCTTTTAGCTCTTCCTGCGTGATGGCGATGTACGCCGTGTTGTATTCGCGCAGCACGCGCAGCTTGTCCTTGAGCACGAAGCCCAAGAAGCGCAGTCGCATTTCCGAGTGCGAGTCGTAAATGCGCCGGTGCACATCGGAAAGGTTGATGTCGGCATTGAGCAATTCCGCAATGATGAGGTGCACATTGCGCGAAGTACTTGGGTGTCGGAACGAACCCGTGTCGGTCATTATACCCGCGTAGAGGCACTCGCCAATACCCGCGTCAATCAGGTTTTGGTCGCCCATGTCGCGGATGACCTCGAACACAAGTTCGGCCGTAGCGGCGGCTTTCGAGTTCGAAAAGTCGAGGTCGGCAAACTGCTCGGGCTCCTGGTGGTGGTCGATGAGCACCTTAGTGCCAGGAGCATGCCGTATGTATTCACCCATCTCGTTGATGCGGCCCAAACACGAGAAGTCGAGGCAGAACAGCACTTCAGCCGTCCCGATTATTTCCCGCACTTGCGCGTCGTTCCGACGGGCATCGTACACGATTACGTCGCTGTTGCCAGGCATCCAGGCCAGGAAATCAGGGTAGTCGGAAGGTGTGACGACGGTTACGGTGTGGCCCTTCTTGCGAAGGTAGCCCGCCAGTCCCAACGACGAGCCGAGGGCGTCGGCATCAGGCTTGTGGTGGGTAGTGATAAAAACCTGCCGGGGTTGCGATAGCAGCTCCTGCAGCTCAGAGATTGTGGACATTGCCTACTGATAGGTGGCTGAAATTCGGGGATTTATGCCGGGAGCAAGGCGGCAAAAGTCGGAAATATTCCGGGTTCCAACAAAACAGCTTTGGGTTTGGTGCAATGGTGGCGGTAAATGCCTGAACAGAACCACTATACTACCCTTAGCTATTTCAAGAAAGTACTTTGCTTGGATTTTGTTTAACAGCTGTTTCGCTGATAAAGGAACACAGTTTTCGCCTAAAAAGGTGCACGAAGTGCTACTTGTCATGCTGCGACATTAACACAGCTTAAGTAGCAGCTGAAAGCAAAGTTTTTGTGAGCTGTTGCGCAAAGTTACAACCCGCGGGCTTAGCATGTCAGGCCGCCTGTGGGCATAGACAGGCAGAACCGCAATTTGGTCTGTCATCAAGCGCGTTTTGCGGTCAACTTCTGCTGTGGCTAGCAACTTCCCGCCCAAACCATCTACTTTTGCGCCCTCAACCTTTTTTGCGCTTCCCAAGCGGAATTTCTTTTCAACCCAACCCATAGATAAGATGGCCACGAACCGCACGTTCACCATGATTAAGCCCGACGCGACGCAGGACAACCACATTGGTGGTATTCTGAGCATGATCGAAGAAGGTGGTTTCCGTATTGTAGCGCTCAAGAAAGTGAAGCTAACCCCGAGCGCGCCGGCCAGTTCTATGAAGTGCACAAGGAGCGGCCCTTCTACGGCGACCTAGTAAAATACATGTCGTCGGGCGCGATTGTGGCGGCTATTCTCGAGAAAGACAACGCCGTAACTGATTTCCGCACCCTCATTGGCGCTACCAACCCTGCGCAAGCCGCCGAAGGCACCATCCGTAAAAAGTACGCCAAGAGCATCGAGGCCAACGCCGTGCACGGCTCCGACTCCGACGAGAATGCGCAGATTGAAGGCAGCTTCTTCTTCGGCCCCGACGAGCAATTCTAATCCAGAAATCTAGTCGATGGCGCCTTGCAAAATGCCCTAGATTCATTTAGCTTGGCATAAGCTTTAAGACTAGATTTTAACTGCTATTACATACAAAATGCCGCGCTACAGCTTGTAGTGCGGCATTTTGCTTATACTGGAAACGGACTTTTTATAGACTTTTTTTATACTGAGGAGCTAGCGAGCTTGGCCAAAACCAATGCGGCCACTAGCGGGCGTAGCATCAAAGGCGGGAGCATCACGATTGTAGACATCGGTAAGAGCCAGAGGACCATCTACAGGCTCCGCTTGGCCGAGGGCTGTAGCTAGCGCCTGCGCTTTTTCTTGTACCAGCGGCTGAAAATGATAGGCGGCAATCAGGCGTCCTTTGCGCAATAAGGCACTATCAATGCGAGCTAACTCGGTGTTGAAAGTGCATACCACCTGAATGTGAAAGCAGTCGGCGAGCAGACCATCGGAGAGGTTGAGCAGGTTGCTGACCGCACTGCCGCCCCGACCACCTTCGCGTTTCAGCAAAAGCTCTTCGGCATCCTCGATGATGAGGATGGAGTTGGTATTGTCGTGAAGCAGGTTGATGAACTCAGGGTCGGCAATGCGTGCGGCGAGGTTGGGCGGAATAAACAGCTTGGGCTTGTCGAGGAGGCCACAGAGATGGCGGATGTAGCTGGTTTTGCCAGTGCCCGGCGGGCCGTGCAGAATCACGATGCCTTTGTCCTGGGGCTGACGCAGCCGCTCCACAATGATGTCGTGCACGGGCAACAGATCATCGTTGTAGTGCGTGCTCAGGTCGAGCTCCGGAATCTTGATAGTGAGCGGAGTGAATTCTAAATCGTTGTAAGCTAGGCGCAGCACATGAATGCGCTGGCGCTCTTGCTCCCCAACTTCTAGTAGCGCCTCTAGCAGTGTTACGAGCTGTTGCAAAGCGGCCTGGTCGGCTGCCGTTGAGTGGTAAATGAACGTGCCCCGGTCGCCGTAGCCTCCCCGGACGTCGAGAACTAAAAGCAACTCGGGCGCCAGTAGTAGCGCCTGCATCTCAAGCTCGGCGGGAGCACCCGACTTCTCGTAGGTTTTCATTTGGGCTACGGTGGCCGCTTCAAGGTCGTAGTGTTCTGCTAGCTGGGCTAGTAATTTCTGCCGGTCTTCCTTGCTGGATAGCTGAAAATTCAGCCGTTGCGGGAGCTTGCCATAGCACTGGTAGAAATACATGCTAGCCTGAAAATAATGAGCCCTTTCGAACATGGGCAATAGATCGGGCGTGGCAGGCGGAGCAACAACGGGTTGAGTAGCTGCGGGAGCTTTAGGCATAAGAGAATAAGTAAACCAAAGGAGCTTAAGGCGGGAAAGTACGTTATCCGAAGGCCAGAAAAAAGCCTGAACCGCGTGGTTCAGGCTTTCTCAATTCAGGACGACTTGGTTTTAGTAGCCTCTTTGCATGGCAATATGCAGATAGGCCATAACCTGCTGCAAGCTTCACCGGCGCTACACCTTATGACCCTTCGGTTGAAAGAACAGGCTCGTGGTGCACACTCTCTATGGCTTGCGGCTCGTGTTTGTGTTTGAAGAGAACAACAAATAGGATGGCAATAACGAGCGCATACAAGGCGAAGGTTATCCAGATGCTGTGCCAGTCTTTGCTGTTATCGGCATTGGTGAAATAGGCTTGAATGATAATGCCACTCAAAGAACTACCCAGGACCGCACCAAAGCCGTTGGTCATCATCATAAACAAACCCTGGGCGCTGGCACGAATGGATGGGGCCGTCTGCGTTTCCACGAATAAGGAGCCAGAGATATTGAAGAAGTCGAAGGCCATACCGTACACGATGCAGGAGAGGATGATCATCCACAGGCCGTTGCCAGGGTCGCCATAGGCAAATAGACCGAAGCGGAGTACCCAGGCAATCATGCTGATAAACATCACCTGCTTGATGCCGAAGCGACGTAGGAAGAAGGGAATAGCCAGGATGAACAACGTCTCGGAAATCTGCGAAATAGACATAATGATGGCCGGGTACTTCACCGTCAGCGTGTCTTGGTAAGCAGGTATCTTGTCGAAATCGTGTAGGAAGGTGTCGCCGTAGGCATTGGTGAGTTGTAGCGCCGCCCCTAGCAACATGGCGAAGAGGAAGAAGGTAAGCATCTTCGTGTCGCGCAGTAGGGCAAACGATTTCAACCCCAGCACATCAACCAAGGAACGGCTCGGCATGTCCTTGGCCGTGGGCGGGCACTTGGGCAGGGTAAACGAGTAAAAGCCAAGCAGAATGGCTGCGCCGGAGGCAACGTAAAACTGGTTGGCCGATTTCTCGAAGCCTAGCAAACTAACCGTCCACATGGCCACAATGAAGCCAATGGTGCCCCACACCCGAATGGGCGGATAATCCTTCACCACGTCGAGGCCTTCGCGCTTCAGCACCGAGTACGACACGGCAATCGACAGGGCCAGCGTAGGCATGTAGAAAATCATGTTCAGCAGCATCACCCAGAACATAGTGCCGGGGTCGGTGACCAAGGGCACAGTAAAGAGTACAATGCCACCCAGGATGTGCAGCGCGCCGTACAGCTTCTCGGCATTCACCCACTTATCGGCCACGATGCCCATGAGCGAGGGCATAAAGATGGACGCAATGCCCATGGTGGAGAAAATGGCGCCGAATTGTGCCCCCGACCACTGCTTGGTCTGGAACCAGTACGCCCCAATGGTTATCAGCCACGAGCCCCAGATAAAGAACTGCAGAAAGCTCAGGATGGTGAGACGCAGCTTGGTATTCATGCAGAAGGGAATGAAGAAATGGAAAACTCTTTTTAGAGAAAATACTGCTCTTTCCTAGCTAAGAACTGCGCCCATCGCGGGGCAGTTCTTACTCAACATGCCTAACACAGCGCCTGCAACAGCACAACGCTTAGTCCAGCGCGGCTGTAGCGTTAGCAACCCAAAACTTAAGAGGCACATACGGGCTGAAAAAGAACAACCCGGCCACTTAACGCGGACCGGGCCTTCAAAGATAACTAAATTCGGAAAGGCAGAATACGCGCTAAGGCAGGGCCTTATAAATAGCTAATGATTAACCTGAAGCAATACACTATATACAGCGCAATGAATCTTTTCGAGCTACCCTGCCAACTCCTGCTTTATCCTTCACCTGAGTAGGCACCAACCGCTTAGTTAATCATGAACTGTAGCGAGACCACAGCCGCTGGTGCTGTATGTAATGAAGCTAGACAGTCACTTGCAGCAGCTTGCGCTAGAGTATAGGTACAGGATATGGGGGCGGAACGCGCAGAAACCAGGCTGACGTTGCCTAGCATGGCCCTTTGTTGATGCCTATTGGGCAGCCAATGGCTGATAAGTATCGATTGCTCTGTCCTGGCCTGAAGGTGATTTAGCTTGATGAATAACTGTTTTCACGTTTATAAATAAGTTTGCGAAGTAATTTGGTTTACAATATAAAGTAGTTTATGTTTGTTCTACATCACGCACATAACCGCTACCGCCATGAAAAACGTTGCCAGCCTTCCCCTCCAGTCGACCACTAGCAGCTTGGCTAATCCTGTCTTCATCGGTGGCCCCACAGCAGCCAGCTTACAAGGTTATGCTTTCACCTACCTCGTTCGCGGATCGGTGGTCCTGACGGCGGCCTTGAGTAACTATATTTTGGAGCACGTTGGGTTTGCGGCTCCCTGGCTGCCTTGGATGGTACTGATGCCCATGATGAGCATCATACAAACTATTCGGGCACGGCGGCAGAAGCAGCAGGGGCTAACGAGCACTACAGCCACTGACAGCACGATGCGCTTGCTACAGAAGAGCTTCCTACTCCTTCTGCTTGTAGCTATGGTATGTGCCTGCTTCGTGGGGTGGGAGGTGATACATCCGCTGCTACTGATTGCCTACGGTGTGAGCACCTACGTGGCCGGACGGGTATTACGCTTCCGGTCGCTGCAGTGGGGCGGCGTGGTGTGTGGCGTGCTCGGTGCTATGACCCTCGTTTTGCCTGAGGACACGCAACTGCTATTTATTGCCGCCGCTATGCTCGGGAGCTATATTATTCCAGGCTACCTGTTGCGCAAGCATAGCCAAGCCTAGTTTCCGCAGCCTATACTGTTAGCTACCAGTTTGAAACCAATACAGCTGACTCGAATCACTGAAACAAGCAACGACCTTAATCCCATGGAAACCTCCGAAAACCCGTTGTCCGCCTCTGACAGCCTGCGTTTGATTCAAAACATGATACAGGAGGCCAAGCAAGATCTGAGCGACAACTCGTTTGACTTGTTGCTCTGGGGCTGGCTGGTGCTGGTGGCCGCCCTAACGCACTACGGGCTGCTGCAGATCGGCTACAGTAAGCCGTGGTTGGCTTGGCCTGTACTCATGGGCTTGGGCACGGTAGCCGCCTTCGTAAATGGAGCCCGCCGTCGTCGCCGCGAGCGGGTACGCACTGCCCTAGGCGATTTTATGATATACCTGTGGGGTGGCTTCGGGGTGCTCATGATCATGCTGATTGGGGTGGGCACCGTCTCGGGTTGGGGCAAAGCGTATCCGCTTATTATTGCGCTCTACGGGTTGGGCACGTTTGCTACGGGCGGCGCCCTGCGGTTCCGGCCGCTGATTTGGGGCGGCGCGACCTGCTGGTTGTTGGCTACAGTGGCGTTCAGAGCGGCATTTGATAGTCAATTGCTGCTAGTGGCCGCCGCTGTGCTGGTAGCTTACGTATTACCCGGGCACATGCTCAAAAACCAATACCGCCGTGGCCGCGCCCTTTGAAGACCTCGACCCGTTGCTGCACTCGCAGCTGCGGCTAGCTGTCATGTCGTTGCTGCTAAGCGTACGGGAGGCTGAGTTTAATTTTTTGAAAGAAAAAACCGGGGCCACGGCTGGCAATCTGAGCGCGCAGATCAGCAAGCTCAAAGACGCTGGGTATCTCACTATGACCAAGGAGTTTAACGGCTCGTATCCGCTTACGCGCTGCGCCATCACGCCCGAAGGCATCAAGGCCTTCGAGAAGTATGTGAGCAGCCTGCAGCGCTACCTTAAACCCGAATAGCCAACTCCGCCCCCTTACTTACTCGTTTCAATGCCACTGGTGCGTCTCACGTACTAGTCGGGCATGGCCTTGTCTTTGCCTTCCAAGTTTCTAAGCTGATTCACCATGCAGAAGTACTTGCTTCTATTCTTCCTGCTCGCATTATTGATACCAGGCCAACTGGCGGCTCAAACCCGCAGCCAGGACGTGCTGACGGACATTCAGCGGAAAATTAGCTGGCATACTTCCTTAGACTCCCTGCGGCTCATGGCCAAAACCCTAGACGACCTACGGGCCACCAAACCGAACGCCTACCTCAATTATTGGGGTGCCTACACGCAGTACCACTTGTATTTTCGGGCCGCCCAAAACAAAACGCAGGCCGAAAAGCATCTGGTAAAAGGCATCGAGATGCTGGAAGCCGTGCCCACCAAAACGGCCGAGCACTACGCGCTACTTTCGTTGTTGCAGGGCCTCAACTTAGAGTTTGCGAGTTTCCTAACGGTGGTTTTTAAGGCGAATACAGCCAAGGATAACGCTGAAAAAGCGGTGGCGCTGGCTCCCGATAATTTGCGTGCCCATTACGCCCGCGGAGTCAACGACTTCCACACGCCCAAGCAGTACGGCGGTGGCAAGGTGGCCATTGCGCACCTCAAAAAGGCCATTGCTGCTCCCGAAAAGCCCGACCCCAATCCCTACGCCCCAACTGGGGCAAAGCCGACGCCTACTGCTACCTCGCCCAAGCCTACCAAGCGGCTGGCCAGCTTGATTTGGCGCGTAAGTATGCCACCGAAGGGCTAAGCAAATACCCTAACCACGGTCGGCTAAAAGGCTTGCTGGCCAAAATGTAGCTCACACATTAGCCGTAAGCTCTTATCTAGAATTTATTTGGATTCCTGCCCAGTACAAGCTAAAGCGCCTGCTGGCTAGCCAACCGGCGGCCCCTAACTTCCCAACACTATCCGCTCGTGCGGGAGTTGCCCCGACTAGTTTAAGCGCAGGCGAAGGCAGCCTTCGAGTCGGCTGATCTGAGGAAGATAGTGAGGCGGCCCTGAGTACTTGCTAGGCCTGGGTTGCCTGCTATATTTTGGTGTGGTAAAAACTTGGCGGCATCTCTTAGTATAGTGTTCTTAATCAAGTAGACAAACAATGAAATAATTGTTCTTGCTTATCGTGTGAGCAGCACTTTCACCGGCCGTATTATTCGCCTTCTTATGTCCACAGTCGTTTCTCCCTCTGTTGCCACCCCAAACAACCGGCTGACGCTCAATGCCACGTGTGTTTACATAGCGGCCTTTCTGCTGACGGAATTGTTGCACGAATTGGCCCATGCGCTGATGGCGCTGGCTCTCGGCGGGCAACCTGTACTCTACAACAGCTCCGTGCGCAACCTCGATTCCTTATCCGATTCCAAGCAGGTGCTTGTAGCGTTGGCAGGGCCCATATTTAGCTTGCTGCAAGGCCTGGTGGTACTGGTGTTCGTACGTAGGAGCCAGGCTACCGGGCCAGCAGCCTTGTTTGCCCTATTCTTTGGTGCCTTCGGGCTTATCAACTTTTTGGGCTACCTCATGATTACGCCCTTCGTGCCCTATGGCGACTTAGGCCAAGTAGCTGCTATCTGGCACCTGCCTATGTCGCTGTTGCTAGGAGTAGCGGTGGCAGCGGTAATTATCCTCACTGCTAGTATCCGGCGTATGGCGCCCTTATTCATGCGTTTTGTGCCGGCGGAAGTAGCCACTCCGGCTACCCGCGCCGCCAAAGGCCGAATGCTGCGGGCCCTCATAGCGTGGCCTTGGCTAATCGGCTCCGTGCTAATTACCTTTCTATCGTGGCCGCTGCCCACTTTTGCGAGCTTTCTGGTGGCGCCTATGAGCAGCATGGTGTTAGGAGCCGCTTGGGGAGCGGCTATGCGTCAGCCGGAGCTGCCCGGCTCACCTGCTCCGGCGATATTCCAGTGGTCGTGGGGGCGGTAGTTGTCTTGGTGCTCATGGCAGTGGTGTTCCGGAGCTTGCAAAACGGGATTAGCTTGTGAAGCGTAAGCTCGTAGGCAAGTAAAAAGCCTCTCCTGCAACAGGAGAGGCTTTTTGTTGAATGACCGATTCGCTGTAGGTGCTACTTCGCCGCAGCTTCGGTTTCGGCCAAAGCCGGATAGTCGGTGTACCCTTTGTGGAAACCTTCAGGCGCAGGGGCATAGAAGGTGTTGGGGTCGTACGGGGCCAGTTCGGCGCCCTGCTCGAGGCGGACTACCAGGTCGGGGTTAGAGATGAGCGGGCGGCCAATAGCTACCAAGTCGGCACCGCTACTTTCAAGGGCGTTTTCTATTTCCGCTACTTTATCGTAGCCGCCAGCCAGGATGAGTGTGTTCGTGAACTTCTCGCGCACGGTGGCTACCGTTTTGGCAGGCACGGCGGGGGCACCCATACTAGAGTGATCCACCAAGTGCAGATACACCAGATTTAGTTTTTTCAGCTCCTCGGCCAAATAGGCGTACGTTTCATCGATTTCGGGATAGTGCGCCATGTCACTGGCCGTACCCCACGGCGACAAACGGATGCCGGTGCGCTCGGCCCCAATGGCGGCGGCTACAGCTTGGGCCGTTTCCAGTACGAAACGAGCACGATTTTCCACGCTGCCACCGTACTCGTCGGTGCGCTGGTTGCTATTCGGGTTCAGGAATTGCTCCAACAAGTAGCCGTTGGCGCCGTGTAGTTCCACCCCGTCGAAACCAGCTTCAACAGCCAGTTTGGCCGAATGCACAAACTCCTGAATAGTGGTGCGCACTTCCTCGGTCGTAAGTGCCCGCGGCGTGGGGTGGTCCTGCATCTGCTGCTGGTCGGTCCACATCTGGCCCGCGGCGGCCACAGCCGATGGGCCGACGGCCTCGGCACCCTCCGGCAAGTTCAGGGCGTGGCCAATACGGCCCGAGTGCATGATCTGTATGAAAATGTGGCCGCCTTTGGCATGTACAGCGTCGGTCGTCAACTTCCAGCCCGCCACATGCTCGGCATTAAACAAACCTGGCATCCGGGCGTAGCCCAATCCGTTTGGTGAAGGCGAAGTGCCTTCGGTGATAATTAGGCCAATGGAAGCGCGTTGAGCGTAATACTCTGCCATCAGCGTGTTGGGCACGTTGCCAAGGGCGCGGCAGCGTGTCATCGGGGCCATGGCCAAGTGGTTTTGAAGCGTTATGGAGCCTAGCTGCGCAGGCGAAAAAATCTTAGAAGCCATAAGGAAGCTTGTTATTAAAAAGGGATTGACGGGCTTATAAAGAATTAACCGATTGAAATGTTTAGATGTGTATCAACAAAATTTTTATCCCAAATTCCTTAAAAAGCTAGCCAGCTCGCCCATGGCTTCGCGGTTCAGCATCAGGCTTAGGCAACGGCCACATTTACGAGTCTGCACCAGTCCGCTGTCCGTCAATATTTTCAAGTGGTGCGAAACGCAGGGTTGCGAAAGCCCGGTTAGCTGTTGCACGTCAGCGAAAGGCATCGACTCCAGTTGGCTTAGCGCCAGCACAATGTTTAGCCGATATTTATCAGATAAGGCACCAGCAGATTTCGCAACGAGTTGAGTATCCATGTAACTGACTATTATAAACAACGAATCGGTCGGCCCAATGCCCAACAGGGCACCAAACCGACCGATAAAAGGCCGGGAAAACTACCACTTGAGTAGCTTTCCCAGATAGCAACCAAAAACTATGCCGCCGCGGCGAAGCGCTTGTTTACTTCGTCCCAGTTGATGGCGTTGTAGAACGCCGCAATATAGTCGGGGCGACGGTTTTGGTATTTCAGGTAGTAGGAGTGCTCCCACACGTCGAGGCCAAGTACGGGCGTGCCAGCGCAGCCCGCGTCGGGCATCAAGGGGTTGTCCTGGTTAGGCGTCGAGCAGATTTTCAGCGAGCCATCGGCCTGCTTGCACAACCAAGCCCAACCCGAGCCGAAACGCGTGGTAGCGGCTTTGGTGAATTCTTCCTTGAACTTCTCGTAGCTACCAAAAGACTGCGTGATGGCCTCACCGATGGCACCGGTAGGTTCGCCGCCGCCATTGGGGCCTAGCACCGTCCAGAACAGCGAGTGGTTCCAGTGGCCACCGCCGTTGTTGCGCACCGCCGCCGGAGCCGATGCAATATTCTGCATCAAATCTTCGAGGCTTTTGCCTTCCAGCTCGGTACCCGCAATGGCATTGTTCAGGTTGGTAACGTAGGCCTGATGGTGCTTTGAGTGGTGAATCTCCATGGTTTGCGCATCAATGTGCGGCTCCAGGGCATCATAAGCGTAAGGCAGTTGGGGCAGTTCGAAAGCCATGATTTTGGATTTATGTGGTGGAACGTTCCGGGTAGTATAACCACCGTATCCCGGCTAGGGTTACGGAAGCGGCCAAAAGTAGCTTATTTCCGCTTCCGCGCGAAAAACTCCTGCATCAGCGCCCCGCACTCCACCGCCAGCACGCCCCGTACCAGTTCGGCCTTCGGGTGCAGCAGGTTGCCATAGCGCCTAAACCCGACTTTCAGTTCATCGGCCCCGTACACTACCCGGCGGATTTGCGCCCAAGCCGCGGCGCCCGCGCACATCACGCAAGGCTCCACCGTCACGTAGAGCGTGCAGTCGGCCAAGTACTTATTGCCAACATGATTGGCGGCCGCCGTCAAGGCCAGCATTTCGGCGTGAGCCGTTACGTCGCGCAGTCGCTCGGTTTGGTTGTAGCCGCGCGCAATAATCACTTTATCGAGCACCACCACGGCCCCAATGGGAATCTCCTCCTCCGCAAAAGCGTACCGCGCCTGCTTGAGCGCCTCGCGCATGTATTGCTCGTGAGGAGACATTGAGTTCTGAGACAAGAAAGTAGGTCGCTTTATTTCGTAACCGTCCTGCTGAGCAGGTGGCGCATCAAGACAGGGATGCAACGAAGCCGTAGCCTCTGGCGTGTTGCTGTTGCCAAACTGTTGTCATGCTGAGCGCAGCCGAAGCATCTCGCGTGCTGAGGTTGAATTATACTCCAGAGTCAGCACGCGAGATGCTTCGGCTCCGCTCAGCATGACGTTCTGGTGGAGCTAGTAACGTCAGCACGGTTAATATGTGAAGGCTTCAACATGCGGACGCAAAATGAAGCAAGGCGTTCTGGAAGCGCTACTTCATGGAAATACTTTGCATAACGGCACGGGCGGTGGGCTGCCACTGCGCTTGCTCGTCGGCGGGCGCTACAAACGTGAAAACCGTTAGCTGGTCGCCTTCAATGGCGTACTGTACCATCTGGTAGCGGCGGATGGGGCTAGGTTGCCGGTTCGGCGCGTATCGGCCACCGACGAAACGAACTCCAATACCACAAAATCGCGCTTGTTGATGGTGCGAATGTCCTCGGCCAGGAAATCAACCTTGGAGTACATATTCTGAATGCTGGCCTTGTAGATCTTGAGCAGCAGCGCGTAATCCTGGTTGCTGAAGGTGCTCGGCTTCTGCGCTACGCTGAAGTCGACGCGGCCACTGGCGTTGCTGAACACGGCCAGCGGCTTGCGCGGGGCTGGATATTTAACGGCAATACCATCGTCGGGCATGGCCTGAAAGCCCTCTGGCACACCTACCGTGATATTCTTGCCAACGGCAGTTTTCTTGAGCTTGGGCGCGGCAAATGCCGCCAGTAGCAGCACCGCCAGCAGGAGGGGAGCAAAATGGAAAAAGCGAAAAGTCGTTTTCATACAGGGCGGAAAGGTACAAGGTAACGCCAAGCTGAAGCTTGGCCCGTCGCGGCTGGCGTCGATTATTAGAACGCTCAGTTACCGTAGTTTGGTGGAGCTTCCAGTAAATGCAAAGCTCCGAAGTAGAATAACTTCGGAGCTGCGAAAAGAAGTTTCAAGTAAGACTAGCGGCGTTTTTTCTTGGCTACCGCTGGTGCTGGGTACGTTACCTTCACTTTCTTCCAGTACACGTAGTTGCCGGTTTTGGCTTCGATCAGGTAGTTGCCCGCCGGAATGCGGCCTAGGTCAACGGGGGCACCCGTGTTGTTGGCGGGGTCGAGGGCAGTGGTGTAGACCGGCTGGTTTTTGTAGTTGGTCATGACCAAGGTGCCGGGCTTGGTGAATTGCTGCGTGAAGCTGAGCATGATGCTCTGCCCGCCGGTAGCCGGGAAAATATCAATGCCCGACAGCGTTTCTACGCGCTTGATGGGGCCGTTCAACGTTACGGGTTCCGCCTCCGATTTGGTTTTTACCGAAGTGCCGTCAGCCGCTTTAGCCTTGGTCTTGATTTTGGTTTGAGCCTGCGAAGAGAAAGAGAAGAAAACGGCGGCGAGAACGAGCAGAGCAGAGCGTTTCATATGGGAAGCAGAAATAAAAGAAGTCGTGTTGGTTGAGGTCGTAGTTGGGCGAGCAGTTTGCATACTCCGTGCCGAACTTACTACATGGTCAGGAAAAAGGCTCTGTTCCTTTCTAAAACAGGCATTTATCACAAATCAATGTGAGTTTCTTCACAACAAAGCGCTTGATTTTTAGCTACCCTACTAATTTTTCCTGTCTACCTTTGGCAGGTTTCAAGTTGCGGCCTGTGGCACACGAGCTGTAGCGCGCCAGAACTAGAAACCAGGAACCAGAAATTAGAAACCAGAATGCTCCGGACTCACACCTGCGGCGAATTGCGCCCCGAACACGTTGGTTTAACTGTTACACTCTGCGGCTGGGTGCAGCGCACCCGCGACAAAGGCGGTATTCTGTGGGTTGATCTGCGCGACCGGTACGGCCTGACGCAGTTGGCCCTGGAAGATGGCGTCGAATCAAATGAAGTGCGCGAACAAGCCCGCCAGCTCGGCCGCGAATTTGTGCTGCAAGTAACCGGCCGGGTGTCGGAACGCCATTCCAAAAACGATAAAATCCCGACTGGCGGCATCGAAATCCGCGTCGAGAAGATTGATGTGCTCAATCCGGCCAAGCTGCCGCCCTTCCTCATCGAAGACGAAACCGACGGCGGCGACGACCTGCGGATGAAATACCGCTACCTGGATTTGCGCCGCAACACGGTACGCCAGAACCTGATGCTGCGTCACCGCGTGGCCCAAGCCACCCGCCGCTACCTCGACGGCCAGGATTTCATTGAAGTGGAAACCCCCGTGCTCATCAAAAGCACGCCCGAAGGTGCCCGCGACTTTGTGGTGCCTTCCCGCATGAACCCCGGCGAATTCTACGCGCTGCCCCAAAGTCCCCAAACCTTCAAGCAGCTGCTGATGGTGTCGGGCTTCGACCGGTACTTTCAAATTGTAAAGTGCTTCCGCGACGAAGACCTACGCGCCGACCGCCAGCCCGAATTCACGCAGATTGACTGCGAAATGTCGTTTGTCGAGCAGGAAGACATCCTGAACACTTTCGAGGGGTTGGTGCAATACCTGTTCCGCGAGGTGAAAGGTGTGGAAATTGGCACACTGCCCCGCATGACCTACGCCGACGCCATGCGCCTCTACGGCAACGACAAGCCGGACACCCGTTTCGGAATGCCGTTTGTGGAACTGAACGAGGTAGTGAAAGGCCATGGCTTCCCCGTGTTCGAGGCGGCGGGTTTAGTGGTAGGCATCTGCGCCACCGGCGCGGCCACCTACACCCGCAAGCAACTCGATGAGCTAACCGATTACGTGAAGCGCCCGCAGATTGGTGCTACTGGCCTCGTGTATGCCCGCGTGGAAGCCGACGGCAGCGTGAAGTCGTCGGTTGATAAGTTTTACTCGCAGGAGTTGCTGCAACAGTGGAAAGCCGCTTTCAACGCGCAGCCCGGCGACTTGCTGCTGGTGCTGGCCGGTGAGCCCAACAAAACCCGCAAGGCTCTTTCGGAATTGCGTTTGGAAATGGGTTCTCGTCTCGGCCTGCGCGATAAAGACACGTTCTCGGCGCTGTGGGTGGTGGATTTCCCGCTGCTAGAATTCAACGAGGAAGAAGGTCGCTACTTCGCCATGCACCACCCTTTCACCTCGCCCAAGCCCGAAGACATAGCCCTGCTCGATTCGCCTGACACCATCGGCGATGTGCGCGCCAATGCCTACGACATGGTAATCAACGGGGTAGAAGTGGGCGGCGGCTCCATCCGTATCCATGACCGCACCGTGCAGGCCCGCATGTTCAGCCTCTTGGGTTTTTCCGATGAAGAGGCTAAAGCGCAGTTCGGCTTCCTGCTCGACGCCTTCGAGTACGGCGCTCCGCCCCACGGCGGCATTGCCTTCGGCTTCGACCGCCTGTGCAGCCTCTTCGGCGGCGCCGATTCCATCCGTGACTTCATCGCCTTCCCGAAAAACAACTCCGGCCGCGACGTAATGATTGATTCGCCCTCACCGATTTCGGAATTGCAGCTCAAAGAGTTGAGCATCAAGACGGCGGTAGTAGGGAAATAAATGAAAACCAGAGGGTTTTTGATGCTTTAGCTGCTTAAACTTGGGTATATAGCTCAGGCGCAGCAGCTACAGCATGATACTCTCATAAAAAGCACGAAAGCCGACTGGCAACATGGAGTTGTACCTGATAAGCTGTTGCGAGATGCTGCTATAAAAAAGCATGATGGAGCAATCCGGCTTTCTCAAGGCTGTACATTGTTGAAGGACAGTCGTGAAGACGCTGATTACTGTGAATACGAGTACCTAGGCGACTTAGCTGCAAACCATAAACTTAAGGTTGTCAGACGTCAGCTTTACAATGGCAACGAATACGTAGTAATTGATGCTCGCAGTGGCTGCAAAAACTATACGTTCAAGGGGCGACCTTATAGTAGAAATGCCTTGCTAGTAAATTTTGATGAAACAAAAACAACTGACCGTATCAGCAGCCTTGAGGTGTGGTGGATAACTCCAACAGCGTTGGTTCATGTAAAGAGAATAGTGCTTGGAAAAATTTTTCCTGCCGGCCCCATCCACTTTTCTGCGAACGGAAAAAGTGTATTGTTCGCAGATGAACAAGCTCGATTCTGGACAGTAGCTATTCGTTAACTGCAACTCATTTGACACGTTTGTTGCTAAAAACAGAAGCGGCGCTTGATACATCAGGCGGCGCTTCTGCTTTTTGACAACGAGGTTCTACAGGACTTGTTTCAGCGAAACACCGATGAGCTTCGGGTAGCTGCTATTCCCAGTAAATTTGAAATCAACCCAATTCTCAAAAAAATCTTGAAAATCAGAAACGCCTTTGTAGGATCCGCCGCGCTTCAAGTCACTTCTTATTTCTATTTTTCCAATACACTCAAACTTGTTAGCGTAAACACGGAGCGTTTTTGGCCCAGTTATAAGAAGGTCAAAGCATAATACCGGTCCATCTGATCCACCAATCCACCTCGCTAGCACTTCCGATGCTAGTATGTCTTCGATGGTAGGCTTCGTTATGCTCTTGTATGTGACAATGAGAAACTGGTAGATAGGTTGGTTGCGGCGCTGGTTTATCTGCATTAGAATTGTAGCGCAATACTGTTCGTCAGGTAACTGAAAGACCAGTACATCGTCTTCGTTGAAGATGAGCGTTTTAGAAACAGTAGGTTTTTTGGGCTTCTTAATCTTGAGGTTAGGCTGGTTGATTTTAAGCCAGAACCGCTCTAAAACTTGCTGCCTACTGCGGGCTAATACCGGTTTTTGTTCTTTTTCAATTAGGTACTTAGCAAAGGCATTTTTCGCAATTGCTTCTTCTACTTTTAGAAGAACCTCTGGCGTCAGCCAACCGGTCTCCCAAAGGGCCAAGGCATAGGTTGTGATAAAAATCTCTTCGTCGAAATCATCATTGTCAATCCGCAGCTCTGCTAGCTTTTCGGCTATAAATGCTGGTGTATGTCCAGCATCGAACAGGTCCATGAAGGTGTAGTAAATGTCGTATGCATAGTCGCCATCTACAATTTTAACGCCGTCGGTGGCCATGATAATTTCGATAAAAGGATATCAAAATTAACCAAAACTTAGCTGGTAGGTATTGCTAGTGTAAAACATAATTAGATATTTGTCTAAATAACTAACCAGTCTTGAACGCCCTTTTTAAAGCCCTCAATGACCCCACACGGCGCGCCATTTTGGAACTGCTACGCGAGCAGCCACGCACGGCCGGGGAAATAGCCGAACACTTCCAGTTCTCAAAGCCCACTATCAGCCACCACCTCGACCTACTCCGCCAGGCCGACCTTGTATCCAGTGACAAGCAAGGCCAGTTCGTGACCTACACGCTCAACATGACCGTGATGGACGAACTGCTGGGGTGGCTACTGCAATTCAAATCATGAGAAAGCGATTATTGGAGGGAGTACTGGTAGTCTTTACTGCTCTGCTGCCCTTATTTTACTGGTACTATCTCAGGGCAACGCTGCCAGCTCAGATTCCTCGGCATTACACCAATGGCCATGCAGATGGCTTTGCAGGTCGGCAGTGGCTAGGTGAGTCGGCTTGGATACCCATGGTGTTGTACCTGACCTTGACGTTTATACCACAGATACAAATCGCACGGTTTGTCTGGTGGCGAAGCCACCATCAACGCCATCTACGAGCAGTACTAGTTGCTGCCGCTAGCTGTATGATGCTTGCCATTATGTATCGAGCAGCCCACACCAGCTTATAAGTACTTCTATGAAAACTTTCTTCTCTATATGGCATTTACTTACGCTATTGGCGCTCATGCTGCCTGTGGTGTATTTGCTGTACACTTGGAATGCGCTGCCCGCGCAAATTCCTACGCACTTCGATATTAGCGGCAATGCCAATGGCTACACAGACAAGGCCAACATTTGGGTGGTGTGCGTTTTCTTGCCGCTGAGCACTTACCTGTTATTCCTGTTCATTCCTCGCTTCGACCCCAAGCAGCGGCTCGATGCCAACAACCCCAACTATCATAAGCTGATGCTGGCTTTTGTAGGGTTGCTGAGTGGAATAAGCGTGTATTGCTTGTATGTGGCTTTGCATCCGGCCGTGAAGCCCGGCCAGGGCATGGCTGTGGTATTGGGATTGTTTTTCGCGCTGGTGGGCAACTACCTCACTACTGTGCAACCCAATTACTTTGTGGGCTTCAAGACGCCGTGGGCGCTGGAGTTTCCGCGCATCTGGGCGCGCGTGCACCGCTTGGGCGGACGGTTGTTCTTTGCTAGCGGTTTGCTGAGTGCTGTGCTGGCGCTGCTTTTCCCAGTACAAATGGCTACCGTGGTGTTGCTAGTGGGTGCCTTTGCGTCGGTAGCGGTGGTGTATTGGTATTCATATTGGCTGTATAAAAAGGAAATGCAGGCTGTCCAAGCAGAATAACTAAAGCCCGGTTTCACAACCGAACACGAAGAGCCGCCCTCATGAGGGCGGCTCTTCGTGTTCGGTTGCTCTTGCAAGTTGTGGTCTTACAGTTCTACCGCTTTGGTGTTGTCTTCCAGTGTGCGGTCTACTAGCTCATGATACGGGTCGACGCCGGCTTTGGCCGGCTTTTTCGGCACGATGAATTCCAACTGGTTGGTACCGGCGTGTAAGCGGCGCTTAGTGAGCGCCAGAGGCGGCGCGGGCTTTTTGTCTTTGCCGGACTCTGGAAATACAGCTACCGGTACCCAATCCTGAAACTGGGCGGCCCGCTCGTTGCCGAGGCTATCGGCGTAGAACTTGCGGGCCTCGATGGTCATCTTGACTTTGTAGCGGCCATCGGGCAGTTTTTGGGCGGTAGCAGCCGTGAGGCGGTTGTCGTAGAGCGTGATGTTCTCGAACATATCCTTCACCAGATACTGCAACGAATCGGGCGTAGCGCGCTTGATGTAACCCAGAAACTCAGTGGAGTTGGTGTAGGGTGGGCCCTGGTAGGCCACGGCTTGCACGTACTCCTTGAGCGCGGCGTTAAGCTTGGCTTCCCCAATGTAGTCGGCCAGAGCGTACATCACCACCGAACCCTTGCGGTAATGGATGTAGGGCTGATTTTCCACCTTCGCTAGCGGCACTTCCTTCTTGCGTTCCGCTGAACGGCCCCGAGGTAACGGTCCAGCTCATACTTCAGAAACTTCTGCATGGTGTAGGCGCCGTAGTGATGCTTCATCACCATCAGCGCCGAATACTGGGCCATCGTTTCGGACATGAGCGTGGAGCCCTGCACGTCGCCGCCAATGACCTGGTGCGCCCACCACTGGTGCGCGACTTCGTGCGAGGTCACGTAGAACGGGTAGTCGATGTCTTCGGGGTCGTTGTCGTCCACGTCGGCAATGAAGCCGATGCTCTCGGAAAAGGGGATGGTATTGGCGAAGCTCTGGGCAAATGAGGCATACTGCGGAAACTCCAGAATGCGCACCTGCCGGTGTTGATAGGGGCTAAAGTTGCGAGAGAAATAGCTCAGTGACTCTTTTACGCCCCGCATCATGCGGTCCAGGTTGTATTCGTGGCCGGGTTGGTAATAGATTTCGATGGGCAGGGTGCGTCCACTCACCGAGTCTGTCCACTGGTCTTTCTTGACGGCGTAGCGGGCCGAGAGGAAGGAGTAGAAGTTGAGCATGGGCCGGTCCATCTTGTAGCGGAAGTAGCGGCGGTTGTTCTGGGTCCATTCCTTCTGCAAATAGCCGGGCGCAATGGCTATCTGGTCGGGCGAGGTACTGACGGTGGTTTCGAAGCGAATCCAGTCGGAGTCGTGGCTGATGTAGGTGTTCTGCCGCGCCTTCAGGTCGTTGACGGAAGCCATGCGCGGCTTGGGCTTCAAGTCATTGCGTTTGCGTACGTCATCATCACTCAACTCCCGGCCTTCGTCGTAGCCGAGAGAAGGCAGGTAACTGCTGTTGAAAAACGTACCGTTGTAGACCACCTCGGTGTTGGAGCCGCTGTTGGGAAACCCTTTTTCCTGATACGCCACGTCCAGATTCAGGCGCAGCGAGTCGCCGGGCGCCAGGGGTTGGCCGAGCTGGTAGATGCGGTATAAGTACGTTGAGTCGTTGAGTACGAGGCGGGCACCGGGGCCGAAGTCGAGCTGGCGGATCTTGGCGAAGCGCGGTACGCTCACGTGTATCGAGTCCAGCGGGCGGCTGGTCTTGTTTTGCAGCATGAAGTAGCCGGTGAAGTGCACCCGTCGTTCCTGCGGGAAGATGTCGGTGTTCAGGTTCACGGCCGTAATGCGCGGCTGCGCAACATCCTTGTAGCGGCGGTACTTCTTCTCGAAAACTGCCTGCGCCTGCTCCAGGGCCTTGGGCGTGCGGTACTCGTTGAGGACGTTAGTGTTATAGAAGATAAAGCCACCCGATACCAACAACACCAGCAGCCCTAAGCCCGCCGCTGCCCAAGCCGGACGACGGAACCGGCGGCCCGCCTCTTGCCAGCGCCAGCGTGGCACGGCTTCGGTGCCGCGCACCCACAGCAGGTTGGAGGCCAAGGCCAACAGCAGCGCAAAAGCTGCCCAATACACTTTAAACCACGCAAAGCCTTCCACAAAGTGCCCATAGCCATTCATGGCCGAGTACGGAATGCTGGGGTTGCCGCTATAGTCGAGCAGATGGTGATTGATGCCTAGCTGCTCGCGGAAAATATTGGCCGCGTAGTAGAGTATCATCACGAAGTGACCCACATACTTGTTGTTGACCAGCACCTGCACCAGCATAGCCAGCACGCACAGCAGCAGAAAATCAATCAAGCGCACTCCAAACAGGCCTTTTATATAGAGCAGCGGCTCGTAGTGGAAGTAGCCCTTAGCCGTTTGCACCAGTAGGCCGCACACCAACACTACCACCAGCAACACTACCTGCACCATACTTAGCGCGGTAAGCTTAGAGAAAAACGGCACCCAGTTGGGCACGGGTAGCGCGTCCGTAATCTGAGCAATATTAGATTCTCGCTCTCGCCATACTAGCTCGCCCGAGTAGTAGGTGATGATAATCAGGATAAACAAAGAGAAGTTGCCACCGAGCGTGTCCAGCACTTCGTTGGTGACGGGAAACACGGTGGTGCCGTACATTTTGCCTACCTGGCTGCCAATCACCAGCAGGTAAATGGTGCCCGAGGCCACAATGGCAATAAAGTACACACTGCGCACTATGCCACGAAACTCCATTTTGGTGAGGCTCCACCACTGCCGCCAGTTCATGGCGTTGCTAAACAACTGAGTTACTTTCGGCAGCCGCAATTGCGTGGGCGCTGGCATCGCCACCTCAGAAGCTGCCGCTAGGATAGCAGCTTTGCGCTTACTCGGCTTGGCGTCCGAAGAGAAAACTGAGAACCGGAACCGGGCGAAGCAAAACGCCAGTAACGCCAAGCCCACAGTCGCCCACACCAACCGGTTTAGAAGCACATAGTTGCTTAGAGGCAGCAGCAGGGTGTTTTTTTCGGCTGGCGTCCAATAGCGGGTGGTGAAGTAGATGGCGCCTGCCCCAAAAGCATCCAGCGCCGAGGCCAGCATCTCGTTGTCCATGTCGGAGAGGTACGACTGGGCCACGATGTAGCTCAGCAGCAGCACCACCGAGCCGATGTAGGTGCTCAGGATATTGCGCGTGAGTGTGGCCATCGTAAAGAACACGGCGCCCGAAAACAGCAGATTCGGCAGCACAATCACTACATAGGGCCAAATGTAGTAGCTCAGGTGCGTCGGGCCGAGCTTCTCAGGCTTGATCCAGGGCATGAGTGTGGCTAACCAGAAGCCCAGACCGATGCCCGTAAATACCACCACGGCCACCACGAACGAGCCCCAAAATCGGCCGCCGAGGTAGCCCCATTTGCTGATGGGCGTAGTGAAAAACAGGGAATGGGTCCGGTGCTCGAAGTCGCGGTACACGGAATTGCTCATCAGGGCCGACGCCACCAGCACCCCAATCCAGCTCAGCACCGAAATGATGGTGCTGATGGTGTGCGGTGCGTTCAGCTTCACGTTGGCGTTGCCCCCAATGCTGACGTTGGCGCCCGGAAAACCGCCGCCCGCTGCTGTCACCAGCAGAAACGCCATCAGCACAAACAGCCCGAAATAAATCCAGGTGGCCGGCCGCCGAAAGCGGTACTTCAGTTCAAAAAGGAATATGGGTAGAAACATCTTGGTCAGGGGAAAGTAGGAGAGAGGGCGCCGCCTTGCGGAAGCAGCCCAACGAGCTTATCACGCCAGGTAGAAGCGAAGCATTTGGCCTGTTGATGCCGCCATGCCGATTCAGCGAAGCCAATAGAAGTGCCGCTGCTCTGCTTGACGTGGCATTTTTTTCTTCACGATTGGGCGCTTATACCTCCGCGGCGGCCACTACTTTCCGGCCGTTGATCTGAGCGAAGTACACGTCTTCGAGGTCCGGGTTTACTTCCTCGAAACCGCTGTCGGGCCGCTCTTCACCCAGCACGTGCACTACCGTTTTGCCGGCGAACAAGCGGGAACTGATAACGTTGTGATTGGCTTGCAGAGCCGCCAGCTCGGTTTTCTCCACCAGCTTGCGCCACACCCGCCCGCGCAACTGCTCAATTACGGTTAGTGGGTCGCCGGCGAGCAGCACTTGGCCTTTGTTGATGATGGCCATGTTGCGGCACAAATCCGACACGTCGCTCACGATGTGCGTGCTCAAAATCACGATGATATTCTCGCCAATCTCGCTTAACAGGTTATGAAAGCGGTTGCGCTCGGCCGGGTCGAGGCCAGCCGTAGGCTCATCCACGATAATCAGGCGCGGGTTCCCGAGCAGCGCCTGGGCAATGCCGAAGCGCTGCTTCATGCCGCCGGAGTAGCCGCCCAGGTTTTTCTTGCGAGCTTCCCAGAGATTGGTTTGCTGAAGCAGCGCCTCTACAGCTTCCTTACGTTCTTTGGCATTGCCGATACCCTTGAGCACGGCTAAGTGGTCGAGCAGTTCCTCGGCCGATACACGGGGGTACACCCCAAATTCCTGTGGCAAGTAGCCCAATACGCGCCTAACGGAATCTTTTTCGCGCAACACATCCAAATCATCGAGCATAATGCTGCCGCTATCGGGCTCCTGTAAGGTGGCAATGGTGCGCATCAGACTGCTTTTGCCCGCGCCGTTGGGTCCTAGCAGACCGAACATGCCGGTCGGAATGGTTAGGGTCACGTTGCGCAGAGCCTGCGTGCCGTTCGGATAGGTTTTCGATAAGTTCTCGATAAGTAGCGGCATGCAGACAAAAGGTAGAAGTGGAAGAGAGATGTATGAGCAACCAAGTAAAACGACTCTCTGGCAGACCGTGTAGGGCCTTGATGGGCGTTCCGGCTATAGGCTAGCGAGGAGCAGCACTTTGGCAAATTCGGGATGATATAGCCACTAACTCTTGCTATATCGCCAAGCTTTCGGAGGCATTACAGACCCTATATAGAAAGTTATAGATACAAACTGCAAGCTAACAGTTGCTCAACGAGATAACCCTAGTTGAACTTCAGTAAATTAGGGCTGTCGAATATTGCTTAGATGAAGGTGGAGGAGGCTAATTGTTATACCGACCAGCTAACACTATCCGTGAGGAAGTATAGGGTGCTATTGGCTTTGCTAGTGGTGCTACTGCATCTGCATGCCAAAGCCGGTGCGCAGCCTTTTTTCGCGAGCAAAAGCACCCCACCTTCGCCCGCCTTCCGCACGCTAACCACGGCCGATGGACTAGCGGAAAACAGCGTGTATGCCATTGTCCAGGACCGACGGGGCTTTCTGTGGGTGGCCACGCAAGACGGGCTGTGCCGCTACGACGGCGTCGGGTTTCGCACTTTTCGCAATGATGCTCAGCGCCCTACCAGCTTGGGCAGCAACTTTGTGCTGGCGCTATGCCAAGATCAAGCCGGCAACCTGTGGGCAGGCACTGGGGGTGGCTTGTCCTGCTACACGCCGCGCACCAACCAGTTTCGCACGTACCGCGCCGCCCCCGTCGATTCCAGTGGCTTATCCGACAATTTCGTCCGCGCGGTGCTCTGCGACCGGCAGGGGAGGGTATGGGCCGGTACTGAAAGTGGGTTGCACCGCTTCGACCCCGCAACCCAGCGCTTCACAGTATTTCGACATCGGCCCTTGGCCGGCGCGAGTGTCCGCTACAACGCGGTGCGCGCCCTGGCTCAGGACCGCGCCGGCACGGTGTGGGTAGGCACTGGGGAAGGTCGCGTCAGCCGCTTTGATTCTAAGAGTGGGCAGCTACTACAGGACGCTCGCCTGCAACCCGTCGGGGCCATTACTACCCTGTGCGCCGACCGCGCTGGTGGTCTTTGGGTAGGCACGGAAACTCAAGGACTACACTATTTGCCAGCGACTGGCGGCGCGGTTCGCAGCTTCGTGCCCACCAAGCAGCTCGGCAGCTTACCAGTTGGCCGAATCAGAACGATATTGGAAGACCAGAGCGGCACGGTGTGGGTGGGTACCACCGAGGGGTTGTGCCGCTATGATGCCGCTACAAGTACTTTCAGTTGCTTGCAACACCAGCCTCGCAACGCCCGCAGCCTCCCCGAAAACACGGTGCAAGCGCTAGGGCAGGACCGGTCGGGGCTGCTGTGGGTGGGTACGGAAGCGGGCTTAAGCTGCGCCAACCTACGCCCCACGGCCTTTGGTAGCCTCGACACCGGAGCCCCCGGTCCCGTATGGGCCGTAACGTCCGACGCGGCGGGGCGGGTGTGGGTGGGCACCGAAGAACACGGCCTGATCTGCTACGACCCTGCCACTGGTCGGCGCCACCAATTTCGCCACGACCCCGCCAACCCCAGTAGCATAGCCCAGAACCACGTGCGGGCCTTGTGCTTCGATAAGCGCGGGCGACTCTGGGTAGGTACCCAAGACCAGGGCCTCGATTGTCTGGAGCCTGGTGGCTCCCGCTTCGTGCATTACCGCCATAACCCCAAGCAGCCCAACAGCCTCGCCGACGATCTTGTTCTGTCGGTGTATGAAGACCCGCTAGGCAAGCTGTGGGTAGGCTTGAATGGTGGGGGCTCAGTTGCTACGACCCCGCTACCAACCACTTCACCACCTTCCGCCACGACCCCAAGAATCCTCGGAGTCTGCCCAACAATTATGTGCGAACCGTATTTCAGGACCACCAAGGGCGAATATGGATTTCAACTGGCGGTGGGGGCCTTTCCTGCTACGATGCCCATACTGGGGCTTTTACCACTTTCCGCGCCGATGGACGCAACCCCCGCAGCTTAAGCAGCAACTCGGTGCGCTCTATTTTGCAGGACCAACAAGGCATACTCTGGATAGGCACGGAAGGCGGTGGCTTCTCTCGAGTAGATGACCCCATTACGGGCCGCTTTACCACGTTTCGGGAGAGCGACGGGCTTCCCAACGACGTGGTATACGGCATACAGCAAGACCAGCAAGGCTACTTGTGGCTTGCCACCAACAAAGGCATAGCGCGTTTTGCACCCCGCACCCGAAAATTTCACACGTTTGATGAGCGCGACGGCTTGCTGCAAGACGAGTTCAATGCTGCCGCTTGCCACCACTCCGCGGCGGGCGTCCTCTACTTTGGCGGAGTAAATGGGCTGGTCGCCTTCCGGCCAGAGGAGGTGCACATCAATCCCTTGCCGCCGCCAGTGGTCCTCACCGCATTTCGCAAGTTCAATCGGCCAGTTGAGTTGCCTGATACAGTTATCACGGAACGGCGCGTATTGCGCCTCTCGCCCGAGGACAAAGTTTTCTCACTGGAGTTTGCGGCGCTCAACTTCCAAATACCCGAAAAAAACCGCTATTCCTACCAACTCGAAAACTTCAACAAGCAGTGGGTGCCGGCCGGTAACCACCGTGAAGCCACCTACACCAATCTCGACCCGGGCACCTACACCTTTCGGGTGGTAGCCACCAACAACGACGGCGTATTAAACCCGCAAGGAGCGGCGTTGAGTATCATCATAGAGCCGCCCTGGCACCGAACGTGGTGGTTTCAGGTGGGCTTGAGCTGGGTGGTTTTTGGGCTCCTCTTTCTCGTGTACCGCATCAGAGTGGGCCAACTGCTGACCCTGGAGCGGGTTCGGCACGGCATTGCCCGCGACTTGCACGATGACATGGGCTCCACGCTCAGCAGCATTTCAATTCTGAGTCAAATTGCCCGCAACCACCAGCGTCAGCAGCGGCCCGAATTGGCGGCGGCCATCTTAGAACAAATCGGGGAGTCTTCGCGCCGCATGCTCGACGCCATGGACGACATCGTGTGGGCCATCAATCCCGCCCACGACTCGCTGGACGACGTGACGGCCCGTATGCGGCGCTTCGCCTCGGAAGTGCTGGAAGCTCGCGGCATCGAGTTTACTTTCCGTGCCGATCCTTCAGTACAAGGTCTCAAGCTAGGAATGGAAGCTCGCCGCGAATTCTTTCTGTTGTTCAAAGAAGCCGTGAACAACCTAGCCAAATATGCGCAGTGTCAGCACGCCATCATTCTACTTGCCTACCACCACGGCCGGCTGCACCTCACCGTTGAGGACGATGGCGTCGGCTTCGACCCGAATAGTCCGGCCCAGGGTGGTGGCAATGGCCTAGCGAATATGCGCACCCGGGCTACCAACCTTTCCGGCCAACTCACCATCGAAACCGCTCCCGGCCAAGGCACCAAACTACACCTGACCATGCCCCTTGGCAACTAAGCCGAAGAACTGAGCTGAGAAGCAACGACTCACATTATTATGTGATCTGATGCAGTAGCATCAACCCGTATATTAGTTGTATTCGCTACCCTACTACACCTATGCAATGGAAACGGCTACCCGCGTACTGATTTACGAAGACAACGTTGACTTGCGGACTAGCCTGAGCCAGTTGTTGTCGGGCTCGATGGGAATGGAGCTGGCAGGAGCATTAGGCAACTGCACCCAAGCCGAAGCCGACATGAAGCGCCTCCGGCCCGACGTGGTGCTTATGGACATTGATATGCCGGGCTGCACGGGTATCGAGGGCTTGCGCCGCATCAAGGCGGTGGCTCCGGAGATTAATGTGCTCATGCTAACCGTATTCGAGGAAAACGACCGGGTATTTGATGCAATTTGCGCCGGCGCCGACGGGTATCTGTTGAAGAAAACTTCCCCCGTTCGCTTACTCGACGCTATCGGCGAAGTGCGGGCGGGCGGCGCCCCGATGACCCCCATCATTGCGCGGCAAGTACTTCGCCTATTCCCGAAAGTGCCACCCCGCCGCCCAACCGAAGAATCACAAGCCAACCTGAGCGCCCGGGAGCAGGAGATTTTAGGACTGCTGGTGGAAGGATACAGCTACAAGATGATAGCCGCCGACCGGGGCATTAGCATTGATACCGTCCGCTCGCACATCAAGAAAATCTACGAAAAACTGCACGTGCGCTCCATGACGGAAGCAGTGAGTAAAGCCCTTCGTGAGGGCCTCACATGAAGGGGAATTGTCTTTCTACTCGGCTACGGTGCCAGGATGAAGTTCTTCTGAGGCAAAAGCAACGCCTACTTGATGACATCGTAACGACTACGGACTTCCTGCAAATGCATTCCGGGACGTTGAATAGAGAAAGCTATTAGCGCCCAAATCAGTGCATAAGTCTCTATCGGAAAAAGCAGCCTATGTGGCCGGAAATAGTATCTTCGGTATCATCCCACGGCCTTTTTCATTCCACTTATGCGCCTGCTCCGCAACCTCTCGCTCGACCAGGTCTTTGTACTTGACATAGAAACCGTACCCTGCGTGGGTTGTCACGACGACTTAGCAGAGATGCTGCAGCATCTGTGGGAGCATAAGTGCCACGCTCTGCGCCGCGAAAAAGGCTGGATTTCGCACGCCTCGCACATCGACCCTTTGCCCGATCATCTGCACGCCGCTGCACTCTTCGAGCAAGCCGGCATCTACGCCGAGTTCGGTAAAATCGTGTGTATTTCACTTGGTTGCTTCTACTACGACAAGCAGGAGCAACTGCGCTTCTATGTCAAGTCCTTCGCCAACCACGACGAAACTCAGCTCCTGCGCGAGTTCTCGGCCGTTCTAGAAAAGAAGCCTCAGCACCTGCTATGCGGCCACAACAGTAAAGAGTTCGATATCCCGTACATCTCGCGTCGCCTGCTAAGTAATGGGCTCGACCTGCCGCCGCAACTCGACACAGCCGATAAAAAGCCCTGGGAAATAAATCACCTCGATACGCTGGAACTCTGGAAATTCGGCGACCGAAAGTCCTTCACTTCCCTGTCGTTGCTGGCCGCTATGTTCAGCATTCCTACCCCAAAGACGATATCACCGGCGCCGATGTAGCCCGCGTCTACTACGAAGACCAGGATTTGCCGCGCATTGTGCACTATTGTCAGAAAGACGTCATCACCACTGCCCGCCTGCTGCTGAAGTTCCGGGGGCAACAGCCATTTGGCGACGAAGCTGTGCTGTATGCCGATGAAGCCTCCGTGCTGATGCGGCGAGTCTGAGACTACGCTGCCCGAAACAGTGCATCCATTAGAGAGCGAAGAGCAAGTGCTAAAAAATTAGGCAGTTGCTACCACGCCAACCGGCAACTATTTAGGGCGCGGTTGGTGCACGCAGAAGAGTTTCGAGTGCTTGATAGTTAACTTGACGAGCAACGTCTAAGGGCGTTTCGCCTGTCTTGCTCTTTGCATTGATACGTGCCCCCGCCTGTAAAAGCTGGCGCGTATTTTCTAACTCCCCGAAACGTATGGCATGAAATAGAGCAGTTTCCCCGCCATTATTACGTTGGTTTGGATCAGCGCCATATCGCAATAGCAAACCTACCATAGACATAGGGCACTGCATACGCGCTGCGTCGAAGAGCGCAGGGGTGGAGTTCATGAAGGCACTGCTGCGGCCATTAGGATCGGCACCGTGGCGCAGCAATTCTTCCACAATATCAGCTCGGCAGCCTCGCACGGCCGCTATCAATGGAGTGTCGTGCTGACGAAGTTCGTTAGGATTAGCCCCGCATAGCAGCAACAAATGTACATGCGCGGCACTGCCTGCCTCAATAGAAGGTTGCAAGCTCGTATAACGCAGCACGAGCCAGGGAAATAAAAGCAAGCATAGGCCCGTAGCAGCCAAGGCTAAAGCTCCAATTTTTGTGTGCTGAGCAACGGCAAGCGCCAGCACACTCAAAAAACCTGCAAACCAGAAAACGTATGTGACTGGATGGGCTGCGAAATAGCAAAGTGCCACAACAGCCCCTACAGTACCCACTAGATAACCCATCCAATCAGCGCGGTTCGTTGAAAAGAAAGATAGGCAGGGACTGTTCGTCAGCAAACTATAGAAACTAGCTAACCATAACAGGTAAGCGCCCGGGCCAATGAAAGGGCCACCATACGCAACACTTGAACCTGCTACCATCCAAAGGATAGTTAGCACCCAAAGTAAACGGCCTATCCAAACTCGCAGCTGCATCGGCGTATATTTCGTCTAGAATAATAACAGAAAAAGCGGCTTTCGGGCCGCTTTTTCTGTTTGATAAGTATGTTGTCTGTTTACAGAATTCCGCTCAGAATACCCGGTAGCACACCAAGCACCACCGTCAGTAGGGCTAGTAGCAGCAGTGCCCCGGACTGGAAACCGCCTACTCGTATAGGTTCGGCAGTATCGGCGTCCGCGTCGCGCATGTACATGGCAATGATGGGGCGCAGGTAGTAGTAGATGCTAATCATCGACATAACTACCGCAAACACCACCAGGCCAATATGCCCGTTCTCTACGGCTGCCGAGAAGATGAAAAACTTCCCAAAGAAACCACCAGTTAATGGAATGCCCGCCAAAGAAAGCATAGCTACCGTCATCACGAAAGCCAGCAGCGGATTGGTTTTAGCCAGACCGTTTAGTCCGTCATAGTCTTCGCGCATCCGCTGCTCAGATACCTGCTTCAATACCCCAAAAGCGGCCACCGTAGCCAGTGAATAAGCCAGCGAATAGAAGAAGATACCGTTGGCCGAAGCACCCTCTAATTGCCCATTGAATGCCACTAGCCCAATGAGTAGATAGCCCGCGTGCGACACACTGGAATAAGCCAGCATCCGCTTGGCACTAGTTTGTGCTACGGCGCCTATGTTGCCAATAGCCAAAGTAAGCACGCACATAGCCGTTAGTGTAGGCAGCCAAAGCCCCTGCGCCGAGGCAGCCGGGAAAGCTTGCACCAATAGCTTCAGGAACGCTGCGAAACCAGCCGTTTTCACCACTGTGCTCATGAAAGCAGTGAAGAAGGTAGGAGTGCCCTCGTACACATCAGGAGTCCAGAAGTGGAAAGGAGCGGCCGACACCTTGAAACCAATGCCAATAAGCATCATCAGCATTCCGATGTACAGCATTGGCGTAAGCGAAGCATTGACCGGATTTTGCACGGCAAAGCTGATGTTTTTCAACTCGAAAGTGCCCGTGGCACCGTATACCAGCGCCATACCGAAGAGCAGGATGCCCGTGGCAAACGCGCCCATCAGGAAATACTTCAGGGCGGCTTCGTTGGAACGCAAATTGGTTTTCTCGGCGCCGGCTACCACGTACATAGCCACGCTCAGGATTTCAATGCCCAAGAACAGCATCAGCAAGTGGTTGTAGGCCACCATCATAATGGCCCCAACTAGCGAAAAAATCAGCAGCGAGTAGTATTCAGCCAGATTGGCTTGCCCGTCGCGCACGTATTTTTCGGAGAAGGGAATCAGCAGCAGCGCCGTCAACACCACGATGCCCGTGAAGGCCACCGAGAAGTTGTCAACGATAAGCATATCATTGAAAAACGACTGTGGTCCGCCGTTCCAGTCGATGAAGTTCACGGTAAGTACCGTGCCCAACATGAGCATAGCGGCCGGCAGAAGTATCCGGTTGGAGCGCAGGAACCCTAGAAATAGGTTGCCGAGGCCAAAAACAGAAAGAAGAACGATTGAAATCATGGTCAAACTGTAACACCAACGTGTAGGTGGCGAATCATGAAACTATGTCGTGGCAGCCGTGGCAACTTGCGTAGCCGGGCTACCAGCTTAAAGTTGGCGTTACCTCTTCACCACCTCACTCAAGATATTCATCACGCTGCCTTCCGACAGGTGCAGGAACGTGTTCGGGAACAAGCCAATCCAGAAGACCAGCACAATCAGCGGCACCAGTACCACTAGCTCGGCGCCAGTCAGGTCGGTGATGGTAGCAGAGAACGACGAATCGGGTCCGAGCATCACGCGCTGAAACATACGCAGCAAGTACACAGCCGCCAAAATGATGGTAATGCCGGCTACAGCGCCCATCCACGCATTGTATTGATATACGCCGCCGAGCAGCAGAAATTCACCCACAAACCCATTGGTGAGCGGCAAGGCCACCGTACCGAGTAGTAGGACCAGGAAGCACACCGTCAGGACGGGTGTCTGGCGGGTGAGTCCGCCTAGGTCCGGAATCATGCGGGTATTAGTGCGGCGCTCGATGCAGTCGGCTATGAAGAACATACCTACCACGTTCACGCCGTGAGCCAGCATCTGAATGCTAGCACCTTGCAAACCAATTTGGGTGAGCGAGAACACGCCCGCCGCCATCAGCCCAACGTGCGAGAGGGAAGAGTAAGCAATGAGGCGCTTCACGTCTTGCTGCCGAATTGCAATGATAGCGCCGTAGATGATACCAATAATCGACAAGATCAGCACCAGGTTCTGCCACTGACTCACGCCCAACGGCACCACCGGCAGCAACCAACGCATGCAGCCATAAATACCCATTTTCAGCATGATGCCCGAAAGCAGCATCGTAGCCGGGGCCGGCGACTCGGTGTAGGTGTCCGGCTGCCACGTGTGGAATGGGAAGACCGGCATCTTCACGGCAAAAGCCGCAAAAATCAACCAGAACAACCACGACTGTTCCTGCGCGCTTAAGGTCAGGTTGTAGAACGAGGCTAGTTCGGAATTGTGAGCGGCGAGGCCATTGGCAGCCGGACCGGTTTGGAAGTAGAGGTACACAAACGCGGCCAGCATAAACAGCGAACCGACAATGGTGTAAAGAAAAAACTTGAACGTGATGCGGGCTCGGTTTACACCACCCCACACGCCAGCCAAGAAGTAGATCGGAATCAAGGCAACTTCCCAAAAGAAGTAGAACAGAAACGCATCCTGCGCCGTGAACACGCCCACCAAACCTGTTTCCATGAACAGTACCAGCGCGTAGAATGCCGAGGCATTCTCGAAGTTCCGACGGTACGAGGCCAGCAGAATCAGCGGCACCAGAAACGTTGTCAGTAGCACCAATAGCAAGCTCAGCCCGTCCATTCCCACATGGAAGTTGATACCTGCAGAAGCTATCCAGGGCAGGTTCGACGAGAATTGTCCGGAGTTACCACCGTTGAAAGTAACAGCTGCGAAAACCGCCAGTACGAATTCGATCAGCGCCGCGCCAAACGCTGCCACCCGGGCAGCACTGCCTTTAAAGAAGTGCAGTAGCAGGGCGGCCGCCACGGGCCAGAGTAGGAGGAGAACTGTGAGCATTAGGTAAGCAAGTTGTTCAGGCGACGGTGGGAACGAAAAGCAACAATAGCTTTCCTGTCAGCAGAATTTGGTTTTAGAGCGAAACGAAGGACATACAGCCTGTAAAACCGTACGCATCATCCAGCTATGATTTTAAAACTTACCGGAGTTTAAAGCTAGTATCAGTACAATGCCGATTACCATTAGGATCAGGTAAGTCTCTACCGAGCCGGTTTGTACGTTGCGTAGGAGCCGTCCGCCTCCCATGGTAAGGCGGCCAAAGCCGTTAACTACCGGGTCGATAACGCCTTGCTCTACGTAGCGGTAAAACCAGTTCGACAGAATCATAATCGGCCGTACAAACAGTGCGTTGTACAACTCGTCGATGTAATACTTGTGATAAACCACGCTTTCAGGAGCCGAACGTTGCGCGTCATCCTCGGCAGGCCGCACGCCGCGGCTCACGTACTGCACGTACGCCAAAATGATACCTAGTACGCCAGCGCCCACCGAGAGGCCGATAAGCATGTATTCCGTGGCGTGGTCAACTTCGGCACCGAATGCAGCGGGATTAAGGCGCTGCGAGTACGTGAAGAGCGGCGCGAGGTAGTCAGCCAGGTAGCCACGGCCCAATACCAGCGGTGCGTTCATGAAACCACCGATGGCCGCTAGAATAGCGAGAATGATGAGCGGCAGCGTCATGGAAGCTGGCGACTCGTGCAAGTGGTGCTTCTGCTCTTCAGTGCCCCGGAACTCGCCGAAGAAGGTGAGGAACAGCAGGCGGAACATGTAGAAAGCCGTCAGGAAGGCCGTGAATAAGCCGATAGCGTACAGCACCTTGCTATGCTCGTAGGCGTGCAGCAGGATTTCGTCTTTCGAAAAGAAGCCCGAGAAAGGCGGGATGCCCGCAATGGCGAGACAGCCAATTAGGAAGGTAATGAACGTAATAGGTAGCGCCTTGCGCAGGCCACCCATACGGCGCATGTCCTGCTCGTTGCTCATGGCGTGAATTACGGAGCCCGCGCCCAAGAACATCAACGCCTTAAAGAAAGCGTGCGTCAAGACGTGAAACAGGCTGGTGCTGTACCCCATCACGCCCAAGGCCAGGAACATATAACCCAACTGCGAAACGGTGGAATATGCCAGTACTTTCTTGATGTCGTTTTGGGCCAGGCCAATGGTAGCTGCAAATAGTGCCGTAGCGGCACCAATGATGGCAACAACTTCCAACGTTTGGGGTGCCAGTG
Source organism: Hymenobacter volaticus (assembly GCF_022921055.1). Taxonomy (GTDB): domain Bacteria; phylum Bacteroidota; class Bacteroidia; order Cytophagales; family Hymenobacteraceae; genus Hymenobacter; species Hymenobacter volaticus. The sequence goes on from NZ_CP095061.1 coordinate 682,939, forward strand.
TGAATAGAACGTTGGCGCGTAGTATCATATAGATGCCCGCTGTAACCATGGTTGCCGCGTGAATCAGGGCCGATACCGGGGTAGGGCCGGCCATGGCGTCGGGTAGCCAGGTGTAGAGTGGCAACTGGGCCGATTTACCCATGGCACCCACGAAAAGCAGCAGCGTAATGGCCGTCACGACGGTCGTGCCAATTTGCATGGCCGAGGCCTTCTGAAACACTTCGGCGTACTGAACTGAGTCGAAGGTGAGGTAAATCAGGAAGATGCCGAGCAGGAAGCCAAGGTCACCGATACGGTTGATGATGAAGGCTTTCTTGGCGGCGTTGTTGTAGTTGGTGTTCTTGTTCCAGAAACCGATGAGCAGGTAGGAGCAGAGCCCCACGCCTTCCCAACCAATAAATAAAATCACGAAGTTGGCACCGAGTACCAGCACCAACATGCTGAATACGAACAGGTTTAAGAAGCTGAAAAACTTGCCCACGTTCTCGTCGTGGTGCATGTAGCCGATGCTGTACACGTGAATCAGGAACCCGACGCCCGTCACGAGCAGCAGCATAATCAAGCTCAGCTGGTCGATCTGGTAGGAGAAAGGAACCTGCATCGAGCCGACCGAAATCCAATCGAACAGCGTGACGGTGTACTGATACTGGAAATTCAGAAACAGAAACACCGAAATCAGGAACGAGCCGAGCACTGTGGCGCTGCCAAGTACGCCAGCTACCGTGCCCGAGAGGCGCTTGTTCAGCAACCCATTGATGAGAAAGCCCAAGAAAGGCAGCAGCGGAATCAGCACGTACAGAAAAGTGGAGTACGGGGCGCTGGCGGCAGGTAGAACGGTTTCTTGCATCTATAGTAATGGCTAAATGGCTGCTTAGCTGTCCTGTTAAAGGTAGGCCACGAATGACCTGCCACTTAACAAAAAGCTATTCAGCCATCAACTTAGAACTTCAGTCGATTTAATAGATTGACGTCGGTGTTTTGCAGGTTTCGGTAAATCATGACGATAATGGCCAAACCCACAGCTACTTCGGCGGCGGCTACAGCCATGATGAAAAACACGAACACCTGCCCATTTGCATCGGAGCGGTAGGCCGCAAAGGCGGTGAGCAGCACGTTTACGGCGTTGAGCATCAGCTCTACACACATAAAGATGATGATAGCATTACGCCGGGTGAGCACCCCAAGCACGCCGATGGCAAAAAGCGCCGTGGCGAAGAAGACGTAGTATTGAAGCGGAACCGTTTGAATAACCTGCGGTATGTTCTGATCCATGCGGGGCAGTTGACGGCGAAATGAAGCGGCAGGCAGAAGCGCAGCCGTAGTGAATTGGCTGGCAAAGGTATCCTGAAAATTGGAAAACGCCACCCTTAAATCGGGTCCTCGGCTCAGACAGTTGTGGGATTAGTGCGCTTTTAATCTGTATTTAAAGGGTAGAGCAGTCGGATTGTTGAGGTAAGAGCCGACGGAGCCACTCAGTACGGAAGCGAGGGTAGCGCAAGGCACCGACTGCTTATTTCAAAAAGTGCAGGGATAATGAAGTATTTTCCAGCCTCGTCCGTCTGTGTTAGCAGAATGGAAACGCTACCCCTCACCATGACGCTACCGATGACGGCCGGCCACCAGGACCAGCAGATACAGGAGGCTGTGCGCGCACAGCGCGGCCGGCTGCTGCAGTTCATCCGTCGCCGCATCCCCGATCCCGCCGAGGCGGAAGACGTCTTGCAAGACGTCTTTGCCGAACTCGTAGAAAGCTACCGCGTGCTCAAGCCGGTAGAGCAGGCTGCGGCCTGGCTGTTCCGTGTGGCCCGCAACAAAATCACGGACCTCTACCGCCGCAAAAAAACCACTTCTCTCGAAGACGAGTTGACCCGCAACTTCTCTGCCGACGAAGAAAACTCTCTGCTGCTCGCCGATATTCTGCCCGCTCCCGACGATGCCCCAGAAAACCGGCTGCTTCGCGAGACGCTCATGGAAGCGTTATCCGACGCACTGGCCGAACTACCCGCCGCTCAACGAGAAGTTTTTATTTGGCACGAGCTAGAAGAAAAAACTTTCCGCGAGATGGAAGAGGAAACAGGAGTGCCGCTTAAAACCTTAATTTCCCGCAAGCACTACGCCGTGCAACACCTGCGCAAGCGCCTGCAAAAGCTTTACACCGAACTGTTCACTGACTAAATCCTTCTTTGAGACACGTCCCGCAGCGCTTGTAGAAGCCTCTCGCATGCGGACGCCTAGAACGGTTCACAATTTGCACACCTGCGAGAGGCTTCCTTCGTCAGTACGACGTTTTTAGAAACCCCACATTATGAATCGCTCTTCTTGGCTGCTTCGCGGCCTTAAATTCGCTCTCTTAGGAATCTTGTTTGTGGCCGCTATTGGCTTCATTACAATGAGTCTCTGGAACTGGCTCGTTCCCGACCTCTTCAATGGTCCCTTTATTACATTTCCTCAAACTCTAGGCTTGCTGTTGCTGACCCGCATCTTGTTCGGTGGCTTCAACAAAAGCGGGCGCGCCGGGGCTTGGAGCCGCCGCCGCAGAATGATGCGTGAGAAGATGGAGTCCCGCATGGCCAGTCTTTCTCCTGAAGAACAAGAGAAGTTCCGCCAGAAAATGCACGCTACCTGCAGCGCCCCCGCTTGGATGCGTCGCTCGGCACCTGAAGAACCACAGAAAGTCTCCGTATAACACAAAACGAAAGCGGCCCCTAGTTCATTAGGGGCCGCTTTCGTTTTGCGTTATATATTTAACGCAAATAGTGCGCCGTTAGGATGATGCCGTATATCCAGAAATTATAAAGCAGCGTGTATACTAAGCCATAACACAAGCTCACGCTAAATCGGCCTTTACACATGCTAGAATGACGGAAGACGAGGCGTAATGACCGAAAAAACACCCAATAAAGCATACTGACAAACACCAGTAGCACACCCCAAGCAATAGCTGCAAAACACCACAGTAAAAATATTGCTACTACAGCGGCTATCAGCCAAAGAAGCAATGCTATGATTACACCTCCACATCCTTCACCAGCATCTAGATTAACGTCGGGTAGATCTAAGCCTACATCTGCAAAGCTTTCAGGAAAAGGTCCCCGCTTAATGTAATCCATTAGATTACTCATATCGTTACGCAGCTTCACGCCTTCATAAAGCCCTACGGTTATGAAGGATAAGAAAGCTGTTGAAAGAATGGTTAACGAAATAAGTGATTCCTTGAAAATGCTCCATTCCTGTCGTAACCCTATAAACCAAACAGCCAACGATGTGAGAGTGGCAATAGAAATAGTAGTATAGAATACTTTCTTAGAAGGTAGTCTCATATAATGCTTACCCGAGTAATAGAGCAAGGTGAAAATAGCTGTAAAACGAAAAGCGGCAACTGATTATCAGTTGCCGCTTTTTACTGTATTAGAATACTATACTTAGAAATTCCGCTCTCCAGTTTCACGCTTGCCTAGCATTACGGCTCCTACCATAGCTACTAAGAGCAGAATAGAAGCCAGCTCGAACGGTAGTTTGTAGGTGGTGAACAACACCATACCGAGCTTATCCACCATTCCAATCTGCGAGTCGAATGTAGTGCCGTTTACGGCGGGTAGTTGGATGTCTCGCAACGCCACAATCATAATGACGAACAACGAGCCACCGGCAATGGCCGCCGCAATTTTAGCTAATGCTGGCTTGTGGGGCTCCGTGTCCACGTTCAGATTCAGAAACATAATCACGAACAGGAATAGCACCATAATGGCGCCGGCGTACACGATAATGTTAACGGCCGCCAAGAACTGCGCGTTCAGCAACAAGTAGTGTCCTGAGAGCGAGAAGAACGTCAGAATCAGAAACAGCACGCTGTGTATCGGATTCTTGGCAAACACCACGCCCAGCGCGCTTAGCAGCGCTACAAAGGACAGAAAGAGGAATATTGGAGACATTGCAGATGTTTTTTGTTGCCTTGAGCCCACGAAGTCTTTCGCGCTGCTCAAGACAACAAATGTAGTAGTTACGCCGGTTGCTGAACCATCTTGTTGCGGAGAGCTTCGGCCTGCTCTGGCGTGAGCTGGATGCCACGCTCCGAACGTTTCGACGGATCAACTGGCTCTACGAGGCGGTCTTTGCCGTAGATGAACTCGTCGCGCTCGAAGCGTGGCGGGGCCATTTTATCGGCTTGGAGATACACGGCAGCTTTCGGGCAGGCTTCTTCGCAGAGGCCGCAGAAGATGCAGCGCAGCATGTTCACTTCGTAGCTGATGGCGTACTTCTCTTCGCGGTAGAGACCTTCTTCGCCTTTTTTCCGCTCGCCAGCTACCATTGTAATGGCTTCGGCGGGGCAGGCTACGGCACAAAGGCCACAGGCCGTGCACCGCTCCCGGCCCTGCTCATCGCGCTTAAGCACGTGCAAGCCGCGGAAGATAGGGGAGAAAGGACGCACCTCTTCGGGGTACCGCACAGTGGCCTTCTTCATGAAGAAGTGGCGCATCGTGATGCTCAGACCCTGGAAGATAGCCGGCAAATACGCCCGCTCCGCCAGTGTCATCGGCTTCTTTTCTAGTTTCTTGGCTCTATTGGTGAGAGGCTGCATGAGTCAGTTCAATTACTTAATCACCCCGAACGTGATGAGGCCGCCGGTGATAAGGATGTTGATAACAGCCAGCGGAATCAGAATGGTCCAGCCAAGGCGCATCAGTTGGTCATAGCGGAAGCGCGGGAGAGTCCAGCGAATCCACATAAAGAAGAAGATAAAGGCGAAGATTTTGCCAAACAGCAGCAAGGTGCCAAGCGCCGTAATCAGGTTTTGCGCCGAAGCCAATTCCCAACCTTGGCTGCTCGCCAACCAGTCGCGCAGTTCATATTGAAAGGGGAAGTTGAAGCCACCGAAGTAGAGCACGCTCATCACGGCCGAAACCACGAAGATGTTCACATACTCCGAGAACAAGTACAAGCCCAATTTCATCGACGAATACTCGGTGTGGTAACCACCTACCAATTCAGTTTCGCACTCAGGCAAGTCGAACGGGGTGCGGTTAGTTTCCGCAAAGGCGCATACTAAGAAGATGATGAAGCCCAACGGCTGCTTCATGATATTCCAGTTGAAGATGTCCTGCCATACGAAAGCGCCCTCCGAAGACTGTTGCAGCGTGATTTCGCGCAACGAAAGCGTGCCCGAAATCATCAGCACCGCAATCAGCGACAAGCCCATGGCGAGTTCATAGCTGATGTTCTGCGAAGCAGCCCGGATAGCGCCGAGCAATGAGAATTTGTTGTTGGAAGCCCAACCACCAATCATCACGCCGTACACGCCCAACGATACCACCCCGAACACCCACAGCATCCCAATATTCACCTCGATTCCTTGCAGGAAGAAGGCGTTGTTACCGAAGCTGAGGTTGTTGCCAAACGGAATTACCGCCGACGACATCAGGGCCGTAATCATGGCCAGGCAAGGGCCAAACACGAACAGCGCCTTGTTGGCACCGCCGGGGAAGAACTCTTCTTTCGTGAACATCTTCACGGCATCGGCCAGGGGCTGCGCCAAGCCGTAAGGGCCTGCGCGGTCCGGACCAACCCGGTCTTGCAAAAAGGCGGCAATAACACGCTCCGCGTACGTGCAGTAGGTTGCTATCAGCAGCGAAACCGCAAATACAACAAAGATGACAATGGATTGCCAGCCAAGGGTGGGTAGTTCAATCATAGTGTTGCTTGTTGAATTGCTGCTTGCTGAATGGTTGGCCGTTCAATGAACACTAAAAAACGCCAATAACTCAGCAAGCACGAATTCAATCAGTTAGCCTATTTTCAGTGGAGGATTCTTTTCCAAATCGCGCTGCGTACTTTCAGGTAAGTCGGCTATTACCGACTGATTAAGCACGGGCAGTTCATAGTGATTGGCCGAAATTACCGAAGAACGTTCGATATGTGCCGGTCCTTCGATAGTCCAGTCGGCCGTTTCTTTTCTGTCGAAGCGGCATTCGTTGCAAATCCACTCTTTCACCTCGCCGTACTGGTCTTTACGGGCCGTTACGCGGAGTACGTCTTTGCCTTTGTACCAAAGGGTCACATTACCGGCGCACTTCGGGCAGTCGCGGTGCGCATTCACGGGTTTCGTGAACCACACGCGTTGTTTGAAACGGAACGTTTTGTCGGTGAGGGCACCTACCGGGCACACGTCGATGACGTTACCAGAGAAGTCGTTATCAATGATGTTCTCGATATACGTACCGATTTCAGCAGCGTCGCCGCGGCCTAGCACACCGTGTACACGGCCACCTTCCGAAATCTGGTCGGCGGTGTATACGCACCGGTAGCACAGGATGCAACGCGTCATGTGCAGTTGAATGAGCGGACCGATATCGATTTTCTCGAACGTGCGGCGCTCTTCACGGTAGCGGGTCGTAGACACGCCGTGCTCAAAGGCGAAGTCTTGCAGACTGCATTCCCCGGCTTGGTCGCACACGGGGCAGTCCAGCGGGTGGTTGATGAGCAGCATTTCCACAATGCCTTTGCGCACATCAAGTACCTGTTCAGATTTGGTGTTTTCGACCACCATACCGTCTTGTACAGGCGTTACGCACGAAGCCACCAGTTTGGGCATCGGGCGTGGGTCTTTGGTGGAACCAGCAGCTACACGCACCAAGCAAGCGCGGCATTTGCCGCCCGAGCCCTTCAGCGGCGTGTAGTAGCACATAGCCGGAGGCACAATGCTACCACCGATTTGGCGGGCTGCGTTGAGAATGGTTGTTCCGTCTGGAACTTCCACCTCGATGCCGTCGAAAGTTATTTTAGCCATTTAAGTTAAAGACGTTAAGATTTCGTCGGTCATGCAGCAAGCAAGGCAAGCAGCGCATGACGGTCTGATTTAGGCCAGTACCGCTTTGCCTTGGTACACTGCGCCAGGTTGGGCAGCTTCCTTGGCGTGCGTTACGTGCCACTCGAATTCGTCGCGGAAGTGACGAACGGCAGCGGCCACCGGCCAAGCAGCGGCTTCGCCAAGTGGGCAAATGGTGTTGCCCTCGATTTGCTTGGCTACACTCACCAGCAAGTCGATGTCTTCCATGTGGCCGTGGCCGTGCTCCAAGCGGTGCAACACCTTTTCCAACCAGCCCGTACCCTCACGGCAAGGCGAGCATTGCCCGCATGACTCGTGGTGGTAGAAACGGGAGAAGCTCCAGGTGTTGCGCACGATGCAGGTTGTCTCGTCCATGGCAATGAAACCACCCGAGCCAAGCATAGTACCCGTCACGAAGCCACCATCCGAAAGCGACTCGTAACTCATGAGGCGAGGCTCACCAGCAGCCGTTTTCAGGATCAGCTCTTTGGGTAGAATTGGAACGGACGAACCACCGGCTACTACAGCCTTCAACTCGCGACCTTTCCAGATGCCGCCGCAGTACTCATCGGAGTAGATAAATTCCTCAACGGGCAAGCCCAACTCGATTTCGTAGATGCCCGGCTTGTTGAGGTGGCCACAAGCCGAAAACAGCTTGGTGCCGGTGCTCCGGCCAACGCCAATCTTCGCGTATTCCTCACCGCCATCGTTCACGATAACCGGGACGGCCGCAATAGATTCTACGTTGTTTACCACCGTCGGACGGGCGTAGAGGCCTTGCACAGCCGGAAATGGTGGTTTGTTGCGTGGGTTACCCCGCTTGCCTTCCAAGGATTCCAGCAAAGCAGTTTCTTCGCCGCAGATGTATGCGCCGCCACCGGGATGCACAAATAGGTCTAGGTCGTAACCCGAACCCAAGATGTTTTTGCCAAGGAAACCAGCCGCATATGCTTCTGCAATGGCTTTCTCTAGAATGCGCAGCACGTACAACAACTCGCCGCGGATATAGATGTACGAGGTGTTTGCTCCAAGTGCATACGAACTTGTAATCATGCCTTCCACCAGCAAGTGCGGCAGTTTCGACATCAACTGGCGGTCCTTGAAAGTGCCCGGCTCTGATTCGTCAGCGTTGCAGACGAGGTAGCGTGGCACGCCTTCTGGCTTGGCCAGGAAGCTCCACTTCATACCGGTAGGGAAGCCAGCGCCGCCGCGCCCACGTAGGCCCGACTTCTTCACTTCTTCCACCACCTCATCGGGGGTCATCGTCTTCAGCGCTTTCTCCACCGAGCGGTAGCCGCCATGTTTGCGGTATACCTCAAAGGTATCGATGCCTTCAACGTTAATATGTTCGGTCAGCAGTTTGCGTCCCATAGGTTGTAGCGGTTGGCTGAAAGACGTTAATTGTTAGCCAGGGCGTTCGACAAGCCAGTTTCTTCCCACGGTAAAGCCGGACGGTGGACCTGGTTGCGCAGTTCGGTGAGCATGGCATCTACCGCAGCCGGAGTATCCAGCTGCTCGTAGTATTTCTCCCGAACCTGCACGATGGGGGCGAAGCCACAAGCCGCCAAGCATTCCACTTCCTTGAGCGTGAAGAGGCCGTCGGGAGAGGTTGCGCCGTTCACTTTCGCGCCAGTGATGCGCTCCAAGTGAGCGGTTAGCTCGTCGGAGCCGCGCAACATGCAAGGGCCCGTACGGCAGATTTCCAGCACGTGCTTACCAACTGGCTTGAGGTTGAACATGGTGTAGAAAGACGACACCTCGTACACCTCAATGGGTTTGATGCCAATAACCTCGGCTACCAAATCCTGCACCTCCGGGCTCACCCAACCACCAAATTCGGCCTGCGCAATGTGCAGGACTGGCAGCAACGCCGACTTGCGGCGCTCCGGTGGATACTGCTTGCAAATGCGTTCAATCTCCGCTTTAGCGGCTTCGGAAAATTGCGGCTTAACGCTCGTCGTCTCCATGTACTTACTTGAAATCAACAAAAACTACGCGTCCAGCTCGCCAGCGATTACGTTCATCGACGACAGCGTCACGATGGCGTCGGAGAGGGTCTGGCCCACTACCATTTCCGTGTAGGCTTGATAGTAGATAAAGCACGGACGGCGGAAGTGTAAGCGGTACGGCGTGCGGCCTCCATCAGAAACCAAATAGAAACCTAGCTCGCCGTTGCCACCTTCCACGCTGTGGTACACCTCACCAACCGGAGCGTCAATTTCGCCCATGATGATCTTGAAGTGGTAGATGAGCGCCTCCATGTTCTGGTACACGGCCTGTTTGGGAGGCAGGTAGAAGTGCGGCGCGTCGGCGTGGTAAGGGCCTTCGGGTAGATTCTCCAGGGCCTGCTCGATGATGCGCAAGCTCTGCCAAATTTCTTCGTTGCGCACCATGAACCGGTCGTAGGTGTCGCCCTTAGTGCCCACCGGAATTTCGAAGTCGAAATCCTGGTAGCTGGAGTAAGGGTTCATCACCCGCACGTCGTAATCGACACCGGCAGCGCGTAGGTTAGGGCCCGTAAAACCGTAGTTGAGGGCGCGCTCAGCAGAAATGCCGCCCACGTCCACTACCCGGTCCATGAAGATGCGGTTGCGGTTGAACATCTTCTCGAACTCGCGCATTACAGCTGGGAACGACTTCAGCCAAGCCCGCAGCTTCTGGATAGCTACCGGCGTGAAGTCGCGCTCCATACCGCCTACGCGGCCCATATTAGTGGTCAGGCGGGCACCGCTTACTTCCTCGTAAATCTCGTATACCTTCTCCCGCTCGTCCATCAGGTAGAGGAAGCCAGTGAAAGCACCCGTGTCCACGCCTAAAATGCCATTGCAAATGAGGTGATCAGTGATGCGGGCCAGTTCCATCAGAATCACGCGCATGTATTGCGCGCGCTTCGGAACGGTCACGCCGAGCAGTTTCTCTACCGTCATGTGCCAGCCCATGTTGTTGATGGGCGACGAACAGTAGTTCATCCGGTCGGTGAGGGGCGTAATCTGGTAGAACGGCCGGCGCTCCGCAATTTTCTCGAAGGCGCGGTGGATATAGCCAATAGTAGGTACCCCCGACACAATCCGCTCCCCATCCATCTGCAGAATGTTCTGGAAGATTCCGTGGGTAGCAGGGTGGGTAGGCCCTAAGTTGAGCGTAGTCAGCTCTTGGTTGAAGTCATTGACGGTTGGGGCCAGCGGATGAAGATTGGGCCGTTGCTCTTCGGCCTCTTCAACAATCTTGCGGGTGCCTTCCAGCGTGTCGTTTACTGCCATGATATAGGTATCCGGGGCCTAGCGGCCGAAGAATAAGTCGGTTTTGTCTTCACGGGTACCATCCTCCAGCGCGTACTGTTTGCGCATGGGGTGGTAGTCCATGTCTTCCACATTGAGGATGCGGATAAGATTGGGGTGCCCAACGAAAATGATACCGTAGTAGTCGAACGATTCACGCTCCATCCAATTGGCGGCGGAGTAGAGGTCAGTCAACGTCGGCACATGCGGGTCGCCAATAGGAAAGAAAATTTTCAGCCGCAGGCGGACATTATGCACCAAGCTATGCAGCATGTACACCATGCCTAGCTCTTGGTCTTTCCGCTCCGGCCAATGCATGCCGCACATGGTAGTCAGGAAGTTGAGCTGCAACTCCTGGTCTTGCTGAAGGCCGGCAATGATATCGTGGATTCGCTCCCGTGTGGTCGTGACGGTCAGGAAGCCATAAGGCTCTTCCACATCAGTGAAAGCGTCTTGTCCAAACAAACGATACAGAAGGTCGAGCAACTGCTTGTTCTTCTGCGCGGCCGGATCAAGTTCGGCAGCGGTTTCCTGAGCGTCGGGTGATTCTACGGTTTGGTCAGCCATTTAGCGGTAGAAGTGAGCAACGGAGAGAAGAGGGTGAGCAAAGGATTGCAGGCGCCTCACCCCTCCATGCGCAATGTCTGTGGTCTATTTGATGTTGTAAGAAGCCAGCAGGGCTTGGTATTCAGGCGAGTTGCGGCGGCGGGTAGACTCGTTTTTGGCGAGGTCCTGTACACGCATCAAGCCATCAAGTACTTGCTCGGGGCGGGGTGGGCAGCCCGGCACGTACACGTCAACCGGAATAATCCGGTCGATGCCTTGCAGAACCGAGTAGGTATCGAAGATGCCACCCGAAGAAGCGCAAGCACCCATGGCGAGTACCCACCGGGGCTCCGCCATCTGCTCGTACACTTGCTTCACGATAGGGGCCATTTTCTTGGCAATGGTACCCATCACCATCAGCAAGTCAGCCTGCCGGGGCGAGAAGCTAGGGCGCTCGGAACCGAAGCGCGAGATGTCGTAGCGGGCACCCATAGTGGCCATGAACTCGATGCCGCAGCACGAAGTGGCGAAAGGTAGGGGCCAGAGCGAATTAGCGCGGGCAATACCTACTACTTTCTCGAGCGACGTAGCGAAGAAGCCGGCTCCTTCGAGGCCGTCCGGCGCCTCCGTCATTTTGATTTCGGGAACTCTATTATCCATGAGTGAAAGTCAGATTAAAGGAGCATAAACCTCTCTTTGCCAACACCAGCCAGCCAATAAAGGTTTGCTTGTTTACGCCTCGTTCCAGCGTAAAATGCCTTTTTTGATGACGTAGCCGAAGCCAGCCAATAGCAGTGCTAGGAACACCACCATTTCAATGAAGCCGTCGGTACCTAAGGCCCGGAAGTTCACCGCCCAAGGGTACATAAAGATGACTTCCACGTCGAAAAGTACGAATAGGATGGCCGTGAGGAAGTACTTCACCGAAATCGGGGTGCGGGCATTGCCCACCGACTCGATACCGCACTCAAAGGCTTCATCCTTCACCACGCTCTTGCGGCGCGGACCTAGTAGATGAGAAGTTATCATGGCAAAGGCCACGAAAGCAACCGCTAGCCCAAACTGCACGATGATGGGCAGAAAGTCCTGCGGCTGATAATTGGTAGTTACAGCGAGAAGCATAGACATCAACGGGAAAAGGCCGTTCGAGAACGGCGTTGAAGGGCAAAGGTAACGCGAAAAGCGGGCGGAACAAAGGTGAAATCAGACGGTAACGCAAAGGCGTATATATGAACTCTCAATGTTAAGCTAAGTAATAGACTTCCTGCTCAGATCAAACCAGGATAAAAACAGAAAAGCCGCTTCAGTTTCCCGAAGCGGCTTTTGCTACTGAATGGCTCTAAGCCTAGAAACCGCCCTGACCCGTGGCGTTCAGGTTTTCGCCGGTTTCTACGCCCATGAAGGGGTAACGGTAATCAACGGGCGGCACAAAGGTTTCTTTGATAGCGCGCGGCGACACCCAACGGAGCAGGTTCAGGATAGAGCCGGCTTTGTCGTTGGTGCCGGAGGCGCGAGCACCACCAAAAGGCTGCTGCCCAACTACTGCGCCGGTCGGCTTGTCATTGATGTAGAAGTTGCCGGCTGCATTCACGAGACGCTTAGAAGCTAAGTCGATGGCATAACGGTCTTGGGCGAAGATGGCACCGGTGAGAGCATAAGGCGAAGTGCCGTCCACGAGGTCCAATGTCTTCTCGAATTCTTGCGAATTGTAGACGTACACCGTGAGGACAGGACCGAACAGCTCGTCGCACATGGTTACGTATTGTGGGTTCTTGGTGACGATAACCGTGGGCTCGATGAAGTAGCCTTTCGACTTGTCGTGGTTGCCACCGGCCACAATTTCTACCGTTTCATCTTGCTTGGCTGCGTCAATGTAGCGGGCTAGCTTATCGAAGGAAGCTTCGCTGATAACTGCGTTAATGAAGTTAGAGAAGTCTTCTACGTCGCCCATCTTAAACGACTTCAAGTCTTCTTGCACGTAGCCTTTCACTTCGTCCCAGATATTGCTTGGGATGTATACCCGACTGGCGGCCGAGCACTTTTGGCCCTGGTACTCGAAAGCGCCGCGGGTGATGGCCGTAGCTACTTGGCGTGGGTGCGCCGAGTGGTGCGCCAAGATGAAATCTTTGCCGCCCGTTTCGCCCACAATGCGCGGGTAGCTCTTGTAGGTAGTGATGTTCTGGCCAATGGTCTTCCAAATCTGTTGGAACACGCCCGTCGAGCCCGTAAAGTGGATTCCTGCGAAGTCGGGGTGGGAAAAAATGATGTCGCCGGCTACGGGGCCATCTACATAAATCAGGTTGATAACGCCATCGGGTACACCGGCTTCCTTAAACAACTCCATCAGCACCTGCGCCGAATAGATTTGCGTGTAGGCGGGCTTCCACACCACTACATTGCCCATCATAGCTACCGAAGTAGGCAGGTTGCCAGCAATAGAGGTGAAGTTGAACGGCGTTAGGGCGAAAATAAAGCCTTCCAAGGGGCGGTGCTCTAGGCGGTTCCACATGCCCGGCGCCGAAGTCGGCTGCTGCTTGTAGATTTCCTGCATGAAATGCACGTTGAACCGGAAAAAGTCGATCAGTTCGCAAGCCGCATCGATTTCAGCCTGATAAGCATTCTTGCTTTGACCTAGCATGGTGGCCGCGTTGATGCGGGCACGATAAGGACCGGCAAGCAGTTCGGCAGCTTTCAAGAAAATCGAGGCTCGATGTTCCCACGGCATATCAGCCCAGTTGGCGCGAGCAGCCAGCGCGGCGTCAATGGCTTGTGTCACGTGCGAGGCGTCGCCCTCGTGAAACTGGCCAAGCAAATGTTGGTGGTCGTGGGGCGGAGTGATATCCTTGGTGTTGCCAGTGCGGACTTCCTGCCCACCGATGTACATCGGGATGTCACGCTGCATCTGCTTGAGCTCTTTAATGGCTTTAAGCAGTTCCAAGCGCTCCGGTGAGTTAGGCGCATACGCCTTAACAGGTTCGTTGACGGGGGCGGGTACGTTGAAAAAGGCGTTGGACATGGGTGGTTGCTAATTGCTGATTTGGGGTTTCTGATTAGGAGGGGTGGGCAAAGGTAGCCACCCGGCAGAAATGATGCGAACAGCCAGTAGCAAGTGGCGTTTCAACCGGGACGCTTCTTCCGCCTCAACCTTAAGCAGCACAGCATCCGTACTCTGCAATATGCCTGATACCAAAATTTCTCCTATGCCCGCAGCCGCTTATACGAATCCTATCTGGAACGACGACTTTCCCGACCCCACTATTATCCGAGCTTCTGATGGCTGGTACTACGCTTATGGTACCCAAACCAAGCGCCACGGCGCCATTATCAATATGCAAGTAGCTCGCTCCGCTGACTTAGTACAGTGGGAGTATTTAGGCGATGCACTTCCTGTTAAACCTGATTGGGCCAGTGGCACCCAAAAATTGTGGGCCCCACACGTAAGCGAACATGCAGGCCGCTACTACCTCTACTATTCTGCGAAGCCCGATGAAGCAGAAGTAGAAGGATTGTGCTTGGCGGTAGCTACCGCCGATGAGCCAGCCGGCCCTTTCACCGACATTGGAGCGCCTTTGTATTGTGGCCCTGGCTTTCTCAACATCGACCCTATGGCCTTCGACGACCCAGCTACCGGCAAACGGCTGCTCTATTGGGGTTCAGGCTTCGGGCCCTTGATGGTGAGGGAGCTAGCCGAAGACCGTATTTCCTTTGCACCCGACAGAGAAACCACAATCTTAATTCAGCCTGCCGGCGCTGGCGACCTTAAACGCTACGACCAGCTGATAGAAGGGAGTTGGGTGGTACTGCGTGACGGATGGTACTACCTGTTTTATTCCGGCAACAACTGCTGCGGCGACGACGCCCATTACGGCGTGCTAGTCGCCCGTTCTCGCGCTGCCACCGGCCCCTTTGAAACTCTAGCCGAAGCCACTGGTAACCCCTACGCTATGTTGCTCGAAGGCAATCAGCACTGGCATGCCCCTGGTCACAACTGCGTCGTAACAGATTCCGCTGATCAGGACTGGCTGGCTTATCACGCTATCGACCCGGAGCAACCTAAATTCGACGCCATCGACGCTGATCAAGGTTATTCCCGCCGCATTATGCTACTGGACCGTCTAGAGTATGTGGGCGGTTGGCCCCGGTTGGTAAGTGGCGGCACCCCATCCTTTAAGCCGCAACCAGCTCCCGTTGCCCATGAAAATATAAGCTAGAGCGTCAGCTTTAGTTACTGTTCGGCAATCTTGAGCGCAGTACCTCCGTCAAATAGAAAAGCTGCAAATACAATTAAAAATGGCATAGCAGACAGCCTACTGATAGGCTGTCTGCTATGCCATTTTATACGTGTAAAGAGTATGTGCTATGTATATAGACGGACCGTGTAATAAAATAATAAGTCTTGTACGATTTTTTAATTCTTAATCGCTTAGCAGTACCTACCTGCTAAACACAGCTTTGCAAACGTCCTTTAGCGCAAACGCTTAAAGAGCATGGCCGTAGCGGCGAATGCAAGGCTTCCAGAACTCGGGGTTATACTGAATCCAAGCGTGCACACCGAAAGGCAGGGTGCTATTATCTTGGTTGGAGAAGGGCAGCTTGTCTTCTTCCCAGTTGTTGTAGTCGGCCCCGAAATGTTCGGCTACCTCGTTGGAAGGAATGCTGAAGGACGACTCGAGCTTAGGAAAGTGCATCGATACAAACAGGTCGTCGAGGAAGATGCGGTTGCGCTTCTTGTTGAGCCAAAGGAAGAAGTCAACGTAGCGCTTATGCTCGGAAGTAATGCGGTAGAAGGTGCTCGTCTTTTTCAGGCAGAAGCCGCCCGCTCCGACGTAGCTTGGGCAGTTATAGCCGATAAGGCCACGCAGAAACGTTTTAGGTCGAATGTAGCCTTCATTATAGATAACAGCTCCGATGTAGTCATGGCCGAGGGCACACCACTCTTCCAACTCGTCGCGGAAGACGAATGCATCGAGGTGATAAAGCAACATGTATTCGTAAGGCAGGAAGCGCTGGTAGAAGACCGGGGCGACCATCAGTTCCGCGAACGCCTGCCAGCCACGCCACTCAAACCGCTCAAAAAAGATTTGCGCCTTGTCCTTGCAAAAAGCCTCATACCAGCTTGTATCAAGCCAGGTAGGAGCCATAAAGGTGATGTGGTACTGGGGTAGCACGGCTAAGGCCTGTGCTAGCGAAATCTTTTCTAGTTCCGATGGTTCCTCCTTATGAATAGGGATAACGATTGTTACAAGAGATTTCTCAACGGGCGGAGAGATAAGAACACTGCGTTTCTTCCGGACGCGGACGGTGGATTCGCCCGCTAAAAGGGATGATACCATGGCAACAGGTGTAGAAGTAGGAAAGTGTGGTATATAAGAGGTTAGGGCGGCAGTAAGAAGCGAATGATGCTTTTACGTATATATAGGTGCTGTGTCTAATACCTCTTTAATTTTTATTAAAAATAGAAGATTGTTTGTGAGATTTCAAGCATTCATTATCAAAAATATCAATATTATTGAAATAATTATACTTATATCATGTTGCTCTTTAGTTGCCGCTATATCTGAAAAGCTTGATGAAGATTTAGTGAGTATTATTTATATTTTATAATAGTAATACAAAAATATAATACGCTATTGGAAAGACTTATGGTTAAGTTCACATACACAGTACTTTACTGATATTAGCGAGTTTAAAAAGTGAAGCTGATTTAAGAAATTCAATAACCAATCTTTGATCTGCAACACCTTTTGACAACCGTTAACAAAGTCCAGCATGCTGATATATGTAGAAACAGACAACATAAAAAATACAACTACGCTCAAAACCACAGATGGCTGTAGGTAGAACGAATGAGCTACCCTCAATTAATGGGCCATATTTTATATGAGAATCGTTAAAATAGAGTAGTATGACTAGATGCAGCGGCACCCGTTTGTGCGTATTAGCGAAAAAGCCTGTTTTATTAAATAGCTTAATAAGCGGCCTAGTGGTAACCCTAGGGTGTTAGAAAACATAGTCTACTAGGTAATATAGTAAGCGGCGGAATATGGCTCCTCTATAAGAACTGCAAAATCAGCTCACTACGATAACTATAGCAACCAACGCTATGCTTGGTATCTACTCGTTAATGCCGCAATCTTTTTAAGCTAGACTATAGCAAATTTAACAATTCCTTTACCTGCCACTCCAAATCGGTAACGGAACCAGTGTTGTGTAATGTGGCAGCGAAGTATGGGTAATGGTCCAGGGCTGTTTCGCTTGGGTGGCTGTCGTCGCGCGTGCCGTCGCCGCGCTGCTGGAGCGGGTCGCCTTCTACACGGAGCATCAGGCCGCCGCGACTGCGAACGAGATCCGCTTCGTTGGGAAATCGCACATCTGGAATAAGAATGTACTGATTGGGCGGCAATTGCGAGAAAAAGGCCTGCACCCAAATGTCCGGTTCCCATTGCCGTAGCGCCAAACCTACTTGCTGAAGCATTTCGCCGCGGGTACGGCCAAAAGCGGAAAGCAGCTCGGTTTTGCCTTGCTGCGAAAAATAAGGCGCTACCTCTTCGCCGGCTAAGGCCGCGCAAACCGCTTTGATTGGTTCTCCTACAGAGCGGATGTGCCATTGCCGTTCCGGCTGCAACTGCTGAATCAGGTGCGCTACTGTGTCTTTGCCGCTACCCCGGCGACCCGAAAAGCCAATCAACTGTATCATACCCACCAAAGGTCAACAGTTTAGAATTGGCTACGAATACAAAGGTTATAAAAACGACTTCAGTTCGCTCAGACAACTGATTTCGTACGTGGTTTCAGCGAAGTGGCGGCGTTTCTCAGGATTAAAGTAGACTTGGTCGATGCCAGCGTTGTGGGCACCTAGTACGTCGCACTCTAAGTTGTCACCTATCATGAGGCTTTCGGTGGCTTTGGCGCCGGTGCGCTCTAGGGCATGCTGGAAAATGCGGGAATCAGGCTTGAGGTGACCGCAGCACTCGGAAGTGATTATTTCCTGGAAGTAACTCGTAAGGCCTGCCGAATCAAGCTTGGTGTATTGCATGTCGCGGAAGCCGTTGGTAATCAGGTGCAGCGCGTATTTTGGCTTCAGGTAATCAAGCACCTCAAATGTGAACGGGAACACAGCCGATTTCAACGGCAAAATATCAGTGAACTGTTCGGAAAGTCCTGCTGGTGCATCGGCTTCTTGCAAACCGAGCTTCACGAACGTACGCGGGAAACGGGTGGCGCGTAGTTGCTGCTGCGTGATCTTATTGCTTTGATAGAGTCGCCACAAGCCGTGGTTGATATCACTATACACTCGAATGAACTCGTCTACTGTGAACGCACCAAACCGGTCCATATCGTGGTGCTCGTACAAATGCCGCAGCGTTTCGTTGGCATTGGTTTCGAAGTCCCACAGCGTGTGGTCTAGGTCAAAGAAGAGGTGGCGGTACGGTTTCAAGTTTTGGAGGTATCAGGTAAAAGAGTGAGTGATGCAGCTTCCGCTTGACTTATATCTCGTCTAGCAACAAACGCTTTACCGGGTGGTTTTCGCCGAGGTGTTCGCGCACGATGTCGGCGGCGTCTTTGGGTTTTACGTCGCCGTACCAAATGCCTTCCGGATAGATTACCAGGGCCGCGCCAGAGCCCTTTTTGCAGTGCTTGCACTGGTCGAGGCAACTACAAGTTTGCACGCGGGTTTTGTGTTTCTCCCCCTTGCGCACCACCGACTTCAGGTCTTGCTTCTTCAACTCAATTTTTAATGCCCGCGCCACGTCTTTGCCGACTTCGGTCTTCTGGGCATTGCAAACAAACAAATGAATCACTGACATCTAACGATCAAGCAACAGGTATTGGGAACGGAACAGACTGGAATTTGGTAGAACAGATGCCGAGGCGAATTTCTTAAACTGCTCCCTAGCGTTCTGTTGGGGTACCAGTCCAGCGACGGTTCTGGAGCTTATACGCGGCAAGCTCCCGGTTCGACCAGAGCGTTTGATAAATCTGCTGGTCGCGCACGAGTTGGGGGTCGCGCTCCATGTAGCCTAACAGTTGCTGTACTAGTTCGGTGCCTTCGCCCTCAATGAAGTAGAATATCCAATTGTCGAGGCGCCGGAAATTCACCAAACCTGCATTTTTTAGGTACAATAATTGGCGTGACGTTTTGGTTTGGGTGAAGTCAAGGACCTGTTCCAGGTCAGAGATGCACATTTCCTGGTTGCGCCAAAGCAGGTGCAGGATGCGCACCCGGCTTTCGTCGCCAAAAGCTTTAAATAGTTGCTGGCCAAATGCAACGCTGACGTGTTTGAGGCGCATCTTTAGACGAGTGGCAGGGGAGAAGGCCCGTTGTGAACCGTAGCAAATTTACGGTAAACGCGGCAGTGACCCCAAAGAACCCGTATACTTGTAGTCTGTAATTCGTAGTATGTCTGTAGTAGTTCGATTTTATTTTGCACTGGCTGTCTGCATGTTGCTGCTGGCCGGACTAGCTCCTTCAAGCGCACGGGCGCAGGGGCAGGCGCGCGTAGTGCAGTTCACGGGCATCGTGGCCACCGGTGATTCTTTGTTGGGGGTACCAGGTGCCACCATATTTGTACCCAAGGCCGGCCGTGGCACTGCTACCAACGCGTACGGATACTTTTCGATACCCGTGCTGACCGGCGACAGTATTATCATCCGCAGCTTGGGCTACCGCAATCAATACGTAGTTATTCCGGCTGACTACCAGCGGGACAGCTACTCGATTATTGTGACATTACGCGAAGATGCTACGGTACTGCCTGAGGTACGCATCTTCCCTTATAGCACCGAGAAGGCGTTCAAAGAAGCTTTCCTGGCGTTGCGTCTGCCGAAAGAAAAAGGTACGAGCGCCGCCGAAAACCTGAACGAGGACATTCTGCGACGCATCTTCAACAATGCCCCGGTCACGAGCATGGGCAACTACCGCCAAACTATGCAGATGCAACAGATAGAGCAGCAGCGTCGGATGGGCTTGGGGCCGTCGCTACAGAGCAACAACCCATTGCTGAACCCTTTCAGTTGGCTACAACTCATCAAGCAGGTGAAGGACGGCGAGTTCAAGAAGAAAGAAGGCGAGGATTACTAGGCATAAGCTTAGCGCCCACACAAAAAGCCCCTGTTTCGGAAAGCAACAGCTATCTGGGTCGGGGGCTTTTTCATGCAGATACTCAGCTGTTCAGCTACACTTTTTAGGCAACCCCAAGCTCTGTTTCGCGGTAAAGGAAGTGTTTGACTTTGTCTACTCGAAATGGATACCAACATACCTGTCACCTCGCAACCGCGCATCGTTATAGTAGGTTGCGGCTTTGCCGGGCTGCGGCTCGCCAAAGAACTCGCGGATGCCCCCGTACAAGTGGTGGTCATCGACCGTAATAATTACCACAACTTTCAGCCGCTGCTTTACCAAGTAGCCACCGGCGCCCTAGAGGCCGATAGCATTGCTTACCCGATCCGGAAAATTTTTGCGGCGCAGGAGAATTTCTTCTTCCGCATGACCTCCGTGCAGAACATCGACACGGCCCGCAATATTGTGGTAACTAGCATCGGGGAGATTCGCTACGACCACCTCGTGCTGGCTACCGGCTCGCTCACCAACTTTTTCGGAATTGAGAGCATTGAGCGGAACGCCATGCAGATCAAGAGTATTCCGAACGCGCTGAACTTACGCAGCTACTTGTTCCAGAACTTCGAGAAAGCCCTGCTCAAAGAGAACCCCGAAGAGCGGCAAGCGCTGCTCAACGTGGTAATTGTAGGCGGTGGGCCAACGGGCGTCGAAATTGCAGGCTCGCTGGCCGAAATGCGCAAAGATGTGCTGCCCAAAGACTATCCGGAGCTGGACCTGAAGCAGATGGAAATCTATCTGATGGAAGCAGGCCCGGCAGTACTAGGGCCCATGTCGAAGTTTGCGCAGGATAAGGCCAAGCGCTACCTCGACAGCATGAATGTGCACGTGCGCCTGAACACGCCCGTCAAGCGCTTTGAAGATTGCAAGGCTTACATATCCGATACCGAGTTCATTCGGACCGAAAACCTAATTTGGGCTGCTGGGGTGAATGGCAACGAAGTGCCTGGCCTGCCCGGCGAGGTCATTGCGCGCAACAAGTGCATCAAGGTGAACCGCTGGAACCGCGTGGAAGGCCAAACCAACGTGTACGCCATCGGCGACGTGGCTAGCATGGTAACCGACGAAATGCCCCGCGGCTTCCCATGCTGGCGCCCGTAGCCATTCAGCAAGCCGAGCAGTTAGCCGACAACTTCAAACGGCTACTCCGCGGCGAAGCTCCCATAGACTTCAAATATTTCAACAAAGGCAGCATGGCCATTGTGGGCCGCAATCGCGCCGTAGTGGATCTGCCCGGCAACAAGCACTTTAGCGGCTTCTTGGGCTGGCTTACCTGGTTGTTTGTTCACTTGATGACGCTGGTCGGCTTCCGCAATAAGGTTGTTACCTTCATTGACTGGGCCTTCAGTTACGCCAGCTCCGACCGGGCGCTACGCCTCATTATCCGCCCCTACAAGCGCTCCGACTTTAAGGATGACAAAGGCAAAGTCACGGCCGAGCAAAACGCGCAAACTCCGCAGTATAACCCATCTGTGCCTGCTCCGAACGCGCAAGTGGTAGGATGATTTTGAAACACCAAAAACAAAAAGCCCTGCAGCTGAAGTAAGCTGCGGGGCTTTTTGCTGAACGGGAAGTGACTATTTGGTAGTGCAAGCGGTATCACTAACATTCTCTAAATAGGCAAATGGGCCTACCTGCGAACAGATAGCGGTTCTAGGTCCTATAGCAGCCAACTCCGTATCGGTGGCTTGGCGCACCGTGCAGAAGAAAGTAGCACCAGCTTGCTGGTAGGTTGCTGGCACATTGATGGCGTTGATAATGTACTCCGTGGCCCCGGTGGTAGGATTGACCTGCGTAGTCGATTCGGCTATTGGGCGCTCCAGACGCAGATAGTAGCCCATGCGGCCACTGGCGGCATGGCAGTCAGGACCAACTACGTTGGCTTGTATACAGTCAGGCGTTGGTTCCGGTTCGGGGTCTTCGCACTGCCAGGCACACAGAAGCAGCGTACACAATAAATAGCTGGTAATACGACGAAATAGCATAAGTAGGCTTGGAAGGAAGTTGGAAGGCATTCAAAAGAAAGAGGCCACCAATACCCAAGAAGTTGCAAGCCCACTCTGCTATTTACAGCGCGTATTCCGCCAAAGCCCGGTTCACGTCGCGGATGCTGTTATCGTCGCGAAAGGTTTTGCTGATGGGGTCAGCTTGACCGCGCACCCATATTTTCAACTCCGATTCGAGGTCGAAGTGGCCAGTGGTTTCCATCGAAAACCGCTCTACGCTACGGTAGGGAATACTTAGGTACTCCACTTTCTTGCCAGTTACGCCCTGCTTGTCTACCAAGATCAAGCGCTTGTTGGTAAACACCAATAAGTCGCGAATAACAGCATAGGCTTTTTCCACTCGCTCGCCGTCGGCAAGCAGGTGCGTTAGTTCTTGCTGAATAGATTGAGCGTCGCTTTCGGAAGCATTGCCAAGGAGGCCGTCGAGTAGTCCCATACCGATAGAAGTTTGGTGAAGCCGACAAGCTACGATAAAAGTTATTCTAGCAGCAATACTAGGTAGGAGGTAATGGAAGTGCCTAGCGAGATGTAACTCAAGCAGATCATAAGATGATTATGCTAGTGGGAAGAGTATTCAAGGCGCTGCTGTAGTTACAATAAAATAAAAAAAGCGCCTGGCTATAGCCAGGCGCTTTTTGTGGGTCCTTATGGTTATACACTAGTTAGTGCCACCGCCGGTGCCGCTGGTGCTACTGCCGGGCTTTTGCTCTTTCTGCTGCATCGAGGTTTGCTGCTGCATGGGGTTAGGCTGGTTACGCTGCTGCAACTCGAACAACTCGAAGCGAGAAGGCGAGGCTTTCTGTGGCCAAGAGTTGTTGCTTAGGTCGGTGTCGGCGGTTTCGAGGTAGGGGTCGAGCACGAAGCTTACCACAGGCTTATCGGTGATGAAGACCTTGGTTACCTCGGCGTTGTTTTTGCGCCAGATTTCAGCTGGAATGTTCACCACTTCCTGCTTGCCGTCTTCATACGTCATCTGCACGACAACCGGCATTGTGAGGCCGCCGAGGTTCTTTAGGCTAACCTCGTAGAAGTTCAAGCCGGCATTCAGGCGCTGCTGCTGTTCGGGCGAAAGCGCCTTTACAAACTGCTGGTAGCGTTGCTTGTCGGCATCGGTGGTAGCCAGCGGGTCATAGTTGTTGTAGAAGTCCTTCAGATCGGGCTTCTCGTCTATCAGGGTTTTCTTGATGTCTTGGAGGTTGCGCTGCTGCGAGAGGGTTTGCGGAGCACTGTTGAGCTGTTGGCGCTTAGCCGTATTTTCCAGCTCGGGGTTCTTGGAATCCACCTTATACCACTTCACAGCATCCAGGGCTAGGTCGGTGTGGTCAGTGGTGTAGAACCAGCCGCGCCAGAACCAGTCGAGGTCGGTGCCAGAAGCATCCTCCATAGTGCGGAAGAAGTCGGCAGGCTCGGGGTGCTTATAGGCCCACCGGCGCGCATATTCCTTGAACGCATAGTCGAAGAGTTGGCGACCCATAATGGTCTCACGCAGAATATTGAGGCCAGTAGCGGGCTTGGCGTAGGCGTTTGGCCCGAATTGCAACACCGATTCCGAGTTGGTCATAATCGGGGTTTGCAGGTTCTTGCCGGTGCGCATGTAGTCCACAATGTTCTTGGGCTCGCCGCGGCGTGAAGGGTAGTTACGCTCCCATTCCTGCTCAGTCAGGTATTGCACAAAGGTGTTCAGGCCTTCGTCCATCCAAGTCCATTGCCGCTCGTCGGAGTTCACAATCATCGGGAAGAAGTTGTGACCTACCTCGTGGATAATCACCGAAATCATCCCGTATTTCCGGTCGGCAGTATACGTACCGTCTTTCTCAGGGCGGCCGCCGTTGAAGCAAATCATGGGGTACTCCATGCCACCCACGGGTCCGTGTACCGAAATAGCCACGGGGTAGGCGTAAGGAATCGTGAACTTCGAGTACGTTTTGATGGTGTGGGCTACTACCTCAGTCGAGTACTTGCCCCACAGCGGGTTACCCTCTTTGGGATAGAACGACATGCACATTACTGGCGTGCCATCTTGCTTGATACCCATGGCATCCCAAATAAACTTCCGCGACGAAGCCCAGGCAAAGTCGCGCACGTTTTTGGCGGCGTACGTCCAGGTTTTAGTGCCTTTGGCGCGCTTCTGCTCGGCCTGCTCGGCTTCCATCGGCGTCACAATGAACACCGGCTTCTTGGCATTCACGGCCTGCGCCATGCGCTGCCGCTGAGCAGAAGTCAGTACTTCCGAGGCGTTCTGCAAAGTGCCCGTAGCGCCTACTACGTGGTCGGCCGGGGCCGTGATGCTTACGCGGTAATCACCGAAAGGCAGCGCGAATTCACCGTTGCCCAAGAACTGCTTGTGCTGCCAGCCCTGGTTGTCGGAGTACACGGCCATACGTGGATAGAACTGCGCAATTTCGTAGAGGTAGTTTTTGTCCTCGGAGAAATACTCGTAGCCGCTGCGCTGGTTGATTTTGGTTTGGTCGTTGATGTTGTAGTTCCACGCCAAGCTGAACGTAACCGACTGCCGGGGCCGCAACGGCGTCGGCAAATCCACCCGCATCATGGTGTGGTTGATAACGTGCGGTAGCGCCTTGCCACCTTTCAACTCCACTTTGGTGATCTTGAAGCCGCCGTCAAACTCACTGCGTTGCAGATAATCCAGCGCCTGGAACGACATCCGGTCCTGGATCTGACCAACCTGCGTGGCGGTGGTAATGGAATTCTTGTCCATTATGTTCTGATCGAGTTGCACCCAGAGGTAAGTCAGCACGTCAGGCGAGAGGTTGGTGTAGGTGATGTCCTCGGAGCCGGTAATAGCTTGTTTCTCGTCGTCGAGCTTAACGCGGATGTTGTAGTCGGCGCGTTGCTGCCAATAATCGACGCCAGGCGCGCCGGAAGCCGTGCGATACGAGTTAGGGGTAGGCAACTCAGTACCAAGCTGAGCAAACTTGTCGGTGCCAGAATTGGTGGTCTGAGCCAATGCCGGCCCGGCCAGCAACAAAGCAAGGCCAGCGGCTGGCAGTAATGTTTTGGTCATACGTTAAGTGTAGTTGCAAAAGAGTTAAGTGCAAATGGCGGAGAAGTAAATTTACGAGAAATCTCCGCCCAATTCGTCAAGGACTCAACGCCAAGCCTAGCGTTGCACAAGGGTATCGTATGTTCAGAGCACTAGTCTGGTATCCAACATGATGAGTACCGATGGGAGCAACAGTAGCTTACGCATAGAGATTCACTTCGCCCACATAATAAACTGGCACTCAGCATCACGAGGTTAGTTGCCCTAGTAGCAGTACGGTGGCAATACCAGCAGCGGCACCCGTCACGAACAGCAGCCAGTCGCGGCGGGCAGCACCAAAAATGCGCAACACAACAAAACCTAGCAGCAGAATGATGCCGACAATCAGTAGTTGCCCCAGCTCTACGCCGACGTTGAAGGCCAACAGTTCCAACACGGGTCGGCTCTGTCGGCCCAACAGTTCGCGCAAATAGCTAGAGAAGCCCAGGCCGTGAATCAACCCAAATACGGCCGCTAGCAAGTTAGGCCATGCGAGCAATATAGGTTCTGGCCGTCGGCGGGTAGGTAGCCGTTCGCCGGTGCGGCCCATTTCTGTTGTGTTCAGGATGCAGGTGAGCAAGATGGTCACCGGAATCAGCATCTCGATCAGCTTGGGACTGTAGTGCACGAAGCCCATAGTAGCCAGCGCCAGCGTGAGCGAATGGCCAATCGTGAAGCTCGTGACCAGTGCCACTACTCGGCGCCAGTCGCGCAGCACATACGGTGCGCATAGGGCCAGCAGAAACACGATGTGGTCGTGGGCCCGCAGGTTGAAGATATGGTAGAAGCCGAGTTGGAGGTAGGTTTGAAATACCGACATGGCGCAAATCTACACAAGCCAGGCAAGTTCACTTAAGTCGAGCTACAGAGGCCTTTCGCTGGAACCTCCCACATAAAGCAGGGGAGGTCCTCTGTTCTATCTGCGAGACCTCCCCTGCTTTTCAACTACAGTGTTACAGCTTACTGCTTCAGAATCCGACGTACATCCGAACCGCCTTCTGTGCGGGTGCGCAGCAAATAGACGCCCGCTGGCAGTTGGCTCAGGTTGAATGTGGTGCGCTGAATTCCAGCTTTGCCCGGTACATCTAGGCGCTGCACAGGCTGGCCCAAGACATTATAAAGGCATAGCTCGGTAGCTTTAGAGTACCCGCTTAATTCCACGGCTACATGGCTTGTAGCCGGGTTAGGAAACACGTTCAGGCCGCTGCCAGCTAATGGCTTGTTGCTAAGCACAGTGATGTTCTCTCCTTTCACCACTACGTTTTTCAGTAACCCATACCGGCCCGAGCTTGTACTGCCGCAACTGAAGTAAAGCCGGATAGTAAGCCGTTGTCCAGCCGCTAGGGTAATACCAGCCGACTCATTGAGCAGTAACCGGTAGGTAAGCGTGGGGCCACCAGGTTGATTGGCTAACAGAATAGGAGTCTGAAAAGCCCCATTGGCTGTGCTGGGCAGCCCCCCGGTAGGGCCGGTGCCACCCATTACATCGGCGGAATCGGTGGCGAAGTTGCTCCGCGAGTACACCACGGCTAGCTTGGTATTGCTGGACGTGTTGTAGAAGGCCGAGGTCAAAAGCAGTGAGTCGAGCCGCACAATGGAATTGGGGCCGGCTGTGACCGTGAATTGCTCGTAGACGCGGCGACTCAGGTTGCCGCCAGGGCCCCCTATGGTTGTAGCCCAAGTGCCGTCGCCGTTGGTACTTGCCCCGAAAGCCTGTCCAAACGTATTGGAATACGCCCGAATAGCAGGCACCGTGGTGCCGTTTGAAACCGTCAGGCCCCGCAGAATAGGAGTGCTAGCAACCACTGCCCCCGAACGCACGGCACTGCTATCGGTGCTGCTAGCTTTCAACGGCCACCACTGTAGCGGCCTTGATATGGGGGCAGCGGTATTCGTTTTGGTGCCCGCTACGGGCACATTCGTGGTTGTATTTCCGGGGCTACTGTGTACAATGTTGCCGGTGTAGCTGCCTGCTGTTGCGGCGTTCAGCCGCACGCTGATAGTGGCAGCTAGCGTATTGTCGACGGGTGTAAGCACGAGCGGATCAGCCGCCGTAGCCCAAGTAGTACCTGCATTGGCTGATACCTCATAGCCTGCCGGAGGGGTAATGGTTACGTTGGCAGTAAGGTTGGCGCCTGCCAGCGAATAGGCTTGCACGCCTGAGGCGTTGGTTTGGTATTGCACGAAAGTGCCCAACGTACCCGTAATGGTAAGGGTTGGGGCACTGGAAATCCGGATGGTTTCAGTGGTGTGCGTGGCAACGCCAGGCTTCGATGCTTTCAGGTAGTAATAATAAATGCTGCCAGCCGGCGGGACAACGTCGGGCAGTTGGAAGTTGTAAAGTGAGTCGGTGAGGGCGGTTACTTCCCCCACCATGCTGAAGGCAACATTGTCGGAAGAGCGAAACAGCTCATACTTGATTTGACTCATGGCCCAGCTAATGTTCCAACTTAGCGTAGAGGGCGTAGTGCTGTTGCCTTTGGTGGCCCGAAAGTTCGAGACGGCAATTTCCGGAGCATAGCTCCCGCAGAAACCCGCTGCTGTAGCGCACGGATTCCAGCTGCTGCCAAAGAGGTTGGCTACTGTGTAAGCCGCCGTGTCCGCCGCTGTCAGCTGTTTCGACCAGCTTACGCGCTGTCCAATAGGCGCTAAGTTTCCGCTAAACGTTCGGCTTTGGTATTCGGCATACGTAATGAGGCTGGTGTTCGTGCCCGCATCCCAAACAGCCCAGCCAGCTGGTTGAATCAAGCCCGCACCAAGGGTGGCGTTTAGAAAAACCACTTTGTTGTGGGCAGGAGTAGCAAAACCAGTGGCGTTCTGCCAGGGCCGCCCCAGCACGTATTGCGTTCCGCCGGTGTTGGCTGGTAGCCTGCAGTTTCGAAATACGTAGCCGTACGGCTGACCTGGTGGCGTATTAGCGGCCGTGATGTACGACGAGCCATTCGTGGTACGCGTTTTAGCGTACACCACGCACCGGTCGAACACGGCTACCGAACTACCAAAAATAAAGTCCACGTTGCCATCGATGTAGCAGTCCCGAAAGTAGTGTCTGGGAGTGCCGTTGCCTTTGGTGTAGAGCGTATCCTGGTTGCCGAGGAAGCGGCAATTTTTGAAGGCGGTCCGGTCGGCGTTCAGCAGCACGGCTACGGCCTGCGACCCATCCCCAAACGAATTTTCAAAAGTGATATTCAAGGCCGAAAAGTCATCGGCATTCACCGAGAAGCTAGCCGAATTCTGAGTGCCAAGGGTGCCGCCCCGGGCGCCGGGGTGCTGGCGCCATCATCGTAAGTGAGAATGGTATTGGCAACACTTTCACCCACAAGTTGCAAAAATGGCTTGTTGGCTGGAATCGTGATTTTCTCTTTGTAACGGCCGTTTTTGATAAAGATGGTAAATGAGCCAGTGCGACCCGTAGGTGCGGCATTGATGGCTGCTTGCACCGTAGTATAGTCGCCGGTACCATCCTTCGCCACCGTGAAATCGTAGCCAGAGGCGCTCAGTGCAAAGGCATTGCTAAGCGCAAGCAAACAAAGCGTTAGGAGTGTGCGATAAGCTGCGCTGCCACACCGAAGGCATGTAGAGGTTGAATTCATAGAGTGGTGGAATTTTAGTGGAACGTATCTATAAGGTAGCGGCTTTCGACCGTATGCGTGGGACAAGGCGAAGTTTAATGCAGGCAATCATAGCCGAGAGCGTTGTCGGCAATGGAGTGCATCATGCTTAAGCAAACAGTACCCTACACTACATGCAGAAGCCCCATTAGTACGTAGCTAATGGGGCTTCTTAGTTGAAATGAGCGAGTTGCGAATGCCAGTGGTACTACACTTTTAGTCTGTAGAACGAGGCGTGACTATTTAGAAGCGAGCTTTCACAATCTCGAAGAAAGGAGAGGCAGCTTGGTAAGGGTACAGCACGTAGGCGTCGGTCAGGTTGCGGCGCGTGATAGTAGTAGGACTAACTGGGCCCGTAGCGAAAGTGCCCGAATTGTAAGACGACGACCAGTTATCGTTGCTAACCAATCGAAATACGCTGGTTTGGCTACCCGATACTACCAACAAGGTTTGCGGCGTAAGCAGCAGTAAGCCATCAGCGCCTACCAAATTTTGGTTGCTGGTTACCCGGGTAAAGCCGCTGGGGTTATTGAGTGGCACCTTGAACAGGGTACCATCGTTGGATTTAGCTACGAGCAGGAAGCCAGCCGGGTGAAACACAATGCCGTTCAAGCCGAACCCGGTGCCGCCGCTCAACTGTGGGTCTTCCAGGAACACGGTGGCATTGCCTTGCGGATCTACCTTATAGATGATGGGCGAGGAACTGTCGGTAACGTATGCGTTACCTTCTAAATCGACCGTTATGTCGTTGGCGAAGTGGTTCTGGTTTGGCCGCAACGCACCGAGGTCCACGTACCGAGTGAGGCTACCATTGTTGGAATTGAAAATAGCTAGCCCAGCTAAGCGGCGAAGAGTAGCCGGCGTGGAGCGGGTGGTGTTGGCCCCGTTGTCGGACACCGCCGCGAGCAGCCGATTACGCGATAAATCGAGGTTCAAGCCGATAGTGGAAATCAGCCGCGGATCATCTGCAAATACAGTATAAGAACTGTCATCTTTCACGGCGCCAATGCGTCCACGGGTACGTGAGCTAACCAAGAAGCGCCGGTTTACTTCGTCATACTGCACACCTTCCGGCGACACACCAGGTTGCGCTACCCTGATTCGGGAAGGCGCCGTCGGAAATGAGACGTTGCCATCATCGTCTACGCAACCAGGCAGGAAACCAACCATAGCTATTGCCACAGCTGCTAAACGAACGATACGCGGCAGTGCAAACCGCTTTGTTTGATTGAAAGAGAAGGAGTGGGACATAGAAAGGAAAGTTAGGGACCAACGATTCAGACAGCTACCTATACGCACACGAACAGGAAGTAACCAGATGAAAATGGCACTATCTGCGGGTGTAATAGTACTCCTAAACTCAGAACCAATGTACAGGTTTATACTGCTGTCCAGCTTCTCACTGTGTTCATCTTGCGGTAGTTAGCCCTTAGTAATGCGTTTGAAGGCCGTTGGGAGCAACCTACGTGATTTTGGTTGCGCGTTGTTTGGTTCGATTTTGACAAGATCTTATACACAGCAAGTGCTATACTTAAATAAATAGGACAATTAAATTAGAATAGTATAAACTCAACAGTATATAGTAGATTTGATCTGAATTCTGTCCTCTTTTCTACTTATTCAGCACACCGCGTAGTGGCTGTCTTCGCTCTGCGCTATTATTATGAGAAAACAAGTACTTATTGCCTGCCTAGCCTTAGGCATGGGCACTAGCGCTTTTGCGCAACAACCCGTTGCTACAGCTTCTCCCACCACGGCAGCCGTTCCCACACCAACTACACTCTCTCCTTTAACCCGCGCCGATACTGCCCGGGCTGTACATGAGCTATTCAGGAGCCGACGCGGAGGCGGCATTGGGTGGTTTGCGTTGGGTACGGCGGGTATGCTGGCCTCTATCTTGCCAGCGCAGCAGTCTACTAGTGCTGGAGTATGGACTCCCGGCGTAGTTGCCGGCTCCGCACTGGTAGGCATTGGGCTAAACAAGGGCATTCAGTTCCGGCGAAGCCGCGAGCGGCGCGTACTACGTGAATTGGCTGCTACTGGCCACTTGCCAACTAGTATCAGCCGGCGTTTGAAGGGGAACTTCATGCCCCTGCACGGCACCGCTTCGGAAGACAATCCACTACTGGCCAAAGGGGTTGCGCCTAGCGGTTCTACGCCTAGCGCCATAGTTGCCACTCCAACTCAGGTGCTAGCCGACGCCCGGCAAGATACCCTCGACGCCGTGCAAGGACTATTCAATGCCAAGCGCCTTGGTGGGCAGTTGCCCATTCTGCTAGCCTTGCCCGCATTGCGCCTCATGTCCGGGTCTAATGCCAGCAGTAACTCAGCCCCGTCTTACGTACAGCCCCAAAACGACGAGCCATCTGGAGGACAGGTAGTTGCGGGTGTGCTGCTAGCGGCAGGTGGGGTCACGTATATGTTTGTCCACAACGCTCCCTATTCAGACACAAAGTTTGCCGAGCTGCGCGCCAACTACCTAGCCGGTACTCCATTGCCATTAGCTATTCGGACCCGCCTAAAAGAAAAGCATGTTGCGGCAGGGCGTGTGTATCGCGCAAGAATGGAACGCAAAGCTGCTCGCCATCGTCGCTAAGTCTGCGCTTGGCCTGCTCAAGTAATAGATTAGGTGCAATTACTTCATATAATAAAAAGCCCCGTTAGCATACTGCTAGCGGGGCTTTTTATTATATGAAGTAATTGCTAAATAAACCATCAGCTATTCTTGCCCAAGTTGTTTTTCTTCCTGCGTGTTCTTCTCGTCTACCTGTTCGGTTCTAGGGTCCGTGTCAATGAACCGCTCGCGCTTTTGATGAATAGGAGCGGCACCTGTTAATCCAACGCCCGCTGCGGCCAGCAATAGCATAGCCACTAAGCCTACCATTCGCAAAAACCGTTTGAAGCTTGCCATAACCGAGCTAGAAAAGAAAAAAGCCCCGCCAGGGTGGGATGGCGAGGCTTTTAAGTTTAGGATACTCTATTGGGCGTGCGGCCGGATTACACGCCCGGAATTTCAACGTCCACGTTCAGGAAGCGAATCTGCCCGTCTTCGAGCACGGCTTCCACTACGGCATCCTTGCTCACGCGGCCCGACAAGATGTCTTTCGACAACTCGTTCAGCACCAGGCGCTGCAACACGCGCTTCAATGGGCGAGCACCAAACTGCGGGTCGAAGCCCTGCTCGCCGAGGAAGTCGAGGACTTCGTCGGTAGCCTCCAGACGGATGCCGGCTTCTTCCAGGCGCTGCTGAATCTGACGGAACTGGATGTCCACGATGCGGCGGATTTCGCGGCGCTTCAGCGGCTGGAACATCACAATCTCGTCGATGCGGTTTAGGAACTCGGGGCGCATGTGGCCTTTGAGGCGCTCTATCACTTCCTCGCGGGTGCGGTCCACCACTTCGTCGTAGTTGTACTCGTTCAACTCTTTGAAATTGCGCTGAATGATATCGGCACCCGTGTTGGAGGTCATGATGATGATGGTGTTCTTGAAGTTCGCCACCCGGCCTTTGTTGTCGGTGAGACGACCATCATCAAGCACTTGCAGCAAGATGTTGAACACGTCGGGGTGGGCCTTCTCGATTTCGTCGAGCAGAATGACCGAGTATGGCTTGCGGCGCACGGCCTCCGTTAGCTGACCACCTTCATCGTAGCCCACGTAGCCCGGAGGCGCCCCAATCAGGCGCGATACAGCATGGCGCTCCTGGTACTCGCTCATGTCGATGCGCACCATGCTGTTCTCATCGTTGAACAGGTACTCGGCCAGGGCCTTGGCCAGCTCGGTTTTACCTACGCCAGTCGTACCCAAGAAGATAAACGAACCAATGGGGCGCTTGGGGTCTTGCAGACCCGCCCGCGAACGACGCACGGCATCGGAAATAGCACCAATGGCTTCCGTCTGACCAGCTACGCGCTTGCCTAGCTCGGTTTCAAGGTTGAGCAGCTTCTCGCGGTCCGATTGCAGCATTTTGCTCACTGGAATGCCGGTCCACTTGGCCACTACCTCGGCAATGTCTTCTTGCGTTACCACTTCTTGCAGCATGTGGCCGCCGTCTTTGTTGGCGTTGGCTTCGTCCTGCAAGGTTTTGAGCTTGGCTTCGGCTTCCTGGATCTTGCCATAGCGCAGTTCGGCCACGCGGCCGTAGTCGCCTTGGCGTTCGGCTTGCTCGGCTTCCACCTTGAAGCGCTCAATGGCTTCTTTCTGCTCCTGGATGTTGGTCAGCACCGATTTCTCGTTTTCCCACTGCGCCTTCAGAGCGTCGCGCTGGCTGGAGAGGTCGGCAATGTCTTTGTTGAGTACGGCTTCCCGGTCGTGGTTTTCTTCCCGCCGGATGGCTTCGCGCTCGATTTCCAGTTGCATGATGCGGCGCTGCACTTCGTCGAGCTCCACGGGCATAGAGTTCAATTCGATGCGCAGCTTAGCGGCCGCCTCGTCCATCAAGTCGATGGCTTTGTCGGGCAAGAACCGGTCGGTGATGTAGCGCGAGCTAAGTTCTACAGCCGCAATAACAGCGTCGTCGGTGATGCGCACGCCGTGGTGCAACTCGTACTTCTCCTTGATGCCACGCATGATGCTGATGGCGTCCTCTATAGTCGGCTCATCTACCATCACCGCCTGAAAACGACGCTCCAGGGCCTTGTCCTTCTCGATGTACTTCTGATACTCCTTGAGGGTGGTAGCGCCGATGGAGTGCAACTCACCGCGAGCCAGAGCCGGCTTGAGCAGGTTGGCCGCGTCCATAGCGCCTTCGCCACCCGCCCCAGCGCCAATCAGCGTGTGCATCTCGTCAATGAACAAAATGATTTGGCCTTCCGAGTCAGTTACTTCTTTGATGACGGACTTGAGGCGCTCCTCAAATTCGCCCTTGTACTTGGCGCCGGCAATGAGCAAGCCCATATCCAGCGACATTATGACTTTGTCCTTGAGGTTTTCGGGCACGTCGCCGGCCACGATGCGCTGGGCCAGACCCTCGACAATGGCGGTTTTACCAACGCCCGGCTCACCCAGCAGGACGGGGTTGTTTTTGGTACGGCGGCTCAGAATCTGGAGCACGCGGCGGATTTCCTCGTCGCGGCCAATTACCGGGTCCATCTTGCCGGTGCGCACTTGCTCGTTAAGGTTACGGGCGTAGCGGTTGAGGCTCTGGTATTGGTCTTCGGCGGTCTGGCTGGTCACCTTGCGGCCCCCGCGCAGCTCCTTAATAGCCGCTTTTAAGTCTTTCTCGTTGAAGCCGGCGTCCTTCATCAGGGTAGCCACGGCATCTTTGCCGCCCAGCAACCCCAATAGCAGGTGTTCCACCGACACATATTCATCGTCAAACTCCTTTAGGAAGCCGGTAGCGCGCTGCAGAGCGGCGGCGGCTTCGTTGGAGAGATAAGGCGAACCGCCACTCACTTTGGGGTAGCCCGTCACGATGGCATCGAGGCGGGGCGTGAGGATGTTTAGGTTTACACCCAGCTTCTTGGCCAGAAACGATAGCACGTTCTCGTCACTCTGGAAGAGGCCTTTCAGCAGGTGGCCCGTTTCGATGGCCTGCTGCTGGTTGCCCCCGGCAATTTCAGTGGCCTTCTGCACGGCCTCCTGTGCCTTGATGGTATAGTTATTAAAGTTCATGGTTGCTAAGACTAGTTAGATGCTTCTGGTTAGGAAGTTCTACGAGTGCCTAGCAAATGGGGTGCAGAAGAGATAATTATGACTTTTTGGCTTAATATTGTGATTATAGCCTAGTATTTAGTGTCATTGTGGCGTTATGTAGGATCAGAATGCGAGAAGTAATACTAGCATAGTGTGCTGACAAAGAACTCTCGGGCTATGATATAGTTAGACCCAACTAGTAGAAGCTAATATGAGGGACTGTTTGGGCGAGTACACCAAAGTTCTTGCGGAGGCATGTAGTAAGTTTCTACACCATAATAATTGCAAATATCAGCTACTGCTTCAGCAACTAGGACTGGTACACTATCAAGGATAATTCCGCCAGTACGTGTAAGGTCAGGACGTATGTTATGAGCTACTAAACGTTGCCACCACATGGTCCAGGAGCCTTTTACAAAATTGTGCCAGCTACCTGCCTGTGCTTGCAATTCTTGACGGATAGCAGCCAGTAAAATTGGTGCGCCAATAAAAGGGTAGGGAGTAGCCCGAGCCATCAGACTTGCTAATGGGCCATGGACTCCTGTAAGTGAGGGATGATGATCATAGTGAAACGATACTGGGCCGTAGGTGCCACGCTGCAGTCGACAGCTTAGCTTACCGCGAAAATCGATACGATGCACTTCGGTATCGGTGACCAACTCGAGAAATGTGCTCTGCGTGTAGCGAATCAGACCCACGGGATAGAGTTGAGCAAATTGTGCCATCATGCTCACAAACTACACTATCATGGGTTGGACTGCAAGTGAGTTGGCAGAGACACAATTAATAGACAGCCTACTCCTCCAGTCGGCCAAAACCCGCGCAAGTCGTACTAGTGCGCCGGAACAGCCATCCCGATGCTACGCACAGCCCGGCGAAAACGATGTTCAGCCTAACACCAGTAACACTCCCAGATTAAGCTCAGCCGCCAGATCTTAATAGAACCGCGAGCTGAGTAAGGGGCTGCTAGTAATGTCTTTTTCATCAAACAAGCCCCACCGAACCAGCTCCTACAATTAACGGAGCTGGTTTGGTGGGGCTTGAATGAATTCGCTTGAAGTAGGACAGTTTGAAAGGGGTAAGTCTTTACAGCTTGACGCCTTGCGCCTGCAATTGTTTTTCTGATGCGGCTTGGTTTGCTGCAAATTGGGTGTGCTGCTCGGGCGTGTATACAGTACCCAGGCTAGCTAAATGCTGCTGCACTTTGGCAGCCGGCAAATCGGTGCAGTACAGGGGCGAGCCTGGCTGCTGCCGCCACGACTCGTGCAGGCTACCGCCATCTACAGCGTCGAAGCCTAACTCTTCCACGAGGGCCATTGCCTGCTTCTTGGCGGCGGCATCGTCGCCAGCTACTGCTAGCGCAATGCGGCCGGGCGTGCCGGCAGGCTGGCCGTTGTTCTCGAGGTTCGCGGCGAAAATGTTGTTAAACACCTTGAGCACCGGGCGACCCAGGTGCTGCTGCACCCATTCGCTTTCGGTCAGATCGCCGCTTTCTAGCTCGGGTAGTTGACCATCGCGCAGCAAGGGGTAGTAGTTGCTGGTGTCAATTACAGGTACGCTGGCGGGCACGCCCTCGAACAGGTCTTTGGGTAGGTCAGGAATTTTTATCAGCGGAATGGTTACCACAATGATTTCGCCGTGGCGGGCAGCTTCCTGGGCCGTAACGGGAGTAGCACCAGTTTTTTCAGCCAATTCCGTTAGCGTTTCGGGTCCGCGGGAATTAGCAATATATACCGAGTGGCCGAGGCTGGTGAGTCGCACGGCTAGGGCACTGCCGATGTGGCCAGCCCCAATGATTCCAATGTTCATAAGCAGTAAGATGAGCGAGTAATAGGTGAGCCGCTATCTGATGAAGCGACTCGCTCTAATACTACTCGTTCATCAGGATTGTTTTGCTTCAGTACCTAGCTGCAACGAGCAAGCCGCATACGAAATAGCCGCTTCGGAGTAAAGAGGTCTAAGCTCGGCGCACCAAACGAGCTCGGAAAGGTGCGCCCTTTAGCTTTTAATTCTTGCTATCCGCTGGCTCACCATACAGGAACTGCGACGGCATAACCAGTAGTTTTGCCTCCGTAAAACCTAACGAGCAGCTATGTGCCGTGCGTGAAAACGACCTTGTGACCGGAGGCAGGCATACAGCAGCCGCTCGAAAAGCGCAGCTTCTTTATGGGAACTTAAACTGCTGATAGAGCTAATGATAAGCTGGTTACTGGATATTCACTGCCTTGCTTTGGAGCTAGCACGGTTTAGGTGAGCAGTAGTTGTGCCTCAATTCCAAGTATTAACGGGCTATGGTTGCTGAAACAGTTGAATAGTGTAGTCAAGCAGACTTCGGTCGCCTACTTCGCCATGCCCTGGAACGACAACTTTTACGTTGGGGTACTCTTGTTTTAGTTTTTCCACTGTTACGGGCCATGCTTGCACATTGGCATCGGCGAGGTTGCCTTTTCCGGCCTGCAATTCTTTGATTAAGCACCCGCCAAACATGACTTCATCATCCGGGAAATACCCCACAACATTGTCTTTTGTGTGGCCCTCTCCCCAAAAAGTTGCGTAGACTTTGGTAGTCCCAATGGGTAAAACCAGGCTATTGGTAAATGCGCGCTCAGGAACGTTGACCCCTTTCTGCTTTGCATACGCAATAGTCTTTTCGTTGGCATAAGACGGAATTTTGCTTCGCTCAAACTCTTTCAATCCGCCAACGCAGTCGTCGTGAAAATGCGTGGGAATCACTGCTTTTACCTTGCAATGAAGGTCCTTTTTTATCCAGGCAATCAGTTCTTTCGACTCCTTGTCATGGGTAGGAGTGTCGAACACGACTGTTTCTTTTCCGCCTTTTACGATTAGGCCGTTGCATGACACCTTGCCGAAGCTCTCGGTACTCAAAAACGAAGTATGGACGTAGGTGTTCTTAGAGACCTGCACAATGGTTAAGTCGTCGGATTGATACACTACTTTACCGGCTTCAACGCTTTCTTGTTGATAATAGGGCTTTGCCGCAATGGCAGCCAGCAGCAAAATGGCAAGTGAAAACTTCATGCTCCAGAGTTAGTAGAAAACGGCGTATGTATCTATCGGGAACGGCGTACTAGAACTCGTATTGTTTCCTGCCTACCCACTACTATTAGCTGGACTCATGTACTGGTGATATTTCAAGCTAGAGCAGACCAGTGTATTACTCAAAAGTTGTCTTAGTGTGTGGACACTAAGGGTTTCTAATTAAAACAAGACTTTCATGCTGAGCGCAGTCGAAGCATCTCGCGTGCTGATGTGAGATTAGTACTCCTGCGTCAGCACGCGAGATGCTTCGACTGCGCTCAGCATGACGTTCTTTTTGTTTGCTGTCCACACATCCTAAGTAAAACGTATGGGGGCATAATAATCACTACTATATTCAACTAAGCGACGGTAGCGTCTGTACCAGCAAATAAAACGCCCCGCAACCTGAATGGTTGTGGGGCGTTTATAGTTGATTTTCAACGAGTATTCCTAAAGCATAGCGGTTTAGCCTCGTACCCCACTAAAATAATTGTTAACCCACAGTTGAGCTAGCCACACTGGCACGGCGGAACAGTAGCGCCGACGCAACCCACAGCCCGGCGAAGATGATGTTCAATAGAATTACTATCAGCACGCCTTGGTTAAGCTCGGGCCGCCAGATGGCCATTGCAATGAAAGGAACTGCGAATTGCGTAAGCGCCGTGGCAAACATAGCGCGTGCCATACCCAGCGGCCGGAGCTGCGCTGCAATGGCCCCGATAACGCCAACTGCTAGCACGCCACCAAACAGCAGGTTGGCTGGGTTTTCCTCGTTCCCAATGAACCCTACGGCCAAGTTGCCCCACACGAGTAGCAGGGAAGCCGCCACCGCCACGCCAGCGGCTAATTTATACGCGCCACTGCGGGCTCTACTCGCTACCAGCAGATACAGGAGCCCCGTACCAAGTAGCAGGATGCCAGCAATTACGAAATCCGATACGCTCCAGTTAAATCCAGTGTTGAACTGCATGGCTACCAAGGGAATAAGTAGGAGAAACGCTGTAGCAAGCGTCAGACGAAGAATACTTTTGCTGAGGGTCATGCTAGTAATGCTTAGTACAGGTTTAATAGAGTTTAGGGCTTTGCACCTCTAGGCCAGCCGCTGGCCTACAGTCGAGCGGGTAGCACTGGCACGGCGAAACAGCCAACCGGAAACAACCCATATCGCAGCAAAAGCCGCATTTGCACCTACCACATTCACCATGCCCACCGAGGGTTCTGCGGTAGCGCTTGGGGGCGTCCAAATAGATAGCGCCACTACGGTGACTACCGCGTAGGTAAGTGCCGCCGCAAACATGGCGTTGGACATGCCAAGTGGCCGAAACCGCGCGACAATAGCCCCAATGAGGGCAACAAGTAGCACCCCACCATACAGTAGGTTGACGGGGTTGTCTTCACTGCCAACAAGCCCCACCGCCAAATTTGCCCACACAAGTAGGAGCCCGGCTGCCACTGCCACGCCCACGGCCAATCGGTACGCGGTGTTGTCACCCATTCTGGCAATCAAGACAAACGTGAGGCCCGCGCCGAATAACAGGATGCCTGCGGCAACAAAATCGCCTAAACTCCAAGCCATGTCGGCGAGAAATAGCTTTGCCGTTAAGGGTATGAGCAACAGGAGCCCAGTAGCCAGCGCAACGCGAAGAATGCTTTTAGTGAGTGCCATGACAGGATATGGTTGGTTTGAAACGAGTTAGAGAGCTTCTAGAAGCAAGACCGGGGCGAGAGACAGGGGCGGGTACGGTACTGAGCGTGTGCCAACCCCTCAGGTGAAATGCAGGTGCGAAGGCCAGATGGCGGTGGCTCCTTAGAATAGAGCAGTGAGAACAATACAAAGGATGTAAAAGAACTTTGTATTTCAAAGTTAATGTACGTTGTTTATTTTGCTGTCGTTAACATTCTTACTGATAATCGTTTAGCAAGTAAAGTATGGAGGCTAAGCTTGCGGCTGGTTTGTGCTGTGTAAAGTTGCTCTGGCAACTTGCATCGGTAGTTGGCGCTACCTAGCCGTTATGACGGACCTTGACTATTAAGCCTATGTTGTCAACTGCCTTGGCTTCAAGGATTCTGCTGTGTTTTTAATAGTGCTGCTAACGGACTTACCAGTTCTAGGCTTTTGTGAGACTCTTTAATACTAATTCTATTCTATCCGGTACGACCACTAATTGATGCTATCAGGTATTCAAGCAAGTATAATGTTAGAACGTATTACTGATGCTGTACTACTTGAAATTAAATAATAAGGGAAAAACGAATATTACTAAAGTTGTCCATAAGGCGTAAATAGGTAGGAAGGAAACTATGCTAATTTCAACATTGTCAATCTCTTTCCGGTTTTTTACTGTTTTAAATAATCTGTAAGTTACAAGCAATAGGTTCATTAAAATAAGAATATTGCCGCCCAATACCGCAAGTCTATTTGGTGTGATTCCCCATTCTGAAATTCTGAATAGAATAGCTGAAAGTGCGATGCTATTTATAACTATCGTAACGATTGAAATACCAAGTAACATCAGAATCTCAATCTTATTATTAGAATTTTTTGATGTTTCAACAATCGAGAATAATATAATGGCCATTACGCCAATCAGGAGGGCATTAAAAATTAATAGAAAATCTCTGTCGTTGTAAGGGTCTTTGCCTGTATAAACTACCGCCGCCAGATAAATCACCAGCATCGTTAACACTAAGGGGGTAAATACCTTTGCAATTACCGGCGAAACTTTGCTTACTAGTTGGGGGTTCGTCTGCACCAGATAAGTGCCTACGATAGGAGCGGCAGCAAGGCCCCAGACCACAATGTATTCGATATAAAATTCTTCTATCCGAAGGCCAATAAGCTGGAATAGGCCCATCGTAATAGCGCTCATTAAGCCACCAGCAATCAATATAATGGTGGTCATTACCACCAAGTCGCCATTGTATCTAAGAAAATCCAGACGTCTTTGAGGACTGGCTAGGTTGCCACCTATGTATGAGAAACCTAAAATAGCCCATAAAAGCAAGGGCAAGTGAATACAGGCCAGGATCAGGGTGTCGCTTTTGTCGTTTTTGGGTAATAGATTGATGTAGATGATAGAAGCTAAAATGGCTAGTGAGGTAAGTACAACTTTATTGGTCTGCACTTTGCGCTTCCAATTGAAGTACGCTATGAGCAAAGGGAAAAATATGAAAGCAATGTTTCTTAAGTAGAAATATTCTGGATTAATATCGAAGAACTTGGGAAATTTCGCAACGAATCCTGCAATACATGACGCTATTACAACAAATAATAACTCGTCTTTGCTGCCCCAGGAAATTCCTTCGTTCTCGAAATTGAGCCTTTCATTCCAGAATTGAGCAACTGTGTTTTCCTTGATTTCAGGATAAACCAAGTTGAATTCTCTTTTGAAACCCACCTTGTTTTCCCGGTATAGCTTTTCAAGCTGGCGGGGATTATCTAAGTTGTTTAAAACTTCGCCTTTCATTCTATAGCTCGATTGAATTTGTGCGTTGTAGTCAGGTGGGTTGTTGCCCTTGGGTTTGCTTTGCTTTCAGCAGGCGGCAAGCGGGTTTATTGCTGCTCCTGGAGTATCTGCCGAAACTGTGCTTCCGCTTTGTCGATGTCCTGGAGGTAGCCGGCCCGGTCGATAAACGGTGCCACTGGGTCTTGGGCAGTGGTGCGGGCCAGAGACTTGTCCTTTAAACTAAAAGCCCGCGCATGAGAGGCCAGGTAGATGTCGGCCGGCAGGCTGCGTAGCGTTGCAAAGCTTTTTTTGAATTCGTTCTGAAGTTCAATATCGTATTTCCAGTTGAACACCGACGCGGGCATCGGCAACGTTAGGCTGCCGATGCTGACCGCCAGCAACTCCCGGTTGCCATCCCGTACCGGAAACGACCACGTAGTACAACCCGGCGTATGGCCCGGTGTGAGATGAGCCGTGAGGGTGATAGGACCGAGGCGGATTTTGGTGCCGTCTTGGAATCGATGATCCACGCGGGGCGCCGGATATTTGAGCAGGCCGCAGTATATCAGCAAATTCACCGGAGCCATGTTCCGGTCGCTGGCGCCTCCCGCCGCAACGATGTCGGCATCCTCTTCGCTCACCCATAATTGGGCTCCAGATGCCTGCTGCAACGCCGCTAAGCCGCCTGCATGGTCGAAGTGCGCATGCGAGTTGAGCAGGATCTTTACGTCCGTGATGCGAAAGCCGAGAGTGGCAATGCTCTTCAGGATCAAGGGAGCGGTGCCAGGGTAGCCGCCATCTAGGAGCACATGGCCTTTGGGGCTAGTGAGCAAAAAGGACGTAACGTCCCGGGTGCCCACGTAATAGAGGTTGCCAGCAATGCGGAACGGCTCCCGCGGCAGCATTCCCCCATTATCGATTGCCGTCTTCCACCTAGGAAGCACAAACGCTGCCGCAACGGCAAAAACAACCGCAATGCTTAGCCCTATTCGGCGCTTGCGGCTCCTTCTATCCTTTCTCTTTTCCACGGTATTCATAGATGCCATGCGGAATGGGTGCAGTGACTAGGAGCTTAACTTAAAGCGTAATATAAAAGTACTTTGTTTTTCAAAGTTAATATATGGAACGAGATAACCTAGTCACTCCTATATACTTTAGGTATCTACACGCTTACTGCAATACCAGCGAATTCTTCGCAACCTGCTTGCTAGGGCAGTTAAGACGGTAGCAGGCTACAACAACAGAAAACAAGCCGGGAGAAGAGTAGCGCCAATGCAACAGATAGCCTACTTGCCAGATACATGGAAAGCAGGAGCGATGCAGCTCGTGATAAAGTATCCCTGGTTTTTGCAGGACTTCTACTAGATAACTCTAGTTCAGCGATGAGCAGTAAGCCGAGGGTAGGAGGGAACACAGAATTGTAGCCACAGATTAGCTATATTCAGACAGGTTCTACCTCTTTGTCTCTCTTATTCCTGCCTGTAACTATGAATACCGATACCCTCTTAGGTCCGCTGAAGGATGCCACGCGCCGCGAAATTGGCGGTGTGCAAGTTGATGTAGTGCGTACCGGCAACTCGCGCGTCAAGCGGGTGGTGTACCCGGTCGGGTTTCGGTGGTCGAAGGACATAAAGCCGGTGATTGGCACTGAGCTGTGCCAGCACGCCCACGTAGGATTTCTGGCCGCAGGCCGCCTTACCATCGAATACGCCGATGGTGCCTTGGAGGAATACGTGGCGCCGCAGGTGGTCGCCATTGCGCCCGGCCACGACGGTTGGGTGGTTGGGGAGGAGCCCGCCATACTTATTCAGTTCGACTTTGAAGGCGAAACTGTGGAACGCCTAGGCTTGACTCGCTCCTAGGCGAAGTAGGGCACGGAATAGCTATACCGACTGCATGAAGTAGACGCAACAACGCCTCCAAGCCGCAGTTTGGAGGCGTTGGTTGTCGTTGTGCCTAGAGAGTTGCTTATTTCTGGCTTGCGTGTAGCTGCGTGTTCATGAGGGTAGCCAGCATGGAATCGGGGAGAACCAAGCTGGAGAAGAAGTTGAGTTTTGCGCCAATGGTGGGCAGCGAGCGGGCCGCGCCTTCCATGAACTCGTCGTAGCCTTCTTCAGCTATGGTGCGAGCGGAGGCGGGGTGTTGAGCCGCGCGGGTATTTTCGGCGTGCGCGACGTGGAAGAAGTTGGTATCGGTAGGCGGCGGGCAAAGTATGGTCATCGTTACGGCCGACTTCTGTTGCTTTAGCTCGTGCTGCACCGCTTCGGTGAAGCTGAGGACGAAGGCCTTGGTAGCGGCATAAACTGCTTGGCAAGGGCTAGGCGAAAACGAGGCAATAGAGCCAAGCTGCAAAATGCGGCCCGAGTTGCGTGCCACCATGTCGCGCAAAT
This sequence comes from Hymenobacter volaticus, assembly GCF_022921055.1. Taxonomy (GTDB): domain Bacteria; phylum Bacteroidota; class Bacteroidia; order Cytophagales; family Hymenobacteraceae; genus Hymenobacter; species Hymenobacter volaticus. The sequence continues at coordinate 725,873 of NZ_CP095061.1, forward strand.
ACAGCTTGGTCAAGTGAACGAGCGAAGCCGCATTCACTTGAATCATGTCGAGTTCGGTTTGCATGTCGGTATCCGTGAAGTAGCCGGTTTCACCAAACCCGGCGTCGTTGACCAGTGCATCAATTTGGAAGCCTCGCTGGGTGGTTTCCGCATAAATCTGGTCGGCCGATTCGGGGCGGCTAAGGTCGAAGGGCAGCAGCACGATATCAACCCCTCTAAACTCCTGGTGAAGCAGGCGGGCCGCTTCCTTCAACTCGTCGAGGTGGCGGGCAACAAGCACAACCCGATAATCGTCGCGGGCGAAGCAGCGGGCCAGCTCGAAGCCAATGCCACTGGAAGCACCGGTAATAAGGGCAGTTTGGTCGTTCATAGCTGTAGGGGTTTAGGGTGGATGGGAAGATTGTATATATAATATACTGATAAACAGGTAACTTATTCTCTGACACAGGAATAATGTGGCGCGCTGTGGCTACCATGCCCTATGGATTTGGGCAGATGGGTTCAAATTGTTAATGGCATATAGCAGCCAACGAGAATAGGGTGAAGCTTTCGGTGACCGAACGGCCGGATTTGCGTAAGAGCACACACATTCTTCTGCTATGTCCGCTGCTCTCTACATTGGTTGTTCCGGCTTTTCTTACCGCGACTGGAAAGGCATCCTGTACCCCGAGGGGTTGCCGCCGCGCAAGTGGTTTGCCTACTACTGCACCCAGTTCAACACGCTGGAAGTGAACGTGACTTTCTACCGCATGCCGGAGCTGAAGGTGTTCGAGACGTGGTACGCACAAAGCCCCGCCGACTTCCGCTTTGCTGTGAAAGCCCCGCGCATCGTCACACATTACAAGAAATTCAATACCGAATCAGCTCCCGTCTTAGCTGATTTTTACGGCGTAGTGCGAGAAGGTTTGCGCGAGAAGCTTGGCCCCATCTTGTTTCAGTTGCCACCCAAAGCCGCGTACACCGAGGAGCTGCTTGGCCGCATTCTGGAGCACCTCGACCCTAGTTTTCACAACGTGCTCGAATTTCGGCATCCGAGCTGGTGGGAAGGCGAGATTATGCGCGAACTGGGGCGGCACGGCATCAGCTTCGTGGGGCAGAGCTACCCCGCCGCATTGCCCGACGAAGTAGTAGTGAACACGCCGCAGCTGTACTACCGCTTTCACGGCGTACCCGTGCTGTACACATCAGCCTACAGCGAGGAATTTCTGGTGCGGGTAGCGCATGATATTCAAGCGGAACCGAGCCTAAAGGAAGCCTATGTGTACTTCAACAATGGTATTGGTGGAGCCGGTGTAGTGAATGCTCGGCAGCTACAACAATTGCTAGGAGCTGCACCGGCACCTGAGTTTAGCGCGGAAGGCTAAGCTACTGGCTGCGCGTCGTGGCCTTGTAGCCAGTACTCAACTACCTAGCGGGGAGTGTTGCAGATTTATATATTAATTATTAACTATATTATAAGCTTCCTGTAGTCGCTCGTCTTCAATGGTGGGTGTGGTAGGAGGGGTAGTAGCAAAGAGAATAACCGCAAGGCTTGCACCGCAGATGGTGCTGCAGGTGCTAAATTATGTTTCATCGTCTCAGATGGTAGTGTTATGGAATGGCATTGCAAGTGCATCTGCTTACTACTGTTGGGGTGGCTTGGTGCCTGTTCCACCAAAAAACAGAGTAATAGGCAGGCTTTGGCGCTAGCGTCGCCGCTCCAAAGTGTTACTATGTGTGCAGCACCCGTGGTAGCGGACACGGCGTGGTACGCTTCGGGAAAAAAAGCGCCCATGCTGCCGGGCCTGGCGGGCATTACCTTTTCTGTTTCTTCTAAGAGCCCCGACGCCATAGCTTACTTCAGGCAGGGGATGATGCTGGCCTACGGATTCAACCATGCCGAAGCTGCCCGTTCGTTTTACGAAGTCACGCGGCAAGATTCAACCTGCGCTATGGGCTACTGGGGCTACAGCTATGTGCTGGGTCCAAACTACAACGCGGGTATGGAGCCCGACAATTTTGCCCGGGCCTACAAAGCAGTGCAGCAAGCCCGGCGCCTAGCCGTTCATGCCACGCCTAAAGAGCGGGCGCTAATTGCGGCTCTGGCTGAGCGTTATCCGCCCGCACCGGTTGCTGATCGGTCGAAGTTCGACCAAGCCTATGCTGCAGCTCTGAAAAACGTACACCAGCAATTTCCTGCCGACCCCGACATCGGGGCACTGTACGCCGAGGCCCTGATGGACCTGCACCCCTGGGACATCTGGCAGAAAAATGGCGACCCGCAGCCCTGGACAGCTGAAATAGTGAAAACGCTGGAGCAGGTACTGCAGCGTACGCCAAACCATGCAGGCGCCAACCATTTTTACATTCATGCCACCGAGGCTTCCGCTCATCCCGAAGCAGCCAACAATAGCGCACAGTTACTAACCAACCTAGTGCCGGGCGCGGGGCATTTGCTACACATGCCTTCCCACACCTACATCCGGACCGGGGCCTACCACCAAGGCACGCTGGCTAATCTGGAAGCCCTCCAGGCTGATAGCAGCTACACCGCCGCCTGCCATGCGCAGGGCGCGTATCCGCTAGCCTACCACCCGCACAACTACCATTTTCTAACAGCCACGGCCACGTTGGAAGGCAACCGCCAACTGGCACTGCAGGGCGCTGCCAAACTAGCAGCCTATGTCAGCAAGCCGCTCATGAAAGACCCCATGATAGGGCCGTCGCTTCAGCATTTTTATACCACACCCTACAATGTGGCCGTGAAATTTGGTCGCTGGGATGACGTACTGGCTATGCAGAACTTCGATACCACTTTGGTTTATCCGCGCGCTATCCGGCATTACGCTCGCGGCATGGCTTGGGTGGGCAAGCACAACATCACTCAGGCAAAGCGGGAGTTAGCTAAACTGCGTGTGGTTGGCCAAGACACCACCTTGAAAGCCATTCTCTTTGGCATCAATTCTATGCGCGCCCTAACAGAAATTGCGCAGCGCGAACTAGAAGGCGCCATTCTGCATCAGGAAGGAAATGACGCGCGGAGCATTGCAGTACTGCGGGAAGCCGTGATTTTAGAAGATCAGCTCAAGTACAACGAGCCGCCAGATTGGTTTTTCTCGGTGCGCCATCAGCTAGGAGCCGTTTTGCTTGCTGCCAAGAAATATAATGAAGCTATCGACGTCTATCAGCAGGACTTAAAGCGGCTGCCGCACAACGGCTGGGCCTTGTCGGGCTTGTATCAGGCGTATCTGGGTGCCGGCGACACCAGTAAAGCGAAGCAAACCAAGCGTGAGCTAGACGCGGCCTGGCAGTGGGCCGACACCAAGCTCGTTGCTTCCATTGCGCAATAGCAGAGGCCCTGGCAGTAGCCAATTATTCGCCGCCGTACCTGCTTTTGCTGCCACCGCCGGCGTCCATACGCACGATGCGGGGCGTGAACGAGCCTAGCACATTCACCAAATCGCGCTGGTGAGCCATTACCTGATGAATGTCTTTGTAGGCCATCGGTGCTTCATCTAGGCCGCCGCCAATGAGTTCGATGCCTTGGTCGCGGAGGTGGCGGCGAAGGTCGCCCTCCGATATGTTCTGCTTGGCTTGCGTGCGCGACATTCTACGCCCGGCCCCGTGCGAAGCCGACTGAATGGAATCCCGCTCGCCCCGGCCCCGCACAATAAACCCGGGTGCCGTCATAGACCCCGGAATCACGCCGAGTACACCTTGGCCGGCCGGCGTGGCGCCTTTGCGGTGTACAATAGCTTCGCGGCCATCGGGTAGGGTCTCTTTCCAAGCGAAGTTGTGATGGTTTTCCACCTTTGCTACCGGCTTTGCCCCCAAGGCCAAGCTTAGGCGCCGGTGAATATCGTGGTGACAGGCGGAAGCGTAGTCGCCAGCCAGATTCATGGCGCGCCAGTATTCCTGTCCTTCCTGGCTATCGAGGCCCAGCCAAGCCAAGTAGCGCGCCTCGGGCGGTAGTGGGCACTTGCTCATGGCTATTTTGGTGTAATGCTGTGCAATGGCGGCCCCTAGCCCCCGCGACCCGCTGTGTGAGAGCAGCCCCATATACTTGCCGAGTGGTAGGTCCAGGTCGTTGTCTTCGATGGTAATGTCCACTATGCCCCACTCCACAAAATGGTTGCCCGACCCAGAGGAGCCTAGCTGGTTGATGGCGGCTTCGCGCTTGCCCTTCACCACCGGTATTTCCTTGAATTCCGGCCGATCTAGCACCGGGTCGTTGGCTGGGTTCTTAAACACTTCTTTGTTGCCGAAACGCGTGTGGTTGTGCAGCAGCTTTTTCAGCTCCTGCGTGCGCTGCTCCAGATAGTGCGCCGGCAAATCAAACACCGACAAGGCCATGCGGCAGCCGATATCCATACCTACGCCGTAGGGTATCACAGCATTATCGACGGCTAGCACGCCCCCAATGGGCAGGCCATAGCCTTGGTGCGCATCGGGCATGAGAGCACCATCGAGGGTTACGGGCAGCTTCATAGCAGTGTCCATCTGCTTGCGGGCACCGTCCTCGATGAAGGCGTCGCCGTAGCGGCGGTAGTCTTTTATTTCCGGGTTCAGACTGACGTCGCGGCTAGGGTCGGGCACAAACTCCTTGGCCAATTCCCGCCACAGCGAGTCGCGGAGGTAAGCGTAGGGGTCTTCCTTTATTTTTTGAAGAGTAGCCAAGGCGCTGCCTTTGTCTAACTTCTTGAGTTGTCGGTCTTCCAGAATGTCCAGGGCTAGGTTGATAGCCCGGCCTTCGGGATAACCGATTTTGCGCAGGTCGTTGCCGCGCAGCTTGGAAGTTGCCATGGGAGAGGAGCAATGGGTGAGGCTCAGTGTAGCGCGGATTCTGCACCCTGGGTTATGGCCGAGCTACAGCAAGTACCAGCCAGCACTCCGCTAACAAAAGCATATTGCGCAAGCAGAGGCCCTGACAATCAGCTAGGAACACCTGACAACAAACCAGGCCACCGCCGCTACCAATGCCACCGACGCTAAACGCAGCATCAGAAATACCCACGCAGGAAGTTCAGGTTTTTGGGGAGGACCGGACATGATGAGTTGTGGGAAATAGTGTCTGCGGTAGAAGTAACTAGCTCTCTACCCGAAACGGTTTTGAATTGGAAGCAGTGGTTGTACCCCACCCCCGGCCCCTCCCCTCCGGGAGAGGGATGCGTTCTAGAGCTACAGCCGTCTGGTACCCCTCTCCCGGAGGGGAGGGGCCGGGGGTGGGGTGCACCCAATACGAGTATATAGCCACTCCTAAAGAACCCTCGTTCCGCCTCGAGCGTTATGAATAGATATCTTATCTGATGCGCTGTTCCACTCTTTCCCAACTCTCTTATGTGCGGCCGCTACACCACCCTTGCTCCAAAACCAGTTCTCGAAAAACGCTTCGATGCCTCTTTCAAAGCGGAAGCTGACCCCAATTACAATGCCGCTCCATCGCAGCGCCTGCCGGTAATCCTTAACACCGAGCCGGGCCAAATTCAGCTTTTGCAGTGGGGCCTGATTCCGGGTTGGGTGAAGGACCTGAAAGCGGCTCCTAAACCTATCAACGCTCGGGCCGAGACCCTACCTGAAAAGCCGTCGTTTCGGCAACTGCTGCAGCGCCGCCGCTGCCTCGTGCCCGCCGACAGCTTCTACGAATGGCAGGTAACGGCGCAAGGTAAGGTGCCGCACCGCATTCTGCTGCGCAATGAAGAGCCTTTTGCCTTTGCGGGCCTTTGGGATGAGTGGGTTGATAAGGCCACCGGCGAAGTGCGTCCCACGTTCACCATCATCACCACCGACCCCAACGAGTTGATGGCCCCCATCCACAACCGCATGCCCGTTATGCTGCAAGGCCGCGACGCCGAGCTAGCTTGGTTGGATGATGCCGTCAGCCTAGCCGACCACCAGGCGCTGTTGCAGCCGTACCCGGCCGACCTCATGCGCGAGTACATCATCACAACCCGCGTAAACTCGCCCGCTAACAACGATGTCAGTATACTGGAGGCGGCTTAGGCTTGCGTGACGCCAAGAAAACCTGCCGAATAAAACCAACAACAAAAAGCCCTACCCGAACTGTTCGGATAGGGCTTTTTCATGTAGTATTGTCGCAAGTTATGCGGCTGGAGTTGGGTTCGGCGCTTTAGTGGCTTTGGCCTTCGACTTGTCTTCGGTATCTGTGTTTGATACGTCGTGTGCTTCGCCTTCACCTTCAGTATCGTTGTCCTGGCTCTCGATCCGAGCTATTACGACTACTGCCGCCGCCGCAACACCAGCAATACCTAGAATCAGCTGAGTGGTAGTGAAGCGCTGAGCGGCTTTGCGAATCAGCGTGCCGCCGTGACGCAGTAAGTCGTCAATTTTGTCGTGGTCGCCCTGGAAGATGACATGGTAAGCGCTTTCCAGCGTGCGAGAAATATCTTCTGGTGCGATTGGGTCGATTTTTTTCTGTAACTGTTCCATTTGGGGCGTTGTGGTAGCGGTTGTACGAGTGAGCACTGCAAGTGGCTTAGCCACTGGAGGGCGTGTACGCAAAAAGCCAGCTTCGGGCTGCCTCAATGCCAGGATTTTTAAGGGAAAGAATAAAGAAAAATCAAGCTCGACTAGGTTGAACACGTTGAAATTCAACCAACGTCCGACCTGAAAAACCCTTCTGAATAGAGCGTATTTGCAAGATTTAGGTGGTGCAAAGCTCGACAGTAAAGCTGGTTACTGCACCACTACTAGCCGCGAGCTAACGCGCTGCCCTTCCTGCACATGGCAGTAGTAAGAACCTGCCGCAAGCTGCGAGACGTCGAGCGGAATCTTGTGCGGCCCGCGGGGCAGAACTCGGTCTACAAGCCGGACTGCTTCGCGGCCAAGCGCATCGTAGAGCAGCACCTGCACGTGGCCGCCTTCTCCCGTAAATTCCACCGTGGCCCGCTCCCGAACAGGGTTAGGATACACGCTGAAGTTCGCCACGTTGGTAGCGGCGGCCGAGGCGGTGCCGTTCACCACCGCTGGCCGAATGACTGGCACGTAAGGGAAGGGAATGGTGGAGGATGGTAGCAGCTCGTTGATCGTCGTTTGCGAGACCTTGAACCAGTCTTTTAGAATGCTGGCGTAAATGGCCCGGAAGTCGAACTGCATGGGCACTTGGTCGTTGACGCCGGCGTTGGCGGGTAGCACGGGGTTGGTGCCGTGCAACACCGGGTTGACGCTCGTGCCGAACACAATGAGCGGAGCCGCCGCGCCGTGGTCGGTGCCTTTCGAGGAGTTGGCTTTGATGCGGCGCCCGAACTCCGAGAACGTCATGCCCACCACTCGGTCATGCACGTTCAGGCGGCGCAAATCGTCTTGGAAAGCTTCTAGAGCCTGCGAAATCTTGCCGAGCAGCGTGGCGTGCGTGCCGGTCGTGGTGCTGCCCGTTGTCGGCACCTGCGCCGAGTGCGTATCGAAGCCGCCCAGATTGCAGACATAGATGCGCGTTTGCAGGCCGCCCGCCACCAACTGCGCCACAATCTTGAGCTGGTCGGCCAGTGAGTTTTGACCCGCAGTAGGGTAGAGGGGCGAGAGGTTGGTAGCTCGCCGAGCTGCCGTTTGGATGGCCGTGGTATATACCTGGGTCTGGGCTATTACCTGCCGAATAAAAGTCAGCTCGTGGCCGGCTGGCGTGTTCGGGGCAGCATCCACGCCGCCCGAAAGCAACTGGTAGAACGACGAAGTGCTGGCAATGGCCATGCCCATGTTCACGCTCGGACCCTGCACGCAGTTGCTCACCACCGACCCGATACTGATAGCCAACGGGTCGGGGTTGGCGGTGCTGGGGTAGCCAGTGGGGTAGTCGGCATATTCGCCGTTGAGGTAGCGCCCGGCCCAACCCGAAGTGATGGTCACATTGGAATCGGAGCCCGAGGTCCAGATGTCGGTGGCCCGGAAGTGCGAGTAGTTGGCATTGGGGTAGCCTACGGCTTGCACCACCCCAATCTGGCCGTTCTCGTACAGGTTTTTTATGCCGGCCATGGCCGGGTGAATACCCGTGTTGACACTAAGCGGCAGCACCTGGTTTTGCGGAATGGCAATATCGGCCCGCGCGTTCATCAGCGCCGAATACTGGTCGGTGGGGATAATCATGTTCAGCCCGTCGTTGCCGCCGTTTAGCTGAATAAGCACCAACACCCGGTCGGTTTGCGTGGCCCCACCTGTTATGTCGAATAGCTCCGGCGAGAAGCCGTAGGCCCCAATAGGCAAGCCCCCAAGTAGCGTAGGCAATACCGTGGCAGCGGCGGTAGTTTGAAGGAAATGTCTGCGTTTCATACTTCGTCAAGTAACTGAGTGAGAGAGTAACCGAGTAGAAAGAGGCTGAGTAGCGGAGCAGGGCTTTTCAACGGCGCCGCTCACTTACTCAGATGCTCAGTTACTCTTCAGCTAAGATGATATTCAGCCAGTCCCATCATGGTGCGCAGCAACGACCGAAGCTTGGTTTCGACGGCTGTTCTGCGGGTGGCGTTGGTCGGCGCGGCCAGGTATTGCTGCCACTCCACGGTCCACTCAAAATCGGGCAGGCCGGGTAGCAGCGTGTCATTGAGATACGTGAGCTGGTTAGCCGTAAGGGAAATAGGAAACAGTAGTTGGGCTAGTTCTGCAATCAGCAAGTTGGGGTCGGCGGCGGTAGCGGGCGGCAACGAAAGCACCAAGTCGATGACGTTGATCTTGATGTTGGCGCCGTTGCGGGTATAGCCGTTGGTACTAATGAACAAGTCGGTAAGCTGGTTGCGGCGGGGCAGCGTTACGGCGTTGATCCACATTTCGTAATACTGTGGGGTTTGCCAGTAAGCAGGCCAGCCCGCTACGTTCGGCGGGTCGCCGAGGTACTGCTGCTGCACGTTGGTGGTGCTGTTGAGGTAGTCCCACATGCCGTATTGCGCCGTCAGGTTGCTGGCCGCCGGAAATACCATCTGCAATTGCCGACACGTGCCTACCGTAAAGTCCAGCGGGCTCTTAATTACGCAGCCCATATTCACGGCATCAAAGAAATGCTCGCTCGACAGCAAGGCTCGCAGCACGGGGGCTACGTTGTAGTTGTTGGCAACGAGCAGCCGCGCCAACGGCTCAATTACTTCTGCTTCGGTGGTAGCATCAATGACGTAGTACACAAACCAACGGTAGAGCTTGCGGCACAAAAACTTGGCGGTTTCCTGCTGCGCAAAAATCAAGGCAATCAGCGCCTTGTATTCCTGGTCGCCGAGGTTGGCAATGGTGGCGTTTTGGAAGGCCCCGCTAAACTGCTTGGTCGTGGTGTTGTGGCGCGAAGCGGTGTAGTAACCGGCAATGGTAGTCGTATTGTCGCGCCAGCCAGTGAGCACCTTGGCGGCGGCTTGCACGTCGGCTTCGGTGTAGTTGGTGTAGTTGCCGGGGCCAATTAGTGGGCCTTTACCCACTGTGAACAGTTCCAGCAGCTCGCGGCCATAGTTTTCGTTGGGAGCATTGGCTGTGCTTTGGTTGCCGTTGAGGTAGCGTAGCATAGCCGGGGCAACGGTCACTTCCTCGGTCAATTGCTTGATGTTGCCAAGCGCATGTTGCCGAAGCAGCGCGCAATAGTGGTAGCCGTAGCGCGCGTCGTTGATGTCGCCGAGCTCAATCACGAAATGGTTGTGCCAAAACAAGGTCATTTTCTCGCTCAGCGAGGTGTCCTGCCCCAGCAATTGCCCCATCCACCACGCCCGCAACGACGACCGTCGGGGCCCCTCGAAGGTTTGGTTGAAGGGCTCCGTCACCCAGGTCTGGCCTTGCGGTACACTGGTATCGGTAGCCGACACATTGAGCGGCGGGGCAGGGGCAGCCGGAGTCGTAAGCAACCTATCCATCACTTCTGTCAGCGTCTGGCTGGCGGCCGTATTGATTTCCGCACGGGTGGGCCCAAACAGGCAACGGCGCAATAAGTGAGCTGCTTGCGCATATTCCCAAGGGCCGGAGTAAGGCGCAATGCCAGCCAAAGAGCGCGGCTCAGTGGGCAAGCTGGTATTGGCGAAGCGGCTGATGATTTCGTCGTCGCCGGGCGGATCATCGGAGCCTATGGCCGGATGCGCTAGCGCCGCCGCTACCGGGGCTGCTAGGGTGGTGGCCGGTTTGCTGAGGAAAGCTCTACGGTTCATAGGCACTTGGGTGAGAGTGGTAGGGAAGGACAGAAAAGGGGTTAGAAGTAAAGCATTGCTGAGACCAGTAGCAAGCTGTAGTCTAATGACTTATTAAAATAGTGAAAGTTCAATAAACAATTCTTTTCAACGTCCAAACCGCTGCACACAAAGCAGTAACCCGTTTTAATTGAGCAAGCAGCAGGGGTCTGGCACAACAAAAAAACCTCGCCGAAAAACGACAAGGCTTTGTAAGAGCAAATGGTAGAGTAGGTGAAGGACTTAAGCTACCCTTTCACTTATTCATAGACCTTCACCACGAACACGTAGTCTTGGAGCTTACGAATCTGGTTCGGGCGTGAATTGCCAGCCAACTGGTTGCCGCGCGGAAGTGTGTAAGGATGCCCGGCCCCAGCCGCCGACAACGAATCGACCAAGCGCATCAGGTACGACGATTTGGTGGCAAAAGCGGCGCTTTGCACGTCCATCTGCCGGCCGCTGATTACGCCAATTAGGTTGCCCCGCTCGTCGAGCAGCGGACCGCCGGAGTTGCCAGGGTTTACGGGAATGCTGATTTGGTAGAAAGCTGAATCACCTTCGAAGCCCGAGCGGGCGCTCAGCGAACCATCGTTGAAAACGAGGTCTTCGCGTGGATAGCCGAGCGTGTATACTTTCTCGCCGAGGTCGGCGGTGCCGCGCTTAAACGAATAAGGCAGGCGGCCGAAGCTGCGGAAAGACTTGTCCTTGATGCGCAGAATAGCCAAATCGTGGGCTACGTCGGTAAACACGGGCTCGGCGCGGTATCGTTGCTGGTCGCGGCCTTCGATGAGCAGCGAGTCGGCACCCTGAATAACATGGTAGCTAGTTACGAGGTAGCCATCAGCGGTGAGAGCAAAGCCCGTCCCGCTGAATTTACCTTCCCTGGCGGCTTCGGGCGTGTCGCCCTGGCCTTGCATGGCGCGGTTCATGGCCCGTTGCGTACGCTTGATGCGTTCCACTTCGCGGCGCAGCACAGTGTAGCCGTACAAGGAAGGCTTCTGCGAAGCCCGCCACCACTCGATACCGAGCAAGGTGGTAAACACGGCCATCACCGCCACCGACGCCGCTACCATCATGGTAGCCCGGTGGCCCTGCCAAAACTCGCGCAACTTTTGCTCGGTGCGCGAAATGTGCAGCATCGGCATGTTCGGGCGGCCAGTTTCGAACACCTCCTCATCGGTGTGGAGTTTCACGGCCTGCTCAGCGTCAATTTCGGCTTGAATGGCGCGCAGTTTGCGCCGGGTGTTCAGGCGGTGGCCGTAGCCGCTCAATGTGCTCGTTACATCTTCGAATTCGGCGAAGCGCTGTGCCAGTACCGGATCGGCGGCAAGGCGGCGCTCCAGATTCAGGCGGGCCGGAATTTCCAGTTCACCCTGTCGGTAGGCGTCAAATAAAGCGTAATAGTCTGCTTCCGTCATCATAGCATTAGCGCGGGTGGTTGAGGTCCGCAGGTATTAGTAGGTCTTACAGGAAAGAATAGTGCCGCAAAACGCTTGATTCACTAGTCTCTCCTTACACTTCTTCTAAGATTCCGACTCCTGATAGTTCGTGAAAAACAGCTTCTTCAATCGTACCAGGCACTTGTATTTCTGATTTTTGGCGTTGTCGGCGTTGGTGTAGCCAAACTCAGCCGTGAGTTGCTGCATCGACTTATCGAGCAGGTAAAAACCTTCCAAAAGTGAACGACAAGGTTCGCCAATTAGGTCCAAGGCTTCGCTCATTGTTGCAAAACGCCGGTCCCGCTCTTCCGCCTCTATCAGGTCTGCTTCCGCACCGGTTTCGAGGTAGGGTTCGTGGTCATCGAGTTGGCCGCCGAAGCGGGTTTTTTCGGTGAGCCGCTTGAGCCACAGCCGGCGGCACACGGCGTAGAGGTAGGTCTTGATCTGGCAGCTAAGCTCAAGAGAACCGTCGCGTACCTTTTCATAGAATACCATTATCCCTTCCTGATACACATCCTTGGCTTCGTCTTCGGTGCCGCTGTTTTGCAGCACGTAGTGCGAAATCATGGGGAGGTGCAGCCGGTAGAGTTGCGCCAGGGCCCGGTCGTCGCCGCAGCGGATAGCCGCTACAAACTCGTCGTCGGTGTAAGAATAAGAAGCAGTGGCCTTCGCCATTCACTTTAGTTGTTAATACAATGAAGGATGCGCGGTAACCCGTTTGAAAAACAAATTTTACTGTTGGGTTACCTTTCTAATTGTCGAGTATTAAGCGTGTTTTTCAGACAAAATTTTTCAAACCTACAACCAAATGAACAACCTGCTGAAAGTATCCGCTCTGTTTTTCGCTGTCGCCCTTGCCTCTTGCGAGTCGAAGCCTGCTACCGAAGGTGCTGGTGCCGAAACTACGACTACCACCGAAACTACGGCTCCTGCTACTGCCGATTCGTCTGCTATGGCTGGTGACTCTTCAGCAATGGCTGCTCCTGCAACTGCCGACTCTGCTGCTACCAAATAAAGACAGCTACCTGTCAAGGAATTGATAGATAATAGATTATAAGGCCCGAATTCCTCTGAGTTCGGGCCTTATTAATTCAAGTTACTTGTGTCTGCTCGGCAGTTGTCATCTGAAAAAAACTGTCGAGCTTCCCTATACGGGTAAAATAAATCATTGAATAGTAAAAAGTAGGGGTTTTCTCTGCACTATTGCAACTGTTGTGCTTCAGCGCCACATTAAGCTTCTTTATATATCCTTTCAGCATGTCTGGCAGACCAGTTAGTAAGCACCCTAAAGCGGGAAAGCGTAGTAAAAAGCTGCAGCTAACGGAGGAGGGTTTGCTAGCTAACAATTCGGAGGTGCAAGTCGCTTTTCCGGCGGAAGCCTTGCTTGTGAGCGGGTACCATATTAGTCTTGCCGAAGACACCTATCCGTGCTTAGGTGGCCACCCTGATATTCGCTATTAGCTTGTGTAAGGATTGATTACCTGGTTTGGAGCCGGAACCAAAGAAATGCTACGGGGCTATAGCTTTTCTTCTAGCCATAAGAAACCCGCTGCCACTACAAACAGCCCAAAGAACCACCCGATGGGCCACGGTTCGGTGCGTTCCAAGGCCGGGAGGGGGTTGCTGTCGAAGCGAGCCACGGAATAGCGCTTTGAGCGCGCCGCTGCGCTTCAGGGCCTTGCCAATCGGAAGCAGCAAACACATAAAACCACTGCGTTGGCTGGCCTGAAAGCTGAAGCTGATGCCACCCTGATGCGGTAGGCCAATACGTGGCGGTGCTCCATTCCGGCAGCGTAGGGTCCTGCTGAAGCGACAATCGAGCCAACGGCGCGTTGGTGGGTCCGGCAACCAAAGGCTGCTGCGTAGGAAAGGAGCCCGCCAGCCGCAATGGCAGCGGCAACTGCGGCCGAGGCCACGGGTCGACCAACGTCCAGCGAGTAGTAGAAGCAACGGGGCGAGCCGCAGCGCTTAACAACCGGCTCCAATAGCTTTCATAAATAGTTGGAGCGTTCTGTAGCAGCCAAGGATACGTTTCGGGCAGGGTAGATATAATTACGTTGCCTAGGCCGATGCGCTGGCTGGCTACCACCGCGGCCCCCGAACTAGCTAACGTTACTAAAGGCTGCGCGGCTCCGGCTAGCGTAAGAGTACCCGGAACAAGCGCAGTAGCCGCGGGAGCATCAGGCCAGTTGAGGCGCTGAGGGCGGTTGAGGGAGCTGTTCTGCACAACCAAGCGCATTTCTGCTCGACCCGGCACGGCAGCTGGCAAAGCCGCAGCTTCAGCTAATACCACGATTCCGAGGCCAGCCGTGCGCTGCGCAGCCCGTAGCGTTTGGGCTTCGGCGGCGGGCAACGCGGCTAGCACACTGGCTTCCATAACCACCACATCGTAGCGGGCGAGCAGCGCGGAAGTAAGCCGGCTTAGGTCGGTGGTGGGCTGGTTGCTGAACTCGGTTTGGGTGAGGCCGCGACTGATGCCCGCCCGCCACGCTACGGCGTGCTGCCGAGCCGCTAAGTGGTTTTTCAGAAACTTGAGCTCAAAGGAAGGCGTGACAGCCAATAGCAACACGCGCAAAGGACGCGGCGGTACTACTTCCACCGGCACGGGTTCTTTTGCCTGCAACTGGTGGCTAGGCCCCGCTGATACAGTGGCCACCAGTCGCCCGGCTGTTTTAGGAACGTAGCGCAGTCGGAAAGCGCCCTGCCCGGCAGGCAACCGCACCGAGTCGCGGGCGGCACCGGCCACTTGTAAGCGCACCCACGTTGGGCCCGGCTTGTCGGTGGCTGAAGACGCGAAATAGCCTTCTAGCAGCAGCGGTTGTCCTAGCTCTAGAGTGCGGTTCCAATGGGTGTTTCGGAAGCCAGAGTAAGGAGTTGAACCATATTGCACCAAGCGCACCGAACCGAGCGCCGGCAGCGCCGCCGCGGGTAGTCCGCGCCCCAACAGGTGCAAGCGGCGCAGCGTGGGCATTTGCTCACGCAGGGTGGTCAGGCTCGTCACGGTGGACGTGTCGCTGGAAGTTGACTGTGAGTTGCCTAAGGCGAAGCGCCACACGCGGGTGCGGGCACCGAAGCGGCCAAGCAAAGCGCGCAGCGTATCGGGTTGGTAGCCCTCGGTGAGTAGAATAGCTTCGGCTTGTGGTTCGGCCACGGTGCGTTGCGGCGGGTATGCCATTAGCCACAACCCTGCCACGGCCAGCAAACCCGCCAGTAGCCGGGCGGCGCGCCGCCGGGTGTCGGGCCGGCGCCATGCGGCCACCGACACGCCCACGGCTAGCAGCAGGCACCCAACGAGCAAGACGTAATATATGAGCTGATCAGACATGACTGGGGTTGACATCAAGAACTCAATCGACCGACTAGCATTTGGGATGTACTAGTCGTCAGGATAGGTTGCTAGCGAGAGTTCAGATTTTGGAAATAGCGCTGACTTAAGCGACTACCACTGCTCGTGCGAATAGGAGTTGCTGGAGGCATTGGAAGCAGAGCCGTGAGGGCCGATTCGGCGGGCGTGAAGCATGTAACACAGGCTGCGCGGCTGGCACGGGCATTGGCGGACAACTGGCGTAGGGCGCGTACGGCGGTCAAATACGCACCGGGGTGTTGCAGGGCTGCTTGTGCTACGGCTTGACCCGCGCGTTCCAGAACCACCGCATCGGCAGGGCGCGGGGCTTGGCCGGCGCGTAAGGCCGCCAGCAAGCGTAGCGCTTCCCGAATTTCGGGCTGCGTAGCCGGGCGGGTAGTTTGTTGTTGCAGGCGCGGTGTGGCGGCCCCGGCCAAGTCGCCGGAAAGGCGGGCGGTGGCTTCGGGCAGCACGGGTGGCTCGAAGCCTGACTTGCGGACGTAGGCGCGGGTTTGCTGCTGCACCTGCTTGAGTAAGCGTAATGCCCGGTATTCATAAGGACGAGCCTCCGCGGGCTTGGCCAGGCGCAGGCGCAATTCCGCTTCCCACATCTGGTTCAGGACGCTGCGGAGCTTGGCCTTCACGGCCGGTTCCAGAAAATCGGCGGTTTCGGCGTCGTCATGGCGGTGCATGTAGGGCTCCATTAGTGCGGTAGTACTGTTGGCGGCTTCGCCGCCGGCTGGTGATTCGGCGGCGTGGTCATGGCCGTCATCGGCGCTGTGGCCAGCTTCTGTGCCTTTCTCACCGGCGTGTTCTTCGTGGCTAGTATCGGCGCTTGCGGGCGGTTGAGGGGCCGACCCGCTTTCCGACTCTTCCCCCAAAAACTTGCCGTAGCGCAACCGTAACATCTTCTGGTCGAAGCCTAGGTTGTTGGCGCGCTCGGCAAACGTAGCGGTGGGCAGACTAGGGCGCTCGGCCATCAACTTTTCAGTGTCAATAATGATTTGGCGCTGACTGCGGAAGTAAGCTGGCACCACGTTCACACTCATCGACATATCGGTAAGGCCGTCCTGCACGGTCGTGTCTTCCCACTGCACCAAGTAGGTGTCGGAGCGGGTGAGATGACGGGCATTGTCGCGGGCCCGGACGTAGAAATACACCTCGTCGCCGTAGGTCAGGCCGAGGGCGGGTAGACGCAAACTGGTGGCAAGCGTTGCTTGGCGGGGCTGGCCGCGCAGTTGGCCGCTGAGGTTGGTGACTACTTCCTTGAACTTCACGGCTTCGCCTTGACCTTGCGCTACTGTGGCTACTAGCTGCGCTTCGCTGAGGCCGTAATCGTCGCGCACATCTATGCGCACAGGCACCGTCGAGCTTTGGCCGAACTCGATGAGAGTATATGGTTTGGGCGTTTGAATTTTGAGGCTAGGAGCCTGGTCGGGCACCACATCGAGGGCGTAATCATCGGAAACTTGTCCGGCGAAGCGTAAGCGGTATAGCGTTGAAACCGTCACCGGTACTTCGGCCACAAATTCAGTAGGCCGGTTGGCTATACTCCGAAAACTGATTCGCTTGGAGCCTAACTCTAGCACGGGCGCAGTTCCGGTGGCTCGGTTCACTCGCACCGTCCAGCGTACCCGCGAGCCGGTAGGGCAGCTAAAGGAAAGATTGGTGGGAGCGAAGCTGGCGCGGCGGGTGTAGGTAGGTGGTTGCACAAGCAGGCGGGTATCCAGCAGTTTAGCCGCCACCGCTTGCCCCGGCCGAGCGGGTTTTTCGGCGGCCGGAAAATGCACGGGTAGCGACGCTTGCGCCTCTGCAGCAGCAGGCCGATGCCACCACATACCAGCCGCTAGCAGCAACAGCAAAACGGCGGTAACTAGCACTGTGGGCCGCCACGAGAAAGGTAGTAAATAGGGTGTTTCCGCTTGAAGAGCGGCCAACCTAGCTCCAATGCGCTGCTGCTGCAACTGCTCTAGCAGATTGAACGAGGTTTGGTGTTCATCGCGCAGCAAGAGGCCAGTGCTGTCTTCGAGCTCGGCATGCAGCCGGTCGAGGCGCTGCACCAATGACAGCAGCCGGGGCTGCCGCACCTTATACAGCCAGAAGCCCGCACCGAGCAATAATACCGCTAGCCCACCGCCGAAAACGAGCGGACCCGCTGACCAGTGCCGAGCCCAAGCACCAAGGGCGAGTATGGCGGCGGCTAAGGGCAGCAGCAGCGCGACAGTGCGCCGGTTGGCCTCACGCTGACTGATGTCAAGCAGCATTTCGCGGCCAGGGGCGGAAGATGTAGCAACAACACTCATAGGGAAGACGGGGAAGTAACCGAGGTGCGCCGCGCCGCCAGCCAACGCTCTACTGCAAATAATACCAGGGCCACTAGCACTGCCCACGGCCGCAAATCAGTGCTTTCAAGCACCAAGTTCTCTGTGGGCGTTGGATTGGGGGCGGATGGTTGTTGGGAGGCAGTAGTTCCCGAAGTCGAGGCAACCGATGTGGAAAGCTGGCGGGCATCTACCTGCCGCAGATCATCGGAAGCGGCGTATGAATCGGGTAGGGCAGTGGGGCGCAACAGTTGCAAGAATAGCTCGGGCAGCGCGGGGCTGTCGGGGAGGCCGCTCCAGGTGGGTTGCAGCCGGGTGGCTAGCTGGTAGCTACCTCCCGCGCCTTGCGTTTGGTGGGTAAGCACCGGCCGGCCGGTGCCGTCTTGCCACACCACTAGGGTGGTGACACTAGCTTTAAATGTGGTATCGAGGCGGCTGATGGCGACGGGGGGAGCTGTAGCTAGGCCGGTTAGGTTCAGCTCGGTTTCAACCTTCTTGCCAGTGCCGGCAGCTTCTTGCCAGAGCTGGGCCCCCGCTCAACCTGCGTCTGCCAGCTTGCTGGGGCGGGCTTGTCACTCAGCCAGAAAAGCCAATCGGGCGCGGTAGCTTCCGCGAAGGCCGCTGTAGGTGAGCCAGGAGTTATTTCTAGGCGCTGTGCCAAGCCAAGAGCGGCGGCTTCCAGAGCCGCCCGCACGTAGCGCGCCGACTCGGTATGCGCTGCATCGGTGTAGAGCACTACGCGCAACGGATTAGCGGCTACGGGCACCGGTGGGCGGTTGGGTTGCTCGATGGTGGCGGAATGGTCGGCTTGTGCGGGTTGGTAATGTAGTTCTGGCAAGCCGGATACTCTCAGAGGCGCTGCCGCGCGAGGTACTGGTTGCTGTACCACCCGAAACGTGGTAGCATCTTCCGTGCTGCGGCCGACCACTAAGCGTAGCATGCCAGGTTTTGCCACGGCCGCTTCGGCTAGCCACACCGCCGAGTCGGGAAGGGGTACCGTTTGCCATGTCAGCCGTGCTGGCAGAACGGGGCGCGGGCCGGTAAAGTGCTTGCGCGTCGCTCCTGATACGACGCGCAACGGCTGGTCGGGGAAAGAATCGGTAACTTGCTGCGCCCGGGCCCAATAGTCATCGGGCAACGTAGCCGAACCCGATAATGAGGGCGCGCCAGCCGCCAGTGCCGTGGCGCCCGGCGCCGCCGACAGCTTCACCAACGAATCGGGGCTAGTCCAGGCTTGCGGGGAAATAGCTCGGAAGCCAGGCGCAAACAGCCGCAGCGCAAACCCACGCTGGCGCAAAGAATCGATGCCGGGGCGCAAAGCGGGCAGTACCTCGGGGCGCAATACCTCGGGCGAAAGCAGCACGTGGCCACGCACAGGCTGCTGCGGCAAGCTGCGTAGCCAAACCGGCTGCGCCACGGCCAGCGCCAGCAACACCACTACCGCGGCACGCAGCAGCAGCAGCCACACCTGTTCGAGGCGCAGATTGCGGAGCCGCCGATTGGCTGCCGCTGCCAGCCAACGCACACTCCCTACCTGCACCGTCCGGCCCGGACGGTGATTCCAGAGGTGAATAGCGAGTGGTACTGCCAACGCTAACAGGGCCAGCAGCCCGGCCATTGCATCGTGGAGGCTATAGGAGGTAAACGAAGCCAAAGCAGCTGGGTAGAGAAAGTGAATTGGTTGTTGGGGTAGGAAGGAGGCGGCAATCAGGATAAGAGCATTCTTCTGCGCATAAACTCGCGCATAGCGCGGTCGAGCGGGTCGGCCGTGCTTAGCTGGTGGTAGTCGAAGCCGCGGCGACGAGCTTGCTGAGCAGTGGTTTCCAGCCAGGCTTGGAGCTGCTGCTGCCACGTGGTGCGTTGTTGGTCGGCGTCGAGCTGTAGGCGCTGCCCGGTTTCCAAATCCTCGAACGTAATGGCTCCGCGAAAGGTGAATTCCAACTCGTTGCGGGCCAGCACATGCAGCAGCAGCACCTCTCCGGAAGTGGTGCGCAGGCGCTTCAGCAAACTTTCGATTTCAGAGTCTTGCTCGTACAAATCACTCACGCACACGGTAAGCGCACGTTGGCGGCGGGCCGTAAGCGGGGCCAGCGTGCCAGCATCGGGGAAAGTACCGGTAGCCTCGGTGGTTTCGAGGGCGTGGTAGAGGCGGGCCAGTTGGCGGGCATCGGCACGGGGCGGTAGGTGCTGCAAGCCCGCCGGATGCAGAATGGTGAGCCCAACGGCGTCGCCTTGCTGAGTGGCTATGTAGGCGAGAGCCGCCAGCAACAGGCGCGCATAATCGAGCTTGCGCAGGCCGTTGTCGTCGCGGTGGTTCATGCTGGCCGTGGCATCCAGCAGCAGATGCACCGTCAGGCTGGTATCCACCTCCGACTCGCGCAGGTAGTATCGGTCGGAGCGGGCAGCTAAGCGCCAGTCGAGGCGGCGCAGATCGTCGCCGGGCTGGTAGGGGCGGTACTGACTGAATTCCATGCCCGTGCCGTGCCGACGGCTTTGGTGCTGGCCGTGCAGAAATCCTTCCGCCGCCTGTTTGGCAGCTAGCGGCAGGTTGTGCAGCGCATGGAGTATTTCAGGCGTCAGCATAGGGTTGGTTTTCGTTGCTCGTTTTTGCTTGGCAGTAAGGGTTTACGCGTATTCGTTTTTCGTTTAACGTGAGACGTAACGCTATACCGCAACTCCTTTCAGCAGCTCCCGCACAGCATCATCGGCCGTTAGGTTCTCGGCTTCGGCGTTGAAGTTGAGCAGCACCCGGTGGCGCAAAACGGCCGGGGCCAAGGCGCGGATGTCCTCGAGCGTGGCAGCAAAGCGGCCTTGGAGCAAGGCGCGGGCTTTGGCGCACAAAATCAGGGCCTGACCGGCGCGCGGCCCGGCACCCCAACGCCCGTAGTCCCGAATAAATTTCACCTCGGATGTAGCCGGGCGCGTGGCCCGAACCAAACGGTTAACGAAACCCAACAGCTCGTTGCTTAAACTCACTTGCCGAACCAGTTGCTGCAATTGCCGCACATCGGCGCCGCTTAGCACGGGGCGTACTTCGGGCCGTGCCGTGCCGGTAGTGCCGCTGAGTACTGCCAGTTCCTCTTGCTCGGTGGGGTAGCCGATGCGGATGTATAGTAGAAAACGGTCGAGCTGGGCTTCGGGGAGCGGGTACGTACCCGATTGCTCGATGGGGTTTTGGGTGGCCAGCAGGAAAAACGGCTTGGGCAACGCGTGTTCTTGGCCAGCGTAGGTTACGTGGCCTTCCTGCATAGCTTCGAGCAGGGCCGCCTGCGTTTTGGGCGGCGTCCGGTTGATTTCGTCGGCCAAGACCAAGCTTGCGAAGATGGGACCTTCGTTGAACTTGAAGGACCGATGGCCGGTGCCGTGGTCTTCCTCCAAAATTTCCGTGCCGAGGATGTCGGTCGGCATCAGGTCGGGCGTGAACTGAATGCGGCGGAAAGGCAAGTCAGTGGCGGAAGCCAAGGTGCGCACGAGCAGGGTTTTGGCTAGGCCCGGCACGCCTTCAAGGAGCGCATGGCCCCGGCTAATAAGGCGACGAGCACCTCGTCTAACACCTCGTGCTGCCCAACAATTACTTTGGCAATTTCTTCGCGTAGCGGTGGCAGCTTGGCCAGGAGGCGGGTTACGTCTTGTTCGGTCACGCAGTGGAGTTGGAAAGCGAATACAGTAAGCTAAAGTCTGGTTTAAAAGGATAAGGCTGCTTCTAATCGGTATTATCAATGATTAGGGGTTGCAATCAAACCCCTAATACCTTTTGAAAGCACTCAAAAAACGCGTTGTCCCCTTAGACCGGAGGCCATGATACGCAACAACGCTGGTATATCCTGCGGCGTCGATGAGTATATAGCACTTATAGCCACTTCTGTACTAGCACAAGGAAGTGGGAGTGATTTCGTAATCTAGCCTTAATCAAGAGGTGATGTTGGAATTCAATTTTTGCAT
The DNA here is from genome assembly GCF_022921055.1 of Hymenobacter volaticus. Lineage (GTDB taxonomy): Bacteria > Bacteroidota > Bacteroidia > Cytophagales > Hymenobacteraceae > Hymenobacter > Hymenobacter volaticus. The sequence continues at coordinate 747,033 of NZ_CP095061.1, forward strand.
TGAACTGTCCAACTAGCCATGAAAAACATTCTACTACTCCTTTCCGCCGCGTGTATGCTAGGACTTAGCGCCTGCCAAGACGACGATAATAATACTACCCGCTACAATACCCTCGACGGCCGCGAGCCTCTAGTTATTGCGCACCGCGGGGCTTCTGGCCTCTTGCCCGAGCACACGCTGGAAGCGTATACCTTAGCCATTGCGCAAGGCGCCGATTTCATCGAACAGGATTTGGTGCTCACCAAAGACCAAGTGTTGGTTTGCCGGCACGAGCCGTTTCTATCGGGCACTACCAACGTAGCGGACCTGCCCCAATTTGCGAGCCGCAAAACCACCAAAATGCTGGACGGCGTGCCCGTCAACGATTGGTTTGCCAGCGACTTCACCCTGGCCGAAATCAAAACGCTACGGGCCAAACAGGCAATGCCGTACCGCTCGCAGGAGTTCAACGGCCGCTACTCGATTCCGACGTTTCAGGAAGTAATTGATTTGGCGAAAGCGCAGTCCGCTATTACGGGCCGGACCATCGGCATCTACCCCGAAACCAAGCACCCCACCTTCCACGAAAGCCAAGGGCTGCCCCTGACCAAAAAGCTGATGGACGCGCTTACCGCCGCTGGCTGGAACAGCAAAGAAGCGCCCGTATTTGTGCAGTCGTTTGAGGTAAGCAACCTGCGCGCCATCCGCGACCAATACAAGTCCACGGTGAAGCTAGTGCAGCTTTATGATGCGTACGATGTAGACGAAAACGGCAACCTGGTGATGCAGGCACCCAATGGCCAGCCTTACGATTTCGTGGTTTCTGGTGACAAGCGCACGTACAACGACTTAGCCACCGACGCCGGTCTGGACTTTGTGAAGACATATGCCAACGGCATTGGCCCCTGGAAGCCGTTCATCCAACCCTATAACTCCACCACCAAAGCTATTCTGCCGGCTACCACGCTCATCGAGCGGGCCCACCAGCGCGGCCTTTTCGTGCACGCCTATACCTTCCGCGACGAAGCGCAACACCTGTTGCCAGCTTACAACAACGACCCGAAAGCGGAGTACAAGAAGTTTTACAACTTAGGCCTCGACGGCGCCTTCTCCGACTTTACCGCCACCGCTGTAGCGGCTAAGTGGTAAATAACAGGTAACAAGTTGAATAATAATTATTTATCTAGGAAATAAGTTCTTAGAAAGAATTTTTAGAACGTCATGCTGAGCGCAGCCGAAGCATCTCGCGTGCTGATGTCAGATTACTACTTCTGCGTCAGTAGGCGAGATACTTCGGCTGCGCTCAGCATGACGTTCTGCGGTTTTTGCCACTTACTGATTCAAATTTGTAATAATCAGGGCCTAGCTCACTGCCTTTGCCTCGGGCATGGTTTCGAGTAGCCAGTTGTAGAGGCGCTCGGCGTCTTCTTTTTTGAAAAGCTCGGTACCCGGGTTCATGGTGGCTGCCGTGCCGCAGGCCACGCCCATACGCACCACTTCCCGTATCGATTTGCCATTGGCTAGGGCGCACAGCATGCCAGCTACCATACTGTCGCCGGCGCCTACGGTGCTGCGCTTTTTCACGGCGGGCGCTGGCACGTGGTCTATCAGGTCGTCGGTGACGATGCAGGCGCCCATCGGCCCCAACGACACCACGATAATCTGGCATTTGCCTTCTCTGATGATGGTTTTGGCAGCTTCCCCTACGGCCCGGCTGTCGAGCTCGTCTACGCCCGCCATGCGGCTTAGCTCGCCTACATTGGGCTTGATTAGAAATACGCCTTCATCAAGCACCCGTTCCAAGGCCGGCCCCGACGTATCGACTATCACTTTGGTGCCAACGGCATGAGCTTGCCGCACGACGTCGGCCAGAAAATCGGGCGCAATGCCGGGCGGCAGGCTGCCACTGATTACCAGGTACTCGGGCGCCGGATCAAGCGCTTGTAGGGTTTCTAGAATTACGTGCTGCTCGTCGGTGGAGATTTCGCGGCCCGGCATGCCAAAGCGGTACTGCTGATTGGTGGAGCTATCGACAACGATGAAGTTCTCGCGGGTCCAGTTGATGGTGGTGATAGGTTGCTGCGCAATACCTTCCTGCGTGAGCAAGTGCTGCAACAGCGTACCGGCTGGTCCGCTCGACGGGAAGATGGCCAATGATTCGGTGCCCAGGCGTTTGAGCGCCCTCGATACGTTGATGCCGCCGCCACCCGGCTCGAATTTGGGCGCGGCACACCGGAGCTTATGCTCTGGCACAATCTTGTCAACCGAGGTGCTTTTATCCACTGTTGGATTCAGGGTGAGCGTGACGATATGAGCCATATAGCGAGGCTAGGTTTAAGTGCCCTACAAGAAGCGCGTTACAACTCTGTGTACTTGCCCAACGGGGCTAGGTTGCAAAACGCACTGAATTAGCCTTAGGCTTCTCCCGCGCGAAAGCACATAGCCGAACAAGGAAACCAACTAACTCGACTATAACCCCATGCCCCTAGCACTGCGTAGGTGCCAAGGACATGACCATTCCCAAAATAAGTGCACCACGCCTTGCGGCCGTGCTAGCCAGTTGGCTGCTGTGCTGGCTGACTACACCGGCCTTGGCCTGTCGGGTGTGCCGGCCGCGCGTGCAAGCCACCATTCACGCCCCTGATTACGGCCACAATCTTCTCCTAATCTTGCTGCCGGTTGGTTTGCTACTCTTGCTAGGAGTAGGAATGTTCTTTGCCGATACGCTGACTCGCCGTTTCATTTCACCTCCCCTGCATGACTAATCAACTCCACCGTTCTCCCTTGATTTCCGCTGGTGTGTTGATGGGGGCGGGTCTTGGCGGCTTCGTTGACGGCATTGTGCTGCACCAGATCTTGCAGTGGCATAACATGCTATCCAACCAGTTGCCTCCCGATACGCTGGTAGCAGCCAAGGTGAACATGTACTGGGACGGCGTGTTCCATGCGGCCGTTTGGATCATGACGGCCATTGGTCTGCGGATGCTGTGGTCGGTAGGAAACCGGCACGACGTGCCATGGTCGGGGCGCACGTTTATGGGCGCGTTGTTGCTGGGCTGGGGGCTTTTCAATGTGGTAGAAGGCATAATTGACCACCAACTACTTGGGCTGCACCACGTGCAAGAATACGCCACCAACAAACTGCCCTGGGATCTAGCTTTCCTCGGATTTGGGCTATTGCTGCTACTCAGTGGCTGGTCGCTCATTAGAGCGGGCCGCCACGACACTGCCAGCCGTAGCGTTGCGGGCGAGTATCGGTAATCGTTGCTCGAATTATTCGCTGTCCTGCATTCTGCGCATCTCAAGCAAGTTTCCTTGCGCAAGCGTCGCAACTCTCTCTTGTTCACTCCTACCTCTGCGCTATGCCCATTTGGCACGTTGGCTGTTCTGGCTATCATTACCGCCATTGGAAAGGCGTTTTCTATCCTGAAAAACTGCCGCAGCGCCTGTGGTTCGAGTATTACAGCCAGCATTTCCGCACGCTAGAGCTGAACGTGACGTTTTACCGCTTTCCGCAGTTATCGTTTCTGGAAAACTGGTACCAAATCAGCCCCGCCGATTTCAAGTTTTCGGTGAAAGCGCCGCGCCTAATCACCCACTACAAACAGTTTAACGACACAGCCCAACTGCTCGCCGATTTCTACGGCACGGTGCAAGAAGGCTTAGTTGAAAAGCTAGGCCCCGTACTGTTTCAGTTGCCGCCGCGCATGGCGTATTCCGACGAGCGGTTGCAACGCATTCTCGATAGTCTCGATCCGGCATTTCGCAACGTGCTGGAGTTTCGGCACCCAAGCTGGTGGGAAGGGCACGTGTACCAAGAACTGGCCCGGCGCGGGGTGGCTTTTTGCGGCCAAAGTCATCCGCAACTGCCCGATGAAGTGGTAGCCAATGCCAACGTGCTTTACTACCGTTTTCACGGGTTGCCCGAGCTCTACAAGTCGCCCTACAGTGAGGACTATTTGCGGCAGGTAGTCACGCAGATCGAAGGAGCCCAACAGGTGCAAGAAGCGTATCTCTACTTCAACAACGACATCGATGCCTCCGCTATCGGCAATGCCCGGCAGATGCAGGAGTTGGTAAGACCTGGATAAATTACTGATAGGTGAATTTGTGTCGGACTTAGCCTTTGAACTACAGCAACAACCTCCGGCGAGGCACTGCGTTAGCAAGTAGCATGAGCCGAGCATTCACCAAAGAAGACGATTCGTTAGAAGCCCCCATTATTCCGCCCCGGCCCGCCTTGCCACCGGGCACTCCCAACTACGTAACGCCGCAAGGCCTAGAGCAGCTACGCGCGGAGCTGGCAACTCTAGAAGCCCAACGCACCCAAGTTGAAGCAAACCGCGAAAACGAAGCCGACCGTACCCGGCAGCTCACCGTCCTAAATGCTCAGCTTGGAGCACTCAACCAACGAATTGCTACGGCTAAGCTAGTAGACCCCACCACGCAGCCTACCGACGAAGTTCGATTTGGCGCCACAGTTACATTGCATACGCATAGCGGTGGCAAACCCGGCCAAGAGCGACGCTTCACCATTGTAGGCGTTGACGAAGCATCGGTGGCGGATGGCAAAGTAGCCTTTATAGCACCCATAGCGCGGGCCGTAGTTGGAATCCACTTAGGAAAGACTGTTACGTTGCGCCTAGGGCCCAAAGAAGAGGTAGTAGAAGTTACCTCTATAGCGTATTAGCGTTGCCTTAATTCAGCTTGGCAGCACTGTTTGCCAAGTTACTTGCTTGTTTCTCGAGCACTAATAGCCCCTACTTAAGTCCACAAGGTTTTCCAGCGTCTCGCCTTGCTCAAAGCGGCGCAGATTGCGTATAAAAATTTCCACTTTACCCTCGTCTTCGTTAGGTTGGCCACCGCCACTGTGTTGTGTAAGCAGTACGTTGGGTAGCTCCCAAAGCGGATTGTCGAGGGGCAACGGCTCCTGATTGGTAACATCGAGAACCGCTCCGGCAATACGGCCGGCTTGCAATGCGGCTATCAAAGCCGACTCGTCGGTGGTATTGCCGCGCCCGACGCTGGCGTAGAGGCTGCTCGGGCACATAGCCTGTATCAGCTCTGCTGAGAAAAAATTATCGGCGCTGCCGGGCAGGCAATTCACTACAACGTCAGTGTGCGGTAAAACAGCCAGCAGATCGTCCTTGGTGTGCAACTGCGCCTGTGAATCGGTGCGGGCCAAAAACTGCACGGCGCAATCAAAGCCGGTCAGTTGCTTGGCTACTGCCTGGCCAATGGCGCCACTGCCCAAAACAACGACGCGCTTTCCGCGCAACAGTCCTAACCGCTCGCGGATTGGCGCACCCACCCAATCTTTTTCTGATTGCAGCACGGCCAGTTCTGGTATGTGCCGATACCAGCCCAAAATGCCTGCTACCATCGTCTCGGCGCAAGGCCACGCAAAATAATCGCCTACGTTGGCTACTTGGGCCTGCGTCTGCACCTGTTTATACCTATCAATACCAGCTGAATCTATCTGCCAGAAGCGGAGTGCCTGTGGAGAGGTGGCAGTAAACCATTCAACGGGTGGGTTGCCGAGCAGTACGTCGGCTTGCTTGAAAGCAGCTGCCTGCTTGTCTTCCTCTACGTCCTGGCGAAAGGTTGTGTCGGTATCGGCTGGCAGTTGCGTAAGCAGCAAGCGGCGGGCGTCGTCGTTGAGCGTGGTATAAACGAATAAGTGCATACTGCACATACTACCTAATCAGGTGGCAAGGTTGCACATTCGCCTCAGCAACTGCCCAATCCAACAATCAAAAAGCCCTACACCTCATGGTGCAGGGCTTTTAATCGGCTGTTCTAGCCTGATTATTAGTCTTTCTTGGAGTACTGCTGATAGCGCACGGGGTCCTTCTTCTTGTCTTTTTTGCGGCCAATCAGGGCACCCCCAACTGCTCCGGCAGCGCCACCTACTACGGCACCGGTTGCCCGGTCGCCTTTACCAGCAATAACGGCTCCCGCCACGGCACCCGTACCGGCTCCAATAGCTGCCCCTTTTCCTTTCTTACTCCAGCCTTTCTTGGTGGTTTGTGCAGCGGCTTCAGAAGAGGCAACTGTACTGCCGAGCATAAGCACAGCCGACAACATCGCTACATATATCTTGAACGTCTTCATGATGGCAAATTTTGAGTACAGAGGATTGTAACTGAACTGTAAGCTTAAAACGCAGTCACAAGAAATCGGGTTGTAATAATGGCGTAAAATTGTGCAGAAAATAAGAGGAATATTGCTATAGGCACGAGGCATAGCAACTGTACTCTGTTTTAAAGTCGGTAGAGTACATATCAAAAAATAACCCTGAACGAAGAGTCCAGGGTTACACATTACCTAGCAGTAGCAGTTACTTAGCTACCGTTTCGACTTGATCAGTGGTAGGGGCCGCCGTAGCTTCCGGATCGGTAGGGGTAGCAGTTTCCGATGCAATTGCCATATGCGTATCTAGCCAGCTCGTAATTTCGCGGAACATATAGGCCGCAGCCTCGCGGGTTGCATAGCCCCGCGACTCAACTGGTAGCGTGGCATATTGCGCAACGGTTCCTTGGTCTTTCACCGATTTGTAGAACCGCTCTAACTCATTGGAGTTGGTGTTTCCTTGGATGTCAAGGTCGCCATTCAAGATCAACAAGGGCGCTTTAACTTCACTAACTGCATTGAAAGGCAACATAGTTTTGTATGCATAGGGGGTCGGAGCCTGGCTGCTAGGCAGGTCTTCGCCCTGATAGCCGAATGGCGCCAGAAAATGGTCGTAGTTGTCGGTGCGCATAATGCCTGCTCGAAACAAGGTAGAGTGCGCCAGCAAATTAGCTGTGATGCCTGCTCCATACTTATGCCCGATAACTGCTACGCGCTTAGGGTCAACTATGCCGAGCCGCTGTCCTTCATCAATAGCTGCTTTGGCTGAGGCCACAAGTTGCTTGGTGTACGCTTCATCGGGTTCCTGCATTCCTTCGCGCATCATAGGCATGCTCGCTCCCTGAAGCACTGCGTACCCTTGTGTTACCCAGAATACGGGTGAGCCCCAACTTAAACGCGAAAACATATGAGGCGAGCCTTTCACTTGGCCTTTTACCTTTTGTTGCACCGGATAGGCTTCCAGCAAAGTAGGCAGAGGCCCGTCTTCCTTCTTGTAGGTCGCTGGCAAATACATATTAGCCGTCAACTCCACGCTATCAGATAGCTTGAGCTTGTACCGGATAACCTGTTTTTTGATGCTGCTTAAGCCATTGTTAGGGTTAGCGAAAGTGGTTATAGGCGTAAGACGGCCGGAGCGCGCTTCCCGTAGGAAATAGTTTGGTGTTTCTGTTACGGATTCACGGCGTGTAACCAACTGATGCTTATTGGGATCCAAGATGGCAACAGGCACTTCGTAGTAATTCCCTTCACAGCGCCACCAGCGTACACTCTTTTTAGTGCGCACATTCAGTTCATCCACAAACGGACGGTCGCCTTCTGGGGAGGCGCCATTGCCAAACAAGTACACAATGTCGCCCTTAGGGCTAGTCGCTAGCACCGGGCGACCCAGCTCATTGTGCTTGACGTACGGGGTACCCGGATCGGTGTAGGTATCCTCCGTCGAGCGGTCGAAAAGAACGGTGAGAGAGGTTTTGGTCGCCAAATCCAGCGTCCAAGTGGTTTGGTGATGGTCGGCCCAGCGCTGACCTTGCACGATAGCCAAGTTATCGGTGCCCCAGTAGATGTTGGAAAAGCGTAGCGGCAAAACGGCTATTTCCAACGGTTTACTGTCGAAGGGCGCGGGCATGGCCAAGAGTTTGTCGCGAGTAGCGGAAGCCGTTTGGGGGTTGCCGCCATCCTGCGCTTCCACCCAGTATAAGGTAGCCGGAGCGTCTTCCCGCCAGTTGTGGTTGCGTGGGCCAGCGGGCACGGCGTCTGGGCTAGCTGGTAAGGTGTTGATGATGGGTAACTCTGCCAACTCCTTTACTACCAGCCCTTCCATGTTTAGTACTTCCACCCGTAGCGGGAAGAAGCTAACAGGCAGCATATTGGAAAATGGGCGGTGCCGCGTTTTGATTAAAACAAATTGGCCGTTGGGTGAAGGGGAAGCTTGTTGAATGATACCCGGCGAGCCCATTGGCTGCATGCGCCCATCAATGCTCAACTTCACCACCTGCGACAGTGCATAATAGTTGAACAGCAGTTCGTCGGTGGGATTCTTCACCCAACCCTGCTGGCCTTGCGTGCTAGCTGGTGTGGTAGGTTGCGCGGCTGATTTAGCTGGTGCCACGGGCGCTTCGCCGCGGCCGCCCACAATAGCGCGCACCAGCAGCGTTTTGCTGTCCGATACCCATTCATACGATGACCCGAACACACCGTTCAGAAAGATGTTGGGCGCCATCCGGGCCGAAGCCGACTCTACGTCGACTATCCACAACTCGATATGGTTGCTGGTGGTATGGGTAAAGGCAATTTTGGTATTGTCTGGCGACCAAGTGACTTCGCTAATTCGCGCATTCGCGGGCAGCCCTTGCACTAGCAGTTCTTTGCCAGTAGGTAGTTGCTTGAGGCGCAAATTGGTGGCATAACTCACCCGGCTCTGACCGTTCGTCCGGGGGTTGATGCGTAAGCCGCCAAGCCGCAGCTCTGTCTGCAACAAGTCAGGGCTAAATACCACTTCCTGCACATCCAATACAAGACGCCATTCGCCATTCGGTGATATACTCACCCTAGGCGTTGGCGTAACTTCAGCCAGCGAAGCAATGGCCTTGGGAGGGCCTTGGTTAGGTAAAACTTGCGCCCAGCTCGCAACACTAAGTACGCTCAGAGCAAGCACGAGTAAACGTTGTTTCATACAGTAGGTAATTCGGATAATTCCGATACAAAAGTCGGAAAAAAATTCCGGGATTTTAGTAATATCCCATTATTACTTACCGATTTATGATAACCTAAGGATTATTCAACGATAAAATTGTCGTTGGTAAATGTGGAGTTTTCCAGTATGGCGCTAGTGAGCCTGATATCAATCTTTCGTTAGATAAAACAAGCAGTATAGAAGATTAGCGCAGTTGCCATCCCACACCTTCTTTTAACACCAAAAAAGTGCTGTCAGGAATCTGCTCAGCGCGCAAAGCCTTTCGCAAGTCGGTTACGGGCTCCGTCAAGCCATCGTCCGCTAGTTGAAAAGTACCAAAGTGAGTGGCAATGCTGCGGGGTGATTTCAAGTCGATATGCGCTTGCACGGCCTCTGAGGGTGCCGTATGAATGGGCTGCATAAACCAAACGGGCTGATAAGCCCCAATCGGCAGGATAGCCAACCGGATTGGACCCTCGCGTTGCCCTATCTCTTTGAAATGCGGCCCGTAACCCGTGTCGCCGGCATAGTAAAGCGGGCCGGCGGCGGTGCGGAGCACAAAGCCTGTCCAGAGGGTAGCGTCCCGGTCGCGGAGGCCACGGCCCGAGAAGTGCTGTGCCGGGACGCTAACTACCTGCACCGTAGAACTCAAGGGTTGCTGCTGCCACCAATCTAGGTCGGTGGCATTCGCAATGTGTTCTTCTTCCAGGAAAGCGCGCACGCCTAAGCCAGCAAAAATGCGCGGCTGGTCGCGAGCAGCTAGGCGGCGCAAGGTATTCAAGTCGAGGTGGTCGTAGTGGTTGTGGCTGATGAGGACGGCGTCGATTTTGGGTAAGTCCTCGAACCGCAGCCCCGGTGGCCGCAGCCGTTTGGGCCCAATCCATTGGAAGGGGCTGGTTCGCTCGCTCCAAATGGGGTCGGTCAGCACGTTCAGGCTGTCGAATTGAAGTAAGAACGTGCCGTGGTTGATAAACGTCACGCGGAGCTTACCACGCCCTACCCGAGCGGGCGGTTTTGGACCGTACGGTAGATTGGGCTGCTCGGGAAAGTCTCCTTTGTTGCGGTGCAGCTGCCACTTGAGCATCGGGCCAAGACCTTCTTGGGCATGAACGCCACCCGCATTCTTGAATTGCTTGCCGTCGAAATGCGCACTCACCGGGCCTTCATAGCGCGGGGCCGAGATGGAGCAGCCAATCAGAAAGACCCCACTCGCCAGCAAAACCAGCAGCGCCATTATCCCTAGAAGTACACGGCGCTTGGTCATTTTAGAGCTGAATGAAGGTGAGTTGGCATATACCACGAAGCTCCGGCTTCGCGTATTGTTGCTCCGCAGCAACCGTAGGTACGGCGCGGTAGTTGGCAACGATACGCGAAGCCGGAGCTTCGTACGATAAATCGCTAAAATTTAGTGATTTATAGGCGCTTCAATCACAATGAACTTACTTTCAGCGGTGCATTCTATGCTTACCGAGGCCGTTTCCCACAACCCAATGCTTTCACGTTGTGTCACGGCTTCGCCATTTACAGTCAGTGCGCCTTCCATCAGAAAGATAAACACACCCTTATTGAGTTGATTCAGATTGTACGATACCGTCTGGCCGGCATCGAAGTAGCCGAGCGAGAGTTTAGCGTTCTGGTTGATCCAGCAATGCGCCGTGCCTTCCTCGTTGCTGACGACGGTGGTGAGCTGGTTACGACGCTTTTCGGCGGGGAAGTGGCGGCGCTGGTAGCGGGGCGTCACGTTTTGCAGCTTCGGCTCGATCCAGATTTGCAGGAAGTTCACTTCGTCGTCGCCGATGTTGTGTTCCTCGTGGCGCAAGCCGGTGCCCGCACTCATAATCTGCACCCAATCGGTGGAAACTTCTTCTTTGAAGCCCAACGAATCGATGTGGTTCATGCGGCCCGCCAGCATCACCGAAATGATTTCCATGTTGGCGTGGGCATGCAAGCCAAAGCCGTTGCCGGGCTTCACGAAGTCGTCGTTGAAAACGCGCAACAAGCCGAAGCCACTGCGTACGGGATTGGCATACGGTCCGAAGCTGAGCGAAAAGTTGCTTTGCAGCCAGCCTATGTCTTTCAAGCCTCGGTCAGCAGCGCGGATTATGGTGTGTGGCATTGTGGTGTGTGAATAGGTGAATAAGGTAAATGCGGTTTCGGAAGCGTACGGATTATAACCAGAAGCCTGCGCTTGGCGCGGGAGCAAGGCAGACTGACATCCAGCGTCAAGCGCAGCACTGACGCTCCAAGCACAAGCTTCTGGCTACCAGTCCAGTTATTTCAAGTACCCTTTAAAAGCAATTTCGCTAACGGGTTTGCGCTGGCGTGGTGCTTTCTCGCGGCTCAGAAACGGCTCTTCCAAGAGTTCTGCCTCGCCTAGGTAACCCAGCGCGATAACCACCGCGGGCTGCAACGTATCGGGCAGCTCGAACAGCTCCTTGGCTTTAGTCCGGTCGAAACCACCCATGAAGTGGGTGTGCAAGCCGAGGGCAGTGGCTTCCAACGACAAGTTGGCATTGGCCATGCCTAGGTCGTGGAGGGCGGCGCCGTTGGGGGTGCCATTGTCGTACTGCGTTTTGGCTAGGGCCAGAATCAGAACAGGGGCGTTTTTGGCCCAAGGCTGGTTACCAGGCATCAAGCAATCCACTAGTTTCTGGAAAGCTTCCTGGTCGGCGTGATGGGCGTAGATGTAGCGCCAAGGCTGCTCGTTCATGGCGCTAGCGGCCCAAGAAGCGGCTTCAAATACTTGGTCTAGGGTTTCGGGAGCAACGGGGTAGCTGGCAAAGGAGCGGGGGCTCCACCGTTTGCGAATAGTTTCTAGAACGGGATAGGTTGTGGTGGCGAGTTTCATAATTGCTGATTAGAAGGATTTCGTTGATTGATGTTTCGACCTTAGAAAGGAATCTGGTATAAGCTGTTCAGCAGAGTACCTCTGATTCCTTTCTTAAGCTCAAAATGGCTGCTATTACAAGCTCATGGGTACGTCCATCAACAACAGCCGCGTGTTGCTATCGGCTTTGATGGTAAACGATTCGGTGTCCCATACGCCGAACCCGTCGCGGCGGTGCAAGGTTTGGCCGGCCACCGTGGCGTCGCCTTCCAGCACGAACACATATACACCGTTGCCGGGACGCTTCACTTGGTAATCGGCCGAGAAGTTGGCATCGAAATCAGCGAAGTGAAACCACGCGTCCTGATGAATCCAAACGCCCGCGTCGTCGGGGTTCGGCGACAGGATTTGCTGGAATTGGTTGTGGCGGTCTTCGGCGCGGAATGTTTGCTGGTCGTAGCGCGAAGGCACGTTGCGCTTGTTGGGGAACAGCCAGATCTGCAAAAACTTCACTTCCTCGCTTTTGCTGTGATTTTTCTCGCTGTGCGCAATGCCTCCTCCTGCACTCATTACCTGCACGTCGCCGCTCTGGATAATGCCGTGGTTGCCGGCGCTGTCTTTGTGTTCCAGGGTACCGGAAAGCGGGATGCTGATGATTTCCATGTTGTCGTGCGGGTGGGTGCCAAAGCCCATGCCGCCCGCTACGGTGTCGTCGTTAAGGACACGCAAAACGCCGAAGTGCAGGCGTTGCGGATCGTTGTAGCCCGCAAAGCTGAACGTGTGATACGAGTTAAGCCAACCGTGGCTGGCATGGCCGCGCGAGTCGGCGGTGTGGAGGAGCGTTTGCATAATCTAGGTTCTAAGCCTGCTGGATTTCTCGTCAAAGATACGAAATATATGTACATACATTAATTAGCTGATAAAGTTCATTTCTCGTCTATATATTGTTATAAAAATTATTGTGCCCATTAGGTGCTCTGTGCAACGAAAGCAGGAGAGTGGGGTCTTGAGTACCACAAGCAGGGCGTCTTGCTAGCTGCCATTAGGCTACCCGCCAGCGGTTAGACCAAGCAAGACGAGTACGCATTGTGTAATTTCACCCACCTTTCAACCCTTACCGATTAAAGCTTTCCACATGCTTAGAATTTGCACGCGGCGAATGGTCGCAGTGATATGTTTATTTCAATTGCTCCTGGTAGCGCAAGTACAGGCACAATTCGGGCCTGGCACGCAATGGACCAAAGACGGCTACGGGTACATGAATGCTGAAAACGGGGAAATCGTCCAGCTCGATGCCCGTGACAAAACCAAGCGTACAGTGCTCGTTGGCAAGGCTCTGCTAACGCCCCAAGGCCAGTCGGCTCCTATTGAAGTGCGGCGCTTCGCCTTCTCCGACGACGGCCAGAAAGTCCTTATCCACACCAATACTAAGAAGGTGTGGCGCTACGATACCCGCGGCGACTATTGGGTGGCCGACCTGAAAGCCAACTCGCTAAAGCAACTCGGTAAGGGCCGGCCGGCTTCGTCGCTGATGTTCGCCAAGTTTTCGCCCGACGGCACGCGCGTGGCGTACGTGAGTGAGCACAACATTTACGTAGAAGATTTAGCTTCTTCCGCCATCAAGCCCCTGACTACCGACGGCACCGTGTCCATGATCAACGGCACCTTTGATTGGGTGTACGAAGAAGAACTGGACTGCCGCGACGGTTTCCGCTGGTCGCCCAATGGCCAGAGCATTGCCTATTGGCAACTGGACGCCGGCAAAACCAAGAACTATCTGATGCTCAACACCACGGATCAGCTGTATCCCTTCACCATTCCCGTGGAGTACCCGGTGGTGGGCGAAGACCCGAGCCGCTGCCGCGTGGGCGTGGTGCCCGCCCAAGGGGGCGCTACTACCTGGATGAAAGTGCCCGGTGACGCCGTGCAGAACTACATTCCGCGCATGGAATGGGCCGCTAATTCCACCGAGCTGATTATTCAGCAACTCAACCGTCGCCAAAACGAAAGCAAATTGATGCTTTGCACCGCGAGCACCGGCGACGCGAAGACCATCTACAGCGAAGCCGACAAAGCTTGGATTGATGCCAAGGCCGAGGCCATTGGTTGGGACTGGATTGACGGCGGCAAGAGCTTTGTCTGGCTAAGCGAGAAAGACGGCTGGCGCCACATCTATTCTCTGACCCGCAGCGGCCAGCAAAAGCTGCTCACCAAAGGCGACTACGACGTCATCAGCATGCAGCTCGTCGACGAGAAGAATGGGGTTATCTATTTCACCGCTTCGCCCGAAAATGCCACCCAAACCTATCTGTATAAAGTAGCCCTGAAAGGCGGTAAGGCCGAGCGGGTAACCACCAAAGAACTGGCTGGCTCCAACAGCTACGACATCTCACCCAACGGTAAGCTGGCGCTGCACACGTTCTCGAATGCTGCTACTTTCCCGGTAGCCGATGTGGTATCGTTGCCGGAGCACAAGCGTCTGAGCGGGGGAGAAGCATCGGCGCGGGCCCAAAGCGTGAAGCTGCCCAAGGTGGAGTTCTTTCAAGTTAAAACCGCCGATGGCGTCACCTTGGATGGCTGGATGGTGAAGCCCTCCAACTTCGACCCTGCCAAGAAATACCCCATTGTATTCTACGTGTACGGCGAGCCGGCCAGCCAAACTGTGACGGACCGGTTCGGTACGGGCCTCAACCGGCTCTACCAAGGCAGCATGGCTGATGATGGCTACATTTATGCTTCGCTGGAAAATCGGGGTGCTCCGGCTCCGCGGGGCCGTGAGTTCCGCAAGGCCATTTACCACAACATCGGCAAGCTCAACATCCGCGACCAAGCTATGGGCGCCAAGGAAGTGCTGAAAAACTCGTTCGTGGATACCAGCCGCGTGGCGGTATGGGGCTGGAGCGGCGGTGGTTCCAGTACGCTTAGCCTGTTGTTTCAATATCCGCAGATATACAAAACCGGTATTTCCATTGCCGCCGTTGACAACCAACTCAACTACGACAACATCTACCAGGAGCGCTATATGGGCTTGTTGCCCGAAGACAAGCACTACTTTGTGGAAAACTCGCCCCTGAACTACGCCAAAAACCTGCGCGGCAACCTGCTGCTCGTGCACGGCACCGGCGACGACAACGTGCACTACAACAACGCCGAGCAGATGATCAACGAGCTAGTGAAGCACAACAAAACCTTCCAACTGATGGCCTATCCTAACCGCAGCCACAGCATTTCGGAAGGCGAAGGCACCAGCCGTCACTTGGCCAATACTTACACCAAGTTTCTAAAAGAAAACTGCCCGCCGGGTGCCCGCTAGAAATAGTTGCTTTTATACAGTGAGCTTAAGGCCTTCAGATACTCTCTGAAGGCCTTTTTCATTAATCTTAAGTCAATAACAACAGCGCTTGGCATGGCTGGTCAGCAGACAAGAACATGAAGTGAATTCAAAGCTTGTCGTCACTTAGCGGCCATAAGAAGTCTATCCCTTGGTTTAACTGGAACTCAGGCTCAATGGATACGCATTTATTGTTTTATATATTGTCTTAATCTGAGAATGTGTTTATGTTTTTATTTTAACTATATTTTATATTATATCAATAGGTAATTTCTATATATATAATATTTAGTTCGATATGAGAGGGTTGTGGAATGTATTCCAAAAACTAGATTTATATTTATACGCTTATAATAGCGTCCTATTTATAGAATATGAAGAAAAATCTACTTGTACTTTTCTCGCTTTTAAGTAGCGGATTAGCTAGTGGGCAGACGTTGTACACATTTAATGGCGGCGGTACCAGTGGCAACTGGACCGACGCCAGCACGTGGACAACTGACCCAACGGGCTCGACCAGTATCGGCGCCCGGCTGCCCCAGAACGGCGACAACCTCGTGGTAACGAACAGCTTCGTGCTGGTACTCAACACCACCGAAAGCAAAACCGGGCTCAGCATCACCATTCAGCGGGGCGGCACCCTGGATTTGCCAGCGGCTGCGTCCAGCTTTAGCAGCACCCTGACGCGCCTTGCCGGTCAGGGGACACTGCGGGTAGGGCGGCCCTACTTTCCGGCCGTCACCAACAATGACTTCGACGATGTGGCTACCGGTACCGTGGAGTATTACAACTGGACTAGCGCGGCGGCAACTCTGCCTCAGCCAGGCTCCAACCAATACAACAACCTGCGCTTGCTTAATACCACGAGCACTCCGTATGCAGCGCAGCTCAACGCGAACCTGACCGTAAACGGTAGCCTCACACTCACGCGCACTAGCAGCGCCGACGTAGCGCTGAATTTCGGGCAGGCCGCTAGCGCCAACCGTACCCTGACGGTGCTCGGCGACGTGCTAGTAGATGCCGGCACCAGCCTTGGCGTGACAGCCGTAGCCGGGGCGCATACACTCACCGTGGGCGGCAGCCTCACCAATAATGGCACTATTCGGCTGCACAACGGCAATGCAACCGGCGACGACACGCAGCGTTGCTTGCTCGTGTTCAATGGTACCACCGATGCCAACTTCGCTTGCAATGGTCCCACTGACCTTGGCCGTCTGCAAATCAACAAAGGTGCTGGCAGCCGTTCTTTGCTCAACATAACCTCGGCGGCTACCACGCCTATTGGTGGCCACCTGCGCCTCAACTACATTGGTGCGGGTACGCTGCTGGACCTAACCAACGGTACAGCCAAGCTAGGTGCCAACTTGGTGCTCCCCCGGTTGCGCAATGGCAACGACAACTATGATATTGGTACGCCAACCAACAGCCCCACGCTCTGGATAGCTGGCGCCACTGTGCGCAACAACAACGCCGATGGCAGTTCGAACGCCGTGGTTGTGTACGGTACCTACCGCATCAGTGCAGGCCGGTTTGAGTGCTTAGGGGCCGAAGGCGCCGTGACGCGGGAAGACGGACAGTATTTGATTGAAGGCGGCACGACAGTAGTAGAGAAGTTTCGCCCTTCCAACACGATGGCCACGCACCGCGGGGCTTTCACTATTTCGGGCGGGGTGTTTGAGTGCAGTGGTACTGGTTCGGACCCCAACTTTGCCCGCTTTGCGCACCCCTACACCACGCAGTCGTTTCGGATGACGGGCGGTACCATTCGGGTGCAGAATCCGCAGAACAGCAAGGGGCTATTTCACTTGGGAGTAAGCGTCGATAATGCCATTGTCACGGGAGGAACCATTGAGGTGCTTCTACCCAACACAAACACCGCTTGCAAAGTACTGAGCACTGCGCCCCTCTGGAATCTAAACGTGAGCAAGCCCGTAGCGGGCGGTACTAGCAAAGTTATTCTGGATGCTATTGGTGTAACGCCAGGCTACGAAACGGGTGCTACCATTACTGCCCAGCCCCTGACTGTATTCAATAACTTCACCATCAATGGTGCCAACCCGGCCAGCTTCGACGCCAATTCGCAGGACGTAAACATTCAGGGCACGTTCACGATAGGTACAGGCTGCACCTACCTGCCTACCACCAACACCACGCGTTTCAGCGGCGGCCAAAATCAACTGCTCACCAACAACGGCAGCATCGGCTCCACGCTCAACACATTCTATAATCTGACGGTCGACAAGTCCAACGGTACGTTGACGCTAGATGGCACAGCTTCCACGTACACCATTACCAACACGCTCAGTTTGTTGAATGGCGTGTTGAACGACGGCAGCAAAACCGTGCGGGTACTGGGCAACGTCGTGAATTCGGCCTCGCACACCAGTGGTGGCGGTACCGGCAATATCACCCTGGCCGGCGCGGGCGGACAAGTAGTAAGCGGCGACGGCAACGGCGTGTTCGGCAACTTGATAGTGAGCAGTACGGCCGCGGCCGGCACGGTGGCGGCCACTTTTACGGCTAGCCAAAGCGTAGCCAGCGTGCTGACCCTGGAAAGCAACCACGTACTCGATATTGGTGCCAACCGCTTGTCGTTGACCAGCATCAGCCCCAACGCTCTCGTGGCCGGTGCGGGCGGCTTCTCCAGCCAGCGCATGATTCGGACAGCCGGTAACCAGAGCGACCTAGGCTTGCGCAAAACCTACGGCGGCGCAGATTCCTTTACTTTCCCGGTAGGCGCGGGCAGCAAGTACACGCCTGCTACCATTGCTCTGAATGCCACGCTGCAACTGTATGGTAAGGTCAGCGTGAGCCCCACCAACGCCCGCAACCCGTTCGTGACCAGCAACAATTCGTTGGGTTACTACTGGAAAGTACGCAGCACCGACTTCGGACCGATACCGGCAGGTAGCATTGCCGCCAACTTCACGATGCTGAACGCCGATGCCGCCGGTACGCTCGCCAACTACGTGCCTGGCCGCTACCTGCCCGTGACCTGGACCAGCAGCAACAATGTGAATCAGGTAGTGAAAAGCGCGACGACTTCAATTATTCAGTTTCCGGGGCTGAGCCAGGTTGATGGCGAATTCACGGCGGGTGAAACGGCTGCTTTCGGTCCTATCACCGCCTACTACACCATCCGCAATGGCAATTGGGAAGATACCAACCCCGCAACTACGCCTTGGAGCACGGTAAGCCACACGGGCGCAGCCGCAAGCTCGGTGCCGGGCCCCGGCAACCCCGTGTTTATTGGTTCGGCCGCGGAAGGTTTGTTCCACACCGTAACCGTGACCGACAACAATGCTCGTTCTGGCTCCTTGGTGATTGAGCGCGGTGCAACCCTGGACGTGCAAACCCTGACCGGCCACAACTTTGGCGCTCTGCCCGATGCTACGGCCAGCGGTGCGGGTCGGCTACGCATCAGTTCGGCCACGCCCACGGCTCAGTTTCCGGGCGGCGACTTTGGCGCGTTCCTGCAACCCGGCGGTGGTACCGTAGAATACTACACCACCGGCACCCAAGATCTGACGGTGCCTACCATTTCGGCTACCAATCTGCCGCTGAGTGCCTACAAAACCCTGTGGCTGAACGCTGGCGCGGGTCGGCAGGTGAGCTTGCCCAACCTGAACTTGCGGGTGTATGCCCAACTAAAGACTGGTACGCAGGCAGCGTATCTTGGGGAGGTATTGCTAAGTGGTAGCGCCGCCGGCAATCTAACCGTCGACTCCTTGGTGGCGGTGGAGCGCGGCGCTTTGCGCTACGCCAACGGTACGGCCCGCACCATCACGGCCGGCAACAACGTAACCATCGGCGCTGGCGCCACCTTCGATACCAATGGCAGCGGTGCAGCTGTTGCCAACGCTCTGCGTGTAGGCGGTTCGCTCACCAACGACGGCACGCTGGATTTCAACCTCAATGGCAAAACCAGCAGCTTGACCTTTATCAACAGTCAAAACGCCAGCCTGACTGGTACTACGCCTGTAGCAGTAACCAATCTGGCTTCGCTGACCGTTAATAAAGGCACCAACCAAACTCCGGTTTTGACCGTGGATGTGGCCGGTACCCTGACTACACCAACCAGCAACTGGCTTACCATCACAACCGGTACGCTGCGCTACGCCAAAGCCAGCAGCACCCTCACCATTCATGATGCGGCCAGCGCCTACGTGCTCAATGATGCAGCGGGATTAACTGTTGATGCGCCCGATGCCACCGTAACCGTGGCTACCGCCAACAGCACTGCCGCTGATCTGCAACTAGCCGGTCAGCTGCGCGTACTACGCGGCACGCTAAGCGTGGGCCTGCCAGCTACTGGCGTCAGCAACGACTTAGAGTACGCCAGCGCCGGGGCGCCTACTATCCGCGTGAGCGGTACGGGCAGCTTGTATGTAAACGGGCAGGTACGCCGCTCGATGGCCAACACCAGCGGTGCGCTACGCTACGACCAAAGCGGCGGTACGGTGGAAGTAGCAGGCTTTGGGGCCAGCGCCACCAGCAACAACGAGCGGGGCCTGCTGGAAGTGCAAGGGGCAGGTAGCATCTTCCGGATGACCGGCGGCACGCTGACCCTGCGTCGTTCCAACCAAAACTCGAACGTAATTAGTGACCTGTACTTGCGGCCCGACTCTACGGTGGTAACGGCTGGTACAGTAGTGCTCGGTAACGCGGTGGCCGGTGCTGGCAACGTAACGGTGAGTGTCGATTCGTCGGTGCCGCTGTATGACTTGCGTGTAGAAGCCGGCGCTAACGCTACCAGCCAAAACATCGGCTTGCTCACGGGTGCCAACGCGCTGACGTTGCGCGGCTCGCTCACTATCGCCAACGACAATTCGTTCTTCAACGCCAATGGCTTGGGCCTGAACATCGGGCAGAGCCTGATCAACAATAACTCTTCAACCAGCACCACGCTAACTGCTGGCGGTTTCCGACCCGGCGTGGCTACTCAGACTACTACTTTCACGGGGGGTATTGCAGCGCAGCAACTCACCGCTGCCATCGGCACACCCGCCAACCTAACAGTGTTCGGTAGCCTGGTACTCAACAATGCTCAGAGCGGTGGCAACTTGCAGCTGCAAACCGGGCGTAACGTACGCGTAGCGGGCACCTTAACCCTTACGCGCGGCACCCTCGCCGACAACGGCCAGACCATTACGGCCCTCAGCAGTGTAGTAAATTCTGCCGTACACACCAGCAGCGGCACTGGTAGCTTAACGCTGGGCGGCACCACCAACCAGAGTGTGGGCGGCAACGGTACTGGCCGCTTCGGCAACGTGACGCTCAGCAACGCGGCCGGCGCCACGACCACCACCAACCAGGAAATTACTGGCGTGCTGACGCTATCCAACGGTGCCCTCACCATCGGCTCCAACCTGCTGTTGCTAAGCAATCCGGCGGCTAATGCTGTAGTGGGTTTCAACGCCAGCCGCAGCATCCAAACCAATGGCATTGTGGCCGACTTGGGCGTGCGCAAAAACTACCCGGCAGGTGCGTCCGACTTCACCTTCCCGGTGGGCTCAGCGGGCAAGTATACGCCCGTGCGAATGAACGTAACGGCGAATGCCGCGGTGGGTACGCTTACTGTACGGCCCATCAACACGGCCCATCCTTCTACCACCGATCCGCTGGCGAAAGAGCTGAATTATTACTGGAAGTTGAACAGCACCGGCTTCAGCAACCCAACCGTAACGCAGGTGTTCAACTACGTGGACGCCAGCGCCGGCAACGACGTGAACGGCACCGAAGCCAACTACGTGCTAGGCCGTTTCCTAGGCAGCGCCTGGACTCCAATCAACGGCATAGCTGGTACCGTAAACACCACCGGCAATAATCTGACTCTCGCCAACGTAAACTACTTTGAAGGCGACTACACCGGCGGCGAAAGCACGGAGTTTGGCACGGTACCGACCTTCTACAGCCGTACAGCTACGGCCGGTCTGGCGGGCGGTGCCAATTGGAACGACCCCGCTGCTTGGACTTTCAATCCTGATGGTTCCGATTCCGGGCCACTGCCAACCACATTCCCCACGCTGGCTAACCCCGTCGTGCTATTGGGTGGCCACTTAATCAACTCCAATGGCGCGGGCCGGGGCGCAGCCAACCTGACGCTGAATGGCACGCTGGATCTGGCTGCCAACGGTGCCAACAACTTCAATACTGTTTCTGGCACTGGTACCTTGCGTATCGGTTCGGCCTTGTTCCCGGCCGGTAACTACGCTGGTTTTGTGGCGGCTAACACCGGCACCGTCGACTACACGGCCGATGTGCAACTGCCCGCCCGCGACACCTACAACAACTTGCTTTTCACAGGGGGCAATGCCAAGCAACTCAGCAACCTCGACTTGACCATCAACGGCGCGCTGACTGCCACGGCGGGTACTACTATCACCAACCCCACCAGCCAAAACATCACGCTGACTTCAGCTACCAGCGGCGCAACGCTAGGCGGTACATTCAGCCTCAACAACGGGGCACTGACTACACCGGCTTTCTTAACCAACACGGGTACGCTAGCGCTAGGCGCCGGAGCGGTCAATGTGGGCACCACGCTCACCAACAGCGGCAGTTTGAGCAATGGCACGGGTGCCGTCACAGTAGGTACAGCCTTCACCAACAGCGGCACCTACAATGCTAGCGTAGGGGATGGTGGCCTGAGCGTAGGCACCACCTTCACCAACAGCGGCAACTACGTAGCGGGTACTGGCAACCTCAACGTGACGAGCAACTTCGTGAACGTAGCTGGCAGCACCTTCTCGGCGGCCACCGGGAACGTGACCGTAGGGGGGAGCTTCACGAATGCCGGTACGTATGCGGCTACCACCAACGATGTACTGCGCGTCGCCGGTAACTTCAGCAACGATGCAACTGGCTCGTTCGTGGCGGGTACAAGCACACTGCAACTGAGCGGTGATTTCACCAATGCCGGCACTTTCGGAGCGGGCACTAGCACGGTACAGTTCCTGTCGAATGCCAACCAAGTAATAAGCGGCACGACCACGTTCTACGACGCCCAAAAACTAGGTAGCGGTATTCTCTCCCTCGGCGCGAATACCAATGCCACGGTGAGCAACCTGTTTACGCTGCAGAACGGCCTGTTCTCAACGGGAACTAGCAATACGCTCTTCCTAACTAACACGACTATACAGCCGATAGTACGCACCAATACTACGTCCTACGTCAACGGCCGCTTGGCCATCAGCCTGCCCGACGCGGCAGCAGCTAGCCGCGTGTTCCCGATTGGCTTGGGTGGGCGCTACCGCCCGGTTACCATTCAGCCACAGGTGGCTTCGTCGTCGCCGGTAGTGTTAGTGGAAATTTTCAACGGCGCGCCCGGCGGAACGGTGGATAACTCGCTGTCCAACCTTTCTGTTAACCGCTACTACCGGATTCAGTTGCTTTCGGGTACCATCAACCAGCCTACGGTGCAGTTGAGCTTCAACACCGAGGGCATTGTGGACGAAGAAGTGAACGTGCCCGGCAACTTGCGGGTGGCTCGCTCTATGGGCAACAATGGCCCTTGGACCAATGCCGGCGGTGCGGGCGTATACTCGCCTGCTTCACCTCGTGGCTACACCATTTCGGCACCGGTCGTTATCAATTCCGATTCCTACTTCGCACTGGCTTCCACTAACGCCGTGGACAACCCGCTTTCCGGCTTGGCTCCGCTACCAGTTGAGTTGCTACACTTCACAGCCACGCCCCAAGGCAAAGCGGTACGTGTGGCGTGGGCCACGGCTTCCGAAAGAAAAAGCGCTTACTTCGTGGTGCAGCGCGCTGGCCAAAACCGCGAGTTTGTGGAAGTTGGCCGGGTAACCGCCCAAGGAACCTCCAGCGCCCGCCACGACTATACGCTGCTGGATGCTTCGCCGCTGGTGGGCCTGAACTACTACCGCTTGCGTCAAGTTGACCTCGATGGTAAGGCTGCCTACTCACCCGTAGTAGCAGTGCGCTTCAATGGGGAAATAGCCGAGCCAACGCTGCAAGCGTATCCAAACCCCGCTTCCGGCCAGGGCTTTCGTCTGCTGACTACCAACCTCAGCACCGATGGCGGTACCATACAGATCCACGACAGCAAAGGCCGCTTGGTGCTGACGCAAGTAGTAACTGCCGGCTCCGCAGAGGCTACTATCCAACCACACCAGCCATTGGCCGCAGGTTTGTACTTGGTAAAATGGCTAGCTGCTGATGGCAGTAAGCTAACGACCAAGCTAGTGGTAGAATAAGCTGCTACGAGCGAAAAAAGCCCCTGACTGCTGATGTGGTCAGGGGCTTTTGCTTTCGAGGGTGCAGGCTAGCTCGACTGGCTAGTGCTTCACTAAACGACGCGTAGCCAGTACTTTGCCTTCCGGAGCTAGCCATTGCATCAAATACAAACCGTTGGGCAGCTCCGCTACCGATACTCTGGTTTCGGAAGTAGCGAGTTGCTGCTTTACTACGCGCCCGGTGGCGTCGAGCAAGCGTAGGCTAACCGCGGTAGGCACCGTGGCAACTGTCACGCTGTTCGTGGCCGGGTTGGGATAAAGCTGCACCGCAGATTCTGCTGCGGCTTTGCTGGCTGCCAGCGGCCGACACTGCACGGCCGCCATCAGGTAGCGCCACAACTCGGTGTCGAATGACGATAAGGCTAAGCGTACATCGCCGGCTTCTTTGCCTTGACGCACTACCACCAGTCCTAAGCTAGGCACCACGTAAATTTTCTGGTCGTTCTTGCCTAAGGCCGCAATCATGTCGGCGGGAGCAGTGGGAATGAGAGGGCCAGGAAAGGTGGTTTGTTGGGGGCCAGGTAGCTTGTAGGAAGTTTGGCCGTTCAGCCACCATAGGTACCCATAGCTGCGGTTGAAGGACTGCGAAGGCGTGGTCATCTGGCGGAAATAGGCGGTGTCGCGCAGAATGGCAGTGCCGTTCCAGGTGCCACATGCCAACGCCAGCAGCCCAAAACGGGCCATGTCGCGGGCCCGGCTGTAGTAAGTGCCCTGTACCCACAGCCCGTTCATGCCGATGCGGGAAGCCAGCCGCTGGTTGGTGTATTGGTTGAAGGTCAGGCCGCTGGCAGCAGCCACTACATTCTGCAACAGCAAATAAGGGGCATTGTGGTAGGCCCAGCGTGTACCCGCATCGGCGCGGTAAAGCAGGCAGCCCGGCGTTTGACTGTCGGCGGTGCAGGGCGCGGGCGGGGTATCGTCGAGGCCGGTGGTCATGGTGAGTTGGTGACGCACCGTAATCAGCTTTTCTTTGGCCGTTGGTACTGAGGTCCAGCCGCGGCCAAGTGTGCGGGAGGTGCTATCAGAGAGGCGAAGCAGGCCATCTTGCTGCGCAATGCCCACTAGCATAGCCGTGAGCGACTTGCCCGCCGAGGCCCAATACCACACAGAATCCTGCGTGTAGGTGCCGTAGTAGCGTTCCACCACGATTCGGCCATCCTTGAGCACCATAAACGACTTGGTTTGCTTGCGCCCCAGGAAGGCTAGCAGCGAGTCGAGCTGCGGCTGACACCAGCCGAGACTCTGTGGGGTGGTGGTGGCCCAGCTGCCTGCTGCGGTAGTCGGCGGAAAGTACAGCGCAGGCTGTTGGGCCTGAGTAGGCAGTGAAGGAAAGCCAAGGAAAAGTGCTAATAGGAGTAGAGCGTATTTCATGCGGTAGCAAAATAGAATAAGATACCGCTTCGACAATATTCGACTCTCAAAGTTTAAGTCGTATTATGACAGAGACGCTATTATTCTGCGTGCTGATTCGGGACGTAGTACCTTGCGCTTATTACGCGTATGCAGCTTCCATCACTTCCCGTCGTTTCGCGCTTGGCGCCTACGCCCAGCGGCTTTTTGCATCTCGGCAACGCTGTCAACTTCACGCTGACCTGGCTGCTTACTCGCCGCGCGGGTGGTACCCTGCACCTGCGCATCGATGACCTAGACCGTGCCCGGTTTCGGCCGGTTTACCTCGCCAACATCTTCCAGACCCTAGATTGGCTTGGCCTCGACTACGACCATGGCCCCAGCGGCCCCGATGACTTCGAACAGCACTACTCTCAACGCCACTTTCTGGCCACCTACGAAACCCTACTGCAAGCCGGCTACTTCGCTCATCCCGATTTACTCTACGCCTGTAACTGCTCCCGCACCGACTTGGCTCGTGCCGCCTTATCATCAAGCAGTAATTATCCGGGTACCTGCCGCGCCAAAGCCCTAGCCCCAGGTGCGCCCGAAACTGCTTGGCGCGCCCACGTTCCAGTTAATTCAACGGTACTAGTACCCGATCTGTGGCAAGGTCAACTAGCAGTGCCGCTGGCCGAGAGCCTCGGCGACTTTGTAGTGCGCAAGAAAGATGGCACGGCCGCCTACCAACTCGCCTCGATAGTGGACGACATACGGTTAGGCGTCACGCTGATTGTGCGTGGGCTGGACCTGTTGCCTAGTACCGCCGCGCAGTTGTGGCTAGCCGGTCAGTTGCCCGGCGTAGAATCCTTTCAGAACACGCAGTTCCTTCACCACGGGTTACTGCTGGACACTGCGGGACAGAAGCTCTCTAAATCCACGCAGGCGGGGCAGCAACGCGGAATCGTTGCCGAGGCGAGTCATCCGCGAGTAGTGTATGCTGCCGTGGCGCAATTGCTTGGGTTGCCAGCAGCAGCTAGTGAATCTTTAGACGCGTTGCGAGCGGCTTTGCAATAGTACGTTGTGTGCTACTTCAGTTCTTTCTTGAATTCTTCGGCCCAATGGTCGGCTAGGCGGGTAGGTTCGGGCAGCTTGTAGCCGCGCAGGCACGCCAGCGTGAGGCGAGTAGCCGTGGCTTGGTCGCAGCGGTGGCCAGGGCTGACGAATAGGGGCTGCACTTTATCTTTCGAGCGAATGACTTCGCCGAGCAGTTCTCCGTTCCGATCGGTTAGCGCTGAAATGCTGCCCTTAGTTAGAGCCGGCTCCTGGAACGTGCCCGTCAGCTTCTGTTTGGCCACCCCGAAAGTGGGCATATCGAGTAGTACGCCCAAGTGGGCGGCAATACCCATGCGGCGCGGGTGCGCAATGCCATGACCGTCCACCATAATCACATCGGGCTTTTGCTGGAGCTTTTCGTAGGTTCGGAGCACATTGGGTGCTTCCCGGAAGGAGAGCAAGCCCGGGATGTAAGGCACTTCCACCGGGCCCACGCTCCACACCTTTTCCACTAATTCCAGCGAAGGAAAACGCAACAGCACGAACACCGACAAGATGGTTTCGGGCGTGGGAAACGATGAATCGCAGCCGGCGATGAACTGCGGCTCGCGGGCCAGTGCCTCCTGCCGGACGCGGGTGCGCATCTCGTCTTGCAGGCGTGTTAGGTCGCGCACTATGATAGGATCGGCGGGTGGGCCAGGCGGGCGGTAGTAAGCCATGAGCAGCAGACAGGTGATGAGTGGGTGGTAGTGTGTACTGCCAAGCTAGGCTTGAGGTTGGGCGCAGGGGGTTACGAACCCGAAGCTATAGTCCAAAGCCCGAGTGGTTGCTGCACTACAGAAATGCAGTTAGAACGTCGTGCTTTCCCAATGAAGCTTGTTGCTTTTTTGCTACTATCGGGGCTAACACGTATAAGTGCTCAGTAATCCAAAACTGATCTGTGAGTTATGTCTAAATCCGAACAACCTGCGCACACCGGCAGTGGTGCACATTTCGAGCGGCGCTATTGGGTTGATGTGCAGCAGCCGCGCCAGTCGGCTGCCGAACTCATGCAGCATATCCAGTGCAACCTGCCCGACTTTTCGCCTGATTTGTTGGCTGACTTCAAGAAATCGAAGGGAGCGTCGCACTGCCTGGAAGTAAACGATGAGTACCGCATCAAGATCCTAGGCCCCTGGAATGGCGATGTGCGCGTGACGGAGCTAGACTTCGATTATTTCGAGCTGGTGACGTTGGAAAACCACCCCGAAGCAGGGCGCATTCGGTTTTCGTTGGGTCCGCACGCTTCGCTGCCGCACACCCTGCGGTTTGAAATTCACTCGTGGGCCCGTTCGCGTGATGGACTAGTAGCCTTCACCTACGACACGTTGGGTTTGGGCAAAAAGGTGCAGCAGCAAACGTGGGAAACGTTTTGCCAGCGCGTGGCCTCCTACAGCGGCGGCCTCCAACTAGGCCCCGTACACGTAGAAACAGTGAAGCAAAGCGAATCGGAAACCGAGGTTATCCACGATGCCTAAAGCACAGCCCCTAGACGAGCGCCAGAAAGCCCGACTCAAAGCCTACGAAAAAGCGGGCTACAACTTCGACCTCAACCGCACCCACGAGTACACCCGCGAAACCGGCTGGAACGTGGACGACTACGAAACCGAGCTGCCGCCCGAAGCACCTGGCCCGCCTGCTGCGCAAGGTTCGTGGGCGGCGGCCCGGGAAGTGCTGCGCAACTACACCTTCCCGCCGCCTAACCTTATCACCGGCATCTTTGTGCCCGACCAGCCCTGGAGCAGCGCGTGATGGTGCTGCGCGGAATGTTTTTGGGGTTTTCGTTTTGGTTTGGCGTGCGGGTGGGCGGCGTCACCGATGAGCGCCGGCCGCTGCCCGAAGGCGGCGAGGAACAGGTGTGGGGTTACAACTACCGCACGCTCGAAGGGCATTTTGAACGCGGCGAAATCATCTTCACCGTTCACAAAAGCTTGACTACCGGCCGCGTCGTTTTCCGCATTCACGCACTTTCCCAAACCGGCCGTATCCGCAACCCTTTCTACTGGCTCGGTTTCAAGCTCTTTGGCCGGATGCTGCAAAAGCGCTTTTCCCGGCAGTCGATGCAGCGGCTGAAAGCGCAAGTGGAAGAAATGCTGCAACAAGGCTGGAGCACACCGAGCGAAAGCAACACCACGCCCGTCGAGTCTACGTCTTCTCACGAGCAAGCGCAGCAACAATTAGACAAGGCCACGTAGTAGCACATTCGCTATACTGCCCGAGTGGCCTTACTCTCCGGCCGGGCCTCCGCCGTGTATCATGTCTGACACAATGCCGCGGTTTTTGGTGAGTTCGGCGTACACCACCCCCACAATATGGAAGGCCGTGAAAGCCAACACAAGGTACATGGTGAAATTGTGGACTTCCTTGACGGTGTGCTCCAGGCGGTGCAGAAACTCCACGTCATCGGCATAAATCAGGACAAGGCCTGTCACGACCATCACCACGAGCATCAGGTAGAAGAGCACGTACGAGTACTTCACCAACAGCGAATGGCGGTTGTCCTGCAAATCGATGCCGCCTTGGCGGAAAAGAAATCGAGCCTGCCGTAGTTTCGCGCCGAAGCGTTGGGCACCGTTCTGCGTGAATTCCAATGCTATCCGCAGCACCAGCAACACCGAAAGAGCCACACCCAACCCAATGTGCCAGTCCCAAATGCGATGACTCACAATGCGGGTAAGACCGCGCACCTGCTGCTTGCTGAACGTGACGCCCTCCGCAGCCAGCACCTTCTGAAATTCGGGCCCTACGGTTTTCATTTTCACAATCACATACAAAAACAAAATCGTAATCAGCAAGCCAGTCACGACCAAGGTATTCGTCCAGTGCCAGAGGCGTAAACCGAGCGAATTACGTTTCAGCCCGGTAACGGGCGGGGTGGCAGCAGTTTGCGGAGTCATGAGCGAGTTGATAGGGAGGTCGTTAGAAAAAGAAATATACAACGACAAGTAATACACGTATAGAAAGCAAAAGTGGAGGCTGCCACCCTTATTCCGCGCTTGGCAAAACCTTCCCCCACAAAAAGGGTTAAACGCACTCGTTCCGCCTATTTTTCCAAAACCAACTTCACCGATGATAGAAGCAAAAGGTTATGCTGCTGCGGCAGTTCATGAACCACTCACGCCCTTCCAGTTCGAGCGCCGCGACGTAGGTCCGCACGATGTGCGCATCGAAATCCTGTTCTGCGGCGTTTGCCACTCCGATGTGCACCAAGTGCGCGACGAGTGGGGTGGCTCCATCTTCCCTATGGTACCCGGCCACGAAATTGTGGGCCGCGTAACGGAAGTAGGCGCCCACGTCAAGAACTTCAAAGCCGGCGACCTAGCCGGTGTTGGCTGTATGGTTGATTCCTGCCAGCACTGCCCCGAGTGCAACGACGGCCTCGAGCAGTACTGCGACAACGGCTTCATCGGCACCTACAATGCCCGCGAAAAAGACGGTTCACCTACCTACGGCGGCTATTCCAACAACATCGTCGTGACCGAGAAATTCGTGTTGCGCGTGTCTGAGAAACTAGATCTAGCCCGCGTTGCTCCACTGCTGTGCGCTGGCATCACCACTTGGTCGCCGCTGCGTCAGTGGAACGCCAAAGAAGGCGACCGGGTAGCCGTAATGGGTCTCGGCGGCTTGGGCCATATGGCCGTGAAGTTTGCCGCCGCTATGGGCTGCGAAGTAACTGTGCTTAGCACGTCCGCTAACAAAGAGGCTGATGCCAAAGCCCTCGGTGCTCACAAATTCGTGGTGACCAAAGATCAAGAGGCCATGAAGTCGGTAGTCAACTACTTCGACCTCATTATTAACACCGTATCGGCCGCCATGGACCTAACGCCCTATGTGGGTAGCCTGCGCCGCGACGGTACCATGGTGCTGCTTGGTGTACCACCAGAAGCGCCGCAGCTGCACGCCTTCAACCTGATTGCCAAGCGCCGCCGCATTGCCGGCTCGCTAATAGGTGGCATCAAGGAAACGCAGGAAATGCTGGACTTCTGCGCCGAGCACAACGTTATGTCCGACGTGGAAGTTATCCGCATGGATTACATCAACGAAGCTTACGAGCGGATGATAAAGTCCGACGTGAAATACCGCTTCGTGATTGACTTGGCAACGCTGTAAAGCCGAGCTAAATCCAAACAAAAAAGGCCGTCCTGCTCAGCAGGATGGCCTTTTTTGTTTGAAGTTTTTACAGTTTGCCGAACACGTACGGGTCGTATTCCACGTAGTCGTTCACGCGTAATTCTACGTTCGTCACTTTGCCTCCTTCTACCTCAAACTTGGCCGGCATCACGCCAAAAACTAGGTCGGAATAAGTGGTGCGAAACTCTTGGTCGTCCATGTAGTCGAGGGTGGCGGTGAGGCCGGGATGGGTCGGAAATTGGACTAGTAGCTGCTTGCCCTTCTGGCTGATAGTTATCTGTCCGAATAGTTTGTTCTCGAACTTGCCGGTGTAAGCGCTAAGCGGCAATGTTGGTTTGTTCTTTTTGCTGACCCGCTCAGCCAACGCCTTGGTGGGGTCTACTTGCGTGGCTTCGTACTGGCGCTTGCGCCTCAAGGCTTGGGTGCTTCGGTCAAGGTAGGGCACGCCGAGGTAGCTGTCGAGCAACTGGTAGCGCAGCATTTCGAAAAAGCTTTGGTTGTCGTTGTTGGTGAGGATGGCAATGCCTAGCCCGGCTTCCGGCACAAAGCACACATTGCTAACCTGCCCGAGGCCCCACCGGTGTGCCAGAATATCTGCTGGCCGTTGTAGTCGGCGGCTTCCAGCCCCAAGCCGTACGTGATGAAGTGCATTGGATAGATCGGGGATTTGCGGCTGCTGATAATGGTGTTGGCCTCGCGGGTTTTGCGTAGCGCTGCCCACGGCACTACCTGCTTGCCTTCGTAGCGGCCACTGTCGAGCTGAAAGCGCAGCCACTTCGCTAGGTCCGTTACGTTGGATACCATGTTGGCCGCGGGCGCCATGTTGTCCCAATTATCAAACGGCACTTTTGCCAGTGGCCCGAAGGTGTTGGAGTAAGCAAGAGCAATGTTGGGCCGTTGGGCAAAGCCAGCCGAGGCGGCGAACGTAGACGTCATGCCAAGCGGCTGCAACAAATTTTGCTGCACGTAGGCTTCCCAAGTTGTGCCACCGGTAGCGGCCGGTACCACCTCACCCGCCGCTACAAAACCAGAGTTGCTGTAGCCGTAGTCGCGCCGAAACTGGCCGCCGGGTTTCATCAGGCGCATGCGCCGCACAATTTCCGGCCGCTCGATATTGGATTTGAAAAACGAAAAGTCGCCCTGAAACGTCTTGAACCCAAAATGGTGGCTCATAAGGTCGCGCACCGTTACCATTTGCGAAGCTACCGAGTCGTAGAGCCGGAACTCGGGCAGGTATTTAGTAACTTTTTCGTCGAGGTTGAGCTTCTTTTCCCCGTCAAGCTTGGCGAGTGCCGTGCCCGTGAAGAGCTTGGTATTGGAGGCAATCATGAACAGCGTATTGGCGTCCACGGGTTCGGGCTTGCCTACTTCGCGCACGCCGTAGCCTTTCTGGACCACTACTTTGCCGTCTTTCACTACTACCAAGGCCAGCCCTGGAACCTGCCACTGGCGCATGCCGCGCCGGATGTAACTATCGAGGCTGTCGGTTACGAAACGGTTGGAAGCAGGCACGGTAGTCTGAGCGAGAGCAGTAGAAGCGCCGCTCAGCAGCAACGAAGTTGCCACAGTTAGGTGACGAAGAAAGTAGGGGAGGGGCATGAAACAAGACTAGTAAGGAAAGTTCTTCGAGAACCCTAAACTACGCCTGTCCTTCCAACAATCCGAGGTAAGAGGAATCTAGTACCAATCGTATCCAGATTCTTCTCGCCTCGAAGTAACAAGCTTTGCCTAGTTACTCTCCACCGGATACCGGAAGGTGCCCTCCATGGTTAGGCGCTTACCACCGCGACCTGACTCGCAGACGGTGCATCGGAAAGAGCCCGCCAGCCAGTGCCGCTCGGCATTGATAGCCGTGATGGTAACCGAACCCGGATTGTCAGGGCACGATTTCGAGTAAGCAGCGGTGCTGCCGAAGCGGTAAGAAGCATCCCGGTTGCGGCCACTCAAAATCTCCTGAAAGCTGTACGTGCCTGTTTTCAGCGGAAACCGGTCAATCAAAATGGTGAGGCCTTCGCCATCAGGGTCGTCGGCCCGCACGACGTTGAGGGTGAGCGTACGGTCTTGGCTAAGGAAAAAGCGCGAACTGATGGTATCCGCTTTGATGGCCTGCCCGTTTATGCGCAGCGTTAGAGCTCGTACCAACGGCCGGGCGGGTGCGGTTTGGGTCAGGGCGGGCGTGGCACTTAGCAGCAAGGTGCCCACTAAACAGGAAAGAGCAAAGTATCTCATCGGCGTTGCTTCAGACAAGAATCAGCCCAAAAGATACTGCAAAGCTCCTGAGTACCTAGCACGTGAATCAGACTGCTATAAAAGCATTGTTGCCGACTTAGCTGCAAAACAACCAAGCCGGCAACAATGTGCTAGTCATCTGCTACCTACGCGGGCGAACTGGCTTCGCTCGTGTACGAAACGGATGCTTCCAACTGCACCCGCCCGGGATACTGTTGCAAAGCTAGCTCCAAGCAATCCATGGCCCGGTTTATCGTGTCCTGATTCACGACGTAAGCCAAACGAATCTGCTGGTGGCCCAAGGTTGGGGTGGCATAGAAGCCCGCAGCCGGCGACACCATCAGCGTTTCGCCTCGGTATTCGAATATTTCTAGCAGCCACTGCGCGAACCGGTCGGTATCATCGACGGGCAGGTGACACAGCACGTAGAACGCACCACCGGGAATGGGGCATACCACCCCGGGCATTGCGCGCAGTCGGGCAACCAGTAGGTCGCGGCGGGCTTGGTACTCAGCTTTGGTTAAGTCGAAGTAAGAATCGGGTAGGTCGGTGGCGGCTTCGCCAAGCAATTGCGCGAGGCCCGGCGGGCTCACTCGCATTTGGGCAAAGCGGAGAGCCGCTTCTTGCAGGTCTTTGTTTTTGGTTACGAAGGCCCCAATACGAGCACCGCAGGCACTGTAGCGCTTGGAAATAGTGTCCAGCAGCACCACATGCTCGTCGGCGTTGGGCAAGTGCAAGGCGCTGATGTAGGGAGCATCGTAGCAAAATTCCCGGTAGGCTTCGTCGGAGAGCAGGAACAGGTGATGCTTACGGCACAGCTCCAGCACGCCCATCAGTTCCTCGCGGCTGTACACATAGCCGGTTGGGTTGTTGGGGTTACAGATCATGATGGCGCGCGTGCGCGGCGTAATCACCTGCTCGAAATCAGCAAGCGGAGGCAGCGCAAAACCATCTTCGATGTGCGACGTGACGGGTATCAGCGTGATGCCTGCTGCCACGGCAAAAGCCGTGTAGTTGCCATAGAACGGCTCCGGTACTATTAGCTCGTCGCCGGGGTTGAGGCAGCACATCAACGCAAACAGAATAGCCTCGCTACCACCAGTTGTTATCAGTATATCCTCAGCCGTAACGTTGATATTCGCCCGCTGATAATAGTCCGCCAGCTTTAAGCGGTAGCTCAGATGGCCCGCGCTCGGCGAGTACTCCAGCACTCGAATATCTACCTGCTGCACCGCCGCCATTATCGCCGGAGGCGTTTCAATATCGGGCTGGCCGATGTTGAGGTGGTGCACCGTCAGACCGCGTCGCTTGGCAGCGTCGGCGAAGGGTGTCATTTTACGAAACGGAGAAGCCGGAATGTTCTGGCCGCGCTGTGATACTTGCAACATAAGTCCAAAGATAAGGTCTACCTCACTAGACCTTTGCCTTTTATGCAAGGAAAGTAGTGTAAGTATAGCACAAAGCCTTTGTTTCGGGTATCGTTGAACGTCGTTTAAGCTGCAGCGTAGCTCTGTTGTTTCGACGGTACACCAGACAAAGGATTCGCGCTATATCAATCATCTACACTGACGGCTCCCGCGCCGGGTCGCGCACAATCAGCGTGAGCGTGGTTTGCACGTAGTCGTTCATTTTCACCACCGGCGTTTTGCCTAGGCTGTCGAAGTCGCCGTTGATATCGGTGAAACTGATAACCTGCGTGAAAAGTGGTTTGTCTTCCACGTCACTTAGCAAACTACCTACTACGCCGCCAAGTTGCAGCAACAGTTCGGCGGCGCGCACGGGGGCATCAGCAATTACACGTGCGACTTCCGTTACCACGTTTCGGTAGTCGTCTGAGTTGCGGGCTTGCTCCATTACGGCGGCGGTATCACGCAACCCTTGCTTGCTTTTCAACACCGACAGCAACACGTGTATTTGCGAGGGCACGGGGCCTTCGGGCGTCGTTTGCTTCCAGTAGTAAGCAGTTTTATCGACCGGCAAGTCCTCATCATCGTCGATGCGGGCAAAGCCGGAAAGCGTAATCGTTTGGGGTTCCGGATTCAAATTGTCGAAGACGACAAGCAGCAAGTACACGTCGGCAAAACCCGGAAAAGGCCACACCTTGGCCGTGCGGTTGTTCTTAACCAACACCCGCGACAGGCGCACTTCTAGTCCGGTTACAGTTTGCGAATCAGGAATGCCAGGATCTTGCACCTTGGCAGTCTGCGGTATCGCCGGCAACGATACGGTTGAAATAACAGCGTCCGTTATTAAATCAAGAGCCATAGCAGAACAGCTACAAATGAAAGATTAGAAATCAATTTCACTGAATTTTAAATAATCGGTCCCGAAAGCCAACATGCTTGACGACCCTTTTCACCAACAAGCCCACTTTGTCCTGGTTACGCATTCATGACAACCTCTCCTACACCACAACCGGAATTCTGGTTACGCGGTCCGCTACCCGAGGTGCCGCCTTTGCTGCAACCTATTGCCCACGCACTGCTGCAGGCCCGCCAAGAAGTGGAAACTGCCCTCCACGACTTCCCCGATTCGCTCCTGACCGTTCGGCCTGCGGGCGTGGCCTCCGTCGGCTTTCATCTGCACCATCTAGCCGGCGTCCTCGACCGGATGCAATCCTATGCCCGTCACCAGTCACTATCCGAAGCCCAATTAGCTTATCTCGCCGCCGAAAACAACGTACCCACCACGCCCGGTAGTACGACCGCCCTGGTGCAGCACTTCGGAGAAACTATAGACCACATGCTGGCCTATCTGCCCACTGTGCCCGAGGCCGCCCTACCCGAGTTCCGGCCCGTAGGCCGCGCAAAGCTGCCGAGCACCGTTATCGGCCTGTTGGTACATGCGGCCGAACACACCACCCGCCATGTGGGCCAACTGCTCGTGACGGCGCGTGTGGTGCGGGCCGGGCTACTATAAGCTGAGACCGAGCAACTCGACTATAACCCCATTTCTTGCAAGACGTTGGTACAGGGCACGCACTTTATACCAACCTCAACACTATGGAAACGAAACCAACCACGTTGCCACCCCAAGCGCAAGACCAGCAACCCGGCATTGAGCAAGAAATGACCCCGCGGCCCGAGTATATCCGCCCTGGCTACAAAGGCAGCGACAAACTACAAGGTAAAGTTGCGCTTATCACCGGTGGCGACTCCG
Source organism: Hymenobacter volaticus (assembly GCF_022921055.1). GTDB lineage: Bacteria > Bacteroidota > Bacteroidia > Cytophagales > Hymenobacteraceae > Hymenobacter > Hymenobacter volaticus. Next base: position 782,177 of record NZ_CP095061.1, read on the forward strand.
GCATCGGGCGCTCAATAGCAGTACACTTTGCCCGTGAAGGAGCCGATGTGGCTTTTGTATACCTCCCCACAGAAGAACAAGATGCCTACGAAACTCGGCAGCTAGTAGAACAAGAAGGCCGTCGGTGCCTTACGTTACCCGGTGACCTGCGCGATCCGCAATTCTGTCAGTCTATCGTCGATCAGGTGGTACAGGAGTTAGGTGGGTTAAATATCTTAATCAACAATGCTGCCGAGCAGTTTGTGAGCACCGACCTAACGGAACTATCTGACCAGCAGTTTGAAGATACCTTCCAAGTAAATTTCTTTTCGTTTGTACGCGTAACCCGCGCAGCATTAACTCACCTCAAGGAAGGCGATTCCATTATTAATACATCGTCGATCAACGCTTACCGCGGCAATCAGCAACTCGTGGATTACACGTCCACTAAAGGGGCCATTACAGCCTTCACCCGCTCAATGGCGCAGCAACTCGCTGAAAAGAAAATCCGCGTCAACAGCGTAGCTCCTGGCCCCATCTGGACCCCGCTCATTCCGGCCAGCTTCCCACCCGACAAAGTGGCTTCTTTCGGTAAGGATACTACCATGAAGCGCCCCGGCCAGCCTTCCGAAGTAGGCCCTTGCTACGTGTTCTTGGCGTCCGATGATGCCACGTACATCACCGGCCAAGCCTTGCACCCCAACGGCGGCGAAATCCTGAATACATAACCTGCGTTTCGTAGTATGCTGTGAAAACACAAGCGCCCTTCAGATCTGAAGGGCGCTTGTGTTTTATGGAAAGCTCGGAAACTAGAACTAGGCAGGAGAATTTCAGATACTCTTATTACTGACCAGTAGTGGAGGCACCAGCGGTTGTGGTGCCTTCCGAGGTAGTAGGAGCAGTGGTAGCACCTGCACTTTCGGGGTTGGTGTTGCCATCCGGAATCGAAGCTTTATTCCGGGTTGAATCGATACCGGCTTCTGAGCCAGTGGCCTCTGCGCTGCTAGCACCAGCACCTTCTTGAGTGCCACCGCCACACGAAGCAAAAGTAAACGAGGCCGCAGCCAGCACGAGGAACAATACTTTTTTCATATTTGGGCTTGTGTGGTGAACAGAAGGTTGACGGATGTAGCGAGCCGCGGAACGGTATCTTCACTTCTTTATACGAGTCGCTGCTCCAGGGTAACCCTTACTTTCCGCTACGCGCCTCAGTGAGTGGCAAGCGCTTGTAGCGAAGAAAAAACAGCGCTTGGTATTAGTTGCGTTGGCGTAGAAAGTGGTTGAACGCAAAAAGACCGATCCAAGCAAAAGCTTCTGAAAAGCTCTTTGTTTAGATCGGTCTTCTGATGGTGCTGTAGAAGAAGGATTCGAACCTCCACGGTGTAGTTAGCCGGCCGCCGGACCAGTTTTTCCCGAATCACCACCCCGAGAGAGGAGGGCATGTCTGCCAGTTTCATCATTCTACAAAATGAATCCCGCGCCGTATGCGTTGGAATGGCACAAATGTAGGGCATAAATTTTACTTGTCAACCCCGGAAAATAGAAAAGTAGAAAAATACCAGTGCAAAGAGGAACTAAAACCAAGTAATTATGCCAGCATCAGATTACGCGAGAGAGCTAAAGTCTAGCGTACTCACTTGCAGTTTTCCGACTAGTAGATAGCCAAGCATTTAGCAAGTAGCCCTCGTTTCCGCTCGGCTAAACAGTTACTTTTTACGCTTCTGAAACAGCCGAAAAAGCAAAGTAGCACGGGCGGTATCTGCAGGCGCTAGCTGTTGAACAGTGTGCATCCGGTTAGGGGTAATTGCCGTGACTGTATTGCCATTTTTGATAAAGCACAGTGTGCGTACCATCTGCATTGACCATCACTGCCAGATTGCCTTTTGTATTATGAATGACAGAGTGAGTGCCATCTGAGTTGACCATAACACTAACGTCGCTCTTTGTATTGGCAATAGTGGAGTGAGTACCATCCGAATTAACAAGGACAGCCGTGTCGCCGTTCTGGTGCACCACTGAATGTGTTCCGTCCGGATTGACTATCACTGTGGTCTGAGCCATTGTGTTAAGCGAGAAAAGCTGCCATGTTGCTAATAGTAAAATCGGTTTCATAGAGCAAGTAGTTAAGGCGAGAAGTACTTCGCAACAATAATGTTAGACCGGCGGGGGCACTCAACAAAAACCCCGCGCCAGCCTAGTAGCTAACGCGGGGTTTCCGTTGATAAAGTAGCTGCTGCCAAGCTGCTACATATCCTTGATGATTTCGTCACCGAACTCGCTGCATTTCAGAAGAGTAGCTCCTTCCATTAGACGCTCGAAGTCATAGGTAACGCGCTTTGAGGCAATAGCGGCTTCTAGACCTTTGTAGATGAGGTCGGCGGCTTCTTGCCAGCCCATGTGCTCGAGCATCATGGCACCGGAAAGGATAACCGAACCGGGGTTTACTTTGTCCTGGCCGGCGTACTTGGGCGCGGTGCCGTGGGTAGCTTCGAAAATGGCGTGGCCGGTTATGTAGTTGATATTGGCACCGGGTGCGATACCAATACCGCCTACAATGGCAGCTAGCGCATCGGAGATATAGTCGCCGTTCAGGTTTAGGGTAGCTACAACCGAGTACTCGGCGGGGCGGAGCAGGATTTGTTGCAGGAACGCATCTGCAATGCTGTCTTTGATCAGGATCTTGCCGCCGTCTAGCGCTGCTTTCTGCTGTGCATCAGCCACTTCTTGGCCCTGCTTGGCAAGTACCCGGTCGTACTGGCTCCACGTATATACTTTGTCGCCAAACTCGCGCTCGGCTAACTCGTAGCCCCACGTTTTGAAGGCGCCTTCCGTGAACTTCATGATGTTGCCTTTGTGCACGATGGTTACCGAAGGCTTTTTGTGCTCAATAGCATAAAGGATAGCCGCGCGCACCAAACGCTCCGTACCCTCTTTCGAAACGGGCTTGATGCCGAACGAAGACGTTTCGGGGAAGCGGATTTTCTTCACGCCCATCTCGTCCTGCAGGAATTCCAGCATCTTCTGCGCCTGCGGCGTGCCGTTCATGTACTCGATGCCAGCATAAATATCCTCCGTGTTCTCGCGGAAGATCACCATATCAGTTAAGTTGGGCTGCTTTACTGGCGAAGGAACACCCTCGAACCACCGTACGGGGCGTACGCAGGCGTAGAGGTCGAGTTCTTGGCGCAGGGCTACGTTCAGAGAGCGGATACCGCCACCTACGGGGGTAGTCAGAGGACCTTTGATGCCTACCAAGTATTCACGGAAAGCGTCAAGGGTTTCATTAGGCAGCCAGTTGTTGGTTTGCTTGAAAGATTTCTCACCGGCCAATACTTCTTTCCACACCAGCTTCCGCGAACCACCGTAAGCTTTTTCTACAGCCGCGTCAAATACTCGCACAGAGGCCGCCCAGATGTCCGGACCCGTACCGTCGCCTTCGATAAAAGGGATGGTTGGCTGGTCGGGTACATTCAGCTTACCGTTTTTGATGGTGATTTTCTGTTCTGCCATTGGGGAAATTGTCAGTTGTTAGTTGACGGTTATTGGTGTTTTGGGTAGTTGATAGTTCTGCAAAGCCTTGCTTTCTTTTATTCACTGAAAAGCAAGACTAGGGGCGGCCTCAATAGCCGAAAATTTCTTTCAGCGTGAGTTGCTGGAGCTGGCCATATTTCGCTAGCTCCTTGAAATTGAGACGGTCTTTGGAGCCAATTACCAGAATGGTCTGGTTCTGGCCTTTCACCCGCGCTTGCTGAAACTTCTGCAAGTCGGCGAAGCTCATGTTCGGCGTTTGCTCGTACACGTCGCGGCGCAGGTCATAGTCAAGGCCTAGACGCTTGGCCCGCTCGTAGCTGAACAGGATGTCCGACTTGGTAATACGCTCCGTTGCAATGCTGTTACGGATGGCATTTTTCGCGATTTGCAAGTTGGCTTCGGCTACTGGCATATCGTTGAGCAAGGAATTCATGCCCGCCATGGCCTCCGGCAACTTGTCGGACTGCGTACCGATGTAGCTTAGGTTATAGCTGCTACGGCCCGCCTTGTCGGCGTTAGCGAAGCGCGAAGAAGCCGAATACGCCAGCGCTTTCGACTCGCGCAACTCCTGAAACACGATGCTGCCCATGCTACCGCCAAAGTACTCGTTGTAGAGGCTGGTCGTCGGTACAATCGACTTATCGTATACTGGTCCTTTCGACAAGAACAGGATTTCCGCCTGGACCGTGTTGTAGCCCACCCAATACACTTTGCGCGAGTTCATGGGTTGCTCGGCGAAGTCCTTGTTGGCGGGTACCGGGGTGAGCTTGACGGGCGTCTTGTGCAGTTTACTTAGGACTCCTTGTACACCACGCAAAGATTCATCAGGCATACCAGCAAAGTTGGCGTGGCCTGAGAGCATATGGCGTGGCCCATAATACAGTACCCGATGCTCATACGTCGGGATCTTTTGAATAAGGGCGGTCAGTTGTTCTGGTTTCAAAGCCTTCAGTTCTTTCTCGCTGAGCTGGCTGGTAAAAGGATTCTTGGGGCCGTACTTGGCGAAGTTGACCATCGCTTGGCTCAGAATCACTTGCTTGTTGAGCTTGGCATCCTGGCGCGACTTCAGCACGCCAGCCACCATGTTCTTGAGAGCCGCCGCATCCGGAGTGGGAGCCGCAAGCAAAGCTTCGAAAAGCTGCAACGCGGGCTCCATGTTGCTGTCGAGGCCACTAAGACTAACGAAAATTCGGTCTTGACCGCTACTCACGGCGAAGGAGCAGCCGAGCTTATAGAATTCCTGTTGCAGCTGCGCTGCGTTATACTTGCCTGTGCCAAGGTACTGCAGGTAGTCGGCGGCGAGGCCAAGCTTAGGGTCATTATTCGTGCCCAGGTCGAGCACATAGTACAGATTGAAAAGGTTGTTTTCGGTGTTGCGGGTATAGAATACCGGGATGCCCGACGCCAGCTTGGTTTCCTGAATGTCCTTTTTATAATCGAGGAACACGGGTTGCAATTCCGGCGAGGCAAGGCTTGTCACCTGCTTGTAGAAATCAGAAGCTACTTCGCGGTTCACGGGCACCGGCGTAATAGCAGGTTTTACCACTTTCACCGTGTTTGGATCTTTGCCAGTGCGCTTATATACCACGGCGTAACCGAGACCGTAGTACTGGTTGGCCACGCGCATCACTTCTTCTTTGCTGATAGTAGCGAAGTCGTCGACCTGCTTGAGGTAGTCTTTCCAGTCTTGGCGGGCCACAAACGCCGCTACAAAGGCACCGGCGCGGGCCTCGTTGCTTTCGTAGCTCTTGGTGCGCTGCAACTTCTCGTTGTTGACGATGGCCGGAATCAGCCATTCCGGAAAGTCGCCTTTCTTCACTTTGTCTAGCTGCGCGAGCAGCAGGTCGCGCACTTGCTCCAGCTTCTGCCCTGACGCGGCGTAGCATACAGAATGTGTGAGGAATAGTCGTTGTTGATGTCCGTAAATGAGGCGGCTTGCAGTACTGTCTGCTTCTGGTTCAGATTGAGGTCAATAAGACCAGCTTGGCCGTTGCTCAGTATTTTGTCGACCATGCGCAGCACCAGCGCCTCCCGTGAGGTAGTGCCGGGAAAACGGAAGCCAAGCATCACATTTTCTGCATCGGGCCCAATTACTTCTTTCACCAGCGGCGCCGTGAGCGGTGCTTCTTGCGCGGGCGTGAAAGCCGCTACGGGCTTGTTTGGCAGCTTGCCAAAGTATTGGTCGATGATGCGAATGGTCTGGTCGTAGTCCAGGTCGCCGCTCAAGCACAAGGCCACGTTGTTGGGCACGTAGTACTTCTCGAAATACCGCTTAATCTCCGTAATAGACGGATTTTGCAGGTGCTCGATGGTGCCAATGGTGGTTTGGGTTCCGTACTGGTGCTTCTGATAAAGACTACGATTTAGAGCTTCGTATTCCTTTAAAAAGTCGTTGTCGAGGCCGCTGTTTTTCTCTTCGTATACTGCCTCTAGCTCTGTGTGAAACAAGCGCGGCACCATCTCGCCGAGTCGTTCGCTCTGGATAGCGGCCCACTTCTCGATCTGGTTGCTCGGAATATCTTCCTGATACACTGTCTGCTCCACCGACGTGTAAGCGTTGGAGCCTTTGGCTCCGATAGCGCCCATTACCTTGTCGTACTCATTGGCTACAGCGTACTTGGCCGCTACACTCGATATCGAATCGATTTGGTGGTAGGTGCGCTTGCGGGCAGCAGGGTCGTTGCGCTGACTGCGGTACTGCTCGTACAGCGCTTCAATCTTGTCGAGCTCAGGCTTTTCAGCAGTCCAATTCTGACTTCCTAGCTTCGAAGTGCCCTTGAACACCATGTGCTCCAAGTAGTGCGCGAGGCCAGTGGCCGTAGCAGGGTCATTCTTGGAGCCGGCGCGCACCGCCAGATACGTTTGGATGCGCGGCGCATCGTCGTAATCGGAGAGATAAACAGTGAGGCCGTTGTCGAGGGTATAGATGCGCGCCTTGAGCGGGTCGCCCTCCACAGTCTGGTACTTATACTCTTTCTGCTGTGCCGGAGCCGGGGCGGTAGCTGGTGCCGTGGCGGCTGCTGTAGCGGTGGGCTTACTTGTTTGGCATTGCGTAAGACCGAAGGTCGCCAGGGCTGGAATCAGAAGCAGAAAGGGTTTTTTCACAGGTCAGCTGGCGCGGGCAGTAAGCAGGGCGGAGAAATAAAGGAATCAAAGATAGGCGGCCTATCCTGGAATAAAAAGCCTCATCCAGCCCTAAACCACCCGCCACGGCTTCGAAGTGCGAAATTTTATGTATGTGAACAACAGATTGCTCCGAGTTGAAATAGATTGCAGGAGCTTCTTAAGCAGCGTGGTCGTGACTCTAGTTGAGGTAGCTTTTAAAGCTAGCAGGCTCGTTTCTCTCCTTCGGTGTGGAGGAAAACGAGCCTGTTAGATTGAAGGAGAGAAGCAGAATGCAACCTGCAAAGTTGGCTTCCAGCAACTAGTTAAAAGTCGGCGTCCAGCCCTAAGCGCTGCTGCATCTCGACTAGCATTGGAAACTTCTCCTTCAGGTATTCCAGCTTGTCGCTAGAAGTGTAAAGCTTACGACCGGTATTCTGTTGCTCGGCTACTTCCACTTGCACGTTGAGGCGTGGATAGCCGGTGCGGCGGCGCAATTCGCCCAAAAAGCCGGCCCGAAACTCGTTGAATTGATCTTCCTGTACTGGGTTGTCAACTCGCAAGCGAATGACGTGTTGCTCGTCGGCCGCAATAGTTCGGTTCAGTACGCTGTACTCGGTCATGCTGTGCGCCTTCCTTTCCTCTTTCAGCTCACTCCACACGCGTTGCAGCAAGGCATCATCGATGGGTTGCAAACCCGTGACAGGACCTGTGGGCTCGGTATCAACCACTGCTTTTTGGGTGTCGGCCTGTAAAAGTTGGGCCTTCATATCCTTCAAGCTACCAAGCCCCGGCAGCTTGCTGGTTAGTCCCAGAGGTTTTCCCATGAGCGGCATACCAGGCCGGGGGGCAGCGGGGCGGCCGTTACGGGCATCTGCCCCGGTTCATGACCAGCTATGCTGGGTTTGCCAATCTCAACATGTGGCACTGTGTCGCGCAGCCGGGAAGTGGCGGGTACCTCGGTGGCCGTTTCGTCTTCAATGCTAGGCGTGTCGTGCAGTTCTTCCACGCCGCTTTCGATGGGTACTATAGGCTCCGGATCGGCAGGTGCAGAATGAGGAGTAGCTAGAAGTGAAGCGGCAACTGCCGGAGCGGCTGGCGCAACTGTGTCCTTGGCGCGTGCCGCGCTATTTGACGAGTTGTAGGAAACTGCCGCTTCAGCGGTGCCCTCCGCAACAAGTTGGCCATTTGACGCTACCGGCGCGGCTGCCACGGGTGTAGGAGCATCAGCGGCAGCTACGCTACTTTTTTTTTTCGCCTCGCCGTTGTCTGACGAAGATTTGGTGCTGCCGTTGCTCGATGCGGCTGGGCCGGCCCCAAGATCGCGGGCAAACTGTACGGCGCCGTTCAGATAAGCCAGCTTCATCAACGTCAGCTCTACGTGCAAGCGCTGGTTTTTCGCTTGCTTGAACTCCCGGTCGCAGAGGCTCACCAAGTTCAGGGCCGAGAGTAAGAACGACAGGGGAGCCGCTTGCGCCTGCTGCACGTAACGGTTGCGCAGGTTGTCGGATACTTCCAGCAACTGCACGGTCACGGGGTCTTTGCACACCAGTAGGCCGCGCAAATGCTCGGCCGCTCCGACCACAAAATTGTGAAGGTCGAAACCGTTCTGCATCACTTCATCGAGCAGCAGCAGCGTAGCCGATAGGTTTTCGCTGAGCAACGCATCGACCAGCCGGAAATAGTACTCGTAGTCCAGAATGTGCAGGTTCTGCACCACGTCCTTGTAGGTCAGGTCGTGGCCCGAGAACGTCACCATCTGGTCGAACATGCTCAGGGCATCGCGCAAACCACCATCGGCTTTTTGGGCCAGCAGGTGCAAGGCGTCGTCTTCGGCCTGAATATGCTCCTGGGTGGCTACGTAGCGCAGATGACTCCGAATATCGTCAACCCGAATGCGGTTGAAATCGAAGATCTGGCAGCGCGAAAGGATGGTCGGGATAATCTTGTGCCGCTCGGTGGTCGCCAGAATGAAGATGGCGTAGCCTGGCGGCTCTTCCAGCGTCTTCAGAAAGGCGTTGAAAGCAGCATTCGAGAGCATGTGCACCTCGTCGATGATATACACCTTGAAGCGGCCTTGCTGCGGAGCGTAGCGTACCTGCTCGACCAGGCTGCGAATATCTTCCACCGAGTTATTGGAGGCGGCGTCTAACTCGTGTACGTTGAACGAGGCGTTTTCCTGGAAGGCGCGGCACGACGAGCATTTGCCGCAGGCCTCTAATTCAAAGGGCGTATTGTCGGGGTCAGTGGCTTGTTGTAGCGCGTCGGGTACGATGTCGGGCTGGGCCTGGAGTAGCTCCGATACGGCGCGGCCTTTGCGCACGTGTTCTTCTACGAACTCGCAGTTGATGGTTTTGGCTAGAATGCGGGCACACGTGGTTTTGCCCACCCCCCGTGGGCCGCAAAACAGAAACGCCTGCGCCAGATGCTGGCTGGAAATGGCGTTTTGCAACGTGGTGGTAACGTGCTGTTGTCCTACCACGCTTCTAAACGTGGCTGGACGGTATTTACGGGCCGAAACGACGAAATTTTCCATACGACTAGCCACAAAGATACCCCGAAAAGCCGGGGTTTGGAAGGCCAACGGCGGCTGTTTGCTGTCCACTCTCGGCAAGTGTTTCCGTGGAAAGCTACCACAAGCTAGTGCTGCGTCGCTGAATTTGCTTGCTCCTAAAGGCAGCAGAGACGCTAGGATATTATGGAATTTGTATATTGCTGTAATGCCGTTGATTACGAAGGCTGTGGGAAGCCTTCTGATGCTACTATTATGTATGTGTTGATGATACTGGCTTCGGTATCAACTGAATAGCGAAGCTGAGAAGATAAGGCAATAGCCTGTTCTTCAGCTACTGTCTCTATCTCATGCCTCACCGTTACGCGTTTATCCTCCGTTGTCTGGTTATCGGTCTGGTGGGGCTAGGGGAGAGATGCGTTGGGTTGGGGCGCAAAACTTGGCTTCGCGTTCCTATACCATTGCCGACGGCTTGCCCCAAACTGTAGTCTACGCTATCTGCCAAGACGAGAAAGGACGTTTGTGGGCTGGCACCCAAGGAGGCGTCTGCTCGTTTGACGGCCAGCAGTTTCGCACCCTCGACGTGCGGCAGGGCTTATCAGACAATCACGTAACGGCCGTGGCCGCGGCCACCGATGGCACCTTGTGGCTGGGCCACGAATACGGTGGGATATCGAGCTTGCAGAACGGCCAACTCCGCCGCTGCCGAGCGCGCGGCCTAGGAACCGTGGGGCCCGTGCGGCATGTGTATCCGGCGGGCGGTGGTATTGTGTGGGTAGCTACGGCCGGTAATGGGCTGCTCCGCCTCGAATGCAGTCCTGCCGATACGGTTGCAACTAGATACACTACAAAGAACGGTCTGCCTTCTGATTCAGTGAACTACGTGGGAGCTGGCCCAGATGGGCAAGTGTGGGTAGCTACTGCCAAGGGCTTGGTCGTATTGAGTCAGAATCCTCAAAGTCAGCAACCCGTGGTAGCGGCTGCTCAGGCTGCGCTGCCAGTGGAATTGCAGCAAGCCGGCGTGAACAATTTTTTCAAAGTAAATGACACGCTGCTTTGGTGCGCCACTAACACTGGGCTGCTGCGGGCAAGCAAATTGGCGGGGCCTTTGTGGCGGATACAGCGCTTTGGTAGAAAGGATGGGCTATGTGATGATCAGGTACTGCGGGTAATTCAGGACCGGCGAGGGCGGGTATGGGCTGCCACGTCCAGCGGACTAAGTCGGGCCGTTAGGGGTAGTCGATTTACTTGTTTTGGGGGCGCAACTACCCAGTCAGCGACCAGGCCCACGACTTGCTGGAAGACCGGGAAGGCAACGTGTGGATTGTGCACGACAACGGCCTAACCCAGCACCTCGCCGACGAGCGTTTCACGCAATACACGCCCCAAGACGGCCTGCCCGATAACCAAGTGCTGGCTATTTTGGCAGTAAACGCGCGCGAGTACTGGATTGGGACCCGGCTTGGCATTGTGCGGTTTCGACCGGGTACTAGCAACGGACCGTTGTTTGAGCCTGTGCCGTTGCGGCCCGGCGCGCTCGGGCAATATGTGCGCTGCCTGTTCCAGGACCGGCGCGGCCAAATCTGGCTTGGCACGCGCGGAGGCGGCGCTGCCCGTTACAATCCCGCCACTAAGCGTTGGACGTATTTCGATGACGTGCCAGGCTTGGCGGGGCAGCGCGTATACAGTATTGCCGAAGACGCCCGCGGCCGGGTGTGGCTGGCTACCCGTGAGGCGGGCGCCACTGTATTCGACCCTGCTACCGGCAGCTTTCGCACCTTCGATGCGCACCATGGCGGCCTTGGTACTTACAGCTTGTGGAAGGTCTTCCGGGACCAGCGCGGCACGTTGTGGCTCGGCACCGACGACATTGGGCTGGTGCGCGTCAATACCGACCACGATCGGTTTTTGCGGGTGCCAGGGCAGCCGAAGCGGCTTAGTATTGGCTCTATCAGCGAAGACCAACGCGGCAACTTGTGGTTGGGCAGCATTGGAAGCGGGCTGCTGCGCTACGACGGGCGCACTATGCGCGGGTACGGCCTCGAAGTGGGGCTGCAGTCCAATAACCCGTACTTCGTGCAGTGCGACAGCGCCGGCCGGGTGTGGCTGGGTACCAATTTAGGGCTCGACTGTTTTGATCCGCGCACGGGGCGGGCCATGAGTTATGGGTTGCTTGAAGGCTTTGCGGGGCAGGAAACCAACCAGAACGCCGTGGTACTGGCCCACGGCAATCAACTCTGGATAGGCACCATCAACGGGTTGATGCACTACGACCCGGCCGGTGCGCAGTTCAACTCGCGGGCACCGGGCAGTTACCTAACCCGGCTGCGTATTTTCCTGAAGGACACCACCGTCCGCTCGGGCCTAGTGCTGCCGCACCACCTCAATCACCTCACTTTCGACTATGTAGGCGTAAGCTTGACCAACCCGGCCAAGGTGCGTTATCAGTACCGGCTGCTGGGCTCCGACACCCGCTGGTCTGACCCGGTGTCCACCACATCCGTTACGTATACCAACCTGCCGCCCGGCGAGTACGATTTCCAAATGCGGGCGGCCAACAACGACGGCGTGTGGAACACGCGACCAACCAGCTTCCAAGTGACTATTGAGCCGCCGTGGTGGGGCCGGTGGTGGGCCTATCTGCTGTATGCAGGCGTATTTGGAGCATTACTCTATGGCGTGCGCCGGGTGACGCAGCAGCGGGAGCGGGAACGAGCCGACCGGCAACTGGAACGACAAGCCCTAGAGCATCTGCAAGTCTTGGATCGAATGAAATCCGATTTCTTTGCCAACATCAGCCACGAGTTTCGGACGCCGCTCACCCTCATCCTCGGTCCGGCCGAGTTGCTAGCCGACGACCCACCCACCAATTCAATTCAGGTGCGTCAGCAAGGCAGCTTGATAGTGCGCCACGCCCGCAAATTGCTGCAACTCATCAATCAGTTGCTGGATTTAAGTAAGCTGGAAGCCGGCGCCTTGCACCTGAATGCTGTGCCCGGTGACGCTGCTCTATTTGGTCGTCGGCTGCTGGCGTCCTTTGCCTCGCTGGCTGATAGCCAACACGTAACGTTGCGCCTACAGGCTCCTGCTGCGCCGGTGCCACTCGTTTTCGACCCTGAAAAGCTGGAAGAAATACTCACCAACCTGCTGGCCAACGCGCTGCGCTTCACCCCCGCCGGTGGAGAAGTTGCGCTGGCCATTAAAGAAGAACTGAGCAGCGCAGCAGCGCCGTTTGGCGCGGTGCGCTTCGACGTTTGCGACACTGGCCTGGGTATCAGTCTTGAACATCAGCCTCGCCTATTCGAGCGGTTTTATCAAGCCCCGGCCCTGATACCGGTGGTGCGCGAACTGGTACGGGCTTGGGCTTGGCGCTGGTAAAAGAACTAACAGAACTGCACGGCGGCACCGTAACCGTGGCAAGTGAACCAGGGCAAGGAGCAGTATTCAGTGTGTGGCTGCCACGGCAAGCAGCAGTAACACCAGGGAAAGAACCACCAAACGAGCCGGTAGTAGCAACTGCTGAACTCAAAGAAGCCGCCGTTGCGAATGAGGCCCCAAGAAAGCTAGCGCCAGCCAATGACATCGACACGTCGCCGGCTGCTACAGTTCTAACTCAAGAAGCGCATTTGCCAGCCGCTGCGAGGACTACCGACTCAGTTAGGGCTCCGGCAACGGGCGAAGAGCCGAGGGCAGAAGTTGCCGTTGTTCTGATTATAGAAGACCAGTCAGATATGCGCCAGTTCATCTATGAGACGTTGGCGCCGGGCGGCTACCACTTGCTGGAGGCAATTGACGGAACGGTTGGTATGGCCTTAGCTCGCGAGGTGGTGCCGGATTTGGTACTTTCCGATATTATGATGCCGTCTGGCCCCGACGGCTACCAGGTGTGCGAACAACTAAAAACCGACCCCACCACCAGCCATATTCCAGTAGTGTTGCTTACGGCCCGTGCCGACCCGCGCGACAAACTGCAGGGCTTGGAAACCGGTGCTGATGCGTATGTAGCCAAACCCTTTAACCCGCGTGAGCTACGGGCGCAGGTGCGTAATCTGCTGGCGTTGCAACAGCGGTTGCAGGCGCGATTCGTGGGCCAATCAACGTTGCCCGTTGATGCAAGCAACGAAGCACTTCAGCCAGTGAGTCCAGCGCCTTCCACTGTCGTGGCCTCCTCCGTAATGCTTTCGCCCTTAGAGCAGCACGCTGCTGCCGTGGCTGCGCTGCCTTCTCTCGATCAGGCGTTCCTGCGCCGTGTCGAGCAAGCCGTTGAAAGCCACCTCGATGATGGGGATTTCAGCGTGGAAGCACTCAGCCAGGAAGTGAACTTGAGCCGAACCCAGCTGCACCGCAAGCTCAAAGCCCTCACGGGACAAGCTCCTAGCGACTTTATTCGGAACACGCGTCTGCTACGGGCTCATGCGTTGCTGCAAGGCCAAGTGGGGAACGTAGCCGAGGTGGCTTATCGAGTTGGCTTTAACAGCCCGGGCCACTTCAGTACCAGCTTCAGCAAGCTGTTTGGGTACGCGCCCAGCGAAGTGAACAAGGGGTAGGAAGGGGCAGGCAAATAGCAAGTAGTACCACATGTTCCCGGCGCCTGGCAGTCAGATAGGGCTCGACCGTCACCGGCAAGCCACGCATTGTGGCTGGTTGCCGATGAAGCTCTGCTCTCTGGCCCGAACAAAATTCAGGTTTCCCATTGGGTGCAACCAGCGCAGATGGATTTGCAACCTGCGCGAATGTCGCGCGGTGGCAAACGCCCTTCTTTTGTGCCGTTGGCAAGCTGTGATTTTACAGATGCTACGGTTAGCAAGCTCCAGTATAGTTTCAGTTTGTGCGGTGGCGTCCCCGATGCCTTAACAGCAGACTCTCTTCCATCCCAATTATCTATTCTTAATGCCCCTTTTTCAATATTTCTCTCGTTCCATGGTGTTGCTATTCTGCAGCAGCTTCCTGCTAGTCAGTGCTTGCAGCGACGATAAAAAAGAAGCCCAATCAGTTGGCGATGGTAGCGTCACTTGGACGTACAACACCTCCAGATATGCCAGCACCAACTTCCTGAGTGCTATTATCAAGAGCACTGCTAGGCTTCTCATTACGGCCAGTTCGGCCGACCTAAAAAACGCAGTGCTACTAGGGCTAGATAGTATTGGCACTAAGGGCATGGCCACGGTTGCCCTGCGCAATGGCTTACCCAATACGACAAGGCCGCACCGAAAATCAGTGGCACGTTCAGCTTCACGGCCGGAGCCGTGCCCAACGACAGCGTCACCGGCTAGCAGAGCGTGACCAACGGTAGCTTTAGCTTCCCAAGTTCTGGTGGGCTACCGTGTAAGCATAATACCCGCCGCCCGCTAGGCCATAGGTGTTACTCTACATATGTTTCACCTGACTAATGCGCTACTTGGCTTGGCCTGCCAGCTAAGCACAACGTGAACTACCAACCAGTTCACCACCGGGTGCATACTGGCTTCGCTGCTCCGCTTCCGACGGCAGCAAAAGCACTCCCTGCTACTAGCGGAGTTGCGTGTAATTGAACCTCTATATCTGGTAAGGAGCGGCCCCGTGGCTTATCAGGGGCACTTCCACCGACGCTAGTTTCCGCTCTGATGCCGGGCATACTTGCCTTGCTGTTTCTACTTCCTCATCGTTCGAAACATGAAAGCCGCTGCCTTTTTTCTTAAGCTACTGTTTAGTGCATTAGTACTCACGACGCTGGTGCTATTGGTATTCGAGGTAGCGCAAGTCCGCCGTTCGACCACCCAACCAGCCTATATGCACCCCAATACTACGGCGCCTTCCGTGTACAATTACGTCCGCTACGCCCGGACGTAGCCCCACTACAAGTCTTTGCTAGTCACATGATTGTGTGATTGTGGTGCAGCTTCAATTTCGCGTGTTTGTGGTTGGCCCGGCTGCGGCCCTCGGTTTTCTATTGGTTTTCTGTCTACACCCTTCTGTATGAAAATACACTACTTCACCCCCTTGCTAGGCTTATTGACCACGGTTGCCATCGGGCAGCCTACCCCACCTGCAGCACCCTCGGTGCCGGCTTCCGACATGTACTTCGGAGTGAAGGTAGACGACCCCTACCGTAACTTAGAGAACTTAAAAGACCCGGCAGTGGCCGCCTGGATGAAAACCCAGAGCGAGTACGCTCGCAAAACCCTAGACGGTATTCCGGGCCGGCAGAAGCTCATCGACCAGATGGTGGAATTCGATAAGCGCAAGGCTGCCCGCGTGAACGACTTGCGCGTAACCGACAACGACCGATATTTTTACTTCAAGTCGCGGCCCGAAGACCAACAGCCCAAACTCTACTGCCGCGAAGGCTATGCGGGTGCTGAAGTGCTGCTCTTTGACCCCGAGAATTTCGAGAAGGGGAAAGTCTATACTATCAGTTCCTTCACGCCTTCTTTCGACGGTTCCAAAGTGGCCTTCGCCCTCAGTCAAAAAGGCGCAGAAATAGGGGAGGGGCACATCATGGATGTGAAAACCCGCAAACTTTACCCCGAGCGCATCAGTCCGCTGTCGTTGGGCGGGACCGGCGATTGGCTGCCCGACAACAATAGCTTCACGTACACGCCTCTCAATAGCGCCGACGTGAAAGACCCCGCGGCTCGCCTGAACACTCAATCATTTGTGCATCGCGTGGGCACGCCACAAAGTCAAGACAAGCCGGTGTTTTCAGCTAAAGTAGCCCCCAACTGGCTATCAAGCCAGAAGAGTATTCTTACGCCTTCTACGAGAAGGAAAGCAAGCTACTTATCGGAATGCTATACACCGTAGATCGGTATCTGAAAGCCTACTACGCTCCACCTACGGAGCTGAAGAAGCCCCAAATAGCTTGGAAATTATTGTTTAAGCCGGAGCAGGAAGTAACCAACGTAGCTTCCGACGAGCAATACCTCTACTTCACAACCTCGAAAGACACGCCGCGTCAGAAAATCATGCGCACGCCAGTTGCCCGCCCCGACGTGGCCACGGCCGAGCTGCTGGTTCCCGAGTCGGCCAGCGAAGCCATCAACGATGAGCAACTCAAGGCGACGAAGGATGGATTGTATTTTGTGCGTACCAAGAACGGGGTGGAAGCCAAACTGTATTTCGTTGCGAAGAATTCGAAAGCTGTGCGTGAACTGAAGCTGCCGCAAGCCGCGGGCCGGCTGGAGCTGGTAGCCAAAAACACGAAGTCGTCGGACCTGTGGGTGACGATGGGCGGCTGGACCACTGACCGTAAGCGCTACCGCTACGACGTAGCCGGCGGCAAGTTTGTGGCCGAACCGCTGTCGTCGGAGGCGCAATACCCAGAATTTACCGACTTGGTAGTAAAGGAACTAATGGTGCCCTCGCACGACGGCACGCTGGTGCCTCTTTCCATTATGTACAAGAAAGGCACCCCCCGCAACGGCAATGCTCCTACCCTTATGGTCGGGTACGGCGCGTATTCCCGGGCAATGGAACCTACGTTCATGCCGACTTTCTTGCTCTGGACGCAGCAAGGCGGTATTCTGGCTTGTCCGCACGTGCGCGGGGGTGGGGAGCTAGGCGAAGCCTGGCATAAAGCAGGGCAGAAAACGACCAAGCCCAACACCTGGAAAGACCTCATTGCCTGCGCCGACTACTTGGTGAAGAATCAGTACACCAGCCCCGGCAAAGTGGCCATTAACGGCGGCAGCGCGGGCGGCATCCTCATTGGCCGGGCCATGACCGAGCGGCCGGACTTGTTTGCGGTAGCCATTCCAGAAGTAGGGATTCTGAACGCCGTGCGCATGGAAAATTCGCCTAACGGCCCCGCCAACACTCCGGAATTCGGCACCATGCAAAAAGAAGAGGAGGCCAAGGGTCTTCTGGAAATGGATGCCTACCAGCACCTCACGCCCGGCACCAAGTACCCCGCCACACTCGTTACGGCAGGCTTCAACGACCCGCGCGTAATTGCCTGGCAACCGGCCAAGTTTGCGGCCCGCCTGCAAGCTAGCAACACCTCCGGGAAGCCTATCTTATTCTTCACCGACTACGACGCTGGCCACGGTATCGGCGATTCCAGGCGGAAGCAGTTCGAAAGCATAGCCGACTTGCTGGCCTTTGGACTCTGGCAGACGGGCGCCCCGGGCTTTCAACCGCTCACTACGGCCGTGAAATAAAGCAACCATCTAAAACACGAAGAACGATAGGCAACAGCCTAGCACACCAGTCAGGAGCAGAAGCAACTCGTGTGTTCATGTACTGAAGTTGCGCAATATGCTTTCATGCTACCGAAAAAAGGAAAGCCAAAAACTGCCTCGTAGAGCTAGTGGGACTGTTAGTATCATTCCGAGCAGAGCCAGGAACCTGAGTGAAGTCACTGAAGAAACACACTCAGATTCCTCTCGGGACGGAATCATAAACGGGAACATTTTCGGTTGTTTGCAACGTTTTCTGGCTGATATGCGTACATTTGCACCCCGCTATTCGTGGCGGGTCTCGTTCTTTCTAATTTGGGGCTGACCGGAATTGACAGCTTGTGCAAGTCACGAGTAAGCGTGTCGGGAGTTGAGTGAATCTCCCGCCAAAAAATCATTCGAAAAACAACCGGCGAGTATAGCTACGCCATGGCTGCTTAGTCTAGGTACTAAGTAATGTCATCGTCCCGCATCCGTCTTCTTTTACACGGGTGAGTTCGGGGCGTCGTAAGTAGAAGATAGTGCCGAAGGAGGTGTGACTTCGGTGCGAAACTCAACTGCATCTAAGGGAGACCAAGGGCCTGATGTGCGCCTGGGCTTCCTCGAAAATTCAAGCATAGATACACACGTAGAAAGCTCGATGGTTTCCTTGTCTGGACCAGGGTTCGAATCCCTGCAGCTCCACAGAAAACGCCGCTTCCAGTCTGGGGCGGCGTTTTTGTTTTCCTGGAGTACGAGTTGTTGAAGGGCCGTAGCAACATAAATTCGAATAGCCCCATGAACCAAGGTTTTATTGCTACTTTACTGACGAGTAGCTTCTTAACCCTGCTTCTATGGCTGCATTTTGTTACGCGTTGCTTATCAGTTTGTGTGTAGCATCTACCCAAGTATGGGCGCAGCAAAAGCCTCAGGCAACTGCCACTAGTGCTGCCGATCAAACGCCGCAGTATAAAGGTGGAGCCGACCAGATGATGGCTGATTTACAGCGCAATGCGCACTACCCGGCCGCCGCGTTGCGGGCTCAGGTTAGTGGTAGGGTGATTGTATCGTTTGTGGTCGAAGCAGATGGCTCGGTAGGGGAGACACATATTGTAAGTTCACCTTCGCCTTTACTGAATGACGCCGTATTGCAGGCCGTTAAAAGCTTAGGCGCTTTCACGCCTGCACAAGCCAATGGTAAGCCAGTGCGTGGGACGCTCACATGCCCGGTAACCTTCCGGATGACTAGTACCACAACTTCGCGGGCAGCCGCGCTGGTGCTAAGTTCGGGCCCACCAGTGCAGCCACAGGCTTTAGCGTCAGCCGAGAATACTGTAGTGTCTAAGCTGGTTGGCTTCCGAGACTCCACGTACAACCCCGACAAAAAGACAACTGTTATCTATCAGCACTATTTCACTTATGACCGCCAAGGACGGCCTGAAACGCACCGGCTTGATTACCTAAACAATGGCCAACCAGCTTCTTCCCAGCAGCTGCGCTATCACTACCGGCCCGACGGTTTGCTAGCTTCCAAAACCAGCGACCATACCAAGTATGTGTATGAGTACACAAGCACTGGACAGTTAAGCGCCATTCTGCTTTCTATCTTGATGAAAGACCGGTGGAGATTGGTAGAAGAAACCCGACTTACTGAGAAAGAAGTTGGGAAGAAAAGCAACCGCGTAGTGTCACTCACGATGCGTAAAGTGCCGAACAATCCCATCCAGGATTCTACCAGGCAGCAGTATTGTGCCATCGACTACACGATTTCAGCCCAGAATTCCATCATCAAATCGGCGGTGCTTAGCTATGGCTACAGGAATTTTGAGCGGCCCACTTCCTACACCTTCACGCAGGATACCAACCCCAACCCATTTGAGGATTTGTTTGTGGAACGCTGGTATCAGTTTGAACTGGAGCGTAGCGGCCCACATAATCTAGTGACCGAAACACAGAACGGCCGACTTTTCAAAGCATTTGCCTACACATACGATGCTGCTGGCTTGCCCCTGCAGTGCATCATTAGCAACGGCGCCCGCCAAGCCTACCGAGTGCAGCACTTCGCCTATGCCGATATTGTGGTACCAAGAGCTAGGCCGCTCACAGCTCTGGCCGCCGATTCGGTGAGTGGCTTGCGCATTTATCCCAATCCTGCCACTGCTACCACACTTATAAAAGCCGCTAGCGTTGGGCCTGGTCAGGCGACGTTACGCCTGTATAACGCCAGCGGCCAGTTGGTGCGCCAATCTGTACATATGGTAACCACTGATTTCAACGTCAACCTGTCGGTAGCGGGGTTGGAGAAGGGTGTGTACGTGGTAGAGGTAGCCGGTCCCACCGCCGTGGTGAAAGGAAAATTGCTAGTGGAATAGCTAGCGGTAAACTATGCTCTGTAGGCACAAAAAAGCCCTGCCTTGTTAGGCCGGGCTTATGAAATATAGTGTGTTACTACTTGCAAAAGACTCTTATAACCAAGGATTGGTTACCAACCGTAGGTGGACACGGCATACGTAAGAAACGAGAAAACCAGCGTGACGAGCAGGAAACCAATTATTGTGCTCGTTGCTACCTTCCGTTTTTTCGAACGTCGGCGTCGGCGTTTTTCAGGCATGGCGGGGTTTTTTGAGTGGAAATTGATATACGGCCTGCAGTATAATTACAGATTTTTCTATCCCGAAAATTTCTAGACTAATGGGCAACTTATGTTGACTAACAGCTATATATAGCAGGCGAATAGTATAAGGCCTTATGCTTGTAATAGCAGGATAGTCATAAAAGCGTCTTTGTTGTTAAGGATGTATTGCTACCTAGGCTGGATTAGCTGTGTGCACTTACACTGCCGCTGGAATAAGCTTTTGTTTTTGCGCGCTAGGCTGCAGATAAGCCATTGGACTCTGAGTAGTGGCCAATGAATTAGGAAATGCAAACTAGCAGATCAACAGGCACTGCGTTTGGACGTGTCGATGGTAAAAGCCGGAATTATATAAAGGAATAGATTTTCTATTGTCACATTTCATGGATAGGTTTGAGGACTACGCTTTAGGTAGTACTTGACCTGATTTCTCCACCTTAAATCATACTATGAAAACATCCTTTACGCCAACTATCTGTCGTCCTTTAGTTGTAGCTGCTCTGCTAGCTATGCCAGGTATTGCAGCGGCGCAAACCACTCCGCTCAGCAGCGCTATGCGCCAGGTGAGCAGTCAGTACGCCAAGCTCGGCTTGAGCGAGGCGGATGTAGCTAATCCAGCCGTGACTAGCTCGTACACCGATGCTGGCTCCAACATCACCCACATGTACCTGCGTCAGCGCTATCAGGGCATTGAAGTGTACGGCGCCGAAGCTGACCTGCACCTCGACCAGAATGAGAAAGTGGTGAGCATGCACACCAATTTCGTGGCCAACCTAGCGTCGGCGGCTCGTAGTGCGGCTACTGTGCCTTCTCTTTCGGCGGTACAAGCCGTAGCTGCTGCTGCCCGTGTACTGAATTTGCCTGCGCCTGGCAGCCTAACTGTAACCAAGCCCGGTGCTTCTGCCGAGGGGTTGACCTTCTCGGAGGGTGGCATTTCGCTGGACCCTATCCCTGTGAAGCTCATGTACCAAGCGCGGCCAAGCGGCGAATTGGTACTGGTATGGGACGTGACTATTGCTCCCAAAAGTGGGGAGCACTACTGGAACGTGCGCGTAGATGCACGCACGGGCCAACTGGTAGACAAGACCGATTATACAGTTTCTGAGCCCGTCAATTTCCTGGAGTTGACTCAGCGAGCATTAGCAGTTGTTGGAGCCGACCCTAAGACGAGCGGCGCGGCGGCTACGCCCAATAGCTACAATGTTTATCCCATCACGGTGGAAAGCCCGCTTTACGGTGCTCGCCAATTAGTGGTAAACCCCGCTGATCCAACATATTCGCCGTTCGGCTGGCATGACACCAACGGCGTGACTGGACCGGAGTACACCATCACGCGCGGCAACAACGTGCATGCGTATGACGACCGGGCGAATGTAAACACGCCCGGCTATAGCCCCGACGGTGGCACAGACTTGGCGTTCGACTTCCCTTTCGACCAAACGCAGGTTCCGCTAGCTAACCAGGACGCGGCTATCACCAACTTGTTCTACTGGAACAACATGATGCACGACGTCATGGCAACCCACGGCTTCGACGAGGTCAGTGGTAACTTCCAGGTGAAAAACTACACCGACACGGGCCTAGGCAACGACGATGTACGCGCTGAAGCCCAGGATGGTGCCGGCCTGAACAACGCCAACTTCTCGACGCCAGTAGATGGCGCTCGGCCCCGCATGCAGATGTATTTGTGGACGGCACCAGCTTCCCTTGTCATTACGTCACCCTCATCAGTTGCTGGCACCTATAAGACAACAACTGCCTCGTTTGGCAAGCAACTCGTTCCCAACGTTCCGCTCACCGGGCAGTTCGTGCTGGTAAACGACGCTAGCGCTACCAGCTTAGGCTGCACCAACCCCTTCATCAATGCCGATGCCATCAGCGGTAAAATAGCCGTTCTGGATCGTGGCTCCTGCGATTTTTCTGCTAAAGTTCGCAACGCTAAACTAGCTGGTGCCAAAGGCGTGGTAGTGGTGAACAACGTTCCTGGCGACCCTATTGCTATGGGCGCTGGTGCCGATACCACCAACACGGGCATTCCATCGGTTATGATTTCGCTGGCTGATGGCAATGCGCTCAAAGCTTCTCTGGCCGCGGGCAACACACCAAGTGGCTCGCTGGTTGCTGGCATTCCCCGCGACGGCGACTTCGACAACGGCATCATTGCCCACGAGTACGGCCATGGTATTTCCAACCGCCTCACGGGTGGACCAGCCAACTCAAGCTGCCTCGGCAATGCCGAGCAAATGGGCGAAGGCTGGAGCGACTTCTTTGGCCTGTGGATGACCACCAAGCCTGGCGACCAAGGCGCTACTCCTCGTGGCATCGGCAACTACGCTCAGTCGACTCCTGCTGATGGCCTAGGCATCCGGCCCCAGCGCTACTCCACCGACTTTGCCGTTAACAACCAGACGTATGCTTTGATTGGAACGGGAATTTACACGGCGGTGCACGCTAACGGCTCGGTATGGGCAGCTACTCTTTGGGACCTGAACTGGAAGTTGATCGAGAAATACGGCTACAACCGCAACCTGAAAGCCAAAACCGGTGGCAACAACATTGCTCTCAAACTGGTACTCGATGGCTTGAAGCTGCAAGTGTGCCGCCCCGGTTTCCTCGACGGCCGCGACGCCATCTTGAAAGCCGACTCCATCTATAACAACAAGGCGAACACCTACTTAATCTGGCAGGTATTCGCTCGCCGGGGTATGGGGATTGACGCCGTGCAAGGCTCCAGCAACGTCCTCACCGACCAAGTAGCGGGCTACCTGATTCCGACCCGCGTACTGTCTACTCAGTCGCAGCAGCAGCGCGATGAGATGGTGGAAGTATATCCGAACCCCGCCAGCAGCGAGTTGACTGTACGTCTGCCTGTTAGCAGCAAAACGCCGGTACAAGTGACCGTGTTGGATATGCTCGGTAAATCAGTGCAAACGGCTGCCGCTCCATCGGCAGAGCTACAGCGTGGGTTCCACCTCAACACCAGCTCTTTGGCACCAGGCTTGTACATTGTGCAACTGCGTTCATCGGCCGGTACCTTCACCAAGAAGGTTCAGATTCAGCGTTAAGGCTGAAGCGTTATAACCAGCTACTCTAATACCACAAGGAAACCCCGGTAGGCCACAGCTTACTGGGGTTTTTTATTGATAAAAGCTGTTGTATGAAAGCAGAGCATCAGTAAAGTTTGTTAGGAAGATTAATCCTAAATAATTGACCAGTAGAATATTGTGATTTACAAAATTTTGGGTTTCCCGGTTTTTGTTAGGCCGTGGACGTACAAACCTCAACAATGGCTTTCGAGCCGCGTGTGTTTTGTCTTGACTATTGCCATTCCTATGAAAACGAAAAACCTAATAATAGCTGCTGCCCTCATCATGGGTGCCACCGCCACTGCTCACGCTCAGGTTACGCCCACTACACCGCAGAGAGGCGGCATCATGAATCAAACCACTGTGCCAGCGGCCAGCCCTACCAATCCCGGCACCATCGACCAACGGACCCCTACTACCACGAACCCCACACAAATGAGCACTGGTAGCCCCACGCAGATAGGTGCCAGCACCATCGATCAGGCGCCCATCATCCAGCGCACTGGCACCACAGAACAACGCGTAGACCAGCGCACTGGCACCGTTGTGCAGCCCGCTACCACCCAACCCACCAATACGAGCGTAAATCAGCGGCGCGAAACCGTGCCTAGCAGGCGCACCACCGAAACGACCACGCCACGTCCGTAGTCGTATTGCATACAGCTCCGGTAGCCATCCTTTGTTGATTGTTAGCCGCGCAGCCCAGCCCCCGTTAGAGCTTTTATAGCCTGAGCGGGGGCTGCGGCTTTCAGCGAAAACAACAAAAAGCCCCTGACGCTATGGTAGCGCCAGGGGCTTTTGAGCAGTTAGGTGTGGAGTAGTACCGAGGTTGGAAAGTATTATTCGGCGGCTTGGAGCTTAGATCCAAGCTGAATCAGCAGGTCGCCAAGTTCTTGGAGCTGACTCTTAAAATCGGGGGAAGCGTTGGCAGCGGCTTGGTTGGTTTGGATACCGAGCATGCTCAGGGAGTTGCCGATGGCGTCGGGGTTGAGGTTGCCGCTGCTAAGCAACGACTGTAAGTTGCCTACTTCCCGCCCAACATCTTGCAGGGCTGGCTCGCCGCTTTGTAGCAAATGCTGCTGCCAGGTTTCGGTGTTGTCGAGGGCGCCGCTGATAGGAATAGTGGTCAGGCCATTTCGCAGCGCGTGAATGGTGGCGCCTAGGAGTTCGTGGTTCATAATAGGGGAAGTGTAAAAGAAATGTATTCTGTGCAGCTACTTGCCGTCCGTAGCCTCTGGCTGCTCTGCTTCAGCAGGCGCTTTTTCTTTCTTGGCGCGGGGCTTCCGAGGTTTGGGCGCCGTAGCATCAATTTCCAAAATCTGCTTGGGTGTAAACACAGGCGGCTCGTAGCCCTCTGGCGCAGGTGGCAGCAGCGACAATTCGCGCATTAAGCCGCAGGCGCGGTGGGCGCTGGCTTCCTTGTCTTTGATTTCGAGCATGATGTCGACGTCCAAATCGCCGAGCTCCCGAAGGAAGTCCCGAAACAAATCTTCTTCGATGGCCGCTACGTGCTTACCTCGCCGCTCGCCGTGCGACTGTGAACTGTAGTCCATCATCATGATGCCGTCGCGGGTGGGGTGCCAGGTGGCGGCAGCTAAGCGCAGGGCCTCGGCCATGGGCTCGCCGTTGTTGAGGCACTCGTGGTGGAAGTTGTCGAAGAGGATGGGAATACCGGTGGCGGCGTGCAGCTCTAGGCAGTCGCGCAAGCTGAATAGCCGGTCGTCGTTTTCGACCACCACCCGTATTTGCACGGCCGGAGGCAGCGTGTGCCACACAGCAATGAAGCGCGCAATGGCCGTGTCTCGGTCGCCGTAGAGGCCGCCGAGGTGAATTTGAAGCTTGGCAGTGCTATCCAGTTCCATCAAATCCAACATCGACCCCTGATACACTAGCTCCGCAATGCTGCGGCCCACAATGTCAGGGTTGGGCGAATTGAGCACCACGAATTGGTCGGGGTGCATTGATACGCGCATGTTGTGGGTTTTGATGAAGTCGCCGATTTCCTTGAATTCCGGCGCGAAGCGGGTTTGCCAAGGAAAAGTATTGACGGGGTGAGAGCCGAACGGCACAATATCGGAGCCGATCCGGAAGAACATCAGCCCGTGCTCCAGATTATATTCTAGAATGCGTTTCAGGCAAGCCAGGTTGGATGCCACAGTTTGCTCTACTCGCTCGTCGGAGTAGGAAGCCAACCGGAACGTGGACGCCGAGGTGCAGTCCAGCGAATTATTCATGCAAGGATACCCGATTTTCATCTTCGGGCTTACGCGGTAGTGGGGCGACGGGTTGGTAAACTATGGTTGAGTAAGTCGCTGAACAGGTAGATTAATGCAGTGCTTTGGTGAGGTCAGGGCTCATAATAGCTGTTCTCGTAACAACTTCGAGCCGTGAAAAGCAACAAACCCTTGCTGCCAATACTAGCGTCAAGGGCTTGTTGCTATGCTAGTTACTATAGAATTTGCCTTGCTAGTGCAACGCACGGTTACGGCTCGTAACCTCGGTTGTCTTTGAAGTTCTTGTTGTACTTCTGGCGGGTTTTGCGGGCTTTTTCGGCCGCTTCGGCCGCCTGAATTTCTTCCATCTTGCGGCGCTCTTTGCCGGCCCGCGAAAACTGGTCGTAAATCAGACTGACGGGACTGGCTAGGCTAGGAGTGGGGGCTGCTGGTGCCGTGGAATCTACCTTAAACAAGGGCTTGGGCGCGGGTGGACGCTTTACAGCACTGGTTGGCGCCGTGCTTGGGCGCCTGATGTTACGCAGCGCTTTGTTGATGGCTGCACGGTCGGGACGGCCTTCCGTTACGCGCACTTCTCCTAGCATCACACTGTCGCGCATCAACGACACCTGAATAACGAGTTGGGATAAGCCGGTGCCGCCCATCGGAAAGCGGCGCGTTTTAAAACCCACCGCCCGGAATACCAGCGTATCGGTGTTTTGTACTTCAATACGGAAGTCGCCTTCGGTGTCGGCTACCACGCCCCGGCCACTGCGCTGCACCAGCACGGCTGCGCCGGGCACAGGCCGTTTCGTGCCCGCCTCTGATACCGAACCCGTTACGCGCACCTGTGCGGCGGCTCCTAGTGGCAACAGCAAGAACAACAGCCATGCAAACAGCCACCAACTCGGCGTACTTGCAGCAATTCCGCTTGAAATAGATTTCGGTAAGTTCATTGGCCTATACAAACGCAAGCAACGGGCAAGTTATCTCATAACAGAGACAAAAAAAGCCCGCACCGTTGCAGATGCGGGCTTTAAAGGCACTTAGGGCAAGACAAAACTATTTAATCTTGACGTCCTTGCCGTTTTCGGGCTTCAGTTTTACGGTGCCGTCGTCGCCATCAATTTTGGCTTTGTTGCCTTCGGCATCTTTGATTTTTATATCGCCGTCGGCTTTCACTTTCAGCTTGCCGCCTTCGCCGTCGCTGCTGCTACCTGTTTCGGTAGATGCGCTGGCCGTGTTATCGGTTTCAGCAGGCGCACTGGCGTCGTCCATGTAGTCTTCCTCGTAATAGGTCGGGCGGCTGGTTTCGTAAGCTGTGTACGATTCAGCTGGCAAGTAGCCTTTGAACTCGTTGTCGGTTTCCGAGTAGGCACTGCGCATATCGGCGGCCATGCCCGCCGTGTCGGAGGCGTATTTGGTGCGCAGTTCCCCAAGGCGTTGCGCACGAGTATAGTAGGTGGTCCGGATGCGCGACACCATGGCCGTATCCGTGATTTTCATATCGGCGGCCATCTTATCGGCAATGCGCTGAGCCCGGGTCCGATACTGCGCGTCCATGTCGCCGGTAGCGGCGGTGCTAGTAGTAGGAGTTTCGGTAGTGGTAGTGGTTTCGGCGGTTTTGTTGTCGCCGCACGAAGCGAGGCTAAAGGCTGCCGCAACCGGCAGAACGAACAGAAGCTTTTTCATTAGTGTGGAATTGGTAAGAGGGAGAGACTGTGAGTTTGCGCGTATACGCCCTAAGCTCCACAGCGGTTACTTAGGCTCTTTTCTGACTGCCTAAAAAGAAAGCAGCCACGACAAGTCATTGTCGCGGCTGCTTTCTTGCTTACCAGTAGTGATTTTAGCCCGAAAAGGACACGGAGGGTTCCGCAGAAAACGCTGAGTTCTAGTTTAGGCGCGGCGTAACTCAAACACCGTTATTTCGGGCAGGAAACCTACCCGGCCGGGGTAGCCAAGGAAACCAAGGCCGGTGTTAACATACAGATACTGTTTGCCTTGCTGGTAAAGACCCGCCCACTGCTTATACACATATTGCACCGGGCTCCATTTCAAGAAAGGTAGATTGATACCGAACTGCATGCCGTGGGTGTGGCCGGCCAGCATCAGGTCGATGTCCGGGAATTCGGGGCGCACCTGCGCATCCCAATGCGAGGGGTCATGGGAGAGCAAAATCTTGAACGGCGCGTCAGGAGCCGCGGCAGCGTGAGCTTTGGCTAGGTTGCCATACTTGGGGAAGCGCATAGCAGCGCCCCAGTTCTGAATACCGAGAATGGCAATTTTCTCGCCGTTGCGCTCTAAGTGGTGCGTTTCGTCGAGCAGCAGCTTCCAGCCGATTTGAGCATGGTTGCGCTTGAGCCGTTCCAGGTTGGCGCGCTTGGCCTCGATGCCGCCTTGCTCGGTCCAGTCCACGTAGTCGGCGTAGTCGTGGTTGCCGAGAATGGAAAGCTTGGGCAACTTGCTTTGAATTTGGGCCAGCGTCGGGATATGGTCTTCCACTTCGGTGGCAATGTTATTCACCAAGTCGCCGGTCATCACCACGAGGTCGGCGTTTTGCTCATTGATAAGCGCCACGGCTCGTTGCAAGGGCTCGGTTGAAGCGAAGCTGCCGGTGTGCAAGTCGGAAATCTGAAGCAGCTTGAAGCCGTCGAACGAAGCGGGCAGGTTGGGGAAACGCAACGTCACGCGCTTCACTTGATAATCGGTACCGCCTTTTACCACGCCCCAAATCAACGAGAGGAAAGGTACGGCGGCTACCACCAAAGCCAGCTTGCTCAGAAACTCACTGCGCGGAATAGCGCGCCCCGTGCCGGTAGCAGTAGGAGTGCCCGAAATACGGCTGGTTACCCAACGCACGCCGCGCACCAGGTCTTCGGGAAACAAGAACAACAGCACAACCAGCTTAAACAGCAACAACGACAGCAACACGCTGGTCATGTACGCTTTGTAAGGTGCGTGGCCTTGTCCGCGCGTGGCTATGGACCACATGCCGAGGCCCCAGACTAGGGCGGTAACTAGCCAGTACAGATAGCCGGCCGTTTTGCGGGCTACCGGAGCCGCGCTATGAAGCGCCGTGCGGACAGCTTGAAAGCCGTACCACTCAGCCATTAAAAACAAAAGCAGAAATAGAATACCAGTGAGGGAGCGAAGCATAATAGGGGAAGAAGATCCGTCGGTCGGAAGGAAAAGTTGGTGGGCGAGCAAGCATTGCTGCTTGTCCCAACAACTACAAAACCGCCGAGCGTAACAACGCAGACGGTGGAATGGGGTTTTTACTTTATTTTCCGGGCCCTGCAATCCCGATGCCGCATGCAAAACCCTGACCATCTGTCCGAAAATCAGCCTGCCGACGAAGCCGCGCCCGTGCGCTACGAAACCCCAGCTTCGTTCGGCATCAAGAGTTGGGCCGAGGAAGACCGGCCCCGCGAAAAGCTGATGCAAAAGGGCCGCGCCGCTTTATCCGACGCCGAACTGATGGCCATTTTGTTGGGGTCGGGCACCGCCAAACTATCGGCCGTGGATGTGTCTAAGCTGATTCTGAAAGCCGTCAACAACGATTTGAATGCCCTGGCCCGGCTGTCCATCAAGGAGTTGATGCGCCATAAGGGCATTGGGGAAGCCAAAGCCATTACCATTGTGGCAGCCTTGGAGCTAGGCCGGCGGCGCAAAGAAGCCGACGCGCCGGCCCGCACTACCATTACCAACTCGCGCGATATTTACCGCGTGGTGCAGCCCCATTTGCAGGATTTGCCGCACGAAGAATTTTGGGTGGTGCTACTCAATCGCGCCAACGTGGTGATGCGCACCGTCAGTGTCAGTCGCGGGGGAGTAGCCGGCACCGTCGCCGATCCGAAGCTGATTTTCAAGGAGGCCCTAGAGCAATTGGCTTCGTCGGTGATATTGGTGCACAACCACCCCAGCGGCAATCGTAACCCCAGCGCCGCCGACATTGCCCTCACCCGCAAGCTCAAAGAAGCCGGCCAGTTTCTGGACCTGCCCATCCTCGACCACCTGATTTACACCGACGCTGGCTATTTCAGCTTCGCCGACGAAGGAATGCTGTAGCCCGGAAAGTTGTTTTGTGCTTGATAAAGGAGAGAATTTGGTAGCGTCTGACGCAGCGCGCACTTACCAGAACTCACCGTACTCGTTGCGAAACAGGTTTTTCGCGCTACTGCTTAACTACCTTTGTACCCATGCGCCTCAATCCTAAATTGCTTATCGGCCTCGGCCTCTTGATTGTCTTCGGTTATTTCCTGAAAGACCTTGTTTTCAACGACAACCAATACGCTACCCGGCTGCGCAAAGCTCGGCTAGAAAAATCCGACAGCTTCCGCCGGGTACAAGGCTCGCCGCTGAGCCAGGAGCAGCGCAATGTTTTCGATAGTTTGCGCTACTACGCGCCCAACATAGCCTATCGAGTGGAAGCGCAGTTCGAGCCTTTCAGCCAGCGCGATACGGTGGAGATACCCCTGACGGATGGCAAAGCCGACAAATACCTGCGGTGGGGCAAGCTTCCTTTGCGCTTGATAACCAACCGCAGAAACTAACCTTGTTTCTGAAAGCCGACGGCAAAGATTCCACGCTTTTCATTCCCTTTACCGATAAAACTAACGGCTTTGCTACCTACGGCGGCGGCCGCTACCTCGATGCCGCCAAACCCGCCGCCGGCGACACCGAAATTACGCTCGATTTCAACGAGGCCTATAATCCCTTCTGCGCTTACAACGACGGCTTCGCCTGCCCCGTGCCACCCCAAGACAACCGCTTGGCCGTGGAAATCAAAGCCGGCGAGCAAACCTTCCACGACCACGCTGCACACGGCGAAGGAGAATCGCACTAAGAACCTATCCGCATAGGCGGCAACGGCTGATTCCCTCGTTGCGGCCGCAAATCCAGTTGTGTTTCGGGCGTTGAAGCCGCTCGTCTGAATCCGTACCTTTGCCCCATATAGCAATTGCCAGCTGCGAGTTGCCTGTTGTCAGTCTGTTCACTCAACTGATAACGGGCCACTCGCGGCTGGCAATTCTCAACCGACAATCGAACAATGAAAATATCCCTCGACTGGCTCCGCACGCTCATCCCCACCGACCAACCCGCCGTTGAAATCGGCAAGCTGCTGACGGGCTCCGGATTGGAAGTGGAAGGCATCGAAGAGCTGGAAAGTGTACCGGGTGGCCTGCGCGGCGTGGTGCTCGGCACCGTGCTTACCCGCGAAAAACACCCCGATGCAGATAAACTGAGCCTCACTACGGTAGACGTAGGCGACGGCACGCCGCGCCAAATAGTATGCGGTGCGCCCAACGTAGCTGCTGGTCAGCGCGTGGTAGTGGCCCTAGACGGTACCGTGTTGTACCCAAGCCAAGGCGAGCCATTCAAAATCAAGAAGTCGAAAATCCGGGGTGCCGCTTCCGAAGGCATGATCTGCGCCGAAGATGAAATCGGGCTCGGTACGTCCCACGCCGGCATCATGGTGCTCGATACCGACTTGCCCAATGGAACACCCGCCGCCGATTATTTCGGCCTTGGCTCTGATTCGGTGTTCGAAATCGGCCTAACGCCCAACCGCGCCGACGCGGCTTCCCACTATGGCGTGGCCCGCGAACTGCGCGCTTTGCTGCGTCAGCCCTGCCACCTGCCCGACGTCAGTAAGTTTCACGCGCCCACTGAAGCAGGCCAAAACGTAGCCGTCACGATTGAAGACACCGAAGCTTGCCCGCGTTACGCAGGGGTGCTACTGGAAAACGTACAGGTAGGTCCGTCGCCGGAGTGGTTGCAGCGGCGTTTGCGCAGCATTGGCCTTTCGCCCATCAACAATGTGGTAGACGTAACCAACTTCGTGCTGCACGAGTTGGGCCAGCCTCTGCATGCCTTCGACGCCAACCAGATTACGGGCAACCAAATTCGAGTAAAGCGGGCCGCCGCAGGGGAAAAGTTCGTCACCCTCGACAGTGCTGAGCGCCCTTTAAAGGCGGAAGACTTGGTTATTGCCGACGGCAACGGCGCTCCGATGGCGCTGGCCGGCGTGTTCGGGGTAAGACGTCAGGCGTGTCCAACGAAACTACTCGTGTGTTTTTGGAAAGCGCCTACTTCCAGCCTGCCGCCGTACGCAAAACCAGCCAGACGCATCAGTTGAAAACGGATGCTTCGTTCCGCTTCGAGCGAGGCACTGACCCGAATATGGTGTTACCCGCTCTCAAGCGGGCGGCCTTACTGCTGCAAGAAGTGGCCGGAGCCACCGTGGCCGCGCCTATCGTGGACGAGTACCCGACGCATATCGGCCACACGCCGGTACGCCTGCGTTTGCCCCGCGTCGAAAAGCTAGTGGGTCAATTCATTGCGCCCGAGCGGATCCGTCAGATACTCACGGACCTCGATATTTTGATTGCCGAAAAAAACCAGGACGCCAACGGCCACGCCGAGTGGATTCTGTCGGTGCCGCCGCACAAGGTGGATGTGACCCGCGAGGCAGACGTTATCGAAGAAATCCTGCGCATCTATGGTTTCGACCATGTGGCCTTGCGGCCGCACAACTCGGCGTCGTTCCTCGCTAGCTTCGCGAAGCCCGACCCGGAAATTCTGCGCCAGAATATCTCGCGGCTGCTGAGTGGCATGGGCTTTTCGGAAATCATTACCAACTCCATCACGAACTCCGCCTACTTCCAGAAGCCGGGCGAGAAAAATGAAGCCTTGGTGCCGCTGCTCAACTTCAACAGCGCCGACCTCGATGTGATGCGCCCCACCATGCTGCACAGCGGCCTGGAAGTGGTGCGCTACAACATCAACCGCCGCCAGCGCGACCTGAAGCTCTACGAGTTCGGCAAAACCTACCATCGCGTAGCCGACGGTCAGTATCAGGAAAAGAATCAACTCGTTATTTACCTGACTGGCAATACCACCGCCGAAACATGGCAGCAGAAATCAGAGAAGGCGACGTACCACCAGTTGGCGGGGGCGGTGCAGCAAGTGCTGGCGGCGCTTGGCTTCGGGTCGCCCACTTCGCAGCCGGTGCAGCATCCGTACTTGGCCGGTGGCCTCACGCTACTTGTTCAAAACCAGCCGGTGGCGCAACTCGGGGCTGTGTCAGGGGCAGTGCTTAAGCAGGTTGATGTAACGCAGCCAGTGTGGTACGCCGAGCTAGATTGGGATTGGCTGATAAAGAAATACAAGAACAGCTTAGTAGCTCGGGAGCTACCGAAGTTCCCGGAAGTCCGCCGCGACTTGTCGTTGGTGGTCGACAAAACCATCACCTTCGACCAACTTCAGCAGATTGCCCGCCGCACCGAAAAGAAGCTGCTGCAATCGGTGAATGTGTTCGACGTGTACGAGGGCGAGAACCTCGGCGCGGGTAAGAAGTCGTACTCCGTCAGCTTCCTGCTGCAGGACACCACCCAAACCCTCACCGATCAAGCCATCGACTCGGTGATGCAACGGTTGATTCAGCAATTCGAGTTGCAGGCCGGCGCCGTTATCCGGCGGTAGTACGAAACTAGTTCAGCAACGAGTGGCGCAAGTAGTCCGGAGTGATTCGGGTTTCTGCTGAAAACTTGTGTTGCTCGTTGCAGAACGGATTCCCGGTATTTAGGTGTTACATCGTAGCTTCAGGCAAAAATATCCATTCGCATGGCCTCCTCTCAGCAGCTTGCTCAACTCGACCGCCTGGAGCGGCAGGTGAACACCTTAGTGTCTGCCTATCAGCGGTTGCGCGAGGAACTGGCTGATGCGCAAACTACTGTCGAGCAGCTTCGGGCCGACGTGCGCGACCGGGAGCGGCAACTCAAGGATTTCCAGAATCAGGAGAATATAGTTAAACTTGTCAATACCATAGCCGGAGAACCGGCCAATGTCAACGAGCTAAAATTGCGCCTCAACGAATACATCCGCGAAATAGATAAGTGCCTTGCCTATTTGAGGGAGTAACCGCAACCACCATCCACCCCACCCACGACTGCTCCCATGAGCGAACTATCCATTAAAATCCGTATTGCCGATCGGGACTACCCAATGCGCGTCGAACCTCAGGACGAGGAACGGTTGCGTATGGCTGGTCGCCTATTAGGTGAACGGATCAAGGAATTTCGCGAGCAATACGGCATTCAGGACAAGCAAGACCTGCTGGCCATGATTGCGCTGTCCACGATGGCTGACCGTTTGAAAGTCAGCAAGGAAAAAGATGGTACTGATACAGTACTAACCGAACGCCTAGCGCGTCTCGATGAGTTGTTATCAGGAGTGGTGCTCGTCTGAAAAAGAGAAACAGACGACGCACCAGCGTAATTTTAGTTTGAAACCCCGACAGTGCGACAGGCGCGGCGGGGTTGTTTGGCATACGGCCCTACTGCTGGTTATGGTTTTCAATCATCCTTCCAAAACCATAGCTCATGTCCACCACTGTCTATATTGTCTTAGCCGCTGTGCTGGCCCTTGTGGTCGGCATCGTGGTGGGGCGCTTGCTGGCCGGAAAGGCCAACAAGGACCACGAAGCCGAGGCCAAAGCCCGCGCTCAACAACTGCTGGCCGAAGCCGAGCAGCAAGCCAACCGCACCCGCGACGAGCGGATTCAGCAGTCGAAAGACAAGTTTCGCACCCTCAAGCAGGAGTTTGAGCAAGAGAGCCGCCGCCAAAAGCAGGCCTTAGAACAGGAGCTTACCGAGCGCCGCGCCACCGTAGTGGAGCAGGAGCAAGCCATCAAAAAGCTCACCGACACCACGCAGCGGCAGCTAGAGCAGATTCAGCGCAAAGAAACCGAGCTGGATGCCACCCGGGAGCGCATAGAATCGCAGAGTCAGGCACAGCGCGAGAAGCTAGAGGCCCAAGACGAGAAGCGCCGCGCCACGCTGGAAGCGCAGCTAGCGAAGCTTCAGCAGCGCGAAGAAGAAGTGGAAACCGAACTAGAGCAGACCCGCCACCACCTGAACGAGCAACTGCACCAAGTGCAAAGCCAGCTGGAAGCCATTTCGGGTCTGACGGCTGCCGAAGCACGTGAGCAGCTAGTAGAGTCGTTGAAGAACGAGGCGCAAATTCAGGCTTCTTCCTACATCAAAGACGTAGTGGCGCAAGCCAAACTATCGGCTACCAAAGACGCCAAGAAGGTGGTGCTGGAAACCATTCAGCGCACCGCGGCAGAACACGCCATTGAGAACTGCGTGTCGGTGTTCAACATCGAATCCGACGACGTAAAAGGCAAGATTATCGGCCGGGAAGGCCGCAACATCCGGGCGCTGGAAGCCGCTACCGGTGTGGAAATCATTGTGGACGATACACCAGAAGCCATTATCATCTCGGGCTTTGACCCGGTGCGCCGCGAAGTGGCTCGCCTAAGCTTGCACTTGCTGGTGAAAGACGGCCGGATTCACCCGGCCCGCATCGAGGAAATTGTGGCCAAAACCCGCAAAAACATCGACGAGGAAATTGTTGAAATCGGGGAGAAAACCATCATCGACCTTGGCATTCACGGGCTGCACCCTGAACTGATTAAAATGGTGGGCCGCATGCGTTTCCGCTCCAGCTACGGTCAAAATCTGCTCCAGCACTCTCGCGAAGTAGCCAACCTTTGCGCCACTATGGCCGCCGAGTTGGGTCTCAATGTGAAGCACGCCAAGCGCGCCGGCCTCCTGCACGACATCGGCAAAGTAAGCACCGAAGAACCCGAACTGCCCCACGCTATTTTGGGCATGGAGCTAGCTAAGAAATACAAAGAGCACCCCGACGTGGTAAACGCCATCGGCGCCCACCACGACGAAATGGAAATGACGGCCATGATTTCACCACTTGTGCAAGCCTGCGACGCCATTTCCGGCTCCCGTCCTGGCGCTCGTCGCGAGATGATGGAAAGTTATATCAAGCGCCTCAAGCAACTCGAAGAAACCGCCGTAAGCTTCGACGGGGTGTTGCAGTGCTATGCCATCCAGGCCGGCCGTGAGCTGCGCGTGATGGTCAATGCCGACAACGTATCGGACGAGCGGGCACAGGAGCTGAGCTACGAAATCTCGCAGAAAATCGAGAAGGAAATGCAGTATCCTGGCCAGATCAAAATCACGGTAATCCGCGAGATGCGCGCTGTGGCTTACGCCAAGTAGTAACAAGACTAAGCAAGTAATACAAAAGCTGTTGTGGTTTCGGCCGCAGCAGCTTTTTTGCTTTTCAACGGTGCAACTAAACTGCTTTATTAAGTATCCTGCTACTGCGCTTGGTCTGAGTTATTTAACCTTCTAGCGCTGCCTGAAAACTTACCTCTAATGGGCAGACTTCCATTATCTTGTTTTACTATTCTTGGGTTTATGCTTCAACTGCTACTTCGTTCTTCCTTTGTCCCGCTGCTATTGCTACTTGCGTTGAGCAGTTGCTCTGTATATGCTCCTATGCTGCCAGCGGCTCCGCAAATTCGCGACAAAGGCCAGGTGGAAGTGCAGGGGACTTCGTTTCTGAACGGGCGTTGGGAGGCGGGAGCTACTTATTCACCGGTAAAGCATCTGCTGGTGCGGGCCGCCGGAGGTATCAAAACCGATGATCGGGATACCACTTACTTCCGTATTCGGCAATATGAAGTGGGAGTTGGCGGCTATTACCCACTCGGAGAGCGTTGGCTGCTGAGCGGACTGGGTGGTTATGGCCAAGCCCGCAGCAGCCGTGGCTATTTCGATGTTGGGCCTTTTGTTTCACCGGGTGAAGACGTCGCCTTCAGAGCGCGCTACCACAAACTGTACGGCGAAGCTTCTGCGTCTTATCGTGCTCCCTGGGTTACAATGGGAATTGCATACCGCCTTACACGCGTCACGTTTTCCTCGCTCATCTACGACAACCAACCGTTTGATCTTCGCCATATGACGCGCATGGAGCCGATGTTATTCTGGCGGTTTGGCCGCGAAGATGGAGCAGTGCCCTGGCTGCGGGTGCAGACTTCGATAGGAGGTTCCAGTGAGGGCCGACACAAATATGACCCGAATGAATCCTATGAGTGCAGCCTTATCAAAGACGGGCGAGGGTTTGTGGCGGTAAGTGTAATCTTGCTCCCGCACCTATTCGTTCAGAAAAGCGAATAAAACTATTGTTGTTGCCGAACCAGCTCTAAATACTTGGCGTCACACTGCGCAAATCGTAGGTATTCATTCATGGAGTTACCATAGTTCTGGATGACGAGCACGGTGTCCTGCCAAACTGCCTCCACGTCGGCTTTCGGGTCAGTGCCTTTTAGTCCGAGAAAGGTGAAATAAGTTTCAGAGTCCTGCTTTTCTATCTGAACCAGCCCGCGCGTTGTGCTTGTCGTGAAACTGTACGTATCGGCTTGCTTGGTGATAGTAATGGATAAGGAACATACGGCTGTGTCCTGTACTGTGTACGTGCCTTCGTAGGTAGGCTCGGCTAACGGCAGAGTGGCTTGTGGTAGAACTGTATCATGTGCTACGGCTGGCGCTGGAGTTGTAAGAGTGATAGAAGAGGCTGCTTTTTGTTCACAAGCTACCAGCGTTGCGCTTAGACAAGTCAGAACAATGAAGCACGATTTTAACTGCATAAACCAGAGAAGTCGGGTTTCAGGTTAATAGTATAAAGCAGCTTGTCTCACAGCCTTGGTAACTAACCTAGCCCTCGTTTAGCGACGGGCGCCGTGCTTCCAGCCAAGCCGTGGGTACGCCTTCATAATCGAAAACTGCAACATGGCGTAGTCCGACCTTAGCTAGCACCGCCCGCGAGGCGACGTTTTGCATGTCGGCTATGGCGTAAAGCATAGGCGCCTCTAGCACCTCAAAGCCATAAGTTACCGAGGCCTGAGCAGCTTCTGTGGCAAAGCCCTGGCCCCAATGCTGACGAATAAACCGGTAGCCTACATCGTAGAAATCGACGTGGTTGTTGATAGGTTCGCGCACCAGCTTGAGGCCCACCCAGCCGATGAACTCGTTGGTTGCTTTCTGAATGACCGCCCAGCGTCCAATGCCGTTTTCTGTATACTGCTTCCGAATGAAGGCTATGGTTTCCTGGCTTTGCTCGATGGTTTGAACTGGGTTATTGCCTAAGTAGCGGTGAACTGCCGGGTCGGAGTCGAGCGCATACATACCTGGTGCGTCGGTGGGTAAAAGCTCGCGTAGCAACAGGCGTTCTGTTTCGGCAAATATCTTCATGCGCGTCGAAGTAAAGCGGAGCTATAGTAGCCCGGAATGACGCCCTAAAGTAACAGCTTCCACTAATCTGGTTTGGCTAGTTTGGCAAACACATTATTCAACCCCTCGGCCCAACTTGGGTGGGCAATAACCATATTTTGAAGCTCCTGGTATTTTAGTTTGCCCATCATAACAAGCTGAAACATAGTCATCAGTTCTCCGCCTTCCGCGCAGAGTATGGCGGCACCCATAATTCGATCTTGCGGGTCTACTAGCACCTTCCAGAAACCTTCGGTGCGGCCAGTTTCGCGGGCACGCCCGATGGTGTGAACGGGCATAACGGCTACGCGGTAGTCGAGGCCTTGCTCCTGCGCTTGGCTTTCGTTTAGCCCGATGCGGCCCAATTGCGGCTCGGTGTACACGCAATAGGGGAGGGGCCGCTGCTTGGCCGAACGGCGCTTGCCACGTGTAAGTAGATTGTCGCGGACAACACGGAAGTCGTCGTAGCTGATGTGGGTGAACTGAGGGCCGCCATGTATATCGCCAAGAGCGAATACGCCGCGGACGTTGGTTTCCAGGCACTCATTTACTTCGATGAAGCCTTTCTCATCAAGCTTAATACCAGCTTGTTCAAGCCCAAGTGTATCGGTGTTGGGAGTGCGGCCAGTGGCTATGAGCAAGTGGGTGCCGCGCAGGCGCCGCTCGCCTTGCTTAGTGCTGGCCGTGAGCGTGAAGACACCTTGCTCGTTGCGCGAGACGAGCCGCACGTCGGCGCCAAGCACAATCTCTACTCCTTCATCAGTTAAGATCTTACTGAGGGCTTCACATACATCATCATCTTCACGCTCCAACAGTTGGGTGCCCGATTCGATGATAGTGACTTTGCTACCGAAGCGCCGATACATCTGGCTGAACTCTAAGCCGATGTAGCCACCTCCCAGAATAAGCAGGTGCTCGGGCAACTCTTTCAGGTCAAGCAGTTGCGTAGTGGAGAGGTACGGCAAGCCGTCCAGCCCTTCAATGTCGGGAATGGCAGCGCGCGTGCCGGTATTGATAAAGATGCGCTTGGCACTAAGTTCTTGGAGCGGGCCAGTAGGAGGCGTAAAGAGGATGTTGCGTGGTCCGGTGAAGGCAGCGTGCCCTTCGAGCACCGTAATACCTTTGTGTTCTTCGGTGAGGTTACTACGGACACCTTCGCGCATCGCCTCGATTATCTCGTCTTTGCGGGCTACCACGGCCGCTATATCCGTTTTGAGTTCGGCACCCTTAATCCCAAAGTCGGTGGCGGTACGCAGTTGGTGGGCTCGCTCAGCAGACGCCAGCATAGCTTTTACCGGGGAGCAGCCGTAGTTGATGCAGGAGCCGCCAAGCAGATTTTCCTCGATAAGGGCTACCCGTTGGCCGGCATCGGCAAGGGCAGTGGCAAGCGGATTACCTGCTTGACCGGAGCCAATTATGAGGGCATCGTAAGAAGTATTGGGCATAAAACGCGAAGTTTGGACAATGAGGGGCCACCTCGGTGGCGGCTACCTTTTAAGACTGTACGCAACTGTCGAGCCTGCGGCCACACAACGAAGTATGGATTCGCACGTTTTGCTTTCACTTACCCCGTTCCTGCCTGTCCTTTATGATCCGTTTGCTTCGTGCAGTCCTCTTATCGAGTTTGCCTCTGTTAGCTAGTTGTTCGTCTCTTTATTTTCCGCCGCCACCCCAAGTGCCTCTCCTCACGCAAAAGGGCGAATGGAGCGCGGGTGTTCACGGCAATTTCAGCCAAAATGCTGCTTTACAAGGTGCTTAC
Organism: Hymenobacter volaticus; assembly: GCF_022921055.1. Classification (GTDB taxonomy): domain Bacteria; phylum Bacteroidota; class Bacteroidia; order Cytophagales; family Hymenobacteraceae; genus Hymenobacter; species Hymenobacter volaticus. Next base: position 821,263 of record NZ_CP095061.1, read on the forward strand.
GCTGTGGGTGAACACATTGGTGTTATGGGTTCAGCTTCTTTTTTACACTCCAATAAGAAAGAAAGCTTTTTCGGTAATAAAGCAGAACGGGAGTCAGTGGACCACGATTTTGTGGAAGCTGGTGTAGGGTACTTCACGCGCCTGCGCAAAGACCAGCGCGTATTGGAAGTGTACGGCGGCTTGGGTGCAGGTAATACCAAACGCACAAGATTCAACAACGAAACCAACATCACTGACCAAAGCGCAGAAGGAAAGCTCAAGAAGTATTTCGTACAAGTAAACTATACCTCGAAAGACGAAGAAAGCTTCCACCTCTTAGGCCGCGACTGGGAGTTCAACTACGGCACGGCGCTTCGTGCCAGCTACATGCAACTCAATGATCTAAAACTTGACGGGGTCGTTCAAGCCCCGAGGACAACGTGTTCCTCGAACCAATTACTTACACCCGCATAAAAGTGGCAGGGCCGCTGCAACTACAGCTTATCAGTGGCAGCAATTTCGGTTTGCGCACCCGCAAGTTTCTGAAAGCGTCCAACTCGGTGTTCCAGTTAGGTATAATAGTGAACGTAGGCGGGCAAGAAGGACGGAAGTAACACTAGTTGATGCGGTGATTGATTTGCAAGATTGCCGTTGCCGAGGAAGACCTTAAAAAGTCAGCTTATAATTCAGAAGAATCCTTCTCTATTCTTTACCCATTATGTTTTTCAGAAATTTTGCTTTCAGAAAGTCAACAGGAAGAAGTCTAAATAACTGAAGCATTGGTTTCATAGCCAACGCAAAGACAAGCAACTTGACGTATCTATTAGTTGAGTTGCATATGAAAAATACATTACTCGCTTTAACTTTTATATCCTTAACTGGCTGTACAGTATACGTACCTATGCAGTCCAGTATGCCTCTACTAGAACGCCAGGGGCAGCTTGAAGTAGCGGCCAGTATGAACCCTTCAGTATTAGTGGAAACTGTAGGAGCTTACTCACCCTTGCCCCACGTTGTAGTGACTGGTGCGGGAAAAGTTGGCCTTAACACAGGCGGGGGCCACTATATCCGAAACCGTCAGGGAGAGCTAGGAATGGGAGGATACTGGAATATTGGAGAGAACTGGTTGCTGAACGCCACAGCCGGCGGTGGCTACGCCACTACCAACCGTCAGGATAGTTTCTTGGGCGGAGGACATATGCAAGGTCAATACAGCAAGCTATTCGGACAAATAGGGGCTGCCTGTGAATTGCCATTCAGCACTTACAGTCTGACTTATCGAGTAGATCATGCGTCCTTCAGCAAATTGATGAGCAGCGGGCAACCTGTCTCCAACATTGATAACTATCGTCATCAGTTAGTACTAAACAATCGCCGCCGACTAGGCCAAAACGAAAGCTGGTACTTGCAATCTTCAATAGGATTGTCGAGCAGCAACCTTGACTCACCTGATTATTCAAATCAAAACGAAACGCTCGACGATCAGTGGTCTACCACAGGCATCCCAGCAGTGATACTTAGCATTGGTGTGGTATGGCAACCTCAATGGCCGCTGCAATAACTAGCTGTTCCATATGGTACAACAAAAAAGCCCCGACTTACGCCGGGGCTTTTTCAGTAAATTAAGCTAGACAGAAATTACTTTCCGCCCAGTATACGCAGCATCGTGTCACCAATTTCGGCAGGCGAATCCACTACGTGGATGCCGCACTCGCGCATGATGGCCATCTTAGCGGCAGCCGTGTCGTCGGCACCACCTACAATGGCACCTGCGTGGCCCATGCGGCGACCGGGAGGTGCAGTCTGACCGGCGATAAAGCCTACTACAGGCTTCTTATTACCGGTTTCTTTGATCCAACGGGCCGCTTCGGCTTCCATGCCGCCGCCGATTTCACCGATCATCACGATGCCCTCGGTTTCGGGGTCGTTCATGAGCAGTTCCACGGCTTCTTTGGTGGTGGTGCCAATGATGGGGTCGCCGCCAATACCGATGGCGGTGGTTTGGCCGAGGCCAGCCTTGGTCAGTTGGTCTACCGCTTCGTAGGTCAGCGTGCCTGATTTCGATACGATGCCGATTTTGCCTTTCGTGAAGATGAAGCCAGGCATGATGCCCACTTTGCATTCACCGGCCGTCATTACGCCGGGGCAGTTCGGCCCAATCATGCGCAGACCTTCGCGGCCTTTCAGGTATTCTTTCACCGCAATCATGTCCTTGGTTGGGATGCCTTCGGTGATGGTGACGATGACTTTGATACCTGCGTCGGCGGCTTCCATGATGGCGTCGGCGGCGAAAGCTGGGGGCACGAAGATGATGCTGGTGTCGGCGCCGGCTTGCTCAACTGCTTCGGCTACGGTGTTGAACACAGGCCGGTCGAGGTGCTGGGTGCCGCCTTTGCCGGGCGTAACGCCGCCCACTACGTTGGTGCCGTACTCAATCATCTGCTGGGCATGGAACGAGCCTTCGGAGCCAGTAAAGCCCTGCACAATCACTTTAGAATCCTTGTTGACCAGAACACTCATGTAGAGAGGGGGTTAAAGATAGGTTGCGGTTGGGGGTGCAAAAAAGGTGCTGTGAAAGCAGCCGGTGCGCAAAAGTAGCCTTTTTTGGGCCGGTGGCAAGTCACAAGCTGATTCCCTCCTAATGCGTAGCTAGCCAAACCTGCTGCTGAGCAAATCTGCATGGATAAGAAATCCTCTTAGCGTCTTACTAAGAGTACGATGTGCTTCTATGTTGCACAATAAGGTCTAGAGGGAAGCGGCGGCGCATGAAAAAGAACTGCGCAATAAATTGATTTAACTGTAAGCCCAGCGCAACAAAAGCGACTGACCTAAAGCTGCGGCTACCGAACCATTGGAGGTATATATGATCTGAGGTAATAACTAGGGAACTATGTATCTGGTAATTTACCTAACCCTACGACGCCTTGCTGTCAATCAACCAGGGGCAAGCTCTGCAGCTAGATAGCAATGTGGGCGGTCTTCCAATGAGTGCAATGCCAAACGGACGCGCCAGGCAATTGCAACAAGTATTTAATTTCTAGGGTTATAACACGGGGCAACTTGCGAAACGACGCAACTCCCTGAGGCTACCACGGCAAATCCGTACCTTTGTGGCCCCCTCATTAACAATTCCCCTCTCATGTACCTGAATAATATAGTCGAAGCCATCGGCAATACGCCGCTGGTGCGGCTCAACAAGGTTACGGACGGTATCAAAGGTACCGTTCTGGCCAAAGTAGAATACTTCAACCCCGGCAACTCCGTGAAAGACCGCATGGCGGTACGGATGATCGAGGACGCCGAAAAAGCGGGCATCCTCAAGCCTGGCGGTACTATTGTAGAAGGCACTTCCGGCAACACCGGAATGGGGTTGGCGTTGGCCGCTATTTCCAAAGGCTACAAGTGCATCTTTGTGATGAGCGACAAGCAAAGCAAGGAAAAGCAAGATATCCTACGGGCGGTGGGTGCCGAAGTGGTAATCTGCCCCGTTGACGTAGAGCCTGACGACCCACGCTCTTACTACTCAGTGGCGCGCCGCATCACGGCCGAAACACCCAACTCCTTCTACCCGAACCAGTACGATAACCTGTCGAACACGGCCGCGCACTACGAAAATACCGGCCCTGAACTCTGGAAACAGACGGATGGCAAAATTACGCACTTCGCATGCGGAGTGGGTACCGGCGGTACCATTTGCGGCACTTCCAAGTATTTGAAAGAACAAAATCCCGACCTCGTATCGGTTGGTATCGACACCTACGGGTCGGTTTTCAAGAAGTATAAGGAGACCGGGATTTTCGACAAAAACGAAATCTATCCTTACAAGACCGAGGGCATTGGCGAAGATATTTTGCCTAAGAATGTTAACTTCGATGTCATTGATCTGTTCATCAAAGTCACAGACCAAGACGGAGCCGTCATGACGCGCCGCCTAGCGAAGGAAGAGGGTTTGTTCGTCGGATGGTCTTGCGGCTCGGCAGTGTACGGGGCGCTGGAATACGCCCGGGAACACCTCCAGGAAGACGACACGATGGTTGTCATCCTGCCTGACCACGGCACCCGTTACTTGGGTAAGATTTACAACGATGATTGGATGCGGGAGCAAGGCTGGTTGTAAACCAAAACCTTATTTCAGCGTCTTTCCTTTGTTCCCGTTCGAGCTTTAGTGAAACCAAATTGTCTTATGTCGAAGAAGCTGCGCAGCATAGTACTGGTTGATGATAATGAAACCACTAGTTTCCTGAACAACCGCTTGCTTAGTCGTCTCGACGTTGCCGACCAAGTGCACACTTTTCGGAAAGCAGAGCAGGCATTTCAGTTTTTGTGGGGCGAAGAAAACGCGCCTGTTGCCCCTGATGCGGTACCCGCGCTGGTGTTCGTCGATTTGAAGATGCCGGGCATGGACGGTTTCGAGTTCCTGAAACTCTACGACGCCCTGCCCGATCAATCAAAAGCCAAAACGGTTATGGCGGTGCTCACCACTTCCATGCACGCCGCCGACACCGCCCGCGTAGCCCAATACCCGGACGTAGAATATCTGGCTAAGCCGCTAACCGAAGAGAAGATGGAAAAGCTGCTGAAAAAGCGTTTTTAACCTTCTGCCTTAAAACAGATTTCCTACCAAAAGAAAAGCCGCCCTTGTACTACAAGGGCGGCTTTTCTTTTGGTAGGAAATCCTTACACTACCGCCTCCACAAAGCGGAATGCTTCCCCATCAAACAGACCTTTGTCGCTCAACTTCAAGCTTGGGATAACCAACAAGGCCATAAAAGAGAGCGTCATAAACGGAGCCCCGAGCGGAGAGCCAAGCTGCCTCGACAGCGCATCAATAGCCGCATACGATTCCGCCACGCGGTAACCATCCTGCTCCGACATCAACCCGGCCACGGGCAGTGGTAGCACCAGTTCCTCCCCGTCGGCCCCAACAGCGGCTAAACCACCTTGGGCTTCCATCACCAAGTTTATGGCACGGGCCAAACTCTCATCATCGCAGCTAACGGCCGTAATATTATGCGAATCGTGGCCGACACTACTGGCTAGAGCGCCGTGCTTCAAGCCAAAGCCTCGGATGAAGGCCACCGCGGGCGGCGCCGGCTGATAGCGGTTCACAACGGTAAGCTTCAGAATATCTTGCGCCAGGTCAGGCACCACCAACCCATTTTCCACCCGGGCCGTCAGGTCGTGGCGAGCAGTGATAAGCTGCCCATCGAAGCACTCAATGACCCTGATAGTAGAGGGCTCGTTGGTTGGAGTGCGTAGTTGAAATTCTTGCGCGCTGACCGGACGAGCATGGAAGTTATTAACGATGCGGCCAGGTACCGAAGGAATTAGAGTGCTGCCGTTTTCAGCTACTAGCTCGCCGTTCAAGTATGTTTGGCGCACCTGAAAGTCCGTCAGGTTGTCTACTACAATGAAGTCAGCAGGGTCACCAACGTGGAGCAGGCCAACGGGCAAACGGTAATGCTCGACGGGGTTGCGGCAGGCCACGCGCAGCACTTTCAGCACGTCTTGTCCGCGAGCCACGGCGCGCTGTACTAGCTGATTGATGTGGCCGAGCACCAGCGTGTCGGGGTGCTTGTCGTCGGAGCAGAACATCATGTGCTCGTAGTGCTCCGGCAGCAAGTCAATCAGTGCGTCGAAGTTGCGGGCTGCGGAGCCTTCCCGAATCAGAATCTTCATGCCAACGGCCAGTTTGTCGAGGGCTTCTTCGGCCGTAAAGCATTCATGGTCGGTGCTGATGCCAGCCTCCGCATAGCGCTGGGCGTCGGCACCGCGCAAGCCGGGGGCGTGGCCGTCTACGGGGCGGCCGTACTGCTGCGCCAGCCGAATTTTCTCCATCACGCCTGCATCGCGGTTCAGCACGCCAGGCCAGTTCATCATCTCCGCCAAGTACCCGATTTCCGGGTTCTGAAACAATTGTTCGATGTCCTGCGCCGTTATTTCGGCACCAGCCGTTTCAAAAGGCGTGGCTGGCACACACGAGGGCGCCCCAAAGCAAAACTTGAACGGTACCTGTCGCCCACTTTCCAGCATGAATTCTACGCCCGCCACGCCAAGCACATTGCCAATCTCATGCGGGTCCGACACCGTGGCGACCGTGCCATGCACTACGGCCAGCCGGGCAAATTCTGCCGGTATTAGCAGTGAGCTTTCAATATGGACGTGGGCATCAACGAAACCTGGCAACGCATACGGCAAGCTCGGGTCGGGAGCGGAAGCACCCGTTGGCTCGATGGCCCGGATGCGGCCGTCGGCTACGTGTATAACGGCAGGGACTATCGTATTGGCAAACAGGTCGATGGCGTTGGCCTGTAAACTAAATTCAGCGGGCATAAGTTAGGGGAGAAGCTGTACAAGACTTGCCGCACAAGAGCGGCAGACGGGTAAAGAACCATATATTTGTTAAAATCTGCGTCAGTGAGAAAGATTGCCACTTACTTGATAACTGCCCTTTTCTTGGGCTCAGGCCTTGCTACCACGGGCTGTGCCAGCCGCACCCCGCAGCAGAAAAAGACTGCGTCGTATAAACGCAAGGCGGCTATAGGCAAAATCCCGTGCCCCTGCGATAGTCATTAGCGTAGCGATTATCCTTTAGCTTATTACTATTTATACTAGTTTATCTCTTTATTAGTGAAATTCATTTTATCGTGTTGTTCGCTGATAGTTATTCTATTGAGCTTAAGTGCTTCACCAGCATGGACCCAAGGTCAACATGTGGGGTTGACGGAGCAAGCAGTTGCAGGAAAGTATAAGCCAGGTCATTACACTTTGGCAGACGGTACCCGTCACGCTGGCAACATCCGTGTCTGGATGGACCGAGAGAAAAATGTTCTGCAGGTAGACAAAGGCAAAAAGCAAGAGCCTGCCAATCTATTTCCCACTGCTCTGCACAGTTTTGTTATTGGCCGTGATTCGTTCGCGGTAGTGCATCACTTCCGCATGCTGGATGAAACAGAAAAAAAGCCTTTTGAATCAGCTGATTTTGCTCGTGTCTTAATGTCTGGCAAAATTCAAATGTTAGAGCACAAGCGATTCGCTGGCTTCGACAGCAATCTAGGTGCAGGGCAATATTCGCGTAGTCCAAGCTTCTATACGACGAACTTGTTGAAACCAGCAACCGATACAATGCTGGTTGTAGTACCATATGCGGAAGAAAAGTTCGCCCGTTACATGGCGCCTATTTTTATTGATGCTGCAATTCTATGCCAGCAGATACGTGCGAAACAGGTTGGCCCAACAGATTTAAAGCGTATTCTGTATGCTTACTTGTTTAAGCGGGAGGTGACACAGGTGACTTATGAGGAGGCGAATACTATCTTTCGCGAATAATGCAAGTGATACACTTCCAGTAACGAGCCTTAGCTCATTTTACTTTCGCATTTAAGCGAGTTTGCTAGTATTCTTTATGCCTAGGCATAGATGCCATCGTGCTAGAGTAACAGCAAACTCATGCGCATTCTGCTTTTTCTATTCATAGTTACTTTGACAGCAGCGGCCCAAGCGCAACGCAAGCCCGCGGCTTTTCCTGCGACCACGCCTGCTTTAACCGAAGACCCGGCACTACATCGTGGATCTGGACACGCGGGCCGGTATCAGAGCAACGATGGCGCTTGGCATTCCGTGCAGATAGAAAGTTGGGAAAATGACCGGGTTTATTTGAGCGATGCAGGCAGCACATTCAAAGCGTATTTTCCCACAGAGCTGAGACGCTTCGTGACGATGGGTGACACCGTGGTGGCCGCGCGTGACCTGGTTGTAGTCACGCGCCACTTTCCCTTTAGACGGCGCCGTGGGTTGCTACCTGCAGCCTTCGGACGCCAGTTGTATCGGGACGGTGGTTTTCAGCTACTCACTTACGACCCACAGCGGCCTGCTACCTTGTTAACGGCGCTTTCCAGCCGGTTGCTGTTGCGGCAAGGACAAGGAGGATGGCAAATGCTGCCTACCAAAACGGCGAAGTTCAACCAACTTATGCTCAAGCTACTCGGCGACAACCCGGAGCTAGCTGCCGGGTTGCGGGCAAAGCAGTACCGCCCTCGCCGCGACGCCACGGAGTTGCTTGAACGCTACGTGTATTGGAAGATCCAGCAATCTTTACAATCCACAGCCCAACCGGCCCGTTAATTTTCCACTGATGTCTGCTTCAGCTCCTGAATCTCCTGTTGCTGCACTGCGTGCAGCCGCCGACGCCGTACGCCAGCAATTACGAGCTAACGCCTTTGATGCCGCTGCGGTGCAACAAGTAGCCGACTTCATCGAAGCGCAACGCCCCACCTTATCGGCTGCCAACCGGGAAGGCATAACAACAGCTCTCGGCTGCTTTTTGGGGCAATGCCTCGTTGAAACCTATAACGGCACCTGGGCGCAGGGCCCCGATGGTACGACCGGAGTAGGCATCAACCAGCAGCACTTCTTCAATCCGTTCTTCCGAATAGCGGAGCAACTAGACAAAGGCTTAGCTGAATCGGTTGTTGCTTTTTTTGCAGCAGTACCCATTCACCTAGAAAATCCAGGTCGTAGACAGTTGATTTCGTAAAATTCGCCCAAAAAAGTAGGGGCTAAACTCTACAGGTAGTAGATTAGAATAGTCTGGGGGTCTGTAAGCAGGGGGTTTGCAGCCATTTCAGATGAAATATTAACGCCTGTACCCATGCGCCATTTGCAAGAAGCGGCCGAAGCCGTACGAAAAAATCTTAACCTACCTCAGTTCGATGAAAAGGCCGTGCAAGCACTAGCCGATTTTATTGAGAATGAGCGCTCTAGTGTGCCGGCCGAAAGCCGCGAAGCAGTAGTAAATGCGTTGGGATGTTTTTTAGGCGAGTGTATCATCCGTAGCTTTGGGGCTGGTGGCGTGCTGACACGCGTGGCACCGCAGGTGTGCAGATCGGACAAAACTTCTTTTTGCATCCTCATTTCTTTATCGAACAACAGTTTAAGCGGGGAATGGCTGAGTCGGTAGCGGAGTTTTTTGCTTCATTGCCAACCAAGCTTCTGAACCCGTCACCGCGCAGAACCTGGATTCCGGTACCAGTACCGGTTTTCCGCCGACCGATGTAACTATGAGAAAAATCGTCATTGCCATCGACGGCTACTCCTCTTGCGGCAAAAGCACCACGGCCAAAGCCGTGGCCGCCGAGCTAGGATACGCCTACATCGACACCGGCGCCATGTACCGCGCCGTGACGCTGTATCTGCTCGAGAACAATATTCGCTTTGACGATTTGCCTCGCATAGAGCAGGCACTGCACGAGATGCACATCTCTTTCAAGCGCAACCGTAAAACGGGCCGCAACGAACTGTGCCTTGATGGGCACATTCGGGAAGATGAAATCCGGCAGATGCGTATTTCCAATTTGGTGAGTGAAGTATCGAGCATTCCGGCCGTGCGCCACGCCATGGTGGCGCAGCAGCAACGTATGGGCCGTAAGCGCGGGGTAGTGATGGATGGCCGCGACATCGGCACCACGGTTTTTCCGGACGCCGAAGTCAAAATATTTATGACGGCCGACGTCGTAACCCGCGCCGAGCGGCGGCAGGAAGAACTAGCTGTGAAGGGTGAAGAAGTGCCCGTGGAGGAGATAGTGGAAAACCTGCGCAAGCGCGACCACCTCGACTCCACCCGCACTGAAAGCCCGTTGCGCCGTGCGGCCGATGCCGTGATGCTTGACACCACGCACATGATGATCGACGAGCAGGTGGATTTTGTGTTGGAGCGTGTATCGGCTATGCTGTTTGCCTTGGCTTCCAGCGCCGACAATGAACGGAATGGCAACGAAGTGGTTGTATAAGATTAGCGTCTGATGCTTAGCGCGTAGTGCTTAGGCATCAGAATTGCGAGGGAAATTTATTCTAACACTACGCAGCAAGTACCACGCACCTACGCACCTAGAAATCCATGAACGTTACCATCGATAAGAATTCTGGCTATTGTTTTGGGGTCGAATTCGCCATTCAGATGGCAGAAGACGAACTGGCTCACGATGAAACCCTGTATTGCCTGGGCGACATCGTGCACAACCGCATGGAGGTGGAGCGCCTACACGAACAGGGCCTGCGGATCATCGACCGAGCTCAACTCGAGCAACTGCACGACTGCAAAGTGCTTATTCGGGCCCACGGCGAACCACCCGAAACCTATCAGCTGGCGCTTCGCAACAACATCGAGCTCATCGACGCTTCTTGCCCTGTAGTGCTCAAGCTGCAGAACCGCGTCAAGCATGCCTTCGATAGCACTCGGCGCCAAGATGGCCAAATCGTTATCTACGGCCAGCCTGGTCACGCAGAAGTAGCGGGGTTGAATGGCCAAACTGGCAACCGGGCCCTCATCGTCATGACGGAAGCCGACCTCGACCAAGTGGATTTTGCCCGGCCAGTTACGCTCTTCAGCCAGACTACTAAGAGTACGGCCGGGTTCTACCACATGAAGGCTGTTATTGAGGAGCGTATAAAAGCAGCGGGTGGCTCTCTGGATTCGTTTGATGCCAATGACAGCATCTGCCGCCAGGTAAGCAACCGGGAGCCCGCGCTGGCGAAATTCGCTGCCGTGCACGACGTAGTAATATTCGTGAGTGGCCGCAAAAGCTCAAACGGAAAGGCCTTATTTTCGGTGGTCAACAAAACCAACGAACGCAGCTACTTTGTCGAGAACGAGCTGGAAATCGACGAGGAGTGGTTTCACGGAGCTGAATCAGTTGGTATCTGCGGCGCTACAAGTACGCCTATGTGGCTGATGCAGCGCGTGAAGGAGCGCATCGAGCAAGTGCCAGAGGCAGTAGCCTAACACGTACATAAACAGTAAATAAGGGCTAAAAGACAAGGGGCTGGAATGGTTATTTCAGCTCCTTGTCTTTTAGCCCCTTGTCCATTTAACACAGTGCTACCTTCGCGTTATGCGCAAATATTTCAATTACTTTCTGAACGGCTTTCTTATTGTAGCACCTATCGGCCTGACCGGGTATATCCTGTACGCCGTGTTTCATTGGCTCGACAACTTATTTCCCAACTACGGCGTGCCAGGATTGGGGCTGCTCGGCGCGGTAGTGATAGTGACGATAATTGGGTATGTGGCAAAGTCGTTTATGGTGCGGCCTTTCCTGGTCATTGCCGAGCGGGTGCTGCACCGTACGCCCTTGGTCAGTATCATTTATTCTAGCCTCAAAGACCTGTTCGACGCCTTTGTGGGCGACAACCAGAAGTTCAATTCCCCTGTGCTGGCCCGGATGAACGCGCAGGATGAGGTCTACAAAATGGGATTCGTTACGCAAGACTCGATGCTGGCCATCAACCGTGAAGAGCTACTGGCCGTGTACTTTCCGCATTCCTACAACTTCTCTGGTGAGCTAGTACTGATGCCCGCTGCGAACATCACTTATCTAGATATGCCAAGCAGTGAGGTTATGAAGTTCATTGTGTCGGGCGGCGTCTCACGCTTGATTTAAGGGGTGCGCTGCGCTTGATGACGAAGGCGTTTCGGCAAGCTCGGCGTAACAGTTCTTCTCGTAGGGTAGTTGAAGTGGCTATGATCTGCAATAGCCACCGCCCATATGCCCACTAAGCTGCACTACCGCGCCTACGGCTCCGGGCCCCGCGTGATTCTGGCGTTCCATGGCTATGGGCAAGGCGAGGGACATTGGCGCACCCTAATCGGGGAACTAGGCCCGGACGTGACGGTGTATGCCTTCGACCTATTCTACCATGGCCGCAGCCGACTAGCCAAAGTAGATGCCCCGCTCACCAAGCAACGCCTAAGCGAGCTGTTGAGCGAGTTTCTGAAGACAAATAACATTGAAAGCTTCAGCCTGCTGGCGTTTAGCATGGGAGCCAAGTTTGCCCTCACCGCTGTCGAGAGCTTTCCAAGCCGCGTACAACGTGTATGGCTAATTGCGCCGGATGGGCTGCAGCGGCAATTTTGGTATTCGTTGGCTACGTATCCGCCTTGGATGCGCGGAGTGCTGGGCCGCGCCGTGTTGCGGCCTCAGCGGCTCTTGCAGTTCTTAGGCACGCTCGAACAACGCCGCTTAGTACCCTCCAACCTCGTGCGCTTTGCCGAATGGCAGCTAGAGAGCCGTGAGAAACGATTGCGCGTGTACCGCAGCTGGGTTGGTTTCCGGCTGCTGACCTTCAGCTTGCGCGGCTTAGCACAACTGCTAAACCGCCGTCCGACACCCGTCACTTTCTTCCTGGGTCGTCACGACCAAGTGATTCCGCACGCCGGTTTGCAGCGGTTCATTGGTTTGCTGCAAGGGGCCGAAACTATAGTGCTAGAAGCAGGCCACGCGGGGCTTATCTACAACGTAGCGGCGTATCTGCGGCGGCATCCCGAAGTCAGGGTGTAGCGCGAAACAGGTTACGACAGGTCCGGTTGGGGGCGGAATACTTTGTTGTCAATGGAATGCCTGCCAGGACCCTTGATCATAAAAAATAAGAGCAGGCCCAAAACAAGTAAGGACAGCCAAAGCTCCGTGTTGCCTGTATTGACCCCGCGTTGTGGGTTGACTACTAACGCCGCGCCAAACACAATAGGCATTTGGCACAGAAGCGCCAGCCGGGTCAATGCGCCGAAGGCAATCATTAAGCCACCGAGCATATGCACAATGCTAAAGAAGAGCGGCGCTTTGCTTAGCTCGCCTAGGCTTTGCTGCTGGCTCAGGAGGTAGTACACGTCACTACTTTTGCTCAGGAACGAGACGCCTTTGATGAACAGAAACAAGCCCAACAGAATGCGTAATGCATCCATCCAGACGGGGTTGCTGGCGCTGTTTTTCGTTCTGTGTCCGGCGGGGTGGGTGGGAGTGGAGAGTGCCATGACTTTTTCGTGTAAGAAGGTGGGAGGAATGTCGTAGGCTAGATCGGGACGGCATTGGATACCTGTAATTTATTGCTTTTTATTTCAATAAGTTACTGCTCGCTGCTACTCTAATTCTCGCTCATACAGCTGAAAGCTGACCTCATCAAACGTCACAAACACCACTTCTTGCGGCAAGTCGTGCTGCTCTAAAAATGCCCGCACCTCCCGCACGGCAATAGCAGTGGCTTCCGCTTTCGGGTAGCGATACACACCGGTGCTAATGCTAGAGAAAGCTATGCTATGAAGCTGATTTTCAGCCGCCAAGTTCAGGCTGTTGCGGTAGCAATTGGCCAGCAGTTCGGGCTCCTGCTTGTGTCCTCCGTTCCAGACTGGCCCTACCGTATGAATGACGTGCCGGGCAGGCAGCCGGCCTGCGGTGGTGATAACTGCCTTGCCTGTGGATAGGCCTTTGCCGTAATGACCAGCCCGCAAGCGGCGGCAAGCTTCCAAGATTTCGGGGCCGCCAGCGCGGTGAATGGCCCCGTCAACGCCGCCACCCCGAGTAAGCTGGAATTAGCTGCATTCACAATAGCGTCGGTATCAACGCCCGTAATGTCGCCGCGGTACAGCAAGATACGGCCGTAAGACTTGGCTTCGGCACGCCAAGCAGCAGTGGTAGGGGAGGTAGGCATAAGTAGTCGGGTTTGGATAAGTTTCATACGCGCCAGCCAACTCATGGGCTGCGGTTGAGCAGCCGTTTTCGGTGCTTGAGTGGCTTGAATTGCAGCTTGGGAAAGGTATTATAGTAAGAACGTAACAGAAGCCATACGTTTAGGCATCAATCAACTACACGCTACTTCCGCCATGGAAACTCCTGACCGTGATCCGCAACTTTGGTACATCGCGAAAGACCGCGCCAAATTCAAGGCGCACTTGGTGACATACATCTTGGTGAATGCGCTGCTTTGGGCAATCTGGGCTCTAACTGGGTTCGAGTCTGTGCCTATGCCGTGGCCGCTATGGGTAGGGGCTTTTTGGGGGTTTGGATTACTGCTGCGAGGAATCCGGGCCTATGCAGGCATCGGAGAAGAACAACAAACCGAGCGCGAATACGAAAACTTAATTCGCCAACGCCGGCAGTAAGCAATGACGGACCGAGAACTAAGTATCGGTAGCTTGCTCTGATGCCGTGCGTGCCGCAGTAAAATAATGCCGTTTAACATGCAGCAACTTTCCAACCAAGTCGGTGGTTAAGTGGCTGCATGAAAACACACCGCTTGCTCCCTCTTTTGTTGCTAGCCCCGCTGGCTCTTCTTTCCTCTGCTCCCGACCGGCCTTTGGCGGCCGCCGATGCCAACCTAAGTAAAATCAAACTGCCTGCTGGCTTCAGCATCACGTACTTTGCGCAAAACGTGAAAAGTGCCCGGGAGCTGGCTGTCGGGCCCGATGGCACAGTGTACGTGGGCAGCCGCGACGCCGGGAAAGTATACGCCTTGCCCGACCGTAACAAGGATGGCAAAGCCGACGAAGTAATTACCATTGCCAACGGCCTGAACGGCCCGAATGGCGTAGCCGTCCGCAACGGTTCCTTGTACGTGGCCGAAGTCAACCGCATCACGCGCTACGACAACATTGCCCAGAAGCTCAAGCAGCCGCCCAAGCCCGTTCTGGTGTTCGACCAATTGCTCAACAACGAGTGGCACGGCTACCGCTACATTGCTTTCGGGCCCGACGGTAAGCTCTACGTGCCGGTAGGTGCGCCTTGCAACACCTGCATTCCCTCGGAACCCGTTATCGGCACCATCACCCGCATGAACGCCGATGGTACCGGCCAAGAGGTATTCGCTCAAGGGGTGCGCAACACCGTTGGCTTCGATTGGAGCCCCGTGGACAAAGTGCTGTGGTTCACCGATAACGGCCGCGACCAACTCGGCGACAACTTGCCCGCCGACGAATTGAACCGTGCCCCCAACGCCGGTTTACACTTCGGCTTCCCTTACTTTTTTGCCGGCGACGTGCCCGACCCAGAATTCGGCCAAGGTCGTTCTGCGGCTACCTATACCAAGCCGGCCCGCAAACTCGGACCACACGTAGCGGCTCTGGGGATGAAGTTTTACACCGGCAAGAAGTTTCCAGCTACCTACCGCAACCAGATTTTCATTCCTGAGCACGGTTCCTGGAACCGCAGCAGCAAGCTCGGCTACCGGATTTCGCTGGTCCGCCTCGATGCAAGCGGCAAACAAGCCAAGAGCTACGAAACCTTCGCTGAAGGCTGGTTGCAAGGCCAAAAGTCGTGGGGGCGCCCCGTGTGTTTGCTCGTTCTTCCCGATGGTTCGATGCTGGTCTCCGACGACCTGAACGATGCCGTGTACCGGATCAGCTACAAAGGGTGAAACACCCCTTAAGCGAGAGTTCCACTTTGTAGTTGCAAGCACTGTTGCACTTGCTGATCAAGTAATTTTCTGCAGCGGTGATACCTGCGAAGTGGAACTTCCCGTTACATTACGGTCATGAAAAAACAGCGGGTTCCGAAGCGTGTACTGGGACGGTTGGAACTGGTGGATTTTCCCAAGTTTCAATTGTGGGGAGTGGAGGCCAAAGTGGATACCGGCGCCTATACAAGCGCTATTCACTGCTCGGACATACAGGTAATAACCGGATCTAACGGTAAGCCTTGTCTTCGCGTGTTACTTTTGGACCCTTCTCACCCCAACTTCGACGGCACGTTAATGGAGTTCACCGAATTTTCGCTTCGGGATATCAAAAGCTCCAACGGTGATGCGCAGGAACGCTATGTTATTCAAGCAGTTCTGCGGTTATTTGGGGAAGATTTCGACACTGAATTTTCTTTATCCGACCGATCCGACATGAAATATCCCGTGCTACTCGGGCGGCGCCTGCTCCGGCATGGAAGTTTCGTAGTAGATGTAGCCCGGCGTAATATGTCGTATAAGGCTCAACTAGCGGCTAAGCCCTCGCGCACCTAAACGGCCGTGCTTATTTGTTACTTGCGGCTTCGTAGGCCTTTCACGGGCCTTCGTTTCAATCTACCCTATCCTTTTTCCAATGAAACTGGCGATTCTATCGCGTGAGCCCAAGCTATATTCCACCACGCGCCTTGTGGAAGCCGCCGAACAGCGCGGCCATGAGGCCTTGGTAGTGGATCATTTACACTGTAACCTGGTACTCGAAAAAGGCAAGCCTGATATTATTTATCAAGGCCACCGCCTTACAGGCGTCGATGCTATTATTCCGCGTATTGGGGCCTCCGTTACGTTCTATGGCTGCGCTGTAGTGCGGCAATTCGAAATGATGAAAGTGCGGACCGCCGTTGAGAGCCAAGCAATTGTGCGCAGCCGCGACAAACTTCGCTCTATGCAAATTCTGGCCCGCGCCGGTGTAGGCATGCCCAAAACTGCCTTCACCAACTACTCTGATGAAGTGGCCGAGATGATCGAGCAAGTCGGTGGGGCCCCAGTTATCATCAAGTTGCTCGAAGGCACCCAGGGCTTAGGCGTGGTGCTGGCCGAAAGTGCTAAAGCCGCCCAATCCGTCATTGAAGCGTTCCATAACCTGAAGGCCCGCATTATTGTGCAGGAATTCATTGCCGAAAGCAAAGGCGCTGATTTACGGGCTTTTGTGGTGAACGGCGAGGTAGTAGGGGCCATGAAACGCCAAGGCAAGGAAGGCGAGTTCCGCTCGAACTTGCACCGCGGCGGTACGGGAGTGTTAGTAAAGCTAACCCGCGCCGAAAAGGCAGCCGCCCTGCTAGCGGCTAAGTCGCTGGGGCTCGGTATTGCGGGCGTTGACATGCTACAAAGCAAACGGGGCCCGTTGGTGCTGGAAGTGAATTCCTCCCCCGGCCTTGAAGGCATTGAAAAAGCCACCGGCCTCGATATTGCCGGCAAAATCATCGAGTACACGGCGGAAATAGCACAGAAAAAGAAGTCGAAAGCCAAATCGAAGGCTGCGCTGGCAGCCTTGCCCGACAACCAGCCCGACTTGCCCCGGTAATGCTCGAAAGTGGTGTCAGGCAACGCTGGTTTGCCTGACGGAGATGTTCAACGAAGCGTAGAATGCAGGTTTTGCGCTACTTTATTTCAGCTGCCTCTTGACCTTAGTTGCCCGCTCCGAAGATATGTTGCTCAATGGCCTCGTTATCAAACCGGGCGAGGACGTGCAAACGAAGCTGGTCATTTCGCGGCTCCCTTCCGGGACGGTCATCGACATTCCGGTGCACGTATTCCGCTCGCACAAGCCCGGCCCAACGGTGCTGCTGCTGGCGGGCATGCACGGCGACGAGGTAAATGGTATTGAAACCATTCGCCGCTTGATTCGGCGAGAAATGCTGCGGCCATTGAAGGGCAGTATCATTGCCATTCCCATCCTTAACATCTATGGCTTTCTGAATTTCAGCCGCGAGGTGCCCGATGGCAAAGACGTAAACCGGAGCTTCCCCGGCAACCCCCGAGGCTCGTTGGCTAGCCGCGTGGCGCACCGCTTTATGCGCGAAATCATGCCTCTGATCGACTACGGCATTGATTTTCATACTGGCGGTGCGGCCCGCTCCAATATGCCCCAGATTCGGTGTCTGCTGCACGAAGACCCAGAAACCGATGCCTTGGCTGCGGCTTTTGCTGCTCCTTTCACCTTGAATGCCTCGCTACGGCCCGGTTCCTTACGCGAAGCAGCCATGCAACAAGGGCGGCGCATCATCGTGTATGAAACCGGCGAATCCCTGCGGCTTGACGAAACAGGCATCGAGTTAGCTACTGCGGGTACGTTCCGGCTGCTGCATTACTTGGGAATGGTAGCCGAGTCCACTCCGGCTGAAAGCCCCGGCGTAGTGTGCATGCGCTCCACCTGGCTGCGGGCCAAGTACGCCGGGCTTTTCCGCAGCTTCGTTCAAAACGGCGAATACATCGAAAAAGGGCAGGTATATGGCTCCGTAGCCGACCCCTACGGCGAAACGGCCGTGCGGCTGGAGTCGCCGGTGGCGGGTTACATCATTGGCGTCAACTACATGCCCGTCGTCAACCAAGGTGATGCCCTTATTCACGTGGGCCGCCTAGATAACGCTCCTAGCCGTACCGATTTGGCCCCGCCTTTCGAGGAAAAGCCGAGCAACTCCCAGGAGCCTGATGCCGACGACCCGGAACTAGACGAAGAAGAAGCACAGTAGCGGGTAAGAGCAGGTTGTCCTGGGGCAACCTACTCCTTGGTCTTGCTCTGTGGTGAAGCACAGCCGGGGGTTTTTGCTTTTCTTTGAGGCGCCATTCACTGGCATTAACTTCTAAAATGCCGGCTCTTTTTGTTTTTCTCTTGATTCTCGCATGAAAAATTCCTTCCAACTGGCTATCAATGCCGTGCTGGTCATTGCCGTGGCCGTGTTGTTTTATCTGCACTTCGCCAACAAGCCTGCCGCTGCCCCCACCCGCAAAACACCTACGGTAGCTGCCCAATCCTCTGATTCTAGCAATACCGTTGCCACTACCGATACCGACGACCTGGCCGCCGTAGCCGATACTGATAAGGTGGCATACGTGGAGTCGAGCAAGCTGCTCGATGGCTACAAAGGCATGCAGGACGCTCGCAAAGCCTTCGAAGCAAAAGCCAAGCGTTGGGAAGCCCAAAACCAGACCATGGTGAAAGGATTTCAAACCGCCGTGCAGCAGTATCAAAAGCAAGCCGAGAGCCTAACGGCCGAGCAGCGCGCCGCCACCGAGCAGAAACTGCAAGCGCAGCAACAGCAAGTAGGCTTAGGACAGCAGAAACTTCAGCAGCAGGCGCAGGAAGAAGAAGCTAAAATGACCCAGGGCGTACTCGAGCGCCTCAATAAGCAGATCGAGAAGTACGGCAAAGCCAACGGTTACCGCCTGATTCTGATTGCAGCGCCGAGCGGCACTATCGCCTATGGCCGCAAAGACCTCGACATCACGCCACAAGTGCTTAAGTACTTGAACGCAGAGTACTCCACAAAAAAATAAAGAGGCCAACTTTTTAGTAGCCGCCCGTTTTCCCACGTTGGGAAAACGGGCGGTTTGATTTTAGGCAATATCCATTATCACAAAAGTTGATATACCGCTGCTTATAGCATAAGCCATAACGTAAAAATCATATTATCATAAACACTGCTTAAGTTCTTTGGTTTCGTCTTCCCATTTAGGTAAATATCCAATAAAGACACATTTACCTTACACACGTAGGAAAAGAATCTAATAATTTTACTCTTTGGTTTTCATGGTAGAATACCTTGAGATATAGATATACGAATGACTTATCACGAACAGCGCATTCAGGAGCTAGAGCAAGAACTGCGGGTGGCACGAGCCGCCGCAACGACGGCCGAGCAACGTTTGGCCACCTTAGCTGATTCCCTGCCGGAGGGTGTGCTACTCTATGATAGTGAAGGAATTATTAGCCTTATCAACGAGCAAACGTGCAATCTGCTAGGTATGGCGGGGCCTGCCAGTCAGTGGCTTGGCAAAGCCTCTGCTGCTATAATGCCCATTGTACAAGCACTAATGTTGAATCCTGTGGCATTCAACGTGTGGGTGCAGAAAGCATTGATTTGCGGAAGTGGCGCAATCAGCACCGAAATGCAGTTACGTGATGGCCGCACGATGCAGCTCGATTATATTCCTATTGGGAACAGCCACGCTATGCCCAATAGCCGCCTGATTTGCTTTCATGATGTGTCTGATCGGAAGGAGCATGGTCGGCGCCTCAACGAGCAACGGGATTTTTACGAAACCATCCTCGACTTCCTACCCGGCGAAGCCGCCGTATATGACCCCGAGCACCGTTACCGCTACGTGAATGCCAAAGCCGTAGCCGACCCAGCAGTGCGTACTTGGCTGATTGGTAAAACCGATGCCGAATATGTAGCTTATCGTAAGCGAGACCCGGAAATAGCTATTCGTCGTCAGCAATTGCTTAGCCAAGCAGTGAAAGAAGGCAAAGTGGTGTGGGAAGAATCGTTTCAACTTCCCGACGGCGGTATGCGCTATACCTTGCGTCATTTGCACGCCATCCGAGGAGAAGACAACCAGGCGCGAATGCTCATTGGCTACGGCACCGACATCACGCAGCGCTACAAAACCGAAGAACGCATCCGGGCGCTGTTCGCGGCTCTACCCGATACCATTTTGGTGGTGGATGCCGATGGGTTGGTGCGAGATGCCAAACTCGGGGACACGCCTTTGCTACTACCAGAAACAGAGTTGAGTGGTGCCTCATTAGAGCAGTTGCTCTCTGATTCGGCACGGCAGCACTTAATGCCTTGCCTCGAGCAGGTACGCAAAACCGGCCAACCCGGAGCCTGCTCGTTCGAACTGAAAACCAGCCAAAACGTTGTGTCCTTCCACGCGGCTCGGGTAGTGGCGCTGACCGGTGCGCAGGCAGTGCTGGTTATTCTGCAGAACGTGACGGACCAGGAGTTGATCCGGCGGCAATTAATTGAGCAGCAAGAGCTTATTCGACAAGTGATTGACGTCAGTCCCACTGTCATCTACTTGCGCGACCAAGACGGGAATGTAGTGTTCAAGAACAAGGCGTTCGACGACCTTATGCAACGCATTCGCCACGTGACGGTTATGCAGGGACTAGCTGAAGAAGACAAAGATTCTTCGGTAAGTCAGCAGATCGAGCGCATCAACGACAGCCATGACCATGTGCTGAACACACACCAGGACTTCACGTACGTTACCACGTTCACGCTGCTAGACGGCGAGGAGCGGTGGATGCAGTCCATGAAGCGCCCTTTTGTGCGCAGCGACGGGTCGATGAACGTGTTGAGCGTGGCAACCGACATCACCGACATCAAGCAGGCCCGCCAGCAGTTGGAAAACAGTGAGAAGAAGTACCGCGACTTGGTACACTACTCGCAGGCGCTGATATGCACCCACGACCTGGAAGGGAACATGCTATCCGTCAATCCGGCCATTGAGCGCCTGATGGGTCTGTTAGCTCGCAAGCTAGTCGGCAGAAACCTGCGCGAGGTAGTGCCCGCCGAGTACCAGAACGAGCTGCAAGAGTATCTGGCTGGGTTTGCGCTGCAGCCCGGGCAGCGCAGCATTATGGCCTTGCTAACGCGCCCCGGCGAAAAGCGCTATCTGCAATACAACAACTACCAAGTGGAAGAAGAGGGGCGGCCAGCGTACGTAGTTGCTTCCGCCTACGACATCACCGAAAGCGTGCTCACCGAGCGTGCTTTGCGCCAAGCCAAACTCGAAGTAGAGGAAAGTGCCCGCGCCAAAGACAATTTCTTGGCCAGTATGAGCCACGAAATCAGGACGCCTCTCAACGGTGTGCTGGGCATGGCGGCGTTACTGGCTAAAACTGAACTCGATAAGCCGCAACGCGAACTGCTTGATACAATCAATCAGTCGGGGCAGCATCTGTTGGCAGTTGTGAACGACGTGCTGGACATGGCCAAGATTACGGCCGGCCAGATGGAACTCGAGCATACTGCCTTCGACCTGTGGACTTCGGTGCAGACCGCCGTGCAAACCATGACGTATCTGGCCGAGGAAAAAGGGTTGTATCTGTCGGTACTGCCTCTAACGATTCAGCCGCCTTTTGTTCTAGGCGATTCACACCGGCTCAATCAGGTGCTGCTCAACCTGCTTTCCAATGCCATTAAGTTCACCGAGT
Source organism: Hymenobacter volaticus (assembly GCF_022921055.1). Lineage (GTDB taxonomy): Bacteria > Bacteroidota > Bacteroidia > Cytophagales > Hymenobacteraceae > Hymenobacter > Hymenobacter volaticus. Next base: position 842,684 of record NZ_CP095061.1, read on the forward strand.
ACGGCAGCGTCACGCTAGGTGGCGAAGTGCTCTGTGATACCCCCGTAGCCATAACCGTCCGCTTTTGGGTGCGCGACACGGGCATTGGTATTCCAGACGATAAGCAGGAACATATCTTCGAGATTTTCACCCAAGCCAGCACCGATACCACGCGTCGTTTCGGGGGCTCCGGGCTAGGTTTGTCGATCAGTCAGCATTTGGTGCAACTGATGGGAGGCACGCTGCTCGTCGATAGCGCACCCGGCCAAGGCAGCACGTTTTCGTTTACCATCACGCTCGCTCGTACACCCGCCGTGCCGGTGCGCGCTTTAAAGGCCGCTGAACAACCCGCGTTAGCCAAGCTGCGGGTGCTGCTCGCTGAAGACAACAGAATCAACCAGCGCATTTCCATTCTAATGCTGCAGCCCTGGGGTGTGGAGGTGGACTGCGCCAGCAACGGCCCCGAAGCCCTCGATTTGTTTGATAGACACCTGTACGACGTGGTACTGATGGATATTCAGATGCCCGGTATGAGCGGCGTAGAAGTAACCGACATTATTCGTCGCCATCCTGACCCGCGCCGTGCTAATGTGCCCATCATTGCTCTGACGGCTAACGCCCTACGGCGAGACCAGGAACGCTACCTGGCGGCTGGTATGAATGCCTGCTTAATCAAGCCTTTCGAGGAACAGCACCTGCACCAAACCATAGTGAGCGTGCTAAATGGGAAACGGCTACCAGTAGTCACCCGCGCTGCGGCGCAGCCCACCGAAGCTACTTCCAGCGGCCTCTACGATCTAAGCTTCTTAAAGCATTCGAGCAACGGCAACGAGCACTTCGTGGAGCGTATGCTGGAGGTATTTCTGCGTGAAACGCCCGCTACCTTAGTCGCACTCCAACAAGCATGCACCGCCAACGATTGGCATACGGTGGCGCAACTTGCCCACGGGGTAAAGCCTATTGTGCTTCTGCTCCGAATTGCGGGAGGAGCTACGGCTATCCAAACGCTCGAAGATTCAGCTACCGAGCCGGAGGAGGCACTGCAAGCAGCACTTTTCCTGTGCCAGCAACTCCAATCGACCTGCCAAGCCATTGAAAAGTTGCGCCTTGCGTAGGGAAGGCAGTGCATTGGGAGCTAGCCTGCTGCGTATTGGCAAGCAAGCGGCAGGGCAAAATTACTCTTGGCAATAAGCTGTGTTTGGGAGAGGGACCCATGCGCAGCTTTTATTGGATATACAGCTACTGCATGCCAACTAAGGAGAGCAGAAAACACTGCGATTCAAGTCTCATATGCAGCAAAGCACAGCCGGCTGCCTTACCTAGCCAACCTTTTGAGTTGTATTAGGCTCTGCTATATACCGCGCAGCTAATTGTCGGCGTTGGATGCCTATTTATTGATTGATCGGGGCAGAGGCAATTATTCTTTCCAACTATTCTATGAATTCAGCTTTTCGCGCTATTGCAGTGCCTTGTTTCTTACTGGGTGCCTTTGTCGCGCATGCGCAGCAACCGGCCGCCACGTCCAAAATCACCATCAGCGGGTACGTCCGCGACGGGGCAACTGGAGAGAATCTTATTGGGGTGGCCGTGGTGAATCCTGGTAGTGGGCAAGGCACTGCCACCAACACCTACGGCTTCTACTCGCTCACGCTGCTTGCCACCGACTCGGTACGGCTAGTGGCCAGCTACCTAGGCTACGAGCGCGCCCGTTGGGCTGCAGCGGCCACCCGCAACGTCACCCATGATTTTCGGCTGCGAGCCAGTAACAACGAATTGGCCGATGTAGAGGTAGTCGGCAGCCGCCAGGAGCGTATCGAGCAGAGCACGCGCATGGGTACCATCAACGTGCCCATCACTCAAATCAAGAACCTGCCCAAGCTATTCGGCGAAACCGATGTGCTGAAGGTGTTGCAACTGCTGCCCGGCGTGCAAAGTGGCGGCGAAGGCCAGAGCGGGCTTTACGTGCGCGGCGGCTCCCCCGACCAAAACCTGATTCTACTTGATGGCACGCCCGTGTATAATGCCGCGCATTTGTTCGGGTTCTTCTCGGTATTCAACGCCGATGCCCTTAACAATGTGGAACTGATTAAGGGCGGCTTTCCGGCGCGGTACGGCGGGCGTCTGTCGTCGGTGCTCGATATTTCGATGAAGGAAGGCAATATGCAGGAGTTTCATGGCGAAGGCGCCATTGGTATTGTAGCTTCCAAAATCACGCTGGAAGGGCCCATCAAAAAGGACACCGCCTCGTTCATTGTTTCGGCGCGTCGTACTTACCTCGACGTGCTGGCGCAGCCGTTTATCAAGTCGCAGCTTTCGGCGGAGGGTACCAAGGGGTCGGTGGGGTACTTTTTCCATGATCTGAACGCTAAGCTGAACTGGAAACTCGGCAGCCGCGATCGGCTCTATTTGAGTGGCTACACTGGCTACGACAAGTTCTACGCCCGCATGCGCGATAAAGAAGACACGGCCGAAGACTACAGCCGTACCGAGGCTAACCTAGGCTGGGGCAACCTGACGGCGGGGTTACGCTGGAACCACATCGTGAACGACCAGTTGTTCATGAACACCCACTTCACGTATAGCAAATACCAGTTTAATGTAGGAGAAGAGGACGAGCATCGCTACAACGAGCAAGGCGAATCGCGCACCGACAAGTTCTCTTTGCGCTACCTGTCCAACATTCGCGACTTCAGCCTCAAAACTGATTTTGATTATACCCCCACGCCCGACCATTACATTCGGTTTGGGGGCCAGTACACCCTGCATTCGTTCCGACCAGGTGCCCTTACCTCCAAGGACAACTTTAGCGACTTAGAGAGCCAACTCAAGTCGGGCACGCGCACCATGGCTAGCGAAATGGGACTGTATGCCGAGGACGACTACCGTCTGACCGACCGCCTGAAAGTGAACGGCGGCTTGCGCCTGAACGGTTTTGCGGTGGAAGGCAAGTTCTACTCAAGCGTAGAACCACGTGTGGCCGCCCGATTCTTGCTCACTGAGGATTGGGCGTTGAAAGCTTCCTACGCTCGTACCGCGCAGTTTATTCACTTGCTCACCAACAGCGGTATTGGCTTGCCTACCGATTTGTGGGTGCCTGCTACCAACCAAATCAAGCCACAACGTGCGCAGCAGGTCAGTGTGGGAGCGGCCCGTACATTGCGTTTCAAAGACGAAGACTATGAACTAAGCTTCGAGAGCTACTACAAGCCCATGCGCAACTTGGTGGAGTATCGCGAGGGCGCTAGCTTCTTGGGCACCGTGGACAGTGATTGGGAAAGCAAAGTAACCAGCGGTAAAGGCTGGGCCTATGGCGGCGAGTTTTTCATTCAGAAGAAATCAGGCCGCACCACCGGCTGGATCGGCTACACGCTGGCTTGGAGCAAGCGCCGCTTCCCCGACCTTAATCAAGGCCGCATCTTTCCTTACAAATACGACCGGCGCCACGATATTTCGGTGGTAGCCATCCACAAGTTTAGTCCCACGTTCACGCTGTCGGGTACCTGGGTCTATGGTACTGGCAACGCCACCACCTTGTCGCAGGGGCGGTTTATACTAGGGCAGGGGGGTATGGCCAAGAATACGACGATTACGGCGAGCGAAATTCCTTCCGTATGGCTGCCTACCACCGCTTCGATCTTGACCTGAGCAAGACTAAGAAAAAGAAGTGGGGAGAAGTAGTGAATAGCTTCTCGATCTACAACGTGTATAGCCGCCGCAACCCCTACTACCTGTACTTCGAACCTGGCTACACTTATACCAGCAACGGCGTAACAATGGTGGAAAAGCCTACTTACCGTCAGGTGTCGCTTTTCCCGATTATTCCCTCGTTCAGCAAAGCCTTCAAGTTTTAAGCGGCATTGCGGACGAGGCTCTAAGTGCCCGATGGCTTTTTGATTTCTATTTTAACATGAAGAAGATAGTTGCTTTCCTCTGCTTCGCTACATTAATGTTCGGTAGCTGCGAAACTATTGTGGACGTGGATACGCCGCCACATACGCCGCGGCTGACCCTCACCTACACCCTCAGCAATCAAGTCCCGATTACAAATTATCAGAAGTTCTTTCAGGCGCGCGGCTTATTTGTTAGCACTAGTCAGAGCGTGCTCGAATTGAAAAATCCGGAAGGCCGCAAAGATGCTACCGTGCAGGTGCTCGATGAGACTGGACAAGTGGTGGAGCAGTTCCGTTCGAGGGCTCGGTATGGCTACAACAATAACGCCGGCCAGCAAGATAGCATCTACGGCCATTACGTGCCCACGCGTAATTTCGCCGGGGAACCGGGCCATACCTATACTCTACGAGCCTCAGCGCCCGGAGTCGAGGCAGTAGAAGCAACGCTGACGATGCCAGAAGGCGCCACTATTGAAACCGCTAGTTACGTTCCATCGGCCCCGAGCAGCCCGTACGTTAGGGGTACTGCTGGCCGACTCACATGTAGCATTCTCGACAATGCAGCTACCGCTGATTATTATGTGGCCTATGCTCGCGTGTTGGACCGTAGCGGACAATATTGGGGACGCGTCCGAATAGACCACAATCGTAATAGTGGCAGCGGCCCGGAAATAAATTTGAGTCGCCTGCAACTCTCAGAAAGCAGCGAAATGCACAGTCAATACCCATTTAGCGACGTCATCGGCAATGGGCAGCGTATTAGCTTGAGCGCCGATATATACACAACATATGATGGTAGTTATGGTGCTGGAGGCGCCTATCCAGAGCCCGGCTACATTGAAGTCATTGTTAGCAGCATTACCTCGGATGCATACAAGTTCAACCAGTCGCTAAACCGCTACAACGATACCGATGATAACCCGTTTGCCGAGCCCGCGCCCTTGTTTTCGAACCTACGCTTAGGCTACGGTATATTCGGCGGCGCCACCGATGTTATGTACCGGATTCCGCTGTAAAAGCTCAAGATTTCCTTTGTGTCTGAAACGAATGTACAACTGATTTTATTTGTGCTTTGCGTTGAGCAGCAGGCTTCTATATAGCGTTTTTTAGTTGAGGTGGATTAAACTTTGGGTTGGTTTTTGCGTCTAATGACTAGTGCGGGTCCAGGTTGAGGCCCGCCATTATTGACCATGAAAAAGCTACTGAAGTTTCCGTTTATACTCACCTTGTTGGTAGCAGGTACACTGCTGACAGGGTGTGCTGGTTCCACACAAGCGGTAGTTTCCACCGGCCCGGCCGGCTATTATGGCGACTACTACGGTCCTCGTTACCGGCCCTATTATGGCCCTCGTTATTATCGTCCGTCTCGCGTGATTGTACGTCCGGCACCCGCCATCGTACGGCCCCGTGTAGTACGTCCTAATCCAGGCTATTACAACCGTTCGAACAATGGCGGTTACCACCGGGATGGTGGCTACCGTGGCGGTGGTGGTTACCGCGGTGGTCGTGGTGGACGTTACTAGGAAAAGAGCCTAATGCAAAAAAGACCGACCAGCATGCTGGTCGGTCTTTTTTGTGGCTTTATCTGTGCAAATGAGCGACAGAATTTTTTTCTAAAGGAACACGGTCTAAATCAGCTTGTCAGGGGTGATGGGCAATTCGCGGATGCGCTTGCCAGTGGCGTTGAACACGGCATTGGCAATGGCAGGAGCGGCGCCGATAATGGCAATTTCGCCGATGCCTTTGGTGCCCATGGGGTCCACGATGAGGTCGGGTTTATCAACGAAGGCTACTTCAATGGCTGGTGCATCGGCATGAACAGGCACGTGGTAGTCAGCCAGGTCTTTGGTGATGTAGCGGCCGAACCGGTCGTCTATCATGGCACCTTCGGTGAGGGCCATGCCAATACCGCCGACGGCGCCACCTAGCATTTGGTTGCCGGCCGTTTTGTGGTTGACGATGGTACCCGCGTCGGCACAGGCTACCATTTTCTTTACTCGTACTTCACCGGTGAGCTGGTGCACGTGCACCTCCACGAAGTGCACCGAAAACGAATACATCGAGTACTGCTGCCGCTCGTTGCCAGGTTTAGACTCGGTTACTACCGCTACTTCCTGGCCGTTGTTCTGCTTGACGAGGTCAGCGTAGGAAACTTTCGCAGCAGCGTTATTAGCCAACGAGAGTTGGGTGCCTCGAATAATAATGTCGGCAGGCTTGGCGGCGCTGAACGTCGGGCCGGCTAGCTGGTGCAGTTTCTCCTTGAGAGCAGCGCAAGCGGCTACCACGGCCGAACCCACAGTATTTACCGTAGCCGAACCCCCCTGCGACGGAGCATCCGGGAAAAGAGAATTGCCTAGCTCGAAACGGACCTTGTCGGGTGGCATACCGAGCGCATCGGCGGCAAGTTGCACCATCACGGTGCCCGTGCCAGGGCCAATGTCGGTGGTGGCACTTTGCAGGACTACAGTGCCGTTGGCTAGCAGCCGGGCGCCGGCTTTGGCGCTGCCGCGGTTGGCGCCGAACGTACCTACGCCCATGCCGTAGCCCACCAGCCAGTCGCCTTGCTTGTTGGAGCCGGGCTTCATTTGCCGGTTTTTCCAGCCAATGCGGTCAGCACCCATTTGGTAGCACTCTTTCAGGTATTTGGTGGACCACGGTTTGCCATTGTCGGGGTCGACGTCGGTGTAGTTGCGCAGACGAAACTCCATGGGGTCCAGGTTCAGCGCGTGCGCTAGCTCGTCCATTGCCGATTCAAGCGCGAAAGCACCGGTGGCTTCCCCAGGACCGCGCATCCAGATGGGCGTGCTGATATCCAGCGGCAAAATCCGATAGCGCGTGCTCACGTTCGGGCTCGTGTACATCATGCGCGTCTGCTGCACCGTTGACTCCGTGAAGTCCTCGTAGGTAGAGGTCTGGCCAGTGGCCTCGTGCGTGATGCCGACCAGTTTGCCATCGGGTGTGGCCCCAATACCAATGCGCTGCCAGGTGTAAGGCCGGTAACCGACCATCGTAAACATTTGCTCGCGCGTGAGCACCAGCTTCACTGGCCGGTTCACGGTTTTGGCGGCAATGATAGCAGCCGTTTCGTGTGGCCAGTTGTGCAAGCCGTTGCCGAACGCGCCGCCCACAAACGTGGCAATTACTTTCACGTTCTGCTCGGGAATACCCCAATCTTTGGCAAAAGCGCGTTGGGTGCCTTTCACAGCCTGTACCTTGTCGTACACCGTGAGCTTGTCGGGCGCTTCCCAATGGGCGATAATGGATTGCAATTCCATCGGGTTGTGCATCTCCGTGGGAATCACATATTCCATTTCCAGCTTCACCGGAGCCGTTTTGTACCCATCCACTTGGCCCCGATCGTGGTCGGCCTGCGGCGACTTCGGGTTCTTTTTCGCCTGCGCCGGTACTTTGGCCCGGTCGGTGTGGGCATTGAAGTTGGTGGCGTGCTGGTCCGCTTCGTATTGCGTTTTCACTAAGCCAGCAGCATAGCGGGCGCGCTCCAGCGTATCGGCCACTACAATGGCAATAGGCTGGTCGTTGAAGAGGATTTTTTCGTCGTGAAATACACGCAGCGGCTGTCCCGTTGTTGGTGGCTCGTCGGGCTGGCTGCGGTTAGCGAAGCCCGGCACCTTGATAGAGTTTACGTGGGTAATCACGGCCAGTACGCCGGGGGCCCGCTCGGCCGCCTTGGTATCGATGCTTTTGATGCGGCCTTTGGTGATAGTACTGCCTACTAGAAAACCGTGCACAAGGCCTGGCAGCTGATATTCCGCAGAATATTGGGCCGCGCCGGTTACTTTCAGTCGGCCGTCTACGCGGTTCATTCGGTCGCCCACCACGCCGTCTTTGAAGAGAGGTTGCTCGTTCATAGGAATAGAGGCTTACGCCACGTTAGTAGCGTTCTTGAGGGCTTGAACAATGGCATTGGGCCCTAACTTTAGTTTGTAAGCGTTGTGCTTGAAAGCTTTAGCCCCTTGCATGGCAATGGCGGCGGCGGCCTGGAAAGTGGCTTCCGTAGCTGGCTTGCCTACCAACGATTTTTCCGCTTCGGTCAGGCGCCAAGGCTTGTGCGCCACACCACCCATGGCGAGGCGGGCATCTTTAATGATGTTGTTTTCGAGTTGCAGCGCTGCCGCTACTGATACCAGCGCAAAGGCGTAGGAAGCCCGTTCGCGCACTTTCAAGTAATGCACGTTTTTCGTGAAAGGGCCCTCAGGCACTTCCACGGCCGTAATTAGCTCACCGGTTTCTAGCGTAGTGTCTTTCTGCGGCATGTCGCCGGGCAGGCGGTGCAGCTCCGCGAAAGGAATACGCCGGTCGCCTTTGGGGCCACTAACCAACACGGTAGCGTCCAGCGCGACCAGGGCCACACTCATGTCGGAAGGATGCACGGCAATGCATTTGTCGGAAAAGCCGAAGATGGCGTGCATGCGGTTGTAGCCTTCGAGGGCGCCGCACCCGGAGCCCGGCTCCCGCTTGTTGCAGGGCAGGGCCGTGTCGTAGAAATAGGGGCAACGGGTGCGTTGGAGCATGTTGCCGCCGATGGTAGCCATGTTGCGCAGCTGCGCTGAGGCACCAGCATTGAGCGCCTGCGCCAGCAGCGGCAGCTTTTCCAGTACTTGCTTGTCGTCGGCGACGGTAGCGTTGAGGGCCATCGACCCGATGCGGAACGTGTTGTTTTGGCGCTCCAGCTTATCAAGGGGGAGGCGGCTGATGTCGATTAGGCGTTCAGGGTTCATCACCCCGCGCTTCATCAAATCGAGCAGGTTGGTGCCGCCGGCAATGAACTGCGAGTTCTGATCTTTGGCGCGGGCGTCAATGGCAGCTTTCGGCTTGCTCGGGCGGACGTATTGAAACTGATTCATACTTTTTGTCCTCCGGTTTTAACTTCCTGAATGGCGGCCACAATGTTGGGGTACGCGCCGCAACGGCAAATATTGCCGCTCATAAACTCCCGAATTTCGCCTTCGGAATCAGCTTTGCCTTCCCGAATGCAGGCCACTGCCGACATAATTTGGCCGGGTGTGCAGTAACCGCACTGAAAGCCGTCGTGCTTGATAAAGGCTTCCTGCATGGGGTGCAGGTCGTCGCCTTTGGCCAAGCCTTCAATGGTCGTGATTTCGCGGCCGTCTTGCATCACAGCCAACGCTAGGCACGAATTGACGCGCTTACCATCGACGTGCACGGTGCAGGCGCCGCACTGGCCGTAGTCGCAGCCTTTCTTGGTGCCGGTCAGGTGCAGTTGCTCGCGCAGTAAGTCGAGCAGCGTCACGCGCGGCTCCACGGAGAGCTTATAGCTTTTGCCGTTCACGGCCAGCTTTAGGCCTACTTTTTCAAAAGGAGCCGCAATTTTTTCGTCCCATTCGGCGGCAGCGGCTTGCACTACCGGTCCGGGTGTGAAAGCCAGCGCCGTGAGCACCGAGGATTGCTTCAGGAATTGCCGGCGCGCCGCATCGTGGCCGCATTTGGGGTTTTCCGGCTTGGAATCAGATATTTCGTCGGCCATGAGGATGAATGAGGAATGGGGCTACGCATGGTGCGCAAGCCAATGATAAAAACGAGATACTACAAACTGCCGCTTTCTTGGTTCAGCAAACACACAGACGTTTCCAGCAACAGATAGGCCGCTTCAGCGGCAAACAAAATGGAGTGCAGCAGACAACTTAATCAACTAAAAGTTATGCTGCTATCTAACTAGTTCAACTACATTTCAATGATTTTTTTGCCAACAACAGCAGAGTAGTGTTTACGGTAGAAAGCTAGAGGCGTTTGGTATGAAAAACTTTGTTTTTCGTACTGTGGAGGTTATTTGTGCAGACACTTCCTCTTGGTTGGCAAATCCATTTGGGTTTAAAGCTGTGTCTGTGCCATGGAACTACTCAGATTGTTACAAAACAAAAAGACCAATGGCTGAATTGCCATTGGTCTTCCTACCATCTATGAAGTTGTAGAGCCTTACTTTTAATAAAGGCAAACGACTAAAAATCCGCTTGGACACTTACTCGCGCACCAATTGTTTGGTGATGGCGCCGTCGGCAGTGACCATGCGGATCGAATAAATTCCTGCTGGCAGAGCAGCTACATTCAGAATGTGACGTGCCGTACCACCTTGTGGCCGAACAGTAAACTGCTGCACTGTTTGTCCTAGCGTATTCGAAACCATCACTTGTACTTCACCAGCACTATGCAAGCTGCCTATCGCCAACGTAGCGCTGCCGCTAGTCGGATTAGGCGATAGTTGCACTTCCGCTACTTGCGCTTTGGCCTTGTTGCCGAGCGTGATAGTTTGGTAGTCGGAGTAGAAGGATTTTGAATTGTTTACGAATAGTTGAAGATTGGCATGCTGAATTAGTTGCCGAGATAGATCATTGTTGGCGTTATAGCTCACAAAGCTGCGCAGGCCAGTATCTAAAGCCCAGGTATTATTTCTCCAAGTTTCTTGAGTGTATCCTAGGTTGGTATCCAGCGCATCATAGCTGGTAGTGTAACGGTTGCGGTTTTGCCAAGTGCCACCTACTTGCACTTCCAAAACATAGGAATGGCTGAGGCCAGTGGCCGGATAACTATACGTGGTCCGGCTGTACAACTGCCATGTAGTGCCGTTCCATCTTTGGGTTTCGTAGTAAGTCGGACGACCTAGTGTTGCGTAGGAAAAGTTGAGAAAACGTGAATTATTCACCCAAGCACCGTTAGTCCAGGTCTGATAATCGTAGCGGTTATAGTCGTTGTCGGTACCAGTGTAGGTGTAGAGGTAGCGAGAAGCTGGTACGAAGCTGTTTAGAGCCGTGTCCCAGTTAGCTGATTGTTGTTCGGTAATGCGGTTCGCACCATCATATGTAAAGCTATACTGACTTCCATAAATAGTTGCCCAGGCATTATTACGCCACTCTTGAAACAGACCTGAATTAAAGTTGCCCTGCGCGTCGTAAACATACTGGATGCGGAACGTATTTTGCCAGGTGCCATTCGTCCAATCCTGATTTACATACCCAAGGAGTTCGTTGGCCGCATTGTAGTTATATGTAACGCGGTGTATTGGAATCTGGCTCGCCGAGTCCACGCGAAGAACGCTAGTAGCTTGGCCTTGGTTGTTGAACGTATGCGTGTCAATAGCACCAGGCCCCCACTGTGCACCTGTAGGATCCCAAGAATAAGTGGAAACACGGCCAACTCGGCGCACAACGGTGGTTGGGCGAGCGGCCGCCTCAGCACGGCTGATCTGAGCTTCAATAGGAGCCAGTGCCGCATTGATCGTAGCATGTCGCGCTGGTGGCCCAGGGAGAGATACTTGCGCTAAAACAGGTAAAGTACTGCTGAGCAGCGAAGCCAAGAGTAAAATGTGTTTCATATCGATGATGCTATAGAAAAGAAAGACAATGCCAAGCCCGCCATTTAGGTTAGCGGGTGGTATAGAAATCTATTGTAGTGGATAGTGAGGCCAAGCAAAACGACATCAAACAGCTAACAATAAGGTGCTCTACCTAGTGTTAGCTGGTTGATGTCGTTCTCTATAAGAGATGGCGCTAGAAGGTGAAGCGTAAACTCACTGCTGCATCGTTGTAGAAGCCGGTGTAGCCGTGAAACACTTCAAAATAAGGTTTGTAGTCGACGCCTACTACGAACGGTAGGTCTTCCAACTTGTACTCCAAGCCGAGAATCAGGTCGGCGCCAACGGCTACGTAGGTAGCCTCATCATAGACGTAGTCGCGGTAGACATACACGTCTTTCTTGTGGTAGCGGTAGTAGCGCGCGTCAGTGAAATAGTAACGGCCCTGATAGGCTCCGGCATGAAAACCAGCGCCGTAGTAGAACTGCAAGCCTTTTACATCAGCAATGGTTTTGTGCTTCTCACCGAGCAGTGTGAGCCGTGCCCCGCGCGCTTTATACTCTGTCGTGACGAGTGCTTCGAGGGCTACGCCGTTTTTGCCGCTTAGAAAATGTTTGATAGTAAGCCCCGAAGAATAGCCACCACCACGCAAGCCAATACCAGTGCTGTAGCCGTTGCTACTACCACCACCACTACTCTTCTTTTTACTTTGGGCTACTGCCGATTGCGTGCCGAAAGCAAGAGCAATACCCAACACAGCAAGGGTAAATTTCTTCATAATAAAATTATAAAAGTGAAATACTATTCCCGTAAATATATAGCTAAAGCACGAATGAGAGCGGAATTATTATAAAGAAGTAGTGCGAGCTATTTCGTCGGAGAGGTGAATTTTGATGCCACCACCGTCGTCTTTGGCGGCGCGTAGCATGGCCTGCGCAACGGTGGCTGCGGGCACGGCCCGGTACTTGCGTAGCGGGCCTAGCAACAATGGATTGAGAATCCGGAGCAACACGGCCCCAATTTGTTCGCCTGCTCGTTTTTCGCTTCGTTCGCCGAGGAGCAGCGAAGGCCGGAAAATATGAATGGCTCGAAAAGGCGTCTGGCGCACGGCGGCTTCCATTTCTCCTTTCACGCGGTTATAGTAAACCAGGGATTCAGCGTCGGCGCCCATAGCGGATACTAGCAGCAACTGCGAGGCAAAGTTGCGGGCTGTAAGGGCAGCCAAAGCTACCACGTACAGATAATCGACGCGGTAGAAGGCTTCTTTGGAACCAGCTTGCCGCATGGTAGTGCCAAGGCAGCAGTACACGTCGTCGGCAATCAAGCTCAGGCTGTGCTCTTCCAACTGATCGAAGTCGAGGATGCGCTGCTCCAACTTGGCGTGAACCTGCGGCAAAGGCCGGCGCCCTACCACTATAACTTTGGCGTAGCGGTCGGACGCTAATAATAGGGGTAGTAACTGCGAGCCAATCAGGCCGCTGGCCCCGGCAATAAGAGCGGTTTTCTGCATAATAGTAGAGCGGTAGCAACAGGTAACCGAAAGCTTAGCACCCGAACAATATGTTGCTTGTTTGGGCCTGACGTGGTACGTAAAACCTATCTGCGGGTAGGGCAGTGGTGGAAAGATGCTACTGCTAGCTCAAGCGTTGCTTGCTGTTTGTACCGCCACCGCTTGCAGCACCTCCCAATTTCCTGTCTAGGGGTAAAGACGCAGCACGTAGCTATACCACCCTTAATTCACCTTCGTTGATCGGCCTATACAACTCCTTATCGGCAGCGTCAGCCGTGAGTAAAGTCAACGTATCACGGCTCTACGCCGTGCAACAGCCCTCTTGTTTACTGCAAACAATTGCTAAAGCCCTGCCTTTCAAGAGCCAACGCTATACAAGCCGGACTCCGCGGACCACGCACCGACGGGGCACTACTGGTTTTCAGAAATCTTTGTTCTGATTTCCGCTAGTCGGGCCTGTTTAGGGGCTTCGCGCCAGGCAACGGCCGTAGTCGTCCAGTAGTGATGTTGAGATAAAAACTGCTCTTGCGAGCGGTTCCAAGCGTCTTCGTCAGCCGTGACGAGTTGGCGTGCCTGAAACTCACGAAACAACGTTTCAGCTATCGACTCGAAATCCGAGCGGCCCAGATAGTCGAGGTCGGCATCACAGAGGATTTCGGCTAAATGCGAATGCGGATCCTGGGGGAGCCGGGTGGCCATAATCATCTCGCAGATGGCCCCAATTTGATTTGGAGTGTAATCGAAGGCCGGAAGCACTTCGTGTACCAAGGCGCAGCCCTCGGCCTCATGCCCATTGTAGGTGCGCAAAAAGCCAGTATCGTGGTAGAGAGCAGCGGTGCGCAGCAGTTGCAGCTCGGTTTTGTTGGTGATGCCTTCGGCTGTAGCCAGCGCCATGGCGGCCTGCGTTACGTCGAGCGTATGGTGCACGCCGTGGTAATAGAGGATAGGCGGCAGTTGCGTGCGCAGCTGCGAGAGGATATATTCTTCGGCAAGCTCAACGTTCATAAGTCCCAGCTAACAGTCGGAAAGCGCAGCAAGATATTCATACAAACAAATATGCTATACTTCTAAGGTGAACTTGAAAATATGGAAGCCTGATTTTTATACTCTTTCTTTACCTTCAGCAGTCCGCCAGCAAAGCCCAGAGAAGCAGCGTCGCGCTTACGCGCCCTAAGTCATCTGCGTGCATCGGTGGTAGCCGTTTCACTTACCCCACCAGTAACGAGATTCATTTACCGGACACCGGATCTTTATGAATATAAATACCGAGCTTCTATTCACTGCTGCGGTTTCCTTCGGGATAACGCGGGCGTTAAGCAAGTTTCTGAATTTGCCTGCTCGCTCAGCTCCTTGGGATGCTCTGCTGAGGAGGATTTGGGTGCCGGGGGTAGTGCTGTTTGTGCTGGCCGCTATTTTCAGAGTGAAAAGCGAGCTGCTCAATGATGGCTACTGGCTGCTTGTGTTTGGGGCAGTAGCCACTATGCTTATCCGACTAGGCGATTATCGACCTGCGCGCACGCTACTGTTGGCTATAGCGCCATTCGCTCTGTACTTCGCAATCCAGTTTCTACTTAGCTTGTTGGGCACCGACATAGTCAGGGACTACGACGATGTTTTTGAAACCACGCAGGGCTTCGCTATCTTCTGGATGATAACCTTCGGGCTGATTGCTCGCAGCCAGAAAAAACACTTGGAAGCCGAGCGCCTGTTGCGCGAAGAAGAAGAACGAAACAAGCAGCGAATAGAAGCTCAGAATGCCGAATTGGAGCGGCTAGTGTCGGAGCGCACGGCGGCTCTCACGCAGCAAGCCGAAGAATTGCGCTATACTCTTACCGAACTGAAAACCACGCAGGCGCAACTCATTCAGGCTGAAAAAATGGCCAGCTTGGGAGAGTTAACGGCGGGTATCGCGCACGAAATTCAGAACCCCCTGAACTTCGTCAACAACTTCTCCGAGGTGTCGAGTGAGCTGTTGCAGGAGCTGGAAGAAGAACAGCAGAAACCCACGCGGGACGCAGAGTTGGAAAGTGAGTTGCTGGCCGATTTAAAGCAAAATCTGCAGAAGATTACCCACCACGGGCAGCGGGCCAGCAGCATTGTGCGGGGCATGCTCGAACACAGCCGGGCCAGCAACGGCGAGCGGCACCCTACCGACCTCAATTCCCTCTGCGACGAATACCTGCGCCTGGCGTACCATGGCCTGCGCGCCAAAGACAAAACTTTCAACGCCACGCTCACCACCCATTTCGACCCTAATTTGGGGATGGTAGACATTGTCACGCAGGACGTGGGGCGGGTGCTGCTCAACTTGCTAACCAACGCATTTTATGCCGTGCAGCAGCGCCAGAAACTGCAAGAAGCTGGCTACCAGCCAACCGTTACGGTCAGCACCAAGCAAGGGGAAGAGTGCATAGAACTCAAGGTGCGCGACAACGGCATGGGTATTCCTGAGGAAGTGAAGCAGAAAATTTTTCAACCGTTCTTCACGACCAAGCCCACGGGTGAGGGCACCGGCCTTGGCCTTTCGCTTTCCTACGACATCATCACCAAGGGGCACAACGGCACCCTTAGCGTGGAAAGCGTGGAAGGGCAGTGTACCGAGTTCATTATTACGCTACCCCTCACTGCCTGATATACTTCCAGGGCTCCAGAGCCAAGCGAAAAAGGCCAACGCATAGTCCTGCTTTCTGCGCTAACTTCGAAACCCTTCTCTACTACCCAGCCCCACACACCGAGCACTCAAAAATCTAACAGAATGAAAATACTGGTTGTCGACGATGAAGTGGATGTGCGCACTTTGTTTGAGCAGCGTTTCCGGCGAGAAATTCGCAGTGGCGCATTCACTTTTTCCTTTGCGTATTCGGGCGAAGAAGCCTTGAATTACTTGCACAGCCACCTTTCGGAAGTGGTGCTGATTCTGTCCGACATCAACATGCCGGGCATGAGCGGGCTGGAACTGCTCCGGCGCGTAAAGCAAGAATATGCCGCCCCACCACCCAACCCACCCCTGGTGATGATGATAACTGCCTACGGCGACACGGAAAGCTACAACCAAGCAATGCAGCTCGGAGCCAACGACTTCCTGACCAAGCCCGTAGATTTTGCCGCTCTCAAAGAAAAACTGTTCTCGCTGGAGGATAAGCTATGAAAACAAGAATTCTGGTAGTAGACGATGAACCCGATTTGGAACTGCTAATCAAGCAGAAGTTCAGGCGGCAGATTCGGGAAGGGGTATACGAGTTCAAGTTTGCTGCCAATGGGCAGGAGGCACTAGACTGCATCCGCGATAACCCGGATTTGGATATCATTCTCAGCGACATCAACATGCCCGTGATGGACGGGCTCACGTTGCTCACCAAGCTCCACGAGTTGAACTCGGTGCTCAAAACGGTGATGGTATCGGCCTACGGCGACATGGAAAACATTCGGACCGCCATGAACCGGGGCGCCTTCGACTTCGTGTGCAAGCCCGTGGACTTCACTGACCTGGAAGTGACCATGCAGAAAACGGCCAGCCACGTGCAGCAATTGCGCGAAACGCTGCGCGCCATTCAGGAAAACAACATTCTGAAGATGTACGTCGACGAGACGGTTATCAACTTCATGGCGCGCCCTGGCTTCGAGGATAGGCTAATGGCCAGCGAAACCGTGGAAGCCACCGTGGCTTTTATTGATATCTGCGGCTTCACGGCCCTGTCGGAGGTGCTGCCAGCGCCCACGGTAGTTACGCTGCTCAACAATTACTTCGACCAAATGGTAAAGGAGATAATTGCGCAGGGCGGCTACATCGACAAGTTTATGGGCGACGCCGTAATGGCCGTGTTCCGGGGCGAATTTCACCTCGACAAAGCCATCGATGCGGCCCTGTCGGTGCGTACGCTCATCCAAAACCAGCAAGACACTCTGCCCGACGGTACCAGCTACCAGCCTCAAGTGTCTATCGGCATCAACACCGGCGAAATGGTGTGCGGCAACATCGGCTCGGCCTCTCTGCGCCGCCTCGACTACACCGTAATCGGCGACACCGTGAACGTGAGCCAGCGGCTGCAAGGTGCCGCCCAGCCCAACCAAATCATTATCACGGAGGCTATTTACCAGAAAGTGAAAGAGTCGTTTCAGTGCCAGGCCGTGGGCGAGCTGAAACTAAAGAACAAGGCCAAACCCGTAATGACCTATGAGGTAGTAGCGTAAAGAGTAATGAAGAACGAAGAATGAGGACTTGCTCTACAGCTCGTGAGCCGTAGAGCAAGTCCTCATTCTTCGTTCTTCATGGCCTGCGGCATCTGCATTTTCTCGTTTTGGCGGCGCAGGCGCTGGCACAGTACCCGCAATACATTGCGCAGTACTTCGCCGCGTTCTTCCATCACGTCATAGAAATCTTCTTGGTCGAGGCGGAAGGCGACTACGGAGCCGTGCGCTACGGCTGTGGCGGAACGGGGCTCGGCATCAAGCAGAGCCAACTCGCCAAAGAAGTCCCCTTTTCTGAATGTGGCAAGCTGTTGGGTGCCGTTGAAGATGTTGACTTCGCCCCCGTACACAATGAAAAGGGAGGTGCCCAAGTCGCCTTTGGCAAAGATTTCCTGACCCTCGTGGAAGGTGACTTCCTTCATGATGGGAACGATGCTACTCAGAACATTTTCGGGAGTTTCAGCGAACAAAGCAGTGCGGTGCAGCACTTGCACCCGCTCTTGCGCGGAAATATTGCCGGCGGCAGCATGATGGTCCATACGTTGGAAGACTACAAGAGGGTGTTCACTTACAAGTTGCTGATGCAAATTAGGGTAGTGGTTTGCCAGCCGGTCGAGCACGGCAAACGCGCTTTCGCGTACCAGCAGGCTGTTACTTGCTAGGTGAGGAGCCAACTGCCCAACGGTACTCAACTCGGGATGCCAATAGGGTAGGGCCACGCTCACGGTCCAGTCGGAAAAGCAAGCCTCGCCTTCCCAAACCACCAGCGGCACCACTGCAACAGGCACTGCGGGGGCGCCTAACAGCTGGTTGAAAGTGCGGATTTTGTCGGACACTGGTAGTACGTCGAGCAACGCTTGCAGGCCTTGGTACAACGAGCGGGGAATGATGTTGTCGAGGATTTCGAGGGCGTTGGCCTGCCGCTCGCGGGCGGCGTGCGCTACGCCGCGTTGCGCATCAGCAATAAACTGCGGCGAATAGAGTTGGAGCAGCAACCCAAATATTCGTTGTTGCACTCTGGTTAGCTCGTAGTCGAGGGCGCGGCGCAGGTCGTTGGGCGCGGTGGCGAGGCCATGAAGCAATTGCTGAGCCAGCTGTAGTTCTTCGCGCACCAACGCCTGAAACGCGGGTGCATCAGTTGAGTCTTGATCGAAGGTACGCAAGGCCCGTAATGCAGCTTCGCGCCCGAACAAGCGAGGCTGCTGTACCAAGTCCACTAACGCTTGCCGGCTGCCGGGCGTACGGATGTGGCCGCACACCTGCGCCAGACGCTGCACTTGTACATCTTGCGTAGCAGCGCGCAAGCTTTCGGCCAGCAAAGGAACGGCGGTTTCGCCTAGCTGAACCAAGCGCGTCATGGCGTGACGACGCTGCGTCCGGTCAGTCAAGCCCGCAATTAGTTGGTTGATGTGCTCGGTGGTTATGGCCTCGGGCGTTTCATCGGTGGCGACAACAGCGGGCTGATGCCAGGCTATCCCGGATGAAAAAACTTCGGTATCGTCGGTGAAGCGGCGGCTTACGGCGTGTTGCAGCTCAGCCAGGTAATGGCTGTAGGTGCGGCGCAGAAATAGCAACGCACCGGCCGCAAACAAGCCCATCCACACGAATGGTAACCACTCGCTAAGCGCCGGTAAATGGTGCAGTGCAAACAGTAGCAAGCCCGCCAAGCCCATACCCAAGGGCTCGTAAAAGCCTTTGGCTGTGGTGTGCGCCTGTAGCCGTTCCTCGGCGGAAAGCGCCTGAAACAACACTAGAAATACCGGGTCGAAAACAGCTCGGCGCAGTACTTCTAGTCCCAAAAACAAGCCGCAGAAATACAGCAGCATCACGGAGCTGGAAGCGTCTGTGTAGCGCAACCCCCAAAAGCCAGCACGCCTAACAGCACCAGAACCGGCAAGGCCAGCAGCATCCGACGGATGCCCATCCGTTCGAGCGTGAACTGCGAAAGCAGCACCTTGAACACCATAGCCAGTAGATAAGTAAGGGCCAGAAAGGTGCCCAGATACTGCATCAGGGTGGCTTGGTCGTGGAATTTGTGTTTGACGTTGACGAAGAACGAGTACTCTACACCCGTCGTAATGGCCGCAACTGCCAACAAGCTCAAACACATCGAGAGGACCAGTTCACTGTTGCCAAACCAGCGTTGGAGCGCTGATGCCGGGGCCTGCTGCCGCTGCCGCCGCGCCACCGATTTAGCTTCCACTACGTGCGAGGCCAGCGTGGTACGCAACGTCAGCAGTGCGCCACCATACGCCCCAAAAGCCAGCAACAGCAAGAATAGCAGATCGGTGTGGCCGTGCACCAAAACCGCCAGCACGGCTCCCAGGGCTTTGGCGGGCATATCGCCCGAACTAATCAAACTAAAGAGTCGCTTGCTTTGCCGCACATCAAACACCACCGCCGACACCCCCCAAAATTCGAGATTGGTAAGCAAGTAGATGATGCGGTACCCGGCCATAATAGCCACGGCCGCAGCCACCGAATGCCCCACTGCCACCAGCACGCCGAGCACTCCCGTTAGCACCACTACGGCCAGCAGTACCCGTACGGCTAAGCGTTGCAGTTGTAGCTGGTGCTCGAAGTGGGTATACACCCGACCCACCCCCATCAGCGCCAACGCAGCCACACCATAGGCCAGGGGCAGGTTGCGCTCCGGATTGTTTTCAAGAAGAATGACATTGGCCGACACATAGACCAGAATAGTGCCGATACCGAGCAGGAAGTTATGCAGGAAGAACAGCCACACTGTCTTCCCCTCCTCAGGACGGATACCAAGAAAGCGGTGCCAGGTAGAAAGCATCAGGTAGCCTACGGTTGGAAAATCGTAGCGGCAAGTTAATGGCTTCGCAAACCAATAACTATCCTGCCGTCCAGCAAGCCCAGCTACTTGGGTGGAAAAGCGAATTGAAGCAGATTAACTTTTTGCTGTTAGCTGCGTGTATTCGGGGTAGAGCTGCACTTCCCCACGCTTGTACAAGGTGCCCAGCGCCTTCTTAAACACTTTCTTGCTCATGCCTAAGCGGCGGTAGATGTCGTCGGGCTCGCTCTTGTCGCCGAGCGGAAGCTTGCCATCCGGCGCTTTGCGCAGGGCTTCCAGCAGCGTGTCGGCGGCGGCTAGTGCTTCGTCGTAGCCCACGCGCTGCAAGCTGATATCCAGCTTGCCATCTTCCCGGATGACGCGCACGTAGCCGGTAGGTGTGTCGCCGAGGCGGAGCGGCCGGAACACTTCGTTGTGGTAGAGCAGGCCTTGGTGGGTGCCGTTGACAATAACCTTGTAGCCCATGTCCGTTTCATCGGCCACAAACAGGTGTACTTCGTCGCCTACGCGGCCGAGGAAAGGCTCATCGACGGGTAGCGCCCGTTCCCACTTGGCGGTGGCTACTATGCGGTCCGAAGTGTCGTCGAGGTACACGTATACGGTTTCGCGCTGGCCCACGCGCAAACTGCGGCGCTGGTTGCGGTAGGGGAGAAACAAGTCTTTTTCGAGGCCCCAATCCAGAAATGCGCCTAGCGGCGTCACGTCGCGCACGGTCAGCGCGGCAAAGTCGCCGACCTTAGCCAGCGGATCTAGCGTGGTGGCAATCAGGCGGTCTTCCGAGTCGCGGTACACGAACACGCGCAGCACATCGCCGACGCGGGTGCCCTCGGGAATATATTTGCGCGGAATCAGCATGTCGCCGTCGTCGGAAGTCAGGTACATGCCGAAATCGACTTCACGGGCTACTTCCAGTTCGTTGTAATCGCCGAGCTGCATACAGGGTTGGGGTAAGAAGGGAACAAGCAACAAAGATAGCTGCCCTTTATACGGCGCTCGGCGTGGCGCGCTGCACGGCGCTACTTCTTCATGGTTAAATAGTCGGCGGCCAACGTGGCCAGCGTCGTGACGCCGAGCGTGAAGCCGCTTTCTTCGATATGAAAGCCGGGCGTATGGTGCGGCGCTGCTGTGGCCGGATTGCCACCAACGGGCATGCCGCCGAGCCACACAAACAAGCCGGGTACTTTTTCTTGATAACAAGCAAAGTCTTCGGCTATCATCGACGCCTTGGTTTCGCGCACCTTTTTGGCTCCGGCCGCCGTCCGCAAGGAAGGCAGCATTTGCTCGGTCAAGCGGGGGTTGTTGATAGTGACGGGGGCGTAGTTCACAATGTCTACCTCAGCTGTGGCTCCTGCGCTTTCGGCAATGTTGGTGGCCGTGCGCCGGATGGCGGCCCACACTTTCTGCTGCATTTCGGGGTTGAGAGTCCGAATGGTGCCCGCCATTTCGGCTTGGTCCGGGATGATGTTGTTGCGCACTCCGGCTTGCAGCATGCCTACCGTCAGCACCGCGGCATCCTCGGTGAGTTCAGTTTGGCGGCTGATAATGGATTGCAAGCCCAGCACGATTTGAGCCGAAACCACCACCGGGTCCACACCCAGCCACGGAGTAGCACCGTGCGCCGACTTGCCTTTTACTTTGATGGTAAACACGTCGGAGCTAGCCATTTCCGGGCCCGAGCGGTATTCGATAGTGCCTACTTCGCGCTGCGCACTCACATGCAAACCGAAGATGGCATCTACTTTCGGCTTATCGAGCACGCCTTCCTGCACCATCAATCGGGCGCCGCCAACCATGCCGGGCAAGGAGCCTTCTTCGGCCGGCTGGAAAATAAACTTCACGGTGCCGGGCAAGTCTTTGCGCACTTCGCTGAGCACCGTGGCGGCGCCCATCAGCATGGCGGTATGCGAGTCGTGGCCGCAGGCGTGCATCACGCCCACCTGCTGGCCGTTGTATTGCGTTTTCACCGTTGAGGCAAAGGCAAGTCCGGTCGGCTCCGTTACGGGCAAGCCGTCCATATCGGCCCGCAGCGCTACCACCGGGCCTGGTTTGCCGCCCTTCAGAATGCCGACCACGCCGGTACGGGCCACCCCAGTTTGCACCTCCATCCCGAGCTTGCGCAGATGGTCGGCTACCAGCGCGGCGGTACGTTTCTCTTCGTTGCTAAGCTCCGGGTTTTGGTGAATGTCGCGCCGCCACGCTACCACGTTCTTTTCCTGCTGGCTAGCCAGCTTGGCAATGCGCGCATCGAGGGCCGCATTTTGTGCCAGCACCGGGGCAGCAGCAAGCAAGGGTAAGGCGGTAAGTAAGCGGTATAGTTTCGAGGTCATAAGGCGAAAACAAGAGGGCAATTCAAATGCCGTGGTGCGCAAAGTGAACAGGATACTTGCAAACAAGACGCTCCAATTTACATGACTTCCCTTGGGATAGGTAAACAGAAACAGGCTCCTTTGGCGTCAGAGCCAACAGAAGCTGGAAAGAACACTTACTTAGTTTGCTGCCCCTCAGCAGATTGTTTGCAAGGGGGGAGATAAATTATATCGTAGAATGATATATTTATACTGAGAAAACGGCTGCGCATTTCTATCCCTTTTTGTCGTTCGACATGCGCCTGCTGCTAGCCAAGGGCAACTAGTAAACCCTGCGGCGGAGGCCTTGTGAACGGCTTGTGAGTGGACTGACAGTGTATATCTGTGCGCCTATGAAAGCTTTATTTTTACTGCTTGGGGCTTTTCTGATTCTAACCGGGGTGGCGTCGGCACAAGCTAGTGCCAACTCGATTGTGACCTTACAGCAGATGCCCGCCGAGGGGATTCTGCTCGACCAAGGTTGGCGGTTGCAGGCTGGCGACAACCCGCGCTGGGCGTTGCCAAGCGCCAACGAGCAGCAGTGGCAGCCCATCGACCCGACACTTAGTTTACACCAACTGCCCCAGGTGCAACGAGCCGGTACTGGGTGGCTGCGGCTACGGTTCCGGGTTAGCCCCGAGCTGCGGCAGCAAGCACTGGTGCTACGCATAAGCCAATATGCCGCCTCGGAAATCTACCTCAACGGGCGCCTGCTGCGCCAATACGGTACGCTCAGCGCCGACCCTACCCAGGTACGGCCGTACTGGCCCGATGACGAGCCAATTGAGTTACAGCTAAGTGACCAAGCCGAGCAGGTACTGGCCGTGCGTTTTGCTACTTGGCCCCGCTTCGCGTTGTTCAGCGACTTTTTTGTGCCGTTGTTTTTTCAGGCCCGGCTGGCAGGTATCACGCAGGTTGTGCAAAGCAACCAGCTGGAGGCAACCTACAAAACGTCGGATATGCTGCTCTTCGGTGCTTTTTTGTTGTTGAGCGTCTTGCACTTAGCTTTTTATCTATACAATCCTGCAGAGCGTGCCAACTACTTTTTCACGCTATATACGCTGGCCGGCGCCATCAGCTTTGCGTGCACAGGCTTTCTGGATGAGGTGCGCAACATGGATACGCGAATTGGGGTTGATATTCTTTCCTATGTGTGCTTGCAAACGGGGGGCATCTTGGTGGTCAGGGCGCTGTATAGCCTTTTCAATGTGCCAATCGGATTTGTTTATCGGGGTTTATGGGTCATAAACTTCCTGAGTTTATGGCTGCTCACCTTTGTCAGTCAGTTTAGCTGGTACCCTACCGTGGGGTTTATGCTGCTGGTTACGGCCGAACAGCTCCGGCTAACGCTAGGCGCTTTGCAGCAAACCAAGCAGGCCGCCGGTATCATTGCCACCGGGTTTGCTATTTCCTTGGTTTTGCTGTTGCTGTATGGCTTTATCGGCCGCTACAACGAAGACCTATTGCAACTCAAGGTAATGTCGTTGCCGCTGCGGACTATCCTTACTTTCCCAGTGTTCCTGAGCCCCGTACTGGCTATTTCGCTGTACCTAACGCGCCAGTTTGCTTGGGCGAGCCGGCTCTTGGAAATTAAGCTCAACCAAGTGCGGAATCTTTCCCAACAAATGCTGGAGCAGCAACAAGAAAAGCAACTACTGTTGGCGCAGCAAAACGAAACACTAGAACGCAAAGTACAGCAACGCACCGCTGCCCTCCAGAAAACTCTGCACAACCTGCAAGCCACCCAAAACCAACTAATTCAACGCGAAAAAATGGCCAGCCTTGGCGAGCTGACGGCCGGCATTGCGCACGAAATACAGAACCCGCTCAACTTTGTTAAAAACTTCTCGGAGGTAGCCACCGAATTGCTCTCGGAGCTGAAAGACGAGATGCTGACGGCCCAGACGGCACCCCAGAAAACTTTTACCTGCGACTTAGTAGGCGAACTTACCGAGGTGTTAGAGAAAATCCACCATCACGGTTACCGGGCCGGCTCCATTGTGCAGGGCATGCTAGAACACGCCCGCATTGGCACTGGCGAACGGGCTTTAACGGATTTGAACGCCCTAGCCGACGAATTTATGCGTCTCAGCTACCAAGGGCTGCGGGCCAAGAATCCTACTTTCAGTGCCAAGCTAACCACCGACTTCGACCCCGACTTGGGCTTGATAGAAGTTGTGCCGCAGGATATGGGGCGCGTATTGCTCAACTTGTTCAACAACGCGTTTTATGCTGTATGCAAGCGCCAAGCTCAGGAAACAGCCGATTACAAACCCGAAGTGCTGGTGCGCACCGTCCGCTGTAGCAATGCCGTGCAAATAATAATTCGCGACAATGGCACGGGCATTCCAGCCAATATTGTGTCGAAAATCTATCAGCCGTTTTTCACCACCAAGCCCACCGGCCAAGGCACCGGCCTCGGGCTCTCGTTGAGCTACGACATCATCACGAAGATGCACAAAGGCAATCTGATAGTGGATACGCAGGAAGGCCAGTACACCGAATTCACGGTGAGTTTGCCCGCCGATGAGCTAACCTGCGACCTGCCAGCCTACCAGATATAGAACGGCTCGCGCACGTGCGCTGTTTTGGGTGGCAGGTAGTGGATTATCTGAAGGTAGTTTTCGACTTTCTTTCTTTTGTACGCTGGCAGCCCCTAACTTGGGGCCGTAGCTGGAAAGAGAACGGTGGCCAATGGCTCCGGTCTGGCAAAGCCAACCTGCTGACGTAGAATCCCTGTTTCCCGTTTATATTCTTTTCTAAATCAATGGCTGAACAAACCCTTACTGGCCTGCGGGCTGGCGTCCTGCACGGCGACGAAGTGCAAGCCCTGTTCGAAGTGGCCAAGGCCAATGCCTTTGCACTGCCTGCCGTCAACGTGACGGGCACCAACACGGTAAACGCCGTGCTGGAAACGGCCGCCGCGGTCAACTCCCCGGTTATCATTCAGTTCTCCAACGGTGGCGCTCAGTTCTTTGCTGGCAAAACCATTCCTAATGGTGACCAGCGGGCCAGCATTGCCGGCGCCATTTCGGGCGCTCAGCACGTACACCTCATGGCCGAGCTCTACGATGTGCCCGTGATTCTGCACACCGACCACGCCGCCAAAAAATTGCTGCCCTGGATTGACGGCCTGCTCGCCGCCGGCGAAAAGCACTATGCGCAGTACGGCCAGCCCCTCTACAGCTCGCACATGCTCGACCTGTCGGAGGAGCCGATTGAAGAGAACATCGAAATCTGCAAGCGCTACTTGGAGCGCATGAGCAAGATCGGCATGACGCTGGAAATCGAGCTTGGCGTAACAGGCGGCGAGGAAGACGGCGTTGATAACTCCGACGTGGACAGCTCCAAGCTCTACACCCAGCCCGAAGAGGTAGCCTACGCCTACGAGCAGCTAAGCGAAATCAGCCCTCGCTTCACCATTGCAGCGGCATTTGGCAACGTGCACGGTGTGTACAAGCCCGGCAACGTGAAGCTGCAACCCGTAATCCTGCACAACTCGCAAGAGTTCCTGCGTCAGAAGCACAACATCGCCGAAGCACTGCCCATCAACTTTGTGTTCCACGGCGGTTCGGGCTCTAGCCAAGAGGAAATTCGGGAGGCCATCAGCTACGGCGCCATTAAAATGAACTTGGACACTGACTTGCAGTGGGCCCTGTGGCAAGGTATCAAAGACTACTACGTGAAAAACGAAGGCTTCCTGCAAAGCCAGATTGGTAACCCCACCGGTGCCGACTCGCCCAACAAGAAGTACTACGACCCACGCGTGTGGCTGCGCAAAGGCGAAGAAACCTTCGTAGCTCGCCTAAAGCAGGCCTTCGAAGATCTGAACGCCAACAACCGCCGCTAGAAAGCGGTCAAACATAAATGAAATGGCTCCGAAAACGCAGGTTTTCGGAGCCATTTCATTTATGTTTAAGCTATGCGGTTTTCCTAGCCTAGCCCTTTTTCTAATATACCCGTCATGCTGAGCGGAGTCGAAGCATCTCGCTAGTGTGGTAAATCATTTTACTATTTCTGTGTCAGCACGCGAGATGCTTCGACTCCGCTCAGCATGACGTTCTATTAGTGATGTTCTGATAGGACTATTAGGCATTTCCTTGGCTAAAAGAAAGGCTAGCTCTTTCTTCTCTAACTTCTTGACTGCGGTTACCGTACCATTTACTCGTATCGCGCTACGCTTGGCTGGCCGAAGCTGAAGTCGCTGAAATCGTAGTAGGGGCGGGAGCTTTCGTAGATGCGGTAGCCGCTATTGGTGGTAAGGCCGCGCGGATAGTAGCCAAACAGAATCTGGAAGGCGCGGATAGGCGTGTATTCGTTGCGGAAACGGACGCCTAAGCCGAAGCCCGTGTAGGGCTTCTCGTAGATAGGCAAAGTGCGTTTGGAGCGGGTATTGAGCCAGGCCGCATCGGCAAAAATTACGCCGGCCAAACGAAAGCCAAGAAACGAGAGCGGAGTGTAAACGGTCGTTTCATAGTTTAACACCAACCGGCTGGTGCCGCGTAGGTCGCTGGCCGATTTGAAACCACGTAGCCCTCTTTCCCCCTCAATAGAAAGCGGAAGGTCGCTGGAAAGCCGGTTGATGCCAATGGCCGAGCGGTTCCAAAAAAAGTGCCGCCACTGGTAGTTGCCAGCGTGGTAGAGGCGCGTGAAATACAACACTTCGGTGCTGACCAGGCCCTGCTGCCAAGAACCCGTTGAGGGCCGCATGTAGGAGCCGAACTCGCCACTCAGGTACAAATACCCTTTGCGCTGACTGAAATTAGCCGTTGAAATTCGGGCGCCATAATAGTTGCGATGGTCTTGGTCGTTGAGTTCGTAACCTAGCGTGGCACTCAGCAACGTACCCGTCGGAATGTCCTCAGTACGACCAAAGCCGAACAAATACTTGTCTTTGTAATAGCGCCGCACACTATACCCAACGGTACCCAGGAAGGCACTCGCATTAAGAAAGTCGGGGTTAGGGCGCACGGTGTGGTAAGTGCGCAGCAAACGAGCCGACAAAATCATGCGGCCGGGGTTTTCGTAGCCTAAGTCGTAGCTGCGCAGTGGGAGGGAGCGGCCAACCCACAGGTCTTGCGTATTGTAGCTGATGGGGAGTAGTCGGGCTCCTGCCCATTAGGAGGTGGATTGAGCACCAGCCGGTACCGGTAGGTGTTCAGCGACAGTGCCCCGGCATACTTGGTATTAATAGAATAGAAGTCCCGGCTGACCGTAATGCCACTAGAATGGTTTTTGTATTCGTTGCGGTAGCGCGCCTCGCCGTATATAAAATTCCGAAACGGGATGCGGTAGCTACCTATGTAGCGCCACGATTGAGGCTGATTGCGCCCAAACTCGTATTCGTTGCGGAACTGGTGGCCCTGACCCAAAAAGTTCTGGTCGCGCAAGCCAATAGAAGCCGCGCCCACCCCGCGTACTTCCAGCGAGCCACTCAAGCTGAACACGTCTTTGGTGATGATTTCTACATCGACGCTGTCGGCGGTGCTGGTGCGCTCGTTCACGAATACGCGGGCGTCCACTAGTTCGTCGGTTTGGCGCAACAAACGCTCGGATTCGGCCAGGGCTTGTGGTTCCAATTCCCTGCCTACTTTAAACAACAGTAATTGGCGCACCCGGGCCCGGGAGGTTTTCATGTGGAAGGCGTTGCCAGTCTTCTCTAGAATGTTGCGCGGTACACGAGTGGTGTCGGAAATGCTATAACCGAACGCCGTGAGGGTTTGGATATTGATGCGCCGGACGATTTTGTAATTGTGCCGGTCGTATTGGCGGTCAAGTAGGGCCGCGTCGAGACCTGCTTGGTCTTCGTGGCGAGGCGTGAAGTTGAAGAGCACTGCCGCGGCTTTACCGGCAATAGTTTTGCGCTTGGTGTACGCCTTCAGACCGTTGAGCAAACGCTCCTGGTCGAAGCGGCGGCGCAGGGAATCGGTGCTGACGGCGGGGCGGCTGGTGGTATCGGTCGGCTCGATTATGCGAGTGGTATCGCGGGGCACGCCGGTCTGGGCTAGTGCGGGCAGTGCCCCAAGCCACAAGAACGCCCACACCAAAACCACATATTTCATAACAGAGACCCCCGCCCTTGCAAGTTACGGTGTTCCTAAGAGGTTTTCCACACGCGAATCGTTGCAGAAAGCCAGTAAAACAATGCCAAAAGCGGCGTTTTCCTTCCGATGGAAGGAAGATCTGAAGTAGGTCATTTAGTGATCTTGTTCAGATTCCTCCTGTGCCGCAACAACAATGTTTTTATCTAATAATTTCATTAGAAATACTCGGCCGTTGCGGAACATTTCTAATGAAATTAGTCTTGAGGTATAGTGCATATCTCAGCACAAGCCCCTATTTTTAAGCCCAGATACAGCCCGATGAACGACCAGCGCATTCAGGAAAAGCTAAGCATTTTGGCAGACGCCGCGAAGTACGACGTATCGTGCTCCAGCAGCGGTGGCAAGCGCAAAAACGAATCCAAGGGCCTCGGCAATGCGGAAGGAATGGGCATATGCCACAGCTACACCGAAGACGGTCGTTGCGTGAGTCTGCTCAAGATTCTGCTCACCAACCATTGCATCTTCGACTGCGCTTACTGCGTGTCTCGGAAAAGCAATGACGTGAAACGCGCTGCCTTTACCGTGGACGAAGTAGTGGATCTGACCATGAACTTCTACCGTCGTAATTACATCGAGGGGCTGTTCTTAAGTTCCGGTATTTTCTCGTCGCCCGACTACACCATGGAGCGCCTCGTGCGCATCATCAAGAAGTTGCGCACCGAGCACAATTTCAACGGCTACATCCACGTGAAAGCTATTCCGGGCGCCTCGGAAGAGCTGATTCAGGAAGCGGGTTTGTACGCCGACCGTCTGAGCGTGAACATTGAGCTGCCCTCGGATATGAGCTTGCAGAACCTCGCGCCAGAAAAGAACTACGAGGAGATACTGACCCCGATGGCGCAGATTCGGGACGGCATCACCAAAAACAAAGAAGAGAAAGCGCTTTTCAAGAAAGTACCGCAGTTTGCCACTGCCGGCCAGAGTACGCAGCTCATTGTGGGGGCTTCGGCCGAGAATGACCTCGAAATCATCAACCTGACCGACTCGCTCTACAAAGGCTACGGCCTGAAACGCGTGTACTATTCGGGTTATATCCCGTCACCGACGATGCCCGCCTGCCCCAGGTGACGCAGCCGCCGCTGATCCGGGAGCACCGCCTCTACCAGTCCGACTGGCTAATGCGCTTCTACGGTTTCCAGGCCGATGAAATCTTGGACCCAGCCCACCCTTTCCTTGATCTGGAAGTGGACCCCAAGCTGGCGTGGGCCTTGCGCAACCGCCATGTGTTTCCGGTGGACGTGAATACTGCTGACTACGAGATGATTCTGCGCATTCCCGGCGTAGGGGCTCGTTCGGCGAAGCGCATTGTGGCCGCCCGGCGGTTTGCGCCCATCACCCTCGACCACCTGCACAAGTTTGGCGTGGTGCTGAAGCGTGCCAAGTTCTTCCTCACGTGCCGGGGACAAGCCCTGGAGAAGCGTGATTATGACGAGCAAACCATTCGTCGCCAGATTCTATTTGGTGCGGGTTCGGTGCGGTCGGCTCTTGTTACTCAGCAACTCGACCTTTTCGCTCAGGCCTCTTAGAGGCTTGGGCGGTAGAGGTTGGTTTTTGGGGCGTTGACAGGAAGAAAACTAAAACGTTCTTACCCCTAACTGCTTGAAAACAAACCACTATTAACCAACTTCTACCATGACCATTTCTCATCGCGCTACCGACGCGTCGGTTGCCTCCCTCGAAGCTTCGAAACCAACTAAAGTGGCCCGTATGGCCTGCTGCTGCAAGCTTTCGGACTTGCTACCGATTGTGCAGCAGATTCACCGTGAAGCAGCGCACGCCAATGCTGCTCAAACCAGACAGCAGTCGGAGGCGGCTTGAGCCTAGCTCGACCATAACCCTGCGCCTGGTTGTGGTGTACGTCGTAGCATGGCTTTCGAAATCGAGCATCACTATGTCCGTACCAACGGCATCACGCTGCACGTAGCGCAGTGCGGCCCCATCAATGGGCCCTTGGTTGTTTTGCTGCATGGCTTCCCTGAATTCTGGTACAGTTGGCGCAAGCAGATTCCTGTGCTGGCAGAAGCTGGCTACCGCGTGTGGGCGCCCGACCAGCGCGGCTATAATCTCAGCGAGAAACCGAGGGGTGTATCTAATTATCAGATAGATAAGCTCGGCGCCGATGTTATTGGCTTGCTTGATGCAGCCGGTCAGGCCAAGGCTGTTATTATTGGCCATGATTGGGGGGCGGCGGTGGCGTGGTGGCTAGCGGCTCGTTACCCGGCTCGGGTGGCGCAAGTTGCCATTCTGAACGTGCCACATCCGGCGGTACTGTTTCGTGCCTTAAGCAAAGCGCCGCAGCAACTGCTTAAAAGCTGGTATATCTTCTTTTTCCAGTTGCCGCTGCTGCCAGAAAAGCTGTTTCGGCGTAAGGAGTACCGATTCGGACGTGAGTCGTTGCGGGAAACCAGCCGCCCAGATACGTTTTCCTCATATGATCTGCAGCAATACGTGCGAGCGTGGGCGCAACCAGGTGCCCTCACGGCCATGATCAATTGGTATCGGGCGTCGTTTCGTAAATCGCGCCGAGTAGGCAGAGTGGGGCGTATCACGGTGCCCGTACGGTTGCTATGGGGCAGAAGGATGCTTTCCTGGTACCCATATTGGCGCGTCTGAGCCTATCTATGTGTGACAAAGGCGAGCTAACCTATTTCAAGGAAGCAACGCATTGGCTTCACCAGGAGGAACCGAAAGTTGTGAATAAGCTGCTACTGGAGTTCCTACAACAAGGAAAGGAACAGCCGCAGAGACAAACAGTGTAGCGTCCCTCTTTTGTAGGAGAGGGGCGCTACACTGTTGACCTTTTCTTGTTAGCAAGCGTACAGTATTCCGAACCTAGTCCGTACTTGATGAGCCGTTCCCTTACGCCTTACAACCGTGGTAAAGCTGCTGTTGCCGCCAGCACCGAGGCAACACCCCGCCCCACGGCACCAGCGCTTACCAATGCGCCGCTGGATTATGCGTACGATGGTTCGTTTGAAGGTCTGCTGTCCGTATTGTTTGCCGTCTACGACCGGAAGGCTGCGCCCAACAGCATTCAGCCGCTTGGAGAGGTTCAAGGGGGCTTGTTCGCCCAGCCCGTCCAGATTGATACCAACGAAGCTACCGCCACCCGCGTGTGGGAAGGTCTGGTTCGGCATATGGACAAAGAGGCGCGCACCCGGCTCTACCATGTATTTCTGAGCGAACAACCCGACCGGGAATTGCTGATCTTCCGCTATGCTGATTTGGCTATGCGCTCGGCCCGCGATATTTCGGAAAACTACGCCGACGACAACGTCCGCCGGGTGGCGCATATCGCGCAGCAAATGTACCGGGAGAAGCACCGCATGGAAGCCTTTGTACGCTTCGAGAAAACCAGCGACAACCTGTTCCACGCCACCATCGACCCGGATTTTGATGTGTTGCCGCTTATCGCGCCGCACTTCACCAAGCGCTACGCCGACCAACGTTGGTTGATCTTCGATAAGCGCCGCCGCTACGGCCTCTACTACGACCTGCACCGCACCGATGTCGTGCAGTTTGAAACCACTGCCCCGCAGCGCAACACCGATATATCGGCTACCGTGCTCGACGAGCGGGAGCCGCTGTTCAAGCTGCTTTGGCAGTCGTATTTCGACCACGTCAACATCCCGGAGCGCAAGAATATGAAGTTGCACCGCCGGCATATTCCATTACGGTATTGGCGCTACCTCAGCGAAAAGCAGCCGCGGGAACAACGCTTTCAGCCTATCAAGAACAAGAAGCCGCCTGGCCAAGTGTAAGCCACTCTGTTAGCAGAGTGGCTTTTATTTTATCCCATGATAGCTAGCGGTTATTGTGCTTAGCCCGTATTATTCCGAGCGAAGAGGTGCAACGCGGCTAGGCTTGCTTTGTCATTGCATGTAGGTACTGCGGTGTTCAAAGCACACATTGAACGATGCTGTGGCTTTGCGGTGCCTGTTCAGTTGGTTCGATTTTGTAGAAGAAGTATTGTAACGCTGAAGTATTTTCTGGTTGGAAATAGTTTTCTGCTGGTCTGATTCGAGAAGATTTGATAGCCTATTAAGCTTGTTTACTGATGTGGATTGTACGGTTGGCGCTGGCGCGTCCTTACACGTTTGTGGTCATGGCCCTGCTGATTTTGCTGAGCGGCATCATGACCATTCGTACGATGGCGGTGGACATTTTTCCGGAAGTGAATATTCCCGTGGTGGGAGTGGTCTGGACGTACTCGGGCATGAGCCCCGAGGAAATGAACAAGCGCATCTTGGTGGTGAACCAGCGCGCCTACACTACCACCGTCAGCAACATCGAGCATATGGAATCCCAAGCCCTGAAAGGCGTGGGCATCATCAAAGTGTTTTTCCAACCGGGTTCCGACCCCGCGGCGGGCGTGGCCCAACTCACGGCCATTTCGCAAACCATCCTGCGGACTATGCCACCCGGCATCACGCCGCCCAACATCATTCGGTATTCGGCGTCCAACGTGCCCATTGCGCAGGCTAGCTTATCGTCGGAAACTCTCGGTGAGTCAGACCTATACGACGCCAACAACGCGTTTATTCGGCCGGGTTTAGCCATCGTGAAAGGTGCGTCGTTGCTGCTGCCCAACGGTGGCAAGCCCAAGCAGATCATGGTGGACTTGAATCCTGGTGCACTAGCCGGCAAGGGTTTATCGGCCAACGACGTAGTAACGGCCATCACCAGCCAGAACATCATCCTGCCCGCTGGCTCCGCCAAGATTGGCAACCGCGAATACGATGTGCGCCTCAATAGCAGCCCCGAGGCCATTGCCACGCTCAACGACTTACCCATCAAGGAAGTGAACGGCGCTACCGTGTATGTGCGCGACGTGGCCTTTGTGCACGAAGGTGCCGCCGTGCAGCAAAATATTGTGCGGCAAAACGGTCGGCGTACCGCCTTTGTGCCCATTCTCAAGAGCGGCGGCGCCAGCACGCTCGATGTCATTGAAGGCATCAAGAAAGCCTTGCCCAACGTGCTAGCCAACGCCCCACAAGGCCTCGACCTGAAGCTGCTGTTCGACCAGTCGTTTTTCGTGCGGGCCAGCATCAAGGGCGTTATCATCGAGGCGTGTATTGCGGCGGCCCTCACCGGCCTCATGATATTGCTGTTCCTCGGTTCGTGGCGCTCCACGCTCATCATTGCCCTGAGTATTCCGCTGTCTATTCTGGTCAGTATTGTGGTGATGAAGCTGCTCGGCCAAACACTCAACATCATGACGCTAAGCGGCCTGTCGTTGGCGGTGGGGATATTGGTGGATGATGCAACGGTGGAAATCGAGAACATCCACCGCAACATGGCCATGAAGAAGGGGCTGAAACGTTCGATTTTGGATGGGGCGCAGCAGATTGCCACGCCCGCTCTGGTGGCCACGCTAGCTATTTGCATTGTGTTCGTGCCGGTGTTTTTCTTGTCGGGGGTGGCGTCATATATCTTCACGCCGCTAGCCATGGCCGTCATTTTCGCCATGCTGGCTTCCTATCTGCTTTCCCGGACGCTGGTACCCACCATGGTGCAGTTTCTGCTGCGCAAAGAACTACCCATCTACCACGCCGAAGGGGCGGCGCATTTGCCCACCGAGCAAGTGCGCGACGGCCATACCATAAGCGAAGCGGAAGCCCGGCTTAGCCAACTTCGCCGCGAACAGCTAGAGCGGGAGCACCCCACCTTAAGCGCCGAGGAAGAAGACGAACACCCCATTACCGACGCCGATCGGGAAGCCGCCAAAGGCATCGAGAAAAGTTGGGTGTGGCGCATCCACAAAGCGTTCGATCACCGATTCGAGAAGTTCCGGGAAGGCTACCGTGACGCGCTAGATTGGGTGCTGAATCACCGCCGAATGGTGGTACTATGCTTTGCGGTGCTGTTCATTGGGTCGGGCTGCTTGTACCCATTCATAGGGCAAAACTTCTTTCCGAAAGTGGATGCTGGCCAGTTGCGGATGCACATTCGCGCCCCCACCGGCACCCGCTTAGAGGAAACCGAGGTCCGCTTTGCGCAGGTGGAAAAAATTATCCGCGAGGTTATTCCGGCCGAGGAACTGGACTTGGTGCTAGATAATATTGGGCTGCCCGTAATAGCGCTGAACTTGCTGATGGGCGACAACCCCGTGATTGGGGCCGGCGACGGTGAAATTCTAGTGTCAATGAAAGAAGAGCATGGGTCGACTGCCGAGTACATCACCGAAATCCGGCGGCGCATCAACAAGCAGTACCCCGATTTGATGGTGTTCTTTCAGCCCGCGGACATCGTCAATCAAACGCTGAACTTTGGCCTGCCTGCCCCCATCGACATTCAGGTGACCGGCAAGAACATAGAAGCCAACTATAAGATTGCCGCCAAAATCAAGCAGCAAATGGCGAAGGTGCCGGGCGTAGTCGATGCCTTCGTGTACCAAGCGTTCGACCTGCCCCAAATGCGCCTCGATGTGGATCGGGTGCGGGCACAGCAAGCCGGCCTCTCGCAGCGCGATATTGCCAACAACGTGCTAGTCAACCTGTCTTCGAGCACCCAGACTACGCCCAACCAGTGGCTGAACCCCAAAACGGGCGTTAACTACATTGTGGCCGTGCAAACGCCGCCGAGCCAGTTGTCTAGCCTAGACGAGTTGAAGACCATTGGCATCACGGGTCCTTCGCAACTGGCGCCTCAGTTGCTTAGCAGCTTTGCTACCACCCGTCGCACCACCACGTCTGCCCTCGCCAGCGACTACAACATCCAGCGTGTGATAGACGTGTACGCCAGCGTGGAAGGCCGTGACCTAGGCGGCGTGGCCACCGACATGAACAAGATTTTGGAGGAAGCCCGCAAGGACCTGCCCAAAGGCACTACTATCACCGTTCGCGGGCAGGTTGACAGCATGCACACCTCGTTTATTGGATTGGGTATCGGGCTGGTGGGGGCTATTGCGCTGGTGTATTTGCTGATGGTTGTGAACTTTCAGTCGTGGCTGGATCCGTTTATTATCATCATGGCCTTGCCGGGTGCTATGTCGGGCATACTGTGGATGCTGTTCGTGACGCAAACTACCTTCTCCGTACCGTCTTTGATGGGAGCCATTATGTGCATTGGAGTGGCTACGGCCAACAGTATTCTGCTGGTCACCTTCGCTAACGAACGACGCGAAGAAGAGCCGGACCTTTCGCCGCGCGATGCCGCGCTTGATGCTGGCTTCACCCGCCTGCGCCCCGTACTGATGACGGCCCTGGCTATGACCATCGGTTTGCTACCCATGGCCTTGGGCCTCGGAGAAGGTGGCGAGCAAAATGCCCCGCTCGGCCGAGCCGTAATTGGCGGTTTGTTGCTGGCTACCGTTACCACCTTGTTTTTTGTACCGATTATGTTCAGCTACTTGAAGCAACGTGAGTTGGATTCAACTCGCAAAGAGGAAAAGCAGCCAGCGCGAGCCTTGGCATAATACCCTAATTGAAGGGCGCTGAATAGTAGCCGTGCATTAAAGATTACCTTCTCGATGGCCTTACAATCGGACGACATCATAACCTCTCAGCCTACCAACAACCATTCGGCCCCGCCCCGGCGCCAGGACACCCCGTTGCGGAGGAGCCAGCCGCCAACAAGCCTAGAGGGAAACGCCGGTTTTGGGTGGTAATCCTACTGATTGCGCTGGTATTCGGAGGGCTTTTCTTGCTTGGGCTGCTGCCCCGGTTGAAAGCCAACAAAGCGCGCGAACAAGCAAGTACCGCCTCCGCCAATGCAACGCCCGTTGTGAGCGTGCAGGCCGCGCAGGCCGCGCCCGATACT
Organism: Hymenobacter volaticus; assembly: GCF_022921055.1. Classification (GTDB taxonomy): domain Bacteria; phylum Bacteroidota; class Bacteroidia; order Cytophagales; family Hymenobacteraceae; genus Hymenobacter; species Hymenobacter volaticus. Next base: position 878,606 of record NZ_CP095061.1, read on the forward strand.
GTGCGGGTGGAATTGCCGGCTAATACTGTTTCCAACCACGAAACATACCTCTTCGCCCGTACCAATGGGTTTGTGCAGGCCTGGTACGTAGACATAGGCACCCGCGTAAAGCGTGGCCAACTGCTAGCTCGTATTGCCACTCCGGAGCTCGACCAGCAAGTGGTTGAAGCCCGAACCAGCCTCGCCCTAACCCGCACCAGCTACGACCGTCTGCGGAGCGTGGACATGCCCGGCGCCATTTCCAAACAGGAACTCGACGAAGCACAAGCTCGCTACAACGGCCAACAGGCCGCCGTGCAGCAACTCTTAGCCTTGCGCAATTTCCGCGAGGTGCGCGCTCCGTTCAGTGGCATCGTGACCCAGCGCAATGTGGAAGTGGGCGCCTTGGTTTCAACCAGCAACGCTGAGGGCACGCAGTTGTTCAAAGTAGAGCAAACCGATACGCTACGGGCCTTCGTGAATGTGCCGCAGAACTACGCCACGGCTATCAAGGCGGGTCTGGTTGCCGAGTTGATTGTGCCAGAATTCACCAACCGCACTTTCCGGGGGCGCGTATCGAGGGAGGCCGGCGCCCTTAGTTCCGATACCCGCACGTTGCTGACAGTGGTCAAGATTCCGAATCGGCAGCAGTTGTTGCGGCCGGGCGTATTTGGCCAGATTCGGTTTGAACTGCCGCGCACGTCACCTAGCGTTATTATCCCAGCCAATTCGCTGGTGCCGGGCGGCACCGACACCCGCGTGGTGATGATTAAAGACAAGAAAGTGCATTATCAACCCATCGTGGCTGGCCGCGATTTTGGGGCGCAGGTGGAAGTGCTGGAGGGCTTGAAAGGTGGGGAAATGCTCGTTATCAACCCCGCCGAAACCTTGCAGGAAAACGAAACGGTAGAAGCCCGAAAAGCACCTGCCGCCAAGAAGCCCGATACGCCCGCCGGGCCCAAAGCCCCCGAACGCCTCTACGACCCGGACCGCCCGCGTATCTCGTCGCCGGTAGGAGAGGGGGCGAGCAAGTAAGTTGGGGTGCTATGTATTGTTTGCTGCTGACGGATTGCGCATGAGTTTTTTAACTGCTTGGTATTCTCTTGTTCGTTGGACTTGGGTGTTAGGACTAGCTTCGGTAGTCTTCAGTGGGTGCGCCCGCAGACCGCAGTATCAGCCGCCCACGGTAATTGCTCCCGCCGCCTGGCAAAACAACCAAAACCCGAACGGAACTCCGGTGGCCCAACCCGCGGCCCCTGCTAGCCCTGCCCCGCCCCAAGCGGCCCCGGCGGTTTCCGCCTGGTGGGCGCTCTTCAATGATCCGGTACTGAGTGCGCTAGAACAACAGGCCCTCACGGGCAACTTCAACGTGCGTGCCGCTGCCTCCCGTGTGGAAGAAGCTCGCGCCGCTGTGCGCATAGCTGGCTCCTACCTAAAGCCCGACGTGACCGTGACGCCCCAAGTGTACCGCAGCCGCTTGTCGGCGTTGCGGCCAGTACAGTTTCCTAATGCGCAGGTGGTAGGGGTAAGTCAAAAGCAGTTCTACATTCCCATCAATGTCAGCTACGAGGTCGACGTGTGGGGGAGACTTCGGCGCGACATTCAAGCTAGCCAAGCCGAGCAGCAGGCCTCCGAAGCCGATTTGCGCACCGTGCAGCTCACCCTCACCACCGATGCTGCCAGCTACTACTACAGCATCCGCGGCCTCGACGCCGACCTCGGCGTGCTCGATAGTACCCGCGAAGCCCGCGTCCAGAATCTGAAATTGGTGCAAGCCCGCTACAAAGCCGGTGTGGACAACGAAATAGGTGTACGCCGCGCCGAAACCGAGTTGGCCAACGTAGACGCCAGCCGGATAGAAGCGCAGCGCCAGCGAGCCCGCTATGTGGCGGCTCTGGCCACCATATGCGGGCAGCCGGCCAGTAGCTTCGTCCTGGCATCTCGCCCCACTGACCTGACTGTGCCGAGCGTGCCAGCGGGGGTTCCAGCCGCTTTACTTGCTCGCCGCCCCGATTTGCAACAAGCCGAGCGCCTCCTCGCCGCCGCCGATTCCCGCGCCGAATCGGCGCGCTCGGCCCGACTCCCAACAGTGCAACTCAACGGCTATATCGGTCCGCAGAGCGCGCAGCTAGGGGAATTGACTCGACTCAGTGAAAGCTACACCTACTACATCGGGGCGGGTGTGGCCATTCCGATCTTCAACGGTGGCCGACTCAGATCGAACGAGGAATTAGCCAAAGCGCGCACCAATACGGCCTCGGCGCAGTATCAGCAAACGGCTCTTGTGGCTTTTCAGGAAGTTGAAACGGCCTTGGCGGATGTACAGCAAAGTGCTGCGCAACTAGCAGCTCAGCAGCGGGCCTTGCGTGCCGCCCGCCAAGCTGGTTTGCTGACTAGAGAGCGGTACAACCGCGGCCTTACCAATTACTTTGAAGTAGTTGATGCCGACCGCCAAACGTTGGAGGCGGCTCGGCAAGCAGTGCAAACCCAAAGCTTCCAGTTCCAATCAGCCATCCAACTCGTGAAAGCTTTAGGCGGCGGTTGGGAGTAAGAGTAGCAATACGGACTACTATATCCGATCAATTACTTACCACATGCGTCTCATTCCGAGCAACGCCAGGAGTCTACACTTTCCTTATTAGCCAGATTTTTCGTGTTGCTCGGAATGACAAGCGGTAGTTGCTGGCGAAATGAAAAAACTAAATTGCGTGCGGATAGCTCCAGGGTAATACGCTTTATGGACGCTGAAAGCTCACTTAACCTACTATATCACGCTTAGTTGTATGAGTAAAATAATCGTCTTTGGGGCATCGGGTCAGTTGGGGCAATGCCTGCAGCATGTGGCAAAAGAGAGAAGCATAACAGATATCGTTTTTCTGCCGGAAGAGCAAGCAGACATTCTGGACACTGGTAAGCTGCAAGCTGTATTCGCGCAATACCAACCCGCATATTGCATCAACTGTGCCGCCTACACAGCCGTGGATAAAGCCGAAGACGAAGTGGAAATAGCTCGCAAAGTCAACAAGGACGGCGCCGTGAATCTGGCGCAGTTGTGCGGTCAGCATGGTACCACACTCGTGCATATTTCAACTGATTTCGTGTTTGCGGGCACAGGTAACAAGCCACTCGTAGAAACCGATGAAGCGACCCCTATCAGTGTCTACGGCTTAACTAAGCTGGAAGGTGAGCAAGTTATACCAGCGCATACCAGCCAGTATTTCATTTTGCGCACCAGCTGGTTATACTCTGAGTTCGCCAACAACTTCGTGAAAACGATGCTGAAATACGGCCGGGAGCGGGAAGAAATGCGCGTTATCTGGGACCAGGCCGGTACTCCCACCTACGCCATCGACTTGGCCGGCTGTATCCTAACTATCATCGAGAGCCAGAGCCAAGCGTATGGTATCTACCACTACAGCAACGAGGGCATGACCTCCTGGTACGACTTCGCCAAAGCTATTTTCGAGCTAAGCAATACGCCTGTGCGCACCGTGCCCATCCGTACGGAAGAGTATCCTACCAAGGCTACGCGGCCTGCTTATTCGGTGATGGACAAAACGAAAGTTAAAACCACGCTTAACCTAGCTATTCCACACTGGCGCGACAGTCTAAAAGAATGCTTAAGCCGGCTGTAAACTAAACACTGAAAATCAACTTCAGTATCATTGAAAAGGGCTTGTTCTAGCTAGAACAAGCCCTTTTCAGTAAGCTAAAGCGCAGGAGCAATGACACTAGCGGTCCTGCCATAAAATCGATTAAGTAAATAAGCCATGCCTCCAAAGGCCAGTCCCACGCCGCACACACCAGGCCAGTGAAAATGAGTCCAAGCCCAAGCCCCCGACAACGACCCTAGCGAAGCGCCTAGGAAGGCAGCCGTCATGTACACCGTATTCAAGCGGCTTCGGGCTTCGGGGAGCAGGCTGAAGATGCGAGCTTGGTTGGAAATGTGCGTCATCTGCTGCCCCACATCCAGAATCACCACGCTTACCACCAGTCCTACTAAGTAATAGCCGCCAAAGGCCAGCAGCACGTAAGCCCCCACAAACAGCAGGATACCCAGGTTGATGCCGAAGTCGGGGCCTTTGCGGTCCGCTGACTTGCCAGCAAACGAAGCTGCAAATGCTCCGGTAGCCCCAATCAAGCCAAACAAGCCGGCCACGTCGCTGCCGTAACGGTAGGTGTCACTTTCCAAGAAGAACACGAGCGTGGTCCAGAAGGCGCTAAAGCCGGCGAACATACAAGTACCCACTAGTGCCGAGCGGCGCAACACAGGTAAATCGCGGGTGAGGGTGACCAAGGACTTGAGCAGGCCACCGTAACTGCCCTGGAAATTGGGCTGATTCCGCGGCAGCATTTGGGCCAAGATACCGGTGAGCAACACCATCACAGCGGCTCCCGCCCAAAACATGGTGCGCCAGCCAAAATGAGCCCCTACGTAGCCACTAATTGTGCGCGAAAGCAAAATGCCAATCAATAAGCCACTCATGACCTTGCCCACTACCCGGCCTCGTTCTTCATCGGAAGCCAACGAGGCGGCCATAGGCATCAGCAGCTGAGGCACTGCCGAAAAAATGCCGATGCACAAACTCGCCGCTGCCAGTATTACAAACGATGGGGCCGACGCGGCGCCCGCCATGCACAGCGCCGCCGCTAGTATCAGGACCAAAATCAAGCTTTTCCGCTCGCGTTTGTCGCCGAGTGGTACCACAAACAACAGCCCTAGCGTATAGCCGACCTGCGTGATAGTGGCCACCAAACTCACCTCACTTTCGGAAAGCCGGAAGGTGCGGCCAATTTCAGCAAGCAGCGGTTGGTTGTAATAAATATTGGCCACCACCAGTCCGCAAGTAATAGCCATGAGCCACACTAAGGCGGGGGCAAGCGGAGGGTGTGGAGTAGCTGAAACAGAACGTGCGTCCTTTGCCACGGGCTGACGATCAGCCACTGCTTGTTCTTTCATGAGGTAAGTTGCCACCCTGCCTTGTGGCAGGGAGATATACGGCCTCACCTAACAGCAAAGTCAGCTCGAAGGTTGCGTACGACCCAACAAAGCAGGCGCAAAAGCACCTTCTCTTTATAGCCCAGCCAGCCGGTCGAGGCCCACGATAGGCTCGGTGCCGTTGAGATTCCGCAAGGTGATGAGCACGCTAGGCGTTATATCAGTGATGTTCTGCAAGGCAGCATATAGCCTTTTGCGCCGTTCGTGCTCTTGCTGCATGTACTCATCGGCCCTGATAATTTCATCTATATCCCGCCGGTTCGGATCTAGCTCCAGGTACATCTGCACGAACATGTCAATACAGTCTGTAACGGCAGCCAGATGATTGCGGAAGTATTTTTCTTCCTGCTTCGCGACAAAAAGCAGGGCTTCCGTCAAGGCACTACTCGCATCGAGGGCGTAGGAGGCCAGGGGAGTGGTGAAGTCGTCGAGGTCGGGAGATAAGTGCTGCGTATTGGCTAGGCAGTGGTCTACTGCTACAGTTGAACCATCCAGCCCGAAACTATACAAGGCATCAATACCTTGCTGATACAGAGCGGGGTCGCCCCACTCTTCTACCTCACAAAAGGCCTCGTACAACACCTGCATCTTCTCGCAGGTAAGCGCAGCCATAACGGATTTATGGCGAACTGGTAACTGTGACGGGGTCGAAAGATCTAGCAAGGGTGCAAATACACCAATTAATACGTAAAATTAATTGCTGCGGAAAAAGCAGTCTACACCGCGTGCTGCTTTTTGTAGAGGCCGGGGGTCATGCCTTCGTACTGCTTAAAGAGCTTCTGGAAATACGCGGTATTGTTGAAACCGGCCCGAAAACAGACATCCGACACCGACGTAAGCGGATTGCGTAACAGCCGTTTCGCTTCCGTAAGACGCTCCTGAATAATGTACTCGATGGGCGTGAGGCCCAATTCCCGCTTGAACACCCGGAAGAAAGTGGCCTTGCTCATGCAAGCCAGCGCGCTTAGTTTTTCCACTGTAATCTGCTCGGTGAGATGCTGCTTGATGTACTGCACCACGTGCGCGAAGCGGTGAGAAGTAAGGTGCTGCGTGTAGTTGTTGAAAATAAGCTGACGGGCTTGCGTCTGCATGAGGCGCACCAGCATTTCCTGAATGGTAAACGTGGCCAATACGTCTTTGATGCGGCCGGTGTCGCGGGAGAGCTGTACGAGGCGCTCCAGCGTGGAGGTCAGTTCGGGCGTGTTCTGGAAATGGGCGAAGTCGTGGGTGTCGAGCTGCCAAGGCAAATGCTCTTCCACGCGGGGGTGGTGTTCGTTGAGCAAATCGACGGTTTGGCGGATGGTATCCGTCGGGATGGCCACCGCGAGGCACTGCGTCGGGTTCTCTGCGTCGGCTTCCGGGAAGTCGATGAGCATGGTTTCGTTTTGGTCCACAACAACCGACTCGCCGGGCAGGTACTCGAACGCCGGACGGCCAGCTAGGTGCATTACCTTTTTACCCCGGAGCATAGTAGTCAAGACCAGATTGCCCATGCTGAGCGGTATTTGATGGGCCGTGCGGTGCGTTTCAAACACGTTTAGCTCAAAAGCATCGAGAGCATACACCGTCCGGTTTTCAACTAGCGTGGTGAGCTGGTCGGCCTGGCGGAGTGCAATAGGAGCGGGCAGGTGAGACATGGACGAACAGGCAAAAGAGTGGGAAGCTGAAAAAGCAGTGGCAACTCAAGTTATAATCTAACAACAAAACTTAGTAACCGTTGCAAACCGGGCGGCTTTTGCGGCTTACATTCCTGGTAAGTTACTTCTAATCAGTGCAAGTGCAAGAAGGTGAGTGAGTGCTTACCTTATGAGATGATAGGTTTCTTTTCTGAGAGTATACTACAACTATTTCAGCAGAGGTAAACCTAGCTTGGGGTATCTAAATCTCACCTCATTCTAGCGCTGATGGAAACCTTAGAAAAACCCACCACCCTCGTTGCCCGGCCCCAATTCAAATCGCACTACGACAACTTTATTGGCAGCAAATGGGTAGCTCCAGTGAAAGGCCAATACTTTGAAAACCCGTCGCCTATCGATGGCAAGGCATTTTGCAAGGTAGCCCGTAGCACCAAAGAAGACATTGAACTGGCCCTCGACGCGGCGCATGAGGCCTTCAAAACCTGGGGCAAAACCTCGGCCACTGAGCGCAGCAATCTGCTTAACAAGGTAGCCAATATCATCGAGGAAAACCTGCCGCACCTAGCTGCTGTGGAATGCGTGGAAAACGGCAAGCCCATCCGCGAAACCACCCTTGCCGACCTACCGTTAGTAGTCGACCACTTTCGCTATTTCGCTAGCGTAATCCGGGCCGAGGAAGGCAACGTGACGGAGCTAAACGCTACTACCGTGTCGATGAACATCAACGAGCCGCTGGGCGTGGTAGGCCAGATTATTCCCTGGAACTTCCCGCTGCTAATGGCGACTTGGAAGCTGGCGCCTGCGCTGGCTGCTGGCTGTTGCGTGGTGATGAAACCCGCCGAGCAAACGCCAGCTTCCATTATGGTGCTCATGGAATTGCTGCAAGACATTCTGCCCGCGGGCGTAGTAAACGTAGTGAACGGCTTCGGTCTGGAAGCTGGTAAGCCGCTGGCTTCGTCGCCGCGCATTCAGAAGGTGTCGTTTACCGGCGAAACCACCACGGGCCGCCTGATCATGCAGTACGCCTCCGAAAACATCATTCCCGTAACGATGGAGTTGGGCGGTAAGTCGCCGAACATCTTCTTCAAGAGCGTGCTGGATGCCGACGACGACTTCCTCGATAAAGCCATTGAAGGAGCCGTGATGTTTGCCCTTAACCAGGGCGAAATCTGCACCTGCCCGTCGCGGATGCTGATTCAGGAAGACATCTACGACGAGTTTATTGCCCGGGTAATTGAGCGCGTGAAGGCCATCAAACTCGGCAACCCACTCGACATGGAAACCATGATGGGCGCTCAAGCCAGCAACGACCAGTTCGAGAAAATCCTGAGCTACCTGGAAATTGGTAAGGCCGAAGGTGCTGAAGTGCTGACCGGCGGCGACGCCTACCATCAGGAGGACGGTGCACTGGCCGAAGGCTACTACATTCAGCCCACGATGTTCCGCGGCCACAATAAGATGCGCATCTTCCAGGAAGAAATCTTCGGTCCGGTGGTGTCGGTGACCACCTTCAAAACAGTTGAAGAAGCTCTGGAAATAGCCAACGACACGCTCTATGGCCTCGGCGCCGGCGTCTGGACCCGCGACGCGCATGAGCTATACGAAGTGCCCCGCGCCATTCAGGCCGGCCGCGTGTGGGTGAACTGCTACCACGATTATCCGGCTGGGGCCCCATTCGGTGGTTACAAATCATCGGGCTTCGGGCGTGAGAACCACAAAATGATGCTCAGCCACTACCGCCAGAACAAAAACATGCTGATTTCTTACAGCCAGCAGAAACTCGGTTTCTTCTAGGAAAGTAGGGAGAAGAAAAACCGTCATGCTGAGCTTGTCGAGGTATTTCGCTAGGGTGGTAGTTACTACGCCAGTGGAGTACTTCAACAAGCTCAGTATGACGGTTTTTGCGTTTTGTTGCCTGCTATTTGTTCCTTTATTGAGACTGGCGCAACGCTATCAGACAAACACTCGTCATTACCGGCAGATGTGTTTAGCTAACTGCTGATTATGCTTGATTCATGTAGAGTAATGCTTGTTGTTGGGGCGGTGTTGTTCGCTGCTACTTCGGTCCACGCCCAAAAGCTTCCGGTGCCTGGCCAAAAGAACCCGGATTGGTCGTTGCAAAAAACTGAGGAGTTTCAACTATCCCACTCAGAGCAACAGCCAGAGCCCATTCCTATGCCTTCTCCCCGCCTAAGAGGCGGCATGAGGGATAGTGCTGGTAATTGGGAAATTCTCTATGATTCTGAAAATAATGTTCGGTATAATCTTCGAGAGCATAAGAAAGGTTGGGTGCGCGTGCAGAATCTGCGGACCGGCACTGTGTACACTTACGTCCGCAAAGGGGTTGTAGCTCCTTATTTTCAACATTAAATCTCTGTAGCCTCTTGTAGGGCTGCTATGTGCCGCTCCTGTTAACCCTGATTTCACCCACTCCTATGCTCCCCGAACCTACTCCACGCGTACTTGTAACACCAGCCGCCGAAGCCACCATTGACTTATTGCGTGATGAGCACGGCCCCCTTATGTTTCACCAGAGTGGTGGCTGTTGCGATGGCTCTTCGCCTATGTGTTTTGCTGCCGGCGAGTTCCGGGTGGGCACCAACGATATCTGGCTCGGTCAGATTCACGGCTGCGACTTCTTCATGAGTGCCAGTCAGTTCGAGTACTGGAAACACACCCAACTAACCGTCGACGTCACGAAAGGCCGCGGCGCCAGCTTTTCCCTGGAAATTCCGCTCGGCATCCGGTTCCTGATTCGGTCTCGGCTATTTACGGAACAAGAAGCTAGCAATATGGCCCCCATCTACGACGGCGAGGAGTACCTAACCCGTCCTACGGGAGCCAATAACTACTTGTAGCTTGCTTGCAAACGACGCTGTCAGATTTTCTGACTTGTTTTTAGAAAATTGTCTTGTTGAACGTAAAAAGCCCGCGCCAATCATTTGGCGCGGGCTATTTAACGTATAGAGGAATATGAGCAAAGAGCTATTGATGCAAGTAGAGAAGAGCGTAAACCTAACGGGCTTAGGTGTACTACTGATTGCGCAGCACGCTACCCCGCTTCTTAAAGGTTTTGATTTGCACATGCGGTACCTGGTGCAATTAGTGTTCCCGGACGGCGCCGAAATTCAAGCCATTGCTAGTATCGAAGCCATATCCCGCCCCGTTGGTGAGCCGGAAGGAGCGGCTACGGAAGCGCCGGCTTTGTTGTTAGCTGAAGAGGGAACGGACGCAGTACCAAGCGGTACGCTGGTGTACTTGCTGCAACAGACTGAATAAGCTGTTACTTCACTCGTACGGGCAAGCCTTCGAGCTGCACGTAGCTGAGTTTCCAGGCATTCTTGGCATTTTTCTTCCAAAGCAGGATGAAGTTACCTTCGCCCTCACCGCGAGGTGAGGTGGGGCCTTCGGGCACTACTTCTGTGGAGAAAGTACCCGCTTCATAAGCTATTTGGGTGTCTGCACCGGAGCTGGTGGCGTAGGTTTTCAGGTCGGTGATGGTACCGAGGGTAGCACGTACCCACTTATCCGATACCTCCGATTTGCCCTTGAAATGCGTTTCACCTTGCGAATACTGAATGTCGTCGGCCAGGAGGGTATCCAGTTGGGCCGTATTTCTGCTATTCCAAGCGCCAATAAATTGTTGGTTGAGCGTCTGAACATTGACAGCTTCTGCCGGCTTTTTATCAGTGGAGCAAGACGCCAGGGAAGCCGCGGCGAGTAGCCAGCCGAAATAGAGTTTCATGTGGTTGAGGGTTTGGTAGAGAACGAGGATGAAAAACCCAAGCCTAAAGGCTCGGGTTTTCGAGTGCAAGCAATAAGAAACTACCAGCTCTTTCTACGAACTTCCGAGCTAGGATAAGCTGACGTACGGTCACCGTACGACGCGTTAGGCAAGTAAGACAAGCCCGAAGCAGTGGGAGCAAACGCAGCTTGATTGGTGCTAGAGTTCAGCGTGTACATCACGCCAGCACTAGTACCGGCAGCAAGGGCGGCAGCGCCAGCAGGAGCAGTTGAAGGCTTGGCGGCCAAAGCAGCCCCTTTCTCAAGCCCGGAGTTGTAAGCGGCAACGCGTTGGGCTTCGGCCCGGCGAGCGGCGGCTACGCGGTTGGCTTCGGCGCGGTTAGCAGCGGCCACGCGGGCGGCTTCGGCTTTGCGCTTGTTGTCGGCATTCTTACCGATAGCGTATCCAAGGCCGGCACCAGCGGCACCACCTACTACCCCACCTACCACGCGGTTGCGCTTGTTGATGAGGGCACCAGCGGCGGCACCGCCCAAACCACCGATGACGGCACCTTTAGCGTGCGAACTGATACGGTTTTGGGCTTGGGTATTGAAACTGAAAACAGAAGCAAAAATCAGAACTATGGCGAGAAGCAAACTGACCTTTTTCATGGCAAATAGGTTTTAAGTAGTAGGAAACTTTCACTCTCTTGTGAGGGAAGTTTACAAGCACCGTGCCATTACGACTGAGGAGCTTACATAGTTGAGGTAAACTATACGATTGCTGGATATAATAACTATAGTAAGAATAGGCTGCTAAATCCATAAACAACAGAGCCCCTGAGAGTTCGTCTCAGGGGCTCTGTTGTCGAGAAAAAAAAGCTGGTTTTCTACTTTGTGAGCCAGCCGTTGGCGTCAAACCAATTCTGCATACGTTCCACCCACTTGTCGTTGGTGGTTTTGTTGTTCATACCGAAACCGTGGCCGCCTTTAGGGTAGAGGTGCATCTCGACCGGTACTCCGTGGCGAAGGCACGCTTCATAAAACCGCAAGCTATTCTGCACTTTAACCGTTTTATCGTCGGCGGCGTGCACGAGGAAAGTGGGGGGCGTTTGGATAGTTACTTGCTGGTCGTTGGAATACAGTTTGATTTGATCGGGCGTTGGGGTTTTGCCTATCAAGTTGGTGCGCGAACCACCATGCATCAGGCTATCGGTGAAGCTTATAACGGGGTAGATCAGCATCAAAAAATCGGGACGGACGGAGGTATTGGTCGGGTCTTGACCAACGGGCTTGGCAAAGTGCGTGCCCGCAGTAGACGCTAGGTGCCCTCCCGCCGAAAAGCCCATGATGCCAATGCGCGCCGGATTTACGCCAAACTCCGTAGCCCGTTGCCGCACCAACCGAATAGATTGCTGCGCATCGAGTAGCGGCGCAATGCTTTTGTCGGGCTGGCTTTGGTCGTTGGGCAAACGGTACTTGAGCACGAAGGCCGTAACGCCCATCTCGATCAGGCGTTTGGCTACGTCGAATCCTTCGTGGTCAATTGCTAGTCGGGCGTAGCCACCCCCGGACAAATAATAACGGCGGTGCCATTGGCTTTGTCCTTGGCTGGCTTGTAGACGGTTAGCGTAGGCTGAATAACGTTGGAAACCCGGATGCCACCGTTTGCTTCCGTCACCGTGGTTTCCTTGACGTCGCTCGGCTTGGAATTAGGAATAGTAACGGAGTAAACCGACATAACCTGCTGCGCTAGTAATAGGTGCGAACAAGCGCCAAAGGCAAGGGTTAGCAGAAGCTTTTTCATAGAGTGAAACCAGAGTGCAGAGAGGAAGGGCTAGCCGTAAAGAGCGGCGGTGAAAATGTGAAATACCGTGCTTGCCTACGTAAGGTGGCAATTTTAGTGATCAGCTAACACAATACCCTCCTGTACTTGATGGTGCACCAAGCTGCCGGCTGCTTTTTTCAGCGTGGCAGACCGGCTCCATTCCTGCATCTGGGCTTGCACCTCATCCGGTACTGCTTGCCGGGTGCGGCCTTGCACATCAGAGTACGCTTCGATGAGCTTGCGAGTGTTGCGAAGCGGCGTGGTGGGCAAGTACGGTAGCAGCGTATCCAGTATCTGACGCAGGGCATCATCGGTGGCCGGACTAACCGCACGTGCCTGCGCTAAAGTGTCGGTTAGGCGCTGTATGGGCACAAATTCGGCGGCGAGCAGCTTGCCTAGTGCCGCCCCCAGAACTGTAGGCACCACGCGGCCCGTCGGCACCGCCGACAGCAACACTTCCAGCGCAAGCGCCCTGCAAAGGGGGCTTGGTGCGTGAGGCCTATGGCTAGCAGCGCGGAAGTAGTTTCGTTGAAGCACAGGCCGGCACCGAGCAGCGAGTTCAACACCTGTTGCATAATGGCCCGCCCCTCCTGGCCGTCGGTGCGGCAGGCGGTACGCAGTACGTGCCAGTACAGCGGATCGGGGTTGTTGGGCAGCATCGTAAGCAAAAACGGCAAATCAGGCTCCAGCGCCCAGATATTGTAGTGTTCTTTGCGCTTAAGCTGTGCGTGCAAAGAATACAGGAGCAAAGGCGAAGGTGGCATCTCGCCTTCGTGAAGAGTGGGTACACATAACTCCTGCCACAGTTGCGTCACCTGAGGCCGCTCTGTGTTCCACGTTTGCCAATACGTGTGCGACTTCTGCTTGAATCCCCAACCTGGCTGCCAAGGCGCCGCCAGCCCCGGATAATCAGCCAGCGGGCGTAGCTCTTCCAGTGGCGCATAGGGGTGGCGGGTGCGCGCGGCTACTGCCCATAGCCAAGGCAGTGCCTCAAGCAAAGGAATGGGCGCGCTGCTCGGCCGAAAAGGGATAAGCCTGCTGAGCCGTTCCGTGAAAACTTTCACCAATGATTTGTTGGTAGCCAAGGGCGGAAGTGGGGCAGCTTCCGAGGCTGACGCCAGAAACCATTGCAGCAATTCGCGCAGCCCTGCGTGCTGGAGCTGCGGTAGCTGCTGCCGGGCCACGGCAGCATCGGCTTCTGCGCGAAAGGCAGTGCGAGCCAACGCCAAAGTTAGATCGGCGGAATCTGGCGTTTGATTTGCTGCTTGATAGCTGAGGAGCTTCTGCACCAGCACCGTAGGCGCTACCCAATAGGGGGCGTGGCTAGGCGTACTAATTTGGGGCAATGGTTTGGCAACGGTCCGTAGTTGATTTTCCACTGCTGATAGCCGCTGTTGCTCCACCCGTAGCAGCGGGTCGGGGCTACTGTATTGATGGTCGGTGATGGATACTTGCGGTATTGCCTGGCGCGCAAAGCCGGTCGCCCAGCTAATCAGTAGCGCCTGCGTTAGCTCGCGCTGTCCGTTGCCATTGGTGCTAAAGTCGTAGCGGAGCAAGGTCGCAGTCACTTCTTCCTCGGTTTTGTTTTTTAGAACCCAAGGCAGCGCCTGCTGCAAGTAAGGACGAAGTTGCAGCCTGTAGTTCTCAGGAAACTGATGCCGCAGCCGCAGTAGCCCGTCTAGCCACCGTTCCCAGGCCGTAGGGTTGTCGTATTGCAGCACTTGGGCAGTTAGAAACAGTAAATCGTGCCAATCACGCACCGGCGCTATTGCCGTGGCAGTAGAGATATCCGGCATGAACTCGGGTTGTGGCGCATAGGTAGTAGCGCTGCCATCGGCACTGGCCGCCGGGGCAGGTGCGGGCAGAAAAGGGGCGAGTAAATTGCGAGGTGCCGCAGCCAGCAAATCGGCATAGAGGCCGATGGAATCGGTTATTTCAGTGACTTTGGTGGCAGTTAGCAGAGGTTTCTTGGCCCCCAAAATCTTGGCTAGCAGCTTAGCGGCCCGTTCCTGTACGGCAGCGTCGGCGTTGGCCAGAGCCGAGGAAGTTAATTGAGCAAGGGTAGGGGCGAGGGCTGGCTCTCGTTTCAGCAGTTTTTCAAACGTGCCAAGAAGCGTGCGAAGCGCAATTTTTAGGTCCTGGCGCATCATGAGGCCTTCGGCGTAAAGCAAGAGCGGCGCTGACTCGAAACCAGCTTCCGTCCAAAGGTCCTTGAGCTGATCGAGCGCGAAGTTGACCACTTGTGGCAGCGGATGCGCTAGTAATTCCATTAGTTCACTTTGCCGCGTCAGTCGTTCTGTTTTCGTTGGTTTCAGGGCCACAAACAGGTTCTTGAACCAGGTCAGGAGTGGACGGCGGAAGTCGCGGCGCAGTGCTAACAAGCAACGCGTCAGTAAGTCGGTGCGGTCGAGGTGGGTAGAGGCAACTAACCCTAGCAAAATATCTGTCCATTGCACCACTTGCGGCGGGTGCGCTTCGCTCCAAGTATGCCAGTTCATTGGCGCGGCGAGTTTCCACTTTCTAATGGTCATTCTCGGTTGCACATGGGCATACACTCCGTCAATATTGGTATCGAAATCGAAGATCAATGGTAAGTCCCGAGTTAATAAGACGGTATCGGCTTGTAGCTTTTGGGTTATATCCTCCAACGCATTAACTGGAACCGGCTCCATATCGCTCAGTTCTGTGGCTAGCACATGCAGCAAACCTGGCAAAGCGGTAGCAAACAGCCGAGGGTTGTACTCAAGCAATTGCCGATTTTCCAGCTCGCGCAGGAACGCGTAGTCTGGTCGGCTCCATGGGTTGCGCTCCGACGCTTGCACAAAAAGGTCGCCCAACCAATCGGGCCGTGCGTGTTCGAGCACCGTCCAGAAGAAAGCCGTGTACTTCTTGCTTAGCTGGTCGAGTTGAAAACTTGGGCTGAGGGCTTCCCTGCGAGAATAAGTTTTCAAAGCGGTTAGCTGCAGCATCATTCGTTGTTCAGGGGTACCAACGGTGCCCCAACTGCCCGAGGTGAGCTGTTGAAATTGATCTAGCTCTCTTTTCAAGCTTTTAGCCTTTTTCCGGACAGCTACTATTTCGGTTTTAGGCAGCTCTAGTAGGAAATTAACTAGCTCAGCAGCGTTTTGGTGGCGGATAATGTGCTCGAATGTGTCGACGGCGGTAGTAGCCATGGAATGGATGATTGAATAACGAGGAATAGAAAACCAGTCGGCGAAGCGCCTACCTATTAGCGTGCAAAGCGCATTCGCGCCGCCAGAATATGCTTACAAGGGCCACGCTGGCCTTGCTGACCGCTAAACCAAGAGCAGGTGCAGCGCGCATCCTCGCTGCCGCCTACTACCACCGTGTGCCACACGCCCGTGCCGCGCACCCGCACTTCCGTACGGCCACCGGCGCCTACACCTATTAACTGGACATCATCGGCAGCTTCGAGCAGGGCCCGCGCATTTTTTAGGCGCGGATTCAGGCTCACAATGCGGCCCATTTTGAAGGGTAAACGGCGGTAGAAGTGCTGATTGTCGGCGAGGTCGAAGCCAAGCAGGCCCATCGCCGAGAGGCTGGCGCAGAGCCGGTCCACGGTGTGAGGGGCCAAGTCGTTTTCGAGAGCAAACACGCTCGGATTAAACACTTCATTGCCCCGGAACAGCCGGTTGGCACCCACCACCCACTCGGCAGGCAGCTCCTCCATCAAGGTATCGAGCTGGTTGCCTTCGCCGGAAAAACCGCGCCACACATCTGCCGACAACGCCAGCAGAAATCGTTGCCCGCCGCCAAGCTCCAGCACAAAAGCCGAAGACTGCTCGTCGGGAGTGGCAAACACTCGTACCGCCTCACAAAGCGGCAGCAACCCCTCGAGCAGCCGCAACCGATGCCCGCCGCCTATGCGCACGGCACCCGCACTCGGCACGGGCGAGAAGCTTGGGCGCGGACCGCGCAACACCAGAAAGTAATCGGTTTTGGCGGCGCCAGCGGGCAGGCTTTGCATCAGTTGCATGGCTTGCACGCGGGTGAGGCGCTGCTTTTCTTCCATGAGAGCCAAGTATGCCTGCACACTGGTTAATCCCTTAATCCAGCGTTCTGGCAACGCCACTTTGCGTTCCACCACCTTGCCAGCAGCCCGTTCTAACGTCACTTCTTTCTCGCCTACCGATAAAAGCACGGGCTCGGTGCGCGCAATGCGAGCCAGGGCATTTACCATCGGTTCGTTGAAATCAACGTTGGTGGTGCCACTGCTCAAAAACTCGCCATCCAGCGCCTCCGAGTTCAGGTCGAGGCGGGCATAGACCCCGTTGCACGACGAAAACGACTCGAAGCGTAGCTGCCCCGCGCCGGCTGTCACAATAGGGTCGCGGAGGGCGGCGCTTTGCGGCACGAACCGGGAGGCTACCACTTTGGCCAGGGTGCTCAAGCTCCGGGCGGCCAACCAGGAGTCGCGCAGACGACCCCAAAAAAAGCAGGAGGTGCCGGTGGTGGTTTGCTCTTCAGCGAAAGCCGAAAGAAGCAGGGCGTTGCCCTCGGGGCGAGCTTCTAGCGCGGAAGGCCGCGCATACGCGTAGGCGAAATCAGACATAACTATATAGCGTAGGTTTCAGGCTCTAAATAAGGTTAATATTATTAGTAATACTAATTTATTTAGTAGAAAATATTAACAGTAGTTATACATTTATGCTAATCAAGTTAGTTGAGAAATGCATGCTTTAGTCCGGCATAGTTACATGAATATGATATTGCTAAAAGCTGATTATTATGATAGAATGCACTGATTTAAGGTTTTGGCGATAATAGACAGAATGGGCATGCAGTAGCGCTAACCGAATGACGTTTTCGGTTTAGTTAAAAAGGTCACACAGTTGAGGCCACGAAGACTATGGCCTGTCTGGCTAAAGAAATTAGGAGAAGTAATGAGTTTGCCTAATACTGTGTAAGGTGCGCTACCTGAACGGAATCAACTCTTGAGATATAGATATGCTTTGGCTTTGCGCTAAAGGCAAGAGGGCGGTAGCTCAGTAAAGGGCAAAAAAAGAACGTCAGCCCCAAATAATTGGGACTGACGTTCTTTAAAAGCTTCAGAGGAATAGGCTACGCCGGAGTTGGATACTGGCCTTCACCAGCCGGCTTTTCGGGGCCATGGCCACCGTGTTCTTCGTCGGGCTTGTAGTTGGCTTCCAACTCTGCCAACTTCTCCTTGCCATAGGCGAAGCGCGTGATGATAACATACAGCACGGGCACAATGAAGATAGCTAGCAGGGTAGCGGAAAGCATACCACCGAGCACCGTCCAGCCAATAGTTTGGCGGCTTTGGGCACCAGCACCGGAAGCAAACACCAGCGGCAATACGCCCAAGATGAAGGCCAACGACGTCATGACGATGGGGCGCAAACGCAGCCGTACCGCTTCCAGGGTAGCATCAACCAGCGGCATACCCTTGTCCACCCGTTCCTTGGCGAATTCGATAATCAGAATGGCGTTTTTGGCCGACAAACCAATCAGCGTAATCAGACCGATCTGTGCGTACACGTTGTTGGTTAGCCTCGGGATGAGTGTAAGCGCTAGGATAGCGCCAAACGCGCCTACCGGCACAGCCAGCAGTACCGAAAACGGCACCGACCAACTCTCATACAGCGCGGCCAAAAACAAGAACACGAAGGCAATCGACAGAGCGAAGATGTATACCGTCTGTCCACCGGCTAACAGTTCCTCGCGGCTCAAGCCCGAAAATTCGAACCCGTAGCCTTGTGGTAACGCTTGCGCGGCCGTTTCCTGCAGTGCCTTGATGGCATCGCCGGAGCTGTAGCCGGGGGCGGGGTTACCGTTGATTTCGGCCGAGCGGAACAGGTTGTAGTGCGAGATAAGCGGCGCACTTTCCGTCCGCTTATAGGACGTGAGCGTGCTGAGCGGCACCATGCCCCGGCGCTGTTGCGCACGTAGTACTGACCGAGGTTGCTGATGTCGCCGCGGTACATAGAATCGGCTTGGGTCACGACGCGGAAGTTGCGGCCATACACCGTGAAGTCGTTGACGTAGGCGCTACCGAGGTAAGTGCGTAAGGCAGTGCCCACATCCGAAATCGAGACGCCAAGCTTCTTGGTTTTCTCCCGGTCGATGGTGAGCTGGTAGCCAGGCGTGTTGGCGGTGAAGAACGAAAACGAGCCTGCAATTTCGGGGCGCTTACGCAAGGCACCGAGGAAGTTTTGCAGCGTGGCGTCGAAGTTTCTGATGTCGCCGGCCGCTTCGCGCTCTTGCAGCACAAACGAGAAACCACCGGTGTTGCCGAGGCCCGGAATAGCAGGCGGCGAAATCACCACAATGTTGGCTTCCTTGAGGCGGCTCAGGCGTTTTTGCACAGTGGCAATCAGGCTCTGCAACTGCAACTCCTTGTCTTTGCGCTCTTCCCACGGCTCTAGCTGGCAAAACACCGTGCCGCTGTTTGATTTCGAGGAGAAGTTTACGGCGTTCAGGCCACCCAAACCAGCATAGTGGCGGATACCTTTTATCTGACTTAGCTCCTTCATAATCTCGTTCAGGGTGCTTACTGTCCGGCCCGTTGAGGAGGCTTCCGGCAAGTTGAACGTGACGATGATCCGGCCCTCGTCTTCGGTCGGGATAAAGCCGCCTGGCTTCTTGATAAACATGAAGGCTGTGGCCGCTACAATAAGCACCAGGATAACTACCACGGATCGTGAGTGCTTGATGCCGCGGTGTACGCCGTTGCCATACTTGCCCGTTACCTTATCAAACCAGGTGTTGAACTTGAAGAACAGCTTATCAATGCCACCTGATTTCTCGTCGCGCTTGTGGGGCTTCAGCAGCAACACGCACAAGGCTGGCGTGAGTGATAAGGCCACAAAAGCCGAAATCAGTACCGAAATAGCAATGGTAATGGCGAATTGCTGATACAGACGGCCAGTGATACCAGGAATGAAACCTACCGGCACGAATACGGCCGCCAAGATCAAGGCAATGGCAATTACGGGCGCCGAGATTTCACGCATGGCTTCCATCGTGGCGTCCATGGCACTCAAGCCCCGTTCGTTCATATTGTGCTCCACGGCTTCCACTACCACAATGGCGTCGTCGACCACAATACCGATGGCCAGCACGAAGCCGAACATGGTCAGCGTATTGATAGTGAAGCCTAGCGGGATAAAGAAGATGAACGTACCCACGATGGAAACTGGAATAGCCAACACCGGAATCAGTGTGGAACGCCAGCTTTGTAGGAAGATGAACACTACCACTACCACGAGCAGCAGGGCTTCCACCAGCGTGTGCAGCACTTCCTCAATGGAAACCTGCACCACCGAAGCAGCTTCGAAAGGCACCACATAATCGAGGTCGGCGGGGAACTGCTTCTTCAGGTCCGCCATCGTCGCATTCACGTTCTCGAACGTTTCGAGGGCGTTGGCACCGGGTGCTTGGTAAACGAGCAGGTACGCCGCACGCTTGCCGTCCACGAACGAGTTGTTGCCGTAGTTGAACTTGCCGAGTTCCAGACGGGCCACATCCTTTAAGTACACCACCGAGTTGTCAGCGGGCTGCGTTTTCACCACGATGTTGCCGAATTCCTCGGTGGTGGTCAAACGGCCTTTCACGAACACAATGTATTCGAAGGTCTGGCCGGTTTGCTGCGGCGGAGCCCCAATGGAACCGGCCGCAATCTGCGCGTTCTGCTCTTGAATGGCGGCCGTAACTTCCTGCGCCGTTACGCCGAGCTGCGAGAGTTTGTCGGGGTTCAGCCACACGCGCATCGAGAAGTCGTCGGCGCGCGACACAATATCTCCCACGCCCTTGGTGCGCAGCAAAGCGTCCTTCACGAATACGTTGGCGTAGTTGTCGAGGAAGGTGGTGTTGTGCGTGCCTTTGGGCGCATACATGGCCACCAGCATCAGAATACTAGGGTTACGCTTGCGCACAATCAAACCCAAGCGCTGCACTTCCTGTGGCAGCGTGGGCTGAGCAATGCCCACGCGGTTTTGCACGTCGAGGGCGGCAATATTGATGTCAGTGCCGACCTCGAAGTTGACGGTCATGCTCATCTGCCCGTTGCTGGTGCTGTTGCTTTGCAAGTAGGTCATGCCGGGCGTACCGTTGACCTGCACTTCCACGGGCGTGGCAACAGTCTGCTCCACGGTTTGGGCATCGGCACCAGTGTAAGTGCCTGTCACCGAAACGGTAGGAGGGGTGATTTCTGGATATTGCCCAATGGGCAAATTCAGAATGGCCAGCGCCCCTACCAGCACGATTACCAGCGAACTGACAATGGCCGTGACGGGGCGCCTAATAAAGGTTTCTGCAATCATGAGGAGTATCTCTGTTGGCGTATTGCCAAAGTGTACTTACTGCGTATTTGAAAAATTTACGTGGTCATGCTTGCCTCGGCGGGTGCCGGAGCGAGCATAACATTCATTTATCGGGCGCCACCAGCGGCGGGTGCCCCGGTTCCAGCCTGGCCTTGGGCACCTGCCTGCGGAGGCGTGCCTGCCTGAATCTGGCCGCCGTCGCGCAGACGCTGCAAGCCTTCGGTTACCACTTTGTCACCTTCTTTAATGCCTTCCATCACCACGATTTGGTCGCGTAAGCGCGGGCCTAGCTGCACTTTGCGCTGGTAGGCCTTGCTGCTGTCGCCAGCTACAAACACGAAGTTCTCGCCCATTTGCTCGACAATGGCTTTGTAGGGTATTACAATGCGGCGGCCCGACTGGCGGTTGAGCACGCGCAGCACAGTACTCATACCGTCTTTGAGTTGGCGCTTAGGGTTATTGAATTGTATCCGAATCTGTACTGTACCGGTTCCTTGGGTAACACCCCGGTCAATGGCCAAGATCTTGCCGGGCTGCTGATATGCCGTACCATCGGGCAGTATCAGGCGAAACGTGGAATCGTTGCGGCCCGAAGCTTGGCGCTGCAACTCGGCAAAACGGCTCAAATCCGCTTCCGTAATAACAAAGTCAACGCCCATGGGGTCCTCTGCGCTCATCGTGTTGAGCAGCGTAGTACCGGGACTGACCTGGGAACCTAGGCGTACCTGCGAAATGCCAATGCGGCCTGTGAAAGGCGCTTTCACCAGCGAGTAGTCGAGGTCGGTGCGAGCCAGGGCTACGCCGGCTTGCGCTTCGGCCACTTGGCTTTGAGCGGTAGCGTATGCCGTTTGCGCGTTATCCACGATTTGTCGAGCAATAGCGTCTTGCTTAGCCAGCCGCTCGTAGCGTTCCAGGTTTACCTGCGCGTTTTGCACAGTCGCCTGGGTGCTACGCAAGGCAGCCTGCGCCTGCTGGTAAGATGCCTGATAGCGGCGGCGGTCAATTTCGTAAAGAGTTTTGCCCTTAGGCACTACCTCGCCTTCCTTAAAGGAAATGTTGGTGATGAAGCCAGCCACTTGGCTGCGTAGCTCTACGTTGTTGATGGCCACGACGGTGGCCGGGTACTCGTCATAATAGACGGCGTCGGTGGTGCGGGCATCGACGAGTGTAACGGGCGTGGCTGGTGGCGGGCCCGCAGGTTT
The DNA here is from genome assembly GCF_022921055.1 of Hymenobacter volaticus. Taxonomy (GTDB): domain Bacteria; phylum Bacteroidota; class Bacteroidia; order Cytophagales; family Hymenobacteraceae; genus Hymenobacter; species Hymenobacter volaticus. The sequence goes on from NZ_CP095061.1 coordinate 900,277, forward strand.
TTCGGCTTCTTTGTTACCGCAGCTCGTCCACGCCAACAGGCCCGTGGCATAGGACAGGGCAATCAGGGTCTTCTTCATATAAAACTAGGAGCAGCAAAAGCTTAGTAAGAGGTGGGCAGATTGCCCTGAGCGCGCAGCAAATCCACTTTGCTGCTCAGCACCTGAAACAAGGCGCTGTAATAGTTGAGCTGCGAAGTGCGCAGCGTGGTTTGGGCGATAATCACGTCGAGGTAGGTTTTGATGCCTTCCCGGTACTGCAAATTCACCACCGAGTACACCTCCCGCGAGAGTTCGAGGTTGCGCTGGCCAACGAGGTAGTCGGCGTAGTTGCTCTTGTACGCCGACATGGCCTGCTCGAACTCGGTATTGATGCGGTTGCGAGTAGCAATAATATCTTGGTCGAGGCGCTGGTCCACCAGCCGCTCGCGGCGCAGGTTCTGCAACCGCCGCGTACCCTGGAAAATTGGCAGGGACAGCTGCAAGCCGGCGTAAGAGTTGGGGAAGCGCCGACTATACAAGTCGCTAAAATTGTTGTTTTGGAACACCGCGTTGTAGTTGCCGAACGCCGAGAGCGAGGGCAGGAAGCCTAAGCGGTAGTAGCTGATCTGCGCTTCTTGCAAGGCCTTCTGCGTTTGCAGGCGCTGCACCTCGATGCGGTTGGCCGGCTCCAACGTCACGGTGGTATCGACGGCGGCATCGCGCATCAGCCGAATCGTGTCGTATTGGAGCACGAGAGGTTGCGCGCCAGTCAGGCCCATCAGCTCCTTCAGATAAGCCGATTTGGCATTGATGGCTTCCACGGCCCGTTTCCGGTCTACAATCGAATTGTTGAGCAGAATCTCAGCCTGCTTGAAGTCGGTCTTATCGACGATGCCGGCCTCATAACGGGCCCGAGCATCCTGCAAACTGCGCTGCAACCGAACGATGTCTTCCTTCAGTACATCGAGCTGGCGCTGAGAAAGCAATACGTCGTAGAAAGCCTTGCTCACATCCGTCACCACATCAATGCGGACGCCTACCGTGTTCTGTTGGTAGAACTGGCGCGAGGGCCGAGCCGAGCGCAAAGCCAACCGGACATCGTTGTTGTAGAGCGCCTGCGTCGCCGATAGCGCCACGGTCGAGGTGTTCTTCAGGCCAATCTGGCGAGGAACGCTAATCCCATCGGCGTTGGGGAAGACGGTATAAGGCAACTGAAAATAGTGCTGGCCGGTGGCATTGAGCCCCACCTGCGGCAGCCAGCCCGAGAGGCCGATGCGGATGGTGGCCTCGTTGGTTTCTTCGTCGATGCGGGCCTGGCGTAGTACGGGCTGATTTTGCAGCGCGTACTGCAAGCATTGCTCGAGCGTAAGTTGGCCGTTGGGGAAGGAGGAGTGGGGGACTGAGCCTGAAGCCACATGGGGGCAAGCAGGAGGATACCAAGCAGAAGCCGGTGCATCCGTGTCATTTGTTTCATATACTAGTGAAAGCAGCTACTGCTTTACGTAACTGAACGGTAAGCGGCTAACAAGCCGCAGGCAAACGAAAAGCCGGGGTGATGGACACTGCCTACATTGGTCAGGCTGCATACGTGATAAAACTTTCGAATCGAAACGTCTGCTCAGGGCGAGAAGCAGGTGGGATTGGCAGAAGCGCGCAGACGTGGTATCGAAGTAGGTGCAAGGCTGGTAAACAGCAATTCTTCCAAAAGGTTGTACGCCTGGAAAAGAAGTGCGGCTAAATAGTGTAGACCTAGCTAGTTGCATTGGCCTACAAATAAGCTTGATGGTTTCAACAACCGTTGGTAGCTGCTCAGTGGCTACTTAGCTGGTAATGATGGGTTTATCGAAGATAAATTTGTGCTTCTTCTTTAGAAAGAAGTGGTTCGTCTACGCCAGAATTGCTTTGGTGCCTGTGCTTTAAACAACCTGATGGATTGAACTAACCATCCCGCACTTACGCTATAGGCTGAATTTGGATACTATAAGGTCACTGCTAAGCAAGAATTTATGATCTGCCGTAAGCTTTTCAGGGTTTCTGCTTTATTAGTATATTTGCAGGCTTAAGCTTAATAATATAGGCGAGTTGAAAATTTAATAAATAATAAACCGTCGAATAAATAATTATTTTATCTGGTAGTATTCTTTTTATACTTTCAGTTATTTTCTCTTCAAATAATGTCCTTAAATGTCTGCTTCTCCTCTGGTTTCAATAATCATTCCAACATACAATGCAGTTAAGTATGTTCAGCAGACTGTTGAGAGTTGCCTGGCTCAAACGCATGATGTAATTGAAATAATTATTCAGGATGATTGCTCTAATGACGGAACATGGGAACTGCTTACTAAGCTATATTCCCAAGAACCGAAAGTAAAACTGTTTAGGAATACAAAGAACTTAGGTATCGGTGATAACTGGAACGCAGCTTACACAAAGGCTAGCGGAGAATACTTCGTTATTTTCAACGCTGATGACCTCATGCATCCAACCATGGTTGCGGGGTTTCTATCAAGGTTCAATGCAGATCCTACACTGGATATAGTTACAGGGAAATTCGAGATTCTTGTAACCGAAACAAACAAAACTTTTATTTATCCGGACCACGTTGATATGCACGGCGGTCTGGTTGGTGATTTGTACTCGCAATTATTTTTTAAATCTGCTTTCCATTGGAACTTCAGCTTGGTCAAGAAGACATTGCTGAAAAAGGTTGAATTTGAAAGCGGTGATTTGTTTCTGAATACTCAGGTTTGTGATTATGAATTATGGTATAGATGCTACTTAGCTGGCGCTAAAGTATATTTCGATGACACAAAAATTTGGGGCCATTACAGAAAACATGAATCCAACTCTTCTTCTAAGCCAAACGGAGAACTAAGAAGCTTTTTGAAGGACTTTCTTTATTATCATCAAAATAGCTTTAAAGAAAAGAGCGGTCTTACTTACACTAAAGTGCTAGCCAGAAGATTTTTAACTTTTTGCAACAATAGGAAAAACTTTGAGAAAGACGTATTCTATTTATATGTAAAACGGATTGCTCAAAGCGTATTGTAATCATGAGGTTAAAAGGTTTCAGGTTCGAGTTTAAAATATATCTGTGTAACTTTTTCATTTCTTATGTCCCGAGTCATTCTATAAGGCTTTTCTATTATAGAAAGATTATGGGCTTTACTATTGGTAAAGGCAGCAGTATACACTTAGGCTGTAAGTTCAATACCCCGGATACGTTCTGGATGGGAGAAAACAGTACTATCAATCAGTTCTGCCGGATTGATAATAGAGGTGGTATTGTTATCGGCAATAATGTGTCAATATCTCCTTATGTGAAGCTGATGACAGCGGATCATGATATGAACCATCCGCAGTGCGTAGGAAGGCAAAGTGAAATAGCGCTAGAGGATTACGTCTTCATCGGCGCCGATGCAATGTTGCTAGGTGGCGTCCGCATGAAAAAAGGATCGGTTTTGGGTGCGAAGTCACTGCTAACAAAATCAACCGAGCCTTTCGGTATTTATCTGGGAATGCCTGCTGTACTTAAAAGCCAGCGAATTCAGAATTTAGATTATAATGCCTCGTATGATAGATTGTTTAATTAATTATTAAGTGTCTATTAAATTATAGAAGGTAAATTTTATTGTTTGTTGATTGTAAGATCAGTTAAGTATGTAGCACTGTAGCAGTGTTAATAATTGGCAGTTCATTACTGCCAACTCTTTTGTTGCTGTTCGCTTACAGAATAGTAGGAATAAGAGAGTTGCAGATGAAAGGACATAGATAGGAGCACGGATCCGTGCTGCAATGTTCCTTGGTGAAGGAACATGAGAGAAGGCAGCGTATGTATAGGTGCGTCTTATAGTGGCTGCATGTTAGCAGGGTGTCGCCGTGGTCGCTGGCTGCATGATAGGATGTGTTGCTTATGAGCAATGCAGCTGTTACTTATTTGATTAAGAAACGGTTAGCGGCTCCTCAATGTGTGTATTAGAAGTATTGTCGTTCAGGGGCCAGGATGCCTTAAAAGCCACTTTTCAAGACAGAAACTGAGTTGCTTACTACCGTATATAAATATTTATAATGCTCTTAATAAAGAACAATCCGAAATAATGGGGGATATTTGTAGCAATAAAATATGATAAATCTGTAGACAACTTAGATGATCGAAAGAAACTGGTGCATATGTTTATAAATAGTTATACATCAACATATTTAAGTACAAGTTACAGCGCGAACAAACACATGAAAGCATCTAGTAAAGGAGCAGTTGCTCTGTAAATCTTCACGTACTAGCAAGTCTTTCAGTCACAGGTAGTTTTTTTTATGAGGGCATCGGTTCAACGCATAGTGAAACATCCCAACTATGCGCGAGCATTGGAGTGGGGCAAACTGATTACCATTACTGGGTCAGCGCAAATAGTAGTACAAGCCATAAGTTTCCTCTGCGGAATTTTAGTAATTCGTCTGCTTCCGACGCAGGAGTACGCTCTCTACACGCTGGCCAATACAATGCTCGGCACCATGGTGCTTCTGGCCGACGGTGGTATATCAACTGGGGTACTAGCACAGGGTGGAAAGGTGTGGCAGGACCGAGAAAGACTCGGAACAGTCCTTGTCACTGGCCTCGACCTTCGGAAGAAGTTTGCAATTGGTAGTTTGCTTATCGCATCGCCAATCCTGTTGTGGCTTTTGCGTCACCATGGGGCCAGTTGGCTAATGTCGGTCTTACTATTGCTGGCCACAATCCCCACGTTTCTCACTGGGCTATCCAACACCCTACTCGAAACTGCTCCTAAGCTACGGCAAGACATTGCTCCGTTGCAGAAAAACCAAGTGGGCGTCAACATTGGCCGCTTGGCGCTGCTGGTGCTTACCATATTCATCTTTCCTTGGGCTTTCGTAGCGATTCTAGCCGCAGGATTACCTCAAATCTGGGGCAATTTCCGGCTCAAGAAAATATCGGCCGGGTACGCTGACCTTACGCAGAAACCAGATCCTGAAATTAGGGCGGCCATTTTGAAGGTGGTAAAGCGAGTTTTGCCAGGTGCTGTCTATTATAGTGCCTCTGGCCAAATTACAGTGTGGTTGATGTCCGTTTTCGGCACCACTGCGGCTATTGCGCAAATAGGCGCATTGTCGAGACTATCCACAATGCTCAGCCTTTTCACCATGCTCTTAATGACCTTGGTGATACCTCGTTTTGCCCGCTTATCGGCGGGTAAAGCCGTGCTCCTAACGCGTTACTTTCAGATTCAGGCGGGTCTATTGGTTTTAAGTATCTTTATTGTTGGAACGGTGTGGATGTTCCCAACCCAAGTATTATGGATACTAGGTAAAAATTATTCGGGTTTGAATATAGAACTCGTTTTAAGTATTATAGGTAGCTGTCTTAATTTAATTACTGGTATATCATTCTCTCTGGTTTCTAGCAGAGGGTGGGCAACTAATCCTGCCATAACCATTTCATTGGAAATTGCTGCAGTAATTATTGGCATTATGCTGATTGACGTATCTACGTTGAAAGGGGCTCTTATTCTCAATATTTTTATCTCAATAATGCAGGCGCTGCTTTATATCATTTATGGTACTCTTAAAATAACAAAGTCGGAAGAGGTAGAAGTAGCTAGCTAGTGTGTATTAGCTGGCTATTGAGCTTATAAAATATTGTGCTATTACGCGTGGCTTATTGCTTAATCTTGCAAGTTGAAGCGTAACAGAAATGCTTCTAAAGAAAGAGTTAAAGCAATTGCTGAAGTTTCGTGTTGAGCTCTTAATCTTTAGCTTTCCTTAAAAAAAATTAAAAACACATTGTATATTAAACAGTGAGGGTTGTAGAATGGCATAGCTTAAATAATTGCATCATTGTAGCCTGTTATAGTCTTTGTATTAAATAGTAACAGCTTGTTTACCTAGACGTGAATCGTAAAAAGACCAGGCGCATTTTGGTTAGTTCTACTTTTGCAATGAACAACAGATTTGCTAATGTCTTCGTATTCGAGCAGGAAGTTTGGTTTTACATTAGTTTATAAAATCATTTCTCACGTAATTCTCTAGATAGTCTCTCGCGTAAGGCGTAAAGAAAATATGAAAATAGTTTTCGTTTGTGGTTCGTTGGAGCCTGGTCGTGATGGGGTTGGAGATTATGCTAGGCGTTTAGCAGCAGAACTTATCCATCAGGGTCATCAAGTTGCGGCTCTCGCGTTACACGACACCTATGTTGAGGCGGAGCTATTGAGTACGCAGCAGGCAGAGCAGGTGCAGGTGCCGGTTTTTCGAATTCCGGCTTCTCATAGCAAAACCGCCCGTTTTGCGGCTGCTCAACGGTGGATAGACGAAATCAACCCCGACTGGCTCAGTTTGCAGTACGTTGCATTTGCGTTTCAGCCCAAAGGGCTACCGTGGGGACTCAGTGAATCGTTGGCGCGCTTAGGCCAGGGAAGACGTTGGCACATCATGTTCCACGAGTTGTGGGTTGGGGTATTTATTGATGCCCCACTAAAGCACATCATGTGGGGGTGGGTCCAGAAGCAGTTAATAAAGTCCATGGTGAGGACGCTGCGCCCTGCGGTTATGCACACCCAAACTCGCCTCTACCAGCTTCTGCTCGGGCGCCTCGGATTTAAAGCCGATTATTTGCCTTTGTTTGCCAATATCCCCGTAACCAGCACGAAAAAGCTGGATACCAACGCATCAAAGGACAATGTGTCCGTTATCATATTCGGCACCATTCACCCGGATACCGCTATTGCGCAACTCGCCAAAGAAGCGGCTGAGTTGACTAAAACCAAAGGCACGCAGTTCTCCCTGACTACCATTGGGCGATGCGGCGCTAATCTGGAGCCATTCGTTAAGACCTGGCAAGACGAAGGTCTATCAGTCAGCATATTGGGGGAGCAGCCAGCCGAGAAAATATCGGAAGTGTTGCGCAACGGTACCATCGGGCTATCCACCACGTCGTTGGTGGTAACAGAAAAAAGCGGAACGGTAGCTGCCATGGTTGAGCATGGCTTGCCAGTGCTGTGCATTGCGAGAGCTTGGTGGCCCCGTGGCGTTCCAAGCTTGGAGCAGCCAGTTGGCATAGCAGAGTATCAGCCGGGGGCTTTGGGTGCATACCTATCGAACATCGAGTCGCCACAATTCACGAGTACTGTTCCAGAAATAGCTCGGGTTATGGCGCAGGCACTTACTACTGCCACCAAGTAATGGCAAGGCTGCGCGGAATTATTTTTTACCCAGCTTTCCGCCTTCCCTAGCTAGATATATTTGATTTCTAAAATGGCTTGTGCTAGTACGTCAACTGAGGCACTTTCAATCTACGTGAGGCGTGTATCACACGTGATACGCATCGTCTTATGCCTTATTTGCACCCGACTGCTAATCTCGAGCCTAGTGGCCTCTAATTCTCTTTGTTCATGAAATTGATCTACTCTCACCCCACCGGTAATGCCAATGTGCGTGCTGCGGCTAGTGGACTAGCAGAGGCAGATCTGCTGGCGGAGTTTCACACCACTATTGCGTCGTTTCCGGGTACTGTGCTCGATGGACTAGGAGGAATTGGTGCGCTTGCCGAAATCAGGCGCCGCCGCTATGATCCGGTACTTAAGCCATTTGCGCACATGTGGCCGTGGCGGCAAGCTGGTCGGATACTTGCCGGCAAAGCGGGGTTATCTGGCTTGAACCGGCACGAAACCGGCTATTTCAGCGTCGATGCTATTTATCAAAGCCTGGACCGTCGCATTGCAAATAGGTTGCCGGCCGGAAAGAAGCGTGGCGTGCAGGGTGTTTATGCGTATGAAGACGGAGCCGTTGAATCGTTCCGGGCCGCTAAAAAGCTAGGACTACAGTGCTTGTATGACCTGCCGATTGGCTATTGGCGTGCGTCGTTGCGGCTGTTGGAGCCCGAGCGCCAGAAGTGGCCGGCGTGGGCGCCTACCTTAACCGGATTCGAGGATTCGGCCGCTAAACTAGCCCGTAAAGATGAAGAACTGCGGTTGGCTGACCGGATTTTTGTGGCCAGTCAGTTCACCGCCAAAACGTTGCAGGACTTCCCTGGTCCGCTGGCGCCCATTGAGGTTATTCCTTACGGTTATCCTTCTGTCGGCAGCCCTCGCGACTATAGCAGCTTAGGCAGCGGCCGGCCTTTGAAGGTGCTTTTCGTGGGTGGACTCTCGCAGCGCAAAGGCATCGCCAATCTATTTGCGGCTGTAGATATTCTTGGCCGTCATGTCGAACTGACCGTGGTCGGCAGAAAAGGCAGCGACAACTGCAAGCCTTTGGATGAGGCGCTAGCCAAGCACCGTTGGATTCCAAGCTTGCCTCACGACCAGGTGCTGACTATTATGCGGGAGCACGACGTATTTGTGTTTCCCTCGCTGTTCGAAGGTTTCGGCTTGGTTATCACCGAGGCTATGTCACAGGGCGTACCCGTAATTACCACCGACCGTACCGCGGGCCCCGACCTTATCGAGCACGGGCGCAATGGCTGGCTAGTGGAAGCTGGCTCGACGGAAGCCTTGGTTTCGACTATCGAAGAAATGCTTCGTCGCCCGGCTAGCGTTGCGGAGGCAGGCCGCGCCGCCCTCGAATCTGCCCGGGCGCGCCCCTGGGAAGTGTATGGTCGGGAGCTAACGGCGGCCATCATGAAGCACCAGCAGTCCCTGGTATAAGCCTTTGCAGAGGTTTTGCCGAAGAAGAACCGCCGGCGGTGAAAACAACCGCTTACAACCTATAAGGGCTACAACAGCACGAAGCCTGCGCTTAACTTATCAACGATAGGGTAAGCGCAGGCTTCGTGCTGTTGCGCAACTTTGCAAGTAGGCATTACATCTCGCTGACTGTCACAACCACGTCGGTGTTACGGCCGTGGTCATCGGCACAGGAAATTTTCAGGGGGCCGGGCGCGGGCTTGAAGAAAACCCGCTCAGTAGCGGCAGCGGCCCGCAGAAACTTGTCGTTGACGTACCAGTACACTTGGCGCACCTCGTTGTCGGTAGTGCAACTCAGGAGCAACTGTTGCTGCTCGTGGTGGTTGAGGACGTACTCGGTATTGGCGGTGGGGGAGGTGATGGTAGGAGCCGACTCAGCGCCGCCGCGCACTAGCTGGCAGGCGGGGTTGTGCGGTGGCAGGCGTTGGTACGGAATACCTTGTGCTTCTTTGTAAGCCGCTACTTCCGGCAGCAGATTCGGGTACAGCGCGCGCCGGAAGCCTGATGCCGGCGCACAGGCCCGGCAATAAACAAAGTGGCTGTCCGCCGACAGCAGTACCTCGCGCTGGTGCTGGCAGCGTCGCCCCTCCGACACGCCGGGCAGGAAGTAGTCGATTATCTGATTAGAACAGGTTTCGTTAGGGACCAAGCCCGTTTCGGCGCACACCAGCCGGAAGTCCAAAGCAGCAGGTGGTACAAACCAATCGTTGGGTGAGTTGTAGGCTAAATCATTGAATACATCGAACAGCAGGGGTGTGGCAATTTCGGCCCCAGTAAGGGCGGGGCTGCCGTGGCCGCTGAAGTTGCCCACCCACACGCCCACGGTGTACTGCTTGTTGTAGCCAATGCTCCAGGCGTCGCGGCGGCCGTAGCTAGTGCCGGTTTTCCAGGCAATTTTTGGCAGGCGGAGGCTACTGGCTGCACCCAGCGGCAAATCGGGGCGCGTAAGCTGCGCCAGGATATCGGTAGTAAGGAAGGCTGCGGCAGGAGAAACAAGCGGGACCCCACCCCCCACCCCCTCCCCTCCGGGAGGGGAGGAGTGTTCTGACGAGAATCGTTTGGCACCCCCTTTCCCGGAGGGGAGGGGGCTGGGGGGTGGGGTAACCGGTACTGCAACTCCCGGTACCTCCCATCATTAGCCAGCGTCACGTACAGATTAGTTAGTTCTTCCAAGCTGGCGCCACAGCCACCCAAGATGCTGCTCAATCCCAAGTTAGCCCGGTTGCGGGTCACGTTCTGGAAGCCGGCTTGGCGGAGCTTATCGGTGAAGGTGGGCACGCCTAGCTCGTTGAGGACGCGCACTGCCGGAATGTTGAGCGAGTAGGCCAACGCGCGTTCCAGCGTTACTTCGCCGTTGCAGTGCTTATCGAAATTCTCGGGTCGATAACCCTGAAAATTGGTGGGCACATCGGGCAGCACCAGCTTGGGCGTAACGAGGCCCCGGTCCATGGCCAGCGCGTACAGAAAGGGCTTGAGCGTGCTGCCCGGCGACCGAACGGCTACTATCCCGTCGTTCTGACCCTGGCTGCTGAAGCCATGGAAATCGGCTGAACCCACATAAGCTTCCACTTGCCGGGTGCGGTTGTTGACGACTAGCACGGACGCTTGTGTGATGCCGAGTTCGTAAAGGCGGCGCACGTAGTTGCGGGTGAGGTCTTCGGCCTTGCTTTGCTTGTTGCGCTGCACACTACTGCGGATAATAGCCTCACCCGGAAACTGGCGCACTAGCCGTCTAGCCAAATGCGGCGCCAGTGTAGGCGCGGCGTGGCGTTGGACTTCCAGCGGTTCAAGCAAGGCATCAGCTATATCTTGCTGCGTAAACAAGCCAGCGGCCCCGAAACGGCGGAGCCAGCGGTTTCGCTCTTGCAGCACGGCCGCATTGTTTTTGCCAAGTACCAGCCCGCGCGGCCTGTTCGGAATGATAGCCAGCGTGACGGTCTGGGCCAGAGACAGATAGTCGGGGGGCTGCTGGAAGTAAAGCAAGGCGGCTGACTTCACGCCTTCCACGTTGCCGCCGTACGGCACCAGATTCAGGTAGAGCTGCAAAATTTCCGCTTTGCTGTAATGCGCTTCCAATTGTGTGGCGCGCAGCATTTCCAGCAGCTTATTGCCGAAGGTGCGCTGCTTAGGCTCTAGCATTCGTGCCACTTGCATGGTGATGGTGCTGGCCCCGTAGTGCGGCCCGTACCAAACGTGTTGCGTCCGGCGGCTTGCAGCAACGCCACTGGGTTCACCCCGAAGTGCCAGTAAAACCACCGATCCTCCTTCTCAATAATGGTCTTGCGCAAGGCCGGCGTGATTTCGCGCAGCTCGGTTTTCATGCGCCACTTTTGGGTGGGGTTGAGGTAGGCATGCAACACTGTGCCATCGGCTGCCAGCACGATAGGTGAATAGAGAGGAGCCGGGGCAGGGGAAACATTCGGTCAAGCGCGAACAGCACGAGCAACCCTGCCAGTACGCTTCCTAGTACCCGAAATCCAATCTGCCGATTCATAGCCAAATATCAGCTAAGCGCGTAGTAATTCAGCAAGATTAGAAGATGTTAGGTGCCAAAAAAGAAGCCTGCACACGGTGCAGGCTTCTTTTTTGATCTTAGTGCAGAAGGCTGACTTGTATTCTTAAGCGGTATGGGAGGCCGCAACTTCCGTTTCTTCGCTTAAGGCCCAGTGGATAGCCTCTCTTTTCTGTTCCAGTGGGAAATGGCGGACTTCCGCTGGGCTCACCAAGGTCGCCAAGGCAGCAGCGGCTTTCAGCAAATTGCTGTCGTCGCTGGTGATGGCCACCCGATTGAAATTGCCCCAATGCTTGACGTCTAGCTTGATGTCTTCCCAGAGGGCAGTTGCCGTGATGTAGCTGAAGCTGCGCACATCGAGGTACATATTGATTTTGCCCCAGCGCGCTATTTTCTGCTCTAGCAACGGGATAATGGCATCGTAGTGCTCTTTAGTGAGGGCGCCCGATATAGTGAGGGCGAACAGGTTTTGTTCGGGATAATCGGTGGTGTCGAACATGTCTGACAAAAGGCTAAAAGGTACTTTTGCTTACTACGGAAAAGGAAACGTAGCTCGTCCGCTTGCTTGAAGTGTGTAAAGGCTTTTACGGCTGAGTTACTTACAAAGTCACAAGTTGATTCTGTATAAATTATGAAATAAGGTGCTTACGCGCGGTCAGCTAGCCGTAGGCCAAGCTAAGAACTTGATAGCCTTGCCAAAACAATTGCCTAAGAAGCTGGCTAGCTCGTGAAATAATAGCGCTAGAGTGATGCCACCGAGAAGACTAACCTTTCCAAACACGCATCCAATCCGGAAACCAACAGCAGTAGGGTTCCGGCATCACTCGGCAAATCTGTTAGCAGTAAAGGGCTGTTTTACTTAGGCGGCTCTGGTACTTCCACTTGCAACTCGAAGTCGCGCTTAGGAGGCGCTTCATTGCTGGCTGTGTTCCGATATAAAAAGCGTAGTGTCGTTTTGCCGGGTTTCAGGGCTTGGAACTGAAAAGCAATGTCTTCGGGAGTGCCTGCCTTCGCTTTCTTTGGCTTCTTCCGGGGCTGTTCGGTAGGTGGCGCTACGGCTTGCACAATGTCGTCGGCCAGGGGCATCAGCTCCCACGTGTACTGCGACCCTACCGTCGTATCCAGCTTGATGAGTAGTTGGTCGCCTTGGTTCACCTTCACGCTGCTGTGGTTGCCGTATTCGGTGATGTTCACATTCTTGGCTACGCCCGGCTGATCGATGGTGATGTAAGCGTGGAAATAGCCGTTAAGCGACGAGTAGCTAGTGCCCGGTGCCGCTGAAAGCAGTGCCAAATCGAGGCCGCCAGTGCCTACGGCCTGAAAGTGCATCTCATAAGTAGCCGGCGCCCCGGAACGCCGCTACTCAAACCAGGCAGGATATTAGTGGTAGTCACGGTCAGTTGGCCGGGATAGACCTGTGCGAGGCGCCAGCCAAAGCGAGGCGAAATGGTTGGTAAGCGCACCACAAGTTGGTCGCCCACGTTGAGCTGAACTTGCTTGCCGTTGTCGTTGGCTGTCAGCGTAACGATATCTGCATACGCTGAAGGCGCCAACAAAAAAGCTGCCCATAGCAGAAATACTGCCTTCGGAAAGCCCCTAAAGGAATGCAATAAATAGGTTGAAGTAATGCGCAACAGGTTCAGCACGGTCTTACGGATTAGCCACCAGCCAACAGCAACACAGCCGACGCTTACTAAGCCGCCGGCTGTATCAGGACTGTGAGAAAGTGTACGGCTAAACGCCGGAAAGGCTGTTGTAGAGCTTGCTGAAACTAGTTGTCAGACTTTCTCTGGATAGTACTGGTTGATACCCTTTGCTTTATTATTTAGCCTCATACAGGCAATAGCTGAACTACTAGAGATAGTAAAAATGGGTTCTATGTTTCGTGGATAAAGTAACGAACCACTTTGCCATCACTCAACTCCAGGGACAGGGCATCGCCATCAATAGGAAATAGTTTGGGCTTCATCCCTAAATAATATTCCCAGTATTGACCTATATGTTGGTCTGGCGCACCTAGCAAAGTAACAACCTCTTTTTCCGAGAGGCCTAGCAAGCGCTGCGAGTCTTGTAAATTCTCTATCATCTCGTAACGCTGCATTTTCTCAGCCGCCCATCTATCTGAATTGAAATCCCGGTGTGGATAGTATAGATAGATGCCAAGAATGAGGTATAGCCCGGCTACACATAAAAATGGTGTAGCAACAGTTGCTGCAAGCATAGTAATCCTATTGCCATGCTCTTGCATAGGCCAGAACCGGCGAATTATATACCGTGCGACAGCAAAGGCAGGTATAGCCACCAGAAGGGCACAGAGCAGAACGAAAAAGTAGAAGCCTATCTCTTGCAGCATCACAACTCATGGGTTTAAGTTGAATAAGATTCTCTATCGCACTCGCACTACGCCGGCCCCGTTGTAGCTGTGGTACTCGGCGTTGTACATGGCATCGGCGCTGACGGGACCGAGCTTGAAAGTTCCTTTGCTAACGGCGCGAGCCAGATAGTAGAACGACTTGGGGGTGGTATCGACGGTGGTGAAAAGGTTGATTCGGTCGTCGCGGACGTCGAGGTAGTCGGGTTGGGTGGCGTTGGTGACCCAAGTCAGGTCCCGAACGGCCCCGATGCGCGGATTCTCGATTTCCAGACCGGCGGGCAGTAGGTCGGTGATGGCCACGTTCTTCACTTCCCCAGCACTTTCCGCCGATTGGATGGTGATTTTGACCACCACCAAATCGTTTTGCTTGAAATAGGTAGCGCCAACCGGTGCCCCACTACGGTCTAGGAACTGCCGGCGGACTTGCAGGTACGAATCTTCTTCGATAACCTGACCGCTACGACTGATGCCTTCGGTTTCCCAGAAGTAGTAGAGGCTACCGCGGCCTTGGGTGCGCAGGGCGAGCTGGTGGTTGGCTACGTTATTTACCGTGAGGTCTTTGCCCGTGAAGTTGCCCATGGCTTTGCTATTGGCCAGAATCGTGGCCGTGACGGTGCTGCCGGCGTTTTTCTTAGCCAGCTTGCCGAGCGCCAGCAGCGAAAAGGCGCGCTCCTGCGTGTTCAGCCACTGCGCCGACTTCACTTGGCGGCTGAGCTGGCGGGCCAGCGTGTTCACTTGCGGGTTGGCCGGGTCGGCGGACAGGAGAGCGTTGAGTACCAGGGCTTCGTCGCGGATGGGGGAGGCGAACGAGCCGTCCAACTCTCGGCCGGCCATGATGGCGGTGCCGAAGCGGGTGGGTAGGGCTTCGCGGAAGCTGCGTTGGTTGCCGCCCACCGCAAAGGCGCAGGCCAGCACCCACCGCGAATCTTCGGCCAGCAGCTTGCGGTTGGCTTTGTAGTAGTTGAGCGCCACCGGGTCGGGGCGGCCGGCGAGGGCCAGCACGTAGAGCGAGTAGGCAATTTCCTTTTTCGCCAACGTAACCGGCTGAATCACGCCGCCGGTCTTGATGATGTTGTAAGTGTTGGTTTCGCGCTTTTTGGTGCGGGCTTGCAGGTAGGCTAGCACCCGATCGAGCACGCTCTTGTTCACGGCGAAGCCGGCTTGTTGGGCTTCGAGCAGGAAATGGGCAGCGTAGGCGGTGGTCCACCAGTTGTCGTAGTCGCCGCCGGGCCAGTAGCTGAGGCTGCCGTTGTACATCTGCTGCGACTCCACCTTGCGGATGGCTTCCTGCACGTGGTAGTTGGGGTTGAAGAGGCCCGCCTTGCCGGGCTTACCGGTTTTCTGGCCTAGGGAAGCCGCCAAATCCCCGTAATACAGCTGCGGGAAAGCCGCCGACACAGTTTGCTCCAAACAGCCATACGGGTATTGCAACAGGTAGCGTAGGTCCTTGGCAAACTCGGTCATCGGTGAGCGGCTCACCACCAGCTGGCTCCGCATCGACGACGGAAGGAAATCGGTCGTTAGGTTCAGCTGCTGCGTCGCGCCACCCGCTACCACGCCCGCCCCCGTGCGCTTCTGGAGCGGCGAAGCAGGACGGACGGGGAGTTCGATAGTTTCGGTGAAGGTTTCTGTGTTTCCTTTTTTGCCAACAGCAGAAATAGTGATGCTACTGTTTCCTATTGAAGGACCAGCCTTCATATGAAAGACAATCTGCTTCTCCGAGTTAGGCCTAACTAGTATTGCAATTCCTGAGAATGGAGTTTTAAAAACAGGAACTCTATCGACGCCACCTTGGTAATCAGAATCGATTGATTGGAGTGGACCTGTGAGCTTATAATTTGTAGAAACAACTATAGGCTCTTTCGTCGTGTTCGTCAGTGTCACGGGCACGTCTATCGTGTCGCCGGGGCTGAGGAAGCGGGGGAGGGCCGTTGAAATGACCACCGGGTCGGCGACGCGCATGGTTTGTTCAGCGGAGCCGAAAGCGTCGTCCTTGTAGGCGGCGGCCATAATGCGCAAGGCACCGCTAAACTGCGGCACGCGCAACTTGTAGCGCACGAGGCCGCTGGCATCGGCGGTGAGCACGCCGCTCCATTTAGCCACCAGCTGCACCCGGCGCGAAGGCACGGGCGAAGTGCGGCGCGAGAGGTCGGAAGCGTCGCCGCCCGAGGAGCTGGTACCGAGTTCGGGCAGCAGGAAGGGGTACACGTCGTAGGCGTTCACTTCGAGGGCGCGCTTTTGGTAGAAATACCCGTAGGGGTCGGGCGTACGGTAATCCTTCATTTGCAGGATGCCTTCGTCCACGATGGCCAGCGTTACGTTGGCGTTGGGCGCGGTGCGTACTTCCACCGTCTGCCACACTTGCGAGCGGCTTAGTTCGGGCGCTTTAATGGCTACGGCCAGCTTAGTATCCGGCTTCTCGACCACCAGCGGCACGAAGCCGCGGGCCACCGTCAGGGGCAGTCGGTTATCGGTGATTTCGCGGATGGCGGTAGCAGTCACGTAGATGTTCGGGACGTGCCCACCCCGGATGGGAACACTCACGCGGGCCGATTTCTCGTCGGTATTCACATAGAAATGGTCGAGCACCCGGTCTCGCTCCACGGTCACGAGCACGCGGCCGGGGAAGGGCGTTTTCAGTAGCAGACTGGCGGTTTCGCCGGGCTGGTATTTTTCTTTGTCGGCTTCAATCGTCACCTCGCCTTCGTTGTTGACTTCGAAGGCATTGCTTTGCGTGTCGCCGTAGCCGTAGGCGTACACCTGCTGCGCCACGTAGGTATCAGCGCCCGGCCGCGACACCCGCACTTCGTACTCGCCGGAGTAGCTGGCCGGAAAGCCGAGGCCTTTGGCGTTGCCTTCCTTGCCTACCGCCACGCGCTGGTCCATCACAATCTCCTCGCGCCGCTGCGAGTTGTAGACGTAGCGGCCGCCCTGACGCTCAATCACCGTTTCCCACAGCAAACGCACCACCTGCACGCGGGCCTCGGCGCTGGTGGGCACCCCGGCTGGCGTAAGGGCTACCAATTGTATCGGAATCACCTCCCGGGTGTCGAACATCTCGGGCAGGGTCTTCAGCCCGAACATGACGGCCTGCGTCTGCACCTCGAAGGTGGCGAGGCGGTTGACGGGCCGGCTGGTTTCGTCGAACACCGTGAAAAAGGCCGTGCCTTGCAGCGTGCCGAGGTCGGTGTAGTTGGGTACTTCGTAGGTAGCCGTGCCGCGGCCAGCAGCATCGGTGTTGCCTTCGCGGGTGGTGTTCTCGAAGCGGCTGCTGAGCGGGGTGGCTTGCTGGTTGTTGTAGCGGCCTCGGCGCTGTTCGCCAGTACTCAAACCAAAGGCGTAGTCCTCGAAATTCTTCGGGTTGAAGGCCTTTTCTTTCAGTGCAAACTCCACCTCAAACTTGCGGTCGGCGGCGGGCGGACCGAACAGGTTTTGGGCCGTGATTTGCGCGGAAACTGATTGGCCGGGCTTCACCACAGCGGGCGAGGCCTTTACGGTCACCTTCATGCGGTCCGGGATAAACTCCTCCACGCTCACCTGCCGCGAGGTCAGCAGCACGTCGTTGCCGGTCAGCACTTCCATGGTATACGTGCCGGTCATGATGCTTGGCGGCAGGATAAAGCTGGCTTCGAAGCTCCCGGCCGCCGTTAGTTCTTTGCGTAAGCTGGCGTATTCCTTGCCGGTGGGCAGCAGCAGCCTGATTTTGACGGGCAGCTTGGCCACCGGGCTTTTCCAGTCTTCGGTCCGGATGATGGTATTGGTGCGGATGGTGTCGCCGGGGCGGTACAAGTCCCGGTCACCGTAGAGGAAGGCTTGGTAGCGGGCGGCGTTGCTTTGCAGCCCGCCCACCTCGAACCGCGATGTTTCGACGCGGCTGCCAATCAAGTCCAGAAACGTGAAATCCGACTCGCGTTGCGCCACAATCATCCCGAGCTTGAAGCGGGAGTTGGCGGTAGTCGTATCGAATTTCGCTACCCCGTCGCGGTTGGTGACGCTGGTGCTGATAACTTGGTTGTTGGTACTCACAAAGCGTATTTCCACTCCCGACAGCGGCTTGGCCGTGCGGATGGAGTTGGCAAAGACTAGCGTGCTGCCGCTCTTACCCTGCTTCACAATCATGCCGATGTCTGATACCGACACCAACTTGCTGACTTGCAGCCACTGCCGCTCGGTGTCCTGTACTTTCACCACGTACAAACCCTTCAGTCCGCCCGAAAACTCCAGATCCTTCATATCCAGGTTCAGCAGCCGCAGCCCCTGCGTCTTCGGCAGGCCCGACACGGTGTAAGTGCGCTCGTTGAGCACATTGCCGAGGTTTTCGATGTCATAGTAGCGGTAGGAGCGGTCCACGTACTCGCCGTCTTCGCCCTCTCCCTCGCTCTCCCCACTTTCCTCGTCGTATTCGGGGTAGCCGTATTGCTGCTCGCCGCGCAGTAGCTGCTGGATGTTGTTGGCGTAGACTTTGGCAATGGTCACCTGCACCTTTTCCACCTCGTTGATGCGAATACCGAGGTTGCGCGTACCCAGTGCATCGAGGTACATAGCCTTATCGGCACTGGCGAAGCTGATGGTCGGCTGTTCGGTCGCGAAGCTGACAGTTTCGGTGACGCCGCTGGCGAGCTGGCCGCCGAGTGCGCCCGGCAAGCCTTGCGCTAAGCTGATCTGGTAGGTTTTGCCTGCCTCAAAACCGCCTTTCAGCACGAAGCCGCTTTCCAGCTCTTCCACTGAAAACGCAACCGCTGGCACCACCGTGAGGCCACTTTGCAGATTCGCCTCGCTCACCGGCTGGCTGGTCTGGACCGTGACGATGGGGTCGGCGGTTTGCAGACTGCCCACAATGGAACGCACTTCCAGCGCCTGCTGGTCGGGCACCGGCACGCTGGTGGTGTACTCGCTGGTAGAAGCTCGGTCGCTGCCCACGGCGCGGAGGCCCTGCGCCAGCGCCACCGTCAGCGGGCTACCCGTCCGGACTTCTTGCGTAAGGCCCACGCTCACTTTCTGGCCCGGCTCGGCGCTGCGGACCTCGAAGGCCACCGGCTGCCCGTCCTGCGTGACGCGCAGCAGCGGCTTCACATCCGAAGGCCGCACGCTGTAGTTGAAGGGCAGTTCCAGGCGCATTTCGGCCGTGCCCGCCGCCCGCGTAGAGCGGCCCCAAAACGCCTGCGGCTCATTCAGCGCCAAGAATGGCGTATGAAACTTGCGGCGGTTTTCGGGTAGCGTCAGTTTCTGCTTGTTGGTAGGCAGTGTGACGGATTGCAGCTCAGCGGTAAACGTAGTGCTCGGTCGGAACGGCGTGAGTGGCGAAAACACCAGCTCCCGGTCGGAAGTCCATTTGAACTTGCCGCGCATGGCGGGCTGGAATTTCACGTACTGCACCGTGTCCCACCGGGCCTGCTGATCCTTGCCTACTACGGCCTCATCGAAGAGAAAAACCAGGTTCTGATACGGGTCAATTTCCTCGCCCTCGGGGCATCTGCGCGGTCGGTACCAGGCTTAGAGCAAGCGCACAGCAATGCCAACAGCACCAGCAGCGGCAGGCGAGAAACGGTTCGAAACAACATGATAGGGAGGAGCTTGAAAAGACTCCGGAAGGTATATAAAAACGGCGATTAAGCTATGTTATGTATAGATTTGAGAACGAATCAAGTTTTGAGTAAATAGAGTATATGAGTGTTGTAACTAACCTTATCATTGCTTTCTCCACATCAGAAGGTGAGGAGAATATTATTGCACAACTTAGACGTTTTACACACCATAATTCGCCTTTCTACATTGTGTCAGCAAGGGACGAAAAACTACCCCAAGACTGGTATGGTGGTAGTAAACGTTTAGAGTGCTCATTATTGATTGGCGCTTATAACCATCTAAATTTAAACGAGCTAATAAGCTTTATGCGCACGATGAAGTGGGAAGCACCAGAATGGGCGCAGCTAATTGTGAGGGAGGAGGAAGACTTTAAGTTTCGAATAGTTGACCTGTTTCCAGAAGAGCAGTAACACCGGAAATACCGTTTTTTGACTACTCCTCAAATACCCGTTCCCACTGCAACTGCAAGCCCGGTAATGTATGTACTGGCATATCGCCGGGGGCAAAATAGGTGCCGCGTGATTGGTAGCGGCCATTTTCCAGCACGTAGGCCGCAATGCTTTTTTCACCGGGGAATACTATCCAATATTCTGTCACGCCACTTTCCTCGTAGAGGTCAAACTTCTCCTTTGTATCGTAAGCCGCTGTGCTTGGCGAAAGGATTTCAATAATCCAGTCAGGAGAGCCGAGGCAGCCTTTGTCATCTAGTTTCGCGGGGTCGCAGACTACGCATATGTCTGGCTGCACAACAGTGGTAATCTGTGCATCACCGTTAGGGCCTGCAGTAGTTAAGCGTACATCGAAAGGAGCATGATATACCTCGCAGCGCTGATCAAGGAGGTGCGTATACGTAGTGGCAAAGAAGTAACCGGATATTCGTTGGTGGACGCGGCGTGGCGCCGGGCTCATACGACGAACCTTGCCTTTGACTAACTCCACAAGTTCATCAAACTGCCACGTCAGATAGTCAGCGTAGGAATACGTTTTGCTGACATCGAGTTGGGAAAAGCTGGTGATAGGGGGCATAGCACAGATGAACTTCGGTGGTTAGTAAAGATACGGGAGCAGCCTATATTCGTCGGAAAATCAAAGTGCTTATGCCTGCTACCTTCCTCGTTGCGCCCGGCTTGGGCAATTCTGGCCCCGAACATTGGCAAACCCATTGGGAACAGCACTACGGCTACCGGCGCGTGGAACAGCATAATTGGGACCAGCCCGTTTGCGCTGATTGGGTGCAGACGCTTGATGCGGCGGTAGCGGCGGCCGGTCCAGGAGTAGTATTAGTAGCGCACAGCTTGGCTTGCGCTACTATCGCGCATTGGGCGGCCACAACCCAACATTCTATAGCTGGCGCCTTATTCGTGGCTCCCGCCGATGTAGACCGGCCGGACTTGCCGCCGGAAGTAGCTGACTTCCGCCCGATACCACTGGCGCAACTGCCATTCCCGAGTATCCTAGTGGCCAGCACCAACGACCAGTACATGACGCTGACGCGGGCAGAGCAACTTGCCAAAGCGTGGGGTAGCCGGCTGGTGAACGTGGGTGCGCTAGGCCACATCAATTCTGAGGCTAACCTAGGTTTATGGCCGGAAGGACATAGGCTATTAATGGAATTAGTGTGACCCCACCCCCGGCCCCTCTCCCGAAGGGGAGGGGCCGGGGGTGGGGTCACCGCACTTGGCCGGTGCCACGGACTAGCCATTTGTAGCTGGTTAGCTCTTCTAGTCCCATGGGGCCGCGGGCGTGCAGCTTTTGGGTGCTGATGCCGATTTCGGCGCCGAGGCCAAACTGCCCGCCGTCGGTGAAGGCGGTGGAGGCGTTGGCGTACACGGCAGCGGCATCAACGCTGTTTAGGAATTGCTCGATGTGCGCGGCGTCCTCGGAAACTATGGCTTCGCTGTGCTTGGAGCTGTGGGCGGCAATGTGGGCTAGAGCTTTATCTAAACTGGCTACTGTTTTAATGGCCATTTTCAGCGACAGAAACTCGGTACCGAAATGTTCGGGCGCGGCTGGTTGCAGGAGCTGGCTAGGGTAGAGGCCGCGCAGGGCGGCGTAGGCGGGCTCATCTGCGTAAATAGTCACGCCAGCTTGCGCTAGGGGAGCGGCTAGCGCGGGCAGGTCGATGAGGCGGGCCTCATGGAGCAGCAGGCAATCCAGGGAATTGCAGACGCTTACGCGGCGGGTTTTGGCGTTGGCGATGATGGCGCGACCTTTGGCTAGGTCGGCGGTTTCGTCGAAGTAGGTGTGCACGATGCCTGCGCCGGTTTCGATGACGGGTACTTTGGCATTCTGGCGCACGTACTCAATCAGCCCCTGGCTGCCGCGCGGAATTAGTACGTCCACGTAGCCAACGGCAGAAAGCAAGGCTTCGGTGGCTTGGCGGTCGGGGGGAGCAGGGTGGCGCAGTAGGGAAGTAAATCGTGGCGGCAAAGGACCTCGTGAATCACCGAAATGATGGCTTCGTTGGAGAAGCTGGCGTCGGAACCGCCTTTGAGCAGGCAGGCATTGCCGGTTTTCAAACACAGCGCTACCACGTCGAACGTCACGTTGGGGCGGGCTTCGTAGATAATGCCGACTACGCCAAGCGGCACCCGAACTTTCGAGATTTGTAGGCCGTTGGGCAACTCCTGTTTCAGCAGCACCTTGCCTAGCGGCGAAGGCAAAGCGGCCACGCTTTCTATGTCCTGCGCAATGCTTTCGAGGCGGGCGGCCGTGAGTTGCAGCCGGTCGTAGCGCGGGTCGTCGGGGGCCATGCGGGCCAAGTCTTTCTCGTTTTCACGGAGCAAAAACGGCGTCTGCGCAACGGCGGTGGCCGCCAGGTCGAGCAGGAGCGCATTCACCTTTTCAGGCGCGAGTAAGCCGAGGGTACGGCTCGCTACCTGCGTGGCTTGGAAGCTGGCTTGTAAATCCATAGCGGAAAGATCGGGAGAAGGGGCCGGAGTACTTTTGATAGGTAACTCAGCTGATTTCTGAATTCAAAAAAAGATAATCGTAGTGCACCAGCGGCTTCTGGTTTTGCAGGCCTAGGCGTTCGAGGGCCTTGTCAGAGCCGTATTCGGCTATGCCAATGCCAATGGGCTTGCTGCCTTCGTCGAGCAGCCGGATAATGTCGCCCTTCTCGAACGTGCCGATGATGCCTAGCACGCCCACCGGCAGCAAACTGGTGGCCTTGCCCGGAGTGGTGAGGGCCACTTTGGCACCGGCATTTATTTGCACAGCGCCCTTGGCGGCCGTTTCGGCGTGGGCCAGCCACTTTTTCTTGCGCGATGCCGTTTTGTTGGGTATGAACTTGGTGTTTACCACTTCCTCGCTCAGGATGCGGGGCAGGATGTTCTGCGTTTTGCCGTTGGCAATGTGCACTGCAATGCCCAACTGCGCCACTTTGTGGGCCATGTGGCACTTGGTTATCATGCCGCCGCGCCCAAACTGTGAGCGTTGGGTGGTGACGAAACCGGAGAAGCTGGTCGTGGTCGGCTCGATTACCGGAATCAGTTGCGCGCCGGGCGCTTTGGGGTCGCCGTCGAAAATACCGTCTACGTTGCTCAAAATCAGCAGCGCGTCGGCGTCCAGCATCGACGCGACGAGGCCGGCCAACTCGTCGTTGTCGGT
Source organism: Hymenobacter volaticus (assembly GCF_022921055.1). Classification (GTDB taxonomy): domain Bacteria; phylum Bacteroidota; class Bacteroidia; order Cytophagales; family Hymenobacteraceae; genus Hymenobacter; species Hymenobacter volaticus. The sequence goes on from NZ_CP095061.1 coordinate 923,030, forward strand.
GAACATCAGTTCCGTAACGGAGATGACGTCGTTTTCATTGACCACCGGGATGATGTTGTTTTGGAGCAGCGCCCGGAAGCAATTTTGCATGTGCAGGTAGTGTTGCCGGTCCCGGAAATCCTCTTTCGTCACTAGCACCTGCGCGCACACCAGTTCGTGCGCCCGAAACAGCTCGGCATACGTAGCCAGCAGCTTCACTTGGCCTACCGCGGCCAATAGTTGGCGGTTGCTCACGGCATCGGCTTTGTCGGAAACCGAAACCAAGCTGCGCCCCGCCGCCACTGCCCCCGACGATACCACAATCACTTCCTTGCCCTCTTTTTTGAGGCTGGCAATCTGATCCACTAAGTGTTGAATGCGGCCCCCATCGGGCAGGCCATCTTCTTGCGTGAGGACGTTGGAACCGATCTTAACGATAATTCTTTGGTACGAAAGGGCCATGTTGCACGAGGTTTCTGCGCTGTTAAGGTAGGGGAGATTTGCATGGCCACGTTGCTATTTTCCTCGTTTATGGTGCATGCTTCCTCTCCCAATTGCGGTATGCGGACTGCTCGTAGCGGTGCTAGGTGTTGCGGCCTGTGAGCAGCACAACTCGCAGCGCGGCGTTATTTCCACCCACTCTACTTCCCAACCCCACCAGCTTATGCGTGCCGATCAAAACCGATTGTATGCGGATGTGAAGTTTCTGACTTCCCTGCAACCTGCGCGTCATTACCGTAATCTGAACTCTCTGAACGCGGCGGCCGACCATATCAAGGCCGTTTTTCTAGGTTTGGAAAGCGGCCACGTGGAAGAGCAACCTTTCAAAGCCGACGGTCGGCAGTACCGCAACATCATCTGCTGGTTTGGGCCGGCTGATGCGCCGCGCTTGGTAGTAGGTGCCCACTACGACGTGTGCGGCGACCAGCCCGGCGCCGACGACAATGCCAGCGCCGTGGCCGGATTGTTGGAAACAGCTCGTTTGCTGCAACACCTTGGCTCCAACCAGAAGTACCGCGTGGAGCTGGTAGCATACCCCAATGAGGAGCCGCCCTACTTCGCCACCGAGTACATGGGCAGCGCCGTGCACGCCAAGTCCTTGCACGAGGCCAAGGTGACCGTGCGCGCCATGCTTTGCTACGAAATGATTGGCTACTTCCGCGACGAGCCCGGCTCCCAACGTTTTCCTAACGAGCAAATCGCCGCGCTCTACCCCAACACCGGCAACTTCATTACGGTGGTAGGCCGCGTGGGGCAAGAAGGCTTCACACAGCAGGTGCAGGAACTCATGAAAGCCCAAGCCGTTATCGACGTGCAGCGCATCAATCTGCCCGCCGAAATGGGGCTAGCCGGTCTGTCCGATCATCGTAACTACTGGAAATATGGCTACGATGCGCTGATGATCAACGACACGTCCTTCCTGCGCAACCCCAACTACCACCTCCCCTCCGACACCATCGACACCCTGGATTTCCGACGGATGGCAGAAGTAGTAAACGGTGTGTATGCGGCAATTATGGGTTTGTGAGGCCTTATCTGTTTCAATTTGCAGAGGGTGAATAGGGTTCCAAATTGGCTAGGCAGTATTTTGCGCTCATGCTCTCCCACCCACACGAAATCTTCTTGGAAGTGGCCCGACAGCTCAGCTTCACCAAAGCCGGACAGACGTTGTTTTTGAGTCAGTCGGCGGTGAGCAAGCAGGTAAAGGCGCTGGAGGAATATTACAAGACTGGCCTGTTCGAGCGGCTTGGCAACAGTATAGTTCTCACGCCAGCCGGCGAACTGCTGTACAGCAAACTGCTACTGGCTAAGCAGCTGCAGCATGAGTTGCATCAAGAGTTCACGGCACTCAGCAACGACTTCTCGCCGCAGGTGCGCATGGTGATTGGGGCTAGCACCACCATTTCGCTTTACGTTATTCCGCCGGTGTTATCGGCCTACTTGGCCAAGTACCCCAACACCCAACTCACTCTCAAAAACCGCAACAGCGAGAACATCCTGAAGGCGCTGCTAGAGCACGAAATCGACCTTGGCATTATCGAGGGCATTCACAAAGTCAGCAACGTCACCTACACGCCCTTGCTCACCGACGAGGTAGTGGCCGTGTGCTCCCCTCGCAACCTCATCTACAAACAAGAACTCACGGCCCGTGAGCTGCTAACAGTACCCGTAGCCCTGCGCGAAACGGGCTCCGGTACGTTAGCCGTGCTGGAAGAAGCCTTAGCTGCGCGCCAAATCAAGCTAACCGACTTGCCAGTGAAAGTGCGGCTCGGCGGCACGGAAGCTCTTAAGAATTTCGTGCGGGTGGATACCTGTCTAGCTTTTCTGCCGCGGCAAGCGGTGCTGAAAGAACTGGAATCTGGCGAACTGCAAGTGGTGCGCATCCGTGACCTGAATCTGGTACGACACTTCGATTTTGTGCAGCGCAAAGGCACCGAGAACAATGTGCCTTACAAAAGCTTTGTGCAGTTCACCCGGCGCTACTATTCCAAAATGGAATAGCCTATTCCAAATAGCAGTTTGTAAAAGGAATAGCAACCGAGGAGGTTTGCGTAGAAATCTGCGCCATGAAAACTCTCCTTGATACCTCAACCCGCTTGCACGAGTTGCACTGCGCCGCCTGCCACACCGCCTACTCAGCCTTCACGATGCAGCGCGTTTCGGAGTGCTGCGCGCAGCCTCTGCTGGCCTCCTACAACCTAGCCGAACCCCTGCCGCGCACTATTGGTATCGACACCGCCGAAAACTCGATGTGGCGCTACCGTTCTTTGCTGCCGCTTTTCGATGATGCGCAAAAAGTCAGCTTGGGTGAAGGCTGGACGCCGCTGCTAGAAATGCGCCGCCTTGGTGCCCGCTACGGTCTGCACGATTTGCGCCTGAAAGACGAAGGCCAAAACCCTACGGGCTCCTTTAAAGCCCGCGGCCTGAGCATGGCCGTTTCGAAAGCCAAAGAGCTAGGGGCCACCGGCTGCATTATTCCGACGGCTGGCAATGCCGGCGTAGCCATGGCGGCCTATTGCGCCCGCGCCGGTCTGCGGGCCGTGGTCGTGATGCCTCGCCACACGCCCAAAGCCTTTAAAGAGGAGTGCTACTGGTACGGCGCCGAAGTACACCTCGTCGATGGCCTCATCAACGACTGCGCCGCCCGCGTCCGGGAGCTGAACGCCAACAATGAATTACTCGATGTTTCAACGCTGAAAGAGCCTTACCGCCTTGAGGGCAAGAAAACCATGGGCTACGAGTTGGCCGAGCAACTTAACTGGCAACTCCCTGATGTGTTGCTCTACCCCGCTGGCGGCGGTACTGGCCTTATCGGCATCTGGAAGGCATTTCGCGAAATGCAAACCCTTGGCTGGCTTCCTGCTGATGCCAAACTGCCGCGCATGGTAGCAGTGCAAGCCGCCAACTGCTGTCCATTGGTGGAAACCCGCGCGGGTCATCAGCCCAACTGCCACGCCTACGTCGGTCAGCCCACCATTGCCAACGGCTTGGCCGTACCGCGTCCGCTTGGCGAGCAACTAATGCTACAAGTGCTCGATGAGTCGCAAGGAACTGCTATCAGTATCACCGATGAGCAGATGCTGGAAGGCATGCGCGAACTAGCGCAACTGGAAGGCCTGTTTGTGGCCCCCGAAGGCGGAGCCGTTTGGATGGCTGCCCGCCAGTTGCTTGAAACGGGTTGGCTGAAACCCGATGAGCAGATATTGCTATTGAATACCGGCTCCGGCCAAAAGTATATGGACAACGTGGAGGGCCGCTACAAAGAGTAGCGCAGAAGCGGCTCAACGGGGAAACAACCCAACTAGTGTAACGAAAGCCTTAGTAAAGCAGTGCCATCGGCTCAACGAGTGGCATTGCTTTACTAAGGCTTTTCATCGTTATGGAATCTATTGAAAGTGGATTCTCACAGCATTTACATTTTACTTATATGGTAGGTATTTTGAAGGAGGTTAAGGCAGGAAAAGAAGTAAATAATGATTCAAGGGATATAAAATAGGGGTGTTATGCTAGTATTTACATAGTGTTTGTCTATTTTGGCCTTAGAAAACTAGGTCAAACTCAACTTTCTGCTATGAATTCAGCGTCCAAGCGAACCAATAACCTAAGTCTGTACTCCCTGGTACTATTGGTTGGCCTGACCTTAGTCTCGGCCTTTGTCGATGTGGCGCATCCTGCCGCGGCCCCGGGGTCTTTCAATGCCGCTGATGTGGCTTGGATGCTTACCGCCACCGCTTTCGTCCTGATTATGACGCCGGGATTGTCGTTCTTCTACGGGGCATGGTTCGCCCCAAGAACGTCATCAGCACCATGCTGCAAAGCTTCGTAGCGTTGGGCGTGATATCCATTGTGTTTTACTTCGTGGGCTTCTCGCTGAGCTACGGCGACTCTTGGCACGGCATCATCGGTAACCCGCTCACGTTTGTTATGCTGCGCAACGTGGGCACGGCCACGCACCCGCTGCTGTCGCCCACGATTCCGTTTATTCTCTTTTTCGCGTTTCAGCTGAAGTTTGCCATCATTACACCGGCCCTCATTACAGGTTCTTTTGCCGAGCGAGTGCGCTTTAAGGGCTATTTGGTCTTTATGGTGCTATTTTCCTTGTTCATCTACTGCCCGCTGGCCCATTGGACTTGGCATCCGGAAGGTTTCTTGCGCAAGTGGGGTGTTCTTGACTTTGCGGGCGGAACAGTAGTACACATTTCGGCTGGTATTGCCGCTTTAGCCGGAGCCACCGTATTGGGTCGCCGCGCTACGCACCTCACGAATACAGTGTTTTCAACTCCCAACGTGCCCTATGTGCTGTTGGGTACAGGTTTGCTGTGGTTTGGCTGGTTTGGTTTCAATGCCGGTTCGGCCCTCGGCGCCAATGAGTTGGCCGTAACGGCTTTCGTGAATACCAACTTGGCCTCGGCGGCCGCTCTGGTAGCTTGGATGCTAGCCGATGTAGTGCGGGGCGGCAAGCCAAGCGCCATGGGTGCTTGCATAGGCGCCGTAGTTGGTTTGGTTGCCATCACGCCCGCCGCTGGCTACGTGACGTACGGGCAGAGCTTATTGATTGGCGTAGTAGCGGCCTTGATTAGCAACGTGGCCGTGCATTGGCAAAACAGCCGCACCACCATTGATGACACGCTGGATGTGTTCCCGTGCCACGGCTTAGGTGGTATTGTAGGTATGCTGCTGACCGGTGTTTTCGCCGACAAAGTGGGCTTGGTACACGGCACGGCCACGGTATTCGGTTACCACGTATTGGGCCTCGTGATTGTGGTAGCTTACTCGTTCGTGGGTTCTTGGATCTTGCTTAAGCTGACGGACCGGTTCTTCGGCCTGCGGGTGAAACTACAGGAAGAAGCACTAGGCCTCGACTTGAGCCAGCACGAGGAGTCAACGTACCATGTAGACGAAGACTTTGAGCGCACCTACCGCAAAGAAGTTGCGAAGGAGAGCGTATAGAACACTTGCGCGCTAGCTTCCGCCAACCGGAACGGCAACCAGGTGAGTAGGGGAGGGAACATGAAAGCCGTCAGAGGGGGATCTGACGGCTTTTACATTTCTATACACCTCGTTTTGCGCTAATAGTAAGACCGTCAGCGGCTACAACTTCGAGCTGTTTCTAGCTTAAGGCAGTGCCCCACATAAACAGTACCCAAATAATAGTCATAAGCCCCATGATTCCGCTGTGAAGGTCGCCGGCAACATGGAGTGCCTGCAAAACTGCTCCCGAAGCACCTAGCACCAGCAACGCGGCGGCCGCGGCAACAGCCCAACGGCGGGTGCGCTCGGCTATAACCGGCCGTAGAGCTACCATGAGCGGGAAAAGAGACATCAACAAACTAGTGCCGAGCACACCAGTCCAGGCGAAATCCGTAACCGCGGACACAACGAGCAAAGCGGCCCCGGCCCCGGCAGTTCCCATAAACACCAGGGCCTGCCGGCGTTGCGCGTCGGAAAGCGCGTGGCGGCCGTAGGAGTTAAGCTGCAACAAGCCATTGAAAATAGGGTCGGCAAACCAGCTCATGAACACCAGCGGCAAGTAAAAAGGTAGTAGAAATGGCACGAATCTGACCAACACGTAGATGCCAATGAACATCATGCGGCGCGTGCCGTCGCTCAAGTTTTGAGTCCAGACGCTGAAGCGTAAGAAGGCGCGGTAAATCCAGTACCTTGCTTTCAGGGCCTCCACTAATCCTTCTCGGGCGTACTCCGAGGTGGGGCGTAGGCGCAGTGCGTCGCGAAAATGGTCGAGGGCGAGGTGGTGCTGACCGGCTTCGAGGGCTACCCAACCGGCATCGGCGTGGGTGCCGGCATCATCGGGGTTGTAGTGCAAAGCCTGCTGCAGCGAATCGGCGGCATCGGTGGGGCGACCCAAGCGCGCCAGGCAACGGGCCCGCAAGCTTAGGCAGTCGACGTGCTGCGCATCATAGTAAAGACCGGCTTCAGCGGCTCGCAGGGAACCTTCCCACTGACCACGCTGAAACCGGATTTGCCCCAACATATGGTGGTAATTGGGGTCGGTAGGGTCTAAGGCCAACGCTTGCTCAATGGCTTGCTGAGCCGCTGGTAACCGTTGTTGCCGCTGGTGGGCTAGGCTAAGCAGGTAGTAAGCAAAGTCGTATTCCGGCGCCAGCCCAATAGCCGTTTCAATTTCCTGCTGACCCTGCGCCACCTGGTTCAGATCGAGCAAGGCCATGCCTAGCCAGGCGTGCGCCAACGGATTGTCGGGGTCTTCTTGCAGTGCCCGGCGCAGTTCCTGCTCGGCTTGCGTGGCGCGCCCCTGGCGTAGTAGCAGTAAGATTCGGTCGGGCCAGGTGGGTTGTTCCATATAGAAGTATAGAGAAATAAAGGAAATAGCGGAAGCTTAGCCAACCATACTATTCGGCGAATCGTGCCGTAGGCTGCGAATACGCCAGTAAAGGAGTACGCCGTTGCACAGAAGCAAAGCAGGTGGACTCCAGGGCCATAAAAGCGACGAGAAGGTACAAGCTAGCGTCGCGGCTAGGCTCAGAAAAGCCACCAGCAGCCAGCCTACTGGCGATTTTGTGGGCAGCGGCATATCAGTAGCCGTCTTCAATGCTTGCCCCATACCCATTATCAGTGCGGTAAGCCCTCCTGTTAATCCTGGTCCTAGTGCGCTTTCAGGTACTCCTAACTTTAAAATAATCCATATCAGGGACGGTAGCAGGGCAATTACCAGCAGAATAGCAGAAGCAATAGTGCCGTAGCGATGCAAACTTTCGTGCAAGTAAGACGGAGCATCGGCAGGGCGGTTGCGCAACTGCCGCACCTGAGGATGCAAGCGCCAGTACACGGCCTCAAACCCCACGAAAAGCAGAATAGGAACACACAATAAGGAAAGCGGAATCCAGATCAGCAGAAAATGACCCCAAGCACGCAATTGCCCTTTCTTGGTTCCTTCCGAAATAGAGGTCATGTACACATCAAGGCGCCTCGCCAAACGCCCCGGCCCGAACTGGTAGCGTAGCGCACGAGTCAGTCCTTTATGAGCATCCGCTTCATCAGGTGCTAACCGCAATACCGCCTCGAAATGTGCTTGCGCTTCCGCAAAGTGTTCTTGGCGTAGGGCTTCTTCCCCTAATAGCTTGTGTGCCAGTGGTAATTGGGGGTGCGCTTTCACCAGCTGCCGCAAACAAGCTTGTAACAAAGACCATTGCTGCTGATTGCGCAATGCGTTTGCGAGTTGGGTTAAGCATTCTACATGCGTCGGGTCGTAGCTGAGCCCCGCTTCGGCCGCTGCTTGTGCCTCCGATGACCGATTGAGGGCATTGAGCAACCAAGCCTGAATGCCCAAGTACTTGCTACTAACGGAATTGAGCCGCAGAGCTTGACGAATAGCGTTCTGAGCGGCTTCCACTTTGCCTTTGCGGGCCAGCGCCAAAGCAAGCAAATAATACGCTTCACTTTCGGCCGGATTGAAGCTCAAAGCATTTTCAGCGGCGTCTATTGCTTCTGTTTCCCGTTGCTGCCGAAGAAGCGTGAAGGCTAATAGCACGTGTGCGTAGGCGTCCTGCGGATAGGTTGCCAAGCGCCGGCGCACTAACTGCTCGGCCTGCGCCGGACGCCGCACGGCCAATAATTGCTGCACCGCCTCCTGCCACCGGTCGGTGCGGATAGTTTCCATGTCCATACAACGTGCCGGCTACGCCGAGGGCTTCTTGATGCCTAAGTACACCAAGATGTCGTCGTACACACCGCCTTCATTAGAGTAAAGCGCGTAGTTTTTGGCGGTGGCAAACCATTCGCGGGTGCTGGCGCGCACTTTGCCGGCAGCATCGGTCAGGGTGGCCTGCTCTAGCGGCAAGGGCTTGCCGGCTTTCATGGATTCACGCAAACGGTTTTCCACGGCTACGTCCACTACGGCTTGTAGGTCGGCGCCGGAGTAGCCAGCGGTTTGGGCAGCTAGCTTGCGCAGATTTACAGAGGGCGCCACGGGTTTGCCCCGAAGCAGCACTTCCAGCACGGCGGCCCGAGCAGCTTCGTCGGGTGGAGTGACCAGCAGAATTCGGTCGAAGCGGCCGGGACGACGGAAGGCGGAATCGAGGTGCCAGGGGGCGTTGGTGGCAGCCAAAATCAGTACCCCGTCGTTGGAAGCGGTGGCGCCGTCTAGTTCAGCTAAGAACTGGTTGATAACGGTGCGGCCCGCGCTTTGGCGCAAGTCGTGGCGGTTGGCCGCTAGGGCGTCTACCTCGTCGAAAAACAGTGCGCAGGGCGCTTGTAAGCGGGCTTGCTCGAAAAGCTGGTGTAAGTTTCGCTCGCTGTTACCGAGCCACATATCCAAGATGTCGTTGATACCAACGTGGATAAACGAGGCCTTTACCTCGCCGGCCGTAGCACGGGCCAAATAGGTTTTGCCGCAGCCGGGCGGACCGTAGAGCAACAAGCCGCCGCCGGTTGCTTTGCCATACGCTTTATACAGATCGGGGAACTGCAACGGATGGATAATTTTCAGCCGGATTTCCTCTTTAAGGGCCTCCATGCCGCCCACATCCGAGAAGTTAATTTTCGGCTTTTCAAGGCCCCCGAACAGCGCCTGCTCGTCCGTGACGGGCGAGTTGGTGAAAGGCGCCGCCGTGGGCGGGCCGCCGTGCGCGGGTTGAGCCGGGGCCCGTTCGCGCAACTTGGCTGCTAGCTCGGCATCCTCTAGCGTGGGGTTGTGCTGAAGGGCAGTTTCGTAGGCTTCGCGGGCGGCCACTAGCTGGTTGGTGCTGGCCAACAGCTGAGCGTGCAGCAAGTGCGCTCGGGCGTGGTCGGGAGAGGCTTCGAGCAGTTCTTCTACTACCACAAAAGCCGCCGACGTTTTGCTCAGGCCAGCATAGGTTTTAGCCAAGCCCAATTGCAGATCAGTGTCGGTGGGGACTTGGCGCAGGCCAGCCCGGTACAAGTCTTCGGCTTCGGTTAGCCGGTTGGCTTCGAGCAGCAAACCACCCACGTGCTTGCGCAACGGCAGGTTGTCGGGCGAAAAAGATAAAGCGTCCAGCAGGGGTTGAATAGCAGACGGATCAGGCGATATAGCCATAAATAAAATGCTAATTGGTAAGCGTATTATATGGGTGGAACAAGAAAATCAGCCCCTCGAACACAACAGTTCAAAGTTCATGATTTCGAGGATAACGTACGATAATGGGGCCGCAATATTTTGCTGCTTATAAATTAGACGGCGCAGAAACTGTCTGGCCTTAATCCATCTTGCTCAGGAAGAAGGAAACAAGGAATCCGAGTACCGTAATGAGGCCCGTGAAGTTGTGAGCTTCGGCAAAAGCTTCCGGAATCATAGTATCGGCAATCATGGCTAGCACGGCGCCGGCCGATACGGCCATAGTGGCGGATATTACTTCGTCGGGGAAGCCGCTAAACAAGGTGTAGCCTAGCAACGATGAAATACCCGAAATAACCGCAATGCCGGTCCACAGCAGCAAAACGTAGCTCGCCGACCTGCCTGCTTTCTTCATGCCCGCTGCACTCGATAGCCCTTCAGGTAGGTTGGAAAGGAAAATGGCTACCACGGCTACCATGCTTACCGCGCCTCCTGCCAACATGCTCAGCCCGATGACAATGCTTTCTGGAATACCGTCGAGCAGGGCGCCAATGGCTAGAGCCATGCCGTTATCGGCTTCGTCGGTGCCAGTTGCTTGTTCCTGGGAGGCAAGCTCCTGCTTTTGCTGGTTGCCAGAACGTTTGCGGTGCTTGGCTCCATAGCGGGCCAGTAGCCAGTTGGCGAGCGTGTAGACCGCTGCGCCCCCTACAAAGCCAGTAGCAGTGGAATTGAAGCCGCCTTTTTTATAGGCTTCTTCCATTAGCTCCAGAGAAAGCGTGGAAATCAGTACCCCACTGCCAAAGGCCATAATAGCGGCAATCAACCGTTGCGGCACACGGGCGAAGTAACCAAGCGCCGCGCCTAGCAGCAGCGCCGACCCCGAGACCAAACCCCAGAACCCCGCCATCATCCAAGTAGGAAACGTCATGTGCAAAAGGAGAAGCTGCGCACCATTATGGCCCACATGTTGGCGGGTTATACGCAAGCTGTGCTTCAGGTTGTGTTTGGGATGTGCCTGAGTTTACAGATTCCTAAGCCTTAAGCGGATAGCTAATAGGGTATTTGTTTACTCGCCAACGTCCCACACATCAGGTACCCATTTATTTGCTACGCCGTTTGAAACTGCGCAAGTACCATTTGCAGTTTGGGTTCGTCTATGGCTTCAATGGCCACTTTCTTGAAAGGCGAGGTATGACCCGTTACGAGGGTAATAGTGGATTTGCTGACCTCGAATACTTGAGCGAGGTAGTTCAGCAGGCACGCATTGGCTTTGCCATCGTGGGCAGGGGCTTGTAAGCGCACGGTCAGGCTGCCATCGGGGCCTACCAGCAATTGGTTAGCACGGGCGTTGGGCTTGGCTTTGAGGTGAAGAACAACAGGCACTGGCAGCAGAAACCGGTTAGGCGGGGTCGTTATAGGCGTCGTACACGTTCCAAGCCCAAATAACGAAGGGCACAATTAGAGTCCAGGCCAGCAAAAATCCCACGACGCCCCCTACGGCCCAGATCAGAAAAGCCTTCAGAATCTGTCCTTTAATGAGCTGGCCTAAGCCGGGAATGAAAAAAGAAAGCAGCGCTGGTACACCGTAGGTCGGTTTCATGGTAGTTGCAAGTAGGAGTGAGGTGGTGGACAAGTATAGGAAAAGAATATGAGCTTGGTAAGCCATTATTCAGCTGTCGGCGCAACTCACTTATTCACACTTTCACACTCACTCGCTCTTGACCGAAAGGACACTGATCAAGCACGACGCAGCGGCCACAAGCGGGCGTATGAAAGTAGCAGCACTTTTGGCCGTGGTACATATACGCTTCGTGGTGGTCGTAGACCTGCTGCGCATCCCAATCAGGCGGCAGCAAAGCGGCAAGTAGCGCGTGGGCGGCACCTTCTCCTACTTTCGGCCCAATAAGCCCTAGGCGTTGGGCAACACGGTGGTGGTGGCTATCGACGGGCATGGCCGCAATGCGCAGCTTGCTGAATAGCAGCACCGCGGCGCTGGTTTTGGGGCCAACTCCCGAAATAGATTCCAGCCAAGCCCGCGCCTCCGGCACCGATTTTTCGGCCAGAAAAGTTAGGTCGCAGGGGCCGCCGCACCGCTCACTGATTTCGCGTAGTACCGCCTGAATTCGGGGTGCCTTTTGTTCGGGCCACGTGCACGGGCTAATGGCTTCCTGCACTTCTTCGGTGGGGGCGTCGCGCACTTGCTCCCAGGTCGGGAAACGAGCCACAAGCTGCTGGTAGGCGCGGTGCGAATCTTGATTGCGGGTGCGGTGGGAAAGCAGGACACTAACTAACTCACTCAGCGGGTCTTTGGTGCTGAAAAATGGAAACGGCGCTCCGTATTCGGCGCACAAACGGTCATGCACCAGCAAAGCTTTCTGCTGGCGGCTATCAAACGTGGTGTCGGGGGCTCTGAGGGAAGGCACAGTTTAGCCTACGCAATAGTAGGTTGCCAGTTGCCAAGCTCAGCATCATGCTTGATCCAGCGTCCACTCACCGAAGCAGCAAACGTACGGACGGTGGAATGAGTATCGTCATGCAGAGCGGAGCCGAAGCATCTCGCTCGAATCGTTGCCAAAGTATATTGGTCATGCTGAGATTGCCGAAGCATCTCGCGTGCTGACGTTAAAGGAGGCATTGTCTGTCATGCTGAGCGGAGCCGGAGGCGTAGTCGAAGCATCTCGCGTGCTGACACAGAAGTAGTGATTACTATACTAGCGAGATGCTTCGGCTACGCTCAGCATGACGGTTAGCAGTGCAACATAACCTGCGAGATGCTTCGACTTCGTTGCACTGTGCTCAGCATGATAATGCCTCTGTATATAATACTAGTATGCTTGACGATTTACCTCGGTATGAAGGAATTTCACTAGTGTTGCCAATACAGGTTATACACGCGAGACGCTAGGGCAAGTGGAGACTAAATCAAATAAGACGCTCAAACTAGCACTTGACAACTTCCCAAATGCCTGATAATTCTATTCGTCGCGCCATATAGCTACTACAGGTTCTTCCTCGCCTATGCGGTACGCCCGGCGCATTACGTTGCTATTGAATTCCAACGCTATGTTGCCTTCTGTATCGACGCCAATAATGCCTTTGTCGCCTTGCAACTCCTCGTCGTGCAAGGCAATGGCTTCGCGACAGGCTTCCGCAATAGGCAAGCCCTTGTACTTAACTAGCGCATACACCTCGTGCGCCAAAGCGCCTCGCAAAATCACCTCGCCGTCGCCGGTGCAGGAGGCGGCGCAAGCATCGTTGCTGGCGTAGCTACCGCCACCTATGGCCGGGCTATCCCCGACGCGGCCTTTGAGTTGCCCTTCGATGCCACCGGTGCTCGTAGCCACCGCCAGATTACCGTGTTGGTCGAGCGCAACGGCTCCGACAGTATCTTGCTGCTGAGGTTCGCCTTGGGCTTGCTGCACTAGTTCCACCCACTGTTTGCGCGTTTTCTCGGTTTTGAAGTAGTCAGGTGCTTCCAAGTCCAGTCCTTGCTTCAACGCGAATTCAATAGCTCCTTCGCTTGTCAAATACACCGGGGAGCCTTGTTCGAGCACGGCACGAGCCAGCTGAATGGGGTTTTTTACGTACTTGACGCTGCTTACGGCGCCCGCCCTAAGGTTGCTGCCGTCCATGATACTGGCGTCCATTTCCACTTCGCCCTGTTGGGTGAGGCTGCTGCCGCGCCCGGCATTGAAGTGCTCGTTGTTTTCGAGGCTGGTAACGGCTGCTTCTACGGCATCGAGAGCCGTGCCACCTTCGTGAAGCACCTGCCAGCCCGCTTGGACGGCTTGGCTTAGTCCTTCGCGCTGGTGCGCTTCCTCTTCGGGCGTTAGTTGTCCGGGCTTCATGGTTACGGCACCGCCGTGCACTACAATGGCGTACTTGCTCATAGAATTCTGCTGTCAGGTGGGAGGTGTGTAGACGCCAAGAGCGCTCCAGGGTTACAAGTGTCGAGGTGGGAGATGTAGGTAAGGAAACAGCCTCAGTCTGGCGTACCGAGGTACGCACAAACTGAGGCTGTATGAGTTAGCAAGCGGCTAATCCTGTAAGCCGCCTACTTTAGTTGGTAAATTAGGCAGGGAACAAGCCGCTGGTGAGGACAGCAAAATTGCGGGCAATATTCTTAACCGAAACAGCATCAAGAGGCTCATCAAAAGCTTCTGACGCAGCAGTAGCATTACCCGGAATAGTTACACCTAAGTGCGTAACGTTGTCTTCCTTTGGATAAACAAGTGCTAACGGGTCTGAACTAGAAGCTGGGGTGCCAGCATCATATACTGGTCTAGTTGACGGATTTGTATCCGGAGAAGGGCCACCATTGTCAAGAAGCGAGACCCAGCTTTTCGGCTGTGCGTTCATAGGTGCCGTAGGGTTGGCCACGTTTGTGATGCCCCGGCGGATAGTACGCACGTGCGAGGAGTGCCGCGCCTCAACCGAGTGAATGTTCAAAGCTGCTTCAAGCACGTCTTTATTAGTCATAAGTACCGGTGCACCGCCTTTGTAAGCACGGATACCAGTATCTACGAACGACTGCGACACACCCAAGAAAATAGGATAGGCCGTGAATACCGTTTTGAACGGTCCATTGCCTACTGCCGTGTCGCCTACCAGTGGCACTGGGTTGCGACCTCCGCTATAGTCGAAGGCACCACGCCCTGGATCAGCAATGGCAAGCGAACCTAAAGCACCTCTCAAAACCTTGATGTGACCCGATTCATCATTACGGATCTTTTCGAAAGCAGGCCGATCAGCAGATGGAATCAGGTTATTAGCCTTCAGGCCACTATCGTAAAAGTAGAACTCTAAGTATTCCAAGCTTAGAGCCAAATTCAATACAGCAACGACATCAGCTGGCAGGGTTGTGCCTTGTCCATATGCACGCTGGAAGATACCGCTTACTAAGCCTGGCAGCACAGCAGCCGTTACGGCTTTGCCAGCCATGCCAAAGTGTTTGAATACGCGACGACGCGAGTCGAGACGATCGTAGATCTCAGGATCAACCTGCTCGATTTCCTTGATTAGTTTAAATAAATCCATGATGGAAAAGACGATTTGTAGTGAAAAGACCAGCTAAAGCCAGCTTATTTAAAACTGTTGGCGCTAATCTTAGAGCCTTCCTTGAGAAACTGATTAGCGGTTTCTACTACCTCAGCTGGTCGCTTAGACCTTTCCAAACCAGTGCCATTGCCTACACCAGGAGTTGAAGCGCTACCGGATGGCGTGAACAAATCCACTACATCGTTGTCTACGAACGAGTTGTACGCGCGCAAGTCACGAATAAGTGCTGCGTGCCGGGCTTCTACCGATACAATTTTACCTGCTACCACCAAATAACCAGGAGCGGTAATAAAGCGGCCAGCTCCATTATATGCAGCTACTCCTAAATCTTCAAAGGCTTGAGCAGCAGTAAGCACGCTGTTCTTATCCCCAAAGTTGATAGTGCTGAAATCCGGCTCCAATGCTTTTATAGCACCATTACCTAGAGCTGTTTTAAAGAAATCTGCGTGAATCTGTTCGTGCAGCGCCAGATCATCAAAGATTTGCTTTTCAGAAGCTGGGGCACCTGAGTAATACGCGCCTCCTTTTACTGCAGCATAGAAGGCTGCTTCTAGCTGCTCGAGTGCGTAGGCATAATTTAATATACCAGGGTCGCCTGAGCCTACATCGATGCGGTTGCTGCCACTCTCACTGTCGTCGTCGCAACCAGCTAGTAGAAGGCCACCAACTGCCATGGTAGCACCGGAGTAACGCAGAAATGAACGGCGGGAAGTAGAGGTCGGTTTATCGGCCGGCTCTGGGGGAAGGAGAAGCTTGGTCATAGCGGTTTAGTGCATCTAGTGTGAAACATGAATTGATGTACGGCCACTGCGCCGCTACCACTTTAGATAAAAGATTAATTACGTGTTTATTGGTATGGAATTACGTGTTTGTTACGATGGTTTCGTGTCTGTCAGCTTTACATAGAAAGATGTATATGCTTTAAAGTAATACATAAGATTATGTTATTTCGAGGCGAGTAAAAACCGGAATGATCTTATTTTGTTAGGGATGATTTTCGGCCTGCTACTCGCCTCAAAACACACGCTATGCAGGCACAGCCACTTGGCTAGATGCTGTAGTAGTACCAATAGGTACTTCCACCCGCTCCACGGTTACGACCACAAATTTGGAGGTAGGCGTGTTGCTCTTGTAGGCCACGCTACCAATGGGCACCAACACGTTGCCTTCGGGGAAATACACAGCACAGTTGCCCTTCGGAATATCGTAGGGAATGGCAATAAACTTCTCGGCGTGGCGCTGCTGATCTAGGAAGTGGCTGGTGATATTGACCAGCCCTTTTTCCTTGATGCCGCGGTCGACCATGTCTTCTGGGTGCATGAAGATGATGCGCCGCTCGCCACGAATGCCTCGGTACCGGTCGTTGTAGTCGTAGACGGTGGTGTTGAACTGGTCGTGCGAGCGAATGGTCATGAGCACCATCTGGCCGGGTTCCAGCACATGTTTCTCGTAGGGCGTGCTAGTGAAGTTGGCCTTGGCGTTTTCGGTAGTGAAGTTCCGTTCGCGCGGGCCATTGGGTAAGTAGAAACCGCCGGGGTGCCGCACCTTCTGGTTGAAGTCTTCGAAACCAGGAATGGTGCGCGCTACGTAGTCACGAATGAGGTCGTAGTTTTCGGTGCAGCCAACCCAATCTACTGTGGTCCGCTCGCCTAGGGTGGCAATAGCAATGCCGCACACAATGGCTACCTCGCTCAGCATCTGGTCGGATATGGGTTCCAGCACGCCTTTGCTCATGCTCACTACCCCCATCGAGTTTTCGCAAGTCATGAATTGCTGACCCGACTTCTGCATGTCGATGTCGATGCGGGTTTTGCAGGGGAGCAGTAGGGCCATTTCGCCGTTGACGAGGTGGCCGCGGTTGAGCTTCGGAGTGACGTGCACTGATAGCCGCAGTTTGCGCATGCCCTCAGCTACAAACTCGGTATCGGAGCAGGCCGAGAGCATATTGCCGCCCATGGCCATAAACACCTTGACTTTGCCGTCGTGCAGAGCTTTCACAGCTTCCACCACATCCCACCCAAACTCGCGCGGCGGCTCGAAGTTGAACTCCTTCGCCAGCGAGTCGAGGAAGGTATCGGTGGGCCGTTCCCAAATGCCCATGGTTCGGTCGCCTTGCACGTTGGAGTGGCCGCGCACCGGGCAAAGACCCGCGCCCGGAATGCCAATAGCACCCATCAGGAAGTGCATGTTGGTAATCTCCTGAATGGTGTACACGCCGTTTTTCTGCTGCGTAAGGCCCATGGCCCAGCAGGTAATAATTTTTTTATGGCGGGCTATCAAGCTAGCAGCCTCCTGAATCTGCGCTCTAGTGATGCCACTGGCTTCCTCAATGTCAGTCCAACTAGTATTATTGAGCGTTTCCAATAGCTCCGTATAGCCCGTGGTGTAGCTCGTAATGAAATTGTGGTCGAGCACTTGGCCGGGGTTGAGGGCCTCCGC
This sequence comes from Hymenobacter volaticus, assembly GCF_022921055.1. Lineage (GTDB taxonomy): Bacteria > Bacteroidota > Bacteroidia > Cytophagales > Hymenobacteraceae > Hymenobacter > Hymenobacter volaticus. The sequence continues at coordinate 940,056 of NZ_CP095061.1, forward strand.
TTCCAGCAGACACTTCATGATGCCGCGCATCACGAGCTGGTCGCTGTTGATGCGCACTTGCAGGTAGATATCGGTGATGGGCGTACCGTCGCCGAGCAAGGTCCCGAGGGCCTTGAGCGGATTCATAAAATCCTGCGGGTTCTTGAAGTGCAATAGGCCCGCCTCATGCAGCGGGTTGATGCTGATGATTTTGGCGCCGTTTTTCTTGGCCTTTTGCAAAGCCGTGAGCATGCGTGGGTGGTTGGTGCCAGGGTTCTGCCCAATGATGAGAATGACTTCGGCGTCGTAGATGTCGTTGAGCGTAACGGAGCCTTTGCCCAAGCCTGTGGTATTGCTCAAGGCCGCACCGCTGCTTTCGTGGCACAGGTTCGAGCAGTCGGGCAGGTTGTTGGTGCCAAACTGCCGCACGAAGAGCTGATATAAATATGCCGGCTCGTTGGGTACTTTGCCCGAGGTATAGAAAATGGCCTCGTTGGGGGAGTTCAGCGCATTTAGTTCCTGACCAACTAAATCGAAGGCTTCAGGCCACGAAATAGGCGTGTAGTGCGTGGCACCGGGCCGCAGCACCATGGGGTGCGTGATACGACCGGCGTTGTTCAAGTCACGGTCCGTCATGCGCGACAAGTCTGCTAGGCTGTGCTTGGCGAAGAATTCGTGCCCTACCGGGTCAGACTGAGCATCAGAAGCCGTGGCTTTGGCACCGTTCTCGCAAAATTCGGCTACCGAGCGGTGGTCATCGGGGTCGGGCCAAGCGCAGGAGGAACAGTCGAATCCGTCTTTTTGGTTGAGCTTAAGCAGTGCGTGCGTGCCGCGGACCGGGCCGTCTTCGCTGAAAGCAAACGCCCCGGATTTGAGCACCGCCGTTACGCCCGCCGCTACTTTGGCGGGCTTGCTGAGGTGCAGGCCCGTGAATTCTTCCGGGGGTTGCGCCAGAATCGGGTGCTTGTGCTTGGCGCCTAACGTATCGGGGGCCTCCATTGGCCGCTCGTCCATCGACTTACGATCCGGGGAGGTGCTCCAATTGTCACTGGTGGGGGCTGACCCCTGATCGGGCCGCTCACCGCTTTTGGGTACGTTGTTGCTGGCCGTTTGCTGATCGGTTTTGCCGGCCTGGCTAGGGTCGTAGGCAGGAGATTTGTCCATGATTCGAGCTTCGAGAAAGAGAGGAGTAGGGGTGCGCGTTCCAGGCAGGCAAGGGTTCCTAGTCCTTACCGGTACACTATTCTATACGTCCGGTTTTAATGCGTCAGACGCAGTAAAAACACGTAATTTCAGCGTATAAACCCGGAGAGGATGCGGGTATATCCCAAGCAGCAGTAACTAGTCAAGCCTCTTCTTACCACGAGTCTCTCGGAAAATTGGAGGCGCTTTTTTCCCATTGCCCCACAAATAAGCCCGCCTTGGCAGGAGCGCTGGTATTTACTCCAGTACTCCTGCCAAGGCGGGCTGCACACGTGCTATTGTTTATTGTTTTGCTGCTTTAGCTGCCGCGAAGTTGCATGCAGTCACGGTACCACCTTCGCGTAGCAACCAGTTGCCGGGCTGCCCTAGCCACTGCAAACGGCCTGTGCTGTCGTAGCTATTGGCAAAATCCAGCGAGTGCACGTCCAGGGTTTCGGTTCCTACATGGTTGACGCGCAAATGCTCGACGTATTGTAGTTCCAGCTTGCCCGTATCGATGCAGCTGGGGTGCAAAGCTAAGTTGTGCGCCAGCGAAGGCATGGCTGCCGACGGATATAGTAGGCCATCGAAAGTGCTGCCTAATTCGCAGGCTTCGGCTATAGCAATTGACAGGCGGTAGTCATGGTGTTTATCCTCTGTTACGTTCCGCGTGAATGCCTTCGTCAAGAAAGCGGCCGTGGGGCGCACTGCTGAGGGAAGTTGGTTTATTGCCTGGCGAAGCGCCTGGTTTCGGTCGGAATGCGGGTTGTCGGTGCATTGGTCGGCAGCATGAAAGCTAACGAGCCGGAGCGGCTGCCGAGTAATCCAGCGCGTAATCAAAATTTGGTCGTTGGGCTCTACACCGGCCTCGAAGAAGGGCGGGTGCCAAGTGGCACTGGCATAGAACATAGGCACCCCCGCGCGGTTGGCGCGTTGGTCGTGGGCTATCCGCTCGGACGGCGGATAGGAGACGTCACTGATTCGCTCCGGCGGCTCTTGGCAGGCCACACCGCGGTACACAAGCGTGCCGGCGGGCAACTCCAAACAGCGCACGGCAGAACTAGCCAGCAACTGACGGACCCGGCCCGTCAGGGAATCAATAGAATGCCGACGGCAGTTTAAGTGGCGCAGCCGTCGGAGTTGTCGGTGAATATGAACCTCGCTAGCCGGAGTCGGCGCTTGCACACTCATACATTTGGGGGAATTTGGGGTTGGTGGAAAGGGGCAAGGTGTCTTGTAGCAATTCTCGGGGTCCTTGGTAGTGAGCAGCCGGTTGTAGGTGTAGGAGCATACTGAGCCCGCTGGCCGCAAGTTGCTCTAACACGGCCTCTGGCATACCGCACCATTGCAGTACTACACCGGTGGTGCGGGCAAAGCAGTCGGCATTAAGAATGGCCCGTTGTCCTTGCCAGGTCATGGGTTCTAGGCGCTGGCAGTCAATCCAGACTATCGCCTTTCCATTGGTAGTAGCTGCTTTGATGGCCGCTTCTAACTGCAGAGCAGCTGCCGCATCAGCGCATTGCCCACGTAGGCTCACGCCTATATTTCCTTGGGTTTGCTTGCTATACGCTGTGAAATGTGCCATCAGAAACCTCTAGCAACGACACATGCCGGCACTAAAAGCAAAACTATCGAACTGGCTAGCCACTACAGTAAGGGGAAATGCTGATTTCACTTTGCGGCTTACGCTGATTTTACCGCTCCGTACTCTTAATTGCAGCTATTCCAACTGCCTCAAGACGGAAGTAGCCGTCGTAAACAAAAAGGCCACAACCGCCCGTGTGTAACCGACGTTTGTGGCCTCTTCTGTAGGCGCAAGTGGTGGGCTATTCAGAATCGGATTCGGCTTTTTGATTGATGTAGTTCTTCGCTAGTTCGTTGAGCTTGGTGTCGGTGAGCTGTTCTTCCTCTAAGCTCTGCCGCAATAGATCGGCAGCCTTGGTGTGCCCCAAACGCTCAGCGAAGTGGGCCGCAGTGCCGTAACCCGAGATTTCGTAGTGCTCGATACGCTGAGAAGAAGCAATCAGGGCGGCATCCATCACCTCTGGAGTAGCATTCTCCGACATGGTTTCCTGGCCTTCGGCAATCAGGCCTTCCATGGCTTTGCAGGTGTGTCCACTAATGTCCAGGTCCAGGTCTTTCGCAATTTGTTCGAGGCGGGCTACTTGCTTTTCGGTTTCGTGCAAGTGGCGCTCAAACCCGCGCCGCAAACGTCCGTCTTTCGAGGCCTCTGCCATCAGCGGTAAGGCTTTCACCAATTGATTTTCGGCGCTGTACAGGTCTTTGAGTTGCATCTCGAACAGGTCGTCGAGGGTCTCTAGTTTGTCGAACATAGCAAGGGAAGTAAGGTGGGAGGAACAAGCAGCCAAGGGTAGATAATGGCTGTGTATTTCTTACGCCTCCTCAGTTCCGACGTTTCTGTGCAGCTTGCCGTTTACTACGTTTGCAACTCGTCACTTTTCACTTGATATACTCAAGTAAAATTCTGTAAATGAGTGCCATACGCATAGGCAAGGAATGGCGATGTTGCCCTGCTTTGCGGAAAATACGGACACGAAAAATACGTGCTTCACACAAGCCGTTTCTGCAAAACCAGTTGATAGTAACAGCAGCCCAGATTGCAACCAGAAACCAAGGAGCTGGACTGTTAATCACTTCCGCTACCTCAAGCCCTGACTATTCTGTCAGGCCTCCTTAGGAAGCTAGTTGCCTACACGTAGCATGAGGCGAAACGGAAGTTTTCTGTTCAGGAGTCAGATTCTGTTGCTACAGACCTCGGTTGTAGATGCTGATGGCTTGCCGCATGTTGTTCTGGCTTTTGCCACCCAACACCAAGGGAACGATAAGGAAGGGATACCGCCGTAGACCAGAGGTGAAATGACTGCTCCGTTGCTTTTATCGGAATTCAAGCTTGCAATAAGCCCGGCCACCATCAAACCGCCGCCCGCAACATAGCTCAGGGTGGTGTACCGTTGGTATTGGCGGGCTTGAAGCAACAGATTGGTGCAGGTCTGGTTGTCGGCGGTGGCCAACATCAGGTTGCGCAGGTTCAAATCTTCGATGGGGCCATTGTCCTTGCTGAAGTATTCGGTTTTGGTGGTGCGGTACACAGGGCCGCCGTAACCGTAAGGGTTACCAAACCCCCCAAATCCGCCGTAGCGCCCGTAGCCGTAGGGGCTGCCAAAGCCGTTGCCAGCATACTGCGTACTCGTGATAGAGTACAGGCTAAGCCGGCCTACTCGGTCGCGGCGGAGCGTGGTTTCGCGCGACGAGCGGCCCGGCAGGGTGGTGCGCACATAAAAGCCGGTTTCGTCTTCGTAGTAGCGCACTTGGTCCAGATCGAACCGTTGCTGCCCATCGGCTAGCAGAAAAGACCGGCCAATAAGAGGCTGCTTGATGACGACGTCGTAGGCTTGGTAAACTTGCCCGCTCTTCAGGCCTATGGCAAAGCGCGTGGTATTAGCGGGTGGCAAAGCACCCCGTTGCTGCTGTTGCTGCCGCTCCGCCTCAGGCACAACAGGCGGGGCAGCTAATTGGCGCGGCGCGGTTTGGGGCGCGGCACGGCGCGTGGTGTCAGGAGTGGCAGGTTGGGCAGTGGGCGTAGGCAGCGTGTTGAGCTGGCGCGGGCCTTCCTGGGCCTGTGCCGCAACAGATTGCAACAAGGAAAAGCTGCTCAGCAACACCAAAACCGAACGGTACATCATGACTAAGAAAGCGAGAAGGGATATGACGAGATGAAAGTAATGGTTGACTTGCAAAAACGTGCATCCCGTGCCTTCTAAGCCATCTGCTGTTCTATTTTAGAAGCTTTTCCAACAAACTCATGCTGTCAACCATATCGGCGGCGGTTTCAAAATCCAGCGGCTTCAAAATGTAGCCATTCACGCCTAGGTTTTGCACGTTCAGCCGGTCAACATCCAGCACCGAAGTAGTCGTGACAAACACCGGAATAGTTGATAAGTCCGGGTACTTGCGGATTTCAGCCAGAAACTCGTGGCCGTTCATCTTGGGCATATTCAAGTCCAGCAAAATCACTTCGGGAAGGGGCTGAATCGGCTCTACACCGTTGGTGCCGAGCAGCAAGTCCAGCGCTTCCAAGCCGTTGAAGGCGGTGTAGAGCTGGTGCTGAATATTAAATTTTTCGAAAGACTTTTTGACGGTCATGGTGTCAAAAAAATCGTCCTCAACAAGCAGTACTGAGCGCATAGGGGGGTGGTAAGGTGGTGAAATACGAAATGGGGACGGTGCGAGTACAACTGCCTCTGATAACATACCAGTAGCACAACTCTGCAAGTCGCCTATTTCGGCCAGGTGAAGACGAACGTGGCACCCTGGCCCACTGCCGATTCGACGTGGATAGTGCCTTTTTGCTCGTCGATGATCTTCTTAACGATACTTAGTCCAATACCGGTGCTTTCGGCGGTGTGCCGGTCACGGAGGGTCTGGAAAATCAGGAAAATCTTGTCGTGGTATTCTGGGGCAATGCCCGGGCCATCGTCCTGCACCCGAAATTCGTAGCAGCGCCCGACGTCGCGGCACCCGATGGTGATGGTGCCGGTTGGCTGGTGATGGTACTTAACGGCGTTGCCGATTAAATTGGTGAATACCTGCTCCAAGCTCAGGCGGTCGGTTAGAAAAGAAGGCAGCGGATCAGGGCGGAGCACCTGGAAACCCGCCGGAACTACCATTTCGGTTACTTCACTCACCAACTGATCGACGTTTACTTGCACCTCGGCTTGGTCGGCCCGGCCAGCGCGGGCGTATGCCAACAGTCCGTTGATGAGGTCCTCCAGCCGGCTTAGGCGGCCTTTCATCATGTCTAGGTACTGCCGCATCTGTTGGCTTATCTCGCTCGCCAACTCGTCTTCAATCCACTTCAATACCGTTGTGACGCCCCGGAGTGGCGCCTTCAAGTCGTGGGCGGCCACGTAGGCAAACTGGTCGAGTTCTTTGTTGCGGTTTTTCAGGGTCGTGAAGTTCTCTTCCAGCGTTTGGGTCATCCGGTTGAGCGAGGTGGCCAAGTTGCCGAGGCTGTCTTGCTGCTCTTCGCTGCGGATTTTCACGGTGTAGTCGCCCTGCACCACTCGTTCGGCCAGTTCCTCGATAATATCGATACGGCGGGTTGTGTCCTCGTTTACCCGCGTTAGTTCCTCTTGCAGGAGCTGGTTGGCTTTTAGCTCGCGCGAAATCTTCAGAAACAGCCACAGCACAATCATAATGGCCAGTACCGCCGCCACGATAATGGCGAAGGGAGTTGTGTTCTGATAGAAATCCTGGTACTGCATCCGGTTGCGCAAGAGGTCTTCCTCCGACGTGCGCAGCCGCACAAGTAATGTGTTTAACTGGTTGAGGTTGTTTTGGTCGGCTATCACCAAATCGCGCGCGGCCTCTGGCGAGGGAGGCAGGACGGTCCATTGGCGCAGAAACGACTTTTCTTGGCCTACCAACCGCCGGAGCGTGTCGAGGCGGCTTTGCTGCTCCGGGTTGTCGCGGGTGAGTTCCTGCAACGAATCCAAATCCACCCGAACCGCCTGAAATCCGTCGCGAAAGGCCAGTAAGTAGTTGTTGTCGCCGATGAGCAAGAAGCCCCGCACCGACATTTGCGCGTCCCGGATGCGGAGGCGCAAATCCGAGGTGTATCGGAGCACTTGGTTGGTATGCTGCACCTCTCGGGTGTAAAACGACAATTGCTGGATGCTTTTATAAGCCCCCAGGGACGTAAGCAGCAGAACAGACAGGGCAAGGCTAAAGCCCAGAATTATTTTGGTATTGAGCTTTAAACGCATCGAAGAATAACCATGAACTTAAGTCAGAGCACTTACGGGCTTGCCAGAGTAACGGTTGAGCCGGCTCGTAAACCGTTGCCTAGAGGCCCCGATAAGCAAAGAAGACGTGGTGCAGCGTCGAGCCCGCCAAGTGCCTAAAGCCACAGTTTGTGCCGCTAGCCACAGCTAATTCGAGCCCTGAGTAGAGCTAACGCACACGCAACGGCCCTACCCCGTAATGTTGCTCGTCCTACCACTCGTATCTTCGCCTCATTCGTGCGTCTTTGTTTGCATTGCCTCCATGTCCGCTCCCGACCTTATCACCAGCCCTCAGAATCCGCGCATCAAAAACTTGCTGCGCTTGCAGCAGAAGTCGTCGGAACGGCGCGAGCAAGGCCTCACTATTATTGAAGGGCACCGGGAGCTAACCGTTGCGCACGGTGCCGGCGTGGCCGTTACGGCCTTGTTTGTATGTCGGGAGTTAGCGGGCGACGCGCAGATGCAAGAGTTGCGGGCGTTGCTTGGCGCAGGCCCGACCGAGTGGTTCGAGGTGTCGAAAGCAGTGTTCGAGAAGGTAGCCTACCGCGAAGGTTCCGACGGGGTGCTGGCTTTGGTGCGGCCACCGCGGCTCACGCTGGCTAGCTTACCACTGCCTGCCGCGCCGTTGTTGCTGGTATTGGAGTCGGTGGAAAAGCCCGGCAACCTAGGCGCCATTCTGCGCACTGCCGATGCTGCGCAAGCCACCGCCGTTATCGTCTGCGACCCGCGCACCGACCTCTACAACCCCAATGCTATTCGGGCCAGCATCGGGTGCAGCTTCACGGTGCCAACCGTGGCCACCACGCGTGCCGAGCTACTTGCCTGGTGCCGGGAGCATGGCATTCGCACCTACGCTGCTGCTCTCACCGAGCGGGCTGTGCCCTACACCACCTGCAACTTCCGGGGTCCGACCGCTCTCGTAATGGGCACCGAAGCCGACGGTCTGACGCCCGAGCTCATGCAGGCCTGCGACCAAACCATCATCATCCCCATGCGTGGCGCCATCGACTCGCTGAACGTAAGCACCGCCACGGCCATCCTCACATTTGAGGCCCTGCGGCAGCGGGAAGCATGAAAAGAAACTAGCAGCTAAGCCCTAAAACCTAACCGTAGCTGACAGGTTGATGACCCGGCCTTCCACGGGCGCCCAAAGCTGAGGAAAATCAGGGTTGAGGCGTGAGCCTAGCACGACCGCTTCGCGGCGAGTCTGGCGGTAATCGAACAGGTTTTCGCCGTTGAGCACCAAAATCAAAGGGCCCTGATGGTAGCGGACTAAAGCGGCCACAATAGGATAGCCCGGCGTTTGGCGCCCATCGGAAAGATATTGGCGGCCGGTGTAGCTGGCTTCAATGCCCGCGGCCCAACGTTCCGAAAACTCCTGCGTGGCCACTGCTGCCAGCTTGTGGCGAGCCGCCAGCTCTACATTGGGGTTCACGGCGTCGTAGCGGCGCCGTGCATACGTAAACACGTACCCCAAATACAGTTCGGTTGCATCGGCGCGCAGGCGCATATAGGTTTCGGTGCCCTCACTCACTACGGGCCGTGCCGCATTAAACCAATACAGCGGCGACAGGCCCGCGCCGCTGCCCGCCGTGGGTTCCGATAGTATCAACGGGTCGTTGATGCGGGTGTAAAAGAAGCCTTGGTTTAAGGTGAGAGTGAAGGTGGGCGAAAAGGTACGTTGATAGTTTACGTCGCCGTTCAGACCCGTGGACCGTTCGGCGTGCAAGCCAACCAGAGGTTGTACTTGCGGATAGTCTCGCTCGTCTAACTCGTTTACGTACGGCACCGGCACGCGGTAGCCCAAGCCTCCGTTGAGGCGGGCCGTTACTTGCTCCGAGAAGCGGTAAAGCAGGCCAAGGCGTGGCAGCAGAAAATTGCCGTATTGGTTGTGATGGTCGAGGCGCAGGCCCGCCTGTACCGTTAAAGCCGTTAGCACCTGCCAGTCGTCTTGCGCGAAGCCCCCAACGGTGGCATACGTATAGTGCCCGGCCGGCAGAGCCGACGCACTGGCTTGCGGCCGAAGCTGCTCGCCATTGAAATTGAGCCCAGCTACAACTGTGTGCTGCTGACCCAGCCGGTGCAGGTAACTTGCCTCCGAATAGTACGACAACTGCCTTGCCCTGAAATCCACCGTGTTGTTGCTTACCCGTCGGTCGAAGCTGCTGAGCGTGCCTTTGGCCGTTAGCGTGCCCCCGGCCACGCTGTCTTGAGTGTACACCGCATCGGCGGTATGGCGCTGCATTTTGTTGATCACAAAGTATTGATGCAGGGCATCAGCGTCTTCGCGTACCACTTGCTGGTCGCCGCCCCGGCGGTCTTCCACGGTGCCGGTGTAGCCGAGGGCCAGTTGGCCGTGCGCATTCGGGTAAACAAACAGGCGCGGGTGAACGGTGAAGTTGCGCAGGCGGGGCACGTCCGTAAACCCATCATCGTTCACGTCGACATCCTGCTGCCGTGTGCCGCCCACAAAGAGCGTATAGCCCATTTTCTGGTTGCGGCCCGAGGCAAACCCATTCAGGTTGGACTCGCGCAGAGTGCTCTGGTTAAGCGTGATACTCCGCTCCGGACTGCCTAGCTTCGGCTGCTTGGAAACCAGGTTCACCAGACCCGCAATGGCCCCACCGCCGTACAAGGTGCTCGACGAACCCTTGATCAGCTCGATCTGCCGCAAATCCAGCGGTGGCACCTGCAAAATGCCGAACGAGCCCGCGTAGCCACCAAACAGCGGCAACCCGTCGCGCAGAATTTGCGAGTAACGGCCTTGCAAACCCTGAATGCGCAGGTCGGCATTGCCGGTAGTAGGCTGCGTGGGCTGAATCTGAGTGCCCGCAATGTCGCCGAGCAAGGAGGCAATGTTGCCGGGCTTGATGGCGTTTTCTTCCTGCAGTTCCTCTTCGCCCAGCACCTCAACCCGCGTCGGTAGGTCTTCGATGCGAGAATTGGTGCGCGTGCTGGTTACCACTACCTCATCGAGGTCGTTAGTTGCCGTGGCTAATAGCACCAATACTGGCCCACCCGTTTGGGGCAGCACAACATGCACACTTTTAGGGCGATACCCTAGGTAACTAACTACCACATCGGCTGCGGAGCCAGGAACGTTGTCGAGCGACAGTTGGCCTTTCGTATCGGTGGCCGCGCCTAGTGTGGTGCCCAATACAGTAGCACTTACACCGGGCAAAGCCTCACGGGTGGTGGAGTCGCGCACTACCACCCGAATGGTATGTTGGGCCCAGGCTGTTGGTCCAATCAGCAGCAAGAAAAGCAGGGTAAGCTGTAGTGTTTTCATAAGCAACCAACGAAGTACAGGCGCCTTTCTGAAGAAAGCCTGAAGAAGCTAAAGGCTGCCATGCAATAGTGCAGAGTTAAGCTTGCGCAGAACGAGCTAGAGTTAGCGTGATGAAGCAGGTTGTTTTCACGTACACGGCACACTTCGTCTACGTACATCTGTTGCCGCTATTAATTCACTGATTATTGTGCTTATGACTTCTCTTCCTGACCACCGCACCTTACACATCCACGGCCGCGTCCAAGGCGTTTTCTTTCGCCAGAGCACCCGCACCGAAGCGCAACGCCTTGGCCTCACCGGCTACGCCCGCAACAACCCCGACGGCACCGTCACTGTCGAAGCCGAAGGACCAGCCGACGCCTTGGATGCGCTGGAAGCATGGTGCCACCAAGGCCCCGCCGCAGCGCGAGTAGACAAGGTGGAAGTGGAAACAGGAGAAGTGCAGGGTTACCCGACGTTTGAAGTGCGGCGCTAAAGGTGGGATCAAGCCTGAAGCGGTTATCTTGGTTGGGTTTCACTCAATTTCTTATGCCGATCATGCGTCAACTTACGGTTTGTATTGCTAGCTCTTGGCTGTTGTTGGCTTGTTCAGCTGACCCTGAAGCGGCGAAAACCACCGTTCCAGCCGCGCCGCCAGTATCGGCAGAGTTTTCGCGCTACTGGTACGCGGGGCAAGCCGAGCTAAGTCGCTACCAGCTCCAGCAAAATCGCTACGACGCTATTTACCCCGGCGAGGCAGTGTTAGTATTCGTCACCGAGGATTTTCTGCCCAACAAGCAAGTGAAAATGGAAGGCGGTAAAACCGCTGAAACGGCTACGTCGGTGCTGAAGATGAACCAGATGCGCCGTTTCGCTACCGGTATCTACGATTATTCGATCAACACTTCGGTGTTCACACCCGTCGCCACCAGCCAATTCCCGCACACTTTCAAAGTTGCCACCTCGGTGCAGGACTGGTGCGGGCAGACCTATAGCCAACTCAACCTGCGCCGTAACAAGTACCATCTCGAAGCGCATTCTTACTTTCAGCAGGAAGCCGACCAAGTTGATTCGTTGGAAGCCGTAGTGCTAGAAGACGAGCTTTGGACCCGCCTACGCCTCGACCCCAAGGCCTTGCCCCTGGGCAAGCTGCGCATCATTCCAGGAACGGTAGCTTCCCGGCTGCGCCACCAGCCACTGCGCGTAGAAACAGCTAGCGCCGAGCTAACTCCTTACCGCAGACTGGTGTTCAAACCAACTCAAGCCGGGGCCGCGCTGCAAGCCTACACGCTGACTTATCCGGATACGAAACGTACGCTCACCATCGTGTTCGAGCAGGCTTTTCCGTATCTGATTGCCGGTTGGGAAGACACCTACAACGGCCAGATGCGCTTCGGCAACCAGACCTACGGTAGTGCCGAGTTGCTCACCACCCGCGCCATCCGCACCAACACCCTTAAATCCGATTACTGGCAGCGCCACACCCGCGCCGATTCGGTGCTGCGGCGGCAGCTAGGAGTTACAGGATTTGGCAACTAAAAACGTGCCCGTGCAGGGATTGGGTAGTACCTTCGGGGTGTTGTAAGAGTAGGCCGTGCCTGGAGGCAGGCGTCGGCTGTTGCCACCGTCGTGAGGCGGCGGTTCACGCACTAAATACTCCGTACGATGGACGATTTTATTGCTGCCCGGTCGCAAATGGCTTTGTCCCTGGGCTTCCACATCATCTTTTCGTGTATCGGGATGGTGATGCCGTTTTTCATGGCGGTTTCACACTTCCAGTGGCTTCGCAGCGGCGACGTCAACTATAAAAACCTAACCAAAGCCTGGAGCAAGGGCGTCGCTATTTTCTTTGCGACCGGGGCCGTTTCGGGTACTGTGCTGTCATTTGAATTGGGGCTGCTGTGGCCGAAATTCATGGAGCACGCCGGCCCTATATTCGGGATGCCTTTCTCATTGGAGGGCACGGCATTCTTTATCGAAGCCATTGCATTGGGCTTCTACCTATACGGCTGGGGACGGTTTCACCCGTGGTTTCACTGGTTTACGGGCGTTGTGGTAGGCATAAGCGGCTTGGCCTCCGGTATTCTGGTGGTAGCCGCTAATGCCTGGATGAACAGCCCCGCCGGATTCGACTTCGTGAACGGGCAATATCTGAACATAGACCCCATGCGGGCCATGTTCAACGATGCGTGGTTGTCGCAGGCCATTCATATGTCGCTTGCGGCATTTGCGGCCACTGGCTTTGCGGTTGCCGGTGTGCACGCCCTTATGATTTTGAAGCGGCGCAACGTGCAGTTTCACACCCGTGCCTTCCGGATTGCGGCCTTGTTTGCAGCTGTAGCGGCTGTGCTTCAGCCCCTGAGCGGTGACTTTTCCGCCAAAGATGTAGCCCGCCGTCAACCCGCCAAACTAGCCGCCATGGAGGCGCACTTCCACACCGAAAAACGCGCTTCGCTGGTGCTAGGCGGCCTGCCCGATGAGCAAGGCAAAAAAGTAAACTACGCCATCAAAATACCGGGTATGCTTAGCTTCTTGGCGCACGGCAATTTCGAGCAGGAAGTCACGGGCCTCGATAAAATTCCGGTGGCCGATCAGCCGCCCGTGCTGGTGCCGCACCTGGCGTTTCAACTTATGGTCGGGCTCGGTATGGGTATGGTGGCGCTATCCGGAATCTACTTTCTAGCGATTTGGCGCAAAAAGCAGTGGCTCCGTAGCAACTGGCTTCTGAAATTGTTTGTGGCTGCCACGCCCGCTGGGTTCATTGCCGTGGAAGCCGGCTGGACCGTAACCGAAGTTGGTCGTCAGCCTTGGATTATCAATGGCGTGATGCGCACCGCCGACGCCGTGACGCCGATGCCTGGCATTGCGTACTCGTTCTACCTGTTCTCGGCCGTGTACGTGTCGCTGAGTTTAGTGGTGATTTTCCTGCTATACCGCCAGATAAAGATGGTACCCGAGCTCTACGACCGGCCCGCGCAATTAGCCGCCGCGTAGCTTCGCTGCCTATTTCCAAGACGTTTTAATGCCTTTGCTTTATGATGCCATACGTCGTCATTACCTACCTGTGCCTGTCGATCTTGCTGTACCTGCTACTAGGCGGTGCCGATTTTGGGGCGGGTATCATGGAGCTATTCACGCGGAGCAAAAACCGGAGTGCCGCCCGCCAAACCATGTCGCACGCCATTGGGCCCATCTGGGAGGCCAACCACATGTGGCTCATTATTGCCGTCGTGATTCTGTTTGTAGGTTTCCCGCGCATTTATAGCGTGATGTCCGTCTATCTGCACATTCCACTGTTGATTATGCTCATGGGCATTATAGCCCGGGGCACTGCTTTTGTTTTTCGGCACTACGATGCAGTGAAAGACCGGATGCAGCAGTTGTACAACCGCATTTTCGCGCTTTCTAGCGCCATTACACCGTTTTTCTTGGGCGTTATAGCAGCTAGCGTGTTAGCTGGCAACATCGATTTTGAAACGACGGATTTCCTGTCGGCTTACGTGTTCAGTTGGCTGCATTGGTTTGCAGTGGCCGTGGGCGTTTTCACTGTGGCTCTGTGCGGCTATCTAGCCAGCGTCTACGGCATAGGGGAGGCCCATACGGAGGTTGATAAGCGGTACTTTATCCGCAAGACGCGCACCATGACCGTTATTGCCTTTGCGGCGGGCGGACAGGTGTTCCTGGCCGCTTATATCGACGGAGTGCCGCTCTGGCAATGGATTTTTGGCAACGTGGTAGGCACGGCGGCTGTGGTACTGGCAACTATTTCGCTGGGCGTATTGGCCTATGCCGTTGGTCAGGGCTGGACGGTTTTGCCGCGCTTGCTGGCCGGTTTCCAGGTCACTATGATTTTGCTAGCCATTGGTTACTGGCACTTTCCGGATTTCATTGTCGTGAAAAATGGTGTGAACCTGTCCTTACTCAACAGCCAAGCACCGCTCGCCACCATGAACGCGCTGGGCTGGGCATTGCTATTAGGCAGTATTTTTATTCTGCCTGCACTGTACTACCTCTACTACAGCTTCCAGCGCGAGGCTGAGGAAGTAGCTGAGGCCGTACACTAAGTTTAGCCTTACACGCGCCGCAACTCCTTAACCCACACTTCCAGTGGCTCGGCCGCGTAAAGTACTGGCTCCCCAACAGGCGTCGGCAGGCCGTGGGCTTCTACCAAGGTCGAATCCCACTCGCGTAGCGAGGCTTCCCGTAGTGTCCAGGGCTCATGGAAAAGCTGGCCGCGCCATAAGTTGGTACCGCGTACATCCTCTAGCAGGTTGGGTCCGGCGGTGTACAGAAAATAACGTTCCGTCAGAAAGTGCGACAAGGTGCCGGGCTGCGCTCGCGGCAACAATTTGCCTGGCATCCAGGTAGCGGCGAAAGTAGCCGGCGCTGCGCCTCGGTGGGTTCGTTTTGCTACGGCCCGAAAAGTGCCATCTGTTTCTGTCAGGCTGATACGGGCGTGCAAGTAGGGGAGATGGAACAACGTCCGGGCTGCCCATACGCCCAAGGGGTTGGTAGCATCGAGCGAGAGAAACCATACGCCGGGCACTCCATCTAGGCGGGCGTAGGTGCGCACATTTAATTCATGCAGGTGGTTTAGGCCCGGCACGGCAGGCAAGCCGAGGGGCCTAATGCCACTCATGGTGAAGGGCACAACCCCTAGCCACGCCTGCTCCTCGAATAGGTCCAATTCCAGCCGCTCCGGCAGATACGGCCGCAACAGTTCCGGTTCTATCGGCCAATGGGCAAATAGCAACTCACTCCACCGTTGCCGCATCAAAGGAAATCGGGGACGGGTAGGAGTAGAGGAGTTAGTAGACATGAAGGGCGCAGATAGTGGAAAACACTGAGCTATACTCAGTATATGGACCAATGCTGCTACAACACACGAGGTGATAAATCCTCCTTGTATAAAACAAAAAGGGACGACCATCGGCCGTCCCCTCTTCAAACTAGCGCAGTAAGAACTAGTCTACTTTCTTGGCGTAACGCAGACGCTCGTTTTCGTCGAGCAAAATCTTGCGCATCCGCACTGACTTTGGGGTTACTTCCAGGTACTCATCCTTCTGGATGTATTCCATAGCTTCTTCCAGCGAGAACTGGCGCTTAGGCACAATCTTCGCGTTTTCATCCGAGCCCGAAGCACGCATGTTGGTGAGCTTCTTGCCCTTCTGGATGTTGATGGTCAAGTCGTTGGGGCGGGTGTGCTCACCGATAACCTGGCCAGCGTATACTTCCTCGCCTGGATCAACGAAGAACTCACCCCGATCCTGCATCTTGTCGATGGTGTAAGCCGTGCCAGCACCCGTGTCCATCGAAATCAAGGAACCAGAAATACGGCCTGGAATTACGCCTTTATAGGGCTCATAGCTCTGGAAACGGTGGTTCATGATGGCCTCACCAGCAGTAGCCGTCAGTACGTTATTACGCAGGCCGATCAAACCACGGGCTGGGATATTGAATTCCAAGTGCTGCAAGTCGCCTTTCGGCTCCATGATGGTCAACTCGCCTTTGCGCATCGTCACCAATTCAATCACCTTACCGGCAGTTTCCTCGGGTACGTCTACTACCAAGTGCTCGACTGGCTCCAAGCGGTTGCCGTTTTCGTCTTCTTTGAAGAGAACCTGTGGCTGACCAACCTGCAACTCGAACCCTTCGCGACGCATAGTCTCGATGAGTACTGACAAGTGAAGAATACCGCGGCCGTACACCAAGAACGTGTCTTCCTTATCGGTTTCCTTTACGCGCAGGGCCAGGTTTTTCTCGGTTTCTTTGAACAGACGGTCACGCAGGTGACGCGAGGTCACGAACTTACCTTCCTTACCGAAGAACGGCGAGTTGTTGATGGTGAACAGCATGTTCATCGTCGGCTCGTCGATGCTGATGGTCGTCAGCCCCTCTGGATTGTCAGCATCAGCCAGTGTATCGCCAATTTCGAAACCTTCGATACCGGTTACGGCGCAGATTTCACCGGAGCTAACTTCCGAAACCTTGGTGCGACCCAAGCCTTCGAATACCTGCAGTTCTTTGATTTTTACTTTCTTAACGCTGCCATCACGCTTCACCAAGCTCATGTTGGCACCTTCTTTCAGTGTGCCGCGGTGCACACGACCAATGGCAATACGGCCTACAAACGACGAATAGTCGAGCGAGGTAACCTGCATCTGGGGCGTGCCATCCAAGGTAGGAGCGGCCGGAATAGAAGCAACTACGGCATCCAAAAGCGGGATGATGTTGTCGGTCTTCACTTTCCAGTCGGTGCTCATCCAACCTTGCTTGCTCGAACCGTAGAGCGTCACGAAGTCCAGCTGGTCTTCCGAAGCGCCAAGGTTGAACATGAGGTCGAATACTTGCTCGTGCACCTCGTCGGGGCGGCAGTTTTCTTTGTCAACTTTGTTGACAACCACGATAGGCTTCAAACCCAAGTCGATGGCTTTGCCCAACACGAAACGCGTCTGGGGCATGGCGCCTTCGAAGGCGTCGACGAGCAGCAATACGCCGTCGGCCATCTTCAATACGCGCTCCACTTCACCCCGAAGTCGGCGTGACCAGGAGTGTCGATGATGTTGATCTTTACGTCTTTATAGCGAACCGAAACGTTCTTCGAAACGATGGTGATACCCCGCTCACGCTCCAAGTCGTTGTTGTCGAGGATCAGGTCGTCGAAGTGCTGGTGGTCGTCGAAAAGCTTCGAGGCATGAATGATTTTGTCCACGAGCGTCGTCTTGCCGTGGTCAACGTGCGCAATGATTGCGATATTCCGGATGTTCTGCATACAATGGGTTTTCCGGGTGCAAAGGTAAGTAATTCCGATGGCAAAAGCCCGTCCAATCAAAAAGTTAACTTACTGAGACAGAAACCAAGCCGCTGTCAGCGAACCGAACGTATAGCCGCCCGCGTATGTTCCCTCAGAAGCCGAACACTACCGCTCGGCCTACAACCAATCCTTATCTGCTTCAGTACATGCGCTCTTCCTTGTTATTTCTGCTCGTGTCAGCCCTGACGTTGAACTCGGCTTGTTCGCAGAAAAAAAACGGCGGTCCTAGCACCAACGGCTCGGCTGCCAATCAAACTCCCGCAGTTGCCGTGAAGGCAGTAAGTTCTAAATACCCCGCTCCGAAAGTAGTAACGGGCAAGCCCAACGAGTTTCCGGTGCGCAAAACCGATGCTGAGTGGAAGAAGCAACTCACGCCGGCACAATACTTTATTCTGCGCCAGCAAGGTACGGAACGGCCTTTCGTCAACAAATACGCCGACAACCACGAGAAAGGCAACTACTACTGTGCTGCCGATCATAACCTGCTGTTCTCCTCGGAAACCAAATTCGAGTCAGGTACAGGCTGGCCAAGCTTTTGGGCTCCGGCCACCGAAAACAGCCTGAAAGTAACCGCCGACAACAGCTACGGCATGAGCCGCGACGAGCTGGTGTGCGCCAAGTGCGGCGGCCACCTCGGCCACGTGTTCAACGACGGACCTAAGCCCACCGGCCAGCGCTATTGCATGGACTCCGACGGCATGGTGTTCGAAAAAACCAAGTAAACAGGCACTACGGCCCATTTTTTTGCAGCGGCTCATTGGCAATCCAAGCCAATGAGCCGCTTCGTTTGTTGTCGAGGTTGAAAGCCGTTTTACCGTCCCGCTTTTCCTTTGTTTCCTTATGCCGACCCAAGTTCAAGACCCTATCCTGCATCTACAGCAGCAGCTAGCACCGGTTCGCGCGCAGCTAGTGGCGCACGATGTGTACTACGCCTTGCATTCGTTGGAGGATTTGCAGGTGTTTATGCAGCACCACGTGTTTGCGGTATGGGATTTCATGTCGTTGCTGAAAGCGTTGCAGCGTGACCTTACCTGTATCACTGTGCCATGGATGCCGCGCGGTAATCCAGCCACGCGCCGCCTCATCAACGAAATCGTGCTGGAAGAAGAAACCGATGTCGACCAGCAGGGGCAGCCTGCCAGTCATTTTGAAATGTATTTGCGCTCAATGGAAGAATGCGGGGCCGATACAGCACCAATGCACCGGATGTTGGGCGCGCTAGCCATTGGCGAGTCAATAGAGAAAGCGCTGGAAGTAGCCGACGCACCCGAGTCGGTGCGCCAGTTTGTATTGGCAACCTTCAACGTTATCGATTCCAGCGACACGCACGCCATTGCAGCGGCTTTCACCTTTGGCCGCGAAGATGTAATTCCTGACATGTTCCGCCACCTCGTGCACGACTTGCGCGAGCGGTTCCCGAGCCAACTTGACACTTTTACCTACTACCTCGACCGGCACATTCAGCTCGACGAGGAAGTACATACGCCTTTGGCGCAGCAAATGGTGCGCGAACTGTGCGGCACCGATGCCAACCGGTGGCAGGAGTGCCAAGAAGTAGCTGCCAACTGTATGCAGGCCAGAGTGGCGCTTTGGGACGGAATTAAAGCAGCTTTGTCGCAGCCAGTAGCCTAATAAGGTTGGTTTCAAGGCTGTAAGCGCCGAGGTAACTAGGGTAGGACTTTTAACTTATAAAAGCCTCAACCTGCCTGCCTCTTAGTGCGTTGATAGCAAGGCCGTGCCACCCTTGGCGCGGCCTTATTTTTTGTCTTATGAAAAATCTTGACTCGCGCCTTTTTATTGCCGCGCTGTTGATAGGTTCTAGCAGCTTGACTACCGCCTGTTTTACCTCGCAGGAAACCGCTGCGGAGGTGGACCGGCCCGCACTACCCAACCAAATCACGACGGATGCCGAGCGGCAAGCCGCCTATAACAGCGGTGCAGGTTATGGTGGCTCTGTGCCCGACGCTACGCCCGGCCGCGTCCGGTTGGGCGAGCAGGCCAGCAGTATTAATTCGCGCAAACGCCAGGAAACCCTAAACACCAACGACCCCAATACCACCACCAACGAAACCCGTTTGCGCCGCCTCAACGGGGCATTGTAGATACCATGCGGCGCCCGTAAGCTTGGCAACTGCGTGTAGTGCACAACTGCTGCAACTTGCCCGTAAGGAATAAACGCAAAACGGCCCGCTGCTTTCAGAGAAGCAGTGGGCCGTTTTGTATGTATGCTGCGGCTATTGACCGTCTACCGCAATAGGAGTGGTATTTGCCACTTCACTGGTGATAGTTGGCTTGGAAGCGGCGGAAGTAGCAGCGGACCGGCTGCGGCGCGGCGCTGCTGGTTTAGCAACTGCTTTGGCCGCTGGCCGGGCAGCCGCAGTGGCTTTCGGCGCAGTAGGAGCAGGCTGTGCTTTGGGGCTGGCGGAAGCAGTATTAGACTTGGAACTCGGTTTTGTTTTAGCGGCAGTTCCTGTTGGTTCTGTAGAAATACTGTCGGAGGCGGCGGAGGTGCCGGCGTCTTGGTGTTGCACAATGGTGTGCAAGGCCTGCTCGAACAAGCGGGTTGTATCAACGTCGAGGCGCTGCATGGCATCTTTCACCACCTCTTTCAATTTGTCTTTCGTTTCTTTGCGAATGCGCTTTACTACTTCGTTCATGCGCTGGTCTAGCTCCTTTTGCAATTGCTTGGCTGCTAGCTTCAACGTTTTCTTCTGATTGGACTTCTTATCCACACTGGAATCTGAAATAGTATCAGTGGCACGAGCAGCTTTTTCTGCCTTGCGCTGCGCTTTTTCTTCCGGAGTTTTTTTGGTGGAATCCTTTTTAGCCTTTTTCTCAGGCTGTTCTTGTTCAGACTTTTTCATCGGAGAGGAAGTGTGGATGAGGGTTTTTCAGCGGAACACGCGGGAGCAACAACAGTTGAGCTGCCCAAATATAGAAGAAATTATGTCCAGCTTTTGTTGTAGCTACATTCCTTCCCTGTTCTCTATCAATTCATTAGGTCGGTAATTGTAGCCACACATGCTAGCTCCGACTTCTCTTTTCCCACCTCTCGGTTCTCCTTCAGCTTATTTCTCTTTCTCGAATGCAACCTGATCCTCAACGCTATACCGTCACGGCGGCGCTGCCTTATGCCAACGGGCCAGTGCACATCGGCCACTTAGCGGGCGTGTACTTACCAGCCGATATTTATGTTCGTTACCTGCGCGCTGCGGGTCGCGACGTGAAGTTTATTTGTGGTTCCGATGAGCACGGTGTGCCCATCACCATCCGGGCGCAAAAAGAAGGCGTGACGCCGCAGCAAGTAGTCGATAAGTACCACGCCATCATCCGCGACTCGTTCCAGGACTTCGGCGTCTCGTTTGATATTTATTCTCGTACCTCTTCCCGCACGCACAGCGAAGTAGCCAGCGGATTTTTCAAGAAACTCTACGAGGAAAATAAATTCGTCGAGCAGGTTTCGCAGCAGTACTACGACGAGAAAGCCGAGCAATTCTTGGCCGACCGCTACATCGTGGGTACCTGCCCCAACTGCGGCAACGAAAACGCCTATGGCGACCAGTGCGAACGGTGCGGCTCCTCGCTCAGCCCGACCGAGCTTATCAACCCGCATTCCATGCTCTCGGGCAATCAGCCCGTGTTGCGCGATACCAAGCACTGGTACCTACCCCTCGACCAGTACGAACCTTGGTTACGCGAGTGGATTGTGGAAGGCCACAAGCAGGATTGGAAAACCAACGTGTACGGCCAGTGCAAATCCTGGATTGATCAGGGACTCCACCCCCGCGCCGTCACGCGCGACCTAGATTGGGGCGTACCTGTACCAGTGCCCGGAGCCGAAGGCAAGGTGCTCTACGTGTGGTTTGACGCGCCAATCGGCTATATCTCGGCCACCAAAGACCTGCTGCCCGACACCTGGGAAACCTACTGGAAAGACGCTGGCACCAAGCTGGTGCACTTTATTGGTAAAGACAATATCGTGTTCCACTGCATCATCTTCCCCACGATGCTCAAGGCCCACGGCGACTATATCCTGCCCGACAACGTGCCGGCCAACGAGTTCTTGAACCTGGAAGGCGACAAAATCAGTACCTCCCGCAACTGGGCAGTTTGGCTGCACGAGTACCTGCAAGATTTCCCTGGCAAAGCTGACGTGCTGCGTTACGTACTCTGCGCCAACGCCCCCGAAACAAAAGACAATGACTTCACTTGGAAGGATTTTCAAGCCCGCAACAACAATGAGTTGGTAGCCAACCTCGGCAACTTCGTGAACCGGGCGGTGGTTCTTACACACAAGTTCTTCGGTGGCCAAGTGCCAGCGCGCGGCCCGCTCACCGCGCAAGATGAAGAGGTGTTCGCGCAGCTAGCCGAGTTTCCGGTCCGCATTGGTGAGTTGATTGACAACTACCGTTTCCGCGACGCACTGAACGAGTTGATGAACCTCACCCGACTCGGTAACAAGTACCTGGCTGACACTGAGCCGTGGAAACTCATCAAAACCGATGAAGCTCGCACGGGCACCGTGTTGCATGTGGCCTTGCAGCTAGCAGCTAGCCTAGTTACACTGCTCGAACCGTTTCTGCCCACTTCCGCTGCTACGCTAGGTGAGATGCTGAACGTGGAGAAGGGCACGTGGCAGCAAGCTGGTCGCTCCGATGCGCTTGCCGCAGGCCATCAAATCAAAGAAGCAGCGTTGCTTTTCGATAAAATCGAGGATGCCACGGTGGAGGCGCAGGTGCAAAAGCTGCTCGATACTAAAAAGGCTAATGAGCTAGCTAACGCTATAGCTGCGCCTGCAAAAGAAGACATAAGCTTCGAGGAGTTTCAGCGTATGGATTTGCGCGTGGGCACCATTGTAGCAGCCGAAAAAGTAGCGAAAACAAAGAAGCTACTTAAACTTACTGTTGATTTAGGCCTTGCCGAGCCTCGTACTATTGTGAGCGGCATCGCCGAGCATTTCATTCCCGAAGCGCTTGTTGGTCAGCAGGTGCAGGTGCTACTCAACCTAGCGCCCCGCGAAATCAAAGGCATTCAAAGCCAAGGCATGTTGCTGATGGCCGAAAACGCCGATGGTTCGCTAGCGTTGATGCAGCCTGGCCACGCTGTAGTACCAGGTAGTAGCATTGCATAATGCTTTAACGCCTTAGAATAAAATAAAAGGGCCGCTCCTGATTGGGAGCGGCCCTTTTCGTTACTATCGGTATTATGCGTGAGCAGGAGGAGATGCTATATGCCGGAGCAATTGGCACAATCGTCGGACTTAGTGATGCGCCGTAGGTGTGTTCTGGCATAGTCGGCTGGCGCTAGCCCCATATTGTACCCTAGGATGTCGGTCTGCACAAAGTAGGTTTCACCGGCTTTGGCTGCAAACCGCAACACGCTGTCCGTTTTCAGAGGCCACACAAAGAAACCACTGATGTGCGAACGGAGCGTAACCATACCGGCTGGTACCGTGGTAATCATGTAACGTCCTTTGCCCAACCGGCACAAGGCCCGTGTATCATTGAAGAAATCGTAGTTGACGTTCCAACTGAAAAGCTTGTTTGGGCGATACACCACTACCGTAGCCGTAGCCGCCGGTTGTGCTGCCGCCGAAACTGCTGAAAGCAGCACAACACCCAATGCAACCACAAAGCAATGCAATAGCTTAGTTTTCATAGTTGAGGAACGAGTTGATAGCCTCCACTAATATACGCATTTAGCTATTTCGTATTCACTATGTTCATTGCACGGTCTAGCCCAAGTGTGCCAAAGGCCAACACAGCATCGGCCGCCTTTTCGATGTGCGTAGGCAAATCAATTCGTTCGTCGGGGTGAAGGGGTTGAGCACGTAATCCACTTGGCGGCCTTTCGGGAAGTTGGCGTCCACGCCGAAGCGCAGACGGGCGTACTCGTCGCTGCCAATAGTTTCCTGGATGCTTTTCAAGCCGTTGTGTCCGCCCGCCGAGCCTTTCCCTTTGAGGCGCAGCTTGCCGTAGGGGAGAGCCAAATCATCGGTCACTACCACCATGCTTTCTTTCTCCAGTTTCAGGCTAGTCAAGTAGTGCGCAGCGGCCTTGCCACTCAGGTTCATGTAGGTAGTCGGTTTCACCAGTACAAAGGTTTTGCCCTTGTGCTTGATTTCTGTGGTGAAGGCGTGGCGCCCTAGCTCGAAGCGCGCTTCGTGTTTGGCCGCCAGATAATCAGCCACCATAAACCCAATGTTGTGGCGGGTGTCAGCATATTCCGGCCCAATGTTGCCGAGGGCGAGAACCAGGTATTTCATAGAAGTACGAATTGAAATAGGGTGGTTGGGGTACACCGGTCTTACAGTTGTCACCCACTCCTTCGGGTGCAAAGATGTAGGATGGCGAGCAGTAGCAGGTTGAATGCAAGCGGAGAGCGGACAATAAAAAAGCCGTCCTGCTGGCAGGACGGCTTTTCGCAATTGACTGATGAGAAGTTCCACAACGCTCGTGTGGGCCAACCTATCAGTCTTATTTCGTGGGCTACTTCTCGCCTTGCATCTGGCCCTTCAGTGCACGTGGGATAGCCACAGTAGCAATAGGAGCTTGAGAGTTGGTGAGGATAGTGAAGCCTTTTTCTACCACTTTGCTTACCTTGATAGACTTGCCAAGGCCGAGGTCGGAGATATCCACTTCTACGAAGTCGGGTAGGTTTTCGGGGGTAGCTTTTACTTTTAGCTTACGCAGCTTGCTAACCAGTTTACCGCCAGCCAGTACGCCTGGCGAAACGCCTACGTACTTCACGGGGATGTCCATTTTCACTTCTTTGCCGTCAGCCAACTCCAGGAAGTCAACGTGCAGCAGCATTTCGTTTACGGGGTGGAACTGCGCATCCTGCACAATGGCGCGGTAGTGCGTACCCTCCACGTTCAGGTCCACAATGTGAACTTCAGGAGTGTACAACAATTCGCGGAAGAGGATAGCGGGGGCCGTAAAATGGACCTGCTCAGCGCCACCGTACAACACGCACGGCACGTACGACTCAAGGCGAACCGCCTTGGAATCCTTCTTACCGAGATTCGCTCTTTTAAACCCTACAATCTCGAGGCTTTTCATAAAGATGTGTTTTTGAAGAAAATAACCACTTACCCAAGTGGCAAACGGGCCGCAAAGATAGGCAATCAATAGTATAGTTGCTAGGCCCACTTAATTATTAAGGCCACAAGTGGTGTAGGGTAACTAGAAAATTGCCCTCAGAACCACGTTATTTGGTTAACAGACGCTCTGCAAGACCTTCTGCTCTGAACCTTCCATTACTCAACCGACTGCTTATGAAAACAACCGCTATCCTGTCTTGGCTGCTGATGCTTTGTTGCGCGCCCTTGTTCGCTCAAACCACCAGCCAGCCCAACTATGCGCAGCAGCACTACACGAAAAAGGAGGTGTACGTGACCATGCGCGACGGTATCAAGCTCTTCACGGCCATCTATACCCCGAAGGATGCTGCGCCCGGCAAGAAGTACCCCATCATGATGCAGCGGACGTGCTACAGCGTGGCACCCTATGGGGTCGATAAGTATCCGGCGCGCCTTGGCCCTTCCGAAACCATGATGAAGCAAGGCTACATTTTCGTGTATCAGGATGTGCGTGGCCGCTGGAAAAGCCAAGGCACCTGGACGAACATGACGCCGGTTATCGACAAGAAGAAAGGCAAGGAAGACGTGGACGAAGGTTCCGATACCTTCGATACCATTGATTGGCTCGTTAAAAAAGTGGCCAACAACAACGGCCGAGTAGGGCAGTGGGGTATTTCATATCCAGGCTTCTATACCGCCGCCGGTATCCTTTCCGACCATCCGGCCCTTAAAGCTTCCTCCCCACAAGCACCAGTATCCGACTTTTTCTTCGACGACTTCCACCACAACGGCGCCTTTCTGGAGTCGTACATCTTCACATATCCAGTGTTTGGCGTGCAAAAGCAGGATACTACCAGCAAGGCCTGGTACAGCGCGCAAAATATTAAAGCCAACACCAAGGACGGCTACCAGTTTCTGCTGGATTTAGGCCCGCTCAAGAATGCCGATAAGTACTACGCCAACAATTTCTTCTGGCAGGAAACCGTCAACCACCCCAACTACGACGAATTCTGGCAGAAACGCGGTTTGCCCGAACACTACAAGGCCGGCATAAAGCCCGCCGTAATGACCGTGGGCGGCTGGTTCGATGCCGAAGACCTCCGGGGGCCGCTCAGCATCTACAAAACCATCGAGAAGAAAAGCCCCTCTACCTACAACACTATCGTAATGGGACCTTTTGGGCACGGCCGTTGGTCGCGCGAAACGGGCCACACAATGCACAGCAACGTGTACTTCGGCGACAGTATCGCCACTTTCTACCAGCGCAATATCGAGGCGAAGTTCTTCGCGCACTTTCTGAAAGGCAATGGGGACAAAAACTCGGGCCTGCCCGAAGCATACATGTTTGACACCGGCAAAAAGCAATGGGAGACGTTTCCGAAGTGGCCCGTCACAGAGGCGACGCACCTGAAGATGTACCTGAGTGCCGATGGCAAACTGGAAAAGCAGCCCGCCGCCACTCCAGGCACCACCAGCTTTATCAGCGACCCACTCAAGCCCGTGCCCTACACCGAAGACCTGACCACCACCATGGGCTTCACACCGTTCAGTTACATGAGCGAAGACCAGCGCTTCGCCGGCCGCCGCCCCGATGTACTCGTCTACCAAACCGACGTGCTAACCGATGACGTAACGCTCGGCGGCGAAATCATGGCCAACCTCAAAGTAGCCACCTCCGGCACCGACGCCGATTGGGTGGTCAAACTCATTGATGTGTACCCGCCCGATGAGCCCAACAACGAGTACATGCCCAATAAGAACATCACCCTCAGCAACTATTGGCAAATGGTGCGCTCCGAAGTGATGCCTGCTCGTTTCCGCAATAGCTTCGAGAAGCCGGAACCTATGGTGACCAACCAAAAAACCGACGTGAACTTTAGGTTGCAGGATGTGCTGCACACCTTCAAGAAAGGGCACCGCATCATGGTACAAGTGCAGAGCACATGGTTTCCGTTTATAGCCCGCAACCCGCAGAAATTCGTTGAAAACCCGTACAAGGCCAATGAAAGCGACTATATCAAAGCCACTCACACCGTGCATGGCGACAGTTTCATTGATGTAGAAGTATTGCCCGCCGCCAAACAGCCGGTACCGTAACATTTAGCTTTACACAAACACAAAGAGAGCCGCCCAACATGACGTTGGGTGGCTCTCTTTGTGTTTGTGGAGGTTGCGCTTAGATGAAAAGCGAGCTAATCGACTCGTGCGTAACGACGTTGCGGATGGCGTTAGCAAAGAGGTTAGCTACTGAAATAACCCGGATTTTGTCGTTGTCTTCTTTCAGCGCAATGGTGTCAGTAATAACCAGTTCTTCTAGTGCTGAATTCCGGATTCGCTCGTGAGCGGGGCCGCTCAGCAGGCCATGCGTGATAACTGCCCGCACCGATTTGGCGCCGCGCTCCATCAGGAGTTCTGCTGCTTTACAGATGGTACCGGCAGTATCTACAATGTCGTCGACGAGTACCACGTTCATACCCGCCACGTCGCCGATAACTTGCATAGAGGCAATTTCATTGGCCCGTAGGCGCATTTTGTCGCAGACTACGATTTCGGCACCAAACTTCTTGGCGAAAGCGCGGGTCCGAACCACACCCCTACGTCGGGCGAAGCGAAGATGAGGTCATCGAGGTTCAGCGACTTTATATATGGGGCCGTCACTGTCGCGCCGTCGAGGTGATCGACGGGAATATCGAAGAAGCCCTGAATCTGACCGGCGTGCAAGTCGCAGGTCATGAGGCGGTCCGCGCCCACACTCTGAATCATGTTGGCCACAACTTTAGCCCCGATGCTCACACGCGGCTTGTCTTTACGGTCTTGCCGGGCGTAGCCCATGTACGGCATCACAATGTTCACCTTGTACGCCGAGGCGCGCTTGGCGGCATCCACCATCAAAGCCAGTTCCATCAGGTTTTCGGCGGGTGGGGTTGTGCTTTGGATTAGAAACACCGCGCAGCCGCGCACACTCTCGTTGAAACTCGGACCAAGTTCAGTGTCTGCGAAACGCTGAATGCTAAGGTCGCCGAGCGGTTGCCCATATGCTTCTGCTATCCTCTGCGCTAGCGCGTTGGAAGCGTTTCCTGCGAAAATTTTTACCTGCTGTGCCATAGGATGTTTAGAAAGTAGGAACCAGAATTCAACAAGTGAGGCAAATGGAGCAGCGAAGAAGCAGCGCAGTAGCTAATGATCCAAAAGACAGCCGAAATAAAAAAGCGAAAGGCGCTAACTCTTCGGGGAGAAGAATCAGCGCCTTTCGCTTTACTTAGTCGGTTGTCCGACCAGGGCTCGAACCTGGACTTTCTTGAATCAAAATCAAGCGTGTTGCCAGTTACACCATCGGACAATTTCCCCGCGGTTACCAGGAGAGGTATGCCGTTTGGGTGTGCAAATGTACTAGGGCTTTTTTTCAAGGCAAACTTTCGCCGAGATATTTTTTCAGAAATTTTAGTTGACATACCCGAACAAACGCCTTTTTCAGGCCCTGAGTGGCTGATTTTCAGGCTGCCAGAGGTTAGAACTGATTATGTGAACTTTCGTTGAGGTGGCGCCTTGGCAAAGCGGGGATTAAGCCGTAGTTTTGCGGCCTGAATAACGTTGCCTCACTACCTATTAAAGAACCGCAATGGCGAATACCGGCAAAATCACCCAGGTTATTGGTCCCGTCGTGGACGTGAGCTTCGCGGGTGAAAACGCAAAGCTTCCCAATATTCTCGACGCCCTCGAAGTTACGAAAGACAACGGCCAGGTGGTAATCCTGGAGTGTCAGCAACACCTGGGCGAAGACCGTGTGCGTACCATCGCCATGGACTCAACTGAAGGCCTGACCCGCGGCGCCCTAGTGCGCGACCTCGGTGCTCCTATGTCGATGCCAACCGGCGAAGGCGTCAAGGGCCGTCTTTTCAACGTAATCGGTCAAGCCATCGACGGCATTCCACAGCCAAAGAGCGAAGGTGGTTTGCCTATTCACCGGCAGCCGCCACCGTTCGAGGATCTGGCTACATCGTCGGAAATCCTGTTTACGGGTATCAAAGTAATCGACCTGCTTGCCCCTTATGTTAAGGGTGGTAAAATTGGTTTGTTTGGTGGTGCCGGCGTAGGCAAAACCGTACTGATCATGGAGCTGGTAAACAACATTGCTAAGGCCTACGAAGGTCTGTCGGTGTTTGCTGGTGTGGGTGAGCGTACCCGCGAAGGCAACGACTTGCTCCGCGAATTCATTGAATCCGACATCATCAAGTATGGTGAGGAGTTCAAGCACTCGATGGAAGCTGGTGGCTGGGACCTAACCAAGGTTGACCAGAACGAACTGCTGAAGTCGCAGGCTACCTTGGTGTTCGGCCAGATGAACGAGCCTCCCGGAGCTCGTGCCCGCGTGGCCCTGTCGGGTCTGACGATTGCCGAGAACTTCCGCGACGGCGACGGTTCTGGTGCTGGCCGCGACATCCTGTTCTTCATCGACAATATCTTCCGCTTCACGCAGGCTGGTTCCGAAGTATCGGCTCTGTTGGGCCGGATGCCATCGGCCGTAGGTTACCAGCCTACGCTGGCAACTGAAATGGGTGCCATGCAGGAGCGTATTACTTCTACCAAGCGTGGTTCTATCACATCGGTACAGGCAGTATATGTACCTGCCGATGACTTGACTGACCCAGCCCCGGCTAACACCTTTGCTCACTTGGACGCTACTACGGTATTGAGCCGTAAAATCTCCGAGCTTGGCATATACCCAGCCGTTGACCCATTGGACTCCACGTCGCGTATCCTCTCTGCCGACGTACTCGGTGAGGAGCACTACAACACGGCCCAGCGTGTGAAAGAGATTCTGCAGCGCTACAAAGAGTTGCAGGACATCATCGCCATCTTGGGTATGGACGAACTCAGCGAAGAAGATAAGCTGACCGTAAACCGCGCCCGCCGGGTGCAGCGCTTCTTGTCGCAGCCGTTCTTCGTGGCCGAGCAGTTCACGGGCCTCGCCGGTGTACTGGTTGACATCAAAGACACCATCAAAGGCTTCAACGCTATTATTGATGGTGCTTATGACCACCTGCCCGAAGCCGCTTTCAACTTGGTAGGCACCATTGAGGATGCTGTTGCGAAAGGTGAGAAGCTGATTGCCGAAGCGAAGTAAGTAGAATAGCTTAATGGCTGAATTGTTAGATGGTTGACCGTTCAACGCCACGTTAGAACAACCAACCATTTAAGAATTCAGCCATTTTCTAATAATCAAAACCATGCATTTAGAAATCATCACGCCGGATCGGAAAGTATTTGAAGGCGAGGTTACGTCGGCTCAGTTTCCAGGGGCTGATGGGCTGTTCGAGGTTCTCAACAACCACGCACCACTTATTTCGGCTCTGAAGGAAGGCGACGTCGTGCTGAACAGTGCTACCGGCCGTGCTTCCTTCCACATCGAAGGTGGCGTGGTAGAGGTACTCCGCAACAATGTAATCGTACTGGCCGAAGGCGCTTCAGCGTAGCTTTAGGAATTAGAAAGCTACGCCTTAGTTACCCAAATTGACATTTATAAAAAAGAGCCCGCTAGCATTGCTAGCGGGCTCTTTTTATTTGGTTACTACTAGGCTACTGGACCAGCACGCGGCGCGAGAACTGCTGACCATCAGCAGTTTGGCAGAGAACTGTGTAGAGGCCAGGGGCTAGGTTTACAGGTAACGTCCGGTGGAGCGAAGCATTGCCACTCAGCGTCCATTGCGTCTGCCAGCTTATACGACCCACGGCGTCAACCAAGCGGATAGACGCTGCTCCCGCAACCTGTGGCAACTGAAGCGTCAGGCTAGCGCCGTTAGCTGCTGGGTTAGGATATACTAGTAGGCTAGGCGAGTCAGCCTGAGTACGGGCGGAAAGCACGCCGCTGTTGTCCACTCGTACATTTGTCAGATACAGGTTGTTGCCAAACTGGTTGAAAGTCACGAACCGCAGATACACCTGCTGGTTGGCGTAAGCAGTCAAGTCCACGTTCTCTTGCCGCCACTGGTTAGCCGCAGTAGGCGTGAAATAGGCATCCCGCGGGGTTGTAGTTGGTAGTCCGGCAACTGCGGATTTCAAATAAGCCCGGCCCAAACGAGCGTTGGTGCACGCTGCAAAGACATCGACAGCTAGGGAGTCATTGCCGGAGGGGGTATCTACAATCGGAGCATAAGCTAAATCGAACCGCAGAGTGGCCTGCGTTTGAGCGCGCAAATCTAGAAGCGGCGACTGAAGCGAGTCGCGCTGCCCAAGGGTGCTATAAGGACCGAAAGGTAGAGCCAGGGAAGGACCGGTGGTTCCGTCCTTGCGCGTCACACTTGGCGCATACGACCAGGTAATGCCATTATCAGGGTTGAACACAGCCCAGGTAGCGGGCAATCCGCTTTGGAACGTTTCGGCGTAGGGCAGCGCCGCGCCAGCCTGAATGATAACGCTACGAGTCGAGGTGTTGGAACCGTTGGCATTAGTAGCCGTGAGCGTAACCGTGTAGGTGCCAGCCGATGCAAACGTAACCTTGGGGTTTAGCTCGGTGCTGGTAGCTGGCGAGCCACCCGCGAAGGTCCAGGCATAGGTGGTAGTGCAGCGCGTATTGGTTGATTGGTTTAGGAACGAGACAACAGTACCAGGACATAGGGGTGTACGCGGCCGTACGATAAAGCCGGCCACAGGCAGTTCTGCTGATACTACTACCGCGCCGGGCACCGTACGCGTGGCCGTGCCGTTGGCAGTGGTTATAGTCAAGGTTACATCATAGCTACCAGCCGTAGCGTAAGTCACAACAGGGTTGGCAATGGTGCTAGTAGACGGGTTGCCGCCCGGAAAGCTCCATGCGTAAGCCGTAGGCGTACCGAATAGCGTAGTGCTTTCAAACTGTACCGTTGAGCCTGGGCAAATTGGATTGGCAGGCGAACTGGAAGTGGAAAACAGCGGTACTGGAGCTTGATTTGCAACCGGGCCAGTTACAGCCACATCATCGAAAGCGCGGCCACCACGTTGGTTGGTTGCGGCTGCATCAACACGGGTGCTGCCAAAGCGTTGAAAGCGCAAACGTACATCAGTACCTAGCGCTAAAGAGTTTGCTGAAGCAAACGCGCTAAGATCAACGGTAACGGTTTGGTAGCTGGTGGTAGCAGCAGTCCCGGTTAAGTCGGCTACACGATACCACGTGACACCACCATCCACGCTCAATGCTACGCCATCGGTGTTGCTGGTGCCAGTGAAGGTAGCTGGCATCTGGTTGTCTAATTCACCCGTAAACTTCTTGTGCCGGAAAGTAAGGTTCCAACCGCCCGTAGGCGTAGCCGATAAATTCAAGCGCAAAGTGGCTTCGCTGGTGCCGTTGCCTACGGTGGTATTTGGAAAGAAGCCGTCCTGAACCAACTGACCAGGAGCTGAAGCGGGGTCGAAATCACTGCGCACCAATGAGCGAGCACCATTCCGGTCTGTTAGTTCCCAAGCCCGCGCCAAGCCGGGAGGTCCATCAAACGTGTCGATGAAAGGTCCCACTATTGGCGTACTCGGACCGAAAATAGCGCTGTATGCATTGATCAGGCCAGCGCCAGTGAAGTTATCGAAGCCGGCGGGACCTAGGTCGCGCGCCGTGTTTTGCAAGCGTATTTTCAGCTGGGCCTGGGTTAGGTTTGGCTCGGCCTGCCATACCAAAGCGGCCACGGCGGCGGCGTTGGGAGCCGCTGCCGACGTACCAAAGAACAGATAGCCATCTTGGGGGTCAGGCCGGGCTGCCCCTGAAAAGAACGTGGTGCTTACGCCGTCAATGGAGGTAATATCTGGCTTGGGCCGGGTGCTTGGTGCGGGCAGAGGCGTACCATCGGGTGCGAACAGGATGGTAGGGGAACCAATGGAAGAGAAACTCTCGGGAACTAGCCGGCTATAGGAGGGGTAGCGGCCACGGCTTGGGCGCTTAGCGAAGCAGCGTGCCCAACAATGGTACCGCTTCCAGTGAAATATTCCCGGGGCTGGTTGCCTTCAAAAAGGATATACTTTACTCGTGCTGGATCGGCGGTGCCAGCCCGGCGCCGAACTACCAAGTCATAGAGGGTAATCGTATCATTGGCGACGTTGTTGAAAGTAAGTACCTCCGCTGGTGTCTGAAGAAGAAGGTTGTTGCTTGCTTGACGAGCCGCGGTGTCGCCATTGGCACGCAGTAGGTAAATGTCAAGGTCAGTACGAACTCCTGCGGTGGTATAGAAAGGGTCGCTCCACTGCAAGGAGAGCCGCAAAGTCTGGCCTTTGCCGACGCGGAACCGCTGGCGCGTGTCGGAGGGACTACCAGTCGGGGCGAAGTTGAGGTCGGCGGAGCCGGCAGTGGTAGACAGAAATGCCGGGTTGATGTATTCTGACGATAGGTTAGCCTGGTTGCCAGCCGATGAGTAGTAGGCTACGCCGCGCTGGGTAGTGACTTCCTCTACTGCCTGCGCAATTACGCCATCCTGAAACATGGGCTCCGCGAAATAGAAAACGTCATCGACGATGACTTTACTGTTGCCCCGTGCCGGGTCAGCCAAAGCGCGGATGTTGTTGGCAAATCCGCCTTCGCCTGTGAAAGCTGTAGCGAAAGATAAAGGCGACCCTGGGGCAATGTCGTAGATGAGCTGCACCATGGCTCGGCCCTCATCAGAACCGTCTTTATCCAAATCTTGAATTACCTGCACGTTAGCAGGTAAGTCGCCGGAGGCTACGTCGGCCGCGGCGCCTGAAAGATTGTTGTAAGAGTCACTGAGCACACCTATGCGCACCCCTTGGCCGTTGTAGCTGGTAGGCCGAGCGCCCCGTACGCGGTTGGCTTCCAAGATGTAGTCGGCTTGGTTCTGTACGCGGCCAGCGCGTTGTTCTGGTTGTAATACGGGCAGTACTCCTAGCAGTCCACGATTGCCTAGTGCACCCACGCCGGCTGTGCCCGGTGCCAGTTGCTCAACGGGCATGTACCCCTCCACGAAGTGCAGCTTCGGATAAGAGCTAACCACCTGAAAGCCTCTGGAAGTCAACTGCGGCAGCAGCGCGCTTACGTCTTCAGCTGTCACACGCACCATCACCGAAGGAGTGGAACTAGCCGCTGCACCGCGCTGCGCCGCACCGGTAGCAGGCGTAAGCGTTAGGCCAGCAAACTCGCTTTGAAGCTGCCGAGGCGAATTTACCGCGCGTGAGCGTTGGTAAAGCTGCTGCAAATCGTTAGCGATACGCGACTTAGGATCGGCGCGGAAATTGGGATTGGGTACTGCGCTTACCCGGGCAGCTTTGCGTGGCGGCAACTGCGGCCCATCTTGAGCCAGCCCGGAGCCGGCACTCAGAAGCGCAAGCGCCAATAAGTAGATCTTTTGCATTATGTGGAATAAATATGTGAAGAAAAGGCGCTGGTTTATGAAAATGTAAGGAAAACGCCAGTAGTTGAGACAATAAATTAAAGGAAAATGAATGTAGTAAAATATTGGAAAAAAGAAAATTAATAGTTTAAAAGCTCAATTCCGCTTCCAAACATGGTCTTGATTATAAGCTGAAGCCTATATTTAATGGATATAATTTTATAAAGTATTGTAGTTGAAACAAACGAAGTTCACTACCAGTGTTGAGTGCGCTATTTCCGCGGCTTAACCCGATTACTGCGCAAGTAGTTTATGTGCAAATTGCTGTTTGACGCTTGAAAAGCTTGCGCCAAATTTTTGCTTTGCTTGCCTACGGCGCAGCGGGTTTACTATTGGTAGTTGATAATGCTTCACAGGAAAGAGGCGAAATAGCTGTGGAAATAAGCTATTCACTGTAGCTTGCGTTGCGCACGGCACATTCCACCGATAACTGGTTGTGCCACTGCTACGCCAATCACGCATCATCACGAAGGCCGCAAGTTTCCGTCTTACATGCATATCACTCCCAAAATCACCCCGATCTATCAAACTTCGGTTTTCAAGTTTGAGGACCTCAACGAATTGGAACTGTACTACGGGGAACCCGGCAGCCGCTACATGTACTCACGCAACGGCAACCCTAATTCCGATGAGCTGGCCGATGCGGTAAATCTGCTGGAGAATGGGGTAGGAGCAATAGCTACGGGCTCAGGAATGGCCGCCATCTTCGCGGCTATCATGGCGTACTGCACTGCCGGCGACCATGTACTGTGCGCTGCGGATATCTACGGTGGCTCTTCAGCCCTACTGAACTTGGAGCTAAGCCGGTTGGGTATCACAGTCACATACGTGCCTTTCGAAGATCTTAGTACGGATTTGACGCCTTATGTACAGTCGCGCACTCGGTTGCTGCTCTGCGAAACAATCAGCAATCCGCTGTTGCGCGTAATAGACCTGCGTGCTACTGCTGAAGCTTGCCATGCCTGCGGATTGAAGCTGGTAGTTGATAACACGTTTGCTACTCCCATCATCACGCGCCCTTTCGACCACGAAGCCGATCTGGTAATTCATAGCGTGACCAAATACATTTCCGGCCATTCGGATGTGACGGCGGGGGTGGTAGTGGCCCGGGTTGCAGAAGATGCAGAGCGGCTCAAGCAGATCAGTATGCTATTTGGTTTAACCCTTAGCCCGATGGAAAGCTGGCTAGCAGTACGTGGCCTAAAGACGCTACGCCTGCGAATAGAAGCACATTGCCGTAATGCAGAGGCTATTGCCTTGTTTCTGGAGCAGCAGCCAACGGTTAGAACTGTTCATTACCCTGGTTTGCACCAACACCCGCAGCACCTGCTGGCAGCAACTCAAGGCAGCCAGTTATTTGGCGGCATGTTGTCTTTTCAGTTAGAAGACGAAGCTGAAGTAGTAAACCAATTCATGCGTGCCACGAAACGGTTTCCTTTCGCGCCTTCACTGGCGGGGGTAGATTCCTCCTTGTCGTACCCGCTCGGAACTTCGCACCGGTCCCTCACCCCTCAACAGCAAGTCGACTTGGGTATAACGGTTGGATTGATACGCCTATCAGTAGGCATCGAACCAGTTGAGGAGTTACTGACGGATTTAGAGCAAGCTTTTGCATCGGTAACTCACACTATGCAGACAAACTAAGTTTGTTAAAAGAATACTACCTGTAAAAGCCTTATACTGCATGCTCTGCCCTTTGTACTCTTAATACTATTGAATGAACTTTATGTACTAAGTTACCTAGCCTTATACTGAATTTGTGGCTGCTGTGAGATGAATAGTACTCATGCGATTTACGTGTTCGATACATATGTGTTTGATATAAAGACTATTAGAGTTTTCGGGCTCTATTTGTATCGGTGTTGGTTACTAGTAATAGAAACATAGTGAATAGAAGGATTTGGTATGTTAAGTCGGTGCTCTTTCTACAGCAGGAATAGAAGCATTACCTATTTAAGAACTGCAATTCTAATCCTCTTTGTCGGGCATCACTACAATTGTTGTAGGTATGCTATAATGCATACTGTCTGCTCTGGAATCAAGTCCGGTAATGAGGTTGAATTTGATACTGATAGTAGAGCTACTTGGGGAGGAGGCATGTTTGGTAACAGCCTTTTTCATGTCACTTCATATCTAGGCTTGCTCTGTAGCTAGGTTCGACTACACTACCTGGCTATTTGAGCAAACCGAATTGAATAAAACAGCTACAAGGATAGGTTCTTGAAAAAGGTCTGGTACTTGACCTTGATACCAATTGAACTCCCTAGCATAACTCAAGTGATTCTAGTGGTCTGCTAGTGAAGGAAAGCCGCTACTTTTAATCTTTGCACAATAGCTATAGCGAATTTTTGTTTATTATTTATTTGACAATGAATTCATAGAATTATTATAACTAATACTATGATTAGTCTATATTGCTGCTCAATGCCAAGTGCTTCTATGATTACTATCGATAGAAGCTGAACTGTTCTGGAATGCATTCTATCATAGTGTATGTAGGCCTCCGTCTATGTAGACTATTCCAAAGCACTGAACGGACGGTTAGCACCTCAGTAATACCATCCACTAGATAGTATTGCAAGTAAAAGTGTGCGCTGCAACTGCCTAATACTTAGTCAGCAAGATCCTAGAACTAGTTCTTGCAGATTCCTTTTGCTCAGTCTTACGCTTTAAGCGCAATTTGTAACTACACGCAGAGAATATATGCTATTAGCCCCCAAAAACGTGGCTGTCGCACACACAAGGGAAGGTGCCCTTGACTATTTAAATAAATACAGTGTCAACATACTGTTGGCGCTTGTTGCCATAGGTGTATTTCTGCGCGTATTCCATTTGTTCGATAACAGATCCTTTTGGATAGACGAGCTCTATCTTAATGGCAACGTTATAAAAATGGGATTTTGGGAATTGGTTACTAAGCCAATGGATTACGAACAAAAAGCGCCCCTTGGTTATCTGTGGGCGTCAAAGCTTGCCGTGATTTTATTTGGTAAAGGAGAAAAAGCGCTCCGTTTATTCTCTTTACTCTGTGGAATAAGTGCTTTATTTTTCTTTGTACCGGTTGCACGTTATTTCTTAAAATCATGGGCAGCACCGATAGCGGTTGGCATTTTAGCTCTCGGCGAACCATTTGTTTATCATTCAACAGAAGCAAAACAATATAGCGCAGAGCTCTGTGCTTCTGTTATGGCTTTATATTTCTTTGTGAAATTTCACAAATCGTTAGAAATAAAATCATTGTTGGTATGGGGAATAGCTGGCGGCCTTCTAGTTTGGTTTTCTTATTCCTCGATATTTATTCTTGCTGGATTAGCTATTGTAGTGAGCGGCAATTTGCTGCTCAATAAAGAATGGAAAAATTTCTCTCTTAAGTTAATTCCATTCACTATATGGCTATTTAGTTTTTCTCTCGTCTATTTCCTTTTTCTTCGCAAATACGAGGATTCGGGTTGGCTCAAGAATTTCTTTGAGGTGATGTACGCGGCTTATATGCCAATGCCGCCGTCTTCGAAAAAAGACCTAGTATGGTTTGCCTATACGCATTACATGATGCTGGAGCGCAATCTGGGCATGCTAACCAAATTTGGCGACCATATAAAGAATTATTCCCCTTTGCAAACTTTCTTTAGAATGCCATTTCTGCCAATTATAATGGAGGCGGTTGGGGGACTTATTCTCTTTAGAAAAAGCAAGTATTTATTCCTTATTCTCACTACACCAATATTCTTAACTCTTCTGGCATCAGGTTTCAAGTTTTATCCGTTTTATGAACGGTTTATATTATTTCTTGCTCCACTATTTCTTCTCCTTATTGCTTATGGGGCAGAACAGACGGTTAATGTTCTCAATCAAAACATTAGTAAGGCTATTGCGCCCATACTTTTCATTCTCTTATTGCTTCCTCCTTTTTGGAATGCAGTAAGATTTACTTTGGATCCTAGCCAACTGTACAAAAAAGAATACAACAGGGAAGCGTTACTTTATGCGGATGACCGGTTCAAAGAAGGCGACGCTGTATATGTGTATTGGAACATGAACCATGCCTATAAGTACTATAAGGACGCTTATAGTCTCAAATATGATGCACTAGGCCGAGATGATTTGAGACATGTAACAGCTAGCAAGCAAGAATATTACGATAAAATACGGCAGCAATTAGGTGACCTGCGTGGAAAAAAGCGGCTCTGGCTTATACAGAATCCTGACTTAAGAAATAATATCGGAGATTATCCGGGTCGTACTCCAAAATGGTATTACGACCCAAATTTTCTTCCAGCAAGGGAATTAGAAAGCGTTATTTCTGAACTTGGCGTAACTCCAGTTGACAGCTTCCAGCGGCCAAGTATTGATGTTAAATTATATGAATTAAAAACAGGTAATTGATAGCGCTTTTACATTGGTAATGCAGGTTGTAGTAAGGCAAGTATTGAAACTGAAGAAGCACGGTACTAGTATGAGTTGATCAATGAGGTGTAGCCATTAGGTAAGTAGAATAAGTGTACTACTGCATGATGCTGAATTGGCAGCCGCCTTGCTTAATGGCTGTGCTTTGTTAGGCCGGGCTTCTCTATGCCGCGAATAAATGCGTAGAATTAAGCCCACCTTCTTCTGTACTTGTTTATGCGTCAACTGTATTCCTTCCTGCCTTTGCTGTTAGGCGTTGTGTTTGGTTGTTCTAAAAAAGCGGAGCCGACGCAAGCTGTCAATAAAACCGATTCCTTACTGGTGTTTTATAAGACGAGCGGCTTCTACCACACCTCTATTCCGGCCGGTATCAAGGCTATTCAGCAGCTAGGCCAAACCAATAATTTTCGTGTTGACACCACCAACAATTCCGCACGTTTTCAACTCGATAGTCTGCGCAAATACAAGGCGGTAGTATTCTTGAGCACCACCCAAGATGTATTGAATACAACTCAGCAATTGGCATTCGAGCAATATATCCGGCTGGGCCGAGGCTTTGTAGGCATTCATGCAGCCACTGATACCGAGTACGAGTGGCCGTGGTACAATGGCTTGGTGGGGGCTTACTTCAATGGTCACCCTAAGGTTCAGCAAGCCACGGTACGTGTTGTCGATAACAAGCATCTGGCCACGAGTTTCCTCCCGGCTCAATGGGTGCGCACCGACGAGTGGTATAACTTTCGCAACCTAGCTGCCGACCTGCATGTGCTAGCTACACTAGACGAAACCACTTACACAGGCGGTACTAATGGTACCAACCATCCTATCGCATGGTACCATTCCTACGACGGCGGTCGGGCATTCTATACTGCTGGTGGCCACACAGATGAAAGCTACCAAGAGCCATTGTTTCTGCGGCACCTGCTAGGCGGTATCACGTATGCACTAGGGAAGTAAAAGAGGGCCGCTCAGTGAGCAGCCCTAGTCTTCGGTACTTGTTTCGGGTATTAGCAGCCTCTGAGTGATTATTCCAGCATATTAGGGCTAACTAGATTCGCTACCAAAGCAGCGTTTCAAGCTATAAAATCTCCCTTACGGCATCTGTCACGCGCCGCAGATCCGTTTCCGTCATGGCGGTACCAGAAGGTAGACAGAGGCCACGCGTGAAAAGGTCAGTGCAAAGAGCACCGCCGTACACAGGAGCTGTAGCGAAGAGGGGCTGAAGATGCAGCGGCTTCCAAAGCGGCCGACTCTCGATATTGCGCGTTTCGAGGTGGAGTCGGAGTTGTTCGGGGGTGACGGTGGTTTCGGCAGGGTCAAGGAGCAGGGTAGTCAGCCAGCGGTTGCTGCGACTGCCAACAGGTTCGGTGGGCGCGATTTGCAGCCCGGCAATACTCCCGAGATGCTCGCGGTACCAAGCATATATTTCTCGCCGCCGCTTTACCCGGTCTTCAATGAGCTCCATCTGACCGCGGCCAATACCGGCCAGCAAGTTGCTAAGCCGGTAGTTGTAGCCCGTTTCAGAATGCTGATAATGAGGGGCTGCATCTTTGGCCTGCGTGGCCAGGAAACGAGCTTTGCGCGCCCACTCGCTGTTGTTGGTTAGCAAGGCCCCACCACCGCTGGTGGTCAGAATCTTGTTGCCATTAAAGGAAAACACACTTACTGCTCCAAAGG
Source organism: Hymenobacter volaticus (assembly GCF_022921055.1). Classification (GTDB taxonomy): domain Bacteria; phylum Bacteroidota; class Bacteroidia; order Cytophagales; family Hymenobacteraceae; genus Hymenobacter; species Hymenobacter volaticus. The sequence continues at coordinate 979,627 of NZ_CP095061.1, forward strand.
ATCCGAGCGGTTGACCTTCGTAGCGGGAGCCTAGCGCCTCGGCTGCGTCTTCGAGTACTGGTATATCATGCTCGGCGGCTAAGGCCAGAATCTCACGCAGTTTGGCGGGCATACCATACAGATGCACTACTACCAAAGCCTTTGGTTTTCGACCTTGCCGAAGCTGGTCGTCAATGGCCTCCCGTAGGCGCTCGGGGCACAGGTTCCAGGTGTCGGCTTCACTGTCAATGAAAACGGGCGTGGCTCCGAGGTAAGTTATGGGGTTGGCCGTGGCCACGAAAGTAAACGAGGGACAAAGCACCACATCCCCGGACCGACACCCAGCAACAGCAGTCCTAAATGAATGGCCGCCGTGCCCGAGGTGAGGGCAATGCAATGGTTGACCCCTGTGAATTCGCAAATATCCCGCTCAAATCCGTCGAGATTAGGCCCGGTGGGAGCTACCCAATTGTCTTCAAGCGCCTTGTGTAGGTAGTTGATTTCGTGGCGGCCCAAGTGGGGCGGCGATAAGTATAGACGATCGTAATCTTGGCTGCGCATAAAGGTATTGGAGCCTAAGCTTCCGTTTAGGCTTGTTGTATAGGTGTTGCGAGGTAGTAAGAGTAGGGGCACAGGCAGCAGAAGCACAATGCAAGAGCATACTGCGGCAGTTAGGTTGTTCTTAGCTAAGAATGAGTAAGCGAAAGTAGTTGCTACATCTGGTATTGCTTGTTCTTAATAACCTGTGCCGGTACGCCAACGGCCGTGCAGTTGGCGGGCAAGTTGCGAACGGCTACTGCCCCTGCCCCCACAATAGTACGGGCACCTACTTGCACGTGGTTGATAACGGTGGCATTGGTACCCAAGTACACGCCGCTTTCAAGATGCGCCGCGCCGCCTACATTGGCGTGTGGCATCAGAGAGCAGAAGTCTTCCAGCACCGCATCGTGCCCAATTGTACAACCCAGATTAAGCAATACATGCTGGCCGAGGATAATGTCGGTGGTTAAGATGCAGCCTTGGCTGATGATGCAGCCGGCCCCGATTTGTAGGTTCTGATACGGGGCGCACGCCACTCCGGGGTGTATAAGCGTAGCAAATACCAAATGCGGAGACGTAAGCTGTGCTACCACTGCTGCCCGGCTCTGGCTGCTGCCTACGGCCACAACTACATGCAAAGGCACTGTACCCTCGTTCAGGTCGGCGCTGGTGCCCAAGTAAGGCAAGCCGTGAAGCGTGCCCTGAGAAGGCGGTGCATCATCATAAAAGCCCGTAAGCTGCCACGTAGGCTGACGCTCATTGATTTGATGCACTAACACCAATACTTCCCGGCCAAAGCCGCCCGCCCCAAAAATAGCCAACGGACGTAGCGGCTGGGTATGCATAGTGTTAGTTGCAGGAAAAGTAGGATCAGTCATGAGGAAGCCAAAATGTCGGAGGAGGGAGCTGAAGGAAAAGACGCGGAGCCCCGGAATGGCTCGGTGGTAGCCTGACCAGGAGCATTGATGCCGTGAGCACCCAGTACACGCAACGCGGTGCGAAACAAGATGCGCAGATCGAGCGACAAGCTGATGTTATCTACGTACCAGGCATCGTATAAGAACTTTTGTTCCCAACTGATGGCATTGCGCCCATTCACCTGTGCCCAGCCCGTAAGGCCCGGTAAAACCAGATGGCGGCGGGCTTGCGCCGGCGAATAGAGCGGCAAGTATTCGGGCAGTAAAGGGCGCGGGCCCACCAAACTCAAATCACCACGCAGTACATTCCAGAGTTGGGGCAACTCATCGAGGGAAGTGGCGCGCACCCAACGACCCAGGCGTGGTAGGCGCTGCGCATCCGGCAGAAGATGGCCGTAGGTGTCGTGCGCGGTGGTCATCGTTTGGAGTTTGTAGAGCATGAACAGTTGCCCATGCCGACCTGGCCGTAGTTGCCGAAACAACCACGGGCCACCATTTTGCGCGGCCAACACCGCCGCTCCAACCAGCAAGACCGGCAACGCCGCCAGCAATAGCGGAGCTGCCAGCCCGACGTCCAAGACGCGCTTGCCCCAGCGGCGGTACCAGTCGGTGGCGTTCAACATACAGGAGAGTCAATCTATCTAGGTTGCAAAGTTGTGTTTTTCCGAGCATTTCGCCTTTCATACGAAGGCGAAGAGGCCACAAACCAGTTGTAGAATTTACAAAAGCGCAGCACAGTCTTCAAACTGTTTGCTGCTAGAGGGTGTGAAAAGCAGACATACTTGCTACCAGTTCAATGCTCATGCTAACCTACTAATCAGTGCAGCTAGGTTTTGCCTTCCGTTAAAAGCAAAGAGCCGTCGGCTGTAGATTAACCGATGCTACCGGGCGCAAAGCGTGCAAAGCTTCCGCTACATTTGCGACATGCTCGTTTTCCCGAACGCCAAACTCAACCTCGGCCTCTATATCACCGGCCAGCGGCCCGATGGCTTCCGCAACCTCGAATCGGTGTTTGTGCCCCTGCCGTGGTGCGATGCGCTGGAAGTATTGCCTGCCGCCGAGTCCACCGAAACTACGCTCGCGCTTACCGGCATTCCCATTCCGGGCGACCCGGCTACCAACCTCTGCCACCGCGCCTACGAATTGCTGCGCACTGATTTCAACTTGCCTCCCATACGCCAGCACCTGCACAAAGTAGTACCCATAGGAGCGGGCTTGGGCGGCGGCTCTGCCGATGCTGCGTTTGCGCTACGTGCCTTAAACGAGTTGTTTGAGCTGGATTTATCTGCCGAAACATTGGTGGGTTACGCTCGTCGGCTCGGTTCCGACTGTGCGTTCTTCATAGCCAACAAGCCGGTTTTCGCCTATGAAAAGGGCGACGTATTCGAGGAAATCAGCTTGAACCTAACCGGCACAGCGTGCAAAGTTGTGTACCCCGGCCTACACATCAGTACTGCCGAAGCCTACTCGCGGGTAACACCCCGCACGCCTCGCCACGACCTGCGCGAAGCCCTGCGCCAACCGATGGAAACCTGGCGCGAAACGGTCAGCAATGATTTCGAGGACGCACTGACGCCGTTTTATCCAGTGCTTGGTGAAATCAAGGAGCAGCTTTATGCCGCTGGCGCCACCTACGTCAGCTTGTCGGGTTCGGGCTCGGCGGTGTATGGGCTCTTTCCGGGCTTAGAACTCCCTCCTAAGTTGGATATGCCAAATGGATATTTGGTTTGGGATGGACGGTTGTAGCGCCAAGCTCTGGCGCAGTGTTACACCAACACGTCCACTGCTTCTTTGCGCCGACTGCGTCGCTGGTTCCATTGGTCGATAACCGGGTGGATAAGGACGCTGAACAGTATCACGACCGTGCCTATATAGAATCCGAACGACATTTTCTCTTCGCTGCCGAAGATCAAAACGGCCAGCAAGATGCCGTACACAGGTTCTAAATTGATGGTCAGGTTCACTACGAAAGCCGACAGCCGCTTCATCAGCTCCACCGACGACGAGAAGGCATAAACGGTACAAACGCCGGCCAGCACGCCCAACCACAGCCAATCGTAGCCGTGGAAGGCGAGTTGCAAACCGCGGCCTTCGCTGAAGTAACGGCTGTAAACCGGGAAGAACAGCGCAATGCTGAGGCAGGCGCCCGCCATTTCGTAGAACGTAAGACGAAGTGGTGTGTGGCGCTTCACGAGCTGCGAGTTCATCACGCTGAACAGCGCCGACAGCCCCGCCGACAAAATAGCCACCAGCAAACCCGCCAACTGGTCTAGCTCAGCCCTCGATACCAAGTATAGCCCCACCATCGTCAGCATACTCAAGCCAACCTCGTAGGCACGCACCCGGCGCCACAGGATCAGAGGCTCCAAGAGCGACGTCCAGAGTGCCAGCGTTGCCATACCTGCCAAGCACACGCTCACCGACGATAAACGGGCCGCCAAGAAGAACGTAATCCAGTGCACGGCTACCAAGGACCCCACACCCAAGAGTCGAAGAACTTCGGTTGGGGGAATACGCCATGCCACTTGTCGTGCCGCTAGCAGAATTCCGAGCCCGGCAGTAGCTAGTAGGGTCCGCCAAAATACTAGCTCCACCGGCGGCACCGAAATCAGCTTGCCCAGTATGGCCGTGAAGCCCCAGAGCAACACAATGAAATGCAGGCGGAGGTAGTCTTTTAGCATACAGTGAGTTTGTGAATAGAGCACGTCAGGCCAGGCTGAGCTTGGCCTGACGTGCTCTATTTATCTACGTCTAGCGGGGAACTACCCTGTACAGCACCAGCCCAATGCACGTGAAGACGATGCTCGGTATCCAGGCCGCTAACATGGGATTCAAGTCGCCGACTTGGGCGAAGTTACGACTCAGGATAACGAAGATGATAAACACGAATGCCAGCACGAAGCCCAACGCAATTTGCCCGCCCACACCGGCCCGCGACTTCCGCGCACTCATGATTACCCCGATAATCGTGAGGATAAACATGGCGTACGGATACGCATACCGCTCGTATTTGTCGCTTAGGTAGATCTGCGTATCGGCGGCGCCCCGGTCTATTTTCTGCTGAATGTAACGGTTCAACTCAGGCAGCGTCAGGGTTTCGCTTAGGCGGTAGGTGCTGGCAAAATCCTTGGGGTAGAGGTTGAGCGTAGTATCCCGTTGAGGCAGCGTAAGTAGCTTCTCGTTCGGACCATCGATGATGCGCACCAGCTGAGGCGTGAGGCGCCAAGCCTTTTTGGTGGAATCCCAGGTAATAGCCTCGGCCGTCATGCGGCGCTTGAGCAGGGTGCCTTCCACCGTTTCCAACGCAAACTTATAGCCGACGTTGTTCACGTTGTCGTAGCTCTCCATGTAGGCGTAGCTTTTCGGCCCGATTTTGATGTGCACATTGCGCCCCTTAAAGTGGTAAGGGTTCTTGACGTACTTCCGCTCGAAGTCAACGCGGGTTTTGTTGGCATACGGAATCACCCAGCCCGTAAGACCCATGGTAATAACCGCTAGAATGGTGCTGCCCATGATGTAGGGCACCAGCAGCCGCTTGAAACTCACGCCGCTAGCCAGAATAGCCACAATCTCGGTGCGGGCCGCTAGCTGCGCCGTCACGAAAACCACCGCAATGAACACGGTGATTGGTGAAAGCAAATTAGCGTAGTACGGAAACAGGTTCACGTAGTACTCCAGCATAATCTGCTTCACGCCCAGGTTATGCTTGAGAAAGTCGTCGTTCTTCTCGGTGAAGTCAATCACGCAAATCACCATCACCAACACAAGGACAGTGAAGAAGAAGGCCGTGAGAAATTTCTTGAGAATGTACTTATCGAGCAGTTTCATTTTTATTTATCCTGAACGTCATGCTGAGCGCAGCCGAAGCATCTCGCTAGTGTGGTAAACTTCATTTACTTTGGCAACCTCAGCACGCGAGATGCTTCGACTCCGGCTCCGCCTTCGCTCAGCATGACGTTTCTTTGTCTACAGCCTCGTCATCAACTGCACGACCATCTTCTCCTTCCACTCGCGGAAGGTGCCAGCTAAAATCTGCTGCCGCGCTTGCTTTACCAGCCACAGATAAAAGGTCAGGTTGTGAATGGAGGCAATTTGCGGGCCGAGCATTTCCTTGCTGTGAAAGAGGTGGCGCACGTAGGCTTTCGAATAGAACGTGCTGACGTAGCCACCTAGTTCAGCATCAATCGGCTCGAAATCGTCGGCCCACTTCTTATTACTGATGTTGATGATACCCTGCGTGGTGAAGAGCATACCGTTGCGGGCATTGCGGGTCGGCATAACGCAGTCGAACATATCTACGCCCAACGCTATATTCTCCAAAATATTGGCCGGGGTACCTACGCCCATCAGATAGCGCGGCTTGTCTTTGGGCAGGATGTCGCAGACCAACTCAGTCATTTCGTACATCAGTTCGGCGGGCTCGCCCACGCTTAGGCCACCAATGGCGTTGCCTTCGCGCTGCTGCTCGGCGATAAACTCGGCCGATTTGATGCGCAAATCCTTGAACGTGCTACCCTGCACAATCGGGAATAGCGTTTGGGAATAGCCGTAGTGACCCTCGGTGCTGTCGAAGCGCTGGATGCAACGTTTCAGCCAGCGGTGCGTCATATCGAGGGAGCGGCGGGCGTAGTCGTACTCGCAGGGCCACGGCGTGCACTCGTCGAAGGCCATGATGATGTCGGCCCCAATAATGCGCTGAATGTCCATCACGCCTTCCGGCGAAAACAAGTGCTGGCTGCCATCAATGTGGGAGCGAAATTTCACGCCTTCCTCCTTGATTTTGCGGGTGCCGCTGAGCGAGTACACCTGGTAGCCACCCGAGTCGGTGAGGATGGGCCGGTCCCAGCCGTTAAACTTGTGTAAGCCACCAGCTTTGTGCAGGATGTCGAGGCCGGGGCGCAAGTACAGGTGGTACGTATTGCCGAGGATGATCTGAGCCTGCACGTCGTTGGTGAGGTCGCGCTGCTGCACGGCCTTCACGGTGCCCACCGTCCCGACGGGCATAAAAATGGGCGTTTCAATAGCGCCGTGGTCGGTGTGCACTACACCGGCGCGGGCTTTGGTATGGGGGTCGTTGGTTACTAAGTCGAAAGTCATGCGGGAAAGTTGATTTCGCGCCGTGCGATTGGGTATAGGCTCTATTTTCTCGCGGCCACAGTTCAATTGCTGCAAGAAACTTGGTCCTATTCACTGCTAACGCCGGCGCGAAAGTCGTAAGAACCACAAAGGTACTTCCGCCACCTCGAATGCCTACTTTTGCAGGCTAATTCACTTCCTTGTTTTGTTGCTGAGCTTTTCTCCGACCGTTTGGCTGCTGCTGGTTACTGTGCTGGTGCAGCTGGTGTATGCGGCCTATTACTTTTTGCCCTTCGCCAACCGTCCGCCGGAACCTGAACCCGATGCCACGCAAGCACAGCCTGTATCAATAATCGTGTGCGCCCACAACGAACTCGACAATTTGCGTCGGCTGCTGCCCCTGCTCCTGAAGCAGTACTATCCTGCCGGTTTCGAGGTTGTGCTAGTAGATGACCGTTCCACCGACGATTCATTTCTCTACATCCAGCAACTCACGCAGTACTACGCTACTGTCCGGCTGGTCACCATAGCCAGCACCCCCAAAGGGTTAGCCCCCAAGAAATATGCCCTCACCCTTGGTATCAAGGCAGCCCAACACGCCCGGTTGCTCTTTACCGATGCTGACTGTATCCCGGCTACCAACCAGTGGCTGCTTAGTATGCAGGCCGGATTTCAGCACCCTGCCGATGTAGTATTGGGCTACTCGGCTTACAGGCCCGAACCCGGGTTTCTGAATAAGCTGATTCGGTTTGAAACCTTACTCACCGGGGCACAGTATCTCTCGTTCGCGTGGCGTGGGAAACCATACATGGGAGTGGGCCGCAACCTAGCCTATACCCAAGATGTCTTTCGCTCTACCAGGGGGTTTGCCTCCCACATTCGCAGCCTCAGCGGCGACGACGACCTGTTTGTGCAGGATGCCGTGGCGCAGGGAAAACGAGTAACGGTGGTAGCCGAGCCCGTAGCGCATACACTCAGTGAACCAGCTCGGACCTGGACTAGCTGGTGGCGGCAGAAACGGCGACATATGTCGGCGGGGCGCAGCTACCGGGTTGCCGACCGCTGGCGCATTGGAACCTTTATCGGAAGCAATGTGCTTTTTCATAGTATAAGTTTAACTCTGCTGTTTTTCCCTTCCGATTGGATACCTTTGGCTGGATTATGGGCCCTACGCACGGCACTCGTATCAGGCACCTATTTGCGTCTCAGCCGACGACTTGATGACTCATTGCCTGGCGCGCTACTGCCAATATTAGACCTTGTCTACTTTTTTTATTATCTCGCTCTGGGAGTCTCCCTGTTTCTCTACCGTAACCTCCGATGGAAGTAAATAATCCGGAAAAACAATTTTCAGCTAAAGCCAAGCACGACTTCAAACTGATTCGGGCCGCTGTAGAAAACGCTGATGAAAAAGCGTATGCGGAGTTGATGCAGATTTACAAGAAGCCGGTTTATCACGTGGTCCTGAAAATGGTGCGCAACCCCGATGATGCCGAAGACCTTACTATTGAAGCTTTCGCCAAGGCGTTCCGCAACCTGCACAAATTCAATCCGGAGTTCGCCTTTAGCACTTGGCTGTTCCGCATTGCCACCAACAACTGCATCGACTTTATTCGCAAGAATAAAATCAAGACGATGTCGATTGACTCGGCCATTAAAATCGATAACGGCGACGAAATTACCATCGACTTCCGCGACCAGAACCTGAACCCGCAGGAGTCGACCATCAAGAACCAGAAAATCGAAATCATGCAGCACGTGGTGTCGCGGCTGCCCGATAAATACCAACGTCTTGTTACGCTCCGTTACTTCGACGAACTGAGCTACGAAGAAATAGCGCAGGAGCTAAAAGCCCCACTCGGTACCGTGAAAGCGCAACTGCACCGCGCCCGTGAGTTGCTCTATGACATGGTGAAAAACAAAAAGGAAATTATCTAGTGAAAAGCCCCGCTACTAAGCGGGGCTTTTTTTATGCCTAATAGAATCGATAAATCAACCAGCAAGGCCTATGCAGGTACCTAACTCAGGGCGCTATCTTTGCCGGTACGATGGATATTATCAGCCGCTACTTCCCGCACCTCACCGACCACCAGCGCCAGCTATTTCAGCAGCTCGATACCGAGTTTCGCAGCTGGAACGAACGCCTCAATCTAATAGCCCGCACCGACGTCAGCAATCTGGCGGAGCGCCATTTCCTGCATTCGCTTGGTATTGCCAAAGTGGTGGAATTTCCGGCCGGGGCGTCGGTACTAGATGTGGGTACGGGCGGCGGGCTGCCAGGCCTGCCACTAGCCATTTTGTTTCCAGAAGCGAAGTTTCATCTGGTAGATAGCATTGGCAAGAAAATTCACGCCGTGCAGGAGATGGCTCGCGAGCTTGGCTTAACCAACGTTACGGCCGAGCAAATCCGGGCCGAACAGCTCCGCACCAAGTACGACTATATCGTAAGCCGTGCCGTGGCGCGCCTCGCCACCTTTCACACCTGGATTGCCTTCCGCTACAAACCCGGCGGCAGTGCAACCAACGGGCTGTATTACTTGAAAGGGGGCGACTTAACGGAAGAAATAGAGGAGTCGGGCCTAAAAGCCAAAATCCACGATCTGAAAGATTTCTACGAAGAGGAGTTCTTCGAAACCAAGAAGGTCGTATTTGTGCCCGTTACGCAGTAGAAGCATCCTAGCTGCTTCCAAGGAAGAGCGGACAAGACGTAGCACTGTCTCTTCTTCCGAAAACGCCGTCTTGGGAGCTAGGCGCAAAAGAATTATGCTGGCACTTGAGCCGTCAGAAACTCCACGGCCCGGCGCTCGGAATAATATTCGCCATCGGGCGTGCCCTCCGCAAATCCAACGTGGCCACCTCCCTGTGGGGTTTCCAGATACACGAACTCGCTGCGGGACGCCACTTCCCGCGGGTAGCAGGTGGGCGCCAAAAACGGATCGTTCTGAGCGTTGACGAGCAGCGTGGGGATGCGGATGGCACTGAGGTAGCGGCCCGAACCTGAGCGCTCATAATACTCATCGGCCGACTTGAAGCCATGCATGGGAGCCGTAAATCGGTCGTCGAACTGCGGGAAGTCGCGGAGCAAGTCTAGGCCTTCCAGGTTCACTTGGCCAGGTAGCAGCGCTGCCTTTTCGCGCATCTTGCGCCGCAACGACTTCATGAAGCGGTTTAGGTAGACGCGGTTTTCGGGCCGAGCAATCTGGTGGGAACTAGCTTTAAGGTCGGTGGGTACCGAAAACACCGCGGCGCGCTGCACCTCGTGGGGAACTCGGTCGGGGTTTTCGCCTAAGTACTTGAGCGTGACATTGCCGCCGGCCGAAAAACCCGTGAGATACACTCGCTGATAACGGCCAGTAGCCAAAGCGTAGCGCACCACAAAATCCAAATCGTCGGTGTCGCCGAGGTGATAGGAGCGGAGCAAGCGGTTCATCTCGCCACTACAACTCCGATAATTCCAAGCCAGGGCATCGAAGCCTGCTTTGTTGAGGGCGCGCACCATACCACGCACGTAGGGCCGGCCCGCGTCGCCCTCCAGACCGTGCGACACGATGCACAGCGTGTCCGCGCTTCGGTCATTGAGTCGAGACCAATCTAGATCCAGGAAGTCGCCATCTTCGGTTTCCACCCGTTCCCGTTCGTAGCGCACCTCCGGCACGGTACGCAATAGGCTCGGTACGATAGTCTGCAAGTGGCCATTGAAAAGGTAGAACGGCGGCTGATAGCGAGAGTGTGCAACAAGAGGCATAAGGACCGCAAGCTAGGTACAAAGCAACTGCTTAGTTAAGCAATGAAATATAAACAGATAATGTAGGCATGCATACTTTTTAATCGCAGAAAACTTGCCTCAGGCCTTGTAGAACTGTAGTTGCCGAAGGAAAGTTGCTGATGGAAGGCAAGCAAAATATATCAGATAGGCAAACAGGTAGCACTGTGTTAGTAGAGGTAACATGAATCCACAAAATGCCAAACAAGGTTGAGTGAATATAGTAAGTTGAGTATGCCTCCCAAAGAATACGGCAACTGTGAGTAGCAATGACGCTAGATGACTCCGTTCAGCTTGGTATTTGCGTTTGTACCAGAGTAAATTCAACCTGTTACATTCTACCAAGTGTTTGCTATTTCCAACCAAAGCCTTACCTTTGCCAACCCAATTGAATTGAACTCGAGCAGAAGACCTTTCTAACACATGGCAAATCATAAGTCGGCCCTTAAGCGCATCCGTTCCAACGAGGCTAAGCGCGTGCTGAACCGTTACCAGGCAAAATCAACCCGCACTGCTATCAAGAAGCTGCGTGCAACCACCGACGCTACAGCTGCACAAGAGCTGCTAAGTAAAGTATCGTCGATGCTGGATCGTCTGGCCAAAAAGAACATCATACACAAGAACAAAGCCGCCAACAACAAGTCGAAGCTGGCTAAGTTCGTGAAGTCGCTGGCTGCCTAAGCGGCAAAAGCTACTTTCTGCTCTTTTATACAGAGAAGGCCCTGCGCGCAAGTGCGGGGCCTTTTCACGTTCAATCTAGTTGTACTACTTGTTGTCTCTGCGCTGAAAACGTTGGCTCCGTTATTTAGTACGAGCCTACCTAGCATTACCTATGCACCTCATGATAGATGGAGAAGCAAAAGCATGTGGCAGCTGAATTGACTAGTTGAGTTCTCCACCTTTACCTAAAGGATGTAGAACAAGCTGTATAACTTCGGTTGTAGTCATCAAATTCGACTACAACCATAACTTAAACGAGCAACGTATTTTAATTAAAAGGCCCGTCTGAATCGTCAGATGGGCCTTTTAATTAAAATACGTTGCTCAGGTTTTAAGCTACGCTTACTTTCACCATGTTGGCTTTGCCTTTTTCATTGATGGGCATAGAAGCGGTGTTGATGAACACATCACCTTTCTGGAGGTGGCCCATGGTGGTCAGCACGTACTTTATATCTAGTACGGTGTTATCGGTGCTCACCATCCGGTCGTAGTAGAAACCGCGCACACCCCATATCAGGCTGAGGGTGGTCAGCAGGGGACGATTATCGGTGAACACGAAGATGTTGGCTTTGGGGCGGTACTTCGCAATCTGGAAGGCCGTATAGCCGCGGTGCGTCATGGCCGTAATGGCCTTAGCACCTGTGTTCTTGGCTAAGTGACAAGCTGCCGACAGCAAACTGTCCACCATAAAGCTTGGAGCCGTAGGATCAATGGGGAACCAGTGGTTGTAGAGGCTCTGCATGCGGCTTTCTACGCTAGCAATAGTGCCCACCATCGAGCGGATAACCTCGGCTGGATACTGGCCTACGGCAGTTTCAGCAGACAGCATCAGCGCGTCGGCGCCATCCATCACGGCGTTGGCTACATCGGAGGTTTCAGCACGAGTTGGGCGCGGAGCCGAAATCATACTTTCCATCATCTGAGTAGCCACAATAACCGGCTTGCCGGCCTTGTTGCACTTCTCAACAATCATCTTCTGCGCCATAGGCACCTCTTCCATTTTCACTTCCACCCCTAGGTCGCCGCGGGCTACCATCACGGCATCCGTAATAGCAATGATTTCGTCGAGGTTGCGGAGGCCTTCGGGTGTTTCGATTTTGGCAATTACGCGCGTGTCCTTGCCTTCTTCCGCAATCAGGCTCTTGATAAAGCGAATGTCCTCGGCCCGGCGAGCAAACGACAAGGCTATCCAATCCACATCATTGGCCAAACCAAATTTCAGGTCTTCAATATCCTTCTCGGTCATGGAAGGAGCCGACACTTCGGAATCAGGGAGGTTAATGCCTTTGCGAGGCTTTACCAGGCCACCATATATTACTTCCACGTCCACTTCCGTTTCGCGGTCAGTAGCCAGCACTTTCAGTTCAATCTTGCCATCATCGAGCAGAATCATGTCGCCGGGCTTCACGTCGCGGGCCAGACCTAGGTAGATGGTGCTCAAGCGGGTAGCCGTGCTGATTTCCTTTTCGCCACATACCAGCTTAATTTTGTCGCCGCGCGTGATTTCGACGCCGCCGCCCTCTACCTCACCCAATCGGATTTTGGGGCCTTGTAAGTCTTGCAGCAAGCCGACATTGGTGCGCAAGTCTTTGTTTAGGCGCCGGACAGTGTTAATTACCGACAGGTGATCTTCGTAGGAGCCGTGCGAAAAATTGAGCCGAAATACATCCACCCCTTCGCGGATGAGCATAGCCAACCGCTCGTAGGTGTTGGATGCTGGGCCGACGGTGGCCACAATTTTGGTTTTATTGAACTGAGCACGTGTTTCCATGGGCAAGTGGCGCCAAGCTCCAGCTTGGTAAGGGGTTGAACGGTGAGTGAAGTGGGAGGTCAGCACAGCCAGCCGACCGTTCGCCAAGCTGGAGCTTGGCGCTATAATCCTCAAAAGAGCAGATTTTCTTTAAACTTCAGGCTATTCGGGTCGAATTGACATACGTACTGCACGACAGGAAGGGCGGCAAGTTCCGTTACTAAGGTTTCGGGCGCTAGCATGCCCGAGCCGTTGCTGACCTGAATCAGGTAATCGTATTCCTTGATATCGGGTGCGAGAAACGGCTTTTTCAGTACCGACGGATCGAGGGAGCGGTTGCGCAACAGCCGTAGCGTGAGGTGCTCGGTGGCGTGCAAATAGTTGCTGATAACCAGCCGCCCTTGGCTGAACAAGTCGTAAATCAGATCTTGCTGTTTCACCAGCCGCAGGCGTAGCAGCTGGTTGAGTTGCCAAGCCAAGGTGTGCTCACGGCTCGACGAAACCACCCCAAATAGGTCGAAGTTGCATTCGTATTCTACGTCCAGAGTGAGCGTTTTCATGGGCAGGTACTAAAGCCAGAGCAAGCAAAATTACACACCTAACCCACGAAATGAACTGCTCAGGTCAGAATCTTGTACTGACAAGAATAGGGAGGCGATGTTTGAAAATGTTAGGGAAGATGGTGTTATTTGTGGCGAGTTTTCTCTAAACCCCCACGGAAATGTCTGAAATTGCAGAAAAAGTAAAAGCCATCATCATCGATAAACTAGGCGTAGAAGCATCTGAGGTTACTCCCGAGGCAAGCTTCACCAACGACCTGGGTGCCGACTCGCTCGACACAGTAGAGCTGATTATGGAGTTTGAAAAAGAATTCAACGTGTCTATTCCCGACGACCAAGCCGAAAACATCGGTACCGTGGGTCAGGCTATCAGCTACCTCGAGGAACACGCCAAGTAAGTGGATAGTATTAAGTAATTGGTTTATAGTAAGGAGACCTTCCAGCCTATTTCAAGGCATATCTCACTACTCGCTACTTACTGCCAACTACTCGTTTTATAGCGGCTTTCGCGCATTCGGTCGGCCTGCCGCCGGCCGTTTTGCTTTTCCACTTTTTCGTAATCTCTGCCCATTCCTATGGCTTCTCGGAGAGTTGTCGTTACGGGGTTGGGTGCCATCACGCCGCTTGGTAGCACTGTTCCAGCATATTGGGACGGTCTGCGCCAAGGTATCAGTGGTGCCGCACCTATCACCCGCTTCGACGCCAGCAAGTTCAAGACTCGCTTCGCCTGCGAAGTGAAAGATTACAATCCAGATAATTACTTCGACCGCAAAGAAGGTCGGAAGATGGACCTGTTTACGCAGTTTGCCGTCATTGCCAGCGACGAGGCCATCCTCGATGCAGGTTTGGCCGAAGGCGTAAACAAGGACCGGGTAGGTGTTATCTGGGGTTCAGGCATTGGCGGGTTGCAAACGTTTCAAAACGAGTGCTTCACCTTTGCTAAGGGCGACGGCACCCCGCGCTACAACCCCTTCTTCATTCCGAAAATGATTGCCGATAGCTCGTCGGGCAACATTTCGATTAAGAATGGCTTCCGTGGCCCCAACTTCGTCACAACTTCGGCCTGTGCTTCTTCCTCCGACGCCATTGTAGCCGCCTACAACTACATCCGCCTCGGTATGGCCGATGTAGTGGTAACCGGTGGCTCGGAAGCTGCTATCACGGAAGCCGGGGTAGGTGGCTTCAACGCCCTCAAGGCCATGAGCGAACGGAACGACGACGCTCCTTCGGCTTCGCGGCCCTACGATAAGGACCGGGACGGTTTCGTGCTAGGCGAAGGTTCGGGTGCGCTGGTAATCGAGGATTACGAGCATGCTAAAGCCCGCGGTGCCAAAATCTACGCCGAAATCATTGGCGGTGGTCTTTCTTCGGATGCCTATCACATCACGGCTCCCGACCCAACAGGCGAAGGAGTGGTGCTAGTAATGCAAAACGCGTTGCGCGATGCTGGTATTCAGCCCGAGGAGGTAGACTACATCAACACGCACGGCACCAGCACGCCTCTTGGCGACGGTGCCGAGGTGAAGGCTATCCAGAAAGTGTTTGGAGAGCATGCTTACAACCTTAACATCAGCTCTACCAAGAGCATGACGGGGCACTTGCTGGGCGGTGCAGGCGGTATTGAGTCGGTGGCCAGCATTTTGGCTATTCAGCACGGCATTATACCACCTACTATCAACCACTTCACCGACGACCCCGAGTTGGATGCCCGTCTGAACTTCACGTTCAATGAAGCCCAAACCCGCGAGGTGAATGTGGCGATAAGCAATACGTTTGGTTTCGGTGGACACAACACGTCGGTGGTGTTCCGCAAATTTCAAGCGTAATGGCACGTCTGCCCTTGTTCGGCTTTTTTCGGCGAATGCTGGGGCAGGACCAAGCCTTCCTGCAAGCTATTGCTACGGTAACGGGCCGCACGCCTTCCAACGTGCGGCTTTATCGTTTGGCGTTTACCCACTCGTCGGTAGTGCGGCAGCAAGGCGAGCAAGGACGGCAGCAAAGCAACGAGCGGCTGGAGTTTCTCGGCGACGCGGTGCTTGGTACAGTAGTAGCCGAATACTTGTTTCGTAAGTTTCCTTACGAGCAGGAAGGCTTTCTGACAGAGATGCGCAGCCGCATTGTGAACCGGGAAAGCCTAAATTCTCTGGCCCTGAAATTGGGCCTCGATAAGCTCGTACAGCTCGATCCGGGGCAGGGCCGGGCGGCCCGTTCTCGTTCCGTGAACGGCAACGCCCTGGAAGCGCTGGTAGGCGCTGTATACTTAGATCAGGGCTATAAAGCTGCCCGCAAGTTTGTACTAGGCCGCATTGTGAAGCCCTATGTGGATGTAAAGTCCATGACCCAAACCACTACCAACTTCAAGAGCAAACTTATTGAGTGGGCGCAACGCAATGGCAAAACCTTGCGCTATGAGTTGAGTGGGGAGCCCCGGCCGGGTGGCGTTATGGAGTTTTCTGCCACGGTGCTGCTTGATGAAGAAGCTATAGCCACGGGCATGGGCCTAAGCAAGAAACAAGCCGAGCAATTGGCCGCTGAGCGCGCCTTGGAAATGCTAGGCGTGTAGACATTTGTGAGGGGCTGTTTAAATGTAATCGGCTTTCTACTGCTAATCGGTATTATCTCTGTAGTTCTTCTCTATGCATATAACCGGTGGACATCGGTTGAGAAAAGCGTGATAGTAGTAATGCGCTCAAGCAATGAGGACTGTGATGAGTTTAATGCTTGTGGAAAATAGAGTCAGTATTGCAAGGTGATTTAGGTAAGACGGGATCTTGCTTTTACTTAATCAATACCAAAAAGGAATACGCGAGGCGTGACAGTGTAGAAAGAATTTTAGTGAAAGGCCTATATACTAACGAAAATAGCCAGGCATTTTTCGCTAGTTGTACCGGGACGCGCATATTTATTGATAAATAGGTGACGATGCTTAAGGGTAAGGATAAATAGCGCTCTACCTCAGATATGCTATGCTTACTACAAACAAGTTTGCAACCTGATCAGCAGAAATAGAGTTGATTTGCAGAATCATCTTTTATTCTGACTTATGCGAATCGCCGGCGCTGCCCTCAACCAGATACCGTTTGACTGGACCCATAATCTGCGGGTAATCCGCGAGGCCATTGAGCAAGCCAAAGCGGCCGGAGTGGAACTGCTCTGCTTACCGGAGCTGTGTTTGACAGGCTACGGTTGCGAAGACCTATTCTTGAGTGACTGGCTTCCAGAGCAAGCACTAGCCCATTTGCAGCAAGTGCGGCCCTGGACCGAAGGCATCTGCGTGGTGGTAGGGTTGCCGGTACGTTTGCAACATCGCACTTACAACACGGCTGCCGTGCTGCGCGACGGTCAGATTCTGGGCTTTGCGGCCAAGCAATTTCTTGCCAATGATGGTGTGCACTACGAGCCACGCTTTTTCTACCCGTGGCCAGCCGGCGAAACCACTACCGTAACCTGGGAAGGTGAGGAGTGGACCTTAGGCGACATGATTTTCGAGCACCAGGGCGTAAAGTTCGGGTTTGAAATCTGTGAAGACGCCTGGCGGCCCGATGATGTGCGGCCAGCCTGTCGGTTACGAGGCCGGGTGGATTTGATTGTGAATCCTTCGGCTTCGCACTTTGCCATGAGCAAGACCGACCTGCGCTACCAGTTAGTGCTACGGGCGTCGCGCAACTTCAATTGCACCTACCTCTACGCCAACTTGCTCGGCAACGAGGCTGGCCGCATCACCTACGACGGCGAAATACTGGTGGCCCGCAACGGCCACCTGCTGCTGCGCAATCAGCTCATGAGCTTCAAGGAAGTGGACATGGAATGCGTGGACGTCGATTTCACGGTGCCACTAGAACCAGTTTCGTTGGAAGCCATTGATCCACTGCCTGCTCCCGACGAATACCGAGAACTGAACCAGGCACTGAGTTTGGCTTTGTTTGACTACATGCGCAAGGCACGCAGCCGGGGGTTTGTGCTAAGCCTGAGCGGCGGGGCTGATTCGTGCTTGTGCGCCGTGTCAGTGGCCGAAATGGTGCGGTTGGGTACCACCGAACTTGGTACGGCCGAATTTATGCGGCGCAGTGGCTGCTTTACCGGCGAAGAAATTGAAGCAATAGCTGGTCCGGTGGCCCCTGCTCCCGACCAGAGTATGCCCGGCCCGAAAGATGCTTCCTTAACGGACCCCGACCAGCAACAAAGAGCAATCAACAAACAACTCACTCACCGCTTGCTTACGTGTGCTTACCAGGGCACCGTCAACTCTTCCGACGATACGTTCAACTCAGCTAAAGAACTAGCGGATTCGATAGGAGCAGTGTTTTACAACTGGGAAATCGACCAGGAAGTGACGGGGTACGTGGGCAAAATTCAGCACGCGTTGAACCGGGAGCTAAGCTGGAAAACCGATGATCTGGCCTTGCAAAACATCCAGGCTCGGGTGCGCGCCCCGCTATTTGGTTGCTCGCCAACGTGCAAAACTGCTTACTCATCACTACCTCTAACCGTTCGGAAGCTTCCGTGGGCTACTGCACCATGGACGGCGACACGGCCGGTAGTATCTCACCCATCGGCGGCGTCGACAAGGATTTTGTGAAGAAATGGCTGGTGTGGGCCCAAACCGAGCTAGGGTACCCCGCCTTAAGCCACGTAAACAACCTGCAACCCACGGCCGAATTACGTCCTCTCGAAGAAAAGCAAACCGACGAGAGGGATTTGATGCCGTACGTGCTGCTCAACCGCATCGAACGGCTGGCTTTCTATAATCGACTCAGCCCGCAACAAGTACTGGCCACGCTCGTGCAAGAAGAGCCAGCCACAGACCCGGAGCAATTGAAAACCTACGTTAAGCGTTTCTACAGCCTCTGGAGTCGCAACCAGTGGAAGCGCGAACGGTACGCCCCTAGCTTCCACCTCGACGACTACAACGTGGACCCCCGCTCTTGGCTGCGCTTCCCTATCTTGAGTGGCGGCTACACCGAAGAGTTGAACGCATTGTAGAAGAAGCAAGGCTGAGAATCCGGTTTGACGGCACGCTACGTGCCTCCTTTGTGCGCCAAGTAGAACCTTGTCGTTACTCTCTTACCTTTGCTTCACACTCGCTTAGAAGTATATGCTTTCCTTTCTCGCCTACATCACCTGGAACACGGACCCTATTCTGGCTAAACTAGGGCCGTTGACGCTGCGTTGGTACGGGTTGTTGTTTATGTCGGGCTTCGTGTTCGGCACGTTCATCCTCTCGCACATCTACAAGTCGGAGCGGACGTCGCCACGCTGGGTAGACGTCATTACCATCTATATGCTGGCTGGTACGATTCTCGGTGCCCGGCTAGGACACGTGCTCTTCTACGACCCTGACTATTATCTGACCTCAGAGCACTTCCTCGAGATATTTAAAATTTGGGAAGGTGGACTAGCTAGCCACGGAGCCACACTAGGTATTTTACTGGCTTGCTGGCTGTTTGCGCGCAATAATAAGTTCGATTACCTCTGGGTGCTCGACCGCATTGTGATTGTAGTGGCATTGGGCGGGGCCATGATTCGTATGGGCAACCTGATGAACTCCGAGATAGTAGGCGAGCCAACCGACAAACCCTGGGCTTTTGTGTTTGTGCGCGATGCCCAGCATTTCCAGCCGGCCACGCAGCCACTGCCACCCGGCGCGGTGCTTGTATCTCCCAAACCTGTGGTAGAAGCCGATGGTAGCAAAACCTATCAGGTGCTGCCTGCTGGTACGCCTGTGGTGCCTGGATCCACTATGATGGCTGTGCCACGCCACCCCACGCAGATCTATGAAGCGGCCTTCTGCATCTTCCTGCTAATATTGCTCTACAGCATGTGGAACCGAACCAAGGACCGAACGCCACGTGGGTTGCTATTCGGACTCTTTGTGGTATTGCTGTTCACGCAGAGGTTCCTAGGTGAATTCCTGAAAGAAAATCAGGAAGGTTTCGAGGACAAACTACCCCTGAACATGGGGCAGATTTTGAGTTTGCCGCTGATTTTGGTTGGCTTGTGGGTGCTGTTGCGCGCAGGCAAGGACCCCAAGAATCCATACGGCTATGCTCCCCGAGACTTGGACGAGGAAGAGGCTAACAACAAAAAGGCCATCAAAGTCTAATCTCATCATTGCTTTCCTCTTTAACTGAGGAACGAAGTACCCAACGCACAAAAAAGCCGCCCTTCCAGAAAGGGCGGCTTTTTGTTGTGTGGTAGCTAACCTACTACAATTGGTAACGGTAGAGCGCTCCTTGTTCGGTGCTGATGAGCAAGGTGCTATTGTCGAGAAACAAGATGCCTTCGGTTTGGCCGGCCCCTTTGAGGGAAACAGTTTTGGGAGTGGCCTTCAGCGCGCTTTCCAAATCGGTACCGTCGTACAGATACAGGGCCTGTTGGCCTACCAAAGCCAAATGTTGGCCGTCGGGGCTTAGGTCCGCGCCGGTTACTTCGCCGGCAATAGGAAGCTTGGTGAGCAACTGCGCCGTTTGGGAACCGGGCTGATCGGAAAGGGTATAAACCTTGCTGGTACTGCGCTGAGCGCGGTCTTTCGTGAACAGATAGATCTTGCCAGCATGCCAGAGCGAGGCCTCGCAATCGAAGTTGCGCTCTTCTTTGGGCGGAGGGAAGGCCTTCTGGTCGGCGTAGCGAAAGTTGATTTTACTGACTTTATCGGGCTGATCAGGATTGACGCGGTAAATAACCAAGTCCTGACGCGAGTTATTGTTGTTGCCCGCATCGACGACGTAGATAGTGCCTTTGCCGTCATCGGCGAGGCTTTCCCAATCGACATTAGGCACGGGAAGTTCGCGCTGGCCTAGCAGTTCGCCTTTCTCGTTGATGAGGTAGAGGACTGGGGTCGTGCCAGCGTCGCCGTGGGTAAAGAACGTGCCCGGCCGGATGCCATGCGCTAGTCCTGAGCTTTCGGGTACGCCACCTTGGAGTTCGCCCACCGATTGCAGACCTGCGGCTATTTCCTTGTCCTCTTTCTTGCCCTTCTTTTTGCCTTTCTTCTTTTCGGATGTAGGCGAGTCGGCATACTCTTTGGCGGTATCACTCTGGGCTTGCGAACAAGCGGAACCTAATAAAGCAATGAAGCTGAGGGCAAGCAGGGATATTCTAGACATCAAGTAGGTGTGGAAAACAGAAACGAAAATACTGCTGGGCATACGGTCCGAACAGTAACAGTGCAACCTATTACGTAAAACAGAATGCAAAGTGCTGTTTCGGCACTGAATTGCTGCCACAAAGAGGCGCAGCTAGATAGTCCCGCCGTTAGGAAAACTTCCCGATCCTGCCCAAGAATTGGGTTCCTTCTGTGCTACGGAACCGGGTCGTAGCCGTGGCCGCCCCATGGGTGGCAGCGGCTTATACGGCGCAAAGCTAGCCGGCCGCCTCGCCACGGACCATATTTCTGGATGGCCTGTACTGCATATGCAGAGCAAGTGGGTGTGTAGCGGCAACTGGCGGGAGTAAGCGGCGAAATCAAATACCGATACACCCACAACAGCCCTAGCAGCAACTGACGAACTAGATACGACATCAACACAAAGAACTACAAACGGCGCAGAATAATTGCCGCACATGAGTTCAAGCAATTCATAGGCATCCTTGTGAGGCGTGTAGTAAATGCTCATGCCCTGTTACTGCTTGATGTACTATCTGCTAATAGGCCGTGACTGTTTCGTAAATTCGCTGACCGAGTCCATTGGTTATCTTAATCTATTCTTCTTTTTTTCTTCTACTCATGCGAAAAAACAACTGGGCGAAAGTCCTGCTCCTAACGCTGTTGCTGCCCCTGACGGCTCGCGCCGACGAAGGCATGTGGCTGCCGCTCTTCGTGAAGCGGCTCAACCAAGCCGACATGCAGAAAAAAGGTCTCAAGCTGACGGCCGAAGAAATATACAGCGTCAACAGTTCCAGTCTGAAAGATGCTGTCGTGCAGCTTGGTGGTTTTTGCACCGGCGAATTTGTGAGCAGCCAAGGCTTGATGCTGACCAACCATCACTGCGGCTACGACGCGCTGCAAACCCACAGCACCCCGCAAAACAACATTTTGCAAAACGGCTTTTTCGCGGCCACCCGCGCCGAAGAAAAAACCAACCCCGGCTTGTTTGTGGATATACTGGTGCGGATGGAAGACATAACCAGCAAGGTGCTGGAAGGCGTTACGCCTACCACCCCCGAGCAAGAGCGCGTTGCCATCGTGCAGCAGCACCAGAAAGAAATGGCGGACGCTGCCAAAGAAAGCGGCCGGTATGTAGCCTACGTGCGCGACATGTTCGGGGGCAACGAGTATTACTTGTTTGTGTACCAGCGCTTCGGCGACGTGCGCCTGGTAGGTGCGCCCCCGGAAGCTGTGGGCAAATTCGGTGGCGACACCGACAACTGGATGTGGCCCCGCCATACCGGCGACTTCTCGATGTTCCGGGTGTATGCCGACAAAGACAACAAACCCACTGCGACTCCGCAGGCCGACAACGTACCCTACGTGCCCAAGAAGCACTTGCCCGTGAGCTTGCAAGGGGTGAGCGAAGGCGACTTCGCCATGGTATTTGGCTTTCCTGGCCGCACCCAACGCTTTCTGCCCGCCGCTGGTCTTCAGATGACGCTTGATCAAAGCAACCCCGCGCGCATCAAGCTGCGCGATACGCGCCTAAAGCTTTGGAAAGAAGATATGGAACAGGATCCAGCACTGCGCTTGAAATACGCTTCCAAGTACGCCAGCATTGCCAATTACTGGAAGTACTACATTGGCCAGAATGAAGGCATGAAGCGCCTAAAAACGGTGGATGCCAAGAAAGCGGAAGAAGCTTCCCTTGACCAATGGATACGGGCCGACCAAGGGCGCGTCCAACAGTATGGCGAAGCGCTTACCACCATCAACCAAGCCTATACTGGCCTGCGCGAGTACAACCTAAGCGCCAACTATGTGAACGAAGCGGCCTTCGGAACGGAAATCGTGACGCTGGCCTCCCGTATGATGCCGCTTTACATGACGCTCAAGACCACGCCAACCGACAAGGCCGCTATTCAAAAGGCAGTTGAGGGCCTGAAGGAGCCAGTAACTGAGTACTTCAAAGATTACAGTTCCTCAACGGACAAGAAAGTATTCACGGCTCTCATGGCTCTCTATGGTAAGGATGTACCTCAGGCACAATTGCCTGATGTATTCCAAACTGTGCAGAAAGAGTATGGCGGATCGTGGGCGAAATATGCCGACTACGTATTCACCAACTCCTTCCTCACATCGGAAGCCAAGGTGAATGCCTTTTTAGCGAATCCTACCCTGGCAAAGCTCGAAGCCGACCCTGGTTTTAAAACCTTCAATTCGGTTTACCTGAACTATACGCAGAACATCCTGCCGAAAATGCAGACGCTGCAAGCGGGTCTTACCCGTGCCAATCGTCTTTATGTAGCGGCGTTGCGCGCGAAAAACACCCAGAAAGTGTATTCGCCTGATGCTAACTCCACTCTCCGACTCAGCTACGGTACCGTGCGCCCCTACAAAGGCCGCGATGCCGTGCGCTACGACTACAAAACCACGGCCCAAGGTATTCTGGAAAAAGAAGACCCTACCAACGAAGAGTTTGTCGTACCTAAGAAAGAGTTGGAATTGCTTAAGCAGAAAGACTACGGACGCTTCGCCGACAAAGACGGTAATCTGCCCGTAGCCTTCATCACCGACAACGACATCACGGGCGGCAACTCCGGCTCGCCCGTTATTAATGGCCGCGGCGAATTGATTGGCCTCGCCTTCGACGGCAACTGGGAAGCTATGACGGGTGATCTAGCTTACGATCCTGAGTTAAAGCGTTGCATCAATGCCGATATTCGCTACGTGCTTTGGTGCATCGAGAAGCTAGGCGGCGCTCGGCACATTGTCGATGAAATGACGATAGTCAACAATGGCCCAAACCCTGGCATAGGCCCGGCTGCTACCGCCTCGGCCGATGCCCTGAGCGACGTAGAGAAAATGAAAGTCAAGACCGAAGACGGTCAGAAAACCAAAGTCAAAAAGAAGAAAGGCAAGGAAACCACAGCCGCTGGCATGTAAGCTTGCTGCTCCTGTGGGAGTTCAATGCAAAAGCCCTAGTACCCTGATGGTGCTAGGGCTTTTTGTATTGAAATAAAAGGCACCTGTTGCATAATCTTGATGCAACCTTACAAAGATATGTTTACTCATTTATAAGCTCAGCAATAAGTGGGTTGCTGATGGAATTTTTAATCAGTATTCATTTAATATTTATCAACACACAGCATGAATCATCCTGTACGAGGCGTTACGCAATTAGCAGGACTACTATGGGCCAGTTTACTTTCAGCTAGTGCTATAGCACAACCTGTTATTACTAGTTTAGCGCCAAGCAGTGCTGCTGCTGGTACCTCGGTTATTATAAACGGTACTGGATTTGCGTCAAGTGCTACCCAGAACGCTGTGTATTTCGGGACAGCCCGTGCCACTGTAACAGCCGCTACAGCCACTCGACTCACGGTGCAAGTGCCAGTAGGAGCTTCCTCAGTAGCACCCGTAACAGTAACGGATTTGACGAACCGCCAAGTCGGATCTTCCTTAAGCTCAACAACTCCGGTTTTCACCCTGCGCTTCACTGGCGCTCCACTGAATACGAATTCCTACCAAGCTGTAGTAGCGGCCCAAAATGGAGGAACGGGGTTTGTCACTGCTGATTTCAACGCAGACAATTACGCTGACTTTGCAGGATTTGCTCCAGGTGGCCTGCTACTAACTTTAAGTGATGGGCAGGGAGGCTATGAACCAGTTGTTTCACTGCCTGCTGGTGCAGGGCCATCCTATATAAAAGCAGCTGATGTAGATGCTAATGGAGCAGTTGATTTACTAGTTGGTGCTTCAGGCCAGTTGTTGCTACTGCGTAACTTAGGTAGTGGAAATGGATTTACAACAGCAACAGATCTATACCTGAACGGAGAGGGTCTGCCTCAGTACGGCGAAATTACAGTAGATGTGGGGGATATGAATGCCGATGGCTTACCAGAACTTATTACCCTCATAACTGATGCGGCGGGTAACGGAGGGAAGCAACTAGTAGAACTTCGGAACAATGGCAACGGATTCAATGCTCCTACAGTACTGCTGAGAGGGCAGTTGAGTGGATTAGTAATAGCTGATTTCAACCAAGATAATCAGCTAGATGTGGTGGTAACAAATACTGATTACCCTCATAGTTTACTATTGCTAAAGCGTAATGCCACTAACACCGGTTATGCTACGCCAGAATCAAGTAGTGTAGGCAGTAACAGCAATGTTTTACTTGGTCTTCCACAGGTAGCTGATGTAAATGCTGATGGCCGACCTGATGTATTGATAGAAGGCCGGATAGATGGAGTGACTGGTATAGTAGTAGCACTTCGTACTACCGCTGGCTTCTCCTTTCAAACTCCAATTTATAGAGGCAATTCACTCAATGCTTCTTTGCGACCCATAGCTGATGTTGATGGTGATGGCTTGCTGGATATTTTGATGTCTACTAGTAATGGGTTATTAGTGTTTCGTGGACAATCTGGGGGGAGTTTCAGCCAACCAATCACTTTTACCTCAATTGGCGGTGGTACTGGTTTAGTCACCGGTGACTTCAATAACGATGGGCGCTCAGATATAGCGGGACTCAGCAGGTCGAATGGCAGCTTGACCATTCTTCATTATACAGGAGCTGTCTCTAATATAAATAATGCACCTACCCTAAATGCCTTAGTTGACCTGACGTTAAACGAGGACGCCCCGCAGCAAAACATTGCGCTCAGTGGCATCAGTAACGGCGGCGACGCCGGACAAGCCGTAACTCTCACTGCCGTTAGCTCTGATCCTAGCTTAGTGCCCAACCCAACCATCAGCTATTTCAGCCCTACTAGTACAGGCACATTGCGCCTAAGGCCTGCCCCTAACGCATTTGGTACCTGTACTATTACGGTTACTGCGTCTGATGGGCAGGCTCAAAACGGTACTTTTAGCCGTACGTTTCAAGTGACAGTCGATGCTGTGAATGACCAGCCGACATTAGATGAGCTACCCGACGTAGTAGTGACACAACAGGGTACTAGCATTGTTATTGTGCCATTGTCGGGCATAACGTCAGGGGCAGCCAACGAAAATCAACTATTAACTTTAACAGCAGTTGTGTCATTAGCTAGTGGCGGTATCAGTGGTAACCCTCCTTTCGTATATAATAGTCCTGCTACTACGGGAGAATATAGAGCATATGTATTAGCACTTACACCAGGACATTATGCCACAGTTACGCTCACTATCAATGATGGTCACTCCAGCAACAACACGTTCAGTCGCACGTTCCGCATTTACTACCAACCAAACGGAAGTCAGTCAAACGCTCCTACGCTCGACCCGATAGCCGACATTACAGCAAACCGAGCACTTACAACTCAAATTCCGGTTTCCCTAGCCGGAATCGATGACGGTGACCCTAACCAGACATTCCCTTTGACCGTGACGGCCACTAGCTCTGATCCCGCATTAGTAGCTCTAGGACCAGTTGAGTACACTAGTCCAAATGTTACAGGCAGTATACCTTATACTGTTAGCACCACACGCGGCGGTACCGCCACTATTAGTGTAATCGTAAGCAACAGCCAAAGTCAGAACGGCAGCGTTACACGCAGCTTTCGTATTACCGTGCCTCCACAGGTATTAAGCACGGCTAGCTCGCTGGCAACAGCAGCAAAAGCAATAGAGCTATACCCCAACCCTGCACCAAATGGACGATTCTGGCTAAAAAGCGAAGCCGCTGGCCCTGCCGACGTAACAATAATTGATTTGACGGGCCGTGTGGTATGGCAGCGCCAACTAACCTCGTTGCTACAGCCTCAACAATTACAACTGCCATCAGCTACTGCGGGCATTTACATAATGCGCGTACGCACTGCAATGGGTACTACCACTCAGCGAATGACGGTACGGTAGAAGATAGCTACAGATCAGTAGCCAGCACAACGTCCCGACCCTAATAAGGCCGGGACGTTGTCTGTAAAATCAAATACGTGAGTTACTACAGAGCAGTAAAATAAGTAGTACTAATCTAGATCAGTTTGGCTGTCAAGTACTCTAAATATACTATCATTGAAGATTGTATGGCCTTGCTTATGAGACAACTCTATTTTATTGTAGTTATTTTATTTCTATTATCAATTACTGCCTACGGCCAGGGTAGCGGCCCTGGCATACGCGGTGCGCGAGCAGCCGGACTTGCCAATGCCTCGGTGACATTGAGCGATGTGTGGGCAGTCGGTAACAACGCAGCGGGTTTAGGGCAACTAAACAAACCCGTGGTGGGCGTATATGCCGAAAACCGCTACTTACTGAGCGCGCTAAACACGGTGGCTGTGGCGGCCGCAATGCCGCTGGGCGCGGTCGAAAACGAGAAAGCCAGAAATGGTGTGGTGGGCGTGGAGGTGCAGCGCTTTGGTGGCAAGTTGTATAGCGAGCAGCGGGTTGGTGCAGGCTATGGCTACCGCGGTGGGCTGGTAAGCATTGGAGCTAGAGTGGATATGTTGCAGCTCAGCATTGAGGGATTGGGCAGCAAGCAGGCAGTAGCCGTATCGTTGGGTGGGCAGGCGGAATTGGTGCCAAAACGGCTGGTATTTGGCGCGTATCTCTACAACCTCAACCAAGCCAAACTGGCCGAATATCAGCAAGAACGGGTGCCTACCCTGCTCAAAGCCGGTCTTTCGTACCGCCCTACCGATAAGGTGTTGCTCAACATCGAGACCGAGAAGGATGTGGAACAGGACGCTGATTTCAAAGCTGGCCTCGAATACCGCATCATCGAGAAACTGGCGCTGCGAGCGGGCTTCCGAACCCTGACCGAGGAAATTACGGGCGGTGTTGGGTTTCAGGCTGGCGCGCTCCAAATCGACTATGCGGCGGCGTGGCATGCTGCTTTGGGCTTGAGCCAACATGTGGGCGTGGGCTTTGTCTTCGAGAAGAAGTGATGCGATACACGCTGCTTGATAGATGGGTTTCGGGAGCAAAGCGCCAGATAGGCGTACTAAGCGTATTGCTGTTAGCGGCCTTAGCCGTTCAGGCACAGGAATATGTGCGCCCTCCCGCCGACCTAGATCGGCTGACGCAGGAGTTATTTGCCGAAATACAAAGCGACCAAGTGCCGTATGAGGACCTCTACGAAACACTGCTGCAATATTATCAGACACCCCTCAACCTAAATACGGCCACTCGGGAGGAACTGCGGGGACTGTTGCTTCTCTCGGAAAGCCAGATTACCAGCCTGCTCGATTACCGCCAGCAGCGCGGCGCGCTTCTTACGCTGTATGAACTACAGATAGTGCCGGGCTTCGATGTGCGAACCATCTACCGCGTAGCGCCTTTCGTGACGGCCCAAACTGCGGGAGCCGGGAATGCGTTGCGCGGGCCTTTCTGGCAACGCGTGCTCAAAGAAGACAACAATGCCTTGTTTGTGCGCTATGAACGGGTGCTACAAGACCGGAAGGGTTACGCACTAGCGCCACTCGATAGCCTCGGCCACGGACCTACGCGCTATTTAGGGTCGCCCGATAAGCTGCTGGTGCGCTACCGCGTCAGTCATACCAAAGATTTCAGCTTCGGTTTCACAGCCGAGAAGGATGCTGGCGAGCAACTCGTATGGAACCCCAGTGCCCGCCGCTACGGTGCCGATTTCCTGTCGGGACACTTGGTGCTGCAAGAGCGAGGACGATTGAAGACACTGGCCGTAGGGGATTATCAACTGCAATTCGGGCAGGGGCTGCTGCTGTCGTCGGGCTTGCAGGTAGGGAAGGGGGCCGAAACTATTACCACGCTGCGGCGCAGTTCGGTGGGAGTACGGCCCTATTCGTCGGTGTTGGAGAGTACATTTTTCCGGGGAGCAGCGGCCACGTACAGCTTGACGCCAACGGTTCGGGCTACGGCTTTTGTATCGCGCAAGCGGGTTGATGCCAATCTGCAGTTCGCCGCCGATTCGTTGGCCGAGTTCGATGAATATTCTTCGGGCTTTTTGTTGACGGGTTTCCATCGCACGCCAAACGAGCTAGCCAATCGGCAGGCCCTGCGCGAAACGGTCGCGGGGGGCAACCTGAGTTACAGCAGCCGTAGCAGTAACTTCGCCGCGGGCCTCACCGCCGTCGACACCCATTTCGATAAGGCCATTCAGCGTCGCCCCGAACTCTACAATCAGTACGAATTTCGGGGCCGGCATAACTTAGCCTTAAGTGCTCATTATAGTTACGTGCGTGGCAACGTACTGCTCTTCGGCGAAACGGCCCGCAGTAGTTCTGGCGGTTTGGGAACGGTGAACGGCGTTCTAGCCAGTGTTGCACCTACCGTTGATGTGTCGGCCCTGATGCGGCATTACGGCCGCAATTTTCACACGCTGTATGGCAATGCGCTCAGCGAAAACACCCGCAACATCAACGAGTCAGGCTTGTACCTAGGGGTGAAATTGCGGCCGGTAGCACGGTGGGAGGTTTCTGCTTATTATGATCAGTTCTGGTTTCCGTGGTTGAAATACCAAGTGGGTGCCCCTTCGCGCGGGCACGATTGGCTGGTGCGCTTAACGTATGCGCCTACCAAAACCAGCTTGCTTTACGCCCAAGTACGCACCCGTCAGAAAGAGTACGATGCCGACGGCAACCGACCATTGCCGTTGCCAGTGCCTACCGTACGGCGCAGTTTGTTGCTTTACTACGATGCCAACCCTACCACCACGCTTGGATTGCGTACCCGGGTACAAGGGACCCGCTACCGTGAAAACGAAGGCGCCTGGCGCAGTGGCTACGTGTTGGCGCAGGATGTGAGCGTAGGTGTGAGCCGCCGCTTACGCCTGACTGCCCGCTATGCCCTCTTCGATGCCGACAACTACGATACCCGCCAGTACGTTTTCGAGCAGGACGTGCTGTATGCTTTCTCCGTACCCGCGCTGTCTGGGCAGGGCACTCGCATCTATGGCTTAGCCGAAATTAGCTGTACCCGCAGTCTTACGCTTTGGCTGCGCCTCGCTGAAACCTCTTACCGGCATCAGCGCACAGTGGGTTCTGGCTTAGAGGAAATAGGAGGCTCCCGCCGTACTGAGTTTAAGGCGCAGGCTCGTTATCGTTTCTAGTTGTTTGGTGCTTCATTGCGCAGCGGCAGCACGGAGTGTGCTTTCTCGGTAGTGACTCGCTCGGTTTTATTAGCCGACACGTACGCAGCTTCACTATCATCCAAAGAATACTTCTTGGAATCTTATGGGGCGTAGCCTTTAACTAGACCGGCCTGTGGATTTTGGGAAGCAGAGCGTTAGTAGTCGGGGTTTTGAAGGCCAAGCTTAATAAATGCGCGAGCCCGTAATGGTTTACCTGGGCTATAGAGAACTGGTGTGAATTGTTGAGGTGAAGAATATATAGATTATATTGGCCTATTGCGGGTTGAAGCGCTGTAGTAAAGGGTTTCTGCTCGGGTCTTTCCACGTCTTTTCTGATCTGAATGCAAGCACGCTTACTATCCCACAAAACACTATTCCGGTATTTCCTGGCAGTACTAACAGGAACTGTATTAAGCATTAGTTCTACTTCAGGCCAAGTAAACACGTACACGTTTACACCCGTAGGCGGCACGTTTACGCCCTTAACCGGAGCCACGCCCGTGCCAGTGTTGCAAGAAGACGATGCTTTGTCGCCGGCAATTCCTATTGGTTTCCCCTTCACCTATGATGCCACTGTATTCACGCAGTTGCAGGCATCTTCCAACGGCTTTATAACCTTTAATACAGCCAACTTAGAAGCCGGACAATCCAACAACCTAACTACCGCTTCCCCTTGCGTCCGCTGCTTGCTCCCCTCTGGGACGATCTGAGCGGCTTGGGTGGCACAGCTGCGTACGCAACTACGGGCACGGCGCCCAACCGAGTTTTCACGTTTGAGTGGCGCAATTTCCTTTGGGACTTTGATGCTACCGCGCCCAGCGTATCGTTTCAGGTGAAACTCTACGAAGGCTCCAACAACATCGAATACATTTATCGGCCGGAAGGCGGGGTTCTGAGCGTACCATCTGCTTCTATTGGCCTGGGAGGAACCGGTTCAGGAGCGGGTAGCTTCTTGGCTCTCAACAACGCCTCGGCCGCTCCGAGTGCCAGTTCCACTGCCGATCCGCGCAACATTGCTACCGTGCCAGCGTCCGGGCAGATATACCGGTTTGTGCCACCGACTGTTATTTGTGGCACTCCTCGTAATGTTGTGGTAAGTTCCATCAGCAACACTTCTGCAACCGTCAGCTTTGTGGGCGGGCTGGGCAACAACAGCTACACGGTTACTTACACCCCAATGGGTGGCACGGCTACTACCGTTACGCCCGCGCCTACTAGTTCGCCTTTTATTGTTTCGGGCCTTACGCCTGGTACGGCCCATACGCTTACAATACAGCCCGTTTGCGCCAGTGGTACACTAGGTAATGTACTGACTACTACCTTCACAACCAGTGCTATAGCAGCTCCCCTCAACGATGACCCGTGTGCCGCTACGGTACTGCCAGCGCCATCGACTGCTGGGGCTCCGGTTAGTGCTACCAATGTGGGCGCTACCACTACCATCGGCAGCGTGGCTTCTGGCTACACCAACCCACCGCCCATGGGATGCGGTGTTGCCGTCAATCCGAAGGACGTGTGGTTCCGTTTCACTACCAATTTTACCGGGGCAGGCAGCACTAGCGTAGGTATAATTACCACGGGTAGCGCGGCGGGTTCTGTTCGGGTGTTTTCTGCTGCATCGTGCTCCTCGGGCTTCAAGCAAGTGGCGTGCAAAGGCGGCGAAACCAACAACTCACCTGCGGGCTCCCTGAACGTCACGGGCCTTACGCCTAACACTGTATACTACATTGCAGTGGCGCCATACGCTACCTCCGACGTGCAAGGCCCATTCACCATTGGCCTGAGTAGCACGGTGCTGGGTACGCAACAACAACTTGCCAAAGGGGAAGTAACGGTGTTTCCTAACCCCACCAGCACTGGCCAGCTAACCGTGCGCGTAAGCGGTGCCAATGCCTTAATCACAGCGCAGGCTACGCTGCTTAACACGCTAGGCCAAACCGTAGCAGAGCGCACACTCGCAGTTCGGGGTGGCATGGCCGAGCAGTCGTTTAACACCGCTGCGCTAGCCAAGGGCATTTACCTGCTCCGCCTGCAAGCCGGTAACCAAACCGTGGTTCGGAAAGTGGTAGTGGATTAAGGGTAATTAGGAATTTCACTCAATAGCACAGGCAGCACCCGGACAGGTGCTGCCTGTGCTGTTTACGACACTTACTGAAATTCAAACTTGAGAGAAGTAGCAAGAATAGGATGGAAGTAGCTTATAGATAAGAGAAAATGCTGCCTTACGCAGTGTCATCTATCATCTGGTGGCAACCTAGTTTCTCGTTGTAAAGAAAAAAGGTGGCTCCCACACGGGAGCCACCTTTTTTCTTGGTCCTGACTTAGCTTGTTTATTGCTTCATTAGTCTCACAACGGTAGTGCCTTCTGGCATCTCTAGGTGGAGTTGATACACTCCGGTGCTGAGTTTGCTGAGGTCAAGTGAATGTTGCAGTGGAGCGCCGACTTTGTTGAGCGCAGCCCGCTCGACGGTGCGACCAAGCGCGTCAGTAACGCGCAGGGTTATGGTACCACGCTGCGCATTATCAATACTCACTTGGAACAAGCCGTTGCTTGGGTTCGGGTACACCTGCACACCGCGCATTAGTGCTGCATCCTTATTGCCAAGTACCGCTACAGTCACACAGCTTTCATTGGAGTAAGCAGAAACTCCTGTAGCATTAATAGCCCGGATGCGGTAACAGTACACACCGTTAGCACCACTGATTTGGTCGGTCGTGAACGTGGTATTGGCAGACACAGTAGCCACCGGTTGGAACGTCCTGTTGTTTGCGCCCGTCCGCTCGATCTGGTAGCCCGTCTCGTTGGTGGCGTTGTCTAGCCACACCAAGTTAACGTTGGCAACATTGTTAGTTACGCCGTTGAGTAGAGCAGTTAGGGCCGTCGGAACGGCTGGTACTTCGCCCACAGTGCAGAGTTCGAGGCTCCAACCCGTGATTGTGCCGCCGTTGCCGGGCGTATTGTCGGTTACAGTCAGGGTCCAGGCGCCAGTGGCGGGGTCGTTTAGCAGTGGGGCAAGCGAATTGGCTGGCCGGTACGTAGGGCTGCCCGTGAGCGGGCAGGTTAGGGCCGATGTAGCTGCGTCACTCAGATTCAGGTTGATGTTAGCGGTGCCTGGGCAAGCATTAGCGAGAAGCACTACGGTGCGGCCAGCTGGGTTGGTGAGGGAAATGGTGAGTTCACCAACATTAGGATGCGTGATAGCCAAGTTGCGAATACGGATGTCGCCTACCCGCTCCCCATTTTGCACATTTATCACCGATCTGACGGTGTTGGCAGTAGCCGCCGAAATAGTTACCGGTACCTGCGTCGCCGCAGTCGTGGAGCATAGCAACGCGCCTATTTCAAACGCAGTAGCAGGCGAGTAGGGAGCAGCACCGCACGTATTGACCCCGCGCACACGCCAGTAGTACGTGGTACCCGTAGTCAGATTGATGGCAGGAGGCGTATCGCTGGTTGTGGTAATGCCGCCCTGCGTGAGGAGCACGGTTGTGAAGTTGGCATCAGTCGCAACCTGCAACTCATAGGCCACGGCATCGGGCACGGCGTTCCAGGTGAAACGAGGCCGCGGCCCTACTCGACTTCCAGCCGCTGGGCTAACCGGTACGGCAGCTTCAGTGGCGATAGGCAACACTCGGAAAGAAAACTGTTGTGCTTGACTTTCCGTCCCGCTGGTGCCCGTGAAGGCAATAGTATAGAAGCCCGCAGGCGTGGCGCTAGTAGACGTGATGGTGGCCTGCACCGTATTGCCCACCGGAGAATTATCATTGTTGAAACTCACCGCAACGCCGGCTGGCAGATTGGTAGCCGATAAAGCTACCGTGCCGGTGAAGCCCTGAAGGGACCCAATGGCAACGGGTACGGTAAGAGAACTGCCAACGCAAAACGACGAAGCCTGGGTGGTGGTTGGGCTTAGGAAGAAGGTTGGCGCGCCGCTGTTGCGAATCGTGAAGTTCTGGTTGGAAAGATCAAAGAAGATATTGCCCGAAGCCTGCACCTTAATACGGGCCGTAGTGGTGGTTGCCACTGTGGTTGGTACCATTACGTTCTCGAATCCGTCGTTGGGGGTATTGGCCAGCAACACCGTGGGGAAAGTGAGGCCGCCATCGGTGGAAAGCAGAATATCCACATTGGCGGCGCTGATGGGCGCGGCCGTTGTGTTAGCTACATCCCAAATCACTTGCTGAGGCGCACCTGCCTGCCACGAGGCCGTAGCAACGGTTGGTACCGTCACCAAGAAAGGGCCCGCCGCTCCCGACACCACCACGTTCATTGAGTCGTAATCGACACCTCCGCCGGTAGCACGGTTATCGCGCCCAACCAAGCGGAAGATCAGGCGGCGCGAGTAAGATGGCAGAATCTCGCCAATGGTGGACGTATTTGCCAGCAAGTCGGAAAGGCGCGGAAAAGTGCGAACTGGGCTGTTTACCGGCGCGAAAACCCGGAAAATAGGAGCGTCGCCAACTGGTGCCGTAGGAGTTCCTGCAGGACCTAGATTGAACTGCTCCCATGAATAAGTGAGAGCATCGTTTTCGGCATCAGTAGCCGAGCCCGTGAGTGTAAATGGAGTGCCTATTGGAATTCGGTAGTTGGCACCCGCATTCACAACTGGGGCATTATTGCCAGTAGCCGTATTTACACTGCAGTTTCCAGTTCCATTTACATAAGCAATGATCTGGTCGTAGCTCCGGCTATGAAAGTAAGGGTCGCTATTGGGTTGCGTGTTCTGCGGAGGGCAGATACCGGCATAAGCCATAATGGTAGTGCCACTACCCGGCTCGTAAGCTGAAGTAGCCGAGCGGTTATTGCCCGCGCAACTACCTGTGCTGCCGTTGAAGGTATGATCTCCACCAAACTGGTGCCCCATTTCGTGCGCCACATAGTCGATATCGAATGCATCGCCGGTGGGGTTGGGCAGGCCAGTGGAACCACTAGCTTTCTGGCCGGCGCGGCAAACCACCCCTAAACCTGCTATGCCGCCATCGGCAGTGTTGAAGATGTGGCCTATATCGTAGTTGGCCGTGCCAATGAGGCTGTCAACTACCACTTGGTTGCGGGATAATGTTGCACTGTTGCTTAAGTTGCTATAGCGGTCTGTGGCAGGGTCCAAGAAAATGAGCGTATCCGTTCGAGGAATCAACACCAAGCGAATAGCTAACTCTTTCTCGTATACTCCACTTACCCGGTTCACCGAGGCTACAATGGCTGCCAACGTGCTTGCCTTCGTGCCGCCTTTTGCAATAGCATACTCACCAGTACAGGCCATAGCCAAACGGTAGGTGCGCAGGGTAGCCCCGTTAGGCAGACGCCCCGCCGTAGGAGCAGGAAGCACGGGGGCCGAACCAGTGGCAACGCACGCCCAACTCTGAGTGCCCTGGCTCATGCTGCTTCTATTGAATACAAGGTGCTGCACCGTGTTGCCGTCGGCGGCTGGGTCTATAAATACGGTGCGGCTGGCTCCCTGAATCATAGCGTGAAAGCCTGCCGGCGACACATCCAGCCGCACACTGGCGGTAGCATCGTCGAGGCTTTGGCCCACGTACGTTTTAATCATTGGATAGCGGGCTGCTAGCCGCGGGTCCATCACGGGCACCTGCGCCATCCGATAACGCTCGGAGGTACCGTTGGGCAGCGGCAAGGAAATAACCGTAGTGGAATTGCGCAGTCGGGCTTCGGAGGGAGCACCCGCTAGTGCTGCTCGCAGAGCGGGTAACTGCACACTTACGGCGCGGTACTGGCTTAGCGCTTGCGTAGTAGCGCGAGAGGCCGCTGGCAGTGGGCCAGTGGCATCGGACCATAGCACCCGTTGCGCAGTAGCCGCGAACGGGGTTCCGGCTACTACTAGCAAAGCTCCAACAAGGGCCTGCTGCCAAGCACGCCGCGAGAAAGTAAAAGCTGATAGCATAGAAAGAAGAAAAAGTGACGAACTAAAGAAACACAGTCCTATTGTATGAAACTAAGTTACTGTTTTTCGATTGCCATACGGCCGAACTAGGCTGGATATTAAGTAGAAGAAAAAGCATTGTAGCTCTTCCTTGGAGTTAGAGTTCAGGAAGCGTAACGGCATCCTGCAATTGAGAAACGCACCGCACTCCTAGCAGCAAACCAAAGCAACAGTCCCAGCAATGCATCATTCAACTATAGATAGACATTGCAGGCACAAGGATGCCTGCCACATCCATTAAATTGCTAGGACAGCATTATAAAGAAGATTTCATGGCTGCTCTTACACTACAGCGCCCAGCTTAGTTGGTAAGCTGGGCGCTGTAGTTGACAAGGGTTGTAAGCCTTAGCTTACGTGGCAAGAGCGCAGCATCTTGATCCACGTTTTCCTACTCAATGATCTTGTGCAGTGCTTCACATTTGTCTGATGCAAGCTTTTAGCCACTGTTCTTGCTGATTTACAGTTGAAATTTTCCGTAGTACTTTGTTGCTTGAACAGCATCGGAGGGTAGTACGCCGCGGTACGTGTCGCCAGATCCTTTCCTCTTTGCCTTCCTGCCCGATGACTTGCCTAACCAGGCCGCTAATACTACTCCAGCGCCTACCGCTACCGCAGCCGTTACGGCCGGGTGCAAGGCAGCAGTGGTATAAAGACTGGTTTCGCGGGTGTGGCCGTCGTAGTTGCCGCGGGCCTCTAGTTTGCCGGTAGGACCATCAAGGCCGTTGTTGTCGAGCGCGCCAGCTGGGTATTCCGCTTGCTCCTGCTTCACAAACACGTTTTCCATAAACTTGTCAAGCAGGCGAGGTACCCAGTGGTTCATGGTTTCCATCATCTTGCCACCCCCACCTACTGTTACTTCGCGCGTTGGCGTTTCGGCGGCGTGCACTATAGCCCGCGCTACAGTTTCAGGAGCATAGGCCGGAGGGGCATGCTTGGCTTCACGCTCCATAAAGTTCTTGGCGTGCAGTGGGTAGGGCGTATCAATAGCGGCTGGCTTGATGAGCGTAACCGAAATGGGTGCCTCATCTAGCTCCAATTCCATACGCAAACCGTCCGTGAAGCCTTTTACGGCGTGTTTGCTGGCACTGTAGATGCTTTGCAAGATGGCCGTGGTTTCCGACAAGATGCTGCCCACGTTGATAATGGCCCCACCCCGTTGCTTAAGGTGCTTTGCAGCCTCCAACGACCCGTATATCAAGCCCCAAACGTTGGTTTCAAACAGCTTGCGCATGTCTTCAATAGGCACTTCTTCGAGCTTGCCATAAATAGAGACGCCGGCATTATTAACCCAGGTGTCGAAACCACCGAACTGCTCTTGAGCCACTTGTGCAATGCGTTGTACTTCCTCTTGGCTGCTCACGTCGGCTACTACGTAGGTGGCCTGGCCGCCGTCTTCCTGTATTTCGCTGGTTAGCTGTTGAAGTGCTTCCTCACTGCGGGCTGCCAGTACTAGCTTGGCACCCTTCTTGGCCGCCATACGCGCCGTAACCAATCCAATGCCCGACGAGGCACCGGTAATTACGACAACTTGTTGAGAAAGCTTTTTTAGGTTAGTTTTCATAGGTTGTAGGTAGGATGAGTTCAGTAAGGGAGTACGATGAATGCTGGGCTTAGATACAATAAGACCTTGTCATCAAGCTTGCTACTCCTATGCTCCAGTCTTCTTGGTTGATGAGTTTAGACCGGATAGCCTTAACCTAACAAGCATAATAAAAGCCCTTAAGAAGAGCTCTTCTTAAGGGCTTTTATTATTATCATTTACTGTTTTGACTTCAAACGTCGTTCTTGACGAGCACCACTTGGGCTTTATCGGCTGTGCTAATACGGCGACGGAAGTCTTGGTATGCAGGATATTCAGAGCGGGCAAACCGAGTGCGAGGCATTAGCAGCCGGCGCACGTACATCAGCGTACCATCAGGAAGCGCCTGTACTTGGCTGGAATAGGTACCAAAAGTTGTGCTGAGCTGCACGGGCGTCGGCAAACTTTCGGGCTTGAAGCCGGCTGGCACGTGAATGCGCACGGTATCGGCGTAGCTGAAGGAATTCTCGAGCCAGATGGCAGTCCGTCGCTCGCCCACACTCGGGGCAGAGCATTCCAGCGGCTAAGTAGGTTCGGGGTCAGGAAAGCGCGCTTGCCCGATACGTTTGCCCAGTTTGGCAGGGCCAATCCCAACGTCTCCGTCAGAGTTGGTACGTAGCCGCGCTTGTCGGCCGCATACGTGAGCTTACTGATGGTGAAGTTGGCCAATGGCAGGTGTTCGGCCAGCACTTTCTTTTGATCTGCCACATTCAAGGCACTCGCTAGCGCAGCGTAGTTGTCTTGTTCGAGGCCCGTGCGGCGCGTTCGGATAGAGGCAGTGGCGCTGCCCTTCTCGTCTAAATACACATCGGCGAGCCGTTCACGCCGATTGTCGGAAGCGCCGTAGCGGGGCGTGCGCACTAGCTTTCCACCTTGCGGCGTGACTAGCAAGGCGTGGCGGTTGCCAGTGAAGCTGCTCATGTAGCCGAAGGCATTGGTTTGGCTGGTGCATTCCAACCAAACGGTGTCGCGCTTAGCGGCTTTCTGCAGGGGCACGCACAACACGACGTGGTTGAATTGTTGGCTTGGAAACTCGGTGCGAATATCTTCTTCGTCGGCCCGTACCAGTGCGCTGTACGCCGTAACGCCGGCCGCTTTCAACAGGGCTTGGCAGTAGTTGGTAAGGGCTTTGCAGTCGCCGTAGCCGTTGGCAGCCACGCTCGAAGCCGGAAACGTCTGCCAGCCACCAATCCCTAGCTGCACCGACACGTACCGCGTGTTGGCTTGCAGCCACTCGTATACTTTCTTGATGCGTGCCCGCTCGTCGGCTTCACCTTCTACTAGCGCGGCTATTTTGGCTTGTAAGGCAGCGGGCAGTTCATCGCGCCCTATGTTCAACTGGTAGTTCCAAAGGCCTAGTGTTTGCCAAGACGTGAGCGTGCCCAAGTGGCCCTGCACTTCGAACTGGCTAGGTGCAGTGAATACTGTGGGTGTCGTCTCCGACACGGGCGGGCCATCGGGCTCTTCCTCTACAGCCGCCAAATTCTGCACCCGCCACTCGTAGGCTTGTAGCCCACCGGCCTGCGTGCTCCGCGCTACGGCAGTGCCAGTAGGCAGGTCTCGCTCCAGGTAGCGCAACGGCAGTTCAGTAGGCGTCAAGACCCGAAACACGGCGTGCTCTACCGCCACCTGCTCGGTTGGCTGGGGTTGCCAAGTGGAATAGAAAAGGGTGTTGGTGGAATTGATTTCGTGTTCGAATTCCACTGTGTACGGGTACTGTGGCTGGCGCAAGTCGGCAGTACGGCCCCGCCCATCACTGGCCAAGCTAAAGCCATCCGACAACGACACGTCCCTAATATCTGAGGCCTTGAGCGTGCGCAGTAAGCGGCCATCGGCATCGTACACGAAGCCACGTAGGTAGCCCACCGTATTCAACTGGTCATAGTACACCACTTCAGTAGCAAACCGAGAGCCTGCTTCATCGAAAATGGTAACGGCGCGCCGCTCGGTTTCAATGGTCCGTCCCGCTGATTTCACCAGCAAGGTTTCTTCGGACAGGCGAACTACCGCGTGTGCGTTTTCGCGCAACGCAGCGGGTATGTCGGCCACCGGATACTTGGGGGCCGAACCAGCCAGCACGTTGACTGCTAGCAGGCTCGTGCCCAGAAACACGCCAAACCCGCGGCCTGGCTTTAGGGAGTCAAGGAAACAACTCATGATTTCTTCTTCAACACAATTTGCTCGGTCTGCTTGGCTACTACCAGCCGGTAGAATTCGCGCAGCGTGGCATATTCTTCGGCCGAATACACCGGCCGGCTCAGATTAAGCCGACTCATAATCTGAATGGTAGCGCCGGATGGTTGCGCCTGAAACAGGAACCGGCCACCATCGTCGGGCAAAGCAAGAGAAGCGGCTTTTGGTAATTCTTCCACTTCGTAGCCGGCGGGCAGCGTGAGCGTCATCACCAGCGTCTCGTCCATTGCAAAGCCAAAGTCCACCGGAAACTTGCGGTCTTCGTGCACGAAGGGGTTGCGGGAATTGCCGAAGTGCTGTAAGGGCTTGAGATACAGTACGCCAGCTGGCGCGTCGCCTCCAGCAGCAGTCAGCTCGTAGTCAAAGGTTAGGGGTTTATCGAGAACATCGCGCTGGCTGAATTGATACTTACTTAAGTTCCAGCCTTCGCGCCCGTGCAGCAATTCTTCTACAAACTTCTTCTCGCCTTTTTCAGTTAGCCGCGTGCGTTGGTGCAAGCCTGCGTAGCCACTGTGCTCGGAGTGTACCTTGCCGGTATAGCCGCCTTTGTCGTCTAGAGTAAGCTGAATCTGCTGATACTCCGTCATGCGCTGCTGGGGTACCAAGCTCACCCAGCGCGACTCGGCAGCTTTCGGCATGATGAGGCGCCCTGTACCGTTGAGGCAGCGTGTGGGCAGCATACCGCACGGCAGCAATTCCTCGGTGGCGTCAATCATTAGTTCTTTGCCTTCAGGCAGTGCCACGTGCGCTATCACGTAGTTGAAGCGTGAAAGCAGTGGCATAAATTCTTGGTTGACCATACCGTGGCTACGAGTGCTCAGCAGCACCGGATTGGCTTGAAAACCCGCCTCACGCAACGCAGCAATCAGCAGCAAGTTTACGTCGGCGGCCGTGCCACGGTGCTGGTCGTAGGCCTTGCGGATGGTACTGGTGCTGTAGAGTCGGTCGGTGCCATCGTATTTCACGGCCTTGCGCACCAGGGCATGAATAGCCGCTATGCGAGTCGCGGGTTCCTTTTCCTTGGCCAGCAACGGCGTAAGCTGCTCTTTCAGAAAGCCGCCTCGCTTGAGTTGCGTCCCGAAGGTTTCACTGGCCAGCAACTCTTCGTTAATTTTCTCCCAGCTGTCGGCTACTGCCCGATACGGTTCCCCTTCCCAACGGACCCCGGCCAACTCGAAGTCGATGCGCGAGATGTAGTTTCGGGAAGTGGTCATGAAAGGTTCGTCCCGGAAGGCGGGCACGTCTTTCGTCGCCCAACGGTGCGTTTTGAGAGGTACGTTGACGGTAGTACTGCTGCCCGCAACACGCTGGGTGTTGAAGCCACCCCCCACATAACCGCCGCCTTCTCGCACGGTTACTTGCATAGCGCTTTCTGAGTGCTCGACCACCGAGGGTGCCACGTAGCCTTGCATCAGCATCTTGTAATCGAAGTACGTCGGAATAGAGGCCCGGTATTCGCTCCACCGCACCGGAATAGTATGCTGAAACTGCCAGTCCTGGAAGTTGAAGGTGAAGTCGGACAGCACAGTGTAGGAGTATTCGATAACAGAACCTTCACGCACGTTGGGTAGCGTAAACTTGCGCATC
Organism: Hymenobacter volaticus; assembly: GCF_022921055.1. GTDB lineage: Bacteria > Bacteroidota > Bacteroidia > Cytophagales > Hymenobacteraceae > Hymenobacter > Hymenobacter volaticus. The sequence continues at coordinate 1,020,357 of NZ_CP095061.1, forward strand.
GTGACGTTGGAACTAGCTTCTTCGCGGAAGATGGTAGCGTCAAACTTCTCTTTTGCTACTTCCTTGTTCACTAAGTTGTACGTGAAGCCCCGCACGTTCGTGAGCTTTTCTTCTTGGTTGTTCTGGTGGTAGAGCGGTACCTCTACCGTTGCCCATTCGTACCCCGCTTTGCTTAGGATTTTGATGCGCGTAACCCGGTCGAACACCACCCGAAAGTCACCATCGACGTACTCGAAGCGGGAGCGGCCGTAGTCGCAAAGCACTACGGCTTCGGCGGCACTGTCAGCTACAAAGCGCTGCGAGTCGAAATCTTCGAGATTGGGCTTGCCGAATTTGATAGGATCTGCCTGGCCTAGTGCTGGTAGCGTGGCTGCACTACCAAGTGCAAGCAACGGCGCAAGGCGGTAGAATACAAATTTTTTCATATAGTAGATAGTGAGGAAAAAGCAAAGGCGATGCTGCTTCCTGCCATAGGCAGGAAGAAAGAGTAGTATAATTTAGGTTAGGTCAGAGCGGTAAAAAGACGAAATTCGAATAGCTAGGGATACCTTATACTCAAATAAGCTGAGCAATTTAAAGATGAAAATTAGATGAATTTAATTCTTGATATAATTTATTTCTATAAGCATATGGCAACTGTTATTCAGCGAGACAGAAGCATACAGTACTTGCCTTATCTAGTGGCGCTAAATCGTCCCTATTTCCTGCGTACGACCAGCATTTCCGCACATTTGGAAGCCGCTCGCTGGTGTATTTCGCGGAGTGCGGCGTATTCCTCGGGGCTGTAATCAGCCTTTGAGAGCTGGAGCCGGGTCGCTATCTGAATGGTTTCCGGGCCGATCTGACTGGCCTGATAGGAAAACCGCCCACCGCCGTTTGGTAGCGCCAGCAGTATGTTAGCCGGTAGTTCCTGCACCGTGAAGTTTGCTGGCAACGTCAGCGTCACTAAGCCCGTGTATTCACGTGGCATACCCAAGTTCACAGGATAGATGCGGCTTTCGGATTTGAAAGGGTGGGGCATCATGTCCACTGCTTTGAGTAGCGGTAGATAAAACATGGCCGCATCTGGGTTGTCGCTAGGGAAGTTTAGGTTTAATTCAACGGCCAAGGGCTTGCGTAGCGAGTCGAGGGCAACCAGCTTCACGGCAGCGGGTTGCCAATCACTCCAGCGGTGGCTGATGCGTCCTAAGTAGTCGCCCGTGAAACTCTCGCGTATTTGGCGGCGCGCTTCGAGCCCAGCATATCCTCCATATTCCAGCTTAACAGTGCCTTCCAACGAGCCTTGCGGCGTGAGACGCATTTTGGCGCTTTGATATTGCACGTGGCTCGCGGCGGGTTTTAGTGGCAGCCACCGTCCGGAGGCATCAGCGAGGCAGCCTTGACCGTTGAGGCAGCGTTCGGGCAAAAACCCAAGCGGCAACTGCGGCTCGGTGGCATCAAGCAGCACGTCGGGTTGATTGGGCAGTATAAGGTGAGCAGCTACGTAGTTGAACTGCGTGATAACCGGCAAATTAGTTTGTACCTGCCCGTGGTCGCGGGTACTAAGCAGGAGGGGAGTGGCTTGCAAACCGGCTTGACGCAGGGTCTGCACGAGCAGCAAGTTTATATCGGCCGCGTTGCCAAGGTGCTTCTCAAACGTCCGACGCAGAGGCTGCGACACAAATAAGCGCGGCTGTCCGTTGTACTGAACGCTACGTTGCACTAAGGCCAGTACGGCCGCTGCCCGAGCAGCTGGATCGGCGTATTTGGCTTGGATAACCTTGGCTTCGGCAGCTAGGGGCGCTGGAGAAGTTATTGCTTTGCCGAATTCTTCGTCTTCGTTTAGCGTCTTCCACAGAGTTTCCCACTTGCCACTGAGGTCGTGGTAATCTTTGCCAGTGAAGTCGCTGCCGGCCAACTCGAAGTGCACACTGCGCACATAGTCGTGTGGGGTAGTCATGAATGGCTCCGACCGAAACGCTGGCACGTTCTTCATAACCCACCGCAACTGCATTGCCTGCCCGGAAATGCGCGCATCTTTATTGGGTCCCAAGCCGGACTCTGCCGACATGTTATAGTTGGTGCTGTACGGTACCGTCGTGTTTTCCTGCACCGCGAACGGTAAGTAGCCTCGGGTAACGGACTTATAATGGTAAAACTGTGGGATAACCGCTCGGTACTCGCTCCAGCGCACCGGAATGCTATGCTCGAACTGCCAGCCCTGAAGATTGAATACAAAATCAGAGGTGATCGTGTAAGTGAATTCGACTATGGAGTTCTCTCGCACATTGGGCATGGTAAACGATACCTGCAAGTGATTCTTGTCGAGCTTTTCCTTGAAGACCGGCTCGGAGCTGAGCTTCACCTGCGAAACCTGACCATTCTGCAAATTGTACGTGAAGCCTTTCAGGTTGGTCAGGCGTTCGGAACTGCCGTCTTTGGTGTAGAGTGGCACCTGTACCGTAGCCCACTCATAGCCAGACTTACGGTTGATGCGCAGCCGCGCAGTCCGCTCGAATACCACTTGAAAACGGTCGTTTGAGCCAACAATCTTGCTGTTGCCAAAGTCGCACAAGTATTCGGCTTCGGCCGCTGCTGTATCCGTGGCAGCAGGTGGATTGGCGAAGTCAGCAGGCAATACCTTGCCGAACTGAATCGGCATGTTGGTGATTTTCTGCGCGGTAAGAGGTCCTGCTAACAATAAGCAGGCAATTAGGACTCGCATACAGCGAGCAGTAAGAAGGAGCATAAGATAGGAGAGGCGAATAGTGCAGTTTTTTTCGCCTAATAAAAGATAGTAGGGAGGTTGGGCAGTCTAAAGGTGCAATAAAACGAATTATCTAACAAATATTGTATATATTATACTTATTATAAGTTTAGTGCTTTGCTAGAGGCTGATTTTTTACCCCGAATAGCAGATATACAACAGCGATTATTGTAAGGGCCATACTCAAGCCATGCACATAGGGCAAGTGCTCGATCTGGTTGGAGAATATCCAACCGGCCAATAGAGCACCGAACCCGATACCAGCCTCAAGCGCGATGTACATAGTTGCCACTCCCCGGCCGCGCCTTTCAGGATGGCTTAGGTCGATGGTCCAAGCGTAGATGGCGGGAGAGTTGAGACCAGTGGCCAAGCCAAAAAGCACGGCGCCACCCAAAAAAAGCGGGATTGAGTGGGTGGCTAGCGTGAGCACTGCAAGCGCCACGGCAAGCATAATGGTGGATATTCGGAGGATGGGCAGACGACCGTACTTGTCGGAGGCGCGGCCCGCTAGCAAGCGTATGGCCAAAGAAGCCAGCGTAAAGCAAGTGTAAAATAATCCCTTGTCGGCCGCTTTCAGGCCGAGTGCCGTGCTTTGGTCGGGTACTACCGTCAGGATAGCACCGTACGGAAACAAGCACAGCAGCGTAACGATGGCCGGTTGAAATACTTGAGGCTCCAGTATCTCGTTCCATTTAAGACGCAGCAGCTTCCAGCTGAAACGTTGGCGCTGAGCTAGAGGCAGCGTTTCCGTAAGCGTGCCCTGTACCAGCAAGCTCAGCAGCGCCAGCCCCGACGAAACGTAGAAAAGGGTGTTAAGCGAAGTAGCAGCCGTGAGCCGGCTGCCTAGCGCCGGGCCAGCCGCCATGCCCAGTGAACCTGCCACGCCCAGCAAACCCATAGCTTCGCCGCGCTTATTCAGCGGAATAATATCACTAATGAAGGCTGCGGTAGCCGTGGGTTTAAATCCGGTACTAAACCCGTGCAGCAGCCGGAGCAGTAGAAAGCCCGTAACGGTAGAGGCCCACGGGTAAAAGAAGCCACAAACAAAGCAAACCAGCGAGCCAAAAACCATTACGGGTATGCGGCCTACCGTATCGGCTAACTTGCCACTGAAAGGGCGCGAAATACAGGCAGTGAGCGTGAATAGCGCAATGATAAAGCCCTTGTATTCGCCCCCGCCAAGCCGTGTCAGGTGGGCAGGTAGCTCCGGCAGCAGCATGTTGAAGCTGGCAAAGAACAAGAACGACGATAAACACATCAGCCAGAAGCCGAGCGTATACGTACGGGTAGCAGTGAGAGTGGCAGGCATGAAGTGCAAAGGTAGCAGGTAGCCACTGCGTTGGCTTTATAGCAGCCCTTCGCTAGAAGAAAAAACCGCGTTTTCACTGTGAATACCAAATTTTATAGCGAAAATCGCAAACTATAGGCTTGTTAGAGAGTTTCTACTTGCTAGCAGGACTGTTGTTCTAAACTCTTTAAAAACTCAATTCTAATGGATCAGGACCAGAATCAGAATGGTGCCGCTGATGCCCTGTCGGGTACAGGCACAGCTGTCACCGGCGCTGGCACTTCCCACGACCAGCGTACGGCCGACGGTGAGAACGCACAAACTCTAACCACGCGTCAAGGTCATCCGCTGACCAACAACCAAAACCTACGCACGGTAGGTAGCCGCGGACCGGCTACTCTGGAGAACTACCAATTTTTAGAGAAAATCAGCCATTTCGACCGGGAGCGGGTGCCTGAGCGGGTAGTGCACGCGCGTGGCGCCGGTGCGCACGGGGTGTTCGAAGCGTACGGAAAAGTAGGCGACGAGCCAATCGAGAAATACACGCGCGCCAAGCTGTTCAATACGGCTGGCAAGCAAACCCCCGTGTTTGTGCGCTTCTCGACGGTAGGCCACGGTGGTCACTCCCCGAGACGCTACGCGACCCACGTGGTTTCGCGGTGAAGTTCTACACCGAAGACGGCAACTGGGACTTAGTAGGCAACAACCTGAAGGTGTTCTTTATCCGAGACGCCATGAAGTTTCCAGACCTCATCCACTCGCAGAAACCAGACCCGGTGCATAACCGCCAGACAGGCGAGCGGATTTTTGACTTCATTGCCAACACGCCGGAGGCCATGCACATGGTTTCCTTCTTGTTCTCGCCTTGGGGCATCCCTGCCAATTATCGTCAGATGCAAGGTTCGGGTGTAAACACCTACAAGTGGGTGAACCAAGCCGGCGAAGCCGTGTTGGTGAAATACCACTGGGAGCCGTTGCAGGGCATTAAGAACCTGACTGCTTCCGAAGCGGAAGCCATTCAGGCCAAGAACTTCAACCACGCTACGCAAGACCTGTTCGAGCACATCGAAAAAGGCGACTTCCCGCAGTGGGAGCTGTGCGTGCAGATTATGAGCGACGACGAGCACCCCGAGCTAGACTTCGATCCGCTCGATGACACCAAGATCTGGCCTGAGGATCAGTTCCCCTTCCTGCCCGTTGGCAAGATGACGCTCAACCGCAACCCCGAAAACTACTTCGCTGAAGTAGAGCAGTCGGCGTTTGGTACCGGCGTATTGGTAGATGGTCTCGACTTCTCCGACGACAAAATGCTGCAGGGCCGTACCTTCTCGTACTCGGATACGCAGCGTTATCGGGTGGGCACGAACTACTTGCAATTGCCTATCAACGCGCCCAAGAAGCACGTAGCCACCAACCAGCGCGACGGTCAGATGGCGTATCATGTGGATTCGGCTCCTGGCCAGAACAACCACATCAACTACGAGCCTAGCAGCCTCAATGGCCTCAAGGAAGCCCCTCGCACTGCACCCGATCACACGCCGGAGTACACTGGCCGCCTAGTACGCCAGACGCTCGACCGCACCAACAACTTCAAGCAAGCCGGTGAGCGTTACCGTCTGCACGAAGATTGGGAGCGTGATGACCTGATCAACAACATGGTAGGAGCTCTAGCTAGTGCTAACCGCAAGGTGAGCGACAAGATGGTGGAACTGTGCACCAATTGCGACCCGGATTGGGGACGTCGTTTAGCTGAAGGTCTCGAAGCCGCTCGCGGTGGCCAATCAGCTGAAGGTGGCAACCAATACAATGAAAGCAAGGGCAGTGAAGCCGTGGCACAAGCCGAAGAAATGGCGCACGACGCTAAGCCTTACTAATGCAGGTGCTCGGTAACGCTTAACGGCGCTACTGCGAACATAAAAACAGCCTCTCTCATGTACCGACAACGGTCTGAGGGAGGCTGTTTTTTATGGCAGATGTTGCAAGGCTAAAAATTGTCGATCCCAAGTTCTACCTCCAGAATCGGATACCTGAAGTCGCTCCGTAATGCGAGGCTTCAACCTTACACTGTTTTATAGCAACGAAAAATAATTCGACGATGTGTTGTGCTTAACACACATATCTTTTCAGGTAACTTAATTAACCAAACGGTTTCGGAAACTACTCCCTTTAACTGAACAGCTAATTAATTACTGTTTATTAATTAAGGCGTTAATAAATTATGCGCTATTAATTTCCGAATATGGACCGCCATTTAATCTGTGTGATACTATCTACTATTAGGCATAAGCTCGTTTGAGCTTGCTCTTTAAACCAAGAAGTGTTCCGAAAGACTTTGACCAAAGAGGACGATATTTTTCTAGAAATACACCAATAATAGCAGAAACTATTAGAACCACGATGAGATTTTGCCACATGTGAGTGATGCTGTTTTTTTCATAACCTAAAACAACACGCGATAATATTAATAGCGGATTATGAAGTACATAAATTGGGAAAGTAAGATCGGCAACCTTACGAAATGAAGCCACCCAATTTCCAGAAGGTACTACGTGTTTGCTTAACGGCAAAAACCATAGTGCAACAGCAAAGAAGAGTCCATTGACCCAGTCAGTAACAAACTGGTTAGCAAAGAAGAGGGGCGGCGTGCCTATCGGGCGAGGAAAGATGGGTACGTAGACCACGGTGGCCACAGTCGCACACACAGCAATGAATACAAAAACCCACGATTTGGTGGGACTGATGTTAAGCTTAGGCAACCGGTATGCGGCATATCCAGCTAGCCAAATGGGCATCATTAGCAGGATTTTGGGGCCGGCAATGAAACATGCAAGCAGCAAGAGGGCAGTTGATTTCCAGCCCGTAGTGCGAAAAAACCACAAACCAAAAATTATATAGTACCAGAACTCATAGCTAAGCGACCACAACGGCGAGTTCATAGGTGGCGCCGCCGAAAAAAACCATATTTCGTTTAAGAAACTACCAGACAATATGTAACGAGGTATCGACGAACCCCTAGAGTACATAGCATGTAAGTCCGAGTTCGTGTATTGTACAATAAGCTCTGTGATACCAGTAATAAGTAGGGCAGGTAAAACCACCGAATACAGCCGGCTCAATCGGGCTTGAGCGTACTGCAGACTGCCACGATTGTTGATAGTTGTGGTATAAGCAATAACGTACCCTGAGAGCACAAAGAATACTACAACTGCGGCGTGCGATATATTAAATAATGGTGTGGTGGTACTATCCTTTTCAGGAAACCACATAATATAGGCGTGGAAAATAGCTACAATTAAAGCAGCAGATAGTCTTAAAGTATCGAGAAATAAACTCGAATTCGTGCTGATTAAACGAGGTGTTGATTTATCCATGGCGCCTCTACTAATTACAATGCTTTACCTCATAAAATCATCAGTGATTATGACAATAGTGCTGAGCTAAAGCAGTTACATTATTTCACTTCGTTAGATGCAAAATTATAAAGAAATTATTTAACATGCCCTTCGAGCATACCTTTACGGGTGTTTAGTGTAAATTTTATGTGAAAAGTACTGGCATAAAAATTAAACTTTTCCATTAATACGGATACTGGTAGATTAAGATTTTCTATTGAGAGAATTCAAACGTTATTCTGTTTAGAATTTCCCTTACTTTTTGCACTTGTGTACAGATACGCAAGGCGTAGATAGCGGATGGCTGGTGTTTTCAACTGTTGGCACACAAGACTTGGTAATGCTTGTGCGGTTGAGCAGGCTATTAGCTAATTCTCAGATATTGATCCTCCTGACAACATTCTCACCGCTAGCAGAATGCATAATTTTACTAAGGCATCAATAAAGCGCACTTTTACTTTATCCTCGCAGCAAGTAGTTATAAGCTGCGTAAGACCAAAAGTGCCTACACAGAAGGCAGCGTAACCTTGATTGAGGTAGGTGCAGAGTGGCTTTAGGGTAAAGCAGGTGTATGCTAGCGTCAAACTATGGCGAGGTACCGACGAACAGAGGTGTTATAAGGACGACCCTCATGTTTGCTACCCGAGTATAAGCGCCAAATTGTAGGATATGCTAGCTAGCTGCTATTACCTCGCTTCCTAGTGTTTGTGCAGTTTACCTTATGGTTACTTACACGACTCAATGCAAGCAACTGATTTTCAGTGGTTAAGACTGAACTCGTAAAGACTAGCCGACAAAACGGCGCATAGTATGCAGGAATTGTAGAGGCAAGCACTGAAGCTGCTTTGTGTTGAGCATAACGAAGCAAAGCCTGACTTATGAGTAGCCTTTTATTCATGCAATAAGCGGGAATAGAAAACCAATAGTCTCCTAGCAATTAACTGCTTAAGGAGGATGTGTTTCTCCGCCATTGCTCCGAGTAATAAATTCTTAGTGGCTCATCATTGCATCTTCATCTTCGGGCTGCTTTATTTCCGAGTTGAACATACGGTACGGCAGTAAGCTCGACTGCAACCAGTTAGTCAAGTTTGGCATTGCAGAAATTAACTTAAATTTACGGGCTTCAACAAATAAGCTTAGTTGATAAATAGCAGAAGTGTTGCGGTTTAGTGTAAATTATAAATTAAAAGCGTATTTATTTTCAACTGGCTTTTCCACTTCTTCAGTAAAATAAAAAACCATGTTAGAAAACTCTGAAAAAAATACTGATGAAGTATTTAAGGAGGAAATAAAGAAGGCATCTGATTTTAAATTCAGTGCTAAGGTTGCCGGCGTCTTCGATGATATGGTTAACCGTTCTGTTCCTTATTATGGAGAAATCCAAAGGATGATTTCTGAGCTTGCCGGCGACCATGCGCAAGAAGGTACCAATGTGTATGACCTTGGCTGCTCGACCGGAACTACCATGATAGGAATGGACGTTTCGGTGCCTTCTGATATCAAATTTATTGGTATCGATGACGCTGCCGAAATGTTGGAGAAGTGTGATGGTAAATTGAAAGAAGCTGGTGTGGTAAGACCCTACGAACTACAAGTAGCTGACTTACATCAGGGTGCACAAATACATAATGCATCGGTAGTTGTATTGTGCCTCACATTGCAATTTATTCGGCCTATTCACCGTGAAAGATTACTAAAATCAATCATTGACGGTATGGTTCCGAACGGTGTGTTAATATTAGTTGAGAAAATATTAACTGAAGACAGTGTCTTCAACCGAGATTATATAAAGTATTACTACAATTACAAGCGCCGTAACCACTACAGTGAAATGGAAATCTCTCAAAAGAGAGAAGCCTTAGAAAACGTTCTTATTCCTTATAAGCTGAGCGAAAACATTCATATGCTGCGAGAAGCCGGCTTTGGCTCCTGTGAGGTCTTCTTTAAGTGGTATAATTTCTCAGGCCTCATCGCAATTAAAAAGTAAATGATTTCAATAGGCAATTTTTTCTTTAAGTACAGAAATCAGCTCTTTATCTTTCTGTATGCAGCGTTGTTTATTCCTTCACCACCATTGTTCACACCCGAAGTATTTGGTGAACATTATTACGTTTGGCCAATTGCTATTGGTCTCATTGTAACCGTAACAGGGCAGCTTATTCGGGGGGCATCCATCGGGTTGGTTTATATTGTGCGCGGTGGTAAAGACAAAAAAGTATATGCCGAAGACCTAGTAACTCAGGGCATGTTCAATCACTGCCGGAACCCGCTGTATGTTGGCAATATCTTGATGCTGGTAGGAGTAGGAATTTTGTGCAACTCACTTATTTATATGACGGTTTTTATTCCGTTGTTCTTGTTTATATACCAAGCTATTGTACTAGCCGAAGAGAAATTCTTGCGCGGCAAGTTCGGCACGCAGTTCGATGCTTATTGTTCGCGGGTTAACCGGTGGTTGATCAATCCGGTGGGCTTAGGTGACACGTTTAGCAGTCATGATTTCAGTGCTAGCCGCTGGATTTTGAAAGAATACAACACCCAGTTTGTGTGGCTGGTAGGTATCACGCTTATATTATTGATGCGTTATCCAGAACTAACTCATTCTGATGAAAATCTGCGGAATACATTGTTGGGTGTTGCTCTCGGCGCTCTAACATTTCTTTACCTGCTGGTTAAGTACCTGAAAAAGTCAGGTAAGTGGGCAGCGGAGTAAGTTGCTGAGCTTATATAAAAAAAGGTGGCCCCATGAGGCCACCTTTTTTTATGCCTACTGACTGCAAGTCGCATCAGGTTGAGATAGTAGCTGCGCTACGATTACTCAGTTGGGGCGTTAGCTGAATCGGTGGGCGCTGGAGCGTTTTCGGGTTCTAATCGAATGGTGTCGTGCGTTTCGTCGGTGTTGATTTCGGCTGGGGTAGCAACGGGTTCAGCAGTTACTTCCTCTTGGCTGGCTGTAGAATCTTCCACTACTGGTACAGCTTCCTGATCAAGCGAATCGAGTGGTACCGTGGTGTCGCTTTCCTCGTCTGCTGTCTCCTCTTGGGCGGGAGTAGTCACCGACGAATACCGAGGCAGTTCTTTAGACGTATCACTGCCCCAAGGCACCTGCGTCAGGCCCCAAACCCCAAACCCGAGCCCAACTACGGCGGCGCCAACCAAGGCTACGCGCGGCCATCGTAGCTGAGAGGTGGGCCGCTGAAACAAAGTAGTGGAAGCAGATGGCCGCGCAGTCGCAGGTCGTTGCGGGGCGGGGCTTGCGGCTGTGGTAGAAGCAGGATTTGTAGTTGGGCGGGTCTGGAATTGCTCGATTAGCTGCCCGAGCTGCTGAATACGAGCGTCCAGTTCTTGGTTGCGCACGGCAGCTTCGGCGCGAGAAACACGAATGGCTTCTTCCAGTGCTTCTTTCTCGCGCGTTTCGGCAGCAAGCCGGGCTTCGAGCGCAGCAGAAGTAGGGGCTGGTGCTTGTGCCAATTGCGCCCGCAACCGGGTGATGCTGGCTTCTCGTTCAACTTCACGAACTTCCATTTCCTGGCGTTGCTGGCTGAGCTCAAGCCGGACCTGTTGGCGCAACTGCTCGAGGTGTTGTTTCTCCTCGCTGCTAGCGGCTACCGTGGCGGCCGCCGACCCATACGGCGCGTCATGAGGTACATCTTCGGCTCCTAGCCAGCGCCATAGCTGTCGGGCTTTCTGCTCCCAGTAGCCTTCACTCACCGAATCGGCGAGTTCATGAGTGGTATGGTCCGCAGTTTCGGGGGCTTCGGGGTGTTCGGCCGCTAGGTCTTGCGCCCAATCAGCTAGTTCGGCGTTACTGATTTGGATTTCGGGGTGGGCCAACTGGCGTAATCGGCGCACGAGCTGGGGTATGTCTTGCAGCAGCTGAAAACTATCGGCGCCAGGCTGTGTGTGCAGATACTGCTCGACTCCCGGCCCAAACGTGACGGGCGCCGAAAACAAGGCCAGCCCCGTAATTAACTCCGGTGCCACGGCTCCTGCTCCTAGTTGCGAAACCAGCCAATCAGCCAAAGCTTCTTTCAAGCGGCGAAACTGGGCGAACGGATTGATTGCTCCACCGGGCATGCGCACCACTTGCCCATCCAACTGCCAGGTGCTAGGAGCTGAGGATGAAATATCGAGAAGGCCACCGCCGGCCACAAATAGGAGCACGGTAACGCTGTGCGGACGGATGAGTACGGCATCATATACTTCCCCGCCTTCCTCTACAGCAAAGTTGCCTAACAACAACGACACCGGTGCAGCTGGCTCTGCTTCCAATGCCGCTTGCACCGCCTCGAATTGGGCCTGGCGAACCGGGTCGGCGAATGGAGGGAACAGAAAAGTGTGCAACATAGCGTGTGCAGATAAGGGACAAGGCAAGCAACTGTAAGTAAACGCTGCTAAATGTATAAAGTATCGTTTGGCATCTATATAAGAATGCCGCTCGACCTAAAAGGACAGCGTTAAGGAGACTGTTTGGTAGAACGATCCTGCTCTGGGTGTTGGTTCCGATGGCTTCAGGCAAAGAAAAAGTCAACGGCAAGCAGTTTGCCGGTTCTGCGGTTTTTCATCTCAACCGCCTTGCCTCAACGGTTTAAGAATAAGGCGGCTCTTTAGTTCGACGTGCGATACACAGCAGATAGCCCCCACTACAACCCTGTACTGAGGGAACTGAAAGCTCGAAATAGGTAGTAGCCGCAAGAGCTATTACGTGTTTTTCACTACGCCGGGAGAGCGTCATGAACGTAAGCTACCAGATTGAAACAGCGCTAGCATTGTCTCTTTAACGAGACGCTGATTCGTAATCCGGTTGTCTTGCGCTGGAATCGTTCGATTAAGGAATTCACTTAACTCTCTTGCCATCATGCCGCTTCACGAAGTGTTAGACAAAAAACTCAGCAAAATCTACGAGCCTAAATCTCGTATCGATGATGTTTTCAAGGGCTACGATATCACCTTCCTAACCAACGAGCACGGGGAACCAGTGACCTTGTTTTTTGGGAAGCGCCGCCCCGACGGTACAATTGTCGGCGAACGGTTTACGCGCACCATCAAGCGCGTGCCGGGCAGTATGGAAGTGAAATCCAGTCACTGGGACAATCAAGGCAAGATTATGGGCCGGTAAGTACATCTTGCTACCAATCACAGCTTCCTGGCAAACAAAAAGCCCACCTCTTCGAAGAGGTGGGCTTTTTGTTTGCTGACTCTGCACCTAATTGAGCTTGCGTTAAGGGGCCATCAACTGGCCGATGAACAGAATAGCGTTAGACGATTTCTCGCGAATCAGGAACACGAAGGGCCGGTTGGCGATAATAGCTTGTGGCAAAGAAGTCGTGATAATGCCCACTGATGTTGCTGCTGCTGCCTCAGTGCCTTCTTCGTTCACGTCAAGGTAGGTCTTGTGCTTCACTTCACTGATGGCAAATTGCTGGTTGGAGGCTTGCACCATCTGGCTGAAGTTAGCTTGATTGGTAAACGCTATTCCCATTCCTAACTGGGTAAGAGCTTGTTTTAGCTCTTTCTCATACTGCATCTTGAATTTTGGCAAGCGTAGTTCGAGGCTGCTAGAGCGGGCACTAGTTAGCCAAGTGTTAAGATTAGTGCTGTTTAGTTCCGGCGTGATGTCGGCCACCGTTTTAGAGCCCACTGGTAGCACCAGCGTCATGCTGAACTGTTTGTTGCCGTACGGTAAGTCCACTACTTGTTTGGTAGCGTCGGCATAGTAGTTATACTGGCCATTGCTCAGGGTCATAAAATCCGTCGAAACGTTGCTGCCATCTTCTTTGCGAAAGTCGGCCCGCTGGGTGAGCTTCTTGTCGAACTGGTAGGTCCAGGTGCCTTTGAAGTAGATGGCATTGACCAGATACATGACATCGTCGGCGCTGATGTTGTCTACAATGCTTTCAATCTTGCCATTGGTCTTGCTCTTCACCCAATTGTTGATGGCATCTTTGGCATTGGCTGATTTAAAATCCAGCCCCTTCATGGTAGCCCCGAAGTAAGTCTCGTTCTTCTGCACAAAAGGTGCCTGGAGCTGATACATTTGGTTGTGCCAGATGGAGTTGGCCGTCGAGAACGTTACGGTCTTATCGATGGTAGTCAGCAACTCCGACAGCATCTTAAACGACTCATTGATTTCGGTGTCGGTCTGGGGCGCGAAGCCTAGCGTTTCCTTGATGGCTTGCTTGGTAGTGCCATCGGCCCCATTGTAAGTCATGGTGATGGCCGACGAGATGCTCAGCGGCGAGATGAACAGGTTGCTAGCGGCGTCTTTGGATCGGAGCACAGAGAAGCTGCGGAAGGCGAAGTCATTGGAACTGCTCACGGTTTTCACTTCTGCCGCCGTCAGCGGCCGCAGATTGGGCGTGTTGTCGGGCGTTACCGAGTCTTTCTGGCAAGCAGAAAGCAATAAAGCGGCTCCGGCCACTCCTCGCCAGATAGCTCGGGTAGTAATCTGTTGCATTGTGGAAAAGTAAGGGTGGATGAATTCTTGGTAATGCGTGTTATAGGCGGAGCCTAGGAGTGCTCGTCACAGGTAGAAGAGCCGCGGCCGTGAAGAGAGGTTGCATCCGCCGGATTGCTTAATAGGCGCGGTTGTCCTGCCAAAACGGCCGCTCCTACACTCCGGTCCGAAGGTTGCCGTAAACTGAGCTTATGTCTTGGATATCATCTGTTTTAACTAAAATTTCCGCTAAAGCGCCCCGTCGTGAAGACAAGCCGGCACTTACGGTGCGCGAACGATTTTCGGCCCTTAAAAACCTGCCGGAGTTTTTGCGCCTGATCTGGCAGACCAGCCCTACTCTGACTTTAAGTAACGTCGGTTTGCGCCTGCTTCGGGCCGCGTTGCCGGTGGCCATGCTGTATATCGGCCAGCTTATTCTCGATACAGTCGTTCAACTCAGCCGACAGCCAGCTTCCACCCGCCTCCTAGCGCCCGTTCTCACCTTGGTAGCCTTGGAGTTTGGCCTAGCCATCCTTTCCGACGCTTTCGGCCGCGGTGTGGCCCTGCTCGATTCGCTGCTCGGCGACTTGTTTGCCAACCGTACGTCGGTGCGCCTGATGGAGCACGCCGCCGAGCTAGACCTCGACCAATTCGAGGATAGTGCATTCTACGATAAACTGGAGCGGGCCCGCCGCCAGACGGTGTCGCGCACCGTACTTATGGCCCAGGTGCTCAGCCAGGCGCAAGATGCCATTACCATGGCGTTTCTGGCTTTCGGATTAGTGGCTTTCAACCCCTGGCTGCTGCTGCTCTTGCTGGTAGCGGTTATTCCGGCCTTTTTGGGCGAGTCGCACTTCAATGAGCGCAGTTACTCGCTGATCCACGGCTGGACTCCCGAGCGGCGCGAGCTAGACTACCTGCGCCAAACCGGCGCCTCCGACGAGACGGCCAAGGAAGTGAAGATATTCGGTCTTTCGGAGTTTCTAATCGAACGGTTTAAGTTGCTCTCCGACGAATTCTATCACAAAAACAAAGACCTCGTGGTCCGGCGAGCCAGCTGGGGTACATTCTTCGCGGCAGTAGGCGCAGCCGGCTACTATGCGGCCTATGTGTACATCATCAGCCAAGCGGTGCGCGGGCAGATTTCCATTGGTCAGCTGACTTTTTTAGCGGGCTCGTTTGGGCGAATGCGGGGTTTGCTGGAAGGCATTCTGAGCCGCTTCAGCAGCGTCGCCGACGGGGCACTGTACTTGCAAGATTTTTTCGATTTCTTCCATCTCAAGCCCCGTATTATCCGGCCCGATGCCACGCAGTTCGTTCGGCCATTTCCGCGGCCAATCCAGGAAGGCTTCGTGTTCGAGAATGTAGGGTTTAAGTACCGCAACGCCGAGAAGTGGGCGCTACGCGACCTGAACTTTCAGCTAAGAGCCGGCGAAAAGCTGGCGCTGGTAGGCGAAAACGGCGCCGGCAAAACCACGCTCGTAAAGTTGCTTTCGCGCCTCTATGACCCCACTGAGGGCCGCATCCTGCTCGATGGCTACGACCTGCGCGAGTACGACCCTGCCGAGTTGCGGCAGGAAATAGGCGTGATTTTTCAAGACTTTGTGCGCTTCCAACTGCCTGCCGGCCAAAATTTAGCCGTCGGGCGTATCGAAGAGAAAGAAAACCGCCCCCGCATCGAGCAAGCCGCCGCCCAGAGTCTGGCTGACTCCGTTATTGCCAAGCTGCCCCAAGGCTACGACCAAATGATTGGCCGCCGCTTCAACGGTGGGGTAGACCTAAGCGGCGGTGAATGGCAGAAGATTGCACTGGGCCGCGCCTACATGCGTGACGCCCAGCTTCTCATCCTCGACGAACCTACCGCTGCCCTCGATGCCCGCGCCGAATACGAGGTGTTCCAGCGTTTCAACGACCTGACTCGGGGCAAAACCGCCGTGCTTATTTCGCACCGTTTCAGCACCGTCCGCATGGCTGACCGAATTCTGGTAATCGAGCACGGCAAATCCGTCGAGATTGGGAGCCACGAGGAATTGCTGGCTCGCGGTGGGCGCTATGCTGAGCTGTTTCAGCTGCAAGCGGCCGGCTATCGGTAGTAGGTTTGGAATAGCCTGGCCGGCATCCTAATTTAACTGCTCAGCTAGCAGGGTTCAACTTTCAGCTGCCTTTCGGGGCGGCTATAGTCCTGCTGCACCAGCCAATCTTATCTAGTATGCTACCTGTGTTATGAGAAAGACACTGTATTTACTGCTCATAAGCATGGTACTAGGAGCTTTCACATTTGATTTCAAAGAGCCCGTCGGAACAAGGGTATATGTTATCAATCTTACGGGAGCGGAACTGCACGAGCAACCTTCTTTCAAATCGAAAACAGTGCGGAAAGTACCGCTTGGTAGTGCTGTAGATGCGCAGCAACTTATTGCGTCGGATGATGTGAAGCCCGTTGGTACTGGTTTGGCATTGCCCGGTGATTGGATAAAGGTGGCGACACCGCAGTACACCGGGTATGTTTTTAGCTCTGACGTAACCAAGATCAAACCGAAAATCAAGAAGGCACACGACGGAATGCTTTATGTAGATTTGCTAGGTCCTAAAAGAAGCGACCGAACCGAGAAGCATAGAGTGGCGAGCGGTGATAAAAACGCACCGGCTGACTATGTGATTGATGAGATTACAGAGTACGCAAACAGCACGTACACTACTACTGCATATGACGGTTGTTTCGACCATACCTATGTGTTTAGGCGATTGGCGCTGAACGAGGTTTACCATCACATGATCAGCAGCTATTCAGGCTACTCTGGCTATAGCAGCAAGAAACTGATGCAGCCTAAACTACTATCCAAAAAAGGAAATGTATACACATTCACCTGCGGATTCGGAGACACAGACGCCGCGCAGGAATTGAAGCTCACGGTCAATAAAAACGGCAGCATCACCATCTCATCCTACAGCTGTACCTAAATAGTAGAGCCTACTGACGCTGGATTGCTCTTAACTGCACCTCGGTACCGGCATTTATAGCGGATAAAAATGATTACTTATACTTTTCACGAGTACCTGCCATCCATCGACAAATTCAGCGAGGGTGTATTGGCTTTATTGGCTGCTGTACTTGAAAGCTCCCCTGCTGAATTAACTGCTGACTTACAGTACCAACAAGCCCGCCAGCCTCTACAAGTTTGGCTGGCCCTAGCTGATAAGCAAGTAGTGGGGTGCAAGCTGGGTTATGAACGGAAGCCCGGACACTACTATAGCTGGCTAGGGGCGTGCACCCTGGTTTCCGGGGACAGGGTATTGCTCGCGAGTTAATGAGCCGCCAGCATGCATGGTGCCAGCAACAAGGCTACCACCGCATCCGGACGCAGACCTACAACCGCTGGCGCGCCATGCTGCTCCTGAATCTGCACGCCGGCTTCGATATTGTGGGTACGGTGCAGGGTTCCCGTGGCTTAGTGCTGGTTCTCGAAAAAGAACTGGCGGCGTAGCTGGTACCTCACGGATAGGTTTCTTTAAGGCAAAAGTTCTATCAGTTGACTCCTTAGCCCTGTTGCTGGTTCAAGTTGGAAAACAGTTCTATAAGGGCAAGTTTCGCTTGGTTGCACCGCTTGGCAGACGGGTATTCTTGATTTCTTATCGGCAGTATAACTACTACAAAATTTGGGGTACGCTGTGTTAAAATACCATTCGTATTGCTGCACACAACCATAAAGGAGGGGGGCTTAACCTCAAGAGTTGCTGAAAAACAGTAAGTGAGGCGCAAGAAATTTTGCGGGTTTAGGTCTGAACATCAGCATCTAACCTATAAATAGTTTCGTAACTTGAAGCCTGTGATTCCCCTCATGTCTGCTCCGTTATGAAATTGTTTTCTACTCTTTTGGTGGGCTCAAGCCTAGCCCTGGCCTTATCTGGTTGCTTCGCCGCCCGCGAAGCCCGCGTCGAATCCGATTACAGCTACGCCGGCGCCTTCCGTCGCTACCGCACCTATGAGTTCGTGACTGGCGAAGGGCTGGCCGCTGATACCAGTAAAATGGGGGAGGTTCTCCGCGACGCCATCCGAACCCGTATGAAAGTGCAAGGCTACCGGCCAAGCAAGCGCCGCCCCGATTTGCTGGTAAACTTTCGGGTTTATGAAGGCGATATGCGCTTCCGTGGCTACGCGCAGGAAGACATTTCCCGGTGGGTGAACGAAGAAAAAATAGAGGACGATGAAACGCCTGCCGAGCAGCGTACTGGCTACCAGCCCGTGCGGATGTTACTGGCCGAAGGAACCTTGCTCATCACCTTAATCGACAACAAAACCAATCGTGCCGTTTGGAATGGCTATGCTTCGGGGGTGACTGTGCCGAATGGTGTGCAAGGCGAAGTGGTATTGCGCCGTTCGGTCCGCTCTATCTTCGACCAGTATCGGGTGTTTACGGCCGGCTATCTTGATGGCGGCAACCGAGTATCCGAAGAATAGAATAGCAACTAACGCCAAGCCCGGCTTTGTAGCCACCGAAACAGGTTCATTGTTTTGGTGGCTACAAAGCCGGGCTTGGCGTTTCTGTGAGTTTAGCGTCGGCTCGACGGAATGCGGAATTGCAGGCCAATGCTCGGCACAACAGTCAAGCCGCTGAGACTTGCACTCTTGTTGTTGAGCAGTTTATAGTCGCCGTAGTTTTGGTAGTAGATGCCGAGCGAGGGAATAATGTAGGCGTAGCGGTAGCCAAATTTCGCATTCACAAAGCCCCCGAAGGAAGGAAAGTTGGTTTTCTGCTGCGGCAGTGCGGGTACTTTCGCGTTGCCATTGAAAATCCGACCTGGCTCGAAGCCATAGCGCAAAAACGTGTGCGTGTAAACCACGCCGTAGGAAATAGCCCCAATTTCTTCTTCGGCCCCAAACGAGTGGCTGAATACCAGTGGCACAATAATATCGCGGCGCGTGGCCCGGAAACCCAAGATTTCGTCGATGTCATCGAGGAAAGGCAGACTGGGTAAATTGGCGCGTTGCGTGGCAAACTGTAGCCCGATGCTGGCATAGTTGGCGCCGGCCGGACCGCCGGGCCGTTCTACCGTACCTGTTGGCCCTAAGAACTGGTAGGCGGCATCGAATACGTGCGAGCCAAATGCGTATTTGTACCCGACGTCAAGCCGGTCGAGCGCTCCGTAGCGCACATAAAAGTCGGAAGAAGGCCGCACCGGGTCGAGCACATAGGCTAAGGCGGCCACCTGTAGCCGGTCGATGGTACCGGAGTAGCCCACCGTATCCTTCCGTACCGTTTCCTCGGCCGCCGACTTCAGAGCCGAACCGGTTTTGCTGATGGTTTCGGTGGCTACGTTGAAAGCCAGGTTGCCCCCAACCCGAAACTCGCCTTTGGGCGTAACCTTGCCCGTGCTTACAATGGTGCGTGGGGCAGTGCAGGAGCCAACGAGCGTGCTGGCTGCGGCCAAACCTATGAGAGCCAACCGGCCGAAACGAAAAGATGAAGCCATAAAGAAGAAAGCGCGAAAAGCAGGGAAACTTGGTGCTGGCAACGTTTTTACCAAAACCGAGCCGAAAGTAGTTAAAGCAACCCTACAACCGGGAGAGTCTTGGAAGCTTCTTGTATGCAAGCCCCTTACCGTTCATAGATCCAACCCTCTTTATTTCGGGTAACGCAGCTTGCATGTAGGTTTATTAGGGTGCATCAAAGAATAATTGCAGATACTTTTTACATGTTGTTCTGTAGGGAGCAGCGTAACGAAGCCGTAGCGTCGCACGTGCTGACATTTCCAGAGTAACCGTGTCATGCTGAGCTTGTCGAAGCATCCCGCGTGCTGAGGTTGTAATGCTAAACTCAACGACGTGAGCGAGATGCTTCGACAAGCTCAGCATGACAACGCTCTTAATGAATGTTAGCACGCGTCCTGTTTCAGCACGCGGCCGCTAGATGAAGTAAGACTTGTGTTGAAGTCGCTAAGGATTATGAAACCTACTGTTCGCGTACCAAGCCTTTCCTAGTTTAGCGCCGAGGTTGAGTTTCGTAATGAAATCGTTATTTCACCATCTCAACAACCAGTATCCACTATCAATGAATATTCTATACGGAGTGCCAGGCGAGGGCATGGGGCACGCAACGCGCAGCAAAGTGATTATTCAGCACCTGATCGGCGCTGGCCATGAGGTGTACGTGGTAAGCAGCTCGCGGGCCTATCAGTTGCTGGCGCGTACGTTTCCAGGACGGGTGCACGAGATACGCGGGTTTCACTTGGCCTACAGAAGCCTCACCGTATCGAAGCTGCGCACGGCGGCCCTGACCCTGCGCACGGCTCCGGACAATCTGCTCGTCAACTTCCGCAAGTACCGGGAAATGCTGCACGGGATGGAATTCGACGTGGTGGTATCCGATTTCGAGTCGTTTAGCTACTTGTTTGCGAAGTGGAAAGGCTTGCCCGTGGTCAGCATCGACAATATGCAGATCATCAGCCGGGCGCGGCTGGATGTGGCCGTGCCTGCCGCCGAGCGCGACAACCTGGAACTGGCACGTCAGATAGTGCGGGCGAAGCTGCCCCGTAGTCACCATTATTTCGTGGCTACCTTTTTCCCGTTGCCCGTCATTAAGCCCAATACCACGCTGGTGCCGCCCATTATCCGACCCGAAATTTTAACCGCGCAGCCCACGAAAGGGGAGCATGTGTTGGTATATCAATCGGCTACCACGCAAAGCAATTTGGTCCCGTTGCTGCAAGGGCTACCCAATCAGGAATTCCGGGTGTATGGCTTCAACAAAGAAGAAAGCCACAGCAACGTGCAGCTAAAGGCCTTCAGTGAGCAAGGCTTTATCGACGATTTGGCCAGTACCCGCGCTGTGATAACCAATGGGGGATTTTCCTTGATCAGTGAGGCCGTTTACTTGCACAAGCCCATCTGCGCCATTCCGATTCCCGCTCAGTTCGAACAGTTTCTCAACGCCGCTGAGGTAGAGAAGCTCGGCTACGGCCGCCACTTCGAAAGTCTGACAGCCGACAACGTCAAGGCGTTTCTGTATGATATAACTGGTTTTGAAGCAGCGCTGTCAAGCTACAGTCAGGAGGGCAACAAAGAGCTGTTTCAACAGGTAGACGAGATATTGGCTGGCCTTTCCAAGACGTAGACTAGCTATTGCAATACAAGCATTCTGATAGCTTCGCAGAAGGTAGTCGGTAAGCTAAGCAACAAAAAGGCCCTGTAAACTGCATAAAGCAATTTACAGGGCCTTTTTCTAGGGCTCAGGTCTAAGCCTATTTGGAAGGAATTTGTTCGAGCAGCAGGTAGCGTGCTCGGTTTTGTTCGGGTTCGGCGCGGGTTGTCACGTCGAGGTGCATCACTTGGACGCCATTGCTGCCATTTGCCGCGGGCCATTGGGGTAGGCCGGTGCCGTTGGGGTTGCCAGTCTTGATGAAGTTGGCGAAATACTTCTGCATGGTTTCCGATACTTTGTAGTCATCTGGCGTCCAGGCGTACACTTTGTTGGTAGCCAGGTTGCCCAAGGCGTACTCGATTTCTGCGGAGTGCACAGCGCCACGGGCCGGGGGAGCTTTCGGCGCGTTGGGGTCAGCTGGCTTCACCACGCCCCCGGCTAGGCCGGCCGTGGCGTTGCCCATTTCGGGCGTCATGGCCGGGCGCGGACGGGCATAGAGGTAGCGGTAGACAGGTTTGCCACCGGTTTTGCCGTGCAATTCGCCCCATTTCCAGGTGCCGTAGGCTATAAACCGGTCACTGGCTAGGTCGGTGGCGGCTTGCTCGGCTTCGGCCTCGGTGGTAGCCGCGTAGACTTTCAGCACGTCGTTGGCACGGTCACCGTAGAGCTTCTGGACGGCCTGCGCGAATGTTTCGGGCGTTGGCTTTTCTTTGCCAAGTATGGCACCAGCATTCATTTCCTGCGAATTCCAACCGACCAACAACGGCACGTGCGCCTGCTGGCCTGCAGTGAAGATTTCGGTGGGAGAAGAAGGGAAGAAGTAGCCATCAACGATAGCGGAGAAGCGTGCGGTGCCAGGCTTGCCGCTAGCTTCCAGCAACTGTGTGGCGGGCAGTGCTCGGAGCGCCGCCAGCGAGTTGGCGCCTAGTGCTGTGGCGAAGGCGACGCCGTTTTGCTCGGCCTGCGCCAAAGGCGTAGGAGGCTGCAAGGAAAGCAGCGAGCCACTCTCGCCGATAGCTCCGGCAATCAGCCCCTTCGAAAGGGGAGAAGCCATCTGGGCGCTAACCGAATAAGAACCCGCCGATTCGCCCCCGATGGTGACCTTTTTGGGGTCGCCGCCGAAAGCCGCAATATTCTGCTGCACCCACCGTAGGGCGGCGCTTTGGTCGAGCAAGCCGTAGTTGCCGGAGGCGTGCTGAGGCGACTCCTTGGTTAGCTCGGGGTGGGCCATGAAGCCGAAAATGCCAAGCCGATAGTTTACCGTCACGGCCACGATGCCACGACGCGCCATGGCCTCGCCATCGTAGCGGGGCTCGGAACCGTCGCCGGCCACAAAGCCGCCGCCGTAGAAATACACCAGCACCGGCAGGCGCTCCTTGCCGGTTTTGGCGGGTGTCCATACGTTCAAATAAAGGCAATCTTCGCTCACGCCGTTAGAGCGAAAGTTCATATCGCCGAACAAAGGCAGCTGCATAGCCCGCGGGCCGAATTCCTTGGCTTGGCGCACTTCGGTCCAGTTCTTCGCTGGCTGTGGCGCCTTCCACCGCAAGTCTCCAACGGGCGGAGCCGCGAAGGGGACCCCCTTGAACATGCGGATGCCGCTGGCTGCCGTGGTGCCCTCTAGTGGACCATTGGCGGTTTGCACACGGTTGGCAGTGGCGGCAGCAGCAGATTTGGTGGTTTGCGCCATGGCTACTGGCGCGAGCTGTAGGGCCAGAAACGATACAATAAGCAGTGTTTTCATGCGGGGGTGGTTTTCGTAGAGAGCCCTTAAAATTGGGGAAAGAACTTGAAATCAAAAGATACTAACAGTACCTGCCAAGGATAGAGGGAAGTACCAAGCAATACGCCGGCAAAAAGCAACGTCCATCGTCGGACATCACCTTTCGCCGGCGTAGTGGTGAATCAGGGAGTTAATGAGTTCGAGCGGTTAGTACAAACAGCGCAACCCTGCTCCTTAAACCCCTGCTTCGCCTAGTATCCCGGATTCTGCGTCAGGTTTGGATTGACGTTGATTTCTGACTGAGGAATGGGCAGCAGCACGTGAAAGGGCTGGATGGCTTTGCCTTGCGCCTTCAATGTTGGAATCAATTTGTTGGTACGTTTCAAATCGTACCACCGGTCATTTTCAAATGCCAATTCTCGGCGGCGCTCCGCCAGAACCGCATCGGTGAAATTGGCTGTGCCCGCCGTCAGGTCTTTCGCCGAGGGAGTATTAATAGGCAGGCCATAGGCGCGGCGCCGTACTTTATTGATGGCTTCGAGGCCTTCCTGCGTTGGCCCGACAGCCTCAGCTAAAATCAAATACATTTCTGAGAGGCGCAACACCGGCACGTTCAGCGGCGAATCCCAGTTGCTGACGTTTACTGTGCCTACAAAGAACTTGCGCACATTGAAGCCCAACGGGTCGCCTACCAACGAAGCAGGCTGAATTTGCCCATCCGGATATTTGTCGCCGGGCTTGAAGATAGTGGCGGCTAAGCGGGTATCGGTAGCTTCGTAGCTATCAACCAAGTCTTTTTCCGGAATGTTGAAGCCATAGCCCCCGATGACACCACGTAGGGGTTACCGAAAAAGCGGGCGCCCCAAAATTCATTCATGCAGGCACCGGGTCCGTCGGTGGTGTAGCTGCTCAGGCCGCTCTTAAACTGCACCTCGAAGAGCGACTCCTGACCGTTCTCGTTTTCCACTTTGAAGTTGTCCGCAAAGTTCGGCCACAAGCTTTTACCGGAGTTGGCAATAACCAACCGCGCCTGCGTAGCTGCTTCAGCCAACTTGCCCTGCGTCAGATACACCTTCGCTAGCATAGCCGTGGCCGACCACTTGGTCGCCCGGCCTAGGTTGTCGCCGGTGTAGGAGTTGGGCAGCTTGCTGATGGCGTCGGTGAGGTCTTTGATGATCTGATCATACACCTGCGCTGCGGGCGTCCGGGTCAGGCTCGCTACATCGGCGGTAGTGGAGGCAGGCGTCAGCACCAGTGGCACATCGCCGAAAGCCCGCACGAGGTAGAAGTAGTACAAGGCCCGCAAAAACGCCGCTTCGCCAAGGTACTGGTTCTGCAACTCGGCCTTGGCAAACGTGATGCCCGGCACGCGCTGCAGCACTTGGTTGGCCTGGCCTATGCCTAGGTAAGCCCGCTGCCAGTGCGTGGTGGTAAGCGGGTTGGTAGCCGTCATGGTAAAGTTGTCGAGCTGCTGGAACTCGATGCCGTCGGCGGCACCTCCACCCCCAAGGAAAGAGTTATCCGACATCACGTCGCCGATGGCCCACAGCGAGTAGTTGAACATGCCGCTCTGGTTGAGCTGCGAGTACACGGCGTTGGTAGCCAGTAGCGCGTCGGTTTCGGTTTTATAGAAGTTTTCGACCGTAGAGGCGTTGCGTGGGTCGAGGTCTAGATAGTCTTCCGAGCATCCGGCCGTTAGGCCGAGCATCAGTAATGCAGCGTAAAGGGGCTTTTTATTTTTCATGATAGTAGTCGTTGAGAAGTGAGCAAGTTTGCCGCAGCGCTGCTAATAAGCTGGCCGCAGGACAAGTGCATCAATCATTAAAAACCGATGTTGAGACCAGCCAGGAACACACGAGCCTGTGGGTAGATACCCCGGTCGATGCCGAAGCTGCCGCCTTGGTTACCTAATTCTGGGTCGAAGCCGTCGTATTTGGTCACAGTCAGTAGGTTCTGGCTGCTCACGTACACCCGCACTTGCTTGGCATAAATCCGGTCGAGCACGCCTTTGGGCAGTGTATAGCCCAACGTCAGGAGTTTAATGCGCATATAAGAGCCGTTCTCTACGTAGTGGCTGGAAACGCGCAGGTTCTGGTTCGGGTCGCCGGTAATAGCCCGCGGAATATTGTTGCTGGTGCCGGGGCCGGTCCACCGCTCAAGCGCTAAGGTGCTGGCGTTAGACGAGCCGTAAATACCACCCTCGGTGTAATACCGGTTCAGGTTATACACGTCGTTGCCCTGCGAGCCTTGCAAAAACACGTTCAGGTCGAAGCCCTTGAAAGTGAAATTATTGGTCAGGCCGTACGTGAAGCTCGGGTTCGGGTCACCGATGTAGGTTTGGTCTTGGCTGTTTACCACACCGTCCCCGTTGATGTCCCGGAACTTAATATCCCCGGGCGGGTGCCCGACGTCTGATAAAACGTGTTCAACCCGTTGGACTGCGCCGCCGCGTTGGTGTTCAGGGTTTGCAGCTCTTCGTTGGTCTGAATCAGGCCATCGGCCACGTAGCCGTAGAACGAGCCAAAGGGCACTCCCGCTGCGTACCGTACCAAGCTAGCCCGCCGCGTGTACCCTGTCCGAAGAATGGCTGGCCGGCTCCTAGCGACTTTAACTCGTTTTTGTAGGTCGAGAAATTAAGCGTGGTAGTCCAGGTGAAACCGTTGTCGTTGTTCACGAAGTTGTTGGTCGTGATAGCCACGTCTATGCCCTTGTTGGTAGCAGAAGCCGCGTTGGTGTTGATGTTCTCGCTGGTGCCAGAAGTGTACGTTACCGGTACGGAGGCAATCAGGTTAGGCGACTTCCTAGTATACAAGTCTACGCTGGCTTGAATGCGGTTGTCCAGCAAGCCCAAGTCAATACCAAGGTTGGTTTGGGTGTTTTCCTCCCATTGCAAATTGGGGTTGCTGAGGCGCGTAGGAGCAGCGCCGCCGACTAAGTTCTGTGTGCCTGGCCCAAACACATACGCCGTGCCGGGGTGTAGGAGCCAATA
Source organism: Hymenobacter volaticus (assembly GCF_022921055.1). Taxonomy (GTDB): domain Bacteria; phylum Bacteroidota; class Bacteroidia; order Cytophagales; family Hymenobacteraceae; genus Hymenobacter; species Hymenobacter volaticus. The sequence goes on from NZ_CP095061.1 coordinate 1,046,070, forward strand.
GTTGAAGTAGAGGAACCGTTGTTGGAGTTGATCAGCGACAAGTAAGCAAAGGTGCCCGCGTTGTTCGGGTTACCTACTCGGCCATATCCCACTCTAATCTTCAAGTTGCTGATCGAACTGTAATCTTTCAGGAAATCTTCTTCGGAAATGCGCCAGCCTGCCGACACGCCAGGGAAGAAGCCGAACGAGTTGCCGGGCGCGAAGGCTGACGAACCATCATAGCGGGCAATGGCCTGGAACAGGTATTTGCCCGCAAACTCGTAGTTGACGCGGCCAAAGTAGCTGGCTAGGCGAGCCTGCGCGTTGCCGCCATTGTTGCTGGTTTGGGAGTTGATGGGACCACGCTCAATTACCTGCAAGTTGTTGCTGGTGTAACCCGTGCGGCTGGCGCTCAAGAAGCTGGTATTGAACTGCTGCGCTGATTGACCAAGCAGAACCGTAAACTGGTGTTTGCCCGCAAACAGCTTGTCGTACGTCACCGTGTTTTCGATGAGGTAGCTTGGGTTGTAGTTCGAGCTGCTGGTTAAGCTCGATTGGCTGGTTGGGTACTTCGACGAACCCTGGATAGAAGGGAAAAACGCGTCCCGCTGGTCAAACAGCAAGTCGGCGCCCACGTTGCTACGGATGCGCAAGCCAGGGAGTGGCTCCAGTTCGGCAAAAAACGTGGTAATAGCCCGGTTGCGGTTGTTTTTGATATTGGGCCGCAACGCCGCCGTCACGGGGTTTTCCTCACCGTAGTTATCTGCGCTTGTAAACTCGTAGTAACTGCCGTCGGCGCGGTAAGCCGGTGCCGTGGGCGGGGCCTGCAAAGCCAGCTGAATAACGCCGCTAAACTCGTTGTTGGCTGAGTTTTCTTGTCGAGACTGTTGGTGAGTCAGCGCCAAGCTGTTGCCAATTTTCAGGATTTTGCTGAGCTGCACATCTCCGTTGGCCCGTAGCGTAAACCGCTGAAACGCTGACCCAATGATGGTGCCATCCTGCTGAAAATAGCCGGCACTCACCGAATAACGGGCTTTTTCGCTGCCTCCAAGAGCCGAGATGTTATAGTTCTGGATTTTGGCAGTGCGGAAAATCTCGTCTAGCCAATCAGTACCCTCGCCTAGCGAAGCCGGGTTGGCATAAGCAGGAATCAGCGTGAGAGCAGGAGTAGTGAGGCCCTGTGCGTTGGAGGCATTCCGTCCTTCGTTATTGAGAGTGGCAAATTCCTGCGCATTAAGCATCGGAATCTTGCGCCATACCTGCTGCAACCCCGCATACGCATCCAAGTTCACTGAAGAGGTGCCCGCTTTGCCGCGTTTGGTCGTGATAATCACTACCCCGTTGGCAGCCCGCACCCCATAGATTGCGGTGGCCGAGGCGTCTTTCAACACGTCCACGCTTTCAATATCGTTGGGGTTAATGTTGTTCAGGGCACTGTCGTCGCCGGGAGGCAGGGGAAAGCCGTCTACCACGTACAGCGGATTGTTGTCGCCGGCCGAGGTGATACCACGGACGCGGATAGAGGTACCGCCCGTGCCACCCGGAGCCCCGAGTTGGATACCACCTGCACCCCGCCGCACGGCCCTGAATAGCCTGCGACGCATCAGCTACAGGCTGTGCCGCAATTTCACGCCCCGATACCGAAGCCACTGCACCCGTTACGCTGGCGCGCTCCTGCGTACCGTAGCCCACTACCACCACTTCCTTCAAGGACTGCTTGTCTTCGCTCAGCGTGACATCGAGCGAAGTGGTAGCTCCAGTAACCGGTACTTCCTTGCGGATGTACCCCACGTAGCTGAATACCAGCGTACCGCCCTCTGGTACGTCCAGGCTATAGGCCCCGGTGCCATCGGTGCTAGTGCCCACCGAACTTCCCTTAACGACCACCGTAACCCCTGGCAGTCCCTCGCCCGTTGCGGTCAGGACACGGCCACTCACGCGCACATTGGCTATGCTAGCTGGCAGGGTCGCTTCCGGAGCTTCGCCTATTGGGCGAGCGGCGGCTTGTAATACAAACGTTTGCATTTCGCTTGCAGCAAACAGTACTGCACTGCGTAGCAGCAGGTTTTTGTAAGAAGATGGTAGCATATGAAAAAAGGTAAGAATGGAAAATAAGAGAGGGCAGAAGGAATGGCACGGCCACCTATAAGCCAATTCGGCGAATAGAAAGGAAACTAGATGCGTGCGGACGGTCTACGCGCAACTAGTAGCGCAGCCAGAAGATGAAAAGTGAAAGCAACCCAGAATACAGAAGCCTCCGCCTCCTGATGGTGAGGTGTTAGGTACTGCGCGAAAATGCAATAGGGTAGTGAGTCACCAACTCATGAGTAGAGCTGGAAACAAGAGCGAGAACGTGCTTGAACGGCACCCGGTGCTTAGCAGCGGGTAGCAGCGGAAAATCGGATTAGGAAGATCAGCTTGGTAATATGAAACGTCAACTGACGTACTGCAAATAAGAGTGTATGTACAGCTAAAGCCTAGATAAGCAGTAGGTTACAACACCGCGCCATGAGGCAGCCACTTGTTTGTGTTTGGCTTTTGCCCAGCGTAATCTACCTTGATAAACAAGGAGGCTGAGGATCATCAGAAGTTCCGCCAATCATTTGTATTGGGTGCTTGCCATTATAAGCCACCCCATACGCACTATTACTTCTGTACCAAGTAGGCATACAGATATTAATAAAAGTGGGAATTGTAAAGAAAAGCGTAACACTGATAGTACAAACCTAATATTCCCTTGTGTGGCGAGAAACTTATTATGTATTATCAGGAGATTAAATGTAGAAATTTTTTTTTAATACGTTTATTTTACGCAATAAATTTTCGCAGCCTATGAACACTACCCATGAGGTTCTCGACTTTGTTCATGATGGCCATAAGCGGTATTTGCCCCACCTTTCAATCGATTGCGTCATTTTTGGCTACCATCAGCATCAGCTCAAGATTTTGCTGATTCGCTACCATGCCCACACTAAGTGGAGCTTACCTGGTGGGTTTATTGCCAGAGATGAAACGTTGACGCAGGCCGCAAGCCGAATTTTGGCTGAAAAGACGCAACTCAACGATTTGTTTTTGCGACAGTTTCACACGTTTGGCGACAGTCCTACCCGACTAAATGAACTAGGGGCGCGGCAGGTCCACAACATCACCTATTCCAAGGTAGGCGTCACAATCGACCAGAACAACTGGTTGGCCGACCGCACCTTGTCAATCGGCTACTATGCCTTGGTCGACTATCTGGATGTGGTTGTGAAGCCTGAGTTTCTGGTTGATGAGTACTGCTGGCGCGATGTCAACGATATTCCTCCGCTGCTTTTCGACCACAATGAAATCATTGAAACTGCCCTGCTGACGTTGCGCAGCCAGATGTACCAGCAACCTATTGGCTACAACCTGCTGCCCGACAAATTTACGTTGCCCGAAATCCATGCTCTCTATGAAACCATCTTGGGTAGGCAGTTCGACCGCCGCAACTTCCGTAAAAAACTTCTCACTCTTGGCTTAATCAGGCAGCTTGCCGAGCAGAAGAAGATAGGGCCACATCGTTCGCCCTTCCTTTATGAGTTCGACAGTGATACCTACCACCGATCCTTAGAGGAAGGAGCCGTACTAGGCTTCTGAGTTTGTGTTACAACTTTTGCGTAAACCAACTCAGAAGCCTAGTAGCGCCGATTTTAGCCCTTCATTTTTTGAATGACACTGCGCGTAAAGTCGGATAGCACCAGTGTTCCGCTGATGCCAGCTCGCTCCAGCAGCAAGGTGTCCCAGTGCTCGGTGCCTTCCCAAAATACTCGCTTCATGGCGTTCAGGGCCTCGGGTGCGTAAGCGGCCAGCTTTAGGGCAAAACCCTGCACTGCCGCGTCCAATGATTCTTGATCTTCAAACAACTCGGCATATAATCCTTTGTCGAGGGCCCATACGGCCGACCGAAATTCGGTGGCATCGAGGGCTAATTGCTGGAATGCTGCTGTGCCGAGCTTGCGTTCTACGGCCGGCCCTACCACAAACGGACCAATACCTACCGCCAATTCGCTGAGCTTGATAGCGGCCTGCGTAGTGGCAAAGCAATAATCGGTGGCTGCGGCCACGCCTACGCCGCCGCCCACTGCCTTGCCCTGCACCCGGCCGATAATGATTTTCGACGACGTGCGGCAGGCATTTATCACCTTGGCAAACCCGAGAAGAATCCAAGTCCTTGCTCTTTGGTCTCGATGGTTTGCAATTCGTCGAAGCTGGCGCCGGCGCAAAAAGTACGGTCGCCACCGCTTTTCAGAACGATGACTTTGGTTTGTTGGTCCTGCCCAAACTGGCGAATGGTATCGGCTAAGTCAGTGAGTACGCGACTAGGAAGCGAGTTGTGGGAAGGGTGGAAAAAGGTGATGGTGGTAATGCCGTGTGCATCGGTCGACGCTTCTACTTTGCCGGCGGTAAGTGCTGTTGGTGTCATATCGATGCAGGGTGTCATTCTCGCGAAAGGGCGCTAAGGAGGATTTACTCTTGGTTTCTCTTCTTCACCATCGTCAAAATGGTAGCAATAGCCACGGTTTCGCCGGTTTGGTCGGTCACGTCCACGAGCCAGCGGACGATGCCTTTCGCTACGTCGGTTTCGTCGCGCTTCTCTTGGTCTACTTTCTCTTTCACCGTGAGCTTTACGCCGATAGTCATGCCAGGGTAAACGGGCTTAGTGAAGCGGCATTCATCTAGCCCATAATTGAGCAACACTGGCCCTTTGCGTGGGTCAACGAACATGCCCGCTGCCTTACTCAGAATATAGTAGCCGTGCGCCACCCGCCCGTAAAGAGCGTGCCTTCCAGCGAAGTGGCATCAACGTGGGCGTAGAAATTGTCGCCCGATACGTTGGCGAAGTTGCTGATGTCGGCCTCTGTCACGGTGTGCTTGTGGGTGACGTAGGTTTGCCCGATTTCTAGCTCCTCGAAGTAATGCTGGAACGGGTGTTTGTCTTTCTCTATCTGTTTAGCGTTCTGCTGATATACTTCCGTGATGGCCGTAATCATGCTTGGTGAGCCTTGGATAGCCACGCGCTGCATGAAATGCTCGACGCCGCGCACACCGCCCATTTCCTGCCCGCCACCAGCCCGACCGGGTCCGCCGTGAATAAGCAAGGGAAGGGGCGAGCCGTGGCCGGTGCTTTCCTTCGCCACTTCCTCGTTGAGAACCAAAATTCGGCCGTGGTGCGTGGCCGCCCCTAGCACAAATTCCTGCGCCGTTCGCGGGTCGGAAGTGGCAACCGAACAAACCAACGAGCCTTTGCCCATATTCGACAACGTAATGGCTTCGTCTACATCGTGGTAGGGCATCAGGGTAGCTACCGGCCCAAAGGCTTCCACTTCGTGAGTGTCTGTGAACCGGAAGGGCTCGGAGTTGAGCAGCACTATCGGCGACATAAACGCGCCTACTTTGCAGTTGCCGCCAATAACCTGCACATTATCCAGGTCGCCGTACACGATGGGCGTGTTTTTGGCGAGTTCCTGTACTTGCTGCCGCACTTTCTGTACCTGCGCCATGCCTGCCAGGGCGCCCATGCGCACGCCTTCGGCCTGCGGGTGCCCAATGGTGGTTTGCGCCAACGCCTTGCCCAGGGCAATCTGCACGTCTTCCAGCAAGTTCTCGGGCACGATGATGCGGCGGATAGCAGTGCATTTCTGCCCGGCTTTCGCCGTCATTTCTTTGCGCACCTCTTTGATGAACAAGTCGAATTCCACGGTGCCGGGCACGGCCTCCGGACCTAGCACGGCCGAATTCAGCGAATCGGCTTCCATGTTGAACGGCACGGCCTTGGCTAATATGCGCGGGTGCGCCTTCAGCTTACGGCCTGTTTCAGCAGAACCCGTGAACGTTACCACATCTTGGTACGTGACATGGTCGAGAATACCTTGGCCCGTACCACACACCAACTGCAAAGCGCCTTCCGGCAGAATTTTGGAAGCAATGATTTCGCGCACTACTGCTTCCGTGAGGTAGGCTGTGGGCACCGCTGGCTTCACTATGGCTGGCATGCCCGCCAGTAAGTTCACGGCAATCTTTTCCAGCATACCCCAGATAGGGAAGTTGTAGGCGTTGATATGTACGGCAACCCCTTCCTTGGGCACCATGATATGATGCCCGATAAAGTTACCTCCCTTCGACAGCGCAATTGGGTCGCCATCCACATAGAACGGCTTATCGGGGAACTTGCGGCGCAGAGAAGCGTTGGCGAACAGGTTACCGATGCCGCCTTCAATATCAATCCAGGAATCGGCGCGGGTGGCCCCGCTGCGGTAGCTGAGCGTGTAGAAGTCTTCTTTTTTGCTGTCCAGGTGCAAAGCCAGGGCCTTGATCATACGGCCTCGCTCGTGGAAGGTCATTTTGCGCAATGCCTTATTGCCGTTGGTGCGGGCGTAGTGCATCATCTCGGCGTAGTCGAGGCCGTCGCTGCTGGCAGTGGCAATTACATCGCCGGTACTCGCATCATATAGTTCTTGTTGCTGGCCCGTACCGGCAACCCAGCGGCCGAGGGCATAATTTTCAAGTGCGGGAGTCATGGGTAGTGGGGTGGGGTTTTGCTTTCTAAGCTCTACTAAATGAAGCGGAAAGCGGGGATTAGAACTGAAATTAGCAAACCAATTTCCTCAACTGAGGAAAGTCCAGGGGTAGCTGATTGTCATTGTTTTCTCTGACAGTCATGCTGAGCTTGTCGAAGCATCTCGCGTGCTCAGGTTGAAATACTAATCCGGTGTCAGCACGCGAGATGCTTCGACTGCGCTCAGCATGACGGGTGGTTTGATAAGGTCTAACGTCATCAATGATTGGTCAGCCACCCCTAAACTTCCCTCATTTGGGGAAGGGAACCAGTTTCTAGCTATAGGCTTACTTGGCAACTCGGCTCTTCGCTTTCCTCCTTTCCAGTACTAGAAAATAAGACTAAGTGAGAGTGGAAGTCGTTGGGAAAAAATGTTGCCGGTCTCGGACCATGCGGCGCAGCAGGGGGCTGGCGCGGTATCGGTCTTCGTGGTATTCGGCGTAAAGATTGTCAAGGGTGTCGAGCACATCGGCTATACCTAGCTCATCGGCCCAGGCCAATAAGCCTTTGGGATAATTGACGCCCTTGGTCATGGCTAGCTCCAGGTCGTCGCGGGAAGCTATGTTTAGGGCTAGGGCATCGGCGGCTTCGTTGATGAGCATGGCCAGTACGCGGTTTACTAGCACATTGCCTAAGGCTTCGTCGCGTTTTGGTTCGGGCTGTATGGCTTCGGGCGCGTAGTTGTAGAAGCCGTGGCCCACTTTGCGGCCGTAGTAACCTGCTTCAAATAAGCGCTTCTGCGTGAACGAGGGCTTGTAGCGTGGGTCATAGAAAAAGGCAGTAAACACCGATTCCGTAACGCGGTAGTTGACGTCGTGGCCGATGAAGTCCATGAGCGTGAACGGTCCCATGCGGAAGCCGCCCAGCTCGGTTAGTGCCCAGTCGATGGTGGCTATATCGGCAATTCCTTCTTCCAGTATACGGATGGCCTCGCCGTAATACGGCCGCGCCACCCGGTTTACAATAAAGCCCGGCGTATCCTTGGCCAGCACCGGCAGCTTTCCCCAGCTTTCCACCAAATCCCGCACTTCAGTTGCCAACTCTTCCCGCGTCTGAATGGCTGGAATCACTTCTACCAGCTGCATCAACGGGGCCGGATTGAAAAAGTGAATGCCAATAAACCGTTCTGGTCGTTGGCAAGCTGCTGCAATAGACGTGACGGACAACGAAGAGGTGTTGGTAGCCAGCACACAATCCGCAGTTACAATGCTTTCAAGTTGCTGAAACAGCTGCTGCTTCACCGCCAGATCTTCCACTACGGCCTCTAGCACCAACTCACAATCGGTAAACTGCTGTATATCGCTGGTTGGATGAAGCCGAGTTATAGCCGCTTCGGCAGTGGCAAGAGGAAGCTTACCCTTCTCAGCTAGCTTGCGCAAGCTGGCTTCAATGGAGAGGCTGGCTCGTTGCAGCGCCTCTGCGTTCTGGTCGAGGAGGTGTACTGTGTGGCCCGCCGTGGCTACCACTTGCGCAATGCCTGCTCCCATGGCGCCGCTCCCAATAATGCCAATGATCATTCGCCGGTGAAGGTTGGTTTGCGTTTCTCCATGAAAGCCGACACGCCTTCGCGGTAGTCGGCGGTGTGGCCAGCGCGGTACTGGTAGTCGGCTTCGCAACGTAGCTGCTGTTCCAAGCCGTTGTGAAACGAGGCGTTGAGCAACTGTTTGGTGTAGGCCAGTCCTTTGGTGGGCATGGCGGCTAGCTTGACCACTAACGCCACCACTTCGTTATCGAAGTTTTCGTCTGGAATGGCTTTGTAGATCATGCCCATCCGCTCGGCTTCCGAGGCGCTTACTTTGTCGCCCGTCATCATCAGAGCTGTGGCACGCTGCATGCCAATGAGGCGGGGCAGAAAATACGTGCCCCCGCTGTCCGGAATCAAACCAATCTTACTGAAAGCCTGAATAAACGAGGCTGATTCCTTGGCCACTACCAAGTCGCAGGCCAGCGCGATGTTGGCGCCCGCGCCCGCTGCTACACCGTTCACAGCGGCTACCACCGGCTTATCCAAGTCTCGAATCAACTGCACAATCGGGTTATAGTGCTGCTCCACAATCTCTGAAACACCTGGGCTGCTTGGGTCGGTAATTTCGGCCAGATCCTGTCCAGCGCAAAAAGCCTTGCCGGTACCCGTCAAAAGCACCGCGCGTACCGTAGCATCTTCCTTGCACGCACGCAAACGCTCTTGCAAAGCCAACGCCAGCGGTTTGTTGATGCTATTGAACACATCGGGGCGGTTGAGCCGGATAGTGGCTATACCAGCTTCCAAAGAGAAAATCAGAGAATTCGAGTCGGACATGGAAAGAGGGTGGGGTGAGAGTCTTTCAGTTGGAAGGAATCAGAAAAGCTAGAGAGGCAATATCTTGAGTAGAAGGTACTATAGCTATGGCAGGACTATCCTGCTGAGCGGAGCCGAAGCATTTCGCGTGCTGAGATTGTGGTACCAACGCAACGGTTCGAGCGAGATGCTTCGACAGGCTCAGTAGGACGTTCTTAACGAATAGTGGAAGGCGCCTGCATAACCCCTCAAATAAGGAAATCAACTATGGCACTTGAAGTAGTCGAACGGCTCGTGGCAGTCGTCGCACTGGTAGAAGGCTTTGCAGGCCGTGGAGCCAAACTGACTAACCAAATGCGTGTGCTCAGACTTGCATAGCGGGCAGCGTACGGCTGTATCCTCGCCGAACAGGTTGAGTAAATGACCAGTCGCCGTACCATCTATGGGCGGAGCAATGCCATAGGCTTCCAACTTGTCGCGGCCTGCTTGCGACATCCAATCAGTGGTCCAGGCCGGGCTAAGCTGGTTGTGAATCGTTACGTGGGTGATGCCTTCGGCTAAGAGCCGCAGCCGGATATCCGTGGCAATAGTGTTCATGGCCGGGCACCCCGAATAGGTAGGCGTGATGGTCACCGTCACGGCTTGGCCCTGCACCTGCACGTTGCGGACGATACCTAGGTCCAAAATGCTAAGCACGGGTACCTCGGGGTCCGACACCTCTTCTAGCAGTTGCCAAATATGCTCCTCGGTGGGTGCCTGCGTTGCTACCATGTCATGCCCGGATAAGTGCGCTGCATGTATTGCAACTCTGCCAAGATGTAGCCCAGATGCTCGGAATGCCGGCCTTCCTTGCCGCCGCGCTGCATATATGTTTCCTGCGGAACCGATAATGTACCTTCCGCAAACACCTTGGCTACGTGTGCAGTCATACTGTCCTGGAATACCTTGTAATCGGGAATGATGCCGAGTGCTTGCAAGGCTTGCTCAGTAGCCGTGGGCGTAGTTAGCTCGCCGGAATAGCGCCACAAATTAGCTAAAGCCTTATCCAGGCGCTGGCGGCTTTCGTCGGTACCGTCACCGAGCCGAATTATCCATTCCGAACTCCATTTGAGATGGTAGGCTGCTTCTTTCCACGATTTTTCCGCAATGGCCGCCAACCGCTCGTCGGAACTAGTTTGTAGCTGTTGCAAAAAATGGAAGTGAAAATTGTCGAACAGAAACTGCCGGGTTACGGTATCGGCGAAGTCGCCGTTGGGTTGCTCAACCAGCAGTGGGTTGCGGTACTCGGAGGCAACGCGCAAAAAGGCAAGGTCGTCTTCGGTGCGGCCTTTGCCTTCGAGTTCAGCAGCGTATTGGTAAAGGCTGCGGGTTTCGCCCAACAAGTCCAGCGCAATATTTGCCATAGCCAAATCCTGCTCCAGAATCGGCCCGTGCCCGCACCATTCGGATAAGCGGTGACCCAGAATCAAGCTGGTATCAGCCAATTGCAACACGTAATGAAACAGATGTTGGCGCACCTCGGGCGAGTAGGTACTCAACGCAGTGGTGTCGGATGGGGCGACTTGCATGCGGGAGGGAGTTACATGTGCTTGATAGAATCCGGCACCTCGTAGAACGTAGGATGCCGATATACTTTATCGTTGGCCGGGTCGAAGAAGGCGGCGGAGTCGTCGGGGTTAGAAGCATGCACGTGCACCGACTCTACCACCCAAATGCTAACGCCTTCCATCCGGCGGGTATATACGTCGCGCGCGTTTTGGATAGCCATCGTAGCATCGGCGGCGTGCAAGCTGCCCACATGCTTATGGTCGAGGCCTTGTTTGCTACGGATGAAAACCTCCCACAGCGGCCATTCAGATTGATTCATTTTATATTGTGTTCAGGGTCGTTATGCTGCGCTCAGCATGACAATACCTCTTCTATAGTTAGCATGCGAGATGCTTCAGTAAGCTCAGCAGGAGGGGCTTTTAAGGTGTTCCATGCGTTTCTAGGCAGCGGCAGACTTTTCCTGCTGTTCGCGCTGTTTGCGTTTAGCGGCATGGGCGAGGGCGGCTTCGCGCACCCAGGCGCCATCTTCATGCGCTTTGATGCGGGCACCGAGTCGGTCTTTGTTGCACATGCCATTGCCCTTCACCACATTCCAGAATTCTTCCCAGTCCACCTCGCCGAAATCGTAACCGTTCTTGGCTTCGTTCCACTTTAGGGCAGGGTCGGGCACAGTCAAGCCCAAGAACTCGGCTTGCGGCACCATCATATCTACGAATTTCTGGCGTAGCTCGTCGTTGGTGAAGCGCTTAATTCGCCAGTTCATCGATTGGGCAGTGTTAGGAGAATCGGCGTCTTTCGGGCCGAACATCATCAGGGTAGGCCACCACCAACGGTTCAATGCTTCTTGCGCCATTTCTTTTTGCACTGGCGTGCCTTCGCACAGTGTCTGCATCACTTCGAATCCCTGACGCTGGTGGAAGCTTTCTTCCTTACACACCCGCACCATAGCGCGGGCATAAGGCCCATACGAGGTGCGGCACAGCGGCACTTGGTTCAGAATAGCAGCCCCATCAACCAACCAGCCCACGCAACCCATATCAGCCCAAGAGAGGGTAGGATAGTTGAAAATGCTGGAATATTTGGCTTTGCCGGAGTGCAGGTCGGCCAGCATTTGGTCGCGAGAAGCACCCAGCGTCTCAGCAGCGCTGTAAAGGTAGAGGCCATGACCAGCTTCGTCCTGCACCTTGGCTAGCAAGATAGATTTACGCTTCAGTGACGGGGCACGCGTAATCCAGTTGCCTTCCGGCAGCATGCCCACGAGCTCAGAATGAGCATGTTGGGAAATCTGCCGAATCAGGGTCTTGCGATACGCGTCGGGCATCCAGTCTTTAGGCTCAATCCGAACATCTGCGTCAATGCGAGCCTGAAACTGCTCTTCGAGGTTGATTTCTACCGTTTCCATGCACTATCAACAATAATTAACTAACATTCGTTAGTTAAAAGTAAGGAAATTTCTGTTGGTCACTAGCACTGCACCTTTGGTCTTCTTCTTAAGTAGACTGAAATCTAGCTTATAAGGTTGGAAGCTGGAAAGATTAAGAAACTGTCACTTTCAGATGATAAGAGGTCAGAGGTAGTTAATACACTCTCGAACAACTTGCATCCGTCATGCTGAGCACAGCCGAAGCATCTCGCTCGAATCGTTGCAGTGTTAAAAGAGGTTACCATACTAGCGAGATGCTTCGGCTGCGCTCAGCATGACGTGACGGTGGGGTAGGTAGATGATTATTAGCTGACTCTACTCATTCCACTTCTGAGGTGTACTAGCTCTTTAGTCCTAGTGCTCTAAAGAGCTGTTATTGGTCGAAATCTACCACTACCTTTTCCGATAGTGGCCGGGCCTGGCAGGTCAGTACGTAGCCTCTTGCCACTTCAGTGTCTGACAGTGAGTAGTTCACGTCCATTTCCACTTGGCCATCCACAATGCGGGCGCGGCAGGTACTGCACATGCCGTTTTTGCAGGAGTAGGGCGCATCGGCTCCGGTTTCCAGCATGGCGTCCAGAATGGTGTTGCCGTAGTACGACATCTGAAGCAAGTGCGTGCTGCCGTCGAGCTTCACACTTACTTGGCTTTTCTTGTCATCCTCGCCAACGGGGTGCACTTTCACCGGGCCCGCCTGTTGCTTGCTGCTGCTTGCGGAGGTGAACATCTCGAAGTGAATTTTTTCGGGTGCTACGCCAGCGTCAGTTAGGGCGGCGCGTACGCCGTTTATCATTTCCTCGGGCCCGCAGATAAAGCACTCGTCGATTTGACTGGGTGGCAAAATCTTATCGAGAAACTGTTTGGTTTTCGCTTCGTCGATGCGACCGAAAAGCAGGTCGGTGTCGCCTTGCTCGCGGCTAAGGATGTGGTAAACGCTCAGGCGACGCAGAAACTTGTTTTTGAGGGCCTCAATGGCTTCCTTGAAAATGATGGAATTGCGGCCCCGGTTGCCATAAATCAGCGTGACTTGACTATTAGGCTCGGTCAGCAGGATAGTTTTCACAATGGAAAATACCGGCGTAATGCCGCTTCCGGCCGCAAAAGCCACGTACCGCTTCGCGTTGGTAGGATGCAACTCGGTGTAGAAGCGGCCAGCAGGCGGCATCACCTCCAGTTCTTCCCCCACGCGCAAGTTCTCTACCGCCAACGACGAAAACCTCCCATCTGGCACCTTCTTAATAGCCACTTGCCACTCCCCATCCAGGGGCTGCTGCATATAGAGTAGGAGCGACGTAGTTCTTCCCCGTTGTGCTCCCGCCGAAACGTCAGATACTGCCCTTGGGTGAACTTGAACGTGTCGTGCAATTCGGTGGGCACGTCCAGGGCTAGGGTAACGCAATCGGGCGTTTCTCGCTGAATGCGCTTGATTTTAACTTTATGAAAACGACTCATGAGTTGTGAGTTGCCAGTCGCCAACTCAGGAGTGCTTTTCGTCGGAGAGGGTCCCACACGCAAATCCCGGTTGGCAACGGATCTTATTTTGCTAAGCCATTCAGCAGAATGGTCATGATATTTTGCTCTAAATCTTGGGCTGAAATGCCCCGGCCGGGCCGGTACCACAACTCCACCCAGCGTACCGCCGAGAGAATAGTGAACAGTGCCACTGAAACGTTGACGGGCTGTAACTCGCCAGCCGCAACCCCTTGCTCAATCAGAGTTGCAAAGCCTTGCTCATACCGTTTGCGAGCCTCTTTGAATTGGATGAGTTTGTCGCCGGTAAGAAATTTCCAGTCGTTGTTGGCTACCGACACGGCCGCGCCATCTTCTATCATTAAGTACACGTGGCGCCGGAGCAATGTTTCCACCTTTTTTGTATAGGAAGCATCCATCTTTTCCACCTCGGCTAGTTGCGAGATGTACGTGTTGGATACGTGGAAGCAGATGCTCTCCAAAATCTCGTCTTTCGACTTGATATGGTTGTACATGCTGGCGGCTTCCATGCCGACCTCACCACCTAAATCACGCATGGAGGTGCCAGCAAAGCCTTTTTCCTTGAAAAGCTTTGCCGCTTCATCTAAAATGCGTTGGCGCTGATTGACTTTGCTCCGTTTGGCCATTGATACCTGATACTGGCTACTGCCCTTGATTTCTTTTCTGCTGCTTTACGTGCGTACCTCGAAAAGGAATATCGGCGGGCGGCTCGACAAAACTAGCCTTTAAAAACTAATAGCTGTTAGTTCTTGAAAACTCAATCAAAAATTCAGCTAACACCATTGAAAAACCCGTCAGAACCAAGTTCCGGCGGGGCTTTTTGCTGATCAAGCTATTACTGCTAGAATATCTTCCCAGGGTTGAGGATGCCGGCCGGGTCGAATACGCGCTTGATACCGCGCATCAATTCCAAGTTAGCCTCTGGCAGGGCAATACCGATGTAGCCTTTTTGCACCAGCCCAATGCCGTGCTCGCCCGAAATCGTGCCCCCGAGCTTGACGCAGAGCTGGAAGATTTCCGTTATCGGCTGCCGCAGCCCCACATTCCACTGCTCGTCGGTGAGCTCGCCGCGGATGATGTTGACGTGCAGGTTGCCGTCGCCGGCATGGCCGTAGCACACACTCTTGAACCCATACCGCGCCCCAATTTCCTTCACTCCCTTCAGCAGCGTGGGCAACTCAGCGCGGGGTACGACGGTGTCTTCTTCTTTGTACACGGAATTGTAGCGCACCGAATTGCCGATGTTGCGGCGGATGCGCCACAAATCCTCTTTCTGCCCGGCCGTGTCGGCCAACAGGATTTCACCCACGTCGTAGTGCTCGAGCACGCCGTACACCTGCTCGGCTTCCTTATAGAGCTGGTCGAGGTCTTGGCCATCCAGCTCGATCAGTAAGTGGGCGTGAATGTCCTCGGGCAGCGTGAGCGGAATCTGCAGGTAGTCCGACGACCAGGCAATGGCTTCGCGCTCCATGAACTCCATGCCCGAAGGGATAATGCCGGCCCGGAACACAGCCGACACGGCCTCGGCCGCCTGCTCTACCTGCCGGAACGGCACCAGCATCAGGATATTCTGCTGGGGTAGGGCAGAAGCCGGAACACCACTTTGGTGATGATGCCCAACGTGCCTTCCGAGCCCACCAAGAGCTGGGTGAGATTGTAGCCCGTCGAATTCTTGAGTGTGTTGGCCGCTGTCCAGATCAGCTCGCCGGTGGGCAGCACCACCTGCAGGTTGAGCACGTAGTCGCGCGTGGTGCCGTACTTGACGGCTTTGGGGCCGCCGCTGCTATGGGCCAAGTTGCCGCCGAGTGTGCAGCTGCCTTTGCTGGCCGGGTCGGGGGGGTAGAATAGCCCCACTTCCTTCACGGCATTCTGAAACGCCTCGTTGATGACACCCGGCTCGACGGTGGCTTGCAGGTTGCGCTCGTCGATGTCGAGGATGCGGTTGAGCCGCTCGGTGCTCAACACAACACCGTGGTGCACAGGCAACGCGCCGCCGCTCAGGCCGGTACCGGCCCCGCGTGGGGTCACGGGAATGCGGTGTTCGTGGCACAGACGCATAATTTCTGCTATCTGCTCGGCGTTACCGGGGCGCAGCACCACCTCGGGGCGTAGTGCAGGTCCTCGGTATGGTCGCGGCCGTAGTCGGCGTAGGCGTCAGCGGTAGCAGCGGCTTCGGCGCGCTGCGCGGTCAGAACGTGAGTTGGTCCCACAATAGCTTCGAAGGCTACCACCAACTCGGGCGTCAGGGATTGGAAATTCATAATTCGAAGAGCTTATGACTGATTCGCGTATCTTTGGCCCAATGCGAGTATACACGACGAAGGTACATCATTCGGCGCACAGACGTATTTGGTGGCCACTATTGATGCTAATTCTGGTGAGTTGGTTGGCAAGTTGCAGCGGCTCGAAGAAAGTCAATTACCGCAACGGCCGTTACTATTCGGCCCGCGACATGGCCCGCATAAAAGCCGCCGAGCGCAACCGTCGGGGCCGAGGCCGCGCCCCAATTGCTAAATCCAAGACAAGAGCTACCACCGCATCAGGCACGGCCAAGATAGTGACCAAGCGCCGCAGCACGCCCCTGAATGCAAGCCGTGAAATGGTCACGGTTATCGAAACCGCCCGTTCTTATCAAGGCACTCCTTATAAGTATGGCGGCACCACACGCCTAGGCATGGATTGCTCGGGCTTGCTGTGTGCTGCATTTGCCGCTATTGAAGTGCCCATCCCGCGTTCCAGCAACGAGCAGGCTGTGTGGGGCGACCCAGTAAGGCCGCAGGATTTGAAAGTTGGCGACTTACTGTTTTTCGGCGCTTCACCGGGCAGTAACTCTATCACGCACGTAGGCCTCGTGACGGAAGCTACGCCCGAAGGCGTGCAGTTTATTCACTCGTCTAGCTCACTCGGGGTGACAGAGAACAGCTTGGAGACAGATTATTATTTAAGCCGCTTCATAAAGGCCGTGCGCCCCCCGTTGTAAAATTCTTAGCTTTATTAGGGTTATGTTGGGCCTCTACAGATGAGACAGGATATACCCTAGCCTTAACTATTCTATAGCATAGAGCGTTAAAGCATTGACTACCTTCGTGTAGCGCCTATTAGTGACGGCTGTTTTTTTTTTATATGAAACAGTCGAGTTTACACTACCTCCTCTTTTTGCTGTTGCTTTTGCTGTCGGCGCGCGTTGGTTGGAGCCAAGGTGCTACAACATCGGCTATGAACGGCATTATCACTGACCAGAATGGCACGGGCTTGCCGGGAGCTACCGTTATTGCGGTTCACACCCCTACCAATACCCAATACATTGCGCCCACTAATGCAGAAGGGCGCTACAACATTCAGAACATGCGGGTGGGTGGTCCTTACACAGTGCGGGCTACTTTTATTGGTTATCAGGATGCGACCCAGCAAGGAGTTTTCCTAACCTTGGGTCAAAACCTGCGCCTCGACATTCGATTGACTGACGCTACGCAGCAACTCAACGAAGTAGTTGTGACTGGCCGCCCCGACCCAGTGATTAGTGCCGGTCGTACGGGAGCGTCTACCACTGTACAGCGCGAGCAGATAGAGCGCCTGCCTACGCTCAACCGGAGCTTGCAGGACTTTATTCGGGTGTCGCCGCAAGCTACTGGCGGGGGCAGCAGTTCCCTTGGTGGGGCCAACAACCGCTATAACAACATTACTATTGACGGGGCCGTGAACAACGATGTGTTCGGTTTGTCTGGCTCCGGCACGCCCGGTGGCCAAGCCGGCACGGGGCCTATTTCGCTGGATGCCATCCAGGAGCTCCAAATTGTAATCGCGCCATATGATGTAACCCTTGGCAACTTCACAGGGGGCGGTGTCAACGCCGTGACGCGCTCTGGTACCAACGACCTGTCCGCCTCGATTTACGGTTTTGGCCGCAACCAAAGCATCGTGGGCAAGAGTGTAACCGAGCCCCGTACTAAAGCGGCCGAGTTTCATAACTACCAAACCGGCTTTCGAGTGGGTGGCCCCGTCGTGAAGGACAAAGTGTTCTTCTTCGTAAATGGTGAAATCAACCGGCGCAGTGAGCCGCTATCTTTCGAACCCGGTACCTCCACTTCGCGCTTGGACGTGAACGTCATCAACCAAATTGCCAGCACCGCGTTGGAACGCTACGGCTACGAAGTAGGCGAGTATGGCAATATCACCCGTCGCACTCAAAGCAACAGAATCTTCGGCCGCTTGGACTTCAACCTGTCTGATAAGCACCAATTAGTAGTGCGCCATAATTACGTGGACGCATTCGACGACAACATTACACGCACGTCAACGGCTCTGCGCTTCGGTAGTAACGCCTACGTGTTCAACAACAAAACCAACAGCAGCGTTGTCGAGCTAAACAGCAACTTAGGCACTGTTTCCAACAAGCTGCTGCTGAGCTATACCCGCATCCGTGATACACGTGATGTGCCTGGTTCGCTGTTCCCAACTTTTGAGGTCAACGAAGCCGGCAACCGCTATACCTTTGGTACCGAACGCAGCTCAGGCTTCAACGAGCTGGACCAAGACATCTTCGAACTCACCGACAACGTGACGAAGTCGTTTGGCAAGCACAACATCACGGTGGGCACCCATAACGAGCTGTTCAAGTTCCGCAACCTGTTTATCAACAACGGGGTAGGCTACTATCAATTTCCGTCGCTTAACGCGTTTCTCAATAGTCAGCCTAACCGTATTCAAGCGGCTTATGCTACCGCAAACAACGGCGAAGCCAAGTTCAGTGCCATGCAGTTTGGAGTGTATGCGCAGGACGAGTACTCGCCTCTTGAGAACCTCCGCCTCACTTTGGGTGTACGTTTGGACGTCCCCTTCTTCTTCGATAAACCCGCTTATAATCAGGGCGTAACCGAGCAATTTGGTAGCAATATCAGCACGCAGAATGTGCCTAACGGACAATTGCTGTGGGCTCCTCGCTTAGGTTTTAACTGGGACGTTAATAATGACGCCAAAGTCCAGGTGCGTGGGGAACGGGTATTTTCACTGGACGGGTCCCCTTCGTTTGGGTTTCCAACAGCTTCACCAATAACGGCCTGATTCAAGGGGCAGTTGATGCTGGTCCGCAAGGGACGGGAGCCAACACCGTCTATCCACCAGTTGTAACCGACCCTTCGCGCATTCCAACCGTCTTTACTACTGCTCCTTACGCTCCCGTCGGGACTGCTGAAATCAACGTGTTAGGCAAGGAGTTCAAATTGCCTCAGGTATGGCGCACCAACGTAGCAGTTGATTTCCGCCTTCCCGGTGAGATTGTAGCTACGCTGGAAGGTATCTTCTCTAAAACGGTGAATGATATTTACTATCAAAACATCAATCTAACTGCCCCCGTGGGCCGTTTGGTTGGGCCAGATCAGCGCCCGGTCTATGCTAGTACTACTGCTGGGCGTCGGATCAACCAGAATTATACTAACGTATTGCTACTCAACAACACCAACGAGGGCTACCGCTACAACGCTACAGCGCAGTTGCAAAAGCAATTCACAAATGGCCTAAATACAACAGTAGCCTATACCTATGGTAGGGCGAGAGAGATAAACAGTGGTACTAGTAGTACCGCCTTATCGAACTGGCAATTCAATCAAGTGCAGTCTGACCCAAACAATCCAGAGTTGGGCTATTCAATAAATGACCGCCGACACCGCATTCTGGTCACTGGGGGCTACACAATTCGGTATGCCAACAACAAAACGGCTACAAATATCTCCGTTATATATGAAGGACTGGCTGGCTCACCTATTGCGTATGTCTATGGCCAAGGTGGCCGCGACGTGAACAACGACGGTGCTTTCTCAAACGACCTGATTTATATTCCTCGTGATGCTCGAGACCCCAATGAAATTACGTTGGTAACTAGTGGCTCATCGGATATGCGTACCCTGGCCCAGGTACAAGACCAGCTAGAAGCCTTCATTCAAAATGACCCTTACCTGCGAAACCACCGCGGGCAATATGCCGAGCGCTTCGCCGCACGCACTCCCTGGACGCACCAAGTCGATATTCGTTTAGCGCAGGACCTAAACTTTGTAGCAGGTGGCAAGAAGAATACCATCCAAATAAGCTTCGATATTCAGAATGTCGGCAACCTGTTAAATAATAACTGGGGCAACCAATATTCGGTGTCTAACAATGCTATCGAACTACTCCGCCCAGAGACTGTTACTGGTCCCAACATTCGTCCCACTTTCTCTTTTCCGGCCACATTTGCTGCCAATAACAACCGCGGCTACGATATAGCGCCCTTCAACTCGCGCTGGCAAGGACAGCTAGGAGTACGCTATACCTTTAACTAGACTTTAAGTAGTACATTATATAAGCGAGCGAAGATATTCTTCGCTCGCTTTTTGTTTATACTCTTGTCTTTATCTCATAAAAATAAGCTCGAATCGCTATTGCAAAACATTAATTTTTGCATAATGGAGACCTGCGATTTTAAATTAATAATCTTTTAATAATGTGTTTTAAACTGACGGGGTAGGTACTTTTGTGCCCAGTTTTCATCAATCCCATTTTTCATGAGAAACACCTATTATCGTCATCTTCTTTTACTGCTTATGGCAGTCTTGTCGATACAGCAGGGCTGGTCGCAGGGTGCTACAACCTCGGCCATGAACGGCGTGATTACCGATAAGGAGGGTGCAGGCTTACCAGGGGCCACCGTTATTGCGGTTCATACTCCTACTAACACTCAATATGTAGCGCCTACCAACTCAGAAGGGCGTTTCAACATCCAAAATATGCGCGTTGGTGGTCCTTACACCGTTCGCATCACTTTCGTAGGCTATCAGGACGTTACACGTGAAAACATATTCCTAACGCTTGGTCAAAACCAGCGCTTAGACATTAACCTGAGCGAATCCACTCAGCAGTTGAGCGAAGTAACCGTTTCTGGTCGTCGTGACCCGGTTATCAACTCGGGTCGTACAGGTGCTGCTACTAGCGTACAGCGCGAGCAAATTGAGCGCTTGCCATCGTTGAGCCGCTCATTTCAGGATTTTACTCGCCTCACGCCACAGGCGTCGGGTACGGGCACAAGCTTCGGTGGACGAAATGGTAACTTCAACAACGTTACTATCGATGGTGCTATCTTCAATAACTCTTTCGGTTTGAGCGGCACAGTAGGTGGTCAAGCCAACGCGCAGCCTATTTCTTTGGACGCTATCCAGGAAATACAAGTGAGCATAGCTCCCTTCGACGTTCGTCAAGGATCATTCACAGGGGCTGGTATCAACGCTATTACCCGTTCGGGTACCAACGAAGTATCGGCTTCCGTGTACGGTTTCCGTCGTTCCAACAACTTGGTAGGCGACAAAGTACGTGACGTCAATCAGCCGTTCCCCGAATTTACGCTCAATCAGCTTGGAGCTCGGGTCGGTGGGCCTATCATCAAAGACAAGCTTTTCTATTTCGTAAGTGTGGAAGGTGAGCGCCGCGACGACCCACCAGGCACATTCGTGGCTAACCGTCCAGGTTTGCCAGCCCCTGGCCCGGGTAGTAACACTTCGGCAGCTAACGCCTCTGAACTCGACGTGCTATCGAACTTCTTGCAAACTACTTATGGGTACAATCCTGGTCCTTACGAGGGGTATCAGCTGAAGCAGAACTCTGATAAAATCACGGCTAAGATTGATTGGAACATTAATGCTACCAATACCTTTTCCATCAAGTACAACTACCTCAAGTCATACCGCGACGTACCGCCATCCAACTCTGGCTCGCCAACGGTAACGGGTGGCCGTAGCTTGTCGACCAACACACTGCCTTTCTTGGCATCGTATTACCGCATCAACAACAACCTGAACTCGTTTATTGCCGAGTTGAACTCCACCCTTGCTGGTGGTATCTCCAATCAGCTTCAGGCGGGCTTCACGGCCCAGCGCGACTTCCGCTCGTCGTTGGGTGGTTCTCCCTTCCCATTCGTTGACATTCTGTATAACGCCAATGGCCCTGGTGCCAATGGTAACGAATTCACCTCGTTCGGCTATGAGCTTTTCACGCCACTCAACGTGCTGAATTCGGATATCTACCAATTGTCGGACAACATTAGCAAGACGGTAGGTAACCACACCTTCACGCTGGGTACTTATAATGAGTACTACAAATTCGCTAACGGTTTCGCTCCCGACCTGTATGGCCGTTACCGTTTTAACTCATTGTCGGACTTTTATAGCTCCGCAGGATATACCTACAACGCTACCACACTGGCCCTTACTCCCCGTGATGGTGGCCCCGTGGCCTCGGCTACTAACAATTACACCGTACGCTACCCTCTGAACATCAACGACGGCAACCCTGGCTTAGGCTATCCGCTTGCCGAAACCAAAGCTGCTCAGCTCGGATTCTATGCGCAAGACGAGTGGAACGTAATGCCAAACATGAAGGTAACTACCGGTTTGCGCGTTGATATTCCTATCATTCTGAGTGATTTGCAGCGTAACGAAGACGCCGCTAGCATCAGCTTCCGCGACAATTACCAAATCTTGACTGATCAGGTACAGAAAACATCAGTGATGTTCTCGCCCCGTATCGGTTTTAACTGGGATGTAAACAACGACGGCAAAACGCAGCTACGCGGTGGTACTGGTATATTCACTGGCCGTGTGCCATTCGTTTGGATATCCAACCAGGCCAGTAACAACGGTTTGTTGGGTGGGGTGTATAGTGGCGGTAATGTAGCATTCAATACTACGCCTGGTTACTTGCCACCCGCTGCCAATATCAATCAAACTACGCTGCCTGCTACCTACAACCTGGCTGTAACTGAGCGTGGCTTCAAGTTCCCACAGGTATGGCGTACTAACATCGGCATCGACCAGCGTCTGCCCGGCGACGTAGTGTTCACTTTGGACGGTATTTTCACGAAGGACATCAATGCTGTGTACTTCGATAACGTGAACCTCCCTAACCCGCAGGCCCGTGCAGCTGGCGCCGACACTCGTCCACTCTACCGTCTGCCCAACGCGTTGAACACTCGTTCGTTCCAGGTAAGTCCTAAAATTGTAAGTTCCGATGGTGCTATTGTGATGCGCAATACCAACAAAGGCTACTCTTACAGTGCTACTGGTCAGTTGCAAAAAACGTTCAGCAATAGCGTTTCCGCTAGCTTGGCTTACACCTACACCAATTCACAGGATGTAAGCATCGGAGGATCAACTCCTTTCTCTTTGTGGTCTGCTCGTCCTATTTCCGATGATCCTAACGCCAACAAGCTGGGCTACTCTGAATTCCTACGTCAGCATCGTGTAGTAGCGTCGCTTTCATATCGCAAAGAGTATCTGGGCCACTTGGCTACTACTATCTCGGGTTTCCTCGACTTAGGTCCGAATGGTCGCTTCTCTTACGTGTATAACGGTGACATGAACGGTGACAACGTGGGTAACAACGACTTGATGTATATCCCGCGTACTAGAGACGAAATCAACCTCACTAACCTGACTCTGTTCAGCGGCACTCCTCAGCAGACCATCTACACAGCTGACCAGCAGTGGGTTGATCTGAACAACTACATCAATCAAGACGATTATCTGAGCCAGCACCGCGGCCAAATCGCCGAGCGTAATGGCGCCGTGTTGCCATGGGTTGCATTTGTAGATGCTCGCTTGCTGCAAGACGTGTTCACCAACATCGGTAAAAACCGCAATTCGCTGCAGTTCAGCCTTGACGTATTCAACATTGGTAATCTTATCAACTCTAACTGGGGTGTAGGCCAAACCCAGCAGCGTAACTCGCCATTATCGTTTGTAGACTACGATCAAGCTAGTGGCCAGCCACGGTTCAACTTCAACCCTATTGTGAACTCGCGCACGGTATTCCCCGACGGTACGACTACTACCAATGTGCAGACGCTGAACGTGACGAACCGTTACATTACAACGGAATCAGCGCGCTACCGCATCCAACTGGGCTTGCGCTACACCTTCAACTAAGGCTAGCCACTCTGAATCCGTAATCACTCTTGTAGTATGAAAAATATATTTTTCGCTGTTCTAGCAGGTATTAGTTTAGCTTCCTGCTCTGAAATCAGCACTGACCCGGCTCCTACCCGTGCAACCCGCACGGCCCAAACGGTAACGGTAACCTATGCTAGGACAGCCAGCACAATTGCCGGTGACACAACACTGCAAAACCCCCGGCTGGACGTGTACGTGCTGACCCCAACTGTCAATACAGACGGCACGCTTAGCTATCCGCCCATCACGGCAACTAGCACTCCCGCGTTTACTACTACCGACTTCTCAAATCCACAGCCTTTCAGTGTTGCTACCAACCTGACGGTAACAGAGAATACGCCAAGTACAGGTATTCGTCTGGTGTTGAGAACAAGTAACCGCCCTGGTCGCCGCAACAACTCACAGCGTCTAACTGCTTCGATTGTAATCAATGGAGCAAGCAAAGCAACCGCTACTCACCAGGGAAGTAACTTCTCGCGTACTGCCACAGCCACTGGTGGTTTCTTTACCACCACGTTAGAGAGTAATGTAGCTGCTTACACTTTTTAATAACTAAGTAGCTGACCTATCACCTTAGGGCTGTCTTAAACGCCTGCTGTCGGATGACAGCAGGCGTTTTTCTTTTATATCTGCAAAGTCATGAACCGCATTGTAGCGTTAGAAGCTACGGTATCACTTTTTTTGTAGCTGACTTCATGCACATTGCGCCATTCCATTAGAAAAAAAAAGTCTTTTACCTTGTCAAATAGATATCTACCCGTACTTTTGTCCCACTCAAACGCAACAGGCGAATGAGGTTTCCAAAACGGGGGATTAGCTCAGCTGGCTAGAGCGCTTGCATGGCATGCAAGAGGTCATCGGTTCGACTCCGATATTCTCCACTCCTTGAAAAGCCTGACCTACACGGTTAGGCTTTTTTGTTTTCTGCCTTTGTACTTGTTTCCTCTCGAAAGGAACTTGTATTAATAAAAAAGCTGCCCCTGATTCCAGAGGCAGCTTTTTTGTTACTGATCTATCTCGTAGGCTACACAAAAAGGCCCTCTACGGATAAGTACCGTTCGCCCGTATCATAGCAGAAGGTGAGTACTCGACCGCCCTGAGGTACTTCGTCCAACTTCTTGGCCACAGCAGCTAATGAAGCTCCTGAAGAGACGCCTATGAATATACCTTCCTCGCGAGCAGCGCGCCGAGTCATATCAAAGGCTTCTTGCTGGCTTACCTGAATGGTGCCATCAAGAACCTCGCGGTGCAGGTTGGCTGGAATAAAGCCAGCTCCGATACCTTGGATGGGGTGGGGACCAGGCGCACCGCCACTGATAACCGGCGAGAGTTCCGGCTCGACGGCAAATGTCTTCATGTTCGGGAAAAGCGGCTTAAGCACTTCCGTAACGGCTGTGATGTGGCCACCCGTACCTACCCCGGTTATGTGATAATCGAAGCCTTCGGGCGCATCGCGCAGAATCTCCTGTGCAGTTGTTTCGGCGTGTACTTTGATGTTGGCTGGGTTTTCGAATTGCATGGGCATCCAAGCGCCGGGCGTATCCCGCACTATTTCGTGCGCTTTTTCGATGGCGCCTTTCATGCCTTTTTCACGGGGCGTCAGTTCCAAATTGGCGCCGTAGGCTGCCATCAGTCGCCGCCGCTCTATCGACATAGATTCGGGCATTACCAACGTCAGCTTATAGCCTTTTACAGCTGCTACCATGGCTAAGCCTACGCCGGTATTTCCAGAGGTTGGCTCCACAATGAGGCTGTCTGGTGTTAGGATGCCGTCTTGCTCCGCTTGTTCAATCATGCTCAAAGCAATGCGGTCTTTGATGCTACCGCCGGGGTTAGCGCGTTCCAGCTTCACCCACACTTCCACATCGGGGCGGTGGGCAAAGAGTTTGTTGAGGCGCAATAGGGGGTGTTGCCTATGGTATCCAGAATGGATTGGGCTTTCATCTGAGAGTATGTAAGAAGGTGAGAGTAGTAGGTAAGAGAAGAGCGTTAAGGATTCACACTAAAAATGGTGAATTCTCTATTCTTGGCAAGTACAGGTTTCTAAATCGAGAAGGTCAGGTCGGCAGTAGGGTCCTCACTACGCGTGACGTGGATTTGAGCCCGGTGATACACGCGTGAGTGAGAAGGGACACTCTCCGTAAGCCAGACGTTGCCGCCGATGATACTATAGCGGCCAATTACTGTGTTGCCGCCTAAAATGGTGGCTCCAGCATATAAGACTACATTGTCTTCAATGGTAGGATGACGCTTGATGCCCTGCAATTCTTTGCTGACACTCAGGGCCCCGAGCGTTACGCCTTGATATATCTTCACGTGAGCACCAATAACGGTGGTTTCTCCAATGACAATACCAGTGCCGTGGTCAATGCAAAACGAGGAACCGATGCGCGCGCCAGGGTGGATATCGACTCCAGTAAGTTGGTGCGCATGCTCACTGATCAGGCGCGGAACCCTGGGCACATGCAGCAGATGCAAGGCATGGGCCACTCGGTGCATGGCCGTAGCATAGAAGCCTGGATATGTAGCAATGACCTCCTCAATGCCCTGCGCCGCCGGGTCGGCAGCCAAAACAGCGGCAGCATCGCGCAAGAGTTGTTCGCGCAAGGAGGGTAAGCCAGCCATAAAAGCGGCGGCTACGGCTGCGGGCGTGTCGGGCATGGATACGCGGGCGAGCAGCGAAGCTAAATCAGTTTGAAATTGGCTTAGCGTAGCAGCTATGGCATCCGGACGGAGCAGCGGCTGGCTGGCTCGCTCGGGAAACAGTAATTCGAGTAGTAACTCGGCGAGCTGGCAAAAAGCAGGACCTGGTAAGGGCGTGGCTACCTGCTGGTGTGCCCGCGCTAGAGCCCGCACAAAAGGAGTATCAGAAGAAAAGGACATAGAAAAACAGGCAGAACCAGCAATCTTGATTTACGCTTGCGCTAAGAAAAGGAGCCGAAAGAAACGCGCACCACTTCTGCAACAGCTCTCAACTAGCAACAACACGGAAAGTTCAACCCATAAAACGTAGTAACCGCAACCGAGCAGTCTGCGTTAGAAAGTCAGTCTTCCAATGAAGGCGCTGCATTCATTCGTACACTCACTTACGCTAGATTAACATGGCCGATACCACCATTACGAAAATTGATTCCACGAATTCACCGAAAGGTGCGGAAGGCGAAAAGTATTTGGCCTCCGGCATTCATGTAGCCATGCGCTTGTGGGAAGATGAAGAGCCAGGCGAGTCAAAAGAACCAGTTAGCCGTCCTTACGAAACAGTTGGGTATGTGCTGAAAGGAAGAGCCGAACTTCATTCAGAAGGCCAGATGGTATTGCTAGAACCCGGTAATTCGTGGGTGGTACCCAAAGGTGCTGCGCACACCTACAAAATCCTGGAAACTTTCTCGGCTGTTGAAGCCACTACGCCGCCAGCCCAAGCACACGGCCGCGACGGACACTAACTAGAACAGTGCACCACGCAAAAGGGGGTTCAACCGCACAACAGTGCGGTTGAACCCCCTTTTATTTTACTAACTCCACGCGCACTATTTTGTCGCCAATATCGAGGCGGTGTACGACATCCATACCTTTCACTACTTGAGCAAAAATAGTGTAGCGGCCGTCGAGGTGGGGAGTAGGCGTGTGCGTGATAAACCATTGGCAGCTTTCAGTGTCTTTGCCGGCCGAGGCTAGTCCTACTGCTCCTTCCCCGTAACGCAAATCCCCGAATTCCGAGCGCAGATTGTAATTGGTGCTACCCGAGCCGTCACCCCGCGGGCAGCCACCTTGCGCGACAAAGTTGGGTACTACTCTATGGAAGGTCTTGCCATTATAGAACCCTTGGCGCACCAGTTCCACGAAGCTAGCCACCGAGCCCGGCGCGTCGGCCACGTGCAATTGCATAAGAACCTCGCCCTTTGTCGTGCTTATTAACACCTGCTGCTGAACTGGAACAGAGCGCACCACAGCCCAATTGATGGGGTGGCTAGCAGCAGTGGCTACGGGCGCCGGAGTGGTAGGTTTATTCTGGAGGTAATCAAGGGTTTGTTGCAGCGCCAACCAGGCTTCCAGGTCGCGGGGCAGTACCAACTTGTCGCGGGCGGCAACTATGAAAGTTGTGTCGGGCAGTAACTGCCGTAAGTTTAGCTTAGGGTCACGTAGGGCCTCGGCGGCGGTACTCATGATGGTAACGTCGCCGCTACCCATGGCCCGGCGTATCGTAAGAGCAAAGGCAGCTTGTTGCGCTTCTGGGAAATCGGGCAGGCGGCGCATCGCTACCAGCGCCTCCATCCCATAAGAACCAACTACCAGCGGTTGTCCGCTGGCAAACGTAGCTTGCTCTATAAATTCATAGGCCGCTGGATCCTCACCTAAAGCCTTCAGCAAATATGCTTTCTCGTACGGATCGGTAGCGGCAGCATAGCGCTGTTGCACCGCCGTCCGGATAGCTCCCCGCTCGGTGCCGCCAAGTTTGAGCGCTGTGGCCAACAACGTAGCCCGCACACGCCAGTTGTTAAGCTTATTGGCTTTTTCTAGAAACAGTACACCTGGTTCGCCGCTGGCATGATTCAGGAAAAATTCGGCTGCCGTTAACGCCACCTGGTTGCTCGGGTCAGATATAGCTTCCCACGCTGCCTCCTTCACTGGCGCGTACATAGTAGCGTTCATGGCCCGCAGTGCACTTACCCGCACCCGGTAGTCGGAATCACGACGGGCTAAGCCGACGAGCGTGGAAGCTATGGTAGGGCTTTTGACTTTACCTAATGCCGTAGTTGCCGCTGCCCGAACCACCGCATCACGGTCGGTGGTAGCAGTTGTCAGGGCTGTTTGATACGCAGTGAGGTCGAGGCGCGGGGTACGAGCCAAGGTAAAGGCAGCACCTTGCCGAGCCGCCAGCGGCATTTGTTGGTCGAGCAAGGCTACTGCTCGAGCCACTGCCGCTTCGGAAGTAACGCCTCGGTTGCCGGCTCGGAGTAGGGCCCAAGCCTGTCCGGCCACAGAAGCCGTATCAGTACCAGAAAAACCTCGGACAAGTTGCCGCAAAGAAGTAGTGGTGACGCAACGGCCTAAGGCTTCAAACAGATAACGCTGATCGGTAGGAGCAGAGGAAGACGAGGTAAGCCGCGCAACAAGTGGGGCTACTGCCGTTGAATCGCCCGTTTGGCCTAATGCATACGCTGTGGCTCGTCTAACACTTGGGTCGGCATCGGCAAGCAAAGGCTGCAAACTAGCAGTGGCTGCTTTGTCTTGTACCGAAGCCAATGCCAACGCCGCTGCCCGCCGATAACGTACGTCAGCATTAGCCAGGTAAGGTAGTAATGCTGCCGTGTTACGCTCGTCCTGAGCGGTTGTAATAGCGCGCAACGTGGCATCATCAAACGGATTGGCGGCAGCTTGTGCTGTAAGCGCAGCAGTTTTCGGCGAAGAAGTGGTGCAAGCTGCTAGTGCAGCCAGCAAGCTAGTCCAACAAACTAAGCTGGCTAACTTATTCAAACGAGTACATAGAATCATGGCTCGCCCAAAATAGCCAAAATCCAGCAGCCAATAGTGACATACCTATTCAGGATCTAACTAGTGGTTTACCAACACAACCACAGAATGCCCTTGCTTGAACAGCACTTATAGTGCCCTAAACACGACTCGGCCCGCTGCATTAATCTAATACAGCGGGCCGAGTCGTGTTTAGGGCACTTCTTAATTTTGTTCGTCTTTCAGATGGTCTTCGCCTCCATACGGAGCACCTGCTGTAATATCACCTCGCAAGCCGCCTTGCGACACGCCCGGACCCGTATTAGGTTGTTGCGCTAAAGTGCTGTTTTCTTCGGTGGTATTTACTTGCGAACCGGTAGCAGGCTGTCCGTTGCCGGTGATAACCGAAGTGGCTTCGCCTACGGGACCTGCTAGCTCGTTCACTTTGTTTATGTACTCCTGGCGAGCTTCATCTTCGCTCATGCCTTTAAACTTGCTCCACGAGTCCCACTGCGCCTGCGACATCCCGCTGGGGCCACTAGGATTCGACGGCGTATCGTCGCCTACCACGTCTTTTTCGGTGTCGTGGTCACCTTCAGTTGCTTGTTTGTAAAGACCATACAATTCGTTCATATGGGCAGCGGCTTTGTCGCCGGGAAGGTTGTCTACGCGCGATACAGCCGCTTCAAACTGCTGTTGCAGATTTAGATTATCCTGAAGATTCATAACAAAGGAGGTGGCTGAAGAGTGAAAAGTACCTTATGTACTAAGCTCGCCCAGCTTTGGTTGCAAGGCCCGCCTTGCTACTTTTTCACTCAACAAGTCCTCAGACTTCGTACTTTTACCCACCATATGTGTGGAATAACTGGACTATTCGCTTTCACTGATACAGGCCGTAATGCGCTGGCTGGACTGCCCGCATCTACCGACGCCATTATTAGCCGAGGGCCTGATTCGCAAGGACACTTCGTGTATGACCGTTGTGGGCTTGGTTTTCGGCGACTCGCTATTCTCGATTTATCAGCCGATGGGAACCAGCCGATGACCGATGAGTCGGGCCGGTACACCATCGTCTTCAACGGGGAGATTTTCAACTTCCGGGAGCTGCGGCAGCGGCTCATGAACAAAGGGTACCAGTTTCACTCCCAGACGGATACCGAGGTTATTCTTCGCCTTTACATCACTGAAGGACGAGGGTTCCTGAAAAAGCTGAACGGCTTCTTCGGCTTGGCTATTTACGACAAAGAAGAAGACTCGCTGTTCATTGCCCGCGACCGGATGGGGGAGAAGCCCGTACTCGTGTACCGCGACGAGGACAAGTTCATGTTTGCCTCCGAGATGAAGTCGCTGATGGCGCTAGGCATTCCGCGCAAGCTCGACTATGTAGCATTGAGTCACTATTTGCAGCTCAACTACATTCCGGGGCCAGCTACTATTTTCAAGGGCGTGAAAAAGCTACTGCCCGGCCACTACCTCTATATCAAGGGGAAGAAAGTAGTGCGCAAACGGTGGTATAAAATTCCCTACGACCCGAAAAAAGTCGAGAAAAACAAACTCAGCTACGAGCAGCAGCAAAGCAAGCTAGTAAGCCTGCTAGATGATGCTACTGCCCGCCGCTTAGTAGCCGATGTTCCCTTAGGCGCATTTCTAAGCGGTGGCATCGACTCAAGTGTGATTGTCGCGTTGGCTTCGCGGCATACCGAACACCTGAACACGTTCAGCATCGGCTACCGCGACGAGCCGTTCTTCGACGAAACGAAGTATGCCAAGCTAGTTGCCGATAAGTACAAGACCAACCATACGGTTTTCTCGCTTTCCAACCAGGACCTCTACGAACATATTTTCGAGGTGCTGGATTACATTGACGAGCCGTTTGCCGACTCATCAGCCCTGGCAGTATACATCCTCAGCAAACGCACTCGTGAAAAGGCAACCGTTGCTTTATCCGGCGACGGTGCCGACGAAATGTTTGCTGGCTATAACAAGCACATGGGCGAGTTCCAGGTGCGCAAAGGTGGCTTTAAAGCAGAGGCAGTAACAGGATTGAACTTGCTTTGGGAGATACTTCCCAAATCGCGCAATTCATTTTTTGGTAACCGGGTGCGGCAGTTTCAACGGTTTTCGCGGGGCATGCTTAGTGGCCCCAAAGATCGGTATTGGGATTGGGCTACTTTTGCCTCAGCCGCCGATGCTCGTGGTTTGCTTAGCGCCGACGCGCGCCGTAAAGTGGGCAAAAAGCTCGCTGAAAAGCGCCGCAAAGACATTCTAGAAAACCTGCATGCCCAGGGCGACTTGAATGAGGTATTGCTGACCGACATGCAACTCGTGTTGCCTTACGACATGCTGACCAAGGTGGACCTCATGAGCATGGCCAATTCGTTGGAAGTCCGTCCGCCTTTCCTCGACCCCAACGTAGTGCGTTTTGCTTTCAGCCTGCCCGTCGAAAGTAAAATAGACGCGAATATGAAGAAGCGCATCGTGCAAGATGCGTTCCGCCCCATGTTACCCGAAGAGCTGTATAAGCGCCCTAAACACGGGTTCGAGGTGCCTTTGCTGAAGTGGTTTCGCGGTGAACTTCGGCCTCTTATCGAAGACGACCTATTATCCGATGCCTTTGTTGAGGCGCAAGGTATCTTCGATGTAAATGCAGTCCGGGCATTGAAAACACAGCTTTTCTCTCGCAGCCCGGGCGACGTACACGCCCGCATTTGGGCTCTAATTGTATTTCAACACTGGTGGAAACGCTACATGATGGCCACTGTGCCACAAGTAGCCAACTCCGTTGTATAATTTGTTCTCTCGCCTCACACACACCTTATGAAAGTAGCAGTAGTCGGCACCGGTTATGTTGGTTTGGTAACTGGTACTTGTTTCGCCGAGGTAGGTATGGATGTCACCTGCATTGATATCGATCAAAAAAAGATTGATAACCTCAAGCAGGGAATTCTGCCAATCTATGAACCAGGCCTCGAAGAAATGGTAACGCGCAACGTTTCAGCGGGGCGCTTGCACTTCACTACCAACTTGGGCGAAGGCATCAAAGATTGCGATGTGGCGTTTATTGCCGTAGGAACTCCCCCAGGCGAAGATGGCTCTGCCGATTTAAAGTACGTGTTGGCAGTAGCCCGCGGTATCGGTGAAAATATGAACGGTTACACGGTTGTGGTAACCAAAAGCACCGTACCAGTTGGCACGGCTGCTAAAGTTCACAATGAACTGACGCAAGCGCTTGAGAAGCGCGGAGCTAATATCGAGTTTGATGTAGCATCCAATCCCGAATTCCTGAAGGAAGGCGCTGCCATTGATGACTTCCTGAAGCCCGACCGTATTGTGGTAGGGGTTTCATCGGAGCGAGCCGAGGAAGTAATGAGCAAGCTTTACAAGCCTTTCTTGCTCAATGGCCACCCGATTATCTTCATGGATATCCCGTCGGCTGAGATGACGAAATATGCTGCTAACTCTATGCTGGCAACCAAGATTTCGTTTATGAACGATATTGCCAACTTATGCGAAATCATGGGAGCTGACGTGAACATGGTGCGCAAAGGCATTGGTTCTGATGCTCGAATTGGCACTAAGTTCATCTATCCAGGCATCGGATATGGCGGTTCGTGTTTTCCGAAGGACGTAAAGGCGCTTATCAAGACTGCTGCCGAAAATGGCTATCAGATGCAAGTATTGCAGGCGGTAGAGAGCGTGAACGAAGCCCAGAAAGAAGTGCTTTTCGATAAAGTGAAAAAGCATTTCGGCGGTGAACTGGAAGGCCGGAAAATCGCCGTATGGGGGTTATCGTTCAAGCCCAAAACGGACGATATGCGAGAAGCTCCTTCATTGGTTATTATCGAGAAGTTGCTAGCACACGGTTGCTCCGTATCGGTGTATGATCCTGTTGCCATACCAGAAGCCAAGCACTCGTTAGGAGATACGGTTAAGTATGCAAAAGATCAATTCGAAGCGCTTGTTGATGCTGATGCATTACTTGTTGTGACCGAGTGGCCAGAGTTCCGTTCACCAAGCTTCGAAGTAGTTGGTAAGCTCCTTAAGCAAAAGGTTATTTTCGACGGTCGTAACATCTACGATCCACAGGAAATGAAAGAAATCGGTTTTGCCTACCATTGCATTGGTATCCGCACCGACCACAAGGAACCCGTAGCAGCGGCAAGCGAAAAACATTAGGCGACCAGCTTTTTCTTTCACCTCATAAAGCTTGCAGCATTTTGCTTGCGGCTTCAACTACTATGTCTGACAAGAAACGTGTACTTATTACCGGCGGAGCTGGCTTCTTAGGTTCTCACCTGTGCGACCGGTTTTTGGCCGAAGGTTACCATGTCATTGCCATGGACAACCTTATCACTGGCGACTTGTCCAACATCGAGCATTTATTTGGTCGTGAGGATTTCGAGTTCCACCACGCGGATGTATCGAAGTTTGTGTTTGTGCCTGGCAAGTTGGATTACATTCTGCACTTCGCCTCGCCTGCGTCCCCATCGACTACCTCAAGATTCCAATTCAAACGCTGAAAGTAGGCTCTTTAGGCACGCATAACCTGCTAGGGTTAGCTCGTGTGAAAGGCGCCCGGGTACTGATTGCCAGCACCTCGGAAGTGTACGGCGACCCGGAGATTCACCCACAGGTAGAAGAGTATTTCGGCAATGTGAATCCAGTTGGTCCCCGTGGCTGCTACGATGAGGCTAAGCGTTTCCAAGAGGCCATCACCATGGCTTATCACAACCATCACGGTTTGGAAACCCGCATCATTCGCATCTTCAATACATACGGCCCGCGCATGCGTCTCAACGACGGCCGTGTGTTGCCAGCATTTTTGTCGCAAGCCCTGCGCGGCGAAGCTCTAACTGTATTCGGTGATGGTTCTCAAACTCGTTCCTTCTGCTATGTAGATGATCTTGTTGAGGGCATTTACCGACTGTTGCTCAGCGATTATCATTTGCCCGTTAACATCGGCAATCCGGCGGAAATTACTATCAAAGAGTTTGGCGAAGAAATAGCCCGGCTCACTGGGGTCGAGTTCAAGCCCGATTACCGGCCCCTGCCCGAAAACGACCCCATGAAGCGTAAGCCAGACATCACCAAAGCCAAAGAAATCCTCGGCTGGGAGCCGAAGGTAGACCGGGCTGAAGGCCTACGCCGCACCCTCGAGTATTTTCAGGCACACGTGAAATAAATGCAGATGAAGGTTCCCTACCTAATTGAGTTTCCCAAGGTGGGGGCTTCTGATATTGGCTTTATATCCATAGCAGAATATCCGGAGCAGATCCCTTTCGACATAAAGCGAGTTTTCTGGACGTATTACACGCCGGAGAGCGTTCTACGCGGCCGGCATGCGCATCACTTCACCGAACAGGTGCTAGTGGCCGTAGCCGGCCGCATTATTGTTACAGCCGAGCAAGCAGATGGTACCGTAGAACTATTCCGGCTTGAAGATCCATATGTGGGATTATACATCCCCCAAACGTATGGCATACTATGCAGTATTCGCACTCGGCTGTACAACTGGTTCTGGCCTCATCGCTTTATGACGAGAAAGACTACATCCGTCAACATGACCAGTTTCGGCAGATATGGAAGGCGTAAATGCCGATCTGCTGGCAAGGAGGGCGCATAAACTTCTCTTTTACTCTCCTTATAACTTTTTGCGCGAAATACCTCTCCAGCAACAAACAGAATTGTTTGGTGCTGGACGTTTCGCGCGGTTTCCGTCGGGCCAAAACGAGCACTTAGCTACTTTTCAAGCGCATAATCAGCAAGTGCAACTGTTGTATAACAGCTTGCCTTGGGATACCAAATTTTTTGGTGTTCCAATGTTCAAATTGCAAACAGCCCTTTTCGATCCGGCCGCGCCTATGATTGGGTGCGCAGATGCATTACAAGCCTGGCAACGAGAGTTGAGCGCTATAGGCAACTATTATTGCTTTAGTGAAGTGCCAACGGAGGATTCTCGCTTATTGCAAACGCTTACAACTTGTGGCTGGCGATTGGTGGAAACCCGTTTGCAGTTCTTCCATGATCAAGTTGCGGAATTTAATGGTCCGCGTTACGGAGTGCGAGCGGCTCGTATAGAAGAAGCGGAAAGCGTAGGGCAGATTGCGTCAGCGGCTCGCAACCCGTATGACCGTTTTCATGCTGATACGTGGTTCGGCGACGTTCGCGCAGATGCTTTCTTGGCTCGGTACGCTAGCGCAGCTGTGCAGGGCTATTGCGACACGGTACTTGTACCCAACGAGCCGGGCGTAGCAGTTGATTCATTTCTAGCTATCAGCGACCTTACTGCTGACTCGACAAAATTAGGCGTTGGTTTATCAAAAGTAGTACTGACGGCCGTGGGCCCGCAAAATCGGGGCTGGCATCAGCGACTGGCGTCCGAGACTATACATCGAGCCCGCGAACGAGGAGCACGTTATGTGCTTATGACCACTCAAGCTACTAACCGAGCGGTATTTCGCACCTGCGAAAAGCTCGGCTTCAGGTTGGGAGGAACTACGCATATATTAGCTTGTCACCATCCTGCTTAAAAGCGGTTTTTTGCCTGTTTTCTCGCCATCTTAGCTCAATGCCCAAGCTTTCCGTCATCGTACCCTGCTATTTCAATGAAGACAACATCCCTGTAACGGTACGGGAATTGATTGCTAATGAAAGTCGATTTCCGCTGGGGATAGAGTTTGAATACGTGTTTGTAGATGATGGCTCGCGCGACCAAACGCTACAAGCTTTGTTAACAGCTCGTCGACAGTATCCCGACCGTATTCAAGTAGTAGAGCTCGTTGGAAATGTAGGATCCTACAATGCTATTGTAGCAGGCATGGCGCAGGCAAGTGGCGACTGCATGGCTATTATTACGGCCGATATGCAAGATCCGCCCGAACTGATGGTGCAGATGTACCAATACTGGCAGCAGGGCTTCAAGCTTGTTATTGGGAATCGGCAAGATCGGCAAGAGACAGGCTTATCAAAGCGAATGTCTCAACTGTTTCATTGGCTGATGAAGCACATGGCGCTGCGCAATATTCCTGACGGAGGATTTGATTTCGTGTTTTTCGATCGGCAGGTGCGCGATGAGATTGTGCGCATGCAGGAACGTAACAGCAATATATTTTACCTAATGGTTTGGTTGGGGTACTCCTACGTCAATATTCCTTACGTACGCCGCAAACGAGAAATAGGAAAGTCGCGCTGGACCCTGCAAAAAAAGCTTAAGCTATTTATCGACTCGCTGCTTTCTTTCTCCTTTTCGCCTATTCGAGCTATTTCGGTAGTAGGGCTACTATTGGGCGTGACGGCCTTGCTATATGGTGTGTACGTAATAGGACTGCGGGTTTTTGCACCCCAAGGCCCTGCTGGCTGGACTACGCTCATGGTAGTGGTGCTATTTGTATCTGCTTTCCAGATGATAGCGCTCGGTATTATTGGCGAATATGTATGGCGAGGCATGGATGCTGCTCGGAGCAGACCTCTCTACGTGGTTAAGCAAGTCTACGACGCTAGCAACCATAGTGAAAAATAGCTCTCTCGTCGGGCCAATAAGCTATACAGGGTAAGGGCAGAACAATTGAATCGAGTCTACAATTACTTAAACACTGCTTACATCGAAGCTTCTGGGCGATCGTTAATCGTTATTCTAGCTATGCCCACATGCGTATAGCTAAGCAATAGGCTGGTTTCGCACTCTTTTATCGTTGAAAACCGATTATGCACATTCCCTTCCTATCTTTTGCGCCTCAGCACAACCCGCTACGGGAAGAGATTTTGGCGGCTATAGCTGCAGTGTACGATAAGCAGTGGTACATATTAGGGGACGAAGTCCGAGTCTTTGAGGCCGCTTATGCCCTTTACAATCAGGTAAATCATTGCATAGGAGTGGCCAATGGACTAGATGCTTTGCACTTGACACTGAAGGCGTTGCAAGTTGGCCCCGGTGACGAAGTCATAGTGCCTAGCAACACTTACATTGCTACTTGGTTGGCAATATCTTTTGTGGGAGCTACCCCTGTACCTGTAGAACCTAATCCTTTTACGTATAATCTCGATCCTGCTTACATCGAAGCAGTTATAACGTCGCGTACAAAAGGCATTATGCCTGTGCACCTGTATGGTCAGGCTTGCGCTATGGGACCAATTATGACCATAGCTGAGCGCCACGGACTATGGGTAGTAGAAGATAATGCTCAGGCCCAAGGTTCGGCGTGGGAGGGAAGGCTTACCGGTAGCTTTGGGGCAGCTAATGGCACCAGCTTCTACCCCGGCAAAAATCTTGGTGCCCTTGGTGATGCTGGTGCTATAACAACTAACAGTGAAGAACTAGCAAATCAACTACGAATTTTACGCAATTACGGCTCGCAGCAGAAATACTACAACGAGGTGATTGGACATAATTCCCGTCTTGATGAGCTGCAAGCTGCAGTACTTAGCGTGAAGCTACCTCACCTGCTTGTTTGGACCCAACAGCGCCAAGAGGTGGCGCGCCTCTATGATCAGCATCTGAGGGGCCTCGGTGACTTAATTTTGCCTGCTATTGAGGTTGGAGCTACCCATGTGTACCATCTATATGTGGTGCGTACGCAATTTCGAGATGCTCTGCAGCAACATTTAACCAAGCACGGTGTAGGCACGCTCATTCATTATCCGGTGCCACCGCATCGTCAGCAAGCATATGCACACCTGCATATGAATCTTGGGACCTACCCCATTGCTGAAGAGCTAGCTGCTACCAGCTTGAGCCTTCCATTATGGCCTGGTATGCAGTCTGAACAGGTTAGCGAAGTAGCAAGTATTGTGAACAGCTTCTTCGTAAATCAATAGGGGTAGCAAAAGCGCGCCTCTGAGATGCTTGCCAATCTGTCTACTACATGGATTGTCTATTGCTTGTTAAGTGCCATACTGCCTAAAAATAGTAACACAAAGCAAGTGCTATTGACTATATGTTTGGTTCTAGGTTTAAAAATTTAAAAGATAATCTATATCGATTGCTTAAGCTGTCAAATTTGTTGAGTCAGGAGGTGAATAGTGATGTTGGGGCCTATATGTCAAAGGGTTAGGCTAAAAGGCATTTGCTTGGAGGCGAAGCTATCTGCTTAGGTCATAACGTGTGGAGAAAGGTATAGTGAAGGCTTGTCATGGCTCAATACTGAGCAATTAATCATTATAGCTTCCGGTTAAATACAAACAAGCAGTAAATCTGCTTGCCGAAAATCATCTACCTTTGCGACTTCAAAGCAATTTCGATTTACTCCTGTAAGGAGTCGTGTTGAACTGATTTAGCTGTTGCGCTGCCGGAATTGCCGGGTTATTTACCCCATTTAACAAGTTGCATGAGTACGACTACCAGCATCGTTATCACCTCCATTTTCGCCCCGACCAAGGCTGTTACTAAATTTGCCAGCTTACCAGATTATCAGTTAGTCGTGGCTGGCGACAAGAAGTCACCCGCTACTTGGAGTGAACCAAACGTGGTGTATTTATCGGTAGCTGACCAAGAGGCTATGGGTTTCAAGATGGCTTCCAAGCTGCCTTTCAACCACTACGGCCGTAAAATGATGGGCTACTTGCACGCCATTCAGCAAGGGGCACAGGTAATTGTGGATACCGACGACGACAACATTCCTTATGATGACTGGACCTTTCCGGCGATGGAAGGTGCGTTTGAAACCTCGCCGGCCAACAAAGGCTTTGTCAACATCTATAAGAACTTCACCAGTCACCACATCTGGCCTCGCGGCTATCCTCTCGACCTAATTCTCAATCAAGATCATAATCTGAAGGAAGAGGAGCTGACTACTGAAACCGCGAAAATCGGTATCTGGCAAGGCTTAGCTGACAGCGACCCGGACGTAGATGCCATCTACCGGCTCGTTGATAACACGGAAGTGTTTTTCGATAAGCGTACTCCGATTGTATTAGCTGAAGGCACATTCTGTCCTTTCAATTCGCAAAACACGGCGGTACGTCGCGAGTTATTTCCGCTGCTCTATTTGCCCGCTTATGTTACATTTCGCTTCACTGATATTCTACGTGGTCTGGTAGCTCAGCCTATTTTGTGGGCGCATGGCTATCGGCTTGGCTTTACCGAAGCCACCGTACTACAGGAGCGTAACCCGCACGACTACGTAAAGGATTTCGAATCCGAAATCCCGTGCTACCTGCATCCCAATCGTGTGATTGCCGCCGTAACGCGTGCCATCGACAAATCAGTGACTGTAAGTGAGAACTTACGCCGCGCTTATGCAGAACTGGCCAAAGAAAATATTGTGACAGCGCAGGAAATCGAATTGCTTGACTTGTGGCTGGGCGATGTAGAGGCGTTGACCAAGTAGTAATTCCGTTATGCAAGAGTTTCCCTCGCTTTCTATCATCATCCCTTCTTGGAATCAAGGCCGTTTCATTGAGCGTACATTGCTTAGCATTCTGCGCCAAGACTATCCGGGCATTGTGCAGGTTATCGTTTCCGACGGCGGTTCGACCGACGAGACGGTGGAGATACTGAAAAAGTATGATGATCAGCTTATTTGGTGGTCGGCTCGCGACAAGGGATTTGTAGATGCCGTAACAAAGGGGTTGGCGAAGGCTACTGGTGAAATCCTGGCCATACAGAGCAGCGACGACTATTACTTGCCAGGAGCTTTCCGGCGTATGGCCGAAGCGTTTCAGCATCACCCCGAAGCCGGCTTTATCTCAGGTGGCGAGTACGGTATTGACTTGCACGACAAAGTAGAGTATGCCAACTCATTCACTGGGCCAATAACGCCGCATTCTATCTTGTTTCAGTTTGTGCCGCCACAGCATGCTACGTTTGTACGCCGTAGTGTGCTAGAACGTACCGGGGTATGCGAACCGAAGTAGATATGTGTGCCGACATCGACTTATGGTATCGAGTGGCTCATTTTTCTCCCGGTTATGCTATTCCTGATATGCTAGCCGCTTATCAGCTGCATCCTGATCAGCGGACTGCTACCTCTCCCAAATGGTATCCTAACTTGGTGAAGATGGTAGAAAGCTGCGAGCAGAATCCTGTCTATGGCTCCCAATTTAAGCTTACCGCTGACGAGCGTCGAAACCTGTACACGTATTGGGAAATTAACTGGACGTCTAAGCGCGATGCTGCAGCTGCTCGGCCTATTGCCTGGGCGAAGCTACCTGGGTTGCTGAGCTACAGCCCGCGTACCCGGCGCATGATTTTGGGTTCCACTGTCAATCCGCTCGTGAAAGGACTGTTGCCCGCTACCTTAGTGCGGACATTGCAGCCTCAAGCAGCTGCATTAGCAAGTACCGCCGCGCCGGTGAACTTAACTTGGTGGAAAAATAATTGACAACAACCTTTCTCAAACTATTTGGTGTACTGCAAGTGTTTGCAGCGTAGCCGGACGAGAAAACCAGCTTTACCCTATGGAACAGAACGCAAAAATTTATGTAGCCGGCCACCGCGGTATGGTGGGCTCCGCCATCTTACGTCGCCTAGAAAAAGCAGGCTACCACAATTTTGTGACGCGCGTTTCGTCCGAGTTAGACTTGCGAGACCAAGATGCTGTAGCTGATTTTTTTGCTACCGAGAAGCCGGATTACGTAGTGCTGGCAGCCGCCAAAGTAGGGGGTATCAACGCTAACAACATCTATCGGGCTGAATTTCTGTACGATAATCTAATGATACAGAACAACGTCATTCATCACAGCTACCTTAATGGCGTGAAGAAACTGTTGTTTCTGGGCTCCTCCTGCATCTACCCGAAAATGGCGCCGCAGCCTTTACAAGAAACTGCGCTACTAACAGGCGAGCTGGAAAGCACCAACGAGCCGTACGCCATTGCAAAAATTGCTGGCATCAAAATGTGCGACGCCTACAGGAGCCAATATGGCTGCAATTACATTTCGGCTATGCCCACCAACCTCTACGGGCCCACGACAACTACGACCTCAAGAATTCACACGTACTGCCAGCCTTGATTCGTAAGTTTCACGAAGCCAAGTTGGCTGGAGCTCCTGAAGTGGAAGTATGGGGTACCGGTACCCCACGCCGCGAGTTTCTGCACGTCGATGATCTAGCTGATGCTTGCTTCTACCTGCTGGAAAACTACAACGAGCCTGGCCTCGTGAACGTGGGTACTGGCACCGACCTCAGTATCCGCGAGTTGGCTGAGCTAGTGCAGCGTACTGTTGGCTACAAAGGCACTATTCGCTTCAATGCCGATTATCCCGACGGTACTCCTCGCAAGCTGATGGATGTAAGTAAGTTGGCTGAAAAAGGTTGGAAGGCCACTATTGGGCTCGAAGAAGGAGTAGCCGCTGTCTATGCTGATGCCTTCGAGACGGCTCGGCCAGCGTAGCATAGCTGTGAAGTGACTGCAGTTGAATGTCCTTGGCACCGTGATGTTTGTTGCAGTTGGCTTACCTTTACGAAAGCCTAAAAGACTAGTATTTCCGCTGTGACTGTTGGAGGAGAAGGCTGTGTTGTAGCCGTTGTTGTTTTCAGGCTCCCTGTTGAATTTCGTTATCCAAGATCATTGTGCAAACTACGGAAGCTGTAAACCAATTCGAATCCTTTCCGATTGCCTCGCCTGTAGAGAATAGGGAGTGGACGGAAATTATTGAACCCCAAACCAACCTGCTTGACCTCCGGTTGGGAGAAGTATGGCGGTATCGTGACTTGGTAATGCTATTCGTGCGGCGCGACTTCGTTTCCACCTATAAGCAGACTGTGCTAGGACCTATCTGGTTTTTTATCCAGCCGTTGCTCACTACACTTACCTATGTTATCATTTTCGGCAACGTAGCGAAACTCTCTACTGATGGTTTGCCACAGTTGTTATTCTATATGACGGGTATTACCGTCTGGAATTACTTTTCAACAACACTTACTTCGGTTTCAACGGTATTCACCACTAATGCGGCTATTTTCGGTAAGGTGTACTTTCCACGTCTCACCATGCCATTATCTATTGTGTTGTCCAACTTAGTACGTTTTGGTATTCAACTAGCTTTATTTTTGGGTTTGTGGATGTATTACCTTGTTACTGACAGCCGTATTCATCCTAACTGGCTGATAGCGGTAACACCGCTGCTGATAATCCTCATGGGCCTGCTTTCATTGGGCTAGGTATGATTTTCAGCGCCCTTACTACCAAGTACCGTGACTTGGCCATGCTCCTAATATTTGGTGTACAACTATTTATGTACGCTACGCCAGTTATTTACCCTCTGTCAGGGGTGCCAGCTAAATACCAACTGTGGATTCTGGCAAATCCTATGACATCCATTGTCGAAACTTTCCGCTATGCTTTCACCGGAGCCGGTATCTTCAATTGGCTGCACTTAGGATACAGCGCATTCGTTACGTTGGTTTTGCTAGCCGTCGGTATCGTCGTTTTCAACAAGGTGCAAAAAAGCTTTACGGACACTGTATAGCCTGCTGACCGCAGTCGCACTTATTTTCTGCATTACCGCGGAAACAAATTGTATTACTGGCAGCCGAACTGTTAATGAGCAACATTGCAATAAAAGTTGAGAACCTAGGGAAACTCTACCGGCTTGGTGAAGTAGGAACCGGCACAATTAGCCACGACCTGAACCGCTGGTGGGCGCGTATGCGCGGGAAAGAAGACCCAGGCGCCAAAATTGGTGAAACCAACGACCGCACCGCCAAGGGTAACAGTGATTACGTCTGGTCGTTGAAAGACGTCAACTTTGAAGTTAAACAGGGTGAGGTACTCGGTATTATCGGCCGCAACGGAGCCGGTAAATCAACACTTCTCAAGCTTCTTTCTAAAGTTACTACACCCACTACTGGAAAAATCAAAGTTAAGGGCCGTATAGCCTCGCTGCTGGAAGTAGGGACTGGGTTTCATCCGGAGTTGACGGGCCGTGAGAATATTTTCCTCAACGGTGCCATCTTGGGCATGACTAAGACCGAGATCCGCAGTAAGTTCGATGAGATTGTAGATTTCTCTGGCGTCGAGCGCTATATCGATACGCCTGTAAAACGCTACAGTAGCGGCATGTATGTGCGTCTGGCCTTCGCTGTATCAGCCTTTTTAGAGCCGGAAATCCTGATTATTGATGAAGTGTTGGCAGTAGGTGACGCTGAATTTCAGAAGAAGTGCCTAGGGCGGATGAAGGATGTGAGCGTAAATGATGGGCGTACTGTATTATTCGTAAGTCATAATATGGCTGCAATTCAGCAACTGTGCACTTCTGGCGTTCTGCTAAAAAATGGGCAATTAGTTTTTGGAGGCAACGTCCGGGATACGCTGCAAGAGTATTCACTGCTCCAGCGCAGCATCATCGAAAAAGACCTGAGTAGCCGAACTGATCGCCAAGGAACAGGCTTGATTAAATTCACGTCAATTCGCTTCTTTGATGAATACAGCCAGCCAGTGTATAACATCGTTTCCGGCCAGAATCTTACAATCAAGCTGGAATTTCAAAACAACATAAAAGATACCCGTGAACATAGCGTCCGGTTCGATTTGCTTATCGTGGATGAGCACGAGAACACGGTATCGATGTTAACGACTTTTTACCAGGGCGAAAACACGACTATCAATGCCCAAGCCACTCTGTATTCCGTAACTATTCCACACTTGCCTTTACTTGAGGGTAACTATAATTTGGGTATTTACTGTAAAATTGACGAGGATGAAGCCGATTGGATTATGAATGCGGCAGACTTCCCAGTGGAAGAGGGAGATTATTTTAATTGTGGTAGAGTAATGCCTCGTGGGTTTGGACTAGTTGCAGTCGATCATAATATACAATTAACTTAGTCGAGGGATGGTAGCCGTTTGTTTAAATGGTCGACTTGGTAATCAATTATTCCAGTATGCTTTCGCTGTATCTTTAAGTAGAAAGTATAAAACTTTTTATGTAATTGATGATAGTTGCGCTTTTGATAGTGTTAGAAAATATTTTTTTGCGATTAGTATTACTGACGGTAA
Source organism: Hymenobacter volaticus (assembly GCF_022921055.1). Classification (GTDB taxonomy): domain Bacteria; phylum Bacteroidota; class Bacteroidia; order Cytophagales; family Hymenobacteraceae; genus Hymenobacter; species Hymenobacter volaticus. Next base: position 1,089,727 of record NZ_CP095061.1, read on the forward strand.
GTACTTGCGTAAAATTTTTAAAAGAATATTCGCTAAACAACTTAAAGTAATAAGGCAAACGGGATTCGAAGATGCCGATAAAGTGCCTGTCTTTCTTGACAACGCATATTATGATGGTTATTTTCAGTCTATTCAGTATATTGAAAATATAAAGTATGAATTGTCTAATATTTTTAGAATAAAGCCTGAGTTTGAGAAACTATTCCTTGATAAATATTCCTTCATATTTGAAAATATAAACGAAAAAGTCGTTGTATTACATTATCGAATAGGAGACTACGCAGTATGGGGTAATGAGTTGTTGGGAGGAACTAATCTAGTTCTACCTGAAGTATATTATGAAAATGCTTTAAAACTGATACCAAATATAAACTCTTGCAAGGTTGTTTTGGTAACAGATGATGCAAAAGCTGTTCAGGATAAATTATCATTCATACAAAATAAAATAATTGTATCAGATCAGGAAATTATAGATTTTCAAATATTAATGCATGCGGATAAATTGATAATTTCTAACAGTACATTTGCTTGGTGGGCAGCCGCATTGAATCAAAAAAAAACGCAGGTATTTGCGCCTGAATTTTGGATAGGTTTCAAAGTTAAAAAAGAATATCCTATTGGAATTATAAGCAGTAACTTTGTGAAAGTTTCTTTTTAATTTCAAACGGGTCAAAAAATATATTTCGCATATGCTTGACACTCCGGTTCTTTTTACGGTATTCAATCGGTATGATACTGCAAAGAGAGTATTTGAAGCAATCCGTGCCGCTAAACCGCGCCAGCTCTTTGTGGCAGCTGATGGGCCACGACTTCATAAAGAGGGTGAAGAAGCAAAGTGCCAAGCAGTGAGGGAATTAATATTGAGTGGAATAGATTGGGAGTGCGAAGTATATACTCTATTAAGAAATGAGAACTTAGGTACTGGCAAAGCAATAAGTGAAGCAATAACATGGTTTTTTTCTCATGTTGATAAAGGTATTATATTAGAAGATGATTGCTTGCCTGAAAGTACTTTCTTTGATTTTGCTGCGAAAATGCTTGATTATTACGAAAGTGTAGATCAAGTAATGCATATATCTGGTAGTAGTTTGCAGTGTGGTATAAAGAGGGGATCTGCAAGCTATTACCTTTCTAGAATGTCATCTATTTGGGGGTGGGCCACTTGGAAAAGATCTTGGGAGAAATATTCATATAGTTTCTTCTCCGATAGTGAGAGTACAATTGTTGAAGTATTAGAGAAGGTTTTAAAAAATGAGGAGGATGTAGCTTATTTTTTAAACGAGTTTAAAAAAGTAAAAGGTGGCGTAATTGATACATGGGATTACCAATGGTTTTACTCTTTATTAAAATTTAATGCTGTATGTGTTACTCCTCAATATAATTTGATTCAAAATTTAGGGTTCAACTCAGATGGAACACATACTTTTTTTGCGCCCTATTGGTATAAATATTTAGTAAATAAGCCTATTAATAATATAATTTATCTTAAGCATTCTGATATCGATGAGAAAGCAGATTCATTTTATATGTCACTAGCGATGGGTAGAAGAACATTAGAGACTAGTTATGTAAAATTTTTGTATCGACTAAAGGAATTAGTAAAATGATAATTACGCAGTATATAAAAATTAAGAGTCTAAATTTTGCGATGTAATTTGTATGAAGCCTCTGATAAAAAAAGTGATTCGTAGAGTCTTAGGATATGGTACTTCGAATCCTACGGTTGATTTGAGTAGGTTTTATAAAGTAAGTACTGGAACACAATTTGATGCGAATAGAAGCTTAGAGATACGAAATAAATCTCTTACCCGCTTATTTCTAGAAATAGGACAGGATTGTATTATTAATAATCAGTTTATATTCGAAAATGGAAAAGGATTTATTAAAGTAGGAAATAGAACTTCAATTGGCAGCAATACGATGGTCATTTGTACAGATCGGGTTGAAATCGGGAATGACGTTTTACTATCGTGGGGGTGCACTATATTAGATAATAATGCTCATTCTACTAATTGGTACGAGCGTAAAAATGATGTGTTAGATTGGAAGAGGGGTTTAGATGAAAATAAGATAGGCACTTATAAAGATTGGAGCGTTGTCAAAACTGCTCCAGTAATAATAAAGGATAAAGCTTGGATTGGTTTTAACGTTATCATTTTAAAAGGAGTTACAATTGGCGAAGGTGCGATTGTTGGTGCCGGAAGTGTTGTTACAAAAGATGTTCCTGATTTTGCGATAGTGGCAGGTAATCCTGCTAAATTTATAAAATACGTTAGTTGAATAAAGTTTTGTCTACTGAGTCATTTGACCTTTAAATTTTAAGATCATGGATTGCAATATCTGTAAGAGTAATTCGATGTTTTCATTTCGATGCGAAGTATTGAACAAATATCAAGTGAGCTACTACAAATGTTCAGTTTGTGACTTCATACAAACCGAGTTGCCTTATTGGTTAAATGAAGCGTATTCTTCTGCAATCACATCTCTGGATATTGGCTTGATTCACAGAAATATTCAGATCGCTCCCATATTACAAGTTTTAATCAAATCATTGTATAATAAAGATGCAAGATTTATTGATTATGGCGGCGGTTATGGAATGCTAGTTCGTATGATGCGTGATAGAGGATTTGATTTTTATAGACAGGATATCTACTGCGAAAATTTATTCTCAAAGAATTTCGATGTAGATGAAGACTTGAAGAATAAAAGTGGATTTGAGCTACTTACAGCGTTTGAGGTGTTTGAGCATCTCCCTGATCCAATCAAAGAGTTGGAAATAATGCTTTCCTACAGCTCTGATATATTTTTCAGTACATCAATTTATCCAAAGGATGCTAATTTATTGAAATGGTGGTATTTGATACCTGAAACCGGCCAGCACGTTTCTTTGTACTCTGAAGAATCTCTTAAGTATCTGGCTAGTAAATACAATTTGAATTATTATTGCTTCAACAATATTTACCACTTATTTACAAAGAAAGTAATATCAAATGCTGCTTTTAAAAGAGTGTTTAATAGATGGAATCAGAAGATAGTTAATCGTATCAAGCCAAACCCAGCTTCTTTGTTGGACAAGGATTTTAATAAAATATCAGGCACTAAAATGTAAATGCTAAGTGCCATGAAAAGAGTTTTAATTACAGGTTTTACAGGTTTTGTGAGCGAGTATCTCCTTGATTTGCTGAATGAATCCAACGAGCCATACGAAATCATTGGTTTATCTCGCTCTTATAATTTTAATTCAAAACTAAGAAAAAACTTAAACGTTAGAATTGTAAAGATAGATTTAAACGATAGAGAACATCTAAAGGAGGTTCTGTACCTTACTCATCCTGACTATATATTTCACTTAGCATCAGATAGTAGCGTTTCGTACAGCTGGACCAAGCCAATTGAGAGTTTTCAAAACAATACCAATATTTTCTTAAATCTTGTTGAAAGTGTGCGACTTCTGAATTTGCAATGCAAAATTTTGTCTGTAGGTTCATCAGAAGAATATGGTTTAGTCAAAGAAGCTGATCTTCCTTTAACTGAACAGTCACCTCTCAATCCAGTGAGCCCTTATGCGGTTGCACGTGTTTCCCAGGAATTACTGAGTAATATATACTGCAAGGGATATAATATGGATATTATAATGACTAGATCATTTAACCATATTGGACCAGGCCAAAAAGAAAACTTTGTTATATCATCTTTTGCAAAGCAAATTATGATGTACAAAAAAGGTATTTCAAGCAATATGAGTGTTGGAAATATTAATATAATACGTGACTTTTTAGATGTTAGGGATGTTGTAAAAGCATATATGCTTTTAATGGAGAAAGGCGAAAGTGGCCAGATTTATAATATATGCAGTGGTCAAGGTAATTCTTTAGTTAAGATAATTGATACAATGATGTCCATTGCTAAGGTAAAATTTGACTACACTATCGATAGCTCCTTAATAAGGCCATCTGATAATCCAGTTATTATTGGATCGAACAAGAAGATAGTTGAACAGATTGGTTGGCTTCCGGAGTATTCAATTAATGACAGCCTCACTGATATGTTACAGTACTGGGAAAGCAAGCTCAAATAAAACCATGAAAATACTTTACGATCATCAGATTTTTGCTTTGCAGAAATTTGGAGGAATAAGTCGTTATTTCAATGAAATAATGAAATTGGAAAATGATAATTTTAAAGTATGTAGTATTGACCCTGTGCTTTTCAGGCAAAACGAGGTGCACAATAAACAAGATTTTTTTTCTAGAGGTGAAAGGTTCGTTAAAAGAAAGTTAGGCGTTTTAAATTCTACAGAAGTTCCTGCTTTTCCCTCTGAAGCAAAAGCTGTATTTGCCAAAGAGGATTACGATATTTTTCATCCCACTTATTACGATCCATATTTTCTTGGTATGAACTCAAAACCATTTGTTTTGACTGTATATGACATGATTCACGAAATCTACAAAGAATATTTTCCGGCGTATGATATGGACTCGTCAAATAAACGCAATTTATGTGTCAAGGCAGAAAGGATAATTGCTATTTCGCACAAGACAAAAGAAGATTTAATAGATATATTTAATATACCAGAAGAGAAAATATCTGTAACTCATCTGGCATCTGATTTTGATAAGTATGAAGCTTCAACAATTGATATTGCTCATGATTTAAAGAAGTATATATTGTTTGTAGGGAATAGAGGTTTGTATAAAAACTTTTATTTCACAATGATAGCGTTGTCTGAAGTTCTAAAATCAGATTTGAATCTCCAAGTACTTTGTACTGGTCATGCATTTACTTCTGCTGAAATAAATTTTTTTAAAGATCTAGGCATTGAAAAGCAAGTGTTGAATGCATTCCTCAGAAGTGACAATGACCTAGCATGGGCATATAAGAACGCTGCTATGTTCATTTTTCCATCGTTATACGAAGGATTTGGGTTGCCGATTTTAGAGGCTTTCGCTAGCAACTGCCCTGTAGTCACCAGCAACGGAGGATCTTTACCAGAAGTGGCAGGAGATGCCGCTCTATATTTTGAACCAAAGAACCTTGTCCAAATTAGAGATGCTGTAACAACAGTGCTTTATAATAGAAGTGTTCAGAAGGATCTTATTGACAAGGGCCAAAAGCGCTACAAAGAGTTCAGTTGGGATAAGTGCCGTTCCGAAACGAGACAAATTTATAGTAGTCTATTGTAGAGGGTTTTGCCTTACTGATCTTGAGCTCCACTAAGCACCTGAGTTAAGTTGATTTACAGTTATGAACCCAGACACACGCAATTGGCCTTGGTTGCTGAAATCAGGTTTAACTCCAATAAATCATATTAGTGATGAGCGGTACCCTAAAATATCCATCATTACTCCTAGCTATAATCAGGGGCAGTACTTAGAGGAAACCATTCACTCTGTTATACTTCAGAATTACCCAAATTACGAGCTGCTCATCATCGATGCGGGTAGTACGGATACTACTCTTGATGTAATTCGAAAATACGAGCCTTGGATAACCCACTGGGTAAGCGAGCCAGACCGGGGCCAAAGCCACGCCATTCAGAAAGGCTTAGCTCTCGCCACCGGCGACATCATCAATTGGATCAACAGCGACGACTTAGTGGCGCCTGGTGCATTTCACCGGATTGCTACAGAGTTCAACCTGGAGAAGTATGATGTGATTTGCGGCAAGTGCGACTACTTCCTCGATAGCTTAGACCAGTTGGATCTTCGCGATATGCGTATGGGGCTAGGTCCCACGGTAGGTGATACGCTCGCTTGGCCCAAAATCAATCAGCCTTCCACTTTCTTTAAAGCAGCAGTTCTGAAGGAGCTCGGGATAGACGAGCGGTTTCGCTACACTATGGATGTGGATCTGTGGTATCGCTACCTCCTCAGGGCCGGCCAGAGCCGGGTACTCCTTTCAGAGGGGCTGCTCACGTATTTCCGGCTGCACGGCGCGTCCAAATCAGTAGCAGAAAGTGCAGGCTTCGAGGGCGAGGTCTGGGTGGTTTACTACAACGTGCTGTACAGCACACATCAGGCGGCGGTTTTGCTGGATTTCGCCCGTCAGGCTATTCCTGTCATCCTGCCGTTCAGCCCCACCCGCTACGAGGTCCGGGTGGCGCCCGCAGAGCTCCGCGCCTTCGTGCGCCACGTCGCCTGGCTTGGGTTGCACCACTACAACGAGCAAGGCAACTATGCCGCCGCCCGTCAGTGCCTGACTATCGCCCGTCGTCATGGCCAGCCTCTCGACGCCACTGTGCTCCGGCAGTTAGTGAAGCATTATTTGCTTCCCAAAAGCTTGGTTCGTTGGTTTGCCACCCGTTCCTCAAACCCAGCCTCATGAAGTTAGTAAGCGTTGTTATTCCGTGTTACAATTACGGATGGTTGCTACCGGAAACACTGGATTCGCTGCTTGCTCAGACGTACCCGCACTGGGAGTGCCTCATCGTTGACGACGGCTCCACGGATACGTCGAAAGCAGTAGCTGAAGAATATCAGCAGCGCGACGCCCGCTTCTGCTACGTCTACCAAGCCAATGCTGGGATGTCGGCGGCTCGTAATCACGGGCTACGCCTTGCCTGTGGGGAATACCTGCAATTCCTCGATGCAGATGACTTACTGGCGCCCCGCAAATTGGAAACCCAGGTGGCCTTTCTGGAGGCCCATCCCACGGTTGATCTGGTTTATGGTGATATGCGCTACTTTCAGCATGGCAGCCCCCAGGTATTGAGCCGCTCAGGCGATATGCTTGATCAGCGCTGGATGGCCGAAGTGCATGGGCAAGGCGAAGCCATGGTCAACGTGTTGGTTGAGAAAAGCATTATGGTGGTGAATGCGCCTTTGCTTCGGGCAACGCTAGCGAAGCGGGTAGGGCCATTTAGCGAAGACTTGCGTTCCGTCGAGGACTGGGAATTTTGGATACGCTGCGCCCTGGCCGGCGCCCGTTTTCATTATGATAATACTCCTGATGCCTGGGCAATAGTGCGCGTACACCCGACCAGCACAAGCCAAAACCTGCTCCGAATGCATACTTCGGAAGTAGCCATGCGTCGACGGCTGGCGACTACCCTGGCCGCGGCGGGCGCGCAGGTGGCCAGCCGTATCAACGCAGCCGCAATCAACGACAACCAATTTTATGTGGCCATGTACAACATGAAAAATGGCAGCATTCTAACTGGTATTAAAGGATACGTCCGGCTGGCGTATACCACTAAAAGGTACGGCTACTACCTGAAAAGTATTCCCTACTGGCTGAAGCACCGCTTGTTTGGCGCGGCTGCTCAGCCTCAATAAAGCAGGTAATTCATGGTGCGCCCAATAGGTAACAGTAATGAGTAAGCTGCTGTCAATCATTACAGTCAATTACAACGACAAGCAAGGGCTGGAGAAAACCATCAAGTCCGTGTTAGGACAGGTAGAGGCCGAATACGAGTTCCTGCTGCTTGACGGGGGGTCAACTGATGGAAGTCTGCAAGTGATAGAAGCCTATGCTCCTCAGCTTACTTACTGGGTAAGCGAAAAAGACCGAGGGGTTTATGATGCTATGAACAAAGGAATTGCCAAGGCAACAGGGCAGTATCTGATGTTCCTGAATGGTGGTGACTGCCTGAGCAGCCCAACCGTTCTGCAGGAATCAGCTGCCCTGCTCACCCAGCGTCCGGCCATTGATATTCTTTACGGAGATGTGCACGCGGTAGGGTATGCCGAAGGCAGAGTCCGTTGGCGCTACCCTTGTGAGCTAACCCTTGGGTTCTTTAAAAACTTGACCCTCAACCACCAGGCATCTTTTATAAAGGCAAGCTTGTTCAATGAAATTGGTTTGTATTCCGAAGAATATAAAATTGCTTCCGATTACTTGTTTTTTCTGCAATGCATGCTGCAAAGCAAAGTCTATGCGCATATGCCGGCGGCCATAGTGGAATACGATAGTAACGGTATGAGCGCGGCCGAAAATTATAAAAGCTATAAGCTGGAGATGCAAACTATCTGGGATGCGTTGGTTCCGGCCTGGGGGCAGCGCCTCATCGACGAGAATATACAGCTATCAACAACAGTAAACGCGCGAGTTGTGAAGCTTGCAATCGGTTTGAACGATAGTCTTCGCGCCTTATTCAGACGCAATTAGTTCACGAAGCTGCGGTAGTTGGAAGCAATTTATTTGTTTTTAAAACAGGAAAATGGTTGTGCTGCTTAATCCGTATGGGCAAAGAAGTAATATGGTGTTTCAGCATGTTCACCTTGATTCTTTTTGTGGAGAAAATAATATTATATTCTATAATGAATTATATTCAGAATATGAGTGCTGACTACATACATATTCATAATCGTAGCAGGTGGTGGGCTATGTTGAGGAAAATGAAGGTGCAGCAAACGTTGAATAAATTAAAGTTGACAACTTATATCGACTTCAATGATGAGAGTAGGAACAAAGAGTATAAAAGAAGCTTAATAGATAACACAGTTGTTTTTTGCGACGGCTGGTTGTTTAGGACCCACGAAACGGTACAGAAGTACAGAAGTGTATATCAAGATATTTTCAGGCCGCGGGTCGATGAAGCGCAAATAAAGGAGCAGTATCTACGAAAAAGTAGTTCCGAAGAAGTGATAATAGGACTGCATATTCGCCGGGGTGATTATAAAGAATTTGAAGACGGTAGGTGTTTCTACGCTGACGAGGTATATATCGATAAGCTACAACAATTGATCAATCAACTGTTTGTTAAGTTCAAGATATTAGTATTCAGCAATGATAAAGATCTAAACAAACCGCTCTATCATTCTACCTGGGGCGGTCGTGTCACTTTTTCTGAAAAAAGTGCTCTCGTAGATCATTACTTAATGTCAAAGTGCGATTATTTGATGGGACCTCCGAGCACATTTTCGATGTGCGCGAGCTACATAGGAGAGGTTCCTTTGTATCATATCCAAAGTGAAAAAGGATAAGGTAGCTCTAGCTGGTTTCAGCGTGCTATACGAGACTATGTAAATAGCAGAACTCACGTTTGCTAACCTCAGTTGCGGACAGGCCGCGTAACGAAAAATGTTAGGCTGGTGTTTCTGTCGCTGCTACGCGGCCTATATACCTTCGATTATAGAACTTGCTACAAACATATCGCCGCGTTGCGGCTAGGCAGCAACTTGAGTTTGCTACCTAACTACACCTTCCTCATACTATTGCTCAGATGGCCTCAGCATCCTCCTACCAGTTTATCAAGACAACGCTCGATTATCTGTTTAGAAAGATAGCGGAGCTATTGCCTGACTGGCAGCAGTACCAGATAGATGAGGTTATGCCTGCCGCTGCTCCATACCAGCCTACGCTGCCCGCCAATATAAGTGCTTTGCCGGCTGCGTTAGCCGCCGCTTTCAAGCAGCAAATAACGTATAAGCCGCATGCTGTGTATACCTTGGACAAGGTTAATATTTCATGGGATGGATCAGTTTTCAAAAACCTACGAGTATTTATACCAAGCTTGGTGCAGGCAAAATTTGTTCGCAGGCTGCAAGACACATTTTTACTCAGGCAGTGGCTGGGCCAGCACGTAGCTTTACCCGATTCCGAAGTTGGAATAGCCGTTGTACACGATGAATGGTCTGTTGGTAATTACTACCATTGGTTGGTCGATTCCTTGCCTCGCCTCTTAGTGCTGCGTGAAAAGTATCCCAATTACCTGTTACTGATTCCCGATTTCCTACCTCCAAAAAACACACCCGATTACATTAAAATTAGTGCGGCAATACTAGGGTTCGAAAAATATTTTCCCGTCAATACCAGGCAAATTGTAAAAGCAAAGCATGTGGTATTGCCCGAGCTTACAGCGGAATCCCTTTTTCAAAACCCAATTCTTATTCAGAGGGTACGGACCGAGCTTATTGGCGCATTAGGCTCCGGAAATACGGAGCCGAAGAAAAGAGTATATGCTTCTAGAGCTACTCAATCAGTGCGGCGAGTGATAAATGAGAACGAGGTTATAACTTTACTTGAAGGCTATGGTTTCGAAATTGTTTTGTTTGAGAATTTGAGCTTTGTGCAACAGGTGCAACTAATGCAGCAGACTGCAGTATTTATGGGTGTGCACGGTGCCGGCATGACTAATCTACTATTCCTGCCATCCAACGCTAGAATAGTGGAACTGCTGAACCAAGAAAGCGGTGATTTATGTTATTTCCGTCTGGCTTCCTGCTGCGCGCTGTCTTATTTCTGCGTGCCTTGTCAGGCAACAGATACTTCAGCTTTAAATCAATCAGATTTATTAGTTGATATAAATCAGCTTAAGCAAACCATCGAAGCAGTTATATAACATTTGCTAATTAGCCTATAGGCTGCGCGGCCACTAACAGCTTCTATACACTGGTATAGCACCTGTGCAGAAGCCGGAACAACTTTATTTATCTAGGCTTTGGTGTGTCCTCCACTACACTAACAAGAAGCCCGTCTGTCACTACTGGTTTTAAAGGTCTGCTAACGCAAGTTTGAGGTCTTTTCTTCAGTAGATGGATGCTACCGTTACAAGGTCAGAAGGCAACAAACAGGAGGTCGACGCTTGCGACAAATATAAACCCTCGTAACTTTACGCATCTTCTCTGCTTGGTAGTAAGCTAGATACCTTCGACGCTTCTATCAAACCATAATCTTCGGCTATCGAATAGCCTGCGTCTAAATTTACCTCTATGAAAGTTGCTCTTGTAACTGGAATCACTGGCCAAGATGGTGCCTATCTTGCTGATTTGCTGTTGAGCAAAGGCTATATGGTGCATGGTATCAAGCGCCGCTCTTCGTTGTTCAATACCGACCGGATCGACCACCTTTATCAGGATCCACACGAAAAAAATGTGCGCTTCAAGCTGCACTACGGCGACTTATCTGACTCGACCAACCTGATTCGCATCATTCAGGAAGTACAGCCCGACGAGATTTACAATCTTGGGGCTATGTCACACGTGAAAGTGTCGTTCGATACACCGGAGTATACAGCCAATGCCGACGGTATTGGTACGTTGCGCCTGCTCGAAGCTATTCGAATTTTGGGCCTTACCAAGAAAACGCGCATCTACCAAGCTAGTACGTCTGAGCTGTACGGACTTGTGCAGCAGGTGCCACAGAGCGAAACCACACCTTTCTATCCTCGCTCACCATATGCGGTGGCTAAGATGTATGCCTATTGGATCACTGTAAACTACCGGGAAGCCTATGGCATGTACGCTTGTAATGGTATTCTCTTCAACCATGAGTCACCTCTACGAGGCGAAACCTTTGTGACGCGTAAGATCACGCGGGGGTCGCTCGTATTTCGCTAGGCTTACAGCAAAAGATTTTCTTGGGCAACATAGATGCTAAACGGGACTGGGGGCATGCGCAAGATTACGTGGAAGCCATGTGGCGGATTTTGCAGCAGGAGACGCCAGAGGATTTTGTTATCGCTACCGGAGTAACAACTACTGTACGCGAGTTTGTGCAGCGAGCTTTTGCTGAAGTTGGTATTGAAGTAGCTTTCTCTGGTGAGGGCGTTGAAGAAAAGGGGCTTGTAGTACGTTGTGATAATCCGTCTGCGGGCCTAGAAGTAGGGCAGGTAGTATTGGAAATCGACCCGCGCTACTTCCGTCCAACTGAAGTAGAACTGCTGATTGGTGACCCAACGAAAGCTAAAACCAAGCTGGGATGGGAACCCAAGCATGACCTTACTTCACTGGTAAAAGATATGATGGCTGCTGACGTGGCTCTGTTCCAGCGCGACGAGTATCTACTCAAGGGCGGACACAAAGTGTATAACTATCACGAGTAGTTTTGCCTCTGAATTATAGGTTTTCGATTTGTACTTCATAAAAAAGACCGGCTTTAAAACCGGTCTTTTTTATGAAGTACATGTCTGTTTTGCTCGACTAACACGAATGAATACTAGCATACAGCCATTCTTCAGCGTTATAATTCCTACTTACAACCGCGCTAATTTTATTGCAGACACGTTGCGCTCTGTGCTAACTCAAACTTTTGCTGCTTTCGAAATACTAGTAGTAGATGACGGCAGCAATGATAACACGGCTGATGTAGTGAGACAATCCCCTGACCCACGTCTGCAGTATTATTTCAAAGCAAACGGTGAGCGAGGGATGGCGCGCAATTATGGATTGGCGCGGGCGCAAGGCGAGTATGTTTTGTTTCTGGATTCCGACGACTTATTGCATCCCAACCATCTTGCTACACTGCATGCGGCTATTCAAGAGCAGAACTACCCCAATTTTATTGCCACCAAATTCGATTTCAAGCGAAATGGGCAGCAGAGTGCTAGCGATCTGGCGCCAGTGCCAGCTGGCCGATATGGATTAGAGTTTTTCCTGAAGGGCAATGCCTTAGCCTGCAATATCTGTGTGCGGCGGCGTAATCCGAAACTGAAGCTCTTCGAGGAAGACCGAGCTTTCGCCGCCGTTGAAGACTGGATGTTTATGCTGGAAAATACACAGCATGATACCGTGTATTTGGTAGATACCGTAACGCTAACCATGAATGACCACGATGCTCGCTCAATGCGGGCTGATAATACCGCGCTAGTGCGTAAACTGCAACTATCACTCGAGTGGATGCTGGCTCATATTGTTCTCACGCCTCTACAGTGCCAACTCCTGAGTGGTCGAGTGTATTATCTTTGCGCCATTCATGCATATGCGGATGGGCACCGTATTGAGGCACTACGATTTGCCCGGCAGGCTTTGCCCTCCTTGTCGTGGCCCCAAAAAGCCATGTTGATAATACGTTGCGTATTGGGTCCGCAACTAATATCTCTGCTTAAACAATCCGCTTGAGATTAAAGTCTGTGTCTCAGCCCTTTTTACTAGTAATTCTTTATGCGCATTCTTTTTATTGGTTTTTGGGGAATTAGTGACCCATTAACTACTTCTACTACGATGCCTAACTTGCAAATTCTACAGGGGATTAGCACTGTGGAAACTATTGTTCTAGCCACTGTAGAGCGAGACGAGAAAGAAGATATACAGTTTACGCCTTCTTTTACAAATCACAAGATTGTATTTCGTCCGCTTATTTCCCGTACAAAACAGCCGCTGTTACTCAATAAGATTGATGATTTTGTACGGTTGCCTCGTGAGTTAGCAGCTTTAGTGCGGCAATATGATGTTGATACAATTATTGGACGGGGAGCAATGGCTGGTGCACTAGCTTACCAAACAAGTAAACGAACTGGAGTACGCTTCTTCGTAGAGTCGTTTGAGCCTCATGCCGATTATATGCTTGATTCAGGTGTTTGGAAGGCGTATGACCCAAGATATTTGTTTCAGCGTAGGTGGGAAGAAAAAGAAAAGAAACTTGCTAAGGGACTTATGCCGGTAGCTGAAAACTATAGACGCAAGCTTATAGAGGAAGGGGTGCCAGCTGATCGAATAATGACGGTGTCGTGTTTCGTTGATCTTCAGAAATTTGCTTTTGATGCGGAGCGTAGACAGCAAATGCGCCGACAATTGGACTTCCCTAATGAGGCTATTGTCGGTATTTACGTAGGCAAGTTCGGGGATATATACTACGATGCCGAGGCTTTCGACATCTTTCGAGCTGCGGCTGATCATTTTCCTGACCGTTTCCGGTTAATAATTCTAACCCCCAATCCCATTGAGCAAGTCAAAGCAAAGTTACAAGCGGTTGGCCTCAACGAAACCAATACATTCGTTACAAAAGCGCCGCACCGGGAAGTACCTGCTTACTTGGCAGCGGCTGATTTTGCTTTCGCACCAATCAAGCCTGCTGAGTGCCGCCAGTACTGCTCTCCCGTAAAAGTAGGTGAATATTGGGCTAGCGGGCTCCCGGTACTACTTACGGAAGGTGTAGGAGATGACAGCGCAATTATCAAAGAAGAAGGAGGAGGAGCAGTTTTCAACCTGGAGCGGCCGACCTCAGTAGGAGACGCTCTACAGTTAATCGAACAACAGATTGCCCTGCCTGACTACCGCACGCGCGTGCGCCAATTAGCTGAGCAGCATCGATCCATCGAGCAAGCAAAACAAGCATACACGAGATTTTTTGGAACATAAGAGGGCAAAATTACGCATCGCACAAACTGTGCTGCGTAATTTTGCCTTGAGGCACAACTAACCACTCAAGCATCAACTACACAATGGATCAGGAATTAATTGACTTCGACAAGTTGCAGGCACATATTGCAGAACTGAAAACGCAGTGGAATGACCCTGAAAAACCGTTTCACTATTTGGTATACGATGGCTTCTTCAGGCCAGAGGCCGCCGAACGGATTCTAGAAGCTTATCCTGATGTAACGACAGGTAATTGGGATGGCACAACCTATATCAATCAGAAAAATAAGTTTGCCCTGACAAAGTTCGGAGCAGAACACCCATTACTACAGCAAGCATTCAACGAGTTTAACGGAGAAAACTTTCTTCATATAGTAGAAGATATTACTGGTATATCCGAACTTTTAGGTGACGACGAGCTATTTGGGGGAGGACTACATCAGTCTGTTACAGGGGCTTTTTTGGATGTACACGTTGATTTCAACTATCATCAAACTACCAAATACCACCGGCGTATGAATGCTATTGTTTATATGAACAAGAATTGGAAGCAAGAGTATAATGGATATTTAGAGTTATGGGATATGCAAAAAAAGAAACAGCTGGAATCTATTGCACCACTATTCAATCGATGCGTGATTTTTGAAACCAATGAAGTCTCGTATCATGGTCATCCTAAACCTTTGGCAGCTCCCGGTGGTATCACTCGTAAATCATTAGCTGTCTATTATTATACAAAAGACCGGCCGGCCAATGAAATTGCAGGGAGCATAATACAGTGTATGTCAACACGGAGGGTACAGGTGGATTATTGAAAAATTTTAAATCTGGCTTGAAAGCGGCTGTTGAGAGAACAAAAAATAAAATTTAGGTAGGATATTTTATTTATTCAATAAATCCTGTGCCATAAAGTGCAGGATTTATTATTTTGTCATTTTGACTTTCTTAACAGGATTCTGTGGTGACTAATTTATGTCATATACCAGTGTGTTAATCTTAATTTGTGTGATTAATATATTTATATGATTAAAATTTGGCGCTGGTAAAGTAGTAGGTGATTATTATTTCAGGTGTGGTAAGTGCGTCAGCACAATTCTACGCAAAAAATGCAGCGAATAACTTAAGTACCAGTGCACAGCTTGTCGCTACCAGGCCGTGTTTTCGCCTGCTGCACCCGCGAGGGCGGTACCCTCACAGGTGTAGAGAGTTGCTGCTCTAGTGGGGGGTGTTGCAACGGGCCATCTTGTGCTTAATGGACGCCTCGCGTTCCATTGTTATCGAGTTGACAAAAAAGCGCAGCACACGCTGTAGCTATGGCCCAAGCCGTGTCGGCCACGCGTACTCGAACTAGATGAAATGTAGACTTATGCTGGGCGCAAAAAAACGCAAATCTGGCTCTAGAAGGCTGTGAAGCGCCACACAAGGCTGGAGGCTATGCTCGCGTGGGACCGCCACCTTGCGCCAGTTGTGGCAGGCCTTGCCAAATGAGTACCGTACGGGCACGTGGTATTTTACGGACGAATGGGAAGCATATGGCCAGGTTTTGGCGCAGCCTGCGCATCGGCCCAGCCCTAAAGAGGCGGCAAGAACAGCATCGTAGAGAGCGCCAACCAACTGTGCATTAAGCCAAAAGACGCCGTACTGGTGCGTAAAACCTGCTCTTTCAGTCTGTGTTTAGCTATACCATGTGTGCATCCAACTGATCATCGAAAAGCATAATCACCGACTAAATTCAACCTAAAGTACTTCGTAATTTACCACCGTCTAAAATTTATTGTAGTGTCAGGCTTTAAAAGAAAGGTCGCCATTCTCCAATCTAACTACATTCCTTGGCGAGGCTATTTCGATCTTATTGCGAGTGTAGACGAATTTATTGTCTATGACGATATGCAGTACACTAAAAACGACTGGCGTAATCGCAACCGCATTCGCACAGCACACGGCACCCAGTGGCTAAGTATACCTGTGCGTCGCAATACACTACACCAAAGTATTCGCGATACGCATGTAATGGACTTGCGCTGGGCACCTCGCCACTGGCGCACGCTCAGCCAAGCATATACTCGAGCCAGTTGTTTTCAGTTTGGTCGTGACGTACTAGCGGACTTGTATGTTCAAGCAGCTTCGCTAAACTATCTAAGTGAAATCAACCTTTTGTTTTTGAGATCTATCTGCGCCGCTCTAGGATTTAGCACTCGCATCAGTTGCTCCAGCGATTATACATATGATTTGTTGGCAGACCGTACCACCCGGCTAGTACAATTGCTGCAGGCTGTAAACGGAAACTACTACCTGTCAGGTCCGGCGGCACAAGTCTACTTAAACCAGCAGCAGATGACTACAGCGGGGATTGAAGTTCAGTGGATGGACTATAGCGGCTACAAACCCTATCAACAGGTGCACGGAGAACCTTTTGAATCAGCAGTTTCTATTGTGGATTTGCTTTTTAATATGGGCCCGGCTGCTACTTGTTACCTGAGTACAAGCAACTCGTCAAGGGCTGAAATATGATTACAGCAACGCCTAGTGCAGTAAAGTACTCGGTAGTTGTGCCTGTTTTCCAAGGACAAGATACCTTACGCCCGTTAGCAGAGAAGTTGCAGGAATTCTTTGTCAAGGCCGGCTATTCTTATGAACTGATTTTTGTGCACGATGGTGGTCAAGCGGCAGCTTGGGATGTAGTTCTGCAGTTGCGGCAAGAGTTTGGCCCCGCCTGCGTGAAGGCCATTCGGCTGTCGCGCAACTTCGGACAGCACAACGCCCTACTTTGCGGCTTCGGGCACGCAAGCGGGCAATTTATTGTCACACTCGACGAGGATTTGCAGCATTCTCCGTCTGATATACATCTTCTTGTTCAGCGCCAAGTCGCCGGAAATTTTGATGTAGTATATGGTTGCTATGAGTCTCGGCAGCACGCAAGCTGGCGCAATCTGACTTCAGGACTGCTACGGCGTATGCTGCGTTTGGGCATCCCGGAGTTGCACGCTAATTATTCTGCATTTCGTCTTTTGAAAACTAGTGTTGCGCGTCATTGCCTGACTATGCGCAACTCGTATACCTTCCTCGATGGCTATCTTACCTGGGTAACAAGCAATGTTGGCAGCATTCAGGTCACTCACCAGCCGCGAACTATCGGCCGCAGTAGTTATACACTAGGTCGGCTAATACGGCACTCCATTAACATATTTGTTACATTCTCCGACTTGCCGGTGCGGATGCTTAGCTATGCGTCTCTCGTAGTATTCATCCTCACTACTTTATATTCGGGCTATATTCTGTTGCGCAAGCTGTTCTTCAACGACTTACTGCCTGGCTTTGCATCCCTCATCATTGCTATTGGCTTTGGGGTTGGATTACTGCTGCTAGGTATGGGAATACTAGGGGAATATATCCACCGCATCAACCTCAAAACCACCCGTCGCCCCGACTTTATAGAGGCAGAAACGTTGGAGTAACTGCCCGATTTCTAGGTAATATCTACTACGGTATTAGAAGCTGCTTTATTTGCTGTTAATTGACAATCAGCAGAAACAAACCTGATACATGAAACGAACTGCTATTATTGGAGCAGGGGCACTAGGGCAACAACTGGCGCAACATCTGCGGCAAACGGTAGGGTGGCAAGTAGCAGGGTTCTTCGACGATTGGTATGCCACCAGTACCGGGCCTGAACCTGTATTCGGTAAAGTAGCTGACGTAGCGGCAGCATATGCTGCTGGCCGCTTCGACAATTTATTGATTGGTATTGGGTATCACCATATGGCCCGCCGACAAGAGCTATTTGAAGACCTGCTAGCAGCGGGCCTACCGTTTGCGCAATTTGTGCACCCTGCTGCTTACGTTGATGTAAGCGCGGTATTAGCGCCAGGGGTATTTGTTTCGCCCGGCTGTATACTCGACTTGAATGTACGGCTGGAAGCCAATGTGCTGCTGTACACAGGGTGCATTGTGGCGCATGATAGCGCGATAGGCTCACATACAATCATGGGCCCCGGTGTCCGGTTGGCGGGTCGGGTCAGGATAGGGGAGCGGTGCTTCTTGGGAGTTGGCACTACCATCATCGATTCCCGCACGGTGGTGGCTGATGTACGCACTGGAGGCGGCGCGGTGCTCATTCACGACGCTGATGCTTCAGGCACTTATGTAGGAGTTCCTGCACGTCGGCTACCAGCGCACTCGATTGCGCCAGAGTCCGATTCGCTGGAATCCTGCTAATTTTGCTGCCCCTTTTGTCGGTAGCCGACTTTAGCTTTATGCTTATTCCGTTCAACAAGCCTTTTTTTGTCGGTACCGAAACTCGCTACATAGAAGAAGCAGTACGCTCCGGCAAACTGTCAGGCGATGGTATGTTTACTCGGCGCTGCGAAGAATGGCTACAAGCCAGGTTAGGAACACCTCGCGTACTGCTCACCACCTCAGGCACCGATGCCTTAGAACTAGCCGCCTTGCTACTTGATCTAGAGCCCGGCGACGAGGTATTATTGCCAAGTTTTACTTTCTCTTCCACTGCCACCGCCTTTGTCCTGCGGGGGCACGGCTAGTGTTCGTGGATAGTACTGCTACTAGTCCGGCCTTTGATACTAGCCAACTGGAAAAACTAGTTACGCCTCGCACCCGCGCTATAGTACCTGTACACTACGCCGGGGTGGCCTGCGACATGGCTGCAGTACAAGCCATAGCGGAGCGTTACCAATTGGCTGTGGTAGAAGATGCAGCGCAGGCCTTGGGTGGTAACTTTTGTGGTCAGCCGCTCGGCACGCTTGGCACGCTCGGCGCGTTTTCCTTCCACGAAACCAAGAATGTAACAGCTGGTGGCGAAGGTGGTATGCTAGCTATAAATGATGCGAACTTGATAAAACGGGCCGAAGTACTGCGTGAGAAAGGCACTAACAGGGCGGCATTCTTTCGAGGGGAAGTAGCGAAATACAGTTGGGTGGATATTGGTTCATCGTTTTTACCCGCAGAAATAAATGCTGCTTTTCTGTGGGCACAACTAGAGCAGCTAACATTTATTCAGGAGCGCCGACAAACTGTCTGGATACGCTATTTCGAAGAACTACAGCCATTGGGGCCTCTCGGAGTAGGCCTGCCTAAGATTCCTGCTTATTCCTCTCAGAACGGCCATTTATTTTACTTGGTCTGCCGTTCTCTGGCCGAGCGCATAAATTTAATCGCCTATTTAAAAGAGCGACACATCACGGCCATATTTCATTATCAACCTTTACACAGTAGCCCTTACTATGCTGCACGCCAAGACGGCCGGGAGTTGCCTTGGGCCACGTACTACGCCGATTGCCTAGTTCGGCTACCTTTGTATACCGAGTTGGAAGAAAGCCAGCAGCAGCGGATCATTCAAGCTGTTTTAAGCTTCTATCAGGTAGTATAAGTTTTTGATTGCCCTTCTGCCGCGTATGCGTATTCTTTTCATCGTTCCCTACCCACCTGGTAAGGCTCCTTCGCAGCGGTTTCGATTCGAGCAGTATCTGGATTTTCTCACGCAAGCTGGCTACTCTTATCGTTTGGCCCCTTTCCTTTCTGACGCCACTTGGGCTATTTTGTACAAGCCAGGCCATACCCTAGCCAAAGTGTTGGGTATTCTTCTAGGGTTTATACGGCGGGTAGGTTTGCTTTTCAGCGTACCTACTTACGACTACGTGTTTATTCATAGAGAGGCAGCACCCATTGGTCCTCCGGTGCTGGAATGGCTTATAGCGAAGGTCTTGCGAAAGAAAATCATCTATGATTTTGATGATGCTATCTGGATGAAAGACCCGGCTGGCGAGCAGACCTTTATCAGTCAACTCAAATGGCAGCAAAAGGTGGCGCAGATTTGTCGATGGGCATATAAAGTGAGTTGTGGTAACGCTTATCTGCAAGCGTACGCTCGGCAATTCAACTCTCGCGCCATTATCAATCCTACTACGTTGGATACTGAGCACCTGCACAACCGCATGCGAGACCAGCGTCAATCAACTCGCCCCATCATCGGATGGACTGGTACGCACACCACCTTGCGCCACCTGGACTTGGTTTGGCCTGTACTAGAACGTCTAGAACAAGAAAAATACAGCTTTGAATTTCGTGTCATCTCCAATCAGCCGCCTGATTATTCAGGTTTGCAGAATCTCACTTACACGCCTTGGCGTAAAGACACTGAAATAGAGGACTTGAGCCAGTTTCATATAGGCTTGATGCCATTGGTAGATGATCCTTGGGCGCGAGGCAAATGTGCTTTCAAGGCTTTGCAGTACATGTCATTGGGCATGCCTGCCTTGGTGTCGCCCGTGGGCATGAACACCGAAGTGGTACAGGATACCTACAACGGGTTTGTGTGCAGTACTACCGAGCAGTGGTACACGGCATTGCGTCAACTGCTGGCCGACCAAGACTTGCGCGCTGCCCAAGGTGCTGCCGCTCGTACTACCATTGTAGAGCGCTATTCAGTGGTATCAAATAAGAATAATTTTCTAGCCCTTTTCAGCTAATCTACGCCACCGATTATGCAACAGCTGACAACTCGAAATGGGCAAGGCAAAGGGCGCTTCGTAATATCCCTTGACTTTGAAATAAACTGGGGAGTGCGTGACCAGCAGACGCTAGATCAATATGGTCGTAACCTACTAGGTGTTCGACAAGCTATTCCAGCTATGTTAGCGTTGTTCGAAAAGTTTGAATTACGAGTAACCTGGGCTACCGTAGGGCTGCTGTTTTTCAAGAGTAAGCGTGAAATGCTAGCTCATTTGCCTGACGTGCAGCCTCAGTACACGGATACTAAACTTTCACCTTATTTAGCCTTGGATCAAGTAGGTGAAGATGAAGCTGCTGACCCTTATCATTTTGGCTATTCTCTAATCGAACAAATACGGCGCACACCCGGCCAAGAAATAGCTACGCATACGTTTTGTCATTACTACTGCCTAGAACGAGGGCAGACTGCTGAAACCTTTCGCGCCGACCTTACTGCGGCCGTGCAAGTGGCACAAGAGCAAGGAATAACTCTACATAGCCTTGTCTTTCCCCGCAACCAATATAATGCTCAATACTTGGCTATTTGTCAAGAACTTGGCATTACAAGTTATCGGGGAAATGAGAATTCTTGGATTTATAAAGAGCGAAGTGAGGAGCAGCAAAGCCTTTACAAACGCGGAGCACGCCTACTAGATGCGTATTTAGACCTCTCCGGGCCAAATTGCTATACGCTAGAGAATATTGCCCAGCAATTTCCTTACAACATTCCAGCAAGTAGATTCTTGCGGCCCTGGTCTGGGCGACTGCAAGCGCTCGAAACACTACGTCTGCGCCGCATCCTGCATGGTATGGAACACGCCGCCAAAACTGGGCAGGTATTTCATCTCTGGTGGCATCCGCACAATTTTGGGGTAAATATTCCGCAAAACATGGCTGTATTACAACGCATTGCTGAACATTACCATCAGTTGCGCGCGCACTATGGCATGGAAAGCCAATCCATGGGCGACTTAGCTATCGAACTTCAACGTCGTTCACCAGTTACTGCTATCTAATGGGCAATAATAATCCAGCGAAGAGAATAGTTATTCTAGCAGGTCCAGGCGAATCCACGGATATTCTTTTTCACGCACTTGATGCCGAATTTGGAGTTCATCGGATCATAGTGGAAACCCCTGTGAGCCAAAAACAACTATTAAAGCGGCGTGCTGAAAAGCTAGGATATGCCACAGTGGCTGGACAAATACTATTTAAATTATTAGTAGCAGTTCCACTGACTCGTTCATCGCAAAGTAGGTTGCAGGCCATTAGGCAGCAAGAGAAGCTTGATAATCAGCCCTTGCCACAGGACCGCGTCATTCATGTGCCGTCCATAAATTCACAGGAGTGTATTACCCAATTGCAGGAATTGCAACCTGACATTATCGTAGTAAATGGTACCCGTATTATAGCCAAAAAAGTATTGACTAGCGTACCCTGCAAGTTCATCAATACCCATGCTGGCATAACACCACTCTACCGGGGCGTACATGGTGGCTACTGGGCCTTAGCCAATAGTGATCCGCAGCATTGTGGCGTATCAGTGCACTTAGTTGATCCAGGAATCGACACGGGCGCTATTATCGCGCAGACTCTGATTCATCCAACAGCAGAAGACAACTTTGTGACCTATCCTATGCTACAATTAGCGGCTGGATTACCATTACTCAAAAATGCTGTACGAGACGAACTGTCTGGAAATCTTGCATTAAAGCCTGCTCCAGAAGGCCAATCCAGACTGTGGTCTCACCCCACGCTCAATGAGTACTTGCGAAACCGTAAGCGCAACGGAGTGCGCTAATTGCGGCCAACAAGATGCTTTTATATAGGCTTATGCTGTCACTCGATTTTTTTGCTGTTTGGGGCTTCGTGCAGCTTGGGCCTTAAACCTCATAATATATAGAGCAGATAAAAAGAAAGGCATTAATGGAATCTTATAACGAACCAACGTGCCAAAATTGCCACTAGTTGTCCCTACCCCAATAGCCATTATAATAGAAAAAATAAGGCAGAACGTAAGAATAGGTTCTGCAGCAATTAAGATAAAGCCCTTAGATAATCCTGTCCTATAGAATAAACTTAAGGTGAGATAAAGAAACACTGCAGCTTCAATAGCTGACAATAACATTACTGGATTGCGTGCCTCAAATAGAAAGGGACGAAAAAGGGAAATAAACACTGCCTTCGGTGCTACTTGTATAATAGAGCCGAGTGATCCGTCTAGTTGTCCAATATTATATGCTGAGCCACTAGCAACATATTGACTTAAGTACTCTTGTGTTATTTTGCTGCGCTCACCAATTTTTTCTACGTCAAATCTTTCATCACCAGCAGTTAAGTTTGTTGCCCCATAATAGGCTGCTCCTGCACCAGCTAGAATGAGGAAAGGCTTGAGGAAAAGACGAAGAGAGGCTGATTTGATCCTAGTGCTATTTTCATTAAAGATCCAGAATAGTGCTGGCGGCATAAAAGATAATAGAATATATATTTTAGCGGAAACCAGGATGTATATCCCAATGCATCCTAAAATTCCTGCTTGTGTAATATTACGTTTCGCGATGAATACATGGTAGAAACCATAGAACGTCCAGCCTAATGCACCTATACATAGAGAATCTTTCATTAAACCTGAGCCCCAAAAAAATACAGAGGGTAAAAAAAATATAGCTATTGCAAACTGTTTATAGGCTACTGGATAAATTCGAATGAACGTGATATACATTGCCCACATTCCACAAAAGCTGATGAAAGCAAAAGATAATGCTATGACAGTATATGTATTAAAGCAAAGAAATGCTAAAGGTACTGCCATCCGCACAACGAATAATTCTGTAGAATGAGGCTGCCACCAAAACATTTGAGAGGTGTATCGTGTGAGCTCAGGAACGGGTTGCCCATTTGCCAAGTATAATTTTAGCCCTAAGCTAAAATCTTGTCCGAAAGCTTCATAAAAAATTTTAATATGATGATGATAGTTAAAAGTGTCTCCACCTCCATAATAGAACTGATAAATCAGTCCTAAAGCAATAGCTCCTATAAACTTCAAGGATAATGCTAGAATAAAATACTTTCGAGTGTATGAATTCGTATAATTTCGACGAGCAGCGAAAGCTATGCCATAAAATAAGGCTAGATAAAGCGGTGCCAAGAAGAGATCCTTCAAATCCATTTTGTGTAAAAACTGAAAATCTACTTTTTGTTCTTCTTCAGATAGGCCTTGGCCTCTTTATAAGCTGCCGATTTATTATCAGCAATGTCACGCACGATGGTGTAGTAGCGGCGCGCTGAAGCTGTGTCCTTTTCCTTATCTGCTAAACGGGCTAAATTGTAGTTGGAATGCAAATAAAAGCCACCCTTCACTTCGTCGGTCAATTCAGAGAAGACAATGCAACGCTGGTAGTAATCCTTAGCCTTACCATAATCTTTGTAACGATTCTGCATCAGCCACCCGAGGAAATAGGTGGCGTAGCGCCCACTAGTGGCTTCATAGCTTGGCATTCCTTGGTTGAGCTTGTTTAGAATTTCCAAGCTAAGACGCTCACATTCTCTAAAATCGCCGAGGTTGAAGCACGACAAAGCATAGAAACGTTGGAAATAGCCGTTGTCAGGGTAGGTTTTGGCGAGGTTGCGGGCAATGGGTGCGGCGGCTTCCCAGTTGTTTTCCTCATTGTTGAGGATGCGCATAAGAAAGACCTTGGCTTCTGGACCAACATAAAACCCGTTGTCGGCTACGTTGCGCAATTGCTGCAAGCCAAGCTGTTTATTTCCTTTAGGAAACAGGAGCAGTACTGGCTTGAGGAGTGGATAGTTGGTGGGAATCCAGACAGCGTAGTAGTTGAATAAAGCTTGTCCAAACAAAAATTCAGGGCTTAAGCCATTCGCCTCTTTGCTTAGTTCTAGATACTTCAGGGCCCGCTTGGCGCTAATAGTAGCCTTCGGCCAGTTTGAGCGCTCAGCGTTTAGGCGGCCATCAAAACCGTAGGCAGCCGCCAGGAAGAAACAAGCTTCGTAATTTTTGTTGTCATTGTCGAATTGCGCTTCTGCCTTCGTAATGGTGGTATCCATATAGGCAAAGAAGAGCTTGTCGTACTGCTTGGTCTTGATATTGGTTGGTACGATTTTCCACCACTGACTCAATCCCATAAGGAAATAAGGCATGGGGTGGTTTGGGTAGCGCCGTCGCAATGAGCGGAATTGCTTTTCGGCCCGATCGTACTTGCAGTTGTACAGATTCTGAACAGCTCCTTCTAATTCCGTCTGAATATCCTTGTCCAGCAAAAGCCAGCCCTTAGTACTAGCCGTGGGCATTACATCAACATTATCAGTTTGGATATTGCGGATGGGAGACGAAGAGCGAGCGGTATCTGGCTGCTGGGCGTTGGCCAGTAAGGGCAACAACAGCAATAAGAGGATAAATCGGAGGCGTAGAATCATAGACACGGTTACTTGCAGGTACTGATTCAGCAAAAGCCAAGGCAGCGCCTCCTTTCGGGAGAACTAAAGTATGGCTTTTGTCCTAGTTTTAAATAAATAACTGCTCGTCATGAAGCTTTTAAACACCTTGTGTCGTATTGCGGCCCCTTCTGGAAACGAAGCTCCGCTTACTCGTTATCTGCTGAAGTACATCGAGCAGCACCAAAGCAGTTGGCAGGTGCAGCCTACTGTGCTGGCCGGAAACGAATGGCAAGATTGCATTATGCTGGTCTTTGGTGCGCCACGTACTGCAGTTTTTGCTCATCTAGACAGTATTGGTTTCACCGTACGCTATGGCCAACAACTTGTGCGTATTGGTGGGCCAGTAGTAGAGGCAGGTAGCCGCCTCGTTGGGCGCGATACGCAAGGTGAAATTGATTGTACATTGACCATAGACGAAGAAACCGGGGAAATAGGCTATGAGTTCACCCGGGAGATTGAGCGGGGCACTGAACTAACATTCTACTGTGACTTTCGAGAAACTGATACCACCGTTCAGAGTTGCTACCTAGATAACCGGCTTGGTGTTTGGAATGCGCTACGCCTTTGTGAAACTCTGGAGAACGGCATCGTGGCCTTTAGTTGTTGGGAAGAACATGGTGGAGGCTCGGTTGCTTACCTGGCCAAATACATTCAGGAAACCTACGGCGTGCGGCAGGCCCTGATTTCAGATATTACGTGGGTGACCGAAGGCGTGCAACCAGGTCGAGGCGTAGTTATTTCGTTACGGGACTCGCTGATTCCGCGGCGCGCTTACGTAGACCGAATCCGCCGCATCGCAGCAGCATCTGGTATTCCGCATCAGCTAGAGGTGGAAGGCAACGGTGGCTCTGATGCAAAGGAGCTACAGCACGGCGCGCAGCCTTGGGATTGGTGTTTCGTAGGGGCGCCCGAGGACAACGTCCATTCCCCTAATGAAATCGTGGATAAGCGTGACATCAACAGCATGCTAGCATTGTACCAGATGCTCATGAGAGAGTTGTAGCCAATATCATACCTTTATGGCTTCTGTGGTTCTTGTGGTTTTACTTAATCCCTATTGCTTTGCCTAATACTATCGTTTCCACTGGTAAGACTCGTCACTTGACATACCAGGAATTAGATATTCTACACTCTTTACGCGGATTCTGCGCATTTTATGTGGTTATTTATCATGCAAAGTATGTGCTATGGTCAGGAGGACAACAGTATTTGCAAAAGTTTCCGAGAATTTCTTGGGACATAAATAAATATATTTTATTTGCTCTCGATATGCTGAGCTCAGCAGGGTTTGAGATGGTTATTTTCTTTTTTGTGCTGTCTGGGTTTTTTATAAGATATGCTCAATTACGCAAGCATCGGGATTTATTAGAGTTTTACTTAAATCGTATTGTTCGAATTTATCCTCCTTATTTGGTATCAGTTGGGCTCGCAGCTTTAACTTTAATAGTTTTATCTACTCATGCTCCCCAAGCAGTGAGTGATAAAATTAATAGAGAACTGAATATCTCTTTAGCTACAGCTTGGTATGAACTACGTCATCTTAATGTATTTGGCATTATTAAAACTTTGTTTTTTATGCCAGTACAAAAAATGTATGTAGGTTATAACCATGTATTCTGGTCTCTATTACCTGAAGCGCTCTTTTATTTATTGGTGCCAATAGTATTTATTCGAATCAAGGCTTATTATATAATTTCAATTATTGCTTATGTGGTTGGTTTAGTTTTGCAGCAACAGCAAATAGGTCTTAATGCCATTTTAAATTATTTATTAATTTATAATATGTATTTCGCAGTAGGTGCTATGCTTTATGATGTAGTAGTTAATATGGATTTAATAAAACTTGTTAAGAAAGTGCCCGCATGGATACTATTTACTGCAGTTATTTTTTTGTTTTTGGTATTAATAGGTTTAGCAATTGTTAAACTCCGTTATATTTCCGGAATAGTAGCCTCTTTGTTAGCTATACTCTGTATATCTACATTACTAGCTGATAAAGTATCATCTAAAAATATTTTGATAAAGCTGATGCATGCAATAGGAATCTTTAGCTTTTCATTGTATCTGTATCATCTTCCTTTACTATTGATATGCTATGGGTTGCTAGTAATAATAACAGGCGATTTCGTTTTTTATGACCGCTACTACTGGCTTGCTGTGCCATTGGTCACTTTAGCCTGCTACGGGCTCTACTGGATTACAGAAAGGGTATCAGTAAATTATTTTCGCAAAGTATAGACGTGCAGTTAAAGGCTAGGGAGTGAGGTGGTTGGAGTTGTGGGTAAAAGCTCTATTTTACCCGTGTAATTCTATGTTTTCTGCCAACCTAACTCCCACTTTTTACTGCCGCTGTATGATGAATTTTCTCTACGTAGTGCCCGCATTGGGGGTACTGGCTTTGGTGTACACATGGCTACGCTCGGGCTGGGTAAGTCGGCAAGATGCCGGCGACGAGCGAATGCGCACCATTGCAGGATATATTGCGGAGGGGGCCATTGCCTTCTTAAAAGCTGAATACAAAGTGATGGCCATATTCGGCCTTATTGCGGGAGCCTTTCTTTTCTACTTGGGTAGCACCGGTGAGAAGTCCAGCCCTGTTATTGTTATTGCCTTTATAATTGGTGCTTTATTATCGGCAGCGGCGGGCTTTATCGGGATGAAAATCGCCACGAAAGCCAACGTGCGTACTGCCCAAGCCGCCCGCACCAGCCTTTCGCAAGCATTGAATGTGTCATTCTCTGGGGGTCGGTCATGGGTATGGGCGTCGCAGGACTGGCAGTGCTAGGCCTCGGGAGCTTGTTCCTTGTTTTCTACCAGCTATTTGTGGTGAGTAAGAGCGGGGGGCCAATGGTATCGAAATGGAAACGGCTCTTGAAGTGCTAACAGGCTTCTCTCTTGGAGCCGAAAGCATTGCCTTGTTTGCACGCGTGGGTGGAGGCATTTATACCAAAGCCGCCGACGTAGGAGCCGACTTAGTTGGCAAAGTAGAAGCGGGAATTCCCGAAGATGACCCTCGCAATCCCGCTACCATCGCCGACAACGTAGGCGACAACGTAGGGGACGTAGCGGGTATGGGCGCTGACCTATTCGGTTCCTACGTGGCCACCATCTTAGCTACTATGGTGCTGGGCCGTGAAGTAGTGGCCCGTGGCGACCAGTTTCAGGGTTTGTCGCCTATCCTGCTTCCCATGGTAATTGCGGGAATGGGCATTGTCGCTTCGTTGATCGGTATTCTACTGGTGCGCGTAAAGGAAAACGGTAACGTGCAGGCTGCCCTCAATTTTGGGAACTACGTGTCGGTAGTAGTATCGGCGGCGGCTTCTTACTTCATCATCCGCTGGATGTTGCCAGCTGGCGACTTGGTTATTAGCCGGCCTGGTTCGGTTCCCTTTACTTCCGTCGACGTCTTTTATGCCGTCGTAGTGGGCCTTGTGGTAGGCACGCTGATGAGCATCATCACGGAGTACTACACGGCTATGGGTAAACGGCCAGTACTAAGCATAGTACGGCAAAGCAGCACTGGGCACGCTACAACCGTTATTGGGGGTATTTCGGTGGGTATGGAATCCACGGTGCTGCCCATCATTGTGCTGGCTGCCGGCATCGTGCTCAGCTTTGAGTGCGCTGGTCTTTACGGGGTAGCTATTGCTGCCGCCGGCATGATGGCTACTACGGCTATGCAGCTAGCCATTGATGCCTTCGGGCCCATTGCTGATAACGCCGGTGGTATTGCCGAAATGAGTGAACTGCCCAAGGAGGTGCGTGAGCGTACCGATATTCTTGATGCCGTTGGCAATACCACCGCCGCTACCGGCAAAGGCTTTGCTATTGCTTCGGCGGCCTTGACCTCGTTGGCCCTGTTTGCCGCTTTCATGGGCACTGCCAAAATCACGTCTATCGACATCAGCAACGCCCGTGTGTTGGCTGGCTTGTTTGTAGGCGCTATGATTCCGTTTATTTTCTCGGGATTGGCTATTGCGGCTGTAGGCCGGGCGGCCATGGCAATGGTGCAGGAGGTGCGGAGGCAGTTCCGTGAGATTCCCGGCATCATGGAGGGAACCGGGCGGCCAGAATACGAGAAATGCGTGGCTATTTCCACGCAGGCCGCCATTCGTGAGATGATGTTACCTGGTGCTATTGCTTTGATTGTGCCTATCATCATCGGCTTTTCTTTTGGTCCGGAAGTACTTGGCGGTACCCTTGCTGGCGTAACCGTGAGCGGGGTACTGATGGCCATCTTCCAAAGCAACGCGGGTGGGGCGTGGGACAACGCCAAAAAGTCGTTTGAGAAGGGTGTAATGATTGATGGCGTAATGCAATACAAAGGTTCTGATGCGCACAAAGCATCGGTAACCGGCGACACAGTGGGCGACCCATTCAAGGATACATCGGGGCCATCAATGAATATTCTCATCAAGCTGATGAGTATTGTCTCGCTCGTTATTGCACCTCACATTGCCGCCCCAGAACGCGGCGTAGCACCAGCCCAAGGCAACTACCAAATACAGATGCAAACCCGTCCGTATGTCCGCTACACCAACATCTCCGATAAAGCTACCGAGGCAGTCTACGAGTTGTTACATCAGCAACTCTAATTTCCAAGTAGCGGTTGCCTACTAGTGGCTGCTGATGGCTACTGGGCAGAAACCGAACACGAAGAGGCGCCTCCCCGGTACGGGGAGGCGGCTTTTTCTATTACCTTTGGCAGCCCGCTCCCCTGCGGCCCAACCCTACACGGATGAACCCGGATCATATTTCGCTGCACAACAAGCAGTTTGAGCCTTATTTGTCGGCTGCCCGTCTCGCAACAGCAATTGAGAAGCTAGCCGCTCAACTCAACCAAGACTACGCCGACAAAACTCCTTTGTTTGTGGCCGTTCTCAATGGCTCGTTTATGTTCGCGGCTGACTTGTTGAAAGCTTTGCATATTCCTTGTGAAATATCCTTTATTCGGGTGGCATCTTACGAGGGCACTAGCAGCACCGGCAAGGTGCAAGAAGTACTAGGCCTGACCGAAGAAATAGGGGGGAGGCACGTCGTTATCCTGGAAGATATTGTCGACACAGGGCATACCATGCGAATGCTGCTCGATACGCTTGGAGATAAGCAACCGGCTTCTCTTGAGGTGGCTAGCTTATTCATGAAGCCTGAATGCTTGCAGCACGAATTGTCCATTCGCTATGTGGGGCTTAGCATTCCCAATGATTTTATTGTAGGCTACGGTCTGGACTTCGACGGTTTGGGGCGCAATTACCCCGATGTTTATAAAGCTGTATAGTAAAAGAGCTGGATACAGCAGCTAAAATTCGCTGACAAGCATATAGGCTTTGCCTTTACTTGCTTATCTTTCTCAACCCCATCTAAATTTTTCCTGTAAAAACCCACACGCTATGCTAAATATCGTGCTTTTCGGCCCGCCCGGCGCTGGCAAAGGAACGCAAAGTCAGAAGCTAATTGCCCGCTATAATCTAGTGCATTTGTCGACGGGTGATTTGCTCCGCTCCCAAATTGCGCAAGGGACCGAACTTGGTTTGCGTGCCAAAAAGCTCATGGACGAAGGCTTGCTCGTGCCCGATGAGGTAGTGATTGGTATGATCGAAAGCCAACTGGCTAGCAATACAGAGGCTGCGGGTTTCATTTTCGATGGATTTCCCCGCACAGTACCGCAAGCTGAGAGCCTCGACGCCCTCATGCAACGCTATGATACTGGGGTGTCGTGCATGATTGCTTTGGAAGTAGCCGAAGAAGAACTGGTAACTCGCCTATTAGAGCGCGGCAAAACCAGCAACCGGCCCGACGACCAAGACGAAACCAAAATTCGGAAGCGTGTGACTGTGTACAACACCGAAACCGCTCAGGTTGCTGGCTTTTACGCAGCTCAACAAAAATTCCATGCTTTGAATGGTATCGGAGCCATTGAAGATATCTTCCAGCAGATCTGCGCGATTATCGATCAGCACCAGGCGGCCACCACCGAAGACACTCGGCAGGCTACCGACGAAGTAAAAGCGTAACTTTGTGACGGCGCCACCCAGGCGTCGATCCTATTCGTCTGTCATCCTGGGTACAGCGAAGGCTCTTTTTGTTGTTCAAAGCGGCTTCTCATAGTAGAAGCCTACTTGGTCAGCAACGAAAAAGAGCCTTCGCTGTACCCAGGATGACCGTTTTTAAGTAGTCAGTTAGAAAATCGCGCAATCAACTGCTCGGCGTCAAGTTGCCTGCCTTATACATAGTAGGCAATTGGCAGCTTGAAACTAACGACCCGCAACCAAGTACAGGTATGGCTTCCAACAACTTCATAGATTACGTTAAAATCAATTGCCGCTCCGGTAGGGGCGGAGCAGGTTCGCACCACTTTTTTCGGGCTAAGGGCTTACCCAATGGCGGTCCTGACGGGGGGATGGCGGCCGCGGTGGGCATATCATTTTGGAGGGCAATTCGCAGCTCTGGACCTTGCTGCATTTGCAGTATCAAAAGCACCTGATTGCCAAGCCCGGCGAGAACGGGGGTGAAAACCTGCGCACGGGTGCCCAAGGCGAAGACATCATTATCCAAGTGCCACTCGGTACTATTGCCCGCGACGCCGAAACCGGTGAGAAAAAGCTAGAGATTACCGAGCACGGCCAGCGTCTTATTCTTACTCCCGGAGGCCGCGGTGGCCTTGGCAACGACCATTTCAAATCTGCTACCAACCAAGCCCCTACCTATGCGCAGCCGGGTGAGGATGGCATTGATGAGTGGGTGATTCTGGAATTGAAACTATTGGCCGACGTAGGCTTGGTGGGTTTCCCGAATGCCGGCAAAAGCACTCTGCTTTCAGTGGTATCGGCGGCCAAGCCTAAAATTGCGGACTACGCTTTCACTACTCTTACCCCCAATTTAGGAGTGGTAGCCTACCGCGACTATAAATCCTTCGTAATGGCCGATATTCCCGGCATTATAGAGGGAGCAGCAGAAGGCAGAGGATTAGGGACTCGTTTCTTGCGTCATATCGAGCGCAATTCCATTCTTCTCTTCATGATAGCCTGCGACAGTCCGGACATCGTGGCTGAGTATAAAGTATTGCTCAACGAACTAGAGCAATTCAATCCGGAATTGCTAGAGAAAAACCGGCTATTGGCCATTACCAAGTCCGATATGCTGGACGAGGAGCTAGAAGCCGAGATACGCAAAACATTGCCCTCGGACATACCCACAGCTTTCATTTCCAGTCTAACCAATAAAAATATCCAACAACTGAAGGATATGATTTGGCAGGCGCTGCATTCATAAAAAAACCGCAGCGTGTTGTGCGCTGCGTTTGCTGACTTAGTTAGGAACTAGCCTTGATTTAGGATATATCTTAACGGAGATAACGTTTGTAAAGGAATAGCGAGGTTTATTTAATCAGTAAGTGGCGTAAAGGATGATGTATTTCACCCTTTACGCCACTTACTATTTCATAGCTAGCCAGCAACTGATTCAGTATTTGCTATACTGTTAGCAGTGTTTGCATAATTAAAGTAAGCTGCTTGCTCGGCACGCAATTGGTCGATTAGGCGGCCTTCGGGCAGAATCACGTCATCATACGTTAGCACTTGGTCACGCTCGATGTCGTGACGCAAAATGCAGCCTTCAGCCACACCAATAGGAAGCAGATTCTCCTCACGCGTCACGTCGGCGTTTTCAGCCAGGCCGTACGTATGGTAGTGCCCGATGCCATCCAACTGCTGTCCGGCCTTCAATGGAATCTTAGCGGCCGTCACAACTTCTACACGCATTGGGCCTGCCGGGGCAAGAGCCGCATCCTGGAACAGGACAGCGCGGGCAACCGAAGTTGGCGTTTCGAAGTGGCAGAGGTGGTAGGGGGTATAGAAGCAGTACAATGGTCCAGGACCAAGTTTGTAGAGCTTCAGGTAGTGTTGCTGCACCGGATCATCAATGGTTCCGAGGACAAACACACCAGGTCCTGGGTCGGCACCTACTACATAATCAACAATGCCGTGGCTGCCGTTGAGCAATATATCCTGCGGATACCATTCGGCTGCCTTAGCGATAGGAGTGCCAGGGTCAACAGTTGGGCCCAGCATGCCGCGGCGAGCAACGCGCATATCCAAGGCGTTGGCAATAACGGCCTGCTCGAAGCTGATTTTGCTGCCATCAGCAAAGCTGGTAACCATGCTTGGGTTTTGACCCCACTGCCGGGCAAATCCTTCTTGGGTAGTTGGGTTCCGATAAGGGTCGTGCAGACCTTTAATATTGCCGCATAGCACGGGCTTCACACCAATGCCTTTTACAAAGCGGGCCAAGTTGAGTGTTACGCCCGGCTGGTCGCCGTCGGAAACTGTATACACCACACCGGCACGGTCGGCGTACACCTTCAGAATAGCGCCTACTGTACCATCAAGTTCGGCGTTGAGTAGAATGATATGCTTGCCGTGTTTGATAGCTTCCATCACTACATGCGCACCGTGTTCTACAGCACCCGTAACTTCGATGATAGCATCAATACCAGCGGCACGGCTGAGCAACAAGGCGTCGTCGGTAATAGCGGGCTGACCTAGCTGAATGCAAGCTTCAAGCTGTGACTGGGTGCCTACCTCCCGAATGTTGGTTACACCAGAGTCGGTATAAGCTTGGCGAGCTTTATCTATGGTTCGGTTGGCAATAGCCACCAATTCCATACCTGGTACGTAGCGGCAAATCTGGCGTGCTACGCCTTGGGCCATGAAACCAGCGCCTATCATGGCCACTCGGATTGGGTTTCCGGCTTTTTGCCGTTGTTCTAGTGCTTTATCAACAATTATCATAAAACAGAAAAAGAGGATGCAAAAGGGTACTTGATAGATAGCTGGGTGGCGCAGCTAGTATACGAGAGTTGCAAGGTGTTGCATCTCGTCGTGGTAGGAACGAAAGTTACTGCTGATAGGGAGAGGCAATAGGTTATATCTCTACGCAAGCAGGATTCATGATGTAGAGCAGTTGTGCTTTAGCCTAACTGCTCTACTAATCAGAATTGCTGGTAATACCTCTTAATTCGCGGCAGCAACTTGCCGTGGAGTGAGCATATAGTCAGGATGGTTGCTGTCCTTTTCTGAAATTAGGACCGGCTCGATTGGCCATTGGATACCAATAGTTGGGTCGTTCCAACGCAAGCCACGCTCGGCACCAGGAGCATACTTAGCCGATACTTGATAGGTAACGTCGGTGTTGTCGGCGAGGGTGATGAAACCGTGGGCAAACCGGCCGGGTACGAACAGCATCCGGAATGAGTCGGCGGTCAACTCGACACCAATCCACTCACCATACGTAGGCGACTCTTCCCGCAGGTCTACAATCACGTCGTAGATAGCGCCACGAGTGCAGCGTACCAGTTTAGTTTCTTCGTGCGGTGGCAGTTGATAGTGCATGCCACGCAGCGTACCACGCAGTGGATTCGACGATACATTGGCTTGGAGCGGAGGCATATGAATGCCATGGGCAGCAAATTCATCTTCGCACCAAGAACGAGCGAAAAAGCCGCGCTCATCCGTCCGGCGCTCTACATCAATAATGAAGGCGCCAGCTAACTTAGTTGGGGTAAATAGCATGTTGAATAGGAGTTAAAACAAAAGTAGGGCAGAGCAGGCTGCTTATACAGCAGCTGAATGAAGCGTGGCTTCTGTTGGGGCACTTTGTGCCTGTGCTGGCTGAGGAGCCCAGGTGAGAGCATCGGTCAGCTGTCCAGTTGCTTGCAGGCGGCTAATAACGCGCAAACGCATCAGCTCGGAAGAGCGGAAGTCGGCATCCTTGAAATTGATGCTTAATAAGCCGTCGCGTAGCTCGGCGAGTGTGTCCGACAGAGTGCGAACCGGCTGGTGGTCTGGTGCCAGCTGACGGTACAAGCTGAAGTCAACCCGGTAAGAACGCTTGTCAGGTGGTGCAGCAGAATTCAGGGTTACTTTAGTGCCAGGAATAACTTCTGCAACGGCCTCGGCCAACTCGCGCACTTGATAGTTCCACTCGTCGGCGCCTACGTTGATAGCCAGGAAGGCACCACCCGTAGTAGTTGGGCGCTTTAGGGCCCACTCGATGGCCCGCGCCATGTCCTGAACGTGAATCAGTGGCCGCCAAGGCGAACCATCGCTCAGAATAGAGATAGTGCCAGAAGAAACTGCACCGGCCACAAAATCATTAACTACCAGATCGAGGCGCAACCGGTCGCTCCAACCACAAGCAGTGGCGAAGCGCAAGCACGTAACGCAGAACGACTCGTCGGCCAGCGGCTGCAAGTCTTGCTCGCTCTTCACTTTAGAGCGGGCATAAGCGGTAAGCGGATTCAGGGTTGAATCTTCGGTTTTGGCACCTTCGCCTCCCGCTCCATAGATGCTGCACGAGCTAGCAAAGACAAAAGAACGCACACCGGCAGCCTTGGCGCGCTGCGCCAACTGGATACCGGCTGCATGGTTTACTTCCAGTGTTACGTCCTCGTAGGTTTGGCCCATAGGGTCGTTGCTGATAGCCGACAGATGCACAATAGCATCTAGCCCTTGGAGCAAAGAATCAGGCAACTGGCGTACGTCGCCGAAAATTTGGCGGTCGAGACGAGTTTCTGGAAGGCGACCTGCTCCCGTGAGGCAGTGCGCGAAATAGCCCATGTCGTAGCCGATAAGCTCGGCTTGAGGAAACTCTTGACGTAAGCGCGCTACGACGCCAGGGCCTACGTAGCCCATGTTACCAGTGATAAGAATGCGATTCATGAAAAAGTAAGCTAAAAACGGAATAAATAGTCTGCTAGTGTGGCAGCAGGTAAGTAGGAGAGAGGGACGGTGGGTTATTCTGAATTAGTTAGTTACAAGGTTGCTCGGATTCGGTACTGTGATGCTAGCGGGTTGAGCTGCTGGAGCTAAAGGAGTCCGCACATCGTTCCATACTTTCCAGGGGCATTGCCTGCCTGCCACAAACCTTCAAGCATGTTCCGGTCACGCAGCGTATCCATTGGCTGCCAGAAGCCGGAGTGACGGAAAGCACTTAGGCGACCTTCTGCTGCTAATTGCTCGAGGGGGCCTTTCTCCCACACCGTATCGTCGTCTTCAATGTAATCTAAAACGCTCGGCTCTAATACGAAGAAGCCACCGTTGATCCATGGCGTTTCACCACCCGTGGGTTTCTCAGTGAAATCATGCACTGACGAAGAGGAATCACTTAAGTTGAATACGCCGAAACGGCCAGGCTGACGTACGGCTGTGAGCGTGGCCAAAGCGCCTTCCTCTTGATGGTGTTTGATAGAGGCCGTAATATCAACGTCGCCTACACCATCGCCATACGTGAGGCAAAATGTGCTATCACCAATGTACTCACGCACGCGGCGCAAACGGCCACCAGTCATGGTTTCTTGGCCGGTATCAATTAAAGTAACTGTCCAAGGCTCGGCATGGGCCCGGTGCACATGCATCTCGTTGCGGTCCATGCGGAAGGTAACGTCGGCGTTGTGCAGGAAATAGTCGGCGAAATACTGCTTTATAAGGTGGCCTTTGAACCCACAGCAAATGACGAAGTCGGTGATACCGTGGTGGGCATAAATTTTCATGATATGCCACAGGATAGGCCGGCCTCCAATCTCAACCATAGGTTTGGGTCGGACGGCACTTTCTTCACTGATTCGAGTGCCGTAGCCACCCGCAAAAATTACTGCTTTCATTCGTAGTAGTTAAATAAAAAGTTAAGTGTGAAAGAGGTGTGGAATGTGCTGATTATGGCAGAATATAGCTAAGTCGTAGGCTGCGATAGCGAAGTGTATTCCTTAGGACGCTGAAATTTAACCAAGATCTTATAAACTTTCAAACATTTTCCATTAAATTTTCCATAGGACCTCATGGTAATTTCATAGAATCTTGCTTAAGTTTTATAACGTAAATGTATAGCGAAAGGTAGATACAACAATGTCAATGTGTTATAATATTTCTATGATGATTTAAATTTATTGTTGTACAAATAGCCAATTTGGGGGGTATAAAGGAACCTGCTGCGAGGGTGTTGATGTACTTACGGAAAAAATAGAATAGGCTGATTTCAGTTAAGCATTTGTTTGTGTCACAATGGCAGCACAAATGGCTTTGGCAAACTCCTTGCCCGAAACTTTTGCCATCTGGCTTAAAACAAAGTGAAAAACCCGTTTCGACGAATATTCAATAAAATGGCTGACGATATCAATGTGCCCCAGGACGACAACCTGGCCGTAGATCCAGAGCAAGTGGCTGGCGAAATGACCGATAATGAGACATCGGTTTTAAATGAAGGAGAGGGCACTGCGAAAGTAGATGGCGCCAAACCTGACGCTGAGCTAAACGAGCTTAAAGATAAGTACTTGCGTTTGGCGGCTGAGTTCGAGAACTACAAGCGTCGCACGACAAAAGAGCGGGCTGACTTGTTCAAAACGGCCAACCAGGAGCTAATGGTAGCTTTGTTGCCGGCTCTTGACGATTTCGATCGGGCACGCAATTTCACCAAAGACACAGACGATGCTAGCGCTGTGCGCGAGAGCATCGACATTATATATAATAAGCTCCAAAAAACCCTGAACCAGAAAGGACTCGCTCCTATGGAGGCAAAGGGTAGCGCGTTTGATCCAGATTTGCACGAAGCCATTACTCAGATTCCGGCTCCAACGGAAGAGTTAAAAGGCAAAATCGTGGATGAGGTAGAACGTGGTTATTACCTTGGCGATAAAGTGATCCGCCACGCAAAAGTGGTATTGGGCCAGTAATTACCTGGTAATCAGTATCGGGTACTAGGCGGCAGCCAAAGCGCAACCGCTACGACTGCAAGCACAATACCTGGTATCCAATACCTACTACCTACTACACAACATGGCAACGAAGCGAGATTATTACGAGGTACTGGGCGTAGCAAAAAATGCGTCGGGGATGAAATCAAGAAGGCCTACCGCAAAGTAGCCATCAAATATCACCCCGATAAAAACCCCGACGACCCATCGGCAGAAGACAAGTTCAAAGAAGCTGCTGAAGCTTACGAGGTGCTGTCCGATCAGAACAAGCGTGCCCGCTACGACCAGTATGGTCACCAGGGCATGGGCGGCAACGGCGGTGGCCCAAGCATGGAAGATATCTTCAGTCACTTCGGCGATATATTTGGCGGTGGTGGACAGGGAGGCTTCGAGGGCTTCTTTGGCGGTGGTGGCCGTGGGCAAGGAGGCCGGCGCGTGCGCAAGGGTTCCAACCTGCGCATCAAGCTGAAGCTAGACCTGGAAGAGGTAGCCAATGGCGTTGAGAAGAAGATCAAGGTGAAGCGCTACGTAGCGTGCAATACTTGCTCTGGTACCGGCGCCAAAAACGGTACTGACCTCAAAACCTGCGGCACTTGCCAAGGCCAAGGCCAGGTGAAACGGGTAGTGAACACTATGCTCGGCCAAATGGTAAGCGCCTCTACTTGTCCTACCTGCGACGGCGAAGGCAAAGTGGTAACCAGCAAGTGCGACGTTTGCCAGGGTGAAGGTCGGCAACTGCACGAAGAGGTTATTCCGATCAACATTCCGGCTGGCGTGGCTGAGGGCATGCAATTGAGCATGAACGGCAAAGGCAACTACCCCGAGCGGGGTGGCGTGCCCGGCGACTTGCTCATCCAAATCGAGGAGGAGCCCCACGAGCAGCTCAAGCGCGACGGCAACAACATCATGTTCGAGCAGTATATCTCGTTCGTGGATGCCGCCCTTGGCGCTAGCATCGAGGTGCCAACCATCGAAGGCAAGGTGAAAATCAAGGTGGACCCGGGCACGCAGCCTGGCAAAATCTTGCGCTTGCGCGGTAAAGGCATCAAGGACCTCAACGGCTATGGCCGCGGCGACCAACTGATCCACCTTAGTGTCTGGACGCCGAAGAACGTGACGGGCGAAGAGCGGGAGTTGCTAGAAAAACTGCGTAACGCTCAAAACTTCACTCCAAATCCCGGTAAGAACGAGAAAGGCTTCTTCGAAAAAGTGAAGGAGTACTTCCAATAGGTGCGCCTGAGCTAACAGTTGCTGCTTAACAGAAACGCCCGCTTTCCTTTAATGGAGAGTGGGCGTTTTTATTTATAGCGCAGTCGAACATTACTATGTTATCGAATCTGAGCCTGCTGCGCGCGATACGCCTGAGTGGTTACGTAGTGGGAGTGCATTTTTAGGCCCATGAGCAACAGCGCCATAAGTGATGCGGCACCGGCCACCCAAGTAAGCAGAGGTTTGCTGTACTGCTTGGCGGCAAATACTAAACTCAAGCAAAGCCCTAAGGAGGCACCAATACATGCTTGGTAGAAGTGACTGTTGAAGCAATTTAGCAAGGCGCCAACACTGAAAGCTAGTAGATTAAGTAGCGGCAGATTTCTAGCATGAGCGGATGACAAGTTGAAGAGGGTTGCCATAGGAAAAGCGGTGAGATAGATGGAAGATAAATTCACTATCTATATCGATGCTACATTGGTAGCATTACAGGAAGCAAGTGTTTTATTTATGCTCAGCTTTGGGAAGGCGAGGATTTGCTGTAGTTATTTAGTGAAGTAGCGTGTGCTTTTGTTGAGCGCACTAAGAGCTTTGATAGCATCTGAAATAAAGCTTTAAGGCACCGATAAAAAATTTTGCATCTCCTATGTAATGCTAGCGTTGGGCCGCCGATATACGCTATGAAACTGCTGCCCGCATGAGCCCCGCTGCGCCCTCTACTGATTTTGTTGCCGTTATCAACGAGTATCAGCCGCTATTGCGGCGGGTGTGCCGGTTGTACTGCGCAGATGCCGATGATCGGCAAGATTTGTTTCAGGAGGTGGTGCTGCAACTCTGGCGGGCTTGGCCGAAATATGTGCCGCAAGAAGGCGCTAAGCTCAGCACATGGCTATACCGTATTGCGCTAAACGTAGCCATTAGCAATCTGCGGCAGCGCACCCGTAGGCCACAGCCTGCCAGCCTGGAGGGCGAGGCGCTGCATTTAGCACAAGCTGCCGAGCCCATCGGTTATGAACCCGAAGAAATGGCGGCCCTGTACCGGGCTATCAACCGGCTATCGGAAGTAGACAAGGCGTTTGTGTTGCTCTATCTGGAGGAGCGCACCTACGAAGAGATGGCCGAAATACTCGGCATCACGCAGAATAATGTGCGCGTGAAAATGCACCGCGTGCAAGAAAAACTTCGCCAATTGCTTACCCAACCCGCCTAATGGAACTTGATGATTTTCGTCGTAGCTGGAAGCTGCCCACTGCAGCCGAAGCGCCGGTTGGCCTCGATACTGCGGTCTTAACTAAAATGCTGGCTAACGGCTCCAAAAACCCTGTGAGTAAAATGCGCCGCAACGCGTGGCTGGAAATAGCTTTTGTAGTACTGTGCCTGCTGATTTGTGGGGCAGTACTGCTGGTTACGCAGCAGCCCTATACCCGCGCACTGCTTGTTTGGCTGATAATTATGTGCTTGAGTAGCGGCTTTTATTTCCGCAAAAAGCTGCATGTGCTGCACTGCTTGAGTGATGCCAGTGGGGCCCTACGCGAGCATGTAGCGCGGCAGATAAGTAGCCTGCGCGGATTGGTGAAGCTTTATTATCAAGCAACCATGTGGTCGTTGCCTGTTTCCTTTATTATCGGGCTGTTTTTCGTTGGTGGGCGCATCACGGAAAAGTTTTCG
Source organism: Hymenobacter volaticus (assembly GCF_022921055.1). Lineage (GTDB taxonomy): Bacteria > Bacteroidota > Bacteroidia > Cytophagales > Hymenobacteraceae > Hymenobacter > Hymenobacter volaticus. The sequence continues at coordinate 1,130,332 of NZ_CP095061.1, forward strand.
GGCCAGAAAATGCTGCTTGGCCTAACGATTTTGGTGGTCGCTTATGGAGCAGTATGGGCGCTGACGCACATGGCCATGCGGTGGTTTACCCACTGGTACTTGCAGCGCCTCTACGGCCAGCACCTCGACCGGCTAGAAAGTATGCTGCAGGAGCTAGAGGAATGAACCTGATCATTCAACTGATTTCTGGTCCTGTAAGCATAGGAAAACCGCTACATTTAACGTTCACCTCTCATTCTTCCTTTTCCAGCTGTGCAACCTATTCTACAAGCTATTGATGTGCACAAGGCGTATGCCGCGCACGTCGCCCTTAATGGCGTCAGCCTCGACATTCCGGAGCGAAGCATCTTCGGGTTACTTGGCCCAAACGGGGCCGGCAAAACGTCGCTGATTCGCATCATCACCCAGATTACGGGCGCTGATTCCGGCGAAATCCGAGTTCGAGGCGAAAAGCTCACTCCCCAGCATATCGGCCAGATTGGGTACCTGCCGGAAGAGCGGGGTCTATACAAAAAGATGAGGGTAGGGGAGCAATTGCTGTATCTAGCGCAGCTCCGGGGCCTTACAAAAGCCGATGCCACCCAGCGCATCAAAAACTGGATTGACCGGTTGGAACTGCGTCCGTGGGTGAGCAAGAACGTGGAAGACCTCAGCAAAGGCATGCAGCAGAAAGTGCAGTTCATTGCTACCGTGTTGCACGAGCCGAGCATCATCATTCTCGATGAGCCATTTTCGGGCTTCGACCCCATCAACGCCAACCTCATCAAAGACGAAATCTTGGAGCTGCGCGAGCGAGGTGCCACCATCATCTTCAGTACCCACCGCATGGAATCGGTGGAAGAACTCTGCGACAACATTGCCCTGATAAACCGCTCGCGTAAGGTGCTCGATGGCTCGGTTCGGGACATCAAGAATACCTTCAAAACCCAGACCTACGTGGTAGAGGGCCGTGGCCGACTCATGGTAACGCACCCCGACTTTGAAGTGTTGGAACACAAAGAGCGCGAAAACGGCCACTTCTACGACCGAATAAAACTGCACGCCAACACCACGCCCAACGACCTGCTGCGCTACCTCATCAACAACGTGGAAGTGCACGCTTTCCGGGAGCAAATCCCGAGTATTAACGACATCTTCATTCGCCGGGTGCAGGAAACTATGCCCGAAAGCCTAGTGGAAAACGTCCCGGCTTAGTACTTCCTTGTTCAAGCTGACTTCAACGATTACACGCTAGTACTCATGGATAAAATATGGTTGATTCTGCAGCGCGAATACCTGACGCGAGTGCGGAAAAAGAGTTTTTTGATTATGTCGTTGCTGGCGCCGCTGCTGCTGGCGGGCACTACCGTAGGCATTGCTAAGCTGTCGGGTTCTTCGGATACCGACGTGGTAGCCGTGTTCGACCAAAGTGGGCAGCGTTTATTGCAGCAACTTGCCGGCACCGACGACGTGCGGTTTGTGCCTGCCACGGGAAGTTCTTTGGCTGAGGCCACGCAGGCATTCAAGAAAGCGAAGCCCAAGCAAAATGCGCTGCTCTATTTTCCGCCGAGCTTCACGATGGACGATACCAAAGGCATTCAGCTGCTTGCCGATGGCAACGTGAGTTTGAAGCGCCAAAGCACAATTCGGAAGGCGGTAAACAAAGCGGTAGGTGAGCTGAAGATGAGCCGCTCAGGTCTCAACCAAACCACTATCGACAATCTGCAGGCGAATGTGGACCTGGATGCTGTGGACCTGACGCAGCAGGGAGGCCGCAAAAACAACGTGGGCGCTACTACCGGGGCCGCCTACATTCTCTCGATTCTGGTGTACATGTTCATCTTTATTTACGGCGTGCAGGTGATGCGCGGCGTGAGCGAAGAGAAGTCTAGCCGGATCATGGAGGTGATGCTATCCTCGGTGAAGCCATTTCAACTAATGATGGGCAAGATTCTGGGTATTGCGGCGGTGGTATTCACGCAGTTTGCCTTATGGATCGTGCTGTCGTGGGGGTTGACGACGCTGGCGGCGCCTTTGCTAACAGACTCGATTAAAAAGTCGCCACCTGCAGCGGCAGCGGCAGGTATTCAGGAAGCAGCCGCAGCGCGTGATAAGGCTGCGGCTACTACTGATGCTACGCCCGTCGTAACCCCGGCCACGGCGGAAGCCAGCAGCCCCTGGAGCTTCCTCGATGGCCTGCCCGTGGCCTCTATCGTCGGGGCTTCCTGTTCTTCTTCTTGGGTGGCTACTTGCTCTACTCATCGATGTTTGCGGCCATTGGCGCCGCCGTCGACGACCAGACCGATGCGCAACAATTCATGTTCCCCGTTACGATTCCGCTTATCTTGAGCTACATTGTTAGTATCAACGTAATTATCAACGGTGACCCGAATGGCCCACTGGCCTTCTGGCTATCCATGATTCCGTTCACTTCGCCCATTGCCATGGTCATGCGCTTGCCTTTCGGGGTGCCGCTCTGGCAACTACTATTGTCGGCGGCGTTGCTGGTGGGCGGGTTTATGTTCACTACGTGGGTGGCTAGCCGCATCTACCGGGTGGGCGTGCTGATGTACGGTAAGAAGGTAAACTACCGCGAATTGTCGCGCTGGATGTTCTACAAAGGCTAGTACAGACTAGACTTTTGTTACACAGAAAAGCCTTGGTGCCGGTGGTGCCAGGGCTTTTCTCGTTTCAAACCTACTACCTGTTCCATAACATTTCCCGCAGTCGGTGGGTATCTTCGTATATGTACGCACAACCCCGAGCCCAACAGTTTTTGCGGCCCCTTGCCGTTTGGCTGGCCATTATTTGCCTTTCCAGTTTCACCGCCATCGACAAGCCCGCCTACCGCCTTTTCACGGCCACTGGTAAAGCCACTGACTACGACAAGATGCTCAAAGAGCTGGCGAAAGCCGATGTGGTGTTCTTCGGTGAGCAGCACAACGACCCCATGGGACACTGGCTGGAACTGCAACTCACCAAAGATCTAGCTCAACTCAAGCAAGGGCAATTTGTGCTCGGCATGGAAATGCTGGAACGCGACGTGCAGCCGCTGGTCGATCAGTATACCACTGGAGAGCTTGACGATAAGGCATTCGAGGAGCAAAGCCGCCCCTGGCCCAACTACGGCACCGACTATAAGCCCCTGTTGCAACTGGCTAAGCAGCAAAAGTTTCGAGTAGTTGGTACCAACGTGCCCCGGCGCTATGCTTCCCAAGTAGCTAAAGGCAGCCTCGTAACCCTGAATGAGCTACCCGCCGAGGAAAAAGCCTGGATGGCGCCCTTGCCTATCACGGTTGATTATGAACTGCCGGGCTACAAGAATATGGCGAAGATGTTTGGCGGCGACGCTGCCCACGCGGCTGGCGTGCAGAACATTATTCAGGCACAAGCTCTGAAAGACGCCACCATGGCGCACTTCCTAACCCAAGCCCGCGCCGAAGGCCAGTTGCTGCTACACCTCAACGGCAGCTACCACTCCGACAACCACGACGGCATCATTGCTTATTTGCGTCAAACCAACCCGAAGCTGAAGGTGCTTACCATCAGTACGGTTTCGCAGGAACAGCTAAGCAAGCTAGACAAGGAAAACGAGCAGAAAGCCGATTTTGTGTTGGTGATACCCACCGACATGACCAAAACCTATTGAGTGCGGTAGCAGTAGCCAGAAACTTTCCTGATTGCGAGTTGGGCAGCAAGGTGCACCTTTGTGTAGACTACTGCTAGTCGCGCCAGAATCAGTAAGCACTAGCACTTTTGCTAAAAACCAATGTCAGCACAAGCTCTACAGCCTATGCAGCCCATACTCTCCACGCAGAACTACGCGGCACTTCCCGACAACAAGACCCTGCAGCGCCTTTGCAAAGCGTTGGCCGTGCTCGATGCCATCAACTCGCCGGAGACGGAATACCGTTATCATACCTATGATGCCAACTGGGACAAGGGGGAAGAGTTCTTTGAAATGAACGACGGCGAAGGCGACCAAATGGTCGTGCTATTCAAAGAAGAAGGCTGCGTGATAAACGGCTATGCCGACGGCCTAGAGCAGCCTGACAAAGCCCGCGTTACCCGTGGCCTGCCCGAAATATTCGATGAATTCGTATTCGGCGAGCCAGTAAATTCCATTGGTACCACGTTCTGTCTCTGGTACACGCCGCGCTACGGCTGGCAGACGGGGCCTCTCGAAAACGAAGAGGATGGTTCCGAAGATATGCTCTACATCTTCGACAACCAGCCGCAAACCTACATCGAGTGGGCTACCGAGTACTTCGATGAAACCGAGCAAACCCTTGACCTAAAAACCGTTTCGCAAATCTACCAAGGCGAACCCCTAACGAAAGCCATGGTACTAGCCTTGGTGGATAACGTAGCCGATTGGCTGCAACTAGAAACCGATTTGCAAGAAATCGGCTACCCTTACGATTTCAGCTAACCTGAACAACGGCTCAGCACAGTAACACTGCAAGGCAAGCTTTCCGGCTCATCTTTAACGCATGCACTACCGCGAAGCAGAACTCGCCGATATTCCAGCCCTGTTCGATGTGCGGTATTCTGTGACCGAAAACGTGCTGCATAACCGCGCGTTGGTTACCGTAGCAGATACCGAAGACTACCTCACCCGCCGGGGCAAAGGGTGGGTGTGCGAGACAGATGGGCAGATAATAGGCTTTGCCATTGCCGATTTGCAGGACCATAGCATATGGGCCTTGTTCTTACGCCCCGAATATGTTGGCCACGGGATAGGAAAGCGTCTGCACCGCCTGATGCTAGACTGGTACTTCGCGCAGACATCGGAGGCCGTATGGCTCAGCACGGGCCCCGGTACCAGAGCTGAGGAGTTTTACCGGCGCCAGGGCTGGCGAGAAACGGGTCACACGGCTAGTGGTGAGGTACGGTTCGAAATGACGAAAGAGGAGTGGCAGAGCCGACCAACTGATCTTAGATAATTTTCCCTTGCCGCAACAGCTATGCGTGTTTTCTGTTGGAGCTTCCTATTGCTACTAAATACGTTGTTGCCCCAAGCGTTTGCGCAGCAATCCACCTCTTTTACCGTGGTTCCACTCGGGGTGAAAGGCGGCCTCGATGAAGGCAACCTTTCGGCGTATCTGGTAGCGCCGGTCGGCACTACATCCTATGTTGCCCTCGATGCGGGAAGCTTACACCAAGGCATAGAAAAAGCTATTGCCAACAAGGTGTTTTCTGTGAAAGCAGATACTGTGCTGCGCAACTATATCAAAGCCTACCTACTTTCGCACGCCCACCTCGACCATGTAGCCGGCTTACTGCTCAACGCCCCCGACGATGCGCCGAAGCCCATTTACGGCTTATCCGAGTGCCTGACGGTCATGCAACGAGACTATTTCAACTGGCATGCGTGGCCTAATTTCGGGAATGGCGGCAATCCGCCGGCGTTGCGTAAGTATCAACTACATGAACTAGCACCGCGGCAGACAACCGCTATTGAGCACACTTCCCTGAGCGTGCAGTGCTTCCCGTTGAGCCACGGAGCAGCCTATCAAAGCGCCGCCTTCCTACTTGAAAGCAAGGGAGCGTATCTGCTGTATCTAGGTGACACGGGAGCCGATGAGCTAGAAAAGTCGCACAACTTGCGGGACCTGTGGCAAGCAGTTCAACCGTTGGTGGTTGCTGGCAAACTCAAGGCCATTTTCATCGAGGCATCCTATCCAAACGAGCAGCCCGATAACCAGCTATTCGGTCACCTAACGCCCATGCGCCTCATGCAAGAGTTGAGCGTTCTTGGGCAGCTAGCAGGAGCAAAAGCCTTGCGTGGCCTTCCCGTTGTCGTCACGCATCTGAAACCAACGGCCGCTAATGAAGCGGCTATCAGGAAGCAATTGAAGGAAGCTAACAAACTACAAGTGAAGTTGCTATTCCCCGAGCAGGGGCAGCGGCTGGATTTTTGAGACGAGTGATGTGATAACCGCCGTCTAAAGCTGTGCTACCTATTGCCCCGGCAAATATGTCTTCTCCGCGTACTTCTTCACGTCTTCCGGGTAGAACAGCACGTCTTTGAAGTTTTCTTCCGCATACAGCGCGGCCTGATCGGTGAAGTGAGGAGAGGATGGCTGGTTGTTGTTACCGCCGGCTAGTACCGAACGGGCTTTAATGCGCGGTCCAAATTCCACTACCGCAATAAAGCTATTGCCCACGTTGCCGTAGCGCTTCTTAGTTCCCGGATACGTCTTCGAGCCAAAAGCTGCCAACGAACCCCACGCCGAGGAAGTGAAGGCTACCGGCAAGCTCGGCTTTTGGTCGTCGTAGGTTTCCTGGATGTTGCCGGTGAGGCGCTGGAAGCGGTTGACTTCGCCCCAAGGCATTTTCCAAGTGCCAAAGTCACGGGTGAGGTCGTCGAGCGTCTCCTGGAGGGCGGCTACTTTTTCCTGCGGCGTGGTTTTGGCGATGGTGAAAGCCGTGAAGCTGATGTAGTCGAGGCGTTGGTCGGGGGCAACTCGGGTGCGGGCCAAGCGCTGAATTTTCTCGCCCCAATAGATGGCTAGCGTTTGCGCTATCGAGGCCTTGTTATAACGCTTGTCCCAGGCGCGCAGTAGCTTCATAGCTTCTACCACTTCCCCTTCCGGTGGGTTCGTGCCGTCGGATACAAATTGAAAATCTTTCGCTAAGGCTGGAATCAACTCCTCGAAAGCCGCCAGATATGGGTCTTTGGCCGCCGAAATCAGCGTATCAAGCGTGAAGGTGCGCTTGCGGCTCAGCACGCGTACGGCATTGATGCCCCGGTAGTTTTCAGCATCGGGGGCCATGTAGGTTGGGTAGCTGGCCTTGGCGGGACTACTCGGGCCGGATACTGTAAACGGCGTAGAGTTGCAGTTCTGAATCCAGCCGCTGGCCGGGTTCATTACCTGCACCAGGTCTTCCACTTTGTGCAGGCCTTTCCACTCCGTTTTGGGGTTGCTGCCGTCCACAGGCTGGCTCCAATCAAACTGCGGGTCGCGCTTGGGCATGAAGTTGCCGTGCCAGTAGGCAATGGTGCCTTTGCTGTCGGCAAATACTGTGTTGTTGGAAGCGTTACCGTTTAGCTTCATCACTTCCTTGAAGCTGGCATAATCGGTGGCTTTGGTGCGCAAATAGGATTGCTCCAGCGCCTCTAGTGGCGTATCCATCATGCGCACCGTCACCCATTTGTTGTCGGCTTGCTGGCCTACCACGGGGCCGTGGTGGGTGCGGTAAGTGGTAAACTCCTTGCGCGCAATCTTGCCGTCCTTCTTGTAGGGTATCGATACGGTGGCTACTTGTACAGGCCGCTGCTTGGAGCCGTAGCGGTAGTGGAACTTGCCATCTTTTTTCTCAATCGTCTCCAGATACTCGTCCATGGAGTCGGCGCTGCTGGAGGTGTGCATCCAGCCGCAGTTGGAGTTGAAGCCTTGGTACACGAAAAACTGCCCCAGGTCACGGCGCCGTAGGCATTCAGGCCGGCTTCGCTGGTTACTTGCACTTCAGGCCGAAAATAGAAAGACGTGTGCGGGTTGATGAGTAGTAAGGCGTGTCCACTGGCGCTCTTGGCCGGCGCCACCGCAAAGCCGTTCGAGCCGACTGGCTCCCGATCTAGCTTCTCGAAGTCGTTCTGAATCCACGACGAAGACTTCTTCTGGCTATAGAACGCCTTTAATCGGTCCACCGATACCACACTGATGTTGCCGCCAATGCTGCCTTCGCTGAACATGAGGGGCATCCACGGCTGGAAGCGGCGTAGCAACTTGGGCTGCACCGTGGGGTGGGTGTGGAGGTAGTAGTTGGTGCCATCGGCAAAAGCATTCAACAATTGCTTCATCCAGGTGGGGCTTTTCTGGTAGATGGCAATGGCCTGCGTGCTATCCATGAACAGGCGGGCGCGCAAGTCGTCGTAAATGGCGGCTTCGCCTTGTACTTCGGCGAGCCGACCAATAGACGTGATGTAGTTGTCTTCAACGCGCGCAAAATCGTCTTCGCACTGCGCGTACAACAGGCCAAACACCGCATCGGCATCGGTCTTGCCGTAGATGTGCGGCACGCCCCACTTGTCGCGCACAATGGTTACTTGCTTGGCTTGCTGCTGCCAGCGGGCTATTTCAGCAGGTTTGAAAGCTTGGGCCTGTGCCTCGAAGGCAGACAAAAAGATACCGAGAGCAAAGAGGTAGCGCATCAGGCAAACAGGTAGAAAAAACGAAATAAGCTCAGTTAGGTCATGCAAGCAGCGAAACGCTAACTTACCAGCAATATTTTTTATACCCTCAATACCAAAAAAGTATGGTCGAAGTAAGCAAGGAAGGTGACAGCGCCGTGTTCAATGTGAAAGGTTTGCACAAGCTATGGGCGTTCAAAAGCCAAATTCAGATTCCTTTGGCGCACATACGGGGCGCCCGGCAAGATGCGGAAGCACTAAAAGGCTGGTGGAAAGGCTTTAGAGCGCCGGGCACGCACGTACCGGGTTTGATAACCGCAGGTACTTTCTACCAAGACGATAAGCGCATCTTCTGGGACGTGCACAACTCCGAAAATGCGGTTATTATCGACTTGGTGCATGACGAATACAACCAGCTTATTGTCGAAGTGGAAGACCCCGCGGCGGTAATTGCTTTATTAGAAAGAGAGTAGAAGCATAGCCCATGCCTACCGAATATAAAAACAAAAGCCCTGGCCGTTAGGCCAGGGCTTTTGTTGAGTATAGAATAAGCAGTCTTAGGTGAATGAACTGCAAAAAGCAATGCTTTAGGCCGAGAAAGACGAGCCGCAGCCACAAGTGCTTTTGGCTTGGGGATTATTGAAAACGAAACCACGAGCGTTGAGGCCATCTTGGAAGTCGACTTCCATGCCCATTACGTACATGGCGTGCTTTTTATCCATGATGAGCAGCACGCCATCGAGGTCGAAAGTTTCGTCTTGGTCTTTTGCTTTATCGAAGCCGAGCAGATAACTCATGCCCGAGCAGCCACCGCCCTGAACGCCTACGCGCAGGCCGTATTCAGCAGGCACATTCTTATCGCGCAGAATAATACGAACCTCTTCCAAAGCGCGGGGCGTGAGGTTGATAGGAGCAAGCTTAGCAACGGCGGTAGCCATAGTGTGTTCGTGTTTAGGGAAGTATGTCAGCAAAGATACGAAGTAGAGTAGTATTGCGCGGACAAGGTTCCCGAAATACTACTACCCGAGTAGGGTCTTCTGTGCCTATAACAGCGTAGCCATGCCTGCGGTTCACGATGTATCTTTGCGCGGCCGAAAACTTGTGGGAACGTGTTGATGCGCTACTTTGGCGTGAAATACCTGTTTTCGATGTCCAACAATACGTTGCGCCCCGACGTAACTTCTACCTGCCGTCGTTTGCGCTACCTTCTGGCTTGTACCAATTTCTAATGGATACCACTGCTTACCTCTTCGACTTACTGAAAATTATTTTGCCGGCGCTGATTGTGGCCGGCTCCATTTTTTATCTGATCCAGCAATACCTGGAGAAAGAGCAGCAACGGCGGGTAATTGAACTGCGGCTCGAAGCAACCAAAACGACGTTGCCCCTGCGGTTGCAGGCACTAGAGCGCGTAACGCTGCTACTAGAGCGCATCACCCCCAACAATATCCTGATTCGGTTGGGGAGTGCTGGCCAAACCGCCCCCGATTATTATCGTCTCTTGCTTCAAGAAATTCGGGCCGAATACGAGCACAACCTGTCCCAACAACTCTACATGAGCCCCGACACGTGGGCCGAAGTCAAAGGCGCTAAAGAGCACATCCTCACTGTCATCAACAAGTCGTATCAAGGACTAGCGCAGCCTCAGCAAGCCCGCGGCACTGAATTGGCTAAGCGTGTCCTTGAAACGCTAATAAACGAGGAAGTTGATCCGACGGAACGCGCCCTTAATGCCGTAAAGCGCGAAGCAGCAGGTCTGTTTTAGTGGCGCTTTATTTGTGCGCTTCAACCATTTATCACAAGCGTATCGCCGCTCTGCATTCGGGCTTGGCTTCGTTATTTAAACTCAACTTATGGTAAAATCACGCATTGCCGTGGACATGGACGAGGTAATTGCCGATTCCATCTCCCGGTTTCAGGAATGGTATGGAACGGATTTTGAAATCTCCATAACCCGGGAGCAGCTGCACGGCAGAAAGATGCGCGACATCATAGCCCCCGAGCATAAGCCCGCCTTACGTGAATATCCTAACCGGCCCGGCTTTTTCAAGGATCTGCCCATCATTGCCGATAGCCAGCGCGTATTACGCGAAATGGCTCAACGCCACGAGTTGTTTATTGCCACTGCCGCCATGGAGTTTCCCAACTCCTTTGTAGACAAGTACAACTGGCTCAAACAGCACTTCGACTTCATTCCCTGGCGCAACATCGTGTTCTGCGGCGACAAGAGCATCATCAACGCCGACTACCTCATCGACGATAATGCCTTCAACTTCGACGGCTTCCGCGGCGAAGGTCTCTTGTTTGATGCCCCACACAACGCCCACGAAACCCGCTACCGGCGCGTACACAGCTGGCAGGAAATAGGGAAAATGTTTCTATAAGCCTTGCTGAGGCAACAATAAAAAGCCCGGCCCCTTCTCATTTGAGAAGAGGCCGGGCTTTTTAACTTCGCTGAATAGTCACTTACACCTCTGCCAACTGCGCGTCTATCGCACGTTGGTAGCAGGCTTCATAATGAGGCACTATTTTATCGGTTGCGAAGGTTTCGGCGTGGGCGCGGGCGGCGGCTTTGAAACGCGGTAGATTCTCGTCCTTTAGCACGTACAAGGCGTTTTTCACCATATCGGCAATGTCGCCCACGTTGCTGACCATGCCGGTTATGCCGTGCTCATTTAGCTCCGGAATACCGCCGGCGTTGGTGCTGATGACGGGCACTTCGCAGGACATTGCCTCCAACGCGGCAAGGCCGAAGCTTTCCTTCTCGGAAGGCATCAAAAATAAGTCCGATACGCTTAGCACTTCCTCTACGGCTTCTAGTTTGCCCAAGAAACGCACATCATTGCTGGTTAGACCTAAGTCGCGGCACAACTTCTCAATACGGGGGCGGTCTGGTCCATCCCCCACAAGCAGGAGCTTAGAAGGCACTTGCTTGCGTACCCCATCAAAGATTTGTACCACGTCTTCCACGCGCTTCACCGAGCGGAAGTTGGACGTATGGATAAGTAGCTTTTCGCCTTCGGGCGCAATAGCTGCCTTAAAGTGCGATTTGTCTTGCTTCTTGAACCGGTCGAGGTTGATGAAATTCGGTATCACTACGATGTCTTTCTCGATGGCAAAGTAAGCGTACGTCTCCTTGCGCAAGTCCGCCGAAACTGCCGTTACGCCATCCGACTGGTTGATGCTGAACGTGACAACAGGCTCGTAGCTGGCATCTTTGCCAACGAGCGTGATGTCGGTGCCGTGCAGGGTGGTGATGACGGGAACCCGAATGCCTTTCGTGATAAGAATTTGCTTGGCCATATAGGCCGCCGAGGCGTGTGGAATGGCATAATGTACATGCAGTACATCCAGCTTTTCGTTCTGGACAATGTCCACCATTTTGCTCGCCAGTGCCAACTCGTAGGGCGGGAACTGGAACAGTGGATACGGCGGAATGTATACTTCGTGGTAGAACAGGTTCTCGTTGAAGAAGTCGAGGCGTACGGGTTGGCTATAGGTGATAAAATGCACGCGGTGACCTTTCAGAGCCAACGCCTTGCCGAGTTCAGTTGCCACGACGCCGGAGCCGCCGAAGGTGGGGTAACAAACGATACCTATGTTCATGAGAGAGAGTGAATTTGTCTTTTGCAGCGTGGGCTATCATGCTGAGGCCGGAGGAAGCTGAGGTAAGCTGTTCAACAATCTTACCCAGATTGCTTCTGCGTCGGAATGGCAGTCCACGTTAGGAAAGACAACAAAAAACAAAAAAGGCGGCAAGCCATCCGGTTGGATGCCTCACCGCCATTTGCAGGTCAGGATAAATGCAGCGTTAGACAACAAATCATGATTTCAGTAGCGACTTGTAAATAACGTCGTGAATACGGGTGCGAATGTTGTACTGACGCAGCTTGTTGTTGCCAGCGTCGGGGTACACCCGATTGGAAAGAAAGATGTAGAGGATTTTGTTTTCGGGGTCCATCCAAACGCAGGTACCCGTAAAGCCTGTATGTCCAAACGTGCTGGCCGGCGAGAGGTTAGAAGTCGGGCCCTCAGGCTTGCTTGGGTCGCCATGGTCCCAGCCCAAGCCGTGCCGATTGCCTGCTACCGTGCTGCGCGCAAACTCTGTCACGACCGGCGCTTGGAAGTAATTGCGCCCACCGTACCGGCCGTTTTGCAGGTTCATCTGCATCAGAATCGCCAAGTCGTTGGCATTGGCAAACAAACCCGCATGGCCGCCAACTCCACCAATCATAGCCGCCGTTTGGTCATGCACGGTGCCTTGCAATTGCGTACGACGGAAATACGTGTCGTTTTCGGTGGGCGCAATGCACGACTGCGGAAACTTGGCCAGCGGGTTGTAGGTCATCGTGCCCAAGCCCAGCGGCTTGTAGAACTGCCGATCCAAGAAGTTCTCGATGGGCTGATTGAGCAGCTTTTCTGCTACCCGCTTCAGGATGATAAAGCTTAAGTCGCTGTACTCAACCGGATATTTGCCTTTTACTTTTGGCAACAAGCTGGAGCGCTGCACCCACAGCCACACCGAATCTTCAGCAGTCTGGACGCTGAAAAGGGAAGGCGTTACTTCGTTGGGGAAGCCCGTAGCGCTAGTACTGGCGTAAAAAGTGGGCTTCGGCCCGGTCTTGGTTATGGTTTTCTCCCAAGTCGGAATACCCGCTTTCAAACCTGCTTGGTGCAACAGCACTTCGCGTACTGTCATGTCCTTCTTGTTGGATTGCTTGAGCTCAGGCAGATACGACGATACTTTGCTGTCCAGATTCAGGGTGCCTTGGTCCTTAAGGTACATGATGGCCTGCAAGGTGCCCGCTACTTTGGTCACAGAGGCTAGGTCGTACAAGGTACTCTCGTTTACCGGCTGCGTCTTGTCGTAGGTGCAGTACCCGTAGCTTTTGTCGAATACTACGGCCCCATTCTTAGCCACAATTACCTGGCAGCCGGGAGCTGCTGCGTACGCAACCGTCTCCAGCGCAATATTATCGATTTGAGCCAGCACTTTCGAGTCGAGTCCTTCGCTTTCTGGTGTAGCATAGCGGAGACGGCGCAGGTCAGGAGTTGGGATGCCAGTGCCGGCTTTCAGCTCTGGCGTGACGGTTACGGGCAGGCGGCCTTTGGCGGGCAGTGCCCCAAACAGCACTTGCGGCACCACGAGCTGCGCTGCGTAGGTGTCTTCATAGCCGCAAACCAACGTGCGCGCACTATCCAGATACTTCAGCGCATAGGCATTGCCCATGGCTACCACTACCGTTTTAATCTTTGGGTTGGCTTGAAGCTCTTTGATGAATTTGAGCGCTCCATCCCCAATGCCGTAGTTATGGGTGGGCGTGTTGTTCATGTTGTGCAGCGTCACAACCACCGTATTGTAAGGAGCCAAACGTGGCAGCAAGCGGGCAAAGGTGGTGTCCGGGGCGTAGCGGTTGGGCACCGGATACACCGGGCCGCTTTGGTACTTGCCCATAATTTCGCCTAACGTGCTGCCTGTGCCCGCGCCAATAGTAACAGTGGCTACGCGCAATGTATCGAGACGTAGGAAGGGGAGAAGGTTGTCTTGGTTTTTGACGACAGTAGTGGCGTGCTCGAAAATTTCCTGCGCCACCGTTCGGCTTTGAGGCCGGTTCAGGTTGGTCATCAGGTTGCGCACATCGATGGGCTGGATATGGTTGAGGCCGGCCCAAAACTTGGCGCGTAGAATCTTGCGCACCCGCTGGTCTACGTCTTCCTGCGAGATGGTACCGGCAGCAATGGCTTCCTTTATCTTGGTCAAAGCCACTGGCACATCCTCCGAGAAGAGCAGTACGTCGTTGCCGGCCAGCAGGGCTAGGGCGTCTAGTTGCCCCGGTTTGTAGAGGTTGGATACACTCTTCATGTTGAGCGCGTCCGTGAAAACCAGCCCTTTGTAGGCCATCTTCTCTTTCAGCAAACCCGTGACGAGGTTGCGCGATACGGTAGCACTCACCGAACGTACCGTATCGAAGAGCGGCATGTAGAGGTGCCCCACCATCACGCCCATCACGCCCGACTGAATGGCCTGCTGAAAGGGGTACAAGTCCACGTTGGTGAGGTGGGCCAAGTCGGAGTTGATGACGGGCAGCGCAACGTGCGAATCCACATCAGTGTCGCCGTGGCCAGGGAAGTGCTTCACTACAGCAATAATGCCGTGGTCTTGGAGGCCACGTAAGTACTGGATGCCGCGCTTGGCTACTTGTTCTTTGTCTTCACCGAATGACCGATTACCGATGACGGGATTGTCGGGGTTGGAGTTGATGTCCATCACCGGCGAAAAGCTGATGTGCACCCCGAGCGTCTTCATCTTCAAGGCGATTTCGCGGCCCATCTGGTACACGTACTGGTCGTCGTCCATGGCGCCCAGCGTCATTTGCTTGGCGAAGTGCATGCTCGAATCCAGGCGCATGTCGAGGCCCCACTCGGCGTCCAGCGAAATCAGGAGCGGAACCTTGGCGGCAGCTTGGTAGCGGTTGGTAAGGGCTGCCTGACGGCGCGGCCCACCCTGCAAAAACATCAGCCCACCAATGTTCTGGTTGCGGATCAGGTTTTCGATGGATTGGGCGTGGCGCTTGTCCTTATTGGAGTAAGCGGCCACCATAAACAGTTGGCCGAGGCGCTGATCGGGCGTGAGCGAGGTGAACACGCTATCCACCCAGTTTTGCTCGGCTACTGACCGGGGCCGGGCGACATCGTCGTAGGGCACTGCCGATGTTATGAGTAGACCCGTCGCGGCCAAAAGCAACAGTAAGAGTCTAATCCGAAAATCCTTGAGCATCGGCTCCCTTGATAATTCTGGCGTGATATACTCTGGTTGAAAGCAAGCGGAATTCGCCCTACTTTTGCCTAAATCCGTGTAAGAAAAAGAGAGCGGATCAGATCATCCGGCGGTCGATGAGACGGGGCCGCGGCATCCTTTCTACTACTCTTCCCAAAGCCTTGATTCGGGAGTCCGAACAACGCTTCACACACGAATGTTGATTGCAAATCTACGGATAAATTTTGGTGGCTGGATGTAGAAGCACCGCCGTAATGCAATTTTTCCACAGACTAACGTGTTCATTTTCACCTTTCGTACATTTTTTCTTCCACTGGCATGGCCGACATAATTCAGCTGCTTCCCGAATATCTGGCCAACCAAATTGCGGCTGGTGAGGTGGTGCAGCGCCCGGCCTCGGCAGTAAAAGAACTGCTCGAAAACGCCGTCGATGCGGGCGCTACCCAAATTCAACTTATTATCAAAGATGCCGGCAAACAGCTGGTTCAAGTGGTCGACAATGGGGCGGGCATGAGTGCCACCGATGCCCGCATGAGCCTCGAGCGCCACGCTACCAGTAAGATCCGGACCACCGACGATTTGTTCCGTATTCGCACGCTCGGCTTCCGGGGCGAAGCGCTGGCTTCTATTGCGGCCGTAGCTCAGGTGGAGCTGCGCACCAAGCCCCGCGACCAAGACACCGGCACGCTGCTACTCGTGGAAGGCTCGCAGATCACCAGCCAGCAACCCGTAGCGTGCCCCGATGGCACCAGCATCAGCGTGAAAAATTTGTTTTTCAACGTGCCGGCCCGCCGTAACTTCCTCAAGAGCAATGCCGTGGAAATGCGGCACATCCTCGACGAGTTTCAGCACATTGCCTTGGCTAATCCGCAGATAGCGTTTTCGCTGTTTCAAAACGACCTCGAAGTGTTCAACCTGCCGTCGGGCAAGCTGAGCCAGCGTATTGTGAGCTTGCTTGGCAACGGCTATAAAGAGCAACTAGCAGCATGCGAAGAAGTAACGCCGTTCATTACCGTCCGGGGCTTCATTGGCAAGCCGGAATCGGCCAAGAAAAGCCGTGGCGACCAGTTTTTTTTCGTCAACAACCGCTTCATTCGCTCGGCCTACCTCAACCACGCTGTGCTGACGGCCTACGAGGGGTTGCTGCCCAAAGACACGTACCCGTTCTACGTGCTGTTTCTGGACCTCGACCCGAAGTCCATTGACATCAACGTGCACCCTACCAAAACCGAAATCAAGTTCGAGGACGAGAAAACGGTGTACGCCATTGTGCGCGCCGCGGTGAAGCAGTCGTTGGGATTGCACAATATGGCGCCCTCTTTGGATTTCGAGGGCGACGTGAACTTTGCGCCCATTCAGCCCCTAAACCTAGGAGGTAGCCAGAAAAGCACCTTTGACCCGAACAACTTCCGGCCCGATGCCTTGGCGTCGGCGGCCTCGCAGGCAGCACAGCCGGCGCCCCGGGAGCCACGCACTAGCAACAGCAATTCTAGCGGCACTCAACGCTCCGATGCGTACGAGCGGCAGGTACCGCCCCGGCCTACCGAGCAAGCCAAGCGCGAGCTAGAGGAGTTCTATAAGTCGCTAAGCCAAGTCAACGTGCCCGATGTAGAGCGCGAGGCTACGGCCATTGGGGTACCGGTTCCGTCGGCGTCGGCCCTCACGGCTGCGCAAACTGCCGCAGAGGCTCCGGAGCCAGTGGCCGCTAAGCCGCCTGTTATTCCTGCGCCCGTACTACCGTCCGCAACGCCTGCTGCGCCGCCTCAGTTACCCCTGCGTGAAAGCAGTGGCAGCACCGGCGGCAAGGTGTTGCAACTCCATCAGCAGTACCTGCTGGTGCCCGTTAAGTCGGGGTTGATGCTGATTGATCAGGCGGCAGCGCGGGAGCGGATTCTCTACGAGCAATATGCCCAGGATTTAGAGCGCGAAACAGGCACGTCCCAGACGTTGTTGTTTCCGCGTACGGTCACTTTCTCGCCCCAGGACTTTGCTGTGCTGCGAGAAGTAGAGGAAGCCTTACGTGCGCTAGGGTTCCGGTTCTCAGACTTTGGTAAGAACACAATTGCTGTAGAAGGCATTCCGGCCGAGGTTCCCGCCCGCGACGAAAAAGAATTGCTAGAAAGCCTGATCGAGCAATTCCGCAACAGCGCGGGTCCGGTTAAGCTAGAGCGCCGCGAGCAAATGGCCCGCGCGCTGGCTCGCCGCGTGGCCACTACCGCCGCCACCGCCCGCCTCTCCGACACTGAAATGACGGCCCTAGTGGATCGGCTCTTTGCTTGCCAAATACCCGGCTACACGCCCGACGGCCGCCGGACCTTGGTAATGCTAGAAATGAACCAGCTGCAAGCCTTCTTTACGCGCTGAGTAGGTTAAGTGAGATTTTACCGAGTATAACGCGCTGATTCGAGCAGACAACCGTTGAAAAGACGGTGATTTGACGGACTGTTCAGGTAGTCCGGCCAAATCGCCTCAATCAGCGTAAGAGCCAGTCAATGCGTTAGCAGCAATGAACTCCCAATAACCCAGCATACCTCAGCGACTCAACCAAGCCATTCATGTTCCGACTTACCCCTACTGTCCGCACCTTGCTTATCATCAACGTGCTGGTGTTCTTCCTGCAAAGCCAGCTTGGCGCTCAACTTACGGTGATGGGGGCCTTGTACCCAATTGGCTCGGTGTATTTCAAGCCATGGCAGTTTGTGACGTATATGTTCATGCACAGTGGTATCGGGCACTTGTTGTCCAACATGCTGGGCTTGGTGTTCATTGGGGCTTCTTTGGAAGACGTGTGGGGGCCTAAGCGTTTCCTGACGTATTGGCTGATTTGTGGTGTAGGAGCAGGCGTGCTTTACGAGGGAGTGCGCAATTATGAGCTGTACCAGATGAACGTAGACCGCATGGCATTTCACCAGGAGCCCTCAGGGGTTGCCTTCGCCGACTTCTTCCGCGAACATCTTCCAAACGCTGGCGAATCTTACCAACAGGTTGCCGCCCAACTCCAACGTACCCCCAACGACCAGAAGCTGGTTTCGATGGCCACAGAGGCCGTAGACACTATATACGACCAGTCGGTGAACAGCCCAGTAGCTGGGATGTTGGGTGCGTCGGGGGCTTTGTTTGCGGTGTTGTTTGCTTTTGGTTACTTGTTTCCGCAGCAGACTCTTTTCATCTTTCCCATCCCGTTTCCTATCAAAGCTTGGCTGTTTGTTTTCCTCTACACTGCCTATGAGCTATATGCTGGCTTGCACCAAACGCCCGGCGACAATGTGGCGCACTTTGCACATTTGGGCGGAATGTTGATTGGCTTTATCGTGTTGAAAATCTGGCAACGGAACGGTACCCATTATGGTTAAGTGAAGTGTCGCTGCTTGGTGGACAACTTTCCGACCTTAGGCGTAAGTAAAACTCACGCCAGCACACCTGCCGAAACATGCGCTCTTTGTTTTAAGCTTCTCTTCTCATGAGTTTTATCAACGATATCCGTACTGCCTTCAGTCGACGCGACAATGCGCTCAATCAGCTGCTGTTGATTAATGCGATAGTGTTCGTCGTATTGATACTGTTCGGTGCAGTTATGTTCGTTACCACTGGCTCGAGTCGCCAGGGTTTGGTGCTGGAGTGGATTGCTGTGCCCTCGGAACCCATGCTGCTGCTCACTCGGCCCTGGACGCTTCTCACCTACAGCTTCACCCACATTGGGTTCTTTCACATCTTGTTTAACCTGCTGAACCTATACTGGTTCGGCTCTCTAGTGCGCGAGTATCTCGGCGACCGAAAGCTAGTTAGCCTCTATGTGTTGGGTGCACTGGCGGGCGTGATGCTGTATTTGCTGGCTTTTAATTTGCTGCCTGTTTTTCAGGGCCGGCCTTCCATTTTATATGGGGCTTCGGCTAGTGTGGTGGCTATCATCGTAGGTGCCGCGACGCTGCTGCCCGATTACACCTTTAGTGTCATTCTAATTGGGCCGGTTAAGATCAAATACATTGCAGCCGTAGTAGTGCTGGTGTCACTAGCTAGCCTAGATAAAGGCAACGCGGGCGGCGAAATTGCGCACCTTGGCGGCGCTCTACTAGGCTTCCTATACATCAAGCAATTGCAACGAGGCCGCGACTTGGGCACACCCGTGCAAGCCATTGGCGACTGGGTTGGAGCTTTGCTTTCGGGGCGACCGCGCTTGCGCGTAACTCACCGCGGCGGCAGCACAACGGCTTCCGCCAAGAAAGGCCCCATGCCGAAGCCCGAGCAAAACGACATCGACAACATTCTGGATAAAATTTCGCGCTCTGGCTACGAAAGCCTTTCCAAAGACGAAAAGCAAAAGCTATTCCGAGCCAGCCAAAAGTAATTGTGTTTCAATCGGCCAAGCAGTTTGCTTGGCCTTTTTTGTGGCGCTAAACTTTACGCATGTGGAACTGGCGCCGGTCGGGTGGGAGCCGCTCGATGGCGTAGCGTAGGGCTGTGCGAGGTAGTTGGCCCCGGTGGTCGGCTAGGAATTCTTCTAGGGCATCCTCATTCCGCTTGCCCACTTCGCGCAGCATCCATCCCATGGCTTTGTGAATCAGATCGTGGGGGTGGGAGAGGAGTTGAGTAGCTATCTGAAAGGTATCGGCAAACTGATTCTTTCGGATGAAGGCCAACGTGGAAACCAGCGCCATGCGCTGGCTCCATAGCTGCGGTTCGGCCGCTAGCTCATACAGTGGTTCCCGGTCCTTGTCGAGCAGATACGTGCCTACTAGCATCGGGCAGCTGATGTCTACCAGATTCCAGTTGTTGACGAAGCGCCGATTCGCCAGATACCTTTCATGAATAACGCGCTGCCCGGCAGGGCCTGCTTTCGGAAACTGAAGTGTCCAGACAATAAGTGCTGTCTGCCGGGACTCGTGCCACGGACTTGCTAATAACTTTTCTACCTCAGCCAGGGGCAGCACCCGGAATTGTTGGGCCAATTGACGCTGCTGCGGCAAGGTTAAACCTAGAAACTGGTCACCGGCGCCGTACTCACCAGGTTTCGTTTTAAAAAAACGCTGAAGTAAAATGGCGCGGGCTGGATCGGCTAGGGCATGCAAGGCAGCTTCGAGGCCGGCGGCGGTCATTAGCAGTGAAGTTTGGTGCCCAACAGCAAGCCGGAAGTTACTTGATGTTGTACTTTATATCCGACTCGTTGTGGGTATAGAAGTAAGCGTAGTTGGAGCGCAACTCTTCCCAACCAGCTTTGGTGGCGTACTTCTGATGCATCACATCTTCCCAAGCAATGCGCATTTGGCGGGCACACACCAGCGGCCGTACCTGTCCGACCCCGGTGCCAAGACCCGGAATGGCAATAATCTGAATTTTTGATTTTACTGGCTCACCAGTAGGCAACATGCCGTGCTCTATCAGAAGCAATAGCGCTTTCATACAATGATACACGTTGGGCCCACGCGTAATGGTCATGGGTGTGCGCATAGTAGGCGCCGAAATCAGGTAGGGAAACAAGGGACTACCTGTGGGTAAAATGGTGGCTTGCCCCACTAATAACTCTCCATAGAATTGCTCACGGATAATGCGCTGCAAATCTTTTTCGAGGTGCCAGCCTAGGTGTTTGGAAATCGCAAAATCGATACCGCCATTCATGAAGCCGAAGCTGTTGGCCGGACTGACGATGGCGTCGCACGGGTAGTCGAAGATGGAACCGTGCCGGACTGTTACTTGGTCGATGTCGGCAAATACTCGCTGCCAGGCATCCGTAATTTCTTGGTTAACGTCAATAAAGTGAAAGTGCATGAAGGGTTTTTCAGCCAGCAAGGTAGCAAATACATGACTTTCTCTATACTTATACAAACGGAAACCGGCCGCCCCACTGCTGCGGGACGGCCGGTTTGTAGTTAAAGCCGAATTAGAACTAGGCCGAAGCCTTGCCCATGTTGTCCAGCGCGTCCATCACTTCTTTTACGTGGCCACGCGAAGTTTCCAAGGCCGCCTTTTCCTCGTCGTTCAATTGCAACTCGATTACTCTCTCGATGCCGTTTTTGCCGAGGATAACTGGTGCGCCCAAATACACACCGTTGATGCCGTACTCACCCTGCAACTCAATGCACACGGGGAACACACGGCGCTGGTCGCGCACGATGGCTTCTACCATTTGGGCAGCGGCCGCACCAGGAGCATACCAAGCCGAAGTACCCATCAGCTTCACTAGCTCACCGCCACCTACAGCTGTGCGCTGCACAATGGCGTCTAGCTCGGCCTTACCGATCAGCTCGGTAACGGGGATGCCGCCAACAGTGGTGTAGCGGGGGAGGGGCACCATCGTGTCGCCGTGGCCGCCCATCAATACGGCTTGGATATCTTTGGGGCTTACGTTGAGCGCCTCGGCCAGGAAGGCGCGGTAGCGGGCCGTATCGAGGATGCCGGCCATGCCAAACACCTTCTCGCGGGGTAAGCCCGAGGTGAGGTGCGCTTGATAAGTCATCACGTCGAGCGGGTTGCTTACTACGATGATGATGGCGTTAGGCGAATATTTTACCACTTGCTCCGTCACCGTTTTCACGATACCGGCGTTGGTCGAAATCAGGTCGTCGCGGCTCATGCCGGGCTTGCGGGGCAAACCCGAGGTGATAACTACCACGTCGGAATCAGCGGTGCGGCTGTAGTCGCCGGTGACGCCTACGGTACGGGAGTCGTAGCCAATGATGGGAGATTTCTGCCAGATGTCCAGTGCTTTGCCTTCGGCGAAGCCCTCTTTGATGTCAACCAGAACAATTTCGTTGGCGATTTCGCGGGTGGCTAATACGTCGGCGCAAGTAGCGCCTACGTTGCCAGCCCCAACTACGGTAACTTTCATCGAGTGATGGATTGGGTGTACGGTTTGGGTTCGAGCGTAAAGCTAAGGGTTGAAGGGGGAAATTGTTGAATTGTTAAGAGGTTGGGTGAACAATGAATTAACAGACCTAGAACCCTTCAACAAATCAACAATTTAGGCACAGCTTACATGCGCTTCACTACCAACACGCGTTCGGTTTTCTCGGTCACTTTAAACCGCTCGTCGGGACGGAAGCCGATAACCCAAGCAATTTTGCCGTCGCCGGAAACTAGCACGAACACGTTGTCTTTGAGATTGAGCGGTACTTTCTGATCGATCAGGAAGTCCGACAGCTTCTTTTTGCCTTTCATCCCAATCGGCATAAACCAGTCGCCTTCCTGCCAGGGCCGCACGATAAGCGGGAATTTCAGCAAATCAGCATCCAGGGCCGCTACGGCTTTGCCGCGCGGAATCTCAAGGTCAGTTGCTTCGTGCAGTTCCAGGCGCAAGTGCAGTCCATCGATTTTCAAGACCTCTTGGCCGGCTTGAATCTGGTGGGTGCCGAACTTGGTGAGGACTTTACGGGTAACTACCAACTGGTCCCGGTCTTTTACCAGCCGGTGCGTTGGCGACTCGAAGCGGCGGCCGGGCTCGGCAGGGAAGGAAGCAATGATGTCTTTCACCACCGGGAAGCTGAACCCGAACGGCCGCAGCAACTCATGTAATACGAGTGTAGTGGCCGCCGTGCGTTGGAGCATGGCAATGTTGAGGTAAGTTACTTCCTCCTCAGTGCGCTGTGCCTGCGCGGCCGTGTCCTGCACGTAGCGGCGCACGATTTCCTCGGCCCCGCCGACCCGTTCGGCCGTGAATTGCAGCGTCTGATCAAGGTTGGGGTTGATTTCGCGCAGCACCGGCAGCACCTCCTGGCGCAGGCGGTTGCGTTGGTACACGGGGCTGTCGTTGGAAGCATCTTCGCGCCAGATCAAGTGGTTTTCCACCAGATACTCGAACAACTCGGGTTTGCCGATGCCGAGCAGCGGACGCACGAGGTAGCCGTTTTTGGGCGGGATGCCGTGCAAACCTGCCAGGCCGGTGCCGTGGGTGAGGTTGAGTAGCATGGTTTCGGCAGCATCGCGCTGATGGTGGGCGGTGGCTATGTAGGCCAAGCCCTGCGTCTGACGTAACCGCTCAAACCACTCGTAACGCAGAGCGCGGGCTGCCATTTGGGTGGAAATGCCTTCCTGCTCGGCAAAGGCTTTGGTTTGGAAGAACTCGGCGAAGTAGGGAACGTCGTATTTCTTAGCCAGCTTGCGCACAAACTGCTCGTCGGCATCCGCTTCTTCGCCCCGCAGCCCAAAATGGCAATGGGCAATAGCAAACTGCACACCGAGCCGGTGCAGGACATCAGCTAGCACCACCGAATCTTGGCCGCCGCTTACGGCTACCAGCAGCGGATCATCGGTGAGCGAGAACAGATGGTGTTCTTCTATGTACTGGCGAACTTGGTCGAGCATTTATAAAAGCAGTAAAGCGAAACACAAAAATACGGACGCCGCCTCATCGGGCGTTACGCATGTGAAATCTGACAAGGATGAATCGTAGAAAGAAAGAGTTTGGTTGGAGCTCGATGCCCTTTTCCCGCCGCCGGTTGCAGTACGTATTATTAACAATGAGTTGGGCATTGGTGCTGGTAGCCTGTGGCTCCGGCGCGAAGCCCTTGCCCGCCGGCCAACAGCCGCTCGTTATTGGGCACGCCGGTTCGGGTTTCCTTACGCCATTCAATCCGTTCAACCCGCTGCCCCCAAGCAGCCTAGGGGGCATCGAGCAGGCCCTGGCCCGTGGCGCCGACGGCGTGGAAGTGGACGTGCAACTCAGCCAGGACAGCGTGTTGATGCTCTACCACGACCAAAAGCTGGAGTCGATGACCGACGGCACGGGCTGCATTTACGAGCAGCCAGCCGCCGCGGTGCAAAAGCTGGAGTACAAAGCTGGCTGGTTTTATGACCTGTGGCAAGACGAGCACCCCATCACGCTGCAACAGCTGCTTGATAAGCTTAGCAAACGCCCAACCTTGCCGTATCTGCACTTCGACCTGCACGAAACTAACGTCTGCAACCCTGACCAACCCTTGGCCCGTGCGCCAGCCTTGGCGCGCGCCTTAGGAAGACTCTTGAAAAATTACTCCTGGCCGCCCGATCGACTTTTGGTGCTTACCATCAACCCGTCGTCGTTGGCGGCGTTGCGCCAGGCCCTGCCCACTACGCCGCTAGGGCTGGAAATTACCGATGATTTTGCGGGGCAGTTGGAGGTAGCCAAGGCAGAGAAAGTACAGGCTATTGTGGTGAAGAAAGATATTATAACGCCGGAAAATACAGCGCAGGCGCACGCGGCAGGCCTACAAGTTGTTACGTTTGGAGGTCGCGCCCAAGGCACTGTCCAACGTCTTATCGATTGCCAACCCGATGCTATTGAAGTCGACAATGTGCCAACTATGCTAAGACTACTAGGCCGGAAGTAACCTTACCCTTCGGTGTGCAACTTTTCAACAACTATAACCATACGCGCGGGCTTGGCGCCTAGTTGAACAACTAGTAATGAGCCGCTGCAACATCACCCAACCAGGCGTGCGCCCTGCCGCAAGGAGGTAGATTTCATACCTTTGCTTTATAATGCCCTTATCTAGATTTCTCTTCCTGTTTTTATTGGTTTCACTTCCGTTGCTGGCTACGGCTCAACGCAAGTCAACCACCCAACCCACGCCTGCTAGAGGCCAACGAATCGAGCTATTGCCAGGCACGGCACAACTCTCGGGAGGCAAGTTTAATGGCGTTGAAATCCGCAAGCTGATTGGCAACGTGAGCTTTCGGCAGGGCACCACGCTGCTCTACTGCGACTCGGCCTATCAGTATATTGGTAGAAACGACTTGGAAGCGTTCAGCAACGTGCGCATCATTCAGAACGACACGATTACTATCACCGGCGACCGGGCTACTTATGATGGGGACACCCGCAAAGCCCGCATGATTGGCAACGTGACCATGCGCGACCCCCGCATGACCCTCACCACCAATCTGCTCGACTACGACCTCACCACGAACCTAGCCTACTACAGCACCGGTGGCCACATTGTTGACCCCGAAAACACGCTCGACAGCCAATACGGCTACTACAACACCACCAGCAAGATCTTTAGCTTCAAGCGCGACGTGAAGGTGCTCACCAAAGACAACACCATCGATACCGATACGCTGCAGTACAATACCGTAACAAAGGTGGCGTACTTCTTTGGACCCACGCGCCTAACGGACCGGCAAAACCAGACGCTCTACGCCGAAAATGGGGTGCACAATACTATTACCGGGGTATCAACATTTCAGCGCAACGCCAAAGTTGAAACGCCCAACTACCTGCTGACTGGCGACAAACTGGTGTATGACCAAGCCCAAAAGTACGGGGTAGCCACGGGGCACGTCTCGATGACCTCGAAGAAAGATAATGTGGTGATACGCGGCGACGTGGGGCGCTATTGGCGACTGCAAGGCCGCGTGAAGGTGTACGGCTCGCCGGTGATGCGCAACATATCGGGCAAAGACACGCTGTACTTAGCGGCCGACACCCTCATCAGCCAGGAAGGCAAGGCGCCTCTCAACAATGCCGGGGTTATATATGCCTTCCCGAAAACCAAAATATTCCGTACCGACCTGCAAGGCCGTTGTGACTCGCTGACTTACAACCGGCTAGATTCTATCATCTATCTCAACAAAAACCCGATCCTCTGGAACAACCAAAACCAGCTTACCTCCGACAGCATGGAAATCCGGCAGCGCAAGGGTAAGGTTGACCAGATGCGGCTTTACGCCAGAGCGTTTATCATCGGGCAAGACACGCTGCTGAACTTCAACCAAGTGAAGGGACGCCGGATGATTGCTTACTTCCAGGGCAACTCCATAAAAAAAGTGGACGTGCTTGGCAACGCGGAGAGCATCTACTATGCTCTTGAGGGTGACACCGCCGTGAGTGGCATGAACAAAGCTCTATCAGCCACAATGGTATTGCGCTTTGCCGAAAGCAAGCTGCAGACCATCAGCTTTCTGACCAACCCCGATGCCAGCTTTATTCCGCCCCATGAGCTAAAGCCCGAAGACGAGAAACTCAAAGATTTCAGCTGGCGCCCCACGGAACGACCGACCCGCCGGGCCGTGTTAGGCAAGCACTTTGCCTTGCCCGTGAAAGTTAAAACTAAAGCGAAACCGAAGGGAAAAGCGAAAACGAAATCAGCACCGAAAACCACTCCTAAACCGGTAGTAAAGCCTGTTTCCAAGCCTGCTGCAGCTCGTGTTACTACACCTGCAGGTGCTACGCCGCCGCTGCCAGTTAAAAAATAGCAGAGCCTTTTTGCCAGGCGAGGTAACTAGTGATTACCAAGCCGCCAACAATCAACGATTTACCAGTTCAGTGATTCAGGCAGAATCCGTTACCTTTGTGCCCCTTATGCATTCATTCCGCCCAACTCTTTTTGTTCTCTTGTTGAGTACGTTGCTACTTGGCTCCTGTACTGGCTATCAAAAGCTGCTTAAGAGCGGCGACGTGAACAAGAAGTACGAAGCCGCCATCAAGTACTACGACAAAGGCGACTTTTTCAAAGCTGGTACGCTGCTCGAAGACCTAGTGCCGCTCCTGAAAGGTCGTCCGGAAGCGGAAAAAGCGCAGTTCTACTTCGCCAATACCAACTTCCGCCAGCGCAACTACACGCTTAGTTCCTACTACTTCAAGTCGTTTGCGGACACCTACCCGAACTCGACCTATGCCGAAGAAGCCTCATTCCTGCAAGCCAAGTCCTTGTTCCGCGACTCACCCGAGTACGAGCTGGACCAGACCAACACCTACTCGGCGCTAGAGACGATACAGGAGTTTTTGAACCGCTATCCAAGCAGCACGTTCCGCCCCGAGGCTGAGAATATGTCGCAGGAATTGCAGAAGAAGCTTGAGAACAAAGCCTACCAGGGCGCCAAGCTTTATTACGACCTCCGTTACTATCAGTCGGCCGTAGTGGCGCTAACCAATTTTCAGCAGCAATTCCCGGCCTCAGCTTTCAACGAGGAAGCTGAATACTTAAAGATTAGTGCGCAGTACGACTTGGCCCGGGAAAGCGTAACGGAAAAGCAGCGCGAACGGTACCTAGAAGTAATAGCTTTCTATCAGCACTTCGTAGACACGTACCCGCAGAGCCGCAACATAAAAGCAGCCGAGCGGATGTACACGGATGCAACCGCACAGGCAGCTAAACTCAAGCCCAAAGAAGCTGCCGCGGCTGCCAACTAGGCTCTGTTTAAAGTATAAAAGCCAGCCTGTGCTTTAACCAACAACTAGTAGTACCTATCCGGCTACTGCTCAACAGTAAAACAATTAAAACCATCAACTCATGAAGACCCCTAGCAACGTTTCTGCCTCTATTGTAACGCGCAACATGTCGGAATTCGCTGCCGAAACGGGCAACGTATACGAGTCAATTGCGGTTATTTCGAAGCGTGCCAACCAGTTGGCTGTTAAGCTGAAAGAAGAATTGAACGGCAAGTTGGCCGAGTTTGCTACCACGGTCGACAACCTAGAAGAGGTGTTCGAGAACCGGGAGCAGATTGAAATTTCCAAACACTACGAGCGTCTGCCCAAGCCTACCAACCTCGCCATCGAGGAATTCTTGGAAGGCAAAGTGTACTATCGCACTCCTTCGGAAGAAGAAGTTACTGGCAATGTTGCCAAAGCCGAGTAATCGGCCGTTAGACTGTCAGAAAAGAACGTCCTGCTGAGCTTGTCGAAGCATCTCGCGTGCTGATGTTAGGATATCAATCCTGCGTCAGCACGCGAAGTGTCTCAGCAAACTCGGTGGGACGTTTTTTCTTTTTGTAATACATCAGTAAAGGGCATCATGTCTTCATCGTTGGAAGGACGCAAAATTTTGCTTGGCGTATGTGGCAGCATCGCGGCTTATAAAGCTGCGCATTTGGTGCGGCTGCTTGCGAAGGCGGGTGCCGAAGTGCAAGTCATACTAACTGCCTCGGCTGCGGCTTTCGTTACGCCCCTTACGTTGGGTACGCTTTCCAAGAGACCCGTGCTTCAAGGCTTCTTGAAAGACGAGCAAGCCGGCGAGTGGCACAATCATGTGCACTTAGGGTTGTGGGCCGACATGTTGCTTGTGGCGCCAGCCTCGGCCAATACCGTAGCGCACTTCGCCCACGGCCTCTGCGATTCGCTGCTGGATGCCGTGTACTTGTCAGCCCGCTGCCCCGTGGTACTGGCTCCTGCCATGGACCTTGACATGTATGCTCACCCTGCCACCACTGGTAACCTGGCGCGGCTGCGTTCCTACGGCAACACCATTCTCGATTCACCGGCCGGCGAACTAGCCAGTGGCCTTTCTGGCCCCGGCCGCATGCTAGAGCCCGAAGACATAGTAGCAGCACTGAGCGAGCTGAAAATGAAGGATAGAGGTTAAGGAATTTGCTGCCAAACTCGGCAAGTGTGCGCAATGGCGTTAGGTTTGCAGGCGGCGCAAGCACCGCTATTTCCTCTCAGGCACTACTTCATTTCTCACTGAACACACTATGCGCGTCCTCGTCACGGCTGGCCCTACCTACGAACCACTTGATCCGGTGCGTTTCATCGGCAACCATAGTACCGGCAAAATGGGCTACGCCTTGGCCGAGGCGTTTGCCGCTACCGGCGCCGAGGTAACGCTTATCAGCGGGCCCACCAACCTGCCCGACCCTGTGAGCCCACGCATTCAAACGCAGCGGGTAGAAACGGCCGATCAGATGTATGCGGCCGCGTCGGCAGTGGCAGAGGCGGCCGACGTTTGGGTATTTGCAGCGGCAGTAGCGGATTATAAGCCCGCGCACGTAGCCGAAAACAAGATCAAGAAGGAAGGGAATACACTCACGCTGGAGCTAATCAAGAACGTGGATATTGCCGCTACCCTTGGGAAAACCAAGCGGCCCGAACAATTTTCGGTGGGTTTTGCGTTGGAAACAAACAACGAAGAAGTTAACGCCCGCGAGAAGCTGCACCGTAAGAATTTCAACTTGGTTGTACTCAATTCCTTGCGTGATGCTGGTGCTGGTTTTCGCGTTGATACCAACAAAGTAACCTTGCTGGATGCCCAGGGCGAAATGCTTATCTTTGAAGTAAAGCTAAAAGCCGCCGTGGCCCACGATATTGTTCAAGCTGTTCTTGCCCGCCTGCCCCGTGAAGAGTAATTCTCTACTATCGTCTGTTGTAGTTATTCTGGCTTGCTTGCTGTCAACGCGTGCAAGTCACGCCCAAGAAATACTGGCGGAAGTGCGCGTTACCACCGAAAACGTGACCATTGCCGACCAGCAACTGGTGCAGCAGATGCAGAAGGACATTCAAGGATTCATAAACACGAGGTCCTTCACCAGCCAGACGTACCGCCCGGAAGAGCGAATTCGAATGCGGATGTTCGTCGGTATCACGGCTATTCCGCAGAATGGGCAGTATGTGGCTACAGCTCGTATCGTCACGACGCGGCCGGTGTACGGTACCGGCTACGAAACCAACCTGCTGAGCTTCACCGACCGCAACTTCAAGTTCAATTACTCGCCGCAAAACCCGATTGACTATTCGGAAAACACGTTTGTTGGCAACTTGTCCTCGTTGTTGGCCTTCTACGCCTACATCGCCATCGGGCTCGACCAAGACAGTTTCGCGCGGCTTGGCGGCTCGCCCTACTACGACCGCGCCCGCAGCGTCTTGCAAAATGCCGCTTCCCAGACCACAACCAATGAGTCGGACGAGGCGTGGAAGGACGGCCAGACGCGCAACCGCTATTGGTTGCTCAACAACCTTCAGGATCCTCAGCTAGAAGCCATTCGTACGGGTAGCTATGCCTACTACCGCCAAGGGCTCGATGTTTTTATCGAGAAACCGGACGATGCCCGCACCAGCATTTTCACTGCCTTGCAGGGCGTACAGGCGGCCGCAACGCGGCGCCCCGGTACTTTATTAGCCCGCGCCTTCTTCGACACCAAGGCCGACGAAATAGCTAATATCTTCCGCAGTGGCAACGATGTGCAGCAGAAGCAGAACTTAGCAACCTTGCTTTCGGAGGTAGATCCTACCAATTCAGCTAAGTATCAGGCCATGCTCAAACAGCCATAGCTGCTCTGTTAAACCTTAGCTGAGGCATTTATAGAGCAATTTAAATTCTTCTTAGGTCGAAAAGCCAGTCATGAAATTCATAAAAACTTGATGCGAATATAGTTGGCAATAACCTAAAGTAATTAGTAGGTTTGTAAAACCCGTCCTGTCTGACATTGTCAGCGCGGCGGGTTTCTTGTTTGTTAGCTACGGCCGGTGCCGGCCTTCACTTTATAGTATGCTAGTTGATCTTCGCATCCGCAATTACGCTCTGATCGAGCAGCTGGAGCTGCGGCCTTCAGCGCTCCTCAATATTATCACCGGCGAAACCGGCGCCGGTAAATCCATCATGCTTGGTGCCATTGGGTTACTGCTCGGTAACCGCGCCGACTCGCGCATGCTCTTTGACACCGAGAAGAAATGTGTGATCGAGGGCAGTTCGACATTTCCAGTTACCAGCTCCAAGACATATTCGAATCCGAGGACCTCGACTACGATACGCAGTGTATCCTGCGCCGCGAGATTAGTCCGGCGGGCAAGTCAAGGGCCTTTGTGAACGATACGCCGGTAACGCTGGAAACCCTGCGACATATCGGGGCTAACCTGATGGATATTCACTCGCAGCACGATACGCTGCTGCTCGGGGATGCCGTATTCCAGCTTAACCTGCTCGACTTGTATGCCGGCTTGATACCCGCGCGGGCCAGTACAGCAGTGCCTACCGCCAATACCGCAAGCTAGAAGCCGACCTGAAATCGTTGGAAGATCAGGTGGCCAAGGCCAACAAAGAGCTTGATTACCATAGTTTCTTGCTAAATGAATTAGAAGAGGCCCGCCTCGACAACGAACAGCAAGACGAGCTAGAGCAGGAAGTCAAGCAGCTCGAACACGCCGAAGAAATCAAGTTCAAGCTCACCAACGCGCTGCAAAGCCTGAGCGATGGTGAGTATTGCGCTAGCAGCAGCCTAAAGGACGCCGCTATTTTACTCGGCCAAATTGCTCCCTACGCCGACATCTTCCGCGACCTTAAAGAGCGCCTTGATAGCTGCCTGATTGAAATAAATGACATTGCTGCCGAGGCCGAAGCCGCTGAGCGCCGCACCGAGGGTGACCCCGTCCGTATCGATGAGCTACAAAGCCGCCTCAACGTCATCTACAACTTGCAGCGCAAACATCAAGTGCGCGACATCGTAGCGCTGCTAACATTACGCGACGAACTGCGCGACAAAGTAGGCTCGGTACTCAACCTAGACAAGCAAATTTCCCGTGTGCGCCGGGATGCCGATGGGGCTCTGGCCACCGCCACTAAGCTAGCTACTCGGCTCTCAGAATCGCGCCGCAAAAGTTTTCCGAAGTTTGAGAAAGAACTGGTGGCCTTGCTGGCCGATTTAGGAATGCCTAACTCCCGCATTGTCGTGCAGCATCAGGCCGGACCACTGACTGCTAGCGGGATGGATGTTATCAGCATCCTCTTCACAGCCAACAAAGGGGCGCAACCTCAAACGCTCAGTAAAGCCGCTTCAGGTGGTGAATTCTCGCGCCTTATGCTGTGCATCAAGTACATGCTAGCCGATAAGACTGCCCTGCCCACCATCGTATTCGACGAAATTGATACCGGTATTTCCGGAGAAATTGCGGTGAAAGTGGGGCGCATGATGCAGCAAATGGCGCAGAAGCACCAACTGATTGCCATTTCGCACCTGCCCCAGATGGCTGCCGCCGGCGATACGCACTACTTCGTGTACAAGCAAGACCGCGCCGACCGCACCGTGAGCTGCATTAAGATGCTGAACCTTGACGAGCGCATCAGTGAAATTGCCCACATGATTGCCGGCGCTAACCCAAGCCAACATGCTTTCCAGAGTGCCCGCGAACTGCTGGCTATGCGCGGCGAGGAGCTAGTAGGGTAGGAGAGCCAAGTAAGAAATTAGAACGCCACGCCAGATGCTGCGGTAAGCTCTGCGTGGCGTTCTTTATTTTTTTACCTCTTTTGCAGTTCCAACTACTCTCATCTGCTCAATCATTCATTCACCACATGTCCAACAACCTACTTGCTGGCAAGGTCGGCATCATTTCCGGGGCGCTCAACGAAGAATCTATTGCCTGGAAAGTGGCATTGAAAGCGCATGCCGAAGGAGCCCGGTTTGTGCTGACCAACGCCCCGCTCGCCATGCGCATGGGCGAAATCAACCGCCTCTCCGAGCAGTGCAATGCCCCATCATTCCGGCTGATGCTACCTCAATGGAGGATTTGGAGAAGCTGTTCAGCGGCGCGCAAGAGCACCTCGGCGGCAAGCTCGACTTTGTGTTGCACAGCATTGGCATGAGCGCCAACATCCGCAAAGGCAAGCATTACGGCGAACTAAATTACGAGTGGTACCAAAAGACGCTGGATGTATCGGCGCTGTCGTTCCATAAGATGCTGGCCGTGGCCGAAAAGCAAGATGCCTTCAATGAATGGGGTTCGGTGGTAGCCTTAAGCTACATTGCTGCCCAACGCGCGTTCCTCGACTACACGGATATGTCGCAGGCCAAAGCGGTGTTGGAAAGCATTGCCCGAAGCTACGGGCAGCGGTTGGGCAAACTCAAGAAAGTGCGCGTAAACACTATCAGCCAGTCACCAACCAAAACCACCGCCGGTACGGGCATCAGCGGCTTCGATGCGTTTTACGAATACGCTAACCGCCTCTCGCCGCTTGGCAATGCTCCGGCCGAAGCTTGCGCAGACTATTGCGTTAGCCTGTTTTCGGACCTGACCCGCTACGTGACCATGCAGAACCTCATGCACGACGGCGGCTTCAGCACCACTGGCATTTCCGAGGAAATCGTAGAGCTGATTACGAAGTCTAACTCGTAAGTTTCCCGCTCACAGGAAAGTGAAAAGCTCAACCAGGGCTTGTCCTTACCCAAATCTTATCAAGAAAGCGCTGGCCGTTAGGTTAGCGCTTTTTTGATGCCTTATTTTAAGGACGACCACACAATATTTAAACTAGTTTGGCTGCGGGGGGCTTGTCAGAAGGCCCTTCATATGAGCAGCCTTACTTTAGAGTGACAATGTGGAGGAGTTTCTAAACGGTTACAGCCCGAGTTCTTACCTAGTTGAATAGCCAATTTTACGTTCTATAGCCAAGAAGCAGTGAACAACGATGCCCTTTCTGCGAAGCCGCATTATCCCATACTGGATGGATTACGTGGCGTCGCCGCCATTATCGTTGTCACCTTTCACCTAACTGAGCCATTAGGCACTGGACACCTGGATATCTTGGTCAACCACGGCTATCTGGCCGTTGACTTTTTCTTCCTGTTATCCGGCTTTGTAATCGGCTATGCCTATGACGACCGTTGGCCTAAAATGTCCATCGGCACGTTCTTTAAGCGCCGAATCGAACGGCTGCAACCGATGGTAGTATTAGGAATGGTACTGGGGGCAATCGGCTTCTATTTTACCGATTCAACCATTTGGCCGCTCATCCATACCGTTCCCTTGTGGAAAATGCTGTTGGTGCTACTCATTGGTTGCACTATTCTACCGGTTCCCTTATCTCTGGATATACGGGGCTGGCAAGAAATGCATCCGCTCAATAGCGTCGGGTGGTCCTTGTTCTTTGAATACGTAGCCAATATCCTGTACGCCATCGGCGTCCGAAAGCTCTCTAACACGGCGCTAAGTATGTTGGTGTTTGTCGCGGCCATAGCGCTTGCTCATTTGGCCATTACCAGTCCTGCTGGCGATGTTAGTGGTGGTTGGACGCTCAACGTGGAACAAGTACGCGTGGGTATTACGCGGACGATATATCCCTTCTTTGCTGGTCTGCTGCTTTCACGGATTGGTAAGCCCACCCGCATCAAGTACGCTTTTCTGTGGTGCAGCCTTTTGCTTGCGCTCGTCTTATATATGCCGCGCATAGGCGGTGCGGAGCATGTTTGGATGAATGGAGTCTATGAAGCAGTCTGTATCATTCTGCTTTTTCCACTCATTGTGTATCTAGGGGCTAGCGGGATGATCCATACCCAAACCGAAGGTGGGCTATGCAAATTCTTGGGTGATATATCGTATCCGTTGTACATGGTGCACTATCCGCTAGTCTATTTTTATGTCGCCTGGATCAGCAACCATAAAGGGGTGACCCTCGTGCAAACCTGGCCTTATGCGTTATTGATCTTGCTAGGGGTATTCTGTTGGCGTATGCGAGTTTGAAATGGTATGATGAGCCGGTTCGCAAATGGCTGAGAACCAAACTCGGGTAGGAGGACGAGAATGTAATTCGCAGTTTATCTGCGACTTTAAAGTGGAAGCTCAACTGGGGTAACCATTTGTCGCAGGTTCCAATAACCGCCCTAGCCGCGCCTACAACGGCTTGTTCTTACCCAAACTTTTTGGCGAAGTCTGGTTTCGGCAATCCGGAGGCTTTTCTGACCGCAATTTGACTGCTAGGTCTGATTCCTAAATAGTCCGGGCAGGATCTAAAAAGCCCTCCTGACCAACGTGGTTAGGAGGGCTTTGAAATTTTAGTGACAACAAGCCAGATAGTCGGGCTCTTTGCTTTCTTGTAAGCGGAAATGAGCTTCTATTTCTTGAGTAGCGCTATTTCCTTGGTTTGCACCATAACGGTGTCTTTGCTGCCAAGTTGTGCAGGCAGCGACGTGTTAAACGTGTTCCATTCATTGTTGTAGGCTGAAGAGCAGCCACCAAAGTTTCCGTAAGCAAGAACCGCCCAACTCATAAGGGTCAGGACAGGCTTACCATTTTTGAGGGTTAGCACCCGTGTCTCCCGCCCGGTGCAGTAGGAGCCCGAGTAACCGCTAGCCGATGACACTGCTTGCCAGTTGAGCACCGGATAGACGGTCTTAATTTTATCACCTAACTCAGCACAGTGGTTGCTTGGGCCGTCGGTTGTTTTGAAAAACTTCGACTCGGCCAGGGTGGTTAGCGTCAGCTGCTCTTGGGTTCTAGCCGTTATTTCAGTTTCGATAACCTTATCATTATGCTTAGGCCGCTTGAACGACAGCCTAACTTTATCAGCAGACACAAACTGTACTTCTATAGAGCTGCTGTCAGATATCGTTTGATTAGCAGATAAGAAGTATTCTTCGACATGCCTGCGTTGGATAAACGATTGGATAACTCGCTGATCTGTTATCCGCCGACCACCGGTTGTATAGAGTTGAATGGGGCCTGGCACTATCGTGTTGCTGGTTTCGTAGCGGCCTTCAAGTTGGATTGTAGGATCTTGATCTTTCTCGCAGCTGGTGAGAAGAGCAAGAAGAGATACTCCGATAGATAAACGTTTGAACATTAAGGATAGAATGAAAGAATTGTTGTTTAGTCAAGATTATAACGCAGTGGCAAAAATAGAGTATTATAGAACTATTTATAGTATATGCACCTATAAATAGTTTTAGAGCAACCATGAAAAGGATTATAGAAACTTGTGATTGGATAAATGATATACTTTTAAGTTGCAGCATATCGCCATCATATCATTTGCTGGCCTGAGGTAAATCAAGACGACGAAACTAAGTATCGTCGGTGCGGCAGCTTCGGAATGATAAGCTCATCTGCATCCCGCTAGAGGTTAGTGCGTAGGAAAAGGACCGGCGATGCACTTACCGCTGGCTTTATCATCTTATGCCCGAAATCCTCCGCGATCCCAAGCTCGACAGCACCTTAGATGTAGTGCGTGAAGGCTATACCTTCCTCTATGACCGCATCCGCGCGTTCGATACCGACATTTTTCAGATCCGCTTGATGGGCATGAAGGCCACATGCTTGCATGGGCCCGAAGCTGCGCAACTCTTCTACGACCCCAAGCATTTTATTCGCACCGGTGCCATTCCGCGGCGGGTGCAAACCACGCTGATGGGGCTGCATGCCATTCAAACACGCGATAATGGCGAGCACCGTTGCCGCAAGGAAATGTTTATGTCGCTGGTGGGCCAGAGAGTCGGCAACGGCTAATGGCTTTGTTGTCTGCGCAGTGGCAACGCTACGCCCAACGGTGGGAGCAGCTAGATCAAGTGGTTTTGTTCCGGGAATCGCAAGAAATTCTGTGCCGGGCTGCGTGTGCTTGGGCGGGTGTGCCGCTAGAAGAAGACGAGGTAGCACTCAGAACTCGTGACTTTGGAGCTATGATCGATGGATTCGGGGGTGTAGGCCCACGGCACTGGCGCGGCAAGCAGGCCCGTATTCGCGGCGAAAAATGGATGCGCGGAATCATTCGGGATATTCGGTCGGGTACGTTGCAGCCTCGGCTAGGCACCGCCGCCCATACGGTGGCATGGCATCGGGAGCCTAATGGCGAGCTGTTTGACGTGCAGATGGCAGCTATTGAGCTAATAAATGCAGTGCGGCCCATCGTGGCTATTGCTACCTACATCACCTTTGCGGCGGTGGCCCTACATGAGTATCCACCGTACCGGCAGCAGTTGCGCAACCCATCGGAAGACTATGCCGAGTTGTTTGTGCAAGAAGTGCGGCGCTATTTCCCGTTCACGCCGTTTGTGGGAGCCATTGTGCGCGATGATTTTACGTGGCATGGCTTCGAATTCCCGAAGGGCACCATAGTACTGCTGGATGTGTACGGCACCAACCGCGACGAGCGGTGGTGGCAGGACCCCGAAATGTTCTGGCCAGACCGGTTTCGGCAATGGCAAGACAATGCTTATGATTTCATTCCGCAAGGTGGCGGCGACTTCCTGACTGGTCACCGCTGCGCCGGCGAGTGGATTACAATTGAAGCCATGAAGCAAGCTGTGCATTTTCTCAATGAAGGCATCACCTACAACGTGCCACCCCAAGATTTGCGCTACGACCTAACCCGTATGCCTACGCTGCCGGCCAGTGGTTTTGTGATGCATAACGTGCGCGTTACCGGTAAGCCTGCCCCTCTTGTAACAGCTACGACTAGCTCTGCTCTAACGCCTACTGGCGGCTGTCCGTTTCATCATGGCTAGGTGGAAGCATCACTCCTAAGCTGAGCCATAACCTTCGATGAAGCGTAGCGTTCGATAAAAGCAACCGTAGCCGAGCGCTTTTCAGCTACATCGTTAGAAACCCACCGCCATGCAGGACACCAAAACACTCGAAGAATTACTAAATACCCAGCAAAAGAAGCTAGCCTTCTTCCAAAATCTTGTGCTAGTAGCCGCTGCCGATGGGCAGCTGGATGAGGAAGAAGGCAAGTTCTTGTTGCAAATTGGAAACCGATTATCTCTTACCTATGAGGATGTGCAGCCTATTGTCGATAACCTTGGCGTGCTGAGCTTTATCGTCCCTTCCGAGGGACTCCAAAAAACGCTGGAGTTGCAAACTCTGGTGCAAATGATGCTGCAAGACGGCCAAATTGATCCGCGCGAATACGGCTTGTGCATGGAGTACGCCAACCGCATCGGCTATAGCAAAGGCATCCTCGACG
Organism: Hymenobacter volaticus; assembly: GCF_022921055.1. Taxonomy (GTDB): domain Bacteria; phylum Bacteroidota; class Bacteroidia; order Cytophagales; family Hymenobacteraceae; genus Hymenobacter; species Hymenobacter volaticus. The sequence continues at coordinate 1,167,575 of NZ_CP095061.1, forward strand.
ATATGGTGGCGCAACTAACCGGCGGCACACCCGATTCTGGCCGCAACGCAGCCACCGTTAGCTAAAAAGCCGTGATAGTTATAGTAGCATCAAAACAAAAGAGACGTGATAATTCACGTCTCTTTTGTTTTGGGCGACCATAAAGGTGAGACAAATGGCTCCCTAAGTTGTCTGTAGCTGGTACAGCTTACCCTTCTTCCTCAACTAAAGCGTCTTCCTGCGTAGTGCCTTCGTAGGAATCAGCGTATTTGAAATCATCTAACCAGTACGCGGAACTCACTACTTCAAAAACGGCAGTTTTATCATCGCGCTTGATGGGGTGAAGCTGCCAGATAATAGCCGACGCTTCGGGGAAGCTGGCACTGTCAAGCTGCTCGTGAAACAAGCGTTTGAGCAGCGTATTGTCGGGCATGCCTTGGGCTAGTAGGCGCAATAATGGGGCCTGTGGGTGCGTGTCGAACAGGGTTAGGTCTTCGGGGACTTGCGCGGTGAGTTGCACTTGAAATTGCACGGCCTCGGCCCGCGGAAATTTGCCGTTGTAAGCTTCATAGAGCAGTTGCGTGGCTTTATAGAAACTTTCGTGCTCTTCGAGTTTTGGATTTTCCTCCCATAGCTTTTCGGTGAGCATCTGGTGCGCCAGGTTCTGAATTTGACCGGTATTGAGTTGATCGGCTAACAAGTAACCTAGCACCAGCTGGGCGGCTTCGGCTGGTTCTAAGTCGGTGAGGGACATCAGGCACATGGCCCGCAGCTCGCTTGCCTCTATTTCATCGGGATTTTCGTAGCCGGCTGCGAGCAGTAATTCTTTGTAATCCTGGTTTTGCCAAGAGTCCGGTAGCTCGGTAAGGGTATCGAAGGATAGGCGCTCTACAGTGAATGTTTTCATGATTGGGGGTGCTGGTTGTCAGCCAATGATTGGTCCTGAGAAGCAGCGGATTCGCGCCTCGTTGAGTTGTTTACGGCGGGGTTTCGCAAACACGCACGCTATCCGATAATAAAGCGTAAACGCTGAGGGAAATAGACTACTCGTTGCTAGCCCACGCTGGACGCATTTCAGAAGCTAAACAGGCAGCAAAGGCGAGTAACCGCTGCCGCGTAACGGTTTGGTTGTTCCAGTAAAATGGCTCTGCCATTTCGCGCCGGTCGAGCGTAGCATCAGACTGCGCTCCGAGCCACGCTACAAAAGCTGCTTGATCTTGAAATGTGACGACCGAAGCAGGTCTGTTTTCAAAGGTATTCCAGCTCTGGAGCTGCCCATCCCAGACCTCCCCGTAAACAAACGTGCCCTTTAGATACTGGAGTCCCATGCCGCAGTAGTCGCGGTGGTAGGAGGCCAGAATCCGCCCCGACAGCAGTGCCGTGGCTACTTGTTCTGCCAAAGCCTGCCCGTAAAGTTGCTTTCTGCTTCCAGCCATTAGTGAGTTCTTTGGCAGGGGTATACGAAGTAGATTTCAGTTCAGAAAAGACAGGCAAGATAGAAAGTTGGACCGCTAAGCTGTATGTAAGCTGTTCACGGCTAGTTATTTTGCATGTAGTAAACGAGCAGCTTATCCTTAATTACTCATGAATATTCAGCAGGCGTACAACACATGGGCTGACACTTACGACTCGGTCCTCAACAAAACCCGCGACTTGGAGGCCCGCGCCATCCGAAGCATACTGGATACTACGAACGTCGCCGAGATAGTAGAGCTAGGGTGCGGCACCGGCAAGAACACACAATGGTTGGCTACCAAAGCAACGCATGTTACTGCTGTGGACTTCTCGGCGCAGATGCTCGATAAAGCCAAAGAGAAACTGCAACTCCCGTACGTAACCTTCCAGCAAGGCGACATCACCCAAGAGTGGCACTTTGTGGATAAACCTGCCGACCTCATTACTTGCAGCCTGATCCTGGAGCATATCCAAGACCTAACCTTTGTGTTCAAGCAAGCCTACCAAGCCCTCCAACCTAATGGCTTATTCTACATCGGCGAGCTACACCCATTCAAGCAATACCAAGGCAGCAAAGCCCGCTTTGATACGGCTACTGGGGGCGTGTTCGAACTAGAGTGTCATGTGCATCACATCTCGGACTACACTGAAGGCGCTCGTCAAAACGGCTTCACCTGTGTAACCTTGCAAGAATGGTTCGATGAAGAGAACCGGGCTGGTATACCAAGGATAGCCTCGTTTCTGTTTCGAAAAGGGTAGGGGGCTACCGTCTCTCTTATCTTATGAGTTTAGAGCGTAAGGAAACGGCGAGAGAAGCGCTGTGGCCTAGCTACTTATGCGGAATTAGGTACAGCAATAAGCTCGTTTTGTATAGGATTTCAAATGGGGCACCGTTTAATGCAAGTCTTGTGCTTCTGCATGTAAGACGGACAGAGTAATAAGCATATAATAAGTGCAATGCTTAAGTTGACTGTATGATTGATAAAGTGCAATAAAACCTAGATTCGAGATTGTAGAAATAATTAACGTGCTTGGCTTTGAAGATTTATATTTTATACATAATAATTGTATTTTAAACTTCAGATTATATAATAAAATTGCCATGTCGTTCTAGGGTTAGTAGAAGCTAGAATTGACGTTTTTATGGCTTTTTATTTATATTTAATTTGAAGAAACTTTACACTTTTATTTTCTTCTTACTATCCTTTAATGTTGGAGCCCAAACAGGGATTCCGGTTCCAGAATTTAAACAGTTTGAAGTGGCGCTGCAGCAGTTTATGCAGCGCTGGGAAATACTAGGAGCTTCCGTTGCTTTCGGCACGGAGGATCGGCTGGTTTACGCTCGGGCATTCGGCTACGCCGATCTGGCCCGAACCGAACCCTTGCAGCCCTACCATCTGCTACGTGTAGCTAGCCTATCGAAGCCGGTAACAGCTATGGCCGTAATGAAACTGGTTGAACAAGGTCGCATTAGCTTGGCCGGCAAAGCGTTTGGCCCCCAAGGATACCTGCGCAGTCCATATTACACCAGCGTCATCACCGACCAGCGGGTTTATGACATCACGGTGCAAGAGCTACTCGAACACAGCGCCGGCTGGGACCGGCTCGTTGGCTGCGACGGGTTCGGAAGCTGCGACCCGGTAGATTTCCCGCTACACGTGGCGCAGAAGCAGAATGTGCCTAGCCCCGTCGGCGACTCCACTATGGTGCGCTTTCTGTTAGCGAAACGGTTGAACTTCGCGCCTGGCACACGCTACGCCTATTCTAACATAGGCTACCTAGTGCTAGGTAAAATAGTGGAGGCTGTCACGGGGCAGAGCTACGAAACGTGGGTGCAAAACAACTTGTTAGCGCCTGCTGGCGCGCTGGAAGCCCACTTAGGCCGCGACTTGCCCACTGGGAAACTAGAGCGGGAGGCCGAGTATCAAAGCCAATACCGAACCCTGGCTTGCAACGGCTCGGGGCAAACAGTGCCCGCTGCTTATGGCGGCTTTCACCTCGAAGCTATGAGCGCCCACGGCGGCTGGGTGTGTTCGGCCCGCGACTTGGTGCGCTTAGTGCAGGCCGTAGAAGGTGGCCCTGACCGCCCTGGTTTGCTGACACCCGCCACGCTGGCTACCTTAGTTCGCCCTTCAACTCCCGAGCCGGGGTACGCAAAGGGCTGGCAGGTAAACCGGGTTGGCAACCGCTGGCATGGTGGCCGACTAGATGGCACTGCTACCTACTTGGTGCGCACCTCTGGGGGCTATACGTGGGCTATCTTGCTTAATACTTGCCCGAGCACACCTGCGTTTTGGAAGGAACTCGACCAACTAGGTTGGGTAGCCGTTCCGGGGGCAACTGGATGGCCGTCTCACAACCTATCAACGCCGCTGCAAAATGCCACCGCCCTTACCGCCGCCCTAGACTCGGCAAGTGTGCTGCTGCGCTGGACACGGGGAACGGGCACCCGCCGCTTGGTGCTCATGCGCGCCGACGGGCCGGTTGATGTATTCCCTACCGATGGTGTTCGGTATACGGCTGCACCCTTCGGTCAGGGCGAGCCGCTAGGCCACGGCACCTACGTAATAGCCGACGAAGCTGCTGATTCCGTAGCTATCCGCAATCTGGATTCGCGGCACTCGTATCACATTCGGGTAGTGGAGTACGCCGACAATTCGGCAACTAACAACCAACCCGTGTACACACTGGACGGCAACCCTACGCTGGTGCTACAACCAGCAGGGGCATTGGCGCTAAATATATATCCTAATCCTGCGCACGAAGAATTAGCGGTGGCAGGAGCCAACGTTGCGTTGCCATACGAACTGATGAGCCAGGACGGGAGGCAGGTAAGTAGTGGGCAGATGGCACCGGGGCAAACCATACCGGTCGTTGACCTGCAGCCTGGCACTTACTTCATTCGCTTTCAAGCGCCCGAAGGCATCGTTTCCCGCCGGTTCGTGAAAGAGTAAACCGTACTGTAGGCTCTCTTAGAAGAGCAGAGGCATAAACTCTAACGCAATTGAATTCTGGCTTCGATGATAGGTTGAAATTGCTATCAAGCCGGAATTCACTGTGTTGAGGGTAGAGGCGTTCAACGTGTTAGCGTAGCGTGCTTCTACAGCACCGCCTGTGCAGCGGCACGCCCTGCAATTCGGCCAGAGAAGAGACAGCCGCCCAGAAAGGTGCCCTCCAAGGCCCGATAACCGTGCATGCCCCCACCGCCAAAGCCTGCTACCTCTCCTGCTGCATAAAGGCCCGGCACTGGTTCCCCATTGGCACTGAGTACCCGGCCCGACAAGTCAGTTTCGAGCCCACCTAGCGACTTGCGCGTGAGGATGTGCAAGCGGACGGCAATCAGGGGCCCCATCGCCGGATCGAGCAACTTATGGGGTTTAGCAGTGCGAATAAGCTTGTCGCCCAAATATTGGCGTGCCCCACGGATGGCCGTAATCTGCGAGTCCTTGCTAAACGGATTGTCGATTTGCAGGTCACGGGCTACAATTTCCTGCTCCAACTTCTTGAAGTCGAGCAGGGGCTCGGGAGTTAGCGCGTTCATACCCTGTACCAAGTCGGACAGGTTCTTTTCCACTACGAAGTCAACGCCATTGTTCTTGAAGGCTTCTACAGGCGCGGGGGCTCCTTTGCCGATGGCGCGGCGCAGGGTCTGGCGCCAGCTTTTGTTGGTTAGATCAGGGTTTTGCTCGGAGCCGGAGAGAGCAAATTCTTTACGGATGATTTTCTGCGTCAAGACAAACCAGCTGTGGTCGTAGCCGGTTTGGCGCAGGTGCTGGAGCGTCCCAAGGGTGTCGAAGCCAGGAAATAGAGGCACCGGCAACCGGTTGCCGCGTGCATCTAACCACAGCGAAGAAGGACCCGGTAGCACACGGATGCCATGGCGGCTCCAGATAGGATTCCAGTTGTCGAGCCCCTCGGTGTAGTGCCACATTCGGTCTTGGTTGATGCAATTAGCGCCGGCCGCCTCGCTAATGCCGAGCATCAAGCCGTCTACGTGGTCGGGGACGCCCGAGAGCATATGTTGGGGCGGCTCCCCCAAGCGCGCAGGCCAGTTCTTGCGCACCAAGTCGTGGTTGGCCCCGATGCCCCCCGAGGTTACTATAACGGCTTGGGCACGAAACGCGAAATCGGACACAGCAAGACGAGAGCTTTTTTCGCCCCGCAAAGCTGAGCTTGGTTCAAGCACTTCTCCACGAGCCCCATCGATTACGCCATTGGTTGATGTTAGCTCCGTAACCCGGTGACGAAATTTGAGCGTAATTAAGCCACGCTTTACGGCCTCGCGGACACGGTGAGCAAATGGTGCCACTACGCCAGTGCCAGTGCCCCAGGCCACGTGAAAGCGCGGCACCGAGTTGCCAGGTCCCGTGGCGCCATAGCCGCCGCGCTCAGCCCACCCCACTACCGGAAAGAACCGCATACCCATCTGGAGCAGCCAACTACGCTTTTCGCCTGCGGCAAAACCTACGTAAGCTTCGGCCCAGCGCCGCGGCCATTTGTCCTCGGTGCGGTCGAAACCTGCCGTGCTAAACCAATCCTGCAAAGCCAGCTCGTACGAGTCGCGGATTCGGAGCCGGCGCTGCTCGGGAGAATCAACTAGAAACAGGCCGCCAAACGACCAAAACGCCTGACCGCCCATATTTTGCTCGGGTTCTTGATCGAGCAGCATTACTCGTTTGCCTGCATCCGCAAGCTCAGTGGCTGCTACTAGGCCCGCGAGGCCCGCCCCAATGATCAGTACGTCGGCCTCAGTTTGCATATGTAATAGGTTGGTGCCTGCGCTTTGGTTCTAATATAGCGGCAGGCCGAACGGAAGATGGGTGGGTTTTCTAACTATAGCGAATATACCAATGTATCAGCCAACTACTGATGGGCACAAGAGCCGTTTAAGTCCGCGGCGAAAGAAAAAGCAATAAGCCGGCAGTGCTGAAAACTACAGTATCGACGAGCGAAATGTGAGGCAGGGACGCTTTCCTTAGTCACTATCTATCAGTATGCTAGGGTTCAGAAGAGCAAGGCCTCAAGCATGCATGCTTTATGTTTTCATTACTTCTGCTCTTGTACAGTTTATGATTCTACGGATATATACAATTTTTAATTGGAATACGTATATTGCAGCGTTGCTATGCCTTACTGCTTCAGTTAGAAAGTTTTCTTTTGTGAAGAAGTATACCTGCCTTAACTAGGCAAATGGCTACACGAAATTATTTGCGCTAGTGCATATGACTTCAAGCAACTAAAAAGAACAGCATGCAAATGCCCTTGCCGTAGATGATTGATCTACCTTTTTTCTGGTGTTCACTACCGGAGTAAAACTGACTTCTTTCTAATTGTACAGTCGAGCGCGCCACAACTACACATTGTTGTCAAGGCGCGGGATACTAGTACGCGAATACAATTGCCATTATTTACATAAACCCTTACGTTTTGAAACTTAAAGACAGCTTCTGGATTTTCTTTATTGTCCTGCTTTGTATCCACGCAGTTTTAGTTTTACGCATTGATTTTTTTCCGTTTGCTGACGTACCTAGCCACTTAGCAGAAGGAGTTATCTATCGGTATTACAACGAAGCTTCTAATTTATTTAATCAGTATTACACGCTGAATTATAAATTTTACCCTAACACGTTTCATTTATTCTTTTTTGCCCTGCCTATTTTTCCTGATGTAGAAATAGCCAATAAGGTATTGCATCTAATTCTTGTTATTACGTTGCCAATATTGGTATTACTTATTATTAAAGAATTAAATGGTAACAGATGGTTTGCTATAATTTCTTTTATACTCGTCTACAATTACAATTTGACTTTCGGCTTTACTGGAAATGCCATTGCGAATAATGTGGTGCTGCTAATTTTGTGGCTGTGGTTACGAGCTATTGGCAACAAGTCCAGCTACGTTAGGAACATGATTTTTATATCCTTGCTGCTGCTAGTAGTGTATTTTTCGCACGCTATGGTCGCCTTGTTCTGTATGATGATGGTTGGGTCCTTTCTGCTGTACAGGTACAGGACTAATTTCAAAGGCCTAGTTATAAACTCGTTTGTTTTGGTGCCTTTGGGCTTGTTGGTCGTCTATTGGTGGTTTGTTCTTCAAAAGTCAGCCGAGAATAGTGCCGGGTTTACTACCGAGGAAACATCAACGGGCGCGTTTATGAAAGAGTATTATAAACACGAATACTTACAGACCTTCTTGATCAGAGCTAAGTTTATAGTTGCCGATAATGCGCAATTGTTTAATGGTCCCACTGGAAAGATCGTTGCTCTTCTGCTAGCCTTTATTATCTTAGTTCCTTTTATAATAATTGCTTATAAATATTTTTTCAATAGAAATAATGCGCAACAGCAAGGCCTGTTTCCTGCTATTGACGAAAAAATGGCCTATGTATTTATATTGCTTGTTGTAAGTTGTTTTTGCTATTTTCTGTTGCCTCAGCGCATTCCTGGTCAAGAGCCCCTGTACGAGCGATTTTCTACTATTCTGCTGTTCGCTCTTATTTTTATTGCTTGTAAGGCACCGCAAGTGGATACTAGAATATTTGCGTACGCAACTATTCTGGTAGCTTTCGCGCATTTAGTACTGTGGGGTCAATACTTCTATCAGTTCGATCAGGAAAACAAGGGCTTTGCTGATGTATTGCCGAAAGACAACACCAAGAAATTATCTTATATGAATTATGATTCTTACTACCGAGGTAGAATGATATACGACCACTTTCAGAATTATTTTATAGTAAAGGATAAAGGTATTTCCACCACTAGAATAATCGATTATAGATTCGGTATGATTAGAAGGAAGGCAAGCGGCGGTTTACCTTACCAAGCGTACATGTACTATAATGAAAGCCCAAGAGAAATGATTGCAAAGTCCGATTACCTTTTGGTGAGAGGTAATATTGCTGCTAGGGACCAGAAAATCCTTGATTCCCTGAATACTTTCAGAAAAGTGAAGGATGTCAACAACTGGCATTTATTGCAGAGAGTCAATAAGTAACAAACCGCAGCGGGCCGTTTTAAAGTGAGTAATAAAAAAGACTGGCCTGATGGCTAGGGATGCGTGCCCCGGCTATCAGGCCAGTCTTTTTATTCGTGCTGCTTTGTGCTAGTTATCTGCCGAAAAGCAGATGCTTGCTTTTCTTGGCTATGCTGTACAGATGAGCAGGTAGTTTATCTATCCACTTCATGTGTATAACAGATTCGGTTAGCAGCGAGTAATTCGTTTTGTAAACGGCTCGGTGCGAGGTGGTCTTATAAATGTTGTATTGAAGCCCTACCACGGTTTCGTCGGCTACTAAGCGGTGAGGAGCCGTTGGTAGCAACGGGTTGATGGCCAGCGTATAAGCAAGCGGACCGGTTAGCCGCAGTACACCTATGCCACCGGTGCCGTGCAACCACGGCCGGTAGTTGTCGATGTTGGTAAGCACCGTTTCAAGCACCGCTTTCAGAAAAGGATGGCCAGGGGCGGCAATGATGTGCCACTGCTGATATTCACCGCCCGGCAGGTGCGCCACCTCTTTCGACATGCCAAAACCCTCGTGCGATTCGCCCGACTTGTTCCGCCAATGGGCTAAAATGTACCGATCGTCGGGCAGCAGTACCTCATCGAGGGGACGCGTACAAGTGCTTTTGATATCCAGATAAACGCCGCCGCATTTGTAAAGCAGCAGGTAACGAAACAGGTCGGCGCGAGCTGCGCCGTACCTAGGGTTTATACGCTCAAAATAGCTGAGTATAGTAGGTCCATAATTTTCTGTTATGAATTTCTTGATATCATCGTCGTCATGAAGGATGTGTTCCCAGCCAGGGTTCAGCTTTTTTAGGTTGTTGACGTTCTCCTGTAGCTCAGGCGGCAAGTTCTTCGACATAAACGTCTGATGAATCACACGGGGAATAGATGTGCCTTCATCTAGTGGCTGCAAATGGGCTTGCCTGCCAGTGTGTGAAGCAGGAGAGGAGAGAGATGGAGTCATAGTTGATTTGGTGCAATCTGATAAAGGCCAGCCAATCTTGCCTGACAACAATATTGCAAATCCTGTGCAAAGATGTGAAAGAGTAAGAAGCTAATAGACACCGGCAAAAGCATCATTTTGCTTTCTTATCCCTTTCACTGCGGCATCCATCAGCCGGCAACTGGTTAGCTGGACTGCCCTGTGCTACCTGAAACGGTAGGAGACAGCGCGAACCCAATGAGCTAAGTTGCTCGTATCCATTGTTATCGGCCTTTAACGCCAGGGTAAAGCTCTTGCACTGTGTCGCTCTGCACAAACTCCTTGGTGCGGACGTTCATTAAACTCAAACGACCCCCATAGGCAGCGCCTTGGTCAAGGTTCCAGACGTTGGCGCGTTGGACGGGAACTTTGCTTTGCGGCCAAGTAGGGGTATGACCAATAAAACACTCTTTGTATGCTGACGCCTCCAGGCTATATCGCCACAGTGTGCGCGTCCAAATCAACTCGTACGGCTCTTGCTCCGCAATTGGAATAGTCGGGTCGTAGCCGGCATGGACGTAGAGGTTGCCTGTCCTGTCTTCGAAATAGGGCAGTTGCTTGCTGAAAAAATCGTGAAAGTGCCGTTGAATCTGTTCTTTAGACCCTCGTGCGTACGCGTCGAAAGTAGCTTTGCCGCCTTGCAGGTACCAAATTTGGTTTAGCTGAGTTTTTGGCGGTTGAGTGGCCAGCCATTCGGAGGCCCACCAGTCGTGGTTGCCTTGCAACCACGTACTTCTAGGAATGGCTAGCAGCCGCTCCACGCATTGCGGGGTTTCGGGCCAGCCGTCGGCCACGTCGCCCAAGTGAATGAGGCGGTCGATGCCCGGGCGGAACGGGCTGCGCTCCAATACCTGCTCTAGCGCTCGAAAAGCGCCATGTATGTCGCCGAGTACGTAGGTTTCCATGTGCTTACTACGTGTAAACCAACGGCAAGGCAATGCAATGCGCTGAGCAGTAGGCCATGAAGTGCACCGTATGTGGCACACTACCACACTGAAGCTATGGTATCAGCGGCGGTTGCGGCCGAGAACCACTTCAACGGCTATGAACACGGTACCGAGGGCTATCAGAAACAGGCTAGAAAAATAGCCAACCCATTTCTCGCCGGTTTTGGTGAACAGATAATCGTCGCGTTTGCCACCATATACGGTGGTAGCCCTAATGGCCCCGGTCGGGCTAATAACGCCAACGGCAAATACCTGTGAACCCCTGTCGAACCCTTTGTAGGAAACCTTTTTCCTTTGTTTCTGAATGGTAGACCGCTCTATCGTGTATCCTGCCTCGATGGGTATCGTTGCGCCACCAACGTCGAGCAATAATGGGGGCGTAATCCAATCGTCTTCCACCCAAACGGCTTCTTCTTTATCAGAGTACTTCAGTTCGCTGCTCTTGATGTACGCTACCAATGTGCCGTAGCGCTGGGGCGTGGCGGGACTAATCCGCCCTTCTACCAATACGGGAGTGCCGTGAGCAAGCCCCCGAACCACTGAGGCGGGTTGCGGCTCGAGGGCGCGGATTTGGGTCAGTATGTTGTTCGAAAAGTAAGTTAGTAGCAGGAGCTGAACGCAGCCATAGGCTATAGCTAAAGCGCCAAAGAACACGAGCTTGTACTTCTTGTACACAGGCAATACTTTTTCGCACAAAAGGATAGCAGCTAGCACTACAGCGCTATGCGAGATAAGCACAGAACCGAGCCAGCTAAGTGCTAAAATAAGAGACGAATGGTACTTATTGAGTACCAGCGTCGAGCGTACTATGCAATGATTGTATTGCGTCTATAGTCGAGGTAGCACTTCCTCTGAAAAATGTATTGTTGGGCAGGAAAAGCGCTTTCACTTGTCGCCTCTTAGTGCGCTTAGCATCCGATTCTATTTTAGTTTTAGTAGCACCAAGGTGTACCTCTCAAAGCTTAGCGGCTCCCTGTGTTTGAAGCTGTGAAATAACTACTCTAATGGTACAAGCTACTTTTGCGCGCGGAGCCACGTCTGGGCGTCTTCTAGGTTATCAAAGAGGTAGATGTCCAGTTGGTCGCTGATGCGAAACTTCAGGTCTTCGATGGAAAGTTGACCGAAAATGTCCGGCGACACGACTTGGCCAATAGAGCGAAGCCCTTCCTTGATGATAAGTGGTGTCCAGACCTGCTGAATCCAGTCGTTGGCTTCTGTAAAGGTGCCAACAAGGTCGCGGTGGTCGTTGAGCAATTTGGGGCAAGGCGTTTGCCGCAGCAAGTCTAGGTACGTGAGGCCCCCGTCCATTACCGTTCCCAAAGTTTGACGGCCATACCAGCGGGCATGAATCCAGTTTTCGTCTTGGTTGTGCTCAATGGTGAGGTACACGCTTCCGTCTCCCCGCCGCAGCGAATCAATCATGTTAGGTGTGTTAGATAAAGGTCGTATGCTACCTCACGCAAAGAGGCAAGGCTACAAATAACGGTTCAGCAGTGTATTGGTTATGCCTATTCTGGGCTGGCTACGGGAACCGACAATATACAGCAGCGTCAGCAGGAGTTAGAGCTTAGCGTGAAGGCAGCAAAATGGTGCGTGCCCGAAAAAACTCGTCGGTTTTGCGGTTGAACTCATCGGCGTGTTCGTGGAGGGTAGCGTGGCCGCTGTTAGGGAGTATCCAGAGCCAGGCGCGGGGCAGATTCTGATAGATGGCCACTGTGTGCTCGGGCCGGATTACGTCTCGGTCGCCGGCAATGATGAAGACCGGAGCCTTAATGCGCGCTAACGTAGACAGCGGGATGTGCGGATGCCGCCAGTCGAGCAGAAAAACTTTCCAATCGTTTTTGCGGCTGGGGTCGGTGAAGGTTTGGGTGCGGCCTTCCCGGTAGCCACGCTTCATTTGTTGCCACAACTCCGGCATCAGGGCCGTGGAGTCGGGCCAGAGGTTGGCGCCGGTAGCGGCCAAGCGCTTCACTTTCTCGGGGTGGCGCAACGCCAGCAGCAGCGCCGTAATGCCACCGTCGCTCCACCCAAGCACGTAGGCCGAATCGAGGCGAAGGTGCGTGAGTAGGGCTGCACAGTCGTCGGCCAGCATCTCGAAGCTCAATGAATCGGCGCGGTCCACCGATTTGCCGTGCGCCCGGCTGTCCATGGCAACGACGCGGTAGCGCTTAGCGAAGTAGGGAATGGTCTTGGCGAATTCCTTGCTGCTACCACCGTTGCCGTGCAAGAGTAGCAGAGGCGGACCGGCGCCGTAGACTTCGTAGTAGAGCTTCACGCCGCGCACGGTGGCATACTTGCCGGCAACAGGGTTATTGCCATACGGTACTGCTTGCCCATGAGCTAGCTGGGTAAATAGCAGCAGCGCAACAAGTAGAAGGCGGGGCATAGTCGGGTAACCTTAAAGCGCGCACTGGCAACCAAGTACTTATGTCTCTGTCTTCCAATCAGGAGCACGCAGGAAAATACTCACTGCTTCTGAAGATACAACAAGGTTGATTGGTTGGAAGGGCCGTACTTGTCGTTGATCAGAAAATAGCCTCCTCGATAAGCAGCCAAGCCTTCCCAATTATAGGTCATATACTCCTTAGGCAATTCAAACAAAGATTTCCAGCTGATTTTGTTGCGCTTGTAGCGCACACTGATGAGCCGACAATAGTTTTGGTAGCCAGTACCTGATTGAATGAGCTTGGTGTTGGGGTCAGTGGGGGCGGTGCGATACACGCTGTCATCGGCACCACTAAAGAAGTAGTTGATGGCAGTAAAACGGTTTTTGCCTTCCTGCACCAGATCCGTCACGCGGAAAGGCAACCGCGCTATCGGTACGTATTGCGGAATATCTGGTGTAGAGGCAGTGCTAGGCAGAGAGAGGGCGTAATTGTCGTGCGCGAAGTAGTTGTACTCATAAAGCAACAGCAGGCTTTTGCGGTAGCTCGTCATGGCTTCAAACCCAGCATTGTAGATGTGTGTGCCATTGGTAAGGGTAGGCTTGGCTACTGCCACCAGATACCGGGCGTCCAGGCTAATGGTGGCTTGTGTATCATCAATTACGCCCTTAACCACGTAGCAGTACGGCGAAGGCGTTGCCGTTTCAATCGAGAAATACGCCACGTTGTCTAGCATCGTTAGTGCCTCTAGCCCTTCGTAGTGCTGGCCCGTGCTATCAATCCGAGCCCTAAGCTTATCGAGGTTCTGGATGGCGTATTTCTTATAGGCTAGCACCGCCGACTTCTGAGTTAGTTGCGCCTCGACGCTAGTCAAATCCAGGGCATACACTTTGGCTTCGGCCTGCTCTTGCAAACGACTTTCGGCCAGCAGCAACAACTGGTTGTCGCGCAGGTACAACCCGAGAATTGGTTGTTACGGTCGGCAATTTCCGGGGCAAGCTGATGGTACGGACGGTAAAAGGCGCCTTTTGAGCGTTGACAAAGCCCGATTGGAGCACCAGAGCAAGGAAAAGTAGACGTTTGAGGCAGCGCATCTAGTAGTAAGATGAAAAATGCTTGCCGGCTCGGAAGTGAAACGGCATGCAAAGGTCGTTACGCCACTGCTAACTTCAGTTGCTCAGAGTAGTGCTGGGTTGTGTTTTCAATAGCTTTATAATAGGAAACTTGCCATGCAACGTCCACTGCTTCCCGCGGCATGACAGCTTTAAGGGGAGGCCTCATTTGGCGAAGCCCAGTGACTAAAGGATGTGAAGCTATATCTAATGGAAAGTGAGTAGCTGTTCCATTAATCCCAAGCCCAGAAAGTTGACCAGTATTTAAGTTTACTTCAATGTGCCAATGATAACTGCCTCCATCCAAAATAATACTGTAGTCAGACTTCCACGTCTCATCACGCGGATACAAATCCTGTAATCTGTCGATTAATGTGTATGAATCCCAGTTGGCATTTACATAAATGATGTCCTCAATATTAGTTGTTGTATAGCCAAAGTACTGGCGTTGGTACTTATGAAGCCTTCTATGAATTACTGGCCCACTGCTTCCGCCTTGCCACACTTTTTTGTGATTATAGCTGCGTAATTTTTTTTGTAGAATACGTTCAGCTAATACGACCTGCTCTATTGTAGGAGTGAATTTTCGGACAGACTTGCTTCCGAAGTTATTTGGTATATTCTCAGGGCCAGTAAGATCGGAGGTATAACTACTGGAAAAGATAGACCCTTCGAAATTATTGCCTTTGACATAGGTTGCAAAAGCTGATACTTGAGCTGTTGAGATAATACGTTGACCGCTACTTTTATGAACTAAGCAAACGGCAATAATAATGACGCAAATAATGCTTTTCATTAAAAAGGGTATTAGAACTCAAGGCAATACTAAATAATTAAACCATTTAGCTCACGCTGCCGTGTCGCTTACTTCGTCTTCGTCGTCTACCATCACGCGGGCTAGCTTCTCGATGTTTAAGCTGCGGGCGGAGGCGTCGAAGATCTCGCGATAGGTGCCACGCTGGTCGTAGAGCTGCTCATGGGTGCCGCTTTCCACCATGCGCCCCTCCTTCATGACGTAGATGCAGTCGGAGTCCACAATTTGGGCGAGACTATGGGAGATGATGATGACGGTGCGACCCTGCTTGATGGCGTCGAGGCTGTTCTTAATTTGCTCGGTGGCAATGGCGTCGAGGGAGGCGGTGGGCTCGTCAAGGAAGATAATGGGCGGATTCTTGAGGAACAACCGCGCAATGGCAATGCGCTGCTGCTGCCCACCCGAAAGCTGCTGCGCGTCAGACTCGTACTGCCTAGGGAGCTGCATGATCTGCTCGTGCAAGTAGGCCTGCTTGGAGGCGTGTTGCACCTGCTCGAAGCTGGCGTTCATAAGGCCATAGCGGATATTCTCTTCAATAGTGCCTTTGAAGATGTGGTTTTTCTGGAGTACCAGCCCGATTTGCTGGCGCAGGGCGTGGGTATCGTAATCTGCCAGGGGCTTGCCATCGAGCAGCATTTTGCCACGGTCGGGGGCATAGAACTTGCAAAGTAAATTGATGATAGTGCTCTTGCCTGCGCCGCTCAAGCCTACTAAAGCCGTGGTTTTGCCGGCTTCAATAGTGAGGCACACGTCGTGCAACGCCTGGGTGCCGCTAGGATAAGTGAAATCGACGTTGCAAATGTCGAAGGTGCCGTGCAAGTGGATGGGTTGCAGCGAACCGGTGGGCTCCACGGCATCTTGCGCGTCGAGAATGTCGAAGAAGCCCTCGGAGTAGGTGAGGGCGTCGTTCATCTCGTCGTAGATGCGGTGCAACTGCCGGATGGGCGCCGACACGTTATTGAAGAGTAGGATGTGGAACATGATGGCGCCGATAGATATCTGCCGGTCGAGCACCAGATAGGCCGTCAGGATGATGATGAGCACCACACCCACCTGTTCGGTGAATGTCTTGAGGCCGTCGAAGAGAAAGTTGGTTTTGCGGGTCTGAAGTTGGGCTTCCTGAAGGTTTTGCTGGGCCTGCGCTTGTTTCAACTCCTCGTAGTCTTCGCGCACAAAGCTCTTAATGACCACCGCCGAGTCAATCAGATTCACTAGTCCCTGACTTTTAACTTCGCGCAAGCTCCGCAAGGCCCGGCGGGTGCCGTTCAGCTTGTCGGCCTGCCGGTAGCTGATCCAGAAGTACAGTGGCAGAATGCACACTGCTACCAAGCCCACATATACGTTGGCCGAGAACATGACTACCAGGGCCACAATGGCGTTGGCAAACAGCGGCAGAATATCGATAAAGAAATTCTGCACCAGTTTCATCAAGCTTTCCACGCCCCGGTCGATGCGGGTTTGGAGCTTGCCGGTTTGGTTGCCGTTATCGGAATAGAAACCGAGCTGGTAACTTAAAATCTTGCGCACCGCGTCCTGCGAGAGAGTGCTCGACACGTTGATGCGGATTTTCTCGCCGTAGAATTTCTGCCCGAACTGAATGAACGTGTTGACGATTTCCTTGCCGAGCAGTAGCGCGCTTACCAGCAAAAGTAAATCGGCGCCTTCTATGAGCCCTTTATTGGTATTTAGTAGTCCCTGCACTGTATCGACGGTGTAGCGCAGCACAAACGGGTTCACCTGCGCCGCCAACGACCCCACCAATGTTAGCAGCAGCGTGCCAACAACAAGAGGGCGGTAGGGTCGAACATACGGGTAGAGGCGCTTGATAATCTCCCAGAGGCTCATGCGTCGGTAGGGGCTAGATGATGGGTAGCCGGTTAGACGAGCTTCGTAGGAATGGAGTTGTTGGTTACCGCCATTTGGTTGCGTACCGTTTCAATAGGTTCCGCTCGAATGCAGCCGCAGGCTACAGTAGATTAGAGCTAGTTGCTGTTACGGTCGCACGGGTCGCACTAGACCTGATAGAAGCAATACTATCACCGAGGTCCAGTTTCTAGCCATTTCTTAGCCACACGACTGTTAACTGCGGATGGTTTGATGCTTCTCCAGCCTAGGTACTTGACAAACAGTTTAGGTGCTACACCTCCAGGAAAGCCTCAATAGCTTTCAGCGTTTCGCGAGGGTCACTTACGTGTGGGCAATGCCCGTTGACAGGCAGTGTTACGAGGGTGGCCCCGGAATAGCCGCCTGTAGATAGTCGCCTACCTCCGGTGGGGCAATGAGGTCCTGGGCGCACTGCACTAGCAAGCAAGGAGTGTGCAGATGAGGCAAATCCTGGCGGTTATCCGACAAGAAGGTAACGCGGGCAAATTGCTTGGCGATAGCAGGATCATTTTGACAGAAGCTGTGAGCTAATTCTGCCGATAATGAAGGGCGGTCAGGATTGCCCATCAGGAAAGGCGCAAAGGAATCAGCCCAGCCCACAAAATCTCGCTCCATGTACGACAGCATGGCTTCAACATCAACCCGGTCGAAACCACCATAATAATCAGACTGGTTGAGGTAGCAAGGAGAAGGGCATAGCAGCAGGAGCTGCTGAAACCGAGTCGGCTCTTCAATGGCGGCAAGCATTCCGATCATAGCGCCCACTGAGTGACCTACCAAGGTAACATCCGTAAGCCCAAGCTCCCGGCAGATAGAAAGTACATCCTGCGCGTACCCATCTAGCGTAGCGTATTTGGCAGGATCATAAGCCGACGCGTCGGATTGGCCCGCGCCTATATGATCGAAAAGCACCAAGCGGTATTGCTTGGAAAGCGGTGGTAAAATGTAGCGCCAAATGCTTTGGTCACAACCAAAGCCATTTACAAATAGAAGGGTCTGTTGTCCCTGGCCTATTACTTGAACATTATTTCTTTTGAGCACATCCATCGGTGACAGTATAGCCTGATAACACTGAATTTATTTTTTTAATGATGTTCAATATCAATTAATTTCAAAATAGGACGGTTTTTCCCTTATCGCTACTCTTTTCCTATGCTTTTACTGCCTGCCGATTCAAAATGGGATCGTGCAAGTTGATCTTGCCAAAAGATAGCAAACAGAATTCAGTAAGCTGTCTTCCGGCACCGCAACAGCTACGTTTTGGTTCAGTATAGTTCACATATAACGCAAGAATAGCTATAGCGGCTTCTATAAGTGGTGTCTACAGTGCAGCACCACTACGGCAAGAGGCTACTGTGTGGCTAGGTTAAGCAAAGTAGTTAGTAGCCATACCATCCATTCCTGAGTTTTTGCACTCTAACGCGTAAGCCGGTAGATCATCAAGGCCGCGCGCTGCACGAGTAAAGGAAACTCCTTGGTATTAAGGGTTTCGCCGGGAGCGTGGGCTCCTTTGCCCGAAGCACCTAAGCCATCGAGGCAGTCCAGATACTGCGCCACCAACGATACGTCGCCGGCGCCACGGGAGCCCGGGTCGCCGGCAGTTACGGGACCAAAGCCAAGGTCACGGCTCACTTGGTCGGCGAGGGCGGCCAGTTTCTGGTTGCCGAGGGTAGGGGCATGCCGGGCAAGTTGTCGGTGAACGATATTTCGGCGCGGGTATTGGGCAGGTTGCGCGCTACTATTTCGCGCATCTTCACCCGGGCATCTTCTTTCTGTTTTTCAGTAAGGAAGCGCAAGTCACCGGCTACGGCTACTTCCGGCGAAATGATATTGGTTTTGCCGGCTACCTCGCCGTGCGCTTTGGCCGCGTCGTATTTCACTTCCGAGCCCCCCACAATAAGACCCGGATTAAACGTCAGGTACTGTTCCTGACTTAGCTTCTCGCGAAACTCGTTCAGGATGCGGGACGCCTCGAAAATAGCGCCGTAGCCTACATTCGGCTTGAAGATGGTAGACGAGTGACCCGCTTGCCCATACGTTTTCAGCTGCCAGCTACTAGAGCCGCGCCGTGCTGTAGCCACCGAGTGCAGCCCCGCCGCCGACTCGAAGGCCAGCGCTACATCCGATTCTTTGGCTTTGGCAATGAAATCGGCGCGACTGGCTTCGCCTTCCCTTTGCGCTCTTCGTCGCCGGTGAAGTAAGCCGTGATGGTGGTATTGTCGAGCAAGCCATTTTGCTGCAACGCCTGCAAGGCCGCCAGTATCACCACGTCGCCGCCTTTCATATCGTTGAGACCTTGACCAGTGGCCGTCGAATCATTTAGCTGCGTGTATTTAGTGAAAGGCATATCCAACTCAAACACCGTATCGAGGTGCCCAATCAGGAAAAGCTTCTCGCCCTTTTTGCCTTTGCGCTGCGCCACCAAATGACCGGCCCGTTGCATGGCTGCCGGCATAGCTACCCATTCGGTTTTGAAGCCAATAGCATCAAACTCTTTACGCAGAATGGCGCCCACATCTTGCACGCCCTTCTGGTTCAGTGTGCCGCTATTAATATTGACGAGCTGTACCAGCAGCTTCTCGCTCTGCGGCATATTCTGCTTTACAGAAGCAATGATCTTCTGTTCGGTGGCGGTAAGCTTTTGAGCATTTGCAGCGAAACTGCACACTAGCGCGCAGGCAAGGGTAAGTCGTTTTCTCATGGAATTGGTCGAAGTAACTTTAAAAGAAACGTACTAGGGTTAGCAATTCTCTGTTATCCACGGTAAGTAGCCGGCTTATCAAGTCAGTAGCAGCACAGCACAATGTAAAGAAGTCTGCTATACGGGCATAAAAAAGGGGATTGAATAGCTCAACCCCCTTTTTCAGAAACTATACCCTATTGGTTAGTCCACAACGTCCCAGAAAACCTTGGACGTAAACTGATTGATACCCGCCGGGATATTTGTAGAGTTCGTACTGATTTCGGTTTGGGGGTACAGCAAACGCACTGGTAGCTTATCAGCTCGCGGCGAGCTGGATTGCAGCGAAGCCGGGAACTTAGGGAAAGCAGTTCTTCTGTACTCATTCCAGGCTTCGATACCCGTAACTGAATTCATGGCCAGGTACTTCTGGTAGATGATTTTCTCTAGTTTGCTAACCGGACGAGGATTGCCAGTTGCCGGAACACCCACACGAGTCGTAGCTGCGTCCCAGTCCACTAAGCCGTTGTTGTCATTGTCTTTATCATTGGCCGTTAGGTACTTTTTGTAGTCGGCAACGGCATTGGCCGATACATTGCTGGTTGTACCTGTGCGACTGGGAGCCGGCGCGTAGTAATACACGAACGAAGCCTGAATGCCGTTGTTGAAATCGGTTTTGGCGGCGGCGTCACCACCAGTTAGGAGGCCTCTGGATTTAGCTTCTGCCTGTAGAAAGTAGCTCTCCGCAGCGAGCATGAGGGGCGTAGGAGCATCAAACCCTTTCAAGATGCCGCCATAATCTTTCCAACGAGATATTTGGGTGCTGCCTGGAAGCGGGTTTGGGTCACCCAACACAACCCCTTTGTAGGTGTTAGCAAAAGTGCCAGTAGTTGCCAACACGTACAACTGAGATACTCGGGGATCTTTGTTGACGACGTACTGATCAATAATGTACTGTGTACCGGCTTGCCAGTTACGGTTAGTGGAAGCCCCACCAGCTGCAGTGGCCCGGTACATATTCCAAAAGGGGTTCTGCTTACCAGCGGTCTGCAAATAGCCTGGCTGCACTACTACATCTGCTATTACAAACCCACCAGTAGCCGACTGTAGCTTGGTCATTTCAGTCCGTACGTATCCATCCAGAGCCGGAACGAACGACTGGCGCAGCAAAATCCGGAGCTTGAGCGTGTTAGCAAACCTAGTCCAGTTGGCCATGGTACCACCGAATACAATGTCTTCGGAGCCTACAGCCGTGGGGTTAGTACCAGGGTCTTTGATAGCAGCTACCGCTTCATCGAGCTTTACCACCAAATCTTTGTAGATATCTTCGGCCTTGTCGTACTGCGGGGCCAGAAGAGGCGTAGACGCATCAGCCTGTAACGACTGCGAGTACGGAATGTCGCCGTACTGATCGACCAGCATCTGGTAGTTCAGCACCTTCATGATTTTAGCAATCGATGAGATGTACACCAAGCCCTGGGCGGCACCATTCTTCTCGATGTTGTCGTAATCCTTGAGGTTGTCGTAGACCGAGCCCCAGAGCCCTTGCTGATAAGTACTGCTGTAAGTGTACGTCCGCTCTTCGTTGTAGCCATTTACCGTACCCGTCTTGCCCCAATAGCCAGCAGTCCAGCTGCCGTATGTATTCAGCGTGAGGCCATAGTTGTCGGCAGTTACTTTCAGGGCCTGGGCCAGAATGGCGTTAGGGGTTGCCGACTCTAGGGTTAGGCTATTAGGATTTTGGTTGATATCAAAAAAGTCGTCGCTACAGCCGGTCGTGAGAGACACAAGCGCTAGGGCCACCAAAAATTTACTTGTATTTTTCATTGCTCTTGAATTAGAAAGTGGCCGACAAGCTAGCACCGTAGAAACGAGTCGGAGGCGTTTGGTCGGCGTTGTTGATACCAATACCGTTGCCGCTCGTGAAGCTGAATTCGGGGTCAGTGTACTGGTTTTCCTTAGGCACCCAGGTATACAGGTTGCGGCCATATAGATTGAGGGTCACACCTTTGATAAAGCCCGTGCTACCCAACAAAGAGGCTGGTAAACTGTAGTTCAACGAAACCTCCCGTAGCTTAAAGAAGTCGCCTTTCGTAACGTAGTTGGCTGCTATATTCCGGTTGTAGGAACTGTTGGCCCAGAACTCGGCACCGCCAGGCGTCAGGTTTTCAGTGTTGGCTACATAAGTGCCGTCAGGCGCCAGTATCGATGAATTTGGCATCACGAATGGCTCGCGGCCTGTAGAGGCGCTGCGGGCTGAAGCACCCGTAAAGTCCATGGTAGAGCCAATGCCATGGTACACGTAGTAGCCGGTTCGATATTCGGCTTGCGCCGCCAGGGTGATGCCCTTAAAATTGAGACTGGTATTGAAGCCATACTTGTACTTAGGCAGCGTATTACCAAAAGTGGTGAGCTGCCCCGATTGCGAAGGTACCCAGCCTTGACGCTGGTATGTAGAGCCATCAGCTGCCGTTGCGGAACCTAAGTTCAAGTAGGTTAAGATCACGCGGCCCTGATCATCACGATTGTAATCAGTTCCCTGAAGAACCGGATAGGGTTGCCCTTCAATAGCATACACTTGCGCGTTGCCACCTGATGTAAGTGGCAACTGCGTCGTTTGATCCGTGATTTTGAGAACCTTGTTGTCGTTATAGTTGTAGTTCAACCCTACTTTCCAGGTTAGACCATTTTCAGCTTCTATGGGCGTCACGTTCAGATCCAACTCCACGCCGTTGTTCTGTACCCTACCCGCATTGAGCAGATAGTTGGTAAAACCGCCCGAAGGGGCAATATTGGCATTGATGGTCTGATTAATGGAGAGTTGATAATAGTAAGTAGCCGCCAAGTTAATTCGCTGCTTCAGGAAGCTCAGCTCACTTCCTACTTCCGTGGAGTGTGTGAATTCCGGTTTCAGGTTTGGCACAATAGTTTGGTTGCTGAGAGTATAAGAGGCTGCCGACCCAAAAGGATAGCCGCTGCCCGGATTGTAAACCGGCGCGATGCTGTATGCCCCGAAGTTGTTGGCAACGCCGCCAACGTTACCACCCAAGTTTACCTGTCCTACTTTCGAGTAGCCGCCACGAAGTTTGCCATAGTCGAAGAAGGCCACCGACTTCAAGGCCGGAATAATTTCCGATAGCACCACGGAGGCATCTACGCTAGGGTAGAAGTAGGAGCGGTTTTCAGGGCTCAAAATGGAAACTTCTTCCTGGCGAGCCGAACCGTGCAGGAAGAACATGTCTTTGTAGCCCAGCGTCAGGTCGCCAAAAAAAGCCGCCTGCCGATAGCGGTACCGTCCTTGGCTAACCGATGCTTCGCCTACCCGGTTGGTGCCGACGTTGAAAATACCAGGTACCGACAGTGCATTTGCCGAAGCTGCTAGGAACTGGGAATTGTTCATCTGAACGTTGTTGCCCAGAATTCCTTTGATGGAAATGTCACCAACCTGCTTAACAATGTTGATGAATAAGTCGGAGTTAAAACGGTTTACGTAGCTATTCGCCTCGGTCACGTTGCCGGCAATGTTGCTGCGGGCATTAATGGGCCGATTGAGTGTGTAAGACGTGAAAGTGAATTGGTCTTGCCAATTCTTATTATCCTGGTTGATGTTGGTCAGACCGATTCGGTACTGTGCCGACAACCAATCGTTGATTTTGTAGCCCAGATCAATACTGCCAATCAGAGTGTTCTGGCGAATATTGCGGCGGTTGTTGTCGAGAGTGAAGTAGGGGTTGGAGTAATACTCGTTGTAGTAACCGTTAGGGTTAGCAAACTCATCGGTCCGCCAGTTTTTGTACTGGGTAACTGGAATTAGCGCCGAGGTATTGAGCAGTTGGTCGTAGATGGCGCCGGTGCTCTGGTCCACTTTAACTTGTGCAAACGAAACGTTCATGCCCGCCGAAAGCTTGTTCATCTGGCGCGACGCATTAGCACGGAACGTGTTGCGGTCGTACTGATCCATTGGCACAACTCCCTTGTTCTTCACGTTCTGATACGACACAAAGATCTTGGTGTCTTTGTCACCGCCCGAGAACGAGACATTGTTTTGCATCTGGTACCCGGTGTTGAAGAAGTCTTTACGCTCGTTCGGCCGGGCTTTGTATTCAATTTTTTGAATGTTTTTGTCTACAGTCTGGTAGCCTAGCTCCCGGATAGAACCGTCGTAACGTTCGCCGTATTGCTGGTTTTCGTAGGGCGTGTATTCCCGAATCCATTCCGAAGAGCCTGGACCAAATTCGTTCTGAAATTTCGGCCAGAAGCTGATCTGTTCTAGCTGCGACGTGTGTGAGAAAGTTACACTCGGAGTAGTGCCGCCTCTTTTCGTCGTGATAATTAGTGCCCCGTTGGTAGCCTGCGAACCATATAGAGCGGCAGCGTTTGCTCCTTTCAGAATGGTGATGTCGGCAATATCATCGGGGTTGAGCGCGGTTAATACATCCTGCGTAGTTTGTACCCCATCAATTACAACGAGAGCTTGGTTTTCACCAGTCAATGAGCGGGTACCGCGCAGAGTAATACGCACGCTCGGGTTGATACCATTGTTGACTGTTTGAATCTGCAGGCCCGAAACTTTACCAGCCAAGCCATTGGTCACGTTCGTTACACGGGCCTGATTCAGCTCCTTGGCGTCAATTGTTGAAGTAGCGTATCCAATTTCTCGTGCTTGGCGCTGAATACCTAGCGCGCCTGTTACAACTACCTCACCAAGTTGTTTGGTATCAGCGCCCAAGCCCACATCAATGACGGCGGCGTCACCGATGGGCCGCTCAATAGCTCCATACCCTATCGAGGAGAATGCAAGTATGGAAGTACCGGCTGGAACACTGATAGAATACGCGCCATCAGCATTCGTTGACACGCCAACTGAGGTGCCTTTTGCTAATACAGTAACTCCAGGAAGCCCTTGACCAGTCGCTTGATCAGTAACCTTCCCCGAAATTGCTCTGTTTTGAGCCATCCCCTGCTGCAACAGGCTGATAGTCAAAGCAGAAGTAAGAAGTAATTTTTGTCTCATTTGATTGTTTTTGGTGAGTGAAAATGGTTGTTGGAATCATGCAACTCCACAAGTATACAGATCGGTTTTATTAATTAATAATTAATAATCGATCCATTTTTTAAGAATATATAAATAAAATGCCCTTTGTATTAAGATATGTTGAATAAAAAGCTTGCATTGATGTTATATTGTTAATGGGTCTCTAGCTTTCAATATTCCTATAGATGTAGTTACATGGTTATCCCAGTGAATTTTGGTAAATGCAAGCAGTGCTGTTAAATCACAGTAAGACTAAATCGATTGCAATTCGTTGAGTCTTTCTAGAAACACCTGAATTTTTAGTGAACCCGATAATTATTGGGGTAAAGGAGCTAGTATCATCAAAATGGAAGAGCTGATACTTGAAGGTGTTTGTCTTAGATTATTGATACAGTGAGAGACTGCCACAAGTCATTGTTTCGATAGACAGTGCCGCCTGTTTCAACTAGTATTTATGAGGGTAAATTTTTTTTTTTGTTGAAGCTGCAATCCTGTTTAAAATGGGTAGAATGCACAACCCAACGCAACGAAACGGGAATTGCTGGTACTTTAGCTGCTGAAGCTTCTCTCACTAAAAACTTTCTATGAACACATTCCGACTCCTTACTCTCGCTGGAGGCCTATCCATAGCTGCTCCTGGTTTAGCCCAACAAACCGCCGAGAAGGTGGATCAAGCAGCTATTGCCAAAATCAAGGACGAGGGCATGAACCGCTCCAAGGTGATGGAAACGGCTTTCTACCTCACTGATGTGTGCGGCCCACGCCTTGCTGGTTCCGACGGCCTCAAGCGTGCTTATGACTGGACCAAGACCCGCCTTACCCAATACGGTCTGACCAATGCTAGTCTTGAGCCGTGGGGTGAGTTCGGCCGCGGATGGGACATCGAGAAGTCCTATGTAGCCATGACAGCCCCGTACTACCACACCATGATTGGCGCGCCTAAGGCCTGGACCCCAAGCACCAGTGGCAGCGTCAAGAAGCAGGTAGCGTACGTGAAGGCAATTACCGAAGCTGAACTCGATAGATACAAAGGCCAGCTTCGCGACAAAATAGTAGTCCTGGAGGTAGCTACGCCGCCGAAAGAAGGCTTCGAGCCCGACGCTAAACGCTACACCGATGAGGAACTGAAGAAAATGGCCGACGGTACCCCCGCTGCTCGCCCGGCGGCTACTGGTACTCCCGCCACTTCCGAAGCCGACCGGATGGCTACTTACCGGGCCCGTTTGGCGCTCCGCACCAAAATGACCGAAATGATGATGAGCGAAGGCGCTGCTGCCGTGCTTAGCACCCGTGGCGGCTCCCAGGGCACGTTCTTCACCTCGAACGGCGCGCCCTATGCTCCTGATGCCAAGCCGGTACTGCCTGAAATTGAAATGTCGCCCGAAGACCAATTGCGCATTATCCGGTTGGTAGAAGCGGGCATTCCGGTGGAAGTGGAAATGGAAACCAAAACCCGTTTCCAAACTCAAGACTTGAAAGGCTACAACGTCATAGCCGAAATTCCGGGCACCGATAAGAAACTGAAAAGCGAAGTGGTGATGCTCGGCGGCCACCTCGACTCTTGGCACGCGGCTACGGGCGCTACCGACAACGCCGCTGGCTGCGCCGTGATGATGGAAGCTGTTCGCATTTTGAAAGCTAGTGGTTTGAAGCCACGCCGCACCATCCGGATTGCACTGTGGAGCGCAGAAGAACAAGGCTTGTTCGGCTCGCGCAACTACGTGAAAAACCATTTCGCCGACCCCGCCACTATGAAGCTGCTGCCCGAGCACGAGAAATTAGCGGCGTACTTCAACCTCGACAACGGCGGCGGCAAAATTCGCGGTATCTATCAGCAAAGCAACGAAGCTGTGGCGCCCATCTTCACTGCTTGGCTCGCACCCTTCACCGACCTCGGGGCCACCACCGTTACGCCCCGCAACACCGGCGGCACCGACCACCTGTCTTTTGATGCTGTGGGCCTGCCCGGCTTTCAGTTCATCCAAGACCCGCTCGATTACGGTACCCGTACTCACCACACCAACCAGGACACCTACGACCGCCTCATCCCGGAAGATCTAAAGCAGGCCTCCGTGGTAGTAGCCTCGTTTGTGTACCACGCCGCTACCCGCGACCAGAAACTGCCGCGTAAGCCGCTGCCTGCTGCAACTGCTAAAGCCCAATAAGTAAGAGCCGCCCTAAAAAGCAAACGCCTCGCTGACTTCAAAAGTCGGTGGGGCGTTTTTGTTGATAGTCAATTAACAATTGCTAGTCTGGCCGCTAGCTAAATACTACTCTGCTAAGCCTAGTTTCCTCGTCACCCAATTCTTGGGAACATCTACTGTGACTTCGACTACAGGCTTATCCGTTTTGTCTTTCATCCGATCAGTTAATCGGCTTAGCCGGTCTTTTTCGCTGTTGCGGGAAAGCAGAATCTTGCCGTAGTCCCGGATGACATTAACGGCTTTCGGGAGCGTGACGCTCACTTTCACTTCCTTGTATTGTGGGTCGGGGAGGGGAGGGTCGGCCGCTCGTCGGCTCTGAGCCTGGCTGCTCACGGCCGTAAGCAGTAATAGCGCAACGAAGAGCGTAAGCAGTTTACAGATAGACATTGGACCCTGATGATGCTACAAAGATGCTTCTGCTATGAATAGGGTTGTCTAGGAGTTGGTACAAAGCTGCCACGGTTTTTCTGCGAAGCAAGCAGGCTGCTTCAACATTCCAGTGAACTAGCAATCATTAGCTCAAAGAAGCTGCTGACTGTCAGTCGGTAGCGGCTACTTCATTTGCAAGAATTTGCGCTTCATTATGTCTTGCACGGGCGTGTTGGTAATCTTGCTATCCAACCACGAAACGATATCCAAATAAAGGAAGGGCCGGTTTTCGAAGGGGTTGGCTGCAATGACAATCAGCTTCTCGCGGAGCGCGATAAAGGCCTCACGTACTTGGTGCGGCGCAATGTTGCCCACGTTGCGCAGAAACCGAAATATCTCCACTTGCATGGGCTGCTGGTCGTCCATCATACCCAAGAAGCGGTACACAGACCGGACCTGATATTCGAGGCTAGCATCTTCGCCGGCTTCGTAGTGCGCAATCAGGTTGAGGATGCGGGCGAAGCACTGCAAGTCTTCGCGCAAACTCAAATCTTTTTGTTGGATGATGAGGTTCAAATACTCAATGGCCTTTTGGTATTGGCCACTGCCAAAGTAGAGGCTGGCTATCTTATAATAGAACACCAATGTGCGGTGCATATCCAACTGCGACTTGTAGTGTTCCAGGTTGTCTAACAACTCCGGAATAATTTCCAGGCCTTCGGTGAAGCGGCCTTCCAAGAAGTAGGCGTTGATTTTATTGGTGTAAATGTACTGAAACAGCAGAATTTCGGTGTTGGGGCTGCTGCGCCGGGTTTGGTTGGCGCTAAATTCTTCCAGCGTCTTAAGCACCTCCATAAATTTGCTGTAATACAGCATATTGTACAGAGTGGCCAGTAGGTTGTGCAGGCCCTTTATATAAAGCATGGTCTGCAAATCCTTCATATGCGGGGCTTGCTCAAACAAGTCCACCCACTTTTGCGCATAGCGGTAGCAGGCCCGGAAATCCTGGTTGAGCGTGTAGTACCACACGTGCGCCTGGTAGTAGTATAGCTTCTCGAAAAAGCCGCCCTTGCTGTCTTCAAAAGGCGGTAGGTTGTCCCGAAAGAAGGCGGTAATCCGCTCGTGGTCGGCGCGGTTGCGGGCGTGACCAGCCTTTAAGTACAGCCCATAGAGGCGCAACGAGGCATTGGAAAGCGCGTGCATTTTGCCCAAATGCTCGACCGTGTCTACGGCCTCGGTAGCCAACGTTTCGGCGCGGTCTTTTATACTGCGCGTGATGTACTGGCTTTCGATGAGCTTCTCAAAATCTAGCGCCAGCAGCACGATGTGCGGCATTTCCACCTGCCGAGCGGCCACTTTCACCTTCTCCAGCATGCGTAGGCTTTGCTGGTAGAAGCCCTTGTTGTAGAGCACCCGCGCATAATCGAGCTGCTCGTGCAGTTGAATGTCGGGGTTCTGGCCAGCGTGGTAGACCCGCAGGCTGGAGAGGAGCTGCTTATAGAGGTTGGCTTTCAGGTTGGCGAGCTGCACCCGCTTGAGCGTCGGGACTTGCACGAGTATCTGCGTCTCATCATAGGTTTCTAGCGCCTCCAAGGCGTCGAAAAGTTGAAGGAACTTCAGGTCTTCGGAGGAACCTTGCCGGTTGGTAAAAAGCCGGAAATGGCGCTTTTCGGAGCGAGTAAGAGACTTTATTAACTGAAAAATGGGCTCTGTACTACGGTTGGGCATCGTAAGAAATTATTCGTTAAACTACTGGTAAATAGATAGTTAAATTCAATATAAGAGAAGTTGGAAATAGTAGAACTAGACAAAGAGCAGTTTACAAGGGGACATAGAACACGGTACTTAGATCAATAATCAACACCTCGTTCCAGTTGACAAGGCTGTTTACAAGACTATTGTAGCATGGCGCATCAGCAAATACAAATCTTTGATACTACGCTCCGCGACGGCGAACAAGTGCCGGGCTGCAAGCTAAACAGGGAAGAGAAACTTGTTATTGCCCGACAGCTAGAACTACTCGGCGTCGACGTAATTGAAGCCGGTTTCCCCGTTTCCAGCCCCGGCGACTTTGCCGCTGTGCAGGCCATAGCCGCTCAAACCCGCGAGGCTACCGTATGCGGCCTGTCCCGCGCCGTTGAAAACGACATCCGCGTAGCCGCTGAGGCGCTGCAAAAGGCCCGTTACCCCCGCATCCACACCGGCATCGGCACTTCCGACGTGCACATCCTGCACAAACTCTGCACCACCCGCGAAGACGTACTGGCGCGGGCAGTAGCCGCCGTAAAGCTCGCGAAAAGCTTCGTGGAAGATGTGGAATTCTACGCCGAAGACGCCGGCCGCACAGACAACGAGTTTTTAGCCCGCGTGTGTGAGGCGGCCATCAAGGCCGGCGCTACCGTCCTCAACATCCCCGATACCACCGGTTACTGCTTGCCGCAGGAGTACGGTGCCAAAATCAAGTTTCTCCACGAGAACGTGACGGGCATTCAGAACGTGCGCCTCTCTACGCACTGCCACAACGACTTGGGGCTGGCTACGGCCAACTCTATTGCGGGCGTAATGAACGGCGCCCGCCAGATTGAATGCACCATCAATGGGGTAGGGGAGCGGGCCGGCAATACGGCGCTTGAAGAAGTGGTGATGATTTTGCGTCAGCACCCGTACCTCAACCTTGATACCCGCATCAACACCCGCCTGCTGGCCGAAACTTCTGCCATGGTGTCGCACCTCATGACCATGCCGGTGCAGCCTAATAAGGCAATTGTAGGTTCTAATGCGTTTTCGCATTCCAGCGGCATCCACCAAGACGGCATCATTAAGCACCGCGAAACCTACGAAATTATCGACCCCAAAGAAGTGGGCGTCGCCGATTCTTCGATTGTGCTCACGGCTCGTTCGGGCCGCGCGGCGCTGGCCTATCGGCTTCAGAAAATCGGTTATGACTTCGAGAAAATCACGCTCAATAAAGCCTACGCCTGCTTCCTCCAATTAGCCGACCGCAAGCGGGAGGTGGTTGACGAGGATTTGCACGCCTTGGTAGAACAGGAAAAACTGGTAGCAGTCAACTAACATGGCCAAGTCCTTATTTGATAAAATTTGGGATGCGCACGTGGTAAAAACCGCGCCAGGCGGCTTGGATATTGTGTACATCGACCGGCACCTGATTCATGAGGTGACTAGCCCGCAGGCGTTCGACGAACTCGAAGCCCGCAACCTGCCGCTCTATCGCCCCAACCGCATTCTGGCTACCGCCGACCACAACGTTCCGACGCGCAACCAGCACCTCCCCATCGAGGAGCCGCTGTCCCGTTCGCAGGTGGATAAGCTGACCGCGAACTGCGAAAAGTACGGCGTAGAGCTGTATGGCTTGGGCCACGCCCGCCAGGGCATCGTGCACGTAATCGGGCCGGAGTTGGGTTTGACGTTGCCCGGCGCTACCATCGTGTGCGGCGACAGCCACACCTCCACGCACGGCGCGTTTGGCGCGGTGGCGTTTGGTATTGGTACTAGCCAGGTGGCGCAGGTAATGGCTACGCAGTGCTTGCTGCTGAGCCGCCCGAAGCGCATGCGTATTACTGTCGATGGCGAGTTGCGCCGCGGCGTGACGGCCAAAGACCTGATTCTCTATATTATCTCGCAGCTCGGTACCGGTGGTGCCACGGGCTATTTTGTTGAATACGCGGGTAGTGCTGTGCGCGGCCTGAGCATGGAAGGCCGGATGACGGTCTGCAACATGAGCATCGAAATGGGGGCGCGCGGCGGCCTTATTGCCCCCGATGCTACTACGTTTGCCTATGTGGAGGGCCGCGCCTACGCCCCGAAGGGAATTGTGTGGGAGCAGGCAGTAGCCTACTGGAAAACCCTGTATTCCGACGATGATACGGTGTTCGACGCCGAGCACCACTTCAACGCCCGCGACATTGCCCCGATGATTACCTACGGTACCAACCCCGGTATGGGCATTGCTTTGAACGGCAACATCCCAAGCGAGGTAGCCGCTAGCGAATCTGAGAGCTTCGATAAGTCATTGGCCTACATGGGCTTCCAGCGCGGTGAGTCGTTGTTGGGTAAGGAAATCAACTACGTGTTCATCGGCAGCTGCACCAACTCGCGCATCGAGGATTTGCGGGCGGTGGCGGCTTACGTGCAGGGCAAGCAAAAGGCCAAGCACGTAGAGGCCATC
Source organism: Hymenobacter volaticus (assembly GCF_022921055.1). GTDB lineage: Bacteria > Bacteroidota > Bacteroidia > Cytophagales > Hymenobacteraceae > Hymenobacter > Hymenobacter volaticus. The sequence goes on from NZ_CP095061.1 coordinate 1,198,611, forward strand.
ATCGTGCCGGGTTCCAAGCAGGTTGAGCAGCAAGCCATTTCAGAAGGCTTAGACAAGATTCTGGCCGAAGCTGGCTTTGAATTGCGGGAGCCTGGTTGCAGTGCTTGCCTGGCCATGAACGAGGACAAGATTCCGGCCGGTGCGTATTGCGTGGCCACGTCCAACCGCAACTTTGAAGGCCGCCAGGGGCCCGGCTCGCGCACGTTGCTGGCCTCGCCGCTGGTAGCGGCCATCACGGCTGTGCAAGGCCGCATTGTCGACATCACGCAGTACTTAAACTAAGCGCCGCCGACAGCCATGGAAAAGTTTCAGACCCTACACTCCAGCGCGGTACCGCTGCCACTCGAAAACATCGACACGGACCAGATTATTCCGGCCCGTTTCCTGAAAGCCACCACGAGGGAGGGCTTCGGCGAGAACCTGTTTCGTGACTGGCGCTGCAACGCCGACGGAACGCCGAAGCCCAACTTCGTGCTCAATGACGCGCGCTACAGCGGCCAGATTCTGCTAGCGGGCAAGAACTTTGGGTGTGGTTCCAGCCGGGAGCACGCCGCGTGGGCCCTCTACGATGCCGGTTTCCGGGTGGTGATTTCCAGCTACTTCGCCGACATCTTCCGCGGCAACGCCCTGAACACCGGGCTGCTGCCGCTGCAAGTAACCGACGCCGAATTAAGCAGCCTGTTTGCCTTGGTGGAGCAGGACGCCGACACGCAATTTGTGGTGAACCTGCCCGAGCAAACTCTGCACGTGCCGGCCACCAACCAAACAATTCACTTCGATATCGACCCCTATAAAAAGGAATGCCTGATTAATGGGTACGACGACATCGATTTTCTAGTAAGTCAGAAACAGGCCATCGAAGCCTACGAACAAAGCAGAACATGGGCATGGTAAGCAAGAAAATAGCGGTATTGCCCGGCGACGGTATCGGGCCGGAGGTGTGTAGACAGGCGGTGAAGGTGCTACAGGCCGTAGCTGAGCGTTTCGGCCATCGGTTCGAGATGCGCAACCATCTGATGGGCGCGTGCGCCATCGATGCCACCGGCGACCCACTGCCCGAAGCCACCCTCACTGCTTGCCGCGAGGCCGACGCCGTTCTGCTAGGCGCCATTGGCGACCCGAAATACGACAACGACCCATCTGCCAAGGTGCGCCCCGAACAGGGTTTGCTGCGCCTGCGCAAGTCGTTGGGCTTGTATGCCAACATCCGCCCCGTTACGGCCTACGACGTGCTGCTGAACCACTCGCCCCTGAAGCGGGAGCGGATTCAGGGCACCGACATGGTCATCTTCCGCGAGCTAACCGGCGGCATCTACTTCGGGGAGAAAGGCCGCACCGCCGATGGCACCGGCGCCTACGACCACTGCACCTACAGCCGCGACGAGATTCTGCGCATTGCGCACCTCGCCTTTAAAGCCGCTGCGGGCCGCCGCCAAAAGCTGACGCTAGTTGACAAAGCCAACGTGCTGGAAACCTCCCGCCTCTGGCGCGAAGTGGTCCGCGAAATGGCCGCCCAATACCCCGAAGTGGAGGTGGATTACCTGTTCGTGGACAACGCCGCCATGCAGATTATTCTGAACCCCACGCAGTTCGACGTGATTCTGACCGAGAATATGTTCGGCGACATCATTTCCGATGAAGCCTCGGTCATTGCCGGTTCCATGGGCTTGTTGCCCTCGGCCTCGGTAGGGGCGGAAGTGGCCTTGTTCGAGCCCATCCACGGTTCGTATCCGCAGGCGAAGGGCAAAGGCATTGCCAACCCCATTGCCGCTATTCTCTCGGCGGCCATGCTGCTGGAGCACCTGGAGTTGAACACGGAAGCCGCCATGGTGCGCGAGGCCGTGGACGAAGCCCTGCACAACGGTATCCTGACCCAAGAACTCAGCCCCAATGCTCCGTACAGCACCGAAGAAGTAGGCAGCTACATCGCCTTCTGGATTGCTGATTCCAACGAGAAGCAGTGGAACAAAAACAACGTGGAAATCGGCGCTAGCACGATTATCTAACGCTTCAAAAGCCCGTCATGCTGCGCCTCCGCCCAACACGACGACCCCGATGACCCCATGAATAAGAACCTGCTGCTGGTGATTATAGTGATTATTCCTTGCCTCGCGGGCGCATAGGAACAGCTTTTTGTATCTCGACAAAAGCCTTTCTAAGCCCCGCGCTCAGGAAGGCTTTTCTTTTGGCTTCTCTTCTTCTCAAGTTCCACACGCATGTATTTCAATCCCGACACTCTCGCTTTTGTAGACGGCGAGTTCGTGAAAGCCGATCAAGCGCAGGTTAGCTCGTATGCGCAGTCGCTGCACTATGGCTATGCTGTTTTTGAGGGCATTCGGTCGTATGCTACACCGGCGGGCACGCAGATTTTCAAGGCCAAGGAGCACTACGAGCGGCTGCAATACTCCTGCAAGTCCGTGGGGTTGCCGCTGTCTTACTCGATTGAGGAAATGACGGAAATCACCTACCGGCTGCTCGAACTTAACAACCTGTCGGATGCTTATATCCGCCCGCTGGTGTACGCTGGCACGCCCAACATGACCCTCAAGCACGCCAGCACCAGCAACCTGATGATTGCCGTGTGGGATTGGGGCAAGTACCTCGGCGACCAGTGCCTGCGCCTCAGTATCTCGCCCTACCAGCGCCCCAACCCCAACGCCGTGCCCATCGAAGCTAAAGTGTCGGGCCACTACGTCAACTCCATTATTGCCAGCTCGGAAGCCAGAAACCGCGGCTTTGATGAAGCCCTGCTGCTGGACATGAACGGTTTCGTGGCCGAAGGACCAGGCGCCAACTTCTTCTTCGAGAAAGACGGCGAGCTGTTCACGGCGCCTCCCGGCAGCATCCTGCGCGGCATCACCCGCAACACCATCATTGATTTGGCGCGAGAAGCCGGCATCAACGTCACCGAGAAGTTCTTCACGCCCGACGAGCTGCAAGGCGCAACCGGCGCCTTCTTCACCGGCACGGCCGCCGAAGTAATCGGCATCACTTCCATCGACGACCTGGTGTTCAGCACGCCTTACCAAGACACCCTCGGCCACGTGCTAGCCGAGCGCTACCACGCCTTGGTAACCGGCCAATCGGTGGCCCGCAGCCAAAGCCTGGAAGTGAAAGTCTAGCGCATCATCCCGATTACCGCACCGCCTCCCGTCCGCATTTCCATTCTCTGATCTAGCTCTGAAAATGATTCTCAATAAATACAGCCGCATCTACACCCAAGACGACAGCCTGCCGGCTTCTCAAGCCATGCTGATTGGCTCCGGCCTGTCGGATGCCGATTTGCGCAAGCCGTTTGTGGGCATCTGCTCCACCGGCTTCGAAGGCAATACCTGCAACATGCACCTCGACGGCCTAGCCGACGCGGTAAAGGTCGGGGTGCAGGCGCAAGGGCTGGTAGGGCTGCGGTTCAACACCATTGGGGTGAGCGACGGTATCACGAACGGTACGCCGGGCATGCGGTTCTCGCTGGTGTCGCGCGAAATCATTGCCGATTCCATTGAGGCCATGGCCGGGGCGCACAACTACGATGCCATTGCCACCGTGGTAGGCTGCGATAAGAACATGCCGGGCGCCCTGATTGCCATGGCGCGGCTCAATCGGCCGTCATTGATGGTGTACGGCGGCACGATTAAGGGCGGCAACTTCAAGGGGCAGCAACTCAACATTGTGTCGTGCTTTGAGGCGTATGGCAAGAAATTGCAGGGGCAGATTTCCGACGAGGATTACCAGGGCATCATTCACAATGCCTGCCCTGGTCCGGGCGCGTGCGGCGGTATGTACACGGCCAACACCATGGCGTCTGCCATTGAGGTGTTGGGCATGAGCGTGCCGTTCTCGTCGTCGTCGCCGGCCGTGAGTACAGAGAAAAACCAGGAGTGCCTGGATACCGGCGTGTACCTGCGGCGCCTGCTGGAGCGCGACATCAAGCCCCGCGACATTCTGGTGCGCGAGGCCTTCGAGAATGCGCTGGTGATGATTACGGTGCTTGGCGGCTCTACCAACGCGGTGCTGCACCTGATTGCCATTGCCCACGCGGCCGGCGTGCACCTCACTATGGAAGACTTCCAGGAAGTCAGCAACCGGGTGCCGGTACTCGCCGACCTCAAGCCAAGCGGCAAGTACCTCATGGAAGACCTAGCTGCCCTTGGCGGCGTGCCCGCTGTGATGCGCACCCTGCTCGATGCCGGCCTGCTCCAAGGCGACCTGCTGACCGTGACCGGCCAAACCCTAGCCGAAAACCTGGCGGATGTGAAGCCGCTCGGCGCCGAGCAAGATTTGCTCCGCCCGCTCAGCAACCCCATCAAAGCCGACGGCCACATTCAGATTCTGTACGGCAACCTGGCCCCGAAAGGCGCGGTGGCCAAAATCACCGGCAAAGAAGGCTTGCGGTTTGAGGGTCCGGCCGTGGTGTTCAACTCCGAAGAAGAACTGAACGACGGCATCGTGCAAGGTAAAATCAAGGCCGGCAACGTGGTGGTGATTCGCTACGTGGGGCCGAAAGGCGGACCCGGTATGCCGGAAATGCTGAAGCCGACTTCCGCCATCATCGGGGCCGGCCTCGGTGACAAAGTGGCCTTGATTACCGACGGTCGGTTCTCGGGCGGTACGCACGGCTTCGTTATCGGCCACGTCTGCCCCGAGGCCTACGACGGCGGCCCGATTGCCCTGGTGGAAGATAGCGATTGGGTGGTGCTCGACGCCAGCACCAACACCATGGACGTGCAGCTAGAGCCCGCGCTGCTAGAATTGCGCCGCAGCCAGTGGCAGCGCCCGCGCCCCAACGCCACGCAAGGAGTACTCCTGAAATATATCCGCACGGTCAGCGACGCCAGTCACGGCTGTATCACCGACTTAGACGAAAGCTATGTTAACAAACGAGCAATCAGCGCAAACCCTGCCTGAGTTTACCGCCACGGCGGTACAGCCGGAAACGGAAACCATGACCGGCGCGGTGGCCACCTTACAGGCCCTGCTGGCGGAAGGCGTAGATACCATTTTCGGGTATCCGGGCGGGGCCATCATCCCGATTTACGACGCCCTCTACGACTTCAAAGAGCAGCTAAACCACGTGCTGGTGCGCCACGAGCAAGGCGGCATCCACGCGGCGCAGGGCTACGCGCGCTCCTCCGGCAAGGTAGGAGTGGTGTTTGCCACCTCCGGGCCGGGCGCCACCAACCTGGTAACGGGATTGGCCGATGCCCTCATTGACAGCACGCCGCTGGTGTGCATCACGGGGCAGGTGTTCGCGCACTTGTTGGGCACCGATGCCTTTCAGGAAACCGACATCATCAACATCACCACGCCCATCACTAAGTGGAACTACCAGGTAACCAACGCCGAGGAAATTCCGGAGGCGCTGGCCAAGGCTTTCTACATTGCCCGCAGCGGCCGGCCTGGTCCGGTGCTGATTGACATCACCAAGAACGCGCAGCAGCAAAAGCACGACTTCGCGCCGTATCAGCCCTGCACCCACATCCGCAGCTACCGACCCAAGCCCATCGTGCGGCCCGAGTACATCCGGGAAGCGGCGGCGCTCATCAACCAAGCCAAGCGGCCGTTCGTGCTGTGGGGCCAGGGCGTGATATTGGGCAAAGCCGAGTTGGAGTTCAAAGCTTTCATCGAGAAAAGCGGTATTCCGGCGGCCTGGACCATCCTCGGGGCCGGTGCGCTGGCCTCCGACCACCCGCTGAACGTGGGCATGCTAGGGATGCACGGCAACTACGGTCCCAACGTCCTCACCAACGAGTGCGACGTGCTCATCGCCATCGGCATGCGCTTCGACGACCGGGTAACCGGCCGCCTCGACAAGTACGCCAAGCAAGCCAAGGTCATCCACCTCGACATCGACCCAACCGAAATCGACAAGAACGTGGCCACCACCGTGCCCGTGTGGGGCGACTGCAAAGAGACGCTGCCGCTTCTCACTGCCCTAGTTGATGCCAAACTGCACCCCGAATGGCACGAGCGGTTCCGGGTGCACATGGAGCAGGAAGTGGACGCGGTTATCCGCGAAGAACTATTCCCGACCAGCGAGGAACTGACCATGGGCGAAGTTATCCAGCAACTCAACGAGCTAACCGGAGGCGAGGCCATTGTGGTAACCGACGTGGGGCAGCACCAGATGGTGGCCTGCCGCTACGCCAAGCTCAACAAAACCCGCAGCAACATCACCAGCGGCGGCCTCGGCACCATGGGTTTCGCGCTGCCGGCGGCCATCGGGGCCAAGTTCGGCACGCCGCACCGCCCGGTAGTGGCCATTATCGGCGATGGGGGCGTGCAGATGACCATTCAGGAACTCGGCACCATCATGCAAACCGGTGTGGATGTGAAAATCATCATCCTCAACAACCGCTTCCTTGGCATGGTGCGGCAGTGGCAGGAACTCTTCAACGACCGGCGCTACTCCTTCGTCGACATTGCCAGCCCCGACTACGTGACCGTAGCCAGCGGCTATAGAATAGCCGGCAAGCGGGTAGAAGCCCGCACCGAGCTGAAGCAGTCGCTGCAACAGATGCTGGAGCACCCCGGCTCTTTCCTGCTGGAAGTCATGGTGTCGAAAGAGAACAACATCTTCCCCATGGTGCCCCAAGGGTGCAGCGTGTCGGAAATCCGGCTTAAATGAGCGATAAAAGAACGTCATGCTGAGCGCAGTGCAACGAAGCCGAAGCATCTCGCTAGTGTGGTAAACTCCTTCTACAGCAACGATTCGAGCGAGATGCTTCGACTACGCCTCCAGCTCCGCTCAGCATGACGTTCCTTATAAACAGTAATCAGCCATGAGTCAGCAATCATCCATCGACCGGCAGGAATACAACATCACGGCGTACACGGAAAACCAGGTGGGGCTGCTGAACCGCATTGCCATCATCTTCTCGCGCCGCAAAATCAATATTGAGAGCCTCAACGTTTCGCCGTCTGAAATCGAGGGCATTCACCGCTTCAACATCGTCATCAACGAAACCGAGGAGGTAGTTGGCAAACTGGCTCGGCAGATTGAGAAGCAAATCGAGGTGCTGAAGGTGTACTACAACACCAACGCCGACGTGATTTGGCAAGAAATGGCGCTCTACAAAGTGCCCACCGATGTTATTGCCGAGAAGGCCATTGTGGAGCGCCTGCTCCGCGAAAACGGGGCCCGCGCTGTCGTAATCCGCAAGGATTACACGGTATTCGAAACCACCGGCCACCGCGAAGAAACCGACAACCTCATCCGCGTGCTGCAACCCTACGGCCTCATCGAGTTTGTGCGCAGCGCCCGCATCGCCATCATCAAAGCCAGCGACGGATTCAACAGCAAGCTCCGCGAGTTCGAGCGCCGCGAGCCAAGCACCGAGCCCGCCGAAAACGAATACCTCAATAGCCGTGACAAGGTGTTCACGATGTAGATCAGCCTGCATCGAAACGGCTAATTCAACAAAGAAAACAACACATTCACCCTTAATAGCCCACAGCAAAATGGCACAAATCAATTTTGGCGGAGTAGACGAAACTGTAGTTACCCGCGAGGAATTTCCCCTGGAAAAGGCGCTGGACGTTCTCAAAAACGAAACGATTGCCGTAATCGGGTACGGGGTGCAGGGTCCCGGCCAAGCGCTCAACATGCGCGACAACGGGTTCAACGTCATTGTTGGCCAGCGCGAAGATTCTCCGTCGTGGGAGCGGGCGCTGAAAGACGGTTGGGTGGAAGGTGAAACGCTGTTCTCGATTGAGGAAGCGGCGGAGCGCGGCACCATCATCTGCAACCTGCTCTCCGATGCCGGCCAAATTGCGCTGTGGCCCACGCTGAAAGCCAAGCTGACGCCCGGCAAAACGCTGTACTTCTCGCACGGCTTCGGCATCACCTTCAACGACCAAACCAACATCATCCCACCTGCCGATGTAGACGTGATTTTGGTAGCGCCCAAGGGCAGCGGCACCAGCTTGCGTCGCCTGTTCGTGGCCGGCGGCGGCCTCAACTCGTCGTTTGCCGTGTATCAAGATGCTACGGGCAAAGCCTACGAGAAAGTAGTGGCGATGGGCATTGGCGTTGGCTCGGGCTACCTGTTCGAAACCGACTTCAAGAAAGAAGTGTACTCCGACCTCACCGGTGAGCGGGGCGTGCTGATGGGCGCTTTGGCGGGCATCATTGAGGCGCAGTACCAAGTATTGCGTCAGCGCGGCCACTCGCCTTCGGAAGCCTTCAACGAAACCGTAGAAGAACTCACCCAAAGCCTCGTGCCGTTGGTAGGTGAGAACGGCATGGACTGGATGTTCAGCAACTGCTCGGTAACCGCGCAGCGCGGCGCCCTCGACTGGAAAGGTCGTTTCCGCGAAGCCACCCTGCCCGTCCTCAACGAGCTGTACGACAGCGTAGCCTCTGGCAAAGAAGCCGAGCGCACCATTCAGCGCGGTTCCACCCCCAACTACCGCTCGGAGCTGGAAACCGAACTCAAAGAAGTGCGCGACTCCGAGTTGTGGCAAACCGGCGCTACCGTACGCCAGCTCCGCTCGAAAGCCGCGGAAAAAGTGGAAGAGTTAAGCTAGTAGCGTACTGGCTGAATAAGATCGGGCCAATAAAAGAACGTCATGCTGAGCTTGCCGAAGCATCTCGCGTGCTGACGCAGAAGTAGTAATCAGACATCAGCACGCGAGATGCTTCGGCAAGCTCAGCATGACTTGTTCTAGTCTCACGTGGAGACACACCAATCACGAAGGATATGGAAAAGGAAGTAGCCGCGCCACTGGCCGTGACGCTGGAAAATGTGGAGCAGGCCGCGCGCAACCTGAAAGGCGTCATCTACAAAACCCCGCTGCTGCAAAACCACGGCCTCTCGCGCACTTATGACGCGACGGTGCTGCTGAAGCGGGAAGACTTGCAAGTGGTGCGCTCCTACAAGATTCGGGGCGCCTACCATAAGATGCTCACGCTGCCGCCTATTAGCGGCGAGCGGGAAATAGTGTGCGCCAGCGCCGGCAACCACGCGCAAGGCGTAGCCTATGCCTGCCAGCTGCTCGGCTTGAAAGGCTACATTTTCATGCCCTCCGCCACGCCCGCCCAAAAGGTGGACAAAGTGCGGCTCTTCGGCAAAGAATACGTGGAAGTGGTGCTCACCGGCGCCAGCTTCGACGATTCGTTTCGCTCCGCCCGCGAGTTCTGCGACGAGCGGGGCAGCACCTTCATTCACCCCTTCGACGACCTCGCTATTGTAGAAGGCCAAGCCACCGTCGGCTTGGAAATCCTGAAAGCCGCCACCGTCCCTATCGACTATTGCTTCATGCCCATCGGCGGCGGCGGACTAGCCTCGGGTGTGGCCAGTGTGTTCCGGCAGCTAAGCCCCACTACCAAGCTCATCGGCGTGCAGCCCTTGGGCGCACCTTCTATGTATTCCGCCATCCGCGGCAACCAGCACGCCGCCCTCGCCAGCATCGACAGCTTCGTGGACGGCGCGGCCGTGAAGTGTCCCGGTCAGCTGACCTACGAAATCTGCCGCGAGTTGCTAGACGAGGTAGTATTGGTACCGGAAGGCCAGATCTGCCAGGACTTGCTGAAGATGTACAACGAGGAAGGCATTGTGCTCGAACCGGCCGGTACGCTCACCATCTCGGCGCTGCACCAGTTTCGGGAGCAAATCAAGGGCAAAACGGTGGTGTGCGTCGTCAGCGGCTCCAACAACGACATCACCCGCATGGAGGATATCAAGGAGCGCGCCATGCAGCACCAAGGCCTCAAGCACTACTTCATGGTGACCTTCAACCAAGCCCCCGGCGCCCTCCGCCGCTTCGTTAACAACGTGCTGCACGAGGGCGACGACATCATACAATTTCAGTACATCAAGAAAAACAACAAGGAAAAAGGCCCCGTCTTCATCGGCGTCGAAGTCAAACAACCCCACGACGTAGAAGGCATTAAAGCCCGCATGGCGGAAGAAGGATTTGCTTTCGAATATCTAAACGGCAAACAGGATTTCCTGGCGCTGTTGGTATAAGGCGATTCTTTTCAATTATGGCATCCACTTCTATCAATGAGCCATTTTGCGGTAGCGTAGCAACACTGCGAAGCAGAAACCAAACAGGCTGTGCGCCACTATTGCTGCAATAGCAACCGAGAGCCTCGCCAAGCCATATTCATCATGGCCGAAACTCAGTACCTGCGTATTCAGTAATAAGTGAAGGAGCAGAATGAGCGTGTTAAGCGCGAAAAACAGCCAGAAATAGCGCCAATTTCTAAGTAGCCTAATGCTAGCAAGCCATAGGAAGGGTGACACCACGATGAGCACTAAAAGTAAAGTAGTCATATCATTGGGTCTGACCTCACCCCAGCTTCTCCTTGAATAGCTTTAGCGTTCGGTCCCACGCGAGTTTAGCGGCTTCGGGGTTGTAGCGGGCGGGGGAGGAATCGTTGTTGAAAGCATGGTTAGCGCCTTCGTACACGTACTGCTTGTATTTGATGTTGTTGGCTTTGAGAGCGGCTTCGTAGGTGTCTTTGCCGGCGTTTACCCGTTCGTCGAGGCCAGCATAATGGAGTAGGAGGGTAGCTTTGATTTTAGGCACGTCTTCGGCTTTGGGTTGGGTGCCGTAATAGGCAACCGCGGCGTTGAGCTTGGGGTCGGCTACGGCTAGGCTGTTGGCCATGGCGCCGCCCCAACAGAAGCCCACGCACCCAGTTTTGCCGTTCGAGTCTTTACGGCCGCGTAGGTAGGTGAGGGCGGCCAGGTAGTTATTTAGGTTTTGCTGCTTATCCAGCTTGCCGATCATCGTGCGGCCTTCATCCTCGTTGGCGGGCGTCCCCCGAAAACTGATAAGGCGTCAACACCCAAAGCCAGGTAACCCGCCTGCGCCACGCGGCGCGTCACATCCTTGATGTGGGGCGTGAGGCCGCGGTTTTCGTGAATCACCACTACAGCGCCTAGTTTCTTCTTGCTCTTCGGGTGCACCAAGTAGCCTTTCATAGTCACGCCAGCGTCGCCTGGCCACGTTACTTCTTCTGTTACGAGGTCATCGGTTTGCTCGGGCACAGTAGCAGCTTGGGCATAGCCGGGTTCCAACACAGCCAGCGCCGCTGCGGCCATGGCGGCACCACCCGTTAGTTTGTGCAGCCGGTCCAGAAAGTCGCGGCGGCTGAGCGGAGCGTGGGTGTACTCGTCGAAGAGGTTGATGATGCGCTGATCCATGGAATGGGGTTGAATAGGAAGTGCTTGGTTGGGCTCTAACGTTGGTACTCAACACACGCCAGCCTTAACGCTAGGATAGAGTACAGGTACCAGCAAGCTTTTGAAGCCCACTCGAACACACTAGTCCCTCAACTGCTAAGCTACCCGTAAAGCAACTATCTAAACAAGAGGATTGGGGTACAGCTCAAAATTTATTAGATGCTCTGCTTCCAATTTAAACTCCTGTCGACCAACGAGTACATCTCGCTAGAAGCCCATCAACTTACAGGCAGTCCTAGCTTGTGTCGGTACCGCTTGTCGTTGATGGGCTTCTGCTTCTTGCTAAGCTTTCGCTAAACTTGGCCAGGTGGCCAGCTCAGGTGTCGCCGGCGTATAGCGTTTCTTTCGGTGGGAAAAGACGATCGACGAGGTGGTAGAGCCGCCAACGGGTGTTCTTGAGCCGCTTTTTGACTGGCACAGACCGAAAATCGAAGTTGTTGATTGCCTCGATTTCCTCCGCCACAGAACGGTTTTTCAACTGAGATTCCAGCAAAAACGAGGCAATAGCGTCATTCCATTCGGTTTTGTTGCTCCAATAATGCCCGATATAGGGTAGCGCCGATTGCAAATCAAACCGTTCCTGCAGGGCTACCGACAAAGCGAACTGCTCGATTAGGCGAGGCGTGACGCCTGCCCGGCTGAGGTCGTCGCAGATGCGCAGGGCCAGCGTTATGGCTTCAGTGGCACCTTGGGCCGGTATACCTACCACTCCGGCGTTCCACATGCCGTGGCGTTCGTGAAACAACACGCCCCAAACGATTTGCCGCCTACTTGCTGCCACATCCGCCGCTCGGTTTTGCTACCTAGTTCTGCCAGTGCTCCTTCTGGTTCGTGCATAAATGCCTGGCCAGCGGCTAAAGCCTGCTGTAAACCTTCGAACGAACCGTGCAGAAACGTATCGGAGTCGAGGTAGAGTAGGGGAGTATCCGGAAATTTGGTGGCTACCAGTTCCAGCGCCTTGATTTTGATGCGCCAGAAAAAATCAAACTCGCCTTTCCACTCGCGTAGGGTGGCCGCCTCCACCGGCAATACCGTGACGTGGTCGGCAAGACGACGGTAGAAGTCGGGCGCGTCCGTAACGATGGTAATAGTGCCGAGTCCAGGACGGTGTCGCAAAAAGCTTAAAATAGAGAAGCACGCCTGGAAATGATTCCGCACATTATCGCCGAATACCAGATACAATAAGTTCATAGAGAAAGGTAACGGCGTTTTACATCGACAGCAGAAGTTACTCTTCTTCCCGGTTCACGGTAGCCGGGCTAAACGCCGGCACGCACACCGACCAGTACTCGCACTCGGCATCAAACGGATTGGAATAGCGCACCCGCGCGCCGGCCTTAATCAGCAACGACTCCCCAGCCCCAAGCTCCACTATGTCGCCGTCAATCTCGAAGCGTTTGCGCCCGCGCACCACTATCGTTACTTCGTCGAACTCGGGGCGCTGGTGCGGCTCGCTCCATTGGGGCGGTGCCACCATATGAGCCACACTGTACTCGGCGGTTTGGGTGCTGGCTAAGCCAATGTGCTCTTCAATGAGCTTACCATCGGTAGTAGGTACTACAAACGGGTTCTGCTGGCGGAAATAACGTTTTTCGGACATGCGTACGGAAAGAAAAAAGGAGTACTACTTCTTGTCGGGGCAGGCGCCAGGGGTGAAGCTGGTGAGGCCGGCATTTGTAGCCGTGCAGGCGTTGCCATAGGTTTTACCGTCGCAGCCGCACACCGGGTCGTATTGCATGGTGCACATAGCGTCCGTACGTATTTTGGCCGGGTCGATGCAAGGTTTCGTGGCAGCAGTTGGGGAAGTCTGTTTTTGGCAGGCACCACTGAGCAGCAAAGCCAGCAGAGGCAGTAAGATTCTCATCAGCAGGATACAGAAGAGGTGAAACGCGAAAGTAGAACTTCAGCGCCATATAGCGCCGCATGGCCAAGTACTAATACCAACAACTTCTGCACGCTACTAGCTGCTAGCTGCCTGTATTTGGTCGTTCGCGCATCAGCAAGAAGGGTTCGGTATGGTGCAGCTGACTTTTACTGCATACTGGAGAGGTGCAGTGCTGAAATACTATATTGTGGAAAACTACTTTTTGGTGTTTAACGAAAACCTGTGCAGCTTGGCGCCGTATTAGGCACAGAATGACGAGCCATACTACGCTGCTAGCAGCCTATCTATGGTGTGAGCCGTAACTCGGCTATTGAAGTCATCTGTTTGATATTCATCACCTTTCTCTCTCCACACTATGTCGTATTACGAAGAAGAAGACAACTCCGGCAAAATTCTCCTCGCTGCTTTGGCTGGTGCCGGCGCCGGCATTATTGCTGGTTTGCTGATGGCTCCCGACAAAGGCAAAGCTACCCGCGAGAAAATTGGCAGCGCCGCTACGAAATATAGCGGTCAGCTGGGCGAGCAGCTCTCGAAATACACCGAAGATCTGGATGCCAAGTTTAAAGGCTATGTAGAAAAGCTGGAAGATCTCGGCATCGGTGGTGCTGGTAGCAGCCTGAAGCTGAAAGGCGCTTGGGACGACGCCAAAGGCAAGCTGAAGCAGCAATATGCTCAGCTCACCGACGAAGACCTGGAGTACGCTGAAGGCAAAAGCGACGAGCTTGTAGGCCGTTTGCAGCAGAAGCTCGGCAAAGGCAAAAGCGAAATCGTGAAATTGCTCAACGATCTGTAAGCGAAGGTTGCTTGCAATGAAAAAGCCTCTGTTTTCGCAAGAAAGCAGAGGCTTTTCTGTTAAACTTGCTTTAACAGAAGCCGTTAGCACAAAACGATTTGAACTGTCTACTTCTGGCCTCGAGAGGGCATAGAGGTACAACAATAGCTTGGCTCTTGGCTTAACTATCTTTCTCACTTCATATTTGCTGCATTATGGAAGACACCAAAGGCAAAGTAATTCTCTCCTTATTGGCTGGCGCTACAGCGGGCATCGTGGCTGGCTTATTACTGGCCCCGAAACCGGTGACAAAACCCGGGCAGGTCTCAAAGAATCGGCTGGCAAACTCGGCGACGACCTCAACAAGCTATTGAAAGATGGCTTGTCCCGCTTCAGCTCAAAGGAACAAAATCCCGCTTCTGCGCAGCAGGAGTCCGACCGCTCAGCCGCGGATAGCTTGCTCGGCTCCATCAATACGCCCGGAGGCTTCACGGAGCCTGATGCTGGAAGCATCGGGATATCGACTCTGACTACGATGGCATTGGCGGCGACTCCCGTCATTTTCCCGGTTATGGCAGAGGGCTCTAAAAAAACTCTTTGATTTTGTAACCTGATTTCAACGGTACCGTTAAAGAATATACAACCGACTTGAAAGAAGATCGGAGATTTCATTGTCGTAAAATTGCCGGCTGCTGAGCTTCTGGCGGGATTTGGTTACTAACCCACCAGTAAAATCTAGTTCGCCCATCGCAAGCTTCTGCAATAGAACCCGGTTGGAAGGGTAAGTTTGTTGTAATTCAAAAGGAAAGCCTCCCGCAATTCAATGCGCGGGAGGCTTTCTGATTTTTAGGCTTAGCTGATAAGCGGAAAAAGTTTTTCAGAAAAATAATAGCTATGAGTAACCCTACTCACAGCATCGCCGTTAAAGAGAATGTAACTAGCTTGAAAGAAGCTGAGTAGTACACTTGAAGTAAAATTGCCGACAGTAAGAGCTTCTGTTTGATCGTGGTTAATTTGATCTGACAGTAAAATCGTACTTGTTCATCGCAAGCTTCTTTAAGTAAGCCTTTCAGCTGTAAGGTAAGTTAGTTCCAAAAGAAAGCCTCCCGCAATTCAATGCGCGGGAGGCTTTCTCTATTTAGAGCCTGCTATTCCTTTGAGCAAAAAAGAGTTCTTCTACAAACAAAAGCGCCGTCTCATGGAGGCGGCGCTTTTGTTTGTAGGCTACTAAATAAGCTACTCTGGTTTCGGTGCGTTTTCCGACTTGGTGTTTTCCGGCTTCATCTGCGGGAAGAATAACACGTCCTGAATCGAATTCGAATTAGTCATGATCATGCTTAGGCGGTCGATGCCAATGCCTAGGCCTGCTGTGGGCGGCATGCCGTACTCCAAAGCCCGCAAGAAATCCTCGTCGAGCACCATAGCCTCGGTATCACCACGCTTGCCAAGCTCTAGTTGCTCCTCGAACCGGGCACGCTGATCGATGGGGTCGTTGAGTTCCGAGAAGGCGTTGCAGATTTCTTTGCCATTGCAAATAGCCTCGAACCGCTCTACTAAGCCTGGCTTACTACGGTGCTTCTTTGCTAGCGGCGACATTTCCACCGGGTAATCAGTAATGAATGTCGGCTGAATCAGCTTGGGCTCTACATGCTCCCCAAAGATTTCATCGATGATCTTGGCTTTGCCCATGCTTGGGTCAAGACCAACGTTTAGGTCTTTGGCTGCCGCGCGCAACTCATCTTCCGACTTGCCATCAATGTTGAGGCCCGTAAAGTGCTCAATGGCTTCCGCCATCGTGAAGCGCTTCCAGGGGCGCTGGAAGTTGATGAGGTTTTCGCCAACCTGCACTTCGGTTTGGCCATGCAGAGTTAGTGCTACCCGTTCCACCATTTCCTCTACCAAGTCCATCATCCAGTAGTAGTCTTTGTAGGCTACGTACAGCTCCATCTGCGTGAACTCTGGGTTGTGGAAGCGCGACATGCCCTCGTTGCGGAAGTCCTTGCTGAACTCATACACCCCATCGAAGCCACCCACAATCAGACGCTTCAAGTACAGTTCGTTGGCAATGCGCAAGTACAGCGTCATGTCCAGCGTATTGTGGTGCGTTTTGAAGGGCCGTGCCGCCGCACCACCGTAGAGAGGCTGCAGAATTGGAGTTTCCACCTCCAAGTAGCCTTTGTCGTTGAGATAGTTGCGCATGGCTTGCACCAGTTGCGTCCGCTTAACGAAGGCATCACGCACCTGCGGGTTTACCACTAGGTCCACATAGCGCTGGCGGTAACGCTGCTCGGGGTCAGTGAAAGCGTCATACGTCTTCTTTTCGCCAGTGGCTTCGTCTACAGCTTCGCGCACAACCGGCAGCGGGCGTAGGCTCTTGCTTAGAAATTTGAACTCCGTAACGTGGATAGATATTTCGCCGACCATCGTGGTGAACACGCGACCTTTCACGCCCACGAAATCGCCAAGGTCTACCAGTTTTTTGAAGACGTTGTTGTAAAGCGTCTTGTCTTCGCCGGGACAAATTTCGTCGCGGTTTACATAGAGCTGGATCCGACCCGAAGCATCCATCAGTTCTGCAAACGATGCCTTCCCCATCACTCGCACCGACATGATCCGGCCCGCTAAGCTTACTTCCTGAAAGTTGTTGAGCTCCGGGTGGTAGTTGTCAAGAATTTCCTGAGCGTAGAAATTCACGTCGAACAACTCAGATGGATAGGGCTCAATACCTAGCTTGTGAAGCTCGTCGAGCTTGTTGCGGCGAATTATTTCCTGTTCGCTAAGATGGTGCATGGGGCAGGGTGTAAAAAGAAGGCCCGCACAGGGCCAAAAAGACGAACCGCAAAAATAGGACGGTCCGCTCGGCTAACCTAACCGGTACTTACCCATGATAGTTTTCAAGAGGTAAAGGCTGATTATGGCAACTGTCTAC
This sequence comes from Hymenobacter volaticus, assembly GCF_022921055.1. Taxonomy (GTDB): domain Bacteria; phylum Bacteroidota; class Bacteroidia; order Cytophagales; family Hymenobacteraceae; genus Hymenobacter; species Hymenobacter volaticus. The sequence goes on from NZ_CP095061.1 coordinate 1,215,389, forward strand.
AAGCAAAAAGCGCCGCCCCAAGGGGACGGCGCTTTGGTGTATATGAAGTAAGGTCTAGCTATTAAGCGCAATGCAAAGCTTATGCCGCAATTCCCATCTGCGGGGCCGGAGCTTCACCAGTGATAGTAGGCTGCACGCGAGTACGTAAGCGCTGCTCTACAAAGCTGTGGCGTAAGTGCTTCGGCAGCTCATCAACCAGCTGCTGGTAGCGCTCTAAGCCTATAGCTTTGGCTACATATGTTTCGTGAATGCCGTTGAGGTAACTCACAATATTGAGCAGCGACTGATGAAAGAGCTTGAAGTCAATCTCCGCTTCGATGTAGCGCTCAATCTCGCGGCTGGTCTGCGAAATGCGTAAGCGGCCTAGCAGGTCGAAAATGGTAGTATAGCCTAAGCGCCACGTAATCTGCTGCCAGTGTGAAGCAGTCCATTTGTCGAGCACCTTGCCGGTCTTCTGGCTACGTAAAGCAGTGTTCGGGTTAGCCTGAACTTGCAAGCGCGTAATCTGCGCTTTCATCTTGCGAGTGGTACGCAAAAACTGACCGATCTGCGCCTGTGCATCAATCTCCTTGCTGGCAATGTTGAGCCCGGCTTTGTAGCCAGCCAACGGCAAGCGGTGAATGCTGAAGTCACCATACGCACCGGCTGCGTAGAATGAGATAGGGCGTGGGTATGCATTGCGCACTACCAAGCGTCCTACTTCGCGGCGTATCAACGAAGGATTGTTGTTGCGCACACCGGCCGTAAACAGGAATGCTTGCAAGCCAGCCATGATGGTATGATACGCCTGTGGGAAAGTCCAGTGCAGAGCATTGCGTAAGTAGTCTTCATCGCCTAGCTCGGCCGTAGAGCGTAGCGCATATTCAGTGCTCCAGCACGAATGCAGCAACTTAGTTACAGCCGTCAGGTCAGCTTCAGTAAGCTCGGCCTGGTGCGCCCGGAAGAAAGGTAAATGCTGCAAGCCGCCAGTAGCGTCGTCGGCCTCTTGAATGTGGTAGTTGATAGCGAAGAAATAGTTGAGGAAAACCTGCGCCGGGATAGACTTGCGCCAGGTCTCGTCAGCTAGCTTCTGCTGCTCGTCCGTCACGAGCGGAATGATAGGTGTTTCCATGTTCGTCATCATGCTAGTTTAACATGAAGGTATAGGTTATAGTTCTTATTTGCTAAAAATATTGGGTAAAAAATAGTGAAATTTACATGCTGACTATCAACTAGTTATACCTTAAAATTACACTGTGTTATAGCCGCTATTTTAGGGTCGATTTGCTAAATAAAGTAACGATTGCCCTTGATATTAGTTCGACACAAATAAAAAGCCCCTGCAGCTATTGCTACAAGGGCTTTTATGTCAATCAGATTAGCTAGCGAGAAAGCAGTTAAGACCTTCTCAGTAGTTAAATGGCTGCTTACATCTGATCTTTCACTACGGACACAGCTTCACGAAGCGTAATGTCTTTGTTGAGATTTTTAGTGAAGCGCGAAGCACGGTTGACTTCTACAGTGTCGGAACCTAGAGCGCGCAAATCAGCAGATAAAGGAGCAATAGCGATAGGAGCAGCCGCTTTCTGTGCAGCCTCATACTTATCAGACTCCGCTTTGTTGGTTTGCTGCTCAGCACGGTAAGCCGTCAGCTTCAACGATACTTTGGTATCGTCCTTACGCTTACGCATGCGCTGAGCCAACTCGTTTACGAGGCGGAAGCTTGGGCTAGCTGCTACACGAGCTTGGCTAGCAGTACGCAACTTTTCGGTAGCCGGCGCTTGCGCCCATGCACGGTAGCGGGCTGGAGTAATCTCATCCCACTTCAGCGGATAATCCGACTCCTTCTCACCCTGATCAAGATAGCTGTAGGCGTCTGGCAGGATGATATCAGGTACAACACCTTTGAACTGAGTGGAGCCACCGTTGATGCGGTAGAATTTCTGCGTCGTTAGCTTCAACGAGCCGAAAGGCTTGATGCTGTTGAATTCGGCAGGAAGAGCATCATCGAGGTCGAAGATGCGCTGCACGGTGCCTTTACCATACGTGCTAGCCGCACCCATAATCACACCACGCTTATAATCCTGAATAGCCGCCGCCAGAATCTCGGAAGCTGAGGCGCTGTACTTATTTACCAGTACCACCAGCGGACCGCTGTACTGGACGCGAGGGTCACGGTCGTTGAGTACGCTAGGTGCACCCTGAGGGCCCTTCACTTGCACCACTGGGCCGCTGTCGATAAACAGGCCTGCCATTTCTACAGCGTCTTGCAAAGAACCACCGCCATTGAAACGTAGATCAAGCACCACACCCGACACGTTCTCTTGCTTGAGTTTCTCTAGTTCTTTCTTCACGTCTTCGGCAGAGCTACGGCCACCGTTATCGTTGAAATCAGCATAAAAGGTAGGAAGCTTGATGTAACCAATTTTCTTACCGGCATCATTGATGGTAGCCGACTGAGCAAAGGTTTCTTTGATCACTACGACGTCGCGAATGATAGAGATGATCTTGGTGCTGTTGTCGGGCTTCTTCACCGTTAAGCGAACTTCGCTGCCCTTTTTGCCTTTGATCATGGTTACCGCCTTATCGAGGCGCATACCTTCTACCGATACTGGCTCGGCATCACCCTGAGCAACCCGGGAGATAATATCACCGGCTTTCAACTCGCCTTGACGGTAAGAAGCACTACCCGGGATAATATCAGACACCTTGATCTGGCCGTCCTTTTCTTGTAGGGAAGCACCAATGCCCTCGAAACGACCGGTCATGGCCTGGTCGAACGATTCTTTGTCGCGTGGAGCGAAGTACTCGGTGTGCGGGTCGTAGGTATTGGCAATAACGTTGGCATACATTGCCAAACGGTCGTTTGCATCGTTTTGAAGCAAATCGTTGAACTGATCGTCGAAGTACTTCAGCACCCGCTTGCGCGCTTCAATTTCCATTTCTGCAGGCGTACGAGTTGGCTCGGAGGTGGTAGCAGGAGAAGGAGTAACTGAAGTCGAAGCTAGTGGCTTGTCTTTCTTCTTTGCTTGGGCGTCCATCATTTCTGAAACGCGCACCAACGTCTGGTACTTCAAGAACTTGCGCCACTCCTCTCGCTGGGCAGACTTGTCGGCAGCGAAGCTGGCTTTATCAGGCTCCGTCTCGAAAGTTTCTTCGGTAGTGAAGTCGAAAGGCTTGGTTAGGATGTCACGATACAACGCCTGCACGTCTTTCACGCGCTGATCGAGAAGGACATTGGTTTGGTCCATGAATTCGTGGGTACCACGCTTCACTTCCTCGTCAATATCGTTCTGGAATTTGGTGCGAAGCTGGGCCACGTCGGAGGCCAGTAAGAATTTCTTGTTGGAGTCTACACGCTTTAGATACAGATCAAAGACACGCTTAGAGAAGGTGTCATCAAGCTTTTCAGGCTGGTAGTGCATCGTAGTGAGGCCTTGCAGCATAGCCTGCACCAGCACGGCGTCCTTCTGGGGCGTCCGCGCATCACTACGACGGTAGAGCTTGTAGGAAGCCAGCACGAAAACTGCCAGCACCACCGCGGCATACAAGCCTATCTTGATTCGGGGAAAAGACATGGAAAATCGAGTGAAATGGAGGAAAATCAATTGTAATAAAGCGCCGTTCTGATACTTACGGCACCGTAGCAGCCCTGGTTAAACTAAAAACGCCGAAGGTTGATGAATAAGTGCCATCAGGCGCTGCTATTCTAAAAAACAAAGACAAAGAAGTAGCTAGAAAGTTGTCTGCTTTCTATGTCTTTGGAGTGCTAAAAACGGGCCAAAGAGCGATATATGCTATTTCGGCAGGTGCAGTAATTTACTGATTCTATCCAGACAAAAAAAGCCCCCTCCAAGAACTAGGAGGGGGCTTTTGAGGATGAGCTACTTAGCGACTAGTACCGACGTACTTTGTCACCGTTGCTGCGACGGAACTCCTCTTCGAAGTAACGAGCATCTTCGTCGTTGCGTGGGTTAACACCCATTACAATGCCGCCATTTTTGATATCGGATTCGTACTCTTTAGCGTGCTCCTCAGGAATACCCGAGCCTACCAGTGCACCTACAAGGCCACCCGTCAGACCACCGGCACCAGCACCAGCCAAGGCTGCTGCAATAGGACCAGCAATAATCAAACCTAGGCCCGGAAGAGCTACCGAAGTACCGATGGCAGCAATTGCGCCAATCACAGCACCAGCTGTACCACCAATGGCCGAACCTACGCCAGCACCTTCCATAGCCTTGTCGCCAAGCTCGGTGTCAGCTGTGTCGCTGCCGAAGTGCGTTTTACGCGTTTCGTCAGACATGAGCACGTTTACATCATCTTTGGTGTAGCCGCGCGATGACAACGAGTTATAAGCTTGCTCAGCACTATTACGGTCGCGGAACATGCCCGTCATCATACCCCCTTTGCCAGAAGTAGAGCTGCTACCGGTTAACGCATTGCCTGCATCGCTAGCAGCATTCTGTACGGCGTCGATGCCAGCACCAACAGTTGCACCTGCTGAACCTGCTAGAGCAGCTCCTTTTTGGGTAGCACTGTAGTCATGCGTAGGGTTGGTATCTGCACCGCTGATGCTAGAATCGCCGGTGCTAGAGTTACCTAAGTTACCGCCCGAGGTAGAATTGCTGCTAGAACCCGTAGACATCGAGCCACTGCCAAAGCCAGTGCCGGCATTGCCAGTACCATAGTTAGAACCTGAGCCAGTACCGGTATTCATCGGATTATTCGATTCGTTGGTGTTCATGTGCGAGAGATGTTAAGTTGAAATGGTGGGGAAAGGAAGCATCCCATGCAGCTGTGAAAGTGGAATACTGCACCGAATGTGAGTAGCTAAACGCGACCGTTCCAGTAGGGGTTACACATATAATTAAGGCATCCCTATTTTTCAACTATTTTTTTCTGCACAGCCGAGCTTTAGCCCCACCGTTCGTAGTTGGCATCGTCTTGCCAGAACGCCCGGCATTCCCGGCGCATGTTTTTCAACAAGTCCTCTTGGTGCTTGAGAGTGCGCCATTCGCCCATTCCAAGTCGTTCACAGAGCTTATAAAAGTTGTCGCCTTGTCCTTTCGAGCCCTCTACTTTCACGAGGCAACTCAGTATGGGCCGGCCCGCTTTGTATTCCTGTTCCGAAATTTCAGCTAAGAGCTCGTTCAGACGACCTTTCTCGTGCGAGATATCCAGGTTTAGGCCCAGTTCAGCCTCCTGTACTAGGTTCAAGTAGCTAATAGTACCAACCTGATGGCGGGAAAAGCGAATTAAGTGGCTGCGAATTCGGCCGAACATGGGCAGAGGGAATGGAATTAAAGGACGGAAAGTACAAAAAAGCCCGTTGTTCCAGAATGATATCTGAAACAACGGGCGGCGGCTACCCAAAACCGTGCCGAACAGGCAAATAAATCCTAACGCCCTTGGCGTCGTCTTATTTCTTTTTGGATGAGAAGAAATTCGCGGCTGCTTTGGCCAGCAATAGCAGTGTTCTCATCGGCCCGGCGCAATAGATAGGGCATAACCGCGTCTACGGGACCGTAGGGCACATATTTAGCTGTGTTATAGCCCGCATGCGCCAGGTTGTAACTTAGGTTGTCGCTCATACCATAAAGCTGAGCAAACCAAATGCGTTGGTCGCCGGGTTGTAGCTCATGTTCTTGCATGAGCTCGGTCAGCAGTTTGGAGCTAGCTTCGTTGTGCGTGCCAGCACAGATACTAATCCGGTCGACGTGCTCCACACAATACCGCAACGACTCATTATAGAGTGCATCCGTTTCCTGTTTGGTCGGATTAATTGGATTCTTGTAGCCGCGCTGCGTAGCTACCCGAGCCTCTTTCTCCATATAAGCCCCCCGTACCAACTTGCCACCCAAAAAGTAGCCTTCGCGTTTTGCTACGTCGTGGGCTTCTTTGATAGCATCAAGCCGATCGTGGCGGTAGAGTTGGTAGGTGTTCCAAACAATGGCCGATTCGCGGTTGTACTTGCGCATCATCTCGTACGCCATGTTGTCGATGGTCTGCTGAAACCAGCTTTCTTCGGCATCAACAAACACACGCACACCATATTGATGCGCTCGATGACAAATGGCATCCATCCGGGTATAAGCCCGGTCATAACTGGCTTGCTCGGCAGGTGTGAGGGACTTGCCAGCCTGTATCTTTTCGAGCAAAGAGCTGTCCGCCAAGCCCGTTACTTTGAACACCGAAAACGGAATGTGCGTGGAGCGGTGCGCTAAATCGAGGGTAGCCAAAATTTCGTCGCGAGTCTGGTCGAAGCTTTTGTCACTGCCTTCGCCTTCCACAGAATAGTCGAGGATGGTGCCAATGCCGTAGCGGCCCAACTCGGCAATCACCGGAACACACTCTTTGATGGTTTCACCACCACAAAACTGCCGGAAAATGGAATGCTTGATAAGAAACTTCGTGCCGGGTAGATTCCACTTCAACGCAGTTTTCATCAAGCCTCCACCGGTTTTCACCAGGGTGTTGTTGTTCATGGAGGCGAAAAGCGCATACATCTTGCGCAACTCTGCGTCCGACTTCGAAGCGAAGGCGACAGCAGTGTCATCAAAAGAGACCGGCGGGGCTTGGGTTAAAGGCATTGGGTGTAGCTTTGGGCGGAAGTTAATGGGTAGGCAAAGGTAGTCTTTAAACAAGATTTTGTCGGGCTTAGTTGCCCACCCACTTATCTTGCATTAAACACAGCTCGTATCGCATTCATTCAGCGAATCCGTAGTTATCCGCTCCTGTTTTTTCTTTCACTATGCAGAGTTCTTCAACTCCCGAAACCTTCTTCACTCGCCGCCTCACGGCTAAGGGCAGCCCCTTGCTCATTGCTGGTCCTTGCTCAGCCGAAACCGAAGAGCAGGTGTTGGCTACGGCCCAAGGCCTAAAGGCTCTTGGCAAGATAGATTTGTTTCGGGCAGGCATCTGGAAGCCGCGCACGAAGCCAGGCGGATTTGAGGGGATGGGCTCTGTAGCGCTGCCGTGGTTGCAGCGGGTGAAAGCCGAGACGGGAATACCTACTACCGTGGAAGTGGCCAATCCGCGCCATGTAGAAGAAGCCTTGGCACACGGCATTGATGTGTTATGGATTGGTGCCCGTACCACTGTAAATCCCTTTGCCATCCAAGAACTGGCCGATGCGCTAGCCGGAACCGGAGTACCGGTGATGGTGAAAAATCCGGTCAATCCTGATGTGGCGCTGTGGGCCGGGGCACTAGAACGCCTAGAGCGAGCCGGCATCACCGATCTGGCCGCTATACACCGGGGGTTCAGCACCTTTGCGCCTTCTCGCTACCGCAATGCACCCACCTGGATTCTGCCTATTGAACTGAAAAGCCGTTTTCCACAGCTGCCCCTCATCTGCGACCCTAGTCACATCGGTGGCCGCCGCGACTTGCTGTTGCCTATCGCTCAGAAGGCCCTCGACCTCGACTACGACGGCCTGATGATTGAAACGCACCCCGACCCCGATCATGCCCTCAGCGACGCTGCCCAACAAGTGACGCCAGAGCGTTTAGGTGAAATTCTGAATGAGTTGCGCTTCCGCTACCGTTCTTCCAATAACGCCGAATACTTAAACAAAGCCGAGGAACTGCGGCATAAAATGGACGACGCCGACCGAGAAATTATGGAAGGTTTGGCTCGGCGCATGGCGCTAGTTGGCGAACTAGCCGAATACAAAAAAGAGAACGACGTCAAGATCCTACAAATGGACCGTTGGAACGAAATTTTTGAGTCCCGGCAGGCGTGGGCCCGCAAATTGGGCGTCAACGAGAAGTTTATAGCCGAGCTCTACAAACTAATCCACGTGGAAAGCATTCGGCGGCAAACTGAAATCATGCAGCGACCCGAATAGCGCCTAGTCGCGCCGATAGGTCAAGCGAAAAGAATCTACACACGAACCATAATCAATTACTAGCTCCGAAGGCTCAATAGTGTAGGCAGGACTACCACTGGGAAAAGCACCTGTATTCTTGAACTGTATTACAGGAACAGTATCTGTAGAGCACGGAGATTTGCCTGTGCTAAAAGTATATGTGCCGCTTGATACTTCTTTGTTGTCTCTGTAGTACACAACGCTGCCATCCGCTTTGAATTCCACAGCTTCGTTGGGTAACGGTTGACCTGGCAGGCAGTAACAATCCACGCCGTTTAGCTGCCAACGACCAACTATAAGGGCTGGTCCAGCGTCTTGGTCAGGCTTGCAGGCAATTAGGCTAAACAAGCTGCTAGTGAGCAGCAAGACGTAAAGTAACTTCATACTATAGAATAGAGTAGGGAACGGAAACAGGTTTTACCAAGACATAGCTCTTGTCCTTGGTAGCTGCTGCCGTACTAGTGAAATGAGTAGCTAGCTACTGTTTCTGTGCTACTCGAATGTAACTATGCTGGAAAGGTTCGCCGTTAGAGTCGCGCAATTGCAGATTGTTGCCTGATATAGTGTACAACTGTGTGCCCCGATATCCTCGGTACATGAGCACTTGCCGAACCGGTTTGCCAATTCCTTGCCGCTCGCGCCGAACCGCAAATACAGTAGCACTCACAAAATTGTCGTCCTCATAGAATCGTGCCCGTCCGCGCCGGTCGAACTCGACTACCACGCGGTGACCGGTAGTAGCTGGCGTGAGTACGGGTGAGTTAGGAGCAGCCGTTTGCTGCCACTCCCAACGCCCTACTAACTGTTCTTCTGGTTTAGGTATAGATTCACGTTGACAAGCAACCCACAGCGGAATAGCTAAGAGTAGCACGGCGGCAGATAAGCCGCGCAAATAGAGGGTCATAACTAATATAGAATGTAAGTTGCGGTTGTATGAGCAAGGCGGAGCCTAGACGGTTGCATTAAAGACTATTATTTTTGCGCCATATCATGATGAAATTGTCTTCCGCAAATGCCGTACCTGAACGGTCACATTTCTTCTAAAAGGAATCAAATTTGAATAATAAAGTAGCCATTGGTTCGGAGGCACTGCCAGCCCTAGCTGAGCTATTGCGTCAGCCTGCTGTTAGTCAGGTATTTGTATTGGCGGATGCTAACACCAGCCGGTTGTGCTATCCGTTGTTACGTTTTTACTTGCCAGAAGCCCATTCTCTAATTGAGATTCCTGCTGGCGAAGAAGCGAAAACGTTAGACTCTTGTGAAGCAGTTTGGAGCGAGCTAACTGAGCAGAGAGCCGACCGATTCGCGGTCTTGGTGAACCTCGGGGTGGAGTGGTGACGGACTTAGGCGGTTTTTGCGCTGCTTTATACAAACGAGGTATCCGGTTTGTGCAAGTGCCTACTACGCTACTTGCGCAGGTTGATGCCAGCGTGGGTGGCAAGACGGGTATTGATTTTCAAGGGTTTAAAAACCATCTAGGCGTTTTTCAAGAGCCAGCAGGCGTCTTTATTGACCCCAAGTTTCTCGCAACCCTAGACCCGCGCCAGTTGAAATCCGGTTATGCCGAGGTGGTCAAACACGCGCTAATTGCTGATGCAGCCGCGTTTCGAGAACAGCGTATCAATAGCGTCTTTATTGACGACTGGACGGACGCGATTCAGCATTCAGTGGCTCTAAAGCAGGAAATTGTAGCGCAAGACCCTCTAGAAAATGGTCCGCGCAAACTGCTCAACTTTGGGCATACAGTTGGCCATGCGTTGGAAAGTTTCCTGTTGTCGCAGCCGGGGCGTGAGATTTTGCATGGTGAGGCAGTGGCTGCAGGAATGATTTGTGAGGCGTGGCTGAGTGTTCAGCACGGTTTGCTAAATGAGAATGATCTGGACCAAATTGAGACGTTCTTATTCTCAGTTTTCGAAAAGGTGCAGTTCGTCTCTTTGGAGACAGAAGCCATTGCTGATTACGCCCGCCAGGACAAGAAAAATACTGGCTCGACCATCAACTGTACTCTGTTGGAAAGCATAGGCCGTGGCGTTTACAACCAGCCAGTTACAGTAGCAGAAATTGCAGCTTCGTTGCGGTACTACCATCGGTTGTAGCGTCATTCGCTGAGCGGCATAGCCTTACGAACGATACACCTGTTGGTGTACTGCCCATCAGCAATCTATTAAATTACATCTTCCACCCATTCACCGAGTAATAGCTTGGTGCTACATTTTCAACCGCCATTAGCTCTTCAGTCAACCTTACCTGGCCTGGTGGTCCGTTGCGCGGGACAGCGCAATTGCCGGCGTCAAAAAGCGAAAGTAACCGTGCCCTTATCCTGCGAGCATTAGCTGGCGGTGGCCAACTTGATAATCTATCGGATGCCAACGACACGCAGCTAATGCAGCGCCTGTTGGCTGATCCGGCAGCCGAGGTGCTCGATGCCGAAGACGCCGGAACGGTGATGCGCTTCTTGACTGCTTATCTGGCCGTAACCGACCGTCATGCACTGCTTACGGGCACTGCTCGCATGCGTGAGCGGCCTATAGGAGTTCTAGTTGAGGCCTTGCGTCAGCTCGGCGCCGATATTGCGTACGAAGAGGCGGAAGGCTATCCGCCTTTGCGCTTACGCGGCTGGAACCAAGCGGAAGGCCAGCAAACCAAAGCAGACGAGTCTGAGCCCATTGAGTTGAAAGTGCGCGGCGACATCAGCAGCCAATACATATCGGCATTGCTAATGGTAGGGCCAATGCTACCGAACGGCTTACGACTTTGGCTCACAGGAAAAGTAGGTTCGCGCCCCTACATCCGCATGACGATGGCGCTCATGCAGCATTTTGGGGGCCAATGCCGGGACTTAGGTACGGCGTTAGAAGCTCGCGCTGGCCGCTACCAACCCGCCGATTATACCATTGAGTCGGACTGGTCGGCGGCTAGTTATTGGTATGCAATGGTAGCATTGGCTCCAGCTGGCTCGCACCTGACGCTCCCGGGTTTGCGCCGGTATTCCTGGCAGGGCGACCAAGCCATAGTCGATATTATGGCGCAGCTAGGCGTTGCTACAGAGTTTCTGGCGGATGGTGTACGTCTGATGCAAACTACGCCTTCCGCCGGTTTCACTCAGGACTTTACCGACTGCCCCGACTTGGCACAAACGGTAGCCGTAGTAGCCGCAGCCCTCAATGTGCCCGTCCTTATGACGGGCTTGGAGAGTCTACGGATCAAGGAAACCGACCGGATTTTTGCCTTGCAAACTGAACTCGCCAATTTCGGAGCATTCCTGACAGAAGAAACCGAAGGCTATTTCCGTGTGTCAACCGAGCAATTCCGGGTGGATGGACAAACCGTGGCAACATATCATGACCACCGCATGGCCATGGCTTTTGCGCCGTTAGCCTTGCGTGGTCCGCTTACCATCGAAACACCGCAAGTGGTGCGCAAATCATATCCGCAATTCTGGTCGGAGTTGGAAAAAGCTGCATTCGTTACTGATTTCCGCTGATCAACCAGCGGAAATCAATGAACGCAAGTAGGCTGCTGAGTGACGCAGCCGGCTCCCGTACCAGCTGAACATCTCACCATCCACGATTCTGATTTGTGCGGAAGGGCATAAGACTTGAAACTCGGCTATATGCTTTTCACCGAACGGGTAAGGCTCCGATGAAAGCAAAATTTGCTGTGGCGCCATTTGTCTTAATTGCTCGGCTGTTACTTCAGGGTAGCGGGAGAGGTGAGCAAAGGAATTTTGAAACCCGGCACGGCGTAGCAAGTCATCAATGAATGTGCTTGGCGCAGCCACCATGTACGGCTTACGCCAGATGAAATAAGCGGCTGAGGTGGACGTAGCCGATGTTTCCAGGCTAGTAAAAGAGGTGGCAATGTCAGCTGCCAAAGCATCAGCTTTTTCCTTGCGCCCGGTAATCAACCCTACTCGCCGGATCATATCAAGGGCTTCGTCTAAATTGGAAATATCACTCATCCACACCGGGTACTGTGCTGCTAGTTGCTCTATTCCCTCCCGGTAATTTTCCTCCTTATTGCCTATAATCAGGTCCGGCTTAAGGGTCTCTATTTTCTCGAAGTCGAAGTTCTTTGTGCCTCCAACTACGGCCGCGGTTTTCCGGGCCTCAGCTGGGTGGATACAGAACTTCGTCACGCCCACAACTCGCTCGCCCAATCCCAGGTCGAACAGAAGCTCTGTTTGGGAAGGCACTAGTGATATTATTCGCTTGGGTGGAAATGGCACTGCCACTCGCCGATTTATTTGGTCGGTGACTGTGAGTGGAACCATTAGATTTTCGGGTTGCTCGAGTTGCACGGTTTTGTGTTACTTAAAAAAAGAAAATAGAGGAGATATAGCTGCTGCCCGTGTGCAAAATTGTAAGCCCAGCGTCAAGACAAACAAAACAAACGGCCGCTCCGTTTGGGAGCAGCCGTTGAGTAGGTTGAGTTCGGTTAGCGCTACTGCTATTTGAAGTAGCGGAAGTCGTGGTTGTCTTCGATGCGCAAGAGTGTTTCGTAGATGAGTTTGGTAACATTCTCTACGTCGTCTTTATGCACAGTTTCAACAGTAGTGTGCATATACTTAAGCGGCAGCGAAATCAGCGCGGAGGCAACACCTGCACCTGAGTAAGCAAATGCATCGGTATCAGTACCGGTAGCGCGAGTGGCAGCAGCCCGTTGAAATGGAATTTCAGCTTCCTGTGCTGCGCGCAAAATCAAGTCACGCAGGTTATTTTGAACTGCAGGGCCATAGGTTATCACCGGTCCTTTACCGCAGAACAAGTCTCCTGCCGTTTTCTTCTCATACATCGGCGACTGAGTGTCATGGGTCACGTCTGTGATGATAGCCACATCGGGTTGAATGCGGTGCGCTACCATTTCAGCGCCACGTAAACCAATTTCTTCCTGCACAGCATTCACAATGTAGAGGCCGTAGGGCAACTGGTTGCCGTTCTCTTTCAACATGCGCGCTACTTCCGCAATCATGAAGCCACCCACGCGGTTGTCGAGTGCTCGGCCCACATAGAATTTGTCGTTGAGCACCATGAACTCGTCTTCGAACGTGACGACTGAGCCAACATGAATGCCCATTTCCTCGACTTCCTCCTTACTTGAAGCGCCGCAGTCCAGAAACACCGTTTCGATTGTTGGTGCCTTATCCTGGTCTACCTTACGAACGTGAATAGCAGGCCAACCAAATACCGCCTTCACAATGCCTTTGGCGGTATGGATGTTTACCCGCTTGCTGGGCGCTACCAGTGGATCGGATCCTCCGTTTTTGCGCAGATAGATAAAGCCTGATTCGGTAATGAAGTTGACGAAGTAGCTGATTTCGTCGGCGTGCGCCTCAATCACCACCTTATACTTAGCTTCTGGATTGATGACGCCCACTACCGTACCGTAGGTGTCAACGAAATATTCGTCGATGTACGGTTTGATGTAATCCAGCCAAATTTTTTGTCCCTCTTTCTCGAAACCAGTAGGCGAGGGGTTATTTAGATATTTCTGTAAAAAGTCAAAGCTTTCCTGTCGCATGAAAAAGTAAAATCAAGAGTAAAAAGTTGTCGCTCCTCTGCATAGCCTAATCGACAAGAAGATGGTAAAGAGCGCCAAAAACAACATTGGATAGTGTATGAAGTCTAAGATGAACAAGAAGGAAAAGCTTGTTAGTAGCCACACGAAGGACAGCGAAAACAAGCTTTCCCCTACCCATTTAGCTAACCCTTCCTTGTTTCGCACCATTTTTTCGTCGTAGCCAGCTAGTAGATGAACACGGCCACAGCATTTAATTAAATAGCCGAGCAAGCTGAACAACAAGCTGATACCGACAAAAATGCCAAAGCCGATAAAAGCATCATAGTTCATATACCTACAATGGAATGTTTCCGTGCTTCTTACGTGGCATAGTATCTACTTTGTTTTCCAGCATCTTAAATGCCCGGATGAGCTTCTGCCGAGTTTCTGAAGGCAAAATCACTTCATCCACGAAGCCGCGGTGGGCAGCCCGATAAGGCGTGGCAAATTTCTGTTGGTACTCGTCTACCTTTTCTTGAAGCTTAGCTTCGGGGTCAGACGCTGCGGCTATTTCGCGCTTGAAGATGATTTCCGCTGCGCCCTTGGCACCCATCACCGCAATTTCAGCGGTTGGCCAAGCATAGTTCATATCGGCTCCGATGTGCTTGCTGTTCATCACGTCGTAGGCGCCGCCATAGGCTTTGCGCGTGATGACAGTGATGCGCGGGACAGTAGCCTCACAGAAAGCATAAAGCAGCTTGGCGCCATTGGTGATGATGCCGCGCCACTCTTGGTCGGTACCAGGCAAGAAGCCAGGTACATCTTCCAGCACCAGCAGTGGAATGTTGAAAGAGTCACAGAACCGCACAAACCGAGCAGCTTTAGTGCTAGCATTAATGTCGAGTACGCCGGCCAGCACAGCGGGTTGGTTGCCTACAATGCCAATGCTACGACCCCCAAGGCGAGCAAAACCTACCACAATGTTTTCGGCGAAATTCTGGTGAACTTCTAAGAAAGAATCGGCATCGATGATGCCCTCAATTACTTCCCGAATGTCGTAGGGTTGGTTGGGGTTTTCAGGAATGATGCTGTCGAGGACCGGACGAGTCTCGTTACCCGCTTCGTAAGGCAAAGTGGGTGCCGTTTCCTCACAGTTTTGCGGCATGTAACTCAACAACTGCTTGACGTGGTTGATGCAGACTACTTCGTTGGCGCAAGAGAAATGAGTTACGCCGCTTTTCGTGGAATGAGTGCTAGCCCCGCCTAGTTCTTCGCTGGTTACGTTTTCATGCGTTACTGTCTTCACCACGTTTGGCCCCGTCACGAACATATAGCTCGTGTCTTCTACCATCAAAATAAAGTCTGTAATGGCCGGCGAGTATACTGCACCGCCCGCGCACGGTCCCATAATGGCCGATAACTGAGGCACCACACCCGAAGCCAGTGTGTTTTTATAGAAGATGTCAGCATAACCGCCGAGGCTTACAACACCTTCCTGAATTCGGGCGCCGCCTGAGTCGTTGAGACCGATGACAGGTGCCCCGTTCTTCATAGCGAGGTCCATGATCTTCACGATTTTCTCGGCGTGTGTTTCGCTTAGAGAGCCGCCAAAAACTGTGAAATCCTGCGAGAAAACATACACCAACCGCCCATTTACGGTACCGTAGCCGGTTACTACCCCGTCGCCGAGGTAATACTCTTTATCTAGGCCAAAGTCTTTGGAACGGTGCATGACGAACTTACCGATTTCCTCGAATGAACCTTCATCAAGCAGCAAATCTATACGCTCCCGCGCTGTCAGTTTGCCTTTCTTGTGTTGGGCATCAATGCGAGCTTGGCCGCCGCCGAGCAGGGCTTCCTGGTTTTTGCGTTCGAGAACCTCAAGTTTGCTCAAATGGGCTTCCGCCTGCGGATCAGACATGGAGTGGGAATTCGAATTAGAGAAATGTAGATTAGGTCAGTAAATCAAAGGTAATGTAGCGACATAGAAAAGCCGCACCAGAATTCGGGGCGGCTTTTCTATGTGAGTATAGTTTAATGTAAACAAAAACGGCCGGCTCCTATACAGGAACCGGCCGCTTCTATTCTATGCTATTCGCTTACTTCTTGGAATCAACGTCGTCGCTTGGCTCTGGCTTTTCAGCTGGCCGCTCGTCGCTGGCAAGGTTCTGCGGTTCGTCGCTCTTGCTCACCACAAACGTTAACTCTTCACCACCTTCCGTAAAGTCGGCTGTGATAACATCGCCTTGAACAAGTTCTGCTTTCAGGATTTCCTCAGCAATCGGATCTTCGATGTACTTCTGGATAGCCCGGTTCAGCGGACGAGCACCGAACTTAGGATCATAACCTTTCTCAGCTACAAAGTCCTTGGCAGCCTCAGTCAGCTCTACACGGTAGCCCAACAGTTGGATGCGGCTCAGCAGCTTCGACAGCGAGATGTCGATGATGCGGTGGATGTCTTTCTTCTCGAGCGAGTTGAAGACAATCACGTCGTCCAAACGATTGAGGAACTCGGGCGAGAACGTCTTACGCAGAGCGTTG
The DNA here is from genome assembly GCF_022921055.1 of Hymenobacter volaticus. Lineage (GTDB taxonomy): Bacteria > Bacteroidota > Bacteroidia > Cytophagales > Hymenobacteraceae > Hymenobacter > Hymenobacter volaticus. Next base: position 1,231,281 of record NZ_CP095061.1, read on the forward strand.
GTGATGGTGCTTTTCGTTAACTCATCCAGATTCTCTTGCCGGGCCTTCGTGCCGAAGCCGATACCCGCACCGAAGTCCTGCAAGTCGCGGGCACCGATGTTAGAGGTCATGATGATGATGGTGTTACGAAAGTCTACCTTACGGCCAAGGCCATCAGTTAGGATACCATCGTCGAGCACTTGCAACAGCAAGTTATAGACGTCGGGGTGAGCCTTTTCAATCTCGTCGAGAAGGATAACCGAATACGGCTTGCGGCGGATTTTTTCCGTCAGCTGACCGCCTTCTTCATAACCCACGTAGCCGGGAGGTGCGCCCACCAGGCGCGAGATGCTAAATTTCTCCATGTACTCCGACATGTCGATCCGAACAAGCGAATCTTCTTTGTCGAAGAGGTATGTAGCCAACACCTTGGCTAACTCCGTCTTACCGACACCAGTTGGGCCGAGGAATACGAACGAGCCGATTGGCTTCTTAGGGTCTTTCAAGCCTACGCGGGTGCGCTGGATGGCTTTCACCAACTGCTTGATAGCCTTGTCTTGGCCGATAACCTTGCCTTGCAGCTCTTCGCCCATGTTCAAAAGCTTAGCGCTTTCGTTCTGCGCGACACGGCTAACCGGAATGCCGGTCATCATGGCAATAACCTCGGCTACGTTTTCTTCCTTAACGGTGTAGCGCTTTTTCTTGGTTTCCTCTTCCCAATCCTTCTTGGCTTGGTCGAGTTGCTCCAATAGCTTCTTCTCATTGTCGCGGAGCTTGGCAGCTTCCTCGTACTTCTGAGATTTCACCACGCGGTTCTTTTCAGTCTTGATATTCTCGATGCTCTCTTCAAGCTTCAAGATATCCTCGGGAACCACGATGTTGTTGATGTGCACGCGGGCACCCGCTTCGTCCAGGATGTCGATGGCCTTGTCTGGCAAGAAACGGTCAGACATATAACGATCTGACAGTTTCACGCACGATTCAATCGCCTTATCAGTGTACACCACATGGTGGTGGTCCTGATACTTGTCCTTGATATTGTGCAGGATTTCGATGGTTTCCTCAGGCGTGGTAGGATCTACCATTACCATCTGGAAACGACGGGCCAAGGCACCATCTTTCTCGATGTACTGACGGTACTCATCAAGCGTGGTAGCACCGATGCATTGAATTTCGCCGCGGGCCAAAGCCGGCTTGAACATGTTGGAAGCATCCAGCGAGCCTGAAGCTCCGCCAGCACCTACAATCGTGTGCAGCTCGTCAATGAACAGAATCACGTCGGGCGACTTCTCCAGCTCGTTCATCACGGCCTTCATACGCTCCTCGAACTGACCACGGTACTTGGTACCTGCCACCAACGAGGCCAAATCCAGCGTAACAACGCGCTTACCAAACAGCACACGCGATACTTTCTTCTGGATAATGCGCAAGGCTAGACCTTCGGCAATTGCCGTTTTACCAACACCAGGCTCACCGATCAAAATCGGGTTGTTCTTTTTGCGGCGGCTCAAAATCTGAGCTACGCGCTCAATTTCTTTCTCACGACCTACAATCGGGTCGAGTTTGTCGTCTTCAGCCAGTTTCGTGAGGTCACGGCCAAAGTTGTCGAGTACAGGAGTACGCGACTTTTCAGTGCCTTTCTTAGGGGTGGCACCAGCACCGGCACCGCCGCGGCCTGCACCACCGCCAAAGAGGCGGTCGTTGTCGTCGTCATCGGCCTCAGGGCCGTTGGTGGGGTTGTTCGCCGTATTACCGTGGTAGTCCAGCGAATCGCGCACGGATTCGTAGTTCACGTTAAATTTGCTAAGAATTTGAGACGAAATATTGTCTTCGTCGCGCAAGATTGACAACAGCAAATGCTCGGTGCCAATGATTTCGCTCTTGAAGATTTTAGCTTCGAGGTAGGTGATTTTGAGGACTTTCTCGGTTTGCTTTGTCAGCGGGATAGAGCCAGTAATGCTCGTGCCCTGCGTGGCCGTATTGCGAGTAGCTTGCTCAAGGGCGTACTTCAGCTCGTCTACGGATACACCCAACTTCTTGAGCAAACCGATAGCCGTGCCTTCCCCTTCGCGAATCATGCCCAACAATAAGTGTTCGGTACCGATATAATCGTGCCCGAGCCGGATGGCCTCTTCCCGGCTCAGAGAGATGACCTCTTTGACTCGATTTGAGAATTTAGCTTCCATGCAGATAAGGTAGTGAAGAAAAACGGAACCCCGCAAGCGCAATTAGAGCGTTTTCCGGCGGGTTGGGCCGTAGTAATCTGAAAACAGATATAAACGGGCGATGGTTCGGGCGGCAGGTATACTACACGAGAAAACTGCCGGCAGCCGGGCCCTGCATAAACAACAGGTCTAGGATGCTCAGTCCCGATACAAAATCTTTACCAAAGGTCTGGGTGTACAATTGTACCGACTTCCTGTCAGGTTCAGATGCCACTAGCGACTTAGGTGTCAGTGAATCACGACAGTCCTTTACTTCATTGGCTACTTGATCAACAGAGTAAGAGGGGCATGTCGTTGCCGGATAAGTTGAAAAATATTCGGTGGTAAACTCCACAGGAGTCCGCAGCCGGAGGCAGCGCAGGTAGAAGCGCAGGAAAGCAAGATTCAGATCAAAAAGGCGTTGGTGCTTTTGTACGTAGATATCGTGTAGATAGTCGGCGTAGTATTCGAAATACGGTGTGCCGCCATAGGCAGTTTGTATGGTTCGCCAATGTTGGTGCACCCAATTTTGCCGGTAGTCAACTTCTATATCCGTGATCTTTACTTTCTCGCTGCGGTTACCATCCACGACGGGAACAATGAGTGGTTTAACACCCTGAGCTGTTAGGATGAGACAACGGTTGCGGTACGTTTGTTTGTGGTAGTGTTCTTGTGTTTCCAGCCTTAGTGCTTCAGCCCCAATAATTTCAGTGAAAAATGGGAGCGGCGGGTGGTATTGAGATTCAAAAAGTACGATAGGCATTGGAAACATGCAAGAAGAAAAAACAACATGTTGTTGAGGCTGCAAAGTAGCTTGTGTTCCTATGCAGAGGTTATTAGTGAGGTATAAACTCGTAGTATTCGAGCTCCAGAAAACGAAAGGTTAAAGAGATTTAACCATATGAATAAAATTATGGCTCCCGCCAATAATTCACATTCAAGCCGATGTCACCTTACCTTTGCCAGTCAATCTGACACAATGCGCGCGCTCTACTTTCTGTTTTTGATTATGCTGCCACTCGCCAGTTCGGCGCTGGCTGCTCAACCTCAGCTGCTGCTGGATGTAGCTCGGTTCCGCAATACCGATACCAGCGTAAAGGGCAACGTAGTGGAACTGTATGCTACCGTGCCTACCCAATGGCTGACATACATGCGCCGCGCACCAAAGATGTATCAAGCCGCTGCCGTATTGACATTAGAAATTATCCGGCCTGATGGGCAAGCTGCCTATCAGGAAACTATCACGCTCAAGCCACCGGTGCTGAGCGATACCACCGCTGCCATCAAAAACCCGCTCAGTTTCCAGAAGCGCCTAGTACTGCCCGATGGCACCTACAGCATTCGCGGGCTAGTGCGAGACCAATACCGTTCGGGCCAGCAAGCATTGCTGGAATTACCGTTGGTGTTGGCCTCTAGCGATACTAAACCAGCACTGAGTGATATTGTGTTACTCGCCAAGCCAGCCGCCAAAGGCACAGAAGCAAGTAACTTCAGCCGCGGTGGGTATAGCTTGACGCGTACTCCGGGGGGCTTGTACACCCGCGGAGCCGACAAGCTTTGGTTCTATACGGAACTCTATAATGTTGCTCCTGACCAAGAACTGCAGCTCCGCTACCGCTTGCGCCGGGCTGGTAGTAAGACGGATGCTTTCACGCTGCCAGGTACTACTCGCGGCGTATCGGGCCGACCTACACCTATTACCACCGAGCTAGATTTAAGTAAGCTGCCCGCTGGTGACTATACACTAACTGTAGAAGTTCGCACTCCCAAGCTACTGCTAGCTTCCCAAACTGCTGCCGTGCATCGAATAGTAACCGACTATGCTCCAAGTGGTGCAGGCCCTGCCCGATGAGTAAGTCTGTTTCTAAACCTTATACTTGGTACTACCGCCCACTTGGCTGGTTGCTGCGTGGGCTGGCACACTTGCCGCTTACAGTGCTCTATGGGCTAGCTGATTTCATCTATTTCCTGCTGGCTTATGTAGTACGGTACCGTCAGCAGGTCGTGCTTACTAATCTGCGCAACTCATTTCCAGAAAAGTCAGAAGTTGAAATTCAGCGAGTACAGCGCTTGTTTTATCGCAATTTTGCGCAAGTCATAGTGGAAACGCTGAAGCTGGCGGCAATGTCTGAAGCTGAGTTAAAGCGGCGCGTTACGTTCAGTAATCCAGAAGTGCTGGAGCGGCATTTTGCGCAAGGACGCACTGTGTTGGGCTTGTCGTCGCACGCTGGCAATTGGGAGTGGGTGCTTACCTCAGGAGCCCTCTGGCTGTCAGCTCACGTTGATGGCGTGTATAAGCCCTTAATGAATCCTTTCTTCGAGAGTTTCATGCGGCAGCTACGCACCGGTACGGGCGCTGGCCTGATACCCATGCGCGACACTTTGCGCGACTTGATTCAGCGCCGGGGTGAAACGCGGGTAGTAAGCCTGCTTTCCGACCAAGCGGCTGGGCCCGAGGATCGTCCTTATTGGACCACATTTATGAACCAAGAAGCTGGCTTTTATACCAGCGCTGAGCGCTTGGCTAGTCGTTTTAACTGTCCTGTTGTGTACGTAGGTATTCACCGTTTACATCGCGGCCGATACGAAATTGTTCTTGCGGACCTCTACGACGGTGATTCTCCTTTACCTACCGACAGCTTTCCTATAACCGAATCGTTTGTACGGCATCTGGAGGCTGATATTCGGTCTTTTCCTGCCGATTATCTCTGGAGCCACAGGAGATGGAAGCATAAAAGAGTTAGGAGCTAGTAGCAACTAGAATACTTCTAGTTGCTACTAGGTCCTAACTCTAATCCAAGCTCTTAAAGATACTGCTCGATGTCGCCGGCGCCCTGGCGAACTAATTCGAAGTCGTCGTTGGTGCAGTCAATGATAGTGCTAGGGATGTTGCCGCCGAAGCCACCATCGATTACCAAGTCCACGAGCAGACGGTACTTCTCGTAAATCAGGTCGGGGTCGGTTACGTATTCTTCTAGGGTGTTTTCGTCTTCTCGAACCGAGGTGCTGATGATAGGGTTGCCTAGCTCTTTTACCAGCTGAACGATAATCGTGTTGTCGGGTACCCGAATGCCGACGGTTTTGCGCTTGTTACCGCCTTGGCGTGGAGCCTTAGCACTGGCTTCGAAAATGAAGGTGAAAGGACCCGGGAGGGCTTTCTTAAGTACCTTATACGTGGGTGTGGTAATGCCGTGCGCGTAGTCGGAAATGTGAGAAAGGTCGGAGCAGATAAAGCTCAAATTGGCTTTATCAGGGTTAAGACCCTTAATGCGGCAAAGCCGATCTACTGCTTTGGCATTGTGTATATCGCAGCCGATACCATAAACTGTATCCGTGGGGTAGATAATGATGCCGCCTTTGCGTAGCACTTCTACAACTTGTTGGATACGATTCTGAGGTGGATTATCGGGGTGAATGCGGAGCAGCGTAGCGGGCATGGTGAAACAGGGGAGTGGCAGGGTGAAACAAACGGCCCGGCGGCCGGAGCGGGGCAAGGTAGCCGATGTGGCAGACTTCTGCCTACAGTCTTCGTGTAAAATTGCTGTCAGGTTACCTGCCTTTAAAGCTCAACCTACAAAAAAGCCTCTGCCATAAGGCAGAGGCTTTCCAGTTGAACCAGAAATAAATTAACGCTTAACCACCTTGTGAACCGAGCTTTCGGTACCATCATTAACGGTGATGGTGTAGCTGCCTGCAGGTAGACTGCGTACGTCAAATGTGCCATCTGCAGCAGTGGTGCCACTCAATAACTCGCGGCCAGTTAGATCAGCAACTGTGACAGAGGCTTTGACTCCTTTGCCGCTTGTATGAATGTGGAGCGCGTCGGTAGTTGGATTTGGGAATACACTCACAGTGCTGTTCTTCTCAGCATTGCGGGTGGCCAAAGGGGTGGTGCCAGTCGAAATGGCGAAGTTGTCGACAGCTATTAGGGCGTCAGAATTCAGATTGTCGGTGTCTTTCCAACGAATCCACATCGTAGTATTTGCGGGCCAGTTCAACGTGATAGAGCCATTGATTGCTGCGCTGTTGGCAGCCAGATTACCGTCAATAGCCGCTGCTGCGGTAGTAGTAGTAGCCCGTTCGTTTAGGTCTAGCGTTGTTACAGCCGTCCAAGTACCGGTACTTAGGCTAGTGGCATTGAGGCTGTATTCAAAGGCTACTATTTCGTTAACAGCATTATTGCTTCCTGAACGCCACTGCTCAGTGCGGGCTGCAATATTAACTCGCGTTATGGCTGCACCAGTCTGGTTGGAAAATACTGCCCCAAAAGCAGGCTCTGTACTCGCAGAAGCCAAGCTACCTATGGCACGGTCCGTGGCAGCGGTTGACCCTACATTATAGATTGCTCCCGTGTTAGAACTACCATCTGAAACAACAGGATTTAAAGCTTCCAACGCGGTACCCGTACCTGTAAGGCGCAGACCTGTCCAACCAGTAGGATATGTGGTACCCGTGGCACCTAGCCCATCGAAGTTCTGATTATAGACAGTGGCGGCGCTGCTAATGCTGATAGGAGTAAGAGCTTGCGCGAAAGCGGTTAGACTAAATCCTAAACCTAGCGTGAGAGTGAATAAGCTGCGTAGTTTGAAATTTGGACTGTAGTTGTGAGGCATAAGTAAAAGAAAAAGCGTTGATAAATAGAACCTGTACTTTTGGCGCCTTAAAGCTACCGATAAACCACTGTCCAGCCTACGTCAGAAAGCTGCGTATGGCACTAGTATTCTGTTTTTTCCTTGCTCATGGCTAAAACCCGCATCGACTACAAAGCCAAGGCCTCCCGCCGCCGCAACCTTTACTCTTATACAGTAGGCATTGTTGGCTTGCTGCTCATCACATTCTCCTACTACTTCTACCAGGTTTTCTTCACTGCTAACGTCGAGACAAAGGGCCGCCCTACGTACGTGGTGGTACGGCGCGGACAGTCGGCTAAATCAGTACTCGACTCGATTGACGCGTCGGGGGTAATTGTCGACAAGCTGTCCTTACACTTCGTGGCGCGTTTGATGAAGTACGACCAACTAGTGCGGCCCGGCCGCTACGAGTTGAAAGATGGCTATACTAACCGCCAACTCATCAACGACCTGCGTACTGGCCGCAACCGGCTGCCGGTGCTGCTCACCTTCCAGAACATCCGCTTGCGCGAAGACCTAGCCCGCAAACTGGCCACTACCATTGATGCCCGTCCAGGCCAGTTCGACAGCCTGCTCAATAGCCCTAGCTATACCAAAAGCCTGGGCTTCGATACCACAAGCATCCTCACTATGTTCATTCCGAACACGTACGAGTTGCCCTGGAACGCGTCGGCCAACAACCTCATGCAACGCATGAAGAAAGAGTACGAGCGGTTCTGGACGCCTGAGCGCGACGCCAAACGCGAAAAACTGAATCTCACTCGCGCCCAGGTAAGCACGCTGGCCAGCATAGTAGAAGCCGAGCAGCAACAGCATGCCGACGAGCGGCCCCGCGTGGCGGGTGTGTACCTCAATCGTCTCAAGCGCGGTATGAAGTTGCAAGCCGACCCGACGGTGGTGTACGCCAACAACGATTTCACGATTAAACGGGTACTTAACGTACACTTGGCCAAAGATTCGCCCTACAACACGTATATGTACGGTGGCCTGCCGCCCGGCCCCATCAACCTGCCTAGCATTGCGAGTATTGATGCCGTTCTCAATCCCGAAAACCATGATTACCTGTACTTCTGCGCCAAAGAAGATTTCAGCGGCTACCACGCCTTTGCCCGTAACGAGCAAGAGCATCTGGTCAACGCTCGCCGTTACCAAGCAGCGTTGAGTCGCGCTGGAATTATGAAGTAAACGCAGCTGCTACCAGCTCCACCGGTATATCAATTGGCAATCAACCATGTACCAATCCGACACCAAAATTCGAGTCCGCTACGCCGAAACCGACCAAATGGGCTACGTGTACCACGGCAACTATGCGGCTTTCTTTGAAGTGTGCCGTACCGAAGCTTTTCGCCAGTTAGGCATTAGCTACAAAGACCTTGAAGCCAGTGGCGTGGGGATGCCAGTAGGAGAAATCCGGACCCGTTTCCGCCGGCCCGCTCGCTACGACGACTTGCTTACGGTGCGCCTGTTGTTGCGTCAGCCCGCTGAAGGTTCGCGGGTGATGTTTGAATATGAAATCTATAACGAGGCAAACGAGTTGTTAACGGAAGGCCACACGCTGATGGTATTCGTAAGCACGAGCAATGGGCGGCCTGTTCCGATTCCAGAGCAAATCAAGGCGAAGCTTGCCCCGTATTTCACGGATGATGAACTAACTAGTCCGCTAACACCTCCACAAAGCCCCGTAGATGCGCCCGCGCCCGCCGCGTTTTTAAAAAGTAAATAAGTGTGGAATGGCTGCTTGTGAGCCATTTCAACGAGCAGCCATTCCACAATTAACACTCATCCCATGCACCTGCCAGTTCGTCGGTACCATTTGCCGGACTTGCGCCGTCGGCGTAGCTACCGGCAATTTATTGTGTGGTTGAAGCGCCTGCGTATTGCTGGTGGCAAAGCATCGGTGTATGACGTGGTGGACCGTATGATTCAGGAACTGAAGCTGGATAGTGTAGAAAAGCGGGCTGGCTACATGGCCTTTAACTTCACTGTAGCCCTATTCCCGACGATCATCTTTCTGTTCACGCTGATTCCCTATTTGCCTATCCCCAACCTCAACGTTGATATTCTTCAGTTCCTGGCTGACTTGATTCCGGGGGAGATGTACAAAGTGGTATCGGGTACCATCGAGGACATCGTGAATATTCCGCACGGGGGCTGCTCTCTTTCGGTTTTGCTACTGCCTTGGTTCTAAGTAGCAACGGCATCATGGCGCTACTCGACGCCTTCGAGAAGAAGTATCCGTCTTTCAAGAAGCGAACTTATGTGCGCAAGCGCGTAATTGCAACGCTGCTTACAGTAGTACTTTCAGCAGTATTGCTGGTGTCGGTGGCAGGTATTTTCTTCGGTACTTACATTATTGATGCACTAGTGTTCGAGGAAATAGTGCCCGAGCAGTACACCAGCGAATTAATCACAGTTATCAAATACGGTTCAGTAGTTGGGCTGTTTTTGCTCACCACCTGTTTGGTGTATTACTATGTGCCGCCAGTGCACGACAAATGGCCATTTTTTTCGGCAGGTGCGGTGGTAGCTACGTTGCTTATTTTCTTGGTGTCGTTTCTGTTTATTCTCTACGTCAAGATTTTCGATTCCTACAACCACTTCTACGGCTCTATCGGAGCTCTTGTAGGCTTCATGGTATGGCTGGATTTTGTGTGCATGACCATTATTGTCGGCTTTGAAGTAAATGTGAGTATTGACGCCGTAACCGGGCGCCTGCGTCAAGAACCTAACGGCCTGCGACTACTAGACCGACTGCGCGGCAAAGAAAAAATAGCAAAAGTTAGAGCCTGATACTCAGTGGTAACGGCGCTGGTAAAGAGCAAAACGCCAATCGGGCTGGAAAAATATGCGGTTAAAAGTTGTGACGAGTGCAGGACGCTGCTACTTTTGTCGTCCCAAATTGACCGATTTGGATTAACAGAGAGGTGGCAGAGTGGTCGAATGCGACGGATTCGAAATCCGTTATACCTGCAAGGGTATCGGGGGTTCGAATCCCCCCTCTCTACTTTTTATAGTGAACATTTGCTGGATTGTGGTCTAACAGTCGTTCTGAAGTGTTAGATTTGTCGGACACTAAGTGACAAGTGTCAATTGACCCAGAGAGCTGGCAGAGTGGTCGATTGCGGCGGTCTTGAAAACCGTTGAGGGTTAAACCTCCGGGGGTTCGAATCCCTCGCTCTCTACAAAAAGCCCCGTTTTCATCTCGAAAACGGGGCTTTGTTTTTTAGCAGAAACCACAAATACGGTTGTGCCCAATACTTTGCCTCGCGCTGTGCTGTTATTGCTAGTGGACAAGCGAAGCAGGGAATGAGAGCGTTGCGAAGTTTGCTGACCCGGTTCTGTTACTTACAGGCACAACTCCTGTTGTGCTTGCGCGTACTGCACAATGCTTTTAAGGCCTCGGAATGAACCGTCAGCCTGTCAAAGTCCATTTACATCATGCTTAATTGGTTGCTTCGGAGTCTGGTGTTGGTGGTGCTGTTCCTTCCTTTTTCCGCTTCAGGCTATTCGGTGCTCACTCACCAAGCCAATATTGATTCGTCGTGGACGCGTTGCTTGCTGCCACTGCTGCAGCGACGATATCCGGGTGCTACCGAAGAACAACTCACTGAGGCAAAAGCGTACGCCTACGGAGGGTCCATTTTGCAGGATATGGGGTACTATCCCATGGGTTCTAAGTTGTTTACCAACCTGACTCATTATGTGCGCAGCGGTGATTTTGTGCATAATCTGCTTAGCGAAGCACATAGCCGCAACGAATATGCTTTTGCCTTAGGAGCCCTGGCGCATTACACTGCCGATATTATTGGCCACCCAGAGGGTACTAATAAAGCTATGCCGTCGGTGTATCCTGAACTCCAGCAAAAATTTGGCGATAATATCACGTACGAAGAGGCGCCTATTCAACACACGCAGCTGGAGTTTGCATTTGATGTGGTGCAGCTAGCAACGGGCCGCTACCGCACTGCCGAATATCAGCGCTCCATTGGGTTTCAAGTATCGAAACCCGTGCTGGAACGTGCCTTCTACAAAACCTATGGCTTGGAGCTTGGGGAGATAGTTTTCAATGTAGACTTAGCTGTCGGTTCGTTTCGGTTTGCAGTTCGCCAGCTAATCCCCATTGCAAGTCGGGCTGCCTGGCAGGCACAGAAAAAGGAAATCCGGCGTCTTAGCCCCCGAGCACGGCGGCGCGAATACGTTTTCAATCAAAGCAGGAAAGAGTATCGTAGGCTATACGGAACGGATTACGACGAGCCTGGCACCGGGGCGCGTATTCTGTCCTACTTTGTGCGGGTGCTGCCTAAGATTGGGCCACTACGGCCGTTTGCTTTCAAGCTGCCCACTCCCGAAGCGCAAACCTTATTTAAGGCAAGTTTTCAGAATGTGATGGGGCATTATTGCCAATTGGTGGAAGCAGAACCGCAAGACACCATGAGTGTTGCGCAGCGGAATTTGCCTAATACAGACTTTGATACAGGGCGCCCCACCAAAGTAGGAGAATACGATCTGACTGACGAAGCCTACGGCGAGTGGTTGCGCCAATTGTCCGGCAACAAATTTGCAGGTCTCACGGCCCCAGTTCAGCAGAATATCCTGGCCTTTTTTGGACCTACTCCTAAGGCGCCGGTTGACAAAGATGAAAAAGAAGAGAAAACCAGAGCCAAGACAATGGAAGCCCTAAAGCAGCTGCGGACTCTTAAAGTCGCGCCGTGACGTGTTCTGTTGCCGTCTCGTCTGACTTCAAGTTCCCGAGGCAAAATGCAGAAATTGCTTTCGATTGACTTGTGTCTGTATAAAGAAAAAAGCCCGCCAGAATATCTGACGGGCTTTTTTTGTTCGAGAGCTAAGTGTTTTACTGACAACAAGCATCAGGTGAAGCTCTTTAGAGTTGTGGTGCTTACTTGTAGGCGCGGCAGCTAGAGTGGTGCAGGCAGAGCGGGAACCGATTTACCGTTTTCAGTGGCATGCGGGGTAGCAGCCGGAAAACCGGGGTAATGGCAACGGCTTCGAATGAGGCGAAAGCCGAGCTTACTACCAACGATAGAGCGAGCAACAGCCGACAAATACAAGTAACCATGGTGCAATAGGTATGTAGATAGAGCAGATACTCTTACCGGCCTGCCACTAGCGAACCGGTGAAGAAGTACTCAAAACTACAGCACCATGAGCGGGCAATGAGGGCTATTCGTTGAGCTTAAACAATACCGCTATCAAACTCGTCAGTATCACGACGAAGCAGTTTATAAAGCTTACGAAGAAGTAGCTCCTGTCGTATTGAATGGTGTCTTGAGTGGCTACACAGGCAATGGCCTAATTACTTGCAAATGAAGTTACCGTAACCACGATTTATCTCATTCCAAAGCAGCAATAGCTGTTAGAAGAGCTATTTTCTTCGTTCTATATCTCTTCAGTGGCAACCGAAAAGGGTGAAAATTCCGTTACTACCTTATGCGTATATTCAAAAACATAGATTCTCTCGATGAAAGTGTCTGCGAATTGTCTCTTGACGAGGATGAACAATGGCTGCGTGCCACTTGGGTAGGCTATATTGATTCGCAGGAGGCTTACAACGGAGCCGTGGATTTCTTGGATTCCATGAACACGTTTCACTGTCCGTATTTACTCAATGACAACAGTGGCCTGCGGGGCCCTTGGTTTGATTCAGTGGAATGGTTGCGTACCACATGGGCCCCGCAGGCTGCACGCTTGGGTTTGCGCTATATAGCCCATGTGGCTCAACCACAGGATCTAGCAAGCCAAGTTGCCGTACTAGAAACGGAATCCTTTGGCGGGGATGTGCAAATTCAAATTTTCGACCGGGTGTCTGAAGCTGAAGAGTGGTTGCGCGAGCAGCAACACAAAGCAAGACTGTAACTTACCCCAAACGGTGGAACCGTTTGGTTGCTACGAGCGGTGCTTGCAGTTGATTATTGGGTTTGTACCAAACCACTGCTTAGGCGGCGCAGCACAATCTCGGCTTGCTTAGCCTGATACCGAATATCAAGCAAGCGCACTTCTGCATCGAGTTGGGTGCGTTGCGCTTCGCGTAAAACAATGGGCGTAAGCAGCCCCAGCCGGTAACGTTCCAAGGCAATAGCCACGTTTTCGCGGGCCAGCAGGATGTTGGTTTCTTCTAGCTCTAGTAGTTGCAAGCGATTTTGATACTGAGCAAAGGCTTGCTCGGCTTCAGCTTCTAATTGCAGCTGGGTTTGGTTGAGCAGCAAGTTGCTCTGCTCTTCAGCAATGCGGGCATTCTGCTCTAAACGGCTACGATTGAAGCCGTCGAAAATGGGAACTGATGCTACCACACCGTAATTGGGACCAAAGACACGGTTGGTGTTGGACCCCAACACGCTACCGTTGGCAGTATTGATGAGGAATGCATTGTTGATGTTACGAGTAACCCCGTAGCCGCCGGTTAAGCCTAGTTGCGGAAAGCGGCTTGCCCGCACCAGTCGACGGTCGTACGTGGCAACTTGAGTGTTGAGCTTGGCTTGTTGCAAGCGGGGGTTAGCCTGGAGCAGTGCTTGGTTTACTCCCTCACGCGTCAGGTCACGAGCAACCACAATAGAATCGGCGGGGCTGAAGTCGATGCGCGGGGCTCGGCCAAGCAGGGCGTTGAGGTTTACTTTTGCGCGCTGAAGCAATTCCTGTTGTTGGATCAGGATGGAGCGGTCGGCATTGTAGTCTACGCGTGCTGTAAGAACTTCTACTTTTGCACTAGCGCCTACATCCACGCGCGCTTGGGTGAGGTCGATGCGGGCTTGTCCGATCTTAAGTGCTTCTTCAATAGAGCCGATTTTACCAAACTCCCGCACCACTGCATAGTACGCGTCGGTGATGTTGGTAACGGTTTCTTCGATGGTAGCCCGGGTAAGCTGCCGTTGGCTTTGGTCGAGTGCTTTAAGTCGGTCGTAGGCAATAAACATTCCCAACCCATCGAAGATGGTCCAGGTGCCAGTTACGTTGGCATTGAGGGCATTGGCCTTGCCACCGTTAATAACTACCGGCTCCGATTGCTCTCTTACCTGCCGGGTGTTATTGACATTGAAGGTGCGGGTAAAATTGCCGTTTGCTACCGGCAGCTGACCGGCGTTGCCGCGCGTCACGTTGTTTTCCGCAATTCGCTCGTCCTGCCGCGACACCCGAATGTCGTAGTTGTTCTCCAAGCCAATCCTAATAGCTTCGGCTAAAGTAAGCGGCGCGGCGGCAGCTACGGTTTCTGGCTTTTCGGTTTGTGGTTTCGGTTTCGACCGAGGCTCTTGTGCTGGCCGAGCTGGTTGGGTTGGCTGCTGGGCGAGGGCCGCAAAAGGAAAGAGCAGCATTGCCGCACCCAAACAACGAAAACGATAGAATTGAAACTGCATTCGGGAAACTGTGCTAAAACTAAAAGCGAGTCCGCTGCTCCGTTGAGAAGGGGAGGGGCGGCCTCGAAACGAAACCTGAGTACAAGTAAATTATCAGTGAGCTTGTATTACCGTCGTACAGCACCAAGGGTACAGCAAGACGCGTAATCTCAAGCAACAAATAAGCCCCTACTTCCTGACTGATTCAAGAACTAAGGGCTTATGTACTTACGCTGCTACTTTCTTGGTCTTCACTTTAGCGCTGTGCTTCTTGGCCGTAGCGAAGTACGAGTACATCACCGGCACTACGTACAGCGTTAGTCCAGTAGCAAAAAACAAACCGCCCACTACACCAATACCCATGGCCCGGCGGCTAAGTGCACCTGCACCCGTGGCAATTGCAATAGGTAGAATACCGAGAATAGCGCAAAGGCTAGTCATCAAGATAGGACGGAAGCGCGCGGTAGCTCCTTCAATCAACCCGGTCATGTAGTCTTTGCCCTGCTCAACTTGCTGGTTGGCAAATTCCACGATAAGAATACCGTTTTTGGTCACCAGCCCAATCAGCATGATGATGCCAATCTGCGAAAACAGGTTTAGGGTTTGGTTGAAATACCACAAGCTTAGCAACGCACCCGACAATGCCAGTGGCACCGTCACCATGATCACCACCGGGTCTCGGAAGCTTTCGAACTGTGCCGCTAGCACTAGATAAATCAGCACCAACGCCAAACCAAAAGCGAAAATGAGCGACGATGAGCTTTCTTGAAAGTCGCGGGAGGCACCAGCCAATTCCGTAGTAAAGGTTTCATCGAGTTGCTTGTCGGCAATGGCTTGCATGGCGGCTATACCATCGCCAAGCGACTTGCCAGGGGCCAACGAAGCCGAAAAAGTAGCCGAGTTGTAGCGGTTGAAGCGGTAGAGCTGTGGTGGCGTGCTGCTTTCGGTCAAGCGAATAACGTTGTCGAGCTGCACGAGCTGGCCATCCGCGCTTTTCACCGAAAGGAGCCGCACGTCGAGTGGTTGGTTGCGGTCTTCGCGTGCCACCTGCCCGATAATCTGGTACTGCTTGCTGTCTTTGATGAAATAGCCGTAGCGCTGGCCGCTCAGTCCCGATTGCAGCGTCTGGCTGATGCTCTGCACCGAAACCCCGAGGCTCTGCGCCTTTTCTCGGTCGATGGTAACGCGCAACTCAGGCTTGTTGAACTTCAAGTCCACGTCGGCAAACTGGAAGGTAGGATCTTGGCGGGCGGCCTCCAGAAACTTAGGTACAGCGGCGCGCAGCTTCTCGAAGTCCTGAGTCTGTACAACGAATTGCACGGGCAACCCGCCGCCGCCGTTACCAATACTTTGGTCTTGCGATACTGAAGTACGAGCGGCCGTTAGGCGCTTCACACCCGCCGAAAGCTTAGTGGCAATCTGGTCCTGTGTGAAAGGACGCTTATCGGCATCGAGCAACAACAGGCGGGCCCGGCCCGAGTTGGAACCACCGCCAAAGCCTGGCGACGTCACGGCATATACGCTGCTCAAGCTACCATCGTCCGTCGAGTCCACGGCCATCTTGCTGAGCTGATCCATGTAGGAGTCCATGAATTCAAATGAGGCGCCTTCGGGGCCCGTAGCGTTCAGGTTTATACGGCTTCGGTCTTCCACGGGGGCTAGCTCCGATGGAATTGTCTGCATGAAATACCAAGTGCCTACACCGGTACCTACTACCACCAACCACGCTAGCCACCGGTTGCGCAAGAAGGTTTGCAGACTGTCCTGATAGCCACTAATCAGCCGCTCGAAAAAAGGCTCCGTTTTGCGATAAAACCAGTTGTGCTTTTCTTGGCGCTTAAGCAGCACCGAGCACATCATGGGCGTGAGGGTAAGCGACACGAAAGCCGAAATCAGTACCGAGCCGGCCACCACAATACCAAACTCGCGGAACAAACGGCCCGTGATACCTGACAAGAATACCACGGGAAGGAATACAGCAGCCAGTACCACCGTGGTACTCACTACAGCCAGCAGAATCTCTTCAGAACCCTTGATGGCCGCCGTTTTGGGGTCTTCGCCGTCCTCAATGCGCGAATAGATGTTCTCCAACACCACGATGGCATCGTCCACTACAAGGCCAATGGCCAACACGATGGCGAGGAGCGTGAGCACATTGATGGAGAAGTTGAGCAGGTACATCACAAAGAAGATACCCACCAACGACACCGGAATGGCCACTACCGGAATCAGCGTGGAACGCCAGTCGCGCAAAAACAGGAAGATGATGACCACTACCAGCACGAACGCCTCGACGATGGTATGTTCTACCTCCCCAATAGACTGCCGGATAAACACAGAGTTGTCGAAGCCAGACTTCAGTACCAAGTCCTTTGGCAAATCCTTGCCGTATAGGTCAATACGCTTGTTCCACTCGTCGGCAATATCAATCTGGTTGGAACCAGGCTGCGGAATGACGGCAATGCCCACCATGGGTACCCCATTCACCTTAAAAATCGTTTGGTCATTTTCGGGGTATAACTCCGCGTACCCAACGTCCGTCAAGCGTACTAGCGAGGACGCATCTTTGCGGATAATAAGGTTGTTGAAATCCTCAACCGTGGTCAAGCGGCCCATGGTCCGTAGCGTGAGCTGCGTGGCTTGGCCTTGTACGGCACCGCTCGGCAGCTCCACATTTTCGCGGGTGAGAGCAGCCTGCACATCTACGGGACTCACCCCTAGCGCCGACAGCTTGACGGGATCCAGCCAAAGCCGCATTGAATATCTCCGCTCGCCAAATACCCGTACTTCTGATACACCCGGAATAGTTTGGAGACGTTCTTTGAGCGTGTTATTGGCATAGTCGGTTAGCTCCAGCAGGTTGCGCTTGTTGCTGCTGAGGTAGGTCATCACAATGGGCTGCGAGTCGGCGTTGGCCTTGCTCACAACAGGCGGATCGATGTCGCGCGGCAAGCGACCTTGAGCCCCCGATACCTTGTCGCGCACGTCGTTGGCAGCAGTTTCCAAGTCGGCGTCCAAGTCGAACTCCACCGTAATCTGCGTCCGACCGTCACGCGAATTGGACGTCAGGTTCTTGATACCAGCAATACCGTTCAGAGCCTCTTCTAACGGTTCCGTTACTTGACCCTGCATAACGTCGGCCGAGGCGCCAGTGTAGCTAGCCGATACTGAGATAATAGGCGGGTCAACGCTCGGGTACTCCCGAATACTGAGATACCGAAACCCGATAACGCCAAATATCACGATGACGAGGCTCATCACGATGGCGAGGACCGGGCGGTTGATGCTGGTTGATGATAAACTCATATAAGATTCACGCAGTGTTTATCAATGGGAAACGCAATGTTTTGCCGTGTCGTTCACAATGGATTGTATTAGAAACCATTGCTTTCCGATGTTGCGGGGTACTGCGTGAACTTGTTATTTGGTTGCACGTACCGCGTCACCTGGCTTCACCTGGAGAATACCAGTGCGGATGACACTATCACCCACGGACAAGCCGTCGGTGATTTGAATAACTTTATCGGAACGGATGCCAATCTTCACTTTCTTCGGCACCATCTTACCGTCCTGTACAGTATATACGCTATAGCCGCTAGCTTCCGGAATCACCGATTCAGTAGGTACCTGCAAGGCGTCCGTCGATTCGCCGAGTTTCAAATTGACGCGCACAAAGGCGCCAGGCCGCAACTCGTTTTTGGTGTTGGCATAGCGGGCACGCACGGGTTGGGTGCGGCTTACAGGGTCAATCTGCGGGTCGAGGGCATAGACTTTGGCTTCGTACTGCTTGTTGGTGCTTTCGTCGGTTACGCTTACCAAGTCGCCTACTCGTACGTTGTTGGCAAAACGACCCGGCACGGCAAAGTCAATTTTAACAGGCCGTACGCGTGATAAGGTTGTTATTTCGGCACCGGGGCTCACGTAAGTGCCTACCGTAGCGGTAGTCAATCCAAGCACTCCATCAAAAGGAGCCTTCACATATGCTTTATCGAGTGTTGCGCGTAGCGCTTGTAAATCCGACTGCGCAGTAAGCAGCTGATTGTTCGCTTGCTCGTATTCCTGAGCACTGATGTATTCTTTGTCGAGTAGCGTGCGCTGACGCCGCTCCTGGTCCCGAAACAGCTTGATGTTGTATTCCTGCTTGCGAATAGCGGCTTGAGCTTCGTCGGCATTGATGCTAAACAGCAGCTGGCCTTTGCGTACTGGCTGGCCTTCTCTGATATGAAGACTGGTAATCTTGCCAGAAAGCTCACTTTTGATAACTACTGATTCGTCGGCCAATACCGAACCGGTAGCAGCAACTTCGTCGGAAAGGTTGGTGGGTTGCACTACGTACACTTGCACCGCCAAGCGTTGAGCACCACCTCGGCCCCCGCCACCGCCCGGACCGGCCGCGCCGGGGCCGCCTTTACCACCGCCGGCTCCTTTGCCAGTGGTGGAAGGGAAGTACTTTATTTTCACAAAAACCAGCCCCGCCAGTAACGCTAGCGCCAGAACTATCCACAACACCCGGTGGCTTTTTCCGGCGGGCTCCTGCATTACCTCTATTTCTTCTTGTTCCTTGGTTTGCATACTCTAAGAAGGTTCTGACCTGAAGCGCTTTACTGTATAGATACCGCTAACGCTTCACAACGCGAATGGCTGGTTTTAAGTTGACTCGGAATGAATAGTACTAAACAAACACGGCGGTAAGACACCAAAATCGTCCGCAGGTTGCAGCTTAGTTCAAGCCATTGAAAAACCCGGTCTGCTATGCAGCAGACCGGGTTCCCGAGTATGACAAGAAATAATGCTTCGGGTTTAAAGCGCCTTCTCGTTTATATAGCTTTTCGCCAAATTATTAAGCTTGGTATCAGTGGCTTGCTCTTCGTTGAGGGTTTGGTGCAGTAAGGCTGCTGCCTCGGGCTGCCCGACGCGCTGCGCGTAATGAGCTGCCGTACCGTAACCTGCAATTTCGTAGTGCTCGACGCGCTGAGCCGAAGCAATAAGGCCAGCATCTTTTACTTCGTCGGTCGCATCCTCATGAATCATGTCGGAGCCTTCTTTCAAAATGCCTTCCATAGCTTTGCACTTATGGCCGGTTAAGCTGATGTCCAGCATTTTGCCGATCTGCTCTAAGCGAGCTACTTGGTTTTTGGTTTCCTGCAAGTGCGTCTGGAAAGCCGTTTTTAGCCCTGAGTCCTTGGCTTTGTCGGCCATCTGGGGCAGTACCTCCAGTAGTTGGTTTTCAGCGCTGTACAGGTCTTTGAGTTGTTCGTGAAACAGGTCGTCGAGAGTGGTGAGTTTATCTGAGAAAAGGGCCATGGTTGAGTAGGTGTTAAGGTGGAAATCAAGTACATCCGATACGTACTCAACCGCAAGGGCGTTGCAATTTCGTTTGACTGGCACCATCTGGTTTCCTACCTTCCGCCCCCGCTTTTCTGTGTTTCCAGCCCATGAGTTTACCTCGTAACCCCAATGAAACAAACCGTAATTTTTTTCAGGAAGTACACGAAGTGGTACGCCTGATACCGATGGGGCGGGTTTCTACCTACGGGGCCATTGCGCATTATCTGGGGGCGCGGCACGGCGCCCGCATGGTTGGCTACGCCCTTATTGCCGCAGCCCCCGCCCGCGGCCTCGACGATATTCCGGCGCAGCGTGTAGTCAACCGCAACGGATTACTCACAGGCCGTATGCACTTCGCTACGCCTACTGCCATGCAGGAAGCTCTCGAAGCCGAAGGAGTGCGCGTGGTTGATGATCAAGTAGTGGAGTTCAAGAAGTTGTTTTGGGACCCAAGCGTGGAGCTAGAGTAAGACTATACATCTCAAAGCCGTCGCATTTTCTTGGTATAAAATACTCCTTCTTTCGTTGGTGCCGCTTCTAGCACTGGCTTGTCAGCGTCGGATTTAGCTCGTAGCTCCACATAATTAACCGTTGTAAAGTTAGGAATGAAGGAATAGCTTGATTCCAAGCCTTCAATACAGAGCGTTACTTCCTTGGTTTTATTGGTCCAAGGGATCTGCAGAAAATTGTTGGCGGGTAGGTCGCCTAGCTTTTTGCCATCAAGTAGAATAGTCATAGGTTTTTTGACGCTGCCAGGTCGGCGATACACAATTACCATTGCCGTGTCGCGTCGGGCGAATTGTGCCATATAGTCGAAATCGGACACTCGTCCAGTTGCTATATCGAGCGTGTACTCCTGACGGTGACCGGTGGTAGCAGCAGCGGCAATGATTCCGCCAGCCGCGCCACCTATGAAACTAGCAGTGCTTACTGCGCCCGCATCAGCCCCAGCATGGCCCTCGAATGTAAAGTCATTGCCGGCCCGCTGAAGCGGATAATAGCGGTTACGATGCCGGATGTACAACTGTTGGCCATCGGAAAAGCCCCAAACCTTAGCAAGTTCTACGCGGGTAGCTCCGCTACCATTATAGAGCTTTATCTCTTCGGTATTCTGCCACTCAGCGTTGGTACGAGGCTGTTTTTCTACTTCAAAAGCAGTAGCCGTATCAGGCTGGTTGCGACGGAAATCGAGAAAACTACTGTAAAGGCCACGTGTCGGAACAGTAGCCGTCAGAATCGGGTAAGTGTAAACTTCGGGAGCACGGTCAGTACGGTAGCGAATCTGTTCTGCAGTAACGGAGGGAGCGTTGCTTAAGCGCTGATCCCACGACAATGTGTTCAAGAGTGTGACGCCTCGTTGAAGGCAGGCCGCAATATTGTCATCATGAAAAGAAGTGGTCTCAATGCCGCCATGAATCTCTTCGTCAGGATGACGTAGTAGTATATAGTATCGACCATCAGGTTGGAGTACCAGAAAGTCGACATCTACAATCGCCTTAGCTTTCTCGGAAGTAGCTTTGATAATTTCCCCAATGCGCAGGTCGTGGATACGCATGATAACAGGGCGGGAGCCAGGCTGAGCTGGCATCTGACTTTGCAGCCATTGAGTTAGACAGTTTGTAGCACCACCTTTCAGATTAGCTGGTACCCGCACATTGTATAAGCCGCGTTGCACCCAACCGATGGTGTTCGTATTGACGCGTAAGTCAAGTACCTCCGATATGTGAAATGTTGCGTTGGGCAGTGAGAGCTTTTGCTCCTGTAAATCAACCTGGTACACTGGGCCTTGGGCATAACTAGCGAAAGGCAGTAGCAAAAGCAGTAAGTAGTAAATCTTCATAATATGTAAAAGCACTGATGGTTGAGGATAAGATTTATCGAAATAAATACTGACTGCTAAGTAAGCGGGTAAAGCTGGTGCCGCTGAACAGAGTTTTTCAACACCCCACGATGCGCCTAGCTCACGTGAGCACCCCTAGCGCATAAGCACTATGTGAATTAATGCTGTATTACCTAGGGCCGTAATTCTGCGAGGGCTGCCTAGTTCCTCTAGCGTCGTTACGCTCACTGAGTAAGGGTGGTGCAATCTTCTCGGTCGCTGTTACGCCACAAGGCTATAGCCGTGGCGCCACGTTACTGCAGAACAAGGCGAGCTTTAACTCAGACTACATAGCATGAATAGAGAATAAAATAACCAGCCCAAGCAACTTGATATCACTCAAGTCGCTTGGGCTAATCTTCAAATCTTGTTGGAAGCTAGCAATGAGATGGATAGCGAGCTTAAAGTAACTTTTAAGTTAATAGCGTTAATAAGAGCTCACAATTTGACGGGGTTCGCTGGTGTTTGCAGCTGCCAAGATAGCGCCGCGTACTTCCTCCGGGCTGGCATTCTTGAGTAGATAGCCATGAGCTCCTTCCACTTTCAAGCTCTCGATCAGCTCGGGTTCGTCATGCATAGAAATAATAATGACGCGGATACGAGGGTACTGTGCGCGCAACAACCGTACGGTTTGTAAACCGTCGAGGTTAGGCATTTGCAAGTCCATCAATATCACTTCTGGGAGATTGCCCTGATCTAGCCGATGGAGTAGTTCTTCGCCGTCACCAGCTTCGAAGAGTACTTCCATTGCGGGGAATCCGCTAATAAGGGCACGCAGGCCCTTACGGAATAAAATGTGGTCATCGACCACGGCCAAACGAATTGTTGCAGGTGTCATAATAGGGAGCTAATGAGAGCAGGTATTTGAGAAGCAGTAATATACGGTACTGGTAAAGAAATCCAAACCTGGCTGCCGACCCCCATTTCCGACTGATAGCGGAGGGTGCCCTGCAGCACGGCTACGCGGCTACGGAGGTTGGTGAGGCCGTGGCCAGTGCGAGCTCCACTCAAGGGTTGAGTGTCAATTTTTGATGTATCGAAGCCGATGCCGTTGTCGGTATAATGCAAAGAAAGGGTGTCGGTGCCAAAATCAACTATGATGTCAATCTTGTCGGCGTGTGCGTGCTGCAAACCGTTGCCTAGTAGTTCTTGCACTACACGGTATACAATAAGCTCGTAGTGTGGATCGAGACGGCGGGGCTGGCCGCGCTGCTCTATGTTGAGATGGGTAGGCCCATCGGTAGGTACAGTGCGAGCTAGCGCATCAAGCGCGAAAGGAAGCCCAAATTTTTGTAAGGCCGCTGGCAACAGATTGCGCGAAATGCGTCGAACTTCTGTAATGGCCTGATCAAGTAGGCTGCTGGCTTCTTGCGTAAGCGAAGGATGGCCGAGTGAGCTCAGGTGCAGCTTTACAATAGCTAAAGTAGTACCCACTCCATCATGGAGGTCGGCGGCAATGCGGCGGCGTTCATCTTCCTGAGCCAACAATGCCGCCTCGAGCGCCTGTTGCTGAGCCATTTCGCGCACTTGCCGCAGTTGTTCCTGTTGGCGGAGCAGTCGCCGCTGGTAGCGAAGCACAAATGCTACGATGCCTAGAGCGAGCAGCAGTAGCACTGGCGTAGCCAGCATAACAGGAATCAGCCAATTATTCATCTAAGCAATAAAGCAATACAAAGAGCAATAGTGTGAAGTAATTGCAGCCAGTGCAAATAAACTGAACTACAACAGGTTTACCACAGAAACAGATAATGAAACGATAAATAGCCTTAAGAAGATGAAAATTGAAGTAAGGCTACCAATGTGTGCGTACCACAATATGGTGACTGAAAAATACGTCACTATCTTCTAACTCACCAGAAATATCCAATAATTATATGCTTAAAAGAGTAGTAGATTGCAAGTTGTTTGCTTGTCGTACTAGGGGAAGCGCAAATAAGAAACGCCCTTACTGACGTATGGTTTGCCGGTCGGGAAGTGAAGCGGACGACGTGAAGGCAACTGTCGGTGGTTGTAGCTTCCCAATCAGGAAGAAGGCCCAGGCAATAATCGAGTTCAGCACCAGACTAAGAACTGAATTTACCGTCATCATCAGCATCTCCTGAATGCCAGACACCGAATTTTGCAACAGAAAAACCATCAGTGTTCCAGCGAAATAAGTGATTACTCCTATGCCTATCAAGAACATAGGAGTTCGTCCTAGAGATGTGGTACGAAGCTCTTGCAGAAGCTGCTCGAAATACAATAAAACTGTGGTAATTAGGAACACGCTTTCGGCTGCAACCGCGTACACGGTAGTAGCTTTTAATCCACTTAGGTAGAAGAAATCAGTAACAGCAAGTACGACGAATACACCAGCGGCTATACGCAGCAAGCGGCGAGCTTTGGAGGATCGTATTTTTAAGTAGAAAGCATAGCTCAAGAAGAGGGTCTCTAGTATAGTGACCGTGTTCCACACAAAGAGATTATGCTGCTTTACTGCAAAGAGAATTTCGCCGATGACCGTTAAAACGGTCCACATCACACAACACCATAAAACAACTTTATGGTGCTTCTGCAAAACAGCCCATCGTCGATAACCTACCCATATGGGTAACAGCAGCGAAAGTTCACTGGTATAGGTTAGAACTAGCCTGACTTTGAGTACCCAGGCAAGATCAGACGTTAACATGACAAAGGAGAGGCTAACTGCGAGCCAAGGAGCTAATCACGCAAGTGTCTGGGCAGCCTTGCCCTTTGTCGAAAGCAAAGTGATGTTCCTCGGTTAAGTCGCCTTCCTCGGTGGCTCCTACCAGCACAAAGCATTCTTTTCCTTCGGGATTGATAGCATTATAAATACGAATGCCGGTAGCCCCCTCTTGTCGGAGCAATTTCAAAAATACGTCAGCACTGTAAAACACGGACTGCAAGCTTCCAGCATGGTCATTTTGATAAGTAGCAGTCCAAGCTGCTGCTTTTTCAAAGCTAATACGCTCCCCTACAGTGTTTTGGGGATTAAGCTCATCGGAGAGATTACTAGACGAAGAGGATTCCATAAGAACAAGTGAAATGCAGCTGAAAAGATGGCACAGCGCCTGTATGCTTTTTTAATTAGCGCATCTAAATATATAGCAAACCTTATTATAGACCGCCATCTTCTGCATTTACTTGCTTTGTCTGTTTGCCTTGGACTTAGAAAAGCAAACCGCCACTTGTGTCGCGCGGAGCACGAGGGGCGCGTTTGGGGGTTGGTGGGGCGAAAAGCGGCGGTGCATCTTCTTCGGCTGGCGTGGGCAAGTCGTCTTCATCCTGGTCAAGATTCTCAAACACCCGGTCGATGGCATCCTCGGCCGTGCGCAATTTCTGCTTGCAAAGGCGAATAAGTTGAGCAGAGCGCTGGACACGGGCTGTGAGTTCATCTACATCAATGGTGTCGGTTTCCAGAGCGCGCAAGATGGTTTCAAGCTCCGCTATAGCGTCACGATAAGTGGTATTATCCATGAGAGGGTGATGAGTTTAAAAGGAGACAATGAGCGATATGGCGCCAGTCGATTACTCAATTAGCATTTCTGCTTTAGAGCCAGTAACCAGCAACTAGAGCTTTCGTCATTAAGTCAGATAGGAATGCCGTTTTGTTTGCTAGCTAAGGCGTCTTTTTGCTGGTTGACTTTTTCCAGCAGTAGTACTTCGGCACGGTGCAACATACGTTCGGCAGCTAGTTGAAGCTGGTAGCGCTTATGCAGCAACTGTTCACGGCGACGACGGTGTAGACGGCGGAAGCGCCGAGCCAGCGTGATACCCAGGTGCACGAGGCGTCGCTGCTGACCCACGGCAGCATGGTGGGCAGCGCGTTGTAGGGCATGACGTTGCTGACCAAGTTGCAATTCTTGCTGCCGTAAACGCGCCCGCGCTAGTGGTGCCGCCGCCCGCACTCGTTGCCGCAACGCACTTCGATGACCTTCCAGCTGCTCTTGGGCAGCCAGATTAGTGCGCCGACCAACCCGGTCGAGGTGAGTTGCTGCATTTTGGATTTGCTGTGCTGCTAGCTCCCGAATGCGGCCAGCATAGCCATCATACACGGCATCGAGGCGAGCCAACCGGTCGGCGAGAAAGGCCGCTACGGCAGTGGGTGTTTTCAGCGCAAGGTGCGCCGTGAGGTCAACAACTGCTTCGTCGCGCTCGTGTCCGATACCAGTGAGGACAGGCACCGGAAAGGCCCCGATGGCCGCTGCTAGTCCATAGTCATCGAAGGCCAGCAAGTCAGTTTTCGAGCCCCCACCTCTGATAATGATGACTGCATCGAAATGCTGGCGGCGCTTCCGAATGCTTTCCAGCGCTGCCCGAATACTGCCCGGAGAATCTTCGCCTTGCATGGTAGCCGGAAATAAAGCCAGCGAAAAAGCATAAGGCGACTCCTGAAGCTGCTGCACAAAATCTTGAAAACCCGCCGCCGTAGGCGAGGAGATGACAGCTAGGCGCTGTGGAGCCAAAGCCAGCGGCAGAGCACGCTGCCGCTCCAGCAGCCCTTTTTCGGCAAGCTTTCGCAACGTCTCCAAACGTTGCCGGGCCAACTCACCGACCGTATAAGTGGGGTCTAGAGCTAGCACGTCGAGGCTTAGGCCATATTGCTCGTGGAATTTTACTTGCACGCGCAGCATGATTTTCAGGCCCGGCCGCAGTTCTTGACCGGTGTGCTCCTCGAATACCGGAGCAAGTTGCTGGTAGCGTTGGCTCCAAATGGTGGCACGGGCTTGGGCTTTAAGCTGCGCCCCGCGGCCGGTTTGGTGCTGGTCGGTGAGAGTGAGGTAGCAATGCGCGCCGTCGAAGCGGGGCAGAGTGAGGTCAGCAATTTCGGCCACCACCCAATACGAATCGGCGAACCGCTCGCTCAAGCTTTGTTTCACGCGCAGCAGCAACTCGGCCAGCGGCAAGGCTACGGGGGGCAAAGAAGTGGAAAGGCCCGGGTCGGGTCGGCGGTTGTAGAGCGGTGGCATACAGTTGTAAAGGTAGGGCTTATGCGCTGCTGACACTAGAAAGCCGGCACAGGATGCTATTTAGCAGTGGGTTTTTCTGGAAGAAAACCGCATAGCCAGCGTGTTTGATTGTTCTGTTCAACCGATAAACCTCGCTTGCAGGCCGCAGGCAAGATGGAAACTACCTAATTAGATGACCACTTATTTCGAACTGCGCAACAGGTTGCTGATGGGCGAAATCATGAGTAGGGTTAGGGGCAGATTTCCGTATCGGCAATGCTCATGACTTCATAATTACGGACGGCAGATAGAATAGCGAGAAGGTTCAACCAGGGGAAAATGAGTATCAACTTCCTGATTAAAGAGTTGGGAGGCCTGTTTACGTAGTAGAAGGTTCAAAACCTGCCTACCTTGCACTCCGTTTTTTACGTTCTGCTATGCCTGCTCCGCTCAGTTCCTATCTCTCCCAACAAACACTCACGGTGTTGGTGCCCGTGTACGATGAAGAAGAAAGCCTACCGCAGTTTGTGGTGGAGATGAACAAGTTTCTGGAGCAGACGCCTATTCCTACTACCGTACTGTTTGTCAACGATGGGTCAAAGGACGGTTCGTTGGCGCTGCTGCGCGACATTTGCCAGCAGAATCCTCGTTACGAGTTCATTAGTCTCAGCCATAACCAAGGCTTGAGTACGGCCATCAAAGCAGGTTTCGACCATTGCCGCTCCACGCTAGTCGGCTACATTGATTCCGACATTCAGACCTCACCGCTCGACTTCCTGAAGTTTTTCGAGTTCCTACCCGAATACGACATGGTGAACGGCATTCGGGCCAAGCGGCAGGATACAATCGTGAAGAAATTGTCGTCGAAGGTAGCTAACACAGTACGGCGGACGCTTATCAACGACGGCATCGAGGATACAGGCTGCCCACTCAAGATCATCAAGATTGAATACGCCCGCCGAATTCCGCTGTTCCATGGTATGCACCGCTTTCTGGGAGCTTTGGTGCAACTACAGGGTGGGCGCGTGAAGCAGCTGCCGGTGCAGCACTTCCCTCGGTTTGCGGGTACGGCCAAGTATAACCTCTGGAACCGAGCCTGGAAGCCACTCGTGGATACTTTCGGATTTCGCTGGATTAGAAGCCGCTGGAAAAACTACGAAATAGGGGAGCAGCACCGTACCGCAGACCATGCTTAGAGTCGAGCAGGTAGCACTAGGTATTGGGCTAACTTCACAGCTGCTATTCAGCAGCCGCATTGTGTTGCAATGGGTGCAAAGCGAGCGGGCCAAACGAGTACTTGTGCCCACTTTGTTCTGGCAGATTAGCTTGATTTCATCGTTTCTGATGATAATCTACGGCATGCTGCGCCACGACCCAGTGATATTGGGGGCACAGCTAATCAGCTACGGCATCTACATCCGCAATCTGCAACTGTTGGGAGAGTGGCGTAAGCTCAGCGGCTTGTTTCGGGCGGGAGCTTACGTGTTTCCGCTGGCAATGCTGGTTTGGTTTGTGGTTGGCAACCAGCACTTCAGTTTGCGGGCCATGCTTAGCCATGGTATTCCGAGCGGTGTGCTCGCGCTAGGGGCAATCGGGCAGACCATCTTTCTGATGCGCTTCGTGTATCAATGGCTGTACTCGGAACGCAAAGGCGAATCGGTGCTACCGCTCGGCTTCTGGGTGGTTAGCTTCGTGGGCTCGGTCTTGATCTTGACGTATGCCATTTTGCGCCGCCCCGTTGATATAGTGCTCATCGTGGGCAATATTTTCGGTACGGTGGTCTACGCCCGCAACATTGTGCTGATGCGCCGAGAGGTAGCTTCGGAAGGCAACTGAGCAGCGGAGTGGTGTAAAGAGTTGTTCAACTACTTCCACTCTTAGACTTGCTTAGTTACCTGGTCGCTCAGTTACTGAAATTGGTGTAACCAAGGTTACGCGCCAGCGGCCGTCTTTCCGTTGGCGGTCGAGGTAGAAGCTGTCCACCACTTGCAGCCGTACCTGGTCGCGCCAGGCGCGGGGGAGTTGTTTGGCGATGTTAGAGCCGGTAAGAACTGCAATTGGGCCACGGGGACGAACTAGCACTGAGTCGGGGGTGCGGGGCCAACTAGGTGCGGCGCGACCGGCATCCCACACGCGCTTAATATGCAGTTCCTCGAGCGTGTACCAAGGCAGGTTGGCTAGTACCGGGTTGCCACGAAGGGCGGCTATGTGCCGTAGGCCAGCCTCGGCGCGCCGGTTGGTCCAGAGAGGATAAGCGGGAGCCAGCAAGGCCAGTAGCAGGGCCATAGCGGTAATAGAGCTAGCCATCAACACCGGGACTTGGTACTGTCGGAAACCCCACCGTATAATAGCCGCTGCCAACAGCAAAAACACCACTACGGTAACCGCAAATGGTACCGACCCTGGCCCGTACGCGGGTAGTTTCATGAAAACCAGCACCACTGGAAACAAGCAGCTAGCAACAGCCAACAGCCCAGCCCAAATGCGAACCAACGTGGCTTCGGGGCGCGGACGCAGGCCGTTGCGCAGTACAGTTTCGAGATGGCGAAGCAGCCCCCCGATCAACAAGGCAAGTGGCGGCATGAGTGGCAATAGATACCGCTCTTTCTTCTCTGGAACCAAGCTCAAGAGCAAGAAGGCTATCAGCAACCAAGCCAGTGCGGCCCGGTAAGGAATGTAACGGCCGGCTCGGGAGCGGGCAAACGGTACGGCCAGCACCAATAAAGCTATCGGCGTCCAGATGCCCGTGAACACCGGGAAGTTCCAGTATTCCCAAAACGGCTGCACGTGCCGCTCGCCCCAGGAGGTTACTTCCACGCGGGCTACCGCCAATGCTGCAGGGGCTACAGTGTGCTGCACTGCCAAGTAAATGGGCCACGCCGTTCCTACTATTAAGCCCAAGACCAGAGCCAGCAGCAAGCCCCAACGCCGCGGACGCATAGGTCCCCGCTCTGGATAGAACCGCAGTACCCCGAAACTCGCCAAGAAAGGCAGCAAAACAGCGTAAAGCGCCACTGGCCCTTTGCTGAGCATAGAGCAGCCCAGAAGCAAACCGCTCAGCGCAAACCACCTCCAGCTGGAACTCTTCGCAAACCAACCGCGGGCCAACGCCCAGAGCGAGCCTACCAAAAAGCTATTGGCGAAAATATCCCAATGGCCCTCGCGCCCTACAGTAACCACCAATAAACTGCTAGCCAGCACCAGAGTAGCTAGCCACGCAGTACGACCCGGTGCTTCGGCCTCGCCCGGTTGCGCCCGGATCAGTTCCCGCACCAAGCCCCAAAAGAAAAACACCAACAGGGTGGTCATGATGGCGGCGGGCAGGCGCAGAATACCGGGGTCCTGGGTGAGGCCAGTCAGTTTCTGGGTAACAGCCACCGCCCAGGTTGGGAGTGGAGGCTTCGCCACACGCAAAGCGCCGTTCATAGTGGGAATTAGCCAAGAGCCGCCTTGCACCATTTCGCGGGCCGCTACAAAGTTGCGAGCTTCCATCAGGTTTACCTCGGGGGCGCCCAGGTGCACGAAGCAACTGAAAAAGCACACGAGTAACACGGTAAACGGCCGCAGCCAGGAAGACTCAGTAAGAGAAGAACGCATAGAGTAACTAGATTCCCTGGTAGCGAGGGTAAAGCAGTTGCGCTTGAAAGATTGATTTGAATGGCCGCTCATGAACAGCAGTGGCGAGCGGGCAGGTTCAGCAGCATGCGCTTCTAGCTAGCCAGGCAGCAAAACGTAAGAGGGGCCAGCTAGCCTTATGATGTCGGCACAGAATCCAAGACAAGAGAAGCAGAGGCATCCTCGGTTTCTTGCAGCCAGCGTATAAACTGCTGTAATCCTTCTGCTAAGGTTGTTTGAGGGTTGTAGCCAATAAGGTGACGGGCTTTACTGATGTCGGCATACGTGACTTCCACATCGCCGGCCTGCATAGGATGCATATCGAGCACGGGCACAACACCTACGGCGGTGCCCACGGCCGTAATCAGGTCGCGCAGCTTGATAGGCGTGCTGTTGCCGAGGTTGATGGTTTGGTAGGTGCCAGGATGCGTCAACAAATACGCTATGCCTCGTGCAATACCATCGACTGTATCAGCCACGAAGGTGTAGTCGCGAGCCGTGCTACCGTCGCCGTACATGGGAATAGGCTGGCCTGCCCGCAACAAACGCGCGAACTTATGAATAGCTAAGTCGGGGCGTTGGCGAGGGCCATACACGGTGAAGAACCGCGCATTGAGCACGTTGAAGCCGTATAGGTGATGATAGGTGAACGTGAACTGCTCGGCACTCAGTTTGGATGCTGCGTAAGGCGAGATGCACGCGGCCAGTAAAGCCATATCCTCCCGAAACGGTAGTTCCACGGTATTACCATACACCGACGAAGACGACGCGAAAAACAGGTTTCTAACTTCTGCCTGTCGCATCCATTCCAACAAATGCACGGTGCTTAGCACATTGGCTTCGAGGTAAGCGGCTGGCTCGCGCACAGACGGGCCGACGCCAGCTTTGGCCGCCAAATGCACTACCACATCGACGTGCTCGGTAGCTAGAGTTGCTGCAAGAGCACTAGGCCCATTGCGCAGGTCTACCTCATGAAATGCGAAGTTGGGGTTCTTGAGTGAGGCCGACAGATTGGCTAGTTTGAGGGCCCGGTCGTAGAACGGATCGAAGTTGTCGAGCCCGATTACGCGGTAACCATCGGCTAGCAGCCGTTCGCTCAGGTGAGAGCCGATGAAGCCGGCGCAGCCGGTAACTAAGGCAGTAGGCATGAAGGAGCCAGTAAGCAACTAAAGAAGGCCCATACGACTGGGCGAAAACACAAAGTAACGATTGTATTAACGAGGAGTTCGATTGTTGCTCTTGATATTGATAACTAAGACGGCAATAGCCGAATTGTTTCAGCTCGAAAACAGAAAGAAGTTGGCATACCTTTATTTATATCCTCTAGTTTTTTCAAGCTTTACTACATTTTTACGGATTCTAGAATTTTATACAAAACCTAGTTATTTAGCTACTAGCACTTTAGCTTGTTGATAGTGATTCTTCTTTAAATGGGATGGTTATGATAGTTGGTATTGTATTATGCTTGGTATAAATTGGGCAGAAATCAGGGGTAGAGCTTAAGTTAAAGCAACCTTTGGTTGAGTTTACTTGTCCTTTATGTGTAGCCACCAGGCTTGAGTGCTGAAAATTCTTGTCTATAGCCTAGACAAGCAAATTGCAGTGCCTTCGTTAGAGCTCCACACTGCATTTCAGACCTAAAGAACACACCAATTCTATTCCCATGAAAAAACGCAACAGCATGACGCTAGCAGCCGTGGCTCTCACGGGTCTAACGCTGGCGGCTTGCTCTACTGGTGGCCCCAAATCCCGCCCGGCTGCCACCACTATTAAGCCAGATCTATCAATTCCTAAAGGGGCAGACGTTGCTCCCACCGAGCCAGCCGATGTCAAGGGCGTAGGGCTGAATCTCGCCAACATTGACCCTTCTGTTTCTGCTTGCCAAGATTTCAATCAGTACGCTTCCGGCAACTGGTACAAAAACAATCCGATTCCGGCAGCCGAAGTACGCTGGGGCTCTTTCAACGAGCTTTCCGACAAGAACAACGCCGTAATGCGGCAGATTCTGCAGGAAGCCGCTGCTAACACCACTGCGGCCAAAGGCAGCAATGCCCAGAAAGTAGGCGACTTCTACGCTTCTGCGATGGATACAGTGGCCATTGAAAAGGCTGGTTTAAAGTATCTGCAGCCTGAGCTAGCGCGCATTCAGGGCATCAAAGACCTGAAAGGCGTACAAGCGGAAATTGTGCGTCAGCAACTATCGGGTACTGGGGCCTTCTTCAATATGGGCGTAGGCCAAGACGAGAAGAACAGCACGCAATATGCTGTGCAGCTCTACCAAGGCGGCCTTTCGCTGCCCGACCGCGACTACTACCTCAAGACGGACGCCCGCTCCAAATCAATTCAGACTGCCTACAAAACGTATCTAACCAATACGTTCAAGATGCTAGGCGACAACCCTGCTACCGCCGCCAAAAATGCGGCTACGGTGATGCGGTTGGAAACTCGGTTAGCCAAAGCCAGTAAGAGCCGCGTAGACCTGCGCGACCCGTATGCCAACTACAACAAGATGACGGTAACTGCCTTCAATCAGCAGTTCCCGAACTTAGCCTTGTCCACGGCGCTACCCGCTATGAAGCTGGGCGCAGCCAAAGAAGTTATAGTAGGGCAGCCAGCTTTCTTCAAAGAGGAAAGCGCCATGCTGAAGCAGGAGCCTTTAGCTGACTTGAAAACCTACATGCGCTGGCATATGGTTTCGTCGCTGACGTCGGCGTTACCCAAGGCGTATGGTGATGAGGCCTTCCGCTTTTCGCAGGTTTTGAGCGGCGCCAAGCAGCAACAGCCCCGCTGGAAACGCATGAACCGTGCTACCGATGGTGCGCTTGGCGAAGCGTTCGGACAGCTCTACGTTGACAAGGCATTTACCCCCGAAACCAAGGCTAAGGCACTGGAAATGGTAAGCAACATCCGCGAAGCCATGGCCGACCACATTCGGCAGGTGGACTGGATGAGCGAAACCACCAAGCAGGAAGCTCTGAAAAAACTGAATGCCTTCACCGTGAAGATTGGTTACCCCGACAAGTGGAAAGACTATTCGGCGCTGACTATCTCGCGTGAGTCGTACCTGAAAAATGTGCTGGCTGCTCGCAGATGGGCTTCTATGGATAACGCCAGCAAGCTTGGCAAACCAATCGACCGCACAGAGTGGGGCATGACACCGCCCACAGTGAATGCTTACTACAACCCGCCGATGAACGAAATTGTGTTCCCGGCCGGCATCATGCAGCCCCCTTCTTCGATCCTAAAGCCGACGACGCGGTTAACTACGGTGGTATGGGCGCCGTTATTGGCCACGAAATCACTCACGGTTTCGACGACCAAGGCCGTCAATACGACGCCGAAGGCAACCTGAAAGACTGGTGGACCAAGGAAGACGCCGACAAATTCACGCAGCGCGCCGACATGGTGGGCAAGCAATACTCGGCTTTCCAACCGTTGGATTCCGTATATGTAAACGGCAAATTGACGATGGGGGAAAACCTTGCTGACCTTGGTGGCCTCAACATTGCCTACTCGGCGCTGCAAAAGCAGCTCACCAAGCAGTACGGCAATGGTCCGCGCCCAAAGTACGATGGCCTGACTCCCGAGCAACGCTTCTTCCTATCGTGGGCACAAGTGTGGCGCACGAACGCCCGGCCGGAATATGTGCGTCAGCAGGTGCAAACCGACCCGCACTCACCAGCGCAGTTCCGTACCAACGGCCCACTCATGAATATGCCGCAGTTCTACGAAGCCTTTGGCTGCAAAGAAGATGCAAAAATGGTACGCGCCCAAACTGAGCGCGCTAAGATTTGGTAAGCATTGCTTACAACGATTTGATTGTTGGAAAGGCGGCTCGCATTTGTGAGCCGTTTTTTTTTTGCTTCTAGCTGCAAAGTTTCGATAGACTGTTCTGCTAAGCTTGCGAAGCATCTCGCAAGCTGACGTCGCCAAGTCGCCAAACTATACCAGTCACGCAGAGCTTGTCGAAGCATCTCGCGCGAATCGTTGCAGGCGTTAGAGATTGCTACACTAGCAAGATGCTTCCGCTCTGCTGAGCAGAATGGTCTGGTGTGTTGCAAGGTCAGCACGCGAGACTTTTCGGTGTCGGCCCCATGATGTCCTTATACACGATTGGCAACGCATAACCAGCAACTCATTTATCTTGCGTTATGCAAAAGACTTTTCGCCAGCTTGCTTATTTACCATTGTTGCTGGCTTGCGCTTGCTCAGATTCGGTGCAAGAGCAAGTAGCCAATCCTAAAGTTGGAGACGTGTACGTAGTGCAGTTTCAACCACAAGGCACCACTGATACGCGCTACTTCTTCTACCACCTTTACCGCGTCACGCCCGACAGCGCCTACCTGCACCCAGCCCGCAAAGATTCTCCTTCGACCGATGCCAACTTGCGCCAGTTGGCCTTCGAGCCTTCAGCCAACAGCATTGGCTACTCCCGCGCCGATTTGGCGGAATTACTAAAAGAGCAGCCCGGCGACGTAACAAAAAGTCGGCTTATACAAGTCCGGCGCCCTTAGCACTGGCTCGCACGAGTAGGCTAAGAAGTGGTAAAGTAATGCCGCGTTACTTTACCACTTCTATCTTGATGCCAACATCTTTAACCGGCCACTTGTAAGGGTCTACGGGCTCGTTGGCTATTTTATCGACTACGTCGAGGCCTTCTATTACTTCACCGAACACTGTATATCTACCGTCCAAGGACGGAACGCCACCGACGGTAGCATAGGCTTTTTGTTGGGCGGGCGTTAGTTGCCGGCCAGCCATAGCTTGGCTTTGAGCAGGCGTCATTTTCTGACCTTGCACAAAGTAAAAATCAGTGTTAGAAGAGAGTTGACCGGGGTTTTGGTCGTCGTCGTAGCGGGCCATGCCGAGGGCACCGCGCTTGTGGAAGTGTTGCGGCCGAATTTCGGGAGGGAGACGGTAGCGGGCCAAACGAATGGTGCGATGGTCGGAGGCACCGCCTTGTACCGCAAAATCCTTTACAACCCGGTTGAACACGGTTTCATCGAATACACCCTTGCGGGACAATAGCAAAAAGTTGGCTTTGTGAATCGGGGTGTCGTCGTAAAGCTTCACCCGGATGTCGCCGAGGCGCGTGTGCACTATCACTTCCGAGGCCGGATACTGCTTGCCGTAAGGTAGGAGAAGAGCGGCGGCGTTGCTATCGGCAATGGCCGTGAGGGCCGGACCGGGCACTTGCCGCTCTGCTGAAGGCCGTGGAGCAGTTGTTTCCTCGACCGGCTGCTGACGGTTGCATGCTGAAGCGAGCAGCAGCAAAGAAAACGAAATGGCAAGGCGTGCGGTAGGAGCAGACATAGGCAAGCAAATAGGTAGGAAGTACGCGGGCCGAAACGCAAATGAGGTGGCTACCTTTCGGTAGCCACCTCAAACATAACAATCAGCTGCAATCTGTGGGCAGCTTGAGCAAGCTAGCCTGCTCCCGCAACCGATACAGTAGCAAGCTTAGAGCTTTATGCCAAGCTTTTTGGCGATGTCAGCAAACATCTGTGGATCATAGTCATCGGCACCAGGCGAGTTAAGCTGGGGCTCTTCCTCGAGTACTGGATAAGGCACACCTTCGAAACCACCTTGGATTACTTCTAGCGGCTGGCCATCCTCGGGTGGGTACCGTTCCAGATGATACCGGCTTGCTTGTAGTCATCGGGGCTGAAGGTGTAAAGCTTGAGGTGCAGCTTTTGCTGATCCTGTAGCTTTTTGGCCTCCGGGAATTTGTCGTTGCTTAGGTCTGGTACGGGTACCAATTTGGTTACTTCCACGCCAGTTAGGTGCTCCAGTGCTTTGGCGTACGCCACTACGTGCAAGCCGCCACGCACCAACAGATAGCCTACCATGGTACGAGCGCAAGGATCGGCTACCATTTCGTATACACGCATCTTGTTGGCCCGGGCACCGCACTCCAAGAAGAAGTTGTGCAGCAAATCTAGTTTCAGGTTGCCACTAGCGTGCACATTATGGCCCGTCCAGGGGTTGCCCATCGAGTCGACGGGTAAGGCTGCTTGAGCGCTGCTCAGGAAGTGGTAGCTGTTGCGAGCATCTTTGGCGTCGGCCAGTGGAGCTGGCACTGGGTTCTTGCCTCGTACTGTCTGGCCCGTCAGCAGCAGGTTGATAGCGTAAGATACTGCCTCGATGTGGCTGTATTCCTCGGCCGCAATGCTGCAGGTTAGGTCATAGAACGGCCGCAACCGATTACGCCCCGGAAGTTGAACGACTGGAACGTGTAGTTCATCAGCGTTGACATCTCCCCATATTTGCCTCCGAGCAGTTCCTGAATGGCCGCCGCGTCATTGGGCGAAGGGTTTTTGGGTTTTGGCAGCTCAACGGCCAGCCGGTCATAACGCAAGATCATAGCTCAGAATTTAGAGGTGAAAGGTCGTGTCGCCGAGTCGGCATTCTACAGACAAGGTTATCAGGGTCTACGGAGCAGTTTTGTTGCCGTTATGTTGAGCTTACAGGCTTAGTAGCTCATGGACTGCGAGTTTTGTTGGCCGGCTGTCGAACTTCGAACAGGCTATTCATGGATAAACAACAAGTCAAACCAGTACTATTTAGCTTGTTGAACCTTTGTTATCCCGATAATAGACTTTTGTGGCCCTTCGCATACCGAGCAGCTTTATTGGTGCCACAAGCATAGGGAAGGGAGGAATTTTATACAGTGTCAGGTGAAAAACACTCGGCTATTCAGTCTACAACTGTAGCTCTGGTATTGAAAGCAATGGTTTGTGCATGTATCATTCAATAATCAGACGCTTCGTGACCACAGCCTTGCCCGTCTGGACCTGCAGCGAATAGACTCCAGCGCGCAGACCCACTATATCAATCAGGCCTTGAGTGCTGGTAGCAGAAAGCAGCAACTTGGTTTGCCGGACTTGCTGCCCGAGCGCGTTATAAAGTAGTACCTGGATTGTCCGGGCGGCGGATGATGCGGGCAGCGCGAGGGTAACGGTGTTCCGGGCCGGATTCGGATACAAGCCCACCTGAGTTGCTGCGAGAGCTGCGGATGTGGCCATAGGCTGTGCTGGCTCCAGACGCAAACTGAAGCGCCCCGTTATGCTGGTGCTAGCGGCTGTGAAAGGATAACGCACCTGCGGTGCCAGCAAGAGTTGCTGGCCGGTAGCAGCATCGAAAAGATACACCCGACTGCCCCCAAAATTGGTGAGCTGGCTGGCCGTGAGTGAGTAGGAACCGGCCTGCGGAAGCGCGAGACCCAGCGGTACTACTGTGTTTGCCGTTAGCGCCGGTAAGCCGTTGATAGCTAATTCTGTGGTAGACGTGCCGGCGGTAGTGAGTGAATACAGGGAGAGGCCGGACGGGTTGCGCAGCTTAACCGCATCATAAGTCGGATCAAAGCCGGCCGTAGCGCCCCCTTGTAAATAAAGGTTCGTGGCGTCCTGCGCTGCGCTGCCTTGTAGCTGTAGTTCTAATTGCGGACGCTCATCAACTGCATGGCGCTGAAAATTAGCCTGGGTGGCAAAGCTGGTTACGCGGTTGGCATTGGTGAGTGTGAGCGAACCCGGTACATCTACGGCGCTGGTATGCACAAAGAAGCCTTGGCTGCTGGCTACTAACGGATTGCCGATGCCATTGGTATACGCTCGGTACTGACCTGCGTATTGATCGGTGCTTTCAAAAACATACATGGCTCCGTCCAGACCAGGACGATTAGAGGCCTCTACGGTACTCCAATCCAGTGGGGCAGGGTAAGGGTTGCCGAGTAAGTGCCAGCCCCCATCGGTGCCGGTGCGCAGTAAGTTGTTTTTCGTGACGGTGCCGTTGCCAAGCGTACCTACAAAACTCACTGTTTCAGTGGCCGGAATGTTTACGCTGTAGCCGCGACCTTGCTCCAGTGAGTCACTCAGGCTTGCGGGTGAAAACCAGCCCCGGTCGAACGGGCTATACCCAACGGCCGGCGACGTTGTGGTGCGAGTTTCATCGTAGCCGAACACCGTCGGGAATGGGGAGACTATACGCGGATCGACGGAAGTGTTGTAGGCTGCATTAACTTCCGGTACAAACGTAAAGGTGGCGAGGTCGCTCACAGTGGAATTGCTTACGGGGGCCGAGTAGTACCGGTAGCCAAGGCCAGCATTTACGGCTCGGTGGATGTAGCGCTGCACCGCGGCTGTTCCGACAACCACGCCTGTGCCTTGATTCACCACCAGGGCCGTGCCGGTAGTATCCGACAATAGCGTTAAGGTGCCGTCGCTGAGGGTTAGGTTGCCGCTACCAGCCAGCGTAAGCACCTGCCTGATACTGATTGGCTGCATAAGCCTTACGCCAGCCGTATTGCTGATAGTAAGATTGCGCACCGTAAGGGGCAGGCCCAGGCCTACTGTCTGGGGTGTAGCCCCCACAAACTCATAAGAAGCATCGGAGCTAAAGAACCGAGTGCCTGCGACCTGCACAGCTCCTGAGGTCCCGCTTACTGCTATGCCTTGCGGAGCGCAAATACGCAACGTAGCGCCAACATCCAGCCTGAACGTACCGAGGCCATCAATAGTAAAGCAACCGTCATCGAGTACGCCCCCGGCTTGCACCTGTATGGCTCCGTTCACTGAGATATTGCCGCTGAGTGTGCCCACTCCCGGCCCGCCTGTATTAGGGCCCGTGATGGTGATGTTGTTGTAATTGCCGGCTGGAATGGCTTGAATGCTACTAACTGTAAGGTTGGTAGGAGCCCCGTTTGTGAAGTAGCGGCCGATTCGGGCGCTTCTTTTGCTTCCATCACCCACGGCAGTAAAATTGCCCCCGGCGAATAGGTCGTTGTTGCGGCCTGAGACTAGAGCTAGTACTTCGCCGTTGAGGCCAGTTCCTAAAGAGTACCAACTGGTACCATCCCAACGGGCAATGTTGGCTGTTCTGGGCGGGCCGTTTAGCGCACCAGTAAAACTGCCGCCGACATACAATTGCCCCTCAGGGGTTGCTGCTAGCGCAGATACGGAGCCACCGGCCAATCCATTACCTAAGGCAGACCAAGTAGAGCCGTTCCAACGCGCTATCCTATTGGTAGTTAGGCTATCCACTGTGGTAAAATCGCCTCCCACGTATAAGTCGCCGTTGGGCGCGACGGCTAATGCCCGCACCACATTGTTGGTGCCGCTACTGCCCACCGCCGACCAGGCGTTGCCATCCCAGCGGGCCACGCCATTGGCTACTGCGCCGTTATCGGTATCGAAGTCACCGCCGGCATATAAATCACCATTGGGCATGAAAGCCAAGGCTAGTACTTTTCTCGCAATGATGCCATTGCCAAGCGGCTGCCAAGTGGTGCCGTCCCAGCGCGCTACGTTGTTGAGGGTTTTGCCACTCCCAGTACTGAAAGTGCCACCTACATACAAGTCGCCATTCGGGGCGAAGGCTATGGCGTATACGGCACCACCGAGTGTGCTTCCTAGGCCTTGCCAACTGCCATTATTCCAGCGCGCAATGCCTCCGCCCGTGCTCTGGTTGTTGACAGAAAAAAAATTGCCACCTGCATACAAGGTGTTGTCCGGTGCAACGGCTAAGGCAGAAACGATACCGCTGAAACCAGCGGCAGTTGATGGGCCTCCTACGGTTTGCCATCTGGTAGAAGTTAGGAGGCCAACATGCAAAGTAATAGGGTTGCCATTGTTCAGGTAAAACAAACCGCCCGCGTATACATTGCCATCGGGTGCAACTGCTAAGGCCTGAACAGTTGCATTCAAGCCCCGGCCCATGGGCGCCCAAACACCGTTGTTTAACTGTGCTACCCGATTGGTAACTAGCCCGCTTTCAAACGAAGTGAAATTGCCACCTGCGTATACGGTGCCGCTCGGCCCAACGGCAATAGCATTCGGAGTGCCGAAGTTGCTCAAAGTAAGCCCACCGCCTAAGTTCGACCAGGAGGTGCCGTTCCAGCTAGCAAACCCTCGTGCTGGAACTGAAGAGGGGGAGTTCTGCCAAAATTGCCTGCTGCGTACAACACGCCATTGGGCCCGAATGCTAGTCCGTAAACTTGCCCTAGAGTAAGACCACCGCCTAACCCCGACCAGGAAGTTCCGTTCCATCGGGCCACACTTTCACTGGAGTCTATTCGAATAAAGCCTCCAGCGTACAGGTCGCCATTGGGCCCCAGCACCAGCGTAGTCACAGAGCCAAAAGATGCACCATTGCTTTCCAAAGGCGTCCAAGTCGTGCCGTTCCAGCGGGCAACCCCAGTTACTACAGGTTGGCCATCTATTATGCGGAAGCTGCCACCGGCATATACGTCGCCGTTGGCCGATGATGTCAGAGCCGTTACGTTCCCATTAGCACCGCTGCCGAGTGCGGTCCAAGTGGTGCCGTCCCAGCGCGCAATTCGGGCCGCAGCTACCCCTCCGGCCGTAGCAAACGAGCCGCCCGCATACACGTCGCCGTTTGGGGTCACAGTCAACGCCCTAACGCTAGCATCAAGGCCACCACCCACCGCCGACCAAGTGGTACCGTCCCAACGCGCTAGGTTCTGGGTGCCTGGTACCCCGGCTACGCCTGCCGGAAACTCTCCGCCCACGTACAAATTGCCGTTGGGTGCTATGGCCAATGCATAAACAACACCGCTGATACCTTGGCCCAAGGAAAACCATGCTGCCCCGTCCCAACGGGCTACACGGTTGGCTGCAACTGCGCCCGCAGAATTGAAGGCGCCACCAGCGTAGACATTGCCATCGGGACTTGCCACTATGGCGTTGACAGTGCCATCAATCCCCGGTTCGCCAAAGCCGCTCTGCCAGCTTTCGTCGCCAGCCCCAGTGGGTCGCAACAGGGACTGGGATTGTGCTTCTTTGGTTGACGAAGTTCTTCCAGTAGCAACGGTACGAAAGGTAACAGCCGTTGGGTAAGGTCGTTGCGAGCGACCAACTCCCGCAGATGAGCTCTTAGGTAGTATGCTCCCCTGCCAATTTTGAGCAGAAGCAGCCAGCGTGGCTACCGATAAAACCAGAGCAAGTAGCCACCGGCCAACAGAAGTAGAGGAAAGGTGTACCATAGCCTACACAAGAAGGATGTGGAAAAAGACGCTATTGCGCGTAGTCTGACGCTCTTTTATGGAGCGGACGTATACAATGAAGTATGCTTCATGCTGTCTTAACGGCAGGCGCTGTAAGTTGCTAATCATCTAATCATCAGCAAGCTTGCGGAACAGCATGTGCAAAGATTGCGGAAGGCTACCAACGTCTGCGGAATTCATCATCACATGCCAATAGACTTCTTGATCAGTACCAGTCTATAGTAGTAGAATATACATCTAATTTGCGATGTTTATTTGAGTTTCTGAATATTAGAGAACTGGGTCGTTTTGTATCTGATTTTGTCTGTTGCAGAAAATAAAAAAGGCGCCCTCCGATAACCGGAGGGCGCCTTTTTTCTACTGATAAAATCCTTTACCAACCCGAGCCGGCTGGGGTGCTCCAGCCATCATCGGTCTTTTTGGTGTCTTTCTTCTTTTTCTCTTTTTGCTTGGTGCTGCCTTCGGCGTTTTTGGTTTTCACCTTCACCTTTTCGGCACCTGCTGGTGCTGGGGCTCCTGGTATAGGAGAACCCGCCTTAGCCGATGCCGCCGGCGTAGCTTCAGCGGGAGTGGCAGTTTCTAGTACAGGCGCGGTCATGTCCACCGCCGAATTAATTTGGTCGGCCTGCACGGATGCTTGTTGTTTCTCTAGGGCAATGAGCATCTGCTGAGGCACTAGCTCGTTGTCTTTCCACACTTTTAACTGCTTGTCCAAAATTTCTTTCTCTTCCTTGGACTGCTTTTTAGCCAGCAATTCCGACAAGTTAGGGCTGCCACCATCGCGCCACGCCGTCAGCCACAGCGACGACACAAACGTAGGGGCTAGCTTGATGCGCCAAGCCACCTGGCCACCTACTTCTTTGTGGTAAGCATCGGCAAAGGCATCGGAATAAGAGCGGCGCGTTTTGCCATACTTGTGCGAGTACACATATTTCGTTTCGGGGGTGAAGTTGCGCGTTACCTTCTCTTCCATATCGAAAGTAGCCCCCAGGAAGCCGTACGAACTCTGAATCACTTGCCAGATATCGGTCAGTGGATCTTTCACGTACTTCGCCGACTCGTTGTCGAGCTTGTACTCGGCAATGTGGCGCTCGGGCAGCTTGGATTCCCAGAGAGAGTGCAAACCGTTTTGGTTGCTAAGCTGCCCGTCGTAGTTGACGGTGGTATGCAACGGCACGAAAGCATCGGCTACATAGTGGCACAAGTCGGCGGAAAGGCGGACGATGGCGGCCGTGTCGCGGGCTTTGAAGGCGGCCGTGAGGTCGTCTTTGGTTTCCATAATTTGCCACGGCACCGTGCCATACTTATGGAGCGTGTCGGCGGTGTATTTGGCTTCGGCTTTGTCCCAGGCTTTGGGCATGAGGCCAAACGGGTCGTCGCCGTAGTGGTCCATGTCGATGAAGTGCTTGGTGGCTTCTTTGGGGTCGGAGTCGCGCCGCTCATCGGGAGCCGTAGAGAGCTTCACGATTTCCTTCATGTGCCGGAAGTAAAACGGCTGCAAGCTAGAAGGCAGCGCGTACACCGACAGCTGCGCAATGGTACGATGCGCAAAAAAGCCCCAGCCTGGCGACGTAACTGGCACCAGCAAAGCCAAGCAAAGCAGAAGAATAAACGGTTTTTTCATGGTGTAGCAGCTGTACCCGTAAATAGACCCGTAAAGTTAAGTTGAATAGATGAGTAAGGTGTTGGGTTATTAGGAGATAAGCCCAGTATGAAATCAGGAAAAAGCCGGACATCTTGCTAGTTGAAGCAAGCATCCGGCTTGTTTGCTGAACCCATTACGCTTCGATACGTGCAGCTCGCCGCTCGTCTTACGTGCCTGCTGCCGCTCTGTTTATTACCCGTCATCCCCTTGCTTATTCCCATGGCGCTCATCTCGAAAAAGAAGGTCAACTATCCAGTTAAACCAGCGCTTCGCGAGTATTTGCACCACTACGACCGGGAGACCCTGCTACCCGTCAGCTACCGGGACCTTACGCACTTCAGTGGGGCGTATCCATTGGTCGACCGGTATGGCAACGACACGCTTTGGGAAACAGTTTTCTACGAGCCGCAAACCCTGCGTGAACTCAGTGAGGGCCTAGCCCAAGTGTACGCCTTGCTCAAAACCGATGGGGATTTGTCGTTTACCGACCACCTACTGGCCGACCGCATCGACTATTGCCGCTTCGGCAACTCCAGACCATTTCGGGTGCGCATCATCAATCGGCTCAACGACAACTACGACTATTTCTACGTGAAAACTGCGGATGCCTCTCGCGTGTACGGTCTGGAGCTAGAGCACCTCTTGTCGCCAAACCGCCTAAGCTACCTCGTGAGCGGTGATACGCTGGTGGAAGAACATATAGCCGGTATTCCCGGCGACGATTTTATTCGGACTCGCATGCCGCAGATGCCATTTAATCAAGTGCGGATTGCCAAAGAGTTTGTGAAATTTAATGAGCGGTGCTTTGCCCGGCTACTCGGCGATATGCGCTCTTACAACTACGTAATTGTGGTGACGCCCGACCTGGAAGCCGAGCAGTACCGCGTCCGGGCTATCGACTTCGACCAGCAGAGCTACGAAGGCCGCAAGACTATGTACTTGCCCCAGTATTTCAAGGATAATTTGGCCGTGATTCAGATGTGCAGCCGTTTCCTCAAGGCCGAAGCCATTCGCCAGTATCAGACCGAGGAACGGGTGGTGATGCTACGCCGGGTCCGCCTAGAGCGCTACCGCCTCAAGGAACTCATGGACTGTATGCGCCGCGAAGAGTTAGCGCCGCCCGAAAAAGTAGCGCAACTCAAAAGTGAGCTAAACCTGCACCATCAAACTACCGCCTTCAACCGCTGCCGCAATATGGGCGACATCGTGCGCCAAAACCTGAAGCTGATGCTGGACCTACCCAACAAGTTGGAATAAATGAAGCAGTAGCAGGTGAAAAAGTGATTTGGCTTCAACTTGTGCTAATTGCGAGCCTTAGGCTGCCTTTTCACCTGCTGCTCGGTTGTTAGCTTTGCTCTATTTTCGTGACAATGGCGTCGTTAGCATGCTGCTCGGCGTAGTGGTCAAGTAGCTCACCGAGGTGCTCTAAAATAAAGTCTACGGCCAGTTGACGCACTTTGTCGCAGTTGCCTTCAAACTCTTGCCGCAGTTCTTTTGCGCGGTTCTCATGCAGAATAGTGAAGTACATGGTGCCTACCGGCTTCTCGTCGGATTCGGACGCGCCGGCCCCGCACAAACCCGTAACGGCAACACAGATATCAGCAGTAGGCAAGTGCTTGTGCAAGCCCATGGCCATTTCGTTGGTGACTTGTTGGCTCTCGGCCGTGTACATGGCCAGCGTCTCTTTCTTCACGCCTAGCAGGCGCTGCTTGGCCACCGGATGATACGTTACGACGGAACCAAGTAGTACTTCACTACTTGCTTCTCCTTTCACAAATTCAGAAGCTAACAAACCGGCCGTGCAGCTTTCGGCGAAAGCCACGGTAAGCTTGTACTGCAAAAATTTCTTGAGAAGGGCATTGAGGTTTGATGGCTTCATAGGGAGGGAGGGAAACAATAAGTCCTCTCTTTACGCGAAGCTGCTGCGCAATAGTTATAGTCGAGTTACTGAGTTATGTGCAGAAACGCCTCTGGAGCAACACGCTAGCTGCTGTTTCTGCGCGTCGAAAATTTGTACAGCGGATAGCTGCCAACGATTAGCCCGGCGGCCAGCAAGGTATTGCCAGGTTCCGCCACGGCATTGCTTATCAGGAAGCCAACGGAAATCAGTAGTGCTAGGCCAGTTGTGTAAGGATAACCCCAGGCGCGGTAGGGGCGGGGCAACTCGGGCGCCGTGCGGCGTAGCCAAAGCACAGCGCCAAACCCTACAGCGTAATAGCTCACAAACAAGATACTCGTGACGGCCAGCAACTGCTC
Organism: Hymenobacter volaticus; assembly: GCF_022921055.1. Taxonomy (GTDB): domain Bacteria; phylum Bacteroidota; class Bacteroidia; order Cytophagales; family Hymenobacteraceae; genus Hymenobacter; species Hymenobacter volaticus. Next base: position 1,276,133 of record NZ_CP095061.1, read on the forward strand.
GGCACTGCCCGTTGCCATTAGTAGTAACGTAAGGCCGGTAGCTACCAGCAACGCCGGGCGCGGCGTGCCTCGCTCGTGCACCTGGGCTAACGGGCGAGGGAGGTGTCCATCACGGCTCAAGGCAAACAGTACCCGGGTCGCCATCAGTAGCACCGAGTTGAGCACGCCCAAATGGCCCAACACGGCCACAGCCAGCATGGCGCGGCGTCCCCAGGTACCTAGTAGTCGGTCGGCTACTTCTGCCAGTGGTAGTTCAGTGCCAACCAACTCGCTGAACGGTAGTGCGTGCAAGAGTGCCGCATTGAGCAAAGCATAAGTGAGAATGACGAGGGCCACACCTCCTAGCATGGAGCGCGGTACAGCGCGGGCGGGGTCGTGGTCTTCCTCGGCAAAATAAATAGCGGCGTACCAGCCATCGTAAGCAAAGATGACCGCCTGAAACGCCACGACCACGGCCAACGTGCCGGACTTTACCAAACTGCTGTTGCTTAAAACTGGGGCAGCTGGCAGCCACCAACTGCCTGTCAGCAATACTGCCAACGCTAGCGCCATGAGCAAGGCCGTCAGCTCTTGGGCACGGCTGGCTTCGCGCAAGCCGCGCCATTGAATAAGCCCCAGTCCACCTACGGCCGCCGCCGCCACGGTGCGTTCGTGGCCGGCTAGTGGCGGAAAGAGCTCGGCTGCATACGTGGCCATCATAAGAGCGACTAGGGCACCGGTTACGCAACTGCTCACCCAGTCGCCCCAGCCTACCACCACCGCTACAAACTCGCCGAAAGCGCGGTGCGCGTAGCCATACCAGCCTCCCGCCTGAGGCAGCATAGCCCCGAGTTCGGCAATGGAATTAGCGCCTAACAGCGCGTAAAATCCGCCCGCCAACCACACTAGTAGCACCCCGTTTGGCGAACCTACAGCCTCGGCTACTTCGCGGGGCGAGCGAAGCACGCCCGTACCAGTAGTGCCGCCCACTACCACAGCTAACCCAAAGCCCATGCCTAGCAGGCGCAGCAAACGAGAGGATTGGTTGGTAGTAGGAACTGTCAACAGATGAGCAGGATAAAGAAGTGATGATTATCGACCTAGACCGATACTCATGCCAATGGATAACTCTAAGCCCCCGGGACTAAAAATATTTACCATGTCACGCATCTGCGGGGACGGTGGTTGCCCAGTGGAAGTGAAATAGGTTACTGGATCACTGGAGAGCCGTACGCCATAGCCTAAAGTCCCGATAAGCCCGACGCGGCCCGGCTGCCACCGCAAACCAGAGCGCAAGTGCAACAGGGCACTAGAGGCTAACTGCACAGTTGCCTTCTCCTCTGAAGCGGTACCCTCATTTAACGTGATGCTGAAATCGTCGACCCTGCCTGAGCGAGCTAGGTTGAGCCCAAGATAAGGAGAAAGAGGCCTGTGCGAACTTAAAAAATGCCGTACCCCAACCCCAATTTTACCGCCAAGCCCAACTCCCAATCCCACGTTTACATCAGTGGAAGGCCCCACTAAATGGGCATAGCTGACGCCTAAGCCGCCATAGGGCCCACCCCAACCGAGGTCTATACCCAATGTGGACGTGCGGTAAGTACTTAAGTCGGAGGGCCGGGCGATGGGCATGGTAGAACGCGCGCCCGGCACGGGAGCCGGCATGTTGCCTGCCGGAGGCCGTGTGTTCAGTTCAGTTTGTGCCAGGGCAGGCGTGCCAGCAGCTATAATGCATAGCGTGGAAAGAGTAGTAAAAATTTTCACGGGTAGAGCTTGAGGAAGAGAGTAACGACGAATGGCAGGAGGCAAGTGGCATAAGGAGGGCAGCCCTTACCATTTTGTTGTATAGCTAAACAGAAATTTTCTGCTAACAACAAATAAGCCACGCGCAGCCCGCCATTGCGTTTACTCTTGCCGGTAAACCATGCCCTGTTTCATCACAAAGCGTACTTGTTGCATCACCTTGATGTCCTGGGTTGGGTCGCCTTCCACGGCTACTACGTCGGCAAACTTGCCGGGCTCCAGCGTGCCAAGGTTGGCGGTTTGGTCGAGTAGCTCGGCGGCCGATACGGTGGCGCTGCGTAACGCCTCGTAGGCTGGCATGCCCGCTTCCACCATGTACTGAAACTCCAACGCATTGGCCCCGTGTCGAAACACGGCCGCATCCGTCCCGAAGGCTATTTTCACCTTAGCCTTATACGCCCGCCCAAATGTGCCCTGCAACTTCGGCCCAATGGCCAAAGCCTTGGGCGTAACCAGGGGCGGATAATAGTTCGGAATCTTGGCTGAATCGGCTACGGACTTGCCAGCCGTGATAGTGGGCACGTACCATGTGCCGTTTTTCACCATTAGCCGCATGGTTTCGTCGTCCATCAGGGTGCCGTGCTCGATGCTGTTGACGCCTGCCCGCACGGCGCGCTTCATTCCCTCAGCGCCGTGGGCGTGACACGCCACACGTAACCCTAGGTCGTGCGCGGTTTCTACTATGGCTCGTATCTCGGCCTCGGTCATCTGGGGTGCCGAACCGTCTTTGGCCACGCTCAACACGCCGCCCGTGCTGGCAATCTTGATTAAGTCGGCGCCGCGCTTGTATTGCTCGCGCACAGCTTGGCGGCCCTGATCAGGACCGTTGATTACCCCCTCAGCGGGGCCAGGAGTACCCATTAGGTTGAGGCGGTAGCCGTTGGTCGGGTCCATGTGGCCACCCGTGCCCGATATGGCCTTGCCTACCGTGAAAATGCGCGGACCCGTTACCTGCCCCCGATTGATGGCATTGCGCAACGCCACGTTCACACCTGAGCCGCCCAAGTCGCGCACCGTTGTGAAGCCGGCCAGTAACGTTTTGCGGGCGTAGGTGAGGCTGTTGAATGCCACATCGGCCGGGTTCTGCGTGAGTTCCTTGAGAAAACCGTCTTTGCTGGTCTCGTCTTCCAAATGCACATGGCAGTCGATAAGGCCAGGCAGCACTGTACGGTTCTTCAGGTCGATGACTTTATCGGTGGGGCCACCGCTCTGGTACCCTTTCTGTACGGCCACCACGCGGCCATTTTCCACAACTATCGTGGCTTCGGTTTGGACGCGCTCCTGGCGCATGTCCAGCAGGCGGCCGCACTGCAAGTAGGTTTTCTGGGCTTGCGCTGTAGGCACATACAAAGCGAGGACTAAAGCAGAGAGTATAAGTGTTTTTCGGAGCATAAAGAAAGTTTGGTTGAACACAAAAGAGCAGTGCACGCCTAAGTAAGGGGTTTTCAGCTACATGATGCTTTCTCACCGGAAGCCGGCTACCGTAGGCTAGTGAAACTTACAGTGCAGGGTAATCTCATGACACCTGCAGATGCCAAAAAATAGGCTGCTTGCAGCATAAATTATGACCGTCTTCCGTACCTTCCGGCCCATTAATTCACTTACTACCCCATTTTATGGCCACCCCCGAAGAATTCGAAGCCGCCGCCACCCGCAGCAAAGAATTGCCTAGCAAACCTTCTAATACCGTACTACTTCAGCTTTATTCTCTCTACAAGCAAGCTTCCGAAGGCGATGTTACCGGCGACCGGCCCGGCGGCTTCGACTTCAAAGCCATTGCCAAATACGATGCCTGGAGCAGCCTCAAAGGCAAAAGCGCCGATGAAGCCCGCCAAGAATACGTGGACCTAGTGAATTCCTTGTTTCAGCAAGCCTAAGCCAGCGTCTAGCTCGCCGTTTTCCTGTAAACGCAACAAGCCCCTGCTACCACATGGTAGCAGGGGCTTGTTTGTGAAGTAGCTACGAGGTTAGCTCAACGGCGGAGTGCCCGAGGTAGATGGAACTACGGGCGGCGTAGCGGGCTTAGGAGCCGGCAAATCGAAGGCAATAGCAGCGTGCTCGAAGTGCCCTTTGTGCGACCCGTCGCAGAAGGGTTTCTGATTGGAAAGACCACAGCGGCAGATACTGATTTTTTCGCGGCCGCCTAAGCCGTAAGGCTGTCCTTGAGCATCAACAAGTTCAATATCGGTGCCCTCTACGCGGAGGGAGCCATTGCTAAGGACAGTGAGTTTGGTAGCCATGTGGTGAGATGGTGAAGTGGTGAAATTGTGAAAGGGGCGATGAGAAAGTAATGCTTTGGCAATGCGCCCGACCTGATGACGCGGCTTGCGCATCAACCTTATAGCACTACCATTAGCGTAGTTCTTTACGCATGATGTAGTCGTTCATCCAAAACGGCCCGATGGGAATGTCTTCTTGCCGGTGCCGACTGAATCCTTGGTGTTCGTAGAAAGCCAGCGCTGGGTTATTGCGGTTTACGTTGAGCTCCAGGGCCTGGGCTCCAGCTGAGCGGCTGGCTTCTTCTACGGCGGCCACCAGATGCTGGCCTAAACCCTGACCTTGATGGGAGGGAAGTACATAGATTTTGTGCAGCTTGAAAACACTGGTTCCCAAAGGCAAGCGCGAAAACGAGGCAAAACCAGCGGGCTGGTCGTTGGTGTACAGCAGCAGAAACGTGTGCTCATCGTTGGTCATCTGGCGCTGCAGCGAGGCTGGCGTGTAGATGACGCGGTACATGTAGTCGATTTGCTCTTTGGAGATGATAAAGCGGTACGTAGGTTCCCAGGTGGCTTCAGCCAACTCGATGATGGTGGGAATATCGGCCAGAGCGGCGGGCCGAATAGTAATAGTAGCAGGAGCAAAAGCAGACATAGGCTGCAAAAACGGCATTTTACAGGTAAGAACCGAACTTGAGGACTGATTTCACCGTTTTGGGCCGGAAATTGCCAGGCAGATGTATACCCTACCTGTTCTCGACCGTTAATAGGTCAATTCCCTTACCTGTCCCCTATGAAACGTTTCGCTTTTCCCTTGTCGCTCCTGTTAGCCACGCTTGCTCTGGCTTCTACCACCCAGGCACAGCAAACGACCACGCAAAAGCCTGCCACGCAGAAAACGACTACGCAAACGTCAACTTCTCAAACCGTGTCCGGTGTAGAAAAGGATGTGCGCGTTTTCAGCGATTGGGTAAGTGATAAGTTGAACCGTGCCGAAGTAAGTGTCCGCCGCGAAATGCCGCGCATAAGCGCCGAATTCGACCGCCAGAGCAAGCGTATTGACCGGAGCGTAGATAGTTTGTCGGCGCAAGGCAAGCGCGAATACGGCGACCAGAAAAAGCGCTACGAAGACTGGGCCGCCAAGCAAGATAGCCTGGATGCAAAAGCGCGCCGCCCCGAAACGGCACAGCAAACCCAAGACCGTTTGCTCGGTGAGAAAGTGGTACTGAGCAGCGCCCGCGCCACCGAGCTGCCCGACCTCTATGCCCGCTTTATTGGTTCCACCCGGGAGCAGCGCCGTCAATGGACCGCTGCTGATTGGAGCAAGGCTGGCGTGGTGTTATCCAATTTGAATGCGCGGTATGCGCAAGTGCGCGAACAGCTACCACTAGAAGACCGGGTCCGGATTCGTTCTTGGCAGGGGGAGTTCCGTACTCTGGAGGCCGCGCGGGATGCCAAAGAAGTGATAGACAAATAAAGGCCGCGCCTGAGCTTGCAATGACCTTTACTGCACCCGATGGGTTTGCAGCCAAGCTCGTGCAGCGTCGGCATCACAGAAAACCCGGATAGACAACAGCTGGCTAGAGCGGGCTACAAAGTCCAGCGAGGCCAGCTGATTGTTTAGGTCTGGGGCAAAAACATAAGCAAAAGCTCGTAGCCCCAACTCGTAGGCCTGCGGCAGCCACTCAAATTCCAACCACTCCATGGCCTCGCTCCAGTCGCCTGTGGAGCCATGCTTGTTGTTGAGTATTAAAGGAAACCGCAACTGCTCTTGGGTCAGGAGTACAGCTTGGGCTCCCGTCACGACCGACTCGGCCGTGAGGTCGCCAAACCACTGCACGTAAAGCAACTGCTCGGCAGGGAAATAGAATTGTTGAAGCAGCGGGACACCGTGCGCATCAAGCACCAGCCCCAAATCCTGCGCATCAGGACCTGGAAACGAGGGTTGGGCAAGCGCTACTTCGGGACGGGCGGGAAACGAGGGAGCAGACATCGGCAGCACAGATTCTTAACCACTCTCTTAATATACCAAAACCAAAGAAAGTAGTCTAGAAAAAAAGAGGGACGCGTCGAGAAGGCGGATTCTGTACTTTTGTTGTTTAGGCTAGGCCACGGCGGCCGGGCCCGCATTCTTTTTTCACTTGTATGCACATTGCCATCGTCGGCAACATTGGAGCCGGCAAAACTACGTTGGCCAATAAGCTGGCCCACCATTTCAACTGGGAAGTATTTCTGGAAGACGTCGACCATAATCCTTACCTCAAGGATTTCTACGACGACATGCCCCGTTGGGCCTTCCATTTGCAGGTATATTTCCTTAACAGTCGTTTCAAGCAGACGCAGCGCATCAAGGAACTGCAAGCCGCTGGTAAAGGAGTTATTCAGGACCGCACTATCTACGAAGACGCGCACATCTTCGCCGCCAACCTACACGATTCGCGGTTGATGACCGAGCGTGACTACCAGAACTACCTCAGCTTATTCGAGTCGATGATCGACTTGGTGCGCCCACCGGATTTGCTGTTGTATTTGCGCGCCGACTTGCCCCGGCTCATTCATCAGATTCAGAAGCGCAACCGAGACTACGAAAACAACATCAAGATCGACTACCTCAAAAACCTGAACGGACACTACGAGCAGTGGATTGCTAACTACAAACACGGCAAATTGCTCATCGTCGATGTCAACCACCTCGACTATGTTCAGAATCCAGAAGATCTAGGCGTCATTATCGAGCGAATTAATAGCACCCTTTTCGGCCTGTTCTAACCTGTAATCGATTTTGTAGCCGCGCAATAACACGCAATAAAATTCTGAGCCCACAGAATCATGCTGAGCTAGTCGAAGCATGGTTCTGTGGGCTCACTTACTGAAAGTTGAGCTAAACCACTCAACTTTCGGCACTCATGGCCTGATTAAGAAACTGCACAAGTGGCTGCGTGGTGCGTAAGCCAGCTACCACGCGAGCCGCAAAATCTGGACGCAGCACTTCACTGTCAGGGAAAGTTTGCGAAACTCTAAATTCCTTCAGGCGCAGCCATTCTAGGTCGGGCGTCTGCTGATCGTAGCCGCGGGGTGGGCGCTGGAGCCGTTCGCCTTGCAGACCCGCCGGGAAATAGTGCAGAAGCTCCGGAGCTTCGCGGAGCATCCGAAACTCGGCACCGTTGTAGTGAATTTCTTGGCGTATGCGAGTTAAGGCAACTGTATCGGGCTTCCAGACACCGGCGCCCATCCACGTATGGCCTTCGGGTTGCACGGCCAGAAAGTATCCGGCCCAGGGAGCATGGCGGCCACCACGTTTCATACCCGCTCCCATGCGCCGCTTGTAAGGCTCCGGGTCGCGTTGCGAACGGTCATTTTTGTTGATGCGGAACATTACATCGGTGGGGGTGAGGGCGCGCAGATCCGGCTCGAATTCTTGCAGTCCGGTTAGCACTTCCTGCACCAGCGCCGCATAAATAGCCCGGGCCTGATGATAAGCTGCCCGATTTTCGTCCATCCACACCTTGTGGTTGTTTGCCGCTAGGTTGCGCAAAAAGTCGAGCAGAAAAGTGCGGTCCATGAAATAGAAAAGCGGTGATTAAAGGGTTGCGAAGTCAGTATGTGCAACGCTTACGGTTGAAACATATAAACCGCCAGCTTCACTGTTTTACCAACTCACGGCTTCAGGCTAAGCACTTCCACTGCGCTACCCACCCGAAGCAAGCCTTTTTCGGTGCTCGTTACGTTTTGCCCAAACATCACTTTCTTGCCTATCGAGCGGTAGGTGGCCAGCGTGCGTAGTGGTTCGCCGGTGGGGGTGCGTAACGAAGTTTGCTGATCTACGGTCGTCATGACACATCGGGCGCAAGACCGCACGGCCTGGAAAGTCACGTCCCCGATTCGAAATTGCCCCCAAGTATCTTCACTGAAAGCGGTGCCGCCACTGAACACGAGGTTGGGCCGGAAACGGTTCATCGACACAGGATCAGCGAGGCGAGTATTGAGGTCGTCGAGCGAGCTCTGGCCGATCAGTAGGAACGGGTACTCGTCAGCGAAGCTTACAAGTTGCCCTTCTGGATTCCAATCTGGGTCTACATCGCGCCGCACCATGTCCGACATGTAAATCAGCTTGCAAACTTGCCCTAACGCTTCGCTCAACCATTCGTCGGCTTCGCGGGAGCCGCGCCAGCCGAACACCATATCATCCCAGATAGTCACGAACAAGGTACGCTCTGGAGTGGCTTCAAATGGGATGTAGAGAGGCAGTAAATCGGGGCGCTGAACGTGGGTGAGCAGGAAACCATTATAGGCCGGAGCCACCCGTAGCAATGCCATTGCTGGGGTTTGCCGTTGCGTCATGAACCGGTTGCGTTCATCTACGAGCAGCCAGCGCCGGTCGTGCCGTAGGCCACGTTGCTCAGTAGTTGCTTCAGTAAGCCGAATGCCGCCCAGCGACTTAACAGGATAGATATAGAGGTCTTGTAAAATCAACGAGTCAATCATGCCGCTAAGGTAAGTGGCGCAACGCGCTCAGCAGCCACAGTTCACTGCTGGCTAACTAAGAATTCAGTAGCGCACATAGAGCCTTTTTACCTGCTATGTCCGGCACCACTGCTTTGGTACGGTATATTATTTACGTCGTCTTCTACTGTGTACACTAGATTGCCTTGAGTACATCTGAACTCCCACAGTTATCTGCTTTGATCGTTCGGCGACTTTTACAGCTTCTGCACTTCTTGCTAGCAAAGGTTGACTTCAGATACGGAATCAGAGGGCCTCGTTGTCTCATTATGAGATATACTATCTGGCTATGTGAGCCGAGTTTATAGCAGGTGTTCAACTATTTTACTTGAAATTATAATTAGCTTGTCACGAAATAAGCTAAAAAATAGAAGGTAGGTGACAAGGAGATTAATTAGCACTGTTAGAGCCTGTTCGATACTATAGCGGGACAGCGGCAGGAGGTGTAATGATACAATTACCGTCAAATTTTGAAGCACAGAAGGTCATTATAACTCTCTACTATTAGGCAAAAACCTTTTAGGAATATGGTATTAACAGTAAATTTTATAAATAACACCATAAGCCGGCTGTTTTAGTGGTATCAACACTGAGAGGAAAAGAATAAGCTTATTCAAGTGCTAAAGCCTTTTGCAGCACTTTTTTAAGCAGTAACTGTAGGCGTACTAAAATTGACAAACCTGAAAAGTGCTATTGTAATTGAATTGTTAATTTCTATATTGAGCTTCTCAAAGAAACAGTCAGTTGCACTGGCTTAGCTTTTGGGAGTAGTTGTTACCTCTGATTAACACGAATGATAAACTTCTAAATTATCCCAGTTATGCAGCAGTTAGCGTTTCTTCAAGGTAGGCTATGTCGATTTGGATATGGGGTTCAACTGATAATGGTTTTGATTCCTTTGGAACTGGTTCATCCTCCTGTTGATGCCACAAACTGGCTGCAAACTGGGCTAGTGGCTTTACTCATCGTTGTTTGCACAGGTTCAGCGGCTATGGTGGCCGTACCTCGCCTCCATGACATAGGCTTAAGCGGCTGGTACGCGCTTGCATTGGTGGTGCCAGTTTTGAATCTGCCTTCTCTGTTGCTGCTTTTAGTGTTGCCAAGTAAACCCGGCGAAAACAGCTGGGGAATGATGCCAATGCCTTATCCGCGGCCAAGTATTCCACAGTTTGCCTTGGGTGGGTTCCGCCTCAGCGTTTCCAACCGAACCCGATTGTAGTAAATTATATAATTAGCCTTTGGCTGAAGTGACTAGCAACAAAAACCCCAATGCACCATATGATGCATTGGGGTTTTTGTTGCTAGTCACTTCAGCTAGTTTATGGAGTCTGACGGGTGGCTAGTTGTACGGCTTGGTAAAGGTTCACTAAACCTCCCGTGTTCGACAATTCAGCGAAGTCTATCTCTTTATTGGTGCCTGGTTTTACCACTTTGGTATGGTACACCACTGCCGATTGCAGAATGATGCGCTTCATATCTTCAGCAGTGAGCTTAGGGAAATATGATTTCAGTACGGCGGCAATACCCACTACCACGGGCGAGGCCATGCTGGTGCCACTTTTGTTGCCGTATTCCTGGCCGGGCAGCGTGGAATAAATTTGGTTGCCGGGAGCAAATACGTCGACGTTTTTCTTTCCGTAGTTGGAAAACTCAGCCACCATATGGTTGTCGTTGAGACGGGCAGTGGCTCCCACCGTAATCATGTTCGGGATGCGCTTGCCATTAAGATAAACCGGCGACGGAAACTCTACATCCGTGTCGATGTCCTGGCTCTCGTTGCCAGCCGAATGCACGAGCAATACTCCCTTCTTTTCGGCATACTGAATAGCGTCTTCTACCGCCTCGCGTTGAGGAGAATAGTACTTGCCGAAGCTCATATTGATGATGCTGGCTCCATTGTCGACGGCGTAGCGAATGGCGTTGGCTACATCTTTGTCGCGCTCGTCGCCGTTGGGCACGGCCCGCACGGCCATCAGACGCACGTTGTCGGCGATGCCTAGGACACCGAGGTTGTTAGTGCGGTCGGCGCCAATAATACCGGCCACGTGGGTGCCATGCGAAGGGTCGGGGCCATGCGTATCGCGGTTACCATAGAGGCGGTCAGTAACATTGGCAGGATCGTCGCCGATGATAGTAGCCCGCGGGTTGTAGGTCGGATTCAGGCTGAAATCGAGCAGGTTCTTGCTCTGATCCATGCCTTCCTTCATATCCTTTAGCACCGTTTCGAGGTCAGCATAACCAGCCGAGCGCAAGTTAGCATCGAGACTAAGAGCCGCCCGCAGCAAATTCGGATCAGTGGGCTTGGCGCGGTGCAAGGTGGCCGTGTCGAGGCGGGGTACATTCAACGCCTGCCGCAAGTTCTCGGCCCCGGCTTCAGTCAGCTTGTAGTTTTCGCTAAGCGACTGATACTGGGTGGTGTTTTCGGCTATTTTACTGGCCTGGCTCTTCTTTACTTTCTGGTACAAGTCGAACTCGGCGCGCTTATTTGCGGGAACGGCCGTGCGCACCTTGCCTTCATAGAGCGGCTTTAGCTTAGCCAGCAGGCGAGTGTCCTCGTAAGTTTCCACGTCCACATTGCGGCCGTCTTTGCCACCCAGGAAGTTCCAACCCCGAATGTCATCGATGTAGCCATTTTTGTCGTCGTCTTGGCCGTTGCCAGCTATTTCGCGCGGGTTCGTCCACAGCACTCGCTTCAGATCGGCGTGCGCTGTGTCGATGCCGGCATCAATAACGGCTACCACTACGGGCGCGGAAGTCCGGTTTTTCAGCAATTCCTCGTATGTGCGCTTGGCACTAACGCCCATCACCTTATCGGTGGTTGGGTCGAGGTGAAACCATTGTTGAATGGGAACCGCTGGCAAAGCAGCCGGTGTCGTGTTTTGGGCTGCGCTTGCTAAGGGTAGCAACAAGGCCAGACCAAGACTCCACAACTGGGAAGAAAAAGAAAAGGACATCAGAAAAGATAAGCAGTGGGAAAGCGGAAATACGGACGATAACAAAATCCGATCCGCTTAATTCAATAATGCAGTTAAAAACAGAGAAACAAATTCTACGCTAAAGATGCACGCCGCATTGAGTAGGACACACAAAAAGCTCTAAAACTGGCAAGGTAGTGCGTGTGGTTATAGTACTATATTAACTTTAGCTTAATTCAACTATTTCATAGAAATATAATACACGAGCCAATTTTATTCTAGATTTGCAGTACTGAACCAATAGTAAATAGGGTTTTGCTAGCTCAAGTGATGTTGGAATGTATGAAGTAGGAGCATGAATCATCTTGCATGTCGGCTTACGTTCTGCTCATCGGCTTCATGATGCTATGACTTAGCCGCTTTTTTGCCTCGCCACTTTCACCTCCTACCAATTTTCTATGAAAACGAGTTTACCCATTTCTACTACAATGCCTATCTCACTTGCGCTTAGTCGCAAGTATTGGCTACTTCTGCTTACTTTATTATTAAAGTTAGCGCCAGTTTATGGTCAGTTTAACACTGACAATGATAGAGGCTTCTTCGACGTATTCGTTGTGGCAAAAGTCAAAAGTGCGAATGAAGTAATTTATGACCTCAACGGCCCTTTTACAAATACACCCTACAGTGATTTTGATGGCGAGAGTTTCGGAGATTTTCGTACCGATGAATCCTTAATGATTCGAGGAGGAGAAACAAAGACTTATAAAAATAGTGGCTGCGACATCACAGGAGCTGATTTATATTATTATGTGCACCGTGATGGGACGCCTGGAAATGTTCCTATAGAAAATTTTACACGGATTCAATTACGTTTTGGAGCTGACTTAGGCGGTTTACCTAATCCTAACAATCCTGGCAAACCGTATAATCCAGGCGACCAGCGTTGGGGTAATGCCTTTAACCTTGTAAACAATGTAAATATTATAAGAGGATTAACTCCGGGAAGCTATATAATAGAAGTATTTGTAACAGCTAATGTTCAAGGATGTGAAAGTGGAGGTACTGGAACCATGTATTACAGTAACAATAGCAGAAATTTTCAGAGGACTTTTACTGTTAGCCAAGGACCTTTGCCTGTTGCTCTTACTAGTTTCGAAGCCAAGCGCCAAGAAGCAAATGTGCTGTTAAACTGGGAAACTGCTTCGGAGGTAGATAGCCGTGGATATGAAATACAAGTGTCGACTGATAGCCGCACGTTTCGGTCGCTGAGCTTTGTACCTAGCCAGAGTGAAGGAAGCATTGTTGGCCGCCGTCGTTACACTTACACAGATATCGAACCTAACAAAGCTGGTGTACGCTACTACCGTTTGCGCCAAATAGACCTTGACAATAAAGAGACATTCTATGGCCCCCAAGTGGTCAGTTTCGGTAAAGCAGGGGCACTGGCGGCGCTTATAGCTGCCCCTAATCCTTTCAGCAGCGAAATAACGTTGACCCTGCCCGCGCAGGATGGCACCCGCTCCGGCACCGTGGTTGTAACGGACATGCTTGGGCGTACAGTATTCAATCAGCCCTTGCTTTTAAGTGCTGGTACTAGTCAAGTCCAGCTGCCCGAACTAGCTAGCTTACCGAAAGGCTTGTATCACCTGCGCTTAAGCTTGAGCGGAGAGCAGCAAGCATTGAAGCTGCTAAAAGAATAATCTGACTTATCGCCTGATGAAAAAGTCCTTCCAAGTTATTGGGAGGACTTTTTTGTGTGAATTGATAATCACCGTTTCAAGCAACACTTCCAGCCTTCGGGAGTTGAACCAACTACTACCGGAAGCTAACCTAGGCCAGCAACACTGGTAATCACCCCTAACAATTTGCTTTCAGCACGCAGCTCAAGTACTTCTTGGAGGCCGACGCAGGTAAGCTGCCGCATCGGCCTGTATATTTACCGCTATTGCTCTTACTCCGATTCATGATGCGCCTACGTTCTTTCTGTGCTGCCAGCCTTTTGGCGGTACTGCCGCTGCTGCCGGCCTCAATTGCTTTTGCTCAAGCCCCCAAAACTTACTCGTCTTCAGAAATTCTGCTGGGTCTTAAGAAGCTCAACGTGCTAGGCTCGGCGCTGTACATGGCCGCGCACCCCGACGACGAGAATACCCGCCTGATAGGCTACCTCGCCAATGGCCGTCTGTTGGAAACCGGCTACCTGAGCTGCACCCGCGGCGACGGCGGCCAAAACCTCATCGGGCCGGAACTGCGCGAACAGCTCGGCGTGATTCGGACGCAGGAATTGCTAGCGGCCCGCCGCATCGATGGCGGCCAACAGTTCTTCACCCGGGCCAACGACTTTGGCTTCTCGAAAACCGCCGAGGAAACCTTCACTATTTGGGACAAAGAGCAAGTGCTTTCCGATATGGTGTGGGTGATTAGGCAGCGCCGTCCCGACGTGCTTATTACCCGCTTTCCGCCCGATGCTCGCGCCGGCCACGGCCACCATACTGCCTCCGCCATTCTGGCTGCCGAGGCCTTCGATGCAGCTGGCGACCCCAAACGGTTTCCCGAGCAACTGAAGTACGTGCAAGTATGGCAGCCCAAGCGCCTTTTTTGGAACACCGGTAGCTTCTTTGTGAAGGCCGGCGAAGACATGAGCGGCTACCTCAAGGTGGATGCGGGGGCTTACAATCCGCTATTAGGCCAGAGCTACGGTGAAATTGCTGCCCGTAGCCGTTCACAGCACAAAAGCCAGGGATTTGGCTCTAACGCCACACGCGGTGAGGCGCTGGAATATCTCCAATATGTGAAAGGCGATAAGGCCAAGACCAATCCGTTCGAGGGCATTGATATGTCCTGGAATCGGGTGCCTGGCGGAACTGCTATTGGGAAAATGATAGACGAGGTGATTCGGAAGTATGACCCGGCTAATCCGTCGGCTAGCGTGGTAGGGCTATTAGCAGTTAGAAAGGAGATGGACGCTTGGGGAGTGCTATATGGGACCAAAGGCCGCACCTTGCAGCCTGGTTATGCATGGATAGAAACCAAGCAGCAAGAACTCGAAAAATTGATTCAGGCTTGTGCCGGTTTGTACTTGGAAGCTGTAGCTACGGAAGCCAACGTCGCTTCGGGACAAACAGTGCAGGTAGCCCTCACGGCGCTAAACCGTTCACAAGCATCTGTAGGCGTAGTAAGCGTAAGCGTGAACGGCTTCAACTTGAACAACTCGGTAAATAAAGATTTACTAGAGGGCCAAACGCTGACTTTACCACTGCAGTTGCCACTCGGTGCGCAGGTGCCCGTGTCGCAGCCTTATTGGTTGCGAGAGCCGGGCACAGTAGGTATGTATGCTATTCCTGCTAAGCTACTAGCCGTGCAAGGAGACACCTCCTTGCTTTTAGCATCTAAAGGACTACACCCTTCAAAAAATAAGAGCCAGCAAGTGGTAGTTCAGCAGCAACAGTTAGTTGGAAACCCGGAAACACCTGGTTCTCTAACTGTTGAGGTGAATACGGCCGTGCAAGGCAAACAAATTACGTATCAGATTCCCGTTCAATACAAAAGCACCGACCCGGTGGAAGGGGAGAAGTACCGCCCGCTGGCCGTAGTGCCTCCCGTAGCCGTGAACATAGCTGGCCGGGCGTACGTCTTTGCCGAAAATCAGCCCAAGACTGTACCAGTGACGCTGCGAGCAGGCAAGGCAGGCGTGAAAGGCACTTTGGCCTTAACATTACCTAAGGGCTGGAAAGCCGAGCCTGCTAGTATTCCGTTTGACCTAGCCAGCAAAGACGCCGAGCAAACTGTGCTGTTTCAGGTGCAGCCTAGCGCCGGTGCAGCCGAGGGCAAAACCGAGTTGCGCGCCGTAGCTACCGTGGATGGGCAGCAATATTCGCGCGGCTATCAGGCCATCGAGTACAATCACATTCCTACGCAAACGCTGTTCCCCGAAGCAGTAGCTCCGCTCGTGAAGTTGGACCTCAAGCGCAAAGGCCAAGAAATTGGTTACCTAATGGGTGCTGGCGACGAAGTGCCCGACGCGCTCCGCCAGATCGGCTACAACGTGACGCTGCTCAAGCCCGAGGATATTACCGACCAAAACCTGCGTCGCTTTGATGCCGTGGTGCTAGGTGTGCGGGCCTACAACACCATTGATAGGCTCAAGGCCCTTCAGCCTACGTTGCTGCGCTACGTCGAAAATGGGGGCAATATGGTGGTGCAGTACGTAGTGAACCGGGGTACCGTGATGCCGCAGATCGGACCGTACCCGCTTACCCTTTCTAGCGACCGGGTAACGGTGGAAAACGCAGCCGTTACCTTCCTGAAGCCGCAACAGCCATTGCTTAACACACCCAACAAACTAACCGCCAAGGATTTCGAGGGTGGGTGCAGGAGCAGGGCCTTTACTATCCCTCGCAGTGGGATGCCAAGTACCAACCTGTCATCAGTAGCCACGACCCCAACGAGTCGGCTAAGGAAAGCGCCATCCTCGTTGCCGACTACGGCAAAGGTCATTATATCTACACTGGCCTCTCGCTTTTCCGGGAATTGCCCGCCGGGGTGCCCGGCGCGTACCGCCTTTTGACAAATATGGTGTCATTGGGCAAGTAAGCCCGACAGTTTCTCTCATTTTAAGAGAAGTTAGCTTCTTAGTTTCCAGTTCCTCGCTCTAGTTGCCCGCCTTTATGCCCACCCAATCTGAAACTGAAAAGCCTCCGTTGCTGCCTTCTTGGCGGGCTTGGTACTGGCTGGTGCTCGGAGCACTGGCGGCGGAAGTAGGACTTTTCACGTATCTCACCCAGCTCTTCGCTTCATGAGCTTACTCGACTGGGTGGTGTTGGGGGCACGTTGCTCTTTATTGTGGGGTATGGCACTTGGCGCACGCGGCGTGCCGGCCAAACCATGGATTCTTATCTGCTCGGCGACCGGCAGGCGCAGTGGTGGGGCATTGGGCTAAGCATTATTGCCACTCAGGCGTCGGCCATCACCTTTCTAAGTACGCCCGGCCAGGCCTACGATGACGGCATGCGCTTCATTCAGTTCTATTTCGGCCTACCGCTGGCCATGGTACTGATTGCCATTTTCGCTGTCCCGATATACCAGCGGCTTCAGGTATTTACGGCCTACGAGTACTTGGAAGGCCGCTTCGATAGGCGTACCCGCACACTAGCGGCATTGCTGTTTTTGGTGCAACGGGGACTTAGCAATGGTCTTTCACTGTATGCACCGGCGTTGGTGCTGTCGGCCATTTTGGGCTGGAATATCAACCTGACGGTTTGGTTGATTGGCGGCCTAATGATCTTCTACACCGTGGCTGGCGGCACGCAGGCCGTAGCCGTGACGCAGCAGTGGCAGGTAGGTGTCATTTTCACGGGTATGGTGGTGGCAGGCTACTTGCTGGTGCATTACCTGCCTGCTGATATGGGCTTCACAGAGGCCATGCAAGTAGCTGGAAACCAAGGCAAGCTCAACCTCGTCGATTTTCACTTCGACCCCAGTGACCGATACAATTTCTGGTCGGGCATGACGGGTGGCTTGTTTCTGGCGCTGTCCTACTTCGGCACCGACCAAAGCCAGGTGCAGCGCTACTTAGCTGGCCGCGACATTACGGAAAGCCGGCTTGGTTTGCTGATGAATGGCCTAGTGAAAGTGCCCATGCAGTTCGGTATCCTGCTTATCGGGGTGCTGCTCTTCGTGTTCTACCAATTCAATGCGCCACCGCTTACCTTCAACCGTCCGGTCCACGACCAAGTAGCCCAATCGGCAGAGCATGGCCCCAGTCTCCAAGCCCTGGAGAACAAGCACCGCCAACTGTTTGAGGCGAAGCGAGCCGCTAATACCCAATTAGTAGAGGCTCTGCGCAGCCATGATGCCGACCAACTAGCGGCTGCTCAAACACAGGTGCAAGCTTCCAACACAGCCACTCGCGCATTACGCACCGAAGCACAGGCACTTCTCAAAAAAGCGGCACCTTCTGCCGAAGCGAAAGACACCGATTATGTGTTTCTGACCTTTGTGCTGCGGTATTTGCCGCAGGGACTCGTCGGTTTGCTGATTGCAGTGGTGCTGTCGGCGGCTATGGGCTCGGCGGCTTCGGGACTTAATGCGCTGGCTTCCACTACGGTAGTTGATTTGTATCGCCCTAGCCGTCCGCACCTGAGTGGGAGCCACTGCGTACGTGCTTCACGGTGGGCTACTATTGCGTGGGGCGTGCTCGGTATTGGGTTTGCAACGTTTGCCGCCCGGCTCGAAAACCTAATTCAAGCCGTTAACATTCTCGGCTCCCTCTTCTATGGCACCATCTTGGGCATTTTCGTGGTGGCTTTCTTCATGAAATCCATCGGCGGCAGAGCCGTATTTTGGGCGGCTATCCTTGCTGAAATTATCGTGCTGTTGCTGTTCTGGCTGACTGATATCGGCTACTTGTGGTTCAACATCATCGGGTGCGGGTTGGTCATGCTGCTTGCCGCCGGTTACCAGCGCCTCGTGCCTTCGGCTAGTTTGCTTCAGGATGGAAAAAGCTAATGATAACTTTCCTTCGCAGGTTCTGCGTGTCGATGCTATACTACACAAAAAAGCCCTCTGCTTTATAGCAGAGGGCTTTTTTGTCAACTTCGTTGTCTACTTGAGATTAAGTAGGAAGCTTACTTCGCAGCAGGCTTTTTCGTTTCGGTTACCAAGTCGTCGTTCATCTTGGCGTAGTCGGTGTTAGGAGGGGTAGAAGCCAACGCGAGTTTCTTGGACTGCTCGGCAGCGGCGGCGGCACCTTTGTAATCCTTCATTTTCATGCGGATTTTAGCTTCGGTGTGCACGTTCCAGAACTTAGGGTCCTTCTCGTTGGCCTTCTGTATCCAAGTCAGGGCTTGCTTCATGTCTTTGTTGTTGTCGTAGTAATAAACAGCGGCAGCAGCAAGGTCGTTGGCGGTAGGAGTGGCGTTTTTCACCACTTTCTCATCGATTTGGGCCATTACTTTGGGGTCCACATCAGATGTTACTTTAAACTTAGCACCGGTGGTTGCCCATACCATATCCACGTTGGCAGTGGCAGGCGTGAGGTCAGAGAAGTTGATGGTGAAGGTTTCCACCTTCGTAGCTGTCTTGTAAGGTTTTACGGTGAAGCTGGCCACGTTGTCGGTGTCTTTGAAGCCATCGACATCAGCTCCTTGCTTGGTATTTTTACTGATTACCACAGTCCACTCGGCCGCGTTCGGGATGGTGTAGATGCCATACTCACCAGCCGGCACTTTCTTGCCTTCCAGGGTCACATCGTCGGAGAACTTGATGGTAGTGGTGGCATTAGCACCCGTGCGCCACCGCTTCCCAAGAGGCGCGAGGGGAGATGAGGCACCGAAAGCAGCGCGGCCTTTCAAGCTTGGGCGCGAATACGTGATGGTAACGTCGGTAAGACCTACCCGTTGTTGTACGACGCTTTTGGGGCTAGCAGCAGGAGTGGCAATCTGAGCGTGAGTTACTTGCGGAGCGGCTACGAGAAGAGCCAAACCAGCGGTGAGAGAGAGAAGTGCTTTCATGAAAGGGGAAAATGAAATTGATTCGTGGTTAAAAGTAATAAAACCCGCGTTGGAGCGCGGGTTTCAGTGTGATTAGGCAAGCGCAGCAAGCGAAATATTACATCACTCCCCAAGTAGTTCTTAAGTTGAAGCGGTTTATGTTTTGCTGCTGCAAAAGCTCAATGATGGGACGGATAGCAGCAAAAGGCGTTTTCTTGTCTGCTCGAATGAAGCAGAAGCTTGGCTTACCAGCACATTCTCGAAATACCCGACGAGTAGCATCTATGTACTCTCCTAACTGTCCAGCCGGAACCCCCGTTTTGAGAAGCGCATAACGTTGCATTTGCGAGGAAGAAAAGTACTCTGGCAGTCTGCGTACATCCATGCCTATGTATGGCAATCGGTGCATTTCCTGCTGTTGCATGTAGGTAAGTTGAACACCATGTAGTGATGCTACCTGCTCGATAACCATAGTCCGGTACGGCTCATCATCGACGTTAAAGAAAAGTCTGTTGTCTTTGCTAATGGTGATAATATAGTGCCGGTTGTCTCGCAAGCAGCTGCTACCTGAAGTGACTGGTAGGTCAACTTCGGGCTCTGTTTGCTTCAAAGAAGTGGTGGCTAGACAACAGCGAAGAAATACAAGCACTACTACTGCCAGTGGCCACACCTCTGGAACCGACAAATTGCGCCGGTGAATCTGACGAGGGCGGGAATGCTGTAGTATAGAGGCCATAAGAGTGGAAGCTGATGATACAAGAAGTTAGACAACGATAAACTCGTTCACGTCTATATACTCCTGCGCTTGCAGCTTGACTCCGTTGTACTTGAGCTACACCTCTCGCACAGTAATTCCGGCATCTCTCACTAAGGCCAGCAACTGCTCGGCTGCGCCCGGCGCTTGTAGGCACCGCAAATCCACGTAGTAACAAGCCGCTTCGGTGGGGTAGAGCAGCAGCCAATTCGGTTTCACCCACACGGCCCGGCGCATTGTGTTCCAGCGTGTCTCGAAACGACCATTTGGGCTTTGACCTCGGAGCATTTCTGCATCAAACGTGAAGTCGGTGGGCGCGCGAAGCACGGCGTTTTTTGCGTAGCCTCGCCGCAACTGATACCGCACAAGGCTCATACGAAACAAGCCATACAGCACACCTACGGTTAAAAATGCTATGGTGCTTGGGTTATTGATTCGGCCGTTTTGCACCATATCCAGCCCAATGCTTACACTCAGCAAGAACACGGCTGCCCCCAAAAGCCAGTGGTTGCGACGCGTTGCCGGCTGTTGTCGCCACAACCGGAAGTTCACAGCCACAAATTCATCGGCCGTCATCGTGACGCCGGGGGCAAGGAGAGGCAAGGGCATAAGCAGATTGGTTTGCTATATCATTCCACCGTCGGGTGAGGTGAAAAGCCATTGTACCTCTTACTCCGACTCAGCTAGTTGGTGCCGCTCGTTTTTCACGGTGTTGGCTACCGTCCAGGGAATTTCGCGGGTGAAGGGGTGGTGCCGCACCGGACACTCGGGCATGTGACAGTGCGAGCAAGCCGAGAAATTGCACGGGTCGGCGTGCACAAACATTTCCGTGTCCACTTCAAACCGCGTCTGAATGAAATCTTCGATGCGGTGCACCTCAGCATGCACTTCCTCTAGGCTGAAATAATACGGCAGTGTCACGTGGCAGTCGATGTGCAAATCAGCGCCGTAGCGCAGCACTCGCAGGTTGTGCACGTCAATCCAAGCGGGCTGCCGGTGCTGCTGCAACTCCCGAATTACGCGGCCCACGGTCTTCACGTCTGATTCGTCCATGAGGCCCGCTACTGACTTGCGCAGCATTCGGTAGCCGTTCACCGTGATAAAGAGCCCAAGCAGGTAAGCCGCAATGGTGTCGTAGAGCACATTGCCCGTGAAGAATACCAATGCCAGCGCTGTACACGACACAATGGTGTTCAAGGCATCAATGTACAAGTGCTGCCCGTCGCCGACCAAAGCCACCGAATGCAGCCGCCGACCCGCCCGTACTAGCACGTAGCCCACAGCCAAGTTGACTACGGCCGTAGCACCTAACAGCCACAAACCCGAATCGGGGCGGGCTACCTCGTGGGGGTGAAACAGGGTACTAGTGGCGCTATAAAAGATGTATGCTCCCGCAAACAGAATCAGGCCGCCCTCGAACCCCACCGACAGATATTCCACTTTGCCGTGGCCGTACGGATGGTTTTCGTCTTTAGGTAAGCTGGCTAGGTAGATGCTATAAAGCGCAAAACCACTTGTGAAGACGTTGATAATCGACTCCAGCGCATCCGTCAGAACGGCTTGCGAACGAGTAAGGTAGTAGGCGTAAAATTTCACCAATACCAACACGATGCTAACCACCAGGGAAAGCAGGCCGAGCCGATTTTTGGTTTGCGCGAGTGACATGGCAGGCAGCCAACTAAGGGTTGGCAAATAGGTGAACGGAGTGTACGGGAAGTGACGGTGTTTGGACTGAATAGCCCGTCCTGTTGTGCTTTACGTCAGCACACAATAGGCTTCGGTAAACGCAACAGGACGGGCTATTTCAAATCGGGTAAGCTCTAACTCAACTCGAACTGCAGCTTCAGCAGGTTTGCGTACAACCCATTTTCGTTATGGGCTAGTTCATCGTGGGTGCCTTGTTCGACTATGCGGCCGCCGTCGATAACCAAAATCTTGTCCACTTTGCGAATGGTGCTCAGGCGGTGGGCAATGATGATGCTCGTACGATTCTGCATCAACTCGTCCATGGCGCCTTGCACCAGTTTTTCGCTTTCACTGTCGAGAGAAGACGTGGCTTCGTCGAGGATGAGAATGGCGGGGTTCTTCAGGATGGCGCGGGCAATGGCGATGCGCTGGCGCTGCCCACCCGACAACTTGATACCCCGCTCACCTACCAGCGTGTCGAGGCCTTCGGGGAACGACTCGATGAACTGCCAGGCATTGGCTTTGCGGGCCGCCGCAATGATTTCCTCGTCGGTGGAGTCAGTTTTGCCGTAGGCAATGTTCTCCCGAATACTGCCGCCAAACAAGATGGTTTCTTGCGGTACAATGCCAATGTGGCGGCGCAGCTCCGTGAGGTCGTACTGGCTGACCGGGCGGCCATCAATCAGAATCTTGCCGTCGCTCAGCTCGTAAAACTGCATCAGCAGCTGCACAATAGTGGACTTACCGGCTCCCGACGGACCCACCAGCGCAATCTTTTCACCGGCCTGAATATCAAAGTTGATGTCCTTGAGCACGGGCAAATCGGGGCGGGTGGGGTAGCGGAAGGCCACGTTGCGGTAGTCGATGTCGCCGCGCACTTGCAACGGCGCCAGCCCGGCCACGCGGGTTTGGTGAGTAGGCTCGGACTTCTCGTCCAAGATTTCCAAGATCCGCTCCGAGGCTCCTAGGGTGCTCTGCACTTTGCCGTACAACTCGCCCAAGCCGCCTACCGAGGCACCAATGAAAATAGTGTATAGCGCAAATGACGTCAGATCGCCAATAGTCATTTGGCCGGCGGCCACAAGAGAAGCCGCACGCCACAGCACCAGAATGATGCCGCCAAACAAACCAATGATGACGAACGACACGAAGCCACCCCGATACAGATTACTTTTCAACGCGGCCCGCACGGTGCGCGTGAGCGAGGCGGTATAGCGTTGGGTTTCGAACTGCTCGTTCGTGAAGGCCTTCACCGTGTTGATACCCTGCAGAGTTTCCTCCACAATGACGTTGGTTTTAGCTAGCTCATCCTGCGTGGCTTTGGCTAGCACCCGAATCTTGCGCCCAAACACCATGGCTACCACCACAATCGGTGGAAACGTGAGCAGCATGAACAGCGAAAGTTTCACTGATACCATCATGATGAACACAATGCCCACCACCAAGGTCATAATCTGACGAAACAACTCGGCCAGCGTGAGCGAAAACGAGTCCTGAATCATTCCGACGTCAGAAGTGATGCGGGAGGTGATGGCGCCAACGCGGTTTTTCTCGAAGAAGGGAATTGGGAGCGTGACAAACTTCTGGTAGAGCGCCTGCCGTATGTCGCGCACCGTAAACTCGCTGACCTGTGTGAAAAACCAGATGCGGCCAAACGAGAAAATGCCCTGTAGCACAATAACGGCAAATAGGCCAATGGCAATTTGGTTGATGCTGATAGCCGTGCCATTGGGCAAAACGAACGGCTTGCCGTTCGCCGCATCCGTGAGCTTGCCAATCACCCAGGGAAACAGCATGACCGTGGCACTCGACAAAGCCAGTAGAATCATGCCCACCGTAAACTTGCCCCGATAAGGCAGCACATAGCGAAAAATCCGCAGCCCGTGCCGCAGACTTTCCTTGGTTAATTTTTTCTTGGGCACTTCCGGTTCAAGGGTCGTACCGCTGGTATTCATTCCGCTTCGGGCCATTCTCTTATAGAAGTTAGAAGCGAGAACTTGGAAGCCAAAAGTTGCAGGAATAGCATCCGGCTCCTAGCTTCCAAGTTTTCGCTTCTGCATTTATTCATCTTTGTTGTTCGCCTGCTCTACCTTCAGAATCTGCCCGTTGCCGAACGGCACGGGAAGGCTAATTTGCACTGGTATGGGCTGGCCCTTGCGGGTAGCGGGTTTAAAGGCCGGCAGCAGCGCCACCACCCGTAACGCCTCTGCATCTTGGGCCGGCGACAACGACTGCGCCACCACCGGATTAGATAGACGGCCGTTGGCTTCAATCGTTGCCGTTACCAATACGTTGCCGGTAGGATTGTTGACGCCGGAAGTCTCCGGATACTTGATGTTCTGTTGAAAAAAGGCGCCCAACGCGTCGGCACCCCCCGGAAACGATGGCGCTACATCGGGTCGGTTGGAAGCGGGTCGGGCCTGCACCTGCATCCGGCCTGCTTTCAGCTCGATGGGCTTCGATGTAGTAGGAGCAGGCTGCTGCGCGTTAGCTGCAAAGGCAAAACCTGCCAGCAAAACACAAAGGAGTCGTTTCATATAAGATAAAGTAGCGCACCTAGCCTTAGAAGCCGCAGGAAACTAGTACACGGTAAGCACAACAATTCCAGCGCTATAACAGCCGTTGCACAGCAGATCCACCAGATTTTCTGCGCCACAAACAGCAAAGGTACGTACGCTTCTTCCTAAACAACCCTTACCCAACAGGGTTCAATTCTGTAACAAGTCGAGGACGCGAAATGGCGAGCAGCCCAACAAAGGTGAGCAAGCCATTGAGAATCAAGATTTCAAAGCCAAACTCGTAGCCCCACCAAGCCTTGGAATTAGCATTGATGAAGTAGGTAAGCAGGGGCGCAATTACGCAGACCACCGGTACCAGCCGGTCATGGAGGCCGCGGCCCATAAACAGGCCGAAGGCGTAAAGCCCGAGCAATGGCCCGTAGGTATAGCCGGCCGCCTTGAACACGGCCGTAATAACGCTTTGGTCGTTGATGGCCCGGAAAATTAGGATAATCACGATGAGCACCAGCGAGAAGCCGAAGTGCGTGAGCTGCCGCACCTGCCGCTGCTTGTTTTCCTCGTACTGCTTGATGTCGAGCATGTCCACGCAGAACGAGGTGGTGAGGGCCGTGAGGGCCGAATCGGCGGAGGCGTACGTTACGGCAATGATGCCGAGGATGAATACTACGCCCGCGAAGAGCGTGAAATGGTTGGTGGCCAGCAGCGGAAACACGTTGTCGCCGATGATTTTGCCGGTGGTTGCGTTGGTAGGCAGCGCAATGCCTTTCGCAGCGGCAAATTGGTAGAGTAGCACCCCGAGCGAAAGGAAAAACACATTCACCACCACAATGGCAATGGTGAACCAGAACATATTCTTCTGTGCGTCGCCGAGGTTGCGGCAGCTTAGGTTTTTCTGCATCAAATCCTGGTCGAGGCCGGTCATCACGATGGTGATGAAAGCACCAGAAGCAAACTGCTTCCAGAAATACTTGTCGTCTTTCACGTCGGAGAAGTAGATCTGCGACATGGCGCTTTCGCGCACGGTTTTGATCAGACCCGCAAAGCCGAGGTTCAATTCATCGGCCATCAGGTAGATACTCACGGCCACGCAAACTAGCATGGCCATGGTCTGGAAAGTATCGGTCCAGAGGATAGTTTTGAGGCCGCCGCGGAAGGTATAGAGGTAAATCAGGAAGATGCTGACCGACACGGTGACAGCAAACGGCACGCCCAACGAATCGAAGACGGCAAATTGCAGCACGCCCGCCACCAAGAACAAGCGGAACGCGGCCCCCACGGCTCTGGAAATCAAGAAGAAAAACGCACCCGTTTTGTAGCTCCAAAACCCAAATCGTTGCTCCAGATACGTGTAAATACTTACCAGCCGCAGCCGGTAGTACATGGGCATCAGCACCGTCCCAATCACGAGGTAGCCCACGGTATAGCCCAGCACCACCGCCATATAGCTCCACGACTGCGTGGCCACCATGCCCGGAATCGAAATGAACGTGACCCCGGAAAGGGAGGTCCCAATCATAGCGAAGGCCACCATATACCAGGGGCATTGCGGTTGGCAATGAAGAACGATTCGCTCGTGGCTTTGCGCGAGGTCAGAATCGAAATGATGATGAGAACAACAAAGTAGCCTGCAATCAGGCTCAGAATAAGGGTAGGAGACATAGCAGGCCGAAAAACAGGGAGGTAAAGATACAGCCACGCTTGCAACTACACAGCGCGGCTAAACGCAATGCCGAGCTAATCGCTAAACCACGAGGAACTCCCAATTTTGCATAGACTCCTATTCCCAATCCTGCCACCGCATCACTTCCCCCACGGCGGGCGTGTGCAGTTCCCCGCGCAACATACCACCGTGCGCCACAGTTTGGATTTCGTGAAGCGGCTCAGAAGCTGGCTCGTCGGACAGGTCGAAGGTACCGTAGTGCATGGGCACCACGTGGCCGGCCCGCAGTTGGTTGGCCCCTTTAGCTGCTTCGTGCGGATTCACGTGGCTCAGTTGCATCATGTAGGCGGGCTTGTAGGCGCCGATGGGCATCAGTGCAATATCGAGCGGGCCGAACTGCTTCTCGATTTCCTCGAAATGGTCGGCCATGGAGGTATCGGCGGCGAAGTAGATGGTACGGAAGTCAGGCGTGCGGAGCAGGAAGCTGCCCCACAGCACGCGGTTCAGGTCGTTGAGGCCGCGGCGGTGCCAGTGAGAGGCTGGCAAGTAAAACAGCTCGAAGGGCGCGTTGTCGCCTAGGTTGTATTGCTGCCACCAGCCGGCTTCCTGCACTTGCAACCCCGGTGCCATATCCCGGATCAGCGGCGCCATGCGCAACGAGGTCAGCACTTGCATATTGGGGTTCTGACGCGCTAATTGCTTGATGGACGCCGCGTCGAGATGGTCGCGGTGGCCGTGGCTGAGCAGCAGATAGGTGATGCCCGTTAGGTCCTCCGCGCGGCAGGGAAGCTCGTGGCGGCGGCGCAAACCAAACGACGAAAACAGTACCGGGTCGGTGAGCAGCGTGACGCCGCCAACGCGCAGCAGAAAGCAGGCATGCCCGAGCCAGACCAGGCCATCTTCCTGGCTTTTCAGAAATGCAGAGCAGTCCACTACTTCGGGCACCCAGGTATCGGCCTTCTTTTCTTCTTTCTGCGGGTTTTTAGAGGTTTGCCAGCGCAGTACGGTGCTGAAGCTCGGTTCGTATAGCTCTTCCCCGTTGCAGAATTGTGCCCCTATCATCTTGTTGCCCGGGTAGTTGGGACGAATGGTTTTCAGGGCTTCGTTGCGAAGATACGTGGGGCGAAGAGCCATGCCGTGGTGGTTGGAGGTGGTGAGTGCAAGAAACAACAAAGCCTCGGAAGGTTTCCGAGGCTTGCTGCTAATTCTATATCGTACGTAGTTCCAGGAAGTATTGCTACCAGATACCGCCGCCGGTTAGCCCGGGCGAGTAACCAGGATACATGCTCGACTGTCCGTTGCTGGTCCGGATGCCGCCTGATATGGTGATGTTCTCGTTTATCATGTAGTCGGCCCGTAAGCTCATGCCGGAGCCCATGTTGCCACCAAATCCAGCATAAGGGTTCACCACCATACCCCGCGGCACGGAATTCGACAGATCCTTCCATGCGGTACCCGTCAGGGCCAGCCGCGGTGACACGGCGTATTGGGCACCCGCCTGTATGAGGTATTGGTTGGTGCCACTCCAAGCGCGAGGCGCGCCATCACCAGCAGCGTAAGTGGTCAGGCCAGGGTTAAGACGCATGTAGGTTAAGCCCGTGAATACCGTCAGTCGGTTGCTGAGCTTGTAGCCCATCTCTGGACTAACATACGAGGCCGACCCGTACCGGCCCGCCGTCATAAACCCAGCATTGACGCGGAAGCTTTGGCGGGGCCCTAGTACGCCAGGCAAGGTAGGCGACGACGTGGCAACACCGGCATTAGCCATAGGGGTGGTTTGAGCCGCCGCGGAGCCAGCTAGCAGCACACTTACCAGAAAAATAGAAAGACGAAGCATAAAACAGCGGAAAGGTCAGTTGAGGCTGATACCACAGGGAGTACACCTCCAACGCAAAGGCTGCATCAGAGGTGCATTTTCCTGAAAGATAACATAAGCGCCAAGCATTTCCAGCTTTTCCCAAGCCATCGGCTAGCCTATGCCCGTAACGCAGGCCAGTTTGTTTACCCTACTGCTGCGGAGGTTGCCAGAAAGGTTTCGGCGGCTTTGCGGTGAGTTTGTAGCTCAGCTAGGGCGCTGGCATTGGCGGCTTCGTAGCTGACCAGCGCCGATTGAGTTTTTTGTCGCTCTTCGGTAAGCTGTTGCTGTGTAGCGGTTAGTTGCTGTTGCTTTGCTTGCAATTGTTTGGTTAGCTCGGCAATGTCGAGGGCCAACTGCTGCTCTTGGGTCGTTAGTTGCAGCAGAGTGCTCGGGCGACGTTGTTGATTTTGATTTCACCCATTTTTTCTCGGTGCCGCTCCAGCACTTTGTTGCGGTCTGATTCCAGCACGGTTTCGTACTTAGCAGCCGAAGCCAGCAGCCCGGGCACAGTGGAGCCATTGATGGCAGCAAAAGCGTTGAAAGCTGTCTGGTAGAGCAGTTGGCCCGACATACCCGCGGCGGCCATGCTTTTCACCATTTTCATATAGGCCGCGAAGTCCTTGCCATCACCGGCCAAAAGCCCCGCAATATGGTCTACGTGGCGTTGCTCGGGCTGCGTTATGGAAGCGTTGTGGGTAGTAGGCGTGCCAGGCTGCGCCGCAACAAAAGGGGTGGGACTAGCTACTGGCTGTGCTTTGCCCGCGGTGGTTGAAGTTGCCGGAGTATCGTCGCCTTCCACAAAAAAGTCTTTGGCGGCTTTGGCTATATTATCGAAGATAGGCATGGTAGGTAATGAAGCGTGTGCGGTCTAGTTTGACGTATTTATCGCCTAGCACCAACATTCATTACAGCAATTCACCTCTATTTTTAACTGTGCTATGAGCAAGGGGAAACTGCCAGGCTACGTGCAGAAACGGCCCTTAATCTGGCGGCACTTCGCTATGCTTCAGCCGCAGTAGGAGGTACTTCCGGAGTGCGGTTCCAGGCCAACACGGCTACCAGCGCCAAGCACAACGTAAACCAGGCCCACGGCAGCCGCAAGTCCAGTATCGATAGCAACCCACAAACCAGCGTGGAGGCGAAGCTTGCTAGTCCCTGAAAGGCCTGATTCAGCCCAAAAATCTCGCCCCGGTCTACTTCGGTAGTGCGGCGGGCCAGTAAACCCTCTAGCAAGCCCTGAATCAAGGAAAGCGTGAGGCAGTCGAAAACGACAAGTACCACAAACGCTTCGCGGGAAGACCCTGACAGTCCGTAGCCTGCTAATACCGGTGTGCCTAGCAGGGCCAGCAATACAATAGCGCGGCGCTGATTTATACGGTCGGCGAGGTAGGTATAGAACCCGTAATTCAGCACAATGCTAAGGGCGCCGAAAAACATAAAGAAGTAGGAGATGGTGCGGGCATCCATGTGCAACTCGCCCAAGCTCATGTAGAGCACAAAGTACACATAGTAGCCGGTGCTAAGCGTGAGAGCTACTTGCGTAAGCACAATTCGGCGGATGCCGGGGTTGCGGGCATCTTTTTCTTGCAGCCGCGACCAGAGGGTAAGCGGATTAACAGAACGACCTAATTCAGCTAGTAGCTCACTGCCCCGGACGCCGTTACGCTGCAAGTGGGTTTCGCGTAGCAGCAAGCTCAAGCCGATATTGAGAGCCGCCAGCACCACCGCCAGCCGTATCACGTAAGCGGCCTGCTGCGTAGGTGGCACCTGCAAAGTGGTGAGCAGCACCCCCGACGCCATTGGGCCTAGTACAAAGCCCAACGAAATAATAGCGCCCTCTAAACCAAGATTCTTGAACAGCCGCTCGGGCGGCGAAATATCCGTGATGGCCGAGCGCACGGTTGAATACATGCCGTTGGTAGCACCATCGGAGGCGCGATTTACGAAATACAACCCCGCCCGTACTGGCAGTAGCAACACATTCGCCAACAACGTACCCACCGCCGACACAATGAAAATGGGCCGCCGCCCATACCCGTCGCTCAACCGCCCGAGCAGCGGGGCTGAAAACAGCTGCACGCCCAAGAATATGCCCATCCCGAGTAGCAGCCACAACTGTGGCTCGGGTAGCCCACGCACAAACTCCGGCATCACGGGCCCAATAGCTGCCCCCGCAATAATATCGACCAAGATGATGGTATACAGCAGCCACAAACGACGGTCGAGGGGTGGGGAGGGCATAATTAGAAGCAGATGAGCAAGGTTATCATTCCGACGCAAGAGGAATCTGAATTATTTCATTCAACAATTTTCCTCAGATCCCTCCTACGTCGGAATGACAATTACTTCGCCTTGCCGCTAAGCCACTCTTTGCGGAATGCCAACTGTTGGCGCGTAGCAGTCGGCAGTGGCACTACTTCCAGCATTGAGTCTTCCTGTAGCTTAATCTGCACGGTGCGGACACCGTCGCGGGCGCGCACCTCCAGCGGTACCACATCACCGGGCTTGTGCTTGGCTAGTAGCTGTTGCAGCACTTTGGCTCGCTTCAGCGGCTGCCCATCTAGTTTGAGCAGCACATCTTCCCGGTCGAGGCCGGCCACGTAAAGCGGGCTGCCAATGATGGATGTGGAGGGTAGCAACGCGCCGCTGCTATCGGGCAGGAACTGGAAGCGGTTGAGGCCGAGGCTTGCTTGCCCGGCTTTGGCCTTGCGGAGTTGCAAGCCTGCGGGAGCTAGGAGCTGCTCGAATTTAGGTAACTCATGCCCATAGATATGCTCGCGGAAAAAGCGGCCGGCAAAAGCCGTATCCTTGCTCACTTCGCCTAGCACCCGCTGCAAATCGGGAATGGTATAAGGGCGCTCCGGAGCGTAGTTGCGCTGCGGTTTGCCGTGCTGCTGCCACACCGCACGCATAAAGGCATCGAGGGTGGTTTTGTGGTTGGCGCGCAATTCCAAGTCCAAGGCCAGAGCGTTGGCCCCACCAATATAGTAGTAGCTCAAATACGTGTTTGTGCGGTTATTGGGGTCAATGGCGGCGGCCGCATCCACGAACGGCGCTTGCTGGCTCATTTGCACCGGCGAATACTTAGCTGCCCCCGGCGACAGCAAAATAGAGTTGACGAGGCCGTTTAACGCTTCTTCGTAATACTGCTGGTCGGTGTAAGCGCCAGCGCGGCGTAGCAACAGCTCGCCGTAGTACTGCGTGAAACCTTCGGCAAACCACAAGTTGCTGCTCATGTTGGCCCGGTCGAAATCGAAGGGCTCTAGGTCTTTTGGGCGGATGCGCTCCACGTTCCAACTATGGAAAAACTCGTGCGACACCGTGCCGAGATTGTCGAGGGCGCCGGCGCCGCGTAGGGGACGGTTGCTGGTAAGGGAAGTGGAATTGCGGTGCTCCATGCCGTCGCCGCTGGTTTGGGGCAAATAGTTGGCAACGAAGGTGTAGCGTCCGAAGTCGTACTCCGGCAACTCTCCAAATACAGCCGCGGCTTCCTTCACTACCTTCTTGGCTTGCGCCACATAGCTGTCTAGCTCGGCATCGGTGCCCTCGTGCAGCACTTGCATCTCAATGGTGCGGCCTTGTTCCTTCCAGGTGCGTATTTTCTGCGGCCCGAGCGAGGTAGGCGAGTCCATAAGGTATTGCAGATTGGGGGCGTACCAAGTGCCCTTAGCCGCATCGGGCCGCAACTGCGACGCCACTTGCCAGCCCGTTGGCAGATCAAATTTCACTTCGGCGGGGCGCTGCTCTAGGCCGCGGGCGTAGGCCAAGGTAGCCGGAATGTTGAGGTGGGCATGCCGAACATCAATACCAGCGTAGGTGCCATCGGTCCGGTCGCCGAATAGCGTGTAACTAAACACGACGGTGCCATCGTGGCCTTCTACGTCCCACCCGTACGGATCAGGGCGGCTGATGCTTAGTGCTTTGCCTTTCGAGTCGGTTGCCTTCACGTCGTATACGTTTTTCGCGAATTCGTGCAAGGCATAGCGCCCCGGCGACGAGCGGGCCATACAGACCTGCAACGGCCCGTTGGGCAACTGCGCAAACGTGACGCTGACGCGCGCCTCGTGGTGTACAGCGTTAGGAAAAGCAACCGTGTAGGTGACAGGCGCCTGCGCGGCCGCAGGTTCACAGAAAGCCAGCGGCAGCGCCAGCAAAAAAGCAGTAGCAGTTTTCCGAATCATCAAACAAAGAAAGAAGAGAAAGCGAAGGACGCGCTAAAGGTAGCCGACGTTGCCGGATACCAAGTAGGGTAGGTGCGCACAGTAGCTTTGCCTTCTTTATAACCTAGGGCACCCATACCGATGCTTGCACCATGCCTCTGAAGAAGGATTGCTGATTGGTTACCTGTAATCCGAGCCGCGCCAGTTCCGCCTGTATAGGAGGCATGTCGCGGCCGCTAATGCCCGTTGTGAAACGGAAAAAATGATACATAGCCATCAGTAGGGCGCGCTGCCACCACCGCTGAGGCGGTGCAAAATCAGCAAGCAGCCAAGGAGCCATAGGTCGGCGGGTCGCGTTTAATTGCGTTACCACCTGTCGTAGCCGTTGCGGGTCGAAAAGATCAAGAAAGAAAAAGGTAATGATGCCGTCGAAAACCTCTGGTTCGGTTAGAACTTTTTCGGTCCCAAGTTGAAATACAACTTGCTGCGTGGCTGTTGGGTACTGACGGTGCAGCAGGGCCTGAGCTTTGGCGAGCATCTGTGGCGAAGCTTCTAGGTATACAATGGTGGCTTGGGGCCGTAAGCGCAATATTTCCAGCAGTACTGCTCCTGTGCCGCCGCCGATAACAAGCAAATGCGGCGCGCCGGGTGGCAAACCAGTTGCTAAGGCATGTTGCTGAGCGCGTAGGAGTGCCGGGCCATACACGAGTCGGCTCAGCGGGTCATAGAAGGCCGCTACTCGGTCGAAGCCAGCATCAGGAAGAGAAGCAAACATGCATTTTCACTTGGCAAGTACATTTCGCTAGACAACGGCTGCCTAGCCGAACCCGTTATGTTGTCACCGGGCCTACGTAGCTCCGGGTTTTAAGCATCATTGCTTACGCTTTCTTGTTGCTTATGACTAGGCATTTGCGCCGCTTACGAGCCATTGCTATCCTTTTTCTTACCGAATTCACGGTTACGCTGGTGCTTGGCATTGCGGGGTAGTGGGGTTTTTGGCGCTAAGCCGTGAAGTCTTCGACCAGGATGCAGCTACCTTCGATGCCGCCGCTTTCCGCTGGACGCGGCAGTTGCTCGGGCCGCGGCAGCAATGGGTGGAAGCCGTTACGTTCTTTGCCTCGCGCAATTTTATTACGGTGGCGGCCTGCCTGCTCATCAACTGGTTTCTGCTGGTACGCAAGCACCGCTGGAATTCGTTGCTCGTGCCAGTAGTAGCGCTTGGCAGCATCACGCTCAATTTAGCGCTTAAGCAGTTTTACCAGCGTCCCCGCCCATTGCTGCCCTTGGTGTCGGCGTCGGGGCTCAGCTTCCCGAGCGGGCACGCCATGATTTCCGCCTCGTTTTACGGCTTGCTGATCTACCTGGCGTACACCTACATCCGTAGGGCAAGTTGGCGCTGGTTGCTGATTGGCGGGTTAGTGCTGCTAATAGCCCTCATCGGCCTGACCCGAGTTTACCTGCGTGTACACTATGCTACCGACGTGTTGGCTGGCTTTACAGCCGGGCTCGTATGGCTGATTGTGGCAATTCCACTGCTGAAACAGCTGGAAATTCGGGCTCGCAAACCGTTGAAAATTCAAGCGCAATCAACTGAAAAACAGCCTGAATAAGCGTTAGGGGCAGGTTTTTGCGGGAGGATTTGTTTGGTTTTTTGCCTAAGAACTTGCCTTCACTCAGAAAATGCCCTTATCTTTGCAGAACCAAATAGCTCTCCGAACGAGAATTTGCGGTTTGGTAACAGTTCTGCGCTTGTGGCGAAATTGGTAGACGCGCTGTCTTCAGGCGGCAGTTCCGCAAGGTGTGGGAGTTCGAGTCTCCCCGAGCGCACCCCGAAAGCCGGTCCAGCAATGGACCGGCTTTCTGCGTTTAGATGATTTCCGCTGAAGCGGGCTCTACATGGTTATAGTCAACCTAAAGGAGTGGCGTCTGCGTAATTACCGAGAAATCTGTGCTACCTGTGATGAGAAAATCTATCACTGCCCGTCTGCTCGCTCTCTTTAGTTTTCTGACGTTGGAAGTACTGTTACTAGGGGGCGTGTTTATCGTGTCACTGTTGCTGTTCTTCTACCTGACGCGGGTGGTTTTTGTAGCACGCTCGGCGCAATTCGATGATTGGGGGTTCCAGCATATGGACCACTTACGCGCCGCGCAACCCTGGCTGACTTCTGTAGCGCGGTTCATCACCTTTTTTGCTTCGTTTCCTTTCCTAGTGGTAGCAGGTATAGTAGGGCCCGTTCTGCTAAGTTGGCGCGGACGCAAGCGCGAGGCGCTAGAACTATTTCTGGCGGTGGCCGGAGCTTCGCTGTTCAATCAGCTGCTCAAAACTCATTATCACCGCTCTCGGCCCTCTACGGCCCTGTTCTTCCAGCAGGGCCTGAGCTTCCCAAGCGGCCACGCCATGATTGGAATGGCCCTCTACGGCTGTTTTGCGTGGCTGCTCTGGCGCCACCGCCATCATCCGGCTTGGAGTGTACTGCTGGTACTATGGGCCGTGACTATTGGCCTTACTCGCATCTATCTGCACGTGCATTACCCCACCGATGTACTCGCCGGATTTACCGCTGGCATGCTGTGGCTGATTTTGCTGCGCACTGCCCTGCGGCTGTGGTGGCGAGAAGGAGTGAAGTTGGCAGAAAATGAAAAAGGAGGCTGAGAACCAACTCTCAACCTCCTTTCGTCTCTTTACATCTTCACCTTTACTCGCAGAGCTAGTAGGCCTTTTACTCCCTGCAACTCTTCAAGCTCCAACTCTTCTACTTCGGGCTCTAATAGGCCACGGTCCTGAAGGTAGTCGAGGTATTCGCAGTACTCTTCGCTTTCGCGCTGCTGCGTGTACACAATGGCAATATGACCGGGTTGGGTGAGCCGTTCGCCACTACCTTCTACAGTTGCCTTATCAATGCGTTTTTTGATGATTTCGTAACGGATATTGTAAGCGCCATCTACATCGAACTGGCGCTCATCCTGCCGGAAACGAATGCTTAGGGACTGGCCATGAACCAGGATTAGCTGCGTAGTATCAAGCGGAACCGGCAACTCGGGCTTGAGCGCGGCCGTGCGACGCGTGATTTCTATCATCACTAGGAGCTGCCACAGCCGCAGGTTTTTCAGGAAAACCATGTCGAATGGCTTGTTTTCTACTAGCGACGCGCCCACGTAGATGTTGTACTCCACGCCGTCGGTTTTGAAGCGCTGAAAGTAATGCGGAAACATCAGCTGAGCCTTTTCCTCTTCCTCGTCCAAATAGTCGCTCACGGCATCGTTGAGCATGGTGGTGCTCTGCTCGAAAGCCTTCCGGCGCTTATACACAATGCCAAGCTCCGGGTCGATGTTCGACCAGTACTGACTGATAACCGGCTGCAAGGCGGGTGTATTCTGGCCTAAATACTCGAATAGCGGCTCGACCTCAGTTTTTAGTGACTCGAAAATGCTCACTTCATCCCCCGACACAATGCCCTGCCGTAAGCGGCGCAGGTTTTTGTTGACGTAGAATTTTAGCTCGTCGAGGATAGGCAAGGCTTGAAACTCCGCTGCCTTTTTCAACACTTTGTTGGCCAGCGTGAGGTGCTCAATCAGGTCGCCCTGTACGGCTTCGTTGCGGGCGGTGCTGCTGCCGCGGATATCGGAAGAGCCATGCAGTGGGAAGACGTCGTGGAAGACAATGTCTTCCATTTCGGCGTTGCGGTTGCCATCTTCCACCTTTTGCAGCAAATTCTGAGCGGCATTAGTGAAACGCCACTCCATGGTGGGATGGATGGCCGTGAATTTCTCTTTGATGATGGCCTGCACGCGGGTATGAATTTCCTCGGCGTTGCGCTTCACGGCCACTGCAAACAATGGCACAAACTGCGCCACCGTTTCCACATCAAATTCGTCGAGGTCACCAATGTTGGGAGAGCCTAGTTCCAACAAGCCCACAGTATCATCGCCATAGGGTAGCAATGCCAGAATTGCTGAGCGGATGCCCAGACTGAGAATCTGCTGGCGTAAATCTTCGGGAATTTCAGCGGTTTCCACGTTTTCGAGCACCAGCGGCTGGCGGTTTTGCCACAGCTCGCGGTAAATCTGCCGGAAGCCCGAGCCCGCATCTTGGCTGTGAAGCTGCTTGGTAAGAAAACTATGGTTGATCTTGCGGCCGAAGTCCACAAAAGCTTGTTTCTTTTCGTCGTAGGCCGCAATGCCAAGCTGCAAAAAGGGCCGCCCAAAGAGCACGCGCAGCTTTTCCTGAATTTGCTCTAACCGGTCGGAGGCTTGCAGCACATCGCGCTCCAGCAAGTCGTATTTCAGTTCCGACAAGATTTCTTGGTCGGTAACGTCGACTAAGTGCAGAATGTGGAAGCCTTCCAATTCGAATCGGTCGACGGGAAGCAGTTCCTGCCAAATATCGATGCGGTGGGGATTACGGGTTAGGCGCTCTATTTGGTCTGACGTAAGCTCGGGCCGTGGGCCGTTTATTACCCGCACCTTTAGAAAGGTGGTGTTGAAATCAACGCCGTAATGCCGGTAAAGCCCAATGCTGTAGTCAGGGACAGTGAAGGTGATAGTGCCGTATTGCGGCATTTGCACGCCGTATACCTGGTCTAGAATCAGTTGGTAAGCCATTCGGGTGGAATGAATTTCCAAGACCCGGTTATTAATATTGAGCGGCTGCTTGATGGTTTTAGAACTCGTCAGCAGCACGTCGGCAAAGCGGGGCGTGTGGTAGAAGCTATAGCGCTGAAACGGCGCAATAGCTCCACTTATATCAGACTTGAAGGAAGCCGGCGGAAACATAGCTAGCATAAGCGTCTCCACTAGGTCGCAGTTGCATTCCAGAATGGACACGTCCGTAATTGGGCCACGTACCCAAGATTGCTCGGCTACCTTTTCCCCAATGGCCCGTGCCAGCAAGGCCAAACCAGGATTAGGGTCATCCTCGTGGGCTTGCCAATACGCTATAATCGGCTCGAAGCTAAGAGTCGATTTAAAAGGGAACTCCGAGAGAGTTTTGCGGACAATTGTAGGTTCGGGCAGCATAGATAAAGCGACAACACTGAAGGTAACCAAATCATTGCGGCTCCCTATCGGGTTGTAGATTTATACGTAACTCATCCTCCCAACGGACGTTCAGTCGGGCTTACCTTTTCCGACTAAGCAGTACCGTGTCCGACAATTCCTTAGACAAATCCAGATCTGGACCGTCATTAACTTGTAGCTTTTTCACAAGATTGACATTGCAGGAGCAGCAGCCGTCGGCTTCGGTATCATCCAACAACCTTATGTTCGAAACGATAAAGCTATCAGTAGGGGCTCTGCGCGTGCCTAGGTAGATAGTGTATCGGTATTCGTCGAGCTTGCGGGTGCCGCTCTGAACAAAGGGTTGGGAGTTGTTGATGGTTACGGTTTGCACGGTCGGACGCCGGCCACCAGTCACTGCAATGGTCTCACTTATAGGTTTTTGTGCAGAATCGAGCGGTACGCGCCGGATGTATACTGTACTAAGCTCTTCGGGTCGAAAGCCTTGAGTTGTAGAAACGTCGGTGTTGAAACGAAAAACCAATGCATCGTCTAGCTCATCCCGACAGTCGCAGGGCACAGAGCCACAGCAGGCAGCGAGGGCAGTAGAGGCAATCAGCAGCAGGAGCCAGGTAAGCGGGTTACGGAACATAGAGTGCAAAGATAGAAGGGATTCGAGCAGGCACGCGCATATCCAAAGGCAACCTGACTATCATAAAATGTTGGTTTGAGTTACGCAAGCGCAGCCTTCGACGGTGCTTCAGCTAACCGTTTCACCTATTAAGTATTAACAAGGGAAGACAACGAAACGAAAAAGCCAACTTCGTAGCGAAGTTGGCTTTGTAACGGCAAAAGGGAGCCGCTTATTCTTTCACGAAGCGCTTAGTTTCTGAGCCCGTGCGGGTGGTGATTTTGTAATAGTAGGTGCCTTTGGGCAAATCGGCGAGGTGCACTTGCAGGGTGTGTACGCCTTTCTCTTCCTTGACTTCTTGCGCCACAGTGCGCACCGTATTGCCGCGGCCGTCGAGCAGTTCCACGGTTACGGGGCCTGCCTTCGTTACGGTATACTCCAGTTGATTGGTAGCCACTGCTGGGTTCGGGTATAAGCTAGTGCTGCCAAGGTCAGATGTTGTAGGCGTGGCTGTGGGAGCGGCGGGGTCTAGCAGAAGGAAAGCAGTAGGGCGCAACAACCTGCCGGCTCCAACCCGGTGGTGCATGCGGCCTCCTCGGAAGTGGCTTAGCTTCTCTTGCTGCTCGGGCGTAGTATTTTTAACTACAATAGCCTGCATATCAGTTGCCCATTTCTCTTTCTGCGGTTGCACTTCTTGGAGCACCTGCGAGATGTTGCTGGCATACTTTTCGGCCATCTGGTTCACCTGTTGCATGATGGTCCGAGTTTCGGTGCGGAGCTGCTGAAGTTGCTGTTGCTGCGCTTCGGAAAGGGGAGTGCGCGGGCTAGTAGGCTCAGTGGTGTTAGGAGCAGCACTTGGGGTGTTGCGGAAGCTCTGCCGCAGCGCTTGACTGCGCTGACGCACTTCTTTGAGTTGGGTGCGGTAAATGGCGAGTTGCGCTTTGTCGGCGGTGGCGAGCTGGGTTTCTAGCTTCTGGCGCTGCTGTCGCACCACGGGCAGCATATTCTGCTCGATATACGCCTGCATTTCGCGGCGCACTGGATGGTTGTCTTTGGGCTGCCCAGCACGGGCAGGGACAGTTAGGGCCGTGGTCAGAAGCGCAAAAACCAGTGCCAGCGACTTAAATAGGGTTGTTTTCATCGCAAAAGAAGGTGTGCTGTTTTCATTTTCATAGATCAAGCAACAAAGGCGGAGTTTAACGCGCCAACTGAAAATTTATTCCTGCAACTACACTGGTTGATTGCTAACAGCCATGTTGTCGCTTGGAAGCAGACCTCACCCTCGGTTCACCTCTTTCCTGGAGGAAGTCGCGCAGGAAGCGAGGTAGGAAGAGGCCAGATAGAACATGGGGCACACCAGATACTTTTCCAACGCTATGAGTACTGTATCTTGTGGCTCGCAATGAATGACCCAGAAATCCGCGCCCTACTTTATCCGCTGCTCACGGGCGGCGTGTACGTCGATGAACTGCCCACTGGCAGTACCCGCGTTGATGTAGTGCACATCACCGAGCAGTTCATGCACGGATATGAGGTGAAAGGCGACGGGGATACGCTTCAGCGGGTAAGTCGGCAGCTAGGGTGCTATGCCGGCGCCTACGATTTCGTTTCCTTCATTGTCACCGAGAAGCACTTACCCAAGCTGCTGCCTTTACTGCCCGAATGGGTTGGAGTGCTAGTGGCCTCGCCGGGCCAGTTGCGCGTGCACCGGCCGGCTCTCTACAACGCCACCGTCGAGCGGGCTGCCGTGGCGGACTTGCTGCTGCTGGAAGAAGTCCGCCAGTTCCTGATGGCCCGGGGCCTAACCGGTGTGAGCTGGTTGCGCCGACGGGAGGTGCTAAATGTGGTACGCAACGCGCATTCTATTCCACTTTCGGTGCTGGCGCAATATGTGCGGGAGCAACTTACGGCCCGGCTGCCCCAGCGCTTGGAGGCCCGCGCCGAGCGTAAAGCCGAGCGCCAGCGCCTCGGGACCCGGCGTCGCAAACCGAAGCGCAAGCCCAAAAAACGCCGGCAGCCAGCGAAGTCAACGCCGCGTTCCATTTGAAAGTCTTAACCAAAAGTGCGGCCTCTATTGGTTAGAACCGCAGCATCAGTTGCTGTCCGGGGCTTCTATTTCTGTTTCGAGAGTAGAGAGTGCTACGCCTAGTAGGCGTACCCCAAGCGGCAGCGGCATCAGGGCCGCCAGCAATTCATGGCTGACTTGGGCTAAGAGCTCGGGCGTGCGAATGGAAGCCAAGAAGGTGCGACTCCGGGTAATCTGCCGGAAGTCGGCATATTTCACCTTGAGGGTCAAGGTGCGGCCCGCCGCACCAACGCGCTGGCTGGTCGCCCACACGGATTCTAGGATTGGTTGGAGCCCGGCCAGTAACTCCTCGTGCGTTAGTAAGTCGTGCTCGAAGGTATTTTCCGAGCCTATGGATTTGCGTACTCGATCGGCCACTACCGGGCGGTGGTCTTCGGCGCGGGCAATGTGGTAGTAGTGCGTACCGGCCTTGCCGAAATGCTGCCGCAGAAACGCCTCCGTTTGCTGGCGCAGGTCTAAGCCCGTAAAAATGCCGAGCTGGTTTAGCCGGGCCACCGTGGCCGGCCCAATGCCGTGAAACTGCCCAACCGTGAGCGTTTCTACAAATGCCAATCCTTCGTGCGGCTTGATTACGAATTGTCCGTTGGGCTTACGGTAATCGGACGCCAGCTTGGCCAGGAATTTATTATAGGAAATGCCCGCCGAAGCGGTTAGTTGTGTTTCGGCCAAGATCCGAGCCCTAATTTCCTGCGCTAGCTGCGTGGCCGAACTGATTTGCTTTAGGTTGTGCGTCACGTCGAGGTAGGCTTCGTCAAGCGACAAAGGCTCGATCAGCGGCGTGTATTCGGCAAAAATGGCCCGTATCTGCCGCGAAACTTCCTTGTATACTTCGAAGCGCGGCTTCACAAACACCAAGTTTGGGCACTTGCGCAACGCCACCGACGAGGCCATGGCTGAGCGCACGCCAAACTGCCGCGCCTCATAGCTGGCCGCTGCTACCACCCCCGCTGGCGCGAGCCGCCTACGGCCACTGGTCGGCCGCGTAGAGCAGGCTGGTCGCGCTGTTCCACCGAGGCATAGAAAGCATCCATGTCCAGATGAATAATCTTGCGCTGTAGTTCCTGCTCCACTTTTGTTGCTCCTGAAAACACGAAGATAAAGCGCATAGCCGGGACCTGCGCCTTCCACAAAGGCAGATTTTAACAACGGACGCTTGCTCGTAATTCAGCCTGAATTGATAACGCATCAGGCACAAAAAAGCCCCCACCCAGAGAAGGGCAGAGGCCAAGATTTGACAGTAAGAGCCAGGTGCTAATGTGACTGCTGGAC
This sequence comes from Hymenobacter volaticus, assembly GCF_022921055.1. GTDB lineage: Bacteria > Bacteroidota > Bacteroidia > Cytophagales > Hymenobacteraceae > Hymenobacter > Hymenobacter volaticus. The sequence continues at coordinate 1,316,654 of NZ_CP095061.1, forward strand.
CAAGCTGCTATCAACTTCCGCTAAGCCTTCAATGGGCTCGGGAGCTACATAGTTGTCAACGAATTCACCTTCCCAGCGGGCCACTACGGCCGTAGCCAGGCAGTTGCCGATTACGTTGACCGCAGTCCGGGCCATGTCCATCAAGGCATCAATGCCCAGGATGATGAACACCGGCCAGGAAGGCAAGTTGAACGAAGCCACCGTAGCCAGCAAAATCACGAGGGACGCCCGCGGTACGCCCGCTACACCCTTAGAAGTAAGCATCAGCGTAAACACCATCACGAGCTGCTGCCCAAACGACAAATCAACGCCCGCGGCCTGCGCCACAAACACTGCCGCCAACGACAAGTAAAGCGTAGTGCCATCGAGGTTGAAGGAGTAGCCAGTTGGCATCACAAAAGCCACAATACGGCGCGGAACCCCGATGCCTTCCATGGCTTCCATAGCCCGCGGCAACGCGGCCTCCGACGACGTGGTAGCAAAGGCGATACTCACAGGTTCGGCAATGGCTTGTACAAAACGCTTAACCGGAATGCGCATCAGCAACGCCACGGGCAGCAACACCAGCAGCAAGAACGCCAGCAGCGCCGCATAGAGCGTAAGCAGCAGATAAAAAGCATTCTTAAGCGGCTCGAAACCCATCTTACCCACGGTGTACGCCAAGGCGCCACCCACCCCAATTGGGGCAAAGAACATGACTACGTTGGTGAATTTAAACATCACCTCCGACAAGCTGTCGATTATTTCCAGCATCGGGCGGCGCTTGTTCTGATGCACCATCGCCAGCCCGATAGCGAAGATGATGGCAAATACCACCACTTGCAAAACCTGCCCTTCGGCCACCGATTTGGCAATGTTCTCAGGGAAGATGTGCAGGATAATATCCGAAGTCGTTTGCTTCACGGGCTCCAGCTTCTCGGCTTCGGCGGCTACACCCGCTTGGCTGATGCCGACCCCAGCCTTGGTGAGGTTAATGGCCGCCAACCCGATAAAAAGGGCAAACGTGGTAATAACCTCGAAGTACACCAGGGCCTTGAGGCCCATTTTGCCCACTTGCTTTAAGTCGGCGTGGCCAGCAATGCCTACCACCAGCGTGGCAAATACCAGCGGCGCAATAATAGTTTTGACGAGCCGCAAGAACACGTCACTAAGCACCTTCAGGTTTACGGCAAATTCCGGGAAGTCATTGCCAATTTCGGCCCCAACAAACATGCTAACCACAATCCAGAACGTGAGGGAGCGGCGTTGAACACCATAGGCCACAAAGGCAGCCAGAAACAACCAGCGCGCTGCTCGAGCCACTGCGGGGTCGAGGGAAAGTAGCTGATAATTGGAGAGAACAGTAAGCAACACAGCCACTAGGGCCAGGACTAGAACGACGGGACAAGTCGCGAAAACTTCATACGCGGCAGCAAAGGGAAGGAGGGTGAAGGTAGCAAAGATAGGTTTTTGGGCTTCCCTATCGGCTGTCTGTGGTTTGCACTCAACAACCCAATTTATTCTGGAGGTTCAACAACGCCAACAAGACCACATTACGGCCCTATTGACGGAGGTGACTAAGCGAACTGTTTAACCCTGCGCATCGCAAGCGTGGCATCATCGGCGGCACTAAAGCGCAGCCGTGTCTTAGCAGCAAACAGTTAGTTGGTTACAATAAAAGGTAACTAGTCGTTTGACAGAGTCGAATATAGGCGCTTATACTGCTAGCTTTGGTTTTTCTCGTTACTGCATGCTTGTCTGGACGCTCACCCCGCTCATCTTACCGTTGCGCTTCACTTGGAAAATCTCGCGCAACGCCTCTACCACTAAAACCAACCTGATAGTTCGGGTGCAGGATTCGAAAGGAGGACCCGTCGGAATGGGGAGGCAGCTCCCAATATTCGCTACGGCGAAACTCCCGAAGCCTTGCAGCTAGAGTTCACAGCTTTGCTGCATGCGGGCTTAGATAGAATACGGACTGAGGGTGAGTTGCAGGAGTTTTTGGCGGCCCATCCACCGGCACACGCCTTGCGCTTTGCCATCGAATCGGCGTTTGTGCAGTGGGCCGCAACTGAGGCGGGTCAGCCGGTCTGGCAATGGCTAGGCGCCCCCGAACCAGCCCGCGCCGTACCCACGGCCTTTACGCTGCCTATCATGGCCCCCGGCGAAGTAGCCGAGTTTGTGCGAGAGCAGCAGATGGCCCGCTTTCAGATTCTGAAAGTGAAAGTGAACGAGGAAAGCGGCTACGACCTATTGCGCGAAATCACGCGCCTGCTGCCCGGCCGGCCACTCATCATCGACGGCAACGAAGCTTGGAAGGATGCCGATGCTGTGCTGACTTTTGTGGAGCGAGTGTCACCTTTGCCCGGCTTGCAGGTGCGCCTACTCGAGCAGCCCCTGCCCGCCACTCACGCCACCGACTACCAGTATATGCGTAGCCGCTCGCCTTGGCCGCTCTTCGCCGATGAATCCGTAACGGACTCAGCCGATTTCGAAGCCATAGCGCAGCAGTTTCACGGCGTAAACATGAAGCTTATGAAGGCAGGTGGCTACCGTAACGGGCTACGTATTTTGCGCGAAACCCGAGCGTATGGCCTCCAAACCATGATGGGGTGCATGGTCGAAACTTCGTTGGCAATCTGGGGGCACTGCAAATCAGTGGCCTAGCCGAAATCTGCGACTTAGATGGCTTACTTATCGTTCAGAATGAGCCATTCGGCTTAGTTCGCGAAGAAGAGGGGCTCTTGCACCATCTGGACACATAAAGCCCATTTCGACAAGGAGAGCTTCATCGATTTATTTGCGCATCGAGCGTCTTGAGTTGCTGGTTGAGCTTGTCCAAAGCCGCTTGGTTGGCAGGATTGGGTGTCATCAAGCTGATCTTCTGGTTCAGGAGCTGAATTTTGCGCGTGAGTAAGCCCGTCAGTTCCTCGGAAACGGGCGTTGCCGCTACGGCAGTGCTTGTGACAGTGGTACCGCGCTCCACATACTTGTTGTATTGCGCAGTAGCCGGTACCGAATTGTCGCTGCGGGCTGCGGCGGCGCTGGCAGGCGTGGCATACACAATGTCGCCGTTCATTTTCACGTAGTCGCCTTCTCGGAGCGTCGTTTTCTTACCCGTCGCAAATTCGACTATTCCGCTTTTATAATTTATTTTGGTGCCATTAGACAGCATCACATTCTTGGAAAGCGGACTTGAACGACTTCCTTGCACCAACACAACAGCACCATCTTGCAGAACAAACCGGTCCGTTGAATTAGTGGCAATTGTCCCGGCAGGTGGCGCGGTTTTGGATTGAGCCGCAATCTGATGTGGGGCGGCAAGAGCAGATGAGAAGAATAGCAGCAGAAAAAGTAGCTTATGCAGTATATTCATGAAGCAAAATGAAAGGCTGCTTTTTACGATGAATAGCACAAAACGGCTATCTGCTGAAATAAGTGAATTAATAATTTAAAATATTTTTGGAAACGGTGTTGCAACATTAAATGTATGTACATATATTTGCAACGCCTTTCCAAGGTACCCTTTTCCTTATCATGAAAATAGAAGACGAAATCAAACAGCCAGTCTTTAAAGATGCCTTTCAGAAGGGGTTAATCAACCTAGTATACACCGCCGGGTGGGTGCAGCAGCGCAACTCAAGCCAGTTCAAGCAATTCGGCATTACGCTGCCGCAGTTCAACATACTCCGTATTCTGCGCGGTCAGCATCCTAAGCCTGCTACCGTCAATCTGCTCATAGAGCGCATGCTGGATAAGACCAGCAACGCTTCCCGTATTGTCGATAAGCTGGAAGCCAAAAAGCTTGTGACGCGCACAGTGTGCCCTAGCAACCGCCGCGCCGTCGATATCTGCATCACGGATTCGGGCCTAGCCTTATTGCTTGAAATAGACAAAATTCTTGAGCGTGAGCCGCTGCTCAACAAGCTAACCGACGACGAAGTCACGCAGCTCAGCGACTTATTAGATAAAATCCGCGACTGACGGTCTTCTCAGTTACTCTCCCTTTTACTCCCATTTTCACACTCGCCTTACTCATGAAAAAGATTATTTTGCCAGCTCTGTTAGCATTTTCGGTGCTCGTAGCTCCTGCAATGGCCGGCGCGCCTTCAACCGACAAAGCCCCAGTTTCCAGCCACAAGGCTGCCGATAAAACGTTCAAGCTCCAGACACAATTGAGCACCCTGGGCTGGGTAGGCAAGAAGGTTACGGGTCAGCACAACGGCAACGTGCAGTTCAAAGACGGCACTGTAGTCGTGCGTGGCAACCAGATCGTAGGTGGCATGTTCACCGTGGATATGAACTCGTTGAAAATCGAGGACATCAAGGATGCCGAAACCAACGGCAAATTGCTGGGCCATCTTCGTTCCGATGATTTCTTCTCCATCGACAAAAACCCAACGTCTACTTTCAACATCACGAAAGTAACGCCAATGAAAGCTGATGCTGCTGGCAACAACGCCACCATTACCGGCGACCTGACCATCAAAGGCATCACCAAGCCCATCAGCTTTCCCGCTAAAGTGGGCGTAAAAGGCAACTTGGCTTCTGCCAGCGGTACCGCCACTATCGACCGTACCAAGTTCGACATCAAATATGGCTCGAAGTCGTTCTTCGAAAGCATCGGTGACAAAGCCATCATGGATGAGTTCACGATGAGCTTCAACGTTATTGCTAAGAATGAGCCCGGCGAAAGCGCTTCCGCTAAGCCAGCTAAAGCATCCAAGTAATTTCCTCGGAAATCTTCTTGATTAATATTGAAAAGCCCTGCTGACAATTGCCAGTAGGGCTTTTTTTATAATGTCTTGGATGTGTTTGGGTTTTTAACGGCCCGATCCAGTGGCAGGAGCAGGGGAACTAGCTGGGGCTGCCGGAGCAGTTGGCAACTGCGTGGGTTGAGCCGGAGTTGAAGAAGCGGCTTGGTTGCGGAGCGATAAACGAAGTGGCGCAACATTGTTTTCTCGCAAGCTTACTATCCCATAAGCAGTTTCACCAGGCCGAATTATCTTATTAGCCATGTCATACTGCATAAACTCTTTACGCAGGTTTGTATTAGCCATGCCAGCACCTATCATGTTGCCAGCGGCCACAAATGGACCCCATGGTAGCAAGGTGCCGCCCGTAGTCTGGCCGGTGTATGGATCAGTGGTACCGCCAACCTGCCCGATGCCTAGTATATACAGCAGATATATGGCTACTCCTTGTTTGAGGTCGTTGGCGGCCTGCACAGCGGGCACTGGGGCAATAGGACGGTCACCAAACGATAGCTCTAAGTCGCGACCAAACTGTAAAGCAGCACTTGTGTTATTCTTAACCTTAACAGCAACTACCTGGTAGCCAAACTTGCGCTCTTTCTTTAGGTACTTCTTGTTGCCGCCGTGCGCAATTAGCGCACTGTATTGATAGCTGAATTCAACTGGCGAAGCTGTAGTAGTGGACTGATATGTGCTAATACGGCTGGGCTGGATTGCTGTGTAGCTGCCAGCGCAACTTGTGCTTACAAGTATAGATCCGAATGCTAAAAAGCGAGTAAAATGCTTAAACATAAATAGAGTGAAAATTGTAGAAAAACAGGTAAATGAAAAATTGAACAGCCAAAGCTAACCGCTTCATATTTCATTTACAGATGGCTAACTATAGATTCACGGTCTATTAAAATATTATCCTATCAGGATGCAATACGGCCTATTTCGCTGTTAATGATTATTAATCAGGAATGGTGAGCTCGCGCGGTAAGACGAATTTGAGCGAGTGACTTTTATTACGCGCATGTAGCTGACTTAGAAAGTCGTCTATGTCTGATTTGTATTCCAGCCATAAATCCTCGTGCAGGTTGCTGACGATTAATTGCGTAGTGCGAGCGGCTAAGCGGGCTGTAGCCGTGTAGAACCCACCGTATACACTGTCGAACTGGCCAGAGTAGTTGTCGAAGATCAGGCGTAGAATGTAGAGGTTGAGGTCGATTTCCAGGCGCTTGTCTTTGGTGATGCGGCGGGCGCGAGTTACTTCCTTTATAGCTTTTTGGAGGGCTTTCGTGAGGCTACGATTAAGTAACCGGCCCGTAGCACCTACCGCAAATAGCTCGTGAATTCGATCGGAAGATTCCTCGAACACGGTTTCGACGGTCACATCGGGTAGCAGTTCGAAGCTGAGCGTGTCATAGAGCTCGGCGTCGCGGCGTGCGGCGCGGAGGAGGAGGGTTTCTTTTTCCTTATCGGAGAGGCGGTTGATGGCTTTTTTGAAGTCAGCGGATGGAACGGGCATAGCAGAATGAAGCAGCGAATTTGACTGGAAAGTAAAGCAGAAACGAAGCAGCTAGCTATTGGTCGAGCTACAAGCTTCTGGCGGCGATGACTTCAACGTGGTTCTAGCCTATGTTGCTCCACTGCCGCTTCAGTTGTGGTGCCGCGGCTGAGCAGGAGTTTCTTTTACAGTTTATGAGCTTATTTAACTTCAAAGGAACCCAAAAATATTTGTTGGGCAGTAAGCAATACTTTCCCGAAAGCGCCGAAACGTTTCTGCCTTTCAAGGGGTTATATAAGGCCGGTAGAAGCCACCAATCCCGTTTTTTTGCTCGTTTTTACGTACTTTTGTACCATGAATAGCAAACCACAAATCGACTACGACGAAGACGTCTTGTTGTTGGAAGAAACCACTGATGTGCGTGACCTAATTGTATACAACGACGACATCAATACTTTCGACCACGTCATCAAAACTCTCATCGATGTGTGCGGCCACGAGCCGGAACAGGCCGAGCAGTGCACCTTGCTCATCCACTACAAAGGGCAGTGCACCGTAAAGCACGGTGTCTACGATGAATTGGCGGCCATGTGCACCGCCATCCACGACCGAGGCATTTCGGCCGACGTTTTATAAGTGGTTGACTTGTTGAGGATTGGTTAGCAGGTTGTTTTGCCACCCTGCCAGCACAACTATTTACTTGACAGTTCAACCATTCAACTATTTACTACTGAATGGATTTTCCTTCTAAACTGATTGAAAACGCCGTTGGGGAACTGTCCAAGCTGCCCGGCATCGGTAAAAAAACTGCGTTGCGCCTAGCGCTCCATCTGCTCAAAGCCGAAACGGATACCACCGCTTCATTGGCCGAGGCACTGGCCAAAATGCGCTTCGAGATACGCTATTGCGACACTTGCCACAACATTTCCGATACGCCTGAGTGCACCATTTGCGCCAATAAGCTCCGCGACCATAGCACCATTTGCGTGGTGTCGGACATTCGCGACGTAATTGCCATCGAAAACACGGGTCAGTATAAAGGCGGCTACCATGTGCTCGGTGGCGTTATTTCGCCTATCGAAGGTGTAGGCCCTAGTGATCTGCAAATCGACTCGTTGGTGGGACGCATCAGCGCATCCGACTCAGAAATCAAGGAAGTAATTCTGGCCATCAGCCCTACCATGGAAGGCGATACCACTGCTTTCTATCTTTCGCGCAGGCTGCGCGACTTTGCCGAAGTACACATCAGCTCGATTGCCCGCGGTATTCCAATGGGCGGCGAGTTGGAGTATGCCGATGAAATCACGCTTGGCCGTAGCATAGTAGAGCGGCAGCGCCAAGCCAAATAAAAAGCATTCACATCACCCTCACTTCTTGGAAGGTCACCACGCTAAGTGGTGGCCTTTTTTGTTGGATGTAGTTTCTCGTCAATCCATATTCCACTGAGCAGCGTACCTGCTTTGGAGTAGCTTTCGGCTGTTGATGTACGGCTTTGTATACTGAATATGTGGGTCTTGGTGTCTATGTTTGCCGTCCAACCTTTGCTACTTTCATGCTTACCGTAGAAAAAATAGGTGGTACGTCGATGAGTGCTTTCGGCGACGTGCTGCGCAACATTATCGAATTCAACCGCACGGGTGCCGAACTCTACAACCGGATTTTTGTGGTGTCGGCGTATGCCGGAGTTACCAACTGGCTGCTCGAAAACAAGAAAACCGGCGAACCTGGCGTCTACCACCGCATCACCGAGCACAAGAAGTTCCACCGGGCTTTGGCCGAGGTAGCCACCAAGCTCAAAAACTTGAACCGGCAGTACGAGCCCCTAGGATTGGACCTGGCCGTTGCCGATGCTTTTATTGACCAGCGCATTCAGGACGCGCAAACTTACCTCAACAGCCTAACCAACATCTTGGCTTCTGGCTACGTGAGCAGCTACAACATCCTGCAAGCCGCCCGTGAAATCTTGGCATCTATCGGCGAGACGCATTCGGCCTTCAATTCGGTAAATATCCTGCAAAACCGCGGCATCAATGCCACGTTAGTGGATTTGAGCGGTTTTCACGACCATAAGTCGTACACCATCGACCAGCGTATTCGACATGCCTTTAAGCGGATCAATTTCGCGGAAACCATCTGCATTGTCACGGGTTATGTGAAAGGTACAGAGGGTATTATGCGTGAGTTCGATAGGGGCTACTCGGAAGTTACTTTCAGCAAAATAGCGGTGGCCGTGAAACCCAAAGAAGCCATTATTCACAAAGAGTACCACCTGTGCTCGGCCGACCCCGTGATGGTGGGGGTAGACAACTGTGAACCCATTGGCTTCACCAACTACGACGTGGCCGACCAATTGGCCGACGTGGGCATGGAAGCTATTCACCCCAAGGCGTCGAAGCCACTGGAAATCAACAAGATCAACCTGCGCATCAAGAATACCTTCGAGCCCGAGCACCCCGGCACCCTTATCACCGAAGATTACGTGTCGCCGACCAAACGCGTGGAGGTTATTACGGGTACTGAAAAAGTGCTAATCATTGATGTGTATGACCCGTTGATGGTGGGCGCCGCCGGCTACGACCTGCACATCATGCAAACCTTCTACGACTTGGGCATCAGCTACAGCTTCAAGGCTACCAGCGCCAACAGTATTTCGGTAGTTATCTGGGAGAAGGATTTCAACAAAAAGCTGGTCCAGGACCTGCAAGAAAAGTACGAAAAGATAACCGTGGAGAAGGCCGCTATGGTGTGCCTAATCGGCTCCAACATCGACCAGCCGGGCCTACTTGCCAAGGCCGCCGGGGCTCTGGCCGAGGCCAACATCAACATCTTGAGCGCCGGTTTTGCGTTGCGCAAGGTTAACATTCAGTTTCTAATTGCGCGCGCCGACTTCCGGGCGGCCGTTATTGCATTGAATAAAACGCTGTTTTTCTGATACATATGAAATGAATAATAAATCGCGAAGCCGAGGCCGGAACCCGTCCGTTTGGGAGCTATAGTACCGGGGCGTAACTCTACGTATCTTACATTACTTCTCCAGAATTAGCCGTCCGTTTTGCGCCCGTGAAGCTATCTGTCGTCATTGTCAACTACAACGTCTGCTACTTCCTAGAGCAGGCGTTACTCTCGGTGCGGCGGGCAGCGGAAAAGCTGGAACAGCCGGTCGAAGTGTTTGTGGTGGACAACAATTCGGTGGACGGCTCCGTGGCCATGGTACGGACTCGGTTTCCGGAAATTATCCTGATTGAGAACAAAGACAATCCTGGGTTTTCCGTTGCCAACAATCAGGCATTGCGGGAAGCGCAAGGAGAATATGTGCTGCTCCTCAATCCTGATACGGTAGTAGAAGAAGATACCTTCCGGGCTTGTTGCGCCTTCATGGACGACCATCCCAATGCTGGTGGGCTAGGCGTAAAGATGCTGGACGGGCAGGGCAAGTTTCTGCCCGAAAGCAAGCGCGGCCTGCCCACGCCGTGGGTGGCATTCTACAAAATCTTCGGGCTAGCCAAGCTGTTCCCAAAGTCGCGGCAGTTTGGGCGCTACCACCTCGGGTTTCTCGACAAAGACCAAACCCATGAGGTAGAGGTGCTCAGCGGCGCCTTCATGATGATGCGCCACGCGACGCTAGAGCAAGTAGGATTGCTCGACGAAGATTATTTTATGTACGGCGAGGACATCGACCTCTCGTACCGCATTACGCAGGGAGGGTGGAAGAATTACTACTTCCCCCACACCCGCATCATTCATTACAAAGGCGAAAGCACCAAGCGCACGAGCGTCAACTACGTGTTCGTGTTCTACCGGGCCATGGTGATTTTCGCTCGCAAGCACTTCGCGCCCAAGCAGGCGGGCATGTTCTCGCTGCTCATCAACGCGGCTATTTGGCTGCGGGCAGGCATGGCAATAGTCGAGCGTTTCATAACCAAAGCTGCGCCCGTCCTACTCGATGCCGGTCTGATTTATATAGGGCTTTCGTTTTTGAAAACCTATTGGGAGCAGAACCACAAGTTTGTGCGTACGCCGTACCCGGCGCAATTTATGCTGATAGCGGTACCGGCCTACATCTTCGTGTGGCTTATGTCGGCTTACTTCAGCGGCGCCTACGACCAGCCTAGTAAAACTTCCCGGATTGCCCGCGGCATTTTCCTAGGGACGGTTTTGATTTCTGCTATCAGTAACTTCTTTGATGCGTGGCGCTTCTCGAAGGCCCTGATTGTACTGGGTGGGGTATGGGCCGTAGCGGCCCTTGTTTTCAGGATGATGGCCACGCACTTCTTGCGCTACCATGACCTGCGCTTGAACGAGCGGCGGCAGAAAAACATAGCTATTGTCGGCTCATCAGTGGAAAGCTTGCGTGTGCGTCGGCTGTTGGAACACTCTGGCGTGCAAGCTCGTCTTATTGGCTACATAAGCCCTGATGCTGGCCCCGATATCGTAGTACGCGAAGATGGATTGCTTACGGCCGCCATCGTTCCCGTTCGCGGAAGTGTTTCCAGGCTGGAAACTGCCTTTATGACTGCGGTAGCAGAAGCGCCCGTAGCCGTAGCAGCCTCGCCACTTCCTGCCGACGACCAACTAGGCGAAGTGCGGCAGTTAGCCGAAATCATCCGCATTTACGCCCTAGATGAGCTGATTTTCTGTGGTAAAGATTTGTCGGCTAGCCAAATCATCGGGTTGATGGTGAGCTTGCCGCAACACCCGCCAGTGGCCTACAAAATATTGCCTCAAGACAGTCAATACATCATTGGTAGCTCGTCTAAGGATGTTCCCGGCGACTACTACGCCCTCGACATCACGCTCAATCTGTTTCGGCCGCAGCAAGTGCGCAACAAGCGCATGTTGGATATTCTAGCGAGTTTGTTGCTGCTATTGGCCGCGCCGCTGCTGCTCGGTTTTCAAGTTAACAAAGGTGGTTTCATGCGCAATTGCCTCCGCGTGCTAGGCGGCACGCGTACCTGGGTGGGCATGTTACACGCCGCGGCTCCTGGCCGTTTGGCCCGCGCTATTCTTTCCCCGGCCGATGTAGCACAAGCCGCAACCCCACTTACCGATGCCACCCGCCGCCGCCTCGAATTGCTCTATGCCAAGGACTACGAGCCAAGCACCGATGTGAGCATCTTGTTCCGCCGTTTTCGGTGGTTGGGAACCGAATAGAGTAGGGGCATTAACCGAAGTTAGTCGAGCAGCCTAAAGCAGTTGGCTACTGGATAGTGTAAGCGAAATGGTGAACTTTAACGATTTGCCAATTAAACATCGTGTATCGGCCTCTACTGCTTTTTAGTGAAAATAGGCTTTGGGAACTGTTACAGGCATCGTTAGAAATAATTATTCTTTGGTGATTGAGCGGGTGTAAACACACCGAATAAATTAGCTTGGTCTATACTATTTGCGGAAAGGTTATAGGCCTGTTCTGTGATACAGAAACCGGCTTTTCAGAGATTCTAGCGGCTTTCTAGCCGAGGAGTTTCATCCGAGCCAGTAAGGTCTCAGCTACTATGGCCAACTTATAAGGAGAGCGAGGCAACGCTTGTTTTGCCGTTGTAGAAAGCGAATAGGTACTGCTTAGCTTGTGTAGCAAAGCGTTTTTTGCTGCTGGTTAATTTACCCTATACTCATTACATTCGCTCGCTTCACCAATTCGTCTTTGTAGTTATGTCTCAAGCTGTCACGCTCGCTCAGTCACCCACGTCCATGCTATCCGACCGGATTTTAGCCATGGAGGAATCGCAGACCATTGCCATGGTCAAAAAAGGCCGAGAACTGAGCGCACAAGGTATTGATGTTATCAATCTGGGCTTCGGCGAGCCAGATTTTCAAACGCCCCAGTACATCAAGGATGCCGCCAAAGCTGCTCTCGACGAAGGATATACCTTCTACACGCCCGTTCCCGGCTATCCTGACCTGCGCAAGGCCATCTGCGAAAAGCTGAAGCGCGACAACAACCTCGAGTACAAAAACGAGAACATTGTCGTTAGTACCGGTGCCAAGCAGTCATTGGCCAACGTGGTTTTGAGCCTAGTAAATCCCGGCGACGAGGTTATTGTGTTTGCGCCGTATTGGGTGAGCTACACCGAAATAGTAAAGCTTGCGGAAGGAGTTACGGTAGAGCTAGTAGGCTCGATTGATGACGACTTCAAGGCCACGGCGGCGCAACTGGAAGCAGCCATCACGCCGCGTACCAAGCTCATCATGTACTCTTCGCCCTGCAACCCGACCGGCGCGGTGTTTACGCGGGAAGAAATGGCTGCCATTGCCGATGTGGTGGCCCGCAACCCGCACGTATACGTGCTGGCCGATGAGATTTACGAGTACATCAACTTCGTAGGTGAACACGTGAGCATTGCGCAATTCGACGAAATCAAGGACCGGGTTATCACCGTCAATGGCTTTTCGAAAGGGTACGCCATGACGGGCTGGCGCGTGGGTTACATTGCGGCCAGCGTAGACATTGCGTGCGCCTGTGAGAAAATCCAGAGCCAGATTACTTCCGGCACGTGTTCCATTGCGCAACGGGCCGCCATTGTAGCGCTGCAAGGAGGCCGGGCCACCGCCGACGAAATGGCCCAAGCTTACCACCGCCGCCGCGACTTAGTGCTTGATTTGGTGAAAGATATTCCGGGCCTCCGGACGCCTACTCCGAGCGGAGCATTCTATATCTTCCCGGACGTGAGCGGCTATTTTGGCAAAACGGCCCCCGATGGCCAAACCATTGAAAATGCTTACGACCTCGCCTTGTTTATCTTGCGCGATGCCCACGTGGCTTCCGTGGACGGTCGGGCGTTTGGGGCACCGAACTGTATCCGGTTCAGCACCGCTGCCGCCGATGAGAAGCTGCGCGAAGCCTTTGCTCGAATCAAGAAAAGCTTAGCAACACTAGAGTAAGTCGCTGTTGGCCCGGATAGTATTCCGAAAGCCGCTGCTATTTCGCTGCAACTGTCTGGACATGGTCCTACGAACCCACCAAGGGAATTCGTAGGACCATGTACCTTTGTGGCCATATCTAAATCGCCAGAATGCCTTTACTTGCTGCTCCTAACACGCTTCCCGAACTTTTCAACGCATTCAACCAGCTCACCGTGCTTGTGGTGGGCGACGTCATGATGGATGCTTACGTGTGGGGCAAAGCCACTCGCCTCTCACCTGAAGCGCCAGTGCCCGTCGTGAACGTGAGCCGTACCGAGCAGCGTCTCGGCGGGGCGGCCAACGTGGCCTTGAATGTGCAGGCGCTTGGCGCGACGCCCTTGCTGTGTGCTGTGATAGGGGAGGACCAGGGCGGTGACCAACTGCTAGAATTGCTGCGCACTACGGGCCTTTCCGCCGAAGGCATTGTGCGCAGCACGTACCGGCCTACCACTGTGAAACAGCGTATTCTGGCCGCCGGGCAACACCTGCTCCGCATCGATTCGGAAGTGGAAACCGACTTGAATGTAGAAGAAGCCGCGCAGCTCACGGCTCGTTACGAGGCGCTATTGTCGCGGGTTGATGTCGTGATTTTCGAAGACTACGACAAGGGGGTACTTACCGAGCCCAGCATTCAGCACTTCATTGCCTTGGCTCGGCAGCGCGGCATCCCGACTGTAGTTGACCCCAAGAAAAAGAATTTTCTGGCTTACGGGCACTGCACGTTGTTCAAACCCAATTTAAAAGAACTCCGCGAGGGCCTCAAGTTGGAATTTAGCGACACTGATGCCGACCGGCCGCAATTTGAAGCCGCCGTCACGCGCTTGCGCGAGCTACTTACGCCAGAAATTGTGCTCGTTACGCTGTCGGAGCGCGGTGTATTCGTGGAGAACGGGCACGAGCAACGCACGTATTTACCTGCCCACCTGCGCACCATCTCCGACGTATCGGGTGCCGGCGATACCGTCATTAGTATTGCCGCGTTGTGCGTGGCGCTAAACCTGTCAGCTGCTGTCACGGCGGCGTTGGCTAACCTTGGTGGCGGCTTGGTTTGCGAGCAGGTAGGCGTGGTGCCGATTGAAAAACAGCTGTTACTGGAAGAGGCCCAAGAAGTAGGATTACAGCTTCCAGTATATACAGGCCGCTAACAGCCAATTCGTTAAGTTGACACGCAAGAACTACCGCGTAAGCTCGGCCTTCAGCCAGTGGCGGGTTTCTTCGCCAACTTCTTGGGCAACAATGTCTAAAAAAGCGTCCGTAGTGGCAGTTTTCTGCGCGGCCGTTGCCGACAGAATAGCGAAGAATTTCTCGTCGCCCACTCGGTTGTGCAAGAATGCTAGCACCACTGAGCCCTTATCGTAAATCACGCGACGGTACGTAGCATAATTGTACTTCGACTTATCGAACCCAATAACAGCCGGAGCTCCGGTCGCCGATTTGATCTTGGCATTCAGTAACTGCCGATAAGATGCAGTATCACCCACGGACCGCAGGTACAAAAAGCTTGAATACGTGGCAAAAGCTTCGTTGAGCCAGTCGTTGTAGTCACTGAAAGCACCGTAGCCCCACCATTTGTGACTGATTTCGTGCGCCAGAGTCGTTCGGTATTCCAGTTCCCGGACATCAAAGTCTGGATACGTGATGACCGTTGCGTTGTCGAGCATAGCAAAAGCGTCACGGTCGGTATTCGGAAGGAGGATGGAAAAACGCTTAATGGCATCTTGACGGCCAATAGACTGATTATAAAACCCAATAATCCGTTCTGACTCGCTCAGTAGTAAGGAGTCCATTTTGAGTAGTGGGCCACCTGCTTTATACACCACAACCGATGGTAGAGCCGAAGAAGAAGCCAGCCGATGAAACTGCTTAGCTACCAGAGCTGTGAGTTCAATAGCGCAGGTAGTGCCTTGAAAACGGTAGAATCCGGTATGCTGTTTGGTTGGCAAGGAAGTGCTGATAACAGAGTAAGCTTCTGGTGTCTGCACGTCAAGCGTGTAGTCAACTATTTCGTACTCTTTATAAGGCAAGAGAGGCATCCAATTGGTGTGCCCACTAAGTTCTAGTACTTGGTCGGTGGCAAACTTTGCCGTTAGGGTACCCTCGTAGGTTACGGTAACTTCCTTTGCCCGCCGATCTTGGGGAGCATAGCGAAGATTGATGCCTTGCATCGTATCCTGAAAAACAGGGTACAAATAGCGCTCGATGCGCTGTTTAGCCCTTGGGCTTTGTACCGAAAGAACTCTGTACTGCCTGTTTAGATTAAGCAAAACTTGTGGGGACGCTGCCTCAGCAGGCAGAATCAGCGTGTAGCGGCACCAGAACTGTTTGGTCTCCGGTTGTACCCGGAGTAGTACACGCACCTGGTTGCGAGCCTCACTGTGGAGTGCACACCACACAAGGACAAACAGCAGCAAAAATCGTCTCATATAGTAAAGTTGAATAACTAGCAAATGCCTAATGTGGCACTGCCACCCGTACGGAGTCTACCCCAAACCAGGTAGCCAGCCGTGTGTTCACCCCGAACCCGTACATGGTAGACAAGTCGTCGGGGGGCATGAAAGTGAGGCGGTTGGTGAGAGGTGGCAGTGGAGGAACTTCAAGGGGAACATGAGGCGTGCGGCTAGCTTGGCGCAGTGCCCTGAATCGGTATTGCCACTGACGCGCATACTCCGGGGCGTCGTATCGTAAATCGAGGTAGGCGCGGCCACTTGGTATTAGCAGTATGATAAACAACATGAGGCCAAGTAGCATCCGTACTGCCGGTGAGGCTACGGGTACCGGGGTGGATGGCATACTGGCCCAAGCAGCTACTATCCACCCAAGCAGCCACCACCACACCAAGGCATTGGTGGCGCGTGTAAGCAAAGGTACGCGGGCCCACATAAGAGCATAAGGAATAGTAGCCAGTACTACACCGCCTACCAGTACGGCAGCACCTAGTAGAAGGGGCAAGCGCAGGCCCGGCGGCCGAGCAGGCATGATGCGCACTGCCAGCGGTCCAAGGATTAGCGTCAGGGCAGGTATCACTAAAAAAGCTGGCTCTACGAATAAATAGCGTAGCAACACGACCAAGCGCGAAGCAGCTTCCCAAACGGAACTAGCTGGTACCAGGCCGCTATCCAACTGTTGGCGTCCGGTGTTGCCGGGAGCTAGCAATGATAGAGTGCCAAATATGAGTAGCAGTGCCCCTAAAATAGACCATACACGTAGGCTACGCCATTGCCGCCGGTAGGCACTGAGCCCCGCCGCTACCAACATTATCCAGCCCAATAGCACGAGTGTAAGTTCATTGGAACCGGCGGCGGCTGTTACACTCAAAACAGCCACAAGACCCCAGGCCACACGAATTGTCCGGTTTGAAGTGTGGTGCCACCGCATCACAGCCAGTGGTACCACAACTATCAGCCAAATGGAAATCTGATAGACAATAAAGTCAGTGAAGAAATAAAGAGATGAAAATTTATTGGGTGCCAGAGCTGTGTAAAGCAACGATATTCCTACAGCAAGCAGGGTCGATTCTCTTCGTCGTAGTTGTGAGCTTGTTAGGGTTCGAATAGCGAAATATAATACCCCAATCCGCAGCAATTGGCTAATGACGGCCGTTAGTTGTACGCCAGCTAGCCACCGGTAGCTTAGCGGGTTAGCAACAAATAGCAAGCAGTTGGTAAAGTAGCGGCCTGACCAATGCTGGAATAAATATGGCTGTGCCTTCCAAACTCCATAAGTTAGCGCAACTGTGGAAGTTGAAAAGTCATCTAAGCAAGGCTGAATGTATAGGCAAAGGATAAGAAAAGGTAGCCATGCCACCCCCATCCCAAATGCCAAAAGCTCTATTCGATAACGGACGATCCAACGAAGCAAACGCGAATACCACATAGCGGATACAGTACAGCATAAATAACACGCAGCCCGCTACATAGCGGGCTGCGTGTTCACTAAACAGGGTTGAAGGTCGGCAAGGTGCCGATACTTAGCGGAGCTTTGGGCTGTACTCTTTCACCGTTTCAATGAACACCTTCACATTATCGGGATTGGTGTCGGGATAAACGCCGTGGCCGAGATTGGCGATATGGCGGTGTGGGCCAAACTGGTCGAGCATGGCAATAGCGGCGGCGCGCACTTGCTCACGGGAGCCGTACAGGGCGCAGGGGTCGAGGTTGCCTTGTAGCGTTTTGTCGCCAACGAGTGGGCGCACGGCGCGAGCATCCTGGTTCCAGTCGAGGCCAATAGTGCGGCAGGGAAGTTGTGCAAAGTCTTCTACGGCCCAAAAGGCTCCTTTCGCAAATACGGTAACGGGTACTTCAGGAATAGCTCGGCAAATTTCAGCAATGTAGCGGGTGCTGAATTCCTGGTAGTGTGCGGGGGGCAGAATACCGGCCCAAGAGTCGAACACCTGCACGATGTTGGCGCCGGCTTCTACTTGCGCTTTCAGGTAGGCAATGGTGGTAGCCGTGATTTTGGCGAGCAATTCGTGTGCTAGAGCTGGCTCGGCGTACAGCATGCGGCGCGCTTTGCTGAAAGTTTTCGAGCCGTGGCCTTCCACCATGTACGCCAGAATAGTCCAGGGGGCGCCTGCAAAGCCGATGAGCGGCACCCGGCCATTGAGGGCGCGTTTAGTGACGCGAATCGCCTCTAATACGTAGCCAAGATGCTCTTCCGGGTCGGCAATGCGCATGCGGGCTACATCGTGCGCGTTTTTAATGGTTTCGGGAAAGAGCGGCCCCTTGGCTTCTACCATTTCATAGGTCAAGCCCATGGCTTCGGGCACAACCAGAATATCGGAGAAGATAATGGCGGCGTCTACGTCGAGTGCGTCAACGGGCTGGATGGTTACTTCGGCGGCCAAGGCAGGAGTTTCCACCAACTCTTTGAAACCGCTAAGCCGGCCGCGGAGGGCACGATATTCAGGCAAGATGCGGCCTGCTTGGCGCATCAGCCATACGGGAGTGCGTTCGGTTTCTTCGCCGCGGGCGGCACGGAGGAGAAGGTCGTTTTTGAGCATAAGAAGCGCAGTGGCAGAGAAATCGGCCGCAAGGTACCACACAATATGGCAGCAAAGAGCCCTTGAAGTGCTTATTGGTGAGTAGTTACAGCCGGGTTCTTCCAAAGGCAGCTAGAACCCCGGAGTCCTTCGATAAACTAAAAGACGGCTTAGAGCGCACTAAGTAGCGGCCACATAAATGAGAGGTAAGCTCATCATTTGGGCAAGTTGGCATCAGTTGCTACTAAAGTAAATAAGAAGCTTTTTATTCCTGAAATAGCGCCTTAATCGCCGTAGCCAGGAAATTCACCCCAATAGCTAACGTAATAAAACCCATGATGCGGGCCAATGCCGCCATACCGGGCCTTCCCAAAAATCGAGTCAACCTCAAAGACGACATCAGAATAACATAGGCGGCCAATGCTACCAACACAAAGCCTAACACAATCAGGCCTATATCGAGGTAGCTAAGCTTCTCGGTAAACAAGCCAATGCACACAGCCATCGAGCCCGGTCCCGAAAGCATCGGCATGGCCAGCGGCGTGAAAGATATGTCGTCTTTGTGCATACTTTCTTCCAGCGTGGCCTCAGATACTTTCGAGCGGTTACCGCCCGGGGTAAGCAAATCGAAGGCGGAGCGCATGAGCAGGATGCCGCCCGCAATGCGTAGGTGATGGATATTGATGCCGAAAAAGTTGAGCACGTATTGCCCCGCAAAAAACGATACCGCCAGCACCCCCACCATGTAGAGGCAGGCCCGCAAGCCGACGTTGGCCCGCTCGTTGGGCGTGTCTTCTTCAGTTAACGTTAGAAACACGGGCATAGCGCCGAAAGGATTGACGACCGAAAACAGCGTGGTGAACGTGGCGAGTAGTATTTCCATGAAGGAGCCGGTGCAAGGAAATACAAAGGTACACGACCAGGAAGAAGCAGCAATTCAGGAAAATGTTATGTTTGGTAGGTCAACCGTAAATCCGCGTCAGCGTACAGACGAGCATTCAACAGTCGACCTTCTATTTCTATGGCGTGGTACTTGCAAAGTGCTATTGCCGCCGCCTGCTCCTCGTTCTCACACACCTCTTATAGCCCACCCGTGCCCACACTCGACGCCCCTATCTGGATTCTGCTAGCGCATGGCCTTACGTTGCTGCTAGCCCTGCTGGCAGTGGTTGCTACTCTCTTGCCCCTGTTGCGTCAAACGGCATGGTGGATTCGCGTATTCGACTTTCCCCGCTTACAAATTGTGGGCGTGACGCTGCTAGTAGTGGCCGCAGCGTGGCTGCTCGGCTGGCACCAACTGCCGGGTTGGGCGGGGCTAGGGCTAATGACAGCACTCGGCGCGGTGGTGCTTTATCAAACGGTACGGATTTCGCCTTATACTCCCATCGTGAAAAAGCAGGTGGGCGATAGTACCCTGAAAGACGGGCAACGGCACATAAGCCTAGCCGTGATGAACGTGCTACAGTACAACAAGCACAGCGACATGGCATTACGTGTGCTTCAGCAAGTTGACCCCGACGTTATCATGGCAGTTGAGACCGACGAGTGGTGGCATGGCGAGTTGAAACCCTTGGAAAAAACACACCCGTATACCTGCCACGAACCCCTCGACAACACCTACGGGCTGCTGTTCTTTTCCCGGCTGCCTCTGGAAGGATGCCAAGTGAAATACCTGCTCGACGATGATGTGCCCTCGCTGCACACGCGCATCCAGTTGCCCGACGGCAAAACGTGGGTGCGCCTCTACGGCCTACATCCCAAGCCGCCAGCACCCGCCGAATCTAAAACCAGTACCAAGCGCGATGCGGAATTGCTACTGGTAGGCAAGGAAATAAACGAGCACGAAGAGCCCACCATTGTTTTTGGGGACATGAACGATGTAGCCTGGTCGCACACGTCTGAATTGTTTCGGCGGATTAGTGGGCTCATGGACCCAAGGGTAGGCAGAGGCCTGCTTCCCACATTTCACGCCGATTACTTGGCTCTGCGCTGGCCCCTCGACCACGTATTTGTGTCGCCGGACTTCAAGGTCGATGACATTCAGCGTTTGCCTTACGTCGGCTCCGACCATTTTCCCATCTACATCAAGCTTAGCTACGAGCCTCAAGATAAGAAGGTGCAAGAAGAAAATGCCGAGCAAGCCGACGCCGACGACTACCAAGAAGCCAACGAAAAAATCCGGGAAGGCTTCGAAGAAGAAGTAGAGGAAGAATTGGAAGAGGCAACCACTGCTGAAGAGGGGAAAAAGGTGACAAGCTAACCTTTCCCTTCACGCAATAAAAAAGGGCCGGAAGCTATATGCTTCCGGCCCTTTTCACTTAGGTAAGAGCAACTATTACTTGGTGCCTACTTCTTCGTAATCCACGTCGGTTACGTTGTCGTGAGGCTGACCTTGCTGGCCGTTGCCGTTTGGTTGACCACCACCGAAGGGGTTGCCACCGTCGGCGCCGGGCTGACCTTCGGCACCGCCTTGGGTAGCGGCATACATCTCTTGCGAGGCAGCCTGCCAAGCAGCGTTGATAGCCTCCATAGCGGTGTCAATCTGGCTGATGTCTTTGCTCTCGTGGGCCTTCTTGAGGTCGCCGAGGGCATTTTCAACAGCCGTCTTGTTACCAGCGCTCAGTTTGTCGCCGTACTCTTTCAACTGCTTCTCGGTCTGGAAAATCATCGAGTCAGCAGCGTTGATCTTGCTGATACGCTCGGTCTCTGCCTTGTCGGCTTCGGCGTTAGCAGCGGCTTCGTTGCGCATCCGCTCGATGTCGGCGTCGGTGAGGCCCGACGAAGCTTCGATGCGGATTTTCTGCTCTTTGCCGGTGCCTTTATCCTTGGCCGATACGTGCAGGATGCCGTTGGCGTCAATGTCAAAGGTTACTTCGATTTGTGGAACGCCGCGAGGTGCTGGTGGAATCGAGTCGAGGTGGAAGCGGCCGATGGTGCGGTTCTGCGAAGCCAGCGGACGCTCGCCTTGCAACACGTGGATTTCCACCGAAGGCTGGTTGTCGGAAGCCGTCGAGAACGTCTCGGACTTTTTGGTAGGAATAGTCGTGTTCGACTCGATGAGCTTGGTCATTACGCCGCCCATGGTCTCGATACCCAACGAAAGCGGGGTCACGTCGAGCAGAAGCACGTCCTTCACTTCGCCGGTCAGTACACCACCTTGGATAGCAGCACCAATGGCCACTACTTCGTCGGGGTTTACACCTTTCGAAGGCTTCTTACCGAAGAACTTCTCTACTTCTTCTTGGATGCGTGGAATGCGGGTCGAACCACCTACAAGGATAACCTCGTTGATATCCGACGTGCTCAAGCCAGCATCTTGCAGGGCTTTCTTCACCGGCTCCATCGAACGACGAACCAGGTTGTCAGCCAACTGCTCGAACTTGGCACGGCTCAGTTTCACTACCAAGTGCTTGGGACCCGAAGCGGTAGCCGTTACGTAGGGCAAGTTGATTTCCGTCTCCGTCGACGAAGACAACTCTACTTTGGCTTTCTCAGCAGCTTCTTTCAAACGCTGAAGAGCCATAGCATCCTTGCGGAGGTCGAGGCCTTCGTTTTCGTTGGCGAACGTCTCGGCCAAGAAGTTGATGATTACTTGGTCGAAGTCGTCACCACCGAGGTGAGTGTCACCGTTGGTAGACAGTACTTCGAACACACCGTCGCCGAGCTCCAGGATGGAAATATCAAAGGTACCACCGCCAAGGTCGTACACGGCAATCTTCTGGTCGGTGTGCTTCTTATCGAGGCCGTATGCCAAGGCAGCGGCAGTAGGCTCGTTGATGATGCGTTTTACGTCAAGACCCGCAATGGCGCCGGCTTCTTTGGTAGCTTGGCGCTGCGCGTCGTTGAAGTAAGCAGGTACCGTAATAACGGCTTCCGTTACAGTCTGACCGAGATAGTCTTCAGCGGTTTGCTTCATTTTCTGAAGCACCATAGCCGAAATCTCCTGCGGGGTGTACTGACGGTCGCCAATCTTCACGGCCACCGTGTTATTAGAACCGCGCTCTAGCGCGTAGGATACGTTTTTAGCCTCTTCAGTCACTTCGCCAAAGGCACGGCCCATGAAGCGTTTGATGGACTGAATGGTATTCGTAGGGTTGGTAATGGCTTGACGTTTTGCCGGGTCACCGACTTTCCGCTCGCCCTTACCGTTGTCTAGGAAAGCCACAATTGACGGAGTCGTCCGCCGGCCTTCGCTGTTCGGAATTACCACCGGCTCGTTGCCTTCCATTACGGCCACGCACGAGTTGGTGGTTCCGAGGTCAATACCGATTATTTTGCCCATTTGGATGGTTGTTATGTAGTAAGTTGAGGTGTCAGGTTGTAGCTGCGATTCATTCGCACGGGGGAATTACAAGGCTCGTACCAGCCCCGGCAAATGCCTTTATTTGTGACAGATTGTCATTTTTGAAGGTGCTCCGTGTGAACTGTCCGACGGACTGACTTCTACAATTCTTTAAGACGCAGGATATTCTGCCAGGCGGACAGGCTATAGAGCGACTAGTGCAAGCGCCGTATTATTGTTTCGCTAAAAACCCCGCCACCGTCTGCTCCCACAGTTGCTTGTTTTTGCGCCAATAGGGCTCGTGGCCGGAATCTGGAAAGTCCTGACGTTGCTTGGGGCCGCGCAGATTCGCGGAAATGGCATCAGTTTCTTGGCGCGTCACGCGCGGGTCAGCTTCGCCCCACATGAGCAGGGTAGGCGTGCTGATGTTGGTGGCGAAGTGCGTGGCATCTAAATCAAACGCCCAAAAGTTGTTTTGCACCCCACCCCAAAACACGAGCAGGTTGGCCAGCGGGAATGGCGGCACGTGCATGGATTGGAAACGGTTGGAGGCAGTTTCAAGCATGCTGCCGTAGGGACACTCCACGAGGTTGGCCGTTGGGCGCACTCCTAGTTCGCTTTCAGCCCGCAGAATAGCCTCGGCGCCCATGGAGTTGCCGTAAAGCATTACCGGACCTGGTCGGCGTTGCAGCCAGCGCGTCACGGCGGCCACGTCGGCGGCTTCATGGTGGCCAACAGTGCAGATGTTGCCCGTAGAGCCGCCGTTACCGGCAAAGTCGGTAAGCAGCACGGAGTAACCGAGGCGCCGGAAGTAGGCGGCTTCGGTCAGGAGCTTGCTTTTACAACTGGCGTAGCCATGAAACAGCGCCACCGTGCCTCGCGGGCGCGGCACCGGACCATACCACGCCTCCAGACGCCCATTGGCACTGTTGAGGTATAGCGTACGGTACGGGAAAGCCGGAACGGCCTGATTGCGGGGCTTAGGGTTTTTGATTCCCGTGAGCAAAATACCAACTTTCTGCAGCGGCGTTAGTTGCTCGGGGTTATCGGTGTGGGCGCCTGCTTCCGTGGTAAAATGCGTGAAGCGCCAAGCATGGAAAAACGCCACCGCGTTTACAAGCACAAACCCCAACGCCGCCAGCAACAACAGTTGCCGGAAGCGCCAGGGTTTGCGCGAAGAAACTTTATGCATTAGCCGCGTCCGTTACGGCCGCTGCCAGTTGGGCCTGGCTTACGTCCGGCGCCACCCCGGCTTTCTGGACCCGCACTGCCACGTCCGGCCGACTTAGGGCCAGGCTTGCTGCCGGTTTTGCCGGGCGTTGTTGGTTTGCCACCAACTGGTTTGCCAGTAGGTGTCGCCTTAAAAGTGCCGCCACTGCTATTGCGGCCCGAGCCCCGGGTGCCAGCCGAGCGAGTATCGCCGCCCGTGGCTTTTGCGTTGCTGGCTCCGCCAAAACCGCCGCGGCTGTAACCGCCCGCACTGTTCTTTCCTGGCTTGGCGCTAGCCGGACGAATGCCGCCGGGCCAGAAGGTCTCGGATTTGCCGGGAGTTTTGAAAGTGCCAGCTGCCGCCGTTTGAGCAGCCATGTCTTCTTTCAGCGTCTGTACTTCCGGGTCGGTTAGCTCGCGCCATTTGCCGGGAGCTAGGTTTTCCACGCGCAAGTCGGCGATGCCTACGCGCACGAGGCGCAGGGTGGGGAAGCCCACGGCGGCCGTCATCTTGCGCACTTGGCGGTTCATGCCCTGCGAAATTGTTATTTCAATCCAACTGGTGGGGATATTGGCCCGAAAGCGAACGGGCTTGCTGCGAGGCCATAGCTCCGTGTCGTTGGGTAGCAAACGGGCTTCGGCGGGGGAGGTGAAGCCGCTCTTGATGTCTACGCCGCGGCGCAGTGTTTCGAGAGCTTCTTCAGTGGGGATGCCTTCCACTTGCACCCAATAGGTCTTGGCTACCTTGAAACGAGGCTCGGAAAGACGGTGCTGAAGCTGCTTGTCGTCAGTGAGGAGCACGAGGCCCTCCGAGTCGAAATCCAGCCGCCCGACTGGATAAATATTAGGTATGGCCACGAAGTCCTTGAGCGTGGCGCGGCCTTGCTCATCGGTGAATTGCGTGAGGACTTCGTAGGGTTTGTTGACCAGAATGTAGCGCATGACACAAAGGTACGCGGCTTGCGGGCGTTTTGCTGTTTTCCGGTAATTTCCAGTTGGTGGCCGTTGCCATACCAGCCGTCATGCTGAGCGCAGCCGAAGCATCTCGCTATTGTGGTAAAACTAATAGCATTGCAACGTCAGCACGCGAGATGCTTCAGCTGCGCTCAGCATGACAGTACTTCTACAACTTTAGCATGTGAGTCGTGATGCTTCAATCCCGGCTGCGCTTGCGCATAGCAGGGCCCTTCGATCAACCTTATGCGCTTCTGCTTACTGTACTTGCCGCCACCACGGTGAGCTAGGCAAGGGCCCGCTGCCTACCACGACAGGTTCGCCGAGCCTAGGAGTGGTGACGGGCATCTGCAACCGCATGGCCGCGGCGGTGGCCCGCTCGATGGGGTCGGTCCAAGCGTGGTTAGCTTCGGTGAAAGCCGCCCAATGAACGGGTAGCATCACCTTTCCGCGTACGTCAACGGCGGCTTGCACGCTCTGCTCGGGCATCATATGGATTTGGGACCATTGCTGGTCATATTGGCCGCATTCTATTAAGGCCAGATCAAAGGGACCGTGGGCGGCACCAATAGCCTTAAAGTGCGGGCTATACCCCCCGTCGCCGCTATAGAAAACCCGCTTGGAATCCGATTTAAGCACCCACGAGCTCCATAGTGTGGAATTGCGGTTGGTGAGGCCGCGGCCCGAGAAGTGGCGGCTGGGCGTGCACACCACCGTGAGGCCGGGCAGCTTGGCTTCGTCGCCCCAATTCATTTCGGTGATGCGCTCCGGCGCTACGCCCCACTTGCGCAGGTGCGGACCAATGCCCAAGGGCACGTAGAAGTGAGCGACTTTGCTTTTGATGCGCCGGATGGTTTGGTAGTCGAGGTGGTCGTAGTGGTCGTGCGAAATAAGCACGGCGTCGATGGGCGGTAACTGCTCGGGCGTGATGGGCAGCGTGGCATTGTAGCGGGGAGGGGTTAGCCAGGCGCTGGGTCCAAGGTCAATGCTGAGCATGGGGTCAAACAAGATGTTTTTGCCGGCCAATTCCACCAAGCTAGCCGAGTGGCCAAACCACGTCACGCGCAACAAGTCCGGCGATTTGCGCACGATGCTGAGCGAATCTAGTTGCTGCATGGGCAGCGGGCCCAGTGGGCGTGCGTTGGGTTCTTTGTGGAACAGAAACTTCCACAGCACCTTCACCATGCTGCCCCCGTCAGCTCAACGGTCGGGACCAAGTTCACAAACTCGCCGTCCTGGTAGTGCCCCGACTTGGCGTATACCTGTTTGTCGGCCTTGGTGGGCTTGCCACCAAACTCGGGGCTGATGCTCATAAAAGCTACCGCAGCCACTAGTAAAACGCCAACCATGCTGCTCGTTGCCATGAAAAAGGTCTTTACTGGTTTCCTCATGAACCCTTGGCCACTTTGCCGTGGGCTAGTGCCACCATATCGCGCACTTCCAATATCGATTTGGGGTAGCCTTCCTGCGTTGCCTTTATCATCGCCACGCCCACTTCGCTCATGGTAGATACCAGGTTAGGGGTCAGTCTTCGCATAATCGGGTACAGCCAGCCTAAATATTTGTAGAGCTTCAGCACGTTGCGCTGGCCCGGCGTAGCCCGCATAAAACCCGGCCGGAACATATAGGCGTGCCGGAACGGAAGGCGCAGCAGCGCGTTTTCGGTGCGGCCTTTCACGCGGGCCCAATGCTGGGCGCTTTTCTCACGACTATCAGTACCCGCACCGGACACAAACACAAAGGTCATGTTCGGATTGAGGCGCACCAGCGTTTCGGCTACGTGCAGCGTGGCGTCGTAGGTGATACGCTCGTACTCCGGCTTGCTTAGGCCTACCGACGAGACCCCCGCGCAATAAAAGCAGGCGTTGTAGCCCACAAGCTGGTCTTCAATACCCGCTAGGTTCTGGAAATCGGCATGCAGTACTTCCTTTACTTTTGGGTGCACGATGCCATTGGCGCGGCGGCCGAGCACCAAAATCTGTTCTACCTCGGGGTTGCGGAGGCATTCGAGTAGCACGCCTTCGCCTACCATACCAGTAGCGCCCGTTATAATAACTCGTAGTTTCATAGAATGGCTGAGTGAGTCAGGAGTAAGGACGCACTACGGCCGTTTCTACTTTAATTGCTTCGCGGATATTTGTAGTTGGCTTGGTTAATAACTGAATCATTATTTGCTCCACAGTCATGCTGAGCTTGACGAAGCATCTCGTGCGAATCGTTGAGTTAGTTTGGCAGCCTCAGCACGCGAGATGCTTCGGCTTCGTTGCACTGCGCTCAGCATGACGTTCTGGTGGATCGTGATTATGTTGGTCAACCACATCTCGAAACCCGTCTTGTATGAGTAGAGCTAGCTTTTGAAGCTTTGATGACTATTCCCTCTTTCTAAAGGCACTACACGCCGCCTGAGTATTTGCGTGTTGCCCACTCTACGGTCACAAGGGCTAGAATCAGGAAGAACAACCACTTCAGGTTGATGAGGTCCTTTAGGTCTTCCTGAGAATAGATGACGGGCTTGTAATCGGCCTTCAGAATATCCTGGGTGAGCTGCGCGAATTGCTGCGGATAGTACAGCCGGGAGCCACTGCGGCGGGCGAGCTGATAGAGCAGATTGTGGTCGGCGCGGGCATCAAGGGCTTCTAGCTGTTGTTCCTGAATTAGTAGCTCGCCCCGGTCTTGTTGGGGTTGGCCGTTGAGGTTGGCGCGGGCGGCGTAGCGGTAGAAACCGCCGGGCAGCGTGCCAATATGCAGCGGCGCGCCATCTTCGGAGTTGGTGTAGCTGAAGGTGCGGGTTTTCTGCTGCTCATCGGTGAGCGTGAGCGTGATTTGCTGGCCGTACGTGCGCTCGAAAATAGCGTTGTAGGTTTCGGCGCCGAAGGTTACGTCATCTTGGGTGCTAAAGGCGTCCTGCGTGGGGTATACATCGAGGCGCTTTTTGTTGGCGTTCTGCGTGAGTAACTGTAGGGTGCGGACAATGAGTCGGTCGTAGGCATCGGGCCGGTCGTCGTGCTCCACAGCTTCTTGTAGGCGCCATTGCCAGCTGCCATCGGTAAGCAGGGTGGCTTGGCGCTGTGCTGCGGTACCCCAAAAACCAGCAGCGGCTTTTGCGTGCGGAGGCGCCCCACCTGCTGGAATAAAGCCGCTTCGGCCCCGCCACTCAGGCGGATGTCGCCGAACGGTACGGGTGCGGGCGGGTAAGACGTGAAACGGCGCAGCGCGTCTTCCTCGAAAGTAAACCGCGAAAAGCTCGGGTTGAGCACGGGCGTTACTTCGTCGGTTTGCGAGCCACGGGGCAATACGGTGAGGCCGGCGCCGGCGCTGTTGTAGGCATTGAAGTCGGACTGGGCTCCTAGAATATAGAGGGCCGGGATACGGCGGCTCCGGACTTGTGCTAGCACCTCAGCACCCTCGCCGCTGCGAGCGGGTAGCTGGTGCAGGATGGCCACATCGTAGTCCTGGCTTTTAAGCGGGCTAATGCCAGGCAGGTATGTCACGAGGTCGAAGTTGTCGTTCTGCTGAATAGCCGCCCGTAAAGCCTTTAAGTCGGGGTGGGGGGCGGCACCAGCCAGCAGCACCCGCAGCTTGCCTTTCACAATTTCGATGTAAGCGAACTTACTGTTGTTGAGCGTCGTGAATTCGCCGGGTTGGGTTGAGACCACCACTTCGTAGCGGCGCTTGCCGGGCGCGGGCGCTACAAGTGTGAATGTGGTTTTGGTGCGCCGCTGGCCGGCCGGGAGGCGGACGCGCTGCGTTTGCAGCACCCGGCCGTTCTCTCGCAGTTGCACCACGGCCGTGCCGCCCGCAAACCCGTCGTACGTCACTTCGGCTTCAATCGTAAACTTGTTGCCGCTGAAGGCCACCCGGTTGTAGTTCAGCGCCGGTAGGTTCAGGTCTTTCTTGGGCAGCGTGTCGCCTACGGCTACAGAGTAAATCGGGAAGTTGAACTCCGAGTAAGCAGGGGAGCGGCCTTGGTTGACAATACCATCAGATACGAGCACCACGCCCGCCAAATTGCGCCCTTCAAACGTTTCGCGGACGCCGGTTAGTAGCTCATCCAGATTGGTAGCTGCGGCATTGAAGCGCACCGAATCGGGGGTTACGGGGCGGGCAGTAGCGGCGCCGAGCGTGCGGGTTTCCACATTGAAACCCCGGCCCCGCAGCGTCTCGGTGAGCTGCTGCAACCCCGTTTTGGCTTGTCCGAGCACAGCCGACGGCGTAAATAAGCCCACTGACTGCGAGTTGTCGACGGCCAGTACCAGCGTGGGTTTCTCGGTGGTGTTGGTAGTAGTTTTGAGGAAAGGCGAGAGCAGCAGAAAGCACAACAAGCTCACGACCACAAAACGCAGAGCGGCCAGCCCGAGGTTGAGTGCCTTGCTCCAAGGAGCCTTAGCCGAGTATAATAAAGCCGCATAGCCCGCGCCCGCAGCCAGGCACAGCAGAATAAACCAGGGAGAAGCAGCGACGGAAATCAAAGACAGGAATAGCGAGTGAGAATACCAAGAACCCCAAAATAGGCCATAGAGTTGCGTGCAGCAATCGGGGCAGGAGCTAAGGTAGGAAGTTGCAAGGGAGAAGAAGGCAGAAAAATCAATAGCTTAGCCACTATATTACTTAGGTAAGAGGCCGATCCTGCAACTATTCTCTGTTAGCATGCAACACTGTTTAACTGCCGCGTTAGTAGCGTTTATATTAGGAACTGCAACCCTTATATCGAATTCAACTTACGCACAAGCTGCCCCGATTTGCTGGCTCCTGCTCGGCAGCACATGCTTCGCCAGGAGTATGCCGCAGCTAGCAGCACGTATCAGCGGGTACTCAAGCAGCAAGCCGGCACAGCCCGCGACTACTACCAAGCTGCCCGTGCCGCCGCCCAAAACCAAGAAAGCAAGATTGCGCTAGAACTACTAAGCCAAGCCGTAGACAAAGGTTATTATACTGCAGAAAGCTTGCGAGCTGAAGTTGATTTCGTGCCTTTGCGCACGCAACCTACTTGGAACCGCCTGCTAGCTCGTGCTCAGGCCAAGCAGAAACAGCACGAAGCCGGTTTCAATCAGCCACTAGTGGCACTATTAAAAAAGATATACCAGCAGGACCAGCAGTTTCGGATAGCGGCCAGGGAGGCCGATAAGAAGTTTGGACTCGATTCGCCGCAAATGCGGGCCGCTATGCAGCAACAAGGAGTTGTAGATAGGCGCCTTATCCGGCAGATTGACAGTCTGATTGCCCGGCACGGGTATCCGGGCAAGTCGTTTGTGGGAGAGTATGAGAAGGATGTAGCATTCTTCGTGATTCAGCACAACCCGAACGATAACTACTTGCCCCTGCTCACAGCCGCTGCCGACAAAGGCGAGTTTTCGAAGTCGGCCTTCGCTCTGTTTGACGACCGGACTAGAACGGAGCGCGGTGAAAAGCAGCTGTATGGCTCACAAACACATTGTTCAGCAGCTGGCAAGTGCCAATTGTACCCTATCGAGGACGAAGCTAACGTTGATGTGCGCCGAGCGAAACTTGGGATGATACCGCTTGAGGAATACCTTCAGCAATTCGGCATTACATACCAAGTATCCACCGCTACACACAACCCTAACCCGCCAGAAATCTACGTCGACCCAAGACAAGGAATAGAACAGAAACAAGCCGCGGAAGAGAAATCGGACGTGGAGTTGATTGGCGGCTATAAAGCACTGTATGCCAGTTTGCGTTATCCTGCTGCCGCGCAAAAAAAGCAGGTTCGCGGCAGCGTAACCTTGCAGATGGTTATCGACAAAACAGGCATTCCGCAGGATGTGGCAGTGGTGAAAAGCCTCGGCTACAACTGCGACGAAGAAGCGTTGCGCGTGATGCGTACTGCCCGCTATACCAACTCTGCCGGGCAAGACCACGAAATTCGAGTCAATCTGCCGTTCCCGTACGAGCCGAAAGCGGCAAATTCAGAGAAGTAAGTTTACTGCACCTCTACCAACTCTTTGCTCTCGAACATGCGCACTGGCGAAATCACCTTTTCCGTTAGCGGAATGTGGTTGCCGTAGCGCTCCTTAAGCTTGGCTTGCACGGCGGGGTGGCTAAGGTCGAACTCGCGAAGGGTTTGCAGTTGACCGATTTCGCGGCCGGTGGCTTGTTGGTACATCTTCCAAAGCAGCTCCGAGCAATAGATTCGGTCGTCGGACCAGCCGAAATACAAGTCGTAGTTTTTGCCACGGTATTGCTCGCCGGCGGCCCGTAGGCGTTGCAGGGCGGCAGGAGTAAGAACGGTTTCGGCATCGCGCAGGCGCTTTACTACAAACTGGCCGCGTTGGCCCGCGCCGTCCAGGCTTGGAGGGAAGTTTCGCTTACCGGCTGTACTGCTTCGAATACGCGCCACGCGCCGTTGCGCTTAAACAAGATGCCGCAGTGGCTATAGGGCGAATGAGTGGCGAGTTGGATGGCTTGGCTTTGGGCAGAAGTTGAGGTCTGAAAAATTAGGTCTCCGTCGTGAAGCTTAGAGGAGAGATGCGCTACAGCAGCTTCGGCGCGGCGGGCCTGCTGGAAACGGGTGAGGCGGCGTTGCAGACGCGGGTAGGCTAGTGCTGCTAAAGCCAGCAGCGGCAATAGGAACAGCAGAAACTTAAGCTTCATAGTTAGGCGTCAGCCCAAACAAGTAAGGCTGCTGGCTAAAGATAGAGCGTTTGCTACAGGCGTACCAAACGCTCCATCCAACCTACTGCAAAGCCAATTCAAGCTGAACCTTCTTCCGCCGCCGAGCAACCAGGGCCACGCAAAACAAGATACCGCCTGCAACCAGCGCCGCGCCCACCCATTCGGGCGAGGTATAGCCCAAGCCAGCCGCAATAGGCAAGCCCCCTAAGTAAGCGCCTAGCGCGTTGCCGGTATTAAAACCCGATTGACTAAGCGAGGAAGCCAGCATCTCGGAGCCTTTGGCCGACCGGATCATCAGCATTTGAATGGGGGCTGCCGTCGAGAAAGCCAAGGCACCCGTCAGCATCGTTATCAGAATAGTGGGAATCTGATAGTGCGCCGCAAAGGGAATGAGCAGCAGGGAAGTAGCCATGGCCAGCAGTAGCCATGTGGTAGCCCGGAGGGGCGACATACGGTCGGTGAGCCAACCGCCTAGTATGTTGCCGAGGGCCATGCCCATGCCCGCCAACACCATAAGGAAGGTAACGGCGTTGTTGCTGAACCCCGATACTTCCGTAAACAGCGGTACGATGTAACTGAACCACGCAAAAAAGCCCCCGTTGCCGAGAATGGTGATGCCAATAATCATCCAGGGTTCCAAGTGCGTGAAGGCTTGAAACTCTTGCCGCAAGTTGCTTTGCTTGGCCGACAGATTAGGCAACCAGCGCCACACGCTCAGCACCGTCAGCAGGGCCACGACCACAATCAGCACGAAGGGAATCCGCCAACTGTAGGTATGGCCCAAATAAGTGCCAATCGGCACCCCGATGATGTTGGCAATGGTGAGGCCCGCAAACATGATGGATATAGCCTGCGCCTCCTTGCCCGGCTCGGCTAAACGACCCGCTACTACCGCGCCCACTCCAAAGAAAGCGCCGTGCGGTAAGCCGGAAATAAACCGGGTCAGAAGCATGATTTCGTAGTTGGGAGCCAACAACGACAGCGCATTACCGATGGCAAACATGCCCATGAGCAGCGCCAGAATCTTTTTGGGCGGGAGCTTGCCTGTGAGGGCCACCAACAACGGCGCACCCACTACGACCCCAAGCGCATACGCCGAGATGAAGTGCCCCGCCTCGGGAATGGTGATGCGCATGGCGCTTGCTATATCGGGCAGAATGCCCATCATGACGAATTCCGTCATGCCAATGCCGAACCCGCCCAATGTGAGGGGAATCAGTGCGAGTTTTGATTTCATGAAAAGCTTGGCTGCGCTTCGAGTTGCGCGACGGATAGGAGGTGAGCACCGGGTCTTTTCGACCGAAGCCTGACAACCCCACAGAATTTGTTCTTGTTCAAAAAAGGTAGCTTTCCGATGAAAGCTGCTGCAAAGGTACCCCGGCCCGACGTAGAAATATGTCTTTTCGGTGAGTATCCAATGGAAGTCGGCTATACCGCTAAATGTGTATCCGTCTTAAGCTGGACAGCGTATAGAACATTTGCCGGTTGTTTTTATATTCAATCACTGAAAAGTGCGCTGTAGTACCCCCTGACAGAACTTGGCCGCGGGAGGGTCGTTGAAGTTGGCATCCGATTTATTTGTCTAGGCTCTCCACCCACCTTTGTTGCCTGTAGGACATGCCCCTAATCGTTGATGAATGTTGTTTGTTGAGTGGTCCCTTCCTATGGCACGCGCGCCGCGGCTAAAGGTGAGGCTGCTCGTGCCCGCAGCGCGTGGGACGATCAAGCTCTGGTACGCGCCATGAGTGAGGGCGACGCGCGGGCCTTTGCCGAAGTGTACGAGCGATATTGGTATCAGTTGCTGGAAACGGCGTACCGCAAGCTCAATTCGCGGGAAGCTGCCGAAGAAGTGGTGCAAGACGTGTTTACGGCGCTCTGGCACAAGCGCCAAACCAATTCCATTCAGCACCTTAAAAGCTACCTGTTCACGGCCGTCCGTTACCGCATCATCGATAGTATCAAGTTGCGCCTCTCGGAAACCGGCTACCTGCACTACAGCCGCACCCACCTCCCGGAGCCCGACCATAGCACCGAAGATACCATAGCCGCCCACGACTTAACGGGGGCTTTGGAAGCAAGCTTGACGCAACTGCCAGAACACACGCGGCAAGTGTTTCTGATGAGCCGGTTTGAGCACCAAACCGTGCCCGAAATAGCCGGCAACCTCCACCTCTCCCGCAAAACCGTGGAGTACCACCTCACTCGCGCCCTGAAGCTGCTGCGCGTCAGTCTGCGCGATTTTATTGCCGTTCTGCTGATATACGTCTGGTAGTGCCTACAATTCCAGCAGCTCAAACGGCGCGCATTGCCATACTGCATGACTGTACTTCATGCCGCCAGATCGGTGTAAGCACGCAATATTTCGGGTCTAGTCTTTGAACCGCTAGAACTACAACATTCTAGATAACCTCAGCACCGACAGACGCAAAGTGTCGCGTCTCGACAGCGTCTGCTAGTAAATCGACCACAGTCCAAAGTTTTTCGAAGCTCAACTGCTATCCGGTAGTTGGGCTTTTTTGCGAAATATTTTCACCGCAGGCTAGGGATAACGCACAGTTGGCCGACTATAGGGAGGAAGGCCCATTCTGTCATTTCAATAACCTATACGCTACTATATGGATCAGACAGATTTACGGGATATACTAGAACGATACCAGCAGGGAACATGCACTGCGGAAGAAAAGCGCTTGGTGGAAAACTGGTATCAGGCACTAGGCAACGAGCGAGAGTTACAGTTGACGCCGGAAGAACAGGAAACCGTCCGGCTGAACCTCTGGAATCGGATTGCGGAACAAACTATAGCTACCGAAGAAGATAACCCCGAAGACCGGTCGTGGCTGGGGCGCCCGCTGCGCGATGGGCCGCGGCAGCCCTACTGGCACTAGGCTTTGGGCTGGGAGCCCGACAATTCTGGACGGCTGCCAAACCGCAAGTAGTTGGCCCCACAACGGCGGCTGTGCAGTGGGTGGTGTATCCCAACACCAGTCAGCAGGTGGTTGGTATCACGTTGCCCGACAGCAGCCGGGTGCAGCTTTCACCGGGTAGCCGGTTGAAGTACCCGCGCACGTTTGGGACCAAGCAGCGGCCGGTGTATTTGGTGGGCAAAGCCTTTTTCAAGGTGCAGCGGGATACCACGCGTCCATTTCAAGTGTACACCGCCCAAATGCTAACCACCGTGCTCGGAACTAGCTTCACGGTGCAAGCCTACCAAGGGCAAAAAAAGGCAGTAGTGGAAGTGAAAACCGGAAGGGTCCGCGTGAGTCCGCGTGTGGTAGCGAATGCATCTGCCAGCATCGCCCTGCCGGCCGCCATTGTGGTACTGCCCAACCAACAGGCGGTATACTCGCCTGAGCGCCAGCAACTACAGCGCGAATTGGTGGCTCAACCGGTACAGTTGAAGTCGCAATCGTTTGTGTTCGACGACCGGCCAGTGCCCGAAGTGCTGACGGCGCTCGAACAAGCTTACGGCGTGCACATCGTGTTCGACAGCAAGTCGTTGGCTAATTGCACCGTAACGTTGGCGCTGCGTAATAAGTCGCTGTACGGTAAGCTCGATGTGCTCTGCAAAACGTTAGGCGCCTCCTATGAAGAAGTGAATGCACAAATCCTGTTTCACGGGCCCGGCTGCCAAGGTAGCTAGCTCGTTTGCCACACCATTCCTCGGACTTGCCTATGATGTAGATAGCCGCCCTGCCTGCCAACTTCTGCTAGTGCCGCCATTTCGGGTGGTGAGCGTTGCAGACCGCGAAAATTCTTGTCTCGGCATGAGACCCCACTCAATTCCCACTTTCGCATGATTCCCTTATTACCCCATTCCCCTTCCGGCCGCTTCCTACGGCGCGTGGTGTTCGCCCAAACGCTCGGCATCACGTTGCTGAGTACCGTTAGTTTGGCTTCGCCGCACCCTTCCAAAGCGCAGGATTTCTTGGAGCAGCCTATTACGCTGCAAACCCGCAACCAGCCCATGTACGCGGTTCTGAACAAGATTGAAAGCCAATCGGATGTGCGGTTTCAGTACAGCAAGCAGCTGATTGGCGCAAGTCGGCGCGTGTCGATAACGGCTACCGACGAGCCACTGGCCGAGGTGCTGCACAAGCTGCTCGACCCGCTACACATCAAGTACGAGGCCGTAGAAGACGACATCATTCTCAAACCGCTGACTACCGCCGACATCAACGTGACCGGCCGGGTGCTCGACGAAACCGGCTCGGGCTTGCCCGGTGTGAACGTGGTAGTGAAAGGCACTTCCAACGGCACCCAAACCGGCCCCGACGGCACTTTCACCCTCACCGCCCCCGACAATGCCACCCTGGTGTTTTCGTTTGTGGGCTACACCGCGCAAGAAGTGGCCGTGGGCGGCCGTACCACCGTCGATGTGACTATGGCGCCCGACACCAAGGCGCTCAGTGAGGTAGTGGTGGTAGGCTACGGCACGCAAAGCCGGCGCGACGTAACCGGGGCCGTTGCTCGCGTGGAAGGCGACGAAATTGTGAATCAGCCGGTGCAAACGCCCACACAGGCCTTGCAGGGCAAGATTGCCGGCGTGCAAATCACCACCAGCGGCGCGCCTAATTCTCAGCCCACGGTGCGCATCCGGGGTACGGGTACTTTGCTGGCCGGCGCCAATCCGCTTTATGTAGTGGACGGGGTGCAAACCACCGACATCCGCAACCTAAGCAACGCCGACATCGAAACCATCGACGTGCTGAAAGATGCTTCGGCGGCCGCTATTTACGGGGTGCGCGGGGCCAATGGCGTTATCATCATCACCACCAAGAAAGGCAAGCTCGGCAAGCCGATCCTGAGCTACAGCGCCACCGGCGGCTTCAAGCAAGCCGCCCGCCTCGTGGACATGGCCGACGCCAACCAGTACGTGAACTACCTGCGCGACACGTCGCCGACCACGACCATTCCCGACTTCTCGGGCTCTACCGATTGGTACGACGAGATTTTGCGCCGCAGCACCTACCAGAACCACAACCTGGCCGTATCCGGAGCTAGTGAGAACGTGCGGTATTACTTCTCGGGCAACTTGTTGCAGGACGATGGCATCGTCATCAACAACAAGTTTAAGCGCCTCACCGTCCGTTCCAACACGGCATTTGACTTGTCTGATAAAGTCACAATTAGTTCGCAGGCCTCGTTTAGCCACGCTGATGCGCGCGATGTGAACATCGCCACGGCTTACGGCAATGCCTACCGGGCGGCGCCCATCATCCCCTCGAAAGTGGGCAACTTGTACGGCAATACCTCGGCGTTCGGCAACGTGGGCAACCCGGTGCTCGATATCGAGCAGAACAACAACAAGCTGATCGAGAACCGCTTGCAAGGCAACGTGGGCATTGATGTGAAACCCGTAACGTGGTTGACGTTTCGTTCGGCCATCAACGTGGACTTGAACGCGCTGAACCGCCGCGTGTACGACTACCAGTACCTCAACGACCAGAACACCTTCCTGACCACCGGCGGCAACCAGCGCAATCAGCGCAGCAACCTCACCATCACGAAAGAGGACCGGTACCGCTACTTGTGGGAAAACACGGCTACATTCCAAAAGACGTTCAACGACCAGCACAACCTGACGGTGTTGGTTGGGCAGGTGGTGGAAGAAGGCCAGTTCACGCCTTTCTCGGCATCGCGCCGGGATGTGCCCGCCGACCCCAACCAGTGGTACCTCAACGCCGGGGACCCGAACACGGCCGTCAACGGCTTCGTCGATCCGCTCGACCCCGATCCGTTTTTGCCAGCTAAGGACCGTCGCATCTCGTTTTTGGGACGCGTCAACTATGCGTTCAAGGATCGGTACCTGTTTACGACCAACCTGCGCCGCGACGCAACGTCGAAGTTTAACCAGGACCGGCGTAATGGCTTTTTCCCTTCAGTCGGTTTAGGGTGGGTGGTTTCCGACGAGGCTTTTCTGCAAGACAACAGCGTGCTGAACTTCCTGAAGCTGCGCGCCAGCTTCGGCCAGCTCGGCAACGACCAGATTCCGGCTAACTCGTACGTTGTGACGGCCAATTCCAACATTCCGTACGTCATCAACGGGCAGCCGGTGCTTGGCGCGACCATCACGCAGCTCAAGGACCGGGATGTGCGGTGGGAGACCACAACGGAGTACGATTTGGCCGTGGAATTTGGCTTGCTCGACAACCGCCTGACCGGTGAGTTGACGTACTACGACAAGACCACTTCCGACGCGCTTATTCCGGTGACCATTCCGGGTATTCTCGGGGACCCCGACAACCAGTACATCACCAATGCTGCCGACATCACCAACAAGGGCATTGAGGCGGGTTTGAACTGGCGTTCCAGCATTGGCGGCAGTGCCGACTGGAGCTACAACTTCGGGGCGAATGCCACCTTCAACAAAAACCGCATTGCCAACCTCAATGGCGGGCAGGCGCTGTTTGGCGGCACCAACCTCGTGACCCGCTCCGACAACGGCGTGGCGGCCGGTAGCTTCTATTTGCTCGAAGCCATTGGCGTGTATCAAACGGCCGACGAAATTGCTAATTCGCCTCGCTCTACCTTCGGTACGCCGCAGGTCGGCGACTTGAAGTACGCCGACACCGACGGCAACAACGTGATTGACTTGCTGGACCGCCGCTACTTCGGCTCGTACCAGCCGCCGGTCTACTACGGCATCAATGGTGGGCTCAACTACCGCAACGTGGACTTCTCGTTTGTGCTGTCGGGCAACCTCAACAACAAGGTCTACAACGCCAAGAAGCAGCTGCGCACCACCGGCACCGACAACGTGGAAGCCGACTTCGCCAACGACCGGTGGACGGCCACCAACCCCTCCAACAC
Organism: Hymenobacter volaticus; assembly: GCF_022921055.1. Lineage (GTDB taxonomy): Bacteria > Bacteroidota > Bacteroidia > Cytophagales > Hymenobacteraceae > Hymenobacter > Hymenobacter volaticus. The sequence continues at coordinate 1,354,642 of NZ_CP095061.1, forward strand.
CAACCCACGGTCCATTCCGAGCAGCCTGCCCAACTCCACGTACTTCCTGGAATCCGGCGACTTTATGCGGCTAACCAACTTGGTAGTGGGCTACACGGTGCCCGGCACGGCGCTAGAGCGGTTCCGGTTGAGTTCGTTGCGGGTGTTTGCCTCGGCCCAAAACCTGTTCACCATCACCAACTACAGCGGCTTCACGCCGGAGCTGGCGGGTGGTCCGCTCGATTCGGGTATCGAAGCCACTTCCTATCCCATTAGCCGCGTGATTACGCTCGGGCTGAATGTCAACTTCAAATAAGCTACGCCGATGTCTTTCCAACTTCCCACTTCTTTCTCGCGCCGTACCGGCACGGCGGCTTTAGCACTCACTTTGGCGCTGGTTAGCAGCTGCAACGACTACCTCGATGTGGCGCCGCAGGGGCAACTCAGTGAAGATGCCATTCGGACCGACCCCGCCGCCGCTCAAAAGCTGGTAGACGGCGTGTACAACGTGCTGTATCTCGGCGGTTTCGGCCCCGATGTGCACAGCTTCCAGTTCATCATCCTGACCGATATTGCCTCCGACGACACCGACAAAGGCAGTACCCCCAACGACTTTGCCGACGCCGCTGCCGTCGACAACTTCACGCTGACTTCCACCAACAGCGTTATCAACAACGTTTGGAACGGGCACTTCCAGGCCATATCGCGTGCCAACCAAGCCCTCGACAAGATTCCGCTGAGTCCCGCCCGGAGGCCACCAAAAATCAGTTGCTCGGAGAAGTACGCTTTTTGCGCGCTTACTTCTACTTCAATTTGGTGCGGCTTTACGGGGGCGTACCGTTGCTCGACCGGGTGCCGGCTACTTCGGAAATCAACAACCCGGAGTTTCAGCGCCGGGCCACTGCCGAAGAGATATATCAGTTCATTGTGAGTGACTTGCAATTTGCAGCGGATAATCTAGCGCCTAAATCAACCGCTCAAACGGGTCGGACCACCAAAGCCGCCGCTCAGGCCATGTTGGCTAAGGTGTACCTGTATCAGAAAAACTACCAGCAGGCCTACGCCCTGACCAACGAGATTATCCAGGGCCGCTCGGGAGCCTACGCGCTGTACCCAAACTACGCCGACGTGTGGCGCACGCCGGGCGCCAACAGCTCGGAATCCATCTTCGAGATACAGACGGGCGTTAACGCCGCCTGCAACAACTCGGCGGTCAGCATTTACACCGTGTGCCAGGGCCCGCGCTCCGGTGGCCGCGGCGGGTGGGCCGATTTGGGCTTTGGCTTCAACACGCCCACGCAAGACTTGGCTAATGCCTACGAACCCAACGACGTGCGCCGGGCCGGCTCCATTATCTTTATCAATCCTACTGCTCCGGCTGGTCAGCGTTCCACGGGCACGGTGCTTTGGGACGGATTCCGCATCCCGAGCAAGGACTCGGTGGAAGGCTTGCGCTACAGCTACAAAGCCTACCACAGCCGCACCCGTGAAGCCAACTGCGGCAACAACGACTACCTGCCCAAGAACGTCCGAATCCTGCGCTACGCCGATGTGCTGCTCATCAACGCCGAAGCGGCTTTGCAAATCGGCAACACCGGAGCTGCTGCTACTAGCCTGAACCTCGTGCGCACCCGCGCCGGCCTGCCAAGTATCGCAACCCCCACGCTCGCGCAAATCTGGCGGGAGCGTCGTGTAGAACTGGCCCTGGAACAGGACCGGTTCTTTGACCTGGTGCGTCAGGAAAGCGTGCAGCCCGGCCGCATCGTTCCCATTTTCGCGGCCCAAGGCAAGACCTTCACGAAAGGCAAAAACGAAATCTACCCCATCCCGCAAGCCCAAATTGACCTCAGCGGCGGACAACTCACGCAGAACCCCGGATACTAAGCGGCGAGGGGCACCTCGTCCCCTAGCCTCCTCTCCTCGGGGAGAGGGGGAACTAGCTTTTTAGCTCTAAAAATTTAACTGCCAACATTCCCCTAAAACTAGAGCTGGCTAAACTAGCAGTTAGTTCCCCCTCTCCCGAGGAGAGGGGGCTAGGGGTGAGGTCAACCGGATGCTATGACTACCAAACTCCTTGTACTGCTGTGCCTGCTACTGCCAGGCTTGCTCCACGCGCAGCAAAAACCCGCACCTAAAAAAGCAGCTACCACCAAGTTCGACCCGCGGCAGCGGCCCCGCAATCTAACCGACGAGCAACTCCTCGACCAAGTGCAGCGGCAAACGTTTCGCTACTTCTGGGACTTCGGGCACCCCGTATCAGGTATGGCGCGCGAGCGGAGCAACGTGGCCTACGAGTATGGCAACGAGGTAGTAACGACGGGCGGTACGGGCTTCGGCATTATGGCCATCATCGTGGCCGCCGACCGCAAGTGGATTACGCGGGAGCATGCCGCTACGCGCATCCTGAAAATCGTGAAGTTTCTGGAAAAGGCGGATTCGTTTCACGGGGTGTTTTCACACTGGCTGAACGGGGAAACTGGCAAGGTCATCCGGTTCAGCCAGAAGGACGATGGGGGAGACTTGGTGGAGACATCGTTTCTATTTGAAGGCCTGATTTGTGCCCGCCAATACTTCACGCAGGAAACCAAAACCGAGCAGGAATTGCGCAACCATATTCTGTGGATGTGGGAGGGGGTGGAGTGGAACTGGCACACGCAAGGCGGCCAAAACGTGCTCTACTGGCACTGGAGCCCCAACAACGGCTGGAGCATGAACCACCAGATTCATGGCTGGAACGAGTGCCTGATTACCTACGTGCTGGCCGCGTCCTCGCCCAAATACGCCATCGACAAAAAGGTGTACGACCAGGGCTGGGCTACTGGTGACTACTTCCGCAACGGCAAGGAGTTCTACAAAACCAAGCTGCCCTTGGGCTTCGACTACGGCGGCCCGCTGTTCTTCTCGCACTACACTTTCCTCGGCCTCGACCCCCGCGGCCTAAAAGACCAGTACGCCGACTACATGCAGCAAAACCAGGCGCACACCCGCATCAATTACGCCTACTGCGTCGACAACCCCAAGAAGTACAAAGGCTACGGCCCCAACAGTTGGGGCCTTACCGCCTCCGACAGCTACAAAGGCTACGCCGCCCACTCGCCCTCCGAAGACCTCGGCGTGATTTCGCCCACCGCGGCCCTCTCAGCTATGCCCTACGCACCTGCCGAGTCGATGGCCGCCCTCAAGCACTTCTACAACGACCTCGGCGACAAAATTTGGAGTGATTACGGTTTCGTCGATGGCTTCAGTGAGCACCACAATTGGTACGCCAAGTCGCACCTCGCCATCGACCAGGGGCCCATCGTGGGCATGATAGAAAACCACCGCACTGGTCTGCTCTGGAAGCTGTTCATGAGCAGCCCCGACGTGCAGCGCGGCCTCACCAAGCTCGGTTTTGAAAGCCCGCAGATCAAGAAATAACTCTCTCAGGAACGCTTCTGAAATAATAAATAGCGAAAGACCGTCCTATCCGGCATCCGCTTGTCGAAGCGTCGCGCCGGGGTGATAATCGTTACTCCCGCGTCAGCATGCCAAGTGTTTCAGCTCCGCTCAGGGTGCGTCCTTTTAATTAGCCGTTCAATTTATGCTCAGAATACTGCTTCTGTTCTTCGCGGCGACGCTGAGCTTAACTGTTCAGGCTCAACCCACTTCCAGTCCTGGCCAGCGTACGTATTGCAACCCGCTGAACGTAGACTACGGCTATACGCCCATTCCAAACTTCGCTGAAGCAGGTAAACACCGCGCCACTGCCGACCCGGTTATTACGCTCTACAAGGGCGAATACTACTTGTTTTCAACCAACCAATGGGGCTACTGGCACAGCCCGGACCTCTACAATTGGAAATTTATTTCGCGCTCCTTTCTGCGGCCTGAGCACAAAGTGTACGATGATTTGTGCGCGCCTGCCGTGTTCGTGCTCGGCGATACGCTGCTGGTGTACGGCTCTACCCAAGAAAAGAACTTTCCAATCTGGATGAGCACCAATCTCAAAGCCAACGAGTGGAAACCAGCCGTCGACCCGTTCCAGATTGGCGCCTGGGACCCTGACTTTTTCCTGGATACCGACGGCAAGTTGTACTTGTATTGGGGGAGTAGCAACGTGTATCCGCTCTACGGGCAGCAAATCAGCCGCAAAACTTTCCAGCCAATTGGCGAGCGGAAAGAAATGTTCGGTTTGAACGACAAGCAGTTCGGCTGGCAGCGTTTCGGCGAATACCTCGACAATACCTTTCTTGATCCGTTTATGGAAGGCGCCTGGATGACCAAGTACAAGGGCCAGTATTATTTGCAATACGGCGCACCCGGCACCGAATTCAGTGGCTATGCCGATGGCGTGCAAGTGAGCGACAAGCCGTTGGGACCCTTCAAGCCGCAGCCCCATAACCCGTTTGCTTACAAGCCCGGCGGCTTCGCCCGCGGGGCCGGCCACGGCAACACCTTCCAAGACACTTACGGCAACTGGTGGCACCTGTCTACCATGGTGGTATCGGTGAAAAACAACTTCGAGCGGCGGCTTGGCCTGTGGCCCGCCGGCTTCGACAAAGAAGGAGTGCTCTACGCCAACACTACCTTCGGCGACTATCCGCACTACCTGCCTACCGGCCCCGAAGACCACCTGAAAAGCCGTTTCGCGGGCTGGATGCTGCTCAACTACCAGAAGCCAGTGCAAGTCTCTTCCACATTGGGCGGCTACTTACCCAATTATGCTGTCGATGAGAGTATCCGGACCTATTGGAGCGCGGCTACGGGCAACAAAGGGGAGTATCTACAAACTGATTTGGGCGACCTCAACACCGTGCACGCCATCCAAATAAACTATGCCGACCAAGATGCGCAGTTCCTCGGCAAGCAGCCCAATATCTATCATCAGTATAGGCTCTGGCACTCCCTAGACGGCAAAAAGTGGAAAGTGCTGGTTGATAAAAGCGCCAACAAAACCGACGTGCCCCACGAGTACATCGAGCTACCCGAGCCGGTTCGTACCCGCTACCTCAAACTCGAAAACGTGCATATGCCTACTGGCAAATTCGCCATCAGTGGCCTACGGGTGTTCGGGAAGGGGAGTGGCGCCACGCCAGAGCCGGTAAAAGGATTCGTGGTGCTCCGAACCGAGAAAGACAAGCGGAGCGCCTGGCTCAAATGGACGCCCACAGACAACGCCTATGCCTACAATATCCACGTTGGCATCAGCCCCGATAAGCTCTACAACTGCATCATGGTGCACGGCCAAAACGACTACTATTTCAAAGGTATGGACAAAGACTTGCCCTACTATTTCACCATTGAAGCCATCAACGAAAACGGCATATCCTCCCGCATCCCCGTCGTGACAGTGAAATAAGAGGACATATGTTTCACCTGATAAATTTCAGCTACAGTGTCCATTCTGCTTGATTTTGCATACTCTCGTCACTAGCACAATCAGAACGTCCTGCTGAGCGGAGTCGAAGCATCTCGCGTGGTGTCGTTGAAGTGCTAACTGTTTTACCACACGAGCGAGATGCTTCGACTCCGCTCAGCAGGACAATACCACTATAACGACAGCACGTCAGGGTGTTCGGCTGCATTGCACTGCGTTCAGCAGGACAGTATGAATCTGACGTCAGTAGCGAGATACTTCCATCACGCAGATGCCAGATAGAGCACAACTATCTACTTTCGCATTCACTCACTCTATCATCCTACTCACACCCTTTCATTCCCACATGAAAAGTACTTTCCGAACTGCCTTGCTGCTTTCGCTGGGCCTCGCGCTGACCCCACAGCTACAAGCCCAAAAAACCACCTCAACTGCCACTGCCACCACCGCTACTGCCGACGACCCCAAGATGAACAAGTTCATTGCGGACCTGATGCAGAAGATGACCCTGGAAGAGAAAATCGGGCAGCTGAACCTCGTATCGGTAGGCTTCGACGTGACGGGGCCGGTGGTGAGCAAGGACGTGGACGCCAACATTCGGAAAGGCAACGTAGGCGCCGTGCTCAACACCTACACGCCGGTGGCGGCGCGCAAACTGCAAGAGCTAGCCGTGAAAGAATCGCGCCTGCACATTCCGCTGATTTTCGGCTACGACGTTATTCACGGTCACCGCACCATCTTCCCGATTCCGTTAGGAGTAGCTTCTTCTTGGGATTTGACGGCCATTGAGCGCAGCGCCCGCATTGCCGCCGAAGAAGCCGCGGCCGACGGCATCAATTGGGTGTACTCGCCGATGGTGGACATTGCCCGCGACCCACGGTGGGGCCGCATTGCCGAGGGTGGGGGTGAAGACCCGTACCTCGGTGCCCAAATTGCCCGCGTGATGGTGCGCGGCTACCAAGGCACCGACATGAGCAAGCCCACCAGCGTTATGGCCTGCCTCAAGCACTTCGCCCTCTACGGCGCCGCCGAAGCCGGCCGCGACTACAACACCACCGACATGAGCCTCGTGCGCATGTACAACGAGTACCTGCCGCCCTATAAAGCCGCCATCGACGCTGGCGTGGGCTCAGTCATGAGTTCGTTCAACGACATCAATGGCATTCCCGCCACGGCCAACAAGTGGCTGATGACTGACCTGCTGCGTGGGCAATGGGGCTTTAAAGGCTTCGTAGCCACCGACTACACCGCCATCAACGAAATGACGGCGCATGGTATGGGCAACGATGCGCAGGTCTCGGCCCTGGCCCTCAATGCGGGTATCGACCAAGATATGGTGGGCGAAATCTTCCTGAAGAATCTCGCTCAAAACCTGAAAGACGGTACGGTGAAGCAAGAGCAGATTGACCTGGCCTGCCGCCGCGTGCTGGAAGCCAAGTACATTCTCGGCCTGTTCAAAGACCCCTACCGTGCCGTGACCGACAAGCGCGCGAAGGCCACCATGATGAACAAGCAGTTCATTGCCGACGCTCGCGACATCAGCCGCAAGAGCCTAGTGTTGCTCAAAAACGATAAAAATACCCTGCCCATCAAGAAGTCGGGTACCATTGCCCTGATCGGGCCGCTAGCCAACCGCCAGCGCGACATGATTGGCAACTGGAGCGGTGCCGGCGACTGGAAACAAGCCGTTTCGGTGGAGCAGGGCCTGAAAAACGTGGCTGGCAACGCTGTGAAAGTGGTGTACGCCCAAGGCGCCAACGTCACCGACGACGAACAGATGATAGCCCGCCTCAATGCCCACGGCGGCGAGCTAAACATCGACAAACGCTCCCCCGAAGCCATGATTCAGGAAGCCGTGCAGGTTGCCCAAGGTGCCGACGTGGTGGTGGCTGTAGTAGGCGAGTCGCAGGGCATGACGGGCGAGGCTGCCAGCCGCGCCGATATTGGTCTGCCAGGCCAGCAACTAGAGTTGCTTAAGGCCCTCAAGAAAACCGGCAAGCCGCTAGTACTCGTGCTCATGAACGGCCGGCCACTCACGCTGAGTTGGGAAGACAAAAACGCCGATGCCATCCTGGAAACCTGGTTTGCGGGTTCTCAAGCCGGCAACGCCATTGCCGACGTACTGTTCGGTAACTACAATCCTTCCGGCAAAATCACGGCTACCTTCCCCCAAACGGTGGGCCAAGTGCCGCTCTACTACAACCACAAAAACACCGGCCGCCCCTACGCCGGCGTGGCCCTCGATAAGTACAAGTCGCGCTACATGGACGTGAGCAACGAGCCGCTCTATCCGTTCGGCTACGGCCTAAGCTACACCACGTTCACCTACGGCAAGCCCGAACTCAGCACCACCACCCTAAGCCCCAATGCCACCCTCGACGTGAAGGTAACCGTGCAAAACACCGGCAACTACGACGGCGAAGAAGTAACACAGCTCTACATCCGCGACATGGTCGGTTCTATTTCGCGCCCCGTGAAAGAGTTGAAAGGCTTCCAGAAAGTGATGCTGAAAAAAGGGGAGAGCCGCACCCTCACCTTCAAGCTAACTCCAGACGACCTGAAGTTTTACAACACCGACCTCAAATTCGTGTCCGAGCCCGGCGACTTCCAAGTATTCGTCGGTGGCAATTCCCGCGACGTGCAAACCGCTGCCTTCAAGCTGACGGAATAGATAGTTGGCATCAGCAGAAAGGCCGTCATGCTGTGGAAGCATGACGGCCTTTCTGTTGTTATCCGGCTTATACAACCAACGGAGTTGCCTAAGTCAGCATACCACCATCAACCTGCAATACTTGGCCGGTGATGTAGCTGGAATCGTCGGAGGCGAGGAAGGCGGTGGCTTTGGCCACATCTTCGGGGGCACCGCCGCGCCGCAGCGGAATGGCTTTGCGCCACTCGTCTACCTGCTTCTGGTCGAGAGCATCGGTCATTTCGGTTTCAATGAAGCCGGGCGCAATGGCGTTGCAACGGATATTGCGTGAGCCTAGCTCCAGCGCCACCGACTTGGTGAAGCCAATGATGCCCGATTTAGAAGCGGCATAGTTGGCCTGGCCAGCGTTGCCTTTGATGCCCACCACTGACGTCATGTTGATGATACTGCCCGCTTTGGCGCGCATCATAGGCTTGGTAGCGGCTTTGGTGAGGTTGAATACCGACTTCAGATTCACCGCAATTACTTGGTCCCACTGCTGCTCGCTCATGCGCATCAGCAGGCCGTCCTGCGTGATGCCGGCGTTGTTTACCAGAATATCCAGTTTGCTGAAATCCGCCAGCACGTCCTCCACCAGCTTTTCAGCTTCCGCATACACCGAGGCGTCGGAGCGGTATCCTTTCACTTTGGTGCCATGGGCAGCTAGTTCTTGTTCCAGCTGCTGCCCTTTCTCTACGCTAGAGAGGTAGGTGAAAGCCACTTGCGCCCCAAGCTGGGCAAAATGTACCGCAATGGCGCGGCCGATTCCTTTGGATGCGCCCGTAATCAGGGCCACTTTTCCGTCGAGCAATTTTGTCATGGGGGCGAAGATAGGTTTCTGGTGGGTAGTTTTTGGTGTTAAGCAGTTGTCAAATGGCGGATGTATTACCTGTTTAACGCCGCCAGCCGTCAACCTACACAAATTCAGTAGCCAAATCTAACCCGCTGTTTCCTGACAGTGTTGCTTCAAGCGGGGCCCGGGCACAAGCTGAAGCCATGTCTGGTATGCTCCCGGACGACAAGCAGCACACAAGCAGCCGCAAGAGGCACTACCTTCGCCCCGATGCTCGAAACCGAAATCTGTATTCTGGGCGCCGGACCAGGGGGCGCTACGGCGGCGCTGCACCTCGCCAACGCCGGCCGGCCCTGCCTGCTCCTCGACCGCGCCACTTTCCCGCGCGACAAAGTGTGCGGCGACGCATTAAGCGGGAAAGTACTGAGTGAATTGCGCCGGATTGATGCAGTGCTGCCTGCCCGCCTGGAGGCTGCGCCAGTACAACTGCCCTCATGGGGTATCGATTTTTACGCGCCAAATGGCCGCAAGCTGGCTGTGCCATTCAAACCCAACTACAATGCCACCACCGACCACGCCGCCGGCCATATCAGCAAGCGCATCGACTTCGACAACTTCTTGATCTGGGAAGTACGCCGCCGCCCGGAAATCGAGTTCCGCGAAGGGGTCGACATCAGCCAGCACGAGCAGCAGCCCGATGGCCGGTGGCTACTAAAGGACACTTCTGGCACGCCCGTAGCCCTAACGCGGCTACTGTTGGTGGCCAACGGGGCGCAATCATCGTTTGCGCGGCAAATTGGCGGGCATGCCCTAGAGCCAGCGCACCATTGCGCCGGATTGCGGGCCTACTACCGCGGCGTGCGCAACCTACATCCCGACAACTTTATTGAGCTGCACTTCATCAAAGACTTTTTGCCCGGCTACCTCTGGGTGTTTCCGCTGCCCAACGGCGAGGCCAATGTGGGCGTGGGTATGCTCACCGAAGCCGTATCCAAGAAAAAAGTAAACCTGCGCGAGAAGCTCACCGACATGCTGGCTACTCATCCGGCCCTAAAAGACCGGTTTGCCAACGCTGAGCGCCTAGGTCCCGTGCGCGGCTTTGGGTTGCCGTTGGGTTCGAAGCGCCGCAAACTGTCGGGTCCCAACTTCCTGCTACTCGGCGATGCGGCCTCCCTCATCGACCCTTTCAGCGGCGAAGGTATCAGCCACGCCATGGTATCGGGCCGGCACGCCGCCGATTGGGCCGGCCGCGCCCTCGCCACCAAAGATTTCAGCACCCCTTTTCTAACCGGTTACGACAAGGCCGTGTACAATAGGCTGGGCCAGGAGCTGCGCCTGAGCCGCGTTATGCAGCGCCTGCTGAACTATCCGTGGCTGTTCAATTTCATTGCCAATCGGGCGGCCAACAACCCCACCATCGCCGAGACTCTCTCGATGATGTTTCTGGACCTAGATATGCGCGAAAGGCTGCGCAAGCCAAGTTTCTATTTGAAATTGCTGGTTGGAAAGTAGCGGTAAAAGGCTACTATTGCTCGACGTAGCGTCGTAGGCTTCGCTCAGCTTTAGGGTTTAACTGAGCGGCTTTTTCCAGGTCGGCCTTGGCTTCGGCAGTTTTGTTGAGGGAGGCGTAGCAAATCCCACGATACTCGTAAGCATCAGCGTAAGTGGAATCGAGACGGATGGCTTCCGAAAAATCAGGAACGGCGGCCCTGAAGTTGAGAGTTTGCATGCGGGCAACCCCGCGGCCGAATAAGGCCTCCTTGTACTGCGGATTGTACTGAAGAGCTTTCGTTAAATCGGTTATAGCCGCTGGGTACTGTTTCATCTTGAGGCGGTTGAGGCCCCGCTGATACAAGGCACTCGCATGGGTAGGTGCCAAGCGTAGCGCCGTGTTGCAGTCGGCAATAGCCGCATCATAGTCTTTGAGTTGGCTTTTTGCTTTCGCCCGTACGAGCAGCACCTGAACATCACCAGGCGTACTGGCCAATAAGGCATTGGCCTCCTCTAGCATCGCCCGATAGTCGTTCGAAGACCTCGGCACCTCAACTGCTGTTTCTGCTGCCGAAGCTGTAGCAGCATTCGGGCCGCAGAACTTACTAGTAAAGGCTCCGCTTTTTCGAAGCGAATTGCCCGTTGTGAAGTAGTCGCCTGACTTTGCACCTCCACCGAAGCACATTGCGTGAAAAACAATGTGCTGCCAGCAACAGAAAGGAAAACAAGCAGGCGGCGAAACATAAAGCAAGTGGACGAAGCGAGTACAGTGAAAAGAAGCACAGAAAATCCGAGGTAACCAACAAGTAGCCAATTTTATATACTGGCAAACAACCCCAACCTCGTATTTAAGAAACTGTACTTTCTCTGAAAAGGATGCGCTCAGAGTCCTCATTTTACCTATTCCCTGCCTCAAGAGCAAGAAAAATAACACCAAGTTCATTCGGCGTAATAAGTATAGTTCTCTCGAACCTACTTGTTTAGTAGAGCTGCAAGAGCATTACGTGGCGCATTCTTCCGTGAACTGTTCACTCATCAGCCTTCCACCACGACTATTGCAACGATGAATTGCCCTTCTGTATAGCTCGTAAGGTACCTGCTTACTGGTTCTTGTAGTGTAATTCGCTTTGGGAATTAAAGGCTAGAGCAAGCATCAAGTAGTATAAGAACTGATGCCTGGTTCTAGCTGTTGGGTAGATGCGTCGTCTGCCTATCTTTGCCCACCCCGTTGGCGTGGCAGTCAGCCCGACGCGGGATTTTCCCTTTTCACCTTCAACCTGAAAACACTATGGCATTGCAATACGACCTGGTCGTGGTCGGCTCCGGGCCGGGCGGCTATGTGGCCGCCATCCGCGCTTCCCAACTTGGTCTAAAAGTCGGCGTCATCGAGCGGGAGTCGCTCGGCGGCATCTGCCTCAACTGGGGCTGCATTCCCACCAAAGCTCTGCTCAAAAGTGCTCAGGTGTTTGAATACCTAAACCACGCCAGCGAATACGGTCTGAAGGCCGAAGGCGTGAGCTTCGATTTCAACGCCGTCATCAGCCGCAGCCGTGGCGTGGCCGATGGCATGAGCAAGGGCATCAATTTCCTCTTCAAAAAGAATAAGATCGACGCCATCATGGGCACGGGCAAGCTGTTGGCGCCCGGCAAAGTCGAGCTAACCAAGGCCGACGGCACAAAGGACACGGTAGAAGCCAAGCACATAATTCTGGCTACTGGTGCCCGCGCCCGTCAGCTGCCCAACCTACCCATCGACGACAAGAAAATCATTGGCTACCGCAAAGCCATGAGCCTCGAAAAACAGCCGAAACGCCTCGTAGTAGTTGGTTCGGGTGCTATTGGTGTTGAGTTTGCGTACTTCTACCGCGCCATGGGCTCGGAGGTGACAGTGGTAGAGTACCTACCCCGTATCGTGCCCGTGGAGGACGAAGAAGTGTCGCGCCAGATGGAGAAATCGTTCAAGAAAATGGGCATCAACGTGCTTACCAGCGCCGAGGTAACCAAAGTGGACACCAGCGGCGAAGGCTGCAACGTCACCATCAAAACCGAGAAGGGTGAGCAGCAAATTGCCTGCGATGTAGTGCTAAGCGCCGTTGGCGTGACTACCAACCTGGAAAACATCGGCCTCGAAGAGCTAGGTATCAAAGTAGACCGTGGCCGCGTCATCGTTGACGACTACTACCAGACCAACGTGCCCGGCATCTACGCCATTGGCGACATCATCCCGGGACCAGCTCTGGCACACGTTGCTTCAGCCGAAGGTATTATCTGCGTCGAGAAGATTGCGGGTCACCACCCCGAGCCGCTCAACTACCAGAACATCCCCGGTTGTACGTACGCTACGCCAGAAATTGCTTCTGTTGGCCTTACCGAAGCTGAAGCCAAAAAGCAGGGTTACGACGTCTTGGTTGGCAAATTTCCGTTCTCTGCCTCCGGCAAAGCTTCCGCAGGTGGCGTAAAGGATGGCTTCGTGAAAGTTATCTTCGACAAGAAGTACGGCGAGTGGCTAGGTGCCCACATGATCGGCTCGAACGTAACCGAAATGATTGCCGAAGTGGTTGTAGCCCGTAAACTGGAAACTACCGGCCACGAAATCATCAAGTCGGTGCACCCGCACCCAACTATGAGCGAAGCCGTGATGGAGGCCGCTGCTGCTGCTTACGGAGAAGTAATTCACTTGTAAGACGTAGCTAAGTTTCAACTTGTCTTGTTCTCTAAAGCCTCAGCCTTACTAAGGTTGGGGCTTTTTTGCTTTAATAAAGGCGCAAGACAGCCACGGGCAATTCAGCATTACCAAGCAACATACACGATGCAGTTCAGTTAGCATAGTACGCGCTGGAACTATGCTATTGCCCCGCCGTATCCTATGTGTTTCGCTTCCACCCTCTACAAGCCCCATGAAGGTTTCCTATCGTTTGCTGATTACCCTATTGCTGATTGGAGTAGCACTGGTGCTAACAGCCGCCGTATTCAAAACGCAGCACTACCCCGGCAGTGACTACTTAATACTAGTGGGACTGGCAATTCAGTTTGTGGCAGGAGTACTAGTTGTTTGGAAGTTCGCCAATCGCCTCGGCAACAAAGAGTAGCCTGCCAACGGGCAGTAGCTTATTTACTGGCTACAAGCTAGAAGAAACGTATGAAGCAGGAAGTAGCCTTGGCAATCTTCCTAATACTGTGCTCAGCAAAGAACGAGAGCACTAAAGTGTATTTCAGTATACAAAATTGCAGAAATAAGATAGTCACAAACGGAAGCCGGCCGCCTCGACGGGGGTCGAAGCGGCCGGCTACTTGGTTCGAATAGTGGCGAAACAACTGCATCTAGCAAGCTGTCCGGTATTCGAAAATGCTACAAGCGGGGTGGGGTTTGCGCCTGTTCAAACGGAGCGTGGGAATTGGCTACTGGCTAATGGGGGGGATTCATTAGCCGGTAGCGAGAGCAATATTACAAAGATTTTTTTAACTAGTAAGTGTTAGCTTACTCTTTTTAGTAAGTACATACTCACTTTAAAGAATTTGCCAGTGCAATCGATTGCTTTTCAAAAACTTACGACTGGACTATTTTTTCAAAAATTTGAAAATATTTTCTGGTGATAAGTGAGTTATCTTGAAAGTCGGTGCCAATGCCCTTTCCTAACGGCTTTGAAGTACTCGACTCTTTTCCCGCACTTGCGCCACTTTGCCGTGAATTTCGGTTAGCCCTAGGTTGTGAACGCTACCTAAGTGAGTGGTATGAAACTCACGGTGTGGCACATAGTTACCCTCGTTTACGGCGATACCTACCTGCTTGTATGCTTCGCGGAAGGGTACTCCGGCTTGAATAAGCTGGTTGATGTTTTCAACTGAAAAAACACCGTCATACTTCGACTGATTCAGCAGATCAGGCTTGATCTTAAGTTCGGGCAGCGCGAACAGCAGGATGTCGAGGATGTCGAGGAACTGCATCATCGGCTCGAATAAAATTTCTTTCAGAATCTGAAAGTCGCGGTGATAGCCGCTGGGCAGGTTGTTGGTCGCCAGCATGATGGTAGTCGGTAGACCTTGCAGAGCGTTGCAGCGCGCTCGTACTAACTCGAATACATCCGGGTTTTTCTTGTGCGGCATGATGCTGGAACCGGTTGTAAAAGCAGCAGGTAGTTCCACAAAAGCCAAGTCCTGACTATTATAGAGTACCAGATCATAGGCCATCTTGGAAAGGGTGGCCCCAACGCCCGCCAGCGCGAAAGCCACGGTCTTCTCGGTTTTGCCCCGCAGCATTTGCGCTCCTACCGAGCTAACGGCAAGCTGACTGAAGCCCATTTCCTGCGTGGTTAGTTGCCGGTCGATGGGGAAGCTGCTACCAAAGCCAGCCCCTGAGCCCAACGGATTCTGATCAGCAACAGTGTGGGCGGCTTCCAGCAAAGCTAAGTCGAGCAGCAGATGTTCGGCGTAGGCAGAAAACCACAGCCCGAAGCTGCTAGGCATAGCCGCCTGAAAGTGGGTGTAGCCGGGCATTAGGTCGGCTTGATGGGCTTCGGCTTTGTGTAAAAGAACATCAACTAGCGCCATGATTTGCGTGGCGGCTTGCTCGGTGTAGTCTTTCAGGAAAAGCTGGATGGCGGTCAGCACTTGGTCGTTGCGGGAGCGGGCCGTATGGATCTTCTTCCCCGCATCGCCAAACTTCTCAGTTAAGTAAGCTTCTATTTTCGAGTGAACGTCTTCAAAGCTTTCGTCGATAGTGAACGTGCCTTCCGCTATCTGAGCTGCCAGCTCGGATAGGCCGATCTGAAGCTGCTGATTTTCCTCCTCGGAAATCAGCCCAACTTTGGCTAGCATGCTCGCTTGTGCTTTAGAAGCTTGCACATCGAACCGCGCCAAATACAGGTCTAGCTCCCGGTCTTTGCCAACCGTGAACTGTTCGATTTTCTTGTCAACGGCAATGCCTTTATCCCAAATTTTCATAGTTCGATTTCTAAAGAAGCCTGTCTTTGGCGCTTCTGGAGGCTAGGTTTTGCTGTGCGAGCTAAACTGTACGGGCAATAAAAACACCTGTCGCAAAAAGCCCTGTTTTTGTCGGTTTAGGCCTCGCTAAGAGGGTTGGTGGGGTGGTAAATTTCAAGTGTCATCCACTAAGCCGTAGAAAGCCATGCAAAGAATCACCCCATTTCTGACCTACAATGATAAAGCAGAAGATGCTGCTACGTTTTATACCAGCCTTTTCAACGATTCGAGAATTACGAAAACCACGTACTACCCCGAAGGCACACCCATGCCAAAAGGCAGCGTAATGACGGTTGAATTTGAATTGGCCAACCAACCGTACGTGGCGCTGAATGGAGGGCCTCACTTCACATTTACCGAGGGCTTCTCGCTATCCGTGAGCTGCACAAGCCAAGCGGAAATAGACGAACTATGGGAAAAGCTCACGGGCAATGGTGGCCAACCCGGCCAATGCGGGTGGCTTAAAGATCAATTTGGGCTATCCTGGCAAATCACGCCGGCCAACATAGGTCAGCTGCTGCAAAGCAATGATCCGGCGCGGGCACAGCGCAAAATGGCCGCTATGCTGCAGATGTACAAAATCGATATTGCCGCTCTAGAACAAGCCTAATCCTACAATACCAGCCCGTCTAGCAGTTCTATATAACCCTTGATGCCGGCTCGAATCTCGCTAAGCAGGATATATTCATCGGGCGTGTGGGAGCGGGCAGAGTCGCCGGGGCCAATCTTGATGGTGTCGAAGGGCATCATGGATTGGTCGGATAACGTGGCGGAGCCGAACGTGCGCCGTCCTTGTGTTAGGCCTTTGTGCACCAACGGATGGTCTAAGGCAATGCGAGAAGAGTTGAGGTGCGTGGAACGAGGGGTTACGTCGGCCCCTACATGCTCCCGAACCAGGCGCACCACCTCTTCATTGCTGTACAGTTCGTTGGTGCGTACGTCTACTACAAACTGGCATTTGTCGGGCACTACGTTGTGCTGCGAACCAGCTTGCACCTGCGTAACGGTGGTTTTAACGGGCCCAAGCAATTCCGACACTTTCGGAAACTGGTATTGCTGAAACCACTGAATGTCGGGAATGGCTTTGTACAGGGCATTTTCGCCTTCGTCGCGGGCGGCATGGCCGGTACGTCCGTGGGTTACGCAGTCTAGCACAACCAGGCCCTTTTCGGCAATAGCCATGTCCATTTGGGTTGGTTCACCCACAACACCCAAATCCACTTTTCCGAACTGCGGCAGAACGCTACGGATGCCACCCGCACCCGATACTTCCTCCTCTGCCGTAATGGCGCAAATCAGATTGAAAGCAGGATTCTGCTGCTGGAAATACAAAAAAGTCGCCAACAAGCTCACTGCCGAAGCCCCAGCATCATTGCTACCGAGCCCAATTAGCTTGTCACCCTCCAATACGGCTCCGAATGGGTCGTAGGTCCAGGTGCTGCCGGGCTTTACGGTATCGTGATGGGAGTTGAGGAGCAGGGTTGGGTGGGAGGCATCCAAGTTCGGAGCTACGGCCCACACGTTGTGGCCAGCACGTTGGGGCTGTGCGTCGTGCGCAGCCAGGAAATTGAAAATCAGATCAGCCGTGGCGCTTTCTTCACGCGAGAAAGAAGGCGTTTTGATTAGCTGAATCAACAACTCAATTGCCTCATCGGAAAGACGTTCGATTAGCTCTGGCATAGAATTGTCTTCACGGGCTCGTTGATTTTCAAGGCGTTTTCGATGACTACCGTGGCTACGCCAGCTTCTAGCGCCGCAAAGGCGTTGTCGAGTTTGGGTACCATGCCGGCGGCAATAACGCCTTCTGCCTTCAGGGCCTGATATTGCTCGGCCGTGATGCGCGGAATCACCGAGGATTCATCGTTAATATCGGTTAGCACGCCGTCCTTCTCGAAGCAGAAATGCAGCTCCACCGCGTAAGAGCCCGCCAAGGCGCGAGCCAGGGTGCTGGCGATGGTGTCGGCGTTGGTATTGAGCAACTGGCCCTGACCGTCATGGGTGATGGCACAAAAAATAGGGGTGAGGCCAGCTTCCAGCAACTGCGTCAGCAGGGCAGTGTTGACGCTTTGCTCATTTAGGTCGCCCACAAATCCGTAATCAATAGTACGCACGGGGCGCTTGGTAGCCAGGATGACGTTGCCGTCGGCGCCCGAGAGACCGAGGGCATTTACGCCCTGTGCTTGCAGCAGCGCTACTACTTGCTTGTTGGTTTTGCCGGCGTAGAACATGGTTACAATGTCGAGGGTGGCAGCATCGGTGATGCGGCGGCCTTCCACCATTTGGGGCTCGATGCCGAGGCGGCTGAGCATTTGGCTGGCACCTTTGCCGCCGCCGTGTACCAATATTTTAGGGCCTTCGATGCGCACTAGTTCGCCAAGAAAATAGCGGAGTTGCGATTCATCATCAATAATACCGCCTCCTATTTTGAATATTTTCAGGACTTTGCTCATCGGTTGGTAAAGGTGAAATGGGGCATTTACAGCCGTAAAATGCCAGAATATGGGTCCACTAGCTTGTCTTCCGTTTGGAAGGGCAGAATGCTAAAGGTTTTTTAACATGGAGCCGGCAAAGTTTCCAAAAAAAAACATCTAGTTTTGCAACGATTTAGCGGTTCTAATCATTTAAACCGCAGAAACACTTACGCCGCCCCGCGGCATTCGTCATGATTCGTCTCTCCTCTCATGTGCTTTTGCTACGACCTACGCTGGTCGTGCGAATCATGCCAGCTTAAGAGCTGGCTGCACTGTTTCGCCTGCGTTTTTAGCCTGACTAGAAACCGGCACGGGGCCTTCCCAAGACTTCCCCGGTTGAAGAGAACTTTTACGAATAACTGACTGACACGAGTGTAAGCCCTCAGTAGTATGCTTTTTCTGGCAAGTTATCAGCCAGAACTGCCTCCGCTAATCCGCGAAGCAACTTTCTTCGTTTTTAGGATTTTTACTATAAGCCGGTCTTTTTCCCGGTTGCTAAGTCGCTTCATTCGTAAGCAGCTTATACTTTCTCTCCATTCGTCTTTCCGAGTCCGTTGTCTGGTAGGCAGGCAACTAACCGAGCTTTGACCATGATTTTACGCGTAGCCAATGCTGCCGACGCGCAGTATGTGGAAACCCTTTGTCAATGGTATGAGGAATCTGCCAAACAGCGCGGCGTAGGCATCGCCAAGCGAGACCCTAACTATCTGATTAAAAAGATGGATAGAGGTGACTCCATTATTGCTTTCATCGACGATCAGCTGGCTGGCTTCTGCTACATCGAAACCTTCGAGGACAACAAGTTTGTGGTCAACTCGGGGCTGATAGTGAACACCGAGCTGCGTAAGGAGGGGTTGGGCCGGGCTATCAAGCACGAGGTGTTCAAGCTTTCCCGAACCAAGTATCCGATGGCTAAGATTTTCGGTATCACGACCAGCATGGCCGTGATGAAAATTAACACCGAGCTAGGATACAAACCCGTTACGTTCACCGAGCTAACGCAAAGCGACGACTTCTGGAAAGGCTGCTCAGGCTGCAAGAACTACGGCATCTTGATGGAGAATCAGCGCAAAATGTGTCTCTGTACCGGTATGGTCTACGACACGCTGAACGACCAGTACAGCCAGCCGGCACAAGCTAGCATCGAAATCTTAAATCAGGAGAAGTGAGCTGGCAACGAACGTCGTGCTAGGCTACAACGCACACAGCGTACTGCTGTCGGCAAACTGCTATCCTGCCTAATCTGGTGTGTGCTTACCAAAGCATCTGGTATGATAAGTATGCCACACTAGCAAGATGGAGCGCTTGGCTTAGTTAGTACTACGACCAGGTTTTGGCTAGGCGCAGCAGCAGAAAATACAGCATAGTAGGTGGATGCTAGGCGAAGCATGCCGTTCTTTACTGTTCACCTCTCGGTTCTTACATCTAACTAACGAATGAAAAAGGTAGTTTTAGCGTACAGCGGCGGCTTGGATACGTCTTATTGCGTGGTGTACTTGACCCGCGAAATGGGTTTGGAGGTGCACACGGTTATTGTCAATTCGGGTGGTTTTTCTCAGGAGGAGCTAGCGGCCATCGAGAAGCGTGCTTATGAACTGGGCTCAACCAAGCACGAGGTGATTGACGTAACCGAGCGATTCTACCAAGACTGCCTGCGCTACCTTATTTTCGGTAACATTCTCAAGAACGACACCTACCCGCTGAGCGTCAGCGCGGAGCGGATGTTTCAGTCGTTGGCGTTGGCCGAGTATGCGCGGGAGCACAAAGCCGATTACATTGCCCACGGCAGCACCGGTGCCGGCAACGACCAAGTGCGTTTTGATGTTGCTTTCTCGGTGATTTCGCCAAATACTGAAATCATCACGCCTATCCGCGACCTGAAACTGTCGCGCCAGGCGGAAATCGACTTCCTCAACCAACACGGCTTCGAGATGAGCTGGGAAAAGGCTAAGTATTCTATCAACAAAGGCATCTGGGGTACCAGCGTGGGCGGCGTCGAAACTTTGACTTCCAACCAAGCCCTGCCCGAGTCGGCGTACCCAACGCAAATCAGCGCCACCGAGCCTACCAGCATCGAAATTACCTTCGAGAAGGGCGAGCCAGTGGCTTTGAACAGCAAGTCGATGAAGCCGGTGCAGCTCATTCAGGAATTGAATGAAATGGCGGGCAAATACGCCATCGGCCGCGACACACACGTCGGCGACACTATTCTGGGCATCAAGGGCCGGGTAGGTTTTGAAGCACCGGCGCCGCTGATTTTGTTGAAGGGCCACCACTTGCTGGAGAAGCACACGTCGTCGCGGTGGCAGCTGCTGCACAAAGACTACATCGCCAACTGGTACGGCACGCTGCTGCACGAGGCGCAGTACCTCGATCCGGTGATGCGCGACATGGAGGCGTTCCTCGCGTCGTCGCAGGAGCGGGTGTCGGGCAAGGTGTTCGTGACGCTGAAGCCGTATCAGTTCGAGCTCCAAGGTATCGAATCGAAGTACGACATGATGCGCTCGAAAGTGGCCACCTACGGCGAGGAAAACGACGCCTGGGACGGCCGCGACGCCAAGGGCTTTATCAAAATCTTCAGCAATCAGCTTCGCATTCACTCTTCCTTCAACGATGAAAATTAAGGTCGGCATTGTGGGCGGCGCTGGCTACACGGCTGGCGAGCTACTCCGTATCCTGCTGCACCACGAATACGTGGAGTTGGGCGCTATTGTCAGCTCTTCCAACGCGGGCAACCCGGTGTACCAGGTGCACGACGACTTGGTGGGGGAAACGGACTTAGTGTTTGCCTCGGAGTTGGCAGGAGACGAGGACGTAGTATTTTTGTGCCTCGGGCACGGCAACTCGCGTGCTTTCTTGGAAAAGACGCCTTTGGCCGCTACTACCCACGTCATCGACTTGAGCAACGACTTCCGTTTGGAAGCTGACCAGGAATTTGCCGACAGAGAATTTGTCTACGGATTGCCGGAATTAAACAAGAGTCGTATCCAGCAGGCACAGAGCATTGCCAATCCGGGCTGCTTTGCCACCGCCATTCAGCTGGCCTTACTGCCGTTAGCGGCTGCCGGTAAGCTGACCGATGATGTGCACGTGTCGGCCATTACGGGCTCGACGGGCGCGGGGCAGAGCTTGTCGGAAACGGTACATTTCTCGTGGCGCACCAACAATGTGTCTATCTACAAGCCTTTTTCGCATCAGCACTTAGGCGAGATAGGGGAGAGCCTCGCGCAGTTGCAGCCGCAACTGGAAATGAATATTCACTTCATTCCGTATCGGGGAAACTTTTCGCGCGGTATTTTTGCCAGCGTGTACACACCATCGGACCTGACGCAAGAGGAGGCGAGACAACTGTTCAAGGATTTCTACGCCGATGCGCCGTTTACCACGGTGTCGGACAAAGAGCTGCATCTGAAACAGGTAGTTAACACCAACAAGTGCCTGCTGCACGTGCAGAAATTCGGCAAGCAACTGCTGGTTACTTCGGTTATTGATAATCTGGTGAAGGGCGCTTCCGGGCAAGCCATCCAGAACATGAATTTGCTGTTCGGTTTGCCGGAAACGACAGGTTTGTTATTGAAAGCGGGGATGTTTTAATCACATAGATCAGTCATATCAATACCAAAATGCTGAAAGAAATAGGCCGCTACTATGAATTGCCCTTAGCTAGTTACGCCATTCAACAGATTGTGTATAATGGGCTGATCAAGCTAATTTTTACCGACACAGACGAGCATGTATCTCTTGACCTCCACGGAGAATTTGAGGTGATTACGTCTGGTCATATCATGAAGTTCTCGCCGCGTCAAAGAGAGGCTCTGATGCTTTTCTATGATTGGTTTCATGCTGATATCAAGATAGAAGAAGCCAAGGCTGACAAACAAGGCCAGCTGTTACTTATGCTTAGCAATAGGCAGGAATTAATAGTAAGAGATGGGCCATTTGAGAATTGGCACTTTACTATTCTCAACAAGCGCTATCCGAAGCAGAATTTGTTTGTTCATGGTGGTGTGGGTACTACCAATTACTAACTGCGACTTTAACACCGTCACAACATGGAGCTTTTCAACGTATATCCGCTCGTCAACATCACGCCGGTTAAGGCGCTAGGAGCGAAACTTTGGGACGACAAGGGCCAGGAGTACTTGGATTTCTACGGCGGCCACGCCGTGATTTCCATCGGCCACAGCCACCCGCACTACGTGCAGCGCCTCACCGAGCAACTGCAAAACATCGGCTTCTACTCGAACTCGGTGCAAATTCCGATTCAGACGCAGTTAGCGCGTAAGCTAGGCGAGGTATCGGGCTACGACGACTACACGCTGTTCTTGTGCAACTCGGGCGCCGAAGCCAACGAGAATGCACTGAAGCTGGCTTCGTTCCACACCGGCAAAAACCACGTCATTGCCTTCAAAGGTGCTTTCCACGGCCGGACTTCCGGCGCGGTAGCGGCCACCGACAACCCGAAAATCGTAGCGCCCTTCAATGCCGGCCACG
Source organism: Hymenobacter volaticus (assembly GCF_022921055.1). GTDB lineage: Bacteria > Bacteroidota > Bacteroidia > Cytophagales > Hymenobacteraceae > Hymenobacter > Hymenobacter volaticus. The sequence goes on from NZ_CP095061.1 coordinate 1,376,895, forward strand.
CCATTTCCTTTGTGCCGTACGAGCTGAGCGAAGTGGAACGGGTGATGCAGACTGGCGACGTATGCGCCGTCATCATCGAGCCGATTCAGGGCGTGGGCGGCATTGTTATGCCATCCGACGAGTTTTTGGTAGGCTTAGGCGCACTTTGCCAAAAGCACGGCGTGCTGCTGATTGCCGATGAAGTACAGAGCGGCTACGGCCGCAGCGGTAAATTCTTCGCGCATCAACACGCCGGCATCAAGCCCAATATTATTTCGGTAGCAAAGGGCATGGGCAACGGCTTTCCTATTGGTGGCATCCTCATTTCGCCGGAGTTGAAAGCATCCTACGGTTTGTTGGGTACTACTTTTGGCGGCAACCACTTAGCCTGCGCCGCTGCCCTGGCCGTGCTGGAAGTTATTGAAGACGAAAACCTGTTGCAGCACGCCACCGAACTCGGGCACTACTTGCGCACTGAATTAGAAGCTAATTCCGGGGCCGAAGAAATCCGTGGGCGGGGTCTGATGGTCGGCATTAAGTACGACTTCCCCATTAAGGATGTGCGGGATAAGCTGCTGACCGAGCACCACATCTTCGTCGGCAATGCTTCCGACCCGACGGTGCTTCGCCTACTGCCACCGCTTAATATAACGAAGGCGGAAGTCGACCGATTCTTACACGCGCTGTATGAACTAACGGGCAAATCGGTAGCCATCATTCAGGAGCCTTCGGCATTGGACTAGCATTTAGAGCTGTAGTTTTTCTTCCTTTTGGAGAAAAGCTACAGCTCTAAAAATATAGCCTTGGATTGCTTAACCCTGGTTCCGCAGAGAGCAAGATTTCACTACTAATATTTCCATCAACTGATACGGATGAAGCAAGTAAAGCTGGTGCTAGAAGACGGCACCGAAATCGAGGGTACTGGATTTGGCGCTCACACATCGGCCGCGGGCGAAGTGGTGTTTAGTACGGCCATGACGGGCTACCCCGAAAATCTCACCGACCCATCTTTTGCCGGTCAGATTCTGGTGCTGACTTACCCCATGGTGGGTAACTACGGTGTGCCCGGTGAAGAACTGTACGAGTCGATTTCCAAGATTTTCGAGTCCGACAAGATTCATATTGCCGGGCTGGTCGTCAACTACTACTCGGAAGAACACAGCCACTGGAACGCCACCAAGAGCCTCGGCGACTGGCTAGCCGAGTACAACATCCCCGGCATTTTCGGGGTGGATACCCGCATGCTCACCAAAAAGCTGCGCGAGAAAGGGGCTATGCTTGGTAAGATTGTGGCCGAGGAAGACATTCCGCTCCACGACCCCAACCAGGACAACCTGGTAGCCCAAGTGAGCCCGCCCGGCGTGCAACACTACGGCAAAGGCCAGCACAAAATCGTGCTGGTAGACTGCGGCACCAAAACCAACATTATCCGCTGCTTCCTGACCCGCGACGTCGAGCTGATTCGCGTGCCTTGGGACTACGACTTCAACACGCTCGACTACGACGGACTGTTCTTGAGCAATGGCCCCGGTGACCCTAAAATGTGCGAAGCTACCATCAGTCACTTGCAAACTGCCCTGCAGCAAGACAAACCCATCTTTGGTATTTGCCTAGGCAATCAGCTGATGGGCTTAGCTGCTGGCGGCGACACGTTCAAGCTGAAGTACGGCCACCGCAGCCACAATCAGCCCGTGCTGCTTTCCGGTACCAAGCGCAGCTACATCACCTCCCAAAACCACGGTTTCGCACTGGATACCGACACGCTGCCCGCCGAGTGGACGATGCTGTTCGAAAACTTGAACGACGGCACTTGTGAAGGTATTAAGCACAAAACCAAGCCGTTTTTCTCCACACAGTTCCACCCCGAAGCCGCCGGCGGCCCCGAGGATACAGAGTATTTGTTTGACGACTTCCTGAAGGCCGTGGAAGAGTACAAAGCTGCTAAGTAGCCCGGCCTAGAGCGTCATGGTAAGCTTAATTCCGAGGAAGCAGTAGAAACGCTTCGACTGTGCTCAGCATGATGTTCTTTTTTCCACGTCCACTACTTCTCAACGCACTACTCTCATGCAAGCGAAAAGTCGAGGTTTCCCGAATTGGGGGTATTTGCTATTAGGCGCTCTGGCTTTCGCAACGTTTTATTTCGTCAAGAACATGGGACAGCGGACGCTCATGAAAGCAGTGCTTGGGGAGCCAGCCGATCTGATTGGCACAGCGATGAGTTCAGCTAAAGTTTCTCCAAGAATAACTAGTAGAACAGGTAAGATAACCGCCCGAAACTTCAAGGTTGAGAAACTAGGCGCTAAAAAAGATTCTCTCGCCTTTCGATTCTTCTTGAAAGGTGAAAAGTCTGACGCAACTGTCAAGCTATGGATGGTCAAACGGCCGTCCGACAAATGGGAAATAGTAAAAAGCGACACCCTCTTTACCAAGTAAAAAAAACTGCCCCGTTCACGCAAGCAATAGGCTGTAGCCGAATTAGCACGGCTGCTTTTTAACATGACCGCTCTGCTGGTCTGCTCCCTCAACTCTAAGAATGGAAAAACCCAACAAAGTTCTTGTCCTCGGTTCCGGTGCGCTTAAGATAGGTGAAGCCGGAGAGTTTGATTATTCCGGCTCTCAGGCGCTCAAGGCGCTCAAGGAAGAAGGCATTCGTACCATCCTCATCAACCCCAACATTGCCACCGTACAAACGTCGGACAACATTGCCGACGATGTGTATTTCCTGCCCGTGACGCCCTTCTTTGTAGAGGAAGTCATCAAGAAAGAGCAGCCCGACGGCATTTTGGTGGCATTCGGTGGCCAAACGGCTTTGAACTGCGCCGTGGCTTTGTTCCGGGATGGCATATTCGAGAAGTATGGGGTGAAGGTGCTGGGCACGCCGGTGCAATCCATCATTGACACCGAAGACAGGGATATTTTCAAGGACAAGCTCGACCAAATTGGGGTTTTCACGGCCCGCAGCGTGGCCGTGACGACGATGGAAGACGCCCTGGCAGCCGGTGAGAAAATCGGCTTCCCCATTATCGTACGGGCGGCGTTTGCGCTGGGCGGCCTAGGCAGCGGTTTTGCCAACAACATGGACGAGCTACGGGCCCTGGCTCAAAAATCCTTCACCACCTCCGACCAGATTCTGGTGGAAGAATCGTTGAAGGGCTGGAAAGAAGTGGAGTATGAAGTGGTGCGTGACCAGTATGATAACTGCATCACGGTCTGCAACATGGAGAACTTCGACCCTATTGGTATTCACACCGGGGAAAGCATTGTGGTGGCGCCTTCGCAGACGTTGAGCAACCGCGAGTACCACAAACTGCGCAGCATCGGCATTAAAACCATTCGCCACTTAGGAATTGTGGGTGAATGCAACATTCAGTATGCCCTGGACCCGGTTTCCGAGGACTACCGCGTAATTGAAGTGAATGCGCGTCTTTCTCGCTCTTCGGCGCTGGCTTCCAAGGCAACCGGTTATCCGCTGGCGTTTGTGGCGGCCAAACTGAGCTTGGGCTATTCGCTGTCGGAGTTGAAAAACAGCGTGACGCAGACCACAACGGCGTTTTTCGAGCCGGCCCTTGATTACGTGGTGGTGAAGCTGCCGCGCTGGGACTTAGGCAAGTTCGAGGGCGTAAACCGGCAGATTGGTAGCGCCATGAAGAGCGTGGGCGAAGTGATGGCCATTGGCAAATCCTTCGAGGAAGCTATTCAGAAAGGCTTGCGCATGCTGGATACTGGCAAGCGCGGCTTCGTGGCCAACCGCCCCGAAACGGTAAACAAAACCACGATTGATAAACTGCTGAATGAGCCCAACGAGGAGCGCATTTTTGCTATCAACCATGCATTCGAGGCGGGCTACACGCTCGACCAAGTGCATGAACTAACCCGCATCGACCACTGGTTTTTGCAGCGCCTATACACCATCTTCCAACTTGGCAACCAGCTTGCTTCCTTGCGCAGCTCCGGCCTCAATGCTTTGGAAACGACGCTACTGCGGGACGCTAAAAAAGCCGGCTTCTCGGATCAACAAATTGCTGTGAAATTGATTGGTGAAGGCGACGTGAAAGCCGACGAGCTACTGGTGCGCGCCCGCCGCAAGGCGCTGGGCGTGTTGCCGGTTATCAAGCAAATTGATACGCTAGCAGCCGAGTTTCCGGCCAAAACCAACTACCTCTACAGCACCTACCACGGCACCGAAAACGACTTGGCGCCCGAAACCGACAAGTCGGTGATGGTGCTGGGGTCGGGTGTGTACCGTATTGGCAGCTCCGTGGAATTCGACTGGTGCGGCGTGAATGCGGTGCAAACGGCGGCCGAAGAAGGCTACAAGACCATCATTCTCAATTACAACCCGGAAACCGTTTCCACGGATTACGACGTCAGCGACCGGCTGTACTTCGAGGAGTTGAGCTTCGAGCGAGTGATGGATATTCTGGAATTCGAGCAGCCGCAGGGCCTCATTCTCTCCACCGGCGGGCAGATTCCTAACAACCTCGCCACTCGTTTGCAGGAAGCTGAGGCACCTATTCTAGGTACTTCACCGGCGCGCATCGACGAGGCTGAAAACCGCCACAAGTTCTCCAGCATCATGGACGAACTAGGCATTGCGCAGCCGCGCTGGAAAGAGTTGACCTCCATGGACGCCATGTTCGAGTTCGTGAAGGAAGTGGGCTACCCCGTGCTGATCCGACCATCGTATGTACTGTCGGGGGCGGCTATGAATGTGGTTTCCAATGCTTTCGAGATGGAATCATACCTCAAAGCGGCTACGGAAGTGAGTGCCGAGTATCCGGTGGTGGTATCGGAGTTCATGCAGGAAGCCAAGGAAATTGAGCTGGACGCGGTGGCTGCCAAAGGCGAAATCGTGAGCTACGCCATTTCCGAGCACGTCGAATTTGCTGGCGTACACTCCGGCGACGCTACCATGTACTACCCGCCACAGAAGGTGTACGTGCGCACTATTCGTAAGCTGAAAATCATTGCCGAGAAGATAGCTAAGCGCTACGAAATCAGTGGTCCGTTCAACATTCAATTCCTAGAGAAAGACGGCGAAATTCGGGTGATTGAGTGCAACATCCGAGCTTCCCGTAGTTTCCCGTTTGTGTCGAAAGTGTCGGGCAACAACCTGATTAAGAAGGCCACGAAAGTGCTGCTCGGCTTGAAGGTGGAGCGCGACGAAAGTGAGCGAGTGTACGATCTGCCTTTCGTCGGTGTAAAAGCCCCGCAGTTCTCGTTTACGCGTCTTCCCGGCGCCGACCCCGTACTGCGCGTTGACATGGTATCGACGGGGAAGTGGGCTGCTTGGGCGATACGGCCGAGGAGGCGTTGCTGAAGTCGATGCTGAGCGTGGGCTACAAGATTCCGCAGAAAACGGTGCTGATTTCCGGCGGGCCTATCAAGTCGAAAGTAGCGATGCTGTCGGCCGTAGAACTGCTGGTGAAGCGAGGCTACATCATTTATGCCACGCAAGGCACGCACCGTTTCTTCGCTGAAAACAACGTGCCTAGCAGCCTACTGTTCTGGCCCGATGACCACATAGAGCCCAACGTGCTAACCTACTTGAAAGAAAAGAAAATCGACTTGGTCATCAACATTCCCAAAAACCTGTCGAAAGGCGAGCTTGACAACGACTACAAAATCCGCCGTACGGCCATTGACTTCGGCATCCCGCTACTGACCAATGCCCGCTTGGCTAAGTCATTTATCCAGGCTTTCTGCACGCTGAAACTGGAGGATTTGAAAATCAAGAGTTGGAACGAGTACAAGGCAATGTAGCACGAAGTTCTCGTTTCAGGTACGTTTAACGTCATGCTGCATACAGATTTGCCAGAGCGCTGGAAACTGAAGCTTCAGCAGTATCTGATTGCAAAAGGAAGCACTAGGCCTGATAGGCTTAGTGCTTCTGAATTTCCGTCAGATACCACTGTTCGTATTCGATTTGAAGATGATTCGTATGTCAACTTTGAATACGCCTTTACTATTGTAGCGCCTGAGTTTCGAGAAGTCGCCGTTTTCACTGAGCATTGTGGCTACCATGTGTTTCCGTGGCATCCGAGCCTCGAGTTAGAAATCAAGTGTAAGTAATGCAATGAAAGCTTATTCAGATCCGCCGCCGAGAAGCTTCGCCGAATGGTGCCATGACCTAGGAATTAGCAGTGAAGGCGGAAATTGGGTGTCTGATCAAGTGATGTTGTATGAAGAGTTTTGTTTACTGCCTGATACAAAACTTAGGAAAATAAAAGAGGGTCCACTTTATGGCTTTTGGCGTCAATATGGTGATGTGTTCGGTGAACCAAGGACAGTACAAGAGTGGCTTGATGATATTGGTCGGGTTATAGTAGAGCCAACCGACGATGACACAAAAGACTTAACTCTGTTTCTAGGACATGATGAGTTTTGGGAATGGATAGATGGAAAGATTGAATGGAACGAAGCTATTAACAAGACCGAGAGCAAAGGCTTGATTACTAGTTTGAAGGAGATTTTTACCAATAAATAACATGAAGAACTTTACCTCCTTCGCTGATGCAGGCGACTACAGCGCCTTATTGAAGCAAGCTCTTGAAATAAAGGCAAACCCGTACGGCTACCAGCATATTGGCAAGAACAAGACTGTAGGGCTGATTTTCTTTAATCCTAGCTTGCGTACGCGCCTTAGCTCCATCAAGGCAGCCTACAACTTAGGAGCGCAAGCGTGGGTGCTCAATGCCGGCGCGGATTCCTGGACCTTGGAAATGGCGGACGGTGCCGTTATGAACGGTGGCACGCAAGAGCATATCAAGGAAGCTATTGCCGTGATGAGCCAATACTGCGACGTGCTAGGCGTACGCACTTTCCCTACGCTCAAAGACCGGGAGGAAGACTACCAGGAAGTGGTGTTCAACAAGATTCTCAAGTACGCCTCCGTGCCCGTTATCAGCCTGGAAAGCGCCACGCTGCACCCGTTGCAGTCGTTTGCCGACTTGATAACGGTGGCCGAGTTCAAGCAAAAGGAGCGCGTGAAAGTGGTGCTTACTTGGGCTCCGCACGTGCGCGCCTTGCCCCAATGCGTACCCAATTCCTTTGCCGACTGGTTTTCCGAAATCGAGTGGGTGGATTTGGTTATCACGCATCCCGAAGGCTACGAACTAGACCCAAAGTTCACGAAAGGCGCGCGCATCGAATACGACCAGAAAAAAGCATTGGAAGGCGCCGATTTTGTGCAGGCTAAAAATTGGAGCAGCTACCAGCAGTACGGCCAAGTGCTCCAAAACGACCCATCCTGGATGCTGACGCCTGAGCAGATGGTGGGCACCAACGATGCCAAATTCCTGCATTGTTTGCCCGTGCGCCGCAACGTGGAAGTGTCGGATGCCATTCTAGATTCGCCTAATTCGTTAGTGATTCAGGAGGCCGGAAACCGGGTATTCTCGATGCAAACGGTATTGCATGAGTTACTGAAGTGATGTGTAAAATTCGGGCAATTAATAGGGTTTATACAACTCTTGGAAAGTTCGTTCGTTTAAGGTCACTCAACAAAGTCAGACTCAACAGTCGGATTTTGCATAGTTCACCATAACCCCTTTTCATGAAAAAGCTACTTGTTCTCGCCGCTGTGTTCGTAACCGGTATTTCTGCCGCCAACGCGCAAACTTCGACTACCACGACTACGACGGTCCCGCAACAGAGCACGACTACCCAGACGCAGCCAGCTACTCAGCCTGCGACTACCACCACCACGACTGCAGATCCTGCAACCACTACGGCTCCTGCAACAACTACCACCGTTGAAACGCAGTCTAGCACCAGCGCAACTCCGGCTACCCCAACCGTGCCAACCGACGCTGACGTAAAGTCGAAAGACAAAAAGAAGAAGTCTAAAGTTAAGACTGATCCTAGCAAGTAATTGCTTGGGTGCTTTGCACCTAACTGAAGAAAGCCTGGTTGCCATTGCGGCGACCAGGCTTTCTTTTTTGCTCATGAAGTACTGCTTTAATCTTCGTCCGGTGCGGCACCGAGAACGGCACTAAACTGTACTACCGTTTTAATCTTTCACCGCCTCTAGTGGTACGGGCGCGGGTTTCGGTTGCTTGGCTTTTCGACTCACCAGAAACACCCCACCGAAAATCAGCAGGGCTTGCAACGCTTTAGCTGACGTGAGCGTGTCTTTGCCCAAACTCACGGCAATAAGTACGGCCAAAGCAGGCTGCAAGTAGATGTAGGCGCCCAGCAGAGCAGGAGAGGCGTATTTCAGAGCCCAGTTATTGAGCAGATACGCCAGAATAGTAAGGCACACCACCATATAGATAATGGCAGCCCAGATGCTAAGCGGAAAATGAGCGTAGTCGGGCGTCTGGACTTGCTGCCAGCCGGCAGGAACCGCCAGCACAGCGCCTACTAAAAAGATGCGGGCCAACACCGTGAACGGGTGATACTTGCGCATCAACGGCATTACAATAACTAGGTACACGCCAAAAGCAGTGGCGTTGAGCAAGATGAACAAATTGCCCAGCGTGCCATCTTGGCCGGCCACGGCTACCGGACCACTGCGACCCAAAATGATGAGCGCAGCGCCTGCTCCCGCCAGCACAATGCCCAGCAACCGAGGTAGCGTTAGCTTTTCGCCGAGCAGCACCACGGAGGCCAGCACCGTCACGATGGGCGCTACCGTTTGAATCAGCGAAGCATTGATGGGAGAGGTGAGGTTGAGGCCAGAGAAGAAAAGCAACTGGTTTAGCCCAATACCAAGCACGCCACACGCCACCGCCCGCAGATTATCGGCGCGGCCAATTATTCGGTCGTGGGGCGCAACCATACGGCTGACAACAGTGAAAAACAGCGTTGCCCCCACTATTCGCAACAGCACCAGCCCGAACGGCCCCATGTAGTGCGGCATCACATCTTTGGAGATGCTATAGTTGGCCGCGTAAATCAGGGCCACCAGAAACAGGGCCGCGTGCACCTTGACGGAGTTTTTCATTGCGGGCAAAGTTACGGCAGATGAGACGCGAAGGCACAACAAATCTGTTCCGCACTCGTGGTGCCCGTACGTAGCCTTGCAAGGCGGTTTTAAGCAGCGAGTTGACACGGTTGGGCACTTCAGGATTAGATTTCCATAGCCTCCGCGCGCCATCTGCCGTACTTTCACAACCTGAATGTATATCCTATGTCCACCGGCTCTCTCTTCGACTCCGAACCTACCCCTGCTTCCAACCTGCGCCCCAAAGCCGCCGATACGGCCCCGCTAGCCGAGCGCCGTCGGCCCCGCACGCTCGATGAGTACGCCGGGCAGCAACACCTTATTGGTCCGGAAGGAGTATTGCGCCGCTACCTGAACGCTGGCCGCCTGCCGAGTTTGATTCTGTGGGACCACCGGGCGTTGGCAAAACTACGTTGGCGCACTTACTGGCCGAAGAGCTACACAAGCCGTTTGTGGCGTTGAGTGCCATCAATGCGGGCGTGAAAGACGTGCGGGACGTAATCGACCGGGCTAAAAAGCAGCGCGGTACCATCTTGTTTATCGATGAGATTCACCGCTTCAGCAAGAGCCAGCAAGATGCGCTGCTCGGGGCCGTAGAGCAGGGCATCGTCACGTTGATTGGTGCGACCACCGAAAACCCTTCGTTTGAGGTAATTCCGGCCGTGCTGAGCCGGGCGCAGGTGTATGTGCTCGAACCGCTCAACAAAGAAGTGCTGACCGACCTCGTCGATAAGGCCCTCGCCGAAGACGAGCAACTCAAGCAGAAAAACGTGCGCATAGCTGAATACGGCGCCCTGCTTACCATCTCCGGCGGCGACGCCCGTAAGCTGCTCAACCTGCTCGAAATAGTGGTGGAGTCCAGCCGGCCCGATCCTATAACCGGCGAAATCAGCATCACCGACGAGGTAGTGCAGCAACTCGCGCAGCAGCACCTAGCGCGCTACGACAAAGGCGGCGAAATGCATTACGATGTTATTTCGGCCTTTATTAAGAGCATCCGCGGCTCCGACCCTAATGCCGCGCTGTATTACCTGGCCGTGATGCTAGAAGGGGGCGAGGACCCGAAGTTTATAGCTCGGCGCTTACTCATTCTGGCTTCCGAAGACGTGGGTATGGCCAACCCCAACGCCCTGATGCTAGCCAACAGCTGTTTCCAGGCCGTCACGGTAATTGGCATGCCCGAAGGGGACATTATCTTGGGGCAAACGGTGGTCTACCTAGCCACTTCGCCCAAGAGCAATGCCAGCTACAAAGCTATTCGGGAGGCGCGGGCGCTGGTGCGGCAGCAGGGCGTGCAGCCAGTTCCGATTCCGCTACGCAATGCGCCTACCAAGCTCATGAAAGACCTCGGCTACGGCGGCCAGTACCAATATTCGCACGACTATCCCGGCAACTTCGCCTTTCAGGAGTTCATGCCCGAGCAACTTAGCGGCACCACTTTCTACCATCCCGGCCACAACTCCGCCGAAACGAAAATTCAGGACCGCCTGCGCCAGTTGTGGGGCGAGAAGTACGGGTATTAGCAGCTAGAAAGCGGCTTGTAAATCGGCCTGACAAGAACGCGTAGGCATTTCTGCAGCTTTATTGTAATGAATGAACACACTTCGCGATAGAGGCTTCAACCAACGGGCGTCATAGCAAGCCGGGTATCATGAAATTTCGTGTTGTGCTTCAATAGTTCAGGCGGCCCGAATGAATAACTTGCTCGCCAATGTTGTTCTAGTAAAGGCAAATGCAACCTGCTACGTCTATCGTTGCGTCATTCGCTTCCAATCAGTTTAATCTGTTCTTTTTTTCATGCGACAATTCTTTAAGTACGTGCTGGCGACCATCACCGGCATTTTCATATTAGGCCTGCTTGGGTTGGTGTTGCTGGTGGGCTTCGTGGCCGCGCTGGCCTCCTCCGACAAGGAAGTGACCGTAGCCAACGACTCGGTGTTGGAGCTGAAGCTCGACCGGCCCATTGCCGAGCGCGAAAGCCGGGATTCCTTCGCTTCCGCGTTTAGCAACCAAGCCGACAACATTGGGTTAGATCAGTTGAAAGCCACTATCCGCCGAGCCAAGGACGATGGCGACATCAAAGGCATCTTCCTGAACGTGGAGTTGGTGCAGGTTGGCATGGCGTCTTTAGAAGAAGTACGCAACGCGCTGATCGACTTCAAGAAGTCGGGCAAATTCATTGTGGCATATGCCGATGCGGCGTCCGAGAAAAGCTACTACCTCACTTCCGTAGCCAACCGTATCTACCTCAATCCGCAGGGTACGCTAGAGTTCAACGGCCTGAGCTCGGAGACGATGTACTACAAAAACCTGTTCGACAAGGCCGGTATCCAGCCGCAGATTTTTCGGGTAGGCTCGTTTAAAAGTGCTGTGGAGCCGTTTTTCCGGGAGAATATGTCGGATTCGGCCCGCCTGCAAACTTCCTCATTCCTAAATTCCATCAACGATTTCACGCTTGGCAATGTAGCCGCGGCGCGTAAGATTGCGCCCGCTCGCCTCAAAGTCATTTCCGATTCCATGCTGGTGCACAACGCCGACGATGCCAAGCGTCTCGGCCTCGTTACGCACCTCGGCTACTACGACCAAGCCCTCGATTACATGAAAGGCAAACTCGGCGTGGAAAAAGACGAGAAGCTCAGCCTTGTGAACCTCGGCGACTACAGCAAGGTCGAGGACGATGAAGAAAACAGCAGCAGCAACCGCATTGCTGTGGTATATGCCGATGGCGACATCGTGACAGGTAAAGGCGGCAACGACAACATCGGCAGCACCCGCTTCGCGGAAGCTATCCGCAAGGCCCGCCTCGACGATAAAGTGAAAGCTGTGGTGCTGCGCGTGAATTCGCCCGGTGGCTCTTCGCTGGCCTCCGACATTATTTACCGTGAGGTGATGCTGACCAAAAAGGTGAAGCCCATTGTGTGCTCGATGTCGGATGTGGCGGCTAGTGGTGGCTACTTCATTGCCATGGGCTGCGACACCATTGTGGCGCACCCGAACACCATTACGGGAAGCATCGGCGTGTTTGGCGTGTTGCCCAACGTCGAGCCGTTGCTGCGCGACAAACTAGGCATCACCACAGACCGAGTAACAACCGGTAAGTTCTCGGACTTTCCGACGGTGACGCGGGCCCTTACGCCATTCGAGAAAACGCAGTTCCAAAACGAAATCAACCGCATCTACGCCGACTTCACCACCAAAGCTGCCCAAGGCCGTCACATGCCGGTGGAGCGTTTACGGGGCTATGCTTCCGGCCGGGTGTGGTCGGGCTCTGAGGCCAAAGCTCGGGGCTTGGTTGACGTGTTAGGCTCCTACGATGATGCTCTACGCATTGCGGCCCGCCGTGCCAAGCTAAAGGAAGGCGACTACCGCATCCAGAAGCTACCGCGCCAAAAAACCTTCGCCGAATCCATCTTCAGTGGTTTCAGCGAAGAAGCCAAGCTGCGCTTAGTGAAGGAAGAAATGGGGCCGATGTACCCCGTGTATCAGCAGTACAAGAAGCTTTCGGAAATGAAAGGCGCCCAAATGCGCATGCCGTTCGAGGTGAACATTCAATAATATCAACAGCCCGTCATGCTGAGCGGAGCCGAAGCATCTCGCGTGCTGATGTTGTTAAGTTTAAAATAGCAACATCAGCACGCGAGATGCTTCGGCTCCGCTCAGCATGACGCTTATCTATTCCAACAACCATCCCTTCATGCAGCACCTGCACCAAGCCGCCGATTACCTCCGCCAACGCCTTCATGATTTCACGCCTGAGTTTGGCATCATCCTCGGTACCGGCCTCGGGGCTTTGGTCAAGGACCTGACCATTCATCACACATTTCCTTATGCCGAGATTCCCAACTTCCCGGTTTCGACGGTGGAAAGCCACTCCGGCAACCTGCTAGCGGCTGAGTTGGCCGGCCGGAAAGTGCTGGTAATGCAGGGCCGCTTTCATTACTACGAAGGCTACAGCATGGAGCAAGTGGTGTTGCCGGTACGCGTAATGAAGCTGTTGGGTATCCAGAAACTGTTTGTAAGCAACGCTGCCGGCGGCCTGCACCCTGACATGGAGTACTCGGATTTGATGCTGCTCGAAGACCACATCAACCTGCAACCCACCAACCCGCTAGTTGGCAAAAACCTCGATGAGCTAGGCCCTCGCTTCCCCGACATGCTGGAGCCCTACGATACCACGCTGCTGCAACAAGCTGAGGAAGCCGCCCGCACCCTCGGCTTTGCCGATAAAGTACGGCGGGGCGTGTACGCCAGCTTGCCCGGCCCATGCTCGAAACGCCCGCCGAGTACCGCTATCTGCGCACCATTGGCGCCGACGCCGTAGGCATGAGTACGGTACCCGAAGTTATTGCTGCGGTGCACATGGGCTTGCCCGTACTGGCTGTTTCCGTCATCACCGATTTATGCTCACCTGGTAAGCTTAAGCGCGTGGCCATAGCCGACATCCTGCGCGTAGCCGCCGACGCCGAGCCTCGCCTCACGGCGTTGCTACGCGCTGTGATTGAGATGCAATAGGTTGCCGCTAATGCTACCTGTCCGTAGCAGAGGTCACAAGAAAGCCCGTTCCTAATCAGGAACGGGCTTTCTTGTATTGGTAGACTGCGTGGTTACGATTAGGCCGTAAAACCCTATGCTCGTTAAGTGTTGGTAGCGCCTTTGAAGAACTAGCGAATGTAGAGGCGTTTACGTTCAAAACTAAGAACCGTGAACACGCCAATACCGCCTTCCACTGTGCTTTTTATAGCCGATGGCTGCGAAAACGGATTGCCATTGGCGTTGCGCGCATCGTTCACCGACTGCCGGAACAAGTAGTAAGGCCGATCGAAGTGATAGAGCGTCACGAAAAGCCGGTCGCCGGGGTCGAAGATGTAGCTGGTGCCGAGCGTGAAGTTGGTGCCGTCGTTGAGGCGGTCGTCCACATCGTAGTCTAGTACAGGGTCGTTGGAAATACTGTCGCGGTGAATTTGCAGACGGTAGTAGTTACCCATGCCTACTGGGTCCTTGAAGTTGGTTAGGACGTAGGCTTCGTGGTATTCGGGAGCAAGATCGTTGAATTCATACTCCAGCGAATCGATTGGTATACGGGTGGGCATAGTAGCCGTGCCTGTCACGTGGCGCCCTTTCGTGTCGGTCACGTCGAGCTTAAAGGTGTCGCCGGGGCGAGCAATTATTCGGCGTAAACCAATGTGCGTGAAAGCTTTGCCCGTGGTAGGGTCTAGCCCCGGAAAGAACTGTAACTGCTGTACTTGCCCGTTGGCCAGCGTGATACGAACCGTTACGTCTTGGGGAATGACGGGGTCGGGGTTGGACAGGTAGGGCACCGTTTCCGTCACGGTCAGGCGCGGAAGTTGGCCGTTTTCAAGGTAGCACTCCACTACCAGTTGCGCCGGCAAGACGGGCAGATCCACATCAATTTCCTTCTGCAAGTCGCAGCCAGTGAGGGGCGCCAACGCCAGTAGCCACGCAAGGCGCCAAGAGAATAAATAGGTTTTCAAGAAAACAGACATAGAAGCAAGAGCAGATAGCGAAAGGACTGAGAGCCGCGCCGTCTAGAGTTAAAACTTGAAGTTGTAAGTCACGGCCGGAATTACGGGAAACAGAGACACCTGCCGGGCCCGATACCCCGTAACAGGAGCATCATCGTCCTCCTTGATTTGGTCGAAGTACACGAAGTAGGGGTTGCGCCGATTGTAGGCATTGTAGATGCTGAACGTCAGGTCGGATTCCGGGAACCAGCGGGTAGGCTTCATACGCCACACCACCCCTAAATCAAGACGGTTGTAGGAGGCCAAGCGGTAGGAGTTGCGGTCAGGATAAATGGGAACCGCGGCTACTTCGCCCCCAAATACGTCCTGCACTGCAAATCGGCCCGAGGGTAGGGTAGTCGCGTTGCCGGTGGTATACACAAAGGAGCCCGTCAGGTTAACCCGCTCGCTAAGTTGGTGGAGGATAACGGCCGTAATGTTGTGGCGCCGGTCGTAATTAGGGTAGAATACGCGCCCTCCGTTGATACCACTGGTTTCGCGCTGCGGCGGAAACTGGCGTTTGCTCCACGACAAGGTGTAGCCGAGCCAACCCGTGGTGCGGCCGGTTTTCTTTTCCAAATACAGCTCGTTGCCGTAGGCCCACCCTTTGCCAAATAGAAATTCGGAATCCAGATCCGGATTCACAAACAGCTGCGCGCCATCTTTGAAATCAACCTGGTTTTGCGCCCATTTGTAGTACACTTCATCGGTCAGCAAATACTTGCCGTCGCCGAGCAGAAAGCTGATGCCCGTGGCCACTTGCTGCGAGCGTTGCGGCTTCACCGACAGACGGGATGGGTACCAAATGTCAGTGGGCAGCGTTGCCCCAGAGTTCGTGACCAAGTGCACGTACTGATACATGAGGGCATAGCTGGCTTTCAGGGAAGTCTTGGGCGTGAGGGAGTACCGTGCCGCCCCTCGGGGCTCAATGCCGCCGTACGATTGGGAGCCGCTCTGAAAGCCGGTCAGCCGCACCCCGTACTCGAGTTGCCACTTGTCGGAAGGTTTGAAGTTGTCGGAAGCATAGACGGCAGCTTCCTGCCCGCGGTAATTTACATCCGAGCCAATGTTGAGGCGGCCGTCGCCGGAACCGGCTTGCAGGCGACCCACCCCGAAACGGTGCGTGGTGGCTTGCACGCCAAACTTGAGGGCATGCTTGTTATTAGGAGCATAGTCGAGGTCGGTGCGAACGGAATAGTCGCGGATGTCGGAGGCCAAGTTGAAGCTGAACTGGTCCAGCTTATTGGTCACGTCGTACTTATAATCGGTTAGGGAGATGGTAGTATTGAGGTAGAGCCGCTTGTTGAACACGTGGTTCCAGCGGGCCGCACCCACCGAATTGCCCCAGGTGAAGTTGAAGTCGAAGCCTCCCTGCGAAGCAAAACCAAAAACGTCGCGCCCGTAGTACCCACTCAAAAACACCTGATCTTTGGGACCGAGCGTGTAGTTAGCCTTGGCGTTGAAGTCGTAGAAATAATAGTCGGGAATGGGGTTGTACTCAGGGTCGTCGTCGTTGAGCTTATTGATTTGGCGCGTGAAAACGTCGAAATACGTACGGCGGCCCGAGATGATGAAGGAGCCCTTATCTTTTACAATTGGTCCTTCCACCGTCAGGCGCGACGAAATCAACCCGAGTCCGCCGCTCACGCCTATCTTCTCCTTGTTGCCTTCGCGTAGCTTCACATCTATCACCGACGACAGGCGCCCGCCATACTGCGCCGGGAAACCGCCTTTGTATAAGTCCACACTGGCAACAGCATCGGGGTTGAACACCGAAAACAAGCCGAATAAGTGGCTCGGATTATACACCAGCGCATCATCAACGAGCACAAGATTTTGGTCGCTGGAACCCCCGCGCACAAACAAGCCGCTGGTACCTTCCCCGCCGTTTTGCACGCCGGGCTTAAGCTGTAAGGTTTTCAGAATATCAACTTCACCAAATAAGGCCGGCAGGAGCTTGGCTTCTTTGGCCGAGAGACGTTCCACGCTCATTTGGGTGGTTTGCAGCTTTTGCTCTAGCGTGCCAGAGCCTTCCACCACCACTTCGTTCAGCGTGTTGGTTGATTCCACCAAGCTAAACGATACTTTCTGGTCGCGCGCGAGGTTCAGTTCCCGCGTCTGATTTTGGTAGCCAATAAAAGAAACGACCACCTGGTACCGGCCCGCCGGGAGTACCAGCGAGTAAAAGCCCGCTGCGTCGGTGGTAACGCCTGTCCCGAGTGCGGGTATCGTAACGGAGGCTCCCGGCAGCACTTCCCGGGTGATGCCGGCTCGTACATAGCCACTCAATTTGTAACCGCCCGTCGACTGAGCCGTGGTGGACGAGATAAGTAGAAGATTGAAAAAGCCGACAACAAGTAGTAGAAAGGGTAACCGCATCCGAGGAAAGTAAGAGCTAGCGCCTGCAAAGGTAGGCAGCGTAGTACCTAACGCCCTGCCTTACTGGATAGTTTGTAGCCCAGCTGTTCCTTTCCTCTTTAGTGGCGCTTAACTCAAGAACGGTTGTACTGCTTGGTTGAGCTGCGGGGCTGCTACCACGCCTGCCTGCCGCCACACCGGTTGTCCTTTATGAAACAAGATCAGCGTTGGAATGCCCTGCACTCTGAACTGCTGCGCTGCCGCCGGGTTACGGTCCACGTCTATCTTGATGATTTTGAGCTTGCCCTGATGCTGGGCCGCTACTTGCTCGAGAATAGGCGCCATCGTTTTGCAAGGGCCGCACCAGTCGGCATAGAAGTCAACCAGCACAGGCATGCCAGGGCTATTGATGAGTTCAGAAAAAGATTTTTTGGGCATGACAAGTAACAGTTGGATGGATGCAAATGAAAGCGCTGTTTCAACAGCTCGGAACTTCAGTCAATGAGTTTAGTAGCTTTCTCTTGCAACCTGTGTTGATGGAACGATAGGAGACTAAGTAGGTACATACTACGAAACCACCCGGGCCCACGTTCTGAAACTAGCAAACCTTATCGCAAAAAGGCCCGATGCAGGAGCACCGGGCCAGTTGCTGCGTATGGTTGCTGCATTATTTCTTTTTATCGGCTATTATGGTCGTGACATCGTTAGCCGTTTCCGGGAACGAGAATTTCCCGCCAACTACTTTCTTGCCACCTACTTGGCATTCCCAGGTATAGGAGCCTGGAAGGGCACGGGCCGCCTCTCCGGTATCGGCCTTGAAATAGTCGGGCTCGGAAGGCTCCGACGGAAACACTACGTCAATGCCATTCTGACCACCGGCAACCTCTTTCACCAAGATGTAGGCTTTGCCACTGGTATTATTGGTGACCACAAACTTGGCGGTGTATGTGCCCAATGTGCCAAACTTATCCATCACGCCCAGTTTCATGAAGGCATCCGTAGAAACCATCCAGGTTTGAGCGTGTGATTCGGTGGGTGAGAGCACCATACAGGCCAGCCCTAATCCGGCGACCCGCAGCAATGAGGTGAGACGATTAGGCAAAACAAGAGTAGAAACACCCATGGGTAAAACGGTAAAGTGATAAGGCAAAAAAAGAACAGAAAAGTGAAAAAAATAAGGCTGTTTGCTGTTAAACCACTCGAGCCCAACCAAATATAGGAGTATTTCGACATGCCTGATGCTAGTGAAGAGGTTTTTTTATCTCCATCCGGGAAACTACTATGTCAAGTCTGGATGTTTTCAATAAGCTATTTATCACTGTCTTATGCGTCGTCGCCTGCTAGCTGGTTCCCAATCTGAATTATCTGCGTCTGCTGCCCCATCTGCCAGCAACTGCTGCGCTTTATGCGAGCGGGAAGTGCAGCAGTTGTCGCGGCACCACCTGATACCGCGTGAGGAAGGTGGCCGGCACGGTCCTACTGCTGACCTTTGCCAGCCTTGCCATAGCAGTGTGCACTTGCTGCTCGACAACAAAGAATTGGCTCGGCAGTACCATACTATTGAAGCGTTGCGTGGTGCTGAGAAGTTGCAGAAATACTTGCACTGGATTCGCCGCAGCCGCGTAGAGCGGATTTCCAACCGGCGCGGAAATAAATGATTTTGAGAAGTAGCGAAAGAGCGTAATCCTGCTGCTGGCTTAATTTTGCTGCTTAGTCAATTTCCTCTTAAATCTTTTGCCGTGCCCAAGCAGTTCGTTGCGTTTCAGAAGCTCCGCCAGCAGCCGACCATTGTTGTTGACAGCGTGGGCTTAGGTGCTGCTCTCACGCTAGCGCACTGGCGCGGAGCGGCTACACCAGAAGTGCTACGTGACGATACCAGTGCTGGCTCGGTGCTCCGGGCACTGCACGCCCCCGAAGCGTCTGGAATGGAAGCTACCGCCGTTACAGCCAACCATTTTGATGTGGATGGTTTTGTGGGCGTATGGAGCTTGCTAAATCCTGAACTAGCCTTGCGCCACGAGCACCTGCTCCGTCTTACTGCCACGCTCGGCGACTTTCGGGAACTGGATTGGCAGGACCCTTACGCCGACCATGCGTTGCGGTTGGTTTGCTGGCTGAATGCCAAGGAAAAGGCGTTGTTCTATGTGCCGTTTGGGGCACCTGCGCTGCGCCGCCGGGAAGATGAGGCTTCGGCCGAGAAGTTCGAATGGTTTCTGCCGCGCTTTCAACAAGTGGTAGAGGACCCTGAGGCTGAGCGTTCGGTGTGGGAGCCAGAATACGAGCGGGTCAAACAAGCTGCTGCTGTGCTGCAAAGTTCAAGTGCTGCGCTTACTCGGTATCCAGAAATTGGGTTGGTAGTGGTGCAAGCGCCAGTGCCGCTGCCTTACTACGCGCTGTTTGGGCCTACCGCTGGCTACGATATGGTGCTCAGCATCTACGATGGGCAGCGCTACGAATTCGAGTACAAATACACCACCTGGATAGACCTCGAAAGCCGGCCTACCTTGCCCCGCTTACCGCTTGATACCCTGGCCGCTCAACTCAATGTCCTGGAGCAAGCACCGCACCGCTGGACCTTTGATGGTATAACCGATACTGGCCCGCTGCTGCGCTTAGCTGGCAAAAGCCTTAGCAAGGCGCAGCGCTACGCCGACCCCGACCAGCGGCCGATTCACGTTTCATCGATCAAGCCTAAGGAATTAGAGCAGGTGGTGGTGTCGCACTTCCAAGAAAGATATGCCGCTGTAGAAGCGAAGCGCTACTGGACGTGGGCTGAAATAAAAGCCATTTGAAGACGCACCGAACTGTTGCGTACTACACCTCTTCGCCGAAACCTACAATCTGCAGCGAGCTAACGCCACCAACGCCTTTGCGCACGTTAATTTGGGTGCTCACGCGTTCTTTCAGCGCCTCGACGTGGGAGATGATACCAATAGTTTTGCCAGTGCCCTGCAAGTTCTCAAGGGCCGAAAGGGCCACGTTCAACGTGTCGGGGTCGAGGGTGCCAAATCCTTCGTCGATAAAGAGCGTGTCAATTTGGGTGCGGTGACTAGCCAACTCCGATAACCCCAAGGCCAGCGCCAAGCTTACCAAAAAACTCTCCCCGCCCGACAACGAGTTCATGGTGCGGCTACTGCCGCCCTGGTACTCATCGACGATGAGCAAGTCGAGGTGTTCTTCGGGATTGCGCAGGATACGGTAACGGTCGGTGAGGCGGTGCAAATGGCGGTTGGCCAAGTCAGTGAGGCGAGCCAAAGTCAAGCCTTGGGCAAATTCACTGAACTTCTTACCGTCGGCCGAGCCGATGACGTCGGCGAGCTGGCGCCAGCGGCGGGCTTCTTGCTGCTGTTGCTCTAGTTGCTCCGCTAAGGCGGCGTGGCGCTCTTGGCCACTGCGGTGGTCGTGCAGGCGCTGCTGCCGCTGGCCTAGTTGCTGATTGAGAGTGGCTAGCTGCTGATTACTGGCACTTAGCTGCTGCTCTATCGACTCCAAGGGCTCCTCAGTAAGGGCACGAGCTTGCTCTTGTTGGAGCTGCTGCGCTAAATCGGTGAGGGTCTGTTGGGTGACGGCTAGCGCCTGCTCGTGCCGCTGAAGCTGGTCGGCTAGGCGACGCACTTCGGGGTCGGGGAGGAGTAGGGCGGTGAGGGCGGTAGGGTCGGGGGCAAGACCGGCGGCCGTGAGGGCGGCCGTGAGCGTGGTGTGCTGCTGCTCCCGAAGCAACTGCTGCGTCTGGGCATCTTGCTCCCGCTGTTGCTGCTGAGTGTTGGCTAGCACTAAGGCGGTTTCGTGCTGTTGAAGTGCTTGTTCGGCTTGCTGGCGGCGGGCTTCCGCTTGCTGCACAGCTTCTTCGAGCTGCTGGCGAGCCTGCGCTACATCGGAACCAGCAAAAAGCTCTTCACGCTGGCGTTGTTGCGCCTGAATGGCGTTGTATTGATCGAGCACCGTTTGCTTACGGGCGCGAAGCCAGGCGTCCAGTTCCACTTTTTGCCGCTCGGCTTCATCGGCGGCTACGCTCACGCCGCTTAGTTCGGTGGCGGCTTTCTCGCGTTGCTGCTGCGTATTGGTGAATTCCTGAATGCGTAGTCGGGCCTGCTCCATCAAGGCGCGGCCGTTTTCGTCGGTGAACACCATCCCGAAGTTTTCGAGCTGGCTCTGAATCATCATCTTGGCAGCTGGGCCACGTTCTTCGGCATCGGCTAGCTCGGCTTCCAACTGCAGTACTGCCTGAGCGTATTCCTGTTGCTGCTGCGTGGCGGCTTCCTGCTGCGTGGTGGCCTGCGTGAAGTGCTGGTTGGTGGTGGTATGCTGGTCGCGCAGCTCTTTCAATTCCTGCACCAAAGCTCTTACCTCTTCTGCGGCGGCTTTCTCTCCCGCTTCGGGCAAAAGCTGGATGGTATCTGTAGGCACCGCCGCGGGCTCAGGACCAGCTTGCTCCAGCATGGTAACGTAGGTGTTGAGGCGATTGAAGCGCGTGCCTAGGGCGCGCACTCGCTGACTCATATCGTCTTCGCGCTGCCGGTCGTGCTGGAAAGAATCCTCGCTTACGCCGAGCACTCCCGCCAGATACGGGTGTTCTGTAGCTCCACACACCGGGCACGGCTGGCCGGGCTCCAGGAGTTGGCGCGTGTCGGCGTGCGACAAAATCAGCTGTTGCATCTGGAGGCTGCGGCGCAGGTCGTCCCAATGCTGCTGGTCTTTCTCTTGTTCGCGTACTAAACTGGCCACATGGTAGCGTAGGCGGTGCAGCCAGGCGGTGCGGGCGTCGAGAGCGGCTTGCTGGCGAGTGGTGAGGGCCTGCAAGCGTTGGTTGGCTTCGGCGGCAACCAGCTGATAGCGGGTAGCTGCCTCGGTGGCTTGGGTTTGGCGTTGGCGCGCTTCGTGCAAGCGCTGACGCAGTTGGCCAAGCTCGGCTTTCAGGTGCTCCCACTGCAGCAGGCTGGCTGAAAGGTCGGGTAGCGTTTCGTGTAGCTCACTGACGTTGGCGTTCAGCTCCAGCCACTTGCTTAGCTCGAGTACTTGCTCACGCAGGGCGCGGGTACGGGTGGCGGCTTGTTCGGCTGTGGCTTTTAGTGCCTTACACTGTTCGTTTTTTTGCTCGTACTCATCTTTCGCCAACTGTAGCTGCTTGTTGGCTTCCCGCATCGAGTTATCCAACTGCTCGGCTTCGCGCAGCTTGGGTTCTTGCTGCTGGCGGGTAGTCGTGGCCGTTTCGTAGGCTTGCTGCGCGGCGGTGCGGGCGGCGGCGGCCGTGTCGCGCAGCTGTTGCAGCTGCGGAAGGCGCTGCCGAAACTGCTCGGCTTCCTGGCGCAGGCGGGTTATATGCGCATCAGACTGCCGGAGCAGGGCCCAATCGGTGGCGAAGGGAGCCGCTTGGGTGTGCAAAGCCAAGCGCTGCTTTAGCGGAGTAAGGGTATCGGTTTGGGCCGTAAGCTGGAGCTGGCGGGTCTGGCTTTCTTGATGGCGCGCGCGGAGCTCGTGCAGGCGTCGCAGCCAAGTCTGGGTTTCCTGAAGCTTCTGCCGAGCGGTAGTGGCTTCTTCGAGCTGTTGTTGGAATTGCTGAATTTCAGTTTCCAGAAACGCCACTTCTTCGGGAGAAAGCAGCACCACGCCCGCCAGACCGGCGCGCAGAGTTTCCACCTGCTGAGCTTCCTGCTTGGCTTTCTCGAAGGCCACCCGTGAAATGTCGGAGTACTTTTTGGTGTCGGTGATTTTTTCCAGCAACTGCGCCCGCTCGCCGGCCGTGGACTTCAGGAACTTGGTGAAGTCGCCTTGCGCCAGCAATACCGAGCGCAGAAACTGCCGGTACTCTAGTCCACTCAGCTCCGCCACCCGCAGCGGCACTTTCGACTTGTAGGTTTCCAGAAACGGCCAGGTTTCCTCGCCATTCTCGGCTACTTGCCGCTCGCTCAGCTCCATCCGCGGGTCTTGCAGCTTGCCGTCGGGGCGCTTGCGGGCGCGGTATTGGCCCCACTTCGAACGGTACTGCTGACCGTTTACTTCAAACTCCACTTCGGCCCAGCTCTCGCCGGTACCGTGGCTCATCACCTGCTCGGGGCCGCTGGTTTCGTGGCGCGGCACCTGCCCGTAGAGGGACAGTGTAATGGCATCGAGAATGGTCGTCTTGCCCGCCCCCGTAGCCCCGGTAATAGCAAACAGCCCCGCATCCGACAGCGGCGACTGGCTGAAATCCACGGTGTGCTCCCCGCGCAGGGAGTTGAGATTGAAGAAGCGGACGCGGAGAATTTTCATGCAAGTAACTGGCTAGAAGATGCCAGTGGAAACAGGTAACAAAGCAGCCATAAAAAGACGTGTAGCTGCCCCGATTGAAAAGGTGGCTCAGCGTACTCGAAGAGAAAAACCAACTAAGCGTCGCTGCAGCCTAAACGAAACGCAAGTAAGGCAAGGCTCCGTACCACGAAGTTACTGTGAAATAGCTGCACCTCGGCAGGATGGATTTTACGTCACCAAACATTCATACAAAGCACTACCGCAGGTTTCAACATGCCTGATCAAGTTGAATACCAGCCATAGTGCCGCAGTTGAAAATGCGCTCTGCCCGGTAGGAATAGGAGCAAACCACTACTCAAGCTCACTTTTGGTTTTATTCTGGGGCGCCAAAGTTTGGCGAACCATCCAGGTTCCAGGTGAAAGGCTTCGCTCGGACTTGGCGGGCCCAACCGGCTTGGCTACGGCGAGCGGCGTGGTAGATGATGTAGTCCTGCTGGTTGATTTCAACGAAGCAAGCGTGGCCCGGACCGAAGATGGTATCCGTTTTCGAAAACACGGGCTGGGGCTCTTTGCGCCACGAAGTCGGGTCCGGTAGGTCGCCGCCGAGATAAGTGAGCTGGCCTAGGCAATACTCGTCGGTCCAGCTGCCGCTGGCCGAGTACACAATAAAGATGCGGCCGTTACGGGTTAGCACTTGCGGACCCTCGTTCACGTACGGATAGCCTTGCTTTTCCCACTCGTGTTCGGGCCGAGAAATGCACACTCGGTCAGAGGAAATCGTCCAGGGGTTGCTCATGCGGGCGATGTAGATGTTTTGGCTGACGTTGGTAAAGCCTTCCCACCCCGACCATATAAAGTACTTCTGCCCATCTTCGGTGGCCAGTACCGTTCCGTCAATAGCCCATCGGTCGGTCGGAACATCAAGCTTCCCTTTGAACTCGTACTCGCCTTGCGGATCACTGGTGGTGCCTTCTAGGGCGTACAGTCGCTCTTCGCCGTTTTTGGCGTTGTAAAGGGCAAAGTAGATGTACCATTTCCCGTCGATCAACTGCAACTCGGGCGCCCATATTTCCACAAACTCGGGTGTGGTGCCTTGTTTGCCTGGCCATACTTGTACAAGCTTGGCGGTAGCCATTTCCAGTAAGCTAGAAAATTTGCTTATCAGAATTGCTTGCTTCAGCCGGTCAACGGTGCAGTAGTACAGGCTGCCTTCGTGCGAAACAACCCAGGGGTCTTCGCCATCTGCCACCAGCACGTGCGTTTGGTCGCCGCTGGGCGGTAGCGCCCGCGCATTTTTAGTTAGCTCGTTTATTTCTGCTACGGTCATCGGCGCTAAATGCGCCTCCTGATAAATATGGTCGTCAGGTATATGCATGCCTGTGCTAAGCTGAAGTATCGATGCTGTTATGGTTAAAGAGTAGAAGCTAGAGAACTCGTTCTCTTCCTAGCTGCTAGATGCGCTACATCAGGCGAAGAGGCGAACGAACTCTCTAGCTTCTACTTTCTTGGTCTACAGAGCCTACGCTTCACCCATCATCAATCCTTCAATAGTATGCCCCTGCTCGATAATCTCTAACTCGTCGACTATTCGGCAAGTAAGATGCTGCTTGAGGCTTTCGGGTAGGGTTTCGTAGAAGGTTCTCGTGATTTGCAAGTCGTGGCGCTCGGCGTTGTTGGCAGTCGGCGCATCTACCCCGAGTACCAGCGCAGGGCGGGACTTATCGGAGTGATTAGCCGTGCCGCGGTGGATGGTCAGGGCCGAACGGGCCGAAATGTCGCCCATCTGGGGCATTTTGCGCTGAGCGCGTTGCTGGTAGCGGGGGCTGTTGGATTTGGGCGGAAACATACCGTGCTCGAAGTCGATGGGCAGGTCCCATTGCGTACCGGGGGCTACTTCGAAAGGCCCCATATTCTCGGTTACATCGACGGTGGTGAGGTTAAAGGCCAGCGAGTTGAGCCGGCGGCCGATGATGGTATCGTCGGGGCGGGAAAGTCGCGGTGCCAGGGCTGGTTGACGGCCCCGGGATTGGGCACATCGAAGCCGATTTCAACAATTTTGTAGTCGGGCCCAAGCACAGCCTCACACACGGCCGTTACCCATGGGTGTGTAGCGAGTTCCACGAAACCGCGAATATCTTCGGGGTGAATCTCGACGTAGTGCCGCTTGGGGCCACGGCCAAGGGCGCCACCAGGGCGCTTAAGGGCAGCTTCGTACAGCACGGCAATGTCTTCGCCGAGTTGCTGCGCCCATTCGCGACTGAAGGCTCCTTTCAGGCCAATGATACCGTCGCCGTAGAGCCCGCCCATGATTTGCGCGACGTCGTAGGTGGTTTGGGTAGGGTTTTTTAGCTGCGCTGTTTCCATACTGCTCTGCTGTTAGGCTGTTTAAAAGCTAATCTAGCTCCGTCCCGCATCAACAAGGGCACAAGAGAAGCCGGTCGATGTTTGCTGCTTAACGCATTTCAAGCATTTTTGGTGGCACTTGGTATTGGAAATACAGCGTAATGCAGGAATAAGACTACACATACTCAGCAGTAGTTTTGGCGCCTGTAGCCTGGTACACCAAGGGCGATAATGACCCCAATGGCCCTTGCCGAAAGTTCCGCAAAGCATCTGCACTTCGGTTGCCACAAAGGAAAATGGGCGGTAGCGGCTACTCGCCGTGTATAATGCTACTAAGCGAGAGTTGAGCAAATAGCAGAAAAGTTAGGTGAACTTGTAATCCGCCACGCATTACCTTTCCAGCTTCAATACCACTCCTCAACGAAGCTGATGAAACGACTGCTCCTGCCTGCCGCATTCCTCCTCGCGGCGCTGCCTACCTTTGCCCAAAAGCCGAAAGTCGCCGAGAACCTTGTGCAGTACGCCCACCCTATAGTAGGAACGGCGAAGATGGGACACACTTTTCCGGGCGCAACTGTGCCTTTCGGCATGGTGCAGCTCTCGCCCGACACCGATACGCTTAGCTACGAGCAAGACGGCAAGTACAACCCCGACATGTACAAGTACTGCGCTGGCTACCAGTACCAAGACAAAACCATCGTCGGTTTCAGCCATACCCACTTTAGCGGCACCGGCCACTCCGACCTTGGCGACTTCCTCGTGATGCCTACCACGGGTCCGTTGCAGCTCAACCCCGGTACGGCCACCCAACCCGAGCGTGGCTACCGCTCTGCCTACTCCCACAATACCGAAGTAGCCGAGCCCGGCTATTATAAAGTGAAGCTCGACGACCACAACATCTTGGCCGAGCTGACCGCCACCAACCGGGTGGGGATGCACCAATACACCTTCCCGCAGTCCGACCAAGCCCACCTGATTCTGGATTTGATGGCCGGCATCTACAACTATCCCGACAAGAACGTCTGGACCTTTGTGCGGGTAGAGAACGACACGCTGGTGACGGGCTACCGCCAAACCAACGGCTGGGCCCGTACGCGCACGGTGTATTTCGCCATGGCTTTCTCGAAGCCCTTCACCGATTACGGCAGCCGCAACTACGGCAAGAAACAGGCATACCGCGGTTTTTGGGGCAAATTCGACCAAACCAAGAATTTCCCCGACTTGGCTGGCGAGCAGCTGCGTATGTACTTCAACTTCAAAACCACGGCAGGGGAGAAGCTGAAAGTGAAATTTGCCCTCTCGCCCGTGAGCACCGTGGGGGCCCTGCAAAACCTGCGTGCCGAAGCTCCTGGTTGGGACTTCAACAAGGTGAAAGGGCAGGCCCAGCAACTGTGGCAGCAGGAGCTAAGCAAGGTGGTAGTGGAGTCGCCGAAGAAGGTAGACAAAGAGAACTTCTACACGGCCATGTACCACGCCTTTCTGAGCCCGACCACCTACATGGACACCAACGGCCAGTACCGTGGCCTCGACCAGAATACGCACAAAGCGGATGGCTTCACCAACTACACCACCTTCTCGCTCTGGGATACGTACCGCGCTTTGCACCCGCTCTTCAACCTGCTCCAGCCCAAGCGCAATGCCGACATGGTGCAGTCGATGCTGGCCCACTTCGACCAGAGCGTGGAGCGCATGCTGCCCGTGTGGAGCCACTACGCCAACGAAAACTGGTGCATGATTGGTTACCACAGCGTGCCTGTAGTGGCCGACGCCGTACTGAAAGGCAATGCCCCTTTCGATGCCAATAAGGCGCTTGATGCCTGCGTAACCACGGCCCGCACGCAGCGCTACGATGGCATTGGTGAGTACATGCAGCTTGGCTATGTGCCGGAAGACAAAAGCGGCTCGTCGGTTTCGAAAACCTTGGAATATGCCTACGACGACTGGTGCATTGCTCAGATGGCCCAGAAACTCAATCGGCAGGACATCTACCAGGAATTCAGCAAGCGCGCCCAGAACTGGCGCAACGTCTACGATCCGCGCATCGGCTTTATGCGCCCCAAGCTTGCCGACGGTTCGTTCCGCAAGGAGTTCGACGTGCTGAGTACCCACAACCAAGGCTTCATCGAAGGCAACGCCTGGAACTATAGCCTTTATGTGCCCCACGATCCTGCTGCCCTCATCACGCTGATGGGCGGCCAGAAGCGCTTCATCGAGCACCTAGACTCGTTGTTCACGATGCACCTGCCCGATAAGTTTTTTGCCGAAACCGAGGACATCACCCGCGAGGGCATCATCGGCAATTATGTACACGGCAACGAGCCCGCCCACCACGCCGCCTACCTCTACAACTGGACCGACCAGCCGTATAAAACCCAGGCCCGCGTCCGGATGATTCTGCCCAAGATGTACCGCCCCACCCCCGACGGCCTCGGCGGCAACGACGATTGTGGTCAAATGAGCGCCTGGTACATCTTCTCGGCCCTCGGTTTCTACCCCGTAGCCCCCGGTTCCCCCGACTACGCCCTCGGCAGCCCCGCCATCCACGGCGCCACTCTGAACTTGGAAAACGGTAAGACCTTCCGCATCACCGTTAAAAACCAGAGCGACAAGAACGTCTACGTGAAGGAAGCTCGCCTCAACGGCCAGAAACTAGCCAAACCCTTCTTGAATCATCAGGATATTTTAAACGGCGGCGAACTGGTATTTACAATGGCTGCGCGGCCGTAAGGCTTTTGTTGAGAAATGAACAACAAATTACTTCTAACAATATTTGTATCGTCAACCAGCTTGGTGTTAGCTGATATATTGACTCCAATAGATATAAATAGCCTCGAAATCAGCTTTTTGTTTTTGTCAGCTTCCTTGATAAGTGGTATAGTTTATATTGGAAGTGCAGTGTTCAAGTGGCGTAAAAGCGACTCTCTAACAGCTATAGTTTTGATTGCTGGTCTATTGTCTTTACCTGGAATTGTATTCGTTTGGGATGGAGGCTGGAAAACACAGTCAATTGAATATCAACATCGCCATTTATCAAACAGAGTAATAGAATTTCAAATGATGAATCCTGGCGCTGGAAGTTATAGAAGACGTTTTGTAGATAAAATAAAACTAGTGCCAGGAATAAGTTGGCTAAGGGAAGTTGATGCAAATAAGATAGATACTGCTAATTGGAGTAAGGTTGATATTGACGTAAATGACTTAGGGCTGAAGTATCCTTAGCAATAGCGTTGTAGAGATTAACCTAACTCCCACAAGTCGAACAACAAAAGCCCCACTTACTCAGTGATAACTGAGTAAGTGGGGCTTTCTCTTGCCGTTAAACAAACAGCCTATCGGTTGATAGTAGGATTGGGGAAAGCAGTTCCTTTGTTTTTAGAGCGGTTATATAGGTAAGCCGCACCTGCAGCTAGCAATGCGCCACTGGCCAACTTACGGTTAAAGCCGCTGCTTTTTCTGACAGCGCCATCGACGCTACCAGGGGTAGAGCCACCACCGGAAATGCTTTGAAACAGGCTTGAAAGCAAGCCTCCCATTGTGCCACTTTTGCGGTCAGATCCAAATATGCTCATGATTGACAAGGGGAATAGTGTTGAGCTATTTAACGCAAGCAGACTTGGCATGGTTGGGCTCAACGGTTGAAAAGCACAGCATACATCCTGAAATCCAACCCGTACGCAAGGCCGAACAATACGCGACGCCCACTGTTTTTCTGCTAGAGCCGAGTATATAGCTTTTAATAGCCTCGGCTGAGCAGCTTTCCGGCTGCTGAACACGATTTGTACTGCATGCCTAAGGTAGTTTATAGCAATTGGGGGTTACTACATCTTATAGCGGCGTTAGCTTCCTTGGTGCTAGGTACCGCGGTGCTGGTGCTATCGAAAGGTAACAAACGTCATAAACAGCTAGGTTACAGCTATGTGGGCAGCATGACAGTGATGCTTGCTACCTCGTTTGCCATCTATCGGCAATTTCACAGCTTCGGGATTTTTCACGTGGCGGCGCTGCTTAGCTCTATCACGTTGTGCGCGGGTATGGTGCCCGTGTTGCGCAAGAAACCCACCCTTTCCTGGCAGCGGTTGCACTACAGCTTTATGTACTTATCGGTCCTAGAACTATATGTGGCGCTGGTAGCAGAAGTGTTGGTGCGCAGGCCAGGCATGGGCTTTTGGGATGTGGTTAGCTTGTCTACAGCGACGGTGCTGCTGCCGGGAACGGCTCTGTTTACCCGCTTCTACAAGCGCTGGCAAGAACCTAGCTACCGCCCACAACCTAAACTAGCCCCGCTATAAGCGTGTCAGTGTAGCACACACTAGCTGGAGCATGAGCATGAGGAGTTCTCAGTTGCTTATAACGCAAGGCGAAGAACTCGCCCCAAGGGCAGTGCCTGCTAACGTAAACTCGTGCTAGTTTTAGCGAGATACTCGCGCTATTTACTTAAAATGCCGCGCCACTGCCTTACACCCCACCCATGAAATCCCTTCTTTGCCTTTCCCTGCTCGCATTTGCCACTGCCACTTACGCCCAAACTGGTCCTGTCAAGGTTGAAGTCAAGCAAACTGATGGTCGATATGAACTGCTGCGGGGAAGGAAGCCTTATTTTATCAATGGTGCGGGTGGTGGGCAATTTCCAGAGCGCATCAAGGCGTATGGCGGCAACTCCATCCGTACTTGGGGTACTAGCGGTGCTGATAAGGTACTAGCCGAGGCCAACAAAAACGGCCTTACCGTGATGCTAGGATTGGACGTGGCCCGTGAGCGGCACGGCTTCGACTACAACAACCCCGAGGCCGTAGCCGGGCAATTGCAAAAGCTGCGCGCCGAAGTACTTAAGTACAAAGACAACCCAGCAGTACTGTTTTGGGGCATCGGCAACGAGCTGAATCTGGAATATACCAATCCCAAGGTTTGGGATGCCGTGCAGCAAATAGCCCAGATGATTCATGAGGTGGACCCCAACCACCCAACCAGCACCGTGTTGGCGGGCTGCAATAAGAAAGAAGTGGATTACATAAAGGCCAAGTGCCCGGCCGTTGATATTCTCAGCATCAACACCTACGCCGGACTGGCTGCTATTCCGCAGCAGATCCGTACCACTGGCTGGACGGGCCCCTACGTAGTGGCCGAGTGGGGCCCGACGGGTCACTGGGAAAGCCCAGTTACGCCTTGGAAAGCATCGGTGGAAGAAACCAGCAGCCAGAAAGCAGCCGTGTATCAAAGCCGCTACGAATCGTCGGTGGCCAAGGATAAAACCCAGTGCCTCGGGACCTACGTGTTTCTGTGGGGGCAGAAGCAGGAGCGCACACCCACTTGGTACGGCATCTTCACTGAGGATGGCAAAGAATCGGAAGTGGTGGATGTGATGCAGTATCTATGGAGCGGGCAGTGGCCTAAGAACCGCGCCCCGCATTTGGCATCCTTACGTCTGTCGGGCCAGCAAGCCACCGATAACGTGTATCTGCTACCAGGCCAAAGCTACCCAGTTGTTGCTACCGTCACGGACCCCGACAAAGACCCGCTGACCTATCGTTGGGAACTGCTCCCGGAAAGCACCGATTTGAAGTCGGGAGGGGACCGGGAAAGCCGCCCCGTAGCTATTCCGGGCCTGGTTTCGGCCGGAGCCAAGGCTCAGACTACGCTTAAAGCTCCAGCCAAGGCCGGAGCCTACCGCTTATTTGTGTACACCTACGACGGCCACGACAACGTAGCTACGGCCAATATTCCGTTTTATGTGAAGGAGAAGTAGCTACTAGCTTATTGAAAACTGGTTAATTCTCCTGATTAATCAAATTCACTACCAGGGTTACCATGGTATCCTTGTCTTCCGGCTTGCTTTCGGCAATGAGCAGTGTAAGGGCTACCAAGGCATTATCAGCTAAACGCCGAGAACCGTCGGGTTTGTAAAGGCAGTGATTTCGATCGAGAAACCAAACAAAGAGAAAAGCAGCAATGCGCTTATTACCGTCGGAAAAGGAGTGATTTTTCACCACGAAATAGAGTAGGTTCGCGGCTTTTTCCTCTACGCTTGGGTACAGGTCTTCGCCATCGAAGCTCTGGTAAATAGTGCGTACAGAACTTTGGAACGAAGCATCTTTCTCTCGGCCAAACAGGGCGCTGCCGCCAAACTGCGTACGCAAACCTTCCACCGCCTCCAATCCCGCTTCGTAGGTCAACACAAAGGGTTCTTCCGCAGCGGTGCCGCGTACGCGCAAGCGCTGGTGGTCATATTGGTCGAGCACGTCGAGGGCGCGGGCGTAGTCGCCGAGCACCCGTAGCAGCGCATCTGATTGGTCGGAAGTTAACTCTTGGCTGGCCGCCACTTCGCTTTGCAATTGCACAAGGCGCTTGAGGTCGGCTAGCTGACGGGAGCTTTCCCGCAAGCGCTGCTCGTTTAGCGCGTACCCCTGCACTAGGTACTGTCGCAATACCTGCGTCGCCCATTGCCGGAATTTTGTGCCTTTGATTGAGTTAACTCGGTAGCCTATAGAAATGATGACATCCAAGTTGTAGTAGCTCACCGGCTTGTCTGATGAGGCAATGTGCATTTTTTGCACATTGCTTTTCTCATCTAGCTCTTCAGAAGCAAACACATTGCGCAAGTGCTTAGTAATGACACTACGGTCTCGCCCAAACAGTTCAGCCATCTGCGCCTGCGTCAGCCAGACGGTTTCGTCTTGCAATTGAACTTGTAGTTGGGTGTTGCCGTCAGGTGACTGGTAGAGGAGGATGTCGTTGGTGGAAGACATGAGTTGCCGAACAAAAAATGGTCGGACAAGATAGCAGCTATTCGCAGTATCTCAACAGTAGGAACTACTATTCACTTTGTTGAGAGAAATTGGTCTTACTAAACGGCACAAACCTGCGGTAAGTGCTGAAAACCAAACGGCTGCAAACGAAGCTCCGGTTACTATTGGGCCCGGCGCTTCTCGTCTTCGGCCCCGCTGCGGCGGTTGGTAGCGGTGGAGTTGTCGTTGCCTAGTTTCCAGCTTAACGACAGCGTTACGGCTCGCGAATCACGGCGCAAAAAGAGGTTTTCCTGGTAGTTGTTGTAGCGTGAGGTGGCTCGTAGGGGGCTGGTATAAAAGATGTCGGTGGCGGCTAGTTTCACGTTGCCACGTTTTTCCAGCACTGCTTTTTGCACGCCCACACCAACTTGGCCAAACGGCTGAAACACAAAGAAGCCCACCCGCTGCCTTGACTCATACGTGCCATTTAGCTCCGCGCTCCAGCCTTTGCCAAACGTAAAGGTGCTGTTGCTGCTCAGCGAGCACGCTCCCCGACCGCGGTTAAGTGCCGTACCCGCCAAACTACCTTGATAGTGAATGTAGTACAGCACCACGTTGTTGTAGATGCTCCACCACTTAGCTGGCGTCAGGGGAGCCGTAAGGGTCAAGGCGGCGTACTGTTGCCGGTTCAGGTTGACGTACTGCGATACGGTGGTACTGTCGCTTTCGGGTTGAGCCACATCGGTGATGGGGTTCTGGGTGATGCTGAAGCTAAGGCCGGTGGTAAACTTCTGCTTGAACGTGTGGCTCAGTTCCACGTTGTAGCTGGTTTCCGGGCGCAGATCGGGGTTGCCCTTACCCGAAGTAGTCGGGTCGATGACGAAGCGGAAAGGGTTCAGTTGCCGGTAGGAGGGGCGGTTGATACGCCGGCTCAGGGACGCCGATAGTTCGTGCTTTTCACTGAGCGTGTACTTGACCCCAGCACTCGGAAACAACTGGTAGTAGTCGCGCCGAAAATTGAGCGAATCTATCAGTTGTCGGCCTTTCATTACAGTTTGTTCAAAGCGCAAACCAGCCTGTACGTTCAGCTTATTAAGGGTGTGCGATAAGGTAGCGTAGGCGGCCGTAATGATTTCGTCGTACTTGAAACGGTTGGTGCGGCCAAGGTCAATGGTAGTTATGTCGTTAACAGTGTTGGTAAACAGCAAATCGTTATCGGACGATACCTGGCTGGCTTTGGCACCGGCTTCGAGGTTGGTTTTGGGAGATAGTGCTTGCGTGTAGTCGGCTTTCAAGGCCTGGATGATAAGCTCGCCAGTTTGGTCACCTAGCAAAGTAGACGTTGGGCGGCCCGACATTTCAAAGAAGGTAGTTTGGCGCTGGAGCCGGTGCGTGTAGTAATTGGCGTAATCCACATCGGCTGTTAACTCTGGGCTGCCAGCGGTGCCATTGCCAAATGTGTGCTTGAAGTTTAGGTTACCAGCCACGTTGGGATTGAAACCCTCTGTTCGGCTTAAGGCTGTGTAATAGTTGGTTACTAGACCAGGTGCATCGTAAAAGGTGCTGGTGTTTGTGCCCACGCCATTAGGTCGAGGATTTGGCACCGCAAACCCGTTGATGGCCGCACCAAGCACCGTGTTTTTCGATAGATTAAGATCGGCACCAATCTTATAAATCAGGAAATGGTCGCTGGATTCAATGCGGTTACGCTGGTCGCTGGTGCTTTGTAGCACAGACGAAGCTTCTGCACTTAGCGAGTCGTAGAAATAGCGGTAGGTGTTCCGAATGCCGAAACCCCGGCGCCGGGTGTAATTCACGGAAGTGAAAATGTTGAGGTTTTTTCGCCGGTGGTTGCCGGAAAACCCGCTAGTGAACTTGTTGTATTGCGTACGGCCGTAGCTGGCATTCAGGGCACCGTTGGTACCCATGCGCTGGTCCTTTTTGAGGTTGATGGCAATAATGCCCGCCCCACCTTGCGCATCATATTTGGCGGGTGGATTGGTAATCAACTCGATGCTCTTAAGCTGGTCAGCGGGTAAGGAGCGCAGGTAGTCGGCAAGCTCGGAGCCCGTCATGGGTTGGCGCTTGCCGTCAATGAGTACTAGTAGGCCCTGCCGCCCCCGCAGTGCGAGGTTATCATTGCCATCGACGGTGACGCCCGGCGCACGGGCGAGGACGTCGAGCGTGGTGTTGCCGGCGGCCAGCGTGGAGCCTTCCACGTTCACTACTGTGCGGTCAGCGAGGCGTTCGAATAATGGCTTCTGACCTATTACCTGCACTTCTTTCAGTGCCGTGGCCGCACTAGGCTGAAGCGTGATGCTCGGTAGCGCTAAGCTGCCATTAGCTGGCAACGCAAACGGCTCACTCCAATGCCGGGCAAAACCTATCTGAGCCGCCGATACTCGGTAGCGCCCGTCGGCTGGGCGCTCGAAGCGGAAAGCGCCATTAGCGTCGCTGAATTCAGTTTTTACCACCGAGGAATCAGCTGCGCGGTGCAAGGTCACGGTGGCGTAGTCAATGGCTGAGCCTGCCGCAGAGCGTACACTGCCTGTTATGTTGCCGGCGGTTTGCGCTTTGGCAGGCGCAATAACTCCTGTTAGCGCTGTCACCAAAATTCCGGCCGCAAACGAGAAGAAGCGAGTAGAGATTTTGCTGTTCAATGTATTGAAATGATTGGGTGGCAAAAGCGGAGTGTAGCAACAGAAGTATCCCAAGTGAATGGCACCGGCTGAAAGCAGGTCTATCACTGTAGCTAGCAGCAGTGGGTAATCCCTTTGGTGGAGCTAGCCAGCAATTGGCAGCCAGTCAGGAAGGCAGATAATGGGTCGCCGGGTTGTGTTTCACGTGTGGATACCGCGCAAACTTTCGGACGTTACAATCTGAGGGGCTAATTATTTTTTGCGGTTGTCGTGCTGCAACTGCTTGTAGGCGCTTACTGCTATTGTTGCCAGCGCCGTTGAGCGCAAAAAAGAAAGCCGGACTTGTACAGCACGATGCAGAGCATAGGTGTGATTTGCCGCATGTGCTGAAAACAGAAAACCCGCCACGACGAAGCATGGCGGGTTTCTGTTTTCGGGTTGGTGCTGTCGTTGGTCTGGCAGCTCAGCTTAATGTCTTCGCGTCCTTATTTTACCTTGAATACTTTGTTAAGAAACGCTACAGTATACTTCAGTGTAGGCTCAAACCACGGGTTGAAAAGAGGAAACGTATGCGGCGCATCAGGAAAACTGTGCACTTCGTGGTAGATATGGAAGGCGTCTAATTTCTTAATCATGTCTTCTCGGCCCGCGTGCATCCTATCAACTGAGCTATTGATGAAAACAATGGGTGGCGTTGCTCCAGTCACGTGATTCAGCGCCCCGGCTTGGTGCCACAGCTCGGGCTTCTCGGTTTTGGAGGCGCCAAACCAATAGGTAGCAGCGGAAGGGCCTTTGCTGTCGTTGCCTTCGCCCGATTCGGGGTGAATGAAAGCCAAGGTGCCATCTACATCTACAATAGCTTGCACACTGCTAGAGTGGCTTGGGTAGCAAGCGTCGCCTTCCAGCGTTTTGTCGTCGTTGGTAGTGCCAAGCAGTGCCGCCAGTTGTCCTCCCGCTGAGAAGCCCCAAACCGCAATTTTGGTGGTATCGATGGCATACGCTTTTGCATTAGCGCGCATCCACCGAATGGCGGCTTTCAAGTCCATAACGGCGGCCGGATAAACAGCTTCCGTAGAAAGCCGGTACTCGGCAGTTACCGTCACGTAGCCTACTGCTGCCAGCTGTTGAGCCATCGGAACGTGCTGCAAACGGTCGCCGGACCGCCAGCCACCCCCATGAATAAACAATACGGCGGGGTATCCTTTCTTGCGGTTGGCAATCGGCCGAAAAATATCAAGCTGCAGGTTGCGGTTGCCAATGGTGCAGTACGTCAGGTTCATCTTGGCCTGGACAGTGCTTGGCAAAGTCGGCCTAGCCACACTAATAGCCGGATTGTTTTTCTTGGCCTTGATGAATGCGCTATACACCGTAAACGATGTGTCGCGCGGCGCCGGAAGCTGCTGCGCCTCGACCGGTGAGGCCAGAAACGGCAACAAGCAACTCAGCGCAATTAGCCAACGGAGCAGCGAAGAAGTACTCTGGGTGGTCATAAATTGAGGATGAGGCTGCGTAATAATATTATTTCCGTCAATGACGAGTGGAATCAAAGTGCCTCGCTGGTGTAAATATTGTAACACTGTCGTCATGCTGAGCTTGCCGAAGCATCTCGCGTGCTGACGTCGCCAAACTATACCAGTCATGCTGAGCGGAGCCGAAGCATCTCGCTCGAATCGTTGCATGCGCTAGAGGTTACCACACTAGCGAGATGCTTCGGCTGCGCTCAGCATGACGTTCTTTTTACGGCATATGTGAGGCTTCGGCAAGCCCAGTACGGTGGTTTTAGAAGCTGTTACTAAACATCCAGCCACTTCAATGTGGGGGCTGTGGCCTATAACCTCTCCAGCAACTCGTCGAATGTGCGCAGCAATTCGGCGCGTATAGCTTCGGGCTCTGCTTCTAGACGTTGCTCGAACACTTCACGCTCCGTAAAGTCATGAAGGCTGCGGGTGAGAGGGACTTCTGCTTCTTGTTCATCGCCGAGGGCGCGGAGCTTTACTAGGCGGAAGTGACGACGCGCCAGTACCTCCAACTGCTTGCGGTCCAGTTCCTTGATTACTTTTAGCAGCGTTTCCGCTACTTCCAGCTGCGTCAGCTCGGAGTGAATCTGCACGTCGGCCCAGGCGGGGAGGGGGTAGCCAGCGTTGTCGTAGCTGGTCAGGAGCAGAATCACTTCGTCGAGCGCACCGTGAAACCGCACCAGCCGCCGTGCATTGGGCACCGGCAGGGCTTCCAGCGTTTGCAGCTTCCCGTTCCCAAATTCCAGCAGCAGCACTTCCTTCGGGTGGTCGACTTCGGAAAACGACAATGGAATGGGTGAGCCAGAATACCGAATATGCTCCCGCCCTCCCACGCGCTGCGGCCGGTGCAAATGCCCGAGCGCCACGTAATCAAATATTTCAGGGAAGTGGTCGGCCGTAATTTGCCCCAGATTGCCGACGTGGATAGTGCGTTCCGAATCGGAAGGGGCGGCGCCGGCGGCGTAGAGGTGGCCGGTGGCCAATACGGGCAAGCCCAAGTCTTTGAGCTGCCATACCTGCTCCACCTCGGCCATGCGGCTATAGTGGTCGGCTATGCCTTGCTTGATCCGCGCTTCCCGCTCTTCAGCCGTTTCGCCGGGCACCGAGAGGCGCACGTCTCGGTCGCGCAGGAACGGTACGGCGCACACCACGAGACCGGGCTTGCCAGTGGCATCGTCTAGTACCAGCACTTGGTCCTCGAAGCAGTCGGGCACGCAGCCAACCACGTGCACCCGCAAATGACGTAACAGCCGAGCTGGTGCGTTAAGCGTGGCGGGAGAATCATGGTTGCCACCCACCACCACGATGTCGCGGCAGCTAGTGCCGCGCATGCTCAATAGAAAGGAATAATACAGCTCCAGCGCTTGGTTGGAGGGCGAACCCGTATCGAAAATATCACCAGCAACTACCAGCACTTCCACGCGCTGTTTCTGTACCGTTTCCACCAGCCAGTCGAGGAAGTGGCGGTGTTCGTCGGTGCGTTCGTGGCCGCTGATAAAGCGCTGGCCGAGGTGCCAGTCGGCGGTGTGCAGAACTCTCATGCTGGAAATTATGACAATGCAAATTCGAAATTACAGCTTGCTTCGCCGATTCTCACTGCCATTAAACGATGCGCGCTAACAACGTTATCTGGAAGTAGGTAAGTTTACTAACAGTAGCCACATTATATGCACTAGGGTAGCTTAGCTTGGCAATTCATAAACGTTATGGAACACCTAGAAAACACCGCAGCTGCTACAACTGATTCTGTACCCAATATTTCATTGCCGCTCAGTTCTTTGCGCGTAGGACTACCGCAGGAATTAGGAGCGCAGAATGCAACAGACGTACTAAATCGGGCATGGACCTCGGCAATATTTAAGCGGGAAATAGCTGCGCCAGTATGGCTTTCCGTGCTCAATCTGACCGGCGACGAGCAAGCTGATCAGCGTAATCATGGCGGGCCAGACCAAGCGTTGTGCGCTTACCCGGCCCGCCACTATGCTTATTGGACCAAGCGGCTAGGTTTACCGCTAACTGCTGGCAGCTTCGGTGAAAACTTAACTATTGGCGGTGACTGCACCGAAGAGGACGTGTGCATTGGTGATGTATTTGCTTTCGGTGAGGCAGTGGTGCAAATCTCGCAGCCACGTTCGCCCTGCTGGAAAATTGCGCGCCGTTGGCAACTGCCGATGTTTTCGCAGTGGCTACAGGAGACCGGTTTTACGGGCTGGTACATGCGGGTCATTCAACCAGGCTTAGTAGGCCCCCATGATGTCCTGCGCCTTATAGAGCGCCCACACCCCGAATGGACGATAGCCCGTGCTAATTCTGCCAAATACGAACAGCGCCACGACCGAGAACTAGTAGCACAATTAGCTGCTTGCCCGGCCCTGGGGCAGCAGTGGCGCCGCAAAATGCAAGGCCGCACCGACGGTTCTTTGCCGCTCAACGACGACGCAAATCGGTTGGTAGGCCCTAATGCCGGTTAGCGCTTTCAAGCCCTTGGTGGCCCTCAAGATAATGGTCAACAAAAAACCCCAGTCATTTTCGGACTGGGGCCTTCAGTGACGTTAAGACAGTTAGTGTACTGGCTGTGAGTGAAACGTAGTAATGGCTTCGCCCAAATCGTGCACTTGCACACCGTCGGGTAGCGCTGCATCTAAGATGCTTGCCCCTGCCGCGGAGCGGTAGCCACCCGCGCAGTGCACGAGCACAGGCTTGTCGGTTGGCACTTCATGGGCTCGCTCTCGCAACTCCGGCAGCGGAATTTGCAGCGAGTTTTCGAAGATAGGCTGCTTGGCTTCGGTGGTATTGCGGATGTCAACAATCGTGTAGTCCTCGGGCCTTTCGCGAACTTGCGCAACATCAGTGCTCGGGCTCGTGACGGGGAGTTGATGGGGCGTAACCAAGGCTCCTTTGATGTTGAGTTCGTAGCCGATTTTAGCGGCTTTGCGGATAACCGTATCCAGCGCAATCTGCGAATCAGCCAGTAGGTAGAACGTTTCTTCGGGACCTACTACCGACCCGAGCCAGGTTTCGAACTTAGGCCCGTCCATCAGATTGATAGCGCCGGGCAAGTGCCCCGACCGGAATTGTTCGGCTGGCCGCGTGTCAATTATCAAGGATTTGGGGTCGAGGGCGGCGTCGGGCTGCAGGCGTGGTACCCGCCGAATGCTATCCTCGAAAGGAAGCGCACCTTGCTTGTTGAGCACTACGTCATGCCCGAAATATTTGGGGCGGAAAGGTTGGTCTTCCAGCAGTACCTTAATAAACTCGTCCTGCGACATAGGCTGCAGAGCGTAGTTGGACTGTACTTCTTTGCCAATCGTGCTGTCGAGCTCGGTGCTGGTGGTTTTGCCGCACAAGCTGCCAGGGCCGTGAGCGGGGTATACCTTCGTGGCGGCTGGCAGCGTCATCAGCTTTTGGCGGGTGCTTTGGTAGAGCTGCGCGGCAAGATCTTCGCGGCTATGCCCACCAACGTTTTCGGCTTCGCGAAGGTCCGGGCGGCCAACGTCGCCCACAAACAAGGTGTCGCCGGTGAAAACGGCGCGGGTGTGCGCAAACTCATCTATCAACAGAACGCAGATGCTGTCAGGCGAATGGCCGGGCGTGTTGATGGCGTGCAACTCCATGTTACCGAGCTTGATTCGGTCGCCGTCGTCGAAGGGCTGGTGGGGGTAGCTGGCCTTCACCAGCCGACTACAATAAATGGTAGCGTGCGTTTCCTGCGCTATTTCGAGGTGGCTGCTAACAAAGTCGGCGTGC
Organism: Hymenobacter volaticus; assembly: GCF_022921055.1. Taxonomy (GTDB): domain Bacteria; phylum Bacteroidota; class Bacteroidia; order Cytophagales; family Hymenobacteraceae; genus Hymenobacter; species Hymenobacter volaticus. Next base: position 1,416,897 of record NZ_CP095061.1, read on the forward strand.
GGATGGGTTTCAATGACGGCAATGATGCGGGCATCGTGCTCGTCGGCGAAGTCGTAGTAGGGTTGGGGGTCGCGGGCCGGGTCGATGATGGCTACTTGGCGGCCGCTGCGGATGGCGTAGCTGGCATGCGCTAAGCCTTTGTCGTAGAACTGCTGAATTTGTACCGACGCGGTACTACTGGGCAGAGGACTCATGGGGTGAAGAATGTGGTGGATGCGCAACCGGGTGGGAAAGCCGAAGCCGGACGCATATTCTCAAATATAAGCAAGTGGAATTCTACGTAAACCGAAAGTAGAGGGAAAAGTATTCTCGAAAAGGTGCAAGAGCTTTTAGAGCAATGAGTTGAAATAGCGGTTTCCGATAAGCCTACGGTCTGACTGGTGCCTTAAAGACAATAGCCGTAATCGCAAAAGCCAACCAAGCGCGGCGTGATACAACACGCCTGTGTTTCCGCCCGCAAAAGTAAGCGTAACAGCTACCGCCAATAGCCCGGCAACAAAAAGCCCCGACCAAGTGGGCCGGGGCTTTTGTCTATACTAGGCTACGCGTTGGCTTAGGCTTTCGTCTTCTTTTTCATGCCGCCCTGCATTTTGTCTTTGCGCTTATCAAGTTGGTCTTCGCGCATCTGGTCAAACTTCGTTACCTGCTCGGGCGTGAGCACCGCTTTGAGTTGCGCGTCATATTTTTCGCGGACTGCCTTCATTTCTTGGCCGGCTCCCTGACGAGAATCGGCGGACGAGAATTTGGCACGCAGAGCCTGCAGTTCCTGGGTTTCAGCCAGCGCGATAGTGCGAACTTTCGTTGATTGGTCGGCGCTGAGGCTCAATTCTTTGGTTAGGCGCTGGGTTTGCATGTCGGCGCGTTGCTCGGGCGTCATGTTGCCGCCACGGCCCTGGCCCATGCGGTTTCCGCGGCCGGAAGTAGTTAAATCAGCGGACTGAGCCGAAGCCGCGCCAACAGTTAGAAGGAAGGCAGCTAGTATTGCAAGCGTCTTTTTCATAATAGTGTTGTCTTTAGAGTTAATGACGCCTAGTTAGAGGGCGCTGCCACGGCTGGGTTTAATTGGGCTCCAAAGATTAGGACTAAGACCTACCGGAAGCGGACGAATCCAATAAACGCCTATATTCGGGGCCGGGCAACTGCTTGTAGACGGCTTTTTTCTACTTCGACTACCAACTCACTTCCTTTCCCTTTCTCACAAAACTATATGGCAGGTATTTTCGCCAAAAAACCGCTAGCTCAGCTGCTGAGTGAAGCTAATTCTTCCGGACACGGGGCGCTGAAGCGCACCCTGGGTGCGGGCAACTTGGTAGCTCTAGGCGTAGGCGCCATCATCGGGGCGGGCCTATTTGTGCGCACGGCCGCTGCTGCCGCCCAGGCTTCGGGCCCCGGCGTGACGCTGGCCTTCATACTGGCCGCGTTCGGCTGCGTGTTTGCCGGGCTTTGCTACGCCGAGTTTGCGGCCATGATTCCGATTGCCGGCTCGGCCTACACCTACGCCTACACCACAATGGGCGAGTTTGTAGCTTGGGTTATCGGCTGGGCGCTCATCATGGAGTATGCCCTAGGGGCGGCCACGGTATCCATTGCCTGGAGCGAATACCTGAACAAGCTCTTGGAGGTTTTTGGCACCAGTATACCGTATAATCTTAGTCACTCGCCCTTCGAAAGTGCCGTTATCGACGGTGTGACGCAGCATGGATTCATCAACCTGCCCGCCTTGCTTATCATCGTAATGCTAAGCTTGTTGTTGGTAAAAGGCACGCAGGAATCGGCCCTCTTCAACGCCATTATCGTGGTGCTGAAGACCCTCATCGTGGTAGTATTTATTGCTGTGGGCTGGCAGTTTATCAACCCATCCAACCACACGCCCTACCTCATTCCGGCCGATGCCGTGGTAAAAAACGCCGCCGGTGAAGTAGTACGCACCTACGAAGGTTTTTTCAAACACGGCTTAGGCGGTATTATCGGCGGCGCAGGTATCGTGTTTTTCGCCTTCATCGGGTTCGACGCCGTGAGTACGGCTGCGCAGGAAGCTAAGAACCCCAAGCGCGACATGCCTATCGGTATTCTTGGCTCATTGGCTATTTGCACGGTGCTTTATATCCTGTTCGGCCACGTGCTGACTGGCGTGGCCAACTGGCGCGAGTTTGCCGACCCGGCTCTGGGCGGTGAGGCTTCGGTGGCCTATGCTATCCGGGCGCACATGCCTGGTTATGGCTGGTTGGCTACTGCCGTGACGGTAGGTATTTTGTTGGGCTTCACCTCTGTTATTCTAGTAATGCTAATGGGGCAGAGCCGCGTTTTCTTCTCGATGGCCAAGGACGGCCTTATGCCCAAAGCCTTCTCGGACCTGCACCCTAAGTTCAACACGCCCTACAAATCCAACCTCATGCTGATGGTGTTCGTGGGCTTGTTCGCGGCCTTCGTGCCCGGCTCGCTGGCCGGCGACCTTACCTCGTTTGGTACCCTGCTGGCCTTCGTGCTGGTGAGCATCGGGGTGTGGATTATGCGCCGCTCCGATCCCAGCCAGCCCCGGCCGTTCCGCGCGCCTCTGTCTTCGCCTAGCTTCCCGCTTGTACCCATTATGGGTGCGGTTGTATGCACTTTGCTCATCATCGGCCTCGACGCTTTCACATTGGAAGTAGCCGTGGGGTGGATGCTGCTTGGCTTCCTGGTGTACTTCATCTACGGCAGACGCAACTCTATGCTGCAACGCGGCATTGTAGTAGTGCCGACCGAAATGGAAGAGCAAGCCTTCATAAAAGACTAGCTTCTCATTATCGATCAACACAAAAAGACCCCGCTGGCTAACCAGCGGGGTCTTTTTGTGTTGATGAAGCTTTACTTTTTCGAAGCTTCCTGCACTTCACTCTGAAGCTTAATAACCCGGTCGCCGTTTTCTTGAACGATAACGAAGGCTGGATTGTCGGGAGTACCGTGGCGAGTGATATCGGAGCCCTTGAGCTTACGGGTAACGGTTTCTTTGTGGGTTTCTTCGATTTTGCCGGTAGCGGTGCCCGTGCCGTACTTCCAGCTTACAGTAGTGCCTTTGCGCATGATATAAAAAACAAGGAGCGGTGAATGAATGGCAAGCGAGGGTGTCGCTTCACATGGTTTTACTGTATTGGTGCAGCTTAGGTTCTTGGAAAGATGCAGCCCCTGACGATTCACTAGCCTCGGTTTGCTCGCAAGTAGCAGGCACTGAGCGGTAAGCGGCAAACACACAAGAGCTGAACTACCACCGCTTGGTAGAAAGATGATAGACAGCACTTAGGCGCAAAAAACCGCCCTCTTATATAATGTATAACCTATTTAATTTTTTTCATGAAAAAATATACATTAGCAACGTTCTATCAAATAGAAATATCGTTACATTTGGGACATGAACTGTGCATTTAGTGCAGTTGCGCCTAAATGTCGTCTTGGAGTTGCTTTCTTGATTCCAGGATTTTGCCTTCTTCAACCTGAGTCACACCAAACGAAAACAAACTAGTTATGCCCTCTAAGATTCTCTCCTTCATTGTACACGTTCCAGGCACGACCCCTGGTTCTTACCCTGCAGTACCTATGGCTACTACTAAGCCCGACCGCAAACAAGAAACGAAAGTGCAGAGCAGCGGCCACTTCACCGCCATCTACGAAAACGACCGTTTTGTGCGCTTCAAATACATCCATAACGCGCAGTAAAACAGAGATAAGCTGTTGACACAACAGGGTAGCGCCGCAGTCCTATCAGTGGGCTGCGGCGCTTTGCGTGTACGGACGCTAGCTTTTGGGCTAACTTGCAACTTAAACCCTGCGTTTAGTTGCCCATGCTGTCTTTCCGTTTTCGTGATCTGCTATTCCTGTTCTCTTCACTGATTTCTTTGCTAGCTAGTGGGCCGTTGCGGGCGCAGGGCACTGTTCCGGTGCTCGACGAAAACGGCTGGTACGGTATTGTAGCGCGCAGCAGTGGCCGCTCTTTAGAAGTACAAGGAGGTTCGCAGGAGGCCGGGGCTCCCGTAGTGCAATGGGAGTTCACGCACCCGGCTTCTCAGCAGTGGCGCTTTGTGCGCGTAGTGCCCGGTGGCGAATACTACCGGATTGAAAACCGCCAAAGCGGAAAGTGCCTGACGGTGGATAAGCCCGATGAAAACGCCCCCTTGGTGCAACGGCCGTGGACGGGCAGCTTTTACCAACAGTGGAAGATGGAGCCCGGTGGGCCTTTCGGCAGTGTGCAGTTGGTGGTGAAAGGCAATAACAATTGCGCTGCCATCATCAATGCCGACAAATTCAACGGCACTGCCGCGGTATTGCAACGGCCTCAGAACCGGGCTACGCAGCAGTGGCGGCTGTTTCAGTTGCGCCTAAACGAAGATCCCAATTTGCCTGGTTTTGGCACCCCGGAGCTGCTGCCCACCCTCAACACAGGAGGAAACGAGCTCCACCCTGTGCTGTCGCCCGATGGCAGTGCGCTGTATTTGTCGCGGACGCGCTATCCGGCCAATACCGAAGGAAACACCGAATCGGGCGATGCTTGGATGAGCGTTTCTTCCGACAAAGGACGCACCTGGAGTACCCCTACGCGGGTAGACGCGCTTAACACCCCGCAGAACAACGGCGTAATGGCAGTGGTAGGGCCGGAAGGCAATTCGCTGCTGGTACGCGGAACCTACGAACGGGACGGTAGCTTCCGCGACGAAGGCGTTTCCGAAGTGCTCCGCTCAGGGGGCAAAGGAGTGCGTCCGGTGCCGCTCAACATTCAGAACTATTACACCGCAGGGCCGTCTACCACGTTCTTCATGACGCCCGACAAGAAGGTGCTGCTCCTCTCGCTGGAGCGCGGCGACACGCAGGGCGGCAACGACTTGTACGTAAGCACTCCCACGGCCAACGGGGTTTGGAGTGAGCCCCGCAGCTTAGGCGGTGTAGTTAATTCGCCAGGATTCGAGTTTGCGCCTTGGCTGGCGCCCGACAACAAAACATTGTATTTCAGCTCTTACGGCCATGCTGGCTACGGCAGTGCCGATATTTTCGTGAGCACCCGCCTCGACGAAACTTGGACCCAGTGGAGTGAGCCCCGCAACCTCGGCAATCAACTTAACGGGCCCGGCTTCGATGCCTACTTCACGCTTACGCCCGATGGCAAGCAGGCGTATTATGCGTCGGCCCGCACCGCCAACGGTCCTGCCGACATTTTCCGCACGGCAACCAACGTGCAACGCACCGTAGCACCACCCGACTCCGCGGCTCCTGTAGCAGCGGCGCCCGTTGTGCCAACTGTGCCGGCGGTAGTTCCGCGTACCTTGCTTACGGGCCGCGTGCTAAATGCCAAAACCAAACAACCTTTGGCGGCCGAAGTCAAGATTGTTCGGCTAGACAATAATCTGGTTTTCAATGCTACCGCCCGGAGTTTGCCCGGCACCGGGTCGTATCAGTTTACGCTGCCGCCGGGCCGCTACCAAGTGCTTGGGAGTAGCGCCACTTTCCTAAACGCCACTGATACCATAAGCATGACAGGGTCCCGCACCCTCGATTTGCTGTTGGTGCCGGCCGCCGTTGGCTCTAGTTTAGAGCTGCCGACCCTGATTTTTGCGCAGGGCAAATACAACTTACTGCCCGCATCCTACGCCGAGCTGAACCGTTTGGCCCGCACCCTCGCCGACAACCCTACGGTGAACATCCGCCTGGAAGGCCACACCGACAACCAAGGGCCGGCTCACCTCAACCAAAAGCTGTCGGAGGATAGAGTAGGGGAAGTACGGCGCTACCTAATCATGCGGGGCGTGCCCGAAAACCGAATCAATGTAGTAGGCTACGGTGGCACTCACCCTCGCGCCAGCAACGAAAAAGAAGAAACCCGCAAGCTCAACCGGCGCGTCGAGTTTACGATTGTGAAATAGAAGACCGTTGAATGGCTTGGTAGGCGACGGATGACCATTCAACGGGTTGGCCTCGTACATGAGAGCAATCATTCATCAAGTATACCAGTAAGTAGTTCAGTCCATGGTTGCCACTATTCTGCGTCAGCTTGATTTGCCAAATCTGCCGTCGGCTTCCGGGGTGGAAATCGTGGGTGACACGGTGTACATCATCGGGGACGACTCGCCGTATCTGTACCGATTTACGGCAGCCGACTTACGCCCCGGCCAACATCTCACGCTTTTTGAAACGGCGCATTTCAGCTCGGGCCGCATTGCCAAAGCCATCAAGCCCGACTTAGAGTGCCTCACTACGCTCACCACTGCCAGCGGCGAAACAGGACTGCTGGTATGCGGTTCGGGGGCCACGGCAGCGCGGGAAAACGGCTTTTGGGTGCCTTTTTCGAGTACTCAAGGCGAAGCGGCTACGGTCTATCCACTCACTTTAAGTAGCCTGTATGCGCAGTTGCGCAAACAACTGCCGGCCGGGGTTACGCTGAATTTGGAAGCCGCTGCTGCTACCACCACCGAATTATTGCTGTTCCAACGCACAGTAGGCTCTGATGCAGGCAACCTAGTGTTTCGGATGCCAGCAGCCGCCACCTTCGACTATCTGCAGCACCGGACCACGCAGGTCCCAACGGTTAAAGCGCAAGGTTTTCAATTGCCTACTATCAAGGGCAAGCCTGCCGGTTTTTCCGGCGCCTGCACGTTCGAGGACAAGCTGTTTGTGACGGCATCGGTGGAAGATACTGCCGATGCCGTCCTCGATGGGGAAGTGCTGGGCAGCTTCGTTGGGCTGCTGGACCTCAATCAACCTGCTAACCGGCCCATGGTCTTGGCGCATCTGAAATTGCCGGACGGCAAGCCTTACCAAGGTAAAGTGGAAAGCGTAGCCGTGCGCCGTCGACTTGACGCCAATCGTTACGAGTTGCTGCTCGTCACGGACGACGACCAGGGCGGTTCGACAGCAGTGTTGGTGGAAGTAGCCGGATAAAGCTTTAATCAGCAGCTTACGGCTGAAATATCATTTAGCTTTGGCGCGTCGCCAAATGAAGCCGTCTAACACGTAGTGAGTCATTTGAGGTAAGGCGAGTAGAGGCACGAGCAGGGTTAGCAGCAACGGGGTGCTGGCTACGGATGGCAAGGGCTGAAACCATTGGAACACAATGCTATGCTCGCGCCACACGAGGCCATCCCAAAAGCCTTCTTCGGCGTATGCCAGCGCAAACAGGATTCCTAAAAACAGCAACCAGCCGTAGCGGCCCGTCCACCAGTAGCCCATTCGGGTGGCCGGATGAGTTGGAGAGCTAGGTTGGCTGGTAGTCCATACCAAAGCCAAGTAAGGAATGCCGTGGGCCACCACGTTGAGCAGGGTAAACGCTAGGTCACCATTGAACTGCACAATGCCGAAATACCACGATACCAACGTGCCGGCCATCAGCAAATTGCGGGGCAGGTTGAAGGTGCGGTTGCGTCGCCAAATCTGAACCTCCTTGAGTAAGTAGCCGCCAATCAGCCCAAGGTATACTACTGTGGCTATCAGGCGGCCAGCGGGGTAGTCGTGCTGCACGAAGTCGCCGTTGATAAACCAGTTGAAATTGCGCGGTGGGGACAGATGCCAGTACAGTAGCGGATAAAGCGTAGCGTAATAAATCAGCAGGGTATCGAGGGCGCGGACAGAAGAAAGAGCCTCGTGGCGGGAGTATAGGCGCAGAAATCCGTATTGCTGCCGAATAAAGTGGAACACCGCCAGATACGCCAGTACCCGCCAAAACAGCAAACTTCCCGCGTAGTGTAGCGCAACCCCCACGGCGTAGCAAGCCAATGGCACCAACCACAATAACTGCTGAAACTGCCGCCGCCGTACCGGGTCGAAGTACGTGCGAAACAGTGTGCTGTACACGTGCGCCACATCAATCATTACCACCAGAATTACCCATCCCCAAAGCGGCATTTGGGAGGTGGTACGAAATTGCTTTGGCAGGGCCAGCACTACCAACAGTGCCAGAAAGGGCGGCAACAGGATAAACGCGCCATCGAAGCGGGCGGAGCGAATCCAGGGCTGAGTGGGGCGGGAGGGAAGCACAGTGGAGGAAGCTAATTGCTACGATACAGCCAGCATTTCGTGCGCGGCTCGGATGCCTTGATAAAAGCCTTCCTCGAAGATAGAAATACCGCTCAGGTCGGTGTGGGCGAAGAACAACTTGTTGCGCCAAGGTTGGGCGGCAACCACTCGGCCCGGACCCCAAAGGTAGCCGGGCGTGGGGGCTACCATGCCGTGGCCCCATATCCACACATCGGCCCGCCGCACATGGGGCGTAACGCCGGGGTGCATGATTTCCAGTTCCGCGAGCAGGCGCTTCACCCACTCATCGTAGCTGGTTTGGTAGGCGCGGCGGCGGGCAGCTTCGGGGGGCTCGTCGCATAGCGGCCAGTACATGGTAATGACTCTGGACCCGTCGGCGTGGAGACTTAGGTTCTGGTGGTTGGCATTTACGTAGCCCACCGAGGTGCTGCCGTAGCGCACATTGTCCCAGCACAGCGGCTGACCAGGGCCCTGCGGCAGGCCATCTACGGTGAGGTTTGCTACCAGCCAGGGCGCATGATATGGTGTTAGAGTGGAATCAGGGGCGTCGGTCAGGCCGGCTAGCAGCCGCTGCGTGACGAACTGTGGTGTAGCTAACAGCACCTGTTGCGCCTCCACGCGCACAGTCTGTTGAGTGGTCACGTCATACGCCAGCACATCTAGCCCCGTAGTAGTTTCGCGCAGTTGATACGCCACCATACCCGTGCTAATGGGCGCGGAAGCCTGCCGGCGTAACTGCTCGATTAGGAAGTTATTGCCTTGGGGCCAAGTTAGTACATCGGAGGCACTGGCGTTGTGGGCGCGGCCTTTGCGGGCAGCGAAATAGTGCAGCCCGGCCCACGCCGATACCGCCGCGGCGGGCGCGCCGTAGTCGTCGCGGCAGCCGTAGTCGAGGTACCAGCGCAAATAGGGAGAAGTGTAACCGTGCTGCGTAAGGTAGTCGGCGAAGGAAAGAGAATCGAGCTGGCGGTAGGTTGGATCAGTAGAGGAATGATCCACTGGAATAGTAAACGCTTCCTTACCATCTTTGCCGCGGGCTTGTTTTAGCTCTTCAATCAACTTGAAAAACCGAGCAATTTCGGCGCGGTCGGCGGCTGGCACACCGGCATCGGGCACCAAACCTTGCTGCCAATGCCCGTGGATGCTAAGGCGCTCCTCAGGGTCGTGGCAGAGATAATATTCATTGTAAATCGGCAGCCCCGTATCCGCCGCAAACCCCGTTATCACATCAGATTCTCGCAGAAAAGCCAACAACTTGCTGTTAGAGGAATCGGGAATGGGGAGGTAATGGGCGCCCCAGGGATACGCAGAAACTTGGTTTCGACCAGCCGACGCGTTGCCACCTACCCGCTCATCTAGCTCGAGTAGTAGCGTATTGGTTTGGCCTTGTAGGTGCAGCTCGCGCCGAGCGGCTAGCCCGGCCACGCCTCCGCCAATAATCAGCACTTCGGTGCGCACGGTGCGGGTGGGAGGTGGCAGCTTATCTGGTTGTCGCAGCAAGTGGCCGGTGGCGTGGTTAGCGCCGTGCAAAGCTCCCTGAATGTGGGCCCGCACCGTACCCGGGGCGCACGACTCAAGCAAGCCAACCGGAGCCAACAACACCCCAGCTAAACCCAGCCCAGCCTGTTGCAGAAATGTGCGCCGTGGCAGGTCAGCTCCGAGTCCTTTCTCTGGAAAAGAAAGAGTACTAGCTGCCAACTTTTTAGCTCTGAACGCCATGAGAGGTAATGGTTGGGATAGAATAATGCGCCTACAGCGGGCTGAAATACTTCGAGTAACCTGTTAAGTCAGTGCGAATAAGGCCCCCAATCTTCCTCGAAATAGCGAACCAGTGCCTGATTGTTCAGCTGATTGATTTCCGTTGGCACTTCGGCCATGTCGGGTGGGAAGTAGAGCATTTGGCGCAGGGTGGCAGGCGTGAGAAAGCGCAGGCCGGTTGGCAACGGGCTGGCATCGGGGCGCCAATGAGCGTTGCGGCCTGCCAGTACGTAGCCCCACTCCCCAAACGAAGGCACATAGCAATGATAGGGGATGGTGTGAAAGCCCGCCGCCGCCAGCGTGTGGGCCACGCACCAAAACGACTGCCGTGCCACGTAAGGCGAAGTGCTTTGCACTACCACCCGCCCGCCGGGCGCAAGCCGGCGTTCCAGTTCCCGGTAAAAAGCCGTGCTGTAGAGCTTGCCAATCGAATAGTTGCCGGGGTCGGGAAAGTCTACCACGATGCCGTCGTAGTGGGCGGTGTCCTGCCGAATCCACTGGTAGGCGTCGCCGTTGATGACTTCCACTTTGGGGGCAAGCAAAGCGCGCTGATTGAGTTGTACCAAGATTTCGTTGCGCTGGAATAGCTGCGTCATGCCCGGGTCAAGGTCGACGAGGCGGATTTGCTGGAGGCGCGGGTACTTTAATAGCTCCCGCACCGCCAGGCCGTCGCCGCCGCCTAGCACCAAAATGCGGCGGGCATCAGGCAACCCTTGCAGCAACGGGTGCACCAGCGCCTCGTGGTAGCGGTATTCGTCTTGGGAGCTGAATTGCAGGTTGCCGTTCAGGAAAAGGCGCAACTCCCGGTTGTTTTTGGTAAGCACCAGCCGCTGATAGGAAGTGCTCTTGCTATAAATCACCTGGTCTTGGAAAGCCAGAGTTTCGGTATAGCTCTGAATGCGCTCAGAATACACGAAGGTGACACCCAACGCCAGCAGCGCTACGAGCAGTCCGCCCGCAAAACCGCGCCGGTACGGCCGCGTTTCCCGAAAGCGAAACAGCGCCACGCCAGCGACAACCACGTTCAGCGCGCCAAACAGCAAGGAAGTCCGCATCAAACCCAACTGCGGCACCAGCACCAGCGGAAAAATCAGCGAAGCCAGAAGCGCCCCGATGTAATCGAAGGTGAATACCCGCGAGACCAAGTCCTTGAACTCGTAGCGGTTCTCCAAAATCCGCATCAGTAGTGGAATTTCCAGGCCCACCAGAATCCCCGTAAGGCCTACCAATGCATACAGAATCAAACGAAACGACGTGACGTACTCGAAGAGCACAAACAGCAGCGGCGCCGAAAAACCGCCTACCAGCCCCACCAATATCTCCAGCCGGATAAACCACTTCAGCAGCGGCCCACCCAAGTAGCGCGACAGCCACGACCCAATGCCCATCGAAAACAGATAGGCCCCAATGATGGTGGAAAACTGCGTGACCGAGTCGCCGAGCAGATACGAAGCCAGAGTGCCCGCAATCAACTCGTAAATTAGGCCGCACGTGGCAATGACGAACACCGAGCCCAACAACAGCGCCGCCTGACTTTCCACGGCAACTGGCCGACCTGCTGCGTCAGAAGCTACTGCAACTGCCTTGCGCCCAGGGCGTCGTACAGGCTCCTTAACCATGAATGGCCGCGCTAATTATCAGGGCCACAGCAATCATAAAAGCCGCGCTCACCAAGGCAAAAGCATTGTTATGCTCTTCCATGATTTCCTTGCGCAACGTGCCCGGCGTAAACTTTTCAAACAGGAAAAAGCTGATAACTAGAATAACGATGCCTAAAACCGAGTAAATAACGGAAGCGGCAATAAGCTTGAAGTTGAGGTATTCCATGACGTAGAATGGTGAGCCTATGAAGTTATATGGCGACTAGAGTGGGGACGAAGGCCAATCTCACACCGTCTTACTTATGGTAGAAGCGGGCGTGGCCGCCCGAGGAATGCCCGCCGTTACCGTTTAAAGTTTCGGTGTACTCCTTGTCGTCGCCGAGGAAGCGGATGCCCCGTAAACCAGCCCACACAAACGTGCCGTAAGCCAAAACCGCGGCTAAGGCATAGTAGCGAATACTGTTTAGTTCACGCAGAAATTTCATGCGAAAGGATTGGTAAAGAGAATGTGGTTAGTCGGTCTCTTGCGGCCCGTAGTCGCTGCTAAGCCAGCGAGTTTGCTCGAAGTTGTAGCGCCGAAAATATTGAATGCCGGGATAGAGGAGCAACAGCAGTAAAGCTAGTACCGCATTGGAATGCAAGGGTGTATTCTGCGATACGGTGAGGTCAACAAGCAAGCTAGTACCGAAATCAGAAGTAGGATAGAGGTTGAGATGATAGCGGCCCGAAGGAATGCCGGCCAACGTAGCATCATCTTGCCGACTGCCTTCGCTCCAGCTTTCGCCGTCTTCCACACCGGAGTAGTATTCAAGGCTTTTCGTAAATTCGTAGCTTACGCCGGTACGCTCGTTTACCAATGTAATAGGGACTTCCACCCATTGGTTGCTTAGCGACGACCGTACATCGAACTCTAGTGCCGCCGGACCCTGTACCTCGAAAGAGCGGGTTACAATAACATTATTGCTGCCTGCCGCAGTGGCCGCAACGGCGTTATCCAGGGTAGTAGGTTGGCTGCTGAATTGCTGCTGTAACAACAGCCGCTCGGGCTTCGCTAGTAAAAGCAGCAACTGCGTAATTACTACCGCCAACGCCATAGTCAGAGCGAACCCTTTTAACAAGGGCCAATTACTTTCACCAGGCGCTGGTTGAATGGCGCCCACGCCGTTGCGCCGCGGCATACGGCTCGGGTCCGCTTGGAAAGCCGCTTCTACCTGAGTGGGCTCTAGATGTTCGGCTTTGTACCAGTTGATACGTTCGCCAGATTTTTGCTGCTCCTGCACTAGCATGAACGGCGGCAAGATAAATTCACTGATTACCAACTGCTCATCTTCCAGAATATTCCAGTCGAATTCTCCGACTGCATAAAGTATACGAGGCGAATAGCGGTTATAAATCTGATAGGTACCTAGCACGGTGTCAACGTAACTGTGTTGTCCGGCGCGGGAGGGGTGGTTACTGCATACTGCTTGTCTGTGGGCTGAATGAACATCCAGTGCCCTTCGTACACTGCCAACTGCGCAGTAGCTCCCGTAGCTTGCTGGAGCAGCACATATTCCACCCATTGCGCAGAGTTTCGGGCTTCTTTCTTAACCATCGCACCTACTACGCGGTACTCGTCGCCGAAGAGAGTGCCAGTCATTCCCACCAACAAGGGCAGCCTGGCGTTCAGACTTTTCTTAAATCCATTGATGATGCGCGCTGGAAGTAAACCCTGTGCCTCAAAGAAAGTGCGGCACGCTGGGCATACAAAAAACGAGCTATTCTTAGTGTCAAAGTAGTTGATAATAACCTTGCATTTCGGGCATTCGAGTTGCGCCGGGGCTACGGTAGCAGGTAGATGTTCACTCATCGGCTCACCTCGGTTTTGGTTTGCTCGATACCCTCGAAAAAGCGCAGTGTTTCCGCGTATAGCTGCCGTACGGTCGCCGAATTATCGCGTTGAAAATTCGACAAGAACACGTCGAAGGTGGCTAGGCCGTATTCCGGCCAGGTGTGCACACTCAAGTGCGACTCCGTCAGGCCTACTACTGCCGTAAAGCTGCCATTAGGAAACGTGTGGTACACTTCGCCCACCTTGGTGAGTTGCAAGGCCCGAATCTGCTCGTTGAAAAACGACTGGCAGGCGGTAGCATTGGTCAAATGCTGTACTGGTGCCGTGAACGTAGCCAGCACGTGTAAACCAGGAGTATAGGAGGACATAGAATAAACAACAGCAACATAGACAACAGCCGCCGCTAGTAAGCTAGACGGATAACGGAAAGCAATAGTACGCAGAGTGATGCTAATGCCAAAACCGATAGGGCTAGTGCTGTAAGACCTACATCATTAGGCAGACCAACTTGCTACTGAAGCTTTTAAGACACTTCCGGAGCTTTCCAAGATATCAGGAGGAACCCCTATATTGGATTTAGTAGGTCTTTTCTTAAACTCTAGCCAGCCCGACAGTGGAATACAGTGACGGAGAGGCGAAACACAACTAGCTGCTATGAAAAAATATGTACTGTCAATTAGCTTGCTGGCGGCTTTTTCCGCATCCACATGGGCCCAGGACAACCGCAAGGAAATCGGCAACCTAGTGGTAGATGGCATCCCGGCCTTACCCGCCGACTTGCTGGAGCGCGTCGATCAATACCAGAACGTGCGGGGTGCGAGCTTCGCCGATTGGGACCGAGATGGCAATGGCCTGTTTATTTCGACGCGCTTCGCCGAGGTGCCACAGATTCACCACGTAGCCGCGCCCGGTGCCGACCGGCGGCAGATTACCTTCTTCAAGGAGCCGCTTGGGGCAGTGCAAGTAGCACCCGACAAAAAGCAAAACGGTTTTCTCTACAGCCGCGACATCGGCGGCAACGAAAACTATCAGATCTATTTCTTCGACCTCGGCACGGGACAGTCGCGACTGCTAACGGATGGTAAGAGCCGCAACAACTTGCAAGGGTGGAACGAGGCTGGCACCCAACTAGCCTTCACCAGCAACCAGCGCAACGGCACCGACCTCGACCTCTATAGCCTAGACTTCAAGTCCAATGCCAAGCCCACCATGCTGGCCGAACTAAAAGGCGGCGGTTGGGGCGTGGCCGATTGGTCGGACGATGGCAAGCAGATGATTCTGGCTAACTACAAATCCATTAATGAAAGTGAGCTGTACCGGTTCGACGTGGCTGCGCGAAAGATGGAACGTCTGCATCCCACGCCTACGCCAGTAGCCTACAGTGGGGTAAACTTCACCAAGGATGGCAAAGGCCTGTTCCTGACTTCCGACGAAGGCACTGAGTTTCAAACCCTGCGCTATTATGATCTAGCGACGGGCAAGCAGACCCCGCTCACGGCCGCTATCAATTGGGACGTGGAAGGCACGGACCTCAGCAAAGACGGTAGCAAGCTCGTTTTCTCCACCAACGAAGGCGGTTATTACAAGCTCTATGTGCTCGACACCAAAACCCGGCAGTACCAGCCGGTCCCCAACATTCCGAAAGGCGTTATCGGCAATTTCAAGCTCAACGACGACAATCAACAGTTAGCTGTCAGCTTCGGCACGCCTACCACTAGCTCCGATGTGTACGTGGTGAACCTCGCTACGCAAGCCCTCACGCGCTGGACCACCAGTGAGGTAGGGGGCTGAATCCGGCTAGCTTCGTGGAGCCTGAACTGATTCAATATCCGACGTTCGATGAAGTGAACGGCAAGCCCCGCATGATTCCGGCTTTCGTGTACCGTCCTCGCAATGCCAATGGCAAGACGCCGGTGCTGCTTAGCATCCATGGCGGACCCGAAGGGCAGTCGTTGCCCAATTTCAGCCCGCTCATCAACCTTCTGGTAAACGAACTAGGCGTTGCGGTGGTGGTACCCAACGTGCGCGGCTCCAGCGGCTACGGCAAAACCTACCTCAAGCTCGACAACGGCCCTAAGCGCGAAGAATCGGTGCGCGACATCGGCGCGCTGCTCGACTGGATTGCCAAGCAGCCCGACCTAGACGCTACCCGGGTAGGCGTATACGGCGGTTCCTACGGCGGCTACATGAGCCTGGCCACCATGACCAACTACAACGCCCGCATGCGCTGCGGCGTCGATTTGTTCGGTATCAGCAACTTCACCACGTTCCTCAAAAACACCAGTTCCTACCGCGCCGATTTGCGCCGGGTGGAGTACGGCGACGAGCGGGATCCGGCCATGCAAGCGGTATTCGAGCAGATTTCGCCCATCAACAAGATCAAGAACATCACCAAGCCCATGTTGGTGTACCAAGGCAAAAACGACCCACGCGTACCCCTCACCGAGTCCGAGCAAATGGTAGACGGGCTGAAGAAACAAGGCAACAAAGTTTGGTACATCATGGCCCAAGACGAAGGCCACAGCCTCGCCAAAAAAGCCAACCGTGACTACACCTACGGTGCCATGATGCTGTTCCTGCGCGATAACCTGGTGAATCTGGTGAAGTAATTGAAGTTGTCAAAGTCAGACGAAGAAGCTAAGAACCAGGAAGCTAGTCTTCCTAATCATCTGAGGAAGGGCTCTTGCTAGTTGATCATCCGCATGCTGGCATTGCCACCCTGTTGTCATCCTGAGCCGAGGCATCCGGCGTGCTGATACTAGAGTAGTATTGTCATGCTGAGCGAAGCCGAAGCATCTCGCTCAAATCGTTGGGTTAGCTCTACAACGTCAGCACGCGAGATGCTTCGGCTGCGCTCAGCATGACGTTCTCCTTACAAAATTGTTTTGCCATGGTTCAACTACACCTAACCCCACGCATCCAGGGCGCGAAACAAGCTTTAACTGTGGAGTTTCCAAGCCTCACCGTACTATTCCTCCTTAACAAGATGCCAGTTGTTGCGTAGGGCAAAAACTAAAGCACATTATTTTGCCTGCATGACAAGAAATTTCCTTTCGCATTTAGTAACCTCCGGCTGCCTGAGTACACTTTTACTAATTGGCGGCGCAGCTTCCGCGCAACAAAACCCATTCAGCGGCGACAAACGCACTGCCATTAAAGAAGCGGACTTAAAACGCGACTTATTCGCCATTGGGGGTAACCATTTCCGGGGGCGCGAGGGCGGCACGCTCGATGAACTCCGGGCCTCGATGTGGATAGCCGAGCAACTGCGCGCTAGCGGCCTGCAACCCGCTGGCGACGATGGGACGTACTTTCAATTCTTTCATATTCAGCGGACACGTCTCACCAAAGGCAGCACCCTGCGCATCGGTACTCATCAACTCACCCACGGTCAGGACGCCATGATTCTGGCTCCCGGTATTGCTACCGTAAATGCGCCGCTGGTGTATGTGGGTACAGGTACCGCCGCCGAAATGGCCGGCGTCGATGTTAAAGGAAAAGCCATAGCCATTCTTTTCTCGGGTACTGGTCCGGCCGAGCTAAGCTACCGGCGCTTCCTGACCGGCGTCATGCGCGACCGTTCCGCGGAGTTAGTGAAAGCCGGCGCCGTAGCGGTGGTGTTCATATCAGATGCGCGCGCCCAAGATTACTACGAGCGGTGGACAACCGGCTACGAGCGGGGTCGTTATGATTTGCCCGGCGGCCCCAACGTGCAAGTTGTAGCCCAGGCTCCTACCATTTGGCTGCCCGCTGCTGCGCTGTCGTGGGTGCGACAGCCCGGCCAGCAACTCACGGCCACCCTCAACGTGGAAAGCTTCAGCTACCCGTCCGTCAATATCGTAGCTAAAGTGCCTGGCACCGATTCCAAGCTGAAAGCAGAGAACGTGCTGTTCAGCACCCACCAAGACCACGACGGCGTGCGCAAAGTTGTAGCCGGCGACTCCATCTGGAATGGCGCCGACGATAACGCCACGGGTTGCGCTGCGTTGCTGGCCATCGGCCGGGCATTCGTGCAGAAACCCGGCCGGCGCACGGCGCTGTTTGTGTATCACGGGGCCGAAGAGCGAGGCTTATTAGGTTCGCGCTACTATGCGGCCAATCCCACCGCGCCCAAAGAGTCGATAGTAGCCGTGCTGAATGCCGAAATGATAGGCCGCAACGCCCCTGATAGCGCGGCGTTGCTCGGCTCGCAGCCGCCCCACCGTAACTCAAAAAATCTGGTCGCTACCGCCCTGGCTGCCAACCAAGCTAGCCCGAAGTTCAAACTCGATACGCTGTGGGACAAACCAACGCACCCCGAAGGCTGGTACTTCCGCTCCGACCACTTATCCTACGCCCGCCTGAATATTCCTTCTATCTGCTACACCACGTTGCTGCACAAGGATTACCATACGCCCAAAGACGAGCCAGAAGGCATCAACATCGCCAAGCTTGCCGGCGTCACCCGCTGGATATATTTGACGGGTTGGGCCGTAGCCAATCAAAACGAACGGCCGCCCGTGGATCCCGGCTTCAAGTTGGAGCGGTAAAGAACCAGGTGCTATGGGTTGTTCTTGGGTGTAAACATTGAACGGGCCTAGAGAAGAGCAAGAATTGTAAATCGGCTTGCTCTTCATTCGCTAGATACTAATAATCCAAAAACAAGCTGCGCAAGGCAG
The DNA here is from genome assembly GCF_022921055.1 of Hymenobacter volaticus. Lineage (GTDB taxonomy): Bacteria > Bacteroidota > Bacteroidia > Cytophagales > Hymenobacteraceae > Hymenobacter > Hymenobacter volaticus. The sequence goes on from NZ_CP095061.1 coordinate 1,434,737, forward strand.
AAACGCTGTAAAAGACGTTTTGCCTTGCGCAGCTTGTTTTAAGTGGGTACCGCAGTCTTCTATTACTTTTTAGTAACAGTCTGTGTTTCACGGATCATGCGCAGCATTTCCATGGTCATCAGTTGAAGGTGTTCGGTATTGTTGGTCATAAACCCGACCATCTCAATCAAACGGTCCTGCACTTCGCGGTTGTTGGCGGGTATTTGGGAAGTAAGAATCCCGCGCACCAGCCAGATTTCTCGGATGTCCTCGGCTCTTACCCGGTGCACTTGGTAGTGAGAATTGTCGGAGTAAAGCTCCACAATGTCGTCAGCGTGTAAAATGGGTGCGTTGATGCGCTTCACCATAATCATGTTTTCCATCACCACCACATAGGGGTAGCCAGGCGCCAAGTTGGTCCACTTGTCCACATAGCTGCACAGCACCATGTCCTTGTGGCGAATGATAGGCATCATACTGTCGCTCTCTACTTCGAAGGCTCGCCCGCCTTGAATAGGAAACCCAGGAATAGTGAATTTCACCAGATCTTCAACGAAGGAAGGGTCGCTGAACTGACGGCTGTAGCCGGCTTGCGCCGGAATCGGGACCAGCGACATGTTTTCTTTGCCCTTAGTGTCGGTGGTGACCACTAGGGTACGGCCGTTGTCGGTGCGCAATGGCAAGTTTTTGGTTAGTTCAATCCCTACTTCAACATCTGATGTTGTAGGTGCACTCATATACATGTTGCCTTGGCCTCGAATAAGCCATTCAGCACTTAATTCCGGGTAGCGTGTGAGTATATCCAATAAGGTTTCATAGCTAGGCTTGTTGCGTTGACGCAAAATGGAGTACAGCTTCTCGGGCCTATCATAGTTGAGCTCTTTAGCCAACTGATTCACCGTGATACCTTTATCGGCTATAAAAGCAGCAAACCGTTCGTGCAATTCCATTTTGGTGTGTTTATGTTGTAAGGTGTAGGGTATGGTACTGGTTTTCCGGTCTGTTTAGTTGCTTGCTATTCAATATTTATTGGCAATTATAATGGATATAGTTGTAATAACAACTGTTGTACTTGACGTTATGTATTGCTAACTATAAGATTGATGCCAATAATAGTTGTAAGTATAGAATGAAATACCAAGAATTGGGTACTTAATGATGCTTCCTAACTACAGTCACAATGTGTTAGAAGTGGGCTTTAAGGGCTGAGTTTGAGGAATGGGAGGAGCTAGGCTTTTCCTACCATCTTCCGGCTCCACTGCCACCGACGATATTGCGGCAGTCACTGAGCCCGCTAAAATAAGGTAGCTACCTATTGTTACAACAATAGCTGGCAATGGCACTTGCGTAGTGGTAAGCACGAGACCCAAAGCACCCAAGGCTGAGCCTATAGCGCGGAGTTTGCGGAAAAATTGGGGAGTAGGCAGTCGTAACCGGTCCCATAAGGTTAGATTTTGTTGCTGATCCATGACAATGCAGATGAAAAGGGATAGGGAAAGGCGTAGCAGAGCAGGAGTAATATCCCACCCAGGCGCTCATGCTAGGCCGACTTTATCTCAAGATTTGTTGGATACTACTCTTCGTTCAGCCTGGTATTAGCTCGCCACAAAATCTGCTCTACACGCTCGCTACGGACTTCTTGGCGTCGCGTCGAGTCCATCAGTTGATTCTGTCGCTCCACCGAAACCGATAACAGCTTGTCTAAGGCTTCCACTCGCTCATGTAGCCGCAGCACCGAATTCGCACTTTCGCGACGGCTCACAGCCGCCTCCCGCGCCACTTCCGCCCGATGTTCTTGTAATTTGATTTCGAAAGCTTGTTTATGCTTTACCTCCCGCGCCAACGCGGCCATCTGATACCCGTCTACCTTCTCCAGCAACGCAGCAATCTGCATTTCTTGTGTTCGCCGATGTTCCTTAAGAGTTTCAACATCACGCCAACTTTTGATAAAGTAGAGCACGCCTGCGGAACCTGCCGTTAATACCGACACTAGTATTCCCCAGTAACTCATAAAGTCTTGCATGACGCTCAGTATCTAAATACTCGCTGCACCCTAGAAGTCAAATAACGCGAGACAATCCGCGCAGATACATCATTACTCTTTCCTGGTTGGCCAACAAGAAAGCCAAACTCACTTTTCGGGAAGGTGTGGGGTTCGCATTTGCTGGCAGCAGATAGTGTCACGGATCTACCGGGAGCATAAGTAGTTTCAATGTAATCGGTGAGCTTGTTCATAAAGAATAAGATTAAGGGTACAAACAATGCTGATGCAAATGTTAGATTATGTTGTATAATATACAAGAAAATAAGAAAATTTGTTTCGTCTGAATGAGAGGTAATTCTCGAATAGAGTAACAGTATTTTTGTAAATACCTGTAAAATAAGATAATATTAATAAACATTATACATTGAACGTGTATAATTTTCAACAAATATTGTTGTATGAATAGCTGCCTCGTACTCTGGTAAGTGGTACTGGCCACAGATTATGCTTAAGCTTTGTACTCGCAGAGCAGTATTATGTAGAACAGTAGATGAGGTCCTTGAAGCATTGCTAGCTAGGAATACATGGTTCTTACTTAGCCTTGCTAACTTCTTGATAGAGGTGGCTCTAGCTTGTGCGCTATAAACTTACTGGTAGGTAGCTATACTAGCTATCCGATCAGCTTTGAGACTGCTCAGATTTTCTCAGAATGTGCTTGAGGGAGCTATCAGCACGCATCTAATTCAATGGGTGTCTCCAGCAGAGTCCTTTTCAACTGTTCTCGGTGCGTGCGCCACGCTGGCATAAAACGATCCATGAGTCCCCAAAATCGTGCGTTATGTAACCGCTCGTGTAAGTGTACTAACTCATGAACCACCACATATTCCAGGCAAGAAGAGGGTCTCTTGATTAGCTCTAGATTCAACCAGATGCGCTTCGCCCGAATGTTGCAAGTGCCCCAACGAGTTTTCATTTGCTTGACACCCCATTCATTCACCTGCACGCCAACCACTTTTTGCCACTGCGCTACCATTTCCGGCAATTGCGCCTTTAGTTGCCGTCGATACCAGGCCAGCAATACTTTCTCGCGTTGTTGCTGCGTACTGCCTTCTCGTATATATAAGTTCAGGGTTTGTGGCTCCTGACAAACCACGTGCGGCGTCCCATCAAACGTGTGCAACTGCAATGTATAGCCTATGCCTTGGTAATAATGTGTTTCTCCCGTAACGTACAACGACTCTACGGCTGGCTTTTGCAACTTGAACTTTTCCTGATGCTTACTAATCCACGTACGACGAGCGGCTACAAAATCCTGAATAGCTTGGTCGGATGTGCGTGTTGGTACTGCCACTCGGATGCGCCCGTCGGGGGCGTAAACTGTTAGGCGTAGGCTGCGAATATTCTTACGTACTACTTCTACTAGTAAATCACCAATTTGTACTGTTGGCATAGCGAATGGTAGCAAAACACTGGTCTCAGTGCTGCTAGATCTTCTTAGAGGTAAGTGGACTCGTTTTCAAAGAGGATGCCTGCACAACGGCGTAATTTCCTAACGTGCTGACACCGACCAATACGAAGCTACCAGACGTGCGCTCAGCTTCCAACAGCGGTAAAGAAGACAACCGAGCATTCAAATCCCTATGTATTTCAACTGCTGAATGCTTGCGTTCTAGCAGTTTCGCTTCTTGATTAGTAGCAAGGAGTGTCAGCCAAAGAAAAATAGCTTTTCGCTTGTGCCGCTCTTATTGTTGGCCTTAAGCATGTAACTAGAAAACACAAAAGCGGCCTTTCCAAAGTTGGAAAGGCCGCTTTTACAGCTATTGAGGCAGCTTTTGTGCCTACAGGTACCCAGAGCCGGAGTCGAACCGGCACACCTTGCGGTATTGGTGTTTGAGACCAACGCGTCTACCGGTTCCGCCATCTGGGCTTCACTCACTCCTTCGTTTCAGGAGCGGGCTGCAAACTTAGTCAGACTTTCGCGAATGCGCAACAGGTAACGCTTTTTCAAATAGTAAGTCTGCACTTGACGCAATGCTTGGGGCCGGGCATCGGGAGGTAAGCCGGGGTAGCCCACTAGCACAGGCTCAATACCTGCATCGAGCGTCTGAGTCAGCGCGTTAACTTCATCTTCCACCCGCTTGGCAGCCTCCGAATCGGGCTCAAATTCGAGCTCCATTAGCTGCTCATTTAAGTCCATTACTTCCATTAAAAAATCTGATGGCAACTCCTGTTTGCCTTCCTCTAATAGGCCATGGCGCCCTAAAATGTACGCCATTCGCAGATCAAAGTCGGAGAGGGTACGGTAGGCGTTGGTGTTGAGAGTAGCCAGATTCAGGATTTCCTGTTGCCGCTCTGGGCTTGCAGTAGCATGAAAGTCGGGATGATATTCACGGCTCAAAGCATAATACTGACGCTTCAGTGCCGCCTCGTCCGGCTGGAATGTCTCCGGCAGGTTGTAGAATTCAAAATAATTGGTCTCCATAGCTACCAATACAGTCTTTGCCGATTAAGGTTGGGGCTTTTGCTTCTATTGGCTGTTGCTATTCAACTCGGCCCAGGTTCTTTGTTGCTTTGTTCTGCCTTGGAACCTGGCAGCTTGCTGAAAGCCAGTAAGGGGTAGATAGGCTAGTATATGAGCCAAGAAATTTTAGCTACAGGCACCTACAGATGCTTGCAATGTCTCTTATACTACCTGAACCTGATGTACCGAAAATGCCTGGGCCGGGGTTGCAAACAACGCCTTGGTAGCGGGCCAAACCTTCCCGAATAGTTCGGAGCGCCGGTAGTTGTTTAACGCTTCCTCTGACTCCCAATGGCTGTGCGTGCAGTAGATGTGTGCATGCTCTGCATCTTGCCACAACTCTAAAAAATGACAGCCTGGCATTAGACGAATTTGGTCTTGAGAGCTACGGAAAATTTCTAGAAAAGCCGGGACTTGCTCAGGCGCAAAGGTCATGCGCACAATTCTAATTAGCATTAGGAAACAGTTTAGAGTAGCTTACTATTAAGCAGACAGAGACCTGTTCTTACTATCGATTTCTACTTAACATAATATAGAAACAAGATAGGAAACAATGTATGCGAACAAGAAACGAGATTTTATCGCTCCTAGAAGTATGCTTTTTTCAAGCTGATGGCTTATTGACCGTCGGCTGGAAAGCGCAGATCAACTTGCGAATCGAAGTGTAAGCCGAGTAGCTCCGAGGCGTTGCCCTGGTTGATGCCGATGCACAACTGGTCTTGACTATTGAAAATGCAGACGGCTTCGCCGGGGTCGGAGGCCTGAAAATGAGCTGCAATTTCGCGTACCGTTTCGCGGGCGAAATGAATCGTGAACGGACGGGTTCGGCCAATTACTTCTACTGCTTGCCGCGTGATGTCGGTGATGAGGTTGCCGTAGTGGTCGACGTGCACGACGTGGCCGGTAATGCGGTTGTCTTGGAGGCGTACTTGGCGGTTGAGCAGTTGGTAAAGCTGCGTAGTTGCGAGGCCAAGGTCCGAGAGCAAACCGCCATTGGCTAAATGTACCGCTGCGGGTGCTAGCAGGTCACGAGTAGGGGAGGCAGTCAGGCCAGCAGCCGTCCCTAAACTTACAAGTTCTTCGGGCTGGCCGTCGCAGAGTAGAGCGAGCAAGCCATTGTCGGCGGCCACGAAATAGTGCCCCTGGTAAAGAGCAGCGTGCCAAGCGGCACGCGGGCCGCCTAAATCGTTAACGCCAATTAAGTGGACGGTACCAGCCGGGAAGTCACGAAATACTGCATTTAGAACGTGAACGGCGTGCGCGATGTTGAAGGGTTCAACAGCGTGCGATATATCGAGTACGGGCGTTGTCGGGGCCAATTGTAGAATCCGCGCCTTTACTGCTGCCACGTAATGGTCGCGGTAGCCAAAGTCAGACAGAAACGTAATCAATCCCATTGCCGGAAATTCTGAGTTCTTCGTACTATTGTTTTAATGCCTTGTAAGGGCGGCAAAAGTAGGCTATTTGCCCGAACCGATGTTCTTCAACAGCTTTCATTTCACTCAACTTCCTAGTCCCCACCACCCCTAATTTGGTAGAGAAAGTCATCACGCTCGAAAACGTGTCCCTGATTGATTTCCTGGGACCCGATAACCAGAACATCCGCCAACTAGCAGCGGCCTTTCCTGGTAGCAAAATTATTTCCCGCGGCAACGAGATTAAAATACAGGGCCAGACGCCCGTCATCAGCCGTATCAACGATATTCTGTCGGCCTTATTGGAGCATTATCACCAGTATGGGCAAATCACCGACAAAACCGTGTACCAGTACCTCTCCTCGTCCGACGAAGACCAGCAGGACCGTTTGCTAGCGGCCTCGCCCGACGTTATTTTGTTTGGGGCCAAAGGCGGCGTTATTAAAGCCAAAACGGCCAACCAGCAGCGGCTCGTAGACGCTGTTATGCGCCACGATTTGGTGTTTGCACTCGGGCCAGCTGGTACCGGCAAGACCTATATTTCGGTGGCTCTGGCGGTGCGCGCGCTTAAAAATAAGGAGGTGAAAAAGATTATCATTTCCCGCCCTGTAGTGGAGGCCGGCGAAAGCCTAGGTTTCCTGCCTGGCGACTTGAAGGATAAGATTGATCCGTATTTGCGGCCCATCTATGATGCGCTGGAGGACATGCTGCCGCCCGAGAAGTTCAAGTTCTACATGGAGAACAAGACCATCGAAATAGCCCCGCTGGCTTACATGCGTGGCCGGACGCTTAACAATGCCTTCGTGCTCCTGGATGAGGCGCAGAACACCACGCCTTCGCAGCTAAAGATGTTTCTGACCCGTATGGGCCCAACGGCCAAGGTGATGGTAAACGGTGACCGAAGCCAGATTGACTTGCCAACCAAGCAGAAGTCAGGCCTCATTCAAGCGCTAGACATTCTGAAAGACGTGAACGGCATTGGCTTCGTAGAAATGAGCTCCGAAGACGTGGTGCGTCACCGTTTGGTTAAGTCTATCGTAATGGCTTACGACAAATTCGACGTCGCTGCTCAACAGGAACAAGCTAACCAAGCCAACCGCCCCATCCGTGAATACCAGCCGTACCGTCGTCCTAACGGCCCCGGCTCCGCTGCTCCCGACGCCAGCCGTCACCCTGATGCCCGTCCTGAGGACGATGGCACGCAGGAACTGCCCGTAAACCAGGAGCAGCAACTCTAAACCACCAAGCAGCTCCACGTACCTGAAAAGGCAATATGATGCTGATTACAACAAAAAGCGGCCTCCACTAGGGGGCTGCTTTTTTATTTCGTTGCTACTTTCGTCATCCAGTCAACAAGCGAATCTTATCCGCAATACTTGAACAACCCTTCCAAAGCAGCCTATATGAACGCTCAACGTATTTCTGCCCCCAAGACCTCGACGCCGCATTTGCTATTCGCCGGGAAGTATTTGTTGTGGGGCAGAATGTGCCCGCAGAAGAAGAGTATGACGCTCACGACGTGGACGGCGCCACGCACTACCTTGTCCGTGCTACCGACGGCACTCCCTGCGGAGCCGCCCGCTGGCGTAAAACCGAGGCTGGCGTGAAGCTAGAGCGTTTCGCAGTGTTATCCAACTATCGAAACCAGCAGGCGGGAGCCGCACTACTCGAACAAGTATTGCAAGACGTTGATGCGCAGTACCCTGGCGCAATAGTGTACTTACATGCCCAACTGCCCGCTGTACGATTCTACGAACGGCATGGCTTCGAAAAGGTAGGGGAGATGTTTGAAGAGTGCGATATTCAACACTACAAGATGATTCGGCGGTAAGCAAAAAGGAATGAGTTGGAAGGGAAGAGTAAATTACTGCGACCATTGTTAGTCTTTGACAGCAGTATAGCGGTAAGACTAAAAGTCTTGCTTTATAATTTATTGTACATCAATGAGATAGATTGATATCTCGGCAAGCGAATGTATTGTTGAGTTAAAATTATTGTTGGTATTTTATTGGAAAAAGTTAATTAAATCTTTGCATTTTACACAAAAGTGCAGCGGTAAATTAGCTTCAGCCCGATACTATGCTAGTCCAACTTCGCCCCGAAGCAAGTGCTTTTCCGAAACAACACCAGGTTGATTTCTACACTATCGCCATCGGCATCACCGTCTTTTTAGGCATTGCCTTGAGACTGTTTCACTACTTCTACAATCGTTCGTTGTGGACCGATGAAATCTATTTATCGGCGGGCATTGTGGATATGAGCTTCAAAGATTTGTTGTCCAAGCCGTTGCCCTACATGCAAAAAGCACCGGTCGGCTATTTATTGATGTCCCACCTATTTGTGGTGCTTTTTGGTAAAAACGAAATGGCATTACGTCTTTATTCTTTACTAACCAGTATCATTTCTTTATTTTTATTCTTACCAGTTGCTCGATACTTTTTAAAGCCGCTTGGTGTAGTTGTTGCGTTATCCTTGCTGGCAATTGCGTCCCCAATTATTCACCACTCAGTGGAAGCAAAACCATACGGCGCAGATCTTTTTACTACAGTTCTTATTTTGTGGTTATATGTGCGCTATCACCGCGAAACGGATTTAAAGAACTTATTGCTTTGGGGATTTTGGGGAGGCTTGACTGTGTGGCTATCGTATCCTAGCATCTTCGTGCTAGCCGGTATAGTACTTGCGACAGGTATTTATTATTTGCTAGAAGGAAATTGGAAGTTAATACTTGGTTTGATAATTCCTTCTAGCATATGGTTGGTGAGCTTTGCTCTTAGCTATTTGTTGTTTGCGAAGGAAGGATCGGATGCGGGATGGTTGGTTTACTTCTTCGTTAAATTCGACGGCTATTTTCCGCTGCAGCCAGTGAGTGGTGTTACGTGGGCAGTACGCAAGGCGTTTGCCTTTTTTCATTATCCGCTCGGCCTGACGTGGATAAACGATTTGGGAAATCATACCAATACACAGCGCTTTATTCAACGTATGACGATAGTGCCGCTCGTTCTTTCTTGCTTTGGCACGCTGTACTTCTTTAAACAAGACAAGAAATATCTAGTGTTACTTGGCGCTACCGTATTGATAACGTTCGTTGCTTCCTCTCTGAAACTGTATCCATTCTATGAGAGAATGACGGTTTTTTTAGCACCGCTTGTCGCTTTACTGTTAGCAGGAGGCAGTGATTATCTAAATAATAAAAAGGCTGCTGTAAAGTACTTTGGTTATGGATTATCGGTATTGCTTTTGTTGGGCTTAGTGAAAAACACGGTAGCTAATACATTTACTCCTTATCTTATTGGAGGATATAAAATGTCATACTATCGTGATGCTTTGCAGTATGTAAATTCCAATTATCGTGACGGAGATGCAGTATACGTGTATTGGAATAGCGCCGCAGGTTACAAATATTATAAAGCTATTAATGCGTTGAAATATAATGGCGTAATAGGTGGGGATTATCGCCATGAAGTTCGCAGTTATCCAGATTTTTTTGCGAAAATAGATGCTGATCTTGCTGCGCTACCTAATAAAAAAAGAGCGTGGATAATTTACAGCAGCATGGATATGAACCAGGGGGATTATGCTGGTGAGCCGGCGTGGTTTTATAATGGCCATGATTTCAGAGAAGGGTACGGCGTGGACCGGTTTATCCAGCATTTAGGGCAGGTTGGAAAAATAATGGATACGTATGTTCCTGCTGATGGCAATACAAAGAACGACGTGCATGTGCACCTAATGGAATTAAAATAAAAGGTTAGTTCTACAGTACGATAGTAGTATCACTAAGCTTATAAGCAAATAAGAAGATATTAGAGCTACAAGTGTCTCACTGTACACTGCTTGCCTTTGCTTATGCGCTAAATCTGTATTTCTACTGCCGGTGCATTAATCGAGTGCGAGGCACCACTATATTTATAGTGTTTAAAGATCTATTGTGTTGTATTGTTAAGCTACTAGTTCGTGACTCCTACAATTCAGTGGGCTTCCTACGCCTTTGTGCGCTTGGTGCTGGCCCTGATGGCGGGCATCTTAACCTACCTCTATTTCGGGGAGTCGTTGCCGCCGCTTATGGTGCCATTAGTGGCAATAGTGGTGCTTTTTGGCGTTGCTCAGTACTGGGCTAGTCGGCAGCAAGGAGCTGGTGCTACCGATGCGGCTGGCCTGCTGGCGGTGGCGGCGGTCTATCTGGCGGGGGCAACACTGACGCAGCAGGCAACAGAGGCACGGTCGGCCAATCACCTGTACCGGTTTGGTGACAAGATAGAATTCTATCGTGCCGTAGTGGACGACTATACCGTGGTGCGCCCATCAACTTTTGCTACCACCGTGCGGGTTTCGGCAGTTCGGATAGGAAGGAAGTGGCAGTCAGCAGTGGGAGGCATTCGTGTTTCAATACCGCGCGGTTCGGGTGTGCAGGCCCCACTGTATGGCGACGTATGGCTGGTACGAGGCGCACCCGCGCCAAGTAAGGCGCCGCTCAACCCTGGCGAGTTCGATTACCGCCGCTATTTGCAGTATCATCAGGTGTATCACCAGCAATTCATCCACCCCGACCAGTACCGAAAAATAGCCACCGCCCCACCTTCGGTCCTGCGGGCAACAGCCATGCGGGCGGCACGGGTGCTCGATGGCGTGTTTCGGGACTACGTGCATGCCAAGCGGGAATACGCATTGGCTTCGGCGCTGGTGTTAGGCATCAAAGATGATGTCGATCAGGAAACCAAGCAAGCCTACGCCAACACCGGTACCACGCACATTATGGCCGTATCGGGCTTGCAGGTGGGGTTGTTGTTTGGGGCCGTAACGTGGGTGCTAGGCTTGCTGAAAGTGAGGCGTGGGCCTATGTTCCGGCTGGTGTCAGCTTTGCTAGGACTGGGCGTTATTTGGAGCTATGCCTTCCTGACCGGGTTGTCGGCTTCGGTGCTGCGGGCGGCCGTAATGTTCACGTTTATTATTGTAGCTCGGGCCAGCGGGCGGCAAGCGAACATGTTCAATACCTTGGCTGTAGCGGCTTTCTGCTTACTCTGCTACGACCCATACTTGCTGTGCGACGTAGGATTTCAGCTGTCTTTCCTGGCCGTTATCAGCATCGTGTATCTGCAACCGCGTATTGGGGCTTGGCTGGATGTTAAGAGCTATTTTCAGGCTAAGCAACGGCCTTGGCACTCGAAAGCAACACAGCGCATTTGGAAAGCTTCTAGTTGGTCTTTGGACAAGATTTGGCAGGCTACGGCGCTGTCGTTGGCGGCGCAGGTAGCTACGTTTCCTCTGGGCCTCTACTACTTCCATCAGTTCCCGCTCAGCTTCCTGCTTTCCAACCTCGTAGCCGTGCCCATTTCCTCGATAGCCGTGTATGTAGGACTCGGGCTGCTTGGGTTGAAAGGCTTGGTGGCAGGCATTGGAGCGTTTTCCTCGGGCTGGCTAGTGTGCTCGATTGGGGGCCATTTGGAGTGGGCCGGGTATTCGAGTTTATGATTTGGGTTTTCAACGAGTATATCTTCTGGATTGGTCGGGTGATGCCGGGCGCGCTGATTTCCGGCGTGCACGTCACAGCCCCCCAGGCCTGGCTAATTTTTGCCGTGATTTTGGTACTGCTGGCATTTCTGGCGCGGCGGCATCTGGCGTGGCTCGGCATGGCGTGCGCCCTGATGCTGCTGTTTGCGGGCAGCCGCGTGTGGGCTGCCCGAGAGCTCGCGCCCGATGAGCGCCTGATTTTCTACAGCATTCCGCGCAGGTCGGTGGTGGGGTTCTGGCATGGTGCGGCCGCTCATATTGTCACCGTCGATTCGTTGCCATTAAATGAAACAGAGCGTACCTACCGCATTGTGCCTGGCATTATCGAGCGGGAGGCGCAGCAAGTGAACTACCACACCGGCTGGCAAGGTAGTTCAATACCCGCTAACAACGTCGATAGCAGTGGGGTGGTGCTGGCGGTATGGCGTGGGGTGCGGGTGGCATTCGTGTCGGGCCGGCTTGATGCTGCCCGCCAGCCTAGTTCGGTGGATATAGTGGTCTTGCGCCGTAACGCCCGCGTCTGGCCCGAAACGTTGGCAGCCGTTTTTGGATCAAAGCCGACGATTATTTTTGATTCTTCCTGCAAATCTTGGTACATCAATTCATTGTATTCCAAGCTGCAAGTAGCTGGCTGGCAAGTTTATGACATCACGGCCCAGGGTGCCTATATCTATAAACTGTATTCGGCCCCGCTCGCAAACTAAGCGATAGCGAAACCGGTTTGCTTGCTTGTGCGCTATATAGTTTTTAGAGCGCTTCCTTTTTGTTAGGTTTGGTTACTGCCGATTCTACGTTCGCGTTGTCGGGCCGTGGGGCTTTGCCCTGTTAGCCTCACGCCGCATTCACTGTTGACTTAATCTGGAATCCCATGGACAATATGCCCACCCAAGAGCTGGAAGCGCTGCGCTTCATTCGCTATGAGGCGCAAGACGCCATTGGCTATATCACCCTTGATCGTCCTGAAAAACGCAATGCCCTCAGTGCCGAGATGATAACCGAGCTGAAGCTGGCCTTCGATTTTGCGGAAGACGACGAGGCGTGCAAGGTAATTGTACTACGAGCCGAAGGCGAAGCCTTCTGCGCCGGTGCCGACTTAGCGTACATCCAAGAGCTACAAGGCTTCGGCTACACCGATAATCTGGCCGACTCCACGCACCTGATGCAGCTCTTCCATCAGATTTACACCCTCAAAAAAGTGGTAATTGCCCAGGTGCAGGGCCATGCCCTAGCGGGTGGATGCGGGCTGGCTACTATCTGCGACTTTGCTTTTGCCGTGCCCGAAGCCCGTTTTGGCTATACCGAAGTGAAGATTGGCTTCCTGCCGTCGATAGTCAGCGTGTTTTTGCTTCGTAAAATAGGGGAGGCGCGCACCAAGCAACTCCTGCTTACGGGCGATACGGTGCTTGCGCACAAAGCGCTGGAGCTATACCTGATCAACGAGGTAGTACCGGCTGAGTCGTTAGCCACGCACGTTTATAGCTTCGCGCGCCGACTGTGTGTTGAAAATTCCGGCCAGAGCATGGAGCTCACCAAAGAAATGCTGGCCCGCCTGCCCGAAATGCCGTTGGAAGACAGTTTGCGCTACGCCGCCCAAATGAATGCCGAGGCGCGTGGAACTTTGGACTGCCGCCGCGGTATCGCTGCATTCTTGGCGAGGGAGAAAATGAACTGGGAAAACTAGGTTAGCATTATGCTCCTACAAGATACCTCAACTATCTCATCCACAGATTGCTATGCACCGTTCAGTTTGCTGGTGTAGATAAGCTGAACGGTGCGCAGTAATTCCGCAACCCTCTTAGGTGATTATTATAAGCACCTCTTTATAAGGCTCTTTTTGCTTTGCGCTTTGCAAATCTCTCAAACATCTGCCTCTTCTTGTGGTTAGCTGAGCTATATGACAACAATGGCAGCCGTAGCCACTACCACGGCTACTTTTCTCGGGATGGAGTTCATTGCGTGGTTCATGCACAAATTTGTGCTGCATGGGCCGCTGTGGTTTTTGCACCGTTCACACCACGTGCGGCATCCGCACCACTTCGAGCGCAACGACTTCTTCTTTCTATTCTACGGTGCCCTTTCGGCGCTGCTTATCATCTACGGCTCGCCCGAGAAGGATTTTCGCTTCTGGATGGGAGTAGGGATTGCAGCTTACGGCACCGTATACTTTTTTGTACACGATGTGCTAATACATGGGCGAATGCGCTTCTGGCGCAAATCGCGCAACACCTACCTGCGGGCCCTGAACATGGCCCACAAGATGCACCACAAAACCACCAGCCGCGACAACTCCGAGGAGTTTGGCATGCTGTGGGTTTCGCCACGCTACTTTGCGCTGGCCTTACGCAAGCCAGCTCCTACGCGTACGCTCAGGCAACCGGCTGTCAATAGCAAAAGCAAGCAATTAGAGGGAAAGGACAGCTAGCCGTGGGACAGTTTTCAATTAGTGACCTAGAGCAGCTTTCCGGCATCAAGGCGCACACCATTCGGATGTGGGAACAGCGCTATGGCATCCTGCAGCCAATTCGTACGGCCACCAACATCCGCACCTACTGCGACGACGACCTGCGCCGACTCCTGAATGTGGCTACACTATGCGGGCAGGGTTACCGCATATCCAAAGTTGCGCAGCTAAGCGAGGAAGAGTTATGCCGAGCGGTTATATCCTGCAACGAAGGCACGCACGATTACTGCCAGCGAGTGAACAGTTTGTTGGCGGCTATGCTCGACATGAACGAGCCGCAACTCTGCTATCTGCTTAACCATGCCATCCAGCAGCTGGGATTCGAAGCTGCCGTCATGCACGTGGTATATCCGTTTTTGCAACGCATTGGGGTTATGTGGCAAGCCGGTAGCGTGAATCCAGCGCAGGAACACTTAGTTACCAACTTAGTGCGCCAGAAGATGATGGCGGCCACCGATATGCTTGCTTCGGTACAGCCCAAAGCGGCACACCGATGGGTGTTATTTCTGCCAGAAGGGGAAATGCATGAATTGGCGTTGCTGTTCATGAATTACGCGTTGCGTGTTCGGGGACATCACGTATTGTATTTAGGCCAAAACCTGCCTATCAAAGAACTGCAAGCCGTCTGTGATACCTACCAGCCTCATGCGATTTGCACAGTGATGACTGCTGCTCCCGACCGGGACCGAGTGCAGGACTTTGTTAACAGCCTGTCAGCTCTCTGCCCCGACAAATTACTTTGTCTCTATGGGCCATTAGCACATATAGAAGGACTGGAATTGCCGGGCAATGCAACCCGTTTTCGGTTTATGCCCGAATTTTTAACACTCGCCGACAAGCTTCTGCTAGGTGTAGGAAGCAAGGAGTAACAAAAATTTAACTTGTTTAAAGGAAATTTTTGCTTGAGATTTTATCTCCATAATTGCCTTGTTTGTCTAGGATTAAGAGTGGTTCATCGAGCAATTTATCGATATAGTAGACTGGGGGTAAATGGCGAGCTGCCGAATTTTACACGTGCTAAATCGTCCTGATAATCAGAGGCTTCGTACTTTGCTTGACGCTATACAAGCAGTTGAAAGAGGGGCGAAAAAAGTTGACCAAGCGTTACCCGACTTCAAATTAGGCTCGTATATTTGTTTAACCTTTTGCCACGAAAAGCTAAACAGTATGACCTCTTTGGAATTCACCAGTCAAGTACAAAAGATTTCCTACTCTCTAAAGCCCGTGGCGATGAACCTGACCCGCGACGCTGATGACGCGAAGGACTTGGTACAAGAGACTTTGCTTAAAGCGTTATTGAACAAAGACAAGTTTAAAGCTGGTACCAACCTGAAGGCTTGGTTGTATACCATCATGCGTAACACGTTTATCAACAACTACAATAAGATAACGAAACGCAACAGCAACATTGACAGCACGGAGTATTTTCAGTACTTCAATACCGACGAAAATTACATTACGCACAACGGCGCAACCTCCGACTTCGTAGTAACTGATATCAACCAAGCTATTGCTGGTTTATCGGCCGACTACCGGACGCCGTTTATGATGTATTACATTGGCTACAAGTACCTGGAAATTGCGGAGAAGCTGCAAATTCCGATTGGCACCGTCAAGAACCGCATCCACATTGCCCGCAAGGAACTGAAGGATGCGCTTAAGACATACGCCCCCGGCGAGTAGGGAATAGGGAGAGAGTATACCCCGCCCCGGGCGTATCACGGGCCGCGAACGACGCTACTTCAGCGCTGTTCGCGGCCCGGTTTGTTTTGGTGCAGTCTGGTTAGCATTCAGCTTATTTGTCAGATTAGCACGTTAGTGAAAACCTCTGCTGCTTTTGCCGGTATCTTATCAGTGCTGTTCTGCTACAAACAGCGTTACCTAACATAGCAGCGACCAAGGCTTAAGGTTTGATTCAACACCTTTGTAGCCGTAGCACCGAGTGAATAGTATACACCAGCGCAATTCAGTGATTCGAGTCTGTGAGTAAACATGTAATTGTTATCGGCTCCGGTTTCGCGGGCCTAGCGGCGGCTACTTCGCTAGCCCAGCGTGGCTACCGCGTCACGGTTCTGGAAAAGAATGAGGGTCCGGGTGGCCGGGCGCGGGTGTTCAAGGCCGAGGGCTTCACCTTCGATATGGGACCGAGCTGGTACTGGATGCCTGATATCTTCGAGCAATACTTCGCCCGTTTCGGCATGAAAGTATCCGATTATTACGACTTGGTCCGTCTGGACCCGTCCTATCAAGTGGTTTTCAAGGGGCCGGAAGCAGTAGACATTCCGGCGGCCATGAGCGAGTTGCGGGCACTTTTTGAGCGCTACGAACCTGGTAGTGCAGCGCGGCTCGATGAGTTTCTGCGGCAGGCAGCTTACAAGTATGAAGTGGGTATCGGCAAGTTCGTGCACATGCCAGGCCGGTCTTTGTTGGAATTCGCGGATCCGCGCCTGCTAGTGGATGCTCTGCGGCTTGATCTGCTGCAAAGCATGCACAAGCACGTGCGCAAATTCTTCAAGGATTCGCGTCTGTTGGAATTAGTGGAGTTTCCGATTCTCTTCCTTGGGGCCACTTCCGAGAACACGCCTGCCCTGTACTCGCTTATGAACTACGCCGACTTGGCGTTGGGCACTTGGTACCCCATGGGCGGCATGCACAAGATAGTAGAAGGCATGGTGAAGCTGGCGCAAGAACAGGGCGTAACGCTGGAATACAACCAGGAAGTACAGCAGATAGTAGTGGAAAACGGCCGAACTACCGGCGTCCAAACCGCAACCGGCTTCCATCCTGCGGATATTGTAGTAGCCGGCGCCGACTATCACCACGCTGAGCAGCACCTGCTGGCCCCCGAATGGCGTCATTACACCGAAGCCTATTGGGACAAGCGCACCATGGCCCCGTCGTCGCTGCTGTTTTACCTTGGCGTGAACAAACGGCTCGACAAGCTGCGCCACCACAACTTGTTTTTCGATGAGGACTTTGCGCTGCACGCCGAGGAGATATACGAGCAACCAAAGTGGCCAAGCCGCCCGCTGTTCTATGCTTCCACGCCTAGCATAACCGACCCAAGTGTGGCGCCCTCCGGCTGCGAAAACCTGTTTCTGCTGATTCCGGTGGCGCCTAACCTGCCCGATCCGGAGGAGACCCGGGAACATTACTATCACCTCATCATGGATCGGCTGGAGCGCCATTGCGGCCACAGCATCCGCGACGCGGTGGTGTTCAAGCGCAGTTACGCCCATCAAGACTTCGTGCAGGACTACCATAGCTACAAAGGCAACGCGTATGGCTTGGCCAATACGTTGCGCCAAACGGCCATTCTGAAGCCTTCCTTGAAAAGCAACAAGGTGAGCAACCTCTACTTTACGGGCCAGCTGACGGTGCCCGGCCCGGGCGTGCCGCCCTCGCTTATTTCCGGGCAGGTGGTGGCTGGCGAAATAGAGAAAGAGTTTCCGATTCCGGCAAAGCCTGTTATGCCTGAGTTGGCGCACTGACGACGCTTTTGCTTCTCTGTAATAGAATAAAGAGTTCTATTTATCTTCACTTAGTTACTCAGATACCAACCCCACCTTGGACCACGTCGCCCTATTCACTGAAACCAGCCGTGCGTGTAGTAAGCTTATCACGCAGCGCTACAGCACGTCCTTTACACTCGGCATCCGCACCCTCGAAGGGCGGTTTCACCTGCCAGTGTATGCCATGTATGGCTTCGTGCGGTGGGCCGACGAAATCGTGGATACCTTCCACGACCACGACAAGGCGGCGTTGTTTGCGGATTTCAAGCGACAAACCGACGAAGCACTAGCCCGAAAGCTGAGCTTAAACCCGGTATTGCACGCCTTCCAAGACGTAGTACATGCCTACAACATAGACCGGGAGTTCATCGACGCCTTTCTATACAGCATGGAAATGGACCTCGACGACCGCAGCTACAACCAATCCTTGTACGAGAAGTACATCTACGGCTCGGCGGAAGTGGTGGGACTGATGTGCTTGCGCATCTTCTGCGAGGGCGACGAGGCCATGTTTCAACGGCTGCGGGAGCCCGCGCGGCGGCTAGGATCGGCGTTTCAGAAAGTGAATTTCCTACGCGACATCCGTTCCGACTACGACGAGCGGGGTCGGGTGTATTTTCCTGGCGTATCGTACGAGCGGTTTGATGATAATGTCAAGCGAGAGATAGAAGCCGATATTCGGGCCGATTTTGATGCCGCCTACGTGGGCATCATGCAGTTGCCTCGCTCGGCCCGGCTAGGGGTATACTTGGCGTATGTGTACTACCTCAAGCTGTTTCACAAGATTAGGCAGTTGCCGGCGGCACGGATTTTGGGAGAGCGGGTGCGCGTCCCCGACAATACCAAGCTGCTTTTATTGATGGGTTCGTACTTTCGCTACCGCCTTCGGGCGATTTGAGACGTTGCCTTGCTGAGCTGCCATACCTAGGCGGGAGGGATTTTGGGTAAGATGTTCAATCAAACTCATCGAGATTCCACTGCTTTCGAATGGCTCCTTTATAAGGCAACGACAGCCTATTCATCCACGAATCCTCTGTCGAGTGAAGCCGTATTACCGCCGTTGCCTTCTCACTTTTGCTTGCCTTACCTCCCTTTTTGAAGTAAAAACTACACCAGCGCCGGCGCAGCCCTACTTGGTTGTTACTTCTTCATCCAGACCCGAAAAAATGTCCTACTCCGTTTCCAACCTGCGCCGTCAGTACCAGGAAGCCGCCACCAGCAAAGAAGCCGGCGAAAAGTTTTATCAGTTAATGTCGGCTTACCGTGAGCAAGACGCCGTGGTGCTAGCCTATAAGGCGGCGGCCGAGGCCATCCGGGCCCGCGACGCCTCGATGTTCAACAAACTGACCTATGTGCAGAACGCCACCAAGCAATTCGACGAAGCGGTGAAGCTAGATGCCAACAACGCCGAAATCCGCTTCTTGCGGCTGAGCGTAGAAAGCAATCTGCCTGCCTTCCTTGGCTTAAGCCAGCACGTTGACGAAGATCGGCAATTCCTGCTGAACACACTGTTTCAGCACCCCAAGTCTGGTCTCGACGCTGAGTCATTCGGGCTGGTGCGCAACTTTATGGTCGACCGTGGCCACGTTTCGGAAGCCGATGCGCAGAAGCTAGCTCAACTCTAGTGCAACATACCATGCTTGCATAGTGGAAGCTCCCATTGGGAGCTTCTTTTTTGTCTGTTTTAGTAGCAAAGCTGTGTTTCTTCCAGTGTTTTATGAGTAACTGCGAAGACGCAACGGTTAAGTGGATGCGTTTAACAAAAGCTGAGTTTCCAGAAAGCCATTCAGTTGGTACGTAGCCAGCCCATATATTTTGCTCGTAAAATTAGTTCGATGAAACTGCTACTTATAGGCAGCGTCTTATTGCTAGCCGGGCCTGCCGTCCTGGCGCAGAGTATCATGCTGACCGGACAAGTGGTGGACGGCTTGCAGCGGCCGGTTCCCTACGCTAGCGTGGGTGTGAAAGGCAGCCAGCAAGGCACCGCCACCAACGAAGCCGGCGAATTTAGTTTGCGGGTTTCGGCGCTGCCACAGCAGTTGGAAGTACTAAGCATCGGCTACGCGCCCACTACGGTGCAGGTTAGCTCCGCCTCCGCGCCCTTAACAGTGGTGCTGCCCGCTAACGCGGTGGCCCTGCCCGAAGTACGAGTCCGCAACCCCGAGCAAGAGGCGCGCGAATTAATTCAGCGAGCTTCGGCCAAGCTACTGCGGCACGAAAAGCAGACCTATTATGGCAAAGCATTTTATCGGCAGAAAACCCGCCACAACGATACCTACTGCGAATTTTTCGATGCCTTCTATGATGTCAAGTTCAACAACCGCCAAATAGAAGGGTGGGACCTAGGTGAAAGCCGCTACGCGGTGCGGCCCGGAGGCTTCACCTTCACCAACTTTTCGGCCATTATTCGGGTGGTGTTGCCCACGTTTATCACGCAGTCGAAACGCGCGAAGCTCTTAACACCGCTCGGACCGCAGGCGCTCCAACAGTTTAATTTCACACTAAAGGAAATCCAAACCAGTGAAGGGCGAGAACTGGCCGTCGTGCACTTCGAGCCTAAAATGAACGTAACCAAAACGGCTCCTAGCGGCCTGCTCTACATTGATAGGCAAACGGCTGCTTTGCACCGGCGTGAAATGCTGTTTTCGGCGAGCAGTCTGCTGAGCTTGAATGGAGTACCCGGCACCCAAATTGAATCGGATGCTTTTCGGGTGGTATCGGACTACGCGCCAGTGGGCGATTCGCTGACGCGCCTAGCCAGTACCCGGGCGCAGTGCAGCTTGGTGATGCGGCAACCCGATGGCAAACTTGATAGCACGCATGTAGCGAGCAATTTCTTTTTCTATCAATATACACCTCGATTGGCCGGGCATGCGTACGCCGATGTACCCCGTAAAAGCAAGGACCTGCAACAGGTAATGGCACGGCCGTACAAGGCTACTTTCTGGCTTGATAACGCGGTAGTGAAGGATAGTCCGCTGGAAGAGCAACTAATTCGAGACCTGGAAGGGCAGCATGTATTTCGGCGGATGTAAGCTGAACTATTGCGAATACATCCGGTTTCAAGCACGATTACGTATTTTTTGTGGCCAACTGAACGGCAACCTCGCAACCTTCCGACCCCATCCGCGGTTATTCTTGCGTTATGCCGCAACACCTGAGCGTCCGTATAGACCCCAATTCCGGCTTCTGCTTCGGCGTTATCTATGCCATTCAGATGGCCGAAGACATTCTCGATGAACAAGGCTACTTATATTGCCTAGGCGACATCGTGCACAACGATGAAGAAGTGCAGCGCCTAGAAAAGCGTGGCTTGCGCATTATTGGCTACGAGCAGTTCGAGCAGCTGCGCAACGAAGCAGTGCTTATCCGGGCCCATGGCGAGCCGCCGAGCACGTATCAAATGGCGCTGGAAAACAATCTGACGCTGATTGACGCTTCTTGCCCGGTGGTGCTTAAGTTGCAAAACCGCATCAAAACCAGCTACGATAAGCAAGAAAAGATTTTCATCTACGGCAAGCACGGGCACGCCGAGGTGCGCGGCCTCTTAGGCCAGACCAGCGGCAACGCAGTGGTATTTGAGAATCTGGATGAGCTGTTGCTTCACGAGCTGCCTTCCAACATCACGCTCTACAGCCAGACCACCAAAAGCACCGATTCCTTTTACCGCATTAAAGGCGAGTTAGAGCAGCGGGGCTATCAAATTAACGCCAACGACACTATTTGTCGGCAAGTAAGCAACCGCGACAAAGATTTGCGTCGTTTCGCCGAGCAGTACGACCAGATAGTATTTGTATCGGGCACGAAAAGCTCGAATGGAAAAGTGCTTTACCAGGTCTGTAAGGATACCAACCCGTCCACGCACTTTATCTCCAAAGTGGAAGAAATATGTGCTACGTGGTTTCAGCCAGGGCAGTCGGTGGGGATTTGCGGTGCTACCAGCACGCCTATGTGGCTAATGGAGCAAGTCCGCGATGCGCTGTTGGCGCTTTAAGGCAGTAGGAGAAGCATAACGTTTGGCAAGACGCCGAAGGTAATTTTGTGCTGAAAGTGCTGAACGTATCCTGTGGCTATGGCGTAGTGAAGCAACTATCTAGCAAATGATTTTGCTATTTCGATTGAGTTTGATTTCAACGTATGGTTCCCGTTACGCAGTCCTTACGCTACACGCCTCCGCGGGTTAAGCCCGCACCACTTGGCTACAAGGGCGTAGCAGTAGCCCTGCTGATTATGGTGGCATGGGCCGGTTTGCTAGCCTTTCTGCTGGCCGTCTATCAGCCCAACTGGACCACTCCCTGGCCCTATTTGCTGGCGTTGCTGCAAACCCACCTTTACACCGGCTTATTCATCACAGCCCATGACGCCATGCACGGCGTCGTGAGCCCAAACAAAAAAGTAAATAACAGCATCGGTACAGTAGCGGCAGGTTTGTTTGCCTTCAACTGGTTTCCCCGGATGCTGCCCAAGCACCACCAGCACCACCGCCACGTAGGCACCGACGACGACCCCGATTTCCACGACGGCCACCATCCTGGTTTTCTGCCGTGGTTTGTGCGCTTCGCCTGGAACTACGTAACCGTGTGGCAAGTGCTGTTGATGGCTGCCACCTACAACATCTTGAAGCTGTATTTTCCGCAGGTCAATGTTATTGCCTTCTGGATGATACCAGCCGTGTTAGCTACGCTACAGCTGTTTTTCTTTGGCACCTATCTGCCGCACCGGGGCGAACATGCCCCCGACAATCCGCACAAGTCGCGCAGTCAGTTTCGGCACCACGTATGGGCTTTTGTGAGCTGCTACTTTTTCGGGTACCACTACGAGCACCACGACCAGCCGTATTTGCCGTGGTGGCGGCTATGGCAAACCAAGTAGCAAAGTTTGGAGTCTTACAACAGGTCAGCAAGAAAAAAGGTCCTCCAATAAAGAGGACCTTTTTTCTTGTGTCTAACGGTACAAAGCCTTAGCTGTAGCAGGCAGCCGAAGAAGCAACTTTATTTGCTGCCCTCTTTAGTGTGTACTGCGTTGGTTTTCTTGCAGCAGTCGGGCAGGCGGTCGTAGGCACGGGCGTCGGCGGGCTGAGCGTCGGCGTCGTAACCGGTTTTTTGCACGGCGGTGCGTAGGTTCTCCGGTGTAGTCTTATCGGGCGGTAGGTGACGGTGAGCACCTGCGTAGGCACATCCAGAACGGCGGCTTGCACGCCCTTTTCGTAGGCCATGGCTTTTTCGAGGCGAGTCTTGCACATGTCGCACACGGCGGAAGTCTTCATCTGTACTTGCTCGGTGCCAGCAGTTTTTGCTTTCGCCTTAGGAGTAGTTTGCGCTTGTGCCACCTGAGTAGTCAACAAAGTAACCAGGGCCAGCAGGAAGGTTTTGACGGATTTCATAGGATATAAAAGTTAGCGCTGAAGCGCAGAAAAACGTGAGAAAACAACAAAAGAAAAGACAGAAACTGTGCCGCTTCCAATTAGAGCGACGGATTTACCGATACTTACTCTAGCTGAAAGCGCAACCCAGCGTAGGTCAGGCGGCCATACGTGGGGCCGTAAACCATGGCCGCATCAAAGCCTGACTCAAAGGGTGTAGCGGCGTTTTGAATCGGGTTGTTCTGGCGGTAGTTGGTTAGATTTTCAACCCCGGCATAGACCTCGAAGCGTTTGAAAGCGCACGTGAGTTGCGTATTGAGCAAAACAAAGCGCGGCGAATAAGGCAGAGTCATTTGGTCGGCGCCGTGTTGGTGCCCTACTTCATTGGGGTGCGGCGCCAAGGGGCGTTGCCCGAAGCCTTGCACCGTAAAGTCGGCCCGCCATTTATCGAAAGCAGTAGCGTATCCTACGTTGAAAAACAGCCGGTGCGGTACCGTCATGGGGCGGCGCAGCAACTGACCTTCGTAGGAAGTTTTCACGTCTAGGTATTTATAGGCTGCTTTTGTCGTGAGGCCTTTGACGAGTTCCATCTGCACTTCGGCCTGGAAGCTCCGCGAGAAGGAGCGGCCACCGGGCTCCAGGTTGTTTATCAGTAGCAAGCTTGGCACAGTGTACATATCAGCTACTACCTGGTTCCGGAACTCGGTATGGTAGTAGTCGGTCACGAAAGTGGCGTTGCGGCCGGCTACCGTGAAATACTGCGTGAAGCTACCGCCCACGTTCCAAGCTTTTTCGGGGCGCAGGTTCGGTGCAATTACAAATTCGCGGGAGCTGATCAACGAGCCTATGTTGTCGGCAATGGGGTTGGCCACCCGGAAGCCCGTGCCAGCTGCCAAGCGCAGCACCGAGTTTTTGGTCGCATCGTACTTCAGATTGAAACGAGGCGTGAGCTGCCAGCCATAAAGGTTGTGCCGGTCGAGGCGCAGGCCGCCCACCAAGGTTAGGTTGCGCGAGTTTTGATAGGTGTACTCCGCAAAACCGCCGGGCACATTCTCTAAGCGGTTGCGGTGCTCCCGCGCATAGCGGGCTTCCGGCGTCTCGTTCAAATAGTTGATGCCGTTGCGAAATACCTCATGGTAGTCGTCGTGCAAGTAGCTCAGACCTACGCGGTAGGTGTGGGCCGTGGTACCGAGCACGCTCTGGAAGAGCAACGTAGCAAGGCCGGTGCGCTGAGTGCCGTCGTACTGCCGTGGCTCGAACGGGGCTTGCCTGTAAGAGTAAGTGGAGTTGAAATCGTGGTGGGTGCCGCTCAGCAGCAAGCCGAGGCTTTGGTAGGGCCGCCCGGGCCATGTGTACGAGGTTTTGGCAAAGCCCGTGTATCGATTCGTGCGACTGGTAAAGCCGTAGTTCTGCCGATACGCATCGTCCATGTCGGTGCGGAAGCCTAGCTGCCCGCCTTCCCGTGTTTCGCGTAGCGCCCCCAACCCAATTTCGGTCACTATCCCCTTGCCCGACATGTACTTCCACTTGTTGAACACGTTGTATTGCGTGGCCAGGGGCAAATCCATGAATCCGTCCTTATTTCGGTCGACGCGGCGGCCCAGGTGGTCGGAGTGCAGCAGCAGGGTAGTCGATACCTTCTTGCTCACAGGCGTAGCCAGGTTCAAGTTGAGGTCGAACTTGCCGAGGTCGTTACCATAGGCGTTGAACAGCAAACGCTCTGCTTTATCTGGCTCTTTAAGGCGCACGTTTACTTGGCCCGAAATGCTTTCGTAGCCGTTCACCACCGAGCCCATGCCCTTGATGATGTCGATGCTCTCAATCCAAGTGCCGGACAGGTAGTTGAGGCGGTACGGCGTGGAAAGTCCACGCAAGGCCGGCAGGTTGTCGATGGTCAATAGCGAGTAAGCGCCATCGAGCCCAAGCAATTGAATCTGCTTAGCCCCGGATACCGCGTCGGTAGTAGAAACCTCTACGGCAGCGTTGGTTTCAAAGCTTTCCGCCAGGTTGCAGCAAGCCGATTTTGTTAAGTCTCGGCTCGTGATAACCTGCGTGTTGGTAGGTGTAAGAGAGGAGTAAGACGGCGCGCGGCCTTCTACTTTTACTTCGCCGAGCTCGGCGCTAGGTCGTAGTGCAACCCGCACATAGGGGCTGCCGGAAGTAGCCACAGCCACAGTATCGGCACCATAGCCGAGGGCGTTGATGATTAAACGACTGTCTTCGGCACGAGCTGGCCGTGGCAGGGTAAAGCTGCCGGCGTTGTCGGTGGTGGCAGCCTCGGCAGTGCCGAGCCAGCGGACCACGGCGCCCGGCAGCGGCTTGGCCGCCGTAGCGTCCGTCACCTGGCCCCGTACGGGGGCCAACGGATCAGTGGAAGATTGGGCCAGCGCAGCAACCGAGCCACTTAGCAGTACGCTAAGTGTAGCAGCAAGGCGCGGCCGTAAGGGAAAACACATGATATCAGTAAGTTAACATTCATTCCAGAGAAAATAGGCCAGCGCTGGATTGCGCGGCTTCTCATGCACTAGCACTTAAGGCTAGCACGGAACGAATATTAAATCACGAGCACTCCGATAAAGGATAACAGAACCCGCCCTGCTCGCAACGGAGGCGAACTATCGGCTGCATGCCAAGCGTCGGCCTGCTTGATTAGCAGGGCAGGGGGCAAGGCAGGCCAAGTCGGAGTAGACCAACTAGGAACTAAGAAAGGCGAGGGCAGCAGCTTCGCCCACACAAGCCCAGCCGTAGGGGCATCCAGCTTGTGCAGATGGGCACTAAAGTCGCAGCAAGCAGCTTTCAGTTTTGCTTGGCTGGAATGAGCATGTCGCCCAGATGTGAACTTGGGAGCCGGGCAGCGGTGCTGCGGTGTAGAGAAAATAATTGAGGCCGTCCGGCTTCCACTCTGATGGCAGGTATGCTGCTGCACCGTCATCCCCACCGAGGCGGCGAGAACAAGCAAAGCCAGCAACAAGCTGAACAGCCGATGGGAGAGAGGACGCTTCATGTGGTACAAATATACAAACAGGAGCACCAGCGGAAAGGTGCAGAATGGGCTAAGCAAAAGTGCCGCATCTGGTGCGCGGTCGTTCTTTGATTGCAAGCTTGAGTCGGGTACGGCTGCCTGCTTTGGTTAAGTTTCTGGTTGTGCAGATAAGGTTGGTGGAAGGCCAGTTGCTATTGCAACTAGTTTTAGAAGCACCACGATTTACCTCGCTAAGCTCGAAAGTAAACCGTTCTAAGAGGGGTGATTAGTTGTGAGAATATTGTACTGACATTCTGTCAAAGTAGGCTTTTGGAGTTCTGATAAGCTTGGCTAAAATCTTTAGTTATGCACCGAAAACATTGTTTATTGGCTGGAAACGGCTTTTTTACGTAGTGGTAGAAAATGGTAAATCGTGGTTGCCTTTTCTAGGGCATTGTGTACTTTTGCTAACATCCCTCCCCACTGCCCTGCCTCAACCCATGAACCTGCTCTCCGGCGAATACGAATGCAAGCTGGACCCGAAAGGGCGGCTGGTGCTGCCGGCCAAGGTGAAAGGCAACTTGCCGGAAGCCTCGGGCAACCAGCTTGTGTTGGTGCGTGGGTTCGAACCTTGTCTGGTGTTGTACCCACGCGAGTCGTGGCGCATCATCCACGATAAGGTGATGGCACTCGATGAATTCAACGAAGAGTACCGTCAGTTTCAGCGCAACTTCTTTCGGGGCATGACGGAAGTGGAGCTAGATACCATCGGGCGGTTTATGCTACCCCGAACCATGGTCCGCTACTCGGGCATCGAGAAGGAAGCCATCATAGTGGGGCTAGGCAACCGGTGCGAAATCTGGGACCCTATTCGCTACGATGAGTACCTGATCAAGGACCAGCAGAGCTTCTCGAAGCTTGCTCAAAAGTTTCTTACCACCGAAAACGGCCCTGGCGGCCCCCTGGCCGCATGAGCACAACACCCGACTACCTCAACGATGCTGCCTACCACCGCCCGGTGATGCTGCGCGAGTGCCTAGAGGCGCTCAACCTGCAGCCCGACGGCCACTACGTAGATGTAACCTTCGGCGGCGGCGGCCACTCGGCCCGCATAGTGGAGCACCTGACTACCGGTCACCTCTACAGCTTCGACCAAGATGCCGATGCCGAGCGAGAAGCTGAAAAGCTGGCGCGTCCGCAGTTCACTTTCGTGCGGGCTAATTTTCGGGACTTATATACCGAGTTGAAAAATCGCAACGCGTTGCCCGTTGATGGCTTGCTGGCCGATTTAGGCGTATCGTCGCACCAATTCGATACACCGGAACGGGGCTTCAGTACCCGCTTCGATGGCCCGCTGGATATGCGTATGAACGCCGAAGACGGCCCTACCGCCGCCGACATCATCAACGACTACCCGGAGGCCGACTTGCACCGCATTTTTGGTATGTACGGTGAAGTGACCAACGCCCGCACGCTGGCCCAAACAGTGGTTTCGGCACGGCGCGGGCAAAGCATCAAGACCATTGCCGAACTGAAGAAGGCTATTGCCAGCTGCACGCCGCGCGGCAAGGAAAACAAATACTTGGCGCAGGTCTTTCAGGCACTGCGTATCGAAGCCAACGAAGAAATGGAGGCATTACAAGAAATGTTGTCAGCTACGGCGCAGGTGCTTCGCCCCGGCGGACGCTTAGTGGTAATGAGCTACCATTCCTTGGAAGACCGGCTAGTAAAGAACTTCATGGCCAAAGGCAAATTCTTTGGCGAAGCAGAAAAAGACCTCTTTGGCAATACCAACCAACCTTTCGACGTAGTAACCCGCAAACCCGTGGAGGCTTCGGCCGAAGAAGTAGCTGCCAACAGCCGAGCCCGGAGCGCAAAGCTGCGGGTGGCCGTCCGAAAAGGATGAACCGAGTTTCTTGACTTTCTCTGTGCTCTGCGCAGCAACCAACTTTAAAACAACCGAGTGGCAACCAATACTATAAAACCCGTCGCGAAGCAGCCTCGCACCAACGCACCTCGTGCTGTGGTGCCGGAGTTCGTGGCTGCGCCTGAGCCGGTAGTGATGCCGACACCCGAACCCGAATTCAAGAAGCCGCAACCCGAGCCGAAAGCGCCTCGGCCAACCCGTCCGGTTGGACCGCGCAGCTCTTGGAGCGTGTTCACGCTGTTGGAGCGTGTTACGCGTATGGACGGGCTGTTTCGGGAGGGGCTGCCGGTGCGCTACCTGCCGCACGTGCTGTTCGTGATGTTCCTGATTTTGGTGTACATCGGCAATACGCACTACGCAACTCGGATGAACCGCGCTATTCAGAAGCTGAAGCTGGAAACCGAGGACTTGCGTGCCGACTACACTACCCTGAAGTCTGACTACATGGAAGCCAGCAAGCAGAGTGAGGTAGCCCGCAAGGTGGCCGCTTATGGCTTGATTGAAAGTTCGTCGCCGCCGTTCCGCATCGAGGTGCCTTCCGGTCGTCTCGATGAGGCTTCCCTGGACTTGGTGCCGATCCTAACCGCCGATTCCTTGGCGGCTCGCGCCCTGCGCGATTCGCTGCGCCACGCCGTGCCCGTAGCGCCCATCGACTCATTGAATATTGAAGTAGGTGCGCCGCCCGTGCCTATTGGGACGGATGCCACCGGCGAGCCAGCGACAGACCAGCCGGCCGCTTCCCAACCTGCTAACAGCCCTCGTCGCAATGAAAGGAAGCGTTAAAAAATCCATCGTAACCCGGGTACGGCTGGCGTTTTTGGGCGTCTGTCTGTTCTCGGCTGCCATTATTTGGAAGGTCGGCAACATCCAGTTCAAGGAAGGGGAGAAGTGGCGCGCCTTGGAGCAGGAGCGGCGCGTGGTGTACCAGCCCGTGTTTGCTACCCGTGGCTCCATTGTGGCCGATGATGGCAAAAGCATCATGGCGACTTCGTTGCCCTTCTTCCGGGTGGCATGGGACCCGAGCGTAGTGGATAAGCAAACATTCAAAGCAGGAGTGGATTCACTTGCCTTACTGCTTTCAAGGTTTTATTCTGACAAGAGCAAGCAAGATTACGAGCGAAAACTTCGGAATGCGTACACCTCTCATGTGCGATATCTGCGGCTGAACTCGCGGCAAATTAACTTTCAGGAGAAAAAAGAAATGGCGGCTTGGCCCATTTTCCGGGCGGGCAAAAACAAGGGCGGCGTTATTTTCGAGAAAGTGGATAAGCGCTTCCGTCCTTTCGGCGGACTAGCGCAACGCACCATCGGCTTTATCAATGAAGACAAGAATGGAGCGGGCCTGGAGTTTACCTTCAACCGTCACCTAGCTGGCAAAGACGGCGAGGCCTTGTTTGAGCGCCTACCCGGCGGCAACAAACCCATCTACGACGGCACCGAAATCAAGCCTATTGATGGCTACGACGTTAAGACCACGCTCGACATCAACCTTCAGGACGTAGCCGAAAACGCCCTCTACAAATCGTTGGTGGACAACAACGCGCAGTATGGCTGCGTGATTCTGATGGAGGTGCAGACTGGTGAAATCAAAGCCGTGGCCAACCTAGGAAAAGTGGATGAGGGTATTTACCGCGAAGACTACAACTACGCCATTGCCGACCAAGGCCGTACCGAGCCGGGCTCTACGTTCAAGCTAGCCTCGTTGATGGCTGTGCTGGAAGACAATCCCGAGATGAGTCTTGATGAAGTGGTGGACACTGGCAACGGCCGTATGTACATCGGTGGGGCCGTGAAAACAGATTCGCACGGCTACGGCAAGATTTCGGTGAAGCAGGTGTTCGAGAAGTCCAGCAACATTGGGGTGGCGGTGCTCGTGGATCGGCAGTTCAGCAAGAACCCCGGCAAGTACACCGACTACCTGAAGCGGTTCGGGCTGCACAAGCCGCTCGGCTTCCAGATGGCCGGCGAGGCCCGCCCGTACGTGAAAGACCCGCAGGACCGCTCTTGGAGCCGCACGTCGCTCACTACCATGAGCATCGGCTACGAGTTGAAATTGGCTCCGCTCCAAACGCTGGCCTTCTACAACGCCGTAGCCAATGGTGGTGTGAAGGTGCAGCCTATCATCGTAAAGGAAATTAAGCAGGTGGACAAGGTGCTGGAACGGTTCGAGCCGGTGGTACTCAACCCCAAAATCTGCTCCGACGAGACGCTGGCTAAAGTGAAAGCCATGATGGAAGGCGTGGTAACCGAAGGAACAGCCCGCGGCATCCGCTCCGAAGATTACACCATTGCCGGCAAAACCGGTACGGCGTGGAAATTCAAGAATGGCGCGTACACCCGCACGTATTCCACTAGCTTCTGCGGCTATTTCCCCGCCGACAAACCGAAGTATTCGTGCATTGTAGTAGTTGACTCGCCCAAGAAAGGCCGCATCTACGGCGCCGATGTGGCGGCGCCGGTGTTCCGCGAAGTGGCCGACAAAGCCATGGCGCGCGATGCCGCCAGCCAGCGGCCGGTACTGGCTCGCACGCCCGTCAACCGGGCCAAAACACCGGTGGTGCAAGCGGGTATGCAAGACGAGCTACGGCTGGTATTCGAGAAAATTGGGGTGAAAAACGAAACGGCAACGCCCGACGAAGATTGGGTGCGCGTGCCGACCAAAGCCGATAGCGGCGCCGATGCCTTGGCATTGCAGCCTCTAGCCGTACGGCCCGGCCGGGTGCCCGACGTACACGGCCTGACGTTGCGCGACGCTCTGTTCTTGCTTGAAAACCGTGGCCTGCGGGTGCGCGCCATCGGGACGGGCCGCGTGAAAACGCAATCGGTGGAAGCTGGTTCGCCAGCACGGCGCGGCACTGTGGTTACGCTAGCGCTGCAACCTATTGGGCAGCGTACTACGGGTGCACCTGTTCCGCTGGCGGCACCTGCCCCAAGTCAGCTAGCGGAAAACAAGCTCTTGACTCCCGTAGATACTGATCTGGAAGCTAAAACGCGCGAGTTGGCAGCCACAGCCAAAGTTCGACTGGCGGCCAGGAAAAGCGCAATTTCCTCGAACGAGGCGAAAAAGCAAGAAGACAAAAAGCAGGAACCTCGCAAAGGTGAGACCAAGCCAACTACGCCCGCGAAACCCAAGCCAGCGGAACCCAAACCATCGAAAAGACCAACGCAGATAACGCAACAGGCAACCCCTAGCAAACCTAAGAAAGCCTAAAGAACTCAGTTTCTTCTGCGAGCTAAAAAACCGAACAACCTTGTCAGCCGATAAAGAAATAACGCCCCCTCTCTTCGCCCTGCTGGCCGACGTAACCGTGCTAAACCAGCACGGCGCTACCGATGTGCCCGTGCAGGCCCTAACGCTCGACTCGCGGCAAGCAGCTCCTGGCTTCGTGTTTTTCGCGTTGCGCGGTGCGGCCACCGACGGCCACCACTTCATTTCGAACGCAGTGCAGCAAGGCGTGTCGGTGATAATTTGCGAGAGTCTGCCGGCCACTCTGGAACCCGGCACAACGTACGTGCAGGTGCCCGACTCAGCCGAGGCAATGGCACACATGGCGGCGGCATTTTATGGGCACCCGTCGCGGAGCTTGCAGCTGATTGGCGTGACGGGCACCAATGGCAAAACCACCTGCGCCACGTTGTTGCACAAGCTGCTGCGGGAGCTAGGCTATCACACCGGTCTGCTGAGCACGGTCCAAAACCAGATCGACGAAGAAGTCATTCCGGCCACGCACACCACCCCCGACGCCATTCGGCTGAACGAGCTGCTGGCCCGCATGGTAAAGGCCGGCTGCACGCATGCTTGCATGGAAGTTAGCTCGCACGCGGTGGTCCAGCATCGTACTACCGCCTTGCGCTTTGCCGGTGGCATCTTCACCAATCTCACCCACGACCACCTCGATTATCACGGCACCTTCGATAATTATCTGAAAGCCAAAAAAGGCTTTTTCGATCAGCTGCCGAAGTCGGCCTTTGCCCTCACCAACGCCGACGACAAGCGCGGCTTAGTGATGCTGCAAAACACGGCTGCTCGCCGCGAAACGTATTCCCTGCGCGGAGCCGCCACTTTCCGGGGTAAGCTGCTCGAAAACGCGGTACATGGTCTGTACTTAGAAGTAGACGGGCGCGAGGTACAGTTTCGCTTGATTGGGGTCTTCAATGCCTACAACCTGCTAGCCGTGTACGGCGCGGCCGTGCTGCTAGGCGAGGATTCATCGGAAGTGCTGACGGTACTCTCAGGATTGCTTTCGGCACCCGGCCGCTTCGAGCCGATTGTATCGCCCAAAACCCGCGTTACGGGCATCATCGACTACGCCCACACGCCCGACGCGCTGGAAAACGTACTCGATACCATTGCCGACATCCGCCAGCCAAGCCAACAGGTAATTACGGTGGTGGGCTGCGGCGGGAACCGCGACGCTGGCAAACGCCCGGTCATGGCCAACCTCGCCTGCCAAGGCTCCGACCGGGTAGTGCTCACTGCCGACAATCCGCGCTTCGAAGATCCACTGGCTATTCTAACCGAAATGCAAGCCGGCGTCAAGGCGCAGGACTTGGCCAAAGTCGTCACTATCCCCGACCGGCGCGAAGCCATCCGAACTGCGGTGCTGCTCGCCGGCCCCGGCGACATTGTGCTAGTTGCCGGCAAAGGCCACGAAACCTACCAGGAAGTGAAGGGTGTGCGGGCCGAATTCGATGATAAAAAAGTGCTCAAGGAGATGTTTGAACAACTTGGGAAATAACGAGCCATTAATCGAAATCTGCAAAAACACAACGCTTGCTTGACCTTAAAAAACTGGAATCTTTGCAGCTTGCCCATTTTTTGACTGCAATCTGCTAACCCCGCGCTCATGCTCTATTATCTCTTCAACTATCTCTACAAAGTGCACCACATACCGGGAACGGGCGTGTTTCAATACATCACGTTCCGGGCAGCACTGGCGGTAGTTACCTCTCTGATTATAGCACAATTCTTCGGCAAGCCCTTGATTCGGGTGTTGCAGCGTGCCCAGATTGGTGAGACAGTACGCGACTTGGGGTTGGAAGGCCAGCTTGCCAAGAAAGGCACGCCAACGATGGGCGGCCTTATCATTCTGCTGGCTATTCTGGTGCCAGTGTTGCTGTTTGCCAAGCTCGATAACATCTACATCGTGCTTATGCTGCTCAGTACCGTTTGGCTTGGGCTGATTGGCTTTGTTGACGACTATATTAAAGTAGTAAAGAAGGACAAGGAAGGCTTAGCCGGGCGCTTTAAGATTATGGGGCAAGTAGGACTTGGCCTCACGGTGGGGTGGGTGCTGTTTTTCTCCAACGAAGTAACCGTACGCCAATACCTGCTCCCCAACGGCCAGCTCTCGGCTGTGGATGCCAGCACAGTGTATCAGGATGTAAAGCTGATGATTACCACGGTGCCCTTCCTGAAGAACAACGAATTAAACTACGGTGACCTGTTTGCTACGGCCGGCGACTTTTTCAATGAGTACTACGCCTTCTTCTACATACCGATAGTCATCCTCATTATCACAGCCGTCAGCAACGGTGCCAACCTCACCGACGGCCTCGACGGGCTGGCAGCGGGTACTTCAGCCGTTATTGGGACGACGCTGGCAATTTTCTGCTTTGTGAGTGGTAACGCGCTGCTAGCCGACTATCTCGACATCATGTTCATACCCAACTGCGGCGAGCTAGTAATTTTCTGTACCGCTTTTGTGGGAGCCTGCGTGGGGTTCCTGTGGTACAATTCGTTTCCGGCGCAGGTATTCATGGGCGACACGGGCTCGTTGGCCATCGGTGGCATTATTGCCGTGCTAGCGCTGATTGTTCGCAAGGAACTGCTGATTCCGGTGCTGTGCGGTGTGTTTTTGGTGGAAAGCCTGTCGGTGATGTTACAGGTAAGCTACTTCAAATACACACGCCGCAAATACGGCGAAGGCAAACGCCTGCTGCGCATGTCGCCGTTGCACCACCACTACCAAAAACTAGGCTACCACGAATCAAAAATCGTGTCGCGCTTCTGGATTGTGGGCATCATGTTGGCCGTCCTGACCTTGGTTACTTTAAAACTGCGCTAATGATTTTCTCGCCGGGTTTTGCTCAGCGAGGTATGCAATACGAACATCAACTATGCACATTGTAGTATTAGGAGCGGCTGAAAGTGGAGTAGGGGCAGCGCTGTTAGCGCAAGCCAAAGGCCACTCCGTGTTCGTATCCGATAAGAGCCCGATTCAGCCGCAATACAAGGAAAAGCTAGCGCAGGCCGGAATTCCTTTCGAGGAAAATCAGCACACGCTGGAGGAAGTATTGAAGGCGCAGGAAGTAATCAAGAGCCCTGGCATCCCGGAAAAGGCGCCCGTCATTCAGGCCCTGCGCGAGAAAGGCACTTCTATTATTTCGGAAATCGAGTTTGCAGGTCGCCACACCAAGGCCAAGTGCATCTGCATCACCGGCACCAACGGCAAAACCACGACCACGCTGCTGACCTATCATTTGCTCAAGGAAGCGGGCTACAACGTGGGCTTGGCCGGTAATGTGGGCTACAGTCTCGCGGAGCAGATTATCGAAGATAAGTTCGACTACTACGTGGTGGAACTCAGCAGCTTCCAACTTGATGATACTTATCATTTCCAGCCCTGGATTTCGGTGCTGCTTAACATCACCCCCGACCACCTAGACCGGTACAACTACTCGCTGGCCAGTTACGCCGAATCCAAGCTGCGCATCATGCGCAACCAGGATAGCAGCGGCTACTTCATCTACAACGCCGACGACGAGAATATCCAGCGCTACTTCCAGGCGGCCCTTCGCTCGGTGCAGCAGCTACCGTTCAGCCTCCACCACCGCCCCGACTACCAGTTAGGCGCCTATTATCTAGATGAGGAAAACATCAGCGTGAATTTGAAGCCCAGTTCTTCCAGTGAAACCGAGAATGTCAATACCGCAAAATCGCCTCTCATTGGGCAGCACAACCGCCAGAACATGATGGCAGCCGTGCTTTGCGCCCGCATAGCCGGTGTGGAGAAACCCAATATCGAGGCAGGCTTAGCTACTTTCCACAACGCCGACCACCGCTTGCAGCCCGTAGGCGAAATCAACGGCGTCCGCTTCATCAACGACAGCAAAGCCACCAACGTAGAAGCGGCCTGGTATGCCCTCGACGGCGTTCAGCAACCGATTATCTGGATTGCGGGCGGCACCGACAAAGGCAACGATTACACCACGCTGGTGCCACTGGCGCAGTCGAAAGTAAAAGCCCTCGTTTGCTTAGGTGTCGACAATGAGAAGTTGCGGACCGTCTTCCAGTCCGTGGTTCCTCATGTAGAAGAAACCCAAAGTGTGACAACCGCCGTGCGCCGTGCCGCCGAACTGGCGCAGCCCGGCGACGTGGTCTTGCTTTCGCCTGCCTGTGCTTCTTTCGACTTGTTTAAAAACTACGAGGACCGAGGCCGTCAATTTGCCGCAGCAGTTAAGGAGTTAGAGAAATAGTAGGCTTTGCTTTAACCTCATCCGCTTAACATCAATTACCAAATCATCCTTTCACCAACTCCTTATATGGACATCGTCAAAAACTGGCTGCGGCAGAACTTGAAAGGTGACCCAGTACTATGGGGCATCGTGATTTTGTTTTCGCTCATTAGTATCGCCGTGGTGTATTCGGCGACTGGTACACTTGCGTATAAGCAGCGGGCGGGCAATACCGAATACTTCCTGCTTAAGCACACCGGCCTGATCTTCGTTGGTTTGGCCTTTATGTGGCTAGCACACCGCATTGACTACCGCTACTATTCGCGGCTGTCATTATACGCGCTGCTGATTTCGGTGCCACTGCTAATATTCACCTTCTTCATGGGGTCGAATATCAACGAGGCGTCGCGCTGGCTTACCATTCCGGTTATCAACCAAACCTTCCAGCCCTCCGACTTAGCCAAGCTAGCCCTGATTGCGCACGTTGCCTCCATGTTGAGCCGCCGCCAGCAAAACGTGCAAGACTTCAAGACTACCCTGCTGCCCGTAATGCTGTGGGTGGGTTTGATTTGTGGCATCATCATTCTGAGTAATGCTTCCACGGCGCTGCTGCTATTTGCTACCTGCTTGTTGCTCATGTTCATTGGACGCGTGCCGCTCAAGCAGATGGCCGTAATGGTAGCTATTGGCGCTGTAGTGGGTGGAGTGGGCCTGGCAACCGGACAGCGGATGAAAACAGTGATATCTCGCATCGAGAACTTCACCGACAAAAGCAAACCGGTGCCGTTTCAGCTGGAGCACAGCTACATTGCCATTGCCACGGGCGGCGTGACGGGCAAGGGTCCCGGCAACAGCACCGAGCGTAACATTCTGCCGCACCCGTATTCCGACTTCATCTTTGCTGTTATCATCGAGGAATACGGTATGGTTGGCGGCGCCTTTGTCGTCTTTCTCTACTTAGCCTTTCTTTATCGAGGGCTACTGACCGTAGTAAACAGCTACGGGGCCTTTGGTGGTCTGCTTTCGGCAGGCCTCACCTTCAGTTTGGTGTTGCAAGCCATGGTGAATATGGGTGTGGCCGTCGGACTAGGCCCAATTACGGGTTTGCCACTGCCATTGCTAAGTATGGGTGGTACCTCGCTCATTTTCACAGGTATTAGCATTGGTATCATCCTGGCTGTTAGCCGTGGCGAGCGTGAAATCCGCCCCATGGTTGGCGAACCTGCTGATACAGCCCGGATACCGAAAGTGTCGTCTTACGCCTAGCCTGATTAGTTCTTAAAATCCCAAGTAGTACACGCTGCGCTGTCCTGCGAGAATCAAGAAATGCCCAACAAAAAGCCCCATACTGCCTCAACTTCCTTACGCGTCATCATCAGTGGTGGCGGCACGGGCGGGCATATCTTCCCGGCAGTAGCTATTGCCAATGAACTGCGCCGTCGTCAGCCAGATGCCGACATCCTATTTGTGGGTGCCAACGGCCGGATGGAAATGACGCGCGTACCCGAAGCTGGCTACGAAATCGTGGGGTTGGATATTGCAGGTTTGCAGCGTCGGCTCACCCCGCAGAACCTGATATTTCCTATTCGGGTGATGCGGGCCGTTCGCAAAGCGGGCAAACTGATCGAGCAATTCCGACCCGATGTGGTGGTAGGCGTGGGGGGCTATGCCTCGGCGCCGGTGCTGCTGGCTGCCACTTCGCGCGGCATTCCTAGCCTTATCCAAGAGCAAAACTCGTATGCCGGCTTGGTGAACAAGCTGCTGAGTCGCCGCGTCAGCAAAATCTGCGTGGCGTACGAGGGCATGGAGAAGTTCTTTCCGCCGGAAAAGTTGGTGCTCACCGGCAACCCCGTCCGTACCGAAATAGCCAGCGGCAACCGTCTGGAAGCACGCCAGTTTTTCGGCCTTACGCTCGACCAACCTGTGCTGCTCGTAATAGGAGGGAGCCTCGGAGCCCGTACACTCAACCAAGCTACTGCTGCCGCCTTGCCGCGCCTGAAAGCGGCTGGCGTGCAGCTCCTGTGGCAAACAGGCAAACTGTATTACCCGGAAGCCGCGCAGCAAGCTGCTCCCTTTGCCGCAGACAACCTGAAGGCGCTGGAATTCGTGCAACGCATGGATTTGGCTTACGCTGCTGCTGATGTGGTGGTCAGCCGGGCCGGGGCACTTTCGGTGTCAGAACTGTGCCTCACAGGTAAGCCGAGCATTCTGGTGCCTTCGCCTAACGTGGCGGAAGACCACCAAACCAAAAATGCTATGGCGCTAGTGCGTAAAGATGCCGCCCTTCTGGTGTCGGATGCTGAAGCTCCTGCCAAGCTCTATGATACAGCGCTGGCGCTGCTACAGAATCCTGCGCAGCAACAGCAACTAGCAACCCAAGTCCAGCAACTGGCCCGCCCGGCTGCTACAACTACCATTGTCGATGAGCTATTGAAGCTAATTGGCAAAGTTCAGATTCCTACTTCCTAATTCTAGATTCATCATTGCTTTGAGTTCTGTCGCTGCATTTCCTTACGTCTACTTCCTCGGTATTGGGGGCATTGGCATGTCCGCGCTGGCGCGCTGGTTTCAAGCTAATGGACACACCGTAGCGGGCTACGACAAAACCAGCACGCCCCTAACTGAGGCACTGGCGGCGGAAGGTATTGCGGTACACTACGAGGATGCCATAGCGAGTATCCCGACGGTAGTGCGCGAGAATAAAGCACAAACGCTCGTCGTGCTTACGCCCGCCATTCCGAAGGACCACCAAGAATGGGCTTGGCTACGCGAAAACGGCTACGACATTCGTAAACGCAGCCAAGTGCTTGGCGTGCTCACGCAGGGGCACCGTACCATTGCCGTAGCAGGTACCCACGGCAAAACCACCACGAGCAGCATGGTGGCACACTTGCTTCACCATGCCGGTGTACCATGTGCGGCTTTCCTCGGCGGCATCTCCGTAAACCTGGGTTCAAACGTGCTACTGCCACCAGCTGGCAATCCTGACGTGCCCATTGTGGTAGAGGCCGACGAATACGACCGAAGCTTCCTTACGTTACACCCCGACATTGCCATAGTCACGAGCACCGACGCCGACCACCTCGACATCTACGGCAATAAGGATGCACTAGTGGAGTCGTTTCGGCAGTTTGTAGGCCAGATTCAGCCCGGCGGCACGCTCATCATCAACCACACGGCCGATGCCAGCGTGGCGGCGGCGGTACCCACTGGTGTCCAGGTTATCCGGTATGGTCTCACGCCTAAGCAGGGGCCTGAACTGTACGCCACGGATATCACGGCGCAAGGTCACCAGTTCCGTTTTGCCCTACACGGGCCACAAGGAACAGTGAACGGGTTGGAGCTAGCAGTGCCTGGCTACCACAACGTAGAGAATATGCTGGCGGCTGCTTGCGTGGCGCAACTTGAAGGCGTAGGCCCCGAATCATTGCAAGCCGCCGTAGCGGCTTATAAAGGAGTAAAGCGTCGGTTCGAGTTCATCGTGACGGCAGGTTCACCTGAGTATCCGAAAGTATATGTAGATGATTATGCCCATCATCCACGCGAAATCGAGGCTTTTCTACGTTCTCTGCGGGCGCTGTATCCGGGGCGGCAGCTGCGGGTTGTGTTTCAGCCCCACTTGTTCACCCGCACCCGCGACTTCGCTCCTGGCTTTGCTGAGAGCTTAAGTTTAGCTGACGAGGTGGTGCTGATGGACATCTATCCGGCTCGGGAGTTACCCTTGGAAGGAGTGACCTCGGAATTGATTTTGTCCCAAATAACGGCTCCTCAAAAGTCGTTGCAAACTGTGGACAAAATTTTGGCAAATGCCGGAATCGATTCTAATTTCGACGTACTCGCTACTGTTGGAGCGGGGGATATCGATAAGTTGGTGCCTGATTTAAAGAATATTTTACATATTCGCTGGAATGAAGCTCAAGCGTAAGGTTCAAAATGTCTTATTTGCCACTAGTTGCCTGATGCTGCTAGGCGGATTGGCGGTGTTTGCCGGGGTACGGCAAGCCAACCGACCTGTTGGCCAAGTTATCGTCACAATCAGCAATGAGTTCAACAACTTCTTTATCAGCGAGCGAGAAGTAACCAGCCTTCTCACGCGGGGAGGAGAGGAGCGTATTGAAGGCAGCACCCCGACGAATTGGATTTACCGGCCTTGGAAGCTCGACTAAAAGCGCATTCCTTCGTAAAGGACGCCCAAGTGTACCGTGACTTGTCGGGCAACCTGCACGCCGATGTACGCCAAAATCGTCCTATCGCACGCCTTGTTCACCCGAATACGCGCCTTGATTCCTACCTCGACGCTGATGGTCACAAGCTGCCGCTCTCGTCGTTGTTTACGGCGCGGGTGGTGCCGGTGTCGCGGCAAAATGGTGCTCCGTTGGCAGCTTCTTTCTTTCAAGATTCCACTGGTCAGCGTTACCTCGAATTATTGCGCTATATTGATGAAAAACCCTTCTGGCGTGCCCAAATAGCTGAAGTATTCATTGCCACCAACGGCAAGGTTTCCTTCACGCAACAAGTGGGCGACCAACGAGTAGAATTTGGCTTTCCCGAGAATATTTCGGAGAAATTCGCGAAACTGATGGTATTTTACCGTCAAATTCCACCGGCGCTAGGCTGGGATACGTACCACCGCGTCAACGTAGAGTTCAAAGATCAGATAATATGTGAGTAGATTTTTCTGCTCCTGAGGCCTGAAAAAGGCTATTTTTGCCAAGTCACACCGCATCCAACTGCTATTTCCCCGCCAGCTTTACCCGACCCTTCCCCATGCAACACGATAAGATTGTAGTCGGCCTCGACATTGGAACCACAAAAATCTGTGCCCTTGTAGGCCGCAAAAACGAGTTTGGCAAACTCGAAATACTAGGTATGGGTAAAGCCGTGTCGGAAGGCGTTGTGCGCGGTATTGTGTCCAACATCGATAAGACGGTGGACGCTATCCGGCGTGCCATTCGGCAGGCCGAAGAAATGTCGGGCATCAATATCGGCGTGGTAAACGTGGGTATTGCCGGGCAGCACATCAAGAGCCTGCAACACAATGGTAGCATCACCCGTGCCTCTGCCGATAGCGAAATCACGCAGGAAGACGTGGAGCGCCTCACCGGCGACATGTACCGCCTCGTGACCCCGCCCGGCTCTCAGATCATCCACGTAATGCCTCAAGATTACAAGGTGGATTACGAGGAAGGCATAATGGACCCTGTGGGTATGTCGGGCGTGCGCTTGGAAGGCAACTTCCACATCATCACGGCGCAAAGCACGGCCATCAACAACATCAACAAGTGTGTCACCAAGGCTGGCCTGGAAATCGATAACCTGATTCTGGAGCCGCTGTCTTCCTCTATGTCCGTGCTGTCGGATGAAGAGAAAGAAGCCGGAGTAGCGTTGATTGACATTGGGGGGGGACTACTGATCTAGCTATTTTCAAAGACGGCATTATTCGCCACGCGGCCGTATTGCCTTTCGGCGGCAACATTGTGACTTCCGACATCAAGTTGGGCTGCCAGGTAATGCAAAACCAGGCCGAGCAATTGAAGGTGAAGTTTGGCAAAGCCATTGCCGAGGAAGCTTCCGATTATGAAATCGTAAGCATCCCTGGCTTACGCGACCGGGCACCGAAAGAAATTTCTCTCAAGAACCTGGCTTACATCATCGAGGCGCGGATGGAGGAAATCATCGAGTTGGTGTATGCCGAAATTCAGCGCACTGGCCACGCCGACAAGCTGGCTGCCGGCATCGTGCTGACGGGTGGCGGTTCGCAGCTTCAGAACCTAGTGCAACTCACCGAGTATGTGACGGGTCTCGACACGCGCATTGGCTACCCCAACGAACACCTCGGCAAGAGCAAGATAGAGGCTGTGAAGTCGCCGATGTTTGCTACTACCGTAGGCCTTGTATTAGCTGGCTACCGTTCGCTCGATGAGCGCCTGAACCGTAATAATTACGAGCAGGAGCAGCAACACATTCCGCAGCCAGCACCGTATTACCAAGCACCAGCGCCTGCTCCGGCACCAGCGCCTGCTCCCGCCGCCAAACCCGTAGCGCAAAAACCTGCGGAACCCAAAGAGCCGAAGAAGCCATCCGGCGCTGGTAAGTTCTTTCAGGACATTATCAGCCGCACTAAAGGACTGCTAATTGACGACTTCGACGACACCAAGTACTAATCTGTTAAATGGTTGAATTGCTAAATGGTTGTCGTTGAACGACCAACAATTTAACCACACAACCATTTAGCCACTCACTTCATGAATTATAAATTCGACATCCCGGCGCAATCCAAGTCCATCATCAAGGTGATTGGCGTGGGTGGGGGCGGCTCCAACGCCGTCAACCACATGTTTGGCCAGGGCATAAAAGACGTAGAATTCGTCATTTGTAACACCGATAAGCAGGCCTTGGCTTCTTCGACGGTGCCTAACCGGCTGCAAATCGGGATGGACCTGACAGAAGGCCTTGGTGCCGGCGCCAACCCGGAGCGCGGCAAGCAAGCGGCTATTGAAAGCCGCGAGCAAATCCGCGAATTGCTCAGCAACGGCACCAAGATGGTGTTCATCACGGCGGGTATGGGTGGTGGTACCGGAACCGGCGCTGCTCCCGTTATTGCCAAAGTAGCCAAGGAGCTAGGCATCCTAACCGTTGGCATCGTGACGGCGCCGTTCATGTTTGAAGGCAAAAAGAAGCGCCAGCAAGCTGAATTGGGTATCAAGGAACTGAGCGAAAACTGCGACACAGTACTAGTAATTCTCAACGACAAACTCCGCGAGATTTACGGTAACCTGCCTATTCGTTCGGCCTTCGCCAAAGCCGACAATGTGCTAAGCACCGCCGCCAAATCCATTGCCGAAATCATCACGGTGACGGCCGATGTGAACGTGGACTTTGAAGACGTGAAAACCGTCATGAAGGACAGCGGGGCTGCCGTTATGGGTAGCAGCATTACGGACGGCGAAAACCGCGCCCGTCGTGCTGCCGAAGAGGCTCTGGCTTCGCCGCTGCTCAACAACACCGACATTCACGGGGCGCAACGTATCCTGCTCAGCATCATGTCTGGCGACCAGGCTGAATTGGAGATGGACGAGCTAACGGAAATCACGGAGTGCATTCAGGACAAAGCTGGACAGAACGCCGAGGTTATTTTCGGTCATGGTATTGACTCTTCGCTAGGTCAGAGCATTCGCGTAACGGTAATTGCCACGGGATTTGCCCGCGAAGCCCACACCATTACGGTGACTCCTTCAACCACTCGGCAGCCGGAGCCCGAAGTGCCAGAGCCTGACCCTCAAATCAATATTTTTGATAAAGATCGGCAGGAGGCAGTATCGAGTGCTCCCATAGTTCCTTCTTTCACGAGTGCTCCAGCACCACCGGTTCCAGCCCCGGCTCCTGAGCCGCAGCCCGTGAAATTTGACCTCGAAACGTCTCCCTACAACGCGCCCGTGCCGCCTGTAGCAGCGCCCTCTTCGCCTGCTCCTGATCCGGTTGTGTATCAGGCACCGCAGCCTGCACCACCATTGCCCGGTCGTCCAGCACTTGATGCACGGGCCGAAGAACGTCGTCGTCGTTTGCAGGAGCTCAGCAATGGCCTTTCCAACGAAGCCATTAAAGACCAGTTGGAGACACCCGCCTATCTACGCCGTCAGGTGAAGCTTGAGAATGTGACGCCCTCTTCCGAGCGCAACATAAGCCGCTTCAACCTTTCCGACGATAACGAATTGCTAGGCGACAACCGCTTCCTGCACGACAACGTCGATTAATTGTCAATACATGAAACAAGAAGGCCGCTGAGATACCTCAGCGGCCTTTTTGTTTTATAGAAGTTATCGGTAAAGCTATTTAAGGTTTAAGGTTGCTTCAATGAATCGACCGGTTGTGCCACTGAATCTGCTGTTGGTAGGCGGTGCGGTAAGTCGGGCTCTCGGTCGGGGCTAAGCTGGCGAGTAGAGGACATAGTGGAGCACGACACCAGCAAGGCTGAAGCACTAATCAGGAACAGCGGAACCAGTAAGTGCTTTGTCATGATACCGGAACTGAGGATAAATGCTCCGCAACTATTGGCTGCCGACGAATTAGGTTGTTGAGTGGCTGCTCTACAAGATAGTGCAAAGCTATGGCCAGTAGGTTCAACACCAAGAAGATAGAAATTAAGTTAAGCCACTTGCCTTCAAAAGGAACAAGGTCGTGCACGAACTGCTGGATAACACCAAAATGAATCAAGTAGAAGATATAGGAGCTTTTGCCTAGGACCTGCAATAGCGTGCTTGACAATAGCTGCCGCAACCACGTCTGTTCGGTGAGCAGCCCTGCAAACAGCACAAGGATGCCACCTGGTAGGGCCACATTATTGAAGGCGACGCCGAATGGATGCTCTTGCCCATAGGCGTAAGGCCCCCGTATCCATACCAAACCAACCAAAACGGCAACAGTCATCAAGCAACCTATACTAGTAAGCAAGCTAGGTATAGCATAGCGCCGTATTCGGCCGCGACGGTACCAAAGAGCCAACTGGATGCCAGCAAAAAACTCGATGC
This sequence comes from Hymenobacter volaticus, assembly GCF_022921055.1. Classification (GTDB taxonomy): domain Bacteria; phylum Bacteroidota; class Bacteroidia; order Cytophagales; family Hymenobacteraceae; genus Hymenobacter; species Hymenobacter volaticus. The sequence continues at coordinate 1,478,357 of NZ_CP095061.1, forward strand.
ATCGCCCAAAGAAGGTGAAGAGGAGCATAAATTTGAAGTTGGCAAACAGCCCATAGTATTCAAGCGGACGAAACAAGAAGACCAATCCGCAGCCGATTGCCAGCAAGCCAAAGGGCATATACCAAAGTCGGATCCGGCGCTGGAGTAGCAGCCAGAACACAATTGGGGCCAGCAGGTAGAAACATTCTTCGACAGTGAGAGTCCAGCCTTGCGGAATGCCCGAGTAAATAATCGATTCGAAGAAGCCGCGTAACAACAACACGTTGGTTAGCACAACTGTCGAGTCCAGAGTGCCTTCTTGGTGATAAAGCCACGCAAAATTGAGGCACGTTATCAGGAAAAACATCGGGTAGATGCGTGCAAACCGGTTACGCAGGTACTGTTTCCACCAGGCAGTTGTAAAGCGAATATGGTCGATGTAGCGCAGCGTAATTAGGAAACCGCTGAGTACAAAGAAAACGGGTACCCCGATGTGAAATTCTACCAGAAGGTAATGCAGCAAAGGTGTCGAGCCTCCTTCGTAGAAAGGGTTGAAGTGGTGCAAAAACACCATGTAGGCCGCTATGGCTCGGATACCAGTGAATGCAGGTAAGTAAGTTGAGGCTGGCGATGCTTGTGCAGCAAGAGGCGGCATAGAAGTGAAACGAGGAAAGGCTAGCGGGTAAGATACCTCGTTTTCCGTTCTCGAAATTCACCTGATAGTAGTTGGCCTTAGAAGGGATTAGAAAACCGTGGATCCTGAATAAACGTGGAATCAGTCAGCGTTTTCAGGAAGGCAACCAGCTGCCGTTTCTCCGTAACTGTGAGGCCAAGTTTAGTTCCGCCCGGCGTGTTGGAGAGCAGCAAAATAGGATCGGCGGTGTTGGTGTCGATATGCTCGTTGTAATGGTCCACTACTTCTTCTAATGTTTGGAACCGGCCATCGTGCATATAAGGAGCCGTTAGGGCAATATTGCGGAGGGTAGGTACGCGAAACTTACCTCGGTCGGATGCGACGCCTGTTACGCCAAAGCGGCCAAGATCAGTGGAAACAGGTAGGCCATTGTTGAAGTATTGCGTCAGGCCGCCAGGAGCAGTGAAGTTGGTGGAAGTAAACAAGTAGTTATTGCCGTTATGGCAATGGTCGCAGGAGCCACCGCGAGCTAATATGTTGCCGCCCTCACCAGGATGATTGAAGAAAAGGACGCGGCCAGCGCGCTCATCAGCTGTCAACCGGGGGCCGCCCGGCAGTAGCGACTTTTCATAGCGAGTATTCGAAGAAATCAGCGTCCGCTCAAATTGCGCGAGGGCCTTTAGCACGTTTTCTTCGGTGATGGTAGCAGAACCAAACGCGCTGGCAAATAGTGGCGGATACAAGGTAGTTTGCTGCAATTTGCGCACGCCGTCGGCTAGGCTCTGGTGCAACTCAACGGGGTTTTCGATAGGCGTGCGCGCTTGCTTTTCGAATCTAGTGGCCGACCCGTCCCAGTTCAGATTGGGCTCCCATAGTAAATTAACCAACGACATGGCATTGCGCTGATGCGCTATGCCATCAACCCCAATAGCAAGGGCCCTACCATCTGAAAACGCTTTGCTTTGCTGGTGGCAACTGCCGCACGACATAGAATTGTCGCGCGAGAGGCGAACTTCATAAAACAGCTTGCGGCCCAGGTCCACCCCTTCTACCGTCATAGAATTGTCGGTGGGCAGCACAACATCTTGAGGCAGCTGCGTAGGCAACGTCAGGTTGTAAGGCGTTGTCGACGTAACGGGTGGTGCTGGCAACTCAGGGTCTTTCTTATCACAACTAGCAGCCAAGAGGAGCAACACCCCTGATAGCAGCAGCCCAACCTGTCGATAAGTAGAGTGAAGATTCATAAAAAAGAGGCAAGCCTATAACTCAAGATACTGATTTGCAATGCGAAAACGGCAGTAAGCCTAACGGTAGTACAAGTTGAATTATTTGAAAACAGAACAGCAATTGAAATGTAGCATTTCCATATTATACCGGATTATCTATTGTTCTGCTAGCTGTGGGTCATTTATAAATTGTTCGTCGGTAAGGGTAGCCAAAAACAACAGCAGATTTTGGCGCTCTTCAGCGGAAAGAGAGATGCCAGGCCGCTGGCCAACTCGCTGCAACTGCGGGTCAAGCGTAGCTGACTCTACCATACCGTGGTCGTAATGATCGAACACTTCGGCTAGCGTATTGAAGCGGCCATCATGCATGTAAGGTGCGGTTAGGGCTACGTTGCGTAGACTAGGCACTTTGAAGCGTCCAGCATCGAGACTGCTGCGGGTGATATGCGCCCGTCCGGAATCCTGCGGAAACCTCCGATCCAACCCATTATTGCGAAACGACTCGTCCGTGAACAATTCGCCAGTATGGCAGTTTCCGCACTTTTGGCGCAGCACAGCTAAGCCGCGTAGCTCGGCATCGGTGAGGGCGCTACCTGCTTCGTGGCGAGTGTGGTGGTCGTAGCGGGAGTTGCTGGAAGTAAGGGATGCTGTAAACTGGGTTAGTGCCCGCAGAAATTGATAGGAGTCGATAGGACCGCTACCTCCGAAAACCTGCGCAAAGCGGCGTTGGTAGTTGGCATCGGCGTTCAGCTTGTGGAGTATAGTGTCTATGTTCTCATCCATTTCCAGCGGATTCGTGATAGGAGCCATGGGCATCGTTTCGATGTGTTTGGGTCCTCCATCCGCAAAGAAATTGGGTTTCCAACGCAGGTTTTGTAGTGCCGGAACATTGCGAGTTCCTAACCGGCCATCAACTCCCCGGCTCAAACGATGCCCTGCGTCGGCAAAAGCCTTAGACTGCTGATGGCAGCTACCGCACGACACCTTTCCGGTACGCGACAACCGAGGGTCATAGAACAAAGTGCGTCCCAGCTCGAAAGCTGCGCGAGTAGGTGGGTTTTCATTTAAGCCATACACCGGTGCAGGGAAATTACTAGGCAGTTGAGCGCCCGGTATTTCTTTGTCCGACAACATGTCTGCGTCAGGTCGGCAACTAGTGGTGGCCAGCCCAACTGCGGCTAACAAACTCCAGGTAGCTACGAGCCAGAAGTAAGATTTCATGGTCGTAACCCCTATGGGTTATTCAGTATATTCTGTATCAACTGCACTGACTGTGAACATGCCGGCGGCTTGGTTTTTAGCTACTCTTACAGCATCATCACCACCCATTACGTTGTTGGTTTTACTGAACAAGATAATCTCTGGACCCGTGAACATCCTAAGTACATCGGCTCGCACATGTACTCCTGGAGTCCGCGATTCTCGCACTTGAATGACCCTATTGTTCATAGCTGGTGACACTACCTTTCTGTTTGAGTTGCCTCCGATGTGGAATACTAGAGCTTTATTTGGTGCTTGGGTAGAGCTACCTTCCATCTTGGTGAAGATGTAGCCTGTATCCCAGGTCCAGAACATGTCGCTAATAGCCAAGGCGCCCGTTTGGGCGCCTCCGGTGTTGCGGGTTGTATCTACACCAAGGGTAAACGTTAAGCTATTGTAGTTGCCAACGGGCACATCAGGAATAGTAAACTTGAGAGAAGCCTCACGGGCTTGATCAAGTAGATAATAGCTGTTAGGCTGGATAAACTCGGTGCCATCAGCTCTTTTTAACTTGATATTGGAAATGTAGTAGCGAAAGATAGTAACCTTGAAGTCCTCATTGGAAGGAGTTGAATAGGGGGTTACGCTGTTCAATTCAAGCGGACTATCACCTACTACGTTTTCAAATTCCAGAGCCACTTTGCCCTTCTTAACATCAGGGTCTGGCGAATCCGTATCTTCTTTGCAACCAGTAAAAACTGCCGAAAGAGCTAAGAAGAAAAGCCAAAAGAGAGGGTGGGGCGCTACTTTCATCTTCAAGAATTTTTCAAGGATGTTGCGTTCAGGCTGTAATAGAGGCGATAATGAATAACGTATCTCTAGTGATTCTATGATGAGGCTTACTAGAAATAAGCGAAATAATCCTGCCTGAAAACTACGACTTCTCAAAACCGGATAGTAAAGAATCCTATGTTTTGGTGCTGTATAAAAAGTGGCAGGACCGAAGCTTAATGACTTCTCAAAATAGCAAATGAAGCTACCGCAAGAAAGTTCTTAGAACACTAACAGTTGCTCCACTTGCTCGTGCAGCAATTGCTGATAAAGCGGATGGTCGAGCGTACCGTCTTCTTTCAAATATTTATCAATAAAGGGAAGTCGTACGCGGGCTGGCAGCACCGCCGTACCTAGGTACATAAGCACATCGGAGAGGTGGCTCAGGGCGAGCAGACCACCTTGGCCCCCCGAAGACAAACCAATCAAAGCCGCTTTCTTCCCACGAATGCCTCCAGGATAAGGTAGGCCATCAATGAATGTCTTAAGCACTCCCGGATACGAACAGTTGTACTCGGGCACTACTAGAACCAGTTTATCAGCCTCACTAGCCAAGCTAGCTAGTTCATTGAAGCCATCATGATTACCTACGTTCCCATAAAGTGCCGAAACGCTCACGTCATCAGGTAGCAGGGCCAAGTCCAGTAATTGGCACTCTGCGTTTTCGTTGCGCAGCAGGCCTAGGTATAAATCAGCAATGCGACGCGCCCGTGAGTTGGCCCGGTTGGTACCGGCAATGACTGTTATCATGGAATCGAAGTAAAGAAGGGAGAACGGATGAGAGTACGAGTTGCACCTGAACGATGAAGCGAGTTTTACAAAGCTTCAGTGGCTAGTCCAGGAGGCTAAAAGGCAACAAAAAAGCGAAACGGCAGGCCGTTTCGCTTTTCCAAAACTTGTATAGTAATAACCAGCATTACCTATGCTAGGTTATTGGAAGTAGCTTTAGCTGACAAGAATTCACGGTTCAGAATGGCGATGTTTTCCAGCGAAATGCCGACAGGGCATTCTGCAGCGCAAGAGCCGATGTTGCTGCAAGCACCAAACCCTTCTTTGTCCATTTGCGCTACCATGTTCTCGACACGGGTCTTGCGCTCTACGTGTCCTTGTGGCAGCAAAGCTAACTGGCTAACTTTCGCACTTACAAACAGCATAGCCGACGAGTTCTTGCAGGAGGCTACGCAGGCACCGCACGCAATACAGGTAGCCGCTTCGAAGGCACGGTCAGCAATTTCCTTAGGAATTGGAATTTCGTTGCCGTCTGGCGCTCCACCCGTATTTACGCTTACGTAGCCACCCGCCTGAATAATACGGTCGAAGGCAGAACGGTCTACGCTTAGGTCCTTGTTGATAGGAAATGCTGTTGACCGCCAAGGTTCGATAGTGATGGTGTCACCATCACTGAACTTACGCATGTGCAACTGGCAAGTAGTTGTACCTGCCTCTGGGCCATGAGCCCGGCCATTAATGAAGAGGTTACACGATCCACAAATACCTTCGCGGCAGTCGTGGTCGAATGCGACAGGCTCGTCGCCTTTACGTAGCAAATCCTCGTTCAAAACATCAAGCATTTCCAAAAACGACATTTCGGGAGAGATGTCGCGCACTTGGTAATCCACGATTTTGCCGGTCGTATTGCGGTTTTTCTGCCGCCACACGCGCAGCGTGAGGTTCATTGGTTTGGCGTTGGGGTTACTTCCGGCCATTAGTATAGGGGGTCTTAGGGTCTTGGGAACGTAGGGTCTTGATTGGCATTATCAGCCCTAGGCCCTGGTCCCCGCAGTATTTACAGTTAAAACAATCAAGGTGAAAATTAAGTGCAGACTAAAAGCTAAGTAAGGCTCCTGAAAACTGCTTTCAGGAGCCTTAGCTCTCTTTAAGTCTACTACTTATAGCTCCGCTGCGTGAGCTTCACGTTTTCGAACGTCAGTTCCTCCTTGTTTAGGATTTCCGGCTTGTTCTCGCCATTGTACTGCCAAGCAGCCACATAAGCGAAGTTCTCATCATCGCGCAATGCTTCACCTTCAGGAGTCTGGTATTCTTCGCGGAAGTGACCACCACAGCTTTCGTTGCGGTGCAGGGCGTCGTCAACCATTAATTCGCCTAGCTCTATGAAGTCGGCTACGCGGCCAGCGCTTTCCAGCATCTGGTTCAACTCTTGGTCGGTACCAGTGAGCTTCAAGTCGGACCAGAACTCGCGACGCAATTTCTGGATTTCCTGCTTAGCGTGCTGCAAGCCTTCGGCATTGCGAGCCATACCGCAGTATTCCCACATGATGTGGCCGAGAGCTTTGTGGAATTCACCAGGGCTACGAGTCCCGTTGATGCTCATCAGCTTGTTGATACGCTCCCGTACACCAGCTTCAGCTTCTTCGAAAGCCAAATGATTGGTAGTAACAGGGGTAGGAGGGGTCTGCGCTAGCTGATCACCAATGGTATAAGGAATTACGAAATAGCCATCAGCAAGTCCTTGCATCAGAGCCGAGGCCCCGAGGCGGTTAGCACCGTGGTCAGAGAAGTTACACTCTCCTGTGGCGTACAGAGCCGGGATAGTAGTTTGCAGGTTATAGTCCACCCACAGGCCACCCATCGTGTAGTGCACGGCAGGATAAATGCGCATTGGCTGCTTATAGGGGTCTTCGCCAGTGATTTTCTCGTACATAGCGAACAGGTTACCATACTTCTGGCTTACAGAGTCGGCACCGGTGCGCTTGATGATGTCGGCGAAGTCTAGGTATACAGCTAAGCCCGAGGAACCTACGCCACGGCCTTCGTCGCACATTTGCTTGGCATTGCGCGAAGCCACGTCGCGTGGTACGAGGTTACCGAAAGCAGGGTACTTGCGCTCCAAGAAGTAGTCCCGATCCTCTTCGGAAATATCGTTTACCGTTATTTCGCCTTTGCGCAAGCGCTCAGCGGTTTCCACAGTTTTGGGCACCCATACGCGGCCATCGTTACGCAACGACTCAGACATCAACGTCAGCTTCGACTGGTAGTCACCTGATACTGGAATACAAGTCGGGTGAATCTGAGTGAAGCAAGGGTTAGCAAAATAAGCTCCCTTTTTGTGCGCCCGCCAGGCAGCAGTAGCGTTGCAGTACTTAGCATTCGTGCTCAGGTAGAATACGTTGCCATAACCACCCGTAGCCAATACCACTGCATGAGCAGCATGCCGTTCTATTTCACCAGTGATCAGGTTACGCGTGATAATGCCGCGTGCCTGACCATCGGCTACCACCAGATCCAGCATTTCGGAACGGGTGTACATCTTTACCTTGCCATAGGCAATCTGGCGCGAAAGAGCGGAATAAGCTCCTAGCAGCAGTTGCTGTCCGGTTTGGCCACGGGCATAGAACGTACGGCTTACTTGAGCGCCACCAAACGAACGGTTGGCCAGTAACCCACCATATTCACGGGCAAACGGTACGCCCTGGGCTACACACTGGTCGATGATGTTTACCGATACCTGCGCCAAACGGTACACGTTGGCTTCGCGGGCACGGTAGTCACCACCTTTGACGGTGTCATAAAACAAACGGAAAATAGAGTCGCCGTCGTTTTGGTAGTTTTTAGCGGCATTAATACCCCCTGTGCAGCAATAGAGTGCGCACGGCGGGGAGAATCGTGGTATGTAAAGGCTTTTACGTTATAGCCTAGCTCTGCCAAGGAAGCAGCGGCGGCACCGCCTGCCAAGCCCGTACCTACTACAATAATGTCGTACTTACGTTTGTTGGCTGGGTTAACGAGCTTAACGTTGAACTTATGCTTCTCCCATTTTTCGGCCAAGGGGCCTTCGGGAATTTTGGAATCCTGAAACATCAGCTAGGCAGATTAGGACTTGAAAATAAAGAAGTACAGCGGCATAGCTGCGAATCCAGCACAAACGATGATGGAGAAAGCGTAGCCGACCATCTTAATAACAGGCGTGTACTTGCGGTGGTTTAAACCTAGCGTCTGAAATCCACTATTAAAACCGTGGAGTAAATGGTAACAGAGCGCCACTTGGGCGAGCACATACAGCAATACGTACCACCACGTCTGAAACGAGGTCATCACTACCCCATACAAGTTCTTATTGTTCTGCGAGTCGAAGGGGAGCGGCTCGTAGTGAAAACGGTAATAGAAATTATAAAGGTGCACGATCAGGAAAACCAGAATGATGGAGCCAAGCAGGCCCATATTCCGCGACTTCCAGTCGCTGTTCTGCCCAATATTATCGACAACGTACTTTTGATTGCCCCGGGCCGCTTGGTTGCGGCGCGTCAGAACGATAGACTCGTAGATGTGAAAGCCAAAGCCAGCTACCAATATGATTTCGGCTACCCGAATCAACGGATTGGTGCTCATGAAGTGCGAGTAGGTATTGAAGGCCAAGCCTCCGTCGCCTTTGAAAAGTTGTAGGTTACCAATTAGATGCACGACCAGAAACGAGCAAAGGAAAAGTCCGGTCACGGACATAATAACCTTGCGGCCAATACTACTGGTAACCGTCTTGTTAATCCAACTCATAGAAGCTGCTAAAGGGTTTGTTGAGGTCATTTGTAGCTGCCAAAGGTACATGGCAACCTACTAGGAAACAATTGAAATAAACTTCGGCGTTCCCTCGTTAGCTCGCATGAATCAATATGCGCGCTACTCCGTTATAGAAATGGAGTCTGCTGATTCTTTTACCAACCTATAGGTCTGATTTTTGTTAGATTAGTCCTAAGGTTTCGCTGTTGTTCAGCTGCTGGCCTTTCCTCTTCTCATTACCCGCCTCTATGTTGCGTCCGTTACTATTCCGTTTGGCCCGGTTTGGGTCATTGTTGTTGCTTCTGGTGGGGTTGTTGACTTTGGCGTTCCCAACCCAAGCAACCCACATCCGGGCCGGTGATATCCAATCAAAGGTTGATACCACCGCCGGCGCCAATCCGCGGCGTATTTTCTTTCGATTAACCCTCTACTGTAGAGACCCAGCGAGTGGTGTGCCCGACCAGCCTACCGCTGCCATTTTCTTCGGCGATGGTAGCTGTGACTTGAATGTAGCCCGCACTACTAACGTGCTGCTTCAGCCTGACGTGCGGCGCTACACATACGAGTTCGAGCATACGTATGGGGCACCAAGTCCGCCCGGCAATCCGTATAGAGTTAGTTTTATTGGGGAGAACCGAAATGCAGGAATCAGGAATATGTCGAACTCTGTGAACCAGTCGTTCTACATATCTACCACGGTTACCATTGACCCGGCTTTATTGCAGAACCGCTCTCCGGTACTTCGGCGCCCTGCCATTGACAACGCAGTAGTGGGGCAGGTTTTTCAACACAACCCCGCTGCATACGACGCCGATGGAGATTCTTTGGCGTATGCGCTTGTAAACAGCCAGCAAGCTGGAAATGCAGCAGCAGTAGTGAACTGTACTCCTGCACCTGCCTCCGTTCCTAATTTTGTATTGCCTAATGCAGCCGCTCCTGGTGTGCAGGTGCCTTTCACTGGGCCGCCAGTAGGAGTGCCTGGAGACAACGCTATTTTTCAGATAGACCCTGTTACGGGGCAAGTGGTATGGAACGCTCCTAGTTCGCCTGGCGAGTATAACTTTGCCTTGGTGGTGAAGGAATACCGCCGCGTGGTAGTGGGTGGCCAACGTACTTACCGCCTTATTGCCGAGGTTATCCGAGACCTGCAGGTTACGGTGCGTGCAAACAACAACAAGCTGCCAGAACTAGTAATCCCGGCCGACCTATGCGTAGTAGCTGGTACGCCCGTGGTGGGCAACGTGCGCGCCACCGACCCCGATGGCAACCGGGTACGGCTCTCCGCTAACAGTGGAATTCTGCCCCCGGCCACTTTCACGCAATCCTCCTTCGGTCCCCCTACGGCAACAGGCACCTTCCGTTGGACGCCCGATTGTAATAACATTGCTGCCGCCCCTACGCAAGTAGTTTTCAATGCTACTGATGAGCCTACTGGAGCCAATGCTGTACCGCTGACCGACATCCGCACGTGGCGCATTACCGTTATCGGCCCGGCGCCACAGAACCTGCGCGCCACCGCCATTACCGGCCCCAACAACGCGCGCAACACCCGCTTGACGTGGAACAGTTACATCTGCCGCAAGCCTGGGGCACGGGTGCTGATCTACCGGCGTGAGGGTTCCAACAATACGCCCTTTGGTCCTTGCGAGACGGGTATCCCGGCCTCCTCGGGCTATGTGCAGATTGCTTCCCTCACTTACACGGGCACCACCGACATCGTCGACTACACCGACACCAACGGCGGGCAAGGCCTGGAGCGAGGCAAGACCTACTGCTACCGCATCTACGTGGCTTTCCCGCTGCCCGCCGGGGCGCTAGCCTGGCCTCACAGGAAGCGTGCGTGGAGTTCCCGGGCCGGGCCCTGCTCATGCGCAACGTGACGGTGGACCGCACGGCTACCAGTGCCGGCCAGATCACCGTGCGCTGGACCAAGCCCCGCAGCACGCCTGCCTTCGCCGACCCGCAGCAGTTTCGCGTGCTGCGCGCCCAAGGTCAGGGCGGCACGCAGACTTTCACCCAAGTCGGGCCACTTATTACAGTGGCGCCCAACACAAATGACACGACTTACGTCGATGCCGACCCCTCGCTGGACACGCAAAACCGCGCCTACACCTACAAGGTGGAGTTCCTGAGTCAGAACGTGGTGACCGAGACGGCCACGGCGGCCTCGAGTGTGCGCCTGGAGGGGACGGCTACGCCCGCTGTATCAACCACGGACCTAAACACGATTGACGTGCGCTGGACCTATAATGTACCCTGGGACAACACGCGCCAGCCCACGGTCATCTACCGCCGAGGCCCGGACCCGAGTGGGCCGTTTGTGCGCATCGGCACGGCCACGAGCACAGCCACGGGCGGCAGCTACCGCGACCAAGGCACGGCCACGCAGCGCTTGATCAAAGGTCAGACCTATTGCTACTATGTCGAAACGACCGGCACCTACAACAATCCCGAAAAACTGCCGAGTGGACTGGTGAACCTAAGCCAGCAGCAGTGCATTGCCGTGCGCAACGTGCCGTGCGCACCGGTGCTGCGCCTGCAACAGTCCAACTGCGACAGCCTAGCCAGCCGCCTGTTCGATTTGCCTGCAACCCCCCTCAGCGGGCCGGTCTACACCAACCGGCTGAGCTGGCAACTGAGCACTACTCCTGCTGACTGCAGTCGTGCCATCGCCGCTTACAACCTTTACTATGCTCCAGCTGGCCAGGATTCGCTGCGCTTCCTGACTACAGTACCCGCTACGCAGACCAGCTACGAGCATCGCAACCTCTCCTCGGAAGCAGCCTGCTATGCCGTGCAGGCCGTCGATTCGAGCGGCACGCTCAGCGCGCTCAGCAACCGCGCCTGCAAAGAGGACTGCCAGCTCTTCTTGCTGCCCAACATCTTTACTCCTAACGGCGACGGTAAGAACGACACGTTCCGGCCCAAGGTCTTCACCCCGATCCGACGCACCCACTTCACCGTCTTCAACCGCTGGGGCGTCAAGATCTACGAGAGCAGCGCTGACCCGCTCATCAACTGGCGTGGAGGCGGCAGCCGCAGTGAGGGCGGCGCCTCACCGTCCGTGGTCGAAGGCGTCTATTACTATCAGGCCGAGGTCGAGTTTGGCGATGTGGCCAACACCAAGCGTACTTACAAAGGGTGGGTGCAAATCACCCGCTAGTAATTTTGCTTAGCGCGCTGTTTACAAAGCCCGTTGCCTTCCGGCAGCGGGCTTTTTTATTCCTGCTATCTTGCTGCCCCATCTTTTTCTCCGTTTCTCTCCTTATGAAAGCAGTAGTTTTTCCGGGCCAGGGCAGCCAATTCAGCGGTATGGGTCGTGACCTGTACGAGCAATACCCCGAAGCGCGGCGCCTCATGGATCAAGCCAATGAAATCCTAGGTTTCCAGCTCACTGACGTTATGTTCAACGGCTCTGAGGACGATCTACGCCGCACCGATGTTACGCAACCGGCCATTTTCCTGCATTCTGTGGCGCTAGCTGCCGTATTGCCTGATCTTAATCCTGATATGGTGGCTGGTCATTCGCTGGGCGAGTTTTCAGCGCTGGTAACCGCCAAAGTGTTGCAGTTCGAAGATGCATTGCGCTTAGTCGCCCAACGGGCTCAAGCTATGCAGGTAGCCTGCCAAGAGCAGCCTGGCACTATGGCGGCTATTTTGGCGCTTGACGACGATACCACAACGCGCATCTGCCAGGAAATAACGGAAGCAGGCAACGTGGTAGTAGCCGCCAATTTCAACTGCCCAGGTCAGTTGGTGGTATCGGGTTCCCAGCGTGGTATAGAGTTGGCCTGTGAGCAGCTGAAAGCCGCTGGTGCTAAACGGGCTCTTCCACTGCCGGTAGGCGGAGCTTTCCATTCTCCTTTGATGCAGTCGGCGGAAGCTGCTTTGGCAGAGGCTATTGCTAAAACCACTTTCTCCGCTGGTATCTGCCCTATTTACCAGAATGTGGACGCTACCCCGCACCGTGATCCCGACGAAATTCGGGAAAACTTGGTGCGCCAACTCACCGCTCCCGTCCGCTGGACGCAAAGTGTACAGCGCATGGTCCAGGATGGCGCCAAAGAGTTTGTGGAGTGTGGCCCTGGTAAGGTGCTGCAAGGATTGGTGAAAAAAATTGCACCGGAGGTATCGGTAAGTTCAGCTACTTTGTAGCCACCCATAAACAAAAGGAAAGGCCCTACGGATGGTTTCGCAGGGCCTTTCCTTTTGTTTATGGGTGGCGCAAACAATAGAGACTCAAAGTCAACAGTAATGCTTCTGTGAGCAGCTTTGCAACAATAAATTCAGCCTGGGACAAGGTTGCATTGTCTTGGAGGCTCCTAAGTAGCCGTTGCCATTTATATGCTCAGTCGCTAACCTAGCTTGGCCGTGACTTGGTAGTAAAACCAAAAAGCTTCATTTTTCGATTCGCACCACTGCCAGTTCATCTTCACAGGCTGCGAGTAATTCCCCTATTGTTCGGTGTAGTATTGGGTGTGCAACTTCGGCAGCAATTTCTGCTAGCGGCACTAGCGCGAATCGGCGTTCTGACAGGCGCGGATGAGGAACGGTGAGGCGGGGCGTATCTAGCACAAGGTCGTCGTAGAGAAGTATGTCTACATCGAGGGTCCGGGCTCCCCAACGAATTTTTCGTTTGCGGCCGGCTTGCTGCTCTGTTTGCAGACACGCATCTAGTAGAGCTTCGGGCGAGAGCATAGTATGCAGACGCACCGCCTGATTCAGAAAAGCGGGCTGATCTTCGAGGCCCCACGCGGCAGTTTCATACAATCCCGATACGGCTTCCAAAGAGCCAGCGAGAGCTGCCAATTGCTGCAGGGCTTCAGTAAGAATGGCTAGTCGGTCGCCAAGATTGGAGCCAAGCAGAAGGTAAGCGGTTGCCATGAAGCAATGAACAAGTAGCGTTTAACGAAGCATAATAAGTCAGCAAAGTAACTAGTGCAGGCTGCCATCAGTGCTAGTTGAATAAGCTGAGGCTACATGCTACTTGGTTGATGGCAACGCCCGCTGAAAAAACTCGACTGTGGCATCGGCAGCTTGTTTTGCCTCTGCGGGTAATTCCTCGGAGGCCCACGGGTGGGCACCACCAAAGTTGTGCGTAACGTTGGGGAGAATCAGCAATTCGGCCTCGGGCTTCCAGTTCTTTAGCTCATGGGCACGCTGCACGGATACGGTTTCGTCTTGGTCGCCGTGAAGGAAAAGCACAGGCTTGTGCAGCTTGCGGCGCACAATGTGCGGGATGTCGAGGCGCAAGCGGTTGGCGTGGTAGTCTTCCACAATCTGGTAGTAGAGTGGCAGTTGCTGCTTGGTTCGGCTGTTTTCGACGTGATAGACGCCTTGCTGCTGCCATTGCTGCATCAGTTCCTCCGGCCAGCCAGGATTGATGTTGTTGATACCAGCCCACGTAGCTATGGCCTGCACCCGCGGATCTTCGGCGGCTTTGAGCAGCACCAAGCCGCCGCCGCGGCTGTGGCCTATCAGGGCAAGGCGGGTAAGGTCGGTTTCGATGGCCGGAATACCAGTTATAGTAGGTTGTTCCAGCGAGTCCAGCAGAGTGCCAATGTCGTCGAGTTCCAGTGAGAAGTTGTTTCGACCAAAGGCTTCGAGGTCTTCCAGGTCGCCGGTGCCGCCCACTACCAAGCCGTTGTGCGACAGATTTAGCTTCACAAATACAAAGCCTTGCTGCGCAAAATAATCAGCCAGCAAGTTAAAGTGCCCCCAGTCCTTAAACCCTTTAAAGCCGTGCACAAACACTACCACTGGCTTGGGCTGACCATCGGACAGGTAGCGGGCGTCGGCGGTGAAAGGCCGGTTATGGCGTGAGTTGGTCAGTTGAAAATCGAGGCGGACGGGTTGCGTAGGCATAGAGCGAAGATACACGCTGAAGGGATGATGTTCCGCCGGGGTACATAAGAACGTTTAGACCATCGTTCTTTTCATTTCACTAACTCTCCAACTCAGCTCTTCACCACCTCTTTATTTCACCATTTTCCCCGTATCATTGCAGCGCCCAAAACCGCTGCATGAACGTTACGCTGGACCAAATACAGGCGCCAATTGCCACCGAGATGGCGGAATTTGAACAAAAATTCCGGGCGTCCATGCAAACCAAGGTGTTGCTCCTCGATAAAATCATGGGCTACATTGTGAAGCGCAAGGGCAAGCAGATTCGGCCCATGTTCGTGTTTTTCACGGCCAAGATCAGCGGTGGCGACCCGCTGCCCGAAGCGTCTTACCGTGGCGCGGCGCTTATTGAGTTGCTACACACCGCCACGCTCGTGCACGACGATGTAGTAGACGAAAGCAATTACCGGCGCGGTTTCTTCTCCATTAATGCTCTCTGGAAAAACAAGATTGCCGTATTGGTCGGAGATTATCTGCTGAGTAAAGGTCTGCTGCTCAGTCTCGAAAACGACGATTACGCGCTGCTTAAATTAGTGAGCAACGCCGTGCGCGAGTTAAGCGAGGGCGAACTACTCCAAATCGAAAAGGCCCGCCGCCTCGACATTACCGAGGATGTGTACTTTGATATCATCCGACAAAAAACCGCCTCCCTTATTGCTTCCTGCTGTGCCGTTGGAGCCGCCTCCGCTGGCGCCGACACGGAAACCATTGAGCGCGCCCGGCTTTTTGGGGAAAAAGTGGGCATGGCCTTCCAAATCAAAGACGACCTTTTCGACTTCGGTACGGCCGAAATCGGCAAGCCAGTCGGCATTGACATCAAAGAAAAAAAGATGACGCTGCCGCTCATTTATTCGTTGCAACAAGCCGATTGGCTCACCAAGCGCCGCGTCATCTACAATGTCAAGAACAACGACGGGCGGAAAGACCGGGTGCAGGCCGTAATTGAGTTTGTGAAGAAGAGCGGGGGCCTAGAATACGCAATCCGGGTGATGGAAAAGTACCGCGACGAGGCCTTAACTATCCTTCGTACGTTTCCTGATTCGCCTTCCCGTAGCTCCTTGGAGCAGCTAATCAACTACACTATAGAGCGGGAGAAGTAGCGCGAAGTATTACGTTTTTATTTTATGAGAATACTAGTAGTGCCACTCTTATTACTAACTACTGTTGCTTATGCGCAGAAAGGTACGCTCGTACCAACTGTTTCTTCCGATAGTACCTATGGCTATACTGCACATAATCCGCTAAAACTAAAGCAAGGAGATATAGGGCGAAGCATAAACTTCTCCGTTGGCTTTTTAAAAAATCTGCGCACTGCTGACAACCAGCCGCTAGAACTAATAGGGCGGTACTCGATGAGTGACCCTAGTTATACTCAGCCAGCTATTCAACTAAATGACCGTTTAACAAGTAGGCACATTAATGGACGAGGCGGAATACTAGATCATTATACGTTTCGGACTGCTAGTAATGACACGCTGCATCTATTCGTCGACGTGTATCACAAGGGTCCGCGACTTGTACCCAAAGGGCTGAAATACGTTGGCTTCGAGTAATTGTCAATAAAAAACCGGATGGCTGGCAACTTGCCAGCCATCCGGTTTTTATGCTGTTTGTGTTAGCAACTACTGTGCTATCTGATACTCCACGCTTTCGGGTGCCACTTCGGATACCTCGAACGTCACGCCGTCAAAGGTGCTCTTGACGGTGATTTCGTGAATCATGTCGCAGCCGGGGCACTTAATTTCTTCGGTTTCGAACTGCCCGTCGTCTTCGGTGGAATTAGCCAAATGGTCGGCGGCGGGTACGCCAAGTAGATCCGTGAAAACTTCCGTATGGCACTGGTTGCACTCGAACTTGAGGCCTACCGTACGGCCTTGGAGCTCATCGAGAGGGGCGGGGGTGGTTTTCTGTTGAATCCACATAAGAAATTGGTTTGGTTTTCGAGAAAGGAAGTGCGGAGTGGTGGCTAGCCACTTGTTTACGTGGCCAATTACTGGTTGTGTACGCACCACTTACGGGTTTGTGTTGTCTGGAGTGTAGATATAATCTGGCTGCGCCGCTGGACGTCTGCTAACTAGGTGGTACACTTGCGGCCGCGCTGCTTAACTTTTTGGTTTGTTTAGCTATGTCTGTCTCTCCTGTTGAAACTGCGGCGGCACCCGCCAAACCCTTGGTACCGTGGGTGCCGCGCTGGCGTACCCTGCTCGGCTCGGTGGCTTTCACCCGTGACCCTATTGGGCGGCTCAACGGAATTCTTTCCGAGTACGGTGACACGGTTGGGGTGTATCTAGGGGGCGTAAGGCCCGGTATTGTCACGCGCGACCCGGCGTTGGTGCAGCATATCCTGCAAAAAAACCATCGGCGTTACCTGAAGTCCGACCTCACCCACGGCTTGATTCGCTATTTGGGCCGCGGACTGCTCACCAACGAGGGAGCCGACTGGCTGCGGCAGCGTCGCCTGATTCAACCCGGCTTTCATCGGCAGCGCTTGGCGGGCCTGACCAAGCTAATGCAAACGGCCGCCGAGGAATGGACTGCCGAACTAACGGCCCGCACGGCCACGCCCGACGGGACGGCGGTGGTAGATATTCACGAAGCCATGACGCGGGTAGCCTTTCGGATTGTGGCGCGGGCCACATTCAGTACCAGCCTTTCCGAAGCGGAAGGGGAGCGGCTAGCCGAGGTTCTAACGGAAATTCAAGCCTTCTACGTGCGCACCGTGCGCCAACCGTACCTGCGGCCGTGGTTTCGGGCCCGGGGTAGCTACCGCCACCACGACGCGCTTAGCCAAGAGCTGCGCGAGCTAATCCGGGGCTACATCCGACAGCGCCGCCAACACCCGCCCACCGACCCCGCTCAAACGCCCGACGACCTACTGCAAATGTTGCTCGACACGCGCTACGAGGATACCGGAGAGCCCATGCAGGAAGATCAACTGCTCGATGAAGTAAACATTCTGCTCGTAGCCGGCCACGAAACCTCCGCTAACGCCTTGAGCTGGCTGTTCTACCTGCTGGCCCGCCACTCTGCCGTAGCCGATAAAGTGCGCACCGAGATGCATGCGGTACAGGCCGGCCGTACCCCGAATTCAGCGACTTGCCCCAATTACCTTACTCGATGTATGTGGTGCAGGAAACGCTGCGTCTGTACCCACCCGCCTGGATTCTGGACCGGGTAGCATTGGAAGACGACGAGTTTCAAGGGCAGCCGATTCCGAAGGGTACGCTCTTTTCGCTTTATCTGTACGGCCTGCACCACCACGCTGCTTTTTGGCCTGATGCCGAAGTATTCCGGCCTGAGCGGTTTGCGCCGGGTGCGGTGCCTGCGGTGCCTACCTACGGCTATTTGCCGTTCGGTGGCGGTCCGCGATTGTGCGTTGGCAACCACTTCGCCCTCACTGAAATACAGCTGGTTTTGCTGGAAACGCTACGTCACTTCAGCATCGAGCCCGCCACAGAAACTCCTGCAGTTCTCATGCCCCTCGTAACCCTACGCCCGCAAGGAGAAGTGCCGCTGCGGTTTAAGCGTCTGGCTCTATAGCGTCAACTTAGCATAAACGACTGGAGCGTTAGTTCCCCTCGGATGATGAGGGGAACTAACGCTCCAGTCGTTTATGCTAACTGAGGTTTCTAGCAAGTGGCTTACTCTGCCAACAAACTAGCCACTGTCTTCTCGAATTCTTCGGTTTCTTGCTGGTAATATTTGCCCGTGCCGGGGCCAGAGAAGCCCGTGTGAATCTTGCGGACTTCGCCCTTCTTATCCAAGAAAATGGTAGTAGGGAAAGCCAAGACTTTGGCTAGCTGAGGGAGCGAAGTGCTGGCCGAATCCTTGTTGGCTATGCCGGCCACGGCCAAATCGTAGCCTACATTGAGCCGCTGCTTCATCTTGAGCAGCTTCTGCGACGCTAGTTTCTGGTCGGGGGTGCGCTCGTAGCCTAAGCCGATGATTTCGACCCCGCGTTGCTTGTTTTTCTCGTACCAAGGCGCCAGAAAGTTGGTTTCGTCCATGCAGTTAGGGCACCAGGAACCGAGAATTTGCACCACCACCACTTTGCCTTTGTACTTGGGGTCGGTGGGGGAGATGCTGCCGCCTTCGTAGATACTCGGGAACTTGAAGTCGAGGCGTTTCTGACCGGGCTTCATACCCGTGAGGGCGTTGGCATCGGGCAGTTTGGCGTTGGCATCAAGCACAGCAGTCCAGGTTTCGTGGCCAGATTTGCCGCTGTAGAAGTCGCCTTTGATGTTGTTGATGTTGCCGGGCTTGTCGAGCTTCCCGTCAAACAAAAAGCCGTGGCTGCCATCAAAAGTTGACAGCATCACATGCTCGCCATCGGGCTTGTTCACCAAATTGCCCGCTAGGTAACGATAATCGCCAGTAGAAGTAAGGAAAGTACCAGTGAGTAAGGCACTATTCGTGCTATCCTGCCGGATGATGCCAACCGCTGGATACGTTTCGCCATCATCACCCCGAAACTCGACGCGGAAGGTAGCGCCCTTCTTCATGTCGCCGTAAGTGGCCGCCATTTTGGCGTCGCCTGCAAACAAAGCAGCCGGGGATGCAGCTTTCGCGGCCGTAAATGGCACGCGGTACGGGTCTTTGCCGTCGTATTTCACCCAAGTGCCTTTCAGCTTGTCGGTGCCATCGGCCCGAACGACCAGCGCCGCATCAAACACGCCCAACCGAATGGTAGTAGAGTCGCCGGCAGTTGTGATTTCGTCGAGCTTGAGCCGCTCCTCTCCGTTGCGGAGCGTTACAGTGGGTTTGCCACCGTCGGTGGCTACGTCGAATAAAAAAGGAATTTCTTGGCCTTGCGTGGAAAGCGCACCCCGCCAGGTGCCAGCCGTAAGGGGCGTGGCCGTGCCGCCGGTAGATGATTGATTATCAGAGGAAGAGCCGGTGCCACAAGCCGCTACTAAGAGCGAAAGGCTGGCACCAAGAACCACTTTTTGGAAAAGCGAAGGAACAGACATAGTCAGCTTAAGAAGACAATACATTCGGCGCTAAACTACAAACCACGGAAATTGGTTTAATAAGGTAGCGTGTCAAGGTAGCACGAAGCGTCGGTTTGGTGCCTTGCTCAACCCCAATGGGCGGGCACCTGCCAACTGTTTCGCTTAAAATGCAAGAAGCACAAGCTTCGTGAGAAAGCGCGGACCAGAAAGTTTGGGACGCGCCCTACCAGGCGCCTATATTTGCGTACCTGCTCTTACAAGTAGGTCCGTTCCCTCCACATTTTTCCTTTTCGCATTATGGCGTTTGACTTAGAAATGATCAAGGCGGTGTACGCTGGCATGGGCTCCCGCATCGAAGCTGCTCGTACTGCCGTTGGTCGTCCGCTTACCCTGACCGAAAAAATCCTGTACGCTCACCTGTACGGCGGCTCTGTTTCGCAGGCATATAAGCGTGGTGTTTCCTACGTCGATTTCGCCCCCGACCGTGTGGCCATGCAGGATGCTACCGCCCAAATGGCGCTGCTTCAGTTCATGCAGGCTGGCAAAGCCAAAGTTGCCGTCCCTAGCACCGTGCACTGCGACCACCTGATTCAGGCGAAAGTAGGAGCCGACGAGGATTTGGCCATTGCCAACTCCGAAAACAAAGAAGTATACGATTTCCTGGCTTCGGTCTCCAATAAATACGGCATCGGCTTCTGGAAGCCTGGTGCTGGTATCATTCACCAAGTGGTACTCGAAAACTACGCCTTCCCCGGCGGTTTGATGATCGGTACCGACTCGCACACTCCCAACGCGGGTGGCTTGGGCATGCTAGCCATCGGCGTAGGTGGCGCCGACGCCGTCGACGTGATGGCCGGTATGGCGTGGGAGCTGAAGTTTCCAAAGATTATCGGGGTGAAACTGACCGGTAAGCTGTCGGGCTGGACGGCTCCCAAAGACGTAATCTTGAAAGTAGCCGGTATCCTGACCGTAAAAGGCGGTACGGGCGCTATCGTGGAGTACTTCGGTGAGGGTGCCGAAAACATGTCGTGCACGGGTAAGGCGACCATCTGCAACATGGGTGCCGAAATTGGGGCTACTACGTCGGTGTTTGCATACGACGAAAGCATGGCCAACTACCTGCGTGGCACTAGCCGGGCCGAAATTGCCGACCTAGCTTCTGGTGTAGCACAGCACCTGCGTGCAGACGACGAGGTGTTTGCAAACCCTTCTGAGTATTACGACGAACTCATTGAAATCAACCTCTCCGAGCTGGAGCCGCACGTAAACGGTCCTTTCACGCCGGATGCCGCTTGGCCGATTTCACAGTTTGCTGCCGCTGTGCGTGAGCACGGCTGGCCCGAGAAGCTGGAAGTAGGGTTGATTGGCTCGTGCACCAACTCTTCGTACGAAGACATCACCCGCGCGGCTTCCATTGCCAGCCAAGCAGTAAGCAAGGGTCTAACCGTCAATGCAGAATTCACCGTAACGCCCGGCTCGGAGCTGGTGCGCTACACTGTGGAGCGCGACGGGTTGCTGGACACTTTCGCGCAGATGGGCGGCGTGGTATTGGCTAATGCTTGCGGTCCGTGCATCGGGCAGTGGGCGCGCCACACCGACGACCCCAAGCGCAAGAACTCCATCATCACGAGCTTCAACCGCAACTTCGCCAAGCGTAACGACGGCAACCCCAACACCCACGCTTTCGTGGCCTCGCCCGAAATCGTAACGGCCTTCGCCATTGCCGGCGACTTGACTTTCAACCCGCTCGTGGATACGCTGACCACCAAAAACGGCCAGCAAGTGAAACTTGACGCGCCGCACGGCCTGGAAATGCCGCCACAGGGTTACGCCGTAGAAGACGCCGGTTATCAGGCTCCTGCTGTAGACAGCTCTTCGGTGCAGGTTATCGTAGATCCAGGCTCCGACCGTTTGGAGTTGCTCGACCCCTTCAAGCCATGGGAAGGCACCGACCTGAAAGGGTTGCGCCTGCTCATCAAGGCCCAAGGCAAGTGCACCACCGACCACATTTCGATGGCCGGTCCGTGGTT
This sequence comes from Hymenobacter volaticus, assembly GCF_022921055.1. Taxonomy (GTDB): domain Bacteria; phylum Bacteroidota; class Bacteroidia; order Cytophagales; family Hymenobacteraceae; genus Hymenobacter; species Hymenobacter volaticus. The sequence goes on from NZ_CP095061.1 coordinate 1,499,625, forward strand.
GAAATACCGTGGCCACCTTGATAACATCTCTAACAACATGCTCATTGGGGCTACCAACGCCTTCAACGGCGAGGCAAACTCGGTGAAAGACGCCCTGACTTCGGGTACGCCTTACTCGCCGGTACCGGCGGTAGCGCGCAACTACAAAGCCCAAGGCATCGGCTCGGTGGTAGTGGGTGACGAGAACTACGGTGAAGGCTCCAGCCGTGAGCACGCCGCAATGGAACCACGCCACTTGGGTGTGCGCGCCATCATCGTGAAGAGCTTCGCGCGTATCCACGAAACCAACCTGAAAAAGCAGGGCATGCTGGCCCTCACCTTTGCCAACAAGGCCGATTACGACCTTGTAGAAGAGGACGATGTTGTTGACATCCTCGGCTTGACCAGTTTCCAACCTGGTCAGCCATTGCAAGCACGTCTGCACCACTCTGATGGCGACACCGACCTCATCACCCTCAACCACACCTACAATGAGGGCCAGATTGAATGGTTTAAAGCCGGCTCGGCTCTGAACCTAATTCGTCTGAAAGAGGCGGGTGCTGCCCAAATGTCGCAGAAATAGTAGTGTCTGCCTTGAAACAAAAAGCTGCTCTATTCAGGGCAGCTTTTTGTTTTTATAGGCTGGTGTTTAATCAACATAAGTATGAGTGGTAGTACCAAACACCCCATTTCATTAGTTGGATTTGTCGTTACGCTTGTAGGCGCAGTTTTATTTTCTACAAAAGCAATTATTGTAAAACTAGCTTTTGCTGGTACGCACACCGATGCTCTGACGCTGCTGACGCTGCGGATGCTTTTTGCACTGCCGTTTTATGTGGTTGCTGCTTTTGCCGTGAGTAGCCGGAGCGGTAACGTAAAATTGACAGGGAAGGAGTGGGTGCTCGTTTTGGCTTTGGGTGTGCTAGGATATTACTTGAGCAGCTTGTTTGATTTTATAGGGCTGCAATACATTTCGGCGGGTCTTGAAAGATTGATTTTATTTCTATATCCAACGTTTGCCGTATTTATCAACGCTTATTTTTTCAAGCAAAAAATATCTGGTGTTCAGCGGGTGGCTTTGCTATTAACTTATGTGGGTATCGGGCTTGCGTATTTTGGAGAACTTGCCATTGATTCCAGCAACCCTAATTTCTATTTCGGGAGCTTTATGGTGTTTCTATGCGCAACTACTTATGCAGTGTACATAGTGGGTAGCGGCAGAGTAATTCCGCGCACGGGCCCCACTAAATTCACGGCCTATGCCATGCTTGCCGCTACGGGCGGAATATTCGTGCACTTCGCAATAATGGGTGAAACTGCCAATTTTCAAGCTCAGAATGGGCTTTGGCTGTATGGATTATTATTGGCGGTAGTTGCTACTGTTATTCCTTCGTTTATGCTGTCGTATGGCCTGAAAAGTATCGGTTCAAATAATGTAGCCATCATAAGTGGTATTGGCCCCGTGTCCACTATTATACAAGCGTATTTTATTCTAGGTGAGAAAATAGTTATGGAACAAATAATTGGGACTGCACTAGTTATTGCGGGCGTAATTTTAATTGGTTGGAAAAGAAAACCAACCCCGGTACTGGAAGAAGTTACGGCTTGACACGCATATCAAGGAAGTCGCGTTTTATAGTTATCGGAGAGCAGAAAAAATGCTGTTTAGAGTAGATAACCGGAGGCAAGCACAGCAATCAGGCTGTTACCTTCGTGTCGCCGCGAAGCGCGGCAGTAGCTATCATAACAATGAAATTAGGACTATGGGGGGCAGGGGTGTTCCTACTGCGCGTCACTGCTGGACACGCACAAACTCAACCTCAAGCTAGTTTTACCCACCCCGATACCACGCGTGCCTTACCTGAAGTGCCAGTAATCTATCAGGCCGACAAGCTGACGCCGGTAACCTTCCTCAACGTTGATGGCCAGGCGCTAGCGCGCAAAAGCGTCGGCCAGGAGCCCTCGTTTCTGCTTTCCGAAACGCCTGCCATTACCGCTTACTCTGATGCGGGCAGCACGCAAGGGTACGCCTACTTTCGGCTGCGCGGCATCGATCAAACTCGCATCAACACCACACTGAATGGGGTGCCGCTAAACGAGCCAGAAGACCAAGGCGCTTATTTCTCCAACCTTCCGGATATTCTCAATTCCGTTAGTGCCCTGCAGATTCAGCGGGGCGTTGGGACCACGCAAAACGGCACGGCCAGCTACGGCGGGAGCATTCAACTGTTTTCGCCCACGTTGCGAGATTCCGCACGCACCACGCTTGGGGCCGGGTATGGGTCGTACAACAGCTACCGGATTTTCGGGGAGTATGCTAGTGGGCTGCGCAACCAGAAGGCACTCTACGTGCGGGCGTCGGAGCTACATTCGGATGGATATAAAGATAGGTCGGCCAATACCTCGCGCTCGGTGTTTGTGAGCAGCGGACTGTTTCGGGACAAAACGAGCTGGAAGTTCAACCTACTGGCCGGGCATCAGCAAAACCAGTTGGCCTGGCTCGGGGTAGCCGATTCGGTGTTGCAGCGAAACCGCCGGGCCAACGCCAACGGCACCGCCGAAAACGACCGTTTCACGCAAGCGTTGGTGCAGCTGCAAAACGATTGGCAACTAAGCGCTACTTCATTGCTAAGCACTAGTGTGTATTACTCTGCGCTGCGCGGTAACTACGACTTCGACCTCAATAACTTCCTTGGCTTGCCAAGCACCGCCGAGCTGTACAAGTACGCGTTTCAGTCGGGGTGGGCGGGGGCTTTCAGTACGTATACCCGGCGCACCCGGCACCTGACCTGGACCAGTGGCCTGCACGCTAACACCTACCAGCGGCAACATACGGGCACCGAACGAGCATTGGGCCGATTGTACCGCAACACCGGCCGCAAACAGGAACTTAGTGCCTTCAGCAAGTTGGAAGTACAGCTACAGCAATTCACGCTGTTTGCCGACGCGCAGTTCCGTGCCACCTCGTTTCGCTACGAGGGCAGTGTACCGCTCCCCATCATCGACTGGCAGTTTTTCAACCCGAAAGTTGGGGCAAGCTTCGCGTCATCTCCCCGCACCACATTCTACTACAGCCTCGGCCGCACCAGCCGCGAGCCAACCCGCAACGATTTGTTCGGGGCAACGACGACTTGCTAGCGGACAGCACCGGGCTAGCCTTGGTAACCAGCTCGACACCAGAGTCAGTAGTGGACCAGGAGCTAGGTGTGCGGCATCAAACCGATAGGTGGCAGCTGAATCTGAATGCCTACTACATGGACTTCCGCAACGAAATCGTGCTGAATGGGCAGTTCGGCCCGAACGGCTTGGCATTAACCAACAAAGTGGAAAGCAGCTTGCGGACCGGGCTGGAAACGTCCGTACGCTACCAGCTTACCGGTCGGTTTGCCCTACTCAACAACTCGGCTTTCAGCTACAGCCGCATTCGGGAACAGCGCGAGACGTTCGAGCCTATCCTCACGCCGCCACTCATCGTCAACCAGGAGGTGATTTACCAAGCCGGCCGCTGGACTGCTGCGCTACTCGGCCGCTACCAGAGCCGCTCCTATATCGATTTTGCCAATTCCGCCACCGTCGACGATTACATCCTGCTGAACGCGCGCGTCCAGTACGCCCGCAATGGCTACCAAGTGTCCTTGTTCGCTAACAACCTCACCAGTGCCAAGTATTTCAACAACGGCTACGTGGAAGCCGATGGCACTCGCAAATACTTCGTGCAGGCGCCGGTGAATTTCTATGTAAACGCGCAATACACTTTCTAGCACCAGTCATTTCTTGCTACAGTCGGAATGACCACATTCCTTATGGGTTTCACCAAGGCTTTTGTATTCGGGAAGTTTATGCCCTTTCACAAGGGACACGCGGAGCTTATCAACTTTGCGCGGCAACACTGCGACCACCTGACTGTGCTGGTATGCAGCAGCGACCAAGAGCAACTGCCTGGACCAGTACGGCAAGCGTGGCTACAAAATACCTACGCGGGTGATGCTGCCGTACGGGTTCAACTGCTGGAATATCGAGAAAGAGAACTGCCCAATACCTCGGAAACCTCCTTAGCGGTGTCGAATGTGTGGGCCGATAAATTTCGACAAGTGGTGCCCGAATGCTCGCTCCTCGTGACGTCGGAACCGTATGGGGAGTTGGTGGCGGCGCGCATGAACATTCAGCACCTGCCGTTCGATGTGGCGCGGGAAACGGTACCGATAGCAGCGTCGATTATCCGTCAGAATCCGGTGGCGTACTGGCGCTTTCTGCCCGACAGCGTTAAACCCTACTACGTGCGTAAAGTGGTGTTGCTAGGTACCGAGTCCACTGGCAAAACCACGTTGGCTACTCAACTGGCTGCGCATTTTCAGGCGTCGTTGGTAGAGGAAGCCGGCCGCGACTTAATTACCGATTCCACTAGTTTCAGCTTAGCAGATTTGCACCGCGTGGCGCAGGAACACGCACGCCGCATTGCGCAGGCCCAGACGGGCCCTAGCGCACTCGTTATACTCGACACCGATATCCACATCACCCAATCGTACACCAAGCTGATGTTCGGGCAGGAATTGACGGTGCTACCCGAAGTATACGCCCTCAACCGCGCCGACTTGTATCTGTACTTGGCCGCCGATGTACCCTACGTGCAGGATGGCGGACGGCTCCCGAACGCCGACCGGCTGCGGCTAGATGTCTCGCACCGCGAAACCTTGCAGGACTACGGCATTAAGGCAGTGGAAATCAGTGGGACCTGGGCTCAGCGTTTGCAGCGGGCGATTCAGCAGGTTGAAGCGCTACTGCTTGCTAATAGCTATAACTAGAGAAGTGCAGCCGTTCATCTTCGCCTATTAGCTGTGGTAGTGCGCAAAACAACAGGGTTTGAGTCGGCCGGGTGACTTTTTCGTACTGTTGGGATAAAGCCTATCTCCACAACACAACCATACGAAGCCTCACTACATGGCCGGATTCATCAAGAAAATAGCAAAAGTTGCAAAGTACACGGGCATAGGGCTGTTGGGGGTAGTGGCGTTGTATGGGGTAGGGGCAATAGTATTATCCGTGATACCAGTAGGCACGCGCAGCACCCCCAAACCCGGCGACATTGAAGCGTATGTGTTGTCCAACGGGGTCCACACCGATATAGTAGTGCCGGTTCAAACCAGTCAGATTGATTGGAGCCGTACGATTCACTACGCTGATACACCGGCCGCCGACACAACTCGCCAATACATTGGCTTTGGCTGGGGCGACAAAGGATTTTATTTGGACACGCCCACGTGGGCTGAACTCAAAGTAAGCACGGCTTTCCGAGCTATGTTTTGGCTGGGTACTTCGGCCATGCACACCACGTTTCACCACCAGCCCGTAGTAGGCCCTCACTGCATAAAAATTTATCTAACGCCAACTGAGTATATCCGCCTCATTAACTTCATTCAAAAAAGCTTCCGGCCCGATGCACAAGGCCAAATCCAGCACATCAGCGGGCACAGCTACGGGCGCTACGATGCTTTTTACGAAGCTCGTCGGGTCTACAACCTTTTCTATACTTGCAACACTTGGGCTAATGAAGCTTTAAAAATAAGTGGCCAGAAAGCCAGCCTTTGGACTCCGGCCGACGGCGGTATCTTCTGGCATTATCGATAGCTTTATCTTGCCAGCTGATCAGTTCATTTCACTTAACCGATGATTCCCATGACGACGTACGACGAAATATTCGAGAACAACCGAAAGTGGATTGAAACGCACAACGCTACTGGCCCCGAGTTTCTAGCTCGCTTGGCCGGTGATCAGCGCCCCGACTACCTCTACATCGGCTGCAGCGATTCGCGCGTGACAGCCGAAGAGCTAATGGGCGTGGCGCCCGGTGAAGTATTTGTGCACCGTAACATTGCCAACTTGGTCAACAACATCGACCTCAATGCCATGTCCGTCATTGAGTATGCTGTGCAACATCTAGGGGTCAAACACATTGTGGTGTGTGGACATTACGGCTGCGGGGGTGTTAAGGCCGCTATGCAGGCTCAGGACTTAGGCATCATGAACCCGTGGCTGCGCAATATCCGTGACGTATACCGGCTGCATCACCAGGAGCTAGACGCCATTGAGGATACCACCGCCCGCTACGACCGGTTGGTAGAACTAAACGTGCAGGAACAGTGCGTGAACGTAATCAAAACGGCCGCCGTGCAGCAGCGTTACCTGAAGCACGGTTATCCTACAGTGCACGGTTGGGTGTTCGACTTAAAAACCGGGCTTCTGAAAGACTTGAAGCTGGACTTTGAAGATATCCTGCACGGCATTCAGCAGATATATAATCTCGGCGACAAAGCTTTATTTGAAACCAAGGAAACGCCCGCCCAGGAAATAGGAACCAAGGCAGTTTCGGAATAAGCGGCTAGATCAATTCAAAGGAGGTAAACTGTCTTTTAACTGAACAGGGCACCCCTCTACTGAATAGGCAAAAAGAAGCCCGGCTGCTTCTGTCTAATAAGACGGAAGCAGCCGGGAAAGAGGATGGCTAGAAAATAGGTGGAGCAACTAGTTGAGCCAAACCTCGGCTACCGTTTCAAAACGGTGGCGAGCGAAGGCTCCATAAGGCTGCTCAGCGTAAAAACCCAATACATGGATTTGAGGTAATCCAGTACGCGCGTTGCGGCGCACTTGGATAGGATACACATGGCCGGCTTTAGGCCAGTCACCAATGTGGTCGGAGGGGCGGCGGCTGTCATCTACACAGCGAGCATAATGCTGTACAGGCGGCGGGACGGGAAGCTTTACTTTCGACATATCCAAAGATACGGATATTAGTCGGTTCTAAAAAGATTAGCTCCTATTTTTTATGATTAAAATCGCCTTTAACGCCCTTTAATTCGATCTTAATAACTATATAGGTTGTGTAATATACAGTTGTATTTTCGTAGGTGCAAAGCTAGTCAGTAGAGATATGCTAATAAAATTAGTAGATACTTATTTGTTCTTTATGACGATTAATAGGGTTTTATGCATTCCTGTACGTACCTATGTTCAACTTGCGGCTGAAGCATATGTTGAAAGATTTAGCAGCGTATATAAAGCCATAGTATTTTAGCAGCTAGGCAATCATACTACATGGTATCTAACTGGAAATAAATGCTGCATTGCGCATGCAGTTTCAGTCGCCAAAAGGCCGAACACAATGAAGCGTCTTGCTCAAGGAAAAGAACATTCTCTTTCCTAAGCAAGACGCTTCGCTTCAGAGAGTATTAGTGCGTCAGTACTATGCGACGGGTTAGGCTACTGGTAGTGCCTTGCATGCGCACCATGTATACCCCGGCTGGTAGTTCCTGCAAATCCAGCGTTGCAGTTGAGGTATTAAATGCCTGTTGCTTTACTACTTGACCTAGGGCGCTTAGCACCTCTAGTCGTTTGGCGCCGAAACCAGTTGATACCTCCACTCGCACTTGGCCGGAAGTAGGGTTGGGGTACAACTGCCATGCCACTTGGGCAACAGCCGGCTTGACGGGCAGCAACTGGCTTTGAGTATAGCGGGTTATGGCATCGTCGGCGGCAATCTGTAGCTGGGCCAGGGTAGGTGCCGCTATTATTGCAAACGTGACGACCACCGAATCGGCGGGGGCTAAGGAAGGCACCACGGCGGACACTACCTGCGCAATGTCAGTGCCTTTGGCTACACCGGCTGTACGTTGTCGGGTGCCGCTGTTCAACGTCAGCATTTTCTCGGCCCGACTGAATCCATTCGCTAGGCGCACAGCATTGCCCACGGGCGCATTTACATCAATAGCGTAGCTCGATACAGTACCGCCCCGCAGCCACTGCACTCCTACGTACGCATTAGGCGTATTCACGTTGTAGGCGTAGCTAAGGTGGCGTACAGAATCCCAAACCACTGCGTTATGGCTGTAGTCACCCATATCCCAGTCGGCGAAAATGCCAGCGTAGAGAGGTTTCAAAGTATCGGCAGTTACGTTCTTGATGTAGTATTCCATCGTCACGTAGTCACGTTCCACGCCCTGAGACCAAGAAGTTCCTTGCTGGCGCACCTGCACCCCTACGGTGCGGTTGCGGGTTGCGCTCGGCAAAGAGTCGCGCAGAATGCCCGTAGCCGTTAGATTGATAGAGGTTTGGCGGCGCAAAGTGGCTTGCGCCTGCGTGTAGAAGTCGACATCCGTACTGTTGCGGTCGTTGCGCAGACGGCTGGAAATGCGGGTAGTGCCAGTGCCGAGCAATAAGCCGCCTTCGTACAACATAGAGTTGCCGCCTTTGTACCGCACGCCTTCTCCTTTATCAGACCCGAGCCCATCGGTGCCCAAGTTGCCGCGGTGCGAAAGGGTGACCGCCAAGTTACCGGCATTAAGTACCACGTATTCCGGGTTGATGACGATGGTGGCGTACTGGTCATCTTGATAGCCCGTAGCTGGGTCGGAGAGACGGTAACGCAACGTCACGGACGTATTGACGGGCGCTGCCGACGCTACTAGCAGTTGGAACGGCGCAGCCGCATTGGAAACCCTAGACATTGTGCCTAACCCTGTTGTAGTAAACGAGCCCTGCCGCACGGTCACATAAGGCGAGAGCGACGTAACAGTCAGCGTCAGGTTTTGCATCGGTTGCAGCAGGTTCTGCATCTCAATGGTCAGCCGAACAGTATCGTTGAGTTGATATATCGGTTTGGCAGGGCTGAATACGCACTGCGTGAGGCGGACAGCGTGCTGGTTGTTGGCTTGCACAGCCCGGAATACGTTCAGGCGGCCGGTGCCTAGCTTACCGATATAAGCGGCGTTGCCGGGTAGATTATACACGTTGTCAGTAGTAGCTCGCAGCTGCGCAATTACTTGCGCCGACGAAAGCTGCGGAAACCGGGCGCGTACCAGCGCGGCCGCACCTGCTACCAAAGGAGCCGAAAACGAGGAACCACTAGCGCGGATATAATCAGCATCTGTGTCGCCCCACGTGGTATAAATAGCTTCACCAGGCGCTATCAAATCGATCCGTCGGCTATAGGTAGCGCTGTTCGAGCGGATATCTGTAGCTCCGCACCAGCCAACTGATAGTACGTGGTCGTAGCTGGCAGGGTAGAAGTCTAGTTCGGCATTGGTGTTGCCAGCCGATGCTACTAGCACCACGTCGCGGTTGATGGCCGCGTACGTTATGGCATCTTGCTCGAACTGAGACCGGCCTCCGGCGCCACCCCAGGACATGTTGATGATTTTGCAGCCATGATCGGCAGCATATACGATGGCCTCATATCCAGCGAAGGTACCGGTCGCGGTGCTTGGATAGATTTTCAGCGGCAAGAAGCGGCACTTGAACCCTACGCCGGCAATACCAGCTCCGTTATCGGCGCGGCCCGAAGCAGCTCCTGCCGTGTGCACGCCATGAAGCGGCTGCGATGCTGAGTTTGGAGCGGGGTTGTTGTCACGATCAGCGAAATCCCAGCCGCGGTAGTTGTCAACGTATCCATCGTTGTCGTTGTCGATGCCGTCGGGTGGGTCTTGGTAGTTGCGCTGCCACTGGCCAGCCAAGTCCTGGTGGGAAAGCCGAAAACCGGTATCCGTAATGCCAATCAAGACTGTGGTGTCTCCTTGAGTTAAATCCCAAGCTTGATAGGCGCGGATTTTTTTAAGGTGATACTGACCAGGGGCAACCGTAGAATCGGCCAGTGGATCGTTGGGCAGGTAAAGCGGCGCACGGTAATACAGTGGTTCGGCGTATTCGAGTATGCCAGTGCCTAGCAGCGCATTTTGCGCCTTGCTTATCGATACCTCCTCGTTGAACCACACTTGGTACACCAAGCTCAAATCAACAGCACCGGGCCGTTCGTAGTTGGGGCGTATGGTGTTAGGAAACTTTTGCTGTACCTGCGTGGCACCAAGGCGGTGCAATAAGGCATCGAGCACCGGACCAGCTACTGCGCCAGAGGATTCTTGAGGACGGAACTCGGGCTTGATCTTGAATACCAGCGTGCCAGGCAATGTGGTGGGGGCATCAATTGCGCCTTGCCCCGCTGCTGATGATAGAACAAGGGAAAGCTGAGACATTCCCATAAAGGGAAGTGAAGCCAAGATTAGGAATAATACTAATTTGAACGATGGTAAAGATTTGTCCATAGTGCAAAATAAACCAACTGCTAAAAGCCCTTTCTACTTGACGGCCTGCGCTGATAGATTGAACTATGCGATAAGGCTTACAAGTTTTGATTAGTAAACTTAGTTAAGAAAAACGGCTGAAATGGGCTTTATAGGCTGATTCATATCAATAACTTTATATAATACCAATAATTCATAAAGTGCGATGATTTGTAATATATGCAGCGGCTGCTAGGAGTAAGCTTATGATTATGCTACCATTTTGTACAATATTTATCTTGATTTAAATTATAAGTTAAAATTGTTAAAATGTATTTTTTTATAATGCTGCTGTTTTAGTAATGAATGGAAGCTGATCGGTTACCAGTGGCGCTATTCCTGCTAAAGCAGGACTTCATTGAAAATCAGCGCGTTACTGTGCTGATTCCTGGTATAAAATGCAGTGAATCAATGATTTATATGAATACTGCTCGTTTTTTAGTTGGTATGCTTAAAAGGAAAAGGCCAAGCAACTGTAAGCGGGATTCACGAATGCATTCAGGTGGATAAGTCGACGGCGCCATCATTTGGAAACCTTTGCTTAGTTGCAGCGCAGTTAGAGGCAAGGGCCAGTGCGAAAAGCATTGGGCTGATGAGATGAAAGCCTTGTTTGTGCTGTAGCAAGGGCACAAAAAAAGACGCTTCCAAGGAAGCGTCTTTTCGGTGCTTGGATAACAAGAACCTTACTTTAACCCGTCTTCAAAAGTGGCTGATAAGGACTATGTGGAGACATATAAACTTGGCAATGATCCAAAAAGCCGCCAAGGTGCTAGATGATGTTGCGTAGATCGTTGCGCAGGTTCTCGATGCCGTGCCATATCTCAGACCACGCACTATGGTCTTGATCCGAAGGTTTAGTGTCGTGCGTTGGTTCTGGTCCTAGCTGCTCGGCAAGTTTATTGCGTTTCACTTCCAGGGCGGCAATGTGCTCGTGGTAGGTGTGCGGCGCCCCAGCAGTGGTGGCGTGGGCGCGGTTGCGTAGCGTCTTGATTTTAGTATCTAGGTCGTCGAGGGCTTGGCGGATGTCCTTGTCGGAGAGATGCAAAGGCACGCGTGCGTGCTGCGGAGAAGTAGTAGACATGGCGAACAGCTGGTAGGTTTTAGATGCGGATAGAATAAGATACAGCTTTTGACGAGCAAAGGATACGCTATCTTACTTATTACCGCCCTGCTAGCGTTCTAGCATCAAGTACCACCGAATACGCATGAGCTTGGTTGTCATCCCGATAGCGCGCGCATGATTCATGGGAGAGCAATGCCAATACCTGCTACATAACAGCAACGCTTAAGGCGACCAACTGAATAGTAGCCGCCACTACGTCTCGGTGGGTAGAATCAAGCTACAGGCTTAGCAGTTCGCGGAATCGGATGGACTGCTGACGCGAGACTTCCACTTCAGGACCCCGCGGAGATGAATTTTCAACGAGTTGCTGAACCAGGGTTCGATGCCATCCACCCATTTAAGGTTAATGATCTGCTGGCGGTTTGCCCGGAAAAAGACGCGTGGGTCGAGGCGCTGCTCCAGATGCTGTAAGGTGCGCGGAATAAGTGGGCGGTGCTGGTCGAAGTAAATTTGGGTGTAGCTGCCGTTGATTTCGAAAAGACGAATGTCGGCCAGCCGCACAAACCAGCACTTCTCGCCGTCTTTCACAAACACTTGGTCGTGTTCGGTTAGGGGCGTCGGAGCAGGTTCCAGTAGGGCAGGGGCGGGCATCGGGCTAGCTGTAGCCGGGACCGGTGGACCTAGTTTGAGGCGGGCCTTGCCCAGGGCCGCTGCTAGTCGGCTCGTCTCAATGGGTTTGAGCAGATAGTCTAGGGCATTGACTTCGAAGGCCCGGAGAGCATATTCATCGTAGGCGGTCGTGAAGACAACGTGCGGTGCGGCTTCTAGCGAGGCCAACAACTCGAAGCCGGTTTCGCCGGGCATGTGAATATCGAGTAGCAGCAAGTCGGGCTGCAACTCTTGAATTCGGGTGCGCGCCTCGGCCGCGTGCCGCGCTTCGCCGACAACTGCCACGTCGGGAAAGGCTTGCAGCAGGTGGCGCAACTCGGTACGGGCCAAACGCGAGTCATCAACGAGAAGAATATTCATACAGAAATAAGTAAACAGCGGGTTCAGGCGGTGAGAGCCGCCGCGTTGACTTGCACCGGCACGCGCAACTGTGCCACGACCGTATCGGTGGTGGCCTCGTTGTTGCCGATGTGTAGGGTAGCGGCGCTACCAAATAGGAGAGTTAGCCGCTCGCGGGCATTGCGTAGGCCCAAGCCTGCGTGGTCGGGCTTGGGCTGGTAGCGGCCGGTGTTGCGCACCACAATGTGCAGTTGCGCCGCCGCGTCGAGTTGGGCGGTGAGCTGAATGCTGCCGCCTTCGGGGCGGGGCGCAATGCCGTGCTTGATGGCATTCTCGACGAGCAACTGCAAGGTCATGGGCGGAATAAGAACGGGCAATGCCGCTGGGTCCACGTCGAGCGAGTAGTGAAGGCGTTCTTCCAGTTGCATAGCTTCCAGCTCCAGATAATGCCGCACTATTTCTAACTCGCGGCTCAGGGGCACCCGCTCGGCGCTGTTGAGTTGGATGGAATAGCGCAGCAAATCGGAGAGGTGCGTAATCATGTCGCGGGCGCGGGCCGGGTCTTCCATCACCAGGGCCCGGATGTTGTTGAGCCCGTTGAACATGAAGTGCGGGTTGATTTGAGCCTTCAGCGTGCGCATTTCGGCTTCCTGTACGGCAGCACTGAGTTTCCATTTGTCTACCTCGGCTTGCTTGTAGCTGCTCAGGTAATGCCACCCTAAGTAGAAGCCGGCCCACAGCCACAACAGTATATTGACGTTGATGGCATAGCCCACAAATTGGGGCCAGCCTTGCGGCTTGCCATTACCAGTGGGCTGAATTAATAAGATGATAATTGCCCAGATAATCACCTGGCTAATTACCGCCAACACAGCGTGCATCACCAGTAACCGCCCCAGCAAGGGTAAAGGCGGCAGGTGCTCCCAGCGGTTGGCCCGAATATGATAGCGCAGCCAATGGGTAATAGCCAGCATGGTTGCGGCAATCACTAAGTTGATGGTTAGCATCTCGCTGGAGCGCACGCCCATAAAAGCGAAAGCGGCTGCACTAATCAAGAAATACAGGCTCCACCCGAGCAACTGGCACCACCAATACAGGCGGCTAGGTGGCGGAACGGCGGCGTAGGAAAACATAGGATTACGTAGGGGGCAAGGATGCCCAAGTTACTGGGATTGCGCTGCCAGAAGAGAGTAGGCTTTCTTGTTTTGGCGGTAAGAAACGTAAAGCAGACCAGCCAATACGGCCAACGAACAGACCATAAAAACCGGAATCAAGTACAACGTTGCCTCTGAGGTGCGCACCCCAATCAACAGGCACCCCACCGCAATTACGCCAGCCATGATGGCAAAAGGTTTGGCCTTGTAAAACCAGGCGTAAGGGAAGAAATGGGCCCCGGTAATGATGCCGTAAGTCATGATGAAGTGCGCAGGATACTTACTGTAAATGAACATCAGAATAGGGAAGTAAAATAGCTGCGCAAAATTCAGCCACAAGCCTAGAGGCTGGAGCGGATTGTGCGCAATTGCCCAGGTGGTGCGGAGTGCTTTAGAGAAAAGCCACGCCAGCGGCAGCGTAGCAGCGCCCACAAAAAACGTGATAAACCCATTCAGCCCCGGCGAGTTGGGCAGCATCCAGACGAAGGCAATAGCTGCCCAAACCAGACTGGCGGCCACAATAAAGTCAAGCCCATTCTTGGCTTTCACCGACAGCTCAAGCTGTAACATGGCGAATTCCTTTTCGAGTAGCATAGTCGATTGGTAAAGGCGCGTGAAGAAGTGGTATGTGAAAGTGCTAGCCGTTGTAAACTCAGCGTTTCAGTTGAGGCCACAACGGCTAGTAAGAGGGAATTTTACTTTTTCGCCACTTTGTTCTGGCCTAAAAACGCATCGGTCTGCGCGAAAAACCAGCTTGTGTCGTCGTACATCAGGAAGTGCCGGCCAGCTTCCGACATTTCGATGCGGTGCTGGGGTAGCTTGGCATATTGCTGCTCGAAAACAGCCCTAGTGCTTTCCTTGGTGGAGCCGTACTGCTGATAGGCCGCCCAAGCCCCGAGTACCAGTACCGGTTGCTGAATGCGGGCAACGTCTTGGCGCAAATCGGTGGTGTACATATCGTACATAGCTTGGCCTACGGTGGCCGGGTCGGAGAGCTGGCCCCAACGAGCCACTTGGGTTTGGCGGGCGGTGTCCGTCACGAGGCCAGCCACCATTTGGCGCTGCATGGCTAGCGTCATTTTACCTTTGCTGGTTTGTTGGCGCATGTTCTCAGCCATTGGTTTGGCGGCTTCAACCGTGAGAGCCGGGTTCTGTACGGCGGCCAAGAATGGCAACGAATCAACAATTACCAGCGGCCCCACAGCAGTAGGCTCTGCCACGCTCAGCCACAGCCCCATGAACCCGCCCAGGCTGTGACCTACCACTACCGGCTTGTCGAGCTTCTGCGTTTTGATGTACGCAAGGAGCTGGTCGCGCACATTAAGCAGCAGTTGGTTGGTGTTGGCTGCTGCCGCGGTGCCACCAAAACCCGCTATTGATACCACGTGGCACTGATACTGTTTTTGGTAACGAGCCACCGTTTCGTCCCACACCGCGCCAGGGCAAGTCAGCCCCGGAATCAAAAGCATGGGCCGACCTTTGCCCATCACGCGCACCGTGAAGGTCGGATGGGCTGCAGGCACGTCAGAACCAGCGTAAACAGGGGAAGGCGAAGTGTCACCCACAACCGTAGCGGGTGTGGCGGCAAAGGAAGTGCTGGCTAGCAGCAAGGCAGCGCAGACGGAAAGAGGACGGAAGCAGGCGAGTAAGTTCATCGGGAAGCCAGAGGATTTGGTGAATTGATAAACCAAACCTAGCGTCTTGCTCTGCCTCTTGAAACTGAATTTCAGCGAACGGTAAATCAGCGGGCTGAACTGCACTATGCCCTAGTCGAAACACCAGTGCCAACTCAACTATAACGCAACCGGAACACCCAGCTCGCGGGCTAGAGGCGCGGCCGCCGATTGGTAAAGCAGCGTCAGGAGTTCGTTGAGCGCTGGGCTGAACTCAAGGTGATAGTCTTCGTGGAGCTTACTGGTTTGCTTGAGCACGTCGTGGGTGCGGCGGGCCAAGTGCTGAAGCAACGGCTGAGTAGGACCGTGCAGCTGCGCAACGGCGGCGGGCTGATGGCGGAAGATGTTGGTGAGCAAGCGCAACGTCAGCTCTATCTCGCCGAACGTGTCGCCGGTGATGCGGGCGTGGTAAGCAAGCCGGGCTTGCAACTGCCGCACAATGTGAAGCAGGTCGTTGGGGGTTTGATGGTAGCCGCGCACCGGATCGTCTACTTGCGTGCGCAGCCGTTCTCGCCGGATTTCGAGGGCATCTTCTCCTTCCAGCAACCGAAAGGTAAGCTGCTCGGTCAGGACAGAATCCTGCGCGACCAAGCGGGCCAGAAGCTGGTCCTTTTCGCGCTGGGAAAGGTTGAATAAGGCTTTACGTAGATCGGGAGAAAGGGCGGGCATATAAGGAACAAGAGGCAACTACACTTGAAAACAAAACTAAAAACTAAAAGCTCCCCTCCGGTTTTAAAGGAGGGGAGCTTTTAGTTTTAATTCTGGTAGATTCTAACTGCCCTTCTTGGCTTTCGGAGCGGCTTTATTACCAGCGTAAGCCACCCGATAAATCACGCCGTTGTCATCGTCCGATACCAGCAACGAACCGTCGTTGGCTTGTACAATGGCACAGGGGCGGCCAAACTCCGACTTACCACCTTCCACCAGCCAGCCCGTTACGAAGTCCTCGAACTGCTGGGGTTGGCCTTGCTCGTTGAAGTGCACCCGCACGATTTTGTAGCCCGACGGCTGCGCACGGTTCCAGGAGCCGTGCATGGTCACGAAAGCGTCGTTCTTGTATTCCGCTGGCAACTGCCGGCTGCGGTTGAAAACCAAACCCAATGGGGCCGAATGGGCTTTGTAAAGCAACAATGGGCGTACCGCTTTGGCATCAAATTGCTCGTAGGATTCGCCGCTCTTGGGCTTGTTGGCAGGGTAGGGCTTACCGTCGGCAATGATGGAGGGCCAGCCGTAATTGGCGCCTTCCTTGATTTGGTTGAATTCCTCCTGCTGATCTTCATCCCCGAGCCAGTCGATGCCGTGGTCCATGCCGAAGAGGACTTTGGTGGTCGGGTGCCAGTCGAAGCCGATGGTATTGCGCAGGCCGGTGGCGTACACGCGGCGGCCCGAGCCATCGGTATTTATTTGGAGCAGGGTGGCGTTTTCAGGGTTGTCTTCATCGCAGGCGTTGCAGGTGCTGCCTACGGAGAGATAGAGCTTACCATCGGGCCCGAAGTTGAGGGTACGGTTGGCGTGTTGGCCCGCGTCGGGCAGGTCTTTGTAGAGCGTCTTTAGCTCACCTAGGGTGCCATCGGCCTTCATGTCGGCCACATACAGTTCCCGCACGGCCGCAATGTAGAGCTTGTTGTCTTTGAGAGCCAAGCCGTGCAAATGCTCACGTTGCGCTACTTGCTTGGTTGTCTCTACCTTGCCGTCTTTGTTGGCGTCGCGCAGCAAGGTCACGGTGCCTTTCACGCGGTTGGAAACGTACACGTCGCCATTAGGTGCAAGGGCCAGCATACGGGGCATGTCTAAGCCCTCGGCGTATTTGGTGACGGTGAAGCCAGCCGGGACGGTCAGTGCCTTTACGCGCTCCTCGGTAACGGGCAGTTTCTTAGGCAAATAGATGTTGCCCGTCATCTTGAACGGCGTGCCTTCCGGCGGTACGTTTTGGGCAATAGTGGTATTGCCAGCCAAGCAGGCCGCAGCAAGTAAAGCAGTCGTTTTCATGAGTTTGGTGAAGCGAAACAGTACTTCTGTTCAACTGCTTTTGTCGGGCTTAAGTTACAAACGAGCTTCTAGCCGGTCCAGTGCTGGCGGTACAGGCGAATAACAGAAGTAGACGCTAGTAGAAGTAATAGAATTGTGGAGTTGCGCCAGTAAAATGACTCGTTTAAAATATTGGGTTCAACCAATGAGGTAATCCAAGTAGGAAGATTATGCGAAATAATAGTAGGTGGTTCTATATATCTATTGCCGCCACATGGCATGAGTTCTGGTGGGGAGGATTTGATTTTGTTGGGGACACTGGTAAAAGCATAAAGCGTAGTTGGGCTGTGCCATATATCTACCCAATACTTTGTAATCTCATATTGATTTAGAAGGTCCAGCGTGCATACTAAAGCTCGATATGGAGCTTGTGAAGCAAATCTAATGCGCAACCCTTTCGCTTGATTAGCAGCATTGTGGAGTTTGATAATATTTGTTTCCGTTTGTTTGTAAGTGAAATAATCCGCCCACAGATTGCCACTAAAAGCAAGAGTTTGCCATGGACGAAATTTTTCTATTTCGAAAGGCGACGAATATAGCGCCACCCAACCAAGCTTCACAATTGGGTAAGGGCTACTATCAGCTGCATGAACGGGTGGCATAGTTAAATGCACAACCACCTGTGGCTTCTCCATTCCCCGCATCCGCGGCAACGTTACGCAGCCTAGCCATAGCAGCCACGCCAGCGCCAACAGGCCCGGCGGGAACAGTAAGGGCCGACGGTGGCGGCGGGGGAGATAAAGCGGAATAGTCATTAGTCGAATATTGGAATAAGAAATACGCTATTCTTCCTGCAGCAACCACTGGCCGAGTGCTACGAGTAGCCAAACACTCAATCCGGCCAGCAGGATGGTGCCCCAAGCTTGGTTCTCCAAGTGGCTGTTGATACGGTCGAGCCAGCGTCTAATACCTGTGGTAGCTACTGGGTTTGTTTCAACTGGTAGCGTGTCGACTTCAGCAGCTACAAAGCTTGCTGAACGCAGCATTGGAAGCACGTATAGCGTGGTGACAGAGGAATGAATGTCAACAAAGTACTTACGCATGTTGGCTTGATTCGCCTCATCCAACGCATCAACTAAACTGCCGTAGCGAGCTTTTTCGTGAAAGCGCACCGCCAGACCCGTGGACGTTTTTAGTTGCTGCATAGCCCGTAGGTGGTAGCGAATTAAGTGCAATGTGCTGCTGTCGGTGACGGAACTGCCGGTGAAATCGACGGTTTGCCAAAAGCCCATGCGCTTAATTTCCTGAGCGGAGGGTAGGCAGTTGCCAGCATTCCGGTCGGGGCGCTTGCACACGACGGGCATAGTCAGCTGCATCACGGAATAGCGGCGAAGTTCGGGCTGGCCAACTAACGCGGAGCAGCCTATCAACAGCAGAAACCCAAGGGCTACCAATCCCCGCGGCAACAGCAGAGCGCGACGGTGGCGGCGGGGCAGATAAAGCGTTGACATGGCAATAGCTGAACGGTGGACTTCTTGTTTATAAATTATTACATACTGATTACTACCACTTCCCAACCCTAACACCAGAATAACGGTTAAGCAGCAACGAATCTTATCCTTGCTTCTGATGCCTTACCGCTACGCCGCGCCCCTGTTGCTGCTGCCCGCCTCGCTTTTCGCTCAAACTGCTGCCCCCGATACCTCGCGCGCCGTACGCCTACCTGAAACCACCGTCACGGGCTACGGCCAGCAATTGCCGTTGCGCCGCACTGCCGCTGCTGTAGGGGTAGTGGACGCGGCTACTTTCGAGCGGTTTCCGCAGAACGCCCTTACGCAGGCGGTAAATACGCTGCCCGGCGTGCGGCTAGAAGAGCGGGCGACGGCCAGCTACCGCCTCAGTGTGCGGGGCAGCACGCTCCGCTCGCCGTTTGGGGTGCGCAACGTGAAGGTGTATTACGAAGGCATTCCCTTTACCGAAGCCAGCGGCAGCACGTCGCTCAACCTGCTCGACCCGAGTCAGATTGGCCGCCTGGAAGTGGTAAAAGGGCCTACTGCCAGCGTGTACGGTGCCGGCACGGGTGGCGCGGTGCTGCTCGAAAACCGCCGGCCACTAGCCGGTCAGGCGCGGGTGCAAGCCAGTTTCACGGCGGGCTCCTACGGCTTGCGCCGGAGCACCGTAGCCGTAGAAAGCGGCACCGCCACCGGCTACTTTCGCGCCCAATATGCCCGCCAAACCCTGGACGGCTACCGCCAGCAAAGCAGCCTCCGCCGCGACGTGCTGGTACTGGACGGCGAATTGCGGCCCACTGAGAAAAGTACCCTGGCTCTGCACGCCCTCTACACCGACCTCGACTACGAGATACCCGGCAGCCTCACCCGCGCCCAATTCGAGGCCAACCCGCGCCAGGCGCGGCCCGGCACGCCCACCGCGCCCGGCACCGTAGAACAGCAGGCCGGCTACGCTACTCGCACTGCCTTGCTTGGCGCCACCTACGAGTACCGCTTCACCGACCGGCTTTCCAGCCGGACCACGCTCTACGGTACGGGCAGCAACATCGTCACGCCGTTCCTGGTAGATCTGGAGCGGAACACACAACTCGGCGGTGGCGGGCGCACAGTGCTCAACTACCGCACGGCGCTAGCCGGCAATACGCTGCGGCTGCAAGGCGGTGCAGAGTTGCAGAATGGCTTTGAAACCTCCCGCAACTACCAAAACCGCGGTGGTTCCCCCGGCACCTTGCGCTACGACGATGAAATCCGGGCTGTTACGGGTTTTGTATTCGCGCAGGCTGACTACGAGTTGCCCGCTAACTTCCTGCTCACGGCCGGGGCCAGCTACAACCGCCTACGCTACCGCGTCAACCGCCTGACCGATGCTGTCACGCCGCCTTTCGTGGGCTTCCAGTACGAGCGGGACTTTCAGCCGGAAGTATCTCCTCGGATAGCGTTGCTGAAAGAAATTACGCCGCAGATATCCGTGTATACCAGTGTCAGCAGAGGCTTCTCGCCGCCGACGGAAGAAGAAATCAGGACCTCTAACGGCGAGCTGAACCGCAACTTGCAAGCGGAGCGCGGCACCAGCTACGAGGTAGGCGCCCGGGGCACGCTGTTCAATCAGCAACTGAAGTTTGATGTAGCTGTCTACGATTTCCAACTGCGCCAGACCATCGTATCCCGCACCGATACGGCGGGCGTGCAACTATTCGCTAATTCCGGCAACACCCGCCAACGCGGGGCCGAAGTAGCCTTGAGCGGCTGGCTCTGGCAAACAACGCCAGAGGCAAACGTAACCACAACAGCTGCCACGGCTGGCCCGGCTCCCACAGTTGCCGGACCCTATGGCCTACGCCTGTGGGCGAGTTATGCCTATAACCACTACCGTTTCGGGCGCTACGAGTCGGGCGGTAACAACTTCAGCGGCAACCGCCTCACCGGCACTGCCCCGCACACGCTCAGCACCGGCCTCGATTTCAGCGAAAAGCGCGGTTTCTACCTCAGCCCGACCGTCAACCATCAAGCCCGCCTGCCGCTCAACGACGCCAACACCGTGGAAGCCGCCGGCTACTGGACCTTCGCGGCCCGCGCTGGCTGGCGCCGTACCCTCGACCGGCTCGGGCTGGATGTGTTTGCCGGCCTTGAAAACGCTACCGACCGTCGATACTCTCTTGGCAATGACCTCAATGCCTTCGGCAACCGCTACTTTCAACCCGCTCCCGGCCGCAACTGGTATGGCGGCGCACAGGTAGGCTGGCGGCTGTAAGTAGCTCTAAATAGCAGCTACCAAACGGCGGTCAACCTATGGCAAGCGTAGGTTGACCGCCGTTTTCTGTTTAATCTTTGGCGGACATTAATAGGATGGGTACCGAGGTTTGCAGTATCACTTGGGTGGATATGCTACGGTGAAACAACTGGCTCAAAAAGCTGCGCCGCCGCGCCACCACTACCAACAAGTCGGCGCCAGTTTCGGCCGCCGCTTGCAGAATTCCTTCCGCTTCGTGGCGGTTTCGCACGCCGTGGGTTTGAATGGTAGGTACTGCTGCCCCCAATCCACTGCCCTGTACGGCAGCAAGGGAAGGAGCGCAATTATCACTGTTTTCCGGTTTGGCTACATACGTCACGGTGAAAGTTGGCGCAAGCGCAGTCAACAGCTGGCGGGCTGCATTTAGAACTTCGGTATGAAGATGAAAAGGATGGCCATCGGCGGCCAGCGTGACTTGCGTTGGGGGGACGGATACCGTGGCCCCTACAGGTACAAGAAGCAACGGTACCAAGGTGGCCCGGAGCAGCGCTCGTGGTATGCTGGCGACCAACTCATCAGAGCTCGTTGCTGTGTCGGGCTTGCCTAGCACGACAAGCAACGGGTGGTACTTAGCAGCTGCCTGTTGTACTGCCACCGCTACGCTTTCCACCACTGTCTCCACCACTACCGATGAGGCAAGCGGAGCAGACCGGTTAGCTAATGCCGCTGCTATTTCGCCCTCGCTCATATACTGGATATGACCGTTGAAGGCCTCAGTGTCGAGAAGTGGCTCGCGCCGAATATGAAGCAACACGAGAGAGGCACCAAGAGGCACGGCCAGCGCATCGGCGTAAGTCAGGGCCTGATCGGAGGCGTCGGTGAAATCAGTTAGGACAAGGATGGAGGTGGGCATGGGGTGGGGTAGGAGCAGGGGAGTAGGCTGAATATACGAGAAACGCATCCTCGAAGTGATACAACACAACCCCTGAACTGCCTACTCAGCTAGCACAACTCGTGCGTACTGTATCCGCGCCTACCACGGCACTACGGCGCTCCAGCAGCAGTGTATCGCGCCACACACCATGCAACTGCCCGATTCGCTCGCGCCGGCCTACTTCGCGGAAGCCAGCTCTGGCATGAATGCTTACGCTGGCAGTATTCTCAGGGAAAATTCCGGCTTGTAGCGTCCAGATGCCGTTTCCTTCCGATTCTTCTATCAAGGCGGCCAGTAGTTGATGGCCTACCCCGCGCCCGCGTGCTGCGGTGGCCACGTACACACTTACCTCGGCTACGCCGCCGTACACGCACCGCCCCGACACAGGAGACAAAGCCGCCCAGCCGATTACTTGGCCGTGGCCCGTCGGCTCGTCGTCGAGGGCTACCAGCCGGCTGTGGCGGAGGTGGCTGCTGTCCCATTCTTCCCAGCTAGGTGCTGTGGTGGTGAATGTAGCGTCGCCGGTGGCAATTCCTTCCATGTAGATGGTTTGCACTTCGGGCCAGTGCGCGGCCGTCATGGCTTGCAGCTTCATCTTGTTGCGGAGCGTAGGATTAGAGGTATTGAGAGCTTGCAGTGAAGATAAGAGCAATGTGCCTATCTCGTTACGGCGCCTACAAGTCAGAGCGGAATGTCAACCGATATACAAGTGGCTACATTCCATCGGCAAGCACAAAAAAAGCCCTCTACAATTAGTAGAAGGCTTTTTTACTGATTTAAACGCCAAGTGTTGGCTTAGCGATTGTTATCGTCGAAGGGATTGTTGAAACCTGGATCCGAGAATTCACCTTCTCTGTTGATGGTGTTGGAGGCATCGGGGCCGTGGTTGGTATCTTCCGGAATGCCAGTGGTTTCGTCTTCCAAGCGGGCCGAGGTATCAAGTGTACCTTCTTCGTCTTTCTGATAGCCGTACAACTCCTCGCGGTGCTTGCGCTGCTCTTCAGTTAGGTTCGCGCCCGAATTTGGGTCGAGGGCCGCTGCTGGGTCCTGATTCTGGTTCTGCTCGTTTTTATTGTCTGCCATGGTAGGGAAAGTGTAAGGGAAGCAAAAGACGCTATAAGCTACTCGTGCAATTACTTGCTGGCGCCCGGAATACCCGCGCCTTTGTCGGGGCGCAGGGCGCTGAACTCGTCGGGGTTGTCGTTGCTGCCGTCGTTGGGGTTGCGCTCAGACTCGTCGGTTTCGGGCTCGGTGCCGGTGCTGTGGTTGGCCGGTTCGTTGGTGCGCCAGTTCCGCGTGCCACCGCCATAGCGTGGGTCGTCTTTGGCCCAACCTTCGCGCTGGTCTTCGTAGCTGTCGTCTTTCACCAAGTTAGCCTCCTCCGGGTTTAGGTTTTGCGGTACACTGCCCCGTTGGTTCGGGTCGGTGGTGCTTGGGGCTGCTTGACCGTCGGGGTTAGCGCCAGCTTGCCGGTCGGGCTGGGTGTTGGCACTGTTTTGCGCATCTGGGTGGCCGAAGTCGCCGTATTGCGGCGTGCCGTAGGTCGACTTATTGGAAATGTGGCTGTTGTTGTTTGGGTCGTTTACGCCACGGTCCAGGTTGTCAGGATTCTTGTTGGGGGCATTGTTGAAATCATCGGTATTCCGTGGATCAACATTGTCGGAAGAAGGGATATTCTGCATCAGTGAAAAAGCTGAAGGGTGGTAAACAAGGAAGGCGAGACGTACTCAAGCCCGAGGATGCATACGCAGACTGAGCCGTGCGTGGTTAGAATACGGCCAAAAAAATCCGGGCTACGTATTCTCTGCTTGCCACTCATTTGCTTGCCACACCTCCTATGTCCATCTCCGTTCAGCATCAACCCGAAGACCAAGAATTCACCGCTACCATCGATGGGTATACCGCCGAGCTAGCCTACAGTCAGCCTAGCCCCGAGGTCATCGACTTTGCCCACACCTTTGTAGATGAAGCTCTGCGCGGCAGAGGCGTAGGAGAAGCCCTCGCCCGCGAAGGGCTTGCGTATGCCAAAGAGCAGGGGTTGCGCGTGCGTACTAGCTGCAAGTTCATGGACGTCTTTGTTAAGCGTCACCCCGAATTCCAAGAGCTACTGGATAAGTAGCCTAAAACCAAGCTCACCAAACGAGAAAAGCCCCTCTTTCATCTGAAGGAGGGGCTTTTCTTGTTTGGCTTCTCGTTGTTTACTGTTTCACTGCTACATGGCTGGTATAGCGTATGCCGTCCACAGTCACTTGAACTGAGTACAAGCCCGCGGGCAATTGTTGCACATCCAAAGTAGCCGTGTCGGCGCCCGTTAGCTTGCGAGTTTGCGTTTGCAAAAGCTGGCCGAGGGTATTGTAGAGGCGGATATCCGCCGTGTGTTGCCCTCGTAGGCCCGGTACTTGTACTTGCACAGCAGTGGTTGCCGGGTTTGGATACACGGCCAAGCCGCTATTCAGGGGCGCATTCTTGGTGGTCGAGTTTACCAAGCACGCACTGCTGCTGTGGCGGCCTAGGTTGGTGTATACGTCGGTGCCAACGGCCTGCCAAGTGCTGGCGCCCACGCTCCAGCGGGCTTCGCCGCGGCCCACCGTGGGCTTCCGTACGAGCGTGTTATCGGTGGTCGAGCCGCCACCCGGAATCGTCCAAGTGGTGCCGGGGTCCACGCCAACCACGCCAATAATATCGAGCGTATCGGAGCCTTCCATCAAGGCAATGGCATCGTCGCCGTTGAAGAAACCTACCGCCGACTGCAAATCGGTTTGCGCCAGTACCACCGGCGAAACCACGCCGGTATTGGCCACCACGTACACGTCGCCGGGCGCAATGGTGCCCGTTAGGGCTTGCGTGGCGGTTGGTGCTTTGGCCCCGTTGGCGTACAACTCGATGCGAATACCGGCCAAGTTGATAGGCGAGGAAGTGGGGTTGAAAATCTCTACGGCTTTGGTGTTGGTAGCCGAACCTTCTATGTATTCCGAGAAGTATAGGTCAGTGCAGGGCGAGCCGGCCGGCGCTTGGTCGTCGTTGAGCAGCGTGAGCGTGTGGGTGGTAGGCGCAACTAGCAGCACCGTTGCGTTGCTAGGCGTGCCAAGGCGCAGGCGCACCGTCTCATTGGGCTCGGGCGTTACATCCCCTGTCACGGTTACCGTCACGGCGCTGGACTGCGACGCCGCCCCGGCCGGAAAAGTCAAGGAACTGGTATTCAACGTGAAGTCAGCGGCCGTAGCGGTAGTATTTGCTGCGTCCACAGTTACGGGCACCGTCACCCCGCCCGCCGGAATGTTGGCAGCCGTCACGTTCACTGTGTAGGTGGTAGTGCCTGCATTGCCCTCAACAATAGAGCCGATAGCGGCGGCAAAACGGATAGAAGGCGGCGTGCCATCGTCGTTGGTGATGGTTAGCGCGTGCGTCGAGGGGCCCCCAATGGCGCCACCGTTGCCTACGTTCAGGAGTTGCAGCACCACGGTTTCATCGGCTTCGGCAGTGGCGTCGCCGTTCACGGTGATAGTCACTGTCTGACTGACTTGCTCGGGTGCAAACGTCAGGGTTTGGGGCGAGGTAAAGGTGAAATCAGAAGGGCTAACCGCTGTAGAATTGGTAGGGTCGAGGGCCACTTGCACCGTGAGCGGCATAGTACCCGCCGCCGACAGCGTGACGTTGACTGTGTACGTGGTAGTACCCGTGTTGCCTTCCACTACGCTGCCCGTCGCCGTTGCGAAGCTGAAAGTGGGTAGCACTTGAAAGCCAAAAGCGCGGCCTACCAAATCGGGGTAAGCAATGTAGGGGTTGAAGTTGCCCTGGCTTTTGGCGGTGCGGCGGTTTCGCTCCCGTTCCCGCGCATCTACCGGATCGGCGAGGTGCCATTGATATAGCGTGTTCAGGTCGGCCAGTGCCGAGATGGTGTCTTTGCCCGGATCAAACACCTGCTTTTGGTGCATGGTGTAGAAGTAGAACGCCGCCCGGGCTAGGTTGCCTTTGTGGTCTTCGCGCGGCTCGAACTGCGTGTTGGTGTCTTCGCTCCACTCGTTGATGTTGGTCGTGGGGATAGTGGTTTGGCTTTGCGTGCCCCGCACCCATTTCAGCGTCTGCGCATCCGGAATTTCCGCAAACGGGTCGGAGCCCCGATCAGAGTTCCAGGTGTCGTAAGTGGGAAACAAGTGGTGAATGTCGGAGCGCATCCGTACTTCTTCGTTGAACCACGACTGCGGAATGCTGTGCTCGCAGTTAATGCGCGTCACAACGCCCGGACTGGTGTTGGTGGAGTCGAGGGGCGTATTTTCGGTGTAGCCGGAATACACGCACACCACGCTGCCGTTCTGGTTGTCGACGTAGTTGTACATCTTGCCGCGCGCCTCGCTGTAGCTAAGGATAGTACGTTGGCCGTCGTACCAATTCTGGCGCAGCCAAACTTTTAAGGCCTGGCCTTGCAGCGAAACAGGCGGAGCAGCGGGCATAACTTGCGCCGAGACAGCAACGCTGCCCAACGTCAGTACAGCCCCTAGCATTCGAGCGAAAAAGTGTTTCATGTAGGTGTAGGGTAAAGAAAATGTTCGGTAAAGGACGTGATTCTGACGTACTGATTGGACCACTAAATAGTTGGTTAATTCCTATTTCTTAATACACCAATACCAAAAAGGCCCGCTTCAGTAGAAGCGGGCCTTTTTCTAAATTGCCTGAGCGCTACACCAATTACTTGGTTGGCATTAATACTGTATCAACAACGTGGGTGATACCGTTGCTCGATACCACGTTCGGAATTGTGACGGTGGCCATGCCACCTTTGGCATCGCGCAACATCACCGAACCGCCTTTGGCCATTACCGTTAAGGTTTCCCCTTCAACGGTGGTCAGCGTCTGGCCATCTTTCAGGTCGGCGGCCATCAGGCGGCCGGGTACTACGTGATAGGTCAGGATGGCAGTCAGTTTCTGCTTGTTTTCGGGCATCACGAGCGTGTTGACGGTGCCAGCGGGTAGTTTCTCGAACGCTGCGTTGGTAGGCGCAAACACGGTGAAGGGACCAGCGCCTTTCAGCGTTTCCACCAAGCCGCCTGCTTTTACGGCCGCTACCAGCGTGGTGTGCTCCGCCGAACCGACGGCATTGTCTACAATGTCCTTGTCGGGAGTCATCATGGCGCCACCTACCATCACGCCGCCCGCGCCCGAAGCGCCCATGTCAGACGAAGCACCCGTGGTGCTCATCTTCATGTTTTTCATGTCTTTGCCTTCGCGGGGCTTGGTGGTTGCTTTCATTTTGCTACCATCCTTGGCCTTACCCTTGATCTTCATTTTGCCGTCTTCGTCGGCCTTGGTTTTGGTGACCATTTCACCGTCCTTAACCTTGGTCTTTTCGCCGTCCGACTTGCTTTTCGCCTGGTCTTGCGCCAGCGTAGCAGTGGTCGTAGCAACCGAGAAAGCCATTGCCAGGGCCGTGATAGAGAGAATGTTCTTAAGCATGAGAGGGAGAATTTATGAGAGAAGTCGACGTATTGTCAGCTGACTATACGGGGCAAACACAACAATGGATGTTTGCCGGTTGCATTCCAGCTATGCTTGATTTCACCTAATTGCATAGCCGTTTTCAAGCGGTGCTCCATGATTCTCTATAGAATTTGGTTGCTGATTCCTGGTAGCAGCAGAGTTGAATGCAGCTTGACTATTGCGGAGTAAAGGCCAGTAATGTTGTAATGCCTGATTCTTTCCTCTTTCTTCGAGCGCGCATACACCATCACTATTTCCCACCGCGGTATGAAAAAACTAGTATTCTTTCTGTTGCTGCTCTCGTTTTCGGGCAGCGCGCAGGCTCAAAAAACCAAGATCAAAACCAAAGGAACAGCCAATGCCCCGGCGGGCCAAGTGTGGTCGACTGATAAAGCATGGGCGTGGTACCGGGCGCATCCCTGGATGTCGGGCGCCAATTTCACGCCTAGCACGGCCATCAACCAGCTAGAGATGTGGCAAGCTGATACGTTCGACCCCACCACCATCGACCGGGAGCTGGGTTGGGCCGAAGGCATTGGGTTCAACACAATGCGCGTATTTCTGCACAGCCTAGCCTGGCAGCAAGACCCCAAAGGTTTCAAGCAGCGCGTTGACACCTACCTTGGCATCGCTGACAAGCACCATATCCAAACCATCTTCGTCTTCTTCGACGACTGCTGGAACAAGACTTCGCAAATTGGGGTGCAGCCTGCGCCCAAAACGGGCATCCATAACTCCGGCTGGCTGCAAGACCCCGGCGACCCCGCCTCCCGCGACTCGGTTACGTTTGTCAAGCTCAAGCCCTACGTGCAGGACGTGCTAACCACTTTCGCCCACGACAAGCGCATCTTGTTTTGGGATTTATACAACGAGCCTGGCAACTCCAGCAAGCTGGCTACCTCGATGCCGCTGCTACGCAATATATTCAGTTGGGCCCGAGCCGTAAATCCCGATCAGCCCTTGAGCGTAGGGCTGTGGGCCTGGGATTATGGCGCCCTGAACTCGTTTCAGGCCCGCAATTCCGACATCATAACGTACCACAACTACGAAGAGGCGCCCATGCATCAGCGCGTAATTGAGTTGCTGGAAACCCACGGCCGCCCCCTGATTTGTACCGAGTACATGGCCCGCACTCGCAACAGCCGCTTTGCTACCATCATGCCCTTGCTCAAAAAACAAAATGTTGGTGCCATCAACTGGGGCCTGGTCGACGGCAAAACCAACACCAAATACCAGTGGGATACTCCGTTGGCCGATGGTAGTGAGCCTATCGAGTGGTTTCACGAGGTATTCCACCGCGACGGTACACCCTATCGCCAAGACGAAACCAACCTGATCAAAAAGCTAAACGGTAAGTAACGAGTGATTTACTTCTGGTCACAAAAAAGCAGGCCCCGGATAACCAGGGCCTGCTTTTTTGTGACCACTAAATGACGTGGGGAATTGATGGAGCGAGCCGCTCGGCTACTCCTGCTTGGCAGTTTGTTTGTAGTGGACTGCTGGTAAGCTGCGAAGCCGCTCGGCGGCAAATTCTGGCGTTACGTCGCGCTGCGGGTTGCCTAGCATCTCGTACCCTACCATGAACTTGCGCACGGTAGCCGAGCGCAACAGTGGCGGGAAAAAATGCATATGAAAGTGCCAGCTTTCGTGCGCCTGCCCGTCGGTGGGGCGCTGGTGCAGTCCGGCCGAGTAGGGGAAGGAAATCTCGAACAGGTTGTCGTAGCGAATCGTGAGCTGGCGCAAGATATCGGCCAAGGCATCCTTTTCGGCATCGGTCAGCTGCGTGATATCCTGCACGTGGCGGCGAGGAACCAGCAAGGTTTCGAAGGGCCACACTGCCCAATACGGCACCACGACCACAAAGTGCTCGTTTTCGAGTACCACGCGGGTTTGTTCTTTCACCTCAATGGCCAAATAGTCAGTGAGTAGGCTGCGGCCGTGCTCGGCAAAGTAGGCGGCCTGCTGCACCGTTTCCTTGGCGGGTTCCACCGGCACCGTACGCTGCGCCCAAATCTGGCCGTGTGGGTGCGGGTTACTGGCTCCCATGGCCTGGCCTTTGTTCTCGAAGATCTGCACGTAATTGATATCGGGGTGGCTGCCGAGCGTGGTATACTCGTCGATCCACACATCTACCACCCGCCGAATAGCAGAGGTTGCCATTTCGGGCAGCGTGAGGTCGTGGCGCGGCGAAAAGCAGATTACCCGGCCCACCCCCGATTCAGCTTCGGCCCGGAGCAAGCCGCCCACATTGATGCTGCCCGCGGGCACATCAGGCACAAGGGCCGCGAAGTCGTTGTCGAAGACGAAGGTGCCTTCGTAGGCAGGGTTCACGGCGCCGTTGGCCCGAGTGTTGCCGGGGCAGAGGTAGCAAGTTGGATCGTAAGCGGGGCGTACGTCCGCCGCCGTTTTCTCTTGTTGGCCCTGCCACGGCCGTTTCGAGCGGTGCGGCGACACCAGTATCCATTCCCCGGAAAGCGGATTGTACCGGCGGTGCGAGTGTTCAGCGCTGTTAAATTCAGCCATGAATCATGAAAGTCAATAGTTGAAAAGAAAGGAAGAGGAGGTAGCAAAGCAGCGCATCAGCAATCGGTCTTTACCTTATGGATTGCTAAAGGCCGCTTTGCTATACGCCTTACTTCACTATTTCAGGCTGCAGTATGTCCACACCTCCTGTGATAGTGGTCTGGTAAGTTTCCAGCTCAAGACCCAAATAACGCTTATACTCTTCGGTGGCTTTCTGCACAAAGCTCTCAATGTGCTCTATAGCAACCAGGTTGATGGTGCAACCACCAAATCCGCCGCCCATCATCCGCGAACCATACACACCCGGCTGGGCTTTCGCAATTTGTACCAGCACGTCGAGTTCTTGGCAACTCACCTCGTAATCATCGCGCAGTCCGGCGTGCGACGCGTACATCTCCTGGCCAAAAGCAGCTAAATCCCCGTCGTTGAGGTGCTGACGAGCAGCTTCTACCCGGAAATTTTCCTGCACCACGTACATGCACCGCCGATACACAACGTCGCCGAGTTCTTCCCGGTGCGCATTCAGTTGTTCGAGCGTCGCGTCGCGCAACGAGGCCACTTCGGGATAGTACTGCTGCAGTATGGCTACTCCCTGCTCACACTCTTGGCGGCGGAGGTTGTACTCCGAGCTAGCCAAAGAGTGTTTTACGCCTGTGTTGCACAGCACTATACCGCAGACGCTGGTGTCGAACGGCAAATATTCGTAGTCGAGGGAGCGGCAATCGAGCATGATGACGTGCTCTGACCGCCCAAAGAGGCTGGCAAACTGATCCATAAGGCCAGATTTCACGCCGGCAAACTCATGTTCTGCCTTCTGGGCCATATGTGCCAGTTCCATCCGGTCTAAGTTGGTGCCCATCAGGTGGTCGAGCGCAAAAGCCAGTCCGCATTCAACGGCCGCCGACGACGATAACCCAGCACCGATAGGCACATTGCCGCCAAACACGCAGTCGAAGCCTGGTACGGTGAGGCCCCGCTTCTGAAATTGCGCTACTACGCCTTTCAAGTAGTTGGCCCACATGGTTTTGTCACGCGTTACCTCTGCCAGCTCGGTTTCGTAGCTTTGATCCAGGTCGTAGGAGTACAGCCGCGCGGTCGTGGTGCCATTCAAGCCAACGGCAAAGTAAATCTCCTTATCGATGGCCGCGGGCATCACAAATCCGCCATTGTAGTCGGTGTGCTCGCCAATCAGGTTGACGCGCCCCGGGGCCCTTACCAGCAGGGGAGAATGATTGAATCGGTCCTGGAAAGACTTTGCTACTGATTGGTGAAGCATAGCAGATGGAAAGCGGAGTGGAAGTAAATATTTAAAATGGGTACGAAAACCCGTGGCTAAAGTAAAAGAAATAAATGCCTAGGCTCCACGGATAGGCTTGCAAGAATATCGTAGCCACGGAATCTGCAGACTTATCAATCTCCCCGATATTCCTGTATTATCTAGTTGGGTGAGGCTGCACTACAACTAGCAAGCCTTGATAGTCAGGCCAGTTGCACGTATGCGAACTAGCGCTAAGCTGCAGTCACTGTTCAGTTGTTGCACAAGCAAAGCCTATTTAGCCAGGCGCATCTGATTGTTGCACTCTCATGTATAAAAAAAGTTATCAAGGAAAGTAGGCTTATACCTTTTAGCTTACTACTAGTTAAGCTTATAGTTTACACAACCGATGATTCATTGAATTCAGCCAATAAATTTTCAGAGGAAACCCATATAATTTTGTTGGTAGTCTGTTCGTATTTCCTTAATCTTACTGACCGAAACAAGTAAATTGTGCTGATATACCTATATAAAGGTTCTTTAATTGCACTTTTTATTGAAATAGCCCAAAGTTTCTTAATCCCTTTCACATCAAACCAGGTTTCTTTACTAAAAAATACACAAACGTTTGCGTATGCCTTTATACACAATCGTTTGTGTGAAGTTCCCATTAAATCCCACATTTATTTACATGAAAAAGACAGTACCTAAAGTACGCCGGGCTGCTATTCCAGCTTTGCTTTGCTGCCTGCCGCTTCAGCCTTTAGTAGCGCACGCAGCAACCTCAGCATCCTCAGAAAGTAACTCCATTGCTGGTGCTTCGCAGAACGCTGACATCACTATCTCTGGCCGAGTGACGGGAGCAAATGGCGACCCACTACCCGGCGTAACAGTGCTCGTAAAGGGCACAACCAACGGAACCTCTACAGGAGGCGATGGTAGTTTCACTATCACAGCCGCTGAAGGCAGTACGCTCACCTTCAGCTTTGTAGGCTACACCACCAAGGAAGTGCCTGTAACAAGTGCTTCAACCAGCCTAACGGTTACCCTCGCCGAAGATGTGAAAGCACTGAGCGAAGTGGTGGTAGTAGGCTACCTGACGGAAGATCGGCAGAACGTAACCAGTTCAGTGAGCAGCCTCGACGTGAGAGAGGCTACAAAGGCACCAGTAGCCACTGCTACACAGGCTTTGCAAGGACGGGTATCGGGAGTACAAATATCTGGTTCGGGCGGACCCGGAGATGCGCCAGTTGTCAACATCCGAGGCATTGGTACGTTGGGAAACGCGGGTAGTGGCCCGCTATACGTTATCGATGGTCTATGGACGGACAACATTCGCGACCTGAACCCCAATGATATCGAGAGTTTAAACGTGCTCAAGGATGCTTCCTCTACGGCCGTATACGGATCTAGAGGTGCTAACGGGGTAGTTCAAATCACCACCAAAAAGGGCCGGGCTGGCGCACCAGCTATCGGCTTCAGTGCTTACCGGGGTGTTGACCAAATAGCAAAGCAGTACAACTTAACCAACGCCAGCGAGTGGGCTGATCGGGCTGTTATTGCCTACCGGAACGCCGGACTCGATCCTTTGAATAACGGGCAAAATAGCTTGACTGGTGCTGTAAAAGGTCCAGGTGGTGCATTTAACCCTGACGTTGACACCGATTGGCAGAAGGAGTTTTTTCAAACTGGTACGCTTGAAGACTATAACCTGTCGTTTTCGGGCGGTACAGCAGGGGAAAAGAGTGCTACTAACTTCTTGGTTTCCGGCGAATACTTCCACCAAGAGGGCATTGTAAAAGGTCCGGATTTCAAGCGTTACAGCTTGCGTCTCAACTCGGGTCTAACGCGTGGTCGGTTCAAGTTCCAGGAGAATGCTCAGATTACACACTTAGATAGAACGTTGCTTAACGGCAGCCCATTTATTGATGTGCTGACTATGCTGCCGAGCATTCCGGTGTACAACTCGGCTAACTCGGGTGGTTTCGGTACTGGTTCGCCCATTCTAAACACCTTCGCAACAAACCCAATAGGAGCGCAACAATTGCTGCGCCGCACGCAGTCCGACAACCGCTTGGCTGGTAATGTTAGCGCCGAGTATTCGTTTTTCGACTTCCTGACCTACCGGCTGAATGTGGCCATGGATGGGCATACTTACAGCAATGCGGATGCACAACAGGCAGGCGTTCTGCGGCAGAACACTCCTATCGTTACGGCTTCGCTCAACGAGTATTTGGGCTATGACCTGTTTTTGCTTGGCGAAAACACCTTGAACTTTAACAAGCGTTTAGGTGACCACAGCGTGAACGCGCTGGTTGGCTACTCGGAGCAAAGTTTCCGCCAGCACGGCGTGCAAGCAGGCGGACAAGGTTATGCACAGGCCGGGGGGCAATACTTCTTTGAGTTGAGTGCTGCTCCTAAAGTTGGAGTTGTGCAGGGCAGCTCCTATGAGTACACGAAACGCTCTTTCTTTGCCCAGGCTACCTACGATTTCAAGAATCGCTACCTGCTTTCCGTTAGTGGCCGTCGCGATGGCTCTTCTCGCTTCACAGCGGCAAACCGTTGGGGCAACTTTGGCGCCGCTTCGGTTGGCTGGCGCCTCAGTGAGGAAGACTTTCTCAAGACTGCCTTACCACAAGTCAATAATCTGAAATTACGCGCCAGCTACGGAGCCAACGGTAACGATGCTGTAGAAGGCACTTATGGTGGTAGTTATCTGACCCAAGCTATTGTAGGGCAGAACGTGAATTACGTAATAGGTACTGGCCAGAACATTGTAAACGGTTCGTCGCAGCTAGCGCTGCCTAGCCCCGACATTCGCTGGGAAGAGCGCTACACCACCAACTTTGGTCTGGACCTGGGCTTGCTGGAAGACCGCATAACACTCTCGACTGATTATTACGTTTCTAAAACCCGCAACGCACTGGCGCCAGTGCAGGTATTGACGTACCTGGGGCATTTCGGCCAAACCCTCTTCCAGAATGCGGGTGATATAGAGAACCGTGGCTTTGAGTTGGCTTTAGGGTACCACCAAAACAAAGGTGACTTCACCTACGGCGCCGATTTCACGCTTACAACCGTTAAAAATCAGGTTACGGCATTGCCCGTTGTAGGCCAAGTACTAGAGGGTACCGAGCTCTTGACTCGCTCGCAGGTGGGCCGCTCGCTCGGAGAATTCTACTTGATTCCATTCGATGGTATTTTCCAAACGGCAGATGAGGTAGCTACCTACCAGAGTTCTAATGGGACCGTTATTCAGCCTTACGCTTCGGCAGGCGACGTACGCTATCGGGATACCAATGATGATGGCCAAATTAACAACAGCGACGCTGTCTATTCAGGCCAATCTATTCCTAACCTGCTGATGGGGTTGAACCTGAGCGCAGCGTATAAAGGCTTTGATCTGTCGGTATTCTTCAACTCGTCTAGCGGCAACAAAATCTATAATCAAGCGCGCCGCGACCTGGAAAGCTACTCTGGTCCGAACAACTACAATGCCGATGTGACGCCTTGGTCACCCGAAAATTCTTCTACCACTACACCGCGCCTCTTGCAAGGTGGTGGGGTTGGCGACTTGGGCCGCGCTGCTGCCTCTAACTCTCTGTTCAACACAACGCGCTGGCTAGAAGACGGATCCTACATCCGGTTGCGGAACGTTCAAGTAGGCTACACTCTTCCTACATCCGTAACGAGTAAAGTGCCAAGCCTGGGCAGTGTCCGGGTGTACGTGACTGGCCGCAACATATTCACTATCACGGACTATACTGGCTTTGATCCTGAGATTTTGGGCGCCGGTTTCTATAGCCGCGGCGTCGATATTAGCTCCTACCCGAACGTGCGCAGCTTCACGGGGGAATACAGGTCAACTTCTAAATCATGATGAGACGGTGGCTAATTGGTCGCCTCAATCAAATCGTTTTTCTCTTACTTCGATGAAAGTAAATAAGATAACTACTCTCCTGCTCGCGGGCGGTCTGTTGCTAGGCACTTCAGCCTGTGACAAGGACCTACTAGACCAGAGCAATCCGAATGCTCCTACTAAGGAAAACTTTTGGCAAAACGAAGGCGATGCCATTAAAGGCGTGTACGCCAGCTACGCTGGTCTTCAGCAGTTCGCCTGCTACTACCGTAGCTGGCACTTTATGGCGCACCGCTCCGACGAATCGTTCAGCCAGAGCCCCTTTGTGGAGTTAGCCAACTTCACGCGCTTTATTCAGCCCGACGTAGATTTCTTTATCTCGTCTTTTGCGTGGAATGATTACTACCGCACCATTTATCGGACGAATCAGGTAATCAACCGGGTACCCGGCATTACCATGAGTGAGACGCTGAAAAAGCAGTTGGTAGCCGAAGCTAGATTTGTACGAGCCTTATCGTACTTCGATTTGGCGTATTTCTTCGGCAATGTGCCGCTGATCTTAGAAGAGCCCAATGACGTAAATGCACGGGCAGCTCAGGTTACGCAGGCAGAGACGGAAGCGCAAATCATTGCCGATTTGCAAGCTGCTATTCCGGACTTGCCGCTTGTGTACAGCGATTCCGAGAAAGGACGTGCAACCAAAGGCTCGGCGCAGGCGCTACTCGCTAAAGTGTATATGCAGCAGCGCAAGTGGGCGGAGGCATCGGCAATATTCACCCAGATTATCAACTCCGGTCAGTATGGTCTAGCGCCAAACTACGTCGACAACTTCACGGGCTCCAATGAAAACAACCGTGAATCAGTGTTTGAAGTACAGTTTTCCGGCGCTGTGCTAGAAGTAGGCCAAGGCCAGGACAACGGCTCTTCTTCGGAAAGCCATGACCGGCCCAACTTCTTCGGCCCTCCCGGCGCTACGTTTGCCGACGTGCAGCCTCGCCGTTGGCTACTCGATGCGTACACCGACTCCACGGTGTCGTTTGCCCCTGGCAGCACCAAGAAACATAGGATTGACCCTCGGCGTGATGCTAATATCATTCATGTAGATAATCCAGATCGGTTTTACGGTGTAACTTTTGCCGAAGCTCAAAACATTCGCAAGTTTGGCTGGAGATCAGACCAACAGTATTGGCGCAAATACCTTAGTGACCGTGAGGTGTTTTACGATCCTTCCAACCCTGATAAGGCGCTCGAGAATTTCTCGTCAGGCTACAACTTCCGCGTTATTCGCTACGCTGATATTCTGCTTATGCAGGCCGAAGCTCTTACTGAATTAGGCCAAGTGGGTGCGGCAGCACCGTTCGTGAACCAAGTTCGTGCCCGGGTAGATTTGAGCCCGGTAGGTGCTTTGTCGCAAGAAGGTATGCGCCAGTTTATTCGTGTTGAACGTGCAAGAGAACTGGCAGGAGAGGGTGTTCGCTGGTTCGATATCCTGCGTTGGGGTCTGCTAGATAACCAAGCCGGCATCGACAATCTAAAATCCCGTGACCCCGACTTCACCAACTTCCGCTTGGGTGTCTCGAAGTTGCTGCCTATCCCGCGCCGCGACCTGGGCATCGACCCAAATCTTAAACAAAACTTCGGCTACTAACATCACACTCGTATAGGCGCCTGCAAACAGCCGTTCCGGGCCAAAATCTGGGGCGGCTGTTTTGGTAGACGGCAGTGCTACCAAGGTCCCGACCTTCTTCTAGGGGACTTGACTGTATTTCCTGCCATTTACAAACGCTAGCTGGTGGTATGTACTTATTTCCTCGCCGCATTTTACCTTTCAAACTAAGTATATTATGGTGTCGACGAATACGAATGAGGCTATTCAGTTTGAAAAGCTTGTGTGGCCACTTAGGAGTTGGCAGCGGAGATTGGAGTATAGTTTGCTGTTGCTGCTGCTTGTAGTTTGGCCGAGCAGAGAAGTAATAGGGCAGCAGGGCGACCAACGCGCGCACGATCCGGCCACCATCATTAAGGAAGGGAACAAGTACTGGGTGTTTACTACCGGCCAAGGAATTCCCAGTAAGTATTCCACTGATCTGATAACCTGGGCGTTTAGCTCTCAACCTGTTTTCACTCCAAGCACGCGCCCTAGTTGGATAACAACCCGTGTTCCTGGTTTCCAGAACGACTACTGGGCGCCGGAGTGCATCTTCCTAAACGGCAAGTACTACCTCTACTACTCCTGCTCTTCGTTTGGCTCGAAAGTATCGGCTATCGGCTTGGCTACCAACGTAACGCTGGACCCTGCCAGCCCCAACTACAACTGGGTCGATGAGGGCGAAGTAATTTCCTCGAACAGCAACAGCGCCGCCAACGCCATTGACCCGGCCGTGTTTCGCGACGCTAGCAATAATCTATGGTTTGTCTACGGTTCGTTTTTTGGTGGCATTCGGATTTTGCAGTTGAATTCGACCACAGGGAAGCCCCTCAACGGTAGCAATACCCAGCAGTTTGTGGTGGCCAACAATGGGGTAGAGGCCGCTTATGTGAAGCAGCATGGCAGTTATTATTACCTGTTCATCAACCGAGGCAGTTGCTGCCAAGGAGCCGCTAGTACCTACTACATGCAGGTAGGCCGTTCTGCGTCGCCGACGGGCCCATTTCTAGATAAAAACGGCGTAGACCTCAACAATAATGGCGGCACAGTGGTACTAAACCGCTCTGGGCGCTATGTGGGACCTGGGCACGCCGGTATTTTCGAGGAGAATGGCGTGAGTATGTTTTCGCACCATTATTATGACGCGAACGACAACGGTACGCCAAAGCTTGGCATTGCCAAACTCACTTGGGATGCAACCGACTGGCCAGTAGTAAGCCGCGACTGGCTAGCGCCAGGCCGCTACGAGATTACTGGCCAGAACAGCGGCCAGGTGTGGCAGGCTGGTTGTATTGGTGGTACAGGCCAAGCTGTTTCGCAGGGCAACCGTACAAGCCAGCCGTGTCAACAGTGGGATTTTGCGGCAGTAGGCGACGGAGAGTACCGCATCGTTAATGTGCAAACCGGGCAGACAGTAGGAGTGGCTAACTGCTCGGCGGCCAACAATGCTGGCCTGCAAGTAGGCGCTAGCGCCGGTGCAACGTGCCAACTGTTTCGGCTTGATCGGGCCAGTGACGGTACGCTTGTATTCGCTTCC
This sequence comes from Hymenobacter volaticus, assembly GCF_022921055.1. Classification (GTDB taxonomy): domain Bacteria; phylum Bacteroidota; class Bacteroidia; order Cytophagales; family Hymenobacteraceae; genus Hymenobacter; species Hymenobacter volaticus. Next base: position 1,537,548 of record NZ_CP095061.1, read on the forward strand.
GTGAACGGCAATAGAGTAGTGGAAGTGCCATTTGCTTCTACCGTCCCTGGCACTCAACTAGGGCTGTTTGATTATAACGGCTGCTCTTGCCAGCGCTGGATAACCACCGCAGCAGGACCGTTGGCAACAGCTTCCGGCAGAAAACTGTTTGATGTCAGCATTTACCCGGTGCCGACTGAGCACGGAAACTTTACGGTGGATGTGAGCAGCGACAGGGCCTCGGAAAAGGCGACGATTGTTGTTTTCAACCTGCAAGGCCAAGAAGTATATCGGCGAACCTTCGGAAGCCAAAGTGCAAAATTGGTAGTCGAAGCCAAATTAAAGCCGGGCGTATATCAGGTGCGGGTGCAGCAGGGGAGTGGCTACTCCACACATAAGGTTAGTGTCCTCTAATGCATCTAATACAAAAAAATCCTTGGAAAACTATGGAGGTTGCTACGCCAAGTATATTCCATTATTTCTTTTGTAAAGCACTGAGTGGCACCAATCAGTAAAGTGGAAAAGCACCAATTTATTTTGGTGCAAAGGGGAGCAGAAGCAAATGGATACGGTATAGCTAAACACAAACGATTGTGTAATAAGGGAAGAATTTCTACTTTACATACCAAATTGAGCGCTTTATAAGAGGAGAGTTGATTTAACCTATTCAATACACAATTGCATAATGCACTTACGCATTAGAAAAGGCTCTTAACTTGGCGGCTCGCTGCTAATAGCTTTTGTAGCAGATAGGCATTGAATCTTGTATCCTTTATTACTCCTTTTAAACTCCCGCTTTCCATTTACCCATGACAAATTTCAACCGCGCCGGTATGCTCGCCGGCAGTATCGCCGCCGGAATTGCGCTAGCCGCTTGCAACCAGCAGCCCGCCGCTCAAACCGAAGGTAGCACCGCCGCTACTGCCACCGACTCCACCCAAACCACTTCTGCTATGCCCACTGCCACTGCTTTTGGCAAAACCAACGCTGGCGCTGAAGCGCAGCTCTTCACGCTGACCAACGCCCACGGCGTGAAAGCTACCATTACCAACTACGGTGGTACGCTCACCAGCCTGATGGTGCCTGATAAGGCCGGCAAGATGGGGGATGTTATCCTCGGCTTCGATGATGTGAGTGGCTACCAGAGCCCGGAGTTTTTGAAGTCGGGTCCGTATTTCGGGGCGTTGATTGGACGCTACGGCAACCGCATCAAAGGCGGCAAGTTCACGCTGGATGGCAAGGAGTACACGCTAGCTAAAAACAACGGACCAAACACGCTGCACGGCGGCAAAGTAGGTTTCGACAAAGTGATGTGGGAGGCCAAGCCCGGCACTTCGGCCGATGGCCAGACACTAACGCTAACATACAACAGCAAAGACGGCGAAGAAGGCTACCCCGGCAACCTGGCCGTAACGGTGGTCTACACCCTCACCAACGACGACGCCCTGCGCCTCGACTACACGGCAACCACCGATAAGGCCACGCCGGTCAACCTGACCAACCACGCCTACTTCAACCTCAACCACGGCGTAGGCAAAGACATTCTGGGCCACGAAGTGACCCTGCCGGCTGACCGCTACACTGTGGTAGACGCTACCCTGATTCCAACCGGCGAGCTGAAGCCCGTAAAAGGCACGCCTTTCGACTTCACGACCCCGCACACCATTGGCGAGCGGATCGGGCAGGTGCCCGGTGGCTACGACCACAATTGGGTGCTCAACAACCCAAGCGGCATGCACGCCGCTGCTACTGTCTATGATGCTACTTCGGGTCGCACCATGGAAGTAACCACCACCGAGCCCGGAATTCAGTTCTACACCGGCAACTTCCTCGATGGTACCCTGAAAGGCAAAGGCGGCACGGTGTACGGCAAAAACTCTGGCTTCTGCCTGGAAACGCAACACTTCCCCGATTCGCCGAACCAGCCCAAGTTCCCGAGCACCATCCTTAAGCCCGGCGACACCCTCAAATCAACCACGATCTACAAGTTCGGCGTCCGCAAGTAGGGAGCCGGTACTTTATAGTTAGGCTGCTTGCTGAAGCATTGTGCGTGCCGATACTAGGATCGCAATTCCTCCCAAGCACGCACAGTGCTTTAGCAAGCGTGGCATAACGTTCTGCTAGCACCTCACATTTCTTAATCTCCCAATTTCCTCACTCGTGCAAACTCCTCAAACAGCAACATCCGATCCGCAGGCGGCTTACGTCATCGGGGTCGATTATGGCACCGATTCGGTGCGCGCCTTGCTGGTAGATGCCCGCACCGGAGCCGAAGTAGCGCAGGCCGTGCACTACTACGCGCGCTGGAAAAAGCTGGAATTCTGCAACCCCGCCCGCAACCAATTTCGCCAACACCCTCTCGACCATATCGAAGGTCTGGAAGCCACCGTCCGGAAGGTAGTGGCCCACGTGCCCGCTGCGCAAGTAGTAGGTATTGCCGTGGACACCACCGGCTCCACGCCCGGCCCCGTCAACGAGAAAGGGGTTTCGCTGGCTCTCACGCCGGGTTTTGAAAACAACCCGAATGCCATGTTCGTGTTGTGGAAAGACCACACGGCCCTCGAAGAAGCGGCCGAAATCAACCTGAAGGCGCGTACGTGGGGCGGCGAAGATTTCACCAAGTTTGAAGGCGGTATCTACTCATCGGAGTGGTTCTGGGCGAAGATTATGCACGTGGTGCGCGAAGACGAGGCCGTACTGAAAGCCGCGCATTCTTGGCTGGAACACTGCGACTGGCTGACCTTGCTGCTCACGGGCGGCGACTTGGCCACCTTCAAGCACAGCCGTTGCGCGGCCGGCCACAAAGCCATGTGGCATGAGAGCTGGGGCGGGTTGCCTTCCGAAGAGTTCCTGACACACCTCGAGCCCAAGCTGGCCGGGCTGCGGAGCCGTTTGTTCGAAGAAACCTTCACCGCCGACCAAGTGGCCGGCAACCTCTCCGCCGAATGGGCCGAGCGCCTCGGCCTGACCACCAACACGGTGGTAGCCGTGGGTAGCTTCGATGCGCACGCTGGCGCCGTAGCTGGCGAGATTGAAGCGTACTCGATGGTGAAAGTGATGGGCACTTCCACCTGTGATATTGTGGTAGCGCCTACGGCCGAAGTTGGTAGCCACCTCGTGGCGGGCATTTGCGGCCAGGTAGACGGCTCCGTAATTCCGGGTATGCTCGGCCTGGAAGCGGGTCAGTCGGCTTTCGGGGACTTGCTGGCGTGGTTCCGTCAGATTGTGGAGTGGCCGCTGCACAACGTATTGCTCCATTCCAAAGTGCTGAATGCCGAGCAGCAAGCCGCCCTGCGCGACGAGATGAGCGACATACTGTTGGTAGAGTTAAGCAAAGCCGCCGCCGCTGTAGACCCCGAAGAGTCGGCGGTGCTGGCCCTTGATTGGGTGAATGGCCGCCGCACGCCCGATGCCAACCAAGGCCTGAAAGGTGCTATGATGAACCTCACGATGGGAACCAACGCGCCACAAATCTTTCGGGCGCTGGTAGAAGCCATCTGCTACGGTTCCAAGCAAATTGTGGAGCGCTTCGAGCAGGAAGGCATTCCGGTGAAGCAAGTAATTGGCATTGGCGGCGTGGCGAAAAAGTCGCAGTTCGTGATGCAGACCTTGGCCGACGTGCTGAATCGGCCGATCAAGATTGCCGTTTCCGAGCAGGCTCCTGCTTTGGGCGCAGCCATCTACGCCGCAGTAGCGGCCGGCATCCACGAGGATGTGCTAGCGGCGCAGCGCGCCATGGGCAGCGGTTTCGCGGAAACCTACGAGCCCAATCCGGCTCGCGTGGCCGACTACCAAGCGCGCTACGAGCAGTACCAGGCCTTCGGCAAATTCGTGGAAACCGTCACGCTCAAGGAAGGCGAAACCACTTCTGAAACCACTTTAGTTGACCACGCATGAGCAGCCAGTATAAAGACCTGAAGCAATATTGCTACGAAGCCAACATGCAGCTGCCCAAGCTCGGGCTGGTGCTGTTCACTTTCGGCAATGCCAGCGTGGTGGACCGCGACAAGGGCGTTTTCGCTATCAAGCCGAGCGGCGTACCCTACGAGAAGCTGAAGCCCGAGGACATCGTCATCGTGGATTACGACAACAACATTGTGGAAGGGGAGAAGCGCCCGTCGTCGGATACCAAGACGCACGCGCTGCTCTTCAAGCAATGGGAAAGTATTGGCGGCATCGTGCACACGCATTCCACCTACGCTACCGCTTGGGCCCAAACCCAAACCGATATTCCGATCCTCGGCACCACCCACGCCGACCACCTCACCACCGACGTGCCGTGCGCGCCGCCTATGGCCGACGAACTGATTCAGGGCGACTACGAGCACCAAACCGGCTGGCAAATCATTCAGGAATTCGAGCGGCGCGGTATTTCGCCCACCGAAGTGGAAATGATTCTGGTTGGCAACCACGCGCCCTTCACATGGGGTAGCACCGTGGAAAAAGCCGTTTACAACAGCGCCGTGCTCGAAGAAATTGCCCGTTTGGCGTATCTGAGCTGCACGTTGCGCCCCGAAGTACCCCGCTTGAAAGACGCCCTCATTCGCAAGCACTACGAGCGCAAGCACGGCGCCAACTCTTATTACGGTCAGTAGCACCGCCTCCTGGCAGCGGTGCATGCCGCTGCCTGTCTCACCTTATTCTACCTTCCAAACCCTGCACCAGCTACCCGTTGGTGTTCCATTCTAATCCGCCAACTGCACTTGGCGCCACAAGCATGATCGACATTTCGCAATACGAAGCCTGGTTTATCACGGGCAGCCAGCACCTCTACGGTCCCGAAACCCTGGAACAGGTTGCTGCCCACTCGCAGGAAATTGCTGCTGAACTAGGTACCAAACTGCCCATCAAGATTGTATACAAGCCCGTGCTGACCGGCCCGGAGGAAATTTACAAGCTGGTGCAGGAAGCCAACACCACCGAAAACTGCGTGGGTCTGATTGCCTGGATGCACACCTTCTCGCCCGCCAAAATGTGGATCAACGGCCTGAAGATTCTGCAAAAGCCGCTGGCGCACTTGCACACCCAATTCAACCGCGACATTCCGTGGGCGGATATCAACATGGACTTCATGAACACCAACCAATCGGCGCACGGCGACCGGGAGTTTGGTTTCATTGGGGCCCGCATGGGTATCAAGCGCAAAGTGATTGTGGGCCACTGGCAGGACAGCGCCGTGCACCAGAGCCTGAATGTGTGGTCGCGCGTGGCCTCGGCTTGGGCCGACTGGCAGGGCGCCCGCTTCGTGCGCTTCGGCGACAACATGCGCTACGTAGCCGTAACCGAAGGCGACAAAGTGGAAGCGGAAATCAAGTTTGGCTACTCCGTGAACACCTACGGTATCGGCGACTTGGTAGCCGTTATCAATGAAGTGAGCGACGCCCAAATCGATGAACTGCTAACCACCTACGAGCAGGAGTACGAACTGGCTGACACGCTGAAGGACGGCGGCAGCCAGCGCGAGTCACTGCGCGACGCGGCCCGTATCGAGGCGGGTATGCGCAAGTTCTTGCAAGACACCAAAGCCAAAGGCTTCACCGATACGTTCGAGGATTTGCACGGCATGGCGCAGCTGCCCGGCATCGCCACGCAGCGCCTAATGGCCGAGGGCTACGGCTTCGGCGGCGAAGGCGACTGGAAAACGTCGGCGCTGGTGCGGGCCATGAAGGTGATGGGAGCGGGGCTGCCCGGCGGCAACTCGTTTATGGAAGACTACACCTACCATTTCGCGCCGAACAACAACCAAGTGCTGGGTTCGCACATGCTGGAAATCTGCCCCACCATTGCCGAGGGCAAGGTGCGCGCCGAAATCCATCCGTTGGGCATTGGCGGCAAAGCCGATCCGGTGCGCTTGGTGTTCAACTGCCCGGCTGGCGAAGGTCTCAACGCCACCATCGTGGACATGGGCAACCGGTTCCGCATGATTGTAAATGAAGTGGTGGCCGTGGCCCCCGAGCAAGATTTGCCGAACCTGCCGGTAGCCCGCGTGCTCTGGAAAGTGAAGCCCGACCTAGCGACGGGCGCCGCCGCCTGGATTTTGGCTGGCGGTGCTCACCACACCGGCTTCAGCCAGAACCTGACGGCCGAGTACTTGGAGGACTTCGCAGAAATGGCGGGCATCGAATACGTTCTTATCGACGACGACACCAAGTTGCGCACTTTCAAGAACGAGCTGCGCTACAACGAGGTAGCCTTCGGTGGCCGCTAGCCAAGGGTAAGCCTAGTTGAGCAAAGGCAATAAAATTCCAAAAAATGTCCTCTCCGCAGGACCCCTGGCGGGGAGGACATTCATTTTGTCTTAATAATTCTCACTAAAATTAAGCTCTCATTTACTCTCCTCATTTCCCACGTTCCCTTTAATTAACTCATGCGTAACAACCTTACCACGCTTGACCTACTTGTCTTTCTCTTTTACCTCGTAGGGGTTTCGGCCTACGGGTACTACGTGTATAAAAGCAAGCAAAAGGCCGAGCAAAGCACCAAAGACTACTTTCTGGCCGAGGGTTCCTTGACTTGGTGGGCTATTGGAGCCTCGATGATTGCCTCCAACATATCGGCCGAGCAGTTCATCGGTATGTCGGGGTCCGGCTTTAATGTGGGCGTGGCAGTGGCGGCGTATGAGTGGGTGGCAGCTATTGTACTCATTATTGTGGCGGTGTTCTTCATGCCGATTTACTTGAAAGAGAAAATCTTCACGATGCCGCAGTTTCTGGAGCAGCGCTACAACACCACGCTGAGCCTGATTATGAGTATCTTCTGGTTGTTTCTCTACGTGTTGGTCAACCTGACATCCATCCTCTACCTCGGGGCGCTGGCCATTAGCAACCTGATTGGGGGCGGCAGCTTCCACTTGATTATGGTAGCGCTGGCCGTGTTTGCCTTGCTGATTTCGCTCGGCGGTATGAAAGTGGTAGGCTATACCGACGTAATTCAAGTGGTCGTGCTGGTAGTGGGCGGTCTGGTAACCACCTACATTGCGCTGGACGTGGTGAGTACCAAATTTGGCTTGGGCGGCGGTGCCATTTCGGGCTTCAAGGCCCTGATGGACAATGCTGGTGACCACTTCAAGATGATCTTCCCGAAACCTGGGCCCGATACGCCGCAGGAGGATATAAATAAGTACATCGCGCTGCCCGGTATTGCCATGTACTTCGCTGGGCAGTGGATTGTAAACCTCAACTACTGGGGTTGCAACCAGTACATTACGCAGCGCGCCCTCGGTGCTGATTTGCACACGGCCCGCACCGGTATCCTGTTTGCCGGTATGCTGAAACTGATGATGCCAGTAATTGTAATGCTGCCCGGTATTGCCGCCTACGTGCTCTTTAAAAACGGCGAGCTGCAGCAGGAAATGTCTTCCACCGGCGCTTTCAACTCCGACAACGCTTACTCCGCTGTACTTACCTTCTTGCCTAACGGCTTGAAAGGTCTCTCGATGGCGGCCCTGACGGCAGCCATTGTGGCCTCGTTGGCTGGTAAAGTCAACTCGATTTCCACCATCTTCACCCTCGATATCTACAAGCGTTACATCAACAAAGACGCTACTGAGAAGAAGCAGGTGTGGGTTGGCCGCTTGGCTATTTTGGCTTCTGTGGTAATGGGCGTGGCTCTTACTTGGGAAGACTTGCTCGGTATCGGCGGCGAGGGTGGTTTCCAGTTTATTCAGAAATACACCGGCTTCATTTCGCCCGGTATCTTGGCTATCTTCCTGTTGGGTATGTTCTGGAAGCGCACCACGGCTACGGCAGGTATTGTGGGCATCTTGGCCGGCTTCATCCTGTCGGTGTTCTTCAACAACTACGCCGTAGGCGTGATGGGAACCGAAACCATTCTCTACACCGCTTTCCCCAACGGTCACGGCGGCTACGAAATCCCGTTCCTGATTTGCATGGGCCTGTCGTTTGCTTTCACTGTGCTCTTAATGGTAGTTGTTAGCTTGGCTGGTCCTGCCATCAACCCGGGAGCTATCAACCTGACGCCGGGTATGTTCAAGGTCAGCACCCAAACCATGTCGCTGATTGTTGTTACGCTGTTGCTGATAACGGCGCTGTACGCTAAATTCTGGTAAAAATCGGTGGTCTAGCGAGTGGTCCTACGAGTTGCCCCTTGGGTTTTGTAGGACCACTACTCGGCTAACGACTCACAAGCAGGCTTAGCATTACGAGTAGTGGTTTCGTGAATCTTCAGGCGGAACAGGATAGAGTACCTCTCGTTGCATCATCACCAAAAAATCCCACATATGACCCTGAAAATTAGGTTCCTAAATTCACAATCGATTGTGTCCGGCTTAGCGCTTTTAGGCGCTGTAACCGGGAATACGGCACTAGCGCAAGGCACTGCCGCGCCGGGTACCATCACGGTGCAAGTAAACAAGCCGGGTGCGCCTATTGCCAAAACCATGTACGGCTTGTTTTTCGAGGATATCAACTTCGCCGCCGACGGTGGGTTGTACCCGGAACTGGTAAAAAACAAGTCGTTTGAAACCGACGAGAACCTCGTGGGTTGGCGTGCTATTAAGGGCGCCGCGGCTTTGTCGACTTACCTGGTTTCCAGTCAGCAGCCCATCAGCGCTACCAACAACCACTTCCTGCGCCTGACGACCCCCACAGCTAGCCCGGATGCGGGTTTCATCAACGAGGGTTTCCGGGGCATGGGCGTGAAGCAAGACGCTGAATACACTTTTTCGGTGTATCTGCGGAAGGGTCCGGGCAACGTAAGCGGCCTGAACGTGACGATAGAAGAGCCCGGCCGTGGCGGAAACGGACCGGAAGCTGCCTCGTCAGGAAAAGTACTGGCGGAAACCAAAATCACGGGCCTAACGAACGAGTGGAAAAAGTACACCGCCGTGCTTAAATCCTCGGGTACGGCTGCCAAGGCGCGTCTCAAAATAACAATGGAAGGCGCCGGTACCATTGACCTCGACGTGGTGTCGCTGTTCCCAAAAGATACTTGGCAGAAGCGCGAGAACGGTTTACGGACCGATTTGGTGCAGTTGCTCAAGGACATGAAGCCCGGCTTCCTGCGTTTCCCCGGTGGCTGCATCGTGGAAGGCCGCACCTTGGACGAGCGGTATCAGTGGAAAGAAACCATTGGCGATGTTGCTAGCCGCAAACCTTTGATTAACCGCTGGAACACCGAATTCAAGCACAAATTCACGCCCGACTATTACCAATCGTTCGGGTTGGGCTTCTTCGAGTACTTCCAGCTTTCCGAGGACATTGGCGCCGAGCCACTCCCCATCCTCAACGTGGGCATGGCCTGCCAGTTCAACTCAGCCGAGCTGGCACCCATCACGGCATCGGGTCCGAATGCGGGCAATGCTGCTACCGGCGACCTGACGCTGGACACGTTTATTCAAGATGCGCTAGATCTGATCGAGTTTGCCAACGGTGCTACGTCTAGCCCTTGGGGCGCCAAGCGGGCGGCAATGGGCCATGCGGCACCGTTCAATCTGAAGTATATCGGTATCGGCAACGAGCAGTGGGGCCCGCAGTATTTGGAGCGCTACGAGCCGTTTGCTAAAGCCATCAAAGCCAAGTACCCGAACATGCAAATCGTGTCGAGTGCTGGCCCGAGCCCCGACGGGCCGCTGTTTGAAGCGGCTTCTAAGCGCCTAGGTGTGCTGAAGGCTGAGTTTGTAGACGAGCACTACTACGCCAAGCCCGAGTGGTTCCGCCAAAACGTAGGCCGCTATGACAACTATCCCCGCACCGGTCCGAAAATCTTCGCTGGCGAGTACGCCGCGCAAAGTGTCGCTATTGGTAGCCCCGACAACAAGAACAGCTGGGACTGTGCTATTTCGGAAGCGGCTTTCATGACCGGCTTGGAGCGCAACGCCGACGTGGTGAACATGGCCTCGTACGCCCCGCTTTTCGCTCACGTAGATGCGTGGCAGTGGACGCCCGACATGATTTGGTTCGACAACCTCAAGGCCTACGGCACGCCAAACTACTATGTGCAGAAGATGTACAGCACCAACGCGGGCACAACCATGCTGCCTGTGCAGATGCCGAACAATGCCAAGAATGGCACCGATAACCTCTTCGCCAGCGCCGTAGCCGACGACAAAGCCGGTGACATTGTGGTGAAACTGGTGAATTACTCCAACGACGCGCGTCCGGTGAAGCTGAACCTGGCCGGGGTGAAGAAAATGGGTAAGTCGGCCAAGGCCATTGTACTTGCCAGCAATGACCTGCAAGCCGTGAACAGCTTGCAGGAGCCTACCAAACTCGCCCGAAAGAAGAGCAGTTCAAAGTATCGTCTTCGACGGTGAGCTACACCCTGGCTCCCAACTCGTTCACGGTGCTTCGGATTCCTGGTAATCGCTAAGTAAAGCGAAGTGAAGAGCGGAGTGGTTGCTAAAGCCACTCCGCTTTTTCGTTTGATTTTCATGGTATACGTCAACGCGCGGAACCTTGGCAAGCGTGGTGGCCAACAGGCTGCTTTCCTATTACCTATTGGCATAGGCGTCCGTCAATTCCTTTTCTATGAATCTTCTGCACAAGTCGATAGTGGCCGCTGGCCTGTTTGGGAGCATGGCGGCTCCGGCCTTCAGTCAAACCAAGTCCGTCCCTAAAACTGATTTCCATCAGTGGGCGGCCACACCGCCCATGGGCTGGAACAGCTGGGACTGTTATGGCCCCACCGTGGTAGAAGCCGAGGTGAAAGCCAACGCCGACTACATGGCCAAAAACCTGAAAAGCAGCGGCTGGGACTACGTGGTGGTTGACATCCGGTGGTACGTCGGCAACGATACAGCGCACGGCTACAACGAGAAGGACCCGGATTTCAACATCGACCAGTACGGGCGCTTCATTCCGGCCCCGAATCGGTTTCCCTCGGCGGCCGGCGGCAAAGGCTTCAAGCCGCTGGCCGACTACATGCACGCCAAAGGGTTGAAGTTCGGGATTCATATTATGCGCGGCGTGCCGGTGGTGGCTGTGAACCGCAAACTGCCCATCTTGGGAAGCAAGGCCACCGCCGCCGACATCTACACCAAAGAGGGGCAGGGGACGTGGCTGCGCGACATGTACACTGTGGTGGCTGGCAAGCCCGGCGCGCAGGAGTACTACAATTCCATTTTCAAGCTCTACGCGTCGTGGGGCGTGGATTTCGTGAAGGTTGATGACCTGTCGTCGCCGTACCACGCGCCGGAAGTGGAGATGATTCGGAAGGCCATTGACCTGACGGGCCGCAAGATGGTGCTCAGCACCTCGCCTGGCGAAACGCCCATTGCCAATGCCAAGCACGTGCAAGCCAACGCCAACATGTGGCGCACCGTCGGCGACTTTTGGGACAGTTGGGAACAGCTCAAAGAGCACTTCGAGGTCTGCGACCGATGGTCGCCGTATATTATGACCGGGGCGTGGCCGGATGCCGATATGCTGCCCATGGGCCGATTGGGCATTCGGGCCGAGCGCGGCGACGACCGGATGACGCGCTTCACCAAAGACGAGCAGTACACCCTGATGTCGTTGTGGTCGATATTCCGTTCGCCGCTGATGTTTGGCGGCGACCTGCCGAGCAATGATGCTTTCACGCTCTCGTTGCTGACCAACAAGGAAGTGCTAGCTATGCACAGCAACAGCCGCAACAACCGCCAGTTGTTCCGCAAAAACGACCTAGTAGCCTGGACCGCCGACGACCCCAAAACCGGCGACAAGTATCTGGCCGTCTTCAACGCCCAAGACCAAGAATTGCTGCCTGAAACTGCCGCCGCGTGGTCGAGCGGCCAAATCACGCGCCAGACGCCCGGTCAAAGCAAAAACGCCAACATCGACATCACCGGCGCGACCAAGCTCTACCTGAACGTGCGCAATGGCGGCGACGACACCGGTTGGGACCACGCCAACTGGCTAGCGCCGACGCTCTCCAACGGCACTAAAACTGTATCCCTAACTACCATACCCTGGAAACAAGCCACGGCAGGGTGGGGGAAGTCAACGGTAAACAAGAGCGTGTCGGGCGGCCAGTTGATAGTGGATGGAAAAACCTATGCCGATGGCATCGGGACGCACTCCAACTCGATAATAGAATTTGATGTGCCGCCCGGTTACACCCGTTTCAAAACCACCGCGGGCCTCGATAAAGCGGCGGCCAGCCAAAATACGGGTGGTACCATCAATTGCCTGATCTTCACGAAGAGCCCCTACACGCCAGCCCCGGCCGATTCTTCGCGCATCGTGGTGCCGTTGCAGCAGTTGGGCTTTTCATCCGCCTGCACCGTGCGCAATATGTGGACCGGCAAAACAGTAGGGGAATTTACCGGGGAGTTTGCGCCGTTTATTCGTCGGCATGGTGCGGGCTTGTACCGAATTTCTGCCAAGAAGTAACAGTTCCGCGATTGGCGTAGCGTTGATGCCTGTGAGTGAAATTCTTCTTCCGAGCGTGACGGAGCACCGCATAGCCCTTGTTTAGCCGTTAAGTCCGAGTTCTTCCCAATCCCAGTGATTCTTTTGTCTTTCCTGAAAATCCCGCCTTATGTCTAAGTCACTTCTCACGGCGCTGGCGCTTGGTTTAGCCGCTTCCGCCACTGCGCAACGCACCGATTATCCGATTCAGGCGGTTGCTTTTACCAAAGTGAAACTCGCCGACAACTTCTGGCTGCCCCGGCTGAAAACCAACACTGAGGTAACCATCCCGGCGTCGTTCGAGCGGTGCGAAGCGACCAACCGGGTGAAAAACTTCGAAATGGCCGCGGCCAAGTCGGGCAAGTTCGCCACCACCTTTCCTTTTGATGACACCGATATTTACAAGACCATCGAGGGCGCATCGTATTCGCTGAGCTTGTACCCGGATAAAAAGCTGGAAAGCTATGTCGATGAGCTGATTGAAAAGGTAGGCAAGGCGCAGGAACCCGACGGCTACCTCTACACCGCTCGCACCATCGACCCCGCCCATCCACACGCGTGGGCTGGCAAAGAACGGTGGGAAAAAGAACGGGAACTGAGCCACGAACTCTACAACTCCGGCCACCTCTACGAGTCGGCGTTAGCGCACTACGAGGCCACTGGCAAGAAGAGCTTATTGAACATCGCCCTGAAAAACGCCGACCTGGTGTGCTCGGTGTTCGGCCCCGGTAAGCGCAGCGTAGCGCCCGGCCACGAAATCGTGGAAATGGGCCTCGTGAAGTTGTACCGCGTGACGGGCAAGCCGGAGTACCTGAGCACAGCCAAGTTCTTTCTGGAGCAGCGCGGCCAGTACAAAGGCTACGACCCCAAGAGCCCCGACGTCTGGAAAAACGGTTCGTACTGGCAAGACCACCAATCGGTGTACGACCAGAAAGAAGCCATTGGCCACGCCGTGCGCGCCGAATACCTATACTCGGCCATGGCCGACGTGGCGGCCCTGACCGGCGACAAACGCATGCTGGCGGCCGTGGATAGCATTTGGAACAACATGGTGAGCAAGAAGCTCTACGTGACGGGCGGCACCGGCGCGGTGCCAGGTGGCGAGCGGTTCGGGGGCAACTACGAGCTGCCCAACACCACGGCCTACAACGAAACCTGCGCTTCGGTGGCCAATGTGTACTGGAACCAACGCATGTTCCAGCTCCACGGCGACTCGAAGTACATCGATGTGATGGAGAAGGTGCTTTACAACGGTTTGATTTCCGGCGTGGGCCTCGATGGCAAGTCGTTCTTCTACTCCAACGCCATGCAGATCAAGAACAGCGCGGTGTTCAAGGAGTCGGAGCCGGCGCGGGCGGGCTGGTTTGAGTGCTCGTGCTGCCCCACCAACTTGGCACGGCTGTTTCCTTCGTTGCCGGGCTACGTGTACGCGCAGCAAGACAACAACGTGTACGTTAACCTGTTCATCAACGGCAGCACCGACCTGAGCGTCAAGAAACAGCCCGTTCGCATCACGCAACAAAACAATTACCCCTGGAACGGCGACCTGAAATTCACGGTAGCCCCAAGTCAACCGCCGATTTCAACCTGCTGGTGCGCCTTCCCGGTTGGGCCCGCAACCAAGCCCTACCATCCGACCTCTACACGTTCGCCACTCCCTCCGAGCAACAGGTGAGCATCAAGGTAAACGGCAAGCTCCTGACCTACACGGTGAAGAACGGCTATGCCGTGTTGGCCCGCAAATGGCGCAAGAATGATGTAGTGGAATTAATTCTACCGATGGAAGTGCGCAAAGTGGTAGCCAACCCCAACGTCCGCGACGACGCTGGTAAAGTAGCCCTGCAGCGCGGCCCCATTGTGTATTGCGCCGAGTGGAAAGACAACGATGGCAAAACCAGCAACCTCATCGTGCCAGCTTCCACCAGCTTTACCGCTGCTTTCAAGCCCGATGTGCTCAATGGTATCACCGAGCTAACCGCCACCGTGCCCGCAGTGAAAGTTGACCCCGCCAACAATTCTATTAGCACCGTTTCGCAAACCCTAACTGCCATTCCGTACTACGCTTGGGCCAACCGTGGCAAAGGCGAAATGACCGTGTGGTTCCCCGCCAAAATCACCGACGTGGACCTCATCACGCAGAAAGTGGAAGAGAAGATAGTAGCCAAATAGCGCGTTGGATGTAGTCAGCCTAATGTTGCTCATTTAGTGCTAAAGGGTAGAAACGCTAGGGAGCTAGTTCTCCTCAAATAAGAGGCAAGGAGTTATTGATTTGTCATTGTTTACAAAGAACGTCATGCTGAGCGCAGCCGAAGCATCTCGCGTGCTGATGTCTGATTACTATTCCTGCGTCAGCACGCGAGATGCTTCGGCTGCGCTCAGCATGACGGGCGGGTGTGTCGTTCTGATATGTCGGTCACCCCTGGCCCTTGAGCTAAGGGGCATTAGCTTCAAGCTTCTGGAGTGCAGCGTTTGCACGTTACGTGAATAGAGCTAACTAAGGGCTTAGCCTACACAATAGTTAGTTTAATGCCTCTCTCTTTCAAGGCCTTAGCATCTTGACTGGAAATGCCTCGGTCGGTGATGATGCGGTGGACTTGTTCGAGGCCACAAATGCGGCTGAAGCCGCGCTTACCGAACTTCGAGGAATCGGCTAGCACGATGATTTCCTGCGCGGCGCGCAACATAACTTGGTTGAGGTGGGCTTCACCGGAATTGGTCGTGGTGAGGCCAAAATCGAGGTCGATGCCATCGACGCCCAAGAACAGCTTTTGGCAAGAAATATCTGCCAGTACTTGTTCGGCTTGCGGCCCTGTAACCGAGGAAGAACTGTGCCGCAAATAGCCTCCTAGCTGTAACACTTCTATTTCCGGATGATTGACTAGCTCTAGGCCCACATTCAGCGCTGCGGTGATGACCGTCAGGGGAAGGTGGGGTGGGAGGGCCCGCGCAAGGGCTACTATGGTAGTGCCAGAGGCCATAATTACAGCTTCTTGTGCGTGCAAGAGTGCTGCTGCCGCGGTTGCAATACCGGCTTTCTCGTCCACGTACAGCAACTCTTTTTCGTTGACGGGCCTGTCCTTAATGTACGGGTTTTCCAAAGCTGCTCCGCCGTGCGTGCGAAACAGTAGTTCCTTCTCTTCCAAGAGTTTCAAATCCTTCCGAATCGTTACAGCCGACACGTTCAGTTCCTCGCATAAGTCGAGAACGTCAACGTGTTGTTGCTCTTGTAAGCGTTGCAGAATATGTTGGTGCCTTTGGGTGCTCGAAGGATTCATCTGGCAAAACTATTCCTTTCTGGTAATTTTAAACGAAGCGAACAAAGATTTAACTAATAACTAAGTGAAAGATAACTTTCAAATGATTGAATAATCATTGTTTCAATAAGTTTCGTTTTCTTATCTTTATTGTAAATAATCGTAACACAACGAAACGATGTCAAGCACTATCTCACCCGCTCAGTTTCAGCGCCAAACACTTTTGCAGCACTTACACGAGCAAGTAGTTTGGGATTTGCTCGTGATTGGAGGCGGCGCAACCGGGTTGGGGGTAGCCCTTGACGGCATCAGTCGGGGCTACAAAACCTTGTTGCTGGAGCAGGTGGACTACGCCAAGGGTACGAGCAGCCGTAGCACCAAACTAGTGCATGGCGGCGTGCGGTATTTAGCGCAGGGCGACGTAGCACTGGTGCGTGAGGCATTGTACGAGCGGGGTTTGTTACTAAAAAACGCGCCTCACTTGGTCAAAAACCAAGATTTCATCATTCCAAACTACGAATGGTGGGGCGGCCCATTCTACACCATCGGGCTGAAGATGTATGACTTGCTGGCCGGCAAGCTGAGCTTGGGCGCGTCGGTGCACCTCAGCAAACAAGAAACGCTACAGCGTCTACCCAACATTAAAGCTGAGGGGCTAAAAGGCGGCGTGCTCTACCACGATGGTCAGTTCGACGATGCCCGCTTGGCCATCAACCTTGCCCAAACGGCCATCGAGCAAGGTGGCACCCTGCTCAACCACTTCGAGGTGCGCGGGCTGCTGAAAGACGCGCAAGGCAACATAGCGGGCGTAACTGCCGCCGACCAAGAAACCGGTACCACTTATCAGGTGCGCGCCAAAGCCGTAGTGAATGCCACCGGCATCTTCGTAGACGACATTCTGCAGATGGATAAGCCCGGCGGCAAAAAGCTGGTGCGCCCAAGCCAAGGCGTCCACATCGTCCTCGACAAGTCGTTTCTACCCGGCGATGACGCCCTGATGATTCCGAAAACCGACGACGGACGCGTGCTTTTCGCGGTGCCGTGGCACAACCGCGTGGTAGTAGGCACTACCGATACGCCCCTCAAGGAATACAGCCAGGAACCGCAGGCCTTGGAAGAAGAAATCGAGTTTATTTTGCGCACCGCAGGCCGCTATCTTACCCGCGCGCCCAAGCGCAACGATGCGCTGAGCGTATTTGCGGGGCTACGGCCACTGGCCGCAACGGAAGGCGGGGGTGAGAAAACGCAGGAGATTTCGCGTAGCCACAAAATCTTGGTGTCAGAAGCCGGCCTGATTACCATCACCGGCGGCAAGTGGACCACTTACCGTCGCATGGGCCAGGACACAGTTGACAAAGCCATTGCGCTAGGCAAACTGCCCACTGCCCAAAGCCAAACGGCTCACCTGCCCATCCACGGCGCCCAAGCCACCCCCGACCGGAGCAACCACCTCTACGTGTACGGCACCGACCAGCCGGCCTTGCAACGGCTTATCGTTGAGCACCCCGAGTTAAGCGAAAAGCTAGACAGCACCCTGGAATTCCTGAAAGTGGAAGTAGTATGGGCTGCCCGCTACGAAATGGCCCGCACCGTGGAAGATGTGCTGGCCCGGCGGGTACGTGTGCTGTTCCTCGATGCTCACGCCGCCCTCCGAATAGCTCCGAAAGTGGCGGCCTTGCTAGCCCAAGAACTCGGCTACGATGAGGCCTGGCAGCAAGAGCAAGTAGTGGCATTCCGGCAGGTAGCTCAACATTATTTGCTGGAAAGCCAAGAAGTTCTGCAGCCAGAAAAGGTGTAGTAGGCCTACACCCCTCGGCTTCTTTGCCGGAGGAGAGGCCGCGGGAAGAGTCACCATTTTCAGCGTAAAGCATTGCTATGCCGAATGCTTTGCGCTTCTTGGCTACTGATATCCAACCTCCTCACTGTATACCTCCCACTATGCAGCAATTCATCCTTGCCCTCGACCAGGGCACCACCAGTTCCCGCGCCATCCTCTTCGATCAGAAAGGGCATATTGTATCGGAGGCGCAAAAGGAATTCACGCAGATCTTTCCCAAGCCCGGTTGGGTGGAGCATGATCCGCTGGAAATCTGGTCGACGCAGGCGGGGGTAGCCGCCGAGGCAACGGTGAAAGCGGGGCAGAACGGCAAAAGCATAGCGGCCATTGGCATCACCAATCAGCGCGAAACAGTGGTGGTGTGGAACCGCAAAACCGGCAAGCCGGTCTACAATGCCATTGTGTGGCAGGACCGCCGCACGGCCGAGTACTGCGACCAGTTGCGGGAAGAAGGGCAGGAAGACCTAATCCGCAACAAAACGGGCCTAGTGCTCGACGCCTACTTTTCGGCTAGCAAAGTCCGCTGGATACTTGACAATGTGAAAGGCGCCCGCCAACAAGCCGAAGCCGGCAAGCTCGCCTTTGGCACCGTAGACAGCTGGCTGATCTGGAATTTCACGCAGGGTGAGCTGCACGTCACGGACGTGACCAATGCCTCGCGCACCATGCTCTTCAATATTCACACGCTGGCATGGGACGATGAACTGCTGGCCCTATTTGCTATTCCGCGCAGCATGTTGCCGGAGGTGCGGCAATCGAGCGAGGTGTATGGCGAAACCAAAACCACGATTTTTGCCTCGAAAATTCCGATTGCAGGCATTGCCGGCGACCAGCAGGCGGCCTTGTTTGGGCAGCAGTGCGTACGTTCTGGCATGGTGAAAAGCACGTACGGCACGGGCTGCTTCATGCTCATGAACATCGGGACGGAAGCCCGGCTTTCGCAAAACAAATTGCTCACCACCGTGGCCTGGAAGATAGATGGGCAGGTGCACTACGCGCTGGAAGGCAGCATCTTCATTGCCGGCGCTGTAGTGCAGTGGCTGCGCGACAACCTCGGCATCATCAAAACTTCGGCCGAAGTAGAGCAACTTGCCAAGCAAGTCAGTAGCAGTGAAGGTGTATGCTTCGTGCCAGCTTTTGCCGGACTCGGGGCGCCACATTGGGACCAGTATGCGCGGGGCGTCATCTTCGGCATGTCGAGGGCTACCAAGGCGGCGCACATTGCGCGGGCTGCCGTGGAAGCCATTGCTTACCAAACTATGGACGTGCTCAAAGCCATGCAAGCCGACGCGGGCCTGCCCATTGCCGAACTGCGGGTAGACGGCGGCGCCACAGTCAACGAAACGCTGATGCAGTTCCTATCCGATGTGCTGAACACCAAAGTAGTGCGGCCCCGCATGGCCGAAACGACTGCCTTGGGTGCCGCTTATCTGGCAGGGCTAGCTGTGGGCTACTGGAAAAATGTAGAAGAGATTCAAAATCTCAATCACGCTGAAACTTCGTATAGTCCGAAAGCTGACCAAGCGCCTATTCAGGAAGGAATTGCCAACTGGAACCGCGCCGTGCAGGCGTTGCAGGTGTGGGCCAAGGGCGCTCAACCCGCTAAACAAACTACTTTCTCAACCACTCAACCCCAAACCACCGAAGCCTGATGAGTCCTTTTGTTGCAGAGTTTGTCGGGACTACGGTGTTGTTATTGTTGGGAAATGGGGTGGTAGCCAACGTCGTGCTTACCGACACGAAGGGCCACAACAGCGGCTGGCTGGTGATTACCACGGCTTGGGCCTTGTCGGTGTATGTGGGGGTGGTGATTGCCGGGCCAGTGAGTGGAGCGCATTTGAATCCGGCCGTGACGGTGGGGCTGGCCGTAGCCGGCAAGTTTGCCTGGAATTTGGTCTTGCCGTATCTGGCAGCGCAGTTTGGTGGGGCTTTTGTGGGTGCCGCGCTGGTGTGGTTGCTCTACAAAGACCACTTCGACCGTACCGCCGAGACGCGTCTGAAACTGGCTGTATTTTGCACCGGACCAGCCATTCGCAACCACGCTTCCAACCTGCTTAATGAAACGGTTGGTACGCTAGTGCTAGTGCTGGCGGTGTTTTTCATTGCCGGCGCCGAAATCACTCCTACGCACACGCCCGTCGGCTTAGGCTCAGTAGGCGCGCTGCCCGTAGCCCTGGTGGTGTGGGTAGTTGGCTTGGGCCTTGGCGGCACCACTGGCTACGGCATCAATCCCGCCCGTGACTTGGCCCCGCGGCTGGCACACGCGCTGCTGCCCATCCGCGACAAAGGTCCAAGCGAGTGGACCTACGCCTGGATTCCTGTGGTAGGCCCGTTTCTCGGTGGCATACTAGCAGCGGCGCTGTTTCTGGTATTGGGTTAGTTGAAACTGTAGGTTGTAAGCTTCACCCAATACCGACTACAAAGGCAATTAGAACTACTTCTATAGAAGCTCATCTGCTTCTACATTACTCAAGGTACCATGCGTTTACGCTATATGCGCAAAATACTATTACTCCTATTTTGTATCTACAGCCATTTCGCGAGCGGCCAAGTCTTTGAGGCTGGCTACGTGGTGCTAAGTCAAGGCGACACGCTACGAGGCGAAGTTGAAAACGCTTTCTGGGAAGATACTCCCACAAGCATCCGGTTCCGTTCCGCTACTAAGGAACTGACCACATACAGCGGACGCCAGCTTCGTACCGCCTACTTGGCTAGTGGTCGACTATTACGGAAAGAACTACTGCCCATTGACCGCAGTGCCCAAACCGATATTACCCGCCTAACAGCTAGCGTAAGAGGCCAACAGCAGATGGATTCCGTTCTGGCCGATGTAATAGTAATAGGACCGTCTTCTTTGCTGTCCTTAACGCTGCAGAATGTAAAACACTTCTTCGTACGACGCGAAGCTCGGCCCTATTTGGAAATGGCAGAACGCCGCTACTTGATTACGGACGCGCAAGGCACGAAGCGTGCAGCCGACGGCAACGATTATAAAAATCAGTTACGGGTGTATTATGGAGATTGTCCGGCTGCAATGGCTGCCGTTGACAAAGGACCGTTTACAGCAGAAGGCCTACGTGCTGTTGTGCAGACATACAACCAGCAATGCTCTGCTATTGGCAAAGCTGGTTTGGAAATCAGGAGAGAAGAAACAAAGCAAGCCAAAGTTATCGTTCGGCTAGGCCTAGTTGCCGGAGTGCGTTACAATTCTCTACGCTCTCATAATTTCGGCTACACTGCCCAAACTAGGGCCGTACTCGACAAGTACAACCTTGATGGTCAACTCAACCTGCAAGGTGGTGGCTACTTGGATCTTGTCAATGCGGGACGCCGGCTGGCCCTGCATGCCGCTCTACTCATTTCGCGTTTCGGTAACTCAGGTATAATCGATTTGCCTACCCTTGATTCAAACGAATCGGCCACTTTTCAGCGACATGGTACGCTGCTTTCGCTGCAGTATGGCGTGCGCGGCTTTCCTGCAGTTGGCCAGCAACTGCAGGTTGTGTTAGGTGGCGGCTTTGAAGTAAATCAGATTCTCACCTCAACTTCAGAGTTTGAATATATTGGCGTGAGAAAAGATTTCTTGTACGGTTTCAAAAGTAACCTGCTGCCTTATTTGGAAGCCGGCCTCAGCCGCGACCGGTTGGCCCTGGTATTTACGGGTCGGCTGTACGAGAAGGAAAACTATTCTCACTACGCCTCCAAAGCTAACCCCCGTTTAATGACTTACGAGGTAACTCCTTGGAGTCTTAGCGCATCGCTCAGCTACCGGCTGAATGCTAATCCCGATCTACGGGACAACGCCAAACCAACTCGTTAAGGTTTAGCGTCGTTGATTTCTATCCAGTAGCCATCGGGGTCTTGCAGATAGATCTGCTTAACACCGTCGGCGCGAACGGTGGGCGCTTGGGCATCCCCTTTAAGGTTGGTGTAGCGCACCTTTTGCTTTTCAAGGCGGCTGGTTAAGGTGGTTAGGGAAGGCACGCTAAAGCAGAGGTGCACGTTCTTCTCCGGCGTTACAGTGCAGGTTCCTTGAATAATGTGCAGCTGCAAGCCCGGACCTATCTTAAGCCAGCTGTGGCGGCCGTCATTGAATGGGTTGGGCGTTTCCTCTAACTCTAAAACCGATTTGTAGAAATTGTTGCTTGTGGCAAGGTCACGCACGCAAATAGCGGAGTGATTGAAGGTTAGCGCGTTCTTCGACTGCGCTTTCGCAAATTGTAGCCCTACTAAACTTAGCATCAGAAGGGAAAGAAGGGCACGTTTCATTCAGTGATTTTCTTGTGGTGGGTTGTGAACTTGGCACAAGATAAACAGGATGGCAAAAGAACCTAATGGGGCTCTCTTACCATCCTGTTTTCTTTGACGAGTTTCGGTGCTAGCAGCTAGCGGTTAAGTTCTTTGCTACTTCACGGCTACGTTCTTCTTGGCGAAGTCGGCGGCAGCTTGGTTGAGCTGTTTGGCCGACAGGGTTTTGCTGCCTTCGTCGATCAGCACGCGGTAGCGGAACGTTACCGATTCGCCTTTCTTGAGCTGGAGGTTTTTGGCAGTGGTGCCGTTGGTGAAAATCTTTTCGCCGAGCGGATTTGCCGCAAATAAACCATAGCCCCGGGCGTGCCAGAACGTGGGGTAGTTCGGATTCTTGGGATGGTCGAGAATGGCAATGCTCACCGAATCCTGCCCCATCTTACCATACACCTTGCACCACGCGGCGCGGGTGCTCCAAGCGTCGTTGCCGCGCTTGCCGGTGCTGGTGAGGTAGGTGCCATTCGGCACCTTGTCGGTGCCGGCTTTCACCACCGTCACGATGCCCTTGCTGTCGGTGAACTTCTCGTCTTTGTCGCTCGGGATTTGCAACTCGTGCGCCAACCGCAAGCCAAGCAGGCCATCCTTGGCGTCGGTGAACGTCACCACGTCCATCACGGCTTTCAGCGTCGTGACCCGATCGATGGTGCGTTCACGGTCGGTACCGCTGAACTCGAAGCGGGTGTTTTCCTCCAGCAAAACCTCGTTTTTCTGGTTGGTCCAGTTGGCGTGGTAGGCCAGTGTGCCAGTGGGGCCGCTGGTGGTTTCCAAAATCTTATCGGTCTTGATCCACCCGTACGAGCCTTTCTTGTCAGCCGGAATGGCGTAGGAATTGTTCCAGAAATCGAGTCCATTTACGTTCTCGAAGTTGAACCACAGCCCGAGGTGGTGCGGGTGGTCGGTGGGGTCACCGGGCTTGGGCGCCACCGGGAATCCGCGCGTCACGACGGTGCCGTTGGCGGCGTGCAGCGGGTACAAAACCGGCTTTTCGAGGGAATCGGGGTACAGCAGGGTCGTGAACAATTGCTTGCCCACAAACACGTCAATCTTCTTGGCTTTCGGGTCCTTGACCACGCGCACTTGCTCGGTTTTTTGAGCTTCGGCAACGGAGGTGCAAGTCAGCGCCAGCAGCAGGGCTCCGGCGCAGGGTAGGGTGACTAATTGCATCAGGTTTCGGTTAAGTGGTTACGCCACAAATGCTTTGCCACCGACCATTACTTCCTGCGTTTTCTCATCGAAGGTGGCCTTCATGCCCGTGTGCACGGCCGCGTTGGTCATGATGGTAGCAATGGAGTGGCTGTAGCCGGCCTCAACGGGCGCGTTGGGCTGCTTGCGGCTGCGCACGCACTCCATCCAGTTGCGGACGTGGTTGGAAGTCAGCTTGTCGCCGCCAGTGTTGGCCGAAGCAATAACTGGCTCCACGGCCGACAGACTAGCCGAAGCCAACAGATTGGGCTGCATTTTCATGGCCTCGGCCATCTTTTGCGTGAGCCCACCAGTCGGCGAAATAGTGTTGGTGTTCAGGTTCAGCTCGCCCCCGTTGGAGTAGTAGATTTCAGTAGGCTTTTCGTCGCCGTTGTGCATCCGGGAGCCGAACGTTACCTGAAAGCCTTTGCTCATATCATTCGTTGGGCCGTAGTCGAACACGGCCGTGATGGTGTCCCAATTGCGGCGGCCATCTTTCCACATATAAATGCCGCCGTTGGCCACCACGCTGCGCGGGTGCTGCAAGCCCGTAAACCAGTGTACGGTATCAATCTGGTGGCTCATCCACTGGCCCGGCAAGCCCGACGAGTAGGGCCAGAACAACCGAAACTCCAAGTACTTGCGTGCGTCAAACGCCTCGGTGGGCCGGTTCATTAAGTAGCGCTTCCAGTCCGTATCCGATTCTTTGAGCTGCGGAATCAAATCGGGGCGGCGCCAGCGGCCGGGCTGGTTGACGTTCCAGGTTAGTTCCACCATCGTGATGGGGCCAAACTTGCCGGATTTGATGAATTCCTCAGCGGCGTGGTAGTTGGCACCGCTGCGGCGCTGTGAGCCAATTTGTACGATTTGTTTGGAATTCTTGATGGCTTTGAGAGCGGCCCGGTTGTCTTCCATGGTTTCGGCAAACGGCTTCTCCACGTACGCGTCGCAGCCGGCTTTCACGGCCTCAATGGCGTGCAGCGCATGTTGGAAGTCGGCGGTGCTGATGAACACGGCGTCCACCAACTTCTTGTCGTACATCTCCTCGTTGTTGCGGCAGGCCACTACGTCGTGCTGCAACTTCTCTTTCCAAGTGGCGGCGCCTTCTTCGCGGCGCTTTTTCCAGATGTCCGACACGGCCACTACGTCGAAGTTCAACTCCTTGTAGTGGTTCATGAAGCACGGGATGTGCGAGCTTTTGTGGCGGTCGGAAAAGCCTACCACCCCCACGCGTACCCGGTCGTTGGCGCCAATAATGCGTTTGTAGCTGCTGGCCGACCAAGCAACTTGTGAAAACATCACCCCGGCGCTAGCCAGAGCGGTTGTCTTAAGAAAATCGCGACGTTGATATGACATGAGAAAGGAAGGTTGAGTGGTGAGGAAGGCGATTAGTTATTTCAACTCTTTGATTTTGATGCTCCGAAACGAGACATTGTTGCCGTGGTCCTGCAACAAGATATGACCCGCTGGAGCCTCTCCGAAGTTCGGCCAGATCTTGTGCTTGCTCATAGCTACCAATTCTCTGAATTCTTTGGAGCCCCGCGTGTATTCCAGCACTTTAGCGCCGTTCAGGTAGTGCTCCACCCGTTTGTCGGGGTAAGCCACCACGCGACCCACATTCCACTCCCCAATCTTGTGAATGAAGCGTGGGTTTTTGTCGGCTTTCATGAGGTCGTAGAGCGAGGCCAGCGTGCGGTTGCCGTCGCGCCCGAGTTTAGCATCGGGGTGCAGCTCGTCGTCGAGAACTTGATATTCCGGCCCGATTGCTGAGCCCTCGCTTTTCTCGGCCAGGGTCACGAAGTATTTCAGGCCGCTGTTGGCGCCCGGCGTCAGCTTGAACTCAAACGACAAGTCGAAAGCCTTGAACTCGGCATTGGTGACGATGTCGCCGCCATTGGTGGATTCCTTGCCTTCCGAGGGCATTACGCTCATTGTGCCATCGTTCACCTGCCAGCCTTTGGTAGGGAAAGCCGTGTCCTTGGCGCTGCGCCAGCCCGCTGAGGATTTGCCGTCAAACAACAGCTTCCAGCCGTGCTCTTTTTCGTAGGGCGTCAGCATGTTGGGCATGAAGTTGACTACGTAGATGTCGGTCGGGAAGGCACTTGGCTTAAGGTCGGTGGTCTTGATCTTGATGTTTTTGAAGTAGACCTTCTTGCCTTCCTGCTCCTTGGTGGTGATGCCGTGCACTTGCAAGCCAATGAAGCCGTTGGCATCCACGGGGTCCACCACGTAGGCCACTGGCGTGTTGTTCAACCAGGTTTTCATCTCGTTGCCGATGCACTCAATTTTCACGTGGTTGTACTGCCCCACCTTGAAAAGCGGCTTGGCCTTAGGGTTCAAATCCAGCGGGTACAGCCACTGCCGGCGTGCCTCGTCATACACGCCGCCCGACCAGCTCCGCTCGGAAGGGTCGATTTCCACCTGTCGACCGTACACTTTGTTCTCGAAGCCGGGCGTGTTGAAATGGCTGCGCGTCTGCACACCCGAGTTGCTGACGTTGCTTTCCAGCATAATATCTAGCTCCAGTTGAAAGTCGCCGTACTCTTTCTCGGTGACCAGAAACGTGTTGCCGGAGTTCATGACCGTCGTCCCGACGATGGCGCCGTTTTCCACTTTGTAGTCGGCGGTGCCGGCCAGCCGCTTCCAGCCAGTCAGGGTTTTGCCATCAAACAGGTTCTGCCACGTATCGGCGGCTTTAGGCGTGGTAGGAGTAGAAGCCGGGGTGGGGCCGGGAGCAATGAACGTCAAAGCCGCCCAGGCGGCTCCGACAGTTACAGCTGTTACTTTTTCTAACATGTTAACTTTTGGAAGGTGAATGCTGAAGAAGAGGCGCTGCCATTGGCAGCGCCTCAACGTTAGTAGCCAGGATTTTGTGGAAAGGAAGCAACACCGCCTGCTGTGCGGTCAATCTGGTCTTGCGGAATAGGGCGCAGTTCGTGCTTGCCGGCAGTAATGGCTTGCGCATCTGGGTTCCATTTCTTGACGCGCTCCACTAGCACGCCCCAACGCTTGAGGTCAAACCAGCGGAACATTTCGCCCTGAAGCTCCCGCTCCCGCTCTTCCATGATGAAGTCCATGGTCAATTGGCTGGCCGTAATTTGCATGGCAGCTTCCTTACCAGGAAAAGCCGCTCGCCGGCGCACCGCGTTGATGAACGGCAACGCTTCAGCGGTCTTTCCACTTTTGAACAGAGCCTCTGCGGCAATCAGATACGTTTCAGCCAAGCGGAACATCAGGAAGTCGCGGCTGCCGGGCTGATACTGCAAATCGGGCCGCAGCGGGTCCAAGAACTTGGTTAGCGTCGGGAACAGGTTCGGGCGGTACAAGCTCGGCACCATCACCTGGTAGGGCTTCTTGGCCCGCTGCGCCAGCGGCATTTCGTAGCCAGGCAAGTAGATAGCCGTGTCGCCAAGCTTGAGCGTAACCGAGGGCTTGGAAGTATCAAACAGGTTGGTAAACGTGCCGGGGTTATTGCAGTAGTACACCGTCCGGTAGCTTTTCTGATAGCGCGAGTCGTTAACCCGGTTAGCAAAAGCAAATACGTTTTCTAGCATATACGTCGTGGGGCGGAAGCGCCGGAACGGGCGGCCAATGGAAACGTCGCGCTTCATGCCAGCTTGCGCATCATATTCCATCACGAAATATAAGTGCGTCTCGTTACCAACCCCGTTGGTGGTAGGGTCGGAGGTGTATTGCGTAGCCAAAATCACCTCGTCGTTGATTTCGCCCGAGCCTTGCTGAAACACGCTGGCGTAATCAGGCAGCAGCTTGTAGGTGTAGTTCTTGATGACGTTCTGCGCGTAGGTTGCCGCCTTGGTATAGTCATCAGCAGCAGCACCTTCCGAGGTAGCTTTCGTTAGGTACACCCTAGCAAGCAGATGCTCGCAGGCGCCTTTCGTCACGCGTCCGTAGTCGGGGGTTGTAGGCGTCAAGTCTGGCAAGGCCGATTCCAAGTCCGCTACGATGGCGGCGTACACGTCTTTTACCGGCGTCCGGGAAGCTTCCTTGGTCGCTGTCGTGACTTGGTTTAGCACCAAAGGCACGGCCCCGTAAAGCTGTACCAGCACGAAGTAGTGGTGCGCCCGCAACACCTTCACCTCTGCGACCCGACGTTTCTTAACCGCCTCGTCGAGGCCCGTTACGTTGGGCGCCTGATCGACGACGGCATTAGCCGTGCTGATGCCCACGTAAAGAGCATTCCAAATATCAACAATAGGCTGCGTGCGGCTATCCAACTGCGTTGTATACTGATTCATATACTTGTAGGTGCCATCGGACCCAAACGTATAAGTATCCGTACCAAACACGGTCACGTCCATGCCATTTTCGCGGCCGTAAAAATCTCGCAACGACGAGTATACGGCCTTCACGCCGGCATCGAAGCCCGCGGCCGTGGTGATGTAGCCAGAACCTACCTGCGAAACGACTTTCTCGTCTAGTAGGTCTTTGCAAGAAGAGGTAGCCAGCAACAACAAAGTTGCGGTTAGAGCTAGTTTACTGTATTTCAAGGTCTTCATGTCTCAATGGTATTGAAAGAGCTAGGCGCTGGCCTTAAAATTTTGCGTTGACACCGAACGTAACCAAGCGGGTTGACGGAATCTGGTCGGCATTCACTAAATCAGCCGTTTCTGGGTCAATTCCTTTGTACTTCGAGCGGAACTTGGCGAAAATGAAGGGCTGCTGAATGCTCGTGTAGAGGCGCAGGCCAGAAAGCTTGAGGGTTTGAGCGAGGGCGGGCGAGAAATTATAGCCGAAGTTGATGTTGCGCACCTTCACGAAAGAGCCATCGAAATACTGGAGCGTCGTGCCGTAAACCGGATCTTCCTGGTCTTTATTCGGACGGGGAAATTCGTTGGTAGGATTATTTGGCGTCCAGTAGTTGACGTCCAAGTTGTTGTAGCGACCCGCTAAGTGGTTGGTGGCAATGTGGAAATCGCTGCGAATCATGTTGCCGATCCGGGCGTAGATGAAGAAAGACAAGTCGAAGCCTTTGTAAGCGAACCGGTTGGTGATGCCGCCAGCCCAATCAGGAATGGTAGAACCGAGGATAATCCGGTCGTTGACGGCATCAATTTTCCCGTCGCCATTCTGGTCTTTGATCTTGATCTGGCCTACTCGCTGGCCATACGCTTTAGCAGCATCTTCTTCGCCTAGCTGCCAGATGCCAATTTTCTCGTAGTTGTAATACACCTGCAGCGGCTTCCCAATAAACCGCTGGTTACCAACGTCGTCGGACTTGCCGTTGAACAGTTCGATGATGGCCTCTCGGTTGCGGGTGTACTGCAAATCCGTGGACCAAGTAAAGCCGCTTGGCGAACTCACGTTTACGGTGGTCAGCGTCACTTCCACGCCGCGGTTGCGGGTATGTCCTACGTTTTGCAGTACCCGATCAAAGCCGTTGGAAATAGGCAGTTGGTTGTAGAGCAACAGATTGCGCGTATCGGCTTGGTAGGCTTCCACCGAACCAGAGACGCGGCCGTTCCACAGAATGAAGTCCATACCGATGTTGCCGGTGCTGGTGGTTTCCCACTTCAAGTCGTTGTTGCCGAGCGTGCCGACCCGGTAGCCATAACCTGGAGTAGTGCCAAACGCGTAGCTGGTGCGCGCCAGCAGGCTTTGAGTCTGATAAGGAGCAATGCCCGTATTGCCGATGGAGCCGTAGCTAGCCCGGATCTTAAGTTGATCGAGCCAGGTCAGGTCTTTCAAAAAGTCTTCATCGCCAGCATTCCAGCCCACGGCCACGGAGGGGAAGAAGCCATACTTGTTGTTGGAACCGAAGCGGGAGGAACCATCGTAGCGGCCCGTCAGCGTGAGCAGATACTTCTCTTTGAAGTCGTAGTTGACCCGACCCATAAACGACTGCAAGGTCCAGGTTTGCAGATCCGTACCGGGCGCGTTGAAAGAGCCAGCCTGGCCTAGGTTGTAAAAGGCTTGTGACTCAGCCGAAACGGCATTCACGTCAATAAAGGAGGTTTCATAGTTGTCGCGCTGCACCGAATGCAGGCCCGTCAAACTTAGGTTATGCACCCCGCCGAACTTCTTGTTATAGGTCAAAATGTTCTCAACAGTGTAGTTGAAGCGCTGCCCGTTTTCGACGCGTGCCGTCGGGGCCCCATTGCGCCGGGCGTTGGTGAGAGTACCCGTAAAGCGACCAAAACGCTGGTTGGTGAAGTCAGGGCCGAAGTTGACGCGGTATTTCAAGCCATCCACAATGTTCCATTCGCCATAAACGCTATTGAAAATGCGGACGGTCTTTGTTTGCGCAATGTTGGCGCCCGGTACTACTTCTGCGGCGGGGTTAGAGCGAAGACCATCAGGAGTAGGCAGGAAAATCATGTTTCCCTGATCATCATACGGTTGGCCGAGCGGGTTTTCGGACAAGGCACCACCGAAGGGGTGGAAACCGCGGGCTGTGTAGTTAGGATTGGGAAAGCCGTCGAAGGAGGGGTTGTTGATAGGGCTGTCCGAGCCGTTGTTGAGGCTGTACACCCCAAAGGTGGACGTACCAACCCGGATGCGGTTATTGATTTGGTGGTCGAGGTTGACGCGGAAGGTATAACGGGTAAAGTCTGTACGTCTCAGGATACCTTTTTCCTGGAAGTAGTTACCTGATATAGAAAACTGCGTTTTTTCGCTGCCGCCTTGCACCCCTACTTGGTGGCTTTGAATGGACCCTGTGCGTAGCAGCATCGACTGATAATCGGTGCTACGACCTTTGGCAATACCATCCAACTCAATGGCTGTGAACGTTTTCTGCTCGGAAGTAGTGGGGTTGTTGTCGTCGTAAATACCGGCGGCCCGGTAAGACTCGCGCTTGTATTCGGCAAATTCTTCCCCATTCATAACGTCTACTTTGCCGAGGGCTTTCGAGAAGCCTCCGTAGCCGTCGTAGCTTACCACCGTTTTGCCGGCTTTGCCGCGCTTAGTGGTTACCAGTACCACACCGTTGGCACCGCGCGAACCGTAAATACCCGTAGCCGAAGCGTCTTTCAATACTTCCAGCGAGGCAATGTCCTGTGGGTTGATGTCATCGATACCACCAGCTACCGGAATCCCGTCCACTACATACAGCGGGTCGTTGGAGGCGTTGATAGAGCGGCGACCCCGAATGCGCACTGTTACGCCACCACCCGGCTCACTGCCCGACTGAATCACGTCGACACCGGCAGCGCGGCCTTGCAAGGCTTGGCGGGCGTTGGTTACCGGCAATTCCGCTATTTCCTTGGAAGTTACCGAGGATATAGCACCGGTGGTTTGGCTTTTCTTTTGGGTACCGTAGCCAACTACCACTACGTCGGCCAGGGCCTGCGAATCTTCCTTGAGCGTGACGTTGATTTGCTTGCGGCCATCAATGTTAACGGTTTGCGCAACCAAGCCCACCGAGGAAATCACAAGCGCGGTGGCATTGGCTGGCGCTTGCACCGTGAATTTGCCATCGGGGTCGGTGCTGGCGCCCACGGTGGTGCCCTTTACTTGAACTGTGACGCCAGGCAGCCCAGCGCCTTTTTCATCAACTACGCGGCCGCTAATTTCTGTAACGCCTTGCTGTGCCCACGCTCCAGTGGCAAGGCAAAGTAGCAGCAGCAACAGTAGGAGAGGCATCTTACGGATGGGAGGTGTGTAGAATGTGGTCATAAGATGATGGATTGAGGAAGGTGAGAAAAGATTGAAGCGTTTTTGCAGCGTCCTAGTCGTGCTTCCAATTAGTGTTTGCTTCTAGAAGACAGAGTTCCAGTGTGCATCGCTAAGCTAGAGGCAAACAGTATCAGATAGATAGAGCAACCTGCTCTTTAGTTACGCAAACGTTTTCGTAAATCGCAATCGATAGCATAAGAGCGGCCAGATATTCTTGTAAAATCAATCAGCTAGCAGAAAGAACGGGTAGGCGTACTTCGGCCTAGATTGCCGATAGTAAAAGCAGTAGCAGATAGCGCAAACTGCAAGGGAGCAAAAGCGAAGAGAATTGCTATCGATGGTCATATTAAATATAGCTTTTTCCCCAACTCTCCTGTACTCTCCCGATCTGGGTCTTTGGTTCAGCAAGGCCAAGGCTACTAAAATAGAAGCTGTAGGGTGCTAATTATGCTGGAGGAATGAAGTAGTATTACCAAGCGGCACCAAATACCGGTATCTACAGGATGCTCTGTATTTGCTAGTTAGTGAACTTGATTTCGATTGCGAGGCGGTATTATTTCCAAGGCAAGCCCCCTCGCAACACCTACGCACCTACCTGCCTACTCTTCTCGGTCATGAACTGTGGTGTTCTTTTCGCCTTCATGCTATGGCTGCTCCCGGCTAGCGGAACGCCACTCAAGCCATTTCAGCTAAACGGCTACGCGCAGGGAACAACCTATTCCATCACCTACTACGCCCCGGATAGCCTCGTCACAAGCACGGAGGTAAGGCAGCAGCTAGCCGAAATCGATGCTTCGCTCTCGCTTTATAAGCCGAACTCGTTGATCAATCAATTCAATCAGTCGGCAACCGGGGTAGTGGCCGACCGGCATTTACGAGTGGTAGTTCAGAAGGCCTTAGACGTGTATCAGCAGACAGGCGGCTTGTTTGACGCCACGGTGCAGCCGCTGGTGCAGGCATGGGGTTTTGGAACTCGACCTACCGAAACTGCCCCGTCGGCGGCGGCCATCCAGGCTATCCTGCCGGCTATTGGCTCCAATAAAATTCAGCTGCGCGGCGATTCGCTGGTAAAGAAAGTGCCCGCTGTGCACCTCGATTTAAACGGCATTGCCCAAGGCTACACCGTGGATGTGTTGGCTTCCTTGTTGGAGCGCAAGCGCATTCGCAATTACTTGGTGGAGCTTGGCGGCGAAATACGCGTGCGGGGCCGCAAACAGCCGGGCGGGGAGATGATGCGCATCGGCATCGAGCGGCCCGACAGTAGTGGCTGGCAGATGCCAAGTATGCAGCAAATCATTCAGTTAAGCGCGGGTGGTGTTACTACCTCCGGCAATTATCGTAAATTTAAGCAGGAGGGAGCGGTGCGAAACGCGCACCTCATCGACCCAAAAAGTGGTTATCCATTTCAAAATGAAATGATCAGCGTGACAGTGGTAGCGCCCGACGCCATGACTGCCGACGCCTACGATAACGCCTTGATGGGCATGGGAGTAGCGAAAGCACTAGCGTTTTTGCGTACGCACCGCGACCTTCAAGCCTACTTCATCTACCAGCGCCCCAACGGCACGGTGGCCGACACTGCCTCCTCAGGATTCCAACAATTAGTATCCCACCCATGATCCTCCTTCCAAGACGTGATTTTCTGAAGACCACCGGTCTGCTCACCGGCGGCCTATTGCTAGGTACTCAAGTAGGAGAAGCGTTTGCTGCGCCCGCAGCCAACGGCAAACTCAGAATCGGCGTTATCGGTTGCGGCGACCGGGGCACCGGCCTGCTCAAAATCTTGCAGGAACTGCCCGATAAATACGAAGTAACGGCGCTGTGCGACGAGCTACCCTTCCGCCTGCGTGATGCGCAGAAAATAGGTTCGGCTAGCAAAGCCAAAACCTATGCCGACTACCACGCGCTGCTCGATTCGCGCAACGTAGATGCCGTCATTATTTCGGTGCCGCTGAACATGCACTTTGCGGTGGCCAAGGCGGCGCTGCTGGCTGGCAAGCAGGTGTACCTGGAAAAAACGATGACCCACAACATCGAGCAGGCCACAGAACTGGTGACTATTGCGCAGCAGCGCCCCAATCAGATTTTGCAAGTTGGGCACCAGTACCGCTACTCGCCGCTCTACTATCGGGTCAAGGAAATGATAGATAAGGGTTACTTGGGGAAAGTGACGCAGATCGACTGCCGCTGGGACCGAAACGGTAGCTGGCGGCGCCCGGTACCCGAGCCAAGCTTGGAGCGCAAGATCAACTGGCGTATGTACCGCGAGTACTCCGGCGGGTTGGCCGCCGAACTGCTTTCGCATCAGATCGACTTCATCCATTGGGCCTTCAATACCTACCCGGATGAAATCTTCGGGACTGGCGGCATCGACTACTACAAAGACGGCCGCGAAACCTACGACAACGTGCAAGTAATGATGCGCTACGCCCGCGAAGGCATGGTCGGCAACTTCGGCGCCACTTGTGGCAACGCCCGTGACGGGTACTTGTTCAAGCTAAAAGGCACCAAGGGCACCATTTCCTTGCTCATCGACCAAGGCATCTACTATCCCGAAAAGGAGACTCTGAAGCAGTACGGCACCGTGGACGGCGTAACGGGCGCCACCAAAATTACGTGGGACAAGAACGGCGGTATTCCTATCACCACCGAGCCGTTGAAAGATGGTTCTTGGTACGCCCTGAACGAGTTTTATAAAGCGGTGCAGGAGAAGAAAATGCCCGATTCCAACGTCTTCACCGGGGCGCGGGTGGCGTGCGCCGTGTACATGGCAAATCAGGCCATCTACAATCACACCATTGAGAAGTGGCGGCCCGAGTTCAACTTCAGTTAACCGGCAGCAAGTCACGCTGGTACGCTCAATTTTGTCATAACGATGGCCCGCGTAGCATTCTTTCCGGCTACTCGTGGGCTCGTTATGTATAATTTATACTTCATAACTTGAGTTATGAAACCCGTTAATCTCAAACGCTTAGCCGAGGAACTCAACCTTTCTGTTGCCACGGTTTCAAGAGCGCTCAACGATAGGTATGACATCTCGCAGCCCACCAAAGACCGGGTGCGGGAGTTGGCTAGCAAGCTTAACTACGAACCTAACCCGTACGCCAGCGGCTTACGTCGGCAGAAAAGCAAAACCATTGGGGTCGTTATACCGGAGGTGGCCAACCATTTCTTTTCGCTGGCAATCAATGGGATAGAGGAAGTAGCCCGCGCCAACAACTACCACGTGCTGATCTACCTGACTCACGAAGACTACGAGCGTGAGGTATCGGTGGCGCGTCTGCTGGCCAGCGGCCGGGTGGAAGGCATTATGATATCGGTAGCCAGCGGCAGCCAGGACTACAGCCACCTAGATTCGTTGCAGGAAAAAGGGATTCCGCTGGTGTTTTTCGACCGGGTGCACGAGGGAATAGCTACCGCCAACGTCACGACCAACGACTACGAAAGCAGCTTTGAGGCCACTCGGCACTTACTCGATAGCGGGTGCCGGTCGGTTGCACACCTAAACCTTTCTAAGAGTTTGTCTATCGGGAAGCGTCGGCTGCAAGGCTACGTAGATGCTTTGCAAGCCAGTGGTATTCCGTTCGACGAAG
The DNA here is from genome assembly GCF_022921055.1 of Hymenobacter volaticus. Classification (GTDB taxonomy): domain Bacteria; phylum Bacteroidota; class Bacteroidia; order Cytophagales; family Hymenobacteraceae; genus Hymenobacter; species Hymenobacter volaticus. Next base: position 1,571,686 of record NZ_CP095061.1, read on the forward strand.
AGCTTGTAGTGCACGCGCAAGCCAACAAGGTGCAGGACATTGAAACCATCCAGGAATTGCTGCTGAAGCGCCCGGACATAGACGGGTTTTTTGCCTCGGTCGAGAGCTTGGCTATGTGCTGCTACGAGGCTTGCCGCAACCTCCACCTGTCCATTCCGAACGATATCAAGGTCATTGGCTTCTCCAACCTGGAAACCGCCTCGTTGCTAGACCCGCCCCTCACCACCGTAACGCAACCTGCCTACGCAATCGGAAAAGAGGCTGCCCAAATCCTGTTCCGCGCCATCACCAAAAACGTCCCTATTGCGGCAAGTCAGAGCGTGGAGTTGAAATCCGAATTGATTGTCAGGGGCTCTACCGGTGCTTCGGTGGACGTGGTTGTGGCAAAGATCCGCTAAGCCGGAGTGCGCACCTTGGCGGGTTTAGCGGTGATGCCTGCCGCCAACACGCCCACTACGGCTCCCATCACGGCAACTAGCGCAAAAGAAACACGCAAACTGAACACCTCGCCCAATAAGCCAATCAGCGGCGGACCCAGCAGAAACCCGAAATACCCGATAGTAGAAACTAGCGCTAGCGCCACGCCGGGAGCCACGGTGCGCGCTTGCCCGGCGGCCGAGTAGGAAAGAGGCGTAACTGAGGCAATGCCAAAGCCCACCAGCAGAAACCCGATAATGGCGGGCACTAGGTACGGGAGCAGCACGGCCAGCAGCAGCCCCGAAGCAATGAGGGCGCTGCTGACTTGCAACATCCGGGCGGCTCCGAAACGGTGGGTTAGGTAGTCGGAAATGAAGCGGCCCAAGGCCATGGTGCTCATGCAGGCCACGTAGCCGCTGGTAACCAGGGTAGCATCGGGCTGCACCACCCGCTGAAAGTACACGCCGCTCCAATCGAACATGCAGCCCTCGCAAAGCATGCCGCAGAACGCAATAAGGCCGATGCGTAACAAGTAAGGTTCGGGGCGGCGCAAGCTCATACCACCAGCCTCGCTGCCTTCATCTTCAGGCAATGTGAACTGATGGGCTACTGCAATAAGGAGCACTCCCAAGCCGGCTACTAGCAAGAAGTGGGAGAGGGGCGTTTGTTGCCAGCCGATGAGCAGCGTGCCGAGGGCGCCACCCAAGAAACCCGCCAAGCTCCAGAGCCCATGAAACGAACCCATGATGGGTTTGCCGTAGTGCGCCTGCACGTTGATGGCTTGCGTATTGACGGACACATTGAGCAGGTTGCCGGCAAAGCCAAATAAGGCCAGCGCCGGGGCCAGCGTCCAGAAACTCTCCACCCAACCAAGCAGCGGCAGAAACACCGCGTACAGCGTTGCCGACAGTAATACCACCATCCGGCTGCCCCAATTATGCACTAGCCAGCCGGCCAGCGGTAGCGCAACAAGCGAACCAACGGGCATGGCGAGTAACAGTTGCCCAATGTCTCCCTCGCTCAAGCCGAGCTTCAAACTGATGTCGGGGATGCGGGAAGCCCAACTGGCGAAGCAGATACCTGCTTGAAAGAAAACGGCCGCAACGGCAATTCGGCTCTTAGTAGTGGATGGCAGCATGGTAGGCAAAAGTCGCGCAAAGGTACGAGCAGTTACACAATCGGTTGTGTTTACCGCTTAGGATTGGTAGCTTGTCCCGCGCCTCTTTCCCGCCTAACCATCCGCTGCATGAAAAAACTTTCCTCGACCCTGCGTACGCTCTGCCGTACCTTACTTGGCTGGTCTACCCTGACTAGTATGCTGGCCAGTGCTTCCACTGTGCAGGCACAAGCACCCGCGGCACCAGTTTCCATTCAAGTGGATTTGGCGAAGCCCAAAGGCCCGATGTACCCGATGTGGGCCTATTTCGGGTACGACGAGCCGAATTACACCTACATGAAGGACGGGCAAAAGCTGCTCACCGAGCTAGCCGCTCTGAGCCCCACCACCGTGTACGTGCGGGCCCACAATCTGCTAACCACCGGCGACGGGACGCCCGCCCTCAAGTGGGGCTCGACCAACGCCTACACCGAAGACAAAAAAGGCCGACCCATCTACAACTGGAAAATAGTCGACCAGATTTTCGATACGTACCTAGCGCGCGGCATGAAGCCCATTGCCCAAATCGGGTTTATGCCGGAGGCGTTGTCGTCGCACCCTACGCCGTATCGGCACTACTGGAAGCCCGGCAAACCCTACGACGACATTTATACCGGGTGGGCTTATCCGCCCAAAGACTACAAAAAATGGTCGGAGCTGGTATATCAGTGGGTGAAGCACTGCGTAGCGCGTTATGGCGAGGCGGAAGTGAAAAGCTGGCCGTGGGAGCTATGGAATGAGCCCAATATCGGCTACTGGAAAGGCACGCCCGAAGAGTACAGCAAGCTGTTTGACTACACCGAAGAGGCTGTGCACCGCGCCTGCCCCGGCATCCAACTCGGCGGCCCCGAAACCACCGGCCCTGGTTGGGACAAAGCCGCTACTTTCTTGAAAAACTTCCTACAGCACTGCGCCACCGGTACCAACTACGCCACCGGCAAAACCGGCACCCGCCTCGACTTTATCACCTTTCACGCCAAAGGCGGCCCCAAAGTGGTAGACGGCCATGTGCGCATGAACATGGGTACACAGCTTAAGGACCTCACCGAAGGCTTCAAAATCGTGGCCTCGTTTCCGCAGTACAAGAACTTGCCCATCATCATCGGCGAAAACGACCCCGAAGGCTGCGCAGCTTGCTCCGTAGACCTGAGCCCCGAAAATGCATACCGCAACGGCACCATGTATTCCAGCTACACGGCTTCTGCCTATTCCCACCTCTACGAGCTGGCCGACGAGTACAAGGTGAACCTGCTCGGCGTAGTAAGTTGGTCGTTTGAGTTTGAAAATCAGCCTTGGTTTGCTGGCTTCCGCGACTTAGCCACCAACGGCGTCGATAAGCCCGTGCTCAACGTGTTTCGGATGATGGGCCTCATGGGCGGGCAGCGCGTAGCTGTAAGCAACGCCAGCGCCCTCACGTTGCCTGAGCTGCGCGAAGGCATGCAAAGCCAGCGTGCCGACATCAGTGCCCTGGCTTCTACCAACGGCCGTTCCGCCAACGTGCTCGTCTGGAATTACCACAACGACGATCTACCTGCCGCCGCATCAGAGGTGGAAATCGAGCTGCAAAACCTAACCGCGCCGCAAGCCCTGGTCCAGCACTACCGCATCGACGGTGAGCACAGCAACTCCTACACCACGTGGCAGAAGATGGGCTCCCCGCAAAACGTATCGGCCGCCCAACGCACCGAGCTAGAGCAAGCCGGCCAACTCGCCCTGCTTGATTCGCCTACATGGGTGAAAACCAAAGACAACAAAACCACCCTGCGCTTCAAACTCCCCCGCCAAGGCGTGTCACTGCTGCACCTGACGTGGTAGTTGCGTAAGTGGCCTTGCCTTCATTAATCAAAAGGCCGTCATGCTGAGCGCAGTCGAAGCATCTCGCGTGCTGACGTCGGATTACTATTACAACATCAGCACGCGAGATGCTTCGGCTGCGCTCAGCATGACGGGCGTATATGCCTTTTCACAATTAGGCAAGTGCGCGAAGAAATTCCTGCCGGTATTTTACTTCGCCGGCTTCACGCCTTCGGTGGTCATTACTACGCGCTTGAGCGTGCCGTCTTTGTTGTAGTATAGGTAGTCGATGCAGACGGAGCGGCGAAAACTGCCGCCATCGGTGTTGATGGCGCCGTTGTGGTAAATGAAATACGACTGGCCTTTGAAGTCGATGATGGACTGGTGGTTGGTGTTGGAGTTGCCAGCTATTTCGTTCAGAATGCCCTTGTACTCCCAAGGGCCCTCAATCTTGCGGCTCATGGCGTACACTATCTTTTCGGGGAAGCCCGAAGCATACGAGAGGTAGTACCAGTCGCCGCGCTTGTGCACCCAAGGCGCTTCCGTGAAATTGGGCAAAGGCACTTTATTGATGGGGCCATCTAGCTCGGTCATGTTCGGCTTGAGCTTGGCGTAGTAGCACGTGGTGTTGCCCCAAAACAGGTAGGCCTGACCCTTTTCGTCGATCCAAACCGAGGGGTCGATGTCGGCCCAACTGATTTTGTCGTCGGGCGTCATGTCACTTGAAATCAGTGCCGAACCCCGAGCATCTTTGAAAGGGCCAGTGGGGCTATCAGATACGGCCACGCCAATGGCTTTGCCATTGATGGTGGCGTGCTCTACGGCGGCATACCAGTAGAACTTACCGTTGCGCTCAATTACTTGCGAAGCCCACGCATCATCTTTGGCCCACGTGAAATCTTTCACGGCGAGGGGCGAGGGGTGCTCGGTCCAGTTCACCATGTCGGTCGAGGAAAAGACAAGCCAGTCGTGCATCACATAGCGCTCTTGCCGGGCAGGGGCTTCGTCGTGGCCAGTATAGAGGTACACAGTGCCCTTGTGCACGAAGGCAGCCGGGTCGGCCGTGTACTTCTGCTTGATGATGGGGTTGCCAGTAGGGGCCGTAGAAGCCGGGTTTTGGGCCATAGCCGTGAAGGGTAAGGCCATCGTTCCCAGAATGCCAGCTAAGACAGCATAGCGGAACAAGGAAATCTCTTTTTTGTGGGAGTTCAGGGACATTCTGAAAAGGTAAAGAGTTACACAATCGATTGTTAAAACTAAGCAAAAAAACCGGCTTGGCACTAGCAGCACCAAGCCGGTTTTAGCCTAGTCGGTTGCTCGATTACTTGGCTTGCAACGTAGCCGCTTGCAGAGCCGTCAGCACGGTTTGCAGACCTTGCTCGGCATCAGCGCCGAGGTGAATGTGCAGCGTACGACGGTCGTAGTCGTGGAGGGCTTGCAGGTCACCGGCGGCTTGCGCGTTCTGGAACGTGCCGAAAGTGTACGAACGACCGGGTAAGGGCAGATCCTGCGGATGATCCTTGGTGAACTGCACAAACAAACCGGTGTTGGGGCCGCCTTTGTGGTACTGACCCGTAGAGTGCAAGAAGCGCGGGCCGTAGCCGGAAGCAGTAGCAATGTGCAGTTGCTCTTGTACTTGCGTGCGCAACTGAAGCAGGCTCTCGTTCAAGCTCGGCGTTTCGGTGAGGTAAGCTTGAAGGCAAAGGAAGTCGCCGGGCTTGGCTTGGTCGAAGAAAGCTTGCAGCACCTCGGCCGCGTCGGAGCCCGAAACGGAGGTGTAGTAGGCTACACCGTTTTCGGTTACCACAGGGGCGTCGCCTTGCGGCAGGCTTCCTTCCTTCTCTACCACTTTCATCAGCGCGTCGGTGGCCGTTTTGGCGGCTTGCACGTTGGGCTGGTCGAAGGGGTTGATTTCCAACACGGCGCTGGCTACAGCAATAGCTACTTCCCAACGGAAAAACTCCTGTCCGAAATCATAGGCATCCTTGATGGTGATGCGCACTACAGGATGGCCGGCTTGCTCTAGCGCTTGCAATGCCTGCTTGTTGGCGTCGTCGGCTTCGTTTTCGTAGCTGACATACACAAACACCCGGTCATTGCCGTACAGCGCAGGCTCACGCACGGGCTCACCGGCAATCGGCATGATGCCGGTGCCTTGCTTGCCGGTGCTTTCGGCCGTCAGCTGCTCCAGCCACAGCCCGAAGCTGCTCAACGACTCCGGCACAATCAGGGTCAGTTTGTCGCGGCCTTGCTTGGCCAGTACGCCAAGCGCTACACCTAGCTCCAGGCCAGGGTTTTGCTCTACGGCGCCGTAGGCACCACACGCGCGCATCATCAGGACGGCGCGCTCCAGAATTTCGCCGGTGCTCAAGCCGTACATGGCGGCGGGTACCAAGCCGAAGTACGTGAGGGCCGAGAAACGGCCGCCCACTTCGGCAAAGTTCAGGAAGATGTGGCGGTAGCCCTGCGCCGTAGCCGAAGCCACGAACTTGGAACCGGGGTCCGTGATGGCCACGAAGTTTTCGCCGGCTTTGTCGCCTTTAATCTGCTTTACCTTGTCATAGAAATAGTCGCCGAAAGCCAGCGGTTCGGCCGTAGTGCCCGATTTGCTAGCCACGATGAACAGCGTGTCGGCCAGCGGCACTGATTCTTCAATTTGGCGCACTGTGCTCGGGTCGGTGGTATCCAACACTGATACGGGCAGGCCGCTCTCGCCTTGCTCGAAGCTTTCTTTGAACACAATCGGGGCCATGGTGCTGCCGCCCATGCCCATCACGACTACGTGCTTGAAGCCCGCATCTTTCACTTCCTGCGCAAACTGCTCGATGGCGGGCACGGCCGATACCATCGTTTCGGCTACGCGCAACCAGCCCATGAAGCTGCGGATGCTTTCCTGCCCTTCGGCGTCCTGCACCCACAAATCAGCTTGCTTGTTCCAGAAGCCTTCCGTGAAATTCTTGGTGTTGAACTCTTGAACTTTGGCGTCTACATCAGCCTGATACTGACCGAGTGACAATGCAGCAGGGGCCGTAGTTTGCTCTAGAGCCTCCAAGCGCTTCTTCTCCAACGACGCCATCAGCTTGCCGAAAGGCTCGTTGAATTTCTTGGCACCGTCGATTTCCAGGGCGTTGGTTTGCTCTTCCAGGTCGATGCCCAATTCAGGCAAGCGGCGCAGCACTTCAGCGGCTTTGTCGAGACCTTCTTCCAAGCGGGCGGCGGGTTGGCCTTTCTCGCGGAAAATGTCCAGGGTTTCGGTCGGCACGGTGTTCACCGTTTTCGGCCCGATCAGGTTCTCGATGTACTTTAGGTCGTCGTACTTCGGGTTTTTGTTGCCGGTGCTGGCCCACAACAGGCGCTGCGTGTCGGCACCTTGCGCTTGCAGAGCCTCCCAACGCGGGCCTTGGAATATCTCCTTGTAGATTTGGTAGGCTTGCTTGGCGCTGGCCAAGGCAACTTCGCCCACCATTGATTGGGCTAGTTCGCCTTTCTCACCGCCTTCAGCGGCAAGTTTCTCCAGCATCGGGTCGATCAGCACGTCGATGCGGCTGAGGAAGAAGCTAGCTACCGAGTCGATGTTGTCGAGGGGCAGGCCGGCTTTCACCCGGTCTTCGAGGCCCGCAATGTAGGCTTCGGCCACTAGGCGGTAGCGCTCCAAGCCGAAAATCAATGTCACGTTGACGTTAATACCTTCGGCGATGAGGCGGCGGATAGCGGGCAGACCTTCCAGCGTAGCGGGCACCTTGATCATCACGTTCGGACGGTCTACGGCTTTCCAAAAGCGCATGCCTTCCTCGATGGTGCCTTCAGTGTCGTTGACCAAAGCCGGCGATACTTCCAGGCTGACGTAGCCATCAGAAGAGTTGTCGTGGCTGTCGTAGAGTGGGCGGAACAGGTCGCAGGCGTGCTGCACGTCCGCAATGACCATCTCCGTGTAGATTTCGTCGGCGGTTTTGTTTTGCAACGCTAAGCTGCGGATAGCCGCGTCGTAGTCGTCGGAGCCGCCGATAGCCTTCTCGAAAATGGCCGGGTTGGACGTAACGCCGCGCAACGCCTCGTGGTCGATGCGGCGCTTCAACTCGCCGTTAATCAGAATTTTGCGACGAATGAAGTCAAGCCAGATGCTTTGATCAAACTCGCGGATGGCAACTAATGGGTTCATGACAAAAGAATAGAGTAGAAAGGAATGGGTGTAAGCGGCAGCAGTGTGCTACCCCTTACGAAACCACTTGCTTTTGGTCTTCTTCGGCGGGCTGTTCTTGCAATACCGAGTGGGCAGTTTTCACTACGTTTTCCACCGTAAAGCCGAATTCCTCGAACAGGTACTCCGCCGGAGCCGACTCGCCGAAGCGGTTCATGCTGATGCTGGTGCCCTCATCGGTAGCGTACTTAGCCCAACCGATAGGCGAACCTGCCTCAATGGTCACGCGCTTGCGCACCGAAGGCGGTAGTACTTGCTGCTTATACGCCTTGTCTTGCTTCTCGAACAACTCCCACGACGGCATGCTCACCACGCGGGTTGCCACACCTTCGCCTTGCAGCGCCTTCTGCGACTCCAGCGCCAAGCTCACTTCCGAGCCAGTAGCAATGAGGATAAGCTGAGGCGTGCCACCTTCGGCTTCGCTCAAGATATAAGCGCCTTTGGCTACGCCTTCGCGAGCCGAGCCGAGTACCGTCTGGTCGAAAATCGGCAGTTTCTGGCGCGACAAAATCAGGCAGACTGGCGACTTCGGGGTGGTCATGGCAATGCGCCAGGCTTCGGTGGTTTCGTTGGCGTCGCCGGGACGCAGCACTACAATGTTCGGGATGGTCCGCAACGATACCACTTGCTCGATGGGCTGGTGCGTCGGGCCGTCTTCGCCCAAACCGATGCTGTCGTGGGTGAAGACGAATGTGGCAGCCGATTCGGCTAGGGCCGTGAGGCGGATAGCGCCGCGCATGTAGTCGGAGAAGGTGAGGAAAGTACCGCCGTAGGTGCGCACACCCGCGTGCTGCGACATGCCGTTCATGATGCCGCCCATGGCGTGCTCACGTACGCCAAACCAGATGTTGCTGCGCTCGTAGTGGCCGGGCTGGAAACTGTCGTCGCCCGACTTGTCCATTTCATTGGAAGAAGCCAAGTCGGCTGAACCGCCGAACATAAACGGCACGGCTTTCTTGATAGCCGTCAGGGCCTTGCCGGACGCTTGGCGGGTGGCTAGCTCGCCATCAGCGGGCGTGTAAACGGGCAGGTCCTTGTCCCAACCTTCGGGTAGTTCACCGTTGAAGGAAACGTGGAACTGCTGCGCCTCGGCCTGGAATTCTTGCTCGTACTGCTTGAACTTGGCGTCCCACTCTTTCTGCAACTCGGCGCCTTGCTGGCCGGGCTTGCTCAGGTGCTCGTACACTTCGGCCGGCACTACGAAGCTAGCCTCGGGGTCCCAACCGAAAAACTCTTTGGCTTTCTTTACATTGTCGGGGCCGAGCGGGCTGCCGTGGGCCTTGTTGGTGCCCGCCAGTGGCGAACCGAAGCCGATGATGGTCTTGATCGAGATAATCGAGGGCTTGTCTTTCTCTTCCTGCGCGGCTTTGATGGCAGCCTCGATTTCGTCGAGGTTGTTGCCGTCCAGCACGTGCTGCGTGTGCCAGCCGTACGCCTCGAAGCGCTTCATGGCATCTTCGGTGTAGGCCAGGCTAGTAGGGCCGTCGAGCGAAATGTCGTTGTCGTCGTAGAGGTAGATGAGCTTGCCTAACTTCAAGTGGCCCGCTAGCGAAGCGGCTTCCGAAGCAATGCCTTCCATCAGGTCACCGTCGCTCACGATAGAGTAGGTGTAGTGGTCTACTACGTCGTGGCCGGGCTTGTTGTACACGGCGGACAGATGCGCTTCGGCCATGGCCATACCCACACCATTGGCAAAGCCCTGGCCCAACGGACCCGTCGTTACCTCGATACCAGGCGTCACGTTCGACTCGGGGTGACCGGGTGTGCGGGCGCCGGGCTGACGGAACTTCTTCAGTTCGTCCATCGGTAAATCGTAGCCATACAAATGCAGCAGGCTATAAATCAGCGCCGAGCCGTGGCCCGCCGACAGCACAAACCGGTCCCGGTTCGGCCACTTGGGGTCTTGGGGGTTGAAGCGCAAAAATCGCGAAAACAACACGTAAGCCATCGGCGCAGCGCCGAGCGGCAAGCCAGGGTGACCGGAGTTGGCGGCCTGTACCATATCCACCGACAGCAGGCGGATGGTGTTTACACTTTGCTGATCGAGGGAAGCAGAAGGATTACTCATGAGGAAGTGAAGAAGGGGTGTATGTGCTTGGTTGTGTGATGAGTGCGTACATCTTTTCCGCGTTTGGTAAGATGGATGCGGTTATTTTTTGTGGTGCTGCTAAGCTAAACAAGCAAGTCCATGAATGAGCTTATACGCTTATGCAAGGCGCGTTGCCCACGCACAAAGGAAACAAGTTCTGCTTGGTGGCACGAGCTAGTAGGTAGGCTCAACAGGAATATCCGTTGCGAAGCGCTTTTTCGGCGACCTATATTCCATTATGCAAAGAAGAGTATTTCCTAATTTATCCTGCCGACCGGAATCGATTCAGTGGAAAAATAACTTGATTTTTTAGGGTTTTACCACCGGCCAGCCCTGCGCGTCCCACGTCATTTTCTCGATTCGGAGCTTGGGGCGGCCTTTATCAGCGCCGTCGTAACCGTGGAAAACAAGGTAATCGGTGTTGTCGAAAGTGTAGGCGGAATTGTGGCCCACGCCGAACCAGTTTTTATCGCCTTCTAGTACCAACGTGCCGCCGCCTTGCTCCAAACCGGTGCCTGCCTTGTCGATATAAGGGCCGGTGACGCTTTTCGAGCGGCCTACCATCATCTTATAGGTGCTTTGGGGGCCGCGGCAGCAGTAGTCAAACGACACGAAAAGATAATAGTAGCCGTTCTTTTTGAAAACGAAAGGACCCTCAATGGCGGCATCGCCGGGCAGCGAATCGGTGAGCTTTTGGTCGCGGGGGCGGGCGGCCACAGTGCGCCAGCGCTCGGGCTGGGCCGGCGCAGTGAGGTCGGGGCGGAGCTGTACGAGCTTCATACCATCCCAAAAGGAGCCGAACACCATCCAAGGCGTACCCGCTTCGTCGCGGACCAAGTTGGGGTCAATGGCGTTCCACATGTCGCGCCCCGGCACCGACTGAATGACCTTGCCTTTGTCGACCCACTTATAATCGGGCGAGGCGGGGTCAAGCGTCTTGTTGGTAGCGAGTCCGATGCAAGACGTGTTTTTGCCGAACGCCGAAACCGAGTAGAACAAGTAATACACCCCGTTGTGAAACGAAATGTCGGGGCCCAAATGTGGCCTTTGAAACTCGGTATGGCCTTCACTGCCCACTCCGGCGGCGTATCGAACACCGGTTTTTCCTGCTTCCACGTCTTCATGTCTTTCGATGACCACATGGCAATACCTCGGCCAGTGCAGAACATGTAGTAGGTGCCGTTTTGCCGGATCATTACCGGATCGTGAGCGGAGATAAGCGGAGTTTGGGTTTGCTGTGCTTGCGCAGCAAACCCAACAAGCAGGAACATTAAGTAGAGTAGGAATTTCATGGGTGGGAAGGACAACATTAACGATTGTGTAATTTGTGCATAGATACTTAAATTCAGGATAGGTGTGGCAACTTGTCCAAAGGGATGTTCAGATATACCAATCGTTTACTACGCTACTATCTGATAATCAGGCGCAGCGCGCGGATGACCTTCTTGCGCAGTTAACTTCTGTAGCTTGTTCTTTACAAAGCACCTACAATGCTGAAAACTAGTCTTGCTAGCTTATCTATTGGATAAGAGAACTGAGTTTATTCGTGTATGATGGCCTTTTGATATTGTCCTTTCATAAGCTAATTGACTGGCTAGCAATCGATACTACTGAAAAGCGTGGTACACTTTAAACTATAAACACAATCGTTTGTGCTTAATTGGTGGCATTTCCCTATACTTACTAAGCATTCCTCAGCTTAATTTGGATTGGCTTTTCAACTGCTTTTCCTACGCTCCCGCAAAATGGCTGCTTGTTAGTGGATAACAGTTGCGGGTCTATCAGTCTTGCTTTTTGGGGTATGGTATGCTATGTCTAGCCTTCCGTCGTTAGGACGAATAGCAGACTCTAAGTAGTCGTTGACTAGCTCAACGAGCTAGAAGCAAATCCCAGACACTGAAGAGCGCGTGTTTGAAAATTGTCTTTTTGCGTAGTGGTGCTACTCTACCACAAGGGCTAAACAGTGATGCTGCAGCCTCAGGGGTACAGACAAGGCAGTAAAAGGCCGCAGAATGTATTAAAAAAGCTTGCACACCGTCTCTAAAAGCGCAGTAGCTTTACGCAAAGTAATTATACAGTGAAATAATATGGCCCCACGCGGTAAAAAGATTAATGACCTGGCAAGCGTACAAAGCAGTCCGGTGTCTATGTCCGATCTGGCGCGCGAGTTGGGGGTATCTATGACCACTATTTCGCGTGCTCTTAGCGACCACCACAGCATCGGACCGGCCACCAAGCAAAAGGTGATTAAGCTAGCCAAGAAGCTCAATTATCAACCTAATCACTTAGCAGCAGCGCTTCGCAAGGGAAAAAGCAAATTGCTAGGCGTAATTGTGCCCTACATCGAGGGCCGCTTTTTCCCGTCGGTGGTGCACGGCATCGAAAGTGCCGCTAGCAAAGCCGGCTACAGCGTTATTATTTGCCAATCCAATGAAGATGTAGCGCACGAGCGCAAGAATATCGAAACGCTGCTGAGCGCGCAGGTAGCAGGTATTATGGTGTCGCTTTCGCGCACTACGCTGGACTTCAAGCATTTCGACAAAGTTCGCAAGCGGGGTATTCCGCTGGTGTTTTTCGACCGCACCATGGAAGGCGACAATGTGAATGCCGTGGTGCTCAACGACCGGGATGGTGGCTTTCAGTCGACGAAACACCTGCTACAACAGGGTTGTAAGCGCGTGGCGCACTTTGCTGGTTTGCAACATCTGAACATCTACAAAAACCGTCGGCAGGGCTACCTCGATGCGCTGCAACTCTACGGGCTGCCTCACGACGAAGAACTAATTGTGTACTGTGACATGACGCTGGAGGAAGGCATGGCCGGCATGCAGCGTTTGCTGGAACTGCCAAACCCGCCCGATGCCGTGTTTTCTGCCGGCGACTCCTCGTTGCTCGGGGCTTTGCAACTGCTCAAGCAGCGGGGTATCCGGGTGCCGCAGGATGTGGCCCTGGCCGGGTTCAGCAACGAAGCCTTTACGGCCATCACCGAGCCTATGCTAACTTCTGTGGATCAGCGTTGTGAGGAAATGGGACAGGCGGCCGTTCGGCTGTTTCTGGAACTAGTAGAAGCTAAAGGCAGCCCGTTTTCGCATCGGCAAGTGGTGCTGCAACCGGAGCTGTTTATTCGGGACTCTTCGTTGCACCAAAACAAAGAGTAGGTGTGGTGTAAGTGCGGTTGGAATACGAAATTGATTTATTAACCAAAGCGGGTGCAACAATTTTTGCTGTTTGTAGATACGGAAACCACTGGCCTGCCTTCGGGTTGGACCAAACCGTATTCGGTGGAGCGTAACTGGCCTAGTATTGCACAGCTGGCTTGGGTGGTGTATACGTTGGAGGGCGAGCTGGTCAAAACCGAAAACCACTACATCCGTGTGCCGGCCGGCCGAATGCGGCCATCGGCCACGGCAATTCATGGCCTTACCCCAACTTTCCTGGAGCAGCACGGCGAAGCTTGTCCGACGATAATGCAGCGCTTTTTCAATGATTTGCGCACCTATTGCCCGTTGGTGGTAGGCCACTACATGCGCCTTGATTTTCATATGATAGGGGTGGAGTTCTACCGGACGGGCCTGCCCAACTTACTGGCCGAACTGCCCACCCTGTGCACCATGCAAACCAGCCAGCGGCAGGCACAAGCCCAAGAGCGCAGTTTTCTGCGCCTAGGCGAGTTGCACGAGTATCTATTCAAGGAGCCCATGGTCCGGCAACACGATGCGCTAATTGATGCGCAGGCCACGGCCCGCTGCTTTTTCGAGCTGCGCCGGCTCGGCGACCTCAGCGACGAAACCATTTCTGCGCAGCCTCAACTCTCGGTGCCTTCCGCCGAAGCGGGTATGTTTGAGCGGTACCGGTCGTTGTGGCTCTTGTTTTTGCTGGTAGCCGGGGTACTTTCACTGCTGTTCTTTTGGCTCTATGGATAACCGCTTAGAATTTTTAAAAACGGTAACCCCTTTCAACCTGCTGCCCGAGGATGTGCTGCTTGGGGTGGTGGGCTTGCTGCAAGAAGTACGCTACACCAAGGAAACCCTGATTTATCAGCAAGACTCGTCGAAGCTGCGCAGCCTCGACATCATCGTGGCTGGGGCGTACGAAGCCTTCTTCTACGACAGTGAGCAAAACAAGCGCTTGCCCGAAACCTTGCGTGCCGGTGCCTGCTACGGCGGACAGTCTATCTTGCTCAACAAAAAACGCTCGATTCGGACGGTAATAGCCCAAAAGGGCACCGTCGTCTACGCGCTGCCCCGCCGCGACTTTCGGGCGCTGTGCCTGGCTTATCCGGCTTTCTTCCACTTCTTCACGGCGCTCTACGGCGAGCGGATGCTCAACGAGGAGTACGCCCATTTCGTGAAACCCACATCGGGCGGGAAGAAAACTTTATTGCGGCCGACCAGATGTACTCGCGCAAAATCGAGACGCAGGAGGTGCGCGAAATAGTGGCCGTGCCGCACGATACGCCTATTTATCAGGCCGCGCAGCAAATGGCCGCCGCCAAAGTCAGCTGTGCCTTCGTGACCGACAGTCAAGGCGAAATCATCGGCTACCTCACCGACATTACCCTGCGCGACAACGTGATAGCGCGGCAGCTTGATGCCACCCACCCGGTGTCCGAAGTGGTGGATACGCCCATAGTCTCCATCAACAACGAAGCCTATGTATATGAGGCCATTCTGTTGATGTTCCAAACCAAAACCCGGTACCTGCTGGTCGAGAAAGGCGGCCACTACATTGGGTTTCTGAGCCGCAACAAGCTGCTGAGCGACTTGGCGCAGTCACCGTTCATGTTCATTCAGGCGGTGAAGTCGGCGCAGAGCATGCAGGAATTGAAGCGGCGCTGGGAAACGGTGCCCGAAATTGTCAATCAGCTGCTGAGCCGGGGCGTGAAGCCCGAAATTGTGAACCAGGTGATTACCACCGTGGCCGATACCATTGCGCTGAAAGTGATTGAGGGCGTGCTTGCCGAGCACGGACCCGCGCCGGCCAAGTTTGTGTTTATGGTGCTAGGCAGCGAAGGCCGGAAAGAGCAAACCCTGCTCACCGACCAAGACAACGCCATCATCTACGAAGACAAAGCCAATGAACAGCGCGAACTGGTACGGGCCTATTTTCTGCGCTTCGCCGAAGCCGTTTCCGATCAGCTCAACCACATTGGCTTAAGCTTTTGCACCGGTGGCTTCATGGCCAAAAACCACAAGTGGACGCACTCCTTGTCGCACTGGAAACGCAATTATAACAGTTGGATGAGCGAGTCGAATGCCGAGACAGTTATGAAATTCTCGACGTTTTTCGACTGCCGCTACCTCTACGGCGAGGCGGCCATCATGGAGGAATTGCAGGCGTTTATGGGCGAAGTACTGCAAGGGCCAGTCGAGCGGTTCTTCTACTACATGGCCAACAATGCGCTGCAATACGAGCCACCCCTGACGTTTTTCCGCAATTTCCGCACCTTCACGCAGGGCACTCAGCAGGTGTTTGACTTAAAGAAAACGATGACGCCTATCGTAGATTTGGTGCGGGTGTATGCTCTCAAACACCAAATTTTCAAAACCAACACTGGCGAGCGGCTGCAAGAGCTGCGTGAGCGAGGCGTATTCACCGAGAAAGAGTACCAGGAATTGTTCCAGGCGTATTATTACCTCATGGGCATGCGCTTGAAAAAGCAAGCCCGCCAGCTCATCAACGACCGGATTCCGCCCACCAACTACCTCGACCCCAAAGTCCTGACGCAGGTAGAACAAGTCACTCTCAAGGAGATTTTCAAGGTGATAGCCGACTTCCAACTACGCATCAAGGTTGCCTTCACCAAGACGCTGTAAAAACATCAACTTAAAGTAAAAGGCTCGTCCCACATTGCGTGGGACGAGCCTTTTATATAGCTACTTGTCGATGACGCGGATGCTGACGCGCCGGTTTAGAGAGCGGCCATCCGGGGTTTCGTTGCTGGCAATATTGTCAAGGGAACCGTAACCCACGGCCTCTATGCTTTTCGGATCAACCCCAAACTTGATGAGCGTCGCCCGGGCCGATTCCGCCCGTTCGCGGCTGAGCTTCAAGTTGAAGCTAGGGTTGCCGGAATTGTCGGTGTAGCCGCCCACACGCACTTTGGCGTTGGGGAACGTCTTCAGAATGCTGGCCACGTTCGACAACTGCCACATCGATTCGTTGGTAAGCACGGCCTTGCTGGACTCGAAATAGATTCGGTCGAAGCCAATCCAGCCTTTCGTGGGGCTTTCCTTGTCGACTTCAATGGTGGGGTCGACAAGAAATTGGTAGAGCTTGTTTTCGGTGGAATTAGCCCCGATTATTTGCTGTAACCCGTCCTTGAGCTTTAGCACAGCCGGCACCCCGGCATCGCCATACACATATCCGCCACCCGACCGGTCGAACTGGCCGTTGGCCGTGAGAGCCGCTGGATTGTTGGGGTCCCACACGCCTTTGTTGCCCACGTTTGAGGTAGAAGTGGCGTAGCTTTCATTGGTGGAGCTGACAGTGGCCGTGTAGGTGCTTGCTTTCTTGGTTTCGCTGCCTATGATGTAGCCGAGTTCAGCTGTAGCCACTACTAGGGCCGCAATCAGCCATTTGTTGGTAGTAGAAACAGTAGATACCGGTCGAGGCTTGGGGGTAGTTTCGTGGGTTAGGGTGGGCAGCCATTGCTCTTGCACCGGAAGCAGCGCCGGTTGAGTGGTCACCGGGGCGGCATCTCGCGCGACAAGGTTTGCAAGGACTGCGCTAAGTCATCGGGTCCCCATTGGTTGGCGGCCACTTGTTTGCCTAGCATCCCGAGTGTCACAGGAACTACCAAGTTGATTAGGTCAACAACCGTGTTCTGCTGAATACCAGTGGTGGATACTACGCTGTTTATCGTGCCGAAATACCGATCCTTCTGCACGGACTTAACCAATTCTGCTCCGCGCTCGGGCATTAGGGCTAATTCTGGCTGGGCATTCTCTACATTTAATACGTCTAGCTGGCTGGCCTCATTGGCCATATTATACACAGCTTGCTGGCCGCCCGTTTGTTCGCTTAGCTCAGCCAGGTTGTTCATTACCAAAGTGATAACTCGCGGTAAAGCCAGCTTTGTGCTTATTTCCTGCTCGACCCCAACCCCGTTTACATTAATGAGGTTGTTGCGCAGGATGAAGCGTTTGACATCTTCCGCTAAATTTTCGCTTGTTATCATAGGATAGGGGACGTGTTGGAACAGGAAAATCCAATTAAATATCGGATTAACATTAACTTCTACCTACGGCACTTAGCGCCAGGCAGATTGAAGCCGCGCCGTTTATGAATATAATATGCTGGTTGTTAAATACATAACCTAAGGGAAGTGCTCCATAATAAATAGACAACTAGTACTCGCAACTGCCCAGATCCCAAGCAAGGGTCACCACGTCAACCCCACATTTCTTCACTGTAAGCCGAATGGTATAAAGTCGGCTTTAAAACCATTAAGAAGTCATTTCGAGCTAGGTCAGCAAACTTTACGCTGCCACACAACACAACCAGCCAGCATGTTGATCTGGCAGTCAAATGGGCAAAAGCGGGTGGGGTAATGTTTGGTGTTACAGCAGGTTGCGCAACGATGAGCCACGAACCTCGATTTGGGGCTTGAGCATGATACGTTGAGGTGAGTAATTGTCAGTACGCTTGTGCATTTGCAGAAACAGACGCACGGCGGCTTCTCCCATTAGTTCGCCTCGCTGCTCCACCGAAGTTAGGCGAGGTGAAATCAACGTAGTGAAAGGCTCATTGCTAAAGCCAGAAAGGGCAATGTCCTGCGGTACCCGGATGTTACGCTCCTGCAGAACTTCCAGTGCGCCCACCGCTGGCATGTCGTACGACGAGAATACGGCGTCGGGGGGTGAGTCGAGTTGCAGGAACTGGTTCATGCCTTCGGCGCCCGCCGCCTTACTTAAGTTGGGCAACTGAAAAACCAACTCGGGGTCGAGGAGCAAGCCAAAGGATTCGAGAGCATCAACGTAGCCTTCGAAACGGTTTTTGTTGATGTTTAGGTGCTGAGGGCCCGAGAAAAAGGCAATGCGCTTACAGCCTTGCTCTACCAGATGCTTCACCACCCCGAAAGCGCCTTGGTGGTCGTCGAGCACGACGGCATTAGTGGTGGGCAAGTCGGGCATACGGTCGAAAAAAACCAACGGGATACCCTTGTTTTGCACCTTCTCGAAATGCTGGTAGTCGTGGGTGGTACTCGACATCGAAATCAGGATGCCCTCAACTTGCGCATTCATCAGCATTTTCAAGTTGGCACGCTCTTGTTTTACGTCCTCGTTGGATTGGCAAAGCATAACGTGGAAGCCAGCCTTCGAGGCCATCTTCTCGATGCCGTGCATGACAGTGGGAAAGAAGTAACCGCTGATATGAGGTACTACCACGCCCAGAATGCCACTATGCCCTTTGCGCAGGCCCGCCGCCAAGTGGTTGGGCTGGTAGTTGAGCTTGATAGCCATCTGCCGAACCCGCTCCTTGGTATCCTCCCGAATATTGGCATGGTCGCTTAGAGCCCGCGAAACCGTTGATACAGCTAGGCCTAGGTGCGTCGCAATGGTCGTAATGGAAGCCTGCTTGTTAGCCAATGTAGTAGCGGTTTGAATACCAGGGCTGCTTTATCTATAGTAATGGTTGGGGCTGGCAGACGCAGCGCAGCTTGCCTGCCCAAGCGCTGCGTCTGCCAGCCCAACTCACTCAATATTCAGATATGGATAGCCGTAACCTGTTGAAGGCTGCATCAAGCTACCTAAATATGCCAAAGTAAATAAAAGCCTGCCGGAATTGATTACCTACTTGCCGAGCTTCGTGCTTGTCTGCCGTTGCTCGATTACGAGCCTGAGCCTAGTTCAGCTTCCGATAGAGCCGAAAAGAATAGAGGCAACCGCAGTGATTCGAGTGCTGGCAGAAACAATGACTTTCTAGGTTTTGGCCGTGCATTCCTTTTGCACAAGCTCATGCCAAAGACGGCTAAAACGATTCTGTGAAAAGCTTATGGGTATGCGGCTAATGTGTATTATTACGCGCCTTTGTAGTACTTCTTCTTAATAGAGGGGGCACAAACAACTGGTTTAAAAAATAGGTGAGTTAGTGCTGTTGGTTGTTTTTGAAACTTCCGACGCTATTTCATAGGTGGCTAAAACAGCGCCTATTTCTTGCTATTCATCCAAAATACTAGTGCTGCGGCAGCATGTAGCACCTTGTGTAACTCTTAACCGGCAATCGTTTGCATTTTATGTTCAAACAGCGCAATACCTATAGGCTCCCCCTTCTCAGTCTCGTCTTTTTGTTGCCTGTAGGGGTAGCAATGGCTCAAAAGCCAAGTGTCAAGCAATTACAGGATGGGGTGCTTATAACTCTTTCCAAACCCAACGACAATGCAGTGCGCACCATCCGTCTGCGGGTGGTGACCGACAACATCATCCATGTGCAGGCTAGCCCCTTGGATTCGGTATCGACTAAACAGAGCCTGATGGCCGTTGCGCCTACCGGAGCGGCGCCGAAATGGCAGTTCAAGCAGAAGAAGGGGCAGGGGATAGTAAGCACGAGTGCACTGAACGCCACCGTTTCGCTGCCGACTGGCGAAATCGTGTTTACTGATGCCAAGGGCCGCGTTATTCTGCAGGAGCGCAAAAACGGCGGCAAGCTGTTTAAGCCAGTGGTGGTAGAAGGCGAAAAGCTGTACGAGATTGAGCAAGTGTTCGACTCCCCGCCGACGAGGGGATTTATGGCCTAGGCCAGCACCAGAACGGGGTGATGAACTACAAAGGCCAGCAGGTGCGACTCGCCCACAACAACACCGACGTGGCGGTGCCTTTCCTCGTTTCCAATAAAAACTACGGCATTCTATGGGATAACTACTCTATTACCAACGTCGGCGACACCCGCGACTATCAGCCACTCTACACCCTAAAACTCTACGCCAAAGATGGTACGGAAGGCTGGCTAACGGCCACCTACGTAAAGAAAAACAAGCCGAGCGAAGTGGTAGCGCAGCGCCCCGAGTCTTCTTTGCCTTATGAATACCTAGAGGACATGAAGAACTTTCCGGCCGAGGTGAAACTAGGCGAGACCATGGCCACTTGGGAAGGCGCTATTGCTTCCAATGAAACCGGGCTGCACCACTTCCTGCTCAAAAATGCGGGCTACGCGAAGCTCTACATTGATGGCAAACTTCAGGTAAGCAAGTGGCGCCAGGCCTGGAACCCAGGCACAGCCGTGGTGGCCATCAACATGGAGAAAGGCAAAAAGTACCCGATCAGGCTGGAGTGGGACCCGGATGGGGGCGAGTCATACTTGGGTTTGAAATGCTTGAGCCCGCTCGAAGGCCAAAGCCAGCACGAGTACGGCTTCAAATCGGAGGCCGGCCGCGACATCAACTACTACTTTGTGCAAGGCAGCAACCTAGACGAAGTAGTGAGCGGCTACCGCCGAATCACGGGCCCGGCGCCCATCATGCCGAAGTGGGCCATGGGATTTTGGCAGAGCCGGGAGCGGTACAAGACGCAAAACGAGATTCTGAACACGGCTGCCGAGTTCCGTAAGCGCCAAATCCCGATTGATAATATCGTATTGGATTGGTCGTACTGGAAGCCGGCCGAGTGGGGCAGCCAGGAGTTCGATCCGACTCGCTTCGCCAACCCCGAGGGCATGATTAGCAAATTGCACGAGCAGAACTTGCACTTCATGATTTCGGTATGGCCGAAGGTGTACGAGGGCATCCCCACCTACACCGACTTCAATGGCAAAGGCTACCTCTACAAACGCAACATTGCTAACCGCACCAAGGACTGGATTGCGCCAGGCTATACCTCTACGTTCTACGACGCCTTCAACCCCAAAGCCCGCGACGAGTTCTGGAACTTGCTCAGCTCCAAGCTTTTCAACAAAGGGATTGATGCCTGGTGGATGGACGCCTCTGAGCCCGACATCTACTCGAATACCAATGAGGACACCCGCAAGCGCCTGATGACCCCCACGTACGCGGGTTCGGGCACCGAGTATTTCAACGGCTACCCACTGCAAAATGCGAAAGGCATCTACGAAGGGCAGCGCAAAACGGCTCCTGACCAGCGGGTGTTCTTGCTGACGCGCTCGGCCTACGCGGGCTCGCAGCGGTACGCGGCGGCTATTTGGAGTGGCGATATTGGTTCACGATGGGAAGACTTCAAAAACCAGATTTCGGCTGGCCTGAACTTCTCGCTTTCTGGTATACCGTACTGGACCTCTGATATTGGGGGCTTCGCGGTGGAGCGACGCTACGAAAAGCCGAATGACAAAGACTTAGAAGAATGGCGGGAACTCAACGCGCGTTGGTACCAGTACGGCGCGTTTTGCCCACTATTCCGGGCGCACGGCCAGTTTCCGTTCCGCGAGATTTACAACATTGCCCCCGAAACGCACCCGGCCTACCAAAGCATGTTGTACTACAACAAGCTGCGTTACCGCCTAATGCCCTACATCTATTCGCTGGCCGGGCAGACGCACCACCAAAACTCCACCATCATGCGGGGCTTGGTAATGGACTTCAGCGCGGACCCGGCCGTCAAGAGTATCGGCGAAGAGTTTATGTTTGGGCCGAGCTTGCTGGTAGCACCCGTAACCGAGTACCAGGCTCGGTCGCAGAAGCTGTATCTGCCGGCAACCACCGGCTGGTTTAACTTCTACAGTGGGAAGTACGTGCCCGGCGGCCAGCAAATCACGGAGGAGGCGCCCCTGGAGCGCATGCCGCTTTATGTGAAAGAAGGCTCGATTGTGCCTTTCGGCCCGGAAATTCAGCACACCTCCGAGAAGCCCACCGAGCCGGTTACGCTGTATGTGTATACTGGCAAAGACGCCAGCTTCTCGTTGTATGAGGATGAAGGCGTGAACTACAACTACGAGAAAGGCTCGTTTGCCACTATCCCCACCTCATACGACGAGAAAACCAAGACCTTGACCATTGGCGAGCGGAAAGGCACTTTCCCAGGCATGCAAACCGAGCGGACTTTCAATGTGGTGTGGGTAACCAAAGACAAGCCAACCCCCATCGACTTCACGGCCGCCCCCGTTAAAACCGTCACGTATTCAGGAAGCGCCGTCACCGTCAAGATGGACTAACGTCTCATTCTTGATTGATTACTGCATACAAAAAGGGTCCTGCTAGCTTAGTAGGACCCTTTTTGTATGCATTCTTTGAACTAGTGGTAAGGTTTGCTTCCGTCTCAGCTGTTGGGGTTGGAGGTGGCGTTGTCTCAGAACGTCATGCTGAGCACTGTCCAGCAAGCACTGTATGTGCTGCCACTGCTAAATTACGTGTCATGCTGAGCGGAGTCGAAGCATCTCGCGTGCTGATGTTGTGGCCCTAATCGGGTTTACCACACTAGCGAGATGCTTCGACAAGCTCAGCATGATGTTCTGGTTGGGTTGTCAACTTCAGCACGCAAGATTCTTTGGCAAGCGGACGCTAGGTGAAGCATTGAGGTCATGTTGTGTTGATTGTTCTGATGTGGGTCAACCACTCTAGCGCCTTCAGCTGAAGCGAGACTAGCTGTTAACTCTCTGGTCTGCTATCTTCAAACTTGAAACTCAGATAACCGCCTAGTTTTAGGCTGCTTCTTATGTTTTACGGCCTATTCACCTGGATAGCGGAGACCGATTTGCTGCCGGATGGTATCTAGTAGCTGCATCAGTTCTTGGCTGAATTGCAGCGGCAACAGGGGGCTTTCAGTAAGACCTTGTTCGAGGCACTCTTGCACGTGCTGAGCTTCATAATGGTAGCCGTAGCCTTGCTTTTCGCAGGGAATTACCTCAGGCTCTTGGCCCGTTAGGTGCAGGGTGATACCATTGGCCGCGTGAAACCGACCAGTAAGATGCAGCTGCCCCTTGGAGCCGTAGATGATGCACTGATTGTCGGTCTGGGCGGCTAAGGTGGAAAACAAGCTGGCCGTTGCGCCGCTGGCATACGATAAGACCATGGCACAGGTCAGGTCGACGCCGGTGCCGGCGGGCACGGACACGGCTTTTATGTCCTGAGGTTCACCTAAGAAGAGCTTGCTAATGAAAAGCGGATAGACACCAATATCTAACAGGGAGCCTCCGGCCAAGGCAGGGTTGAAGAGGCGGGCTTCGGGCTGATAGGATGCCACAAAACCGAAGTCAGCGGCCAAGTGCTTCACTTCCCCGATGGTGCCAGTCGCTACCAACTCCAGGGCCTTGTTGATGGCCGGGAAAAAGCGCGTCCAGAAGGCTTCCATCAGAAAAACGCCTTTTTCCCGCGCCGTGCTAATCATTTCTTGGCTTTGGCGGGCGTTGAGGGCAAAAGCTTTTTCGCATAGTACTGGCAGGCCGCCCCGTAGGCAAAGCAGTGTGTGGGCGTGGTGCTCGGAATGCGGCGTGGCAACGTAAACCGCGTCGATGTCGGGTACCGCTAGCAATTCTTCGTAGCTGCCCACGGCGTGGGGCGCCCCAAATTTGGCGGCAAACTCTTGGGCCTTAGCGGCGCTTCGGGAGGCCACGGCATGTAGCCGCGCGTTGGGCAACAAGGCTAAGCTTTCGGCGAACTTGTGGGCGATGTGGCCCGGGCCCAGGATGGCCCAGTTGAATGTGCGCATACGATCAGGATCAGGTAGCAGATGAGGCTAAAGGTAGCGGCTCTGAATTTGTAGCAACGATGTAGCTCAGCGCAGGGTGCTATGCTGCCAGCGCGGCGCACTCGGCGTGCCGCGGACAGCTGAGCAGATGGTCGTTGACAAGGCCAGCCGTCTGCAAAATGTTGTAGCAGGTCACGGGACCGGTCATCACAAAGCCGCGCTTCTTGAGGTCTTTGCTCATGGCTTCACTCTGGGGCGTGGAAAGCGGGATGGGGTCGGTGGCGCTTCGTTGATTGTCGAGGGTCTGGCCGCCTACGTACTGGTAGAAGAAAGCAAGTAGTTCATCGTCGCCACCTACTTGCTGGCGCAGGCGCAGCCACGCTTGCGCGTTGAGCACGGTGGCTTCTAGCTTGCGCCGGTTGCGCAGAATGCGCGGGTTTAGCAGCAGTTCGGCTATGTCGTCTTCGCCGAAACGAGCCAGCCGCTCCGGATCGAAGTTGGCCAGTAATTCCCGAAATCCTTCGCGTCGCTTCAGCACCACCGGAAAATCAAAGCCCAACTGAAATGTGTGTAGCACGAGGTATTCAAACAGAATGCCGGCTTCGGCTACGGGTTCACCCCACTCGTGGTCATGGAAATCGCGCAGCAGGTCGTTGTGGTCGGCCCAGGGGCAACGCCCGTCGGGAGGAGTAGGTGGGAGGTTGGGCAGTATCATAGCAAACGGGGACAGACTAAGCAGTAGTTCTGCTACGGCTACTGCCGCGTCTGTGGTTACCCGCGCGCTATTTCAGTGGCGCTAAGAAAGCGTATGCCGCGTTTTAGGAGTAGCATTCTACTAGTTGGGTAGTGGTCTAACACACTTGAGCCTGGCTCCGCTGCGGGCTTTGCAGTAGTGCCAGGCTCAAGGTTAGTTACAGAAAAAGGCCTTTCTACCTAGCCTACCGTATCGGCCTATTTATCTTTCACAAACCGAACCGGGAGGTGAGGCGGGAAATAGCCGACTTGATAAGTGCCAAATCGGGCGTAGGTATCACTCGGCAGCTGAATGAGTTTGAAGGCAACCGGATTGTCTCGCTCGTCTTTTTCCGAGGTCCACAGCAGGCAGTTCGATCCTTCGCCGTGCGGGTTACCATCGAGTACCAGCAAATTTCCGGGTACTGCATTGAAGCCCGACTTGTTGTTGGCATAGCCATCTTGCTTGAGCCAGCCCGTAGTGGCCATCAACTGGCCCAGCAGGCGCTTAGACTGCAGGTCTTCGCCGTCAGTGCTTTCCAGATAAGGGTCGAATGCAATGCCTTGGGACTTAATCAGCTTGATGTAGTCTTGTTTGGTTGGAATCCGCCAGCCAGTTGGCACTTGAATACTGGGTAGGTCGGCAAACTTCATAAACGTACCGTAGTGCGGTTTCGAGCCATTCGTCATGCCACCAGGCCCGGCGTAGTTCACCGACATCCACTCCTGGTCGCCGATGGTTACGGTGGGATAGTAGAGGCTGCCAATCTTGACGTGCGTGCCCGACGTGGGAGGCGTGGTGTACAAGCCGCCGGGGGAGTGCCATTGCCGGGCGTGGTAGTGCCTACTTTGCGGTACTTCACCGAGTACTGATTGCCGCCGTCCGTGCGCTTTGCTTCGAGGTAATTGGTGGCCGAAGCAAACGTAGTGGCCTGTGGGTCAACTAACACGCTGAAGTAGGAGCGTAGATCTTCCACCCGGATAGGCGACTCTTTGTAACCCGAATACTTGTTGCTGAACACCCGCATCTTGCCGGATTGGGCGTGGAAGCGCAACGAACGAGGATTGGTTTTGTATTCCAAGCTGCCCACAACTCTGTAGAAGTAGCGCTTGACTTCATCTGCGGAGTTCATTACTTCGGTGGTGTATTCCACGGCGCTCTTGCCGTCGTTGGTGAACACCATCGTGCGGAATTCCTTGAAGCCCTGTTCGCCCTGGAAGGTGCCCGCATCCCAATTGGCAGTCAACGGACCATCGTTGTTGTCGGCAAACCACGTGCCGGCCATTTCTTCAGGAATAGAGGTCGTGGGGGTATCTTTTATTATTGGCTCCTCTTCGTTGGGAGGCGGCGTGGTCGTGGTGGGTTCGGGGTCGTCTTCGCGGCAGGCGCCGAGCAAGGAAGTGCAGGTTGCGAGCAGCAACAGCGAGTTTTTGAGACGGAGTAGCATGGAAAGGAAGGCAATAGAGGTATTTTAGTGAAAAGATGAATGCCGAAAAGCTGTTGGCTGGCGCTGGACAAGGGTGGTGGGCTGTTTGGAAGACACAACCGTACTGCCTAGACCTACACTTAAGCAGTCCTCTGGCGAGTCAGCATTTCCGGCTCTAAGGGCTTTAGTGGCGTTTTGCTTTGCCGCCCGGAGCAACTGGTGCTGACGGAGCCGCGGTGGCAGTTGGGGCGACGGGCGCAACTGGCGCGCTTGCTGTTGGCGCTACCGGCGCCACTGGAGCAGTAGCAGTAGGCGCCGCTGGCGCCGCATAAGGCACCGTGGCAGTAGGAGCCAGCACGCGCGGTGCGGGTTTATAAATAGCTCCTGTAGCGAAATCGACGGCGAGGCTCGGCCAGAACAGCAGCACATCGGCAACGAGAGCCCCCACCCGGATTTCACGGGAAGGCTGACCAGGGGCTGGTGGGGTTTTCTGATAAGCCGTTACGCGGCCCCCAAACAGAGTGGCACAGCTGGAAAGAGAGCCAGCTAGTACCGTAGCAGTGGCAATGGAGTAGATCAGTTTTTTAAAAGTTTTCATAGGTACGGAAGGGTAAAAGGATTGAAAAAATGAGACAAAGGATTCCCTAAGCGGCCCGCAAGCCGCTTTTATAGGATCAGGAAAAGGAAGTGGAACTACTGCTGCGCCGCGGACCCCGTCGTCAGGTATGTGAAGAGGGATGCTTGTAAGCGGGCTTCTGGTGTGCGCTGAAAGTTCAGGCGCTAGCCCGACGGGATTCAACTACGTGGCAGGTACATACGAGCCCAGAGTGACGCACTACGACTTAATCAACCGCTGTACTACCACACCTTTGGGCGTATCGAGGTGCAGGAGGTACAAGCCTGCCGGTTGGCTTTGCAGGTCTATGGTGCGAGGCGGGTTGGTGCGCGAATAGGCTTGGCGCAACACGGTGCGGCCTTGAGCATCGGTTACGGTGAGCGTCGTGCCAACGAGTTCGGCCTCGCGCCCCGTAGCAGTTAGCGTGAAAAGACCCGTGGCACTTGGGTTAGGATACACTTGCACATCCTTGGCCAGCGACTCGTTGCGAGTAGCGGCCACTGTGCCAGTAAAAGCAATGTTGTCGAGGTAGAGGGCATTGCCAAGCGTAAAGCTTTCAGCCGTCGCCGAATCGAAAAGCAGGAACACCGAGTCGGGAGTTGCTGTAGACAGGTAGCGTAAGGGTAAGCTCATCAAAGTATAAGAGCTTGGCGCGCTTCTAAGCAACGATTCTGTTCCGCCTACCACCTCCCGATGCCCGTTGACATATCGGGTCAGTGCTACCACCACGCGGGCCGAATCGTCGGCAATGTTGGTGCCGGTTTGCTTGTAGTGAAACTGCAGATGGGTGGGGCGACTCGTGAAAGGCACACCCAAGAACTCCTCAGATTCTAGATCGGGCAAAGTGCCCAACGCCAGAAAACCTCCTGTTGCCAGTCCTCCAAACAGGGCTTTGTTTTCCAGCTTCACGGCGAAGGTGCCGCTTTGCTTATCGGAAGTTTTGCTTACGGCGTTGGAAATTACCGGTACCCCAATGGCGTCGAGTAGGTCGTCGGTGGTAGACCAATTGACGGGCCGCTCGGATCCGTTGCGCTGCTCCCAGTTTTCAAGATTGCCATTAGGTACAGCCTGGGCCGAAGCCTTACCAGTGGCACACAGGCTAAGCACGGCTACAGCAAGTTTGTACAAAGTTTTTTTCATAAGAAGTAAGAGAAAGAGTGAACAAGGAAAGCAGCCCTAGCAGCGCAATGGCGCAGTTTTAGCAAGCACAGATGGTGCGTATAACAAGTGCTGAGAACCGAACAAGCAAGGGCATAAAGGGCCCTTCAGCCGCGGAATTGCCGCGCTTCGCTTTGTCAATCATGTGGTTGGAATAGCCCTAAGGCTAGCGTGTCTGTCGAGGCGTTGTTGGTACTCTCCTAAGGCCGACGAGTGGCACTTTACACCTGCCGTTGGCTATCCAGCCAGTGCAGAATCACCGTCATGAATTCGAAGTTGCGCTCTGGATTGGGAGCATCAGCAAGCTTTATGCTCTCTAGCTGAGTTTTCACTTTCGTGAACCCATGATCTACGTTCGGCAGGAGCTGAAACGTGGCCCACCCTGGGTGCTGCTGGTTCACGACGTCGGCAATGAGTTGGTGATCTTCGCTGTAGGAAATGTAGTCGGCCTCGCCACGCAAGGCCAGTACGTGGGTGTTAAGCTTCTTCCAGGCCGCGGCCAAATTCACGTCCTGCCACTGCTGAATGTAGGAGTAGTGTTGCGGAAACGAAATTAACCGCGCGGCATTGGGGTAGCGAGCCAGCACCTGCGTGGGCGTTTGCTTCTCAGTAAGCAGCAAGTGTAGCGCTGCGGTATAGGTTTTCATCAGGCTGTTGATGGAGTCGTAGGGCAGCTGCTGGAGTTGGCTTTGGTTGCGCTTGTTTTGCAGCGCGTACTCGATGAAGCTGCGGCTGGCCGTGCCGTACACCACCACGCCTTTCACTGGCTCGCCCTCTGCCACTACCGGCGCCATGATGCCCCCAATGCTGAACCCGGCAATGAAAATGTTCTGCTGGTCCACGAATGGCAGCTGTTTGATAGCCGCCAAACCTGCCTTGTAGCCGCTGGCTTCCATCTGAAAGTTCGATTCCAGGCACGGGGTGCCTTTGCTATCGCCCATACCGGTTTTGTCAACCCGCATGGTAGCGTAGCCGTGCCGGGAAAGCGAGTCGATAATGCGGTTCGTGACGTCGCCTTGGGCTAGCGGATTATCCACCGAAAAGCAGCCTACGCCCTGAATAAACAGCACCATCGGCACCTTCTGCTGCTTGCTGCCTTTGGGCCGCGTGATGATGGTGCGCAGTTGGTTGCCGCTGGCTTGCACCGCCGAATATTGCGCCTCATACCACGGGCTGCTTTCCGTCGGGAAAGGCTTGAACGTAACCTGCTTGCGAATTTTTTTGCCGTTGCGCAGCACCGTGAATGTGCTCTTGTCGCCGAGACGGTATTGCTTGAGCAGCCCCACGAACTGGCTCACTTCCGGTCCAAGCTCGGTCTTGTCTACCTGCACAATAATGTCGTTGGCCAGCAAACCCGCCGCCCGTGCCGATGACTGTTCGCGCACGCCCCGCACGAAGATGCCGTTCTTGTTGGGTAGCTCATATCGCCGCTGCAAACTGTCATTGATGCCCTGCAAATTGATACCCACATACGTGCGCCGGGGCAACTCCTGCGCCGAACCGAAACGAGCAATAACAGTCAGTAAAAACAGAAAGGCAACAGCGTATTTCATGATGAAAAAGAGGAAGTGGTTGTGCGAATAACTAGCCCTGGCTAGTACCGCCCAAGGGCTATGCGGGCGGCAAGGTGCAGTAGTTCAGATCAAGCTACTTTGCTGGCACAGTAGCGTCAGCCGCTAGTTGAGGCTCGCGTAGCACTTGCTGCAGGGCCACGTTCAGCTCGCTCATCGTGCGGGGCCTGATGAGGTTTCGTTTCAACACAAAGCGCTTTCCGACTACCTGCTTTTCGTGCAGAAGTTGGTGCTGACCGTTGTAGAAGCGCACGGTAGCTTGTTTGGGGCACGAAAGGTTGGATACAAGGTTCCAGTAGCCCTCCCGCACAGACACCGTTGGCTGGTTTTGCGCCGATGCCAAGGTCGAACAGGAGAGCAGAAAAAGCGCGGCACCCAAGCGAATAACAGCAGTCGTTTTCATGGTTCAACTTGCTTAAGAGGTTAGAAATCAAGTGATAAAGAGAAGCTTTCTGATAGTCTGGGCAGCAGATAGCAGTACCAGCAGGAGCGAGGCGCGGTGCGGGCTTTGCTTTAATTGAGTTGGTGGCGCGTAAGGTGCTGTGCCTACTGCCCGGCGCGGTTCTTTTCCTCTTCTGCCCGCCTGCGCGGCGGCGGGTGGGCGCTACTTTGTCGTTGCCGAAGCGGTAACTAAACGAGAGCGTTGCTACTCGTGAGTCGTTGCGCTGGTAGACGCGCTCAGTATAGTTGTCGTAAGTGGAGTTAGCGCGTATTTTGCGGGTGTAGAGCAGGTCGGCCACGGCCAGCTTGATACTGCCTTTGCGCTCCCACACCGACTTCTGGATGCCCAGAGTCAGCAGTCCGTAGGGCCGTACCATAAAGAAGCCGTAACGGTCCTTGGCTTGGTAGCGGGCATTGAGTTCGGCGCTCCAGGTTTCACTTAACGTGAAGTTGCTATTGCTGGTGAAGTTGAAGCTGCTCCTCCCGGCATTAAGTGACGTACCAGCAATGCTGCCCACAAACTGGTTGTAGTAAAACACGCCCGTGTTGTGCATAGTCCACCACTTAGCTAGCTCCAGCGGGGCCGTGAGCGTGATGCCCACGTGCTGCTGCCGACCCAGGTTCACCGGTCGCGCCACCACCGTGCTATCCGACTCGGGCTGCACCACATGGATAATTGGCTGATCGGTGGTGCTGTAGCTCAGGCTGGCGCTGAATTTCTGCTTGTAGGTGTGCCCTAGCTCGAAATTGTAGCTGGTTTGCGGGCGCAGTTCCGGGTTGCCGGCCCCCGAAGTGGTGGGGTCGATGATGACGCGGAACGGGTTGAGCTGCCCATAGGAAGGCCGGTCGACGCGCCGGCTCACCGACAACGATACCTCGTGCCGGTCATTCAAGGTGTGCTTGAGACCCGCGCTAGGAAACAGTTGGAAATAGTTGCGCTCGAAATCTTGGTTACCGATGGTTTGGCGGCCAACTGCGGCGGTATGCTCGCCCCGCAGGCCAGCCTGCACGTTCAGTTTGCCCACCGTCTGGTTGAAGCTCAGATACGCCGCCGTGATATTCTCGTCGTACTTGAAGCGGTTGGTGCGACTTAAATCCACGGTGGTTTCGCCGTTGGTTGTTTCCATGAATTGCGCGTCGTTGTCGGAATGCACGCGGCTGGCTTTGGCCCCAGCTTCTATGCGACCCGTTTT
Organism: Hymenobacter volaticus; assembly: GCF_022921055.1. GTDB lineage: Bacteria > Bacteroidota > Bacteroidia > Cytophagales > Hymenobacteraceae > Hymenobacter > Hymenobacter volaticus. The sequence goes on from NZ_CP095061.1 coordinate 1,602,052, forward strand.
CGAGACAGGGTGCGTGTAGTCAACTTTCGCCGATTGAATGGTTAGGTCGCCGCGTTGGTCACCGCTCAGCAACACCGTCGGCCGGCCCGACAGCTTGAAGTACGTGGTTAGATCCTGCGGCCGGCGCGAGGTGTAGCGGGCGTAGTCGGCATCGGTCGTCAGCTCGCGGCTGCCGCTTGAATCCGGCGCGAAGGTGTGCTTGAAGTTGAGGTTGGCCGCCACGTTGGGCGAGTTGAACCCGCGCACTGAAACAGCTCGGTAAGAGTCCGAAAGGTTGCCAGTTTCGTCGAACAGCGAAGTGTAGGTGCTGCTTTCCCGCAGCGGGGCTTGGTTGTCGAGGCCGCTTACCACCGCGCCTAGCACCGTCCTTTCGCCCAGGTTATAGTCGGCACCCGCTTTCCAAGTGTGCGAGCGGATGCTGACGTTCTGCGTGCTGACCTGGGAGATGCTGCCGGTTAACGTTCGCTCTTGCTCTTGGCCCTGGTAGAAGCGCCGGCTGATGTTCAACTTCTCCACGCCATTCCGATCCGCATAGGCGTAGGAGCCAAACAGATTCAGGTTTTTGTGCCGATGATTCAGCGTCAGCCCCGACGTGAACTTTCCGTACTGGCTGCGGCCGTAGCTGGCATTCAGGGTGCCGTTGGTGCCTTGGCGCTGGTCTTTCTTGAGGTTGATAGCAATAATACCCGCGCTGCCCTGCGCTTCGTACTTAGCGGGCGGGTTGGTAATCAGCTCGATGTTTTTAAGCTGCTCGGCGGGTAGGGCGCGCAGGTAGTCAGCCAGTTCCGTTCCTGTCATGGGCTGGCGCTTGCCGTCAATCAGCACCAGTACGCCTTGCTTGCCCCCAACGACAAATTGTTGTTGCTGTCCACGGTCACGCCGGGCGAACGGGTGAGGACGTCGAGCGAGCTGTTGCCGGCGGCCAGCGTGCTGCCTTCCACATTCACTACCGTACGGTCGGCGAGGCGCTCGAACATCGGGCGCTGGCCCACCACCGTTACCTCTTTCAGAGCCGTAGCGCCGCTAGCGGGTAGTGTAAGCGGCGGCAGCGTCACGGCCTCTGTTGCTACATCGAACGGCTTGCTCCACTGCCGCACAAACCCCACCTGCGACGCCGATACCAAGTAGTGGCCGGCCGTAGCCTGCGCCAAACGAAACGCGCCTTTGTCGTCGCTGAATTCGGTTGCAACTACCGTTGAGTCGGTAGCGCGGTGCAGCGTGATGGTCGCAAATTCGAGGGGTGCGCCCGCAGCGGTGCGCACGTTGCCCACAATACTAGGGTGGCTTTGGGCGTGGACTGCGCTGCCCGCCGCCAGCAAAAACAAAGTTAAGCTCCAGCCTGAGGTCGATGAGAAGCGAGAAAGTAGCAGAGGGTTCATAGCAGTTGGCTGGTAGTTGGGTTTGCCAAGAAGACTTAGACAGTAGTCGGGCGGCGCCTCACACCTGCGTTATGATAGGCCGTTTTCACTGTTCTCGCTGCTGACTGTTGTAAAAGTATTGGGCACTCCCACGGCCGGAAACCACTTCCTGCATGAACTGAGAAAAGCGCTGCTTGAATTGTAGAATCTCTATTCTTAAAGTATTCAGAAAATCCTATGCAAACAGCATAGCTTGGTGTCTGCTTGTTGAAGCGCAGTGATTACTTCGAGTCTACTGGCTCTATCTGGAGCTATTTAGGTATTCAGAGCAGTATGCACCAACAAAGAAGTCCGCGCTAGCGGACTTCTTTGTAGCCATACAAATGGCTGGTTTCTTTAAGAGAAAGAGGGAGCTTATTTGCCCATCCAGGTTTTGAAAGGCGTCAGCTTTTCCCGGCTTACAATCACCTCTTTATCGATGGTGGGTTTGAGCTGCAACGCCAGCCGGTTGCCGAAGTAGGGTTGAATCTGCTCTACGCTGTCGATAGCCACCAGAAACGAACGGCTGATGCGGAAAAAACGGGCTGGATCGAGCATGGCTTCTAGCTCATCGAGCGTGTAGTCTACGGCCATTTTCTTGCCATCGAAAGTTCTAAACAGGTTCAGCCGTTCGTCGCTGTAGAAGTAGGCAATCTGCGGCGTCTCAATGGAAACCAGCTTTTGCGCGTACTGCACCAAAAACCGCTGGCGGTACTCCTTGGGTTGCAGCTGCTGCAACTCCCGAATCAGGCTGCTCACATTCATTGCTGGCTCGGTTGTGGGGCCTTGGTACAAGGCTTTCACCTGCGTATACTTGTCGAGGGCTGCCCGCAGTTCGTCTTTCTGAATGGGCTTGAGCAAATAGTCAATGCTGTTGACCTTGAAGGCCTTGATGGCGTATTCGTCGTAGGAAGTGGTAAACACAACCGTGCTTTTTACCTCGGTTTCCTCGAATATTTGGAAGCTCTGGCCATCGGCTAGCTCAATGTCCATCAAAATCAGTTCCGGAGCCGGGTGGGCATTCAGCCAGTTCACTGTTTCGCGGATGCTGCCCGCCACACCTACTACTTCGGCCGTGGGCTCTACGGAAGCCAAAGTCCGGGTAAGCTTCTTAACGGCCATTTCTTCGTCTTCGACGATCAGGATTTTCATAAGGAGAGACTCCGAGAAAGGAGCAGCAAAGTAGAGAGTTAGTGACTCGGCTGAATAAGGGGAATCGTGACCAGAAATTCGGTTTCGGTCTGCTGAACTTTGATGTCGGGCTGCTTGAGCAAGCTGAATTTGCTGGCAATGTTGCTAAGCCCAACTTGGTTGGAAGCCACTTTCTGTACCTTTTTCTGCAGGTTATTTTTCACCGTCAGCTGCCCGTTGTTCTGGGTGCTGATGTGCACCGTAAGGGGGTGGTCTTTATGGATGACGTTGTGCTTCACTGCGTTTTCTACCAGTAGCTGCAAGGTTAAGGAGGGCAGCAGGCGTTGCTCGTCGCTTGGCTCAATAGCTAGGTTTAGGTGCAGACTGTCGCCGTAGCGGGTTTTAAGCAAGTGGAAATACGAGCGGATGAACTGCAGTTCCGTGGCTAGGTTGGTTAGCTCGTTTTCGTTGTTGCGCAGCAAGTAGCGGTACACCTTGCACATCTCATCCAAAAATTCTTCGGCCTTCTCGGCATCCTCGCTGATGAGGTAGGAAAGGGTATTGAGGCTATTGAATAGAAAGTGTGGATTGACTTGCTGTTTGAGGCTGTCGAGCTGGGTTTGCAGGTTTTCTTTCTTAAGCTGCTCGGTTTCTCTTTCTGCTTGCAGCAGCCGCGAGAAATAATACACGGCCTCTTGAATGCCCGTAATGAGGAAGGTGATAATGAGGCCACTCTGAATAGTTTGCAGATAGGCGGCTCTCGAATACGGCGCGTGGAAGTTGGTTACATCAACGAGCCACATCATCGCCCAGTCTTGCAGTATATTGAACGCCCAGCACAACGGGATTACAAATAGCAGCCGCGTTCGGACCTGTTTCAGCAAAGGAAACCGGCGTTGAAAATGCATGATGATCCAGCGGTCAACCTCCCACGTAATGGCGGAATTAATCAACGATTCCGAAAGGATTTTGGCCGTTTGAACACTAAACGGGTGCTCATACGCTTTGTAGGCATACCCCGTCAATAGCACGAATAAGGTGATGCCACCGACTCGGATCCACCGATCATCTAATTGTTCTGCAGGTTGCGCTGGCATGAAGAGAAGCTTGTTTACCAAATATAAACTTCCAGCTAAGCTAGCCCAAAGCTAATCCCACCCGATTTGGCAGAACCAGGGGTTGAATTGAGGAAAAACGTGAGTTAATGGTTGGCCGCTTCAACACCCTGCTCCAGTAGCGCGGTCGTTTCCACTTAAAGGTTGTGCGAAGCGCTTTATTAGGGTACTGCTGCTTTTCGTGCCTCTTGCTTGGCTAGTAAGCATTGCGGTTGAAGCACCGAAAAAGAGAGTTGGGACAGTGCTTTCCTCAACTCGTTATTTTCTGTTTTCCGCAGGTGTCTTTCGTCAAGATCTTGGCGCACCAAACCAAATCTGCGGCTTGGCCGGGCTGCCATGCGCAACTGTTGTAGCTCGGCGCCTTGCCAGCGTGCCCACTTCAGTTTTCATTTTATGTACAAGCCCGTTTCTCTGTTGCTTTTTGCAGCCATCGGCTATCTGAGCGGGCCGCCGGCCCGCACCACCGACACCCGCCCGTCAGCGTATTGGACTTTGGTGTTGGCAGAGCGCAACTTTGCTGAATTCACTGGTAAGCACGGTATTAAAGCCGGATTCACGCGCTACTTAGCGGATGAAGCGTTGGTTGTGGTAAGGGGCCGATACCAGCTCGGTAAGCCGTTGTACGAGAAGATGGCCGACCAACCGAGCGTGCTTTCCTGGTGGCCCGTGTACGCTGACATAGCTGCTTCCGGTGATTTTGGCTACACTACGGGGCCTTTCGAGGTAAGGCCTCAGGCAACTACTGATGCGCCGGTGGCTTTTGGGCAGTTTACTAGCGTCTGGCGCAAAACCAGCACTGGAGAGTGGAAAGTGTTGGCCGATGTAGGCATCACGCATCCTGCTCCCAATCAGCCAGCGGCAGCTACCTTACATGAGCCCTCTGTCACAAGAAAAAAGTTCTTAGCCGCTACCGACACAGCTACTAGTCAAAAAGAGTTGTTGGGTCTGGAGGCCGATATAGCGCAGGTGGCTGGTTCTCGATCGTTGGGAGCTGCTTACCGCCAAGTGCTAGCGCCCACCGAAGCAGTGCGACTGTATCGAACGGGTAGTCAGCCGTACGTGGGGCCAACTGCTATACCATTTGCGGCCAGCCAAACTGCGCGGGCCACCTATACTTCCGTAAAAGCAGTAGCAGCTGCATCCAACGACTTAGGCTTTACCTATGGCTATGCCCAGTACCAGCAGCAAAGCGGCCCTTTTCTGCGCATCTGGAGACGGGACGCAAACTGCGTGTGGAAATTAGTACACGAAGTAATGGACTTGCACTAGCCAACAAACCAGCAAATTGCTTTCACAGTAATGCTGGCGTCACTGCTCATATACAGTTCAGGGCACTGTGCGCTTATTGCTTCTCTTGTCCTTGCTTCGGAAGGCTATAGGCTACTGGATTGATCAGTGTCAGATACTCTAAAGAGGATAAATAATGCCTTCCCATGGCTAATTGACATCAAAAAGAGTTGCACTATCATGTAGTAGCTATTCATTTAACGAAGTGTGCCATCCGAGAAGTGAGAAACTGGTTTACAGTTTTGCTCGCTCCTCGGATGGCACACTTCGTTAAATGAATAGCTAGTAATTTCTGTTTAAAAGTTACTTCATAGTAAACCTGCGTTTGCAAGCCGCCCTATTGATACCTAAAGCAAGGTTACCTAAGAGGTAAGCTAAAACCCATTTTGTATGTCGTCCAACCTAACTATCAAGACCCACCAAGCATTTGCGATAAGTAAAGCATTATATCACTGCTAACCCTCGTGGCCCAAAGCAAGCCACGAGGGTTAAAGCAACACTAATTAGTTTTCATTTAAAGCGGAGGATGGGTAGCCACTTCGCTCTAAGGCTTCTCTGTCGAGTTGCAAATGGGTTGGCGAGAAGACAACACGCCAGCCTTTATAGTTAGTTGAGGAATTATTGAGTTTGCGCAAACCACGGCTGGCAAACACACTTTCAGATCTACGCCATGTAGACATTAAACGAAAAAAGAGGGGATCAGGCAGCTTCATTGGATATGAGTCGATAAGATTGGGAATAGGAGGGTAGTGCTCTCTTCAAGGTGAAAAGACTCGCGCGGGCTACTCACTTGATTGCGTACGAATTGAAGCTGAATCACCAGTTCTAAGGTTTGGCAGAGTTATTAGCCAACCTAAAAAGTATAGTGGAACCTTACTAGCACACAGCACATGTCTGACAAAGAGTCGTCGAGACCGAGTACACTAGAAAGCACAACAATAGGTTTAGAGGTCTCCCATGGGGGATGGGAAATACAGCTCTAAGCAACGAAGTGGGTATACACCCTCCTTACATGATTTGCAACGCCCTGTGTTCGGCTCACTGCCGAAATGGACGTGGATTAAACCCAGCACGCAATACTGGGGCGCAGACAAATGTCTGCGGCGGTGCCGCAGGGACATAACCTAGAAAGCTCGGCATATATATTATATACCGACCGAGTAGTTTCGGCTAAACAGATTTCGCGGCATTAAGCCCGTGCGGCACGATTCACATTGGAGTAGGTTGCGTTAGTATGTCACCAAGGTAGTAGATTGATTAGCACTACGCAAGTGATATAAGTATTTTAATTGATTTTTGTAGTATTCTAGTGTAGGCAGTCAAATTTATAGGCTTAATCTTATTTGCTTTAATTAAAACGATAGAACGTATGCCTTATTGAATGATGCACGATTTGCTAAGCAACAATTATTGCAGTCAGCTATTTGAGGTTAGGCTCATTGGAGACACTTATTGATCCGTTTGGGCATGTAATAGTCTCCTTAGAGCGGAAACATAACTACCTAAGCAACATAGAAATCCTGTTGCTTAGGCAAGGAAGTTTGATAAGTAGATACAGTTTGAGTGCACTTAATCTACTCACATTGGCGAAGTGTAGACGTAAAAATTTGCTTGAGCTTCTTGCATACCGCCGCACAAAGCTGATGTACTAGCAAAAGGTGTAGGAGTAAAGTTCTTGCCTAGCTTGTTTAATTCTAGGCAATTAAATACTTGAAAAAGCGCTCAGTTTAAAACAGAAATTCATCTATTGTTTTACTGGTGTAAAACAAAAACGCCCTCTACAGCATGTAGAGGGCGTTTTCAGACACTGTTTGTGGTCACGCTAGGAATCGAACCTAGATCAAGAGCTTCGGAAACTCTCATACTATCCGTTGTACGACGTGACCGAATTAAGAGCGGCAAAACTAGGCAGAAATAGCGTTGCAGCCAAACCTAGTGCTACATTTTCTGCAAAAACCTGTACTGACCTGCCACAACCTTACAAGCGTCAATTCAGTTAACTACTCTTGAACTCGACCAACCAAAATCCATTATGGCAACCACTGAAAAGAAAACTCTCTACACGGCTGAAGCTGCTGCCGTTGGCGGCCGTAGCGGCCACGTACGTTCCACTACGGGTATTATCGACCTCGATATGTCGGTGCCAGAAGGCTTAGGTGGAAAGAAAGGAGCTACCAATCCGGAAGAACTGTTTGCTGCTGGTTATGCTTCTTGCTTTCAGCAAGCTCTATTGGTTATTGCGCAGCGTGCCAACGATAAACTCGACGCCGACACCACTGTAAACTGCTCGGTGTCGTTGTTCCAGGAGGGAGAAGGCTATGGCTTGAGCGCTATACTCGACGTAGATCTGAAGAAATTCGACCACGATAAAACCATTGACATGGTGCGCCAAGCACACAAAATATGTCCTTATTCGGTAGGTACCCGTGGCAACATGGAAGTGGAACTACGAGTACAGGGACAACCTATTCCGGTTGAAGCCGAAGAAAATGCCGGTGTAGCCAAAGAAAGCTAGAAGACCAGAGCACCAAGAATAGAAACGGCCGCTGGAGACATCTCCAGCGGCCGTTTCTATTCTTGGTGCTCTGGTAAATTACATTGCCAACACTTCTTTCACGCGCTCAGCGGCGTCTTTCAACAGTACGGCTGAATACACCTTGAGGCCTGACTCGTCGATGATGCGGGCGCCTTCCTCGGCGTTAGTGCCTTGCAGACGCACAATAATCGGCACTTTGATGTCGCCAATGTTCTTATAGGCTTCTACTACACCGTTTGCCACCCTGTCGCAACGCACGATGCCACCGAAGATGTTGATGAGGATGGCTTTCACGTTCGGATCCTTCAGGATGATGCGGAAACCAGCTTCTACAGTTTGGGCATTAGCTCCACCCCCTACGTCGAGGAAGTTGGCGGGTTCACCACCGCTTAGTTTGATAATGTCCATGGTGGCCATGGCCAAGCCCGCGCCGTTTACCATGCACCCTACGTTGCCGTCAAGCTTCACGTAGTTCAGGTTTGAGGCCGAAGCTTCCACTTCCAAGGGGTCTTCCTCGTTGGTGTCGCGCAGGGCAGCAAAATCGGGGTGACGATACATAGCGTTTTCGTCCAGGGTCACCTTGGCGTCAACGGCCAGAATTTTGTTGTCCGAAGTCTTCAACACGGGGTTGATTTCGAACATGGCCGAATCGGTGTCGTCGTAGGCTTTGTAAAGCGCCGTTACGAATTTCACCATTTCCTTTTGGGCTGGGCCAGTCAGGCCGAGGTTGAAGGCAATTTTGGCGGCCTGGAACGGACGCAACCCCACGCGTGGGTCGATATGCTCGCGGTGGATTTTCTCGGGGTGCGCCTCGGCAACCTCCTCGATGTCCATACCGCCTTCGGTGGTGTAGATGATGACGTTTTTGCCGGTGCCACGGTCGAGCAGCACGCTCATGTAATACTCCTTAGTTTCCGACTCGCCGGGATAGTACACGTCCTGGGCAACAAGCACTTTGTGCACTTTGCGGCCTTCGGCGCCGGTTTGTTTGGTCACGAGCTGCATGCCGATAATCTGGTCGGCAATTTCTTTTACCTGATCCAGGTTTTTGGCCAGCTTCACGCCGCCCCCTTTGCCGCGGCCGCCAGCGTGAATTTGGGCTTTGATTACGTACCAGCTAGTGCCGGTGTCAGCGTTCAGCTTCTTGGCGGCGGCCACTGCCTGATCGGCGGTGTCGGCCACAATGCCTTCCTGCACGCGTACACCGTAGCGCTTCAGAATGTCTTTGCCCTGATACTCGTGAATGTTCATGGAGGTCAGTTATGGAGGTGGTTCGATATGTGCACGAAAGTAGGTAGAAAAGAGTTTCCAGTTTCTGGTTGCGGCTTTCTAGTTCGTGCTTTCTATAAAATTATTCCTTTTAGAAGCCCGCTAACTGCGTAGTTCGATTGCCTCCAAGCGGTTCGCCCTTGCTGCTGGCTACAGTGCGTACTCGGCCAACTCGACACGCTACCGGCCGTACCACTGCGCCATGACCTGTTCGGCGGGTTTGTGCTGAGGTGTGAAATCGAGGTGGCGACGGGCGGGGCCATCGGGTTGCAAGCCGGGGTACCACTTCCAAATAAAAGTGCCCTGAAACCAGGGCCGCCGCCAGAATGTCTCGAACATAGCCTCGTAGCAAATGCGCTGGGTTTGTTCGTCTAGCTCGGTAAACACGGCCGTGCGGTCGGGCCAGGCCCAAGGCTCAATAGCAGCGTCGGGTGTGGTTTTGTAACCGATTTCGGTGAACAGGACTGGCTTTTTGTAGCGCTTCTGCACGGCTTCAATGCGGCGTAGCGGCTCCTTCCAAGAAGTAAGCAAAGTTGCTTTAGTGGGCCGAGTGGTTTTGCTGAGAGGAAAATAAGCTTGGATACCGATGTAGTCCAAGGCATCCCAAAAGCGAATTTGCTCGAACTCGCCGCTCCAGTTAGCCGCGTAGGTGAGGGGGCCATGATACACGTTGCGCACTTTGCCAATAAGGGTCCGCCATTCCGCTTCGTGCCCCACGCTGGCGTGCTGCAACTCAGTGCCGATACACAGGGCATCCATGCCAGTGCTTTCAGCTAGCTGGGCATAGTGCAGCAAAAAAACGGAATAGCTGGCAAACCAAATTTGCCAGTCGGCGGCGGAGGCCATCTTGATGTCGCCAGGCCACGAGCCGCTGCCGCCACGCAGCCATAAATGAGGCTTAAGCATGGTATGAATGCCGTGTTTTCGGGCCATGTTGGTGGTGTACACCAAACCCCGGTCACTTTCACCCCAATAGCCACGGTTCCCTGCGCCCGTGTGCAGGCGAACCTCGGGTGTGGCCGCTCCCGCTTGCCAGCCAAAAGGGGTTTGGGCTATCCAAGTGATGCCATTGCGCACTAACGGCTCTAGGTTGGAACTGGCAATGGAATCGGCCGCAACCCAATTTACTCCCCGCAGGCGATTGTCGGTAGGGCGCGGCCCGGCTAAAGTGGCAAGACTAGTAGATGTTTTCGTGGAAGGCGTAGGCCGAGGCCAATGCCACCACAGGACAACTAGCGCTATGGGTGTTGCCAAAAGCAACAAGGGCAGCCACCAAAGTCGGCGCACCGACACAAAAGAAAAAGTAGTGGCCATAGCACGGTTGAAACAAGGAATTCAAATAGCAGAAAACCAATGGCAAGCGCAAACGCCGCACTTGCTTATGTGGGTGGCATCGAAATCAGGGTGAGCCGCGTAATCTGCTGGTCAACCCGTAGCTTTGTTTCCTATACCCTCGGCTCACTTTACCTGGTTCCGTTTTGCTGCAAGCCATCAACGTTCGAAAGAAATATAACACGCTGGAAGTCCTCAAGGGCATTGATTTGACGATTGAGAAATCGGAAATAGTATCGATTGTAGGTTCTTCGGGGGCGGGTAAAAGCACGCTGCTGCATATCCTGGGCACCCTCGACAACCCGGATTCGGGAGAGGTGCTCTTCGATGGCGAGTCCGTTAGCTCATTGAAACGGTCGGAGCTGGCACGGTTTCGCAACCGCCACATCGGCTTTATCTTCCAGTTTCATAACCTGCTGCCCGAGTTTACGGCCCTCGAAAACGTATGCTTGCCCGCTTATTTGGCAGGCCGCTCGGAAACGGAAACCCGCGTGCGGGCTCGAGAGTTGCTGGGCATGCTCAACCTAGAACGCCGCGCCGACCACAAGCCAAGCGAAATGAGCGGTGGCGAGCAGCAGCGTACTGCCGTTGCGCGTGCCCTCATCAACTCCCCGAAATCATCTTCGCCGACGAACCGAGCGGTAACCTCGACTCGCAAAACGCGCAGGAGCTGCACCAAATCTTCTTTCTGCTGCGCAAAGAGTTAGGCCAAACCTTCGTCATCGTTACGCACAACGATCAGTTGGCTGAAATGGCCGACCGCAAGATTACGATGAAGGACGGGCTTATCTGGGAGGGCAACAATTAAGGCACTACAACTCCTTGTTCAGCTTGCTCGTACAAAAGGCATCGGGAAGTGAAGTTGTTTCCCGGTACGATTAATTAGCATACGACCCTGGTAATGCGTCCGTCTGCCCCGGACCATGTAGGTAACCCGCTGCCGCGTTTTCCGGAAACGCAGCAGCGGGTTTTCTTATGCCTAAACAACTCAATTAGCGAGCAAAAAGCCTTGAGAAAGGCGGCTTAAACCGATGCTTTTAGCTAAAAATGTTAGTTCGCTAAAGAATTTGACAAACAGCTTTGTAAGTACTTGATATACAGAGGAAAAATTTGCAAAAAAAAATATATATTTTTGCACCTTTTCGTACCTTGGGGCGTTAACAGTACATAACACAAACACGGTATTACAGGACATAATAGAACAGACGCCATGAGCGAAGCAACCAAGACCATCAAAGAGCCGATTCGCAAGACCAAAGTGGAGAGCTACGATATTTCGCGCTCCGACGAAACGCTGCACTTGGCTACCGATCTGGCCAAGTTCATCAAGGAAAACAAGCTGACCACCACGGTGCAAGGCAAAGAGTTTGTGAACGTGGAAGGCTGGCAGTACGCCGGTTCGCGCTTAGGCATCGTGCCTATCGTTGACCATGTCATCAACGTTTCAAACGATCAAGAACTGAAGTATCAAGCCAAGGTGACGCTGTTTGACATGCGTTCCGGACAAACGGTAGGTGCTGGCTTCGCTATTTGCTCTAGTAAAGAGCAAGGCAAGAAGTTCTATCAGGAATTTGCAATTATGAGCATGGCCCAGACCCGGGCTATTGGCAAAGCATATCGTAACATTTTGGCCTGGATTATTCGGGCCGCTGGTTACGAGCCTACGCCGGCTGAAGAAATGGAGTATGGTGGCAACATGCCAGTTGCAGCCCAGCCGGCTATGGCTGTAGTGCCTGCCGCTGCTGCCCCAGCGCCTGCTGCTGAAGCTGCCGCTCCTATGAAAGCTGTAGTAGCCGAGCCAGTTGCTGCTGTTGAAGCTCCAACTCCTGTTACGTATGCCTCGGCTTCGCAGAAGGAAGAGATTATTCGTCTGCTAAACCATCCGGTTATCACGCGTCAAGAGAAGACCAAGATGTTGCTTAACATCAACCGTCTGGACGACGAGCGTGCTACGCAGGCTATTGCTAAGCTTAAGAAGGCGATTGACGACCGCGAAAATGGTCAATCAGCTGCCGCTTAAGCAAGCCTTAGGCGCATAAATGCAAAAGCCTGGTTCCAATCGGAGCCAGGCTTTTCATTTTATAAGATTATATGGGAGCTAGTACACGTACAGTGCGTTTGTCGACAACGATGAAACGTAGCTTTTCAACTCCTGCTGATTGCGGTACACTGGTTTCGCTGTGGGTAGCGGTGGCGCTTTAAACTTAACCGAGCATAGCCAACTGTAGGCAGATGCAATGTCACTGAAAAGGGCTACTACAGGTGTGGAGATATTGTAGAGCGCTACATCAGTGCAGCACCGGATGTCAATGCCAGTGGAGTAAACCCAGGCCATGTGTTCAACCCCAGCCAAGTGCATATAAGGCAAGTAGTCGTTGGCTAGCCAGACACCAACATCAGAGGTGATACTAGTTACGTTTGTGTTGTCGTTGAGAATACGTGCGCAGCTTCGAGAAAGAAAACATTTTGCAATAAGCAAGCAGCTTTCCTGAACCGAACTCAGCGTAAGATCCCCAAACCAATCCAGATATAGCCAACTGTTGCGGCTGTCATATGAAATGGATACAGTAGAGGTTTCTGACAATAGTTCAATGCTCATAATAATGTGAATAAAAAAGGGCAGCGAATAGGGGTGTTGATGTAGTACAGAAGCGGGGCTAATTAGCTTTATGCTTGATTGAACTTGTCTGAAGTGCTTTCAAGAAGCTTTTGATGTGATAAATGTAATTATATTTATTCCATTGGACTATCGCTTGAGAAAAATAATTTTATTGATAATTATAGCTGCTCTATATAATCTTGAAAACAAGCTATTTGATGGCGTTATAAAACTTTACAAGGATTTATAGTGTACAGCGATTTAAAGCTGGAACTTTGTATAGTGCAACAAATGAGGTTGCGTTCCTGTGGAGCTTAATTGAACCTACTGAACTATTCTAGCTTTTCGTTTCCAGCGCAGCGGCCGTACCTTCGTGGTTTCGCTAAGCTTCCTATTCTCTTGCCTGTACCCACCGACGATATACTGCACGTACTGAATCAGACGTGGGGGCATATGGCGTTTCGGCCGTTGCAGGAAGACATCATACGGACGGTATTAGCCGGTCAGGATGTACTAGCTTTGTTGCCAACTGGTGGAGGAAAGAGCATCTGCTTTCAAGTACCCGCTCTGGCTCGCGACGGATTATGCCTAGTCATATCGCCGCTGATTGCGCTAATGAAGGATCAGGTGGAAAACCTACGCAAGCGTGGCATCAAAGCCGAAGCCGTGTACGCGGGCATGAGCCACCAGGAAATCGACCAGACACTGGACAACTGCGTGTACGGGCCGGTGAAGTTTCTGTACGTATCGCCGGAACGCTTACTGACGGATATGTTTCGGGCCCGAGTGGGCAAGATGAAAGTAAGCTTGCTCGCCGTCGACGAAGCGCACTGCCTTTCGCAATGGGGATACGATTTTCGGCCCCCTTATCTGCGAATTGCGGAATTAAGGGAACTGCTGCCGGGAGTGCCCTGCATTGCCCTCACGGCAACAGCTACCGAGAAAGTGCGGCAGGATATAGTCGAAAATCTACGTTTTCGGTCCGGCTATCAGGTATTTCAGCAGAGCTTCGCTAGACCCAATCTGTCGTATTCGGTACTAGCCACAGAAGACAAACTGCGTCGCCTGCTGGAAGTGGTGCGCGGCGTAGGAATAGGAAAGACCAGCATAGTGTACGCCCGTACCCGCCGCCAAACCGAAGACACCGCTGCCTACTTGCAGCAGCACGGTCTGCGGGCTGCTGCGTACCATGCAGGCTTGCTTAGCGACCAACGCACCCGCATTCAGCAGGACTGGATGCAAAACAAAGTGCATTGCATTGTGGCCACCAACGCGTTTGGCATGGGCATCGACAAGCCTGATGTGCGCTTGGTTGTGCACTTAGAGGCTCCTGATACCTTGGAAGCATACTACCAGGAAGCAGGCCGGGCCGGCCGCGACGAAAAGTATGCCTTTGCCGTGCTCCTCGAAGGGCCTAATGATGCCGACGAGCTGCGCCGCCGCACCCAGCAGGCCTATCCGCCACTCGATACGGTACGCCGCGTGTACCAAGCCCTTGCCAATTACTCGCGCACGGCAGTTGGCGGCGGCGAATTAGTGGCCTTCGATTTTGATATTCAGCAGTTCGCAGAAACCTACCGAATCAAGGCGCTGGAAGCACACAATAGCCTGCGCACCTTGGCGCGTGAAGGATACGTGCTGCTCAACGAGGCCGTCAACGACCCGGCCCGGGTCTACATCCCCATCGACCACACTGACCTCTACCGTTTTCAAGTGGCCAATGCCCAGCACGATCAACTAATCAAGAGCTTATTGCGCTTTCACGGGGGCGAATTATTCGCAGGCTTTCAGCGGATTTCCGAAAACAGCCTTGCTCAGCACCTGAAGATGAGCGTAACGGATCTGCGCAAGATGCTCTTGTTTCTACACCGCTCGGGCATTATTCAGTACCAACCCCGCCACGATTCACCGCAGGCGCAATTTACTACGCCCCGCTTCGATGCCGATAAGCTCCCGCTCGACCAAAAGCGTCTGCTTCAGGCTCGCGAACTTGCTACGCGAAAAACTGAGTCAGTCATCCAGTACGTTACCGGCGGGCGTTGCCGCCAGCAGCTTCTGCTCGAATATTTCGGTGAGTTGAATGCACCCGCGTGCCGGGTCTGCGACTTTTGCTTAGCCAGGAAGAAAGCAAAACAGGATGCAGTAGCTCCGGCGTCGCTACGCGAACAGCTTCTAACGCTGCTTCGCACCACGCCGCAAACGCCCCGCGAAGTACTTGCCCATTTCGCGCCTGGCCAAGCCACTTCCATAACCGAGCAACTGCGGGAACTAGTAGAGCTAGGGGAGTTGCGTTACGCGCCCGATGGCCGTTTGCAATAAGCAAGCTTTGCTTTTCTGGTAGCCTCCAAAACGCCAACGAGCCCTGGCAATCCATAATGTGGGTTGCCAGGGCTCGTTGCTTTCGAAATAATTTGTGCTGCGGTTACCTGCCTAGCTGCTTGAGCAGTTCTACGGCGGCGGCTTCTGATGAGGCCGGGTTTTGGCCGGTAATCAAGTTGCCAGCTGTCACTATGTACGGCTGCCAGTCTTCTACCTTCGAATAATGGCCGCCGGCTTTCTTCAGTTCATCCTCCACCAAGAAGGGCACAATATCGGTCAGTTGAACTGCGGCTTCTTCGGTATTAGTGAAACCCGTAACCGCCTTGCCTTCTACCAGCAACGAGCCGGTGGGTGACTTCACATGCCGCAGCACACCCGGTGCGTGGCAAACGGCTGCCACTGGTTTGCCAGCCAAGTACATAGCTTCAATTATGGCAATTGAGGTCTTATCCTCGGCTAGGTCCCACAGCGGGCCATGGCCTCCAGGGTAAAATACGGCATCGTAGTCAGCAGTTGAAACACTATCGAGCGTCACGGTCGTGGCCAAGGCGTTCTGGGCGTCGGGGTCTTGCTTGAAGCGTTTGGTGGCTTCGGTCTGCGCGCCGGGCTCGTCGCTCTTGGGGTCGAGGGGTGGTTGGCCGCCTTTAGGAGAAGCCAGCGTGAGGGTAGCGCCAGCGTCTTTGAACACGTAGTAAGGTGCCGCAAATTCCTCTAGCCAAAAACCAGTTTTCTTGCCGGTATTGCCTAGCTGGTCGTGCGAGGTTAAAACCATTAGTAGGTTCATGGGTGCGAGTTTTAAGAGAATAAGAAAAGTGGCTGTAGGCCAGTACGGCCTGCGCTATACCAAAGGGAGGTAGAAAAATACCTTGCGCTCCGTAAGCAAAGGCACAATCTGGTTGATTACAATTTCTTGGTAGTGGGCTGTTTGGCGGTGCGCTTCGAAGGCTTCTTTGTTGATATACTGTTCGTAGAGGAAAAAGTGGCCTGGTTCTACCGGGTCTTGGTGCGCAGTGTACTGCAAGTTGCCGGGCTCGTGCTGTTCGACAGCCACTGCAATTTTCAGTAGCAACTGGGCTACACGTTTTTCCTGTCCGGCCTGCGCCCGCCACTCGGCTGCTACACAGTATACATCAGCCGGGTTAGCTACTTGCTTGCTCATCGACATTGGGTTTAGCGCACTGCCGTAGCACCGCGGGTTAGTGAACAAGTATTGGACTGCCGCTGGGAAGCTCTTAGGCTACCTTTACTACGGCTTTACCGGTATTTTCGCCTTTAAACAGGCCTAAGAAGGCTGCCGGAATTTGGTCGAAACCCTCAGTGATAGTCTCCTCGAACTTGAGCTTGCCTTCGCTGTACCACTCGGTCAGTTGTTTTACACCCTCCGGCCAGCGGTTCAAGTAGTCGGAAACGATAAAACCCTGAAGCTTGGCGCTGGTTTTGAGAAGCTTGCCTTCCGGGCGTGGGCCAACGGGTACTTCGGTGGCATTGTAAGTGGAAATTTGACCGCAAAGGGCAATCCGAGCGTGCTTGTTGAGTTGATCGTACACGGCGTCGCTGATAGCGCCGCCCACGTTGTCGAAGTAACAATCGATACCATTAGGGGCTGCGGCAGCAAGGGCCTGAGCTATGTCGGGAGTGGTTTTGTAGTTGATTGCTTCATCGAAGCCTAACTCTTTCAGGTAAGCCACTTTCTCGTCGGAGCCAGCTGTTCCGATAACGTGGGCGCCCTGAATCTTGGCTAACTGTCCTACTACCATGCCTACGGCCCCGGCAGCCCCCGATACCACTACCGTTTCACCGGCTTTAGGCTGACAGATGTCGAGCAGGCCGAAGTAAGCAGTCAAACCAGGCATGCCGAGCAGCCCAAGGAAGTAGCTGATAGGCGCTTTGTCGGCTGGTATCTGCTGCACAGCCGCGCCATCCGCTACGTTGTATTCTTGCCAGGCTAAGTTGCCAACCACAAGGCTGCCTACTAACAGCTTCTCGTTCTGGCTTTCTACTACCTCTGCCATTACGCCACCTACAATAGGCTTACCTACCTCAAACGGTGCTATATACGATTTGGCGTCGCTCATGCGGCCGCGCATGTAAGGATCCACGGAAACGTAGCGGGTCTTGAGCAGGACTTGGTCAGTTGTAAGCGCGGGTACTTCGCGGGTTTCGAACTGAAAGTGGTTGGCTGTTGGCTCGCCTTGGGGGCGACTCGCCAGTAAGATGGCTTGTGTTTTCATAGGTGCGTGAGTGAGTAATGGATAAACAAAAAGTCATCCTGAGTTGCACAAACAACCTTGGTCAGGTAAGCAGACTGTCTACGTTGGGAGTAGACAAGTACGCAACCTCACGATAAGGTTTTATGTGAACTCAGGATGACCTTCTGCAGAGGCAGACTTAAGCGGCGTTGGTCGTAGTCGTCAAGTTAACTTCGATGTTACCTCGGGTCGCGCGCGAGTAGGGGCAGATGCCGTGGGCGGCTTCTACCAATTCCTCGGCTTGGCTTTGCCCAATGCCCGGGATGTTTACGTGCAGATCAGCTGAAATGCCGTAACCACCGTCTTCTGCTTTGCCAAAGCCGATTAGGGCTTCCACCGTTACGCCTTCCAATTTCACTTGGGCCTGCCGGGCAGCTACGCCTAATGCTCCTTCAAAACAGGACGCGTAAGCGGCGGCAAAGAGCTGCTCGGGGTTGGTTGTGCCAGCCTTACCGGGGCCGCCCATTTCCTTCGGCGTACTCAATCCTAAATCGAGTACATGGTTGTCGGAGGAAATATGGCCGTCGCGGCCACCTTTGGCTTTGGCTTGCGCCGTGAAAACTTTTTCGATTTTCATGATAGTGTAATAAGGAAGGTGAAAATCTCAGCTGATTAAGTTAGCTGAGCAAGTAAGTGCGTAAGTTGAGTGCGAAGGGCACTGATTTCAACCGGCGACATAGCCAGCTTTTCGAGCAGCTGCTCTGGTATATGGCGTGCTTGGGCTTGCATAGCACGTCCAGCTGGGGTCAGCTCAATAATGACCGAACGCTCATCTTCGGGGTCGCGGCGGCGGCTGACCCATTGCTTCTGCTCCATGCGCTTCAGCAGGGGTGTGAGGGTGCCCGAATCAAGCAACAGTTTCTCGCCTAGCGCTTTTACCGTTAACTGTTCGTGCTCCCAGAGCAGCATAAACACCAAGTATTGCGGGTATGTGAGGTCGAGGGCCAACAGAAGAGGTTGATAGGCCTTTGTTAGCATTCGTGAAGCCGCATACAAAGGGAAGCAAAGCTGGTTTTCCAGCTTGAGCAAATCAGTTTCAACTTGTGGATTAGTGGAGGTAGACATGAGCTTCGATCAAATAAACGAATTAGATTGTGTAATGTTTAATTGTGTACAATCAAATATCAAAAAAAGTTGTAAACCGTTGTGAAATACGTGTTTGTTGCGGGCTTCTCATGGGTTATAAACAAGGAAGGGCGTTTGGTACAGCCAAACGCCCTTCCTTGTTTGGAAGTTATAAAAGCTAGTTTATCCTTGCTGATAAGCCTGGAAGCCGCCTATCAGGTTGCGCACATTGGTAAAGCCTTGCTGCGTGAGGAAGGCTTTGGCAGAAGCAGAGCGCCCACCCCCTTTGCAATGCACGATAATCTCTTGCTCTTTCAACTCTTCGAGCTCATCTAGCTTTTGGGGCAACGTGCCGAGCGGAATATTCTGGCTGCCTTCTATGCGGCCTTCTTCGTTTTCCCAGGTTTCGCGTACGTCGATTATGGTAGGCTGTTCACCAGCAGCTTGACGCTGTTTCAGTTCGGTAGGAGTGATATCGGGCATTTGATGATTGCTATTAATGGAATGGAAGGAAGGCTTATCAGCAGCAAAGGTGTTGAAAACACACCGAATGTGCTATCCAACTTCTCATTTTCCTCCAATGCTATTTTGTTAGTACCAAACGCTTGGTAACCGTAAGCTTATCAGCCAGTGTGAGTTGTACTAAATATACGCCAGCTGGTAGGGCGTTTAAATCTAAGGTAGGACGACCCCGCTCGGTGGCGGGTTGCTGCCAAACAGCGCGTCCCAAAGCATCTAGCACTACCGCCTGGACATAGAGGCCTTGCACTTGCACTTGCCCATCTGTGTTCGGGTTGGGGAATATGCTGTAAGTAGCAGCCACCGAAGCCGGTGCCACGGCTAGCACATTGTTGGTGAGTACGGGCCGTAGCATCAGCGCTCCGGGCGGATAAGCAATGCCGGTAGGCTGCGTCCATCCCGGCGTGAATTGCCAAAAAGCATCTGCCGGAATGGGCGAATTTAAGTCAAGCCCGAAAGGAATAGCATTGGCTACCAATAGCCCTGTTGGCCCATGACCGTAACCCGCATAAAACCGGCCGCTTACGGGCACCGGCGTAGCAAACACCACCTCTAAGAAAGTTTGACCAGCTGGTAAGGAGGCCGGAATAACCACGCTCTGGCTAGCCTTAGCAGTAGCCGCTGGTTGTCCGTTGAAGGTGGGGTCAGGGTCGACATCCCAGATGTTTACCGTGATTTGGCGCCCGGCGGCTTGCGGATAAACCGGCCTAATGCGAATACTCCGCACTTGGTCTGGACGGTTCACTTCAAACCGCAATGCATAAAACCGGTTGCCCGGCTGGTCGAAGGGTGGGATGCTTAGCCGGGCCTCGGCGGTGCCGTCGTCGTAGGCGTAGTAGTCGCTAAGCTCGGTTACGCGGGAAATGGTATCGTTGGGCAGCGTGAGCGGGTTTATCTCGTTGCTGACCAAGGTAATACGGTGTCGAATAGACTTTGCTTCGGCTGTGTTGGGCAGGGTTAGCGCCGAAAGATTGCCTTCTACGCGAACCTGTTGCTGATTGCTCAGCAGGGTACTAGGGGCGCTAGTGGGAAAGGTGACAACGGGCCCAGCTGGTAGCACTTGCAAGGTGCCAGTAGCCAAGAGAGGAGTAGGAAAACCGCTCTTATCGAGGTTGTTGACGGTCGTGAACGTAGCTGGGTTAAGCTGGCTGGCGGGGTTGCTGGCGGCGTTGAACTGCCAGATGGGCATAGCCGAACCGCGGGCCAGCAAGCTGGATAGCGGTTTGCTGATGGCTACGTCTTGGTAGAGCGTGTCGACCACGGTGCGGGGTGGGGTAGGACCAAGGGGAGCCAATCGTACGTAGTCGACGCTCCAGTTGTCTTCGTTGGTCGCCACGTTGCCACTTGCCCGGAAACGAAATTGAAAGTCGCCGTGCAAATATTGCGGCTGCGTAATAGCAATAAACTTCTGGCGAAAAGCAGTACGTTCGCCGGTGCTGCGCTCAACCCACACCTGCCGCCAGCTACCCGTATTGTCCTTGAATTCAAGCTGCAAAAATACGGGCCGGCTGCTGCTACTAAAGCTAGGGCCGCTCCGGATGTTGCCGGCTTGCCAGAAGAAGCCAAGATATAGCTTATCGGCCGCCGTGCGACCACTCAGGTTGATCGGCTGCGAAATGAGCGAATCAAGCGTGCTAGTTCCCCCAACACCGTAAGCCGCGCCGTTGCTGCGCAAGCCGTCAAAGGTGGCTACGCCGCGTGTAGGTGGCTCGAAAGCCATCCGGTTGTTTACGAGCACACCGCCCTGGGGCAGCCAGTTCTGTACCTTTGGTACTCCTTCCTGCGGTGACGTAAAATCATCGAAAAAAGGTAAGCTTAACGCTTGTCCGCGCAGAGCCGTTGCCTGAGTGGGCTGCGAGGTACGAACCGGACCGGTAGTAAGGGGAGCTATATCCTGCGCGTGCCCCACCAACGACATCAAGCTTAGCAGGGAGATAAGCGAATAGCGTAAAGGTTTCAAGCTCATTAGGCTGCGATAATTGACGTGTTGATCTTGAACGTAGCGAAGGGGCAGAATATTTCGACAGTTGAGCGGGTGGCCGCTTGACTGCATCTGTTCACCATCTGCCTCAAAACCAATTTGGGGTCTCAATAGATTGAACCATAACAACGCAAAAGCGCCAGGAGCAGATTTTCCACTCCTGGCGCTTCTACGTAGTTCTTTACTTAACTGGTGCTTGGCCGGCTACCCAAATGTCAACTAGCTGGCCCATGCGAATAGTAGCGCCGGGTGCGGCAACGGGGCGCTGCTTCACTACTGTGCCTTCGGTTTCGCCTTCCTGCGGCTCCTGATAGAAGGTTTCGCCGAGTTGCAAGCCTTGGCCTACCAACAGAGTAGTGGCTTCGTCGGCTGGCATATTGATGAGGTTTGGAACCGGGAACTCCTGGTTGCCCAAGCCGTCGGCTACTTCTAAGTCGATGCGAGAACCTTTGGTGATGGGTGCTCCGGGGGCAATTTCTTTACCATTCACCAGCTGCCGAAGTACTTGATTGGTTCGCACATCGGGCACCTTGATCAGCTTACCCACTGTCAGGCCGTAGCTGCTCAAAATCATCTGCGCGTTCTTCTCCGAGCCTTCCGTGAGTTTCGGCATCTTTATCACCGGCGGGTTTTTCATGGCCACCGTGATGTAGATTTTGCGGTCTTCCTTTACCCGTTCGCCCGGCAAAGGGTCTTGCTGAAGAACCTGAAAAGGCGGAACGCGCGGGTTGTAGCTGGAATCGTCGACGAAATAGCGGAGGCTCCGGTCGCCGAGGTAGTCGTCGAGGGCGGCTTGGTTCATGCCCGTGATTTTGGGCACCACAATCGTTTCACCGTGATTGGTGGTGAGGGGCAGATACACGAAGAAAAAGCCGAACACCAACGCTGCTGTGGCCAGGCCCATCACCACTAAGTGTTTGACAAGGTCGAGCGGGGTGTCAGATTTGAGAAAGGACATCGTAAAAGAAGGAGCTTGAAACTAGAAAGTAGGAGCAAGAATATAAACCGAGAGACGCTGAAGCTAAAGGCTGAACCTAGTTCCCTTGCTTGAATAAGGAGGGGACTGGATTAACTTTTTAGTTCTAGCTTCTCACTTCTCTGTTTTCCAAACTCTAAAATTTGGTCGATAAACTGGTAGGGCGTGTACCCGGCCAGCGCGGTTTGGTGGAAAATGCAGGTGGCTGGCGTCATTCCCGGTAACGAATTCACCTCAATGATAAGTACTTCCACTGCACCATTTTGCCGCACCCGTACGAAGGCATCAATGCGCGCATAGCCCTGAATATTGAGCACCTCCGCCACCCGGCGCAGTTCGGCTTTCACTTCTTCGGAAATGCGTTGGCGCTCCACCGGGTCGGGTGCGTAGCGGGCCGGAGTAATGTTCTGGCCTTCACCAGCCAAGAATTTCTCTTCCAAACTCAAAACTTCACCGGTAGCCAACGCTTCGGAAGCCTCGAATACCTCGATTTCTAGTTCGCCGTTTTCACTCCAATGGGTGAGCAGGCCGCCGGTTACTTCAAGGAAGTGCGCCGCTCCGTCGCGCGCTATCAAGGTTTCCACCAAGAAAGCTTCCTTCTGCGGGAATTCTTCTTTGAAACCGAGTTGTAGCACGCTGGCATCGGCGGGCATAAGGTCTTCTTGGTCGCGGAAGATGAGGCGACTGAAAGCTGCAAGTTCTGCCCGGTTCTTGATTTTCTTCACAGCCGAAGAACAACCATCGTCGGCGGGCTTGGCGATGAAGGGATAAGAGAACTGCTCTTCCAGGCTCTGGTAGAAAGCTTCCGGATCGGCTGTCCACTCGAGGCGGCTGGCCATGCGGTGTTCGGCTACGCGCAAGCCTGCTTCGCGCAGCTGGCGGTTGGTTTCGAATTTGTTGATGGTGATGCTGCTGCTTTCGGCGCCCGAACCGTTGTACGGCAAGCCGTACTGTTCTAGCTCACGCTGCAACGCTCCGTCTTCGCCGGGCCGGCCGTGCAAAGCAATAAATACTTCGCTTACGGTATCAGCTAATTCCGGGAAAGTGATGCGGCGCGGCTGCTCCACGGGTTGCCCGGCGTAGGTGCTGGTAATGGCCTCGGCTTCATGACGGATACGAGTCAAGATTGGGTGCGTGGCGTGACCAGCTTCCGCCAGTTCTATCTTTTCCCGAATATCGTCCGCGTTATCCTTGAGCATCACGTTGATGGGCAGCACGTAGAGACGGAACTCCTGGCTGTTGCCCGTTAGGAACACCGGTACCGGCTCATACTTCACCGACGAGCTCAACTTCTCGTAGATGTTGCGCCCGCTCTCCACCGAAATGTGTCGCTCCGACGAGTAACCGCCCATAATAACGGCCACTTTGGTGCGCGTGCATTCCTGCTGCTGCCGCGAAGCCACGGCTGCATCCAATTGGCTTAGCAGGCTAGCCAGCCGCACAGGTTGCATGCCGCCGCGCCGCCGCGCCGCCAACGAAGTGCGAATCAGGAACGTGAGAAACTGTGATGGATTCAGTCCGATTTCTGCCGCCTGATGGAAGAAGAATGAAGCCGGCAACATACCCGACGTAGTATTCGGGTCATTCAGGAAAAGCGTGCCGTCGGCCTGGATAAACCCGTCTAAACGAGCGTATACCTGGAAGCCGAACGTTTCAAACATTTCCTCGCACGCCTCGCGGATGCGCTGGATTTCTGTTTCTGGTAAGTCGATGGGAGTGATTTTGCGCGCTAGACCCGGAAGGTACTTCGAGCGGTAATCAAACATTTCCTCGCCCTTCACAATCTCGGTTGGTGGCAAGGCCAACGGCTTACCATCGGCATCCTCTACCACGATGCACGAGAATTCGCGGCCGTTTACGAAACTCTCAACCAGCACCTGTGCCTCACCATCTAGGTTGGTCAGGCGCACCGCTTCGGCGGTTTTAAAGTGCTTATCCAAGGCGCTCAGCAGCGCTTCGGGATGATATATAATGGCTTCGGGTTGAGGTGCCTCGTTTTCAAAAGTTGCGGCTTTAACCCCCGTCACTTCTACTAGCACGGGCAGGCCAATACCCTCACGGATATCCACGAGCTGCTGCACCCACTGGAGTTTATCCCGCTCGGTCAGGTTTTGCCACTCAGCGCGGATGACGGTTTTGCGGAACAAGCTGCGCTCCACCGCCGCGGCAAACTTGGTGGCATCGGCTTCACGCAAGATGCTGACGCCAATGCTAGAGCCCTGGCGCGGCGCTTTGAAAACCAGTGGCAAGCCTAGCTCGCGCACCAAGTAATCGAGCGTAGCGGCCGGATCGGCAGCATCCCACTCTTCTACCGTCACGACGCGGAAATTGGGCGTGGGTCGGTCGAGGGCTTTGAGCAGCTTCTTTTGGGCCACTTTGTTGATGCCGAACGCCGAAGGCAAAATACCGGAACCCGAGTACGGAATACCATACCATTCGAGCAAGCCCTGAATGGCACCGTCCTCACCACTTGGTCCGTGCAGGGCCAGGAAGGCAAAGTCCATTAGCTCGCGCAACTCATGGGACAACACAAGCCGGCCCACTTCCCCAATAATGCGGTCTTGCTCGTCTTGGGTCAGCTCGCCTAAGCTTTCCAGATATACCTGCACCGGCAAGGTAGAAGCCGGCAGGGCTGAAACCGGCGGATAAAAGTCGCGGATGGTGCCTTTATAGATGTAGTGCCAGTCGAGCAGAATAAAATTGCCCCGGCTGTCTACAAACACAGGAACAGCCTCGAACAAAGACTTGTCGAGGTTATCGTATACGGTGCGGCCGCCCGCGAAGGAAATTTCCCGCTCGCGCGACGGTCCGCCGAAGAAGATGCCAATTTTCATAGATAACGCAAAGGTAAGGGGAAACTAGAACGGAGTGCTACTCTGCCGAGCCGTGCCTTGGCCGCGAAAGCCCTATACTAGTAATAACAAGGAGACATTTTGCGCCCGCAAAAGAATCAATCACACGCGGAGTACTAACCGCTGATTCGCGCTACTTGCTACATTCGTGCCGTACAAGGCTCATTCATCATCCCCATTATCATATGAAAACCCTCGATCAGTACAACTTCAGCGGCAAGCGCGCCGTGGTACGCGTGGACTTCAACGTGCCGCTTGACAAGGAGTTCAACATCACCGACGATACCCGCATCCGGGCTGCTACGCCCACTATTCAGAAGATTTTGGCTGATGGAGGCTCGGTGGTCCTGCTTTCGCACCTAGGTCGGCCCAAAGGCGGCCCCGAAAACAAATACTCGCTCCAGCACATCGTAGCGCGCCTAAGCCAAGAGTACGGCAAGGAAGTACAGTTTGCAGATGATGCGCTGAAGGCCGAAGAAAAAGCCAACGCTTTACAGCCGGGCCAGGTGTTGCTCGTCGAAAACGTGCGTTTCTACCCGGAAGAAGAGAAAGGCGACGAAAACTTTGCCACGCAGCTAGCCAAACTCGGCGAGGTATACGTGAACGACGCTTTCGGAGCGGCTCACCGCAAACATGCTTCCACGGCCGTTATGGGCTCGAAATTCGCACCCGAAGACCGGATAGCAGGCTACCTGCTCCAGTCGGAGCTAGACAACGCCCAGAAGGTACTCGAACACGCCGAGCGGCCGTTCACCGCTATCATGGGCGGCGCCAAGATTTCCGACAAGATTCAACTCATTGAAAAGCTGCTCGATAAGGTGGACAATCTGCTGATTGGCGGCGGAATGGCCTACACGTTTGCCAAGGCGCAGGGCGGCAGCATCGGCAGTTCATTGCTCGAAGCCGACAAAATGGATTTGGCTTTGAGTTTAATTCAGCAAGCCAAAGACAAAGGCGTAAACTTGGTGTTGCCGACCGACAGCATCATTGCCGACAAGTTTGCCAACGACGCCAATACCGCCGAAGCCAGCAACCAAAGCATTCCCGACGGCTGGCTCGGCTTAGACCTCGGTCCCGAGTCGCAAAAAGCTTTTGCCGACATCGTGCGGCAGTCGAAAACCATCCTCTGGAACGGACCAATGGGCGTGTTTGAAATGAGCAACTTCGCGGCCGGTACCTCAACAGTGGCCCAAGCTATTGCCGAAGCTACCGAAGCAGGCGCCTTCAGCCTCATCGGCGGCGGCGACTCCGCGGCGGCTGTCAACCAGCTCGGCTTCTCCGACAAAGTTTCCTACATCTCCACCGGCGGTGGGGCCTTGCTCGAATACATGGAAGGCAAAGAACTGCCCGGCGTGGCCGCTCTGGAAGGGCGCTAAACCAATCCATTATAAAAGCAGAGGCGACTGTTTAGCTTGCGTAGTATGCGCAAGCCAAACAGTCGCCTCTGCTTTTAACAATCAGCTATTTAATTGACGTAGGGTGGTTCCAGTACTTGGCCCATGCTGCGCAAGGGCGGCATATCGAGGCGGCCGGTGAGGCGAGTGGCTAGTATGCGGGCTTCTTTTTCGCTTAGCACATCGAGGGTGCGTAGCCAACGCAGGCGGTGCAATTGTGTCTCGATAATACCCAGCGGATTTACGTTGGCATACTCTTCTCGCAGATACGCTTTCGTGCGCTGCTCTAATACGCTCGCAAACTTGTCGACGGAGGCGCGCTCGGAAGGGCGGTCAGCCAGGGTGATGTTGGCGCGGGCTGTTCCGAGGGTGACATGCTGCCACCAATTGCGTTGAGCATAGATTCCTCCTGCTACCAGCAACCCACCTAGCGCGAAAAGCCCCACCCAAGAAGCTTCCGAAAGGGAGCTAGTGGTGGGAATAAGACGTTGAAGCAAGTTGACGGAAAGCCACAGAACTGCCAATGGCAGCCATGTAAGCTGCGGGGTGGTCCGTCGGCGAGTTATGCGGACGGGCAGTACTTCCTCATAAGGCATTTCAAATTCCACTACAGGACGCCCGTCGCGGTTGCGCTGGCAGACATAGAGCCCATTCGGGCGCAAGGCAAGCTGCGTGGTACCGGCTAGCAGCCGGCGCTGTTCTATAAGCATCAGGATATTTTAAAAACGAAGAGAGCTGCGTGCCGAATGTGTTTGTGCCATTATCGTATAGTGGTTACACACGAAGCCCCACTCACCGGAATGGGCTAGGAGTGAAGCATAGCACAAAAATAACCACCATCAGCCAGCCCAACACCTTACGGCCCGTGCTAAGTGGAGACTCGTCCGGAGCCGGAGGATGGTAAATACCCGTTAGACGACCCAACATCAATCCAAATATCAACCATCCTGGGTTGCCCATAGCTCCTGGAAAAGCTACCGTAACAGCTAGTTGCGCGGCCCATACCCCCAAGCTAAGTAGTAAGGCCCGGCGGGGCGTGGGCAAAGCCTTTCGGAATACCAGAAAAAGATACGCTAGATAAGGTAGCCCCCAATAAAGCCAGGTCTCAGAAGATGTTCTTAGCGTAAACAAACCCAACCCGGCGTAAAAGATGAAGGCAATAAACAGCACCCCCGACAACCGATTAAAGCGCTGAAAACCAAGCAGGCCATACAGAATATGCCCCCGTCGAGTTGGCCAATGGGCAGCAGGTTGAGAGCCGTGAAAAACAACGCCAGCACTCCTGCTAACAACACCGGATAATGCATCAGCTCATTCGGGTGAGGAATCAGTGCTGGATCAGCAAACAGGTATTCTAGTCCTTGGTACAGCAACGGTTTTGCTAGCGTGAAGCCTTGGCTGCCTCGGTACACGTACCGGGCGTAGTCGGCACCGTAAGCGCGGTACTCGGGGTGAATTTCAAATAGATACTCCAGCGACGGCAGGTGCGTGAAGCCGTAGATTAGAACAGGCACCGCCACCAGAAAGCCGGCTAGCGGCCCCGCCAGCCCAACGTCAAAAAACTCCCGCCGCGAAAAAATCCGGTCCTTTATTCGAAT
This sequence comes from Hymenobacter volaticus, assembly GCF_022921055.1. Lineage (GTDB taxonomy): Bacteria > Bacteroidota > Bacteroidia > Cytophagales > Hymenobacteraceae > Hymenobacter > Hymenobacter volaticus. The sequence goes on from NZ_CP095061.1 coordinate 1,629,671, forward strand.
AACCGCCCCAAAGGTACCGATGCCGAGTATGAACGGAATGTAGTAAGGCAGCGTCACCCGAATCTGGTTGTAGCGCGCCGTGAAGTAGTGCCCAAACTCGTGCACCGTAAGCACGCCCAGAAATGGCAGCGAAAACCACAAGCCACGGCGAAGCTCTGGCCACATCTGCTTGACGGGCAACAGAAATATTTCTATCGGCAGAAAGTTGATGCCGCCCCGTGTGAGTTCCAGACCCGCCAGCGTAGTCGTGACGAGCGTAACCACGAACAGGAGCAGGTGCAACAGCGCCGTGCGCCAACGAGGCGGGCTTGGCCGCTCGTAGCGCACAAAGGCCGCTTGCGCTTCTTCTACAGAAGTGAAAGCAGAAGCCGGAGCATCAGGAAAGGGAAGAGGCAGGGGCGTATTCTCGGGGGAAGGCACGGATGGCGGCAGGCAGAGCGTCGAGGATGGTATGAGGCGGGGGCAGAAACAACGTGCGCAACCCCAGGCGGCGGGCCGTTTCGATATGTTGAAAACTGTCTTCAATGAAAAGAGTTTCCTCGGCCTTCCAGTTCATCTCGCGCAGGGCGTGCTGAAAGATTTCCTCTCCGGGTTTGCGCAAGCCCACTTCCTGCGAGTAAAACACCCGATCTAAAGCATCGGCAATACCGTGCTCGAACCCATACTGTTTTCGTAAACCTTCGTTGAGAGTGGCAATATGAATCTGATTGGTGTTAGAGAGCAGTGCTGTTTCGTGGCCTTGGGCGCGCAAGTCCGCAATTAGCGCTAGCCGCTCAGCAGGCACATCCAGCAGCATGGCATTCCAAGCAGCATCTAATTCCTCGTCGGTGGCTTGTATGTTGTAATGCGTGCGCAAACCCTCCCTAAACTCGTGCGGAGTCAAGCGGCCCGTCTCCATAAGGTCGAATATTTCGCCTTGTGCCGCTTGCGTGAAGGCAATAGTATCACCGTGTGGGTGCAGGCGACGCATGGCGTCTAACGTGCGTTGATAGTCGATGTTGATGATAACTCCCCCGAAATCGAAGAGTAGATTAGGCAACTTTTTGGTTGACATAGCGGACAGTAACGAAAGAAGAAACAGCTTGTAGAAGGAAAGAAGGCGTTTTATGCCTCAAATATTGCTATCGCAATTGCAAACTTCATTGTAAACCCCGAAGTTTGCGCAGCCGAAACCCACTGCTTCTAGTGCTTTTCGTGCCGGGCCTATAGCTCAATCGGTTAGAGCAGCTGACTCATAATCAGCAGGTCACTGGTTCGATTCCAGTTGGGCCCACAAATTAGCCCCTTACGGTATCGTGAGGGGCTAATTTGTTTATTGTTAGCAAGTTATAGAATGTGGTAACTTGGCCATTCATAAAATAATAGGCTCTTGACTGTTGAGCTGAAACTTTATGTGAAGCGAAAGCTTCAGAAGTAATATGCTTAATACAACTGAATTTATGAGCCTATGTGCTCAGGCTCATAAATTCAGTTGTTGATGCCGTGTTAGAAGAGCAGCTAGTTCATATGGCATTACTTGTGTGAAGGCTGGCTACTAGAATTATTTAGCACTGAAGGAATAATGTCGACAGTGTAAAAGGAAATGTCTTTGCTAGTAAATCCAGAAGGGCAAGAAATAGCACCGATACAGTCGGTGCCAATAGTGAAGCTGCTGGTTGTCCAGTCGATGGAGGTATGAAGATTTGCCTGATCTATTAAGTGGAAACCATCCAACGATGGAATAGTATTGAAATCGTCGTCGATGCCTTTCGATGTAGCTTTTACTAACGCTTCCTTGCGAGTCCAGAGTGTGAAGAAGGAACGAGATGGATCGGCATGTTGCCTGATAAAGTCTTGCTCGCATGAATGGAAGCTAAAATCGACAATCTCTTGAAAGTGAAAATCATGCCTTATACATTCTATATCCACGCCAACCTCATCGGTTGCAATGGCCAGTAGCATGTAATCAGCAGAGTATGAAACAGAGTAATGTAAAGTTGACTGGTTACTTACCTTTGGCTTGCCAGTATTGCCAGGTAATAGCTGTATAGTATTGTAGCTTCTATCGAGATAAACGCCTAATAATATTTTTATCAGACACCTACTTACTAGGTAATGCTCTTTTTTGAATGCGAGTTGGTAAGAATAAGATTTATTTATCTCTTCTTTAGATAATATATTTTGATAATTATTTATTAAAGATTTATGTGATTTGGTGTTAATAAATAATATTGCTATGGAATCTTTTATAGCATGCCCAGGTGCAAAGGGATGCCATTTAATGTTGTCGATGGTACAACATTGTATTGACGATGAGGCCATTGACTAGACAGGAAATGTTAAATTATCTTATTTAATGCTGCCTGTAATATGCGGCCCGTTTCCTCGTCATGCGGTGGGGCAAACATATAATTATGGTCGCCAGGTACTTCATGGATAGAGATTTCATCTAAAACAAATGGCTTCCAGCCCATATATTCGAAATCATCTACATAATAGGTTCTTTCTTTTGCTCTAAAGAGCTCGATCTTTATATTTTGTGGGGTTAACTTATACTTGTGAGCAGCACGCTTGTGCATTAATGCCATCTTATAAGAATGGCCATAGACTTCTTCGTAATATTGTTCTTTACTGTATTTTAATTTTTGAAAATCTCTTTGAATAGCTTCTAATTTATAATGAATAGTAGCCTTAGGACTTTTTCTTAACAAGACGAAGAAAAACAATATTCGTTTCAGGAAGAATAAGAACCGCTTAATGCTTCTAGTAAGGAACGGTATAAAATGATCTGGCTGGTTAGCGTAAGTGTCGAACATGGCAAGGAAGGGCACTGCCTTGCCTGCCGCTTTCAACTGCTTCGCCATTTCAAAAGCAATAATGCCTCCGAACGAGTAGCCAGCTAATGCATAAGGTCCATTAGGATTTGCTTTTTCGATAGTGGAGATGTAGTGCGCAGCCATGTCTTCTATGGTTTCGTGCGGCTCATCAATCCCATTCAAACCCTTAGCTTGTAGTGCATAAATCGGCTGATCGGGGTCCAGGCTCTTGGATAGTGCATTGAAAATTAGAACATTGAGACCAGCTCCGTGCACAATGTAGAGAGGCGTCTTGCTGCCTTGCGGTTTGATGGGAACAAGAGAATCCCAGGTGATAAACTTGCTGTCCATGTGCAGCACGGCCGCAAGTTTCTCCACAGTGGAGCTTTCAAATAGAGTTGCTAATGGTAGTTTTTTGCCAGTTACCTTTTCTAACTGCGCTATTACCTGCACGGCAATCATAGAGTGTCCGCCTAGTTTGAAAAAATCATCGAAGATGCCGATAGTTGGTATTTGTAGATATTGTTTCCAAATATCAACTACCAACTTTTCTGTATCAGTGCGTGGCCCATCATGCCGCTCATCTGCTTTTATTTCGTCTGCTTTGACATAGGACAGTAAAGCCGCTTTGTCAATTTTACCATTAAGTGTTTTGGGGATTGAATTAACGACAATAATTTCGCTAGGAATCATAAATGCTGGCAGCTTATTGCCTAAGCTATTCTTCCAAGTTGTTATGCGGGTACTAAAGTCAGTGACGTAATTAAAATCGCGAACAACAACGTAAGCTGCCAGTCGAATCATGCCATAACTATCTGGCTTCGCAATAACTACGGCTTCTTGTATTTCATGGAGGCTGGAAAGTTGGTGCTCAATTTCGCCAGGTTCAATTCGATATCCCCTAATCTTTATTTGTTGGTCAGCACGGCCTAAATATTGAACTTCGCCGGTATCTGTCAATTTCGCCAAGTCGCCAGTGCGATACATCTTTTCTCCATCAATTAATGAGAAAGGATTATCAATAAACTTTTCTTTGTTTAGTTCTGACCTGTTGAGGTAGCCTTTAGCCAGCCCATTCCCGGCAATATATAATTCGCCAATTGTATTCGGTTCTACTAAGTTGAAATGATCATCTAAAATGTAGAATTGAGTATTGGCAACTGGTCTACCTATTGTAATTAATTCCTTTGCGTGCGTGATTTTTTTGAAAGACGAGTAAATAGTTGTTTCTGTCGGGCCGTACATATTCCATAGCGAGGCACATCTTGCAAGCAGACGTTGCGCAAGATCTTCGGGTAGTGCTTCGCCTCCGCTGATTGCTTTCAGAGGGTACAACTCTGTCCATCCAGCATCGAGCATCATTCGCCAAGTAGCAGGAGTGGCCTGCATGGCCGTAATTCCCTCCGCTTCGATGAGGTGCTGTAGCGCATTTCCGTCTTTAGTCGCCTTGCTGTCAGCTACGACAACCATAGCTCCGCTTACTAAGGGTAAGAAAAGCTCGAGCACAGCCATATCAAACGAAATGGTAGTGATAGCTAATAACCTATCCGTGCTTGAAATACCAATTTCCTGCTGAACACTACGCAGCAGATTAATTAATCCGCTATGCTTGATCTGTACCCCTTTGGGTAAGCCAGTGGAACCAGAGGTGTAAAGTATGTAAACAACAGCATCGCCACTTATTTCAACTTCTACTGCGTCAGTGAAATAATTTTCCGCTTGAGATAGAGCATCCTCGATGTCAATAATAGCAACATCATAGAAGTTGAAGCTAATTGACTTGGATTTCAATAAAAAAGAGGACTTAGAATCCAGTAGCATGAATTCTAACCTATCTGCGGGATAAGTAGGGTCTAGTGGTAAGTAAGTAGCCCCGCATTTCAATACAGCCAGTAGTGTTACAAGTAGTTCTTGAGACCGGTCTAGTGCAATGCCAACGACATCACCAGTAGATAAACCTTGCGCCAGAAGATAGCGGGCTAACTGATTAGCTTTTGTGTTTAGTTGATAATACGAAAGTGTATTGTTTTTAAATTTGACAGCAATAGCAGTCGGATAATTATAGGCTACTTCCTGAATTAAATTAGGTAAATATTTAATTGACGAATAGTCAACTGCGGTGTTGTTAAGGGCATTATATGCGCTTAATACATTCGTTATATTATTATTTGAAGAAACTAATGTTGAATTTGGATTAGTCGTGACCTCTTCGAGTAATTGCTCGAAGGTGGCCATCATGTAGCGGATGCTTTCTGCCTTAAATAAAGCTGTGTTATAAGACCACTCTAGTACTAATGCCTCTTCCGTGCCGGTAGCATTGAGAAATAAGTCGAATGTCTCGAAAACTCTAGGGTTGCTTTTTAATTGATAGGTAACGCCGTGAAAATTGACACCATTGGCCAACCCCATGTCAACGTTGAACACAACAGGAACCAACGGAATCCTGCTAGCATCTCTAGTTATATTAATTGACTTCAGGAGGCTGCCAAACGTCAACCCTTGGTGCTCGTAGGCGTCGAAGAGATAGGTTTTGCGTTGCTGTAGATAAGTGTTGAAACTTTCAGATGCGGTATGTTCACTACGCAGGGGAAGTAAATTCACGCAATGGCCAATCAAGTGTTGGCTCCCGCTAGTCGGTTGGCCGGCAGTGGGTATCCCGACCACGATACTCTGCTGCCCAGTTAAACGATGAAGCAGCACTTCAAAACTTGCCAGGAGGGTTGTTACAAAACTGCATCCAGCCTGTAACCCCGTTTTTTTTACTCTAGCGACTAGCTCGTTAGGGAGGGAAAAATCTAGGCGGGCACTGGCGTACGTGCGATAGAGAGGTCGCGGAAAATCTGTTGGCATCTCCACAACCGGTACAGAATCCTTGTACTGGTTCACCCAAAAGGCCTCCGTTTGCTTGTATTCTGTGCTCGCCTGGAATAGTATCTGTTCATCAGCGTAATCGCTGAAGCGAGGAGGCGCGGGTAAAGCAGACGATAAGCCCTGGGAATAAGAAGAGTACAGGCTACTAACGTCTTGCAGTAAAATGCCTAGCGACCAACCATCGCAAATGATGTGGTGAGCGGTTACAATAAAATGATATTGATCGTCGGCTAGTTTCAGCAGTATTGCCTTTAACAACGGGCCTTGCACTAAATCAAATACGTGCTGGGCATCATTTGCAATGGCTTTTGTAGTCAACAATTCCCTTCTGTCGAGGGGAAGACTGGAAAGGTCTTGATAGGAAAAAGGAACTTCAACACTCGTGAATACGCAGATGTATTTGCCATCGGCACTGAAGACGGAGCGGAGCGCTTCATGCCGATCTGCTACTTCCTGCAAGGCTTGTTGTAATACCCGGCTGTCAAGTGAACCAGTGAAGCGTAGGGAAAGCGACTCGTTATACGCCCGACTAGCATCTTGGCCTCCGAGCAGGCAAGCCAGCCATATTTCTAATTGGGGAGCAGTAGTTAGTGCAACTCGGGAAATTTCTGGTCCGGCAAATGGATCAAACTCAACCGCAAATGATGTGCTATCAGATACGTATTCGGCTATTTGAGTTTCAGGTGACATTTGTTTGTTGCGGTTAATAAATAAGGCACTCAATTACTTATTGCAGAAAGCAGGCGTTGTAGAATAATAATTTGCTTTTAAATGAAAAAAGCAAATTATTATTCTGTGTTATAATGAATTTTAATTTAAATCTATTTTTAAATATTTACCTGGAAGCTCAGGATTGGAAATATACCAAGCAGGATTTCCTTTATTATCTCTACCTAATTTCGCGCCTGGAATGGGAGGAGTATTTGGCGAAATCAGATTTTGCTGCTTGGATAGTGTTTTCGAGCTGTATAAGCTGGAAGGAAAGAAACCGGCTTGCACCATTTCATTAATACTATCGAGACAAATAGTAATAATTTGATTTATATCTTCGGTGGTATGGGCTTCGGTCATGAAGCAAGGAAATCCATCCCATATATGTATTCCCTTTTCCCGCATCATAGTGAATAATAATTCGCTATACGGAATATCTTCCTTGAATTTAATTTTCCAGAGAGAACCGAAATGCGCAACAAAAAAAGGTAGCTGCTGCCGGGTTAATTCAGTATTTAGCGAGTTGGCTAAGTAGTCTGTTTTGGCCGTGAGGCTTTGTTGCAAAGCAGGGCCTTGCGCCTTCATGTACAGTAGAGATGCCTTAGCTGCTGCAAGGGCCAAGGGGTGCCGCACAAAGGTGCCGGCGAAGTAAGTGACGCCTACCTCGGGGTAGGAGGCGTCTTCGTACTGCCAAAAGCCGCCGTCAAGCGCATCCATGAAAGCTTTATGGCCAGCAATAACGCCAATGGGCAAGCCGCCCCCCACTACCTTGCCATACGATGCTAGGTCCGCTTTGATGCCGAATAGGGCTTGTGCGCCCCCGGATGCATCCGGAAGCCTGTAATTACTTCGTCGAAAATCAGCGCGGTACCAGAAGCCGCAGTTATTTCTCGTACCTGCTTCAAAAACTCGATAGGTACGAACTCCGGCCGGCGGCTCTGGACTGGTTCTACTAGTACGGCTGCCAACTCGTGTGCCCTCTCCTTAATGATGCGGAGACTTTCGTCGGTGCCGTATTCGAGAATGAGCATGTTTTTCACGGCTTCCGGCATGATGCCAGGGGCAGCCGGAAACGACATCAATTTTTTTGTACCGCGAACCAACACTTCATCTACTATACCGTGGTAGGAGCCGGTGAAGGCCACAATCAAAGAGCGCCCGGTTACGGTGCGAGCAATGCGCATGGTACCGAGCACGGCTTCGGAACCCGTGCTGCACAAGGCGGTCCGGTCAAAGCAAGTGAATTCGCACAGCAACTTGCTGACTTCGCCAGCTAACTCGTGCTGAGGACCTACCTCATAGCCATCCTCAATCTGCTGATGCAATGCTTTAGTAATCAACGAGGGTTGGTGCCCAAGCATGGAGGAGCCAAAGCCGTTCAGGGCATCTATGTACTGGTTGCCATCAATGTCCCAGAGGTAGCTGCCTTTCGACTTATTGACCACAATAGGATACACCACTTCCTTGGTGAGCGGCTTGAACCCCGAAACCACGCGCGGATCAGCCATGTGGGCGCGGTGCTGCTGTGAGTACGCTTTGCTGCCACGCGTTTTTTGGTTGTAGCGAGATGTGAGCTGCCATAAAAATTCCTGCTGTAGCTCACTCAGTTCGGTTGCTTGCCGCTCAATGCGGGCAGTAGCCCCGAATGGTTTTTTCAACTCTGCTTCTTCCTCTGCACTCAAGGCGTGACTGGTTGCTGTCTGCGCCTCTTTCACGGGTTGGCTTGGTATAGGCAGTACAGCAGGAGCCGCCGTGTAGGGTGCCGCCTGGTTACTAGTTTGCAGCAGCATAACCTGCTGCGACAGTAATTGCAGCTGTTGGGCTACTAGCCCTAGCATCGTGTCACTGGTCGGATTGGGAGCAGCTATTGCAACTGGTACAGGCACTGCCGGCGGAAGAGCAGGCGCCACGGGCACGCTGACGGGTTGTGGGAGGGCCGCAGGTTGGTACGCTTCCGGAGGGAGCTTGCTGTCCAGATAAGTGACGAGTGCCTCTAGCGTTGCGTATTCCTGATTTAGCTGCCGGAAGGTAATCGGAACGTTGAATTCTTTTTTTAAGGTAATAGATAACTGCGTCAGCAATAAGGAGTCGAGGCCTATTTCCAACAGGCTCATGGAAGGCGTTACACCGTCCATTTCAAGGCCGGACGCGTTTTCAACCAAGGTTTTAATTTTAATAAATAGGGTGTCTCTTCTCATATTTCTTGATGCGAGGTGTGTTGTAGGGTCAACCTGAGCGAGCGTAGGCACTGGCCGAGAATCCGCAGTAGCTTTAGTTGTGGGGGGCGCTAACCAGCAGGGCTTGCGGTTGAAGGAATAGGTAGGTAAGTTGATTTTGCGCCTGTTTTGAGTTGCATAAAAAGCGTCCCATGTAGGCTCTACGCCGTGCAGCCATAACTGCCCTAGCGCTTCTAGCATCATGTGTTGCTCGGAGTGTGTGCCGTGGGGTGTGCCTAAGCTAGAGAGCACCGTAATTGGCCGAGAATTGCGTTGCTGGCGGGCCAGCGTAGACGTAACACTGCCAGGGCCCACTTCCAAGAGTAGCGGTGTGTCTTGTTGAAAAAGGGTCTCGAGGGCATCGGCAAAACGGACGGGTAACCGTAGGTGCTGAGCCCAGTACTGCGGGTCGGTTGCCTGGGCGTCGGTCAGCCAGGTGCCCGTAACCGTGGAGACAATAGGTTTCTGGGGCCGGCGCAAGGCTGCTTTCTCTACCTCGCGCTGGAACTCGCCCACAACCGGCTCCATCATGGCAGAATGGAAGGCGTGGCTGGTGGGCAGAATCCGATTCGGAACTTTGTTGTCGTCCAGCAGCAAGGTAAATGCGGCAATAGCACTATCCTCGCCGGCTACCACACAATACTTGCTGCTGTTGATTGCCGCTATTGACAGGGCTGCTGGTAGAAGCGCTTCTAGTTTTTCCACTTCCAAGCGCACCGAGAGCATGCTGCCACGAGGAAGGGCGCTTACTAAGCGGCCGCGCACAGCAATGAGGGTTAGCGCCTCGGCGAGGGTGAAAACGCCCGCTAAACAAGCCCCCACAAATTCGCCGACGCTATGACCGCAGAAAATGGATGGCTCGATGCCCCAGTTCAACCAGAGTTGAGCTAAAGCATACTCGGTGACAAACAGGGCCGGTTGGGCGTAGCGGGTGTTTTTTAGCGTGTCCTCGGTGGCAGAAGTAACACTGTCGGGGTATAGGACACGGCGGATGTCAACCTCGAGTTGTGGGAGCAGCAATTCAGCGCAAGTATCCACGGCCTGCTGATAAACACTTTCCTTTTCGTACAAAGCGCGGCCCATATTCAGATACTGCGCCCCTTGGCCGGGAAACAGGAACACCACTTCGCCCGGCACTGCTTGCAGACTGTGGGCTCCAGCTAGTGAAGGTGACTCAGTATCAAGCGCCTGAGCTAGCTCGGCGGGAGTAGCAGCTACCACAAAACGGCGGTGCGCGAATGAGGCGCGCGTTTTTTGCAGCGTGTACGCTATATCGGCCAGTTCCAAATGGGAAGATGACTGCAACTCAGTGGCCAATCGCTGGGCGTAGGCCTCCCGGCTGGCCGTTGACTTTGCCGACCAAGTGAGCAACTGCGCCTTGCGGCCCTCAGTTGACACAGGAAACTCATTCTCAAATTCTTCCAGCACCACATGGACATTGGTACCCCCAACGCCGAACGAGCTGACGCCCGCCCGGCGTGCACTTGGGGTCGCTTGCCACTCTCTGAGCTGGTTATTTACAAAGAAGGGGCTATTGGAAAAATCGATATGGGGGTTTGGGGCTTCAAAGCCTAGCGAAGGTGGCAACTGCTTGTAGTGCAGTGCGAGAGTCGCCTTAATGAGACCCGCAACGCCAGCTGCTGTGGTAAGATGCCCCATATTACTCTTGATGGAGCCTAATGCGCAGTGCTGCTTAAGTGCTTGTTCGCCGAAGGCTAGAGTCAAGCCTTCTATCTCAATTGGGTCGCCGATGGGGGTACCCGTGCCATGGGCTTCCACATAACTGATGGTGGAGGGCTCGACGCGGGCATCTTCCAGAGCCATGGTTATAGCTGCTGCCTGCCCTTCGGCGCTCGGTGCCGTGAAGCTACCCTTGTTACTGCCATCGTTGTTGATGCCTACGCCTTTGATTACCGCATAAACGGTATCCCCATCTTGGCGAGCAGCTGCCAACCGTTTGAGGAGCACCACGCCGGCTCCATCGCTAAACACTGTGCCTTGGGCCGCAACATCAAACGGGCGGCAGTGCCCGTCGGGACTGAGCATCGCCCCTTCCTCGTAGAGGTGGCCGCTGAACATCGGCGACGTAACGCTGGCGCCCCCTGCTAAGGCTACTGTGCATTGGCCACTACGCAAACTTTGGACAGCTTGGGCTATTGCCAGCAGCGAGGTAGAACAAGCCGAATACACGCTTACCGCCGGACCTTTCAAGTTTAGCTGATAAGCTGTGCGAGAAGCTATGTAATCCTTTTCGTTGGCCGTCATCACTTGAAATCCACCCACTTGGTCTACCAAATCCCGGTTGGCCTGCACATTATGTTGGTAGTAAGTGTTGTTGCCGCTGCCGGCAAATACGCCGATGCTTTCTTTGTAATACTGTGGCAGATAGCCGGCCTGCTCCAATGCTTCCCAGGCAATTTCCAGAAAGACTCGCTGCTGCGGATCCATCAGTTCCGCTAGTTTCGGATTCAGGTTGAAGAAGCTGGCGTCAAACTGATCGGCTTGGTTAATAACGCCGCGGGCCTTGACGTAGAGTGGGTCGTTTTTTAGTTGCGCGGGTATGCTGGCATCTAGTTCGTCGGCGGTGAAGAAGCGAGTGGTTTCCCGGCCTTCTTTAAGCAGTTGCCAAAGCTCAGCGATGGTGTCAGCACCTGGAAAGCGGCCCGCCATACCAATGATGGCAATGTCCGCCCCGCTTGGCTCTGCTGGTCTTGTATTTGGGCAGGCTTAACTTTTACTGCTGGTTGCTGGCCTAAAAACGTAGCCAATCCGGCCGCGGTAGGGTAGTGGTAGAGCTTCGTTATGGACAAAGAAAGCTGATGCTTTAGCTTTAGTACCGCCACTGTTTTCTGCGCCAACAAAGAGTTGCCACCGAGCTCGAAAAAGTTATCATCGGCCCCAACTCTATCCAGATGAAGCAGTTCAGCCCAAAGACCAGTCAGTTTCTTTTCTAGTTCGGAAGTAGGCTTTCGGTATAAGGCCGACACATCAGGACGTTGCAGCTCCGGAACGGGCAGCGCCTTCTTATCAACTTTTCCACTGGTCGTTTGCGGCAACTCTTCCATCCACACAAACGCCGATGGCATCATGTAGTCGGGCAAGCTGGTTTCCACGGCCTTCCTGACAGCAACCGTGTCTTGGTGGTGATTTTGGGAAACCAGGTACGCTAGCAGCTTCTTTTCGCCATCGTCGTAGGTGCGGGCTACCACTACCGCTTGCTTGATGTTGCTGATGGTGTTCATCATCACCTCCACTTCGCCAAGCTCGATGCGGTGGCCGCGGATCTTCACCTGGTCGTCTTGGCGGCCCTGAAATTCGATAGTGCCATCTGGGGTGAGGTAGCCAACGTCGCCGGTGCGATACAAACGCATGTTCTCTCCCGCTGGCGAGGTCCAGTCGATAAACTTACTGGCCGTTAAAGCTGGCTGATTTAGGTATCCTTCGGCCAGACAGGCACCACCAATGCACAACTCTCCACTGGTACCGAGCGCAACAGAATTTAGTGCGCTGTCAACGACGATAATGAAGGTGTTGTCGATAGGTTGCCCGATGGTGGGCAAGTCCGGCCAGCCAGCGGCATCGCCTTTTAGTTTCAGCTGCGTTACTACGTGGCACTCCGTTGGGCCATATTGGTTGTAGAGCGTGCAACCTGGGAGAGCCGAAAATAAGCTCCTGACTTGAGGCGTGATTTTAAGCTGTTCTCCAGCCGTCATAACCTCTTGCAAGCAAGCAGGAAAACACTGCTCGTTCACAGCAGCTTCGGCCAGGTACTGCAACGCCACAAAGGGCAGAAACACCCGATTGATTTTCTGCTGCTCGATGAAAGCTAACAGACCGGCAAAATCAATGCGGAGGTCATCGTCGATGAGAACCAAGGTGCCGCCAGTACTGAAGGTGGCAAAGATTTCCTGAAAGGAAACGTCAAAGGTCAGCGTAGCAAATTGCAGGGTCCGCGTTTCGCGGGTGGCGCACGAGTTTCGGCTCTGCCATTGCAGCAAATTCAACAGTGGGTTGTGGCCCATGCACACGCCTTTCGGCTCACCGGTCGATCCGGAAGTATACAGGACGTAGGCCACCTGATTCCATGCAGCTACTGCTTGTATTGGGTAGCTGTAGTCTTTATCGGAGAGAATAGTCTGCAGAGACAGGCTCTCGAATGTTGCTTGATCGTGCGCGGATGCTACGCAAGCGGTGATGCCTGAGCTAGCAATAATTCGTTGTAAGCGCGCTGCTGGATAGGAGGGGTCGAGTGGCAGGTAAGCTTTGCCAGCCTTCAGGATGGCAAGTAGCCCAACTATCATCTCGATACGTCGAGATGTACTTAAGCCTATGATGGGGCTATCTGGAGCCTGCCGCAGGATAGCTTGTGCAAGAGCATTGGCTTGCTCGTTTAGCTGGGAGTAGGTAATGTGAGCGGCTCGGTGCTCAACTGCCACCGCATCATGATGGAGTGTAACTGCCTGTTCAAACATTTGAATGAGCGCTGAGACTCCAGTAACACTGCTAGCGTTGGCTAGATTATCAAGCGCAGGTTGCCTATGCTCGGGGATCACAGGAATAGAATAAAATTTAGTAAAGAGAAATAACGATGCAATTATATTTAAAATGATTCAGATAATGATAATAAGGTTGAATAAATCGATGAAAAACGTGCAATAAGCATTAAGAGAGCTGATTTGTGTATTTTAATTCCACCGTGAGTAAAAATTGTGATTATTGAAATATTTATGAAAATGAAGAAATGATGTTTTTAATTATTTTTAGAAATAAGCTTGGCCTTATTTTCTGTTTGACATGCATAAAAGCTCGTTGGATCAAGAAGAACATGGCCAAACTCGTCCGTATGAGGATTTTGGTGCTAGACATCTAACACGGCCTCGAAACGAAGAGTAAGATTAAAATAGAATTAAAACAACTTCATTTGTACTTCATCTATAACTCAAGTGTGCCCTATTCTGAATGGGCCTTTACTGCAAGGAAACAGCTATTTGTAGATAGAAATTCGTGTTTGCAAAGCGTGCGAAAGAGCAAGCTGGAGCGTTGGATAACTCAAGAGCGAGTTTAATCCCCGTATCTTCGGCCAATTCGTTCTGCATTCCACACCTAGTTTCTCCCACATGAAAATTCTGTTGGTGGAAGACGAGCCCAAAGTGGCGTCGTTTTTACATAAGGGCCTCACCGAGCAGCAGCACTCTGTCGAAGTAGCCACGGACGGACCCACTGGGCTGCGAATGGCCCTAGCCGGTTCTCACGACCTTATTATCCTCGATAATTTGCTGCCGGGCCTGAGCGGGCTTGATGTATGCCGCCAAGTACGAGCCCTTAATTCAGCTGTACCTATTCTGATGCTGACTGCGTTAGGCGAGACGGACGACAAAATTCGGGGTCTCGACGCCGGGGCCGATGATTATCTGGTAAAGCCGTTTGCTTTTCAGGAACTGCTAGCGCGTGTGCGAGCTTTGGTACGTCGTCGTCCTGAATCCAATTCTTCTGCGGCTATCCTGCATCTTGCCGATCTTACCCTTGACCCAAGCAGCAAACGAGTGCAGCGGGCTGGTCAGCCTATTCAGCTTACGGCCCGCGAGTTTTCATTGCTGGAATATCTGCTTCGCCACAAAGGCCGCGTTATTTCCAGAGTAGACATACTTGAGCACGTGTGGGAAACTAGCTTCGACACGGGTTCCAATGTGATTGATGTATACATCAATTTCCTGCGTAAGAAAATCGACAAAGACTTTACCCCCAAGCTAATTCATACGCTGGTAGGTATGGGCTACGTGATGAAGGAAGAGTAAATTTCGAGGGAGAGCCGCGTTGACCTAGTGAGGCAAATAGGTTCGGTCAACTCAGAGGCGATGCTGGTTTCCTCTAACACCAAATCCACTAAAGCATGAGCATTCGTCTGCGCTTGGCGTTGCAGTTTGCCGCCATTCTCGCCGTTACGCTGCTGGTGTTTTCGGTGGTGATCTACTACTTCACCTACCAAGCGCGGCAGGAATCGTTCACGCAAAGCTTGTTTGCGCGGGCCCGGATTGTGGCGCACGTGTACCTGGACGGCACCAATCGAGCCGACGAGGCTAGCCGAACTTCGTACCGGCAGTATCTGCGCCAGTTTTACCGCACTTTGCCCGAAGAGGAAGTGCGGGTATACAATACCGCTAACCGAGTTGTGTTTCGGGAAGGACAGCCTACCGAGGTGCCTATCCCCCTCAGCTTACTCATGGCGGTTCGCCAAAAAGGCAGGCAGGTGCAACTAGGAGCTAATTACCAACAAACAGTAGGGCTGCTTTATCGGGATGCGCGCCGCGGTGATTTTGTGGTAGTAGCTTCATCGGTAGACCTCGATACTCGTGACAGGCAATTGGGTTTGCGCAACATCATGATTGGGGGGTTGTTGGCTTCCTTGGTTATTGTGGGGATAGGAGGATGGTTTTTCGCCAGTCAGGCCCTGAGCCCCATGCAGAAAGTGGTGCGCGAAGTGGACAGCATCACCGTTTCTGATTTGCACCGCCGCCTCTCGCAAGCCGATGGCTACGACGAAATAGCGCACCTAGCAAAACGTTTCAATCAATTGCTCGACCGGCTCGAAGTAGCCTTTGCCGGTCAGCGCACCTTTGTGCGCGATGCTTCACACGAACTACGTACGCCGCTCACAGTGCTAATCGGCGAGTTGGAAGTGGCCTTGTTGCAGCAAGAACGGAGTCCGCAAGAATACCGCCGAGTCCTGCAAAGTACCCTCGATGCAGCGCGCTTGCTCAAAGACCTTACCAACGGCCTGCTGCAAATTGCCCGCGCTTCCGACGACCCCTCGCAGGTGCCCTTAACCACCGTGAGGATGGACGAACTCCTGCTGCAAGCCCACGAGGAAGTACAGCGCCGGCATCCTACTTGCCGCGTTGACCTGGAGTTTGGTGATGTGCCGCCTCGGGTGCGGCAGCCGTTTGCAGTGCGCGGCAACGAGGCCTTGTTGCTGTCGGCCTTGCTGAACGTGCTGGAAAATGCCTGTAAATTTTCGACTGGTTCCGAGGAGCCAGTCCTGGCTGTCCTTTCAATGACGGCCACCTTCGTGGTACTAGAAGTGCGTGACCACGGCGTTGGAATGAGCGAGGCCGACCGTCAGCAGGTGTTCGTTCCTTTCTTTCGCGCCGAGACCATGCGAGCTATTCCGGGTCACGGCATCGGGCTGCCGCTCACCGCTAAAATCATGTCCTTGCACGGAGGATCGGTGCGGGTTGAAAGTCAATTACATCAAGGCACGCAAGTTTGGCTGGAATGGCCTGCACTGGGATAAGAATGCGATAAGTAAATGCCTGCTTATTAGAAATTTATTTAGTAGCTGTATTGCATTATTGCAAATTAATTTGGTTTTAACTCCTTTTTAACTGTGTCTTAATTGCGGCCCCGTAGACTTGTGAAAATTCCAGTGTAGCCAAGCTCAATTCGAGTTGATGGCCTGGTACTTCAGCAGTCTCTCTATGTCAACTAAAGTTCAGGCTCCAATTCAAACGGCGGCTTCGACAGTTTCATCTGCCGCTACTCTTAAACCGGGCTACCTAAGCAACCTTGGGAAGGATATACCGTCCGGACTAGTGGTTTTCCTGGTGGCTTTGCCCCTTTGCTTGGGTATTTCGCTAGCCTCAGGTGCCCCCTTGCTGGCGGGCATCATCACGGGTATTGTGGGCGGGGTGATAGTGTCGTGGCTTAGCGGCTCACAACTTAGCGTGAGCGGCCCGGCGGCTGGTCTTACAGCTATTATTCTGGTAGCTCTCCAAACCCTGGGGTCATTCCAGGCCGTACTGGCCGCTACCGTAATAGCTGGGGTACTGCAAATCATAATGGGCCTTGTTCGGGCTGGTATTATTGGGTTGTACTTTCCTACCTCCGTTATTCGGGGATGCTGGCCGCTATCGGTCTTATTCTGATCCTCAAGCAGATACCGCACTTGCTTGGCGCCGATACTGATTATTTCGAGGATATGACGTTTCTACAGTTCGACGGGCAGAACACATTCTCGGCGCTAGGTGGTGCTCTGCGCTCCTTTGGCTGGGGGTCAGCTCTGATTGGACTCTTATCATTGGGAGTGCTGTTGTTCTGGGAAAAGGTGCTGAGCAAGCGTTTTGCTTTGCTGCGCTTGGTACCTGGGGCATTGGTAGTGGTAGTTCTTTCTATTGCTCTTAGCTCGCTGCTAGATTTGGCCTTGCCTGTGTTGCGCGTACGCCCCGAGCACTTGGTGCAATTGCCTATCGTATCGTCGTGGAGCGACTTGCTGAACATCTTCACGCAGCCAGACTGGTCGGCTTTCAGTCGTTCGACTACTTACACAGTTGCTTTCACCATTGCTATCGTAGCCTCCTTGGAAAGCTTACTCAGCGTAGAAGCAGTGGATAAGCTCGACCCGCACAAGCGTGCCACTCCTACCAACCGCGAACTGATGGCGCAAGGAGCTGGCAACGTGATTAGTGGTCTGCTAGGGGGGTTGCCCATGACAGCCGTTATCGTGCGTAGCTCGGCTAACATCAACGCGGGTGGCCAAACCAAGGTGGCGGCTTTTGTGCACGGCTTGTTGCTGCTGACCAGTTTGCTTTTCCTGGAAACGATCCTCAACCGGATTCCACTTTCGGCGCTGGCAGCCGTGTTGTTGCTAGTTGGTTATAAGCTCACCAAACCAGCGCTGTACAGAACGCAGTGGAAACTAGGCTGGCAGCAGTTCCTGCCTTTCATCGTGACCATCTTGGCGATTTTGTTTACTGACTTATTGAAAGGGGTAACCATCGGACTGGTAGTAGGGATATTCTACATCCTCAAAACTCATTATGAGTCGGCCTACTTCATGCATGGCACGCCGGAGTTGCAAGGCACTGGGGTGTATCATCTCAAGCTAAGTGAGCACGTCTCGTTTCTGAATAAGGCAAGTATTGTCCGCATTTTAGAGCAATTCTCGGGCGGCACGCATGTTATCATCGATGGCACCGAATCACAGATGATTGACTATGATGTGCTGGAGGCTATTGCCAACTTCCGCCAAACAGCTTTGGAGCGTAACATCAAACTAGAGCTACGCGGTATTCCGTTGGTTGAAGTGATTGGCCACTAAGCGCCATAGGTCTGTCTGGCAACAGATATAGTATTGCGCCCAACTCAGCTTTTCTAAGTGCCTAAGAAGTCAGATTCCTTCCTACATAAGGGGCTTTTCCTGGGGCTGACTCCGCTTAAACTTAAACCCACCTTTTCCCTCTGCCATAATGAGTATCGATAAAATCCTGGAAAACAACCGTCAGTGGGTAGCAGAAACAACAGCTGCCGATCCGGAGTTTTTCAACCGCTTATCCAAAGGACAGAAGCCGCGCTATCTGTTTATTGGCTGTTCCGACTCCCGGGTACCTGCTTCGGCTATCACAGGTACCGGTCCGGGTGAAATGTTTGTGCATCGCAACATTGCCAACATGGTGGTGCATACCGACTTGAATATGTTGTCGGTGCTGCAATATGCCGTGGAAGTGCTAGGAGTCCAGGATATCATGGTGGTAGGCCACTATGGTTGCGGCGGGGTGGCTGCTGCTGCTGCTAGCAAGCAGTACGGCCTCATTGATAATTGGCTAATCAATATCCGCGACGTAATCCGGATGCACGAAACGCAGTTTATGCGCATCAAGGACGAGGACAAGCGCCTCCGTCGATTGGTGGAACTGAACGTTATCGAGCAGGTCCGCAACCTAGCCAAAACCAATATTGTGCAGAATTCCATGCGAGGTGAAAACCCGGTACGCTTGCACGGCCTTGTGTATGACATCAATGATGGTGTGCTAAAAGACCTGCAAGTGAACGAAGATGTTGTAACCGAACTAGAGCACATCTATGGTACTAAGGCCATGGAGCATGCCGAAAAAGAGGTTGCCAAAGTACACGGCGCTAAGCCGATAACTGAAAAAAGTGCGGGCGAGAGCAAGAACACAAATGATGCTCCAGCCGAAAAAAACTCAATGCAGAAGGTGAGCTAGCATTAACCGTCTTGTCGCTTAGGCAAGTTTATTTTATTAGTTAAGTGTGGTTAAAACCGCCGTGGCCTTTGGCTGCGGCGGTTTTTCGCTTAAGGAGGCTTATCCCAGTCAATACCTTCGTTTTCAATCCAAGCTGACTTTGGATAGTTGATTACGTACGCTCTAGCTCCACTAATGTGATAGCCATGCAAGCAGCGTATTTCAATGAATATGGCCCCGCCGAGGTATTACAGTACGGCGAGTTGCCAACACCCACTCCCAAAGCCAACCAAATACTGGTTCGCGTGCGGGCTAGTAGCGTCAACCCAGTCGACTGGAAAATGCGAAAGGGTGAACTGAAGTTTATTACCGGCTATAAATTCCCTAAAATCCCAGGCCGCGACGTAGCCGGTGAAGTAGTGGCAGTGGGCGACAACGTTACGCGGTTTGCACCCGGCAACCGCGTGTATGGCATGCCAAGCGACGGAGTAGGCGGAGCCAACGCGCAGTTTGTTGTGCTCGAAGAAACAACCGTAGCCTTTATTCCAGAAAAGCTAAGCTTCGAGGAAGCCGCTGCTGTGCCTCTAGCAGCTCTTACAGCTTTGCAAGCTCTGCGCGACAAAGCGCAACTGCTTTCCGGCGACCGAGTGCTCATCAACGGAGCCTCAGGGGGAGTGGGCTCTTTGGCAATCCAGATTGCCAAAGCCTTGGGTGCCGGTGAGGTTACAGGCGTGTGCGGCCCTGACAATCAGGAGCTGGTGCGTAGCCTCGGTGCTGACCGGGTGCTAAACCACGAAGAGCACGACTTCACCAAAGACTTGAGCCGCTACGATATCATCTTTGACGCCGCTGGCAAAAGTTCTTTCGTAGCGAGCAAAGCGGCATTGCGGCGTAACGGCCGCTACGTCACCACCACGCCCGACCCGACCAGCCTGGTTGTCGATACCGCCGCGGCAGTCTTTTCCACCAAAACGACGCACGCCTTTGTAACCAAAAACAGCGGCTCCGACATGGCATTGGTATCGACTTGGCTGCAAGCCGGTACTATTCGGGTTGTAATTGATAAGACGTTTCCACTACAACAACTAGCCGAAGCACACCGCTACAATGAAAAAGGTAGCGCTGCCGGCAAAATTGTGCTGACTGTGGAGTAATTTGAATCGCTGTATGGCAGTAAAAAGCCCCTTCTGCAACTTGCAGAAGGGGCTTTTTACTTGTTCGGTTACTATCCTTACTAGAGCGATGAATCTTAATGAAGTTGTTGAAGGGTTTCATCCAAATTCCTCGCTCTGCTCAGCTTAGCTAGCACAATAGCTTTACTTAGCCTGCTCAATCTCGGTTACGGCCTTATCGATGATGGCTTGTTGAGCAGCAGAAACAGGCTTGTCTTTGTCTTTTGCAATGCTCTGTAGCAAGCCAATCATAGGCTTGTCGGCACCGCGCGACTTGTACTGGATGCCGATTGCCTTAATCCGGTCAACGCCTTCGGTGAAGGCGGCAGGGTCTTGGAGGCGGGGCAGCATGGTTGCAATGTCTTCGAGCATGCCGAACTGGCCTTGGGGACCAGCAGTATCGTATTTGTTGCGGATGTACGCCCACTCAGCCGTGCCACCAGCCGTAGCGTAGACCGCCGCTACGGCTTGCGTGAGTGCCCCTTGCTCATTGTTCTCGAACGCCTTGGCTTTGGCCAGCGCCTGCGACGGATCGGCAAGAGCCAGGGCTTGCAGGGCAGCACCTTGCACACCGTACGACTTGCTGTCGGCTAGCTGCTTGGCGAAGGTCTTGGCGTCTTTCTTGTCTTTGAGCTTGGCTAGGGCTACCAGAGCGTTGCCTAGTACGGAGGTCTCTTTCTCGCTGCTAAGTAGTTTGCGAATGGCGGGAGCAGCAGCTTTGGCTACGGCTTTGTCTTCCAAGTCGAGGCGCTCTAATGTCAGGGTGCGCAAGCCGGCAAACTTGTCACGCAGGCCGCTGATAAGCAGTGTACGGGCAGCGGCATTTGTTTTCTGCTCTTTGGCCGCGGCTAGCAGGGCCTCGCGGCGGTCTAGGTAGAGAGGTGCGTGGGCATACTGATACACGTAGTCGGCCAGGGGCTTGTTTTCGGTGGGCTGCCAAACCAGCGTTTTTTCAGCGTCCACGTTCACCAGGTCGGGCTTGCTGTCCAGCGGCATGAGGAAGGTTTGCGTGGCCTCGGTCATGGTGACGCGCTGGCGTTGGGCTTTTCCTTTCACGTAGTAGTCGATGGCGAATGGCAATTGGAAGACCTCGCCAGGCTGCGTTTGCTTCACGGTTACGGCCTGTACCTTTTTAGCGGCGTCCCAAGAGTACTCAATCGAGACGACGGGGTGGCCGGCGCGGAAGTACCACTGGTTGTAGAACCAGTTCAGGTCTTGGCCCGATACGGCTTCCATAGCAAGGCGCATCTGGTGAGCTTCACCGTTGCCGAGCGCATTATCTTTGAGATACTTCTGCAAGCCAGCAAAGAATACGTCGTCGCCGAGGTAGGTGCGGAGCATGTCCAGAACGGCACCGCCTTTCTGGTAACTCACTAGGTCGAACATCTCTTCTTTGTCGCCGTAGTGGAACCGCACGAGGTTTTTGGCGGCGTCGCGGGGGCTGGAGAGGTAGTTGCGCAGGTTGCGGTAGTTGTGGGCGTCGGCGGCATCAGCACCGTACTTGTGCTCGGCATAGAGACCTTCCGAGAAGTCCGCCATCGACTCGTTTACGGTCAGGTTGCTCCAGCTTTCGGCCGTTACGTAGTCGCCGAACCACTGGTGGAACAGTTCGTGGGCGATAACTGATTCGTTTTGGTATTGGCGGTCGAGCAGCTCCCGGTCGGTCATCTGCACAAAATCGCCGTGCAGGGTGGCCGTGGTGTTTTCCATGGCGCCGCTCACATAGTCGCGCACCACGATTTGAGCGTACTTGTTCCACGGGAATTCCACGCCCAACCGGGTTGAGAAGAACTCCAGCATGTCGGGCGTGTTGCCGAAAATCTGCTTGGCGTAGGGGGCGTACTTGGGCTCGAGGTAGTAGCTTACTTCTTTGCCGCGCCACGTCTCCTTGAAGATTTTGAAGTCGCCGACGGCCATCATAAACAGATACGGCGCGTGCGGCATATCCATTTTCCAGGTATCGGTGCGCAAGCCGGCGCCGGCGCGCTTCTGGCCTACCAAGGCCCCATTGCTGAGCGTGACGTACTTGGCGGGCACCGTCATGCTGATTTCCGAGGTGGTTTTCTGATTGGGCCGGTCGATAGTGGGAAACCAGGCCGACGAAGCTTCCGTCTCGCCCTGCGTCCAGATCTGAACGGGCTTGCCTTTCTCGGTGCTATCCGGGTTGATGAAGTATAGGCCCTTGGCGTCGGTGATGGCCGCGCTGCCTTGTGCTTTCAGCTCGTTGGGCTTGGCGGTGTACTCGATGTAGATGGTGTAGGCAGTGCCCGGCGCCATGGACTTGCCGAGGTTGATGCGCAGATTGCTTTGGTCGTAGTCGAACTTCAGCTTCTGCTGTTGCTCCCCATTCACCAAAGCCACCGACGTAATGTCCATGCCTTTGGCATCGAGCCGCAACGAATCAGTGGGGTAGGCGTGAGGCTTGAGCGTCACCCATTCCTTGCCGTAGAGGTAGCGCTTGGCGTAATCGAAGCGCACATCCAACTTGGTGTGAACTAGGTCATTGATTTTGGTGGCCGACGCCCGGTAGGGACCAACCGGCTCGGCCGGTGCTGTAGGCGTCTGGCCCTGCGTGTTGGCACTGGCCGCCAGAATCAGCAAGCTCAGCGCAGAAAGGTGCTTCATGAACAGAAAGTGAGTGAAGAAAGAGGATTCAGGCTCTAAAGATGTGGACTTCAGTCTGAAGTTGCCCGCTTTCTTAAAAGAAACTGTGCTTGCTGCTGCTTGGCCTGAGTGGTGCCAGAAGTCTATATTCGTTTGTGCTAAGATTTGTAATGCGATGCTTAAAATTGTTGATACTAGCCGGTACACTTACCTGCCAGTCTAACCGTGATGGTCTCCTGGCAAATGTGAATCCAGCTATACTGCCGTTTGTGAAAGGCTATATAGAAGCTCATAAGGATGACCAAGAGGTGGATACTACTATCTGTGTGATACTTGATTCATCGAACGTTTATATCCATAGCATGCCTGTTCCTGCTGACACATCTGACCTTAGTTTACTAGGCATTGAGCACCTTGGGAAATATGACCTCGTCTTCGTCGGATCGCCTAACTCCTCTATTTATCATCCGATAAAGCGGTATGTTCGAAGTCATACATCTACCGTTCCACAAAAAGTAAAAGGTCCACCGCCGCCACCTGCTCCAGGGTATAATTTCGAACTTTGGGAATTGACTTTTTACAAAGACAGCTTAGTAAGCTACTCACCTAAAACTCGAATAGACCGTTACGTTCGATAGTCCATACGTTGTCCACAAAATCTCTCAACACGAAATTAGTCGCCGCCCCCGCAACCACCACCGCAGCCGGAGCAGCCACTGTCGCCACCGCAACCACTGTCACCGCCGCAGCCGCTGCCATCAGCGTCGCCGTGGCTAGGGCTGTGGCTATCGAAGGCGTCGCTCTGCTCGTGCCATCCGCCGTCAGCGCCGCCCGCGTCGCTGCCCATGTCGTAGGCCGGCTCCGGGATTCGCTGCAATTCTCGTTCTACCTCACGGCCTACTTCGGAGGTGAAGGAAGGAAGCAAAAATACCACGCCGTTGAGCTGCTGGCCGAATCGATGAGCCTCGGCGGGGTTTTGGGCCGCCCGGTTGCTATATTCTTTGTCGAGGCGGATCAATTCGGCTTCCGCAGCAGCTTGCAACTGGTAACCGCTCGGGGTGAGGTAGCGTGTTCGGGTCAGCCGCCAAAACCAGTGCTGTGAAAATAGCTGTCCGGTGCGGGGATTAGCCTCAATTAGCTTGTAGTAGTCGGACGGGGTACGGGCATTCTCGAAAATCATGCGCACGTACAGCTTGAATGGGATTCGCAGCTGGTTATCGGCCAGGAAAGCATGTAGTAGCAACCGTTCGTGCGGTAGGGCCTGATGCGTGGCTAGCGCCGGACCGTCCATCACAAACTGTTGCCACGTTACCGGGTCGAAGGGATGCGGCTGGTGTTGCTCGGTGCGGACAACCAACACGTGCTGGCGCAGCAGATCGAGGAAGGTGACGCGCAGCAGGCGGCGCAAACTAGGGGTGTGGTGCTTCTGGAGCAGCAACACCCATTCGGCGGGGGAGTGCGGGGAAGGCTGGTCATGTTTTGCGACGGAAACGAAGTTTGGGTAGCAGCCAAAAAGCACTCAGGTTCACTCGGCGGAAGTTTATATCCCGGAAGCGGGTTTCGCTATCGGGCCAGATATCGGTGGGTGGTGCCGTCCCAAACACCGCTTGGTACACTGTTTTGGTTTCACCGTACCAGTCATTGAATTTGTCGCGCTCGGCTGCGCCGCCCCGGGTAGGACCGTGGTGAATAGGTTGCCCAAGCACCTGCTCGCAGAACTCCAGCCAGTAGGAGCGGGTGTAGAGCAAATGCAGGTGCCACACCTGATCCACTTGGTCGGAGGGCGTAAGCGGGTGCTCGGTCAGGCAGACCAGAAACATGAATTTCTTGTATTCCAGCACTGCCCGCAGGGCATATTCGAGGGGCCAACCGTTCTCGCGCGCCAGCCGGTCGGTGAAGGAAAACGCCGCGCCCGGATCATCCAGCTCGAAGCGCTGAATGCGGTTCCACAGGTCGGGTTGCCGAGTTGGCATCATGCGGGAAGTGGTAGCGACTATGCGTTGCTAAAGCTAGCAATTTTTGAATATACAAAGGCTTGTAGCTAGCTCCACAATACCCTTTCTGAGCCCCTGGCGTAGGTATTTCTATTGTTCATCTAATCCCTAACCGCATGAATCAGCCTATTTCCCGTCAGCTGCACGGCTTTTCCGACCTCTCCTACGTTCCGTTAGCCCTCGCCCTGCCCAAACTCGGAGGGTTTGAAGACGAAGACAAAGCCGTTGCAGTAACCCGCTTCCTAGCCGGCAACGTTGCAACTGTGGGTCTATTTACCCGTGCCGAGTGGGGAGCAGTTAAAAAAATACCTTTCAAAGCCCACTTGCTACTAGACATAGGTGCTGGCGTAATAGCCGCCGCGTCGCCTTGGCTGTTCGGCTTCGCTGACAACAAAAAAGCCCGTAATGGCCTCTTGCTGCTAGGTGCCGTAAATATCATGGCCGGTGCTCTCTCACGGCCCGAAGAAATGCCCGAGGGTACCTACTAGCTAGACCCATCGGCCTATATCAAAACGGCCTTGTAGGCACCTCCCGATAGGAGTGTCTGCAAGGCCGTTTTGTGTTTCCAGTTGAAGGTAGCTTAAAGTTAGAAGCTCGTTTTCCTCAGACGAAAAAGATAGAATATTTGATACTAGTTTAATACTCGTTGTTTACCTCGACCGTCATGCTGAGCGCAGTCGAAGCATCTCGCGTGCTGATGTCTGAGTACTACTTCCGTGTCAGCACGCGAGATGCTTCGGCAAGCTCAGCATGACAGGTGCAGTTTGGCAATCTTCTAGCTCGGTGAAAGGAATAACTTCGCTTAGTTTAATTAGGCCTCTTCCTCTTTCAAGGACTGCATGTCGATGACGTGGCGGTAGCGCACTTCTTTGTCCATCAGGTCGTCGAAGGCTTTGTTGATTTCTTGCATGGAAATCATCTGTACTTCGGGCATGATTTTGTGCTTGGCGCAAAAATCGAGGACTTCCTGCGTTTCGGCAATGCCACCGATAATAGAACCCGCTACGGAGCGACGGTACATGGCCATATCCATGTTGTTGAGCGGCTTTTTGTATTCGCCAAGCAAGCCTACCGCTACCACCGTGCCGTCGAGGTCGAGCAGACTAACGTAGTCGGTGATGTCGTAGGTGTCGGGGATGGTGTTGAGAATGAAGTCGAACGAGGCTTCGTGCTGCTTCATGGCGGCGGAGTCGGTTGAGATTAGTACCTCGTGGGCCCCCATGGCTTGGGCATCCGCTTGCTTCTCTTTGGACGTGGTAATGACGGTTACGTTGGCACCCAAGGCTTTGGCCAGCTTAACGGCCATGTGGCCCAAGCCACCGAGGCCCACAATACCTACCCGGTCGCCTTCTTTCACATTCCAGTGCTTCATGGGCGAATACGTCGTGATACCCGCGCACAAAATCGGCGCAACGGCGCTGAGGTTCAGGCC
Source organism: Hymenobacter volaticus (assembly GCF_022921055.1). Taxonomy (GTDB): domain Bacteria; phylum Bacteroidota; class Bacteroidia; order Cytophagales; family Hymenobacteraceae; genus Hymenobacter; species Hymenobacter volaticus. The sequence goes on from NZ_CP095061.1 coordinate 1,655,443, forward strand.
GTCGGGAATACGGAGCACGAAGGATTCCTTCACGGTGATATTGGTGGAGTAGCCACCGAAGGTATTGGCGCCGTTGCCATCAGGCTTCATGGGGCCGTTGTAGGTGGCCGTCCAGCTTACGGGGCCCTGGCAGTAGTTTTCTTCGCCTTGCTGGCAGGGCTTACACTGACCACAGGAGTCTATCATGCAACCCACGCCCACAATGTCGCCGACCTTGAACTTGGTGACGGTGCTGCCAACTTCCAGCACTTGCCCTACTATCTCGTGGCCTGGCACACAAGGATATACCGTGTTTTTCCAGTCGTTTTTTACTTGGTGCAAATCGGAGTGACACACGCCGCAGTACAGAATGTCAATGTGCACTTCGTCGGCTTTAGGTGGGTGCCGCTCGATTTCCATGCGCTTGAGGCCGTTGAAAATCGAATTGGTAGCGCCGTAAGCCGGCGTCTTGATGGTTTCAACGGTGCTAGAGGTTTCGGCCGTGCTGGTTTCCATGAGCTAGAAAGATTGGTTTTGGAGGTAGGGAAGAGTGAGGTATGCTCAGGCAGCCGGAGCCACAAGAATATTAAGGAGTTACGGTGGCCTCTAGGAGACGTTGACAGTTCGGCTACTAATAGCATAATGTTGTTGGCCGTAACCCAACCCCACTGGCACCGACCTTTTCCTGGCATAGCTTTGTTGCTCTTCCTCCCACCAAACTAGGTGCGGGCGTAACGATAACAGCAGCGTATGCCGCGTAGAAAAAACAACTGGATATTCCGTTCAATGCTCTTCCTGGTGCTAGGGCTAATTCCTATGGCCACATGGGCGCAGAAAGGCCGCGCAACCACTAGCTCACCGGCGCTGCCAGCGCCGCCCGGCACCGTACGAGTTGCTGAAAACCTGTTCGTTGACCAGGCAGAAGTAGCCAACATCCATTGGCTGGAATACTTGCACTTTATCCGCCGTGACTCTGCACTAGCCTTTTACAACTCTCAATTACCTGATTCTACGGTCTGGCAACCCGTCCCGACAGCCGAGCAGAAGCAAGCGCCCCAAGCGTACTTCCGGGCTGCAACGTATGTTGTATCATCCGGCCACGGGCATTAGCTACGAGCAAGCGCTGGCGTATTGCCACTGGCGTAGCATCATGGTCAACCGTGGCTATTTCCAGAGTGTGGAATTTCGCAAGCAACACCCCGAACTGCGCGACTACCAAGTGACGGTTGAATTCGGGTTGCCCACAGAAGCCGAATGGCAGCTAGGTGCAGCCGGGGGCTTGCCGGCGGGCCCGCGCCCCTTCGAGGTAATCCAAACCAAACCCGCTGGAAAAGTCAAAGGCCAAAAGTTGGCCGCTGCCAAAGACCTAGTAGCCTGCCTCGACGCACAACAACTGCCACATTCTGCTACCGAAGTAGCCTATGAGTTGCCTTTCAACCTACAGGAGAACTATTACTTGGCGGGCAGTAACCAGGTAGTTGCCTGTGCTCCACCCAAAGCGGAATTTCCGTTGCAGCTAACCGTACGAGGGCCACTCAACGGGTTTGGAATGCAGCACGTCATCGGCAACGTGGCGGAAATGACGGCCACCAAGGGTGTGGCCAAAGGCGGCTCTTTCAAAACCTCCGTGCAGGATCTGAAAATAGCGTCGCGCCAACTATACCAAGGCCCGCAAAGCTGGTTGGGCTTCCGGTGCGTAGCCACTGTCCGGATAGCACCGAAGGCAGGGCAGTAAGACGAATAAACGCGCAGTTGATGGAAGCTACGCGTGATACTTCACTGGAAAGTTAACATTCTACTATGTTTTCTGACTTAAGCGAAGAACAATTGTTTCTGCACGACTTCATGAGTGACATTTCTGAGATATGTTACTGTGCCGGCTGGTTGCTGAATTTGGAGTACGTGCTTTGGAATGCTGTGCTAACAGGACCTAGAAAATGTGGCCACGGCATGATTACGCAAGAGGATATACACGAACTCCTGGCCTTGGCAAACCGCACGGACAGTTGGATGGTCTTCGATGAGGAAACCGAAGAAACGGCCTTAGCGCTTAGTTTCTGGCGAGCTAAGTACCTGAATGATATTTCACTCGATTCGACTCTCATCAAAGGCTGAGGTAACTCAACAAATCCGGGCGAAACACCTGCTCACTACGCAACCTAAAAACGACTTTTTCTCCTGTTATCTTTGTTGATTCCCTGCTGACCTCCACGTCAGCGAAATCAGTTTACTTACTCAGCCAGAATCTGCGATTTGAAAGTCTGCATTGCCGAAAAGCCTAGCGTTGCCCGTGAAATTGCCACTGTACTCGGGGCCAACCGACGCATGGACGGTTACTATGAGGGCAACGGCTACCAGGTCACCTGGACCTTCGGCCACTTCTGCCAACTTCGGGAGCCCGAGGACTACCGCCCCGAATGGAAGCGCTGGAGCATCCACGACCTGCCCATGCTGCCCGACACGTTTGGCATCAAGCTCATGCGCCGCGACGATGGCGTAGTGCGGCAGTTCACCGTCATCAAAAATCTGCTCGCCGACGCCGAGGAAGTGATAAACTGCGGCGACGCCGGGCAGGAAGGGGAGGTGATTCAGCGGTGGGTGCTGATGGAAGCCAAGTACCGCAAGCCGTTCAAGCGCCTCTGGATTTCGTCGCTCACCGAAGAAGCCATTCGTCAGGGTTTTGCCAATCTGCGCGACGGCGCCGAGTTCGACAAACTCTACCAAGCCGGCAAAAGCCGCGCCGTCGGCGATTGGCTGTTGGGCCTGAACGCTACGCGCTTGTTTACGCTCAAGTATGCCGCCGGTCAACGGCAGGTGCTCAGCCTCGGGCGGGTGCAAACGCCCACGCTGGCGCTGCTGGTAGACCGCTACCACGAAATCCAGAACTTCAAGCCGGAGCCGTATTGGGTATTACGCACCGAGTACCGCGGCACCATGTTCAGCCACGTCGCGCCGCCCAAAAAAGGCAAGGCCGACGACGATGAGCCCGACGAAAAGGCCCGCCTAAAAGCCCGTGGCTACTTCGTGAGCCAGGAAGAAGCCGATGCCGCCATAGCCGCCGTGAAGGACGTGCCCTTGACCGTAACGGGCGTCGAAATCAAGAAGGGCTACGAAACGCCACCTTCGTTGTTTGACTTGACCTCGTTGCAGGTGCAGTGCAACAACCAGTTGGGCCTCTCTGCCGAGGACACGCTCAAGACGGTGCAAAGCCTCTACGAAAAGAAAGTAGTGAGCTATCCGCGCGTTGACACCACCTTCCTGCCCGACGACCAGTACGTGAAAATCCCGGATATTCTACGGGGTTTGGGTGGCTACGCGGGCCTCACGGCGCCGTTGCTGGCCACCAAAATCCGCAAGTCAACCAAAGTCTTCAACAACAACAAAGTCACCGACCACCACGCCATCATCCCAACGGGTGCGAGTGCCGGCGGCCTCGGCGGCAACGAAAGCAGCGTTTACGACATCATTGTGCGTCGTTTCCTGGCCGCTTTCTACCCCGATTGTGAAGTCTCGAACACCACCGTAACGGCGGAGGCAGGCGGCTACCCCTTCCGGGTGCGCGGCCGGCAGATTCTAAATCCCGGCTGGCGCGTGGTATACGGCGACCCGGAAAAGCAGCAGGCACCCTCAGCCCCCAAAGCAGCCGGTGAAGGTGAAGACGACGTGGTCAGCACCGTGCTGCCCACCTTTGTGAAAGACGAAAGCGGCCCCCACAAACCGCGCCTCGACCAGAAAGTAACGCAGCCCCCGCGTGAATACAGTGAGGCCATGTTGCTGCGCGGTATGGAAACTGCCGGCCGCAACGTGGATGATGATGAGCTACGGCTAGCCATGAAGGAAAACGGCATCGGGCGGCCAAGTACCCGCGCCGCCATCATCGAAACGCTGTTCAAGCGCGGCTACATCGTCCGCGACAAGAAAAAGATTCTGCCCACCGCTACCGGCGTCGAACTCATTGGCCTGATTCGCAACCCTACGCTCAAATCGGCGGAGCTGACGGGGCAGTGGGAGCGGAAGCTGCGCCAGATAGAAGCCGGCAACCTCGATTCGGGTTTGTTTCTGGAAGAGTTGAAGCAACTGGTACGCGAAATGGTGCAGGAGGTGAAGCAGGATGGGTCGGGCCGCGGCATCACCGTCAGCAAAACCGAGCTAGCGGACCTCACTGGTCAGAAGAAAGCCGCCGCTACCAAAGCCAATCCGCCCAAAGCAGCTGCCACGCCAGCTATTCCTGGCGCGTTGGGCGCGTGCCCGGCTTGCGGCAGTGGCCACGTCCTGCGCGGCAAGTCAGCGTTTGGCTGTTCGCGCTGGCGGGAGGGTTGCCAGTTTCGGCTTCCAACGGAGTTTGAAGGGAAGAAGCTCACGGATAAGCAGATGCAGCCTTTGCTGGCCAAAGGCCGCACGCCCGTTATCAAAGGCTTTGTAGACGATGCCGGCCAGAAGTTCGACGCGGCCATTCGTCTCACGCCACAACGCACGCTGGAACTAGTCCGCGCCGCTGAAAGCAAGCCCACCACACCTACCGACCCCGGCCAGATTCCGTGCCCAGTATGTCGCCTCGGTACCATGCTCAAGGGCAAAGCCGCCTACGGCTGCTCCCGCTTCCGCGAAGACTGCCAGTTCCGCGTGCCCTTCGAGTGGGGCGGCAAAACTCTGAGCGATACGCAGATGAACCAACTGCTGCGCAAAGGCAAGACCGGTGTCATCCGTGGGTTTGTGTCAGCTAAGTCAGGTCAGCGGTACGAAGCCATACTGCAAATCAACCCAGAAGGCCGCATCGAGCCGGTGTTCGGGCAAGGATAATCTGGAGAATCAGAAAGATAGAAATGCGAGTTGCCTTTATATGATGAAGGGAACTCGCATTTCTATCTTTCTAGATAAACGAACTGACCTGAGCTATTGGGCCTAACGCCTACGTGCAAGAAACCCACTACATCTTACTTCCTTAGCAGCCGTAAGACAGGGTAGCAAATGTTGCTAGCCGTAACCCACTTACTTGATATGCCTACTTCTTTATTCGCAGCACGTTTGCTAGGCTACGTCATTGGCTTAGTGCCTCTAATAGCCTTGTTGCTCATGTTCCGACAGGTGATTCCGCAAACGCTGGCCCTAGGCTTGATGGGTGCTGGCGTCATGGGCTCTCTTTGGGTACAGCAGCAGCTAAAGGCTAAGTTTCCCTACAACTTCAAGGATCGGAGTGAGTGGCTAGCTTTGGGATTGTATGCTGTTTTGGTGGTTGGTATTATCCTGCTAATTCAGTTTCTGAGCTAACGTATGACTCCCCAATTCGGTAAGCTTATTGTGTTGGTCGGTCTGGCCGTGGTGGCGCTTGGGGCCTTTATCTGGCTCGGGGTGGCTCGTTGCTGAGTTGGTTCGGCCGATTGCCCGGTGATATCCGCATCGAACGGCCCGGCTTCCGACTGTATGCGCCTATCGTGTCGATGCTGCTGATCAGCTTGCTGCTAAGTGGGATTATGTGGCTGGTGCGTCGGCTAAGCTAGTACACTAGCGACGATTCGGTAAGTCGTAGCGCACTTGTAGATGCAATTGCCGAAACTCGCGGCCACCTAGCGTTAGGTAGGGTAACACCTGCAAGCGAGGCGCTACTTGCAAACTGGACTCCAAGAATAACGCTTGGTTGCGGGTGCCCATAGGAGTAGGATAACCAATTCCGGTAGCTATTCCCGCCAACAAACTGTAGCGTCCACCCGAGCGGAATCTAGAGCCGACACCCACGCGAGAGGCGGGTTGCCAAGGCCCTGGTTGGGTGTATTGAGGTCACCTTGGACATAGATATAGTCGCGCCGCCCAAGCCAGAACGTGAAGTGTGGAGTTATTGCTTTGGATTTGTAGGTGTCGCCTTTCACAGCGTAATAGCCCGATTGCCCTAGGATTAAGCCGCCGCCCAAGCCGAAGCTGCGCCGGTTTACCATAAAATGGGGATTGATGCCTATAAGCGTTTTGGTCTTTATAGGCTCTGATACATCTAGAGCCTGTTGTTCATCTCGGCCTACCGTCAATCGAACACCTACTTCACTTTCTGCCTCAGGCAATTTCGAGTGTGGATGCCAAGTGCTAGTGGCGTCAACGCTCACCGACTTGTACTTGTGTTGAAAAGGGCGAACTGGAGGACCGTTTCCACAGCCCTCTGAATCGTAGGGTTGCTGTTCTCGATTGAATTCCCCACTACCACCACCAACTGCTACCGACCAATGTTGACCGTTTCCAGCTGAATCGGCGGGCACTTGATTGGTGAAGAGCAGTACCACCGATGCCGCTGCAAGGGGCAACCCGACTCGCTGGGTAGTCAGGGCACCGTGCAGAATACTGACGGAAGCCAGTACCACAACGGCCAAGAGCACCGTTTTTACCACCATCAGTTCCGGGAATGTAAGCGCACCTACGGGCAGCATGATGGTACTGATTAATAAGCCTACCACGACTAGCAAGTTGCGCACCGGCTGGTTGGCGGGCACAACTTCTGGTACGGGTGACACAAAGCGAGTTCGGTACGTTAGAAAGCCCCAAGTACTTAGCAACAGCATCGAGTAGGGCAGTAGTAACCATTGCAACTCAAGCATGGAAACACCTCCTAGCGTGAGAACGGTTGCCCCAACTGGTTCTCCGGCCGGGTCACGCCAGAACTCGATGACGAACCGTCCCAACACGAGCAATCCAGCTTGCAATAGGGCCCAGCTACCAGCTGGCCACTGCCGATGGCGCGTCAGCCAGAGCACTAGTCCGGAGCCAGCGCATAGCAGCAGTGTGTAAAGCTGCGTGGGATATACGGCCAATGAATGAACAGCTCCCGCTGGCAGCAGACCCTGTTGTTGCTGAAAAAGATAGGGAACAGACCCGGGTGCATACGTAAGGCCCCAACTACCATTCGTGGGTTCACCGAAGCAGCAGCCTGTTAGTAAGCAGCCCACGCATTGCACGACTAGACCCGCGCAAAATGGCAACGCAAACGCATCGGCGACATGCCAGCTAAAGCCTAGCCAGCGGCGCAGCACCACCATGGCTGCTACAAAACCTAATCCGCCTCCTAGCACCGAACGAGCCGTAGTGGCCGGCCACGTTCCATGTTGCAGCATCGACCAGGCTTCGGTGGGTAGGGCAATCAGCTTGGTGCCGATAATGAAGGCCAGTGTGCTGGCAGCCAAGAGCACCAGCCAAGTTTGGAGCGGATAGCCACGTTGGTAGCCTGCGCGTAGCAACAGCGCCAACTGCACCCCGAAGGCTAGCACATAGCAAATGGTGTAATACTGGTGACCCTCAGGAGAAGGCAATAAAAATAAAGGGGATAATGGCATAGGCGTGGGTGTTGAGAGAGACGAGATGGTAGCATATGATAACAGCTTGCTCTACCAAAGCAACCAGCCACTGGAACACAGCCCCAAAGTCAATCAGCTATGGCTATACATCCGGCTAAATCAATAGACTATAAAAGTTCTCACCAAGTCGAACCGAGCAAATCGTTAATGCATTCTAAGCTAGAGCACGCCGTGCTCCAACGCCAACGACATCCAATCTTAATTAGACTTTATTTGTAGTATAAATTACTATATAAAAATCACTGTGTCAACCTTCTACTTCGTATATAAGGAACTTTCTGAATGTTATAAAATAGTGCTTTAACTACCTGATAGAAGTGCTTAATGTAATCAGAAATCGAAGAGAGCCACATTTACTCAACCAGCAGCCGACCTGGGTTGACTACCGGTGCCCCGGCTTCTTGCACTTCGTAGAAGTACATGCCCGGTGCAAGGCCGACGCAGCTGAAAGGCAATTCCAAACCATTCAAGTGGGGAATTGGCGTACTGTGCGGCCTAAAGCGTCGCGCAGGGTTAAGGTGCCATCTCGCAGGGCAGGGCGGCCGCTCAAACGTAGCACAGCAGTTTCGGTTAGCGGCTGCGGAAGTATCACCGCTGTTACTTGGCCGCAAGTAGCACACGCATTGCGGACGGCAAGTACCTGCACCGGAGAACTGCTGGCGTATCCATCGAAGGCGCCGCCCCAAAACTTGGTGTTGCTAAAGCCCATGCCCGAACCCGTGGGAGTGCTCGGGGCTGCGGGGCCGCTCAAAGACCGCACGCCGCGAATAGAGCGGTGCCCTGTGCGGTCGGCGATGGCGCCCCCGCCGTAGCGCCGGTCCGAAACGGCGGCCCACACGTTGGGGCGGCTCCAATTGCCGCCCCTGAAGTTGGAGCCAAGCACATCGGTGCTGTTAGGCCAGGTAAGCTGATTATGGTCGCCGTTCGTGGCTAAAGCGCCGTCGCCGGGGCGGCCGTCAAACTGGCCCGCGTTGGTAGGCTGTCCGCCATCTTGGGCCGCCACCGTAATGCACCGCTCCCAACAATTCGAGGTCATTTCCATTACGCCGTAGTAGGTGGCGCCGCTTTGCTCGCGGGTGGTGTTGGCTTTTGCGAAGATTCCACAGCGTAACGGCCCAATGTCGCCATCACCGCCCATAAATGTCACGTTGCCATACGCGCAGTTCGCGGTAGGGTCGGTGGTTTCGGTACCGTCTTCGGGGCCACTGATCGTGCGGGCAGCGGTGATGTTAGCATTACCCCAGGCATACTCTCCGGCCACCACGGGCTCGGGGCCGCGGCAGATTTTTTCGTATTGTAGCTCCGTCATGGGGCCAGGCCGGCCCAGTCGAGGTAAGCGGCCCCATCGGCCCAGATCAGGAAATTGGCGGCCCGGTCGGGGCGGGCGCAGCTGAATACTACGGGCGCGGTGGTGCCCATACCACTGACCGGGCACGTGATGGTGTTGCGTTGTGGGGTGCTAGCTAAGCCAGTCGGGACCATCACATAAGTGTTGCCACCCGCGGGACTATCGGCGCTGATGTCAACAGGTACTCGCCGCACTTGCTGAACGCGGGAAAGGCAATTGAGGAAGTCGGTGTACTGGCCTTGGCTGAGTTCGTACTTCATGCAGTAGTGCGCCCCAAACCCTTTCGGGTAGGCGGCCGGCAAAGCAGCTGACCCAGCGTAGGTGATGCCTGCCACCGATATTTCGTTGCCGTCACCGCCTGTGCCGGTGTTTATCCACCGGAGGGCACCAGCAGGCAGCGCTGCTTCACTCTCAATGCGGCTCAACGAACCCGCTACGCTTTCAAATTCACTGTCGAGCGCGCTTTGGCTGGTGGAGTTCAGGTTGAAGGCCTGCTCGGGAATGTACACCATCTCGGTAGCAAAGACCTTGATTTCGTAGTTCGAGCCAGTCAGCGCGACGCCATTGCTAAGCGCGTTCCAGGTGATACGCGTGCCAGTTACCGTGAAATTGCCGTTGCCCGTAGTGGCTCGGTGCAGCAAGATGCCGGTGCCATCAGGCGTGTCGCTGAAGGCTGCGCCTACCGGTACTACCGGGCGGTTGGTGCCAAGAGTGGCGTGGCTCCAGCCGGTGTTGGAACCCACGGCCCGGTACTTGACAAACACCCACGCGGCGTCCCAATTGGTTGCGTCGCGCCAAGAGTTGTCCCAACGAATATCAAACTGTATGTCGGCCGTGCCGCTCGTGATGTTGAGAAGCCGGACGTTGGAAACCGTCAGGTTGTTGGCATGAAGAGTTGCCCAAGACAGCAGCAAGAATAGTAAGAGAGCGTAGCGTTTTAGCATAGAAGCGCAGCAAGGAGAACTAGATAACAATGCAAAGGCCTAGGCAACAGCCCGAATATAGCAGTTGCTTATTCATCTATGTCCAAGCCTAGCGATGCGCCGCAAATCTGCTAATGGAAACGCGTAGGCTAGCTAGCAGGAGCAGCCAGTTGGGGAAGCGGAGTTGATTCGCCGTACTGCACAATATTTTCGATCATGCCCCGGAAAATGATGAAGTGAAACGGTACTAATGAGTACCAGTAAAGCCGACCCGCCAAGCCATAGGGGCGGAAGGCGGCTAGTTGTTCGAGCGTGTGCGAACCGTCGTCGTTGGGCAATATTCGGAATTGCAGCCAAGCCTCGCCGGGGAGCTTCATTTCGGCGTAGAGCAGCAGGCGGCTGCTTTTGCGGTCGGCCACGAGCACGCGCCAAAAGTCGAGCGGGTCGCCGGCGCGCAGGCTGGTAGGGGAGCGGCGGCCGCGGCGTAGGCCCACGCCCCCGGCTACCTTGTCCATGAGGCCGCGCACGCGCCAGAGCCAGTCCACCTTGTACCAGCCCCGCTCCCCACCGATGCTCCACACGTTTTGTAGCACCTCCTGTGGCGGCCGGGTGAAGCGTAGCGTCTGGCGGTCGGTGAGTAGGCCGAACTGCGGAATCTGGATGTGGTCCATGTAGTTGCGGGCATTACGCCGCTGCTCAGCGCATCGCTCCAGCTACTCACCACTTCGTTTTGCTCGATGCGTTGGAAGGCCAATTCTACGGCGGCGTAGTAGCTCATGCACTTGTGCGGCAGCACTTCCGCAATGCTGCGTTTCGGGTCGGCTACGGTGTCATTGCGCAAACTTTCCACCAGGCTTTGCGCCAACGAAAACGTGGTGCGCGTTACCAAAAACAGCCACCACGACGATAGCCGCGGCGTAAGCACCGGCACCGTCACGATGTAGCGCCGGTAGCCGCGCACGGAAGCCAGTTTCAGCAGCATCTCGCGGTAAGTCAGCACGTCGGGGCCCCCAATGTCGAAGGAGCGGTTGAAGCAGGCTTCGTTGTCGAGGACGTGGGTGAGGTAGTGCATTACGTCGCGGATACCAATGGGCTGGCACCGCGAATTCAGCCAGCGGGGCGTCACCATCACGGGCAGCTTCTCCACCAAGTCCCGGATAATCTCGAACGACGCAGACCCTGAACCAATGATAATGCTAGCCCGGAGCACTGTCAGGGCCGCTTTGCAGTTGCTAAGCACTGCTTCCACGGCTTTGCGCGAGCGTAGGTGCGTGCTCAAGTCGTGGTCATTGGCGATGCCCGATAAGTAGGTAACCTGCCGGGCCGTGGTGGTATCGAGGTACTGCCCAAAATGCCGCGCCGACTGCTGCTCGGAGTGAAAAAAGTTTTTGTCGTTGCCGCTCATTGAGTGCACCAAGTAGTAAGCCGCGTCGATGTTGGTAGGCAGGTCCCGCAACGAATCCGGCTTCAACAGGTCGCCTTGCGCCACCGTTACGCGGGTGCGCAAACGCTCCGGCAACTCGAAGCGGCGTGGGTCGCGCACCAAGCATACAACCTCGTGGCCGGCCTCAACCAATAGCGGGAGCAAGCGCTGGCCGATATAGCCATTGGCACCAGTGAGCAGGATTTTCATAGCGAGCAGTAAAGAGGTGGTTTCTCTTTAACCGAAGCGCAGCCAATGAGTTGTGCAAACCGCTGTTGGTCTGGTAAAAACAGCACCTAGACCGCCACCAGGGATATAAGAAACTCTACTGTTTTCCGGTGGCCCGTTGTGCTACAACTCCGCCAGCGTGTTTTCGATAACGTTTCCGGTAATAAATAGCAGTCGTTGTACTTCAATCCAATTGAAATTTAAGTACTTAACTACCTGGCAGTGCTAGGCAGCGTTGTCAACTCCTCCCACCTTTGCTCTGAGTTATGAAAACTGTAGTTGAGATGTTTCACGGGCTCATTGTGACTGCCCAAACTGCTATGCATCGGCGCCAGAAAACTTGCGTGACGGCATCAGTGGGCATCGTGGTTCTCGTCTTTCTCGGAGCCTTTCAAACACTTCGTCAACCAGCTAGAGCTAAGGTGGAACAGCCCGTGCTAGGCAGCCGATCAGCCAAAACACTGGAGGTAGGCGGGCTGAAGTTCAAGGACTTGAACAAGAACGGCCGCCTCGATTTATATGAAGACTGGCGCTTGCCCGCAGAGGCGCGGGCCCAAGACCTAGTAGCGCATATGTCAATAGCCGAGAAGGTTGGTTTCATGCTCATTAGCAGCACCCGTCTGCAGAACGATTGGGCGTTTGAAGCACCCAAAAACAAAGAACCCATTACCAGCCAATTCAACGAGGAGGATCTGGTTACGTCCACCAACATGTTCACGCGCAAACAGTTGCCCGTGCCCATCATGACCGCCGCAGGTACCACCAAGGCTGTCACGCAATTTCACCAACGTCACTTTATTCTGCGAGCCAACGTGAGTGCCCGCACGACGGCGGAATGGGCTAATCGGCTGCAGGCGCTGTGCGAAAGCCAGCCGTTGGGCATCCCGGCTATTGTGGCTTCCAACCCCCGTAACCACATCACAACGGCCGCGGCAGTTGGCACCAGCGTTGGCACCACGGCTTTCTCGAAATGGCCCGGCGAACTAGGCTTGTCGGCGATGCGCGACTTGAAGCTGACGCGCGAATTCGCCGACATTGCCCGGCAGGAGTGGGCCGCAGTTGGCTTGCGCAAGGGCTATATGTACATGGCTGATTTATCAACGGAACCCCGCTGGCAACGCGTAGACGGCACGTTTGGCGAAAATGCCGAGTGGGTGGCGCAGATGATAACCCAAGTGGTACTTGGCTTCCAAGGGCCCACGCTCAGCCCTACTTCCGTGGCTTTAACCACCAAGCACTTTCCGGGTGGAGGCGCCGGCGAGGGTGGGCAAGACCCACACTTCGATTGGGGTAAGAAAGAGGTGTTTCCCGGCGGCCAATTCCAAAACAACCTGATTCCTTTCAAAGCGGCCATCAAGGCGGGTACTTCGGCCATCATGCCCTACTACTCGATGCCGGTAGGCACCAAGTACGAGCAGATAGCCTATGCTTACAACAAAGCCGTTATCAAGGACTTGCTGCGCACCGAACTAGGGTTCAAAGGGATTATCAACTCCGACACCGGCCCCATTGAAATGATGCCTTGGGGCGCCGAAGAACTTACCATCACCCAACGGTACCACCGGGCCTTGCAAGCGGGCGTTAATCTCTTTTCCGGCACCGCCGACCCTGCCGAGCTTCTGAAAACCGTCGAAGGTAACCCGGACGATGTGCCCCTCATCAACGACTCCGTGCGGCGGCTGTTGCTGGAAAAGTTTGCCCTAGGCTTGTTTGAAAACCCGTACGTAGACGAAGTTGCTGCCGAAACCATCGTGAACAATCCGAAGTCGGCGGCCCGGGCAGCGGTGGCTTTGCGCAAATCCATTGTGCTGTTGCGCAACGATGTTAAAGCGCTGCCTTTGAAGGCGAAAACCAAAGTGTACTTCGAGTCTTATCAGAAAGGCGGCAACGCACCCGCTACGGGAGCCGGCGAAGTGTATGCCGCTAAAGGCAACTCGTACCCCGTGGAGTTTGTGAGCACACCTGAAGCGGCCGATGTGGTGCTGCTCTGGCTCAAGCCGATGAGCAAATCTTTGTTTGCCTCAGATGGTAGCCCTCTGTACCTCTCGTTGTCGAAGAATGCAGTAGAAGTTCCCTACATCAAGGCGCTTATGGCCAAGAAGCCCACGATTCTAGCAGTCAATTACAGCAACCCGTGGGTTATTGATGAGGTGTATAACGCCAGCACGAAAAGCCGTTGCCAAGGTGTGTTGGCTACTTTCGGTACTACTCCCGAGGCGTTGCTGGATGTCGTAACGGGCAAGTTCAATCCGACGGGCAAAATGCCGTTTACAACTCCGGTTTCCGAGGAAGTGGTGCAAAAGCAGCAAGAAGATGTGCCGGGCTACAAGGAGGCGCCGGGCTATGCCTTGTTTAAGTACGACGAAGGCTTGAGCTACCCCGGAAACCAGTGAAAGGCGTAAGTTAAAACAGCAACGCGTCCCTGGCTCCATACATGGAGCCAGGGACGCGTTGCTGTTTCAAAATTATAAAGAAGTGTAGTACGCCTTGCTGCACCGGTTACTCGCCCACGTACACGGCGGCGGCCTTCTCCCGCAGGTTGTATCCCGACGACATCACCTCGCCGTAAGCGCCCGCCGAGCGAATAGCCACCAAGTCGCCACGCTGCGTTTCGGGCAGTAGCACACCCTTACGGAACGTATCCGATGATTCGCAGATGGGGCCTACTACATCGTAAAGCTGCTCGGCGCTATGGCTGCTCAGGTTTTGGATGTAGTGGTAGCTGCCGTAAAGCGCGGGGCGCATCAGTTCGGTCATGCCCGCATCGAGAATGGCGAAGTTGGTTTGCTGGCTCTGCTTCACGTAAAGCACTTTGCTGATGAGGGTGCCGCACTGTGCTACTAAGGCCCGACCTAGCTCCACGTGCACCTGCTGGCCCGGCCGCCGAATGAGGTGCCGCTCGAACATCGAAAAGTAGCCTTCAAAATCAGGAATGGCCTGCTCATCGGGTTGCTCGTAGTTGATGCCGAGTCCGCCGCCCACGTTGAGGTGCGGTAGGTTGTAGCCCTGGTCGCTGAGGGACGTTTGCAACTCGTTGAGCCGCTCGCTGAGCTTGGCAAAAACCTGGAGGTTGGTGATTTGCGAGCCAATGTGCGCGTGTAGTCCCACTAGCTCTAGGTTCGGCAACGAACTCAGATGAGCTACCACGCCCGGCAGATCAGTCAGGCTGATACCGAATTTGTTGGCAGCCAACCCCGTCGTGATGTGCGGATGCGTGTAGGCGTCCACATTGGGGTTCACACGCAGGGCCACCCGCGCCTTGCGGTTTTGCGCGCCCGCCAGCGCGTCCAGCACCGCCAGTTCCTCCACCGATTCGGCATTGAAGCACCAGATATCGGCGGCCAGCGCCAGATTAATTTCCGCATCCGACTTGCCCACGCCGGCAAATACAATGTGGTCGGGGGTAAAGCCTGCCTCTAATGCCCGCTGCACCTCGCCACCGCTTACGCAGTCGGCGCCGAGGCCGCGGTTTTTAATGCGTTCCAGAACCGGGAGGTTGGCATTGGCTTTTAGGGCGTAGTGCACCAGGAAATTGCGCGGCTCGGCGGCTTGTTGCAAAGCCGTTAGGGTCTGGTCGAGCAGGCCGAGGTCGTAGTGGTAGAAAGGCGTAGGTTGCGCCTGTAGCGCCGGAGAAAGTTGAAACGACATGGTATAGGAAGACCGTCCCGGGGTTCTTTCCAACTTGTGGCGCAGCGTGAGAAAGGAAAAACCAGTTTCCATTTCGGTTGAGGGTGCGCGTTCAGCAGGAAAGCTAAGGGCGGTTTAGAATCAAATGAAAATGAGATTATTAAACAGAAAGCGGAAAAGAGTGGGCTTACAGCGCTAGTTCCCCTTCTTTTTCCGAGAACAGGCTAGAGGAGGAAGATTGCCGCCGGAACAAGCCGTCGTTCAAGGCCCGCAACGCCTGTACTTTGTCGGCGGTATGCACCAGAACGCTGATGTTGTTAGGCGAGCCGCCGTAGGAAATCATGCGCATCGGAATGTCTTTCAGCGCCTCGAACGCCCGGTAAGCCGCTCCGTAATTAGCTTGCACCAGGTTGCCCACCAGACAAATAATCGTTTGGTGCTCGTCCACTTCCACGGTCCCGAAGCGGCGCAATTCTTCCAAAATTTGGGGGAGCCGGGAGGCGTCGTCAATGGTGAGGGATACGGCGACTTCCGAAGTGGTTATCATGTCGATGGACGTGCGGTACCGCTCGAAAATCTCGAACAGGTTGCGCAGAAAGCCGTGCGCCAGCAGCATCCGGCTCGACTTCACATTGATGGCCGTGATACCGTCTTTGGCGGCTACCGCCTTGATAGCCTCCTGGCCGGTTTTGCTGGAAATAAGGGTGCCAGGCGCCTCGGGCTGCATGGTATTGAGCAGCCGCACCGGAATGCCGTGTTGGCGGGCCGGCAATACCGAGCTTGGGTGCAGGATTTTCGCCCCGAAATACGCCAGCTCAGCCGCTTCATCAAACGATAATTCGCGTAGCGGATACGTGTCTTTCACCACCCGCGGGTCGTTGTTGTGCAGCCCGTCGATGTCGGTCCAAATTTGAATTTCGGTGGCGTCGGCAGCGGCCCCAATCAGCGAGGCAGAGTAGTCGGAGCCGCCGCGCTTCAGGTTGTCGATGAAGCCTTGGGTATTGCGGCAGATGTACCCTTGTGTGATAAACAGTTGCTGCTCGGCGTGCTGCGCGAGTAGTGCTTGCAGGTGCTCCCGAATGTAAGCGGCATCGGGCTCGTCGTCGGCATCGATGCGCATGAAGTCTAGAGCGGGCAGCAGCACCGCCTCGCGGCCTAAAATGCCGGTGTAGTACTGATGAAACAGGTAAGTGCTCAGCAACTCGCCTTGGGCCAGAATCACCCGCTCGCCGGAAGCCGACAGCGGCTGACGCGTGAGGTCGAAGATGCTGCGGAAAATACCGTCCAAGTGCTTGATGGCAGCCGCCGCCACAGTGGCGTCGGGTAGCAGCTCGCGGGCTACCATGTGGTAATCCTGCCGCATGATTTCGATGCGCGACATAGCGGCCGTTAGGTCGCCGTTGTGGAGTAACCGGGCAATTTCAACCAACGTGTTGGTGGTGCCGCTCATAGCCGACAACACCACGATACGCCGCTGCTCGGGCGCGTATATCAATTCAGCTACTTCGCGCATCCGTTGCGCCGACCCGACGGACGTGCCGCCAAACTTGAGAACTTTCATACAGGTGAAGAACGAAATACTAAGGCGAAAGGGCAAAAAAAAGCGCCGGCCCTAAGAGGACCGGCGCAGTGAGTTCAGGAGCAACTAAGTGCAAGGAACAGCAACGACGGTCAGGCCGGAATCTGTTTCTTGCATTTCTTGACCATTCCGCACACGCGCTTAGTGCCAGCCGAAGGCCGGGCAGTGAAAGCGCATACAAAAGGGGAGGTGGTCATAGAAAGGGAAGCTGGCACTTGGGCGTGGCTTCGGAGCGCAAGTAAAAACATAATTTGGATTTCTCCGCATCTTACTCACCTGTTTCCTTATGACATGGTCTGCGGTTTCGCCATAGCGGTTAAGCTTTTGGCGGCTTGGCTGAACTCCGACGGAATCAAGACCACCGTTGTGGTGCTATTGTCGATGCCGATTTCGGATATCATCTGCATGCGGCGTAGCTCCAGCGCCATGGGGCTGTTTTCCATCTGCTGAGCGCCCTGCGTGAGCTTGATGCTGGCTTCCAGTTCGGCTTCGGCTTTGATGATGCGGGCTCGTTTCTCGCGCACGGCTTCGGCTTCGCGCGCCATAGCCCGCTGCATAGATTCGGGAATCTCGACGTCCTTGATTTCCACCAACTCAATCTTCACGCCCCACGGCTCGGTGGCTGCATCAACGAGTTGCAACAGCGAGGCATTGATTTGCTGACGGCCGCGCAGCACTTCATCCAATTGGTGCTGCCCAATGATGTTGCGCAGCGCCGTAACAGCTAGCTGGTACACGGCTTGGTTGAAGTTGGCCACCTTGATAATGGCCGCTGCCGGATCAACTACCCGAAACCACAGCACTGCATTCACCTTGATAGTCACGCTGTCTTTGGTGATGGTTTCCTGCTGTTCCAGGTCAACGGTTTTGGTGCGGATGTCGATGGTGACGCGCCGCTCGATGAAAGGAATGATCCAGTATAGGCCCGGTCCCCGCACTCCTGTAAACCGGCCCAGCCGAAACACAATAGCCCGCTCGTATTCCTGCGCAATGCGGATACCGAGTAACAGAAACCCAACGATAAGTAGAACAATAGTGAGGAAGGTCATGACAGTAGAAAAGAAAAGGTGAAGGACCTCGAAACTAATTAAGTACCCGTGCCACTGCCGCTACAAAGCAGGTGCCGCCCTATCACCTGCTTGTGAACCCAATGGCCGCTGTCCTTCACTATCCTGCATTCCTGGCTGCTAAAGATGTTTTTCTAATAAAACAAAGCGTAATCCTGTGCTCAAAGCCCCGTCAGTGACAGTAAGCCTGCAAACCCGAACCTACTGTTTTGGGGTGCATCCTACCATTATGGAAGGGTCTCGGATGGAAAGCAGAACAAACAAAAAGGGAGGGAGCCACGATTGACTCCCTCCCTTCCGTTGTACTTCAGTACTTGTGTCAGGTACTAGTACCCTGGATTCTGTTCAGCTTGGCGTTCCTCGTTGGTGAGAGGCTGACCGTTGCGGAAGATGCGCTCCAAGTGGGTCTGCGGAATAGGCCGCAACTTGAATTTAGGATCGGTAGCGCCTGCGGCATCCGGGTTGAAGAGGGGCGCACGCAACTGTAGCGTTTCAGTGCGAGCTAAATCTTCCCAGCGGTGCAGCTCACCTAGCAATTCGCGTGTACGCTCATTCAAGATGAAGTGTATGAAACGCTGCTCCGTGGTCGTTACCGAACTTGGATACAGTTCTTTGGGGTCGTTGGTGGTGAAGTTGGTCAGCCGGGCTGTAATTGCCGGATACGAACTGGTTACATCGCCGCGGGTGCCACCTTCTATGCGCCAGTTCACTGAGGGCTTCGCTTCTCCTGCTTTGTAAGCAGCTCGTTGCCGCAGCACGTTTATGTACTCCAGGGCCTTGGTGTAATTGCCTTTGCGTCCATAGGCCTCGGCCGCAATTAGATACGTTTCGGCCGAGCGGGCCAACAGGCCATCCTTGGTGCCGGCTTCTTCGGCGGCGCTAGGCCGGTACGGGTCGGTGTGCTTGATGAGCTGCGGAAACTTGTTGCGCAGGGCCAGCGTGCCGGTTGGGTCGTAGGCCCCCGTCACCACATTGCCGGCTGCATTGCGGATGTAGCGGGCAAAAATCTTGTAGCGTGAGCGGTTGATTTGCGCCTGCGGAATCGGGTTTTCGCGGGTGTTAACGATGACGTAGAACGCCGTATCACCAACAGTAAACTTCGGCTGACCTACCAGCGCCGGCGTGGGCGCGTCAGCGGCAACCCACCTCGGAATGTTGTTGGCGCGGTTCGCAATCCAAGCCGTTTTCATCATCTTATAAAACCGCGAGTCGTTGCGCCGGTCGAAGATGTCCATGGCGTAATTGGTCGGCATTATGCGGCGGAAAGGACGGTCGTTGAGGATGTCGCGGTCTATTCCTAGCTCGTTGTCGTACTGCAACGTGAAGTAGGAGTGTACCCGGTTGCCGAAACGGCCCGATAGCGTCACGATGTTGTTGAACTGCGCCGAGAAGAGGATTTCGCGGTTGGTTTGCGCCGCTACGCTGCTGGCGTAGGACGGAGGAGCCGCAGAGGTGAAAGGAGTAGTGGGCGGAGGAGAAACATCGAATAGATCCGCATAGTTAGCTGCCAGCGGGTTGCGCCCCGAGGTAATGACCTGGTCGGCGTAGTAAGCGGCGCTGTCCATGTCGGTAGGCTTCTGGCCGCGCACGTCCGTTACGGCACTACCGCGCGTCAGGTACACCTTGGCCAAGTAGTGCATGGCGGCATTCTTGGTGGCCCGGCCGAAATCTGGCGTGGTCGGAGCCAAGTTATCAGACGCGAATTTCAGGTCGGAGATGATGGTGCGATACACATCGGGCACGGGGGCGCGGGTATAGTCCAGCTTTACGCCTTCAGTGGGCTCCAGTAGCAGCGGGATAGCGCCGTACTGCTGCACCAACTGGAAGTAGTAATAGGCACGCAGGAAGCGCAATTCGGCCAAACGCTGCGTTTTCTGCGCGTCGGTGCGGAGCGTGGTAGTGCCCTGGATGCTAGGAATCCGAGCAATGCCGATGTTACAGCGGTTGATGCCGTCGTAGTCGGCAGTCCAGACGCCATCTACAAAGCTATCCGAAGAGTTCAGGCGGCTATCGTAGCGGTTCCACCACTCGACGTTGATCTGGTCGGCGCTCGTCATTTCATCCACGCCATAGTTGAACATGGCGAAGGAGTGCTCCAGAGCGTACTTATAGCGAGTTTGCTCGTAACTGGATTTCACCAAATCTTCCAAGCCCTGCTCGGTGCTGAAGTAGTCGTTGGTGAGCGTGGAAACTAGTTCTTCTTCTAAGTAATCTTTGCACGAGCCCAGCCCGAGTCCCATCAGGACGGTCAGGGAGGCAAGGCGTACGGTACGGGTGATTTTCATGAGGTTAGGCAATTGAAAAAGTCCTGAATCAGAATCCTACGCGCAAGCCGAACACGAGGCTTTTGGTGCCCAGGTTACGGGCCTGTGCCCGTTCGCCGGACGTGGTTCCAACGTCGGTAGCTTCAGGGTCGAGGCCTTTGAACTTGGTGAACAGGAAGGGGTTCACGGCATTGGCGTACACGCTCAGGTTGCTCATCTTCACTTTCGAGCTGATGGCCTGCGGCACGGTGTAGGTGAGCGAGATATTACGCACCCGGGCAAAGCTGCCGTTCACAAAGGCGTAGCCTTCGTTGTTGCGAGCTTCGGCTTTGTAGGTAGGCCGCGGGAATTCGTTGGTGGGATTATTCGGCGTCCAGTAGTTTACTTTCTGGCTCTGGAACACGCCGCTCAAACCCGGAGTGATGCCGGTAGCCACCAACTGGCCTACCCGGGCATACACCAAGAAGCTAAGTTCAAAGCCTTTGTAGGTAAGCGTATTGTTCACGCTGCCCGTCCATTTCGGCCGGTTCGAACCTAGTATCTGGTAGTCGTTGGCATTGATGATGGGTTTGCCGTTGGCGTCAAGTACCCCATCAGTATCAACCACTCGGATGTCACCGGGCACTGCGCCGTACCGGGCCGCCTCGTCCGCTTGGTCTAGCTGCCAGATACCATCGTTTTTGTAACTGTAATACACGCCGAGAGGCTGCCCGATAAACCAGCGGTTACCGATATCATCCTGCGCGCCGGAAGCCAGCTTCACAAATTCCTCTTTGTTGCGGGTGTAGATGAAGTCGGTAGCCCAGCGGAAGCCGCCGGCCGTTTCCACGTTGATGGTGGTCAGGCTGGTTTCGATGCCGCTGTTACGCGTCGCTCCGATGTTTTGCAAGATGTTGGCCACCCCGCCGGCCGTAGGTAAGCCGCGCGGCAGCAGCAGGTCGGTGGTGTTAGCGCGGTACGCTTCCACCGAGCCACTTATCCGGTTATTGAACAAACCAAAGTCCAGCCCCAAGTTGATGGTAGACGTTCGTTCCCATTGCAAATCGGGGTTAGGAATACCACCGAGCGTGTTCGGCAAGGTACCAGGCGTGGGCGAGTAGCCGTAGGCTGGGGTTTCGTTGAAGGCGTAAGAGGAACGCTGCAGGGTACCACCCGTAGTGTAAGGGTCAACGGAAGCCTGGCCTACGGTACCATAACCGCCGCGTATCTTCAGCTCGTTGATGGCTTCTACACCGCGCAAGAAACTTTCCTGCTGCACTTTCCAGGCCAGGGCCACCGAGGGGAAGAAGCTCCATTTGTTGCCCGGTGCCAGCACCGAGGCACCGTCGGCGCGGCCGGTAGCCGTCAGCACGTAACGGTCCATGAAGCTGTAGTTGATGCGGCCCATCCACGAAGCCAGGGTGCGCTTGGAAAAGCCGGTACCAAAGCCGTTGGCCGCCGCCTGATACGTCGAACCCAAGTTGTACCACTTCTGGCTGTCGTAAGGCAAGTTTACGGCGCTGATCGACGAGCTTTCGCTGCGGTCAGCTTGCACGCTTTGCAGGGCTGTAATGCCAAGGCTATGATTTTCGTTGATCTGCTTGTCGTAGAACAACAGGTTTTCCACCACGTAAGTGAAGTTCTGCCCTTGGTCGTACTGCGCGAAAGATGTGGAGTTGGGGCCGCCGGCATCCCGGGCAATAGCCCGCGCCGACTGGAAGATACCCGTACGATTGTTCCGGAAGTCAGGCCCTACGTTGAGGCGGTAGCGCAGCCCTTCTACGGGGAGCTTTACCTCGCCATAGAAGCTGCCGAAGAAACGGGTTACGCGCCGCTCGTTGAAGGCGTTTTCGGCCTCGCGCAGTGGGTTGTAAATCGTGGATACAAACGCCGGGCTGACAATGAACGTCCCATCGGGCGCATACGGCGTCGCGTACGGAATCTGGCCGGTGGCGCGACCGTAGATATCGGGTCCGTAGTTCTGCACCGCCAAGCTGGCGTTGGTCGAAGCGCCCAGCGTGACGATGTTGTTGACCTTGTAGTCGAGCGTGACGCGGGCGTTGTAGCGCGTGAAGTCCTGTCCTTTCTGAATGCCTTCCTGGTTGAGGTAACCCACCGACATCGAAGCTCGCAACTTATCGTTGCCGCCGCTGGCGCTGATTTGGTGGTTCTGAGTCAGGGCCGTGCGTAGGGCTAGCTTTTGCCAGTCGGTGGTGCGCACCTTGCTGGCATCATAAACCGGAATTTGAGTGACGTTGGCGCCATAAAGGGCACGCTCTTCCTCGGTAGTGGGGCGATAGGCTACCTTACGCGTTGCGCGGTCTTCCCACTCGTAGCCGTCGGCAATACCTTCCCACGCATTGGGGTCCACTGCGCCGAACAGAGTGTAGTCGAGGGCTGGATCAGCGTAACGGGGCGCGTAGGCATTGGTGTTGCGGTTGGCTTCGCGCTGCAATTCCAGGAACTCACCGCCGTTGAACAAGTCCAACGTGCGTGAGGCCTTATCAATGCTGAAATAGTTGTTGTAGTTGAGCGTGAACTTGCCTTCCTGCCCGCGCTTGGTGGTCACAATCACGACGCCATTGGCCCCGCGGGAGCCGTAAATGGCCGTAGCCGACGCGTCCTTCAGTACTTCCACAGATTGAATATCCTGTGGGTTGAAGTCGTTGAGGCCGGTGCCCTGCGCTAGCGGAATGCCGTCTACCACGTACAGCGGCTCGTTGGATGCCCGAATGGAGCGGTTGCCCCGGATGCGGATAGCAGGCGTTTCGCCGGGGCGGAAGTTGCCACCAGCCACGTCCACCCCCGCCGCCCGACCTTGCAAGGCCTGCGTCAGGTTTTGGGTGGTTACCTGCTGAATCTGCTCTTCCGAAACCGACGACAAAGCGCCTGTTACGTCGCTCTTTTTCTGGGAGCCGTAGCCGACTACCACTACTTCTTGCAGGGCCTTGGTGTCGGTGCCTAGTACAATGGATACCTCCGAGCGGCCATCAATCGGCACTTCCTGCGTGGCATATCCAATAAAGGAGAAAATGAGGGTACCCTGCCGGTTAGGAACGTTCAGTGAGAAGCTGCCATCTGCCCCGGTTGCTGTGCCTGTCGTGCTACCTTTCAATACAACCGTAACGCCGGGTAGGGGGGCCTTCGAATCGTCGGCGGTAACCTTACCGGTTACTGCCTGAGCTACTGCGGCGGGCGCTATTGCCAGTAGCGCAGCTGCAACAGGAAGCTTCCGAGTCAAGCCATAGAGTTTGTCCATAAGACTGAGGGTGAGGTTCAATAAATTCCACAGAAAGTACTCTGTTAAATTTGACGTTGCCGTCCCGCACTCTCCTGTATGCAAAGGTTTTCGTAGCTCCGTTTTCGGCTTGTGTTCTTGCGTTATTATGCTATTTTAAAGGCAAATTTACCTATTTTAGATAAATAAAGTGCTTTTCCGCGTGAACACCAGTTGCCCTGGCAAGTAAGGTGGTGAAAAGAAAATAAGCGCTGTTAAGTAGCTGCGTTTACCTCCACAGTAGCCAAACAGGATAGCCGCACTTAGTGAGCTTATTGATAAACAAGATTAACGTTTGTGTAATTCGCTGCAACTAACACGGATTGTGAGTGGATAAGTGAAGGGCCAGATGGCTTTGACATCGTTAGACAATACATAGCAATGCCGCCTACCTGCACTCACTTGGTGTATATAGGCGGCGGCTTCGCAACGAAACTTAAAAGGTTTAGCGCACCGGCTTCGGTAGCACGGGCAGGCTTTCGTGGCCCTCGGCATCTACGGATACAACCCCGAAAATGAAGTTGTCTTTGCTGTGGGGCAAGTCGGCTTTCGTGTCCGTCACGAAGAACTTCTGCTGCCACTCGGGCGCGCTGGTTTCGCGCATCAGCACGTAGTAGCCAGCTGGTTTTTCGCCGGCTTTGGGCGCTTCCCACTGAAGCTCTGTGCGGTTGGTGAGCTTGGCGGTGAGTACGCCTACGTTTTCAGGAGCAGCGGGCGCCAGGGCTAAGTTGGCGAGGGCAGCCAGGTTCACGCCAGTGTTTTTGCGCAGATACGCGAAGTCCATAAACTTGGCATGGTCGCCGTATTCTTCGCCGTTTTCGGTGCGCAAATCCTGGTGCTGATGGCGGAAGTCCTCGTTCATTTCCGAGAAGCGTATCGCCGTAAAGCCTTGCTGGTTGAAGGGCGTATGGTCGCCGCCGCGCAGGAACCGGTCGGGGCGGTACTCCAGCACTACCTCATGGCCCGCTACGTGGTTTTTGGTGACGGTGCGGATATAGCGCGCAAGCTGGCGGCTCGGCGAGTCGTTTTCCGAGGACAGTGTACGACGTACCTTGGCTTCGTCGGGGGTTTCGTTGGCGGGCACGCCTTCACTGAATACGCGCAGCTGCGTGGTGTTCTTGATTTCCGGGTCGTGGCCAGTGGAGTTGCCCATAATGTCGTTGTTGAGCATAGCCACCAGGTTCCAGTTTTCGGTTTTGGCGCGTTTGGCCATGTGAGTCGAGCCGTAGAGGCCCTGCTCTTCGCCCTGCACCGCTACGAAAATGATGGTGGCCGGGAACTGCTGCTTGCTCATCACCCGCGCAAGCTCCATCACGGCCACCGTGCCGGAACCGTCGTCGTTGGCGCCTGGCGCATCGGCTGTGGCGTTCATCACGTCGGACACGCGCGAGTCGATGTGCCCACTCACCACGAAGATGCGCTTGTCGTTGGGGTCGGTGCCAGGCAGCGTGGCCATGACGTTGGCCATCACCACGGGCCGGTTGATGCGGCGGCCGTCGGGCTTGATGGTGAAGGTGTCCTGCTCGACTTTCAAACGGCCGCCACTGGCTTTGCTGTACTTCTTGAATTCGTCTTCCACCCAATTGCGAGCCGCCCCGATGCCGCGCTTCTTGCTTTTGGTATCCGATAAGGTGTGGCGGGTGCCAAAGCTCACGAGCTTGTCGATATCATCCCGCAGGTTCTTTTCCGATATTTCTTCCACCATTTTGGTGATGGCAGGGTCGGGCGTAGTGGTTGGTTTGGTTTGAGCGAAAGCCGAAGCCGTAAGGCCAAGGGCAAGCAAAAAAAGAGTAGAACGCAGCATTCAGTTGGTTGATTAGAGACAAGAGCAGAGACACGCCAAAGCGCTTGGCCGTTGCGGCCAGTACGCAATATAACGCGAACGGGAAGTTATAGTACTTTCAGTAATTCAATCCTCTTGATTCTGCAGTAACAGCCATCCGCAAATAGGGTAAGGGGCAGGCCCATTGCTAACGAGGCAATCGTGCTTTTCAATGTTGCTAATCAGACACCAAAGACACCTAGCGCTAGAGCATCGATACCAACACACTAGCTGCATTACCCCAAAACCGGCTGCATTTACTAGAATGCGCCGAATAGGCCGAGTTGGGGCTGGCGCTAAATCAGTAGCAAACGGAACTGGGAGCCACTGCTGCGTTGCAAGCACATGCAGCGCAAAGTCCAAGCTCAGCGCCGCCGATGCTCCTAGCGTGTGGCCCACTAGCCACTTGTTGGATAAGAGCGGAGGCAGTTCTTCGCCGAAAATTGTGCGCAGTGCCGCTCGTTCCGACGCGTCACCGGCCGGGGTGCCGGGGCTGTGTAGCACCACGGCGTCTATGTCGGTTGGCGTACGGCCCGCTTGGCGCAAAGCGTGGCCAATAGCTTGCTGAAAATGTTGCCCGTCGGGTGAAAGTCCGGTTTTGCTGGCTATGGCTTCAAAGCCAAACCCTACGGCTTCCAACACAAATACCGGTTGTCCGGGCTGCTGGAGTTCGATCGTTAACGCGGAAGCGTCCACCTTTTCCAGCGCGAATACGGCGGCTCCTTCGCCTAACACGAAAGACGAAGGTCGGCCGGCACCGGGCCGGCAGGGCCAATCGGTAGCTGGAAAGGTGGAGTAGATGCCCAAGGTGTGCATCTGGGTGAGCGTGAAATCGGTGAGGGGCGCTTCGGTGCCGCCAGCCAAAAAGCGGGTGGCCATGCCGGCCCGCAGCCACGCCACGGCATTGCCGAGCGCCTGAAAGGCGCTGCTACACGTACTGGAATGGCTAAGAGCCGCGCCGCCAGTACTGCCCGCATCAAATGCCACCCAGCTCGCCACATTACCAAGCGTAGTCAGCGGCGAAGCGGCCACGGGTACCACGCCATCTGCCAGAAACTCGCGGTGAAACTGCTCTAGCCGTTCCGTAGCCCCACGGCTAGAACCGATACTCACGCTGATTTCAGGTTGCTGATTGGGGATAGAAGTTTGTTGATTGAGAGTACCCGTATTGTGGCTAGCTGCTGCCTTGGTAAGCACACTGTTCGCTATTGGGGTCTCAACAGCAGTCAACTGCTCAACCACAGTGCCAGATGCCTCGGTAACCCAACCCGCTTCAGTGGTAGCTTGCCGAGCGGCCAGCAGCGCCAGCAGCACCGTCCGGTCGAGTTGGCGGTAGGCAGGATGGGCGCGGCGGAGAGCTGCTACAGCTTCTTCGGTGGTAGCAGGCAGCGCAGCCACCGGCAACTGGTGCGCGACTACACTTCGCGTTTGAAACGGCGAAGCCTCACTAGCAGAGTAGGCGGCCAAATTAGTGCCGAGCGCACACGCCCGGCCCCGCCCCCGAATAACAATCAGGCCTTCTGCGTTAGGCATGGGCGGCGGAAGACGTAAGCGTAAGTACTAATTCCCGCATCTGCTGCAGTACTTGGTAGAGTTTCTCTAGCTCGTCGTTGGTAGTGCAGTAGGGGGCAGCAAGTACACCACGTTGCCAAGCGGCCGCAACACCACGTGGTTGCGTAGCGCTAGTTGATAAAGTTCGTCGCGGAGGTTGCTGAAGTAGCTAGTGCCTTCGCCGGGGTCGTACTCTACGGCCAGCATGGTGCCTAAGTGACGCACTGCCCGAACGCCCGGCTGCCCTTCTATTTCCTGCCGAAAGGCGGCGTGGGCTGCGGCAATGCGTGCCCGTTGGTTCGTGCACTCGGGGCGCGGGTAAGTTCGAGGCTAGCCAGGCCCGCCGCGCAGGCTATGGGGTTGGCGGTGTAGGAGTGACCATGGAAGAGCGTTTTGAGCCGGTCTTCGCTTAAAAAGGCTTCATAAATGACACCAGTGCAAGTAGTGAGGCCCATAGCCATAGTACCCCCGTCAGACCTTTGGAGAAGCACATAATGTCGGGCTGCTCGGTAAGCAATTCGCTGGCAAATAGCGGCCCGGTGCGTCCAAAACCCGTCATCACCTCATCGGCAATGCAAAGCACGCCATGGCGGTGACAACGGCGCACAAGCTCATCGAGCACTTCAACTGAATACGTGACCATTCCGGCAGTGCCCAGCAATAGCGGCTCGAAGATAAAGCCAGCCACATCGGGGCGACTTACTACGGCGTCTAACTGAGCCAGCACCTCGGCTTCGCGGCCTGGTACCGGCACATCAATGAACTCCACATCAAACAAATAGGGCCCAAACGGCGCCGTGAAAGCGCCCCGCCCGCTCACCGACATGGCTCCGAACGTGTCACCGTGGTAAGAGTCACGGAAGCAGATAAAGGTGCGGCGCTCGGGCTGGCCCTGGTTGTGGAAGTACTGCATCACCATCTTGATAGCTACTTCCACAGCTGTCGAGCCATTATCGGAGTAGAACACGCGGGCCTGGTTGGCGGGCAGGATTTCCAGCAATTGCTCGGCTAGCTCCACGGCCGATGGGTGCGTGAAACCGGCGAACAACACGTGTTCTAGCGTGTGCAGCTGCGCACTCACCCGCGCCGCAATGTGCGGGTGGGCGTGCCCGTGCAAATTCACCCACCACGACGAAATGCCGTCGAGGTAGCGGGTACCATCTTCTGCAATCAGCCAGGAGCCTTCGCCGCGCACAATGGGCACTGGCAGCGGCGCGGTTTGCATCTGAGTGTATGGATGCCACAATACGGCGTGGTCCCGTTCGGCAAGAGTAGGCATGAAGCAATAACAAATTGGGGCGGCAAAGGTAACGGCTCCGCCTCATTGCCGCGCCGAATGAAGCCTCAACACTCTCAGATTATAGCCCAAACCATGCCCGGAAGGTGGCCGCATACCCGCGCACTACCGTTGCTGAAACTTCCGGCTCTAGCCGTAGCCGAGGCATTAGCGGAACGTTGGTGTGTTGACTGATAAAATCTTCGGTAGCAGGTGTTGGGTCGCCGTTGAACACTAGGCCGCGTACGCGTAATCCACGCGCTTGTAAAGCTTCCAACGTAAGCAAGGTATGGTTGATGCTACCCAAGTAGTTGCGCGAAACTACCACCACATCGAGTTGAAATTGCAGCGCCAAGTCGGCTATAAGCAAACCCGGCGCTAGCGGCACCAACAGCCCGCCCGCGCCCTCTACAATCAAATGGTTGTTTGTAGCAGGTAGCTCAAAGTCAGAGGCGTGCAGTTCTAGGCCTTCGGCCGCTGCCGCCGCGTGAGGCGAAGCTGGCATTTGTAGCCGGTACCGCTCGGGCCAGAACTTACTCACCGGGTTCTGTACCAAGCTGCGTACGGTAGCCGCATCGGTGGTAGGCTCCAAACCTGCCTGCACCGGCTTCCAGTAGTCGGCTTGCAAAGCCTCAGTTAAAATAGCTGACACGAGGGTCTTACCTACGTCAGTCCCGATGCCGGTAATGAAGAGTCGTTCCAAAGGAGAAAAGGCAAATAAGAGAGTTACTTTGTATCGAGTAACCTCATGTATAGATAAGGCGGACCTCGGATGCTTTATTACAAGATGATAGAATGTGCCACATCAAGTAGTTGACCTAACACTGCCGCCAGTCCGTCAATTTCTTCCCGTGTGTTAAAACTATGCACAATAAGCCGTAGTCGTTCCGTACCCGCGGGTACCGTTGGCGACACAATGGGCCGGACGTCGAAGCCAGCTTGTTGGGCGGCAGCGGCTACGCGGCGTACTGCTTCGGGCCGGGGTTAGTAGGGAAGAAGACTGGATGGATGATATGGCTGTCCAAGGGTACGCGCAGACCGGGCACAGTATTGAGCGTATGTTTCAGGTACTCGGAAAGCTCAAATAGCTGCTCCCGCTCCGGCGCCAGATCAGGTAATAGGTAGTAAGCTACTGTCAAGCCAGCTACAGTGAGTGGAGGCAGGGCCGTGGTGTAGATGAAGGGGCGGCTGAAGTTGAGAAGATAGTCGCGTAGTAGGGAAGGACCGGCTACCACCGCGCCTTGACTGCCTAAGGCCTTGCCGAAGGTGAGGATGCGAGCAAAGACATCGGCTTCCAAACCCAAAGCAACTACTAGGCCTTCGCCGTTTGGGCCATAAATGCCGTTGCTATGCGCCTCATCTACCACCAAGTACAGTTCCCGCTCCCGACAAAACACGGCTAATTCTGCCAGCGGCGCCATGTCGCCATCCATGGAGTATAAGGCTTCTACGGCTACGAATACAGCGCCGGTAGCACGAGCTAGGCGCCGCTCTAAATCAGCTAAGTCGTTGTGGCGGAAGCTCCAGGCGGTGGCAAAGCTGCTGCGAATACCGTCTTTCACGGAGGCGTGCGAGGCTTCATCGTAAAGGATGGTATCGCCGCGGCGGGGCACAGCGGAGAAGAAGCCCATGTTGGCTGCGTAACCGGAGTTGAAGAGCAACGCTGCTTCTGCTCGGTGAAACTCGGCTAAGTGGGTTTCGAGTACTTCGGTGGCAGCGGAGTTGCCAGTAAGCAGCCGGGAACCAGTACTCCCGGCTGCTTCGGTGGTGGCATGTTGTAATGCGGCTTGTAGCGCCGGGTGGCGACTAAGTCCCAGATAATCATTGGAACTGAAATCCACCAGGCCAGCCGCGGGTTGCGTCAGGCGGCGCCGCGTGCCATCTGCTTCGCGTTGGGCGAGTTGATGGGCGAAACGCTGGTGAAGAGGGGAGGTGCCGAACATGAAAATGAAAATCTAGGGCAAAAAAGCTAGTTCCCCTTCTCAACTGAGGAGGGCTAGGGGTGCTTAACCACGCGTTGAACAGTA
Organism: Hymenobacter volaticus; assembly: GCF_022921055.1. GTDB lineage: Bacteria > Bacteroidota > Bacteroidia > Cytophagales > Hymenobacteraceae > Hymenobacter > Hymenobacter volaticus. The sequence goes on from NZ_CP095061.1 coordinate 1,685,144, forward strand.
ACTAGCTTTAATTTCTAGTTGTTCAACTATCCCTAACCCTCCTCAGCTGAGAAGGGGAACTAGCTTTTTAACTTTAAAACTATGCCTCTACCGAGGCTTCTCGGCCCAGCACCATGGCGCCTTCGGGCACGTCCTTGAACGATTTGCGTGGCTTCAAGCCTAGCAGAGCAAACATCTGCTTGTCGGCGTCGAAGTCGGGGTTGGGGGTGGTGAGGAGTTTTTCGCCGCTGAAGATGGAATTGGCGCCGGCTAGGAAGCACAAGGCTTGCTCGGTGACGGGCATCTCCTGGCGGCCGGCCGAGAGGCGCACCATGGTGTTGGGCATCAGAATGCGGGCGGTGGCTATCATGCGCAGCATTTCCCACACGCTCACGCGAGGCTGTTCGGCAAGGGGCGTGCCGGCCACCGGCACCAGGGCATTCACGGGCACCGACTCTGGGTGAGCGGGCAGAGTAGCCAACGTATGGAGCATGGCAATACGGTCTTCGTCGGTTTCGCCAAGGCCGATGATGCCGCCCGAGCACACCGAAATACCAGCCTTACGCACGTGTTCAAGCGTGTTGAGGCGGTCGTCGTAGGTGCGGGTGGTGATGATTTCCGAGTAGTGTTCGGCGCTGGTATCGAGGTTATGATTGTAAGCGTAGAGGCCGGCTTGCTTGAGGCGTTCGGCTTGGTACTCGTTCAGCATGCCGAGGGTGCAGCACACTTCCAAACCAAGCTCGTTTACTTGCTCTACCATGCCTAGTACCCGGTCGAAGTCCTTGTTGTCGCGGATTTCGCGCCAGGCGGCACCCATGCAGAAACGAGTGCTACCCGAATCCTTGGCGCGTTGGGCTGCGGCTATTACTTCAGCATCGGGGAGGAGTTTGTGGGCTTGCACGCCGGTGTGGTAGCGGGCGGCTTGGGGCAGTAGGCGCAGTCTTCGGGGCAGCCGCCGGTTTTTACGCTTAATAGGGTACATACCTGTACCTCACCGGTGGCCTGGGTCTGCGCATGAATGGCAGCCGCTTGCGTCACGAGTTCCAGCACGGGCTGGTTATAAATGGCATTTACTTCTTCGAGAGTCCAGTCAGTGCGAATCATGTGTGGGGAAGGGTTGGGTTCAACGGCTGCCAACCTGGCAAGAAAAGCAGCCCGCCAGCATCGAAATTACACAGCGGTCCGCAAGATACAGGAGAAGTAGTTTCGACAATACAGGATGGGCTAGTGTCTGTCTGTTGCGCATATCCTCATGATCAGTGTATAGCTCCAGTGCCAAGCTGCTGTGCTACTTATAGCTGTCCTACTAAGGTCAGGATTGTAGCGTGTTCTACTGAAAGTAGATTTAACTGCTACTGCTTGGGTTCGTGCTGGTAATCAACTATATACCGCCCTGCTTGGTTCTGCTAGTTCCATGGCGGCAATAATCATCCATGCTAAAAGCCGTCCTAGACAGCAGTCAGCATGGATAGAAAAAATAAGGTAGCCTGGTTATTCGGAGGCGCTGCGAGTGTCGCGCGTATTTTTCTGCACGGCAATGGCGCCAAACAAAGCCAGCATGAATGACATAGCATAGAAACCCTTTTCGCTCAGCGCCAACGTGGCGTTCCACAGGCCTACGGCTAGCAGCACAATAGCTGCCAAGGTTGCAAACCAGCAAAGACCGTAATAGATGTTGGTGACGGGAATATTTTCCAGTTGGTCGCGGACACTTTTTTGCAGTGAAACCGCAGCGAACAAGCCAAACAGTAGAATAGTGAAGTAATAGCCTTTCTCATTGAGGAGCATGGTGGCGTTCCACAAACCTACTATGTAGGCAATCATACCGGCCAGCAAGGCAACCCAAGAAGCGGCAACAAAGGCGTTGGAAGGCTTCTGATTCATAAAACAGGCTGTGTAAGAATTAGCGAAAAGACCGCCAGCTGGCAAAGCTGCGGTTTGTCGCTTCAAACATAGTGATAAGTTTATATGATGGCGGCTTAGCAATCAAGTTGTTGCTACGCAGGCAACTCGCGGAGCACCCGGCACGGATTGCCCACAGCCACCACACCAGCCGGAATGTCGCGCGTAACGACGCTGCCCGCCCCAATGGTGGTGCCCGCCCCGATGGTGACACCAGGCATAACTAGCACGCCGGCTCCCAGCCATACATTGTCGCCGATGGTGATGGGGCGGGCAAATTCCCAACCCGCTACGCGCGGCCTTACTTCCACAGGATGCCCCGCCGTGCTGAGCAGTACATTTGGCGCTATAAATACATTGTCGCCAATGGTGACGGGGGCGCAGTCGAGGATGGTGAGGTTGTAGTTGGCGTAGAAGTTTCGCCCTACTTTGATGTTATAGCCATAGTCGCAGCGCAACGGGGCCTCGATGTAGGCGTCGGTTTCATAGCCTAGCAATTCGGCTAACACCTGCTTGTTGAGTTCCACGGGTTCCTGGTTGTAGCGGTGGCATAAGGTCTTGGCCCGCAGCCGCTCCGCCACAAGTTCCGGGTCGTTGGCTTGATATAACTCGCCGGCTAGCATCTTCGCTTTTTCGTTTGTAACGCTCATACAAGACTTTAGTGAAATCCGCTGCAATATGGCGTAGGCAAATTTAGTGGCGCTGCGTGTTGGCGTTAAGTCGGTTGCTGGCCGTTATATAGGGTTGCTGCTGCGGGTGTCGCGGGTATTTTTCTGCACGGCAATGGCGCCAAACAAAGCCAGCATGAACGACATGGCATAGAAGCCCTTTTCGCTCAGCGCCAGCGTGGCATTCCACAGGCCGACCACCAACAACGCTACCGTCAGGATGGTGGAAAACCAGCTTAGGCTGTAGTAGATATTGGTTACTGCCACGCCTTCAAGTTGGTCGCGCACACTCTTTTGCAAGGAAACCGCCGAAAACAGGCCGTACATCAGCACCGTGAAATAGTAGCCTTTTTCGTTGAGCGGCATCTGCGCATTCCAGAGGCCGATAATGAAGGCAGCCATTCCGGCTAGTAACGCCACCCATGAGGCGGCAACGAATGCGTTGGAGGGCTTGGAGTTCATACTGTGTTAGTAAGTTTGGGTTGGATCAGAAACGCCGGTGAATAGCCGAACGACAAGCCAAACATAGCAAGCTACTCCACCAACCCTGTATCCAAACTTCTGCCTCTGTTAGACTTTTCAAAACCTGATTCTAGCAAAGTCAATGGGCATCCCATAGCCAGGGCTTTAGACATTGAAATAAGCTTTATCGCAGCTTATAGTATATATTTCATTGGGATATTGCTTGCTTTATCCTACTTGCTTACAACTAAAAAATCAGACTTTACTATGACCCGCTATAACTATCAAGGAACTGTTAAAACACAACGAGCCGCTCGATTCGAGCGGCTCGCTGTGGCTATGATCGTTTGCCGGGTCGGGCACTCCCGCGGGTACCACGGGTGGAATTCTTAGGCTTGGCAGATCCGCCAGCCGAGCCTTTGGCGGGACCCGCCGGGCGGCCAGGACGGGCGCCCGGCGTGCCAACCGGCCGCCCCGAACCAGCGGCCCGGCCCGCCGCAGCCAAGCCGCGGGGCGTGGCTGGTTTGCGGCCCGAGGGTTTCTCGATCCAGGTGCCAGCAAGCTTGGTTTTAGGTTTGCGGGGAATATCCTCGTCGAGAGAACCAGAGGCGGGGCGTGCAATAGCGGGCTGGCCAGTGATAGGACGAGCCGTTTTGCGCGAAGGACGGTCGGCCCACTGCTCGGCGGTGGAAACGGTTTTGCGGCGGCGGGGCACAGAGCCGTCGTCGGTGCTGCTGGAGTGTTCTATCATCTCAAATAGCACTTTCAGTTCCTTTTCGGTTAGCTCGCGCCATTCGCCTACGCCAAGGCTTTTAATGTTGATGTTCATTACCCGAATCCGCTCTAGCTGCACTACCTCGTAGCCAAACGCCTCGCACATGCGCCGGATCTGGCGGTTCATGCCCTGAATCAGAGTGATGCGGAAGATGTAGTTGGTTTCCTTTTTTACCTCGCACTTCTGCGTCATTACGCCCAGAATCGATACGCCATTGGCCATGGCTTCAATGAACTGATCGGTGATGGGCTTATCCACCATCACGATGTATTCCTTTTCGTGGCGGTTGCCGGCCCGCAGAATCTTGTTGACAATGTCACCGTTGCTGGTGAGCAAAATCAGCCCCTGCGACTCTTTATCGAGGCGGCCAATAGGGAAGATGCGCACACTGTGCTTGATGTAGTCGATGATATTGCCTTTTACACCCCGCTCAGTAGTGCTCGTGATGCCCGGCGGCTTGTTGAAGGCGATGTACACGGCATCTTCTTCGGCGCGGGGCTCTATGGCGTGTCCGTTCACCACCACCCGGTCTTTGCTACCGACCTGTACGCCAATTTTGGCCCGCTTGCCGTTCACAAACACGTTGCCTTGCTCGATAAACTTGTCGGCTTCCCGCCGGGAGCAAAAGCCGCTTTCACTGATGTACTTATTGAGCCGGGTGGTCATGTGCTGAATTTCTAGTTGGTGTTCTTATTTAGCTGGCCAACGTGGCGGCAAAACGATTCACAAAGCTACGCATAAGCCAAATGGAAGGAATACGGCAATAGCCACAGGAAGTGAGAACGAACTATAAAACCTCTAGCCAACCGTAGTTAGAGCGAGGATTACTACTAGCTTTGCAAGATTATAACACACTTACTTTAATGCTATATGCCTTTTTGCGCTCGTTTCGCTTTTCTGTTATTCTGGACTTCTATTTCAAGTGTTGTCTCAAGTTATGCACAGCAAACTAAGCAGGAGTTAAACCTAAAGATGGCTGCGGCAATATGCCCAATTCTTGAAAAAGCAGTTGTCGAACAGAAAACTCAGCCTCTTACTAGAGAACAGTATCTGAAGATTCTCACACAAGCCTTTGCTCCGGTAGCAGGTAAAGAAATGACCGCTATAAAACGGTTGTACGGATCTGAAGCTTTTGGTGACACTAAAACTATGAATCAGATTGGTACTGAAGTAGGTGCTCAACTATTGCAAGATTGTCCGGCCTTCATGAATTTAACGCAAATGGTAGCTACTACACCTGCATCAACGGCTGCAACGACGGGGCAGTCGACAGGGAAGTTAGGTGTGCTACAAGGCACAGGTTTGGCTCGGTTGCAATTGCAGATTGCGAAGGGCGACAACGTCGAGTTTGTGTGGTTAAGTCGATTTCCTGGTGCTGACGAAATCTTATCTCAGATAAACACTTTACAAGGCCGACAAGCACGTGTAAGCTGGCAGGAAGTTGATCTTTACCAGCCTCAAGAGAAACGGTACAGTAAAGTGAGAGAAATTACAGCAATAGAGCTACTATAGCTCTCGTAGCCCTTAATAGAGTCGACCCCACTTACAAACGCTTAAGCTTTGTAAGTTCTCTATCTGATAATGGTTATTGCACTGCTAAGCGGCTTGATTGGGAACCGCTGCGCACCAAGTATACCCCAGCTGGCAGTCCATCTGGCAAACGCAGCTCCTTACTACCGTTTTCATCGGCAGTGATGCGCAACACCCGACGTCCGGTAGCGTCGAACAACTCGACCATAGCCCCTGGCGCAACTCCAGCTACTGTAAGCTGGTTACGAGCTGGGTTAGGGTACACGCGTAGTGTGCGGGCGACGTCGCCTAAGGTTACTGTCCGCACTGGCGAGTAGGTAGCCGTACCATCTTGGTCAACTTGCCGGAGGCGGTAGTAGAGCAAGGTCACACCGGTTGGGTACTTTGCATCATCGAAATTGTAGTCGCTGGGGCGGGTGCTCGTGCCCTGCGCGGCTACCTGACCGATGGTTTGGAAAGTGCGACCGTCGCGGCTACGTTCCACCTCGAACTGCGCGCTGTTCTGCTCCGAGGCGGTGCGCCAACGTAGCTGTACTGCTGCGTTGTGCTGCTCAGCTGTGAAACTGGTGAGCTCTACAGGTAGTGGCCGGGAACTGCCCGTAAGATAAAACTCCGAGAAATGGTCGGCTACCGCTACTTCTGCCACAAACCATGGCACGTCGTTGCCGGGAGTGCTGGCTGGGGCAGCTAGCACATTAGACTCGCCGTAGATGAAGTCGTTGTTTTCGAAGTCGCAGTCTTCATCATTGTTTTCACTGTTGTACTGCGTAACCTTAAGGTTGTCGTAATTCACGGCGGGGTCAACAGTCTGGAGGCGCGCAAACTCACTAGTCAGGCCATAGAAGCGCATGTTAATGGTATGGTTTGGGAATTTGCTAATGTCGGCCGTTACCACAAAGTTGCGGTCGAGGTAGTAGTGGCCCCGTCCGTCTTGGCGCACAGGCGTAGTGGGTTCGATTGCTTGGAGGCCAACCGTAACATTGCCCAAGCTTTTGCGAGTATCCTGGATGGCAGCCACCACTTCACCTTCTGCCGTAAGTAAGTAGTGCCAAGCTCCGTCACCAGTGGCTTCATGGCCATTCGACGTAAGACAGCTAGTTGTGCCATCGAACACTTTTAGCACCGTGAAAGCTGGGTTGCTGGCGTCGTTTCCAGGCGAATTGGACACGACCACGGGGCTATTACCCACCGCTGCGCCGGCCGGTACAACTGCTGTAAGAGAAGTAGACGAGTTTAATGCTACGCTGCTCGCAGGTACGCCGCCAAAGCTAACGGTACTGTTGTTAGTAAAGTTAGTCCCGGTGATGGTTACCGGCATGCCCGGCAACTCGGCGGCTGGGCTCAGGCTAGTGATGGTAGGTACCTGCGCCTGATCTTGGTTGAGGCGCACGCTCGCGGTGCCGCTCAGGTAATTGGCTGTTACGAAGTCTAAGTCGCCATCATTATCTAAGTCGCCTACCGCTACACTACGAGGGCCTAGGCCTACTGCAACGTCTTGGTTGCCATCGAAATTACCAGTGCCGTCGTTGAGGCGCACACTTACAGTACCGTTAGGGTCATTATTTGACGCAAGTAAATCCAAGTCGCCGTCGGCATCCACGTCGCCTACTGTCACGCTTTGGGGTGTTGCCCCACCGTAACCTCTTGACTCCCACTAAAGCGGCCGGTGCCATTATTAAGCCGCACGCTCACTGCATTATCACCGCTGTTTGCTGCGAATATATCAAGGTCGCCGTCGGCATCCACGTCGCCTACTGCTAGGCCTTGAGGACGGGTACCCACGGCCACATTCTGACCTTCTGTGAATGTGCCTGTGTTAGAACCGCTGGCATCACCACCATTCAAATGGGTAATTACTCGGCTTTGGTTATTGCTAGTAGAGAGCAAGTCTAAATCACCATCACCGTCGATATCTCCTATTACTACAACTCTAACTTGAAGGACAGATATCTCCTGACGACCATCAAACGTACCGGTGCCATTGTTGATTCGTACACTGAGAGAACTGGTGCCATTAGCCACAACCAAGTCCAAGTCACCATCACCGTCGATGTCACCTAGCGCCATACTAGCAGGGTCATTACTGACAGGCACATCTTGACCTGTGTCAGTGAAAGTGCCACTTCCATTATTGAGGCGTACACTTACTGTGCTGCTTGCAGTCTGGCTTGAATTGCCGCCGTTCGCACAAAGCAAATCCAAGTCGCCGTCGCCGTCGACATCTGCAGTGGCCACGTAGTATGGAAGTTTGCCTACAACTACGTTCTGATGAGTGTTGCTGAACGTGCCCGCGCCGTCATTAAAGCGCACGTTCACGGTACCGGGCCGGTCTCCGATGCCGCTACGCTCGTTGGCCGTCAGCAGATCCAGGTTGCCATCCCCGTTTACATCAGCTAACACCGAATTTCTAGGATTAGAGCCTACGCCCACGTTTAGGTTACCACTGAAGGTGCCTCGGCCACCGCCGCCCGTAGCGGTAGTGAACTGAAAAACCTGTTTGCTGGCTGCCGCCCCACTTGTGCCTTGCAGCGTGGCCGGAACAGTAGCAAACACCGTTTCGCCAGGCTTGAAATCGGTGGTAGGATCAAACGTGACAGTATTGCCATTAGTAGAGTAGGTGCCAGTCTTCTTACCTCCTGCTTGGGACGAATACACCGTAAGGTTATTGCCAGTAGCAGCGTTAATGCTCTCTGAGAAGCTAGCTGCCACGGGCGTAGCGCGGGCGGCTGTCACAGCGTTGCGTGCTGGCGAAAGAGCCGTGACAGTCGGGCCCTGGGCTAAAGCTGCTCCAGCCGGAACTAGGGCTAGTAGAAAAGTGCCTATGGTTCCAGCTAGGTGCCGCTTGGCCGCGTACAGCCGCCAACGAAATGGGGAAGTTGCCAACGACTGTCCTAGTGAAGTCGAAAAAAAGTAGTTGTCATTCATGCTGCGTTGCGCTATCAAAACTGGGAGTGCCCAGCAATTCAACAAGTACCATACTCTGTTCACTGAAGAAGTCTGGATTCAGGAAGCAGGTGCCTTCTTGTAGCAGCAGCTTCTTGAGTGTGAGGAATGGAGTAGCAGGTGCTGATCCTGACGCTTCGATGAAGCAGTCAGTAGCTCTGCCTAGCTATTGAAGCACGCCTTTCCTTATGCTCGAATTCTATTGAACAAGAGAGCTTCCGGTTTTTAGCAGTAAAGTATTTACTTGAAATGGAACGGTATTGTTCAAAACTAATAAAAATTGTTACAGACTTAATACTCTGATTTTCTGATGACCTATTCTTCGTGGTGCCATCCTTAGGCAAGCCGAGAATCTCGACAACGCCAACGGCTCAGTTCACTAGCGCATGTCGTGCTAGTGAACTGAGCCGTTGGCGTTGTTGGAATGCGAGGAAAACTCTACTGCTGGGTAATCAATAGGGACCGGCTTGTAACGGTGATTGAATACTTTATAGCGCCACTTTCTTCTCGCCTTTGTTCACACCTAGAACAAACTTGATGAGGCCGTCCATATAGGTCTGCTGGTCGTCGTAGAGGCTCATGTGGCTACCGTTGGGGCAGATGAGGGCCGTACCGTTCTGCACTTGAGTGGCAATGCGGCGCATGTGCTCAGGGTCCATGGTGTCGTACTTGCCGCCGATAGAGAGGACGGGTACCGACAGCTTGGGTAGATCCTTGGTCCGGTCCCAGGTGGTAAGCTTGCCAGCGATGCCGAACTCACTCGGGCCTTGCATGGTCACGTAGAGCGAATTGTTGCTTTTGCTGAACGAGCGGTTGACGGGCTCGGGCCACTTATCCAAGGGCATGCGCAGGATGTGCTCAGTGTAGAAGTTGGGCATCAGCAACTCCATATAGCGCGGATTCTGGAAGTCTTTGCGGGCTTCAATCTGTCGGATTTCGGCTAGTACTTCGGGTTTCATCTGCTTGGCCAGCACTTCGTTGGCGTACTTGCCGTACTCGGGCAACTCATCATCATATTAGAAATGATGAGTCCCTTCAGGTTCTGCTGATATTTGAAGGCGTACTCGGCCGCTAGAATGCCACCCCAGGAGTGGCCGAGCAGGTAAAAGTTGTCGTTGGTTAGGTTCAAGGCCTTACGCACCTGCTCGACTTCCTCCACGTAGCGCGGCAAGCTCCACATAGCGGTGTCCTTGGGGTTATCGGAGTTGCCGCAGCCGAGCTGGTCATAATAAATGAACTCGATACCTTCGGCGGGCAGGAAGTTCTCCAGGCACTCGAAATACTCGTGCGTGGCGCCGGGGCCGCCGTTGAGCAGCAGCACCTTCATCTTGGGGTTGTTGCCAAACCGCTTGGTCCAGACGTTGAACTTGCCTTTGAGTGTGGTAATCGGAATGACTTGCACACCACCATCCTGCACACCCGATTCAGCGCGCTGGAAATAGGTGGACACCGGAGAAGCGGCCGTTTCCTGCTTGGATTGGGTGGAGCAGGCAGTGGTCAGAATGCTTGCGAGGAGCAGAGCAGGGGCGAGTAGTTTGTTTAGCATAGTGAGCTAAACCTAACCATAATTTCAACCCTTCTCAAAGCTTGCCATAGAACTTTTGCCGGCCGTGTTATTCAACTACTGCGTTGAACTCGAACTCGTTCTTCTCCATTTGCATGACGTGTCTTCTTGCATGCTGTGCCAGGAAATAGATATACTCGTACACATCGAGCTTGCCTAAGCCATTCACACTCATGGTTGTTTTGTAGAGTATACCTTCGCCATTGTCAAGCTTTGCGAGAGTAGTAAGGCATTGGTGCGTTTGTTCCTTCAGTTGATTACGCACTTCTGCTAATGGCTTGTTTCCCGTTGGCTCCATATGCTCGGGCCGAATCCAGGCAAACGATTTATGCTGACCTATTTCGCTGAGTTTTGTGTACTGAAAATTGTAATTAGCTAGCTCGGCTGACAAGTCAACATGTTGAAAGTTTACTAGAGCTTTATTGGCGCCCTTCTCTATGAGAATAAGCAGGTAATGATTAGTTAAACCGATGTGCTCCAGAATTTCGTCTATCGTCCAGCCGCCGTTGCTTGGACGGTAAGCACGCAGACGGCTATCCTTATCGAACCACACATCAATGGCCGAAAAAGTGTTGATAAGCGCATTACTAACATCGGCGATGATGGGCTCTATCGTCATAGTATCAAGCTTGGGATAAGAAACTTCGTGTAGACGAAAGTCCGGAAAGCAAATGCGGGCCGCCCCAATGGGAGCGGCCCGCATTTGCCGATGATCTATCGGAATGATAGGTTTTACCCGAGCGTGTGGTATACTGCTTGCACATCGTCGTCCTCTTCAAACTTCTCGATGAGGTTCATTACTTCCTCTAGCTGGTCGCCTTCGAGGTGCACGGTGGTGTTGGGTACGCGCTGGAGTTGCGCCGAAACCACGGCGAGACCTTTTTCTTCGAGCGCCTTCTGCATCTGGCCGAAGTCGGTGAAGCTGGTTTCCACCACGATAAAGTCTTTCACGTTGCCGTGTTCATCTTCTTCCTGGTCGGCGTACACGTCTTCGGCGCCGGCGTCAATTAATTCAAGTTCCAACTCGTCGAGGTCGAGTCCTTCGGCAGCGAGGCGGAATACGCCTTTGCGAGTGAAGGTGTAGTCGGAGGAGCCGGCGGTGCCGAGGGCGCCGTTGCCCCGGTTGAAATACATGCGCACGTTGGCTACGGTGCGAGTGGGATTGTCGGTGGCGGTTTCAATCACGACGGCCACACCGTGGGGTGCGTAGCCTTCATACACCACTTCCTGGTAGTCCTTTTCTTCTTTGCTGCTGGCCCGCTTGATGGCGGCTTCTACCCGGTCTTTCGGCATGTTCACGCCTTTGGCGTTTTGCATGGCCGTGCGCAAGCGGGAATTGGCATCTGGATTCGTACCGCCTTCCTTCACGGCCATTACAATTTCCCGGCCGATACGGGTGAAGTCTTTCGACATCCGGTCCCAGCGCTTCATTTTACGGCCTTTACGAAATTCAAATGCGCGTCCCATCTATAGTAAGTTGGTGAAATAGTGAATTGGTGAGTTTTGTGTCGGCGAGGATGGGCCGAAAGAGGCGTGCAAGTTAATAGAAAGCCCAGCGGGGCGCAATTGCTATTCGCGCTAGGGGCCGCTTAACGTGCCAGGACTGATGGCAAAGCCCTTATTGGGCCCGAAGCGTATACGTGCTGGAGTTCCCCGCCGGAAACCCCTGGATAACAAGCGTAAGCAGGTTGTTGCGCAGGCGGAAAGAACCCTGGTCGGTGCGGGGCTGGCCTTTTTTGTCGGTGTAGGAGAAGCTGATCTGGTCGCCAGAGAAAGTGAACTTGCCGGTCTGGTCGAAGCTCATGGTAGTGCCGGCGTTGGCGAGTTGCAGATGCTTCTGGTAGGTACCGTTGGGGTTGAGGGTAAGCGTGCCGCCTACGCCTTTGGCGGCAATAGGAGTGGGGCCGCTGCTCTTATCCAGAATATCGTAGGTGAGGTAAGTATAGGTAGTGAAAAACGACGGTTTGAGCGTGGGAGCCGCTGAGGCCGCTCGTTGTGCCAGCGCAGCCGACGGGGCAGCCAATACGAGGCAGGCAAGAAAAAAGAGAAGACGAATCATCCCGAAATGTAACACCACAGTGTGGTTTCCTTGCTCTTAGATGAAGGAAAGGAGTTGTTACTGTTTCATTGAAAGACGAAAGAAGGCATTGCTTAGCATACTGATGCTCAGACTTTGTGGTAACCAAAAGCAACTAGCCTCAGCCCCTACACGTGTAGGAACTGAGGCTAGGATAGCAAAGTGTGGAGCGTGCAGATGAGTCTAGCCGTTCTGCTATTACCACACCGTGTAAGCTGTACAGCTAGTTGGTCTACTTCTTGGAGCCCGTTGCAAAGCGGCGCGACGATACGTAGTCGGTGGAGGGAAAGGTCTGCTGCTTGCGGCGCTGTTGGCGCTGAAGTACAAGTAGAAGTGCTGCTCCGGCCAGCAAACCTACGCCCGTAAGGGCCAAGGTTAGGCGCTGAGGGAAAGGGTCGTCGGGGCGGCGGGCAAGTAAGCTACCCCGTTTTCATCGAGGCGAGCTGGGTCGTTGACGTAACGGCCGTAGGTGGGCATAGGAAAGAAGTTCGCCAACTTTTGGAGGCCATCGGTGGCTTCGGCGCCTTGTATGGCTGGGCCATGTCCACAGCCAATAGCAACCGGGCGCAAACCCGCCAGCTTCTGCACCGACTCCCGCACCTGCTGCCAATTGTAGTTGAAAGGCGCGCCTGCTACACTTACCTGCGGCCGCTGCAGCAGCAACGAAGGCACCGACTCGTGGTTGGCCGTGGCAAAAGCATCGGCCCCGAGTAGGGTGGCGTCTTTCTCCCTAAACAAGGCTACTTGGCCCGGAGCGTGGCCTGGCACGTGGTGCCAGCGCCAATCGGGTAGGAAAGGCACGGTATCGGAGTCGGTAGGCAGGGCCTGTACTACGCTGGTGAGCTGAAACGACTGCGGTGGGAAGAACCGCGCCACGAAAGCCAACGAACCCCCATTTTCCACGGTAGGGTCCGCCGGTGGATACACAGCCCGGGCCGTAAGGAAAGGCAACTCCAACGGGTGCGCAAGCACCGGTACCTTCCAGTGTTCAGCTAACGCCAGCGCCGAGCCGGAGTGGTCCATGTGGCCGTGGGTTAAGATGATGGCTTTGGGGCGGGTGCCCGAGTGAAATTGAGCGTCGGCGGCCGCAATAATGGCTTTTTCGGAACCAGGTAAACCGGTGTCCACCAGTACCCATTCGCCGGGAGTGCCAGCTTCTACGAAGTATAGGTTTACAAACCGTTGGATGGTAAGCTGGTATACACCAGCAGCTACTTGTTTCATAAATCCAGATGCATGAGGTCAGGTCTGGAAACTAGTACGGGATTCTAGCTGAAGAGTAGAAGAGGAGGCCTTGTTTCTTGGTCTGTAGAGCCGTACCCGACCACTGTTAAACCTAGAGCACTCACTAGGCCGCAAGTCAGGATAGCCTCGCGTATTTGGTGCCGTATACCCATTGCTGGCTCGTCGTAGATAGAGACCTTCCTACAAACAAAAGCAGCTTCCCGATTTCGGGAAGCTGCTTTTGTTTGTAGGAAGGTCTTATAATTCAGTGCGAATTACATGCCACCGGTTGTGCTGCCGCCAGTAGTAGAAGCACTACCCGTGGTAGCACCACCAGCCGTAGAAGCACCCGTGGTGCTGCCGCCAGCCGTAGAAGCGCCGCCCGTGGTAGAGCCACCAGCCGTGCTGCCACCAGCCGTAGAAGCGCCGCCAGCGGTGCTGCCACCAGTGGTACCAGCCGTGCTACCACCGGTGCTGCCAGCTGTGCTACCGCTAGCATCCATCGAGCTGCCAGCCGTTGAGCCGCCGCCACCCGACATAGAAGAGTCAGAACCCATGCCAGCGTCGGAACCCGTGCCAGCGTCAGAAGTTGAAGATTCGGTTGAAGTGCCCGAAGCACCGCTGCTCTCGCCACCGGCTTGGCTGCCTTCGCCAGCATTGTTACCGCAAGAAGAGAAAGTGAACGAAGCGGCCGCCAGGGCCAGGAACAATACCTTTTTCATAAGTTTGTTTTGGTTGGTAAGAGTGGAGTATACTACGTATGTTACAGCAGTTAGCCTGGTAGAGTAACTGCGTAAGTTGCTCTTTATACAGCCATTCAACGGGAGGTAACCCGGAATAGACTAATAAATCTTGTTTTTGTTATAACTGTTGAGCTTCGTTTGAGTTCTAAGCTGCTCTCGGAAGGCAACTTGCGGCTCAGTTTGGAAAACCAAATAGCGTCGTGCTACTTCCCTTTTATGGGCCTGAAGCGCTTTTCTAGGGATTGTTGATGCAAGTCTGGCTGTCGGTTGGCCGCTCCCCCGATCAAGAGAACGAGCAATAAGAGCAACCGAAAAAAATTTGCAAGAGGACGCATAAACTTTAAAAACAAGCCGATTTGGAAAGGCGCTGTGACGCTAGCCCCGGTCCGATACGGAAGTTTTTGCTTTTAGGCTGAGAAAACCAGGTTAAGATTAAGTGAAGAACCTGCCCCCGCTTACTACCATCAAGGCTCGTTGAGCAGCTATACATAGTAGGGCGGAACGTTGCTACAAACCAGTACTATTGCTTTGTTGCCAGCATTTTCCGCACCGAGGTCCAGCGGATAGTCGGGTAGCGGGCATTGTCCAGTGACTCTAGCTTGGCTTGGCCACTGAGCATGTTGTGCAGATACTGCATACCCTGCCACGGTGGAAATACTTCACCTTTCGCGGGCACAAGGGTTCGGGTTACTTTGATTAGGGCACCAAGCACACCCAAGCTACCAGCTCGCAGCAAGCGAAACTCTTTGCCCATAGCTTCGGTGGCGGCGGCTTGCAACCCGCGAATACTGGCTACATCGCCGGCCACGCGCAGATAACGAGGCGTGGTTGGGTCGAGGGCCGCTGCCGCTGTGAATTCGGCTGTGTTCACCATGGTAGTGAAATCGAGGAGCTGGTCGGCGTCACCCCAGTACAGAATCCGGCGCGGGCCCGACAGAATCAGCGGGGCCTGACCCTTCAGCAATTCCATAAACATGCCGTTGAGAATGGAAGTGGCTTGAATGGGTGCTTGGTCGAGGCGCCGCATAAATTCCCGACGCAAATCGAAGTTGCGATTCGAGTTATCAGGAAGCTTGGTGAAGTCGGCAGAAAAATCGGAAGGAATGAAACGAGGCACGCCTGCTGCTACAGCCGCTTCCAGCAGCTGCGTTTGGGTATCCACAATCACCTCCCGCAGCCCCGACAATGCCGATACTACGCAGGCAGCGCCCATGCAAGCCTTGACAAGTTCGGCCGTGTTGTTATAGTCAATTTCCACCAGCGTAACCCCTTGCAGCCGCAACGACTCGGCCTCCGCCTTGGCACT
This sequence comes from Hymenobacter volaticus, assembly GCF_022921055.1. Classification (GTDB taxonomy): domain Bacteria; phylum Bacteroidota; class Bacteroidia; order Cytophagales; family Hymenobacteraceae; genus Hymenobacter; species Hymenobacter volaticus. Next base: position 1,700,317 of record NZ_CP095061.1, read on the forward strand.
TGCTTCTGGTCGTACTAGGGCCCGTACAGTGGCGCCACGTTGGCGGAGATGGTGCGCAATCAGCAAACCGAGGGCTCCGGTAGCGCCAGCCAGCACAATGGTTACCGGTTCTGTGCTCGTGCTGGATGAAGAATCTGTGTTGTTGTCTAGCGAGGGCGAAGCCATAAGTTGGTAGGGGATGAAACTTGTATGAATTGATAAGAGTGTTTCCGGGCGAAGGTTTTAAAGTTGGAACAGCATCTAGGAAACTTCCTAGCAAGAGCTACCGCCAGCCGCCACATGAAAAGCCAGTGCTTTTCGCGACAGTCAACAGATAAAGAAGGCGTACTTTTCTTAGCTAGCTCATCCATACGCAACCCACTCATACGAACGGAACAATTCCTGATGAACCGACAGTACAAGGTTCTTGCAGGAAGAAGACGTGCCGAATACTATGGGCTTAATGCCCACTTCCAGTCTAATAGCCTGTCTTGACTCTAGCCAACTCTAGATCTGCAACCCTGCTAGCCACCAGCTTAGCTGGAAACTACGTAGTGCGATGTAACGCCACTAGCCACCTAGCAACAACACGCCGATGAGCCAGCAACAACAAACTTCTGCGACGCCTCTACTCTCAATGGCCAGCGAGGCCACACTGCACAACAATCGTTGGGTAAATACCGCCGGGTTTGCCTACAAAAGCAGGCCCTGGCAAGTGGTGCTGTTAAGTGCGCTCATGGCAGTGCTAACGTCCTGTTCTGAAGACCAAACCAACAGCCAAACATCGGAAGAGCCCATCAGTCAAACTGCCGCCGAGGAAGCCGAGTCGACCCCAGCAACCGAGGAAGTTACAACCGACAACACCACGTCCGGTGGGCAACTGACGGGCGCCGGTAGTCGGTACCGCGTCACGGCCGAAACGGCGTACTTTTTCGACACGCCTGAGCAGGGGAAGCCAAGTGGTAAATACCTGTTGCGCGGCGACGTGATTTACGGTGAGCAAGAAAGCAATGGCTTCGTGAAGACTCGTTTCAAAAACCCCAATGGGGCTACGGTTACGGGATGGTTGAAAGTGCAGGAGCTAAGCAAGCTGGCAGCCAGCCCAACGTCTGTGGCAGCGCGCACCCGTCGGCCAACTCAGGCGCCGAGCGCGCCGCCAACTATCTCGCCCGCCGACGATACGTATGAAGGTGAGCAAGCATCAAGTACGCCAGTCGAGGCCGCGGAAGCGGATGCCAGCGGAAACGCTACGGCGGTGGTGCAGGTAGCCCGGTCGTACTTTTACAACTCGCCCGACCTGACGCAGCCCCGCAAAGCCCACTGTGTGCGCGGCGACAAAGTACGGCTCGGCGAATCCCGCGGTGATGCGGTGTTCGTCACGTTTACCAATTGGGAAAAGGTAACTACCACCGGCTGGATGCGCCGGGACGCTTTGCGGTAGCCCGGTTATACGGCTCAGTCCAATACGCAGGATGCTTGTGACTTATAGCAGGCCAACAATCTAAAGAATGCCTGTCGTCGGTTCTGGCAACTAAGCAAGGAGTTGACGGAAACGCAGTTTTTGCACGTACTAATACAGCCCTAACGCTCAAGCAAGCGGGCCTTTAGCACTATTACTTATCAGAAGTTTATATACTTGCTTAAAGAGCATCTCGTAGCCGAACAGCCACCGGTCAGATGCCATTTCTGCCACGGTTAGCTACTGGCTGCGCCCAAATACGAACGGTCGTAAAGGGCGCTCCTTTAAAGCCTTTTTCAACTAGGGTGGTACTGCAGTTTTATCTATTTCTGTTCCACGCGTAGTATGCTACAGTCCGTTGCACCTCCTCAGGTTTCTGTTCCCGGCCAAGCGGTTTCGTCGCGCGTCCAAGCTGTGGATGTGGTGCGCGGATTGGTTATGGTAATCATGGCACTCGACCATATCCGGGAGTTCTGGTGCTCAACCCTCGTGCGCCCCGAGGACGTGACACAGGCTTCCGCGCTGCTATTTTTCACCCGTTGGATCACGCATTTCTGCGCGCCAACGTTCGTTTTTTTGTCGGGAGTCAGTATTTGGCTTTATCAGCAAAAGCAGCCCAAGCGGCCGGCGGTGAGTCGGTTTCTGCTTACGCGGGGGTTATGGCTGATATTCTTGGAGTTGGTGGTTATCAACTTCGTTTTGCAATGGGGCTACAACCTATTGTTGCTGCAAGTTATTTGGGTGATAGGGTGGGGCATGGTGGTCTTGGCGGCACTTATCTGGTTGCCGCGCTGGATATTGGGCGTACTCGCCTTCGTGATAGTGGCGGGACATAATCTGCTGCCCGTTATCCAACCCGTAACCGCGGCTAATGTAGGGTGGGCACTACTCCGCAACACGCCCTTTGTGCTGCCAGTCGCGCCGCTGCCGCCTTTTCTGGTAGCGTACTCCTTTGGTCCGTGGCTAGGCGTCATGCTGGCAGGCTATGTGGTTGGGCCGTGGTTTCAGTTGCCACTTTCGCAGCGGGCGCCCCTGTTGTGCCGCGCTGGAATAACCTTGTTGGTGGTGTTTGTTGCACTGCGCGCGACCAATTGGTACGGCGAGTTGGCGCCTTGGAGTGTGCAGCCGCGCGGTATGCTTTACACTGTCCTGTCCTTTCTGAACATCACCAAGTATCCACCGTCGTTGTTGTTTCTGTGCCTCACGCTTGGGGCGGCGTTGCTCTTGCTAAGTGTTGCCGAAACCGCCACGAGCCGGCCGAGCCAGTGGCTGCGAACTTTCGGGCAGGTGCCATTTTTCTATTACCTGCTGCACCTGCTTTTAATTAGCGTATCTGCCTGGGTCTGGACACGGATAGCTTTTGGGCGGCCCGTAAATTTCGCGTTTCTCGAGGTTAAAAACTGGCCTGCTGGGTATCAGCCAAGCTTGTTACGAGCCTACGCGGTTTGGGTCGGCGTGGTCTTGCTGCTGTATTTCCCTTGCCGGTGGTATCAGCGTTTCAAGCAGCAACATTCCTACTGGTGGTTGTCGTACTTGTAGGCAGTTAGGAAAGTGTTGATTACAGTATAAATAGTCACAGGTATTTATAAATTCGTTTCGTTTTAAGCGCACTCTTGCAGACTTGGAATTTGCGAGAGTAAACCGGTAGCCGGCATTTAGCAAACGTCTGTGAATGTGCTAGATAGTTCGGTTCTTCTAAGCTACTGCCTCTCGCTTTGGTTGTATGGTTTTGCTGAAGCGTACCCATTCGCTCTTTGTCCTTCCCACCTATTGGCTCAGTATTTAAAACATGCATCACATTGTTTATCAAAGTACGGCCGTAGGACATCCTACTACGGCCGATTTGAAGTGGTTGCTACAGCAGTCACGTACAAACAACGCCGCCCTCGGTATCACAGGGTTGTTGCTTTATAGCAATGGCAACTTCCTGCAAGTATTGGAAGGTGAAGAGCAGGCCGTTCAGCTTATCTACGCCAAAATAGAGGTCGACCAGCGCCATATACACGTTCTCAAACTATCGGACGGACCCATTGAGAGGCGCATTTTTGGCGATTGGTCGATGGGTTTTCAACCGCTGAAGAGCGATGATTTTGTGCGTCTTACCGGATACATCAACCCGTACCGATCCAACTTTCTGGATGCTCATTTGCCGGAAATCGATGAAAGCATGCTTGTGTTGCTGAAGTCTTTTGTGCTCAACGACGGCACTCATCCTTAGAAGTGCTTGGTGATAGTTCGTTGGCTTTAAATGGACAATGCAAACACAAAAAAGGCCCACCTAGGTGGGCCTTTTTTGTGTTTGCATTAAAGTGATGCTACTAATTACCGGCGGCTATCGTGACGGTCATTGCGGTGAGCGGCTTCCCACCGAGCTTTTTCCTGAGCCGTTACTCTGTGCTTCTTATCGTAGCCGTAGTTAAAGTCATTGTCATTGCGGTCGTCGTGGCGGCCGTAGTTGGTGTCACGACGGTTGTCGTTATCGTCGCGGTGATCATTGCGGTGGGCGGCTTCCCAACGGGCCTTTTCTTGGGTGGATACTCTGTGTTGCTTGTCGTAGCCGTAGTTGAAGCCTTTATCGTTGCGGTTGTCGTAGCGCTTAGCTTCTGGGTGGCGTTTGTGGTCGTCGTGGTGGTCGGGGGCAGGAGCGGCAAATGAAACGCCGGAAGACAACAGGACGAAAGCAGTGGCGAGAGAAAACAGGGCTTTTTTCATGATTTTGGACAGATTGAAAAGGGGAAGTGTAGCTGTTGTAGTAAGCGAGCAAACCACCGTTGTAGTGGTGCGAAGCGCTTGATACCCCATTTGCAAGCCTGGAGCCGACTTTGCCCGGCCGCGCTGCTTTCCCCTGGTTTGTCTGCCAATAGCCCAGTTCTGTCTGCCGTTTGCCTGGTTGCCCCGACGTTGCTGTTCGCTGTGCCACCGTCTGCTCACGGTTGCTAAACTCACTTTCAACTTTCTGGCGCATGAAACACCGAATTGCAGCCACTAAAAGTTGTGCGCAGAACAGTTCTTTCAAATTATTTGCAGATTCCTCTTGACTCTCCCCTTACGTCATAGTCTACTTTCACTGCGTCACCATCAGAGAAAAAGAGTTCGATGCCCAAAAGCCTTTCCTGCCGACAGCTAGCCAAACTGGCGGGTGTAAGTGTGCGCACACTGCACTACTACGACCGGTTGGGGCTGCTCAAGCCCGCTGTGCGTACCGAGGCCCGGTACCGGCTCTACGGCGAGCAAGAACAGCTTCGCTTGCAGCAAATCCTGTTTTTCAGAGAGTTGGATTTTTCGCTCAGTGAAATTCAAAGTCTGCTGGAAGAGCCGAACTTCAACTTGCTGGCGGCTTTACAGCAGCACAAGCAGGCGCTGCAGGCGCGGCACCAACGGCTTGCCACTCTGCTGGTGACGCTCGACAACACTATTACTCACGTAAAAGGAGACAACATCATGTTAACCAACGAAGAACTTTACGCCGGCTTCCCCAAAGAGCAAGCCGAAACCTACCGCCGCGAAGCCAGCGAAAAATACGGCCCTGAGGTGGTAGCAGAAGCAGAAAACAAGGTGCGGCAGCTTAGCAAAGAAGACTTTGCATCCCTGAAAGCCGAGCAAGAAAACATCAACCAAACCTTGCTTGGCATGATGCACCTAGCCCCAACCACCGAAGAGGTGCAACAGCAGATAAGTCGCCACTTCGCCAACATCCAGGCGTTCTGGGGGCCGTCGGTAGGAGCAGGAGGAAAGCTAGCCGAAGCCTACAAAGGCCTAGCCCAGCTCTACCTCGACGACCCACGCTACACCACCTACAACGAGCAAAGCAGTCCTGGTTATGCCGACTTTTTAAGCAAGGCCATGATTTATTTCGCAGCTACCAAGCTCTAATTAAATGACTCAAATTTCTATCAGTGCCCTCTGTCACGTTAGGTGGTAGGGGCGCTGAATTCTGTGCGGAGCTAGACACCTGATCAGTGAAATGCGCTTTCGGTTTGTCCGTAAATCAGTGAAACGAGAGCGTGGATAACCTAAGCAATTTGCTGCTGCGCATGCACAGTGGGCGCCACAGAAGCAGGTAGTTGTCTCACCTTTTGGGGCCGGGTTGTTTGAATAGATAAACGCCACCCATGAGCCAAGACAACAGTATCTCGTTCCCACAAGACGCATTCCGACGCGTCGACGAAACGCCCGACGCCGAATTTTACCGACAGCCGCGCTTTGTTACGCACATCGACGACGCGGCTATTGCCGCCGTAACGCAGCTTTACCGGGAGTATTTTCAGGCCGACAGCACCTTGCTCGACCTGATGAGCAGCTGGGTTAGCCATCTGCCGGCCGAAGTGCCTTACAACCGAGTGGTGGGCTTGGGCATGAACGAGCGGGAACTGCGCGCCAATCCGCGTCTGGCCGACTACGTGGTGCAGGACCTCAACCAGCAGCCCCTGCTGTCCTTTGCCGACAATACCTTCGACGGAGCGGCCATTTGCGTTTCTATTGACTACCTAACGCAACCCGTGACAGTACTGCGCGAACTGGCCCGGGTTATGCGCCCCAATGCGCCCCTGGTTGTCACCTTCTCGAATCGCTGCTTCCCGAGCAAAGCGGTAGCCGCCTGGCATGCCCTCGACGACCGGGGACATTTGGCGCTGGTGCAGCAATACTTACAAGCCGCGGGCCACAGGCACGCCATTGAGCTACTGGACCGCAGCCCCGCCCCCCGTCGCTCCGACCCATTATTTGCGGTAGTCGCGCGAGTTGACAAGCAGACTCTAATCCGACCGGAGTAAAGGCTATAGAAGGGTAATAGATGAAGTTTATTGGTGTCGGTTAAAACGCTGAAGCTGCCGGGTAAGGGCGCTTTAGGGTCAGAAGTATATGCGTAAGAGCCTGATAGAATGTAAATAAGTGGAACTTTGTGTGGCCTGATTTATGATATTCCAATACGATTCCAAACTAATTGGGCTAAAATTTCACTGAATGATGGGCATAAAGCGGGAAGAAACGGTACTTGAAGTAGTAAGCAGTTGCATACGCGCCGAGCACCTCAACCAGCTAAGCGTGCTAGTCGGCCAAAACTCTGCAGCAACGGGGCAGGCGCTAGCGCAACTGTTGCCGCCAATAGTGAGTACGCTCGCCGATCGGGCAGCCCAGCCAGATGGTGTAGATTTCGTTTGGGACGTAATCCGGCAAGCGCAAGCCGATCAAGTGCTAGCACAACTCGATGCTATGGACGTAGCCAGTTGGCACGGGCGCGGAGTGCTGTTGCTCCGAAACTTGCTTGACGATACCTATCAAACAACTATCTATCGGTTGGCCACCAAGGCGGGCCTTTCTTTAGAGTCGTATGCGCCGTTGCTGGAAGCCGGGGTGGCAGTCGTGCTGGGTGCCTTAGGGAAGTACACCGCCGAGCATAATTTGAGACCTGATGAGCTAGGCGACTGGTTGCAAAGCGAAGCGAAGCGTACCAACTCAGTTGTTTCGCCGCCCAACCCTGATGCGGAAGTGTTCCGGCCAACTGCTCTACGCCAGACCACGCCAACGCCTACGTTTGCAGCGCGGGCCGGCCAGTGGCAGGAGGTGGGTGGGGGCAGCATTTTTATACCGCAACCAGCTGCGCCAGAAGCAAAAGCAAGCAAGCGACATCGTTGGGTGTGGCCTTTGCTACTGCTGCTGGGCTCAGCGCTCGGGTATGGCATTTTCCGCTGGACCTCTACTCCCGCGCCACAAGTTGCAACGGGGCCTTCGGTGCCCGCCGCCTATACCGGAGCCACAACCCAGCCCCGTGCTGCGGCGCCGCCTACCGACGCTACCGTGCCGGTCTCTGAAGTGCCTGCTGGCCAGCCGCTGGTGATTACGCTTTTCAATGGCACGACTCTAAAGGTTAGCTCCAATTCCACCGAATATCAGCTATACAACTTCCTGGCCGACCCCACGCAGCAAGTAGATCCATTGAACGCCGCCGCCGGCTGGATCAGCGTGGACAAGGTGTCTTTCAACCCTGGGCAGGCCACTTTAACTGCCAACTCTTGGGAGCAGCTGCGCAATCTGGCAACCATCCTGCGTACATTTCCGCGGGCCCAGCTCTTGTTTGGAGGTTATACCGACAAGCAAAAAAACCTGCGTTTAAGTGAAGCCCGGGCTCAGTCGGCAATGCGGGCCTTGGTTGCGCAAGGAATTTCGTCGCGCCGACTTCAGGCCATCGGCTCCGACGAGGCAGCGCCGGCATCTTCCAACAGCACTCCAGAAGGCCAAACGCTTGATCGGCAACTGCGCATCAAAGTCACCACCAAATTGGGGCCATTGTTGGAAACTCCTGGCGCACCGCTGTTGGCCGCAGCTCCGGTTGCAAAGCCAGCAGATAGTCCGGGCGCGAAAGTGGCGTTGCCGCAAGACACCGTCAGCCAACTAACCGATGAGCCGGTTGTAGCAACGGAAATAGCTCCTGGCGAAGGGCCTGTTGAGCCGGTTATTGAGCAGGCGGAAGCTGATAGTCGCTACCAAGTAACCGCGCGAATGGCGTACCTTTTTGCTGCGCCCAACCAAGCAAAGGCCACGAAAAGGTATCTGCGTAAAGGCGAGATATTATATGGCGGAGTTGAGCGCAACGGCCTCGTTAAGATTAAGTTCTGGAACCCTAACGGCGCTCTTGCCACTGGCTGGCTGAAGCTGAAAGAGCTGCAAAAGCTTTCGGACGATGAAGCCGTAACCCCCACTCAATCGAACTCAGAGCCAGATAGTGCGGAAGACACTCCTTCCGGCTCCAACGACTCCGCCTCCACCGAGACAGTTCCTTAAGCGGCGCGGTAGTAACAGTACTGCCGATCAGCAAAAGCGTACTTACAGGAGAAGCCAGCTATTTTTGGCTGTTCGTCTTATTCCGGGTGAAAGTCATGCAATCTGCCAATACGGTTTTCCTGGTGCGCCCAGCGCACTTTGGCTTCAACCTCGAAACTGCCGCTTCCAACTACTTCCAGCAAGCTATTGCCGACCTTGATGCGGCCACTGTGCAAGCCCTGGCCTTCACTGAGTTTGATGCCATGGTTGGCAGCCTGCGCGCAAAAGGAGTGGAAGTAGTGGTTTTCGAGGACACACCGGAACCCGCGAAGCCCGACGCAGTATTCCCCAACAATTGGCTAACGCTGCATCCTGACGGTCGGGTGTTGCTCTACCCGATGTGCGCCCCTAACCGCCGCCCGGAGCGCCGCCCCGACATCTTGGAAGCGCTGCGTCAGCAGTTCAGCATCTCCGAAGTCATCGACCTGTCGGCTCATGAACAAGAGGGCAGGTATCTGGAAGGCACGGGTAGCATCATTTTCGACCATGAGCACCGCATTGCTTACGCCTGCCTTTCGCCCCGCACCGATGCGGGTTTGTTTGCCGAAGTAGCAGCACAGCTTCATTACCGACCGGTTACTTTCCACGCCCACGATACGCACGGTCTGGAAATATATCATACCAACGTGATGCTGAGTATCGGGTCGGGGTTTGCGGTGGTGTGTCTGGAAAGTATAGTGAATGCTGCCGAGCGCGCCGTCATTGTTGCCTCTTTCTCGCTCACCGGCCACGAGATTGTAGACATTTCGCTGGCGCAAGTAACCCAGTTCGCTGGTAACATGTTGGCGCTCCAACCAGCCGAAGGAACTGCCATTCTAGCCATGTCGCAAAGCGCGTTCGATGCCCTGACGCCAACTCAACGCAGTACCTTAAGCAAGTACTGTGAACTGCTGCCGCTGCCCATTCCTACCATCGAAACCATAGGGGGCGGTAGTGTCCGGTGTATGCTGGCAGAAGTATTTCTACCACCTGTTCGGTAATGCAAGCCGAACCGGAAAACGAAGCTGCGGAGAACTGAGGCAATTAGATACCGTTCTGGTTGCTCGTGATTTAAGGTGAAGTAGATGCGGACCTAGGTAGCAGTGCCGCTTCTTATAAAGTGAGAAGCGGCACAACCCCGCAACGCAAGTCGTAGTAAAGTTTGTTGTTTATAGCTGTGGGTGATGTGGCAAGCGGCCCTCACTTTCTCGGCTTTCTCTTCTTCTCTACACTACACCAATGAATCTAGCCGCGAATACTGTTTTGATTACTGGGGGCGCCTCGGGTATTGGTTTTGCCTTGGCCGAGCGTTTCGTGAAAGCCGGCAGCACGGTTATCGTGTGCGGCCGCCGCGCCGATAAGCTGCAAGAAGCTGAACAGAAATTACCGGGCTTAATCACCCGCGTCTGCGACGTGGGCGTGGCCGCCGAGCGGGTAGCCTTGCTGGCCTGGGTACGGTCGGAATATCCAATGGTCAATGTGTTAGTCAACAACGCGGGCATTCAAAACCGGGTGCAACTGGCCACCGATACCGAAGCGTGGGAAACCCGTCAGCAGGAAATCACCATCAACGTGGACGCGCCAATCCACCTGAGCATCCTGTTCATCAACCATCTGCGCGAGCAGCCCAATCCGGCTATTATCAACGTGACGTCGGGTTTAGCTTTTGCTCCGGCAGCGTTTGCGCCCATCTACAGCGCTACCAAAGCGGCACTGCACTCCTTCACATTGTCCTTGCGGCATCAGCTTAAGGACACGCAAATCAAGGTGCTGGAAATTGTTCCGCCGGCAGTAAACACCGATCTGGGCGGCCCCGGTTTGCACAACTTTGGGGTGCCCGTTGATGCTTTTGCCGATTCGATAATGGAACGGCTAGGAGCGGGCGAAATCGAGGTAGGGTACGGTACCTCGGAAAGAAACCGACGGGCCTCTCGAAATGAGCTGGATGATATATTTCAGCAGATGAACAATCGCTAATTGCAATTCGACAGTAGCACCAAGCCAGCAAAAAGGGCTGAGAGGCAACGTAGAGTGATTCACTATCTATGTTGCATCTCAGCCCTTTTACTATGTTAAGTGGCGCTTATTGTTTTTCTGCCACCTGTTCTACATTAAGCCCTAGCACCTCATTGGTACGAGCCCGCACTTGCGCTACCAACTGTGGATCATCGGACAAGGACTTGCCAAACGAGGGGAGCATGTCGCGGAAGCACGCTTGCCACTCCGGCGTAGCCGACTGCTGCGGAAAGCACTTCTGAATGAGGTTCACCATGATGCTCACGGCTGTAGAAGCACCCGGCGAGGCCCCAAGCAAAGCGGCAATGGAGCCGTCGGCGGCACTCACTACTTCCGTCCCGAATTCGAGCACGCCGCCTTCCTTTTTGTCTTTCTTGATAACCTGCACACGCTGACCCGCAATGGCTAATTCCCAATCTTCGGGCCGCGCCTCGGGCAAGTACTCCCGCAAAGCCGACAATCGGTCTTGCGGCGACTGGCGCACCTGCTGAATCAGGTACTTGGTGAGCGGAATGTTTTTCAAGCCAGCCATGATCATGGGCCGCAAGTTGTTGAGCTGAATCGAGCTCGGCAGGTCCAGGTAAGAACCCGTTTTCAGGAACTTGGTACTAAAACCGGCGTAGGGGCCGAACAGTAACTCGCGCTTGCCTTCAATCATGCGCGTATCCAAGTGAGGCACCGACATAGGCGGCGAGCCAACGGCAGCTTTGCCGTATACCTTGGCCTGGTGCCGCGCAATCACGGCCGGATTGATGCACTTCAGCCATTGTCCGCTCACCGGGAAGCCGCCGAAACCGTTGGCTTCTGGAATTCCTGATTTCTCGAGCAGCGGCAACGAACCACCACCCGCCCCAATAAACACAAAGCGGCCCCGCACTTTTATGGTTTCGCCCGTAGTCAGGTTCTTGGCCCTAATGCGCCACAAGCCGTCTTCTTTTTGCCGTAGCTTCTGCACCTCGTGGTGGAAGTGGAACGTGACACCCGGCTTGTTTTGCAGCAGCGTGAACATACCGCGGGTAAGGGACCCAAAGTTGACATCGGTACCCAAGTCCATGCGGGTCGCAGCTACGGGTTGCTGCGAGTCGCGTCCTTCCATTACCAGCGGCATCCAGTCCTGAAGTTGCTGCCGGTCTTCCGAGAATTCCATGCCCTTGAACAGCGCCGACTGCGTGAGGGCCGCGTGGCGCTTGCGCAGGTATTCCACGTTTTTGGCGCCCCACACAAAGCTCATGTGCGGAATGTGGTTGATGAAGCGCTGAATATCTTTTACCTCGTAGCGCTCGGCCAAGAAAGACCAAAATTGCTTCGACTCCTCGAACTGCTCGGCTATTTTCAAGGCCTTGCTGATGTCAATGGAGCCGTCGGGGCGCTCGGGCGTGTAGTTTAGTTCGCAGAAAGCGGAGTGACCGGTACCGGCATTGTTCCACGCGTCGGAGCTTTCGGCGGCAGCTACGTCGAGCCGCTCGAAAACGGTGATAGTTAAGTTAGGGTCCAGCTCCTTGAGCATCATCCCTAATGTGGCGCTCATAATGCCCGCACCAATGAGAATAACGTCGGTTACGGGCTGATCAGCGGAAATATCGGTGGTAGGCATACGTTGAGAGACAGAGGTACAGAACCAGCTCCGGCCTACTGCTGAGTAGCCACAGGCCGGGGCAGACTAGGAAAGACAAAAGTTAGATGAGCGGAATTCCAGAGTACGGGGAAACGTGCAGAAAAGGTGCTGTTGGGAGCTAGCAGGAGCAATTAAGGTAGGCGATACTGTGCCAAAGTATGGTTGCTATTCTGTGGCTTGGGTGAAGTTGCCCTTGCAGATCGAGAAACGTAAAACTAGTGCTAGAACTCTAAAAGCGCTAGTTCCCATCAGTCATGAAAATCATACTAACTAAGGAGAGGTAAGTTATCTAGCCGCCAAACTCGCGGATTTTTAAGCTTTCTATCTTCCCTAAATAATAGAGCATAAGGCACTCCAGTGAGTGCGTGCCAGCGCAAACAGGACTCTCGGGAACAATAGAAACGGCTGCCATTCAACAGGTTCAACAAGCGTGAAAATGGCTTCAGAAGCGCAGGGTTAGCTAGACGGAAAACTATTAAAAAAGCCGAAGATTTCGGGTATTTAAGCGGTTTTAAGGACCTATATGGCGGGGTTTGATGTTCTATCAACAGCTACTAAATCCGCGTATTCATGTTCGATTCCTTGCCTGTATTACCGCTATTCGATCAGCCAGCGCCAACTCCTTTTGTTGCGCCAGAGCCCCTCACCAAGTCGGCCAAGCTGTGGCTACCGAAGCGGGTGCTTTTCACGCCGGATGCGCTCGACGAGCCCTTCGGCCAGCAGATCTATGAGCGGGTAATGGCGCACGACTTGGAGGTGGAAGTGCTGAAGAGCAACCGCCTAACCAACCTGCGCGGTGCCGATGCGCGCGAGACTTATCGCAACGCTAAAAACACGCTGGCAGTAGTGAAAGCGCCCGCCGGTGCTCTGCGTTTGCAACCCACGCCGCCTTCCGCCGACTGGCAGATGAACTTGGCCGAAGGCTGCCCCGCCCATTGCCAATACTGTTACTTGGCGGGCAGCCTGCAAGGGCCGCCGGTCGTACGGGTGTTTGCCAACCTGCCACAGCTCCTCGAAAACACGGCCAATTACGAGCAGCCCGGCCGTCTCACCAGCTTCGAGGTCAGCTGCTACACCGATGTGCTAGGCATCGAGCACCTGACTGGTAGCTTGGCTGAGTGCATTCGGCATTATGGCACGCGCGAAGGCGCACGACTACGCTTCGTGAGCAAGTACAACCACGTCGATTCGCTACTGGACTTGCCACACCAGGGGCACACCCGCGCCCGCGTTAGCTTGAATGCCGAGCCCGTGGCCCGGCGTATGGAAGGCGGCACGGCTTCGATAGAAGCTCGCATCCAAGCGCTGCGCAAGCTGGCACTGCCCGTTGCGTTGGGTGGGGGTGGCTACCCTGTAGGGGTGGTATTGGCTCCCATTATGCTTGTCCCTGACTGGCGCAAGCACTACACCAACCTGCTCGACCGGGTAGCTGATGCCCTTGATTTCGACTGCGACCTAACTGTGGAATTTATCACGCACCGCTTCACGCCCGGCTCTCGTGATGTGCTGCGCGAGTGGTACCCCAATACGTCCCTCAACTTCGACGAAAGCATTCGGGCGGCTAAGCGCAACAAGTTTGGCGGCGTGAAATACGTTTACCAGCCCGACGACATGCGCCCGCTTAAGCAGTTCTTCTACGAAGAGTGGCAGCGTCGTTTCCCCAACGCGCCCATACTATACTGGACGTAGCATATGAGAAGTGCTGCAAGCAAACAGGGCGCGGAAACTTAGGTTTCCGCGCCCGTTTGCATTATGCTTAAGACCGTAACTTGCCCAGCATGCACATCTTCGCTATTTCCGGCAGTATCCGTCCGGGGTCTTCCAACACGGCCCTGCTTCATGCAGCAACAACGCTGGCTCCACCCGGTACTACCGCTACAATCTACCAGAGCCTGACTGAGCTGCCATATTTTATGCCCGGTAATTACGAAGAAAGTGCACCTGCTGCCGTAGCCAACTTTCGGCAGCAAATACGGGCCGCTGATGCCATTCTGATTTGCACTCCCGAATATGTGTTCAGTATGCCCGGCGTGTTGAAAAATGCGCTGGAATGGCTAGTGGCCTCCGGCGAGCTCTATCATAAACCTACGGCCATCTGGAGCGCCTCGCCGTCCGCCACGGGTGGCGACCAGGCCTACTCTTCCGTGGAGCGCATGCTTACCGTGATGGAAGCTAGGTTGGTACCAACAGCGGCCTTGCAAATCAGCCATGTAAGTGCTCGTGTCAACAAGCAAGGCGAGGTAACCGATGACAGCTTACGGCAGGAATTGCGACAAGCTGTTGCAGCACTTGTAGCAGCGGCAACGTAGCTTCTCTATCCCAACCGATAGGCTGCCGCTAGTGCCATTGGCAGGAGGTAGCGTTTTCGGTATGGGTTACAGGATGAAATGGCCTTGCTTTTTGCCGTGTAGCTCCCGCCATTCGTGCTCCAACATGCTCATTTCTATGAGGCTCCAATAGTTGTCACCGTGTTTGAGCACGTCGCGCATCGTGCCGTCTTTCTTCATGCCGCACTTTTCGTAGCAAGCAATGGCCGCTGTATTGAAGTCGTAGACGCCAAGGTCGATGCGGTGCAGCCCTAAGTCTTCGAAACCAATTTTCAACACGCCTTTTATCATGCCTTGGCATACGCCCCGGCCTCTGGCCGTTGTGTTGCCCACGAGTACCCGGCTGATACGGGCGGAATTGTTTTTGTGGCTAATGCCGCCGAGCGAAATGTGCCCGACAGTTTCACCGCTCTTTGATTCGACGGCTTTATACACCAGCGCATCTGATTCTGGTGGGTTGTTGGTACCCTCTAGATACCATGCAAGCTTGTCTTCGGTAAGGGGGAAGCTAAACAGCGCCCCCGACCAACTTTGGAGCAATTCCGGGTCCTGAATCCAACCAATCAGCTGCTGAAAATCGGCAGGGGTGAAATATTCTAATCGAATCATGTAATAGGCAGTGAGAAAGAGCATGCTTTAGTAAGCTAGCAGCATGCCGGATGTGTGAACCTGCCAAGATACTACATCGATAGCTACGGTTGAGCTTAGCCAGCCGCCAGTAAGCAGCCTCTTGAAGCTGCAGTTCGTAAATGGGCAGTAAAGTACAACCCTCTAAAAGGGATCTGAGTGCCCTATAGCCTAATAATAGTTAGGTTCTAATTTGCCTCGGCCACGGCGCCTGCCGGTAGGAAGGGCTGTTCGGGCGTGTCCATGGTGGTGCGGGTTTTGGGCAGGCTGTCGGGATATTTTGCCTGGATGAAAGCCACCAACTGCTCCCGGATTTCGCAGCGCAGATCAAAGGCCCGGCTGGAGTTTGAGGCGCTCATTAAAGCCCGTAGTTCCATCGTGCGCTCCTTGGAATCGGTGACTTGCAGCACGCATACCCGTTTGTCCCAGAGCGGGTTCTTCTCAACGAGGCGCTTAAGCTCAGCACGCACTTCGTCTACCGGCAGCGAGTAATCGGTGTAGATGAAAACCGTGCCGATGAGCTGCGAAGCGGTGCGGGTCCAGTTCTGAAAAGGTTTCTCGATGAAGTAATTGATAGGCAGCACCAGCCGCCGCTCGTCCCAGATGCGCAGCACCACATACGTAAACGTAATTTCTTCGACCCGGCCCCATTCGCCCTCTACTACCAGTACATCGTCGATGCGAATGGGTTGCGTAAAGGCAATCTGAAAGCCGGCCAGCAAATTGGCAATGGAGCGCTGAGCCGCAAAGCCCACAATCACGCTGGCAATACCCGCCGAGGTCAGCAAGCCCGTCCCGATCCGGCGCACGGTGGCAAAGCTCATTAAGATGAGCGCCATGGCCACGAATATGATGATCGAAACCACCAATTTGCGCACAAACTGCAACTGCGTGAACAGCTTGCGAACTTGCAAGTTGTTGTCGCCGTCGAGTTGGTAATGTTGTTTTACCAGATCCTCAATTACGTCCACTGTTTTCACCAGCCCCCACGCAAACGTGACGACAAAACCGGTTACTACCACTCGCTCCAGTATGCCTAGATGTTTGGGCGAAAGTGGAGCCAGAGGCAGTACAAACAGTAAGGTGAGCACCGGAAAAAAGAAGGTGCTGGCGTGATTTAGATGTTTGGCAACTGAGTGGGAGAGGAGCGTGGTTTCGCGCTTATTGTAGGCCCGTAGTACCCGAAAGACAATAAACTTGAGTAGCAGCCCCACTGCCAAACCACCAGCCACCAAGGCCAGTGTATGCAAAACAGCCTCCGCCTGATCGGGCAGAAGTTCCGGTAAGTTCAGTTTCATGCGCATGCAGATTCACTTGGCAGTACCCAGCTCCAACTCGAAAGGTTACTCGTTGCCCATCTTCCATGGCGGCAGTAAGCAGGTAGCAGCAGTGGTTTTATGTGCCCTACTTCCCTAGCAAGCGGTTTGCGTGCTACACAGTGGTTACCCGGGAAAAAAACCGTCTGTCATTCGATCTTTAGGGATGAACAACAAGCCCGATTAGTAGGAAATAGAAGTTAGCGCACATCGGCGGCGGAGAGAACATGCGCGCCGTGCGCCAGCAGGTCGGCTCGGGCTTGTTGATAGCCATCGGCGGAAATAGCGCGCGTGGCATCTTCAATATAAAATACCTCGAAGCCTTGCGCCAACGCGTCTTTTGCCGAGAAGTACACGCAATAATCTGCGGCGAGGCCGGCGAGGTACACCTGCGTTGCGCCCCGGCCGCGCAGGTAGTCGGTGAGGCCGGTGGCTTTGCGGTGCCCGTTGTCGAAGAAGCCGCTGTAGGAGTCGATGTCGGGGTTGGTGCCTTTGCGGAAGATGGCCTCGATGCGGTGCTGGTTGAGGGCGGAGTGGAACTCGGCGCCGGGTGTGGCTTGCACGCAATGGTCGGGCCAGAGCGTTTGGGGTAGGCCGTGCAAGTCGATTTGCTGAAAAGGTTGCTGGCCGGGGTGGCTGCTAGCAAAGCTGCCGTGCCCGGCCGGATGCCAATCCTGCGTAGCGACCACCAACTCGAAGCGTGGCTGCAACTCGTTGACTAGTGGGATGATAGTATCGCCACCCGCTACGGCTAGCGCGCCACCAGGTACAAAGTCATTCTGAATGTCGATCAGCAGGAGAGCTTTCATGAAAGAACACAAAAAGTGAAGGCGAAGATCAAGAGGTACTTCTTTCCGTCCAAGATAAAACCGGTTTTGTTTCAAGCACCAGATCTATCAAGGAACTCACAAAAAGAATCACGCTGCTGCAATCGATGGCAACGTTGCCGGTAACGATTGCATAAAAAAACAGCCCGCAATCTGATTCGCAAAGGTTTGAGTTACCTAATATCAATGAGCGGTAACTTCTGACTAGGCTACAATTCAACCGTACCGTGTCGATTTGCCTTCTCACTTCACTCCAATTCCCACTAGTATGAAGCACGGTTTATTACTACCTGCTATCCTGTTGTGCGCAGCCGCTCCGGCTTGGGCCCAACAGACTCGGCAAATTTCAGGGCAAGTGTTGGACGACGCTACCGGCGAAGGGTTGGCTGGCGTAACGGTGCTAGTGAAAGGCACCACCAACGGTGCATCCACCAACATGGATGGGCAGTTCACGCTGAGCGTACCAACTACTGGCGAGGTGCAGCTCACGATCAGCTACATTGGCTACGTCACCCAAACCGTAACGGCCAAAGACCAAGGCAGCCTGAAAGTTAGATTGGCATCGGATACGAAGGCGCTAGACGAAGTAGTGGTGATCGGCTATGGGCAAGTGAAGAAGAGCGACGTGACGGGCGCCATCGTGTCGGTAAAAGAGGAGGACATCAAAAAGACCCCGGCGGCCAACGTAATGGAGTCGCTCCAGGGGCGCCTGCCAGGGGTTGATATTACGCGCAGCAGTGGCTCGGCTACATCGGGCGTCAACGTGACGGTGCGGGGCAACCGCTCTCTCACGGCTAACAATGGCCCGCTGTTCATTGTGGATGGTGTGCAGTACAACTCCATTCAGGACATCAACCCCAACGACATCCAGTCGATGGAAGTGTTGAAAGATGCGGCTTCTACAGCCGTTTATGGTTCGCGCGGAGCCAACGGCGTTATTATCGTCACCACCAAGCGCGGAACCTCGGGCAAGCCCCGGGTTACCGTCAGCTCTTATTATGGCCAGACCGACGTTGCCAATTACCCCAAG
Organism: Hymenobacter volaticus; assembly: GCF_022921055.1. Taxonomy (GTDB): domain Bacteria; phylum Bacteroidota; class Bacteroidia; order Cytophagales; family Hymenobacteraceae; genus Hymenobacter; species Hymenobacter volaticus. Next base: position 1,718,311 of record NZ_CP095061.1, read on the forward strand.
GTGAGCAACGCGCAGCAGTACGTGGCGCAAAAGCGGGAAGCCAACCGCACGACTGGTTTGTGGAATAGCGAGGCAGATGACCCTAAGATTTTCACGCCTTATGAAGTAGAGTCGATTGCCAACGGTGTCTCAACCGACTGGATGGATTTGTTGCTGCGCAAAGGCGTGCAGCAGGAACACCAGATTGGCCTGTCGGGCGGTTCCGACAAAACCAAGTTCTACACCTCGTTCGACTATTTCAACGAGCAAGGTCTGTTCAAGCTGGATAAACTCAGTCGCTACTCTATTCGCTTCAACATCGATCAGGAGATCAACAAGAAAATCACCATTGGCTTGCAAAGCCAGCTGACGTATTACAACCAAAGCGTCCGGCGCGACCCCACCAACCAGGCCAACAAGATCAACCCGCTGCTCACGCCCTATGATGCCAACGGTGACATTGCCATCTTCCCCAACAGCGGCAATTTCATCAACCCCATCATCGACGAGGTAAACGGCAACTACGAAAACAACGCCCGCACCACGCGCACGTTCACGACGGGGTATGTTAGCTACCAGATTCTGCCGAGCCTGAACATCCGTTCCAATCTAGGCCTTACGCTGTCGAATGCCCGCACGGGCATCTATTTGGGCAGCAATACCTTGGACCGTAACGGCTCGGTGCCCCAGTCGTCGTACGGTACGCAGTTCCTGACCAACTGGAGCTGGGAAAACATTATCAACTACAATAAGACGTTCGGCGACCATTCCCTCACGGCCACTGGCGTCACGTCGTTGCTCACGTTCAACACCGAGAATTCCAACGCGCAGGGCCGCAACCAGTTGCTTGCTTCGCAGCTTTACTACAACCTTGCCAACGCCAACCAGCAAATTGGTATCAATAGCGCCTACGAAGACAGCAAGCTGATTTCGTTTACGGGCCGCGTGCAGTACGGCTACAAAGGCCGCTACTTGCTCACGCTCACGGGCCGCGGCGACGGTTCTTCCAAGCTAGCAGCGGGCAACAAATGGGCCTTCTTCCCGTCGGCGGCCGTCGCGTGGCGCATCATCGACGAGGACTTCATGAAGAGCGTTAGCGCCATCTCCGATCTGAAGCTGCGCGTGAGCTATGGTCGGGCCGGTAACTACGACGTGCCCGTTTACTCGTCGCAGTCGTTGCTGACGCGCATTCCGTTTGGCTACGGCGAAACCAGTGCTCCGGGCTACACCTTTGCCAACCGCATCGGTAACCCTGAGCTAGGGTGGGAACTGTCGAATACCAAAAACGTCGGTTTGGACTTTGCTTTGTTCGACAACCGCCTCTCAGGCTCGGTTGACGTGTACGACACCGAAACCAGTGACCTGTTGCTCGACCGGTTCTTGCCGCTAAGCTCAGGCGTGTCGGTCATCACGCAGAACATTGGCAAAACCCGCAACAAAGGCGTGGAAGTGGGCCTGAACGGGCGCCTCATCGACAACGAAAACTTCAAGTGGAACGCGGGAGTTTCGTGGTTCCTCAACCGTGAGGAAATTGTGGATCTAGGAGGCGCCAGCAGCGACATTACCAACGGCTGGTTTATCGGTTCGCCGACCCGCGTGATCTACGACTACGAGAAGATTGGCATCTGGCAACTCGATGAAGCCGACCAAGCAAAAGCCTTCGGGCAGAAGCCAGGCCAAATCAAGGTGCGCGACCAGAACGGCGACGGCCAGATTACGGCCAGCGCCGACCGCAAAGTGCTGGGCTGGCGCGTGCCGAAGTGGAATGGCAGCTTCAATAGCGACTTCAGCTACAAAGGCTTCGATTTATCGTTCCAGTTCTTCGCCCGCATGGGCCAGATGTTCAACTACGAGTACAACAGCTACTTCGACCCGCAAGGCATCGAAAACAGCTCGCAGCAAAACTACTGGACGCCCGAAAATCCCTCCAACGATTATCCGCGGCCGGATGCTAGCTTATCGAAAACCACGCAGCAAAACGCCTTGTACGGCAACACGCTGTACTACCGCGACGGCTCATACGTGAAGTTGCGGGCTGCTACGCTGGGCTACAACATCCCTCAATCAGTACTGGAAAAACTGCACATGTCGTCGCTACGGGTGTATGTGCAAGGCAAGAACCTCGTGACCTGGAGCGACATCAAAGATTATGATCCGGAGCGCGGTGGGTCCATCACGTCGCCAATTCCTAGAGTAGTATTGGCCGGTATCAACCTAGGTTTTTAGAACATCCTCACGCACGAACAGACATGAAATACGCAACTATCAAACTTGTGCTGACGGCCGGGGTGCTCACACTTACGCTCCCTGCCTGCGAAAAGCAACTTGAAGAATACAATCCCTCGGGCCTTACGGCGGAAACCGTATATACAACGCCCGCTGGTTTCGAAACCCTTGTGAATGCCGCCTACTCATACACCCGCTGGTGGTATGGCAAGGAAGATGGCTACAGCGTTTCCGAAATGGGCACCGACCTGTGGCTGCGCGGCGCCGGCGACGTAAACCCCGACCTCACGGATTACACCACGCTCCAGGGTAGCTCACGGGCGCTCGAAACCCTGTGGGGCAAGCTCTATGCGGCCGTCAACCTCTGCAACGCAGGCATCAACCGCATCGGGCAGTCGGGCATGACGGACGCGCAGAAGAAAGTCCGCGAAGGTGAACTACGTTTCCTGCGGGCTTTCTACTACTGGCACATTGTGGAAACCTGGGGCGGCGTGCACTTCACCACCGAAGAAACAACCACCGTGCAAACCACAGCCAACCGCACACCAGTCGAAACGTTCTACAACCAGATTTTCGAAGACCTGAACATTGCGGTAGCGAACCTGCCCGCTACCACCACCGATTATGGTCGAGTGACGAAGCCTGCTGCCGAGGCTTTCTTGGCCAAAATGTATTTGACCCGCGGGCAGAACAAGGAAGCGGCCGACTTAGCCGAAAAAGTAATTAGCGGTTACAGCTTCACTTTGCAGCAACGCTATGCCGATTTGTGGTCGATGACTAACCTTGAGAACAAGGAGATTCTATGGTCGGTCAACTATTCGAAAGAGTTGAGTTTAAATGACCGAGTGGATAATACGCTATATCCCGACGGGCATCCCCGTGGCGGCAACAACGGCCACTTGCTCTGGATGATGAAGTATGATGACCGACCCGGTATGGTCCGCGACATTGCCAACGGCCGTCCGTTCAACCGTTTTATGCCTAGCCGGTACCTGCTCGACCTCTTCGACGAAACCAAGGACTCGCGCTACGCAGCCTCCTTCCGAACAGTGTGGTTGGCCAATACCGTTGTGGCGGGCAAGCTAGCTGTTAACGATACGGCCATCATAGCAACAAAAAAGGTGATTCCCGCGGCTAGGCGTACAAACAAGAACTATTTTGTTGTCGACCGCAACGACATTTATAACCCCAACGGCACCGGCAAAAACCGGCTGCAATATGTGTGCCTGCGCAAGTTCGACGACCCTACGCGTCCTACCATTGCCGAAGAGCAAAGTGCCCGCGACGCATACGTTATCCGCCTGGCCGATGTGTATTTGATGGCGGCCGAAGCGAACTTCAAGCTCGGCAACCTGCCAAAAGCTGTCACGCAAATCAACACCGTGCGGGAACGGGCTGCGTTGCCCGGCAAGGTAGACGACATGCGCATTACTGCTTCCAATTTGAGCTTGGACTTCATCTTGGATGAGCGGGCGCGCGAACTGGCTGGCGAGCAGCTGCGCTGGTTTGACCTCAAGCGTACCAACCGCCTAGTGCCGCGGGTGCGAGCCAACAACCCCGAGGCTGGTGCTAGCATCCAAGATTATCATATGCTGCGGCCTATTCCACAACGGCAGTTGGATGCCATCCAAAACGGAGCGGAATTCACACAGAACCAAGGATACAGATAACACTTTCCTCGAAACCCCACTGACTACCCGTTGGTGGGGTTTTACTTGCCATTATGAAACATCTCACCGTTTACCTTTTTGCCCTCATTGCCAGCTCCAGCTTCGCACTCCGGCCCACAACCGAAAAGCAAGTGGCAAGCGCGGCCGCCGTGCCCGACCTGCCGAAAGTGGTGGAGCCCTCGTTTAGCAAAGACACCTTCAACATTGTGAAATACGGCGCGGTAGCCGACGGTCAGACGTTAAATACCGAGGCATTCCGCAAGGCCATTGAGGCGTGCAGCCAGAAGGGCGGCGTGGTGCTCGTACCACGCGGCTTGTGGCTCACGGGGCCTATCGAACTGAAAAATAACGTGAACCTGCACGTAAAGCGTGGCGCGCTAGTCCAGTTCAGCAACAAGCTCTCAGACTTCAAGCTGATCAAAACCAATTGGGAAGGCGTGGATGCCGTGCGCAATCAGTCGCCTATTTCTGGCTACGATCTGCAAAACATTGCCATCACCGGGGAAGGTACTTTCGACGGAGCCGGCGACGCTTGGCGCATGGTAAAGAAAGAGAAGCTCAACGAAGGCCAGTGGCAGAAGCTGGTGAAGTCGGGCGGCGTGGTCGATGCCAAGGGAACCACGTGGTATCCCACGGCTCAGTCGTTGAAAGGCTCTACTACGGCAAAGCCCGGCATCTTGCAGCCCGGTAAAGACGTTGCCGATTTCGCCGACATCAAAGATTTCCTGCGGCCCAACATGCTGAGTTTGCAGCGCTGCAAGAAAATTCTGCTGGAAGACTTTACCATTCAAAACTCCCCGGCCTGGACCATTCACCCGCTGCTTTGCGAAGACATTACGCTCCGCAACGTAACGGCCCGCAACCCCTGGTACGGCCAAAATACCGACGCCCTCGACCTGGAATCGTGCCGCAACGGCATTGTAGAAAACTGCACCTTCGACGTGGGCGATGATGGTATCTGCATCAAGTCGGGCCGCGACGAGCAGGGCCGCAAGCGCGGCGTACCCACCGAAAACTTCATTATCCGCGACACCAAAGTGTACCACGCGCACGGTGGCTTCGTGATTGGCTCTGAAATGTCGGGCGGGGCGCGCAACCTGTACGTGAGCAACTGCACCTTTATTGGTACCGACGTAGGCCTGCGGTTCAAGACCGCGCGCGGCCGCGGTGGCATCGTGGAAAACATCTTCGTGGACGGCGTTGATATGACCGATATTGCCGGCGAAGCCATCCTGTTCGACATGTACTACGCCGCCAAGGACCCGGTGCAAGTGAACGGCGAAGCGTTTTCTATTCCTGAAATTCAAGCCGAACCGCTAGGGGAGGGCACGCCGCAATTCCGCAACTTCCGCATCAAGAACGTGACGTGCAAAGGCGCGGCCACCGGCATCTTAGTCCGGGGTCTGCCCGAAATGAACGTGAAGGATATTGAAATTGAAAACGCGGTGCTGGAAAGCAAAAGGGGCCTGGTATGCCAGGAAGGTAGTGGCATTAGCCTGAAAAACGTGGCCTTGTTCTCCACCGAAACCAAGCCCGTGCTGGAAGTGCAAAACAGCCAGAACATCACTCTCGACAACATCCGGTATGCCGCCGGCGCCGACCTGCTACTGCGCGTCACTGGCGACCGTAGCAAAGCCGTGAAGCTCGTTAACACCAACACCAAATCGGCGAAGAAGGACGTGGAAATCGGCCAGAAAGTCGCCAAAAAGGTGGTCACGATTTCGCAACGGTAGCCGTAGCTTGTTGGGGCAAATTTCCTCTTCTCACCTGAGGAGAGAACGTTACTCCTCAGCGCAATCTAGGCAGCTAATCTCGGTTCGAAAGTTGTTTAGTTGAGGCATCCTGCTTACACTTACATAGCACATGCTGCTCCAACCACTGTGCTACCGTAGTTGAAATGACCGTCATGGCAAGCTTGTCAGCGCATGACGTCCGAGGTAAAAAAATAGCATCTAACCACCCCAACCGCTCCTTCGTGGGGCGCGGAACTAGCGTCTAGTCTAGTAAAGTCTCAGTTTAAATTCACTGCATGTCCTTTCGCCGCTTCCTTTCCGCCGGCCTCCTGCTGGCCTCCCTTACCACCAACGCGCAAACGCTGGCCAAACCGGCCACTGGTCCGGCTATGTCGCAGCGCATGGCAGACGCTTTCATTAGCTGGCACCCCGATTCTATTCTAATCGGCACTCGCAAAACCGCCCGTTGGGACTACGAGCAAGGATTGATGATGAAGGCCTTGGAGCGCGTGTGGGAGCGTACCGGCGACGCCCGCTACTTCACTTACATCCAAAAAGACCTCGACCAGTTTGTGTTGCCCGACGGCACGATTCGCACCTACAAGCTGGAAGACTATAACCTTGACAACCTAACCACTGGTCACGCGCTGCTGCTCTTAAGCCAACTGTCGTTGGGCAGCCAAGCAACGCAGCAGAAGTACGTGAAGGCCGCGCAACTACTGCGCAAGCAGCTCGACGGCCAGCCGCGCACCCAAGCGGGCGGCTTCTGGCACAAGAAAATCTACCCGAACCAGATGTGGCTCGATGGTCTCTACATGGCCGAGCCGTTCTACGCCGAGTACAGCAAGCTCTTCAACCAGCCCGCCGGCTTCGACGATGTGGCCAAGCAGTTTGCTCTCATCGAGAAGAACCTAGTGGACCCCAAAACCGGCCTGCTCTACCACGGCTACGACGAAAGCAAAGAGCAGAAATGGGCCAACAAAACCACCGGCCAGTCGCCCAACTTTTGGGACCGGGGCATGGGCTGGTACGCCATGGCGCTCGTGGATGTACTCGACTATTTCCCCGCCAATCATCCGCAGCGGGCGCAGCTCATCAAAGACGTGCAACGCCTAGCCCCGGTGCTAGCCAAGTACCAAGACCCCAAAACCGGCACTTGGTCGTTGGTGGTTGACCAAGCCACCCGCAAAGGCAATTACGCCGAAGCTTCGGGCAGCAGCATGTTTGTGTACGCGCTGGCCAAAGGCGTGCGCATGGGCTACCTCGACAGCAAGTACGCGGCCGTGGCCAAGAAAGGCTACGATGGATTGCTGAAAACCTTTGTGGCTACGGAAGGCAACGCGCTGGCCTTCAACGGCACAGTGAGCGTAGGAGGCCTCGGCGGCAATCCGTACCGGGATGGTAGTTTCGAGTATTACTTGAGCGAACCGCTCCGCAAAAACGACCTGAAAGGCGTGGGCCCCTTTATTCTGGCCAGCGTGGAAATGGAAATTGCTGCTGAAAGTGCTCTAGGCAAAGGTAAAACGGTAGCCGTTGATAACTACTTCAACCACGAAACGCGCAAAAACAACCTCAGTGGGCAAACGGAGACCTGGCACTACACTTGGGAGGAACGCACCCACGGCGGCTTCTACTTGTGGGGCAACCAGTTTCGCGAATTAGGTGCCAAAACCGTAACGGTGCCCACTGCCCCCACCGCCGCGTCCTTGAAAGGAGTAAACGTGTACATCATCGTCGATCCGGACAGCAAGAAAGAGTCGCCGCAACCCAACTTCGTGAAGCCTGCCGACGTGCAGGCCGTGACGGATTGGGTGAAAGCGGGTGGCACGCTCATGTTGATGGCCAATGACACCTCGAACTGCGAGATTCCGCGTTTCAATACGCTGGCAAAAGCATTTGGCATCACCTTCACGAACACCAGCATGAATATGGTGAAAGGCGACCAGTTCGAGCAGGGCCTAGTGAAATTCCCGGCGGGCAATGCAGTTTTCAAAACCGCCAAAACCGCCTACGTGAAAGAGTTATCGGTGCTAGACGTGAAGAGTTCCGCTACGCCCTTGGTGAGCACCGGCAGCAGCGTCATCATGGCTACCGCCAAATTGGGCAAAGGAACCGTGTTTGCCATCGGCGACCCGTGGCTGTACAACGAGTACACCGACGGACGCAAAATCCCGGATACCTTCGACAACTTCGAAGCCGGCAAAGACCTAGCGACCTGGCTGCTGCAACAGTCTGGCCGCTAAGTGAAGCGCGCCTTGTTGGCTGGAACCTGTGGTGAGAGGAATCAACATGCAGGGTGCGCTTCTTCGTTTCTGGCTTGCCTTCACCAAGTTCAAAGAAAGTTTGTGAGGGCAAGCCAGTAAACGACCTAGTGAACTTTCTTCAAACTGCTTGAATGGAAGTAGAGCAGTAGCACCTTCCTAAACACAAAGCCCGAGGGGACATCAGCTAAAGTTGATGTCCCCCTCGGGCTTTAAAAGTTAGTAACACGTTTCTATACAAGCCGTATTATAGCAAAATAGGCTATGCAGCAAGAACTTACAGCGTGCGTGTTACTCCTAGAGGCTCTGCGTGTTCGGCCAAGCTTGTAGAGTTGCGGACGATAAGCTCAGTTGGAATCTTAACGGTATCGACGGGCTTGGCGCGCTGCTTGTTTTCAATCAAGTCAATCAGCCTTTCGGCGGCTACTTGCCCTATTTCCTGCGCTGGCTGCACCACGGTGCTCAGGGAAGGAGACAGCAAATCGGCGACGTTCAGGTTCGTAAAGCCAATAAGGGATACATCTTCGGGAATGGCGAGCCGGCGCTGGTGCAGCGCTTTCAGGCAACCAACGGCTAGCCGGTCGGAGGCGGTAAAGAAGGCGTCGGGGATAGGGTCGAGGGCCATGAGTTCGTCGACCATCGGGCCTACTTCGTCGGGGCCAAACGTGCCGTACCGGATCAGGTTTTCATCGAATTCTAAGCCATACTTTTCCAGAGCGGCGCGGTAACCTGCCAAGCGCTCCTGCGTGATGCTCAGCCACGGCTGAATGGTAAGGTGCGCAATGCGCCGCCGCCCCGATTGAATCAGGTGCTCGGTAGCAGCAAAAGCGCCGCCGAAATTGTCGGCCACTACTTGCGTCACGTTCAGCGCCGCCGACACCCGGTCGAACAACACCACGGGTACCTGCTTATCAATTACGTCGCGCAGGTGCGACACATCCGACGTTTCGCTGGAAAGAGAAATCAGCAACCCGTCCACCTTGCGCGACATGGCCTGGTTTACGTTGGCCATCTCCCGCTCGTATGATTCCTGGCTTTGGAAGATGATAACGTGGTAACCGCGGTTGTAAGCAATGGCCTCGATGCCGTTGATGGCCTGCGAGAAGAAATAGTTGGCAATTTGGGGTACAATAACTCCGATAGCACGGCTAGAACTGCCTTTCAGACTGAGCGCAATGGGGTTGGGCCGGTAGTTGAGCCGCTCCGCGCATTCCATTACCAGCCGCTTAGTTTCCGGATTGATCTCGTAGCTGCCCCGTAAGGCACGGGACACGGTAGAAGTGGAAAGGTTAAGCTCGCGGGCAATGTCTTTTATCGTGAATGTTTCCAACGGTCAGACGGGTTTGGAAGGAGTAGGGTAGGGGGTAAACTCTCTAAAGTGCAATGCCTGCAAAAAGCAGTGGAGAGGGGCTTGCGGGGCTGAAAGTATAAATAGCTGGCCGAATTTCTCTAAACTCAACTATCGATACCAGTTGGAACGCACATCGGCAACGTTCCCGATAACGTTTGCGCGAATAAACATTGTGCTATTCTTCCTTTTGGAGTACACAACTTTTAATCTTAACATAACAGATGTACTGTATGTCGTACGAAAAGTACAGTATTTTCTCCCGAAAAGTTTACAAACTCCTATTCGCATGGCTTTAGCTGCTTCCTTCGATTTAACTGGCAAACGTGCCCTAGTAACGGGCTGTACTCGGGGGATCGGGCAGGCAATGGCCATTGGATTGGCCGAGGCGGGCGCCGATATCATCGGCGTGTCGGCCTCTTTGGCGCTCGAAGGCAGTGAAACCGAGCAGGCAGTGCAGGCTCTAGGCCGCGAGTTCAAAGCCTACAAAGCCGATTTCGGCGACCGGGCGCAAGTGGATACGTTTATCACCCAAGTGCAGGCCGACTTCCCGCAAATCGACATCCTGATCAACAACGCCGGCACCATCAAAAGGGCTCCGGCGGCCGAGCACTCCGACGAGTTGTGGGATGAAGTGTTAGCCATCAACCTCGATGCACCGTTCCGGTTGGCGCGCGCCATCGGCGGCCAAATGCTGCGCCAAGGTTCGGGCAAAATCATTTTTACGGCCTCATTGCTTACTTTCCAAGGCGGCATCAACGTGCCCGGATACGCAGCGAGCAAAGGCGCTATTGGCAGCGTGGTGAAAGCGCTAGCCAACGAGTGGGCCGGCCGCGGGGTCAATGTCAATGCCATTGCTCCCGGCTACATTGCCACCGACAACACCGAAGCCCTGCGCAACGACCCCGACCGCTCCGCCAGCATCCTGGGTCGTATCCCGGCTGGCCGCTGGGGCACCCCCGACGACTTCAAAGGTCCGACCGTGTTCCTCGCTTCATCGGCCGCCGACTACGTGCACGGTACCATCCTTACGGTCGACGGTGGCTGGATGGGCCGCTAGAATCGGTTTCTGAAATTGTCTTCTCTACCGCGCTATTGCTTTCTTTAGCAAACCTTAGTACCTCACTCACTTCCTTTCCAAGATGAACCAACGCTATGCCATCGGCCCGCGCGAAACCGCGGCAATGACCACCGACGAACTCCGGGAGAACTTCCTGCTCGAAGACCTGTTTGTGGCCGGCACCATCGAGTTGGTCTACACGCATTACGACCGCATGATTGTGGGCGGGGCCGTGCCCACCACGGAGCCGCTGCCCCTGCCTAACCCCGAGAACCTAAAGGCCGAGTACTTCCTGCAACGCCGGGAACTAGGCATCCTCAATATTGGGGCCGCGGGCACCGTCACCGTCGATGGCACGGTGCACGAGCTTGGCAACCAAGACTGCCTCTATGTGGGCAAGGATACGCGGGAGGTTGTTTTTGCCTCAACGGATAGCAGCCAGCCCGCGCAATACTATTTGCTTTCGGCTCCGGCGCACCATGCTTACCCGACGCGGCGCATGACGCAGGCTGAGGCCACACCCGTGCAGCTAGGTTCGTCGGAAACGGCTAATGAGCGCACCATCTTCAAATACATCTACCTCGAAGGCATTCAAAGCTGTCAACTCGTGATGGGGCTAACCCAACTCAAGCCCGGCTCGGTGTGGAACACGATGCCCTCGCACGTGCACGACCGGCGCATGGAGGTTTACGTCTACTTCGACCTGCCCGAAAACCAGCGCGTGCTGCACATGATGGGCCAGCCGCAGCAAACACGCCCTTTGTGGGTAAACAACCGCCAAGCCGTACTCTCGCCCCCGTGGTCGATTCACACCGGCTGCGGCACCAGTAACTACACGTTCATTTGGGGTATGGCCGGCGAGAACCTCGAGTACACCGACATGGACCCCGTTACCATCGATCAACTCCGCTAAAACTCTTATGTCAACTACTGAAACCAACTTCCATCTCGGCAACGATAGCCAGCCTTGGGTGCAAGTAGCCGAAGGCATGCGCCGTCAGGTGCTGGCTTATGATCCGCAGATGATGCTGGTCCGGGTGGCATTCGAGAAAGGAGGCATAGGCGCCTTGCATCACCATGTGCACACGCAAATCACGTACGTGCAAAGCGGTGTGTTCAAGGCCGTAGTAGGCGACGAGACACGTGTGATGCAGGCCGGCGACGTGTTTTATGCGCCCTCCAACGTGTGGCACAGCGTGGAATGTCTGGAAGCCGGTGTGCTGGTCGATACGTTCAGCCCCATGCGCGAAGACTTTATCTAGCGGGTTCCTCTCTACCTGATGCGAATTCAGCTACTCATAGCAAGAAAACTACTGCTCCTGCTGACGGGAATAGGGGGATGGGGATCTTTTCAGCCCGGGCCCAGCAGGTGACAGTGGCGGCGGATGGTTCGGGAAATTTCCGGACCATCCAGGCCGCACTCAATAGTTTGCCCAACCAAGCCACCAAACCGCGCACGGTGTACATCAAGAATGGCACCTACCGCGAAAAGGTATTTTTAGACGGTAAGCAGCAGATTATCCTCAAAGGCCAAAGCGAAAAAGGCGTAATTCTGACGTATGCGCTGGCTCGCGACGAATGGCGCTGCGACCCGGAAGGCGGTGCCGACGATTGGGGTGTAGCCACGCTCAACATGCGAAACTCGCCCGACGTTACGCTCGAAAACCTGACGGTGCTCAACACCTATGGCTTCGACGATAAAGGCGAAGTAACCATTAACTGCCCCACCGACTTGACCAAAAAGAAAACTATCAGCAAAACCGGCCATCAAATGGCACTGCGTACCATGCCTGGTACCACGCGCCTACTCGTGAAGCACTGCACCTTCCGTGCCCTAGGCGGCGACACCGTAAGCCCTTGGGACGTGGACGCGGGCCTATACTACTTCCAAGACTGCACCATGGAAGGCGGCGTAGATTTTTATTGCCCCCGCGGATGGGCCTACGCCGAAAATTGCCGCTTCATCTGCCATAATCCGAATGCTGCTATCTGGCACGACGGTTCCGGCAATAAAGATTCGAAAACAGTGCTGAAGAACTGCGTTTTCGAAGGCGACGACAACTTCAAGTTGGGTCGCTTCCACCGGGAGGCGCAGTTCTATTTGCTTGATTGCAAGTTCGCCAAGAACATGGCCGACGCCGATATCTATTGGGCTACATCGGGGCCGGGAGCCAAGCAGTGGGGGCGGCGCGTGTACTACGCCAACTGCCACCGCGATGGCGGCGACTATGCCTGGCACCAAGACAACCTAAGCACAGCCGAAGGTGCCCCCAAAGCGTCGAAAATTACGGCCGATTGGACCTACGGCGGGCGTTGGTACCCTGTATCGGGCAAGAAGGCAACGGTAGCCCTAGCACCGTCTAATCCCGCCAATACCAATTCCGTGATGCCGACGGCTGCCAATCTGCGCGCCGACCAGGCGGATAGTATAGCGGAAAAGATGCTGGTATATCAGCGCAGCGTGGGCGGCTGGCCTAAGGCCGTGAAAATTGCGTCGGTGGAAGAGAAGGTGGATTACACCAAACCCCTGTCGGCGGCCAAGCGGGCTAGCACCCTAGCTGATGCTGCTCGCAACGATGCCACCATCGACAACAACGCTACTACGCGCGAAATCACCTACCTGCTGCAAGCTTTCAAGCGCACCAACAATCCTGCTTACCGGCATGGCGCGGAGCGAGGCATTCAATACCTGCTGAAGATGCAGTACCCCAACGGCGGCTTTCCGCAGTACTACCCCGATGCTAGCAGCTACCGCCACCTCATCACCTACAACGACAACGCCATGATTCGGGTGCTAGACTTGCTACGGAGCGTAGCCAAGCAGCAAGACGAGTTTGCCCTCGTCAACCCTGATTTGGTAGGGCAGGCCAAGCAAGCTGTAGACCGGGGTGTGGACTGCATTGTGAAAACGCAGTACGTGCAAAAAGGCAAACGCACGGCTTGGTGCGCGCAGCACGACGAAAAAACCTTGCAACCTGCCAAAGCGAGGGCCTTCGAGTTGGCTTCGCTTAGTGGTTTCGAGTCGGCGCGTATTGTAGAGTTCTTGATGGGAATTGAGAACCCCTCGCCGGAAGTGAAGCAAGCCATTACCAGCGCCGTAGCGTGGTTCGAACAAGTTAAAATGCCGAACCTAGCCTTGAAGGAAACGAAAGACCCGAGCCAGCCAACCGGCCGCGACCGGGTAATAGTGCCGGAGCCCGGCGCCACGTTGTGGGCCCGGTTTTATGAACTTGACACCAATCGTCCCATTTATGTGGGGCGCGACAGCAAGGTGCATTACGCCTTAGCTGAAATAGAAAATGAGCGGCGGGCGGGCTACGTCTACGCGGGCACTTGGCCAGCGAAACTGCTCACCAAAACCTACCCGCAATGGCAGCAAAAGTATGCGGCCACCACTCCGCAGGCCAGTAAATAATCAGTCTCCGCTATGCCCCACCTCTCGAAATTCCTCGTTCTTTCTGCCCCTTCCACAGCGGCATCCCTTCCCACTGCCGCGCATTTTGAATTGCCCGAAAAGGTGCTGCAATTCGGCACCGGCGTACTGCTGCGCGGCCTGCCCGACTACTTCATCGAGAAAGCCAACCGCCAGGGCATCTTCAACGGCCGCATTGTGGTAGTGAAAAGCACCGATGGCGGCGACATTACGGCCTTCGAGCGCCAAGATGGGCTCTATACCTTGGTGGTCCGTGGTATCGAGGATGGCCAAACGGTGGAAGAGAATATGGTTTGCTCGGCCATTAGCCGGGTATTGTCGGCCAAAAGCCAGTGGGACGAAATACTCGCCTGCGCCGCTAACCCCGAGCTGACAATCGTTATTTCCAACACCACCGAAGTAGGCATTCAGCTAGTAGCCGACGATGTGACGCAGACGCCACCCGTCTCGTTTCCGGGCAAACTGCTGGCTTTCTTATATGCCCGCTACCAAGCCTTCAATGGCGACAAAGCCAAGGGCCTCGTGATTGTGCCCACCGAGCTTGTGGTAGACAACGGCACCAAACTCGAAGGCATCCTGCTCGAGCAGGCGCACCGCAACAACCTGCCCGCCGAGTTCATCGATTGGTTGGAAACGGCCAATTCTGTGTGCAACTCGCTGGTGGATCGCATCGTGCCCGGCCGGCCCGACGTGACCATGCAAGACACCCTGGCCGAGCAGTTAGGCTACGATGACGAATTGCTGACCATGTCGGAGGTGTACACACTGTGGGCCATTGAGGGCGACGAGCACGTGAAAGAAGTGCTTTCGTTTCATCAAGTAGATAAAGGCGTGGTCATCCAGCCCGACATCAACCAATTCCGGGAGCTAAAGCTTCGTCTGCTCAATGGCACGCACACACTTAGCTGCGCCCTGGCCATCCTATGCGGTTACACAACCGTGCGTGAGGCCATGGACGATCAGCAGTTTGCCAGCTTCGTGCAGAACCTGATGCTAACGGATTTGCTACCAGGCATTCCGTACGCCATAGACGAGCAAGTAGGCCAGCGCTTCGGGATGCAGGTCCTCGACCGATTCCGCAACCCCTATATCGAGCACCGCTGGTTGAGCATTAGCCTCAACTATACTACCAAGCAGCAGATGCGCAACGTGCCTACGTTGCTACACTACTCGCGCCAGGTGGGCGGTGTGCCGCATTATGTGGCATTAGGTTTTGCCGCTTATCTGCTGTTTATGCGTGGCACCCGTCAGGAAGCCAGCGGCTGGCACGGTGAAATAAACGGCACGGAATACCTCATTCAGGACGACAAAGCCGGCTACTTCGCTGACCTCTGGAACCGACTTGGTCCCGCCGAACTAACGCGCACAGTGCTACACAACAGCGCGTTGTGGGGCCACGATTTGCTGACCGTGCCGGGCTTTGCCGACGAGGTAAGCAACTACTTGGAACAGCTCATCGAGCAAGGCGGAAAAGCCACACTGAGCAAGGTGCTGAACCAGACTGTAGACCAGCAAGCCGCCGTGAAATGAAATTGAACTGCACTTTGTTTTACCTCCGCATAAACCAAGCATTCTGCTTAATTTAGATAGCAAAACAAAGTGCAGCTAGTACAAGAGATGGTACTTTAGAGCCTCTCCTCGGTCCGAAAGACCGTAAAACAAGACCCAAGCAATGAAGCATCTAGTAGCTAAAATCCACCCCGATGACAACGTGCTGGTAGCCTTGCAGGACCTACCCGTTGGCACGCCCGTCACCTACGACGGTGTTACCGTCACGACCACCGAACGGATTCCAGCCAAGCATAAATTAGCCATGCAGTTCTTGGCTCCCGGCGACCCGGTGCATATGTACGGGGTGCTGGTTGGCAAAGCGGCACAAGCCATTGGCGTTGGTGGCCTGCTAACCACCGGCAACATCCGTCACGCCACCGACAGCTACGGCGAAAACCAGGAGCGTCGCGCCGCTTGGACTGCCCCTGACGTATCGAAGTGGGAAGACCGCACTTTCATGGGCTTCCACCGCGCCGATGGCAGCGTGGGCACTGCCAACTACTGGTTGGTGATTCCGTTGGTGTTCTGCGAAAACCGCAATATTCAGGTGCTGGAAGAAGCCTTGGTGAATGACCTTGGCTATGCCCGCCGTAAATCATATCAGCCCCAAACACAAGAGCTGATTTCGTTGATGCAAGCCGGTAAAACGGTAGAAGAGATTCTAGCCACCGACTTACACAGCGCCGAGGGCAAGCACCAGAAGCCGAAGCTGTTCCCAAATATTGACGGCATCCGGTTTCTGAGCCACGAAGGCGGTTGCGGCGGTATTCGGCAAGACGCCCAAAGTCTGTGTGGCTTGCTGGCTGGCTACATCACCCACCCCAACGTAGCGGGTGCTACCGTACTAAGTCTCGGCTGCCAGAACGCTCAGGTGAGCATGCTGCAAGACGAAATCAACAAGCGTAGCCCCAACTTCAGCAAGCCGTTGTTCATCTTGGAGCAGCAGAAGCTTGGTACTGAAGAAACGCTTATCAGCACGGCGTTGCGCCAAACCTTCGCGGGTTTGATGCAAGCCAACCAAGTACAGCGCCAGCCCGCGCCCCTCAGCAAGCTGTGCATCGGTCTGGAGTGCGGCGGCTCCGATGGCTTCTCTGGTATTTCCGCCAACCCTGCCGTAGGGCACGTGTCCGATTTGATGGTGGCCTTGGGTGGCTCGGTTATTCTAGCTGAATTCCCCGAACTGTGTGGCGTCGAGCAGGAACTAGTAGACCGCAGCGTAGACCACGCTACGGCCGAACGGTTCAGCTCCCTGATGAAAGCCTACGGCGACAGTGCCGTGGCAGTAGGCTCGGGCTTCGACATGAACCCTTCTCCGGGCAACATCCGCGATGGTTTGATTACCGACGCTATGAAGTCGGCGGGTGCGGCGCGCAAAGGCGGTAGCTCCCCGGTGGTAGCCGTGCTCGACTATCCTGAGCTCGTGACCAAGCCCGGCTTGAACCTGCTTTGCACTCCCGGCAACGACGTGGAATCGACCACCGCCGAAGTAGGATCGGGCGCCAACGTGGTACTCTTCACGACCGGCCTCGGTACGCCTACCGGCAACCCCATTGCGCCGGTTGTTAAGATTTCCAGCAACACGGCGTTGGCGAATCGGATGCCCGACATTATCGACGTAAACACCGGCACCGTTATCGATGGCGAGGAAACTATCGAGCAAGCCGGGGAGCGGATTCTGGATTATGTGATTCGGGTAGCCAGCGGCGAAGAAGTAGCCGCCGTGCGCCACGGTCAAACCGACTTTATTCCTTGGAAACGCGGCGTCTCGTTGTAAACGATTCGCTATTCTCCTGACACGATATTAGAACAAGGCCGTGATACTGCGTTTGCAAAGCATGACGGCCGACATCGGACAATTTCTTGCCTGAAAATCCAGCCGTACTAGGAGACTACAGGGAAGCATACACTCATCAGCGCATTACCTTTCTGAACTAGCGGGATTCGCCCTTTCTCGCTTCCGGTACCTAGCTCAATCAAAGTATGAAAAAGCCCTTCCTAAACGAGGATTTCCTACTGCAAACCGAAACTGCGCAGCAGCTCTACCACGAGTATGCCAAGCAAATGCCTATCATCGACTACCATTCGCATCAGATTCCCGATCAGATTGCGCAGGACCGGCAGTTCGAGACCATCACCCAAATCTGGCTCTACGGCGACCACTACAAGTGGCGCGCCATGCGCACCAATGGGGTGCCGGAGCGCTTCATTACGGGGGATGCATCAGATTGGGAAAAGTTTGAGAAGTGGGCCGAAACTGTGCCCCAAACCGTGCGCAATCCGCTCTACCATTGGACGCACTTGGAATTGCAACGCTACTTCGGCATCACCGAATTGCTGAATAAAGAAAGTGCCCGCCGTATTTTCGATGAGTGCAACGCCAAGCTCCAGACGCCGGAATACAGCGTTCAGAACTTGCTGCGCCGCATGAATGTGGAAGTGGTATGCACCACCGACGACCCAGCCGACTCGCTTGAGCATCACCGCGCCATAGCGGCTAGCGGTTTCGAGGTGCGTGTACTGCCCACCTTCCGCGCCGACAAAGCCATGACACCGGAAGATGCTACCGCTTACAACCAGTACCTCGATAAGCTAGGCGAAGCTGCTGCCGTAGATATCCGCACGTTCTTCGACCTGCAAACCGCGCTGCGCCTACGCCACGACTACTTCGCGGCCCTCGGCTGTCGGTTGTCGGACCACGGGTTAGAGCAGATTTACGCGGCTGATTACACGGAAGCAGAAATCAACGACATCTTCGTTAAAGTAAGGGGCGGGGAGGAGCTAGCGGCTAATGAGGTGTTGCAGTTCAAGTCGGCTCTGCTGGTGCTGCTAGCCGAAATGGATTGGGAAAAAGGCTGGACGCAGCAGTACCACTTGGGCGCTCTGCGCAACAACAACTCCCGCATGCTGCGCCAACTCGGCCCCGATACAGGTTGGGATTCTATCGGTGACTTCTCGCAAGGCCGCGCTCTGTCGCAGTTTCTGAACCGCCTCGACGGGCAGGATAAACTGGCCAAAACCATCCTCTACAACCTAAATCCAGCCGACAATGAGCTGATTGCTACGATGGTTGGCAACTTCAACGATGGCTCGGTAGCGGGTAAGGTGCAGTTCGGCTCGGGCTGGTGGTTCCTCGACCAGAAAGACGGCATGGAAAAGCAAATCAACGCCTTGTCGAACATGGGATTGCTTAGCCGCTTTGTGGGCATGCTCACCGATTCGCGCAGCTTCCTTTCCTACCCACGTCACGAATACTTCCGCCGTATCCTCTGCAACCTCATCGGCACCGATGTGGAAAACGGCGAACTGCCCGACGACATGGAATTGCTCGGCACCATCGTGAAGAATATCTGCTACGGCAACGCCAAAGAATACTTCGGGTTCGATGCAGTAGCCGAGCCAGCATTGGAGGCAGCGGCAGCCCGTTCGTAGAGTACGGCCCGCCAAGCTTTGGCTTAGCGGCTCGCAGAAAGCCAAGCGGGAAGGGTATACTTCGCGCTACATTCAAACTTCAGCAACGATACGAGGCATTGCTTCGTGGCACACAGCAACAAAATGAAACAGGTTGTCACCTTCGGGGAGATAATGATGCGCCTCTCGACGCCCCTGAACTATCGGCTCACGCAGTCATCTAGCCTGGAAGTGAACTACGGCGGCGGCGACGCCAACGTGGCCGCTGCCGTGGCTGGCTTGGGCGTGCCCGCCGCGCACGTTACCTGCTTCCCCCCAATGAGCTAGGCCAAGCTGCTGCGCAGAGCTTCCAACGGCTCGGTGTGGATATGCAGCACACCGTGTACAGCGGCCAGCGGCTCGGGTTGTACTTCTTGGAAGTAGGTGCCTCGCTACGGCCCAGCAAAGTGGTGTACGACCGGGCCAATTCTTCTTTCGCCAATCTTGACCCCGCTGCTTTCAATTGGGACGAGATTCTGAAAGACGCGCAGTGGCTGCATTGGACCGGCATTACGCCCGCCATTTCGGCTGCTACCGCGCAGGCCACCGCCGATGCAATTGCTGCCGCACGCCGGTTAGGCATCACCGTTTCGGCCGACGTGAACTATCGTCGCAACCTGTGGCAATACGGCCAAACCGCGCAACAGGTAATGACCGAATTGGTAACCGGCTGCGACGTGGTAGTGTGTTCGGAAAACGATGCCGAAGACCTGTTCGGGATTCAACCTGCGCCGGGTGCTGACAACAAGTTTGCTTCGATGGGCGAACAGCTAATTGCGCGCTTCCCCCAAATCAAGCAGGTGATTTCAACCCGCCGCAAAACTCAAAGTGCCTCGCACGAGCGCATCAAAGGCATGCTCTTCGATGGCTCTTATACAGAAACCCCGTATCTTGATATCACGCCCGTCGTGGACCGCATTGGCGGCGGCGACGCTTTTATGGGCGGTTTCATCTACGGCTCTTTGCATTACGCCACACCGGCTGAGGCACTTAGCTTCGCTCTGGCTGCTTCTGCCCTCAAGCACACCATCCACGGCGACGTGAATTTGGTGACGGCAGCCGAAGTAGAGCACGTCATGCAAGGCAACACCACCGGCCGTTTGGTTCGGTAAAAATCAGCAAATGGAAACCAAGAATAAGTCCCGATTCTCTTCCGCCGAAGCTTTCGAAACAGTCCTGCGCTATCCGGTAGTGCCCGTTTTTTATCACGCCGACGTCACGTATGCCAAGCGTATTGTGCAGGCGTGCTATGCGGGCGGATTGCGTGTATTTGAATTCACCAACCGTGGTGAAAAAGCCTTTGAAGTGTTTAGTGAACTGGTAGAATTCGTGCACTCCAACTGCCCGGATATGCTACTCGGTATCGGCACCATTTACGAAGCCGAAGACGCCGAGCGCTTCATTGCCGCTGGCGCCGATTTCGTGGTGCAGCCTTGCCTCACGGCAGAGGTAGCAGCCGTTTGCCGTGCGCACGATGTGCCATGGCTGCCCGGCACCATGACCGTTTCGGAAGTGTATCAAGCCAATAAGCTCGGCGCGGCCATTGTCAAGATATTCCCTGGCAATGTGGTGGGACCAGGTTTCATCAAGAGCCTTCGCGGCCCGATGCCGAAAGTGCCCATCATGGTAACAGGCGGCGTAGAGCCTACCGAGGAAAGCCTCAAAGAGTGGTTTCAAGCCGGCGTAAATGTGGTAGGTATGGGGTCCCAACTCTTCAAAAATGCTGACGATACGGAAGCACTCAGCCAGCAAATTGCCAGTTTGTTGAAGTTTGTAGACACCGTGAAAAAGTAACGCCGCGCCAGGTGGCGCGTTGCTTGCGCCGTCGGTTTCCCCCACGAGTAGTAGCTCCGATTCTAACTTTCCGAACTCGATGATACCATCCCCGACCCAATCCCCGCCCGCGCCCCCACTCGACACGTCTACCATGAGTAAATACCGGTGGACGATTTGCGCGCTGGTGTTTTTTGCGACTACGGTTAACTACCTCGACCGGGCAGTTATTTCGCTGCTCAAACCGTACCTGGAAACCGAATTCAAGTGGAATTCTGCCGACTATGCCAACATTGAAATTGCCTTCAAGGTGGCGTACTCGCTTGGGATGTTGGGAGCGGGCCGGATCATCGATAAGCTGGGCACCAAGATGGGTTATGCTCTCTCCACGTTCTTGTGGAGTTTGTCGGCTATCGGCCACGCTTTTGTTAGCAGCACTTTCGGGTTCAGCGTGGCCCGGGCTTTCTTGGGTGTAACGGAAGCTGGCAATTTCCCGGCAGCTATTAAGACTACGGCCGAGTGGTTTCCGCAGCGGGAGCGGGCTCTGGCCACGGGTATCTTCAACTCGGGTTCCAACGTCGGAGCCATTATTGCCCCACTTACCGTACCGCTCATCGCCGAAACGATAGGGTGGAAGTGGGCCTTTGTCATCACGGGCGCACTAGGTTTTGTTTGGCTGGTGTTGTGGTTTGTTTACTACGAAGTACCTGCCCGGCATGCCCGCTTAACCAAAGCGGAATTCGATTACATCCACAGTGATGTAGACGATATGGCGGCAGTAGCCGTCGAGAGCCAGCCCAAAATCTCTTGGTTCAAGCTGCTAACCTTCCGGCAGACGTGGGCCTTCGTGCTAGGTAAATTCCTCACCGACCCTATTTGGTGGTTCTACCTGTTCTGGTTGCCAGACTTCCTGAACAAGCAATATGGTCTTAAGGGCACGGACGTAGCTTTTCCGGTGGCGCTGGTGTACGTGCTGTCGAGCATAGGCAGCGTGGGCGGTGGTTGGATTCCACTGAACTTCATGAAGCGTGGTATGGCGCCTTTCCAAGCCCGTAAGATGGCCATGCTACTCATTGCGCTCTGCGTATTCCCAATCGTGTTTGCGCAGCGCTTAGGGCAAGTGGATATGTGGTTAGCCGTCATCGTGATTGGCATTGCCGCCGCAGCTCACCAGGCCTGGAGTGCCAACATCTTCACGACCGTGTCCGATATGTTCCCGAAGCGGGCTGTAGCCTCTGTTACGGGTATTGGCGGCATGGCCGGGGGCTTGGGTGGTATCTTGCTGACGGCCTTAGTGCAGAAACGCATGTTTGTGTACTATGAAAGCATCAACCAGCTGGACAAGGCCTACTTCATCATGTTCCTGATTTGCGGTGGGGCGTACCTAACTGCTTGGCTGCTGATGCAAGTATTGGTGCCTAAGATGAAGCTGATAAATCTGGATAATCCGGAGCAGTAGAGTACAGGATGAAGCCAAGAAGTAACTGGCTTTTCTTCACATAGAAGTTCTGACTCCCTTTTAGATTTTCTCCCATTTCACCCGGCAAAAGCCGGGTGCCACTTCCTTACTGCCATGAAAAAACTGTCGTTTCTTCTGACGTTGCTTCTTTTTGTGCTGCCTGCTATCACCTTCGCCCAAAATTCCAAGGATGCTGCTGCCGCCAAAGAAGTGGAAGCCTTAGAGCGCAAACGCTTCGAAGCTCAGGTGAAGAAAGATTATGCCGTGCTGGAAAAAGTATTCGGCGAAGACCTTGTCTACACCCATTCCAACGGCAAGCAAAACAACAAAACCGAATACATTCAGTCAATCCGCGAAGGCAAAAGCGTCTATGATAAGATTGACGTGGAAGCCCTGAACGTCCGTGCTTACAACGACGGCAAAACGGCTGTTGTCAACGGTACCATTACCATCTACCAACCTAACAAGCCCGACGGAACGCCCAACGTTGCCCACCTGAAGTACGTGGTAGTGCAAGTGAAGGACCCAAAGAAAGGCTGGCAAGTAGTGCTCTGGCAGTCCCAGAAGCAGCCTGAGGTAAAGAGCTAATCACTCACTGCCGTTCGTGCACTAAGTCCTTCGTGTAGAAGGATGTATCTCTAGTTTTCATTGTAGCAAGCCCTTAACGTAGCCCCTTTTTCTGAGGGGTTGGGGTAGCTCTGTCCTAATTTTTACCTATTAGCACCTCCAGTTCCATGAGTATAAATCAGGAAAATACCCTGGCCCAGCCGGTTGGCATTACGCTGGAGCGCTACATCATGCGCGCACAGGCAGAGTTCCCATTTGCCACGGGTGAATTATCACAATTGCTGCGTGATTTGGCTTTAGCGGGCAAGATCGTACACCGGGATGTTAACCGGGCAGGTTTGTCGGACATAACCGGGGCCTTGGAACGCAAAACGTGCAGGGTGAGCAGCAGAAGCGGCTCGATATGGAAGCACATATCCGGTTTGTAAGGGCCCTGAAAAACGGCCGTGAGGCTTGCGCTATCCTATCCGAGGAAGAAGCGGAAATCATTCATATCGACAACGACTCCGGCAACTACGTGGTAGCCATGGACCCGCTCGATGGCTCCTCTAACATCGACGTTAACGTGAGCATCGGTACGCTGTTTAGCATCTACCGCCGCGTTACGCCGGTCGGGACGAAAGCTACGGCGGCGGATTTCTTGCAGGGTGGACGGCGGCAGGTAGCAGCGGGGTATATTCTGTACGGTTCTAGCACCATGTTCGTGTATACCACTGGCCACGGCGTAATGGGGTTCACCTACGAGCAGTCGTTGGGTGAGTTCTTTCTTTCGCACCCGGCCATTCGCATTCCGCAAGATGGCCGCATCTTTTCCTGCAACGAAGGCTACTGGTTTGATTATCCAGAGTCTATCCGGACCTTCCTGATGGACTGCAAACGCAAAGAGTACTCCGGGCGCTATATCGGCTCCTTGGTGGCCGATTATCATCGCAACTTGTTTAATGGGGGCATTTACTTGTATCCGCCCACCAGCAAAAATCCGAGGGGTAAGTTGCGCTTGCTGTATGAGTGCTATCCTTTGGCCATGCTTATCGAGCAGGCGGGCGGCCAGGCCTTAGTGTCAGCCAACGAGACCATCCTTGATGTGGTGCCCACCGAATTGCACCAGCGCACACCCATCTTTATTGGGTCCACCGAAATGGTGCAACAGCTATTCTCCTCCGGCGAACCCGTGTTGGCGCCAGCTAGCCAATTAGAGGCAACTTCCTGAAAAGGAACAGCAACACTGAGCGTCCTTTTGCTTGCATGACAATAGCCTCGTGCTTGTTGAAAACCAAGACTTATGCCTGAATAAGACCCCACAGGTACACAGGCTCCCAACCTATCCACTTCCAAATTCCCCCTCCATGAATACAAATCAACACGACTCTTCTCGACGGGATTTTCTACAAAAGTCTATGCTTGCTACGGCGGGCCTCATGACGCCGCTGCCTTTGTCAGTATTTGGTGCTGCGGGGCCGACTAAGCGGCGCGTAGCTATGGTGGGTACGGGCCACCGCGGCAGCGGCATGTGGGGCACCCAATTACTCGAAGATCACCGCGACGTTATTGAATTTGTGGGTCTGTGCGATAAAAACAAAGGCCGCGCCGAAACCGCGAAGAAAATGATGGGCGTCTCGTGCCCCACTTACACGGACTTCGAGACGATGATGCGCAAAGCCAAGCCTGAAATCTTGATTGTGACCACCGTGGATGCCACCCACGACCAGTTCATCATCAAGGGCATGGAAATGGGCGCCAACATTGTGTCGGAAAAGCCGATGACCACCGACGAAACAAAGTGCCAAGCTATTCTGGATGCCGAAAAGCGGACGGGCAAGAAAGTGACCGTTACGTTCAACTACCGCTATTCGCCGCACCGCCAGAAAATCTATGAATTGCTCCGCAATGACACCATCGGCAAGATTACGTCAGTTGATTTTCACTGGTACCTCGATAACCGCCACGGTGCCGATTATTTCCGTCGCTGGCACCGCCTCACCGAGAACAGTGGCTCGCTGTGGGTGCACAAGGCTAGTCATCACTTCGATCTGCTGAACTGGTGGTTGGAATCGGAGCCCGAAACGGTCTACGCCAAAGCAGCGCTAGAGAACTACGGCAAAAACGGCCCGTTCCGGTTTAGCAACTGCCGGCCGTGCCCGCACAAAGACAAATGTGCCTACTATTGGGATATGACCAAAGATGCCCGCTTAATGGCGCTGTACGCCCAAAACGAGCAGTACGATGGCTATCTGCGTGATGGCTGCGTGTACAAAGAAGACGTAAACATCTACGATAAGATGGCTGCCACCATCGGGTACGCCAACGGGGCGCAGGTCAGCTACTCACTCACGGCGTATTCTCCGTATGAGGGCTACCGCATTGCATTCAATGGCACCAAGGGCCGCATCGACGCGTGGATCAAGGAATCTGGCGAGATGAAAATGGAGCCCTACGACGAAATTATGGTGTCGCATAATTTCGGTAAGGTGGAATACATTCAGGTGCCCCAAGCCGAAGGCCACGGCGGCGGCGACAAGCTGCTGCGAGCGCAACTGTTCCGGCACCCTGAGGCCCCCGATGCCTACCGCCAAGCTGCCGGCAGCCGCGACGGAGCCATGGCCATTCTGGTGGGTATTGCAGCTCGCAAAAGCGTAACCAGCGGCCAGCCCGTTCGGATTGCCGATCTAACTGATCTTAAGCCAGTCGCCGTTAAGGCCTAAAGGTTTTTGCAACTTGGGTGGCCCTACGAACCGTATTGCGGGGTTCGTAGGGCCATTTAGTGTTAATTTCTGTTTGCTTTACGTGCGAGTATTGCCGAAACAATTTATTTCACCCTTTGAGAGCAGCGTTGTGTCCAACTTTCCAGCCTGTTCCTTTCTTCTTCATGTCTAAAATCATTTCGCCCCAAGTGGAGTTCGGCGGTTTGCTGAGCCAGATGAAAGCAGTTACGCCAGAGGCTTTTTCGCCGGATGGTAAGATTTTAAACCTCATGGAAGGGCGGTGGCAAGAAACGGGTACGCCCCGCGAATTCGTCTCGCCTATTGATGGCACCTCGTTGGGCTGGATGCCCATGCTGAACCGCGAAACGGCACTTCGGGCCGTGGAATTTGCCAAAGGCGAAGCCGCTGCCTGGGCCGCCACCGACCTCGATGAGCGCAAAAGCCGCGTGCAGGATTGCCTCAACCAGCTCCGCGAGCAGGTAGAATTGACTGGCAAGCTAATCATGTGGGAAATCGGCAAAACCTACAAGCTCGGTTTCACCGACATTGACCGCGCCATTGAAGGTGTACAGTGGTACGTCGATAATATTGAGGGCATGTTGGGCCAGCGCAAGCCGCTTGGGCTAGTGAGCAACATTGCCAGCTGGAACTACCCCATGTCGGTGCTGCTGCACGCGGTGCTAGTGCAGGCACTGGCCGGCAACTCGGTTATTGCCAAAACGCCTACCGATGGCGGCTTTATTTCGCTGAGCTTAACCTTTGCTATTGCCCGCCGTTGCGGCTTGCCCGTGACGCTAGTGAGTGGTTCGGGCGGGGAGCTGAGCGACGTGCTGGTAAAGAACGATGCCATCGACTGCCTCAGCTTCGTGGGTGGCCGCTACAACGGCCGCAACATTGCCGACGCGTTGAGTTCGGTGCACAAGCGCTACATGCTGGAAATGGAAGGCGTAAACACCTATGGTATTTGGAACTACTCGGATTGGACTGGCTTAGCCGATCAACTCAAGAAGGGCTATGACTACGGCAAGCAGCGCTGCACGGCCTACGTGCGCTTCGTAGTGGAGCGTCGTTTGTTTCCGCAATTTCTGGAAACCTATTGGGAAGCCATTCGCAGCTTGAAAGTAGGCAACCCTACGCTCGTGGATAACCCCGGCGACCAACTGCCTGACTTAGCTTTCGGACCCGTCATCAACGCCACACAGGCGCAGGAGCTAGACCGCCTCTACGCCAACGCCCTGCAAACGGGTGCTACGCCTATCTACGAAGGCAAACTCGATGAGAGCCTATTCTTGCCTGGCCAAGACCGTTCGGCCTATAGAGCACCACGGGCACTTGTAAACTTGCCTCGCCAGAGCGAATTGTACTTCAAAGAGCCTTTCGGCCCTATCGACAGCATTGTGCTCGTTGACCGGGTGGAAGAACTGGTAGGGGAGATGAACATCAGCAATGGTGCTCTCGTAGCCGCAGTAGCTTCCGACGACCAAAAGTGGGCTGCCCGCACGGCCAAGGAAGTGCGTGCCTTCAAGGTCGGCCTCAACAAGCTCCGTTCCCGCGGCGACCGGGACGAAGTTTTCGGCGGCCTCGGCGAATCGTGGAAAGGTGCTTTCGTCGGGGGCACACTCCTGGTGGAAGCCGTAACGGAAGGCAACAAGCCAGTACTCGGAAACTATCCGGAGTCGTTGCTGCTACCTGAGAAAATCTAGCTTAGTTTCAAGCAATAACGAAGAGCGGCTTCGCAGCTTGCAGAACAACGACGTGCCAACGGAGTCGTTTTGCAAGCTGCGAAGCCGCTCTTCGTTAAGCGAGTTCTGTAGAGGCTTGAAACTTGAACGTCTTCAGTTCTTCCCATGGGCCATTTCGGTACGCCCACAGTTGCAGGCCCTCGCCGGTAACTTCAAAAGGTTTAAAACCACTTGCTAAATCTTGGTATAGGCCACGACCTACTGCCGGGTCTACCTTGTTCTGCACCGTGACATGCGGATTAAGCTTCTGTTGATCTTGAGGCGTGAGATGTGGCTGCCAAGTGGTTTGGAGCGCCCGGTGTAAAGCTTGCAACGGTGGGCACTCCAGCGTATAGGCCACCCCCGGCCCAAAAACCGCACGCCCGACACGGCTAAAGTCAGAGCAGGTTGCGCGGCGGCTAGCTGCGCAAGGTGATCGGTAATGGCAGCGTATTCAGCGCCCGGCAAGTGATGAAACAGCGTCAGGTGCGCCGCTAGGAAGTTGCGTTCCGAGGGGAAATGCTGCTTGCGCAACTCATTGAAAAACTCCTGCGACTTAGCGTCGAGAGCTAGCGTGAGAATAAGAGCAGTATTGGCAGTAACGAAGGGAGAGGAAGTAGACATCAGTAAGGATACCCCATTTGCTGCTGTGGAGTTGCCGTTCTACTTGCTACCTGAACCTAAGATTTCGCACACCAACACGCTGCATCCAAGCCCTGCACCTTCCAGATAGCGTTGTGTGGGCCACTAACATTTTCAGTAGCTAGATGAGCGTAAGCTATTACTGATGGCATGTCGGGTAGATATGGCTAGAATTATCTGACAATATCTAGCTTCGCTTCCTTAATAAGACAGTGTTATGCTGTTCAACCTTTGCCCTTCGCTATGAACCTGCCCATTTATCAAATTGATGCCTTTTCCGACCGGCCCTTTGCTGGTAATCCGGCGGCCGTATGCCCGCTAGATAGTTGGTTGCCCGCTGAAACCATGCAGGCCATTGCAGCTGAAAACAACTTAGCTGAAACGGCTTTCTTCGTGCCAAAAAGCGGTAGCGAGTACGAAATTCGTTGGTTCACGCCGGCCGTCGAAGTGGAGTTGTGTGGCCACGCTACCTTGGCTTCGGCGCACGTGCTGTACCAGCATTTAGCGTTTGAAGGCACTGAAATTACCTTTCATTCCCGGAGCGGCCCCTTGCTTGTGCTGCGCGAAACCGATGGCCGCCTGACACTGGACTTTCCTAGCCGCCCGCCCCAGCCATTGCCCAACCATCCCGACGGACTGCTCGATGGACTTGGCGCTACTCCCTTACACGTGCTGGCTGGCCCGGACCTGGTGGCCCTTTTTGCCAGCGAAGCCGAAGTGCGCGCTATTCGCCCCGACTTCACTCAGTTAGCCCGCGTGGAGTATCGTGCGGTCATCGTTACGGCCCCTGGTACTGATGGTATTGATTTCGTGTCGCGGTTTTTCGGGCCGCGAGTGGGAGTGCCCGAGGACCCAGTTACTGGTTCGGCGCACACTACGCTCATTCCATATTGGGCCGAAAAACTTGGCAAGAATACGCTGAAAGCCCGCCAAGTGTCACCTCGCGGCGGCGACCTATGGTGCGAGTTACGCGGCGACCGGGTGCGCATCAGTGGCTATGCCGTGACGTATCTGCGTGGCGAAATCGAAGTAGCAGAGATGCCAGTATCAACCACATAGGAAGAGGCCGTACAGTCCAATTTGCCATCAATCAATAGGATATTAACAAAGTAAAAAGCCCGCCTTCAACAACCTAGCGGCTGATGAAGGCGGGCTTTCACATGCAACTTAGCGCAGTGCTACTCCTATCTTGAAGCCGGCCGGGAAGTAAAGCCCTTCGTGGCCATAATCGGAAGAGCCTGTGCGGTACTGGCTCTCTATCTTCTTGGAATCACTACGACTTATGCTTTCACGGTAGCCAATGCCAGCATATAAGTCTAGGAAAACACGACCAGGGTGCAAGGGGGCTTGGTAGCCTATTTGCGCGGTAGCTCCGTACCGGTTGATAGTTTCGGAGCGGGGCCCTTCACTGTACTCATACTGCGGGAGACCAGTAGGTCCCTGCACTTCGATCCAGCCTATCTCTCGGCCGGATACAGTGAAATGCTGAAAATTAGGGCCGTAGCTGACATATAAACCAGCTGGATAAGTTGCTTGCGTGGCGCTTAGGTACAATCGGTGCTGGAGTTGTGCGCCGGCACCACGCACGGTTTCTTTGGAGTCGGTTATGGAAGGGACGGTACGTGCATCTGGCTGACCAACGTGGCCAGCGTATAACTGAGGCGTGAAGATGAAGCTTTGGCGAGGGTGCTGCTTCCAGCTTTTCTCTACCTCTAGCCAATAACCGCTCACTACCACGTATTGAGGAACCAGCTTAACGAGCAGAGTCCGGTTAGCAGTTGCCTCCTGCCCTTGGGCACGCACGGATACAGCCAGCACTAGTAGCAGGGGAGCAACCACCCGCTACGCTCAAGCAGACGAGTTGTGCGCATGCTTAAAGCGGATTAATAGGTAGCAAGCTCAGCTGCTGGAGCGTAGCACCCGTGTAGCTGTATTGGTAGAGCCCATCGGCGCCGATAGCCATGAGCGTGCCAGCATCAGGAATTACGTCAACCACCTTGATGGGGAAAGATTGGGTTTGGGTGAGGGATGGCGCTTTGGTGGTGTCAAATACTTTCAACCCATCAGCGTCGCACACAAACAATTGGGTCCCATCAACCCCAAGCCCTTGCGGGCCCATCATAGGATAGGTGGCGGCTAAACGGGGTTGGCTGAGAGTAGTTAGGTCGATAACTTGGAGCTGGTTGGGGCCACCACCGCAGCTGCGGCCGTTGCGCAACGTTACATAGGCATAACGGTCATCTACTACTACTGGGTCGCAACTCACTACGTGCTGGTAGTACGCCACTTGCCGGGGCGACTGGGGTGTGGCCGCATCGAAAATGTACATGCCGCGTTGGGTGCCTAAGAACAAGTAGTGGTCTTTAGGATAGATGGTTTCGACGCCAAATTGCAACGGTATTTTCTGGCCCGGCGTGGGAGCGGCCGGATTAGCAAGGTCGAACAGGCGCAAGCTTTGCTCGTCTACCGTGTACAGGCTCTGCCCTAGAATAGCAAAGCGAGCCAAGGAGCCACCTTTGCCTGTTGCCCCCGGTGCGGATGCTGTAGCGTTGAAATTCGCGTTGGCCAGCGTATTCCGATTGCTATAAAACCAGATAGGGCCTGAAGGATTGATTGTGTACGGAATTTTGGTTTTCTGCCACCCAATCACAACTGTATTAGCCGGGCGGGTTTCGGGTCCGCACTGCGGAGCGGCCATCCACATTTCGGGCGACGGCAACTCGCGGAAGGCATCACGCACCCGGCCTTTCACCTGCACAGCGGCGGGGTTGGTTATGTCAATGGTCACTAAGTCGGGCCCATTGTCGGCATAAAGCAGGTTGCCCTTCACGGCCATGTCGATGTTGCCAGGAATGCGCAGGAAACTGATAATGCGGGGCACCGCCGGATTCTGGTTATCAACTATGTGAATTCCTTCGTACTTCTCGTTGATGAACAAATAATGACCCCGTACATAGATTTTACCGGTATTGTGCATCGGCCGCGCCGTCAAGGCTTCCACTGACTTTTCCAACACTGCCCGCTCCATAAGCTGAGGACAGTAGGCGTCGTAGTAGCCCGTAACAGGCTGGGGCTCCTCGGCGGAAGAACAAGCCGCCAGTACCAGCAGCATAATCCAGCCAAACAGATAAGTAGATATTCTAGTCATATAGCAACTGCGGGAAAAGTGAGGAAACAGAAAGGTACCGGCCGCTGACAGCGCGACCTGTGTACTCTTCAGAGCCTACACCCTGACGGAAAGTTGCAAGCGAATAGAAAATATCTTCTATAAAAGATAACCCCTGTCCTAAGCCTCTCTGGACAGCCAGCAGATGCTAACCACGCACTTGTTCCCGCCCGTAACCGCCGCGTTCCACTACCTGCTCGACAAACATAGCCTTGCCTGCAACGGCTAGTAGCGCTTGGTACATAGCCTCCGGCACGCCAGTATAGCGCACAAGGCTGCCATTGCGGTACTCAATTTCTAGGGTAAGCGTATCGGTGTCGTAGCCAACAGCTTTCAGAGAGGTAGAGCGAATAGGGCGGCGTTGCATAAGAAATGTATAAGTGATAATTATCAGGTGATTGTTAAATAATTATGAGTTGATAAGCTGCACAGCGCAAGGTAAAGAGGTGGAGACGCCTAAATGACTAGCAATTCCAGTGTCAGTCTACCCATCCAAGTAAGAAACCGTACTCGAACACTGCTATTTCGTAACCGGCTTCTTTTTCTTGCCGGCCACGGGAGAGGCTACTTTGCTGGGGTTGTCGGCCAGAAACTTGCCCCAACTTTTGCCGCCAGCTTTTTGGTTGTTGCCTTTCTGGTAATGGTGGCAGAGGGCCACGGCTAAGGCATCGGTGGCATCCAGAAACTTTGAGGCTTCGGCTATGGGCGGCAGCGTGAGTGTTTGGCGCAGCATGTGGGCTACGTGCTCTTTGGTAGCTGTACCGGTACCCGTAACCGACTGCTTTACTTTGGTAGGCGCATATTCTACGTAAGGAATTTGGCGGGAAAGACAGGCGGCAATAGCTACGCCTTGCGCCCGGCCTAGCTTGAGCATACTCTGCACGTTCACGCCGTAGAAGGGCGCCTCAATGGCTAGTTCATCAGGCAAAAATTCGTCGATAAGCTCCAGCATCCGCTCGAAGATTCGCTTGAGCTTCAGCGCATGATTTGAGCCCATCTTCTGCATATCAATAACGTCGTAGCGCAGCACCCGTACTCGCTGGCCCTGCACCTCAATCAAAGCATAGCCCATGATATTGGTGCCGGGGTCGACGCCCATGATGACTTTGGGTAATAAATCGGTTGAAGCTATGGGCAGAATCATTTTTCCAGGATAGAGTACTAAGTAACAAGTAATAAGACTGCTGTTGCGTTTCCGTCGGTAACTTGCCGAAGTTAATCGCACCCCTCGTCGCTTTCTTGATTACCAGTAAACTACAAAACTACGCCCAAAAGCCGGAACGCACCACGCATCGTGGCTGGTTGGCCGTGGCTGGCAAGCTGCTCGTGACGGCGCTGACGCTCGGCTTGCTGTGGCATTCGGTGTTTGCCGATGCTGCCACGGCCGCCGCCTGGCGCGGCCTACTAGCCTCCACGCTTACCGGCCAAGGACGGACGCCGGTATTGCTGGCCTTGGCGCTGGTGCCCGTTAATTGGGGTGTGGAAGCTTGGAAATGGTGGCGGCTAGCCCGGCATCTGGAACCCGTTTCGTTTCGGCGCAGCTTCCGGGCAGTGCTGGTTGGTCTTACACTCGGCTTCGTAACACCCAACCGCGTAGGCGACTACGCAGGCCGCATTATTGAACTGAAAAGCCGCCGACTTGACGCGTTAGGAGCCGTATTTCTCGGGCGTTTTGGGCAGTTGGTAGTTACAGTTTTGGCGGGCACGACGGGGCTGACCTATTTTCTACTGACGTTTTATTTGCAAGAATTCCCGGCCACGGCGCTCGGTGTGGTAGTAGCGGCCGTACTCGTAAACGCTGCAGTGTTGCTGCCGCTTTACCGTTCGCGCTTGTTGCTGGCCGTGCTCATGGCTGTTCCGCCGCTGCGCCAGTTCCACCGGTTTCTGGCAGTTATGCCTACTTATCCTGCGAAGGCCATTCATACGGTGCTGGCATTGTCGGGGCTGCGGTACGGGGTATTTTGCTTGCAGTTTGGCTTGCTACTGCAAGCATACGGGGCGCACGCACCGCTCGGGCCGGGTGCGGCGGCCATAGCGGGTACGTTTTTGCTGAAGTCCTTGGTGCCCTCTCTCAATGCGTTGGCCGACGTCGGCGTGCGGGAATTATCGGCTACGCACCTGTTTGGACTGCTTGGCGAGCCAGTGCTGCCAGTGCTTAGTGCTAGTCTGAGCTTGTGGGTGCTCAACATTGCTTTGCCTAGCGCGACTGGGCTGGTGTTTGTGCTTCGACTCAAGCTTTTTCGAAAGAAGAAGGTTGCGCCCGCTAAGCAACAGACCCTAGTCGAAACGCAGGCTGCTAGTCTATGAACACGCTGCTGGGCTTGTTATTATTGCTTGCACCGGCCGCTTACGCCATTCGGATGCTGCAATTCCGCCGAGCCTGGACCCTGGCTCCGAACCTATATCAGGCTTCGGCAGCGCCGCTTGTTTCGGCCCCGAATAAGCTTCCAGTAACAGCAAACGAATTTGGTACTCGGGGAGAAACTTCTCCTCAGCTATCGGTTCTGATTGCTGCTCGCAACGAAGCCCATACCCTTCCTTTGCTACTAGCTGATTTGCAGCGGCAATGTCTGGCAGCTTCCAAGTTCGAAGTTGTTGTTGTCGATGACCACTCCACCGACGATACGGCCACAATAGTGAGTGAAGCAGTGCCGCACAGCCCATTTGCTTTGCGGCTGCTGCGGCTGCAAGACCTATCTGGGCCTCTCCGCACTGGTAAGAAAGCCGCTTTGCAAGAGGCTATAGCCACCGCACGGGCTCCCTGGGTAGTTTGCACCGATGCCGACTGCCGGGTGTCGCCGGACTGGTTGCTTGCTTACCACGCAGCGCACGATGCCGGGGCTCATTTTGTAAGTGGACCAGTGTTCCTAACCGGGCAAGGCATACTAGCTGAATTGCAAGGCTTGGAACTAGCAGGCTTAGTGGCAAGCGGGGCGGCCGGTATTCTGCTAGGCGCGCCAACTATGTGCAACGGCGCCAACCTAAGTTACCGGCGTACCAGCTTCGCTGCCGTGAACGGTTTCAGCGGCAACACCCACGTAGCCAGCGGCGACGACGAGTTTCTGCTCCACAAGCTGCACGCAGCATACCCGTCGGGCATTCGATTTCTGAAGCATGAACAAGCTGTAGTGCGAACGGCTGCCCAACCTACTGTGCGGCAGTTGCTGCGGCAGCGGGTGCGTTGGGCCAGTAAGTGGCAGCACTACCGCGCTGCGGCTCCGCGTCGGTTGGCTGTGTTGGTACTAGCGGCTAATGTGGCGCTGGCAGCCGGCGTTCTGGCGCTGCCCTGGCAGCCAGGTTTAGGGCTCTGGACCGTCGCTGCCTGGGTAGTAAAGCTAGGAGCCGACGTAGTATTCCTGACCCCAGTATTGCGGTTTTTCAACCGCCTACGCTGGCTGCTGTGGGTGCCGGTTCTGCAACTCGCGTACGGGCCCTATGCGTTGCTGGTCGGGGTAGCCGGTTTGGGCGGCGGCTACGAGTGGAAAGGTCGGCGAGTGAAAGGTGGTAAGTAGCACGGGAGCAGGTCGTTGCAGGTGTGTTCTAAACTGGGTAACAGGGTAGAAGAGGGCTCGCCGCCGTAGTGGCATTACAGCATCGACGTTTAAGTTGCAGACGTTGAAATAAACTCAAGCAAACGGTTGGGTTACCATCATTTGCAGGCTACTTTTCAGCGTAATCAAACAGTTTCATTTAACCGCTGCACTATGTCTCATTTCAGCTTAAAAATGATGTTTCCCCTGTTGGTTGTGCTGTTGGTATTCGTAACGGGCGGTGTATTTTTCGCCGCTACAGGTCTTGTTACCCCCTTGGCTGATGCGGCTAATGCCACTGCGGCCAAAGCGGCTGCCGACACAGTAGCAAATGCGTCTCTTGCCTCTGACTCAAACGCGGTAGTCCAAGCGGCCTCGCCCGAAGAGCTTGAGGCCGCAGTAGCCGGCGAAACGCTGTTCAAGGGCAACTGTGCGCAGTGCCATGCCGTGCAGGATGTGGTAGTAGGTCCAGCACTCGCCGGTTTGCACGAGCGTCGCCCTGTCTCGTGGCTAATTCCTTGGATTAAAAACTCCAGTAAAGTAGTGGCCAGCGGCGACGAGTACGCAGTAAAGCTCTACAATCAATACCAGAAGCAACAGATGCCTAGCTTTCAGTTGTCGGACGAGGAAATCACAGCTATCCTTACCTATATCAAGGTACAGAGTAATGCTGCTAGTGGTGCAACGTCAGCAGTGGCACTAAACTAAGTTGTATCTGCACAGTTACGCTAGATAAGCGTATGTTAGAGCAAGCGTAGGCAGGCCATTCCATTTAGGGTTGGGTTCTGAATTCAACTTGGTCGCGCTACCTTTGTCCTTACTTCCGTTCTTGTTTGCCTGTGACTGACTCTGAATTCGACATTCTCGACGAGCTGTATTTCGTTAGCTCCTTCCGCGACCTGCTCCAGAAAACGGGTTTGCCCGCACCCCAATTGAAAGAGGGACTGCGGGCCTGTTGGAGCAAGGCCTTGCTCGGAGTTTTTGGCCCGACCCGGATACCGAACTGGCGTATGAGGAAAGCTCGTTTGGTGCCATCAGCCAAGATTGCTACTATCTGGCTTCCAAGGAAGGCTTGCTTCAGCACAACACTCGTTAGTCGTGGCCGGAGCCGCAATTTCCGGGCAGCCGAGCGCCGCGGCTGTCGCCCGGCCGCCAAGCTATTACGTCCGCCAGCGCCTGCTCCAGAACCGGCCGGCCATGGCTGGACTGGGCTTTATTCTGCTGTGCACTTTGGTGGCCTTGTTGGGCTATTGGATTCTACCCGATAATTCTCCGAACGCCAACAACAGCCTTGTACAACTCCAAAAAGAGTCGCCCGGCTTTCGAGCTACAATTTTGCGCTTGCCAGTTGCTGAAGCCGCTAGCTCGCCAACGGCCGATAACCCGTTTACTATTTGGCTACGGGGCCGCACATTTCGCTACCAAGAAACCCCCATCGAGAGTTACCGTTTTGAGGGCGATTCGCTCTTCACGCAGCCTTATCGCAACCATTCAGCTCTGGCCGACCAGCACCGGCGCTACTCGCTAGCTCAATTGGTAGGCCGGCCAGGCTCTCCAGCCGAGCTGCGCCAAGCTGTAGAGCAAAAGCACATCGTTCGGCGCAACTACTGGCTGGGCACTGACAAAGCGGGCCGTGACGAGTTGAGCCGTTTGCTGCTGGGCACGCGTATCTCGCTCGGTATCGGACTGGTAGCCGTCCTGATTTCGCTGGTACTAGGCATGGCCATTGGGGCGGTAGCAGGCTACGTCGGCGGTTGGCTCGATAGTTTGCTTTTAGGAGTGATGACCGTGGTGTGGAGTATCCCGGGTATTATGCTCGTCATTGCTATTTCGCTGGCCCTCGAT
Source organism: Hymenobacter volaticus (assembly GCF_022921055.1). Taxonomy (GTDB): domain Bacteria; phylum Bacteroidota; class Bacteroidia; order Cytophagales; family Hymenobacteraceae; genus Hymenobacter; species Hymenobacter volaticus. Next base: position 1,754,424 of record NZ_CP095061.1, read on the forward strand.
TCGAAAGGCGTCTGGACTTCTTTCGTCGCCGTGGGCCTGACTATGTGGGTGGATGTCGCCCGCGTGGTGCGGGGCCAGATGCTGAGCTTGCGGGAAAAAACCTTCGTAGAAGCTGGTCGTGTGTTGGGTTTACCGCAGAGCCGTCTTATTGCCCGCCATTTGCTGCCCAACATGACGGGGCCGCTGATTGTCATTGCAACTAGTAATTTTGCGGCGGCCATCCTGTTGGAAGCAGGGTTGAGCTTTTTGGGTTTGGGCGTGCAGCCACCGGCGCCATCATGGGGGCTCATGGTGAACGAAGGATTTCAGCTGTTAGGTACTGAAGCTGGCTTGTGGCTCACGCTATTGCCAGGATTAGCTATTAGCTTGCTAGTACTTAGCTTCAACCTTCTTGGCAACGGCCTCCGCGATGCTTATGACCCCAAAACGCCTATAAACGGCTAAACGATTGAGTTGCTACATGGTCGTTCGGCCAACTACCAGAACAACCCGCTATGTAGCAATTCGACACTTCACCACTCGATATTATGCCTAACGCTGTTCCTATAACCGCTGAAAAACGGCTCTTTCTGAAGGACCGGGAGTTGGGGGCGCTGCTGGAAATCACGCAGGCCATCAACCAGGATCTTGGCGAGCCCGCTCTTTACAAGATATTTCAGTTCACGCTGTTGGGGCAACTCAATATTCGGCGGCTAGTACTCTATGTGAAAGACGAAGGCGTGTGGCACTGCGTGGTGTCTTTTGGGGCGCAACTGCCCGACTACTGCCGGATTCCGTTACCAGAGGTGATAATCCAGAACTGCACCGCTGCGCCCGCACCCGTCAGCAGCCTGTCGCTCGATGCGAATTGGTGGTTACTTGAAACCGTTATTCCGGTGGTGCGCAACGAGGAGGTAGTGGCCTACGTGTTCATTGGCAACATGCACGAGGACTATGCCAGCGGTGAGGCCACCAAGTTCTTGGAAACGCTAAGCAACATTTTGCTCGGGGCCATCGAAAACCGGCGGCTCGGTCGGCAGCGCATAGCAGCTGCGGCCATGCGCAAGGAAATCGAAATTGCGCAGGAAGTGCAAACCATGCTGTTCCCGCGCGTGCTGCCCAACGACGCCCACGTTGCCGTGGCGGCTTCCTACGTGCCGCACACCGCCGTAGGAGGCGACTACTACGATGTCGTTACGCTCGACAATGACCGTTTCTTGTTTTGCATTGCCGACGTATCAGGCAAGGGTGTAGCTGCTTCTTTGCTGATGTCGAACTTCCAGGCGGGCTTGCGCACGCTGCTCCGTCAGCAAGCCGACTTGGCTACGGTTGCCAACGAGCTTAACAACCTAATTTTCCGCAATGCTGGCGGCGACAAGTTCATCACCGTTTTCTTCGGTCTTTACGACCGAACCACGCGCCGCCTGCAATACGTGAACGCCGGTCACAACGACCCGCTGTTGTTGTCCGACCAGGACACTGTGCTTCTGCTCAAAGAAGGGACTATTATGCTCGGCGTAATGGATGAACTGCCCATGCTGAAAGTAGGAGAGGTGGAAGTGCCTCCGCGTACGCTACTGCTTTCTTATACCGATGGATTAACAGAAGTATTCAATGCGGAACACGATGAGTTTGGCGAGGAGGGCGTACTACGCGTGCTGCGACAAAACCGCTTTCTACCGCTGCCTCGTTTGCACGAGGAACTGCTAAAAGAAATCCAGTCGTTCAACGCCAATGACAGTCATTTTGCCGATGACATCACGATTCTGAGCTGCCGGTTCAAGTAAAAAGACAGTCGGCTTAAATAGAAATAGCGCTCCAACATAGAGCGCTATTTCTATTTAAGCCGACTGTCTTTTTACTGGTAAGATGCTAACCGGAGCTAAGCCGATTTAGCTACTGGAGTTGGTGTTTTGCCGACCACGAAGTTGAGCCCGAAAAACAGGTTTTCTTTCAACAGCGAATTGGTGCGCCATATCTTCCCTTCGCGGGCCATCAACTCCTTTGAGTTACCGTTCTTGAACATAAACGGCGGGAAAAGTCGAATGTACTGCACGTCGGCTGGGTAGATGTACAGTCCCTGTTTAGCTAATTCTTTGCGCCACGTGGCCAGATTGCGGATGTTTTCGTTGCCGAGTAGAATGTCTTTTTGGAGCTGCTCATCATAAATGGTGATGATGCGTTTATTGCCGCGGCGTAGGTAGAGCTTAAGATTCTGCACTACGTTGCCGCCGTTTTCTTCCACGATAATCAAGTTGCCAGCAGGGCGCAACGCCTGATGGAAGATGCGAAGCGCGTCTTGCAGCGGCTCGAGGTGGTGCAGCGTATCCTGGATGATAATGTGGTCGTAGGAAGCCGGAGCCGGAGGCGAATCGAATAAGTTCTCGTAGCTGTACGTGAAGCCCGATACATCACCAAACTGCGACCAGTACCGCAGGCGCTCCGGAATGTGTTTGAAGTAAAATTCTAGCGTGGTGCCGTGCACCTTATAACCGTTCAGAGCCAGAAAAATAGCGGTGGTACCATAGCCGCAGCCGCAGTCCAAGATAGCGGCTTCTCGATTGGGTAGATGATCTTGAATGTAATGTAAGCGCTGGATAACGTACGATTTGCGAAATTCAAAGCTCGCCGGGCTTTCTAAAAACTTGTAGTAGCTAGTTAGTTGCTGATTGCTTTTTAACTCTTCTAGCAACAAATCAAAGAATTCATTAACCGTCATGGTAGGCGTAAAAAGGGGTAATGTTGGGGGTAAAAGCCACTCCGTCCGGCGAAGGTACAGTCTAAACCGAAACTCAAGTAAGCTGCGCCCTGAGTTCTGAGCACCTAACCTAGGTTGGACCTGCAGTAGCTGCTACTGCCACGCAGTGGTTTTGGTGACTACTGCTGCTCAGTAGCAGGTAGTTGAACAGCCTCGTCTGCTTCGTCTTCCTGCCAAAACTGTATGCGCATGAGCACGGCCAAAGAAATGTAATAAAGCGAACCAATCTTATCGACCTCCAGCAACTCGTTGAGCAGCAAGTGAAAAACGATAACCACAAAAGAAAGACCCGCCGCCATAACCAGGTTCTGCTGCTGCGCACTACGGGCGCGGTGGTAAATCCGCTCGATTAGCACAAGGGTAGCAAAGACCAACACTGTGAACAAGACAAACCCAGGTATGCCTTGCTCAGCTAGTTGCAGCAGAAAATAATTGTGCGTAGTCGATTTCTCGGGGTTGTCGCTCACATAGGTTTGAAAGCTCCTAACCGTGTAGCGTTTGTATTCGGGATAAAAGGTAGACGGGCCGCTGCCTATGATCGGTTTCTCAATGATCATGTGAGCTGCCGCCACCCAACGGTACACCCGCTCCATGCCAGAAACGTCTTCTAGATTATAGGTAGCTTCGAGGTGCTTCTGGAAGTTGTTGCCGTAGAAGATCGTCTTCTCATAGTCGGGGGCGTACTCCATGTAGTTGTTGCCGCTAATGAAGTAGTTAACGCCGAGTATAGTGGCCAATGTAGCGCCTACCAAGGTTATTTTGGTGAGACGCAGGCGGATAACCCAATAGTACAGTACCGCCACAATGAGCGCCAATACCGAAGCACGGGTATAGGAAAGTGATACTCCCGCCACCGCTAAAAAGAAGGCGATATACCATAGCCGCCGGCTTTTTTTTGAAACGGCGTCGCGAGCAGCAAAGAAGGCGTATGGGGCGAGTAGTGCCGCGGCTGCCGCGTAAATCACGTGGTTGCGGTAGAAAGGCTGAATAGCTACGTTGATAGTATCAAAGCCGAAACCCATTCCCGCGTGCCGCACCATAGTATAAACAACAGTGATGCTTACTCCTACGCCATAAAAGGCTACAAAGCGCCATACATCGCGTGGGGTACGTACTAAAGCCATCGTTACAAACACAAAGGGTACGATATACCACGTTTTGGCTAGTAAGTATTTGATAGACTTCAGCGTGTCCACGGAAGAAATTGTTGAAGCTACGGACCACAGCAACGCAGCTCCAATGAGCAGCACGAGGGGATGTCGCCAAAGCCGACCTGGTACTTGGCTGCGCCCTAGCAACACATTAACGGTAAAACAACCCAGCAGGACAAGCATTAGTGGCTCTGAAGGCACATCCATGCTTAGGCCTGCGGGCAGTTGTACTTCGCGTGAAAAAGCCAGTGTACCCAGCAATAGATAGTAGACCCAGCGCCAGTCAATGAGCAAAACCGCAGCACCTAGCACTGCCGCCGGCAGGGCCAACCACCCAATGGAGTCGGAGGCAATGGTGCCTACTCCGGCCACAAGCACTACCACCACAAACGCCATGAACAAGCGTTGATCGGAGTTTTGAGGACGTAGCGAAGCGAGAAAATTCATAAAAATCAAGGAATAGTGAAGCAGCCTGTAGAACAACTAGGGCAGAGCAAAGCCACCATCCTAAGCGTGAGTTCACGCTACTGGTTCCCTATTTTATTGTAGCTATTACCGGGTTCTGCCCATGCTCAGATTGCCCCGATACAGCTCTAGAAGAGTAATAAAGGCCACTGATAACGCAAACGTAATGAGGACGGCTGAAGCAACCACGAGCCAGCGAACAGGCTTGGATTTCTTGGTAGCAGGATAAGCTTCTTGCACTACATAGATGCTTGAGATTCTGCCGCTGATACCTACTCGCGCTGTTTCGTAAGCGCTACGGGCACTAATCAGTCGATTTTGTAGATCGGTGAAGCGAGCAAAGAGCGTGCTGATCTGATCGAAGCCAGCGCTGTAGCTTTCCAGATTGAATATGTTGCCGCCATCTGTTTTGGTAAGGCCGCGCAAAGCGCGCCGAAGACCGGCTGCCTTGCTGCTGTTGCCTTCGCCTTCAGCACGACGCAATTCTTCTTCGGTCTCAATGATTTCCTTCGCTAGATAACGTGACTCTAGTGTTAACCCGTAGATGCCGTAACGGCGTCGACCTGCTATCAGGCTGTCGTAAGTAGCTTTGTACTCGCGCTCCAAAAAACTCCGTCGCTGGGCATACAACTCTAGCACCTTGCGCCGGTTAGCCAGCGTAAGCTGCTGATTGACTGAGTCTATGCTTTGTACGAGGGCATTGGCAATACGCGCTGCGAGTATTTTGTCTTTGTCTTCAAAGGTTAGTTCAATAGCATCCCGGTCATTGTGCACGATTTTGAGGTTGCCAGCAAATTCATCAAGCGCAGCTTGGTCAGCTCCGTCGTTGCCAACAGGACCAGACTTATAATGCTCGTGCAGTTTAAAGCGCTTTATGATTTGCTCGGCCACTGGCTGTGACTCGCCAATGGTAATTACCCGATCCAAGTCTTCTGTACGGCCTCCTAATTCTAGCTTGCCTCCTTCTGAAACAATTCGGTCTGGGTCAGTGGTTTGAGGATTAGTCGGATAGAAGACGGTTGTCGACTTATAAATGTTGGGCAGCATTAAGGCTACCACTGCACTTACTACCATGGCGAGCAGTAAGGCCCCTAACACCAATGATTTCCAACGATTGATAACAGGCCACAGGCCTAAAAGCGAATAGGTGGGGGATGACATACAAGCGAAAAAAGACAACCACAAAGCAGTGCCAGGGTTCCAACACTACCACAACGAGGCAAATCTAGCTGGAAAAAGTGTTAAATGAGTAGTTGCGGAAAATCGAGCCGGCGAGTTAGGACAGAGAAGGTAACAAGGTATGGCCTATAGAGCCGAATAGGTAATAATGCCTTGGTTGGTGCTTGTGCAAGCGGCTGAACCCCTACTTTTGCGCTCCCCTTCCTTCACATTCGCGCCTATCAAACGCTTTTTCGGAAATATTAGTCTCGTTGTGCTGCTCAACTTGCTGGTGAAGCCCGGCTGGGTGCTGGTTGAGAATCTGGTGCAAGACCGTTTAGGACATCAGGCCTTCGGGACGTTTACGACGCTCTTCATTCTAGCTAGCGTCATGGCGGCTGTGTCGGACCTTGGTACCACGCAACTTACTACCAAGCGCGTTGCCGCTTCCCCGAGTTCCTGACGGAATACTTTCCCACCTTGGTACCCTAAAAAGCGGGCTGTCGGTGCTGTTTCTTGGATTGTGCTGATGATAGGGTGGGCATTGAATTATCCGCTCACGTTACTGGCCCTGACAACTATAGGTATGATGGTGGCTCAGTACACGCAATTTTTGCGCGGGGTATTGCAGGCGCATCAACGCTTCAATACCGATGCGCTGCTGTCGGTACTGGAGAAGGTGCTGCTGCTAGGGCTTGTGCTGGCACTCATTCCTATTGGTATTACGCTCAATAATTACGTAGTGGCCCGTTCTATTGCCATTGGGTTTACGTTTGTGGTGCTTTACGCATTAATAAAGCGACTTTACGGGCGGGTAAAGATGCAGATGCGTTGGGACCAAGCTCGCACAGTGCTCCGTGCAAGCCTGCCGTTGGCCCTGATTACGCTGGTATACGGCCTCAACGAGCGAATTGACATGCTGATGCTCGAACGCATGGTATCGGCCAAAGAAGTTAGCTACTACGCCGCCGCATACCGTTGGGGCGACACGGTAATGATGTACCTCTGGACGCTGCTGCCGCTGTTCTTTGCCAAATTCGCTTATGCCACCGACCGGCCCGACGAGCAACGCGACGTGCTGTGGTTCGGACAGCGTGTTGTGACGGTGCCTATGTTATTGATCTGCGCTTTTGTTTTGTTTCGGGGTGAAGTACTTTTTTGGCAGTTCAAGCATAGCACGGTTGTAGAAATCAGCCGCATGGTCCTGTGTTTGAAAATTTTGTTTGGAAGCGTAGTGGTGCACGCCTTTTTCGCCATCTATAGCACTTTGCTCACAAGTACCAACCACGAGCGGGCCGTGAGTTGGCTGGTAGTGGCTAGTACGGTGCTGAATGTGGTGCTAAACTTACTGTTGCTACCATCGCTCGGAGCCGTAGCGGGGGCCATCAATACGCTGGTGTGCGCTGTGTTTGTGTCGGCCGGTTATGTGTGGCTGGTGCAAAGACGTACGGGCGTGCCCGTACCCTGGAACTGGATAGCCCGGCTAGGATTGGCTTTCGGACTGCTTTGTACTGTATGGTACGGACTACAAACCGAACTGGTATTGCATTGGCTGCTAGAATCGGTGGTAGCTAGCGTGGCTTTTGTTGGTATCCTGTTTCTGGTCGGTGTAGTTCGTATTTCGGAACTTCGCAAGCTGCTGCAAAGATGAGAGGGCAGTGGTGAGTTGATTCATTAACGGCATGTTTGCACCAGCTGAACGTGCTATTTCCCCGCTCATTACCTTCCCGAACCACAATTTTACTCTGACTACTTCACCTCTTGGACATAGCCGTCAATACTCGCTTTCTGCTTCCTGGCGACCATCTGGAGGGTATTGGGCGCTTTACATTCGAGACGCTGAAGCGGATGGTAGCCGCGCATCCCGAGCACACGTTCCATTTTCTGTTCGATAGGGCATTTGATTCGCGTTACTTATTCGGGCCCAACGTCGTGCCGCACGTGTTGTTTCCGCCAGCGCGGCACCCTTTTTTGTGGGTGGCGTGGTTTGAGGGGGCAGTAGCATGGTGGCTGCGACGGCACCGCCCGGCCGTGTTCTTCAGTCCCGACGGCTACACAACGTTGGCTACCCGGGTGCCACGCGTGACGGTGATGCACGATTTGGCATTCGAGCATTTCCCAGAGCATATGAGCGTGCTCGAACACAAGTACTATCAGCATTTCGCCCCGCGCTTCGCCCGGGCTTCCGAGCAACTCATAGCCGTATCGGCGGCGACCAAGCAGGATATAGTGCAGTCGTATGGGGTGCCGGGGGCGACTATTCAGGTTGTTTACAATGCGGCTGACGCTCATTTCCGGCCATTACCGGCCGCCGTGCAGCAAGCTACACGGGAGCGTTTTGCAGCGGGTAAACCATATTTCTTGTTTGTAGGCGCTCTGCATCCGCGTAAAAACTTAGTAAACCTGCTCAAAGCTTTCGATGAGTTCAAGCAGCAGACTAATGCGGATGTCAAACTGTTGGTTGTGGGACGGACGGCCTGGAAAGCGGGACCCATGTTCGACGCGTACCAGCAGATGCAATACCGCCACGATGTGCACCTCACCGGCCGCGTGTCCGAGGAAGAATTGGTGCAGCTGTATGCGGCAGCTTTAGCGACGGTGTACGTGCCTTATTTCGAGGGTTTTGGTATTCCCATCATCGAGGCGCAATCCTGTGCTTCGCCCGTAGTTACTGCTGACCGTAGTTCCATGCCCGAAGTGGCCGGCGGTGCAGCTTTGCTCGTCGATCCGTTTAGCCCTGCTGCCATTTCGGGCGCTTTAGTACGAATCTGGCAAGAGCCAGAACTACGGCAAGAACTGGTAGAGAAAGGGTTGCAGAACATACAACGGTTTTCTTGGGATAAAAGCGCCGAGGCTTTATGGGAAGCTATTATCTCTGTTAGTAACCTGAAAAATGTAAAGCCTTAAGCCGTCCTGTTTGATCTGGCGTCCGCTTGCCGAAATATGTTGCCGGCAAAGGTTGTGTTGCTACCTCAACGATTTAAGTGAAATGCTTGGTGCGCTCAGCATGACGACCAAAACTGATTTTCAAACTCTATAGCAGCTTTTTTACTATTCATTCTTAATCTTTCGTTGACTTTATGCGCGTGCACCGTCTTCCTAAACTCTTGCAACGCTTGCTGCCTCATACAGAATGGCGGGGGCCGGTACCGGAAGGCAAAAAACCGCTCTACCTCACTTTCGACGATGGTCCGATTCCCGAGGAAACCCCTTTTGTGCTAGAGCAATTAGCCGCTTATAATGCACACGCTACGTTCTTTTGTGTGGGTCAAAACTTGGAGCGCCATGCGGATGTGGCCCGGCAAGTGCTGGGCGCCGGGCACCGCCTCGCCAATCACACGCACCACCACGTAAGCGGCTGGCAATTGCCGGTGCCTGCTTACCTAGCCGAAGTGCAGCAGTGCCAGCAAGTCTTGGAGGCATTCGGCGAAGTGCCCCGTCCGCTGTTGCGCCCACCTTACGGGCGCATAACGCGGGCCCAAGCGGCTGCACTGCATTCCCACTACCGCCTAATTATGTGGGACGTGCTGACTTATGATTATGACGCTAGTTATCCTGCCGAAATTTGCTTTCAGGAAGCGTTAACCTACACCCGGCCCGGTTCCATCGTCGTTTTCCACGACAGCCAAAAAGCCCGCCGCAACCTGCGTGCGGTGCTGCCCCGTTACCTAGATGCCTGCGCCGCACAAGGCTATTCGTTTGAGGTGTTGTAACCCTAAGTGGAAGTTGGTGTTACAGTCTGGCGTAGTTTGTTGTTAGAGGCATTTCATTCTCGAACTTGTTGCTTTTCCTTTCCATTTTTCTGGTCGGCTGGTTCCTGATTCTGGCAACGTCCACACTGCTTTTTGCCGCGCGGCCGGGCAGCCAACCAGGGGCATTGCCGACACCACTGCCGCGCGTAAGTATCTTGATTGCCGCCCGCAACGAGGAAGCTGCTATTGCCCGCTGCCTGACCGCTATCCGTCAACTCGATTATCCGGCGCATCTGCTCGAAGTTCTGCTCGGCGACGATGCCTCCACCGATGCTACTAGCGCCGTGGCTGCCCAAACCATGCACGGTTTTGCGGGCAGTTTCCGCATTCTACCCATCCAAGCAACGTTAGGGTTGGCCCGCGGCAAAGCCAACGTGCTGGCCCACCTCACCCGCACTGCTACCACCGACTTCTTCTTTATCACCGACGCCGACATTGCCGTGCCGCGCACGTGGGTACAAGGCTTGCTGGCCCATACGGCCCCCGGCATAGGCACCGTTACGGGCCTCACGCTGGTAGACGGCCCGCGCCTATTCGACAAACTACAGGGCCTCGACTGGCTGATGTCGTTGGGGCTGGTGCAGGTGGTGTCGGATCAGGGGCGGCCCGTTACGGCTATGGGCAACAACATGCTCATCACGCGGGAAGCGTACCAAGCCACGGGTGGCTACGAAAACCTGCCGTTTTCCGTCACCGAAGACTATGAGTTGTTCCGTGCTACCATCCGGTTGGGGTTCGGTTACCGCATCATTTTCCGGCCGGAGGTGTTAGCAGCTTCCTTGCCTATGCACACCTTCGGAAACCTACTGCACCAGCGCCGCCGCTGGATGCGCGGGGCCGAAAGCTTGCCGCGGTGGCTACGCATCGGGTTGCTTTACCACGCGGGCTTCTATCCGGCTTTGCTACTGCTGGTGTGGGTGGCCGGGCCAGCAGTGGCCGGATGGGTGCTGGTAATCAAAATGACGTTGCAAGGCGCGTTGGCTTACTTCAGTTTCCGCCGCGCTGGCCGTCGTGCCCCGTTGTGGCTGATGCCCTTGTTCGAACTTTACTCTTTCACGCTCACTTTTGCCATCACCATCTTTCGCCTCCTGCCAATTTCCTTTGATTGGAAAGGCCGGCGCTACACCTAAAGGCGCTACTTGTTGCTTGGAAATTGCCGAGTGCACTCCCGAATTCCACCACGCTACAACCCGCCATTGCCCCTAACTAGCCAACATGATACTAGCTGATTCGCACGCCCACGTTTACTCCGAGCAGTTCAAACCAGACCAAGATGCCATGCTGAACCGCGCCTACGAGGCCGGTGTGCAAACTATCTATATGCCCAATATCGACCACACCAGCATCGACGTGATGCTGGAAACGGAAGCGCGCTTCCCGCAGCAGTGCCACCCCATGATGGGCTTACACCCGTGTTCGGTAGGAAAATACTTTGAAAAGCAGCTCTACGAAGTGGAAGAATGGCTCGGCAAGCGCCCATTTGCCGCAGTAGGGGAGTGCGGCATCGACTTGTATTGGGACAAAACACTTCTGGCCGAGCAGCAAGAAGCCCTGCGGATTCAAATAGCTATGGCTAAGCAGCACAAGTTGCCGCTAGTGCTCCACACTCGCGACGCCTTTCGCGAAACCGCCGACCTCATCGAAGCGGCACAAGATGGTACGTTGCGCGGCGTGTTCCACTGCTTTTCCGGGTCCAAAGAAGAGGCCGAAGAAGTTATTCGGCTAGGCTTCAAGCTCGGCATAGGCGGCGTGGCAACCTTCAAGAACGGCGGCCTCGACAAGACCCTGCCCGGCATAGCCCTAGAGCACCTGCTCCTCGAAACCGACTGCCCTTACCTAGCCCCCATGCCGCACCGTGGCAAGCGCAACGAGCCAGCCTATCTGCCCCTAATAGCCCGCCGCGTAGCCGACATCCTAGGCAAAGACGAGGAAGAAGTAGTGGAAGCTACCACGCGCAACACCGAAGCGCTGTTTGTAGCCGGCGTATAAACCACGCCCTTTCCAGAATAAAGTAGAGCCTCGTTAGAGCTTTCCCTTTACCATCTGCTTTACTCTTTTGTCGGGCAGAACTTCGCTGTCTTTGATGCTGAGGTTCGACACCGTTTGCAGCGTGAAGGCGGGTACGGAGGGAAGGTGCTGCGCGTTGATGCTACGGAGGTTGATGTCTTTCACATCAACTAAAACGAAGGGCGGACGCTGGTCGTCTTTTTGGTAGCGAATGTCGATGTTGCGCATTTCAATGCCTTTCACGTGCCGGATGAAGAAGCCGTAGGAAGGCATGTCGCCCATGTGACCGGGGTCGGGGTAGTTTTTTTCGCCTTCGGGCGGGTTGATGGCGGCTTGCTCTTTGGTGCCGCCGCCTTGGAACTCGATGCGAATGTTGTCCAGGGTTACGTCCTCAATATCGTGGCCAGGGATGCCGCTGATAATGGAGCCGTATTTTACATCGGCATTATACACCACCACGTTGCTGATTTTGACGCGGCGTAGCACGCCTACTGGCGTACCTTCTGGCCCGCGCATCCGGGCACCGAGGCGCAGGAAGAACGGCGAATTAACGATGTCGCGCATGGTGATGTTGGTGATGGTTACGTCTTCTAGAATGCCGCCGTCCACGGTTTCCAGCGCCAAGCCTCGGCAGAACTCAAACACACAGTTGGAGATAGTGATGTTTTTAAAGCCGCCGTTCGATTCGGTGCCGAACTTGATGCGGCCCGTCACGTCCATTTTGTCGGGTACCAGGGCCGCCTCCTTGCGCTGGTACGTGCCATCGAAGAAAGTACCCGGTCAAAGCCGGATACTTCGCAGTTGGTGATGGTTACGTTTTCGGTGGCGCGGGCAAAGCCGAGGGCGTAGGAGCTTTTCAAACAAATAGCATCGTCGAAAGGCGAGTTAATGGTGCAGTTCGAGATGCGCACGTGGCGGCAGCAGTCCACGTCGATACCGTCGCGGTTGGTGTCCATCTTCACGTTATCGACGGTGAAATTGTCGATGCCGGTGGCCAGTATGCCGAAGTGCCCGCCGTAGAGCACCGTAATGTCGCGAATCAGCACGTTGCGGCACAGCTTCAGCGCAATGGCTTTGTTGGCGATGCCCGGAGTGCGCGTGCCTTCCCGCGTCAGTCCTTTTTTGCCATCAATAATGCCGGTGCCGAGGATGGAAACATTCACGAGGTTCTCGCCCCAAATCAAGCTATTGTGCCAATGGCTGTGCCCGAAATCCTGGAACTTGGTCGACTCGTTCGGTTCAGCTACATCATAACCTCCCATGCCATTAGCCGGCGGCTCGGCCGCCAAAATGGTAGCGCCTTGGTCAATGAATAGGGCAATGTTGCTTTTCAGGTGGATAGAAAAACTGGCGTACGTACCGGCCGGGAAATACACGGTGCCGCCTCCTGCCGCGACCGCGGCATCAATAGCTTTGTTGATGGCCGGCGTATCCAAGGTTTTTCCGTTGCCAGTGGCCCCGTAGGTGCGTACATCAAAGAAACCAGGCCGCTGCTGAGCCAGCACCGAGAAACTAAAGAGTAGCTGCGCAACGACGAGCAAAAAATACCGCATAGGGGAGGGGTGAAGTACTAGGAATGAAGAAAAACGTCCGATTGCGTTTGTCGAGGCACAGCGCCACTATGGTAAGCTCAACAGCAGCACACGAAATGCTTCGGCCAGCTTCGTGTGGTCGTATTCGCTGGACACGACCTACTTGCTACTGCGCATCGCGCCGCACAATGGCTTCGCCTTCTGCTACAGTTAGCTTTAGGCCGCTGGTATCAAGGCCGCGCACATTTTCCAGCACCAAGCCTTTCTGAGCTGTTACTACACAGTTCTTGAAGCTGACATTCTCGATGGGGCTATCCTTGAGGCCGTGGATGCGCCCACCCGACGTGACCGTGCCGGTAATGTTGATGAGCTTCACGTTGCGCACGAGGGGCAGTACCTTTGCGGGCGGGGCAATGGGTGGCACCATGCGCCATTCCATGTTGAACTCAAAGGCCTGGCGCGTATTGCGCAGCACCATATCCCGATACGTAATATCCTCGACCACGCCCCACGGCTCGGCTGCGACTTGAAGCGAATGGGTGCCCAGTTGTCGGCTTCGGCCACGCAGTTGCGCACTTCCACCCGCCGAATACCGCCCGACGTTTCGCTGCCCATGGCCACGCCGCCGTGACCGTAACCGAACCGGGTTTTCTCGATGAGAATGTCTTCGCTCGGCCGGTTCACGCGCAAGCCGTCGGCATCCTTACCCGACTTAATGGAAATGCAGTCGTCATTCACATCGATGTCGCAGCCGCTGATGCGCACGTCGCGGCTGGAATCAATATCGATGCCATCGGAACTCGGGATGTTGTGCGCGGCCTGGATAGTCAGGTTTTCGGCCACCACGCCCGTGCAATACAGAATGTGCAGGCACCACACAGCTTGGTTGCGCAGCTGTAAGTTGGCGATGCGCGCTTTGCGGCAGTTCTGGAAGCACAGCAACCGGGGGCGGCCCAGGCGCGGTGCCGTTGGGTCGGGGGCTTGTTGGAGCCGGGCTTGGCGGGCTAGTTCCACCCATTCCTCACCCGAGCCGTCAATCATGCCCTCACCCTCCACTGTTACGCCCGTCAAGTCGGTGGCGTTTACCAGCGCCGCCGTGAAATTCTGCTCGGTACCTTCCCACCGAGTTGCCACCTGCGGGTAATCTTCTTGCCGCGTCGAGCCCTTCAGCACCCCTTCTTTCTCTATTAAAAGATTTACGCCTTTTTTCAGGAAAATTGCGCCGGTCAGAAACGTGCCCTTGGGCACTACTACCGTGCCACCACCCGCCGCCGAGCAATTGTCAATAGTAGCCTGAATAGCCTGCGTGTTCAGGGTTTGTCCATCGCCGATGGCTCCGTTGTCGGCAATGTTGTAGCGTTTGGATGGCTGCCACATGGTAAACGAGGCCAGCAAGGCCAGCAAGAGGCACTGCGCGACGAGGATCGGCCCTTTTCGTTGTATCATCGGGTGTCGGTAGTTAACTAGCTGCTTGAACTTATACGGATGCTTAGCCCTGCCCCGAATACACTCGTTGCAAAACGAATTTCTGGTGCACGGAGCGGAAGATGGACATTCCGTTTGGCGGAGCCGTTCTGCACTTTCCTGCCTTGCTCGGCGCGTGGGTTCCCAGACGTCGTTAACTTGGCGCTTCCATCCCAACCTCGTCTGCTTTGCCTTCCCCCGACAACCGCCCCGAAACTTCCGCCCTCGTCATCTACACCGGAGGCACCGCTGGTATGGCCTACAACAAGCGGGGAGAGCTGGTCCCGATGGATTTCGAGCAGATTCGCAAGAAGATGCCCGAGTTGCGCCAGCTCAACATGCGCGTAGAAGTGGTCAGCTTCGGCGAGCCCATCGATTCCAGCAACGTCACGGTGGCCGACTGGTACAAGATGGTGACGCTGATTCAAGAAAACTACAGTCTCTACGATGGGTTTGTGATTTTACACGGCACCGATACCATGGCGTATTCGGCGGCGGCACTCAGTTTTCTGCTCGAAAGCTTAGGCAAAACGGTGGTCTTCACGGGGGCTCAAGTGCCTGTGGGCCGCATCCGCACCGATGCCCGCCGCAACCTAATTACGGCCCTAGAAATAGCCGTAGCCCGCCACCCCGTGGCCGGCACGGTGCGGGTACCCGAAGTCTGCATCTTCTTCAACGACTTGCTGATCCGGGGCAACCGCGCCAAAAAGGTGGAAAGTCAGCAGTACAACGCCTTTCGGTCGGAAAACTATCCGCCCTTGGCCCGCGCCGGCATCGAACTAGAGTTCAACGACAAGCAGATCCGCCTGCTACCCGCCGCTCACCTGCGCCCCCACACCTACCTCGACGAACACGTAACGCTGCTACCACTCTTCCCTGGTCTCACCGAGCGCATGATGCGGGCTCAACTAGAAGTGGAAGGTTTGCGCGGCTGCGTCCTCGAAACCTATGGTTCGGGCAATGCGCCCACCGCGGCCTGGTTCTTGAACTGCTTGCGCGAAGCGCGGGAGCGGGGCGTTCAGTTCCTTAATGTGAGCCAGTGCGAAGAAGGCCGCGTAATCCAGGGTCGCTACGAAACCAGCGCGCAACTCACCGAAATCGGCATCATCGGCGGCGACGATATTACGCGAGAAGCAGCTATTACCAAGCTCATGTTTGTACTAGGGTTAAAGCGCTCAGCCGTTGAAACCAGCCACTTGCTCGCCGACGATTTACGGGGCGAAATCACAATAAGCTAGGAGGTTGTTGAGGTAGTGATTTGCGTATCCGGAAAATCGGGTGCTATTTTGTGCCCGCATCCCGCACCTAGAGAGGTGTCCGAGTGGTTGAAGGAGCACGCCTGGAAAGTGTGTATGGGTCTAAAGCTCATCGTGGGTTCGAATCCCATCCTCTCTACAAAAAACCCCGTTTCTGAGCTAGGAACGGGGTTTTTTATTTTCAGGGGTACGCGCAGGGGTACAGTTTCAATTATCTCTTAGCATGTTGCCTTGCAAGCCATGTGGCAATGTAAACGTCTCCGTTTAGTCCAGAGCCAAATCATCCAGCTTGATATAAGCGGCATAAGGTTCTAAGAAGGCCGTGCTCACAAAGGTTCGTAACCTCTCTTGGAGCACGTTGTCGACGTGGTTGTAAAACATTTCCACAAAGAAGTCACCTTGCATATGATACAGAACGAGGGTGTCCTTGCCTTCGTAGCGGGGCGCAATATGTCGGCCTTCGTCCCACACTAACTCGATTTGGTCAAGGAAAGGTAGAACGCGGAAGTTAGGGTGCGAGGTCGGCATGATTTATTTATAAAATAGCTATAACAAGACAGCTCTATGCGCTCAGTGTTTCTGCTCGGAGAAAACGTTATCCCCGGAGCCGACGAAAGGTGGCGAAGTTAATGGCACTCCTTACAGCTAGACTTAGCACCTAAAAACCCCACCCGCCCCCTGCTCAGACGAACTAGAGGGGCGCAGCGGCGGCTGAGAATTAGGGTTCGGCGTCGGCATACGGGTGCCGATTGGTGGCAGCGAAGCCGAGTCTTGATACAGTTTGGGCCGGGGACCGCCGACCTCACTCAGGAGCCAAATAGACAAGAATGGGTATATGAATAACAACAATAGAAAGAAGTGTTTCGCCTGAGTCCGGCGCATGTTACCGGGCAACTTGATAAGCATTATACCAAATCCAATAAGTGGCCCCAGGGTCACTAGCATCTGCGGAATCCATTCGCCTTCAAAAGTAGGTTCGTGCCAGGTATAATCGTAATCCCAGCTAGACTCAATAGTATAGCTCGCAATTATTGCTTGGTTGAAAAAGTAGCTTTGGAAGAGTCCAGCCAATAGGAAGCAACCACCCAAGATCCCTAGTGGAACTAGATAATAGCTTAGATTCTCACGGCCTTCGTAAAGCCACCGAGCATACAGATATAGAATGGCAGACGGAAAAATGAGAGCTGCCAGCGTGGAAAGTATTTGCATAAAGATTTTAAAAAGAACTTTGTATTGCAAAGCAAAGCGATGTGGGTGTATTCTGCAATACACAGTTTGTGCAATTGGTTGTGTATAACGCGAGTGATAAGCCTGCCAAAAAGAAAGAGCGGTGAGTAAGGCTCTGTCCAATCATATGTGCTGAATAGCAAACCTGGCTGACGAGGAGGCTTTGTTGCCGATACCGCAATAAAATCTACTGGTGGTTATGGTAGTATTCAATTATTTATTTATACTTAACAACGGTCATAACTCACACAATCTCCACACCTATCGCTTCCCTGCGTATGAGTAACTCTTACACTGCTGGCTCGTCGGCCAAAGAAATGGACAATCACTTCTGGCTCATGACGAGCATGCTCTTATTGGTCTTCGCCCTGCAACTAGCCGGGGTTATTGATTTAAAGAAGCCAACCCTTTCGACTCCGTTAGTTGCTGGCTCAGCGCAGATGCCATCACCGCATTCAGGGCGGTAAGAAGACGGCTTTCTCTACATCAAACCCTGTTTCTGTATAAGAAACAGGGCTTTTGTTTTCCGGGGCATGCGCAGGAGTATAGCTATTGAATTCTATCTGCTTGTTACCGAGAAGCCCACATGCCGATTGCCAAGAGAAAACTATCATTGGTAACCAGAATTAAAAGCTTTTTAAATATTCAGGTAACGATACCTAGACAGCAATAAGCGAGAGGTTACGGAAATGTATGAGATGCTGTAAGTGCTGGAAGAATACTAGCAAATGTGGCATGGAGAAGATGCTTGTTACTTTCTAAGAATGATGTTACTTGCTTGAGCTCAGCATAATTTACTTATCAGCTTAATATAGCGCTGTGCTGTCTAAGTTGATATAGTTAGTATAAACTTCCATACTGTTGTATTACTGAACGTCAGTAGTTTATTTCTGCGGAAAACGTGTCAGCCATTTAGTGGGAGCTAATAAGATTATCTTTCTCGTAGCAGATGGCAGATATCACCTTCTTCTTAGGTATAAAGAATTTGTATCTGTAAAGGCAGTACCCACAAGGTATATTCAGATATAGTAGATGCTATTATATATATAATATTAATAATATTTATTTTATATACATTATTACATCAGGTCTTATGTGGTATCCTTATAGAATTAATTCAATAACAATTCTCTGCTAATAAGAAAAACGACCACAGTACGGCATAGAAGCCCCTTAATGTATCAACTGATTTAGGTGTATTTATAGCATCAAGAAGCTATTAGATAAATTTGAGCTAGTTTATAAGCTAAAAATTTTTGAAAATAGTGATGTATAAAAGTCAGACTGATATCTTTTAATATAATTATACTGTCAAATTTTATACATTTATTTAGGAATTGTCTTCTGTTTAATTACAATTGTTAGTAGCTTGCATTAAATATGCTTTTTCCAACACTTCTATCGGTTGCTTAGGCTCCCTCAGTGCGGATTGGTTGCAAGCGTTAGGCAGTTTTAAGCCCTTCTCCGAAAATTCAACTACAATCAACAAGCACAATGAGAAACTAAGGATGCAGGTATTCTCTAAAGTAATACATGATGAGCTTGAACGGATACCCAGCACACCACCGCTGATTGATCCAGTGCCACCTCATGTTCGCAGGCCTCAATGGTCAATAATGATTCCTACTTACAACTGCTTGACATTTTTGCAGGAAACTATTGAATGCGTATTGGCCCAAGCTCCAGGACCGGCAGAAATGCAGATAGTAGTAGTAGACGATTGCAGCACTGATGGGGATGTTGAGTCTTTGGTGAAACGTGTCGGTCAGAACAGGGTGGAGTATTTCTGTCAGAAGCGGAATGTGGGTAGTTTACGAAACTTTGAAACGTGTATAAACCTCTCGAGTGGGGAGTGGGTACATATCCTGCACGGAGATGACTTGGTTATGCCCGGGTTTTATTTGGAAATAGAGCAGCTCTTTCAACAATATCCTGAAACTGGTGCTGCTTTTACCAATTCAGCAAGCACTATTGGCAGTGATAGAAAACTGCATTTACGTCCCTTGCTAGCGTCATCTCCCGGTGTATTAAACGACTTTCTGATACAAAATGCACAGAAACTTCGCCTGCAACCGCCTTCCATTGTTGTAAAGCGGAAAGTATACGAGCAACTTGGTGGATTTTACGCGGTGCATTACGGCGAAGACTGGGAGATGTGGACTCGCATTGCCGCATACTACCCCGTAGCATATTCGCCTAAATGCTTAGCACTCTATCGGTATAGGATCAATAATAGCATCACCCAATTAGCTATTACAAATGGACAGAATATACGTGACATTATTAAAGTAATTGATATTATGCAAGGCTATGTTCCAGCGAGCGAGCGAGAAAAATTAAAAACAAATGCTCGACGTGAATACGCATTGTATTGCGTATCACTAGCCAACTCATTGATGGAAACCAATAGAGCCGCTGCCTTGATTCAGGCTCGAGGCGCGTTAGAAATGAGTACAGATTTTCAGGTTTATCTTGCTTTTATAAAATACTTTATAAAATATATAATTGGTTATGAAAAATTCCGTGATCTGTGGCAGAAATAGCCACTTTTGATTCATCACGGCTATAAATGAAGTAAGCAAACATCGTAGCAAATCACGAATGGACATAGATAAGGAATGGGATTGGCAGATAGAAAGTCATACAAGCTGGTGGGGTTCTAGTCTAATTGAGTTGTGGGAGTATCGATACTTGACAGTAGGCTTAGTGCGCCGAGACTTCTTGCTAATATATCAACAAACTATTCTAGGGCCTCTTTGGGTATTGCTTCAGCCAGTGTTGACAATGCTCACCTATGTGCTAGTCTTTGGCAATGTCGTTGGCATTTCAACTGGCGACGTACCAGCGGTCTTATTTTATTTTGCAGGAATTGTCCTTTGGAACCTGTTCAACGATGCTTTCCTAGGTATTGCTGCTACTTTTAGAGATAATGCTCAAATATTCGGCAAGGTTTATTTTCCCCGCCTAATTATTCCTATTTCCCGCCTTACGGGTTATTTTCTGCACTTCGGAATTCAGTTTGGGCTACTGTTACTAATGCTTGCGTGGTATGTAGTATTTCGAGGTTTACCCCTGCCCGCCACCTCGTGGCTGTTGTTTGTGCCGATAGCTATATTGTTGGTTGGGACTATTAGCTTGGCCCTGGGCTTGTTGTTTTCCGTCCTAACGGCTAAGTACCGCGACATAACATACTTGATTAGTATGGGCGTGCGCCTATTCATGTTTATTACTCCGATCATTTACCCCCTGAACCGGGTGCCAGTGCAGTGGCGCTGGGTAGTACAACTTAACCCATTAACACCACTTTTCGAACTGTTTCGTCGTGCACTGCTTGGGCAGGGCACTGTGCAGTTTTCTCAACTAGCCTATAGCGGCACATTTGCCACTATACTGTTGCTAGCGGCTTTATTGCTTTTCAATAAGCAAGGCGACAGATTAATAGACATCTTGTAATTCGTCCTGCTGTATGAGCAATGTGGTAATTCAAGTAGAGAAGCTATCAAAAATGTACCGGTTAGGTACCATTGGCACTGGTTACCTGCTTCAGGATTTACAGCGATGGTGGACATCGTCTGTACGCAAACAGAAAGATCCGTTCTTTCAGCAGCCCAATAATCAAACACTTTCCACTCAACATTCCCAAGCACTTTGGGCGTTACAAAACATCAATTTTGAAGTAGGTAAGGGCGAAGTATGGGGAATTGTCGGCAATAACGGAGCCGGCAAATCCACGTTGCTGAAAATAATTTCCCGCATAATTCGGCCATCGTATGGAACAGTTCGGGGCCGCGGTAAAATTAGTAGTCTACTTGAAGTAGGCACTGGGTTTCATTCCGAGTTATCCGGCCGCGAGAATATCTTTCTTAGCGGCTATATTCTAGGCATGACTAAAATTGAAATACAATCTAAATTCGATGAGATAGTAGCATTCTCGGGTGTTGAACAGTTTCTAGATACACCTGTAAAACGCTATTCATCGGGTATGTATGTTCGCCTAGCCTTTGCAGTAGCCGCTCATTTAGAACCCGACATTCTTATAATTGACGAAGTTTTAGCAGTAGGTGATGCTGATTTCCAGAAAAAGTGCCTAGGTAAAATGCACGATGTATCTCTAAATCAAGGTCGTACCATCCTTTTCGTCAGCCACAATATGCAAGCCGTCAACAGTCTATGCGATAAGGGGCTGTGGTTGCAGCAAGGTCAAGTCAAAGCTATTGGTGAGGCCGTCACAGTAGTAAATCGCTATTTGACCTACAATCAACAACAGAATCCCAAGCGTAGCTGGACTGACCCAGCCGATGCACCTGGCAACGACAAAATCAGGTTTAAACAAGTAGAGTTGATTCCTCAACTCGCACAGCCCGATGCTCCCCTAGACATTCGGGCTCCACTTACTATCAAATTTCAATTCTGGAATTTCTCTGAAAGCATTTACATCAACACCCATCTCACATTGTTTTCTTACAACGGCGAGTGCGTTTTTGATGTGGCCTCGCTTCCACTTCTATGTCAGAAGGGGATAGTGAGTGGTGAGTGCATCATTCCTGGCAATTTTCTCAATGACGGTTCCTTTTATATTTCACTCTACGTGCTCAAAGACACCACCACAAATTTGTACGACTACGAGCAGTGTCTCAGCTTCGACCTAGAAGATTACCGAACTGGCACACAGTGGTACGGTAAGTGGTGGGGCGTGGTCCGGCCTCAGTTACCCTTTCGCCTGACTCAAATGGAAATACTGCCGACCCCATAATGCCACTGCGGCCTTAGACAACGGTTCATTATACTCACAGAGAGTAATTATTGAAATTAAAGCGTAAAATCTTCTTTTATGCACACGACCATGCAATAGCAATATGAATCCATCAGCCACAACAAAAGGAATAATTTCTGGCCTAGTCTATTAATATTATAACCTTGACCGTAAGAAGTTGTATAAGTAATGGACCTGCTAAAAATTGATGAAACTCCGTTGATTTCCGTGATTATTCCGTGTTATAATCATGGTTCATATTTATCAGAGGCTTTAGCCAGTGTCCAGCAACAAGATTATCCTGCTATTGAAGTCATAGTGATCGATGATGGTTCGACAGACATAACCCGGAGTGTAGCACAAGATCACCCATGGGTTAAGTACATTTACCAAAATAATCAAGGCTTATCGGCGGCGCGTAATAAGGGTATAGTGCACAGTAATGGTCAATATCTGCTATTTCTTGACGCTGACGATTGGCTGCTGCCAAATGCGTTAAACATAAATGTTCAGTATTTACAAGCAGACCCTAGCTTGGCTTTCGTTTCAGGTGGGCATTACAAAGCCCTAGTAGCTAGGGGTATTACAGAAAATCACACTCAAAAGGTGACTACTCATCATTACGAATATCTGCTTCGCGGTAATTATATAGCTATGTTAGCTGCAGTGATGTTTCACCGCTGGGTATTCGAGTCTTTTGCATATGATATAACGCTAAAAGCAGGTGAAGACTACGATTTATACTTGAAAATTACGCGCCTTCATCCTGTTGCTCACCACACTCACCCGGTAGCAGTATATCGAATTCATGACTCTAACATGTCTAGCAACATTCCTCTTATGCTTCAAACAATTCTATCTATTCTCACCAAGCATCATCAGTATCTGCGAACTGATGATGAGCGTAAGGCTTATTCTCAAGGAAAACAGGGTTGGAAAAATTATTACTGTAATGCAATTTATCATAAACTTCAGTTAGCACCTAGCAAAGTGAATATGAAAGAAGTAAAAACGTTATTAGTATTCAAGCCTTCTTTGCTTGGCTTAAAATTATTGTTGCTGCCTTTTAAATTTATAAGAAAGAATTTATAAAATATATCTTAATTTCCTTAAAATTTTATTTCCAATAGTTCTTGAAACTTGTATTATTTTGTTATTATTGATGGTAATTTTGATTAATTCATAACGGAAATATTTTATAATCTCATCAATTTTATTTGAATATTTAGGGTCTTCTACCTTTTTGATAACTTTTAAAAAAGTTATTACTTTGGTAAAATTATAGTAATCAGACTGTCCTGAATATGCTCCACCATCATGAACTCGATAAGCGCCCATCACATCTCTAAAATACTTTGCCTTGCCATACCTGCAAAAAACGAAGTATAATCCTAAGTCGGGATAAGGTAAGCTAAAAACCCATGTAGGTAGGTCATCAATTGGGATATTTCGATGTACGACAGAAAGTGACGCCACAGGATTTATTCTTTTAGTGATAAAATCACTAACGGTTAGTACATCATTTGCATTTAGCATTAAAGGGTCTTTAGATATATAAGAATAGGTCTTAGTCTGAACACGCACTCTATGAAAGCAAAAGGAGAATTCCGGGTTATTTTCTAAAAAGCTTACTTGCTTTTGGAGTTTCATAGGATCAAGCCAGAAGTCGTCTCCATCCAGCCATGCCACATATCGCCCCTTGCAGCGTTGATATGATGCCCACATCATGGGTATCATCCCCAAATTCACATTAGGCAAAAACAATTGAATTTTTCCTGGATACTTAGCTTGATAATCAAGAACAATTTCCCTAGTGCCATCAGTTGAGCAATCTTCGCCAATAACTACTTCATAAGTAAAAGTAGTCTGCTGCATTAAGACGCTTTCAATTGCATCAGCAATAAAGTGTTTGTGGTTGTAGGTGGTAATCCACACACTAACATCAACCATGTTTTGACGGCAAATTAATTGTCAATTACGTGAAGTGGTAATAATAACATAGGTAGTTTAATTCAGTTCTTTATACCGTAATACATGCCTCTGCCGAATAAACCTTGGGCATCGTATTGCACTTTTATGCCCGCGGTTTCAATGATGTCTCTATATTCGGAATCAGTCCACAGACCCATCACGTGGCTTTCTGTAAAACTATTCACACCTTCTTTTGTTCCTACCAAATAGTTAATGTCAAATATCGACGTGCGTCCGCGTAGCTGACTAGTGTACATCCAAGCAATTTTTAGATTGGGTTGATCAACAAAATTGGCTGTAATTCTATTGACCCAATAATTTTCGGGTGTGATCCATGGTTCTATAACCAACAGACCACCAGAATTTAAATGCTGAGTGAAACACGTAACTGCTTTGCGCAAATTTTCCAAGGTTTGTACGTAACCAATTGAACTAAATAAGCAAACCACCACATCAAAAGCGCTCGGCAATCGAAAGTCACTCATATCCCCTTGGTGCAATGGGACCATTGGGCAGCGTTTGTGAGCTACGGCAAGAAGTTCCGGATTTAAGTCCAAGCCAGAACAAGAGTAATGATGCTGTAGATACTCTAAGTGCTTACCCGTTCCACAAGCTACATCCAGTAAGCTTTTCGCATGAGGAACATGTTGCTGAATGAGCTCATGCAATGAATTGCAAGCTTCTCCGTAATCTTTAAAATGATATAAAGCATCATAATATTCAGCCGTCTTTGTAAACATGTAGGTTGTGAAGTGAAACTGTGTAACTTATCTACGGCTAGCTAACAGTCTGCCGCAACTTAAGCTTAGTACTAATTTACTCTTTCGAATAGAATTGTAAGAGCTAGCTTCATGCCACGGACATTTGTGAACAAAAATTAAGCACTCGTGAAGCTCATCTTTGTGCTGAAGCTCTTAGCGTAGCTTACATAATATTAAAAATCTAATTAATGATTATATGTATTGGTGAGCAAGATCATCTCGTTTCTATCTCATATAATACAATAAGACAGTGAATGGCATGCCGCGTCTGACTTGATAAAATGCTTATATTTTCTGGCTGAAGCGTCGATAAGCAGGGAAATATCCTGTTCTATCGGCGGGATCAACTTTTGCCTGCTCACACAGGGTATTATAAAGTTTCTCTCGATATACTTGCTTTAGGCACCTCAATGGCAAGTCTAAAGGACCAAAGCGTTGCTTGAAACTGGCAATGGAATCACCCGGATTCACTCCACCGCCTAGATTTAAGTAGGGGATTCCCTTTTCTTTTAGGCACAAAGCACTGTGCCAGAGCAAAGGCGTAGTCTGGTTCTCATAGCCAGGCAATGACAAGTTGAACAAGTATTCGCCCATGTAATCAGTGTAAGCTAAAACGACTACTGCTTTCACTTGACTATTCTCAGTATATCCAATAAGTAAAACTTTTTCATTATCGACTAGCGCTGAAAGAGTTAATAATGAAAAGTTGTAAATATTCGCCGCTGTTTTGCTAGCAAAAAAAGAGTGATAATTCGAAATAAAAAAATCTTTTAAAGCTAATTTATCAAAAGAATATAGATGCTTTTGATTTTCGAAATCTTTTAGTTGCCTTTTTCTATTCTGCGAAAGTTTCTGGTAAAGTTCGTTAACACTCAGCTGCAAGTTCACTACATACAGCCTATTGGGGACAAAAATGTCTTCTAGATTCAATTCCACCTGAGTTCCAAGTACTGGATTCAGCGCTATATATCCACATACATACCCGGTCTGTACAGCAAAGCGACGCCAAGCAAGCATGAAATTTACAAATGTTCCTGTTCCCACAAATCCAGAAAATCCGTAGGGCGTCACTACATCAGTATATCCCTGATAAGTCCGTTCTGCAAGTGGAAAAACGACTTTTGCCTCGCTGCTTTGCCACACGTGAAGATTTGTAGGATAACCCGTTGTGAGATGCATGGCATAACAACTCTCCCAAGTGTGTCCAAATGCGTGAGGTACATTTTGTAGAGCAGCCTGCCACTGAATTGGGTCAGATAAAGGAATCAACTTTTGGCTTACTACAGCGAAATCTTCCATGATTGAAACCTTATATCAACCTGTATTGCAAGAGCATTTGACTGATTTGCTCTGGAGAATTATGCATTAAAACGTCTAGAATAGAAAGACCGGGCACATGATCCGACGAGAACTGCTGATACACAGGCAGGCCTGGCTCCAGAAAAAGAAGGCGGACTCCATACTGCTCGAATAAGGCTGCTTGATACAATGATGCCCCACCGACGAGATTAACGTACTCGCTGGCTTGTTCTTGAAGGCAGATGTCAATGATTGTGTTTTGAGCACGCAAATGCTCGTTGCCATACTTTGCAGAAGTGGATATTATTTTCGTATGGATGCCAAGGTACTCCAGCACGTGCAACAATCCGCTGTATACAAGTCCTGAAATATGCGTTTCATTAGAAGTGAGTACTTTATACACCATCGGAAAAACTCTTTTAAAATAAGGAGCTTTAGTATAAGAGACTTCTATTGTTCTCAGTAGTTTAATTTGCCATTTAATAGCGTATGAAATTTCAAGGTCTTTAATTAGCCTGTTCTGCGAGGCCTTTCTTAGAGGAACGGTAAAATAAACAGCTTGATTATTCACTAGTAATCGATTACGATTTATCCACCCTTTGTTGATATAGTGTACGCTATCAAAAAGAACGAATTTGTCTACTGCCGCAATCAACTGAAAGTACCCTAAATATGGAAAAATATAGGGTTGCATTATTGCAATACGCATCTTACAAACATATAATAATACTTACAATTAGCTGAACCTCTGCAAAAGTCAAATCATGCGAGAGTAGCAGACAAAGAATGAGCTGAGAAATATTTTGGGCAACCGTTGCTTTTTTGAGCGTCACATAATTTAGGTTCATAAGAGCCGGATAAAAATAGCATCACGGGAAAATATGTTGCTCGTTGAGTGCTAGTATTACCGATGCTAGTGTTTTCTCATCTGAAAAAAGAACGGGATAATATGCATAGTTGTAGCTTGTTTCAGGGCCAGTTATCGGCCGAGTTAAGCTATAGCCTAGTAGAAACTGATTGTATAGTTCGCTTAGTTCTTTACGATATTGTATAAGTTCCTTCACCTTGGGGAGCATGCAGAGGCCCATTGCGGTATGAAGTTCAGAGTTTTTGCTGTTGATGCCTAGGCCCCAATAATGCTTCAGTCCGTCGTGCTCAAAATTAGCCATACATGAAATTGTAAAACTAAAACGTCATCAGTCACAATTGCATTGCCCTCACCTATATAACATAACTTGGTAGCGTGGAAGCCTAAAGTGGAAACTTGCCCAAAGTTTAAAATTGACTGCAATTTACGTTTAACCCCGAAGCGATGAGCCACATCATAAATAAGTTTCAGATTGTCCTTCTGCGCTATAACCTAAATAGCTTATGTTGCGCATGGATTGCCGTATACATTCGTGACTATAATTGCACTAGTTTCGATCGTAATTCCGCGCTTTACTAAAGCCGGCTCAAAGCGTAACGTTGAGAAGTAAATATAAAAAATGGGGCGACAATTTTCCAAACTAATACTGGAAGTGGTAGCAACTTAGCAGACATTGAGTGCAATGGTTTAAGTTAATTTAAATTAACATTATTTGTGTAATAAATTTAGGCTGCGGATATTTCACTATAGTGTAACTAATTTTACTTATTGAAGCTGATTTGACATAGGTATCTATTAAGATAAGCAACCTTTTCTTTCCTCACAGCTAATGGATATCAATTACATCATTCTAGCTCACAAGAACCCTGAGCAGGTAGGACGGCTAATAAGTAGGCTAAGCACAAGTAATACCCGTTTCTATATCCACGTAGATAGTAACAGCGCAATAGAGCCTTTCAAACAGCAACTCGCGACTACTAAACATTGTTTCCTTTTAGAGAATAGAGAAAAAGGCACATGGGGCGACTTAGGCATTGTTAAAGCGACAATTCATGCCTTGCGAAAAATTATTAGAGATCACCGTAGAGGCTATTGCGTCTTGTTGAGCGGACAAGATTATCCAATAAAACCCAATAAAAAAATAGAAAGCTTTCTAACTATTCATCAAGGTACAAGCTTTGTTAGTGCATTTGCCTTGCCAAAATCATCATGGGATTACGGCGGAATGAATAGAATAGAGTATTATAAATTCAATCTATCTGATAATAGGGGAGATTATCTCATGTTACCATATGTTTTATCAAAGGAGTTTTTGAGAAAGTGGGTTCATTATGTCCATACTGTTAGAAAGTTAGTTCGGCTAAAGAGGTATCCTTGGGAAATATTGAAAAAGAGACGTTTTCCTAGGTATATGCAGCCATTTGGGGGTAGCCAGTGGTGGGCTATTCCGGTCGAGGTAGCAGAGAAATTATTGTTTTTTTTCGACCATAATCCGAAGTTCTTATCCTACCACCAGTACACGCTTTTACCAGATGAAATAGTTTTTCAAAGCTTAGTTAAGCATCTTCATATAACACCAATAAAGCCATCCATAACTTACGTTAATTGGGAAAGGCCAAACGTAGTCCTGCCAGTTACGTTCAATGAAAATGATTTTCAAGAATTATTGAGTCAGCCGGAGGAAATGCTTTTCGCAAGAAAATTCGATGCCGAGAACGAGCCAAAGATCCTAGACTTAATAGATCAATTCTTATTGACTGGTTAGAAAATGTGAATAGAGTAGAATACTTTGGTTCAATGAGATGAAGCAGACCTATCTGTTGCTACCCTTGCTAAATACGAAAAGCCTTTACAATATGGATGCTTTATATGAAGATCGAAGAGTAAATTATTTGCTCCATTATCGTATTGATATGAATATCGGTTCACAACATGTTAGGCTAGTTATTAACTTGTCTCCTACAAATCGTCGGTGGATCGGTTGCTCGATATAAGTATAAAAGAATAGAGCAGCTACATAGAAATAATAAAAATCAGCAGAATATTTCCAATGATGTACTCTTTAAGAAAACGATCTAATACTTATATATGAATTAGAACTTTTATGAAGCGCTGGTAGCAGGAAACACCGCTTCAACTTGCTGAAATTTCCGAAACGTGATTTCTAAAGTGCTTTTATAGCAGGCAAATGCGGGCAAGAAATTCGCGAAACGTGAGAACCGCAGCTTTCTGCCTACAAAGTCATGCGCAAGAAATACACGTCATATATTTGAGTGCTTGGTACGGCGTTGGTGCATCTATACTAATTGATTTATGCCTTACTGAGTGGGCCCGGCGTCAACTCGAGACTCCAGGGTGCGTTGCATTGCTACAGGCACAGCTGATAGCAAATCGTAGCCGGTGGCGGCCTCAATAGCATCGACGGTGGTGCGGTAGCTTGCCCAATCCGTGTTCAGAGAATTGTTGTTCGGTGTGTCGACGGCAATGATGCGCGTGGAACTGTTGACGCGGCTTGCATCATCGGAGCCTTCTGGCAGCACGACGATAACCTTCCAGATGCGTTTCGGTACGGTTATGCGGCCGTTATCCAGCGTCGATTTGGTGCCGTTTGAGCCGGTGCCTCCGGTGCCGTACTGCCCCATGATAATGTAGAGCTCGTTGCCGACCTTGGCAAGCGTGCGGCAATATTCCTCCAAGTCGCCCCAGGCCTGCTGATTGTTGTTGGGGGCCTGCGGTATCATGTTGGTCATCAAGAAGGTAGCAGAGTTGTCGGCTACCGTTTTGGTGCGGTCGGCAGAGGGACAGTTGTGGCCCCGGTCGAAGCCGGAACCCGTGTAGCTGCTGCTCTGTGCTTGGTACCAACCGGTTGGTAGAGAGGCATCGGCCCGGAAATCATCCTGACGTGCTGCGCTGCCTAGCCACTCGGTACTGAGGTGCCAGCTTACCCAATTCGGAATGCCCCGGTCTCGGTGGTAGGAGAGAATGTACTGGGGCTTGGTGAGCAGATAGTTGGTAGGTTGATTGACGTCGGCAGTGGCGCCGCTCGGATTGCCTAAGGCCAAGTGGTCGGGGGCTGGTTCGGCGGCATCTTCTGATTCACAACCGGCAACTACTGCCAGTAGCACGCAGGGCAACAAGAAACGAAAGCGGGAGAAAGCTATCATCATAGTGTAAAGGTAAAGCGACACTAGTTAGGTGCCGTTGGGCACATACCAGTAAACTTCCTTCTGGCTGTATTGGAAAATTGAAGTGTGCCTCAACTAATAGATGTAGCTGGGGACGGCTTGTGAAATATAGTTGATGCTGCCTCACTAAAAATGTAGCTTGTCTCGTTAGCTCTGCGCAAAGGATTACTTCCTTTACTAGCCTATCGCCCTTTCACTATTTACTTTCTTATTTATGCTTTCTCGGGTCTTCTTGCTGAGCAGCCTGCTTCTGCTCGGAAAAAATTTTACCGCTGCCGCCCAAACGTCTGCGCCAGTTGAATCCGTAGCACCGGTTGCTTCTGGTGAAACCGCCACAACATCTAGGCCAGTCCTCTTCAAGCTAGGCACGGGATTAATTCGCGGAGCTGAGTTTAGCGGCTATGCCGGGGTAACAGTGCCCTTCGCAATTGGTGCGGAGTACGCAGTGAAGCCAGGTTGGAATGTTTACGTAAACGCAGTCCCAGGCATCAATGCAGGAGGCAGACAAAATTCATTTGACAGGTACAAGTATGTATACTTACGCACGGTAACTGCTGATCTTGGTGTGCGGCGCTATTACAACCAAGAAAAGCGGCGGCAGAAAGGACGGTCTACTGGTCCGTTCAATGGTAATTATGTGGCTTTGCAATCAAGCAGTGTTTGGTACAATAGCTGGTACTATAATAGAGGCTTGCAGTATGATTACAGCACCTTAACTGCTCTCTGGGGAATGCAGCGGCGACTCGGAGGCCACGGATTGGTAGATGCCTATGCCGGGGGAGGTATCGCCAACGATCGACAGCTTTATCATGAATTAATAGGTAATACTTACAGCTATAAGTACAAACGTTTCCCACCAAGACTGGATCTGGAGCTTGGAGTGAAATTAAGTCTAGTATTTTAATCAGTATTGACCCAAAAAAGCCCCCTCTTTGTATAAGAGGGGCTTTTTTGGGTGTATTATTAATTATCTTAACCTGAGAATCAGGTCAAAGACGGTTCATGTTAACACAATCAGAGTGCTCCTCTGTTATAAATAGTACTAGATTGCCTTACAACTGACAGGAGTCTATCTATATCGAATCCGTAGGCACACTACTAGTCTTTACACCGGCAGCGGATTGAGCTGAGGTAAGTTGCGCTGGTGCCAATAGGGGTAGATGGGTGGCGTGTCGCTGGCTTTGTCGAGGCGGGCTACTTGCTCGGGTGTGAGGTTCCAGCCTACTGCGCCTAGGTTTTCGCGTAGCTGTTCTTCGTTTCGGGCGCCAAACACCAGGCTCGTGACGGTGGGGCGTTGCAGCAGCCAGTTGAGCGCCACCTGCGCCACCGACTTATTGGTTTCGGCCGCTAATTCGTCGAGTACGTCTACGATGTTGTATTGCAGTTCTTCCGGCACGTCGGGGCCTTGGCCGCCGCCTTGCTGCAAACGGCTGCTGGCTGGTATAGGCTGGCCCCGCCGCACTTTACCGCTGAGGCGCCCACTTGCCAGTGGCGACCATACAACCGCTCCCACGCCCTGATCCAGTGCCAGTGGCATCAACTCCCACTCATATTCGCGGTTGATGAGCGAGTAGTACACTTGATGCGCGATGTAGCGTGCCCACCCATAGCGCTCCGACACCGAGAGTGACTTCATGAGGTGCCAACCCGAAAAGTTGGAGCAGGCGATATACCGTACTTTGCCACTCTGCACCAAGTCGTCGAGTGCCCGTAGCGTTTCCTGAACCGGGGTGCGCCCATCAAATCCGTGCAGATAATACACGTCGATGTAATCGGTTTGCAGGCGGCGTAGGCTGTCCTCGCAGGCTTTGACTAGGTGTAGGCGCGAAGAACCGAAGTCGTTGGGGCCTTCACCCATCGGGAAAGTGGCTTTGGTGCCAATTAACACCTCTTGACGGCGGCCATTTAGCGCCTCCCCAAAAATTTCTTCGGCCATGCCCTGCGAGTAGACGTTGGCCGTGTCGAAGAAGTTGACGCCTGCTTCCAAGCAAATATCCAGCAGGCGGCGCGCCTCGGCTACATCAGTACTGCCCCAGGCTTTGAAAAACTCGTTGCCGCCCCCGAAAGTGGCCGTGCCGAAGCTCAGGACGGGTACGTGCAGTCCCGATGCTCCTAGTTGTCTGTATTCCATGATCTGTCTTGAAGTAGAAGGACAATGGATGCAAGAACAGCTAAGTAGGCACTTGGTTGCAGGCTGAACAGGAAGGTCAGGCCTTATTCTAGTGGCTTTTGATGGCAGAACCGTGACAAGCCACTGATCGGAGGGAGGTACTTACGCAGCCCGCCCTGTGCGTATCTGTCGAGGCTATGCGAGTTTAGCTGCCGCCTTCGCCTTTTTTCTGGTCGTCGTTGCGGATGCTCTTGCGGGGACGGGCCGGGTCGGAGCTGGTAGCGCCAAATTGGTAGTTGAAGCTAAGGCGAATAGCGCGATTGTAAGCATAGGTGTCGCTGCGGAGGGAGTAGCTGTCCGGTACAGCCAAGTCGGCGCGGAAGAGAATGGTGCGGGAAAACGGATTTTCCAGATTGAGTGTAAGGCTGCCTTTCTTCTCGAACAATTCCTTCTTCACCGACAGGGTGTGCGTCTGGAAGCCATTCCCATTCCCTTGCAGGAATATCCGCCGCGAGTTCACGTACATCGAAGCCTGGAAACTGTAGCCGTGCTCGAACGTCCAGGCCGATGACAAGTTGCCATTGTACATCAGGCCCCGGTTGCCGACGTTGAGCAGCGGACTTTTCACTGTCAGGTAGAAGGCGTTAACGGTAGCATTAAGTGTCCACTTTGGGTTAGGCTTCGTGGA
Source organism: Hymenobacter volaticus (assembly GCF_022921055.1). Classification (GTDB taxonomy): domain Bacteria; phylum Bacteroidota; class Bacteroidia; order Cytophagales; family Hymenobacteraceae; genus Hymenobacter; species Hymenobacter volaticus. The sequence goes on from NZ_CP095061.1 coordinate 1,786,808, forward strand.
GCCCGTCACGCTCAGCCCGTAGGTGGAACGGCGCGCGACGTTCTGAAACGTGTTGTAGAGTACGCTGGTGTTGGTGGTATCGTCGGGGAAAATATCACGGGCAGGCAGCGTAGTAGAAACGTTTTGGATGGCGTTGTTGGTTTGCCGCCAGTAACCCGACAAGTTCAGGGTGCTGCTTTTGTGGCTGGTGCTGTAGCCAAGCTCGTACGCATCGGTTAGCTCAGCGCGCAGATTAGGATTGCCGGAGGAAGCCGAACGGCCGTTGTTTACATTCAGATAAGGGTTGAGCAGCCAGATTGAGGGCCGCTGAATGCGCCGGGTATAGCTGACTTTCAGTTTCTGCGCAGTGTTGGCGCCGAAATCTCGCGAGAAAAGCAGGTTCGGAATAATGTTGGTGTATTGCTGCCGCACGCTGGCTTCAGTGCTTACAAAGTCGCCGGTTACGCGAGTGTGCTCCACCCGAGTTCCAGCCTTGAAACTGTACACTTTGCGCAGACTAAAGCCATATGACAGGTAGCCCGCGTACACATCCTGGTTGTAATCGAACTGATTGGAGCGGGAAGGGACTAACACCAAGCCCCGGCCATCGAGGCTATCGGCTTCAATAACATAATCGCTGCCCGCCGTGCGCAGAATAGCTTTGCTGCCTACTTCCAGCAAGCCGGTGCTATCAGTGGGTTGGGCGTAATCTACCTGGAGGGTTAGCTCTCGGTTGCGGCTGGTATTCACGTTGGTTTCGCGGTAATCGATGCCTTCGCCGCGGGTTTGGTCTAGAAAATACGCTTGCCGACCAACGCTTGTGCTTAGCAAACCAAGCACGCTCAGTTCTTGCCGCGGCCGCTTGCCGGTGTGCGTGTACCCGGCATTCACGTCCACGCTCGGAAAGCGGTTGTTGGCGTACGGCCACTCGATGTCGCGGCGGTATACCTCGTCGAGTACGCCCGGAGCCAAGTAGGAAGAAGCAACCGTGCGGGTGCCGCGGTAGCGAAACAACTCGGTATTAGCGCCAAGCGTGAGCACGTCTTTCTCGGTGAGGTCGTAGTCGAGATTCAGACGACCAGTAAGACCTTGGTTGTAGTTACGGGTAAAGGTGCGCTGGTTGAGTTCGGCAAACTCGGCGGGCGCCAGCACGTCGGTCCGTCTGATAACGCTGCGGTAGCGGTTGTAGTAAGCCGCCAGCCCTAGCTCCGAAGTTACGGCCAACTTGCCGCGACGGCTGTTGAGGCTGGTATTGAGGCTGTTGTTCATATTGCCCACAGTGCCTGTAAAAGAGCCCGTAGTGCCCGAAGCGGCATTCTTTTTCAGGATGATGTTGATGATGCCGCCCGAGCCTTCGGCATCATACTTAGCCGAAGGGCTAGTAATAACTTCCACCGATTTCACTTGATCGGCGGGCAGGCGGCGCAGGGCGTCGGCAATATTGTTGGCGAGCATGCCGCTGGGTTTGCCATTGATAAGCACCCGCACGCTGGTTGAGCCGCGCAATTCCGGGTTGCCATCGGGGTCTAGGCTGAGCATCGGCACTTTCTTAAGGAGGTCGGCGGTGGTACCCCCCGTGTTGCTTTGGTCTTTTTCGGCGTTGTAGACCAGGCGGTCGGCCTTGTTTTCGATAAGCTCCCGCTCTCCAGTCACTTTCACTTCGCCGAGCTGCTGCGCAGTAGGCAACAGCAAGATGGTTTCCAGCTTCGGTGCGCCACTACTTCCCACCTGAATATGCTCCACGACCTTGGTTTCGAACCCAACGAAGGTGATAGAAAGCTTGTACTCGCCGGCAACTACTTTCGAGAACGAGAACTTTCCTCCCGTATCGCACACGCTGCTGGCCACCACAACCCCCGACACCTGGTTGAGCAAGGCCACGGTAGCAAACTCAACAGGCTGCTTGCTAGTAGCATGAAGGACGGTACCTGTCAGGTGCCCTTGACTGGTCGCATTAGAAGCAGCGCTAGGCGCTTGGCTTTGGCCTAGGAGCGGCTGGCGGAGGACCAGCAGTGCTATAATAGGTAGCAAGTATTTCATAATGAATGCTTTGTCGATTTTTGGCGGCTTCAGAAAGGGCACGCGGATGAGCTGCTGCCAGCAGCAGAGCAGGCAGAGAGGGAAGACCAGTAGCAGGGAAAGCGGCTTTAAGCCCGCGCAAGACAGCAACCAAAAAGCCCTGTATGGCTACTTAGCTTGCTCATAGAAACAATGGTGTACACCAGCGGTGTGGAGTTGCTTGCAGGAAATCGAATTAGGTGGTACTTCGATTTGCTGCTGGGTACGGTGCGAGAAGGAGGTGTTTTCCGGAAGTTGACATGAATACCTCTGCTCATGTCAAACGTTACAGGCAACAGCAAACTTTTTTGTTGCTGTCTCTAAAAAGTAGGCTATAGCCTTCCCTGCGCCCAATTTCGCTGTGCATCCGCTGCTGCACAAAAGGCTATCCGTGTCAATTCATTCCGCAAACCGGTAAGCTTTTAGCGTAGAGGAAGCGAGGAAACCTGGGGAATAAGGTTGTCCACGCTTTAGCCTTGAATCGTTCAAAGACAATGCTCCATTAGTTGCTGAACTTGTGATGTATAGTTCCAGACAAGATTAGCCGCTTCTATTCTTCAACATTCTTGTTCACCCTATGCATACGCTTTATTTAGTGGCCGTACTTCCGCCCGAACCAGTGTTCTCGCAAATCTGGGCCCTGAAGCAGGAAGTACACAAAATCACGGGTAGCCGCAACGCCGTGCGCTTGCCGCCGCATATCACGCTGATACCGCCCGTTCGCCAGCCCGACGAGTTTGAAACCAAATGCACAGCCGCCCTCACCGATTTTGCGGCCACTCAAACAGCATTTGCAGTAGGCCTGCAAGATTTCGCCTGGTTTGGCAACCGTACGCTATTTGTACACGTGAGCGAAGCTGCGCCCATAAAAGCCTTCCACGCCGCCCTCACCGACTGGTGCGCCACCCATTTACCCGAAGCACCGCGCGAAAAACGGCCGTTCACGCCGCACCTAACCTTAGCCACCCGCGACCTGCCCGCCGCACAAGTACCCGAACTGCGTCAGCTTTTTGCGGCGCGTACGTACGCCGCCACCTTCCCAGTGCAAGCCCTCACATTATTCCGGCATGATGGCCGGCAATGGCAGCCACGGGCAACCATTGACCTACCGCAAGGCGCACAATCCTAAAGCAGTTACCCGTCTTTGATAAGAGGGGCTGTACCATGCCTACTGCTATTCTAAGAGTAGTAATCTGCTAGATGTCAGGCGTATTAGGCCCGTGTCCTAGTCGTTTCGGGGGTTGTAGGCCGTGGCATCCGGGTGGAAGGGGCTACTAATGGCAGGCAAATGGTAAACTCTGTGTATTGCCCTTCTTGACTTTCGACGCTCAGCGTACCGCGGTGGCCCTTCGTGATAATGTCGTAACTCAATGAGAGGCCTAAACCTGTCCCTTCACCAGTGGGTTTCGTAGTGAAAAAGGGTTCGAAAATCCGTCCTCGCACGGTGCTCGGAATGCCATTGCCATTGTCGCGGACCCGAATCAAGACAGACTTCTCGGTTTGCTCGGTCCGTATACTCACTTCTGGCTGGAAGCTTTCTCCTAGCAATCGGCGCTTCTCCGCTACAGCATAAAAGGCATTGGTGAGCAGGTTTATTAGTACGCGGCTTAAGTCTTGGGGCACCACGCGCAAGGTGGGAAGGTGAGGAGTGAAGTGCGTAGTCAGGGTAGCGCTAAAATCCTTGTTGACGGCCAGCCAGCCGTGGTGCGCCAAGCGCAAACATTCATTGACAAGCGAATTCAAGTCAGTTTCCTGCGCCTGTCCACTACTGGCCCGGGAGTGCTCTAGCATTCGCTTCACAATACGGTCGGCACGGCGGCCGTGCTGGCTAATGCTTACCTGACCCTGCGTGAGTTCCTTAAGCAACTGGTTGATGGTGGTTCTGCCTTCTACCGATAACTCTTCTTTGGCTAGTTCTTCTTGCAATTCGTTTACCAACTCCACGCTCAAATCCGAGAAGTTGGTAATGAAATTCAATGGGTTTTGCATTTCATGGGCTACGCCAGCCGTCAATTGGCCTAGCGAGGCTAGTTTTTCGTGTTGTACTAACTGAGCCTGCGTTGCTTGCAACTCCGTGAGGGCCTGATCGAGGTCGTCGCGGTGGGCGGCTATTTGCTGGTTTTTTTCGTTGAGGTGCTGGTTGGTTCGCTGTTTCAAGAACACGTTGCGTAGCAATAGCCCAGCCAATAAGATCACGCCCCAAGGCCAGCCAACAAGGCGTAAAGCTGCTGCCGCTGCCGGACAGCTGTTTGGGCCTGAAGCTGACGGGTTTTGTTGAGCAAAGCAATCTGGGCCCGTTTGCGGTCTAGCTCGTAGCCGTAACGCAAGGCGCTGGTTTTGCGCTGGGTATCTTCCCCGAAAAGCGTATCGTTGTACGCCATTTGCAGGTTGCGGTAGCGGTAGGCTTGCTTGAAGCTTTGGCGCTTGGCGTAGGCTTCGGCCAGCAATTCACTAGCGTCCCTGATGTTGCTGTTACTACGTGTTTGTTGGCTTAGCTGTAAGGCGTGATGAGCCAATAAGAGCACGCTATCCGTTTGGTTGGCAAGCAAATAGGCTTGGGCTAGCATCAATTCCACCAAGGGCAAGTTGTAGTCGTCGTGGGTGGCGCGCACCAACTGGCGGGCCCGTAAGCCGTGAGCTAGTGCTTCGGCTTGGTTTCCCTGCTGGCCATACACTTGCGCCAAGTTGATTTCATCGGAAATCTCGCCGCTGACGTTGCCTAGTTGTTTGCTAAGGTTCAGAGACTGTTTGTGATAAGAAAGCGCTTGCGGCCATTTTTCAAGTGTTTGATAGGTGTTGCCCAACCCGTTCAGAGCAATTAATACTGTTTGCGGGTCCTCAAGGCGTTGGGCGTTGCTTAGCGCAGTTCGGAGCACAGACAGCGCCGCCGCGTAGTCACCTAGCTGGTTGTAAATGTTGCCCATGTTGATTTGCAACCGCGTGCGGGTCAGCAAGTCACCAGTCCTTTCTGTGAGCGGCAAACCTTTCAAGGCAGAAGATAAAGCTGCTACATAATTGCCTTGCAACAAGTCAATCCAGCTCATTTGCAGCCACACTCTAGCCAGCCCTTCTTGATCGGCACGCTTGCCGAATGCGCGCTGAGCGCGCTGGGCGTAACGCCGCGCCACGTCGTAGTTTGTCTGACGCCGGTAGATAACACTCAGCGCCAACACGGCCTCGGCTTCGCCATCGCTGTAAGCAAGCTTGCGGGCGAGAGTTAGTGCCTCCTCGTTCAATTGGGTGGCTTGCGGAATATCTCCTACTCGTACCGCGTGGGCTAGAGCTAGCAAGCGCTGTACCCGAACCGTATCAGCACGGGGCTGAGTACGTAGCAACAGACGCAAACTGTCGGCGGCAGTAGGCGCTTGACCAACTGCCAACGGAGGCCACACTGTAAGGCTCATCAGTAGGAAGGCTACTAACTGCTTCATGCAGGCGGACGCTAAAAGTGGGGATGTAGCAGCCTATGCTAAGGAGCAGATTGGATAAGCCGCCGGACTATTACTCGTCGGTAGGTTCTGCTGAAATATTAGCTTGCTCTACACTATCGAAGGGAGGATTATGCAGCACCCCTCCATTCATCGTGATTGGGCCTGCCTCAGACTCTTCTTGGCTTGGTGCATCCGAAGCTGGTTGGGCTAAGTCAGATGCATCCAGATTCGAATCGTGAATGCTTGAAGCGTTTGTTTTAGGAAACGAGGATGTTGCCATCGTGATGGTATATTATGCCGGTTTGTATTAGGAGACAACGCGTTCAGAGGTGTTTGCATGTCTACTGATTGTCAAAAGCTGTAGACAATGCGTGCCGAATATTAATAAGGCGGATTATGAATTACGCCGCCCTTCCTTGCAATTAGTCTTTTGCTAGTGAATCTAAATTCAGCTAACCGGATAGTAGAATCTATTGGCTCATCGTCTTTGATAGCGATGATCTTAACGTCATGCGGTTTTCCGGCCACTTTGTCTTCAGATAGCAGATTGTATATAGTATCAACGTCTTCCTTCCTTTTTACATCAACGAAAGTAACCTCATCGGTTGACGGCCTATCACTCTTAATGACATAGAGCAGTTCTTGGCCGCCTTCCAATTGAAAAACAGCTACAGGTGGTCCTGATGGCTCAGGTTTCTGCCCCAGTTTTACGCTGAAAGCGTCGACGTAATCTTGCCATTCATCTGATGCTACAGGAAATTTGATAACTGAGGCCATAGTTAGAGCATAAGTAATAATTATGAATATTAATGTATACTTATTTAAAGAATAATGCAAACGTATATAGTTATAGTTAATAATCTAGCTCAATCGTACTAACATATACCTATTTGCCTTTAGGATACATAGCGTAGCTCTATAGCCCGATGGGGCATGGTAAGTTTTGCTCCAGTAGTGCAGCCAATACGTGGGTCTCTCGTATCCTAAGAAGAGCAATTGCCTAGACAAGCAGCGGTTACTTGCAGTGGAAATAAGTACTAGGTCGCGTACCCATTTGAGCTTTGGGTAGGCATGAGCTTCTACACTCCACGAAAGGATTGAAAGGCGAATTTTATGGTCTGGAGTTTCAGCGTAAAAACCCAGCGCAAGCAGGTCAAATCATCAGCTTTTATCCTTGCGCTGAAAAAAAAGCTTAAAAATTGAGACTGTACGCAAAGTAGTGTTGAAGGTTAGATAATTAATTGAATGTCAGTGCATTAATTGGTAGAAAAAATGCTAGATATAGGAGGGCTAATACATCGTATTGAAAGAAATATGTGGTTTTTTTCACAGGTTTTATATCAATTTCACAAGAACGTACGTAGAAGGGCTTCACAAACATCAGGTGCCTGTTCACCGTCCACCTCATCATCATCACACAAGACCCCTATGAAACAGACTAAGAATTCAGCCTGGACCATCCGTGTAGTTGCTCTTCTCTTCAGTGCCGGTGCGGCCCTTTCTTCTTGCACGAGCACCAGCACCGATACTCCAGCCAGCTCCACTTCGGGTAGTGATACTGGAACGACTACAACAGGAACCAGCACTTCTGGCACCACCGACGGTACTTCTACCAGCGGCTCTACTACCACCGGCACGACTACTTCCGGCACGACCTCGGGTGCTACTACTGGTACTACCTCCGGTACTACTTCGGGTAGCACTACGTCGGGCACAACTGGTACTACCACTTCAGGTACTACTGGCGGTACTACTACTCGCTAATTACACTCCTACTCTGTGCCACATGGCATAGTTGCAAACGCAAAAAAGCCACCCATTCGCTAGGAATGGGTGGCTTTTTATTTAAAAGGATTTCTCACGCCGTCGGCTGAATGCTTGCTCTTTAAGTAAGAAACAAAATGGCTGTGGCTAGAACAATACTTCTCTATGCAATTCACAGACATGATTGCATGGAGAAGCATCATAAAAGCTTAATAGTGAGTGCGAAAACAGATAGAGCTGAACTTTCGTATGCACTCATTGCCTATGGGTTTATTTGACATAGGTAGTCATACTTTGATTCTCTCACAGTTTACATGTCATTCCATGAAAAAGACACTGTTCACCGCCGCCCTTGCTGCTTTCCTAGTTGGTACTGTTGCCCCATCATTTGCTCAAACAGCTCCTGTACAAGGAGATACCACAAAGGTGAAGGCTAATGGCAAGAAAGAGAAGTTGAAAACCACTGATGGCAAGGCCAAAATGAACAACAAAAAAGGCAAGGCTAAAGTGAAGGCAGATAAAGCCAGCTAAGTAGCGGCATAATTGAATTAAGCTGAATAACGTGGCGTGCGCCACCACAGAAAAGGTCATTTCGATGAGACACCACTGCCCTGTTTGGCGGGTGATGCGTTATCGGAATGGCCTTTACTCTTATGGTGTACCGAGAGTGCAATGAGTAGCCGAAGCCGGTTGTGTGCTCAACTCGGTAAAACAAGAGCGGGTTGCCTTACTGGCAACCCGCTCTTGTTTTAAGTTTAACCAGTAAATGATGCAGTCGAATGCTAGCTAGTTGGCTGCGTTGTAGGGCACACCCATGTTCTGGAACATGAATGCCCACTTATCGGTCTGTTCACTGATTACTTGTGCAGTAGAGCGTCCGGCGCCATGACCGGCTTTCGTTTCGATGCGGATCAACACCGGGGCGGCGCCTTGCTGGGTTTCCTGGAGGCGCGAGGCGAACTTAAACGAGTGTGCGGGCACTACCCGGTCGTCGTGGTCGGCGGTGGTGACGAGGGTGGCAGGGTAGTTGGCGGGCTTCAAGGCATGGTAGGGCGAGTACTTGTAGAGGTACTCGAACATCTCCTTGGAGTCCTGAGCGGTGCCGTAGTCGTAGGCCCAGCCGGCACCGGCCGTGAACTGGTTGTAGCGTAACATGTCCATCACGCCCACGGCTGGGAAGGCCACTTTGAACAACTCCGGACGTTGCGCCATCACGGCGCCCACTAGCAAGCCGCCATTGGAGCCGCCCGAAATGGCGAGGTAGTCTTTGGAGGTGTAATTATTCTTGATCAAGTACTCGCCGGCGCCGATGAAGTCGTCGAACACGTTTTGCTTTTGCAACTTGGTGCCGGCTAGATGCCACTTTTCGCCGTACTCACCGCCGCCGCGAAGGTTGGCTACAGCGTAGATGCCGCCGTTTTCAAGCAAGATAATATTGCTGGTACTGAAGCCAGGCGTCATGCTGACGTTGAAGCCCCCGTAGGCATAGAGCAGCGTAGGATTTTTGCCGTTCAGCACCACGCCTTTCTTGTACGTGATAATCATGGGGATGCGGGTGCCATCCTTGGAATTGTAGAACACCTGCTTGGACTCGTACTTAGCAGGGTCGAACTGCACGCCTGCCTTCTTGTACACCGTCGATTTGCCGGTGGCAATATCGTATTTGAAGATGGTAGGCGGGTAGATGTAGGAGGTGAAAGTGTAGTAGGTTTCCTTTTCCTCTTTCTTGCCGCTGAAGCCACTGGCCGAGCCGATTGAGGGAAGTGCAATATCCCGCTCTTTTTTACCGGCCATGTCGTACTGCTCGATTACCGAAGTGGCGTCCTTGAGGTAGACGGCGAATATTTTGCCGCCAGCAGTGTTCACGTCCAGCACATTTTTAGTTTCTGGAATTAGGTTTTTCCAGTTGGTTGACGTTGGGGTAGCGGCGTCTACGGTTACTACGCGGTTGTTGGGCGCGTTGAGGTTGGTGAAAATATAGAGCTTGCTGCCCACGTTGTCGACCACTTGGTTGATGGTCTTCTCGTTGTCTACTACGGGCACAATAGCACTACCGGGCTTGCTCAAATCCTGGAGGTAAAGTTCGTTGCCGGTAGTGGTGTTGCGGGCCGAAATAACCAGAAAGCGCTGATCCTCCGTCACGGAGCCGTTGATGTAGCGGCGAGGAGTTTTTTCACCGCCAAACACAAGCACATCGGTGCTTTGAGGCGTACCTAGCTTGTGGTACATCAATTTGTGCAACTGAGTTTTGCCGGCCAATTTGCTGCCAGCCTTGGGCTTGTCGTAGCTGCTGTAGTAGAAACCTTCGTTGCCCTTCCACGCAGTACCCGAAAACTTTACATCCTTGAGCGTGTCACCCACAATCGACTTGTCGGTGGTGCGCAGCACAATCACCTTGCGCCAATCCGAGCCACCTTCCGAAATCTGGTAGGCGGCTAAGCTGCCGTCTTTGGTGAAGTTGATGCCAGCCAACGACGTAGTGCCGTCTTTCGAGAAGTTGTTGGGGTCTAGAAATACTTCGGGTGCGCCCGCGCCTAGCTGCCGATACAGCACCGACTGGCTTTGCAAACCCGTGTTCTTGCTGAAGTACGTGTATTTACCTTCCTTGAAGGGCGCGCCGTATTTCTCATAGTTCCACAGGGTTTCGAGGCGCTTGCGGATGGCGTCACGGTACGGAATCTGGCTCAGATAATTCTGGGTTACTTTGTTTTCCTCCTGCACCCAACTTTTGGTGTCCGGGGCCTGGTCGTTTTCCAGCCAGCGGTAGGGGTCGGCTACCTTCGTTCCGAAATACGTGTTGGCGGTATCTACTTTCTTGGTTTGAGGGTAGGGCAGAGGCTTGATAACGGTTTGGCTATAGGCCTGTGCACCAGCCAGTAGCACCATACACGAGGTAAAAAGGCTTCTCATAAAGGAACAGTTATGTGAGAGAGTGTCAGAAAAAGCAGCATGCGCTAGGAAAATAGCGGCTACGCTGTAGGTAATGTGTTGCTTGTTGGCTTAGCAACTCAAGCTCGGCGTTAGCGAAAAGGGCGAAGTACGGTATATAGCTGAATGAAAGAAGGTTGTGAGCTGATCTTTAGCTCTGAGTAGAAGGTAGTAGAAGAGAAAAGCTGAAAGCTAAATGAGTTGGAAACTTAGTGCTTCACATTTCTTTTCAAGCAATTTCAAGTACTAAGCAGGTTACTTTTTGAAAGATAGGGTATCAAGGTGATATCAATCCATAGAAAAACCTAACTCCTCTGCCATGAAATTCTCTGTTAAATCCCTACTCGTTCTTGCTGCTTTTGCTCCTTTCGCTTTGACTTCTTGCTCGGAAGCAACTAAAGAAAACGCTGAGGCAACTGCCGAAAGCGCTGCTACGGATGCTGCCAACACCACCGAAAAAGCTGGCGACGCTGTAGAAAACGCTACCGATCAAGCCGCCAACGAAATGGCTCCTGAAGCTGGCGACACGGCCGTAGTTCGCGACCAACCAGCCGACAAAGCAGTGGAAGAGACTCCCGCTAAGCAGTAGTTTAGCTCTACATAGCAACGAAAAAGCCCCTCCAGATTGGTTCTGAAGGGGCTTTTTCGCGTTCAAGACTTTATTGAAGTTATCGAGCGGAAGGATAGTGTTGCACTCCATACCTCGTGCCTATTGCGTTATTCGCTACAGATAGGTTTGCTTATGCATCCGCAACAACTACCGATAAAGCTAAACCGAGCAGCGGTTCAGCTTATGCTTTCTTAGTCATGATTCTCACTGATCGGGATGCCAACTTTGCTTGAAGCTGCGTAACTGAAAAAGCTACTACGCATGACAAGCGAAGGGCATGCATCTACTTCACGCTCACCTTCCTGCTATGAAAAAGTCACTCTTTATCACATTCCTTTCTGCCTGCTTGCTCGGCATGGTGGCGCCTGCTTATGCCCAAACTACGCCAACCCAACCTACTTCCCAAGGCGACACGGCCAAGGTAAGGGAAAGGATGAAAAAAGATCAGAAGAAGTCAGCGGATGGTAAATACATGCTGAAGCCCAAGAAGGCGAAAGGCAAAACCAAGCAGCCCAAAGCCATTGGCGAGTAATAAGCAACTGCGAAAGAAGGCTTCCGCAAAACCCCTCCGCCAGCGAGGGGTTTGTTTTTATACGGCTCCTTGCAAGTTAACGCGGCCATGCAAGGGCACGTTGAGCAAGCGAAACTGTGTATCAGTTGATTCACTAGCGTGTGTCGTCGTGAGTGAAGAATATACGGTTGTATGTACCGGGCGCGTAGGTGAGTTGGTGGCCTTATGCCAAGGCGAGGTGCATTAAACGCAAGGGTAGGAGCCCAGAGAAGAAATTGTAAGCTAAACTCTGATTATCAGAATATAGTGGGTGCAGTAAGTCATTTGCGCTTACGTGGTGGTTGCCAAAAACTTGACTGCATAGTATGCCGTATCGAAGCTAAACAGTTTCGACGGATCGAAGTAGCAGGGCGGCTCGGGTGGTTTGTTTGGTGTTCCGCGAAACCACTGCTCGACTAGTAGGTTGTTTCTGCATCAGACAGACCAAGCAGCTATAGGCTTTGTGGTCAGGCTTCGGGTCGTGGATGCACGGCTGCTCTCAACTTCAACATTTCACTTCCTGCTTTATGTCAACTTCTCTTACTCCTGACGATTCCCCCGGCGGGCCATCTGGTATCCGACCCGATGACGGCTCACGTCGGTCCTTCATGAAGCAGGCCGGTGGTATTCTGGGGCTGGCTCTCACGCCGCCGTTAGTTAGCCAAGCCGAACGCCTGACAGCTTACTCGAAAACCGTTGAGGGCGTATCGGAAATGACATTGCGCGTGAACGGCACTACCCGCACGCTACGCGCCGAGCCCCGCGTGACGCTGCTCGATGCCCTGCGCGAAAACCTGAACCTGACCGGCAGCAAAAAAGGCTGCGACCATGGCCAGTGCGGCGCCTGCACCGTACTAGTCGATGGCCGCCGTATCAACAGCTGCCTTACGTTGGCCGTCATGAACCAGGGCAAGGAAATTACAACCATCGAAGGCTTGGCTAAAGGGGAAGAGTTGCACCCCATGCAAGCCGCCTTCGTGAAGCACGACGGCTTCCAGTGCGGCTACTGCACGCCGGGTCAAATAATGTCGGGCGTGGCGTGCGTGAAAGAAGGCCACGCCACCAACGATGCGCAAACTCGGGAGTGGATGAGCGGCAACCTCTGCCGCTGTGGTGCTTACCCCAACATTGTAGCCGCCGTGCGTGAAGTGGCAGGAAAGGTATAGAAAGCTTAGATCCGAGAAGTTAAGACCGCATACTGACGTTGCCACACCATTAGCCCGTCATGCTGAGCGCAGTCGAAGCATCTCGCTAGAGTGGTAACTTTTACTCTGGCATCAGCACGCGAGATGCTTCGGCTCCGCTGCGCTCAGCATGACAATGTCTCTACAACGTCAGCACGCCAGCTGCTTTGGCACGCGGATGCCGGATCAAGCTGGACAGTGCCTTCTTCAACCTCAGTATGCGGGAAAATCCAACCTCACTTCGCATGACGGTATCGTATACCTACAAATCCAATGAACAACTTTAGCTATACCACGGCCACCACGGCCAAAGAAGCCACCGGAGTGCGCAAAGACAGCGCGCAGGCGGCTTTCATAGCCGGCGGCACCACGCTGCTCGACTTAATGAAGCTCAACGTCGAGCAACATCCGCAGCTGGTAGATATCAATATGCTGCCCTTTAAAGGCATCAGCGAAACCGCCGACGGTTTGCGCATCGGGGCGTTGGAGCGCATGAGTGATGTAGGCGAAAACCAGTTGGTGGTGCAGCAGTATCCGGCTATTTCCGAGGCGCTGTTGCTTAGTGCCTCGCCTCAGCTGCGCAACATGGCCAGTATTGGCGGCAACCTGATGCAGCGTACCCGTTGCACATACTTCCGCGATACGGCCTTTCCCTGCAACAAGCGCAACCCCGGCTCCGGCTGCCCCGCCCAAACCGGCGACAACCGCGGCCTCGCTATTTTGGGCGGCAGCTCGGCTTGCATTGCCACTAATCCCGGCGATATGGCTGTGGCCTTGGTAGCGCTAGATGCGGTAGTAACGCTTGAAAACAGCAAAGGCAAGCAGCGCCGCGTGCCGCTACTCGATTTTCACCTGCTCCCCGGTACCACACCTCAGCGCGAAACCATTCTGGAGGCCGACGAGCTGATTGTGGCAGTTACGGTACCGGCTGCGGCGCACGCGCGCAAATCGCACTACGTGAAGGTGCGCGACCGAGCCTCTTATGCTTTTGCGCTGGTATCGGCAGCTGTGGGCCTCGATGTGCAAGGCGGCCAGATTCAGTCGGCGCGGATTGCCATGGGCAGCGTTGGAACCAAGCCTTGGCGTGCCCTCGAAGCGGAAAAACTGCTGGTGGGTAAGCCTGCTACGGAAGCCAGCTTCCGGGCCGCGGCGGCCGTTGCTGTGCGGGGCGCTGCTCCACGGGAGCACAACCGCTTCAAGGTGGAAATGGCGCAGAAAACCATAGTCCGGGCATTGCAAGAAATAACGGCCTAACCATCACGCAGGCACTGGGTTGCAGCTTGGTGCTTGATCCCACTCACGAGTTAGCATTACGCTCATGGATATCGAACCTAGATTTTTTGAAACCAACGGCCCTGGTACCGGTGGCGTGGTTGGGCAGCCGCTCAACCGCGTAGACGGCTACGATAAGGTAACCGGCAAAGCCAAGTATTCCGCTGAGTTTCCGCTGCAGGGCTTGGTATATGGGGTGCTGAAAGGCAGCGAAATTGCCAAAGGCAAAATCCAGAGTATCGACACCACGGCGGCCATGAAAGAGCCGGGTGTACTGGCGGTGCTCACGCATCAAAACTTGCCCAAACTAGCCAAAACACCCAACGATCAGGAAGGCAAGAAAGCTATTGGCGCGCCCATGGGCTTCCTGCCGCTTACCTCCGACGTGGTGCACTACGCTGGGCAGCCCGTGGCGCTGGTAGTAGCCGATACGTTTGAGCGAGCCACGCACGCGGCTTCGCTGGTGCGAGTGCAGTACGCCGTTGAAAAGCCGCTAGCCTCGTATCAGGACCCTAAGGCTGAAATCTTCAACCCGGAAAAGGTACAGGACGACAAAACCAAAGGCTATACCCGGCGCGGCGACGCGCAAGCGGCCTTGGCGTCGGCTCCCGTGAAGCATTCGGCTACGTATACCCACGCCATCAACCACCACAACCCCATGGAGCCGGGCTCCACTACGGCCATTTGGGAAGCCGCTGATCGGCTGACGGTGTACGAGTCTACGCAAGGCATTACCCGCACGCAGAAGTCGTTGGCGACTATGCTGGGGCTGCCGCAAGAGCAGGTTCGGGTAGTAACCAAGTACCTCGGCGGCGGCTTCGGCTGCAAAGGTTCTTCCTGGCCCCACACGGTGCTGACGGTGCAAGCTGCCAAAGCTGTGAACCGACCGGTGAAGTTGGTGCTTACGCGCCAGCAGATGTTCACGGGGATGGGCCACCGCGAAGACCAAACCCAAACCCTGCAAATTGGGGCCACCAAGGAAGGCAAGCTGTTGGCGCTGGTGCACGAAAAGACCTCAACCACCTCGCCCTGGGATAATTACGCCGAGCCGAATAGCCGCATTATCAACCTGCTCTACGACTGCCCTACTTTCGAGTCTTCCTACCAGTTGGCGCGGGCCAACGTCATGACCTCTACGTTTACTCGGGCCCCTGGTGAAGCTCCTGGCTCGTTTGCCATTGAGTGCTCGATGGATGATCTAGCTTATCAACTTGGTATCGACCCGCTGGAAATTCGACTGCGCAATTACGCTGAGAAAGACCCTACTAACGGTAAGCCATGGTCGAGCAAAAGCCTGAAGCAGTGCTACGCCCGCGGGGCCGAGTTGTTCGGCTGGAGCAAGCGCAACCCCAAAGCTGGCGCCACCCGCGACGGACGCTACCTGGTGGGTATGGGTATGGCCACGGCTTCATATCCGGTACACAATTCGCAGGGTACGGCCCGCGTCCGCCTCTACGCCGACGGCCACGCCGTGGTGCAAAGCGGCGCCACCGACCTTGGCACCGGCACTTACACGGTGATGACGCAGGTAGCCGCCGATGCGTTGGGCTTAGCACCCGACAAAGTACGGTTCGAGCTAGGCGATTCGCGCTTGCCCACGGCCCCTAATTCGGGCGGCTCGGTGGCGGCGGGTACGGTGTCGTCGTCGGTGTATGTGGCGGCGCAGGAGGTCTGGCAGAAACTGAAGAAGTTGGCAATAGCCGATAAAAAGTCGCCTTTGTACCGCGCCAAAATAGAAGACGTGGTAGTCGAGAAAAACCGCATGGTGCTCAAGACCAACAAGCAAAAAGGCGAAGACTTTGCGGCCTTGATGAAACGCAACGAAATGTCGGACATCGAAGGCACTGGTAACGGCAAGTACGGTGCTGGTTACGAAACCGGCCTAGCACCCGGCCCCGCCGACTCGGGTCACCAAGACGACAAAGGCGGCCACTCAATGCATTCTTTTGGTACTCATTTCTGCGAAGTGCGTGTCGATGCCGAGTTGGGTACCGTGCGCGTTACGCGCTGGGTGAGCGTGCACGGGGCCGGCCGCATTCTAAATGCCAAGACGGCGCGCAGCCAGATTATTGGGGCAGCATCTTTGGCATAGGGGCGGCGCTAATGGAAGAAACCTACCGCGACCCAAACTTTGCCCGCTACACCAATGCCAGCCTCGGGGAGTATCACATTCCCGTAAATGCTGACATTCCGGATATGACGGTAGAATTCATCGACGAACACGACCCGTACATTAATGCCATGGGCGTGAAAGGCATCGGCGAAATATCAATGGTAGGCGTAGCCGCTGCCGTGGCCAATGCCGTGTTTCATGCCACCGGCAAACGTGTCCGGGACCTGCCCATCACCCCCGATAAAGTAATGGGCGTTTTAACGGCTTAGGATTGAGAAAGAACTGCTTGATGCGCAAAGCCGCAAAAGCACACTTATAGTTGACTTTGCCAGAGCATATCGATCCTGCTGAGCGCAGCCGAAGCATCTCGCTAGGATAGTATATCCTGAGATTCGAATGAGATACTACAGTTCCGTTCAGCAGGACAGGTTACGTATTGCAATTTCATCTTTATAACTTCTCCCTGTGGTGTGCTTCGATAAACGCAGCAAGACGTTCTTGGTGCCTATCGACTTATAACCACACCTTACTTGTTATCCTACTTAGCTGAACGAAGAAATTAGCAAGCTTGCTTTTTAGCTGCAAAAGCGGCTTTGGAGCATCGTGAGCTTTGTTGCCTCGTATAACGCTTGAGTGAGTACATTTCAGCACAAACCGAATACCCCGCATGACTGAGCTTCAACGTCTTCTTCTAGCTTACGACGAACACCGCGCCGCTAACCGAGCTTGCGCGTTGGCTTCCGTGGTTGATGTAGCAGGCTCGGCGTATCGGCGGCCAGGGGCCCGCATGTTGGTGACGGAAGATGGACAATTGACTGGTGCTATTAGCGGCGGTTGCCTAGAAGGAGATGCACGTCGGCGGGCGCGCCAAACCATTCGGCAGCGCCGCCCCAGCGTCGTTACCTACGACTCCACCGACCCTGAGGACGACTTGCAATTTGGCGCCGCGCTAGGTTGCCAAGGTATCGTGCAAATTCTGTTGGAGCCGCTTGATTTCACTGATCCTGATAATCCACTGGAACTGCTGCGGCGTTGGGCCGAAGGAGTGGAGGAGCCCGCTGTAGTAGCTACGGTGTTTAGTTTGGCTGGCGCGCAAGCTCCGGCCCAAATGGGAGAGAGGCTGCTATTGCTGCCCGATGGTACTGTGCAAGGCACGCTTCCAGCCTCCACGGAGCTCTACGACACTATTTTATCGGATGCCCGCGCTGCCTTGCAAGCCGTTCAGCCGGCTACCCGTCAATATGCAGTCGGAGCCGGTACCGTACGAGTTTGCCTGGAAATATTACGGCCGCCGGTACGCCTAACCGTGTATGGTGCCGGCAACGATGTGCAACCACTTGTGCGTTTAGCTGCTGGTTTGGGCTGGCGGGTACAGGTGGTAGATGGCCGCCCCGTGCAAGCGCAGCCAGCCCGTTTTCCGAATGCGGAACTGGTGCGGGTATTACCGCTGGCCGAAGTAGGAGCGGAGCCCTACGACACTCGTTTTGCGCTGCTCATGACCCATAATTATTACTACGATTTGGCCGTGCTAAGCCATTTGCTGCACGCTCCTACGCAGTATATCGGGCTGCTCGGGCCTCGGAAAAAGTACGAGCGGCTACTGACTGATCTGCAAAAAAAGGAACCCGCCGCCGACGAACTTCTAGCCGGACGGCTCCACAGTCCCATCGGCCTCAACCTTGGCGCCGAAACGCCCGAAGAAATTGCGCTGTCTATTGTGGCCGAGATTCAGGCGGTGCTGGCAGGTCGCCCGGCCGGTTTCCTGCGCGATTCACCGCACCCTATTCATCCACCGTTGCACTCGGATGGGCCTTTGCAAGCAGAAGGGCGTGTAGATGCTGTCTGTGAGCTTTAGCGCGCCGAGGGTTATGGGCATGCAGTTCAGGATAGCAGGCTTATAGAAAGGAAACTAAATTCACGTATGCCTACTGCGGTTATCTTGCTTGCAGCCGGTTCATCTTCGCGTCTAGGCCAGCCTAAGCAGCTGTTGGCTTACGAAGGTAAAACCCTACTCCGTCGCGCTGCTGAAACAGCGGTGGCCGCTGCAGCTGGGGTTCCGGTAGTAGTGGTGACCGGTGCGCTGCATGAGGAATTGCTGCCAGAGTTAGCCGGACTGTCTGTGTTGGTTGTGCGCTGTAATAGCTGGGCCCAAGGTATGGGGGCTTCCCTTAAGACCGGATTGGCCGCCTTGGAAAGTTTGTGTAACAACTGGGCTACCGTTGTGGTGACGCTCTGCGACCAACCACACGTGACGGCCAAGGTTATTGAACAGCTAGTAACCACTTATCTGCATACGAGCCAGCCCATAGTAGCCGCCGAATATGGAGGGGTGCGGGGAGTGCCTGTGCTATTTGGAGCCGAGGTGGTGCCACTGTTACGTCAGATTTCCGACGCAGCCGGAGCTGCCCAACTACTCAAGCAGCACCCGCAACTAGTAGCCACCGTGCCATTCGCGGCCGGGGCCGTAGACGTAGACACCCCTGAACAATACGTCGCGTTGCTAGGCGACAAAACCTCTTCTCAGTCTGGCAACACGTAAGATTCCTAATAGCTCAACAACCACAACCGTTGAATCCCGTTATCTTGGCCGGTACTACACCCTCAACTCTGTCTCTATGACAACTGCCTCGGCTACCGCGCCGGACACCGGCTTCGAGAACATCCCCAAAGACGATAAACGAATCACCCGCGGCTGGACGTTCTACGACTGGGCCAATTCCGTGTATCCGCTCGTTATTACGTCGAGCATCTTTCCTATTTATTGGGGTGCCGTCACCAAAACGCTGAGCCCGCAGACTGATGTGGTTAGTTTCTTGGGGTTCCAAGTGCCGGGCTCCTCGCTGCTGACGTACGCTATATCGGCTGCCTTTCTGCTGGTGGCGCTAATTAGTCCCTTCCTCACGTCGCTGGCCGACTTCTCGGGGCGCAAGAAGCTGTTCATGCAGATCTTTTGCTACATCGGGGCCGCGAGTTGTGCCGCGCTGTTCTTCTTCACGCCCGAAACGCTCACACTCAGCACGTTTATCTTCATTGCAGCCACCTTCGGCTTTTCGGGCTCGATTGTTTTCTACAACAGCTACTTACCGCTCATTTCCTCGGAAGAGCAGTACGATTCGCTGTCGGCACGGGGCTTTTCGATGGGGTATATCGGTTCGGTGGTGCTGTTGATCATATGCCTGATTATCAATCAGTTTCCAAACATAGTAGGCATTGATGCCTCTACGCCTGAAGGAGCCCGCTTGCCGGCCCGTATTTCCTTTTTGCTTACAGGGGTTTGGTGGGCTGGTTTCGCTCAGATTCCGTTCTTCACCTTGCCCGTCGACCCCGGCCGCCCCGCCGCTGTTGCCACCTCCGATTCGGGTTGGTTGCTCAATGGCTTCCGGGAGTTAGGTAAGGTATGGGACCAACTCAAGCAGCTCCCCAACCTAAAACGCTTCCTGCTCGCCTACTTCACTTACAACATGGGCGTGCAAACCGTGATGTACGTGGCCACCATCTTCGGCGACAAAGAGCTGCACCTGGAAAGCACAGCCCTCATCATTACTATCCTGTTGCTGCAAGTAGTAGGCATTCTAGGTGCCTATTTGTTTGCCAAGCTTTCGGAGCGCATCGGTAATACGCGAGCTTTGAGTTGGTCGGTGTTTATCTGGATGTGCATCTGCGTAGCAGGCTACTTTGTGCAGGCCGGCTGGAGCTTCTATGCGTTGGCCTCAATTATTGGCCTCACCATGGGCGCCATCCAGAGTTTGTCACGCAGCACGTATTCTAAGATTATTCCCGAGAATACCCCAAATACGGCGGCTTTCTTCAGCTTTTTCGACGTGACCGAAAAGCTGAGCATCGTGATAGGCACAGCCGTATTCGGCGTCATTGCGCAGATTACGGGCTCTATGCGCAACAGCATTTTGTCGCTCATTGTCTTCTTTGTGCTCGGGCTGCTTTTCCTGCTGACGCTACGCGGCAAGAAGCTGCGCGACGAAGTACACAACTCAGGAGACGAGGCGGTAGCTCCACCACCTGCCACCCCCAACGTAGGCATGCCGGCTACTCGCAAGTAACTAGAAGCCAAAGTATCGACTAAAAAGCCCCGTCCATTAACGGGGCTTTTTAGTTAGCTTAGATAGCCAGCAAATAAACTTCCGTTCCAAGTACGTTTCTACCTGCTCTCACCTCAATTCCCCAACCCCATGACCGAAGCTCAACCTACCTTGCAAGCCGCTCTCAGCCAGGAACTGAAACACGAGTTGAAGCTCACGCGGCGCCTCCTAGAGCGAGTTCCTACCGAGCAATTTAGCTGGCAGCCTCATCCTAAGTCGATGAAACTTGGTACGCTGGCCTCGCATATGGCCAATCTGGTTGGCTACCTAGAAATGTCGATGGCCGGCCCCGAAACCGATTTGGCTATCACAAAAATGCCCGATTCGCCTACCAGCACCGACGAAGTCCTGCGCCGCTTCGACGTCAATGGCGAAAACATCCACAAAGCCCTAGAGCAGCTAGATGATACTATGCTTCATAGTGTGTGGTCGTTGCGTCGAGGGGAACAGGTATTCATGACCATGCCCCGTGCTGCTGTAGCGCGCACTCTGGTACTGAACCACCTCATCCACCACCGCGGCCAATTGAGCGTGTACCTGCGTCTGCTCGATATTCCAGTACCTGCCATCTACGGTGGCTCCGCCGACGAAGCTCCTCAGCGCTAAGGCGTCTTGCAGCCAGGATAACGAGAAAGAATGTAGTATATACTACATTCTTTCTCGTTATATCTAGGTGAGAAGCTACTCACCACCAAACACTTGCTCGCCTGCAATCCAGGTTTGCTGCACTTTCGCACCGCGCAGCTTTTCTTTGGGCGCTTGCAGCAAGTCAGTGTCTAACACCACGAAGTCGGCGGCCATGCCGGGGCGGATACTGCCTTTCTGCTTGTTCTCGAAGGCGGCGTGTGCTGCCCACGTGGTCATCCCGCGCAAAGCATCGGGGCGACTTAGGGCGTTTTCCATCTGGAACCCTTTGGCGGGATAGTTCTTGGCATCCTGCCGAGCTACGGCGCTATGGAAGCCAAACAGCGGGTTGATGTCTTCCACCGGAAAGTCGGAGCCGAGGGCTACTTGCCCGTATTGCTGGCGGAGGTCATTGAAGGCATAGGCTGTTTTCAGCCGTTCGGCACCAAGCCGTTCGCCGGCCCAATACATGTCGGAGGTGGCGTGAGTGGGCTGCACCGAAGGCACGATGCCAAACTGCCCAAACTTAGCAACGTCGGCCTTGCTCACCACTTGCGCGTGCTCGATGCGCCAGCGCCGGTCGTTTTTGCCTTTTAGTACCTCGCCATAAATATCGAGCAGCAGGCGGTTGCTGGAGTCGCCGATGGCGTGGGTGTTCATTTGGAACTTGCTAGCGGCCAGCTCTTTTGCTAGCGTCCGGTAGTCGGCTATGGAAGAAAGCAGGAAGCCGGTTTCCTTGTGCTTGTCGGTGTAGGGGTGCAGTAGGCAGGCTCCGCGCGAGCCGAGGGCCCCATCAGCGTATACTTTGAAGCTGCACACCGTAAGGCGGTCCTCGAACACCGGCCCATTTTTCAGGTAGTAGTCTTTGTTGGTTTTGGTGGGGTTGAGCATGGCATACACTCGCAGTTTCAGCTTGCCTTGCTGCTGTAGTGCGGCCATCTGGTCGATGTTGGCTTTGTCGAGGCCCGCGTCGGCGAGGCTGGTGAGGCCCACGGCTACGCAACGCTGCTGAGCTTCCAGCAAGGCCGCGTTAGCTTCGGCGGGTGTTGGCTCCGGGATTTTGGTGCTTACCAGATCCACGGCGTTGTCAACGAGCAAGCCCGTGAGTTGGCCCGCCGCATTTTTGGTAATGGTGCCACCGCTAATGGGTGTTTTGGCGGTAACTCCAGCTAAATCCAGTGCCTTTTGGTTCACGAGGGCCGCGTGCCCATCTACTCGTACGATAAAGACAGGCGTGTTTGGAAACAGAACATCGAGTGTGTCCTTAGTGGGAAACTGCTTGGTGGGCCAGTCGTTCTGGTCCCAACCGCGGCCCGTCAGCCACGCTACCTGCGGATATTGCTGGCGCTGCTGTTGCAACTTGGTTATCACTTGCGCCCACGAGGTAGTGCCTACCAAATCGGCATCGCGCAGCCCCAAGGCGTAGCGGTAGAAGTGGCAATGGGCGTCGTAAAAGCCGGGATAAATAAATTGTCCTCGCGCATCAACTGTTGATTTGCCCGTGTACTGGCGGCGGATATCTTCCTCTTTGCCTACGGCTACAAACTTGCCGTCTTGCACCGCGAAGGCCGTAGCCTTGGCAAAAGTGGAATCGACGGTATATACTGTAGCATTGTAGACCACCAAATCAACGGACTGATTTGAACTACTCTGGCAGCTACTAAAAAAGCCCAGCAACGGCAGCAAGGCAAATAAACGGAAAGATCGAAGCATGCCGCGAAAGTAACGATTTAGTGTATTGAGCAACTGAATCACGCCGCCGCTACATCAACATTTCTACCGCTCCACCGAGTCTTGTTGCAAGCAGTGTTCCAGCCAGGCGCGGGCGGGGGCTTCCTCGGTAAACCGTTGGATCAGGTAAGGGAGGTCTTGCGAAGCCTCGCTTTTTTGAGGAATACCAATGTTGGCCATAGCGCCAGCGAGGTGGTGCGGCGCCATCAGCAACGCAACATAGGCGGTGCGTCCTAAGCGAGGGTACACACGGGGAAAGAAATCTTCCATCATCCAGAACACATCGGATGCGTCCACTCCCGTCCGTCGCCGAACATCAATCAGCCAGAAGCGGCAGTTCATTTCGGCCGCAATGTCGAGGATGGCGGCATAGCCTCGTTGGAGTTCGAACGGCATCACGCCCCGCTTCCAATGCCCATAGAGCAGTTGTTGATTGGGATGGTAGGTGACGTCTAGGTAAGCAGTAGAGAATGAATCCATAGCAAATTAAAGCAGAGTAATACAGGACGCGCAATGACTACAATAATGGGAGGCCGCCACAAACAAAAACCCCAGCGGGTTGGAGCCACTGGGGTTTTGCTGGTAGCGCCGCTATGCAAGCTAAGCGAAAGGTGCTGTTTTCGCTACTCGAAGCGCATATGCTTCACCGATTCGCCTGAGTTTTTGAGTTCTAGCAGCGAATCAATGCCGATTTGTAAGTGCGCTGTCACGAAGTCGGCCGTCACTTTTTTGTCGCTTTCCGACGTTTTCACGCCCTCCGGCGTCATGGGGTTGTCGCTGACGAGCAGCAGCGCGCCGTGCGGAATCTCGTTCACGAAGCCTACCGTGAAAATCGTGGCCGTTTCCATATCCACAGCCATGGCCCGAATCTGGCGCAGATACTCCTTGAAGTTTTCGTCGTGCTCCCACACCCGGCGGTTGGTGGTGTACACGGTGCCGGTCCAGTAGTCCTTCTCGTGCTTCTTAATCATCGACGACACGGCACGTTGCAACCGGAAGGAGGGCAGCGCGGGAATTTCGGCCGGCAAATAGTCATCGGAAGTACCTTCTCCCCGAATGGCCGCAATAGGCAGGATAAGGTCACCGAGCTTGGTTTTGCTTTTCAGGCCGCCACATTTGCCCAAAAACAGCGCCGCTTTCGGCTTCACTGCCGATATCAGGTCCATGACGGTAGCCGCCATGGGGGAGCCCATACCGAAGTTGATGATAGTGATGCCACCAGCCGTAGCCGTTTGCATCGGCTTGTCAAGGCCGTTCACTTCCACGCCAAACTGCTCGGCGAACATGTGTACGTAATTGATAAAGTTGGTGAGCAATATGTACTGCCCGAACTCCTTGAGGGGAACCCCAGTGTAGCGCGGCAGCCAGTTTTCAACAATGTCAGATTTGGTTTTCATAAGTGGGGAATTCTATACTGCTGGGCTTTACTAGGTAGCTCGCGAATTAGCTCTAGCGTGTACTAGTAGCTGCAATACGAGCGAAATACGTTGAGAAACTCAGTAGAACGTTGAAATAAATTGGTTACAAAAAAACCGTCCACCCAACGAGTAGGCGACGGTACGGGAGTGAAAAGCGGGAACCAGAGCCCAGGGCCGTACCTTTGGAGGTGATGCAAGAGCTAAACCTGCCGCCTTTCGACTACAAACTTACGCAAAGCGGCGAAACTATATATATCTGGGACGTATTGCGCCGCAAGCAAGTGGTCCTGACGCCCGAGGAATGGGTGCGCCAGCACGTAGTACATTACCTTATCAGCCACCGCGGCTATCCCAAAGGCTTGCTGAGCTTGGAGCGCGGCCACCGCTACAACCAGCGTCAGAAGCGCACCGACTTGTGGGCGCTTGGTCCAGATGGCACGCCGCTGCTGCTCGTGGAATGCAAACGGCCCACTGTGCCCATTACGGCCGCCGTGGCCCAACAAGCAGCCACCTACAACCAGACTATTGGCGCGCCTTTGTTGTTGCTCACCAATGGGTTGCAGCACTTTTGCTGGCGCGTAAACTTCGAGCAGCGCACCAACGAGATGCTAAGCGAAGTGCCCGCATATGGAGAGATGGTGAAGTAGTGCGTTTGACGTCCGTTAGCACGAAAAGCAAACGCACTAGCTCATTATTTATAAAGCGCATTGTCGGCCAGGCCGTTCAAGTAGAACTGCACGCAGGCTTTTAGCTCGTTGCCGTACTCGCGGAGTTTCTGTGGGTCGGGGGCGGCTAGGGGAGTGGCGGGTAGCGCGTGCTTCTGGTAAGGGTAGAGCCGCACCTTGTTATCGACAGTGAGTTCGGCTACATAATCATGGTGGACCAGGAAATAGCTGCCGCCACTTAGAAACAGGGCGCGGCCAGTTGTGCCAGTATCAAACACCGAGTAACCGAAAGGTAGGAGAGGCTGATTTGGAGCCAAGCCCAGATAATCGAGTACCGAGGCTGGAATATCGGCTTGCTGCGTGATGCGTTCCACGTTGGCCGCCGGGAGGGTGCGGCTAGGGTGGAAGAGCAGCAGCGGCGTTTTGTAAGAACCGAGCGTATTCTGGTACTCCGGCCGTAGCGTCTGCGACGTGTGGTCGGCTAGCACAATGAACAACGTGTTCTTGTACCAGGGCTGACGCGCCGCCGCTTTGAAAAACTGCCGCAACGCGAAATCCGTGTATTCAACGGACGCATGAATAGGCAGCTCACCGGCCTTGAACCGATCCTTATACTTCGCTGGTACCGGGAACGGCTCGTGCGAAGTCAGCGTGAAAACCGTGGAGAAAAACGGCTGGCGCTGCTGGCCTAGCTGACGGGCAAAATACTGCAAATACGGCTCATCGAAGATGCCCCAGTGCCCGTCGAAATCAGGGCTTTTGGTGCTGCCCGGGTACTCGTCAAGGCCATAGTATTGCTGAATTCCCGTAATGCCCGCAAACGTGTTGAAGCCCATAGTGCCGTTCTGCGCGCCATGAAATACCGAGGTGGCGTAACCGTTGCGGCCTAGCAACTCGCCCAAGCCATGTAGTTCGTCGGTCTGGAAGTTGGAGGTGATAAACGAATTCTCGGTAAGAGCCGGCAACCCGGCCAGAACTGCGGGCAACGCCTCAATAGAGCGGCGGCCGTTGGCATAATGATGTCGGAAAAACAGCCCTTTAGTTGCCAACGAGTCAAAAAAAGGCGTGTAGCCCTTACCGCCATTTTCAATGCCATTGTATTCGGAAGCAAAGCTTTCAATGAGCAGCACCACTACGTTGTCGTGCGGGACGCCGGGGCGCGGGCCAGGCTGCCGGATAGCCAGCGCCGGCCGTAGCGCCGCCATCGACGGGAAATACGTGCGCCGCTCGGGTGCATCTGCCCGCAAGCTCTTCAGAAAAGTGAAGGTGCTGTTTAATGCCACATGGCCCAGGATAGGCGGCGTCTGCATGAAGGCGTGACCGGTACGCAGGGGTTTGAGCTGAAAGCCGCCCCGAATGCCAAGTATCGTTAGGCCCGCTAGCACCACTATTTCCAGCGTTGTGCGGAGCACTGGTTTGCGGCGCTTTCCAGGCTGATAGTAAGCAGCGTCGTTTGCCGTGGGCATGGGGTAGAAGTACCACACCAGTCCAAATATTACCGCAAACGGAATAAGTAGAAACCAGTAGTGCCCCACCAATTGTCCGGCCTGCCGCTCGATATCATCGGTAATGGTAAATAGCTCGTTGCTGGTACGGCGACCAATGAACTTGAAGTATTGCGTGTCAATCAGGTTGAGCGCAATACCGCAAGCATTGAGCGTAAGATATATGCCGCGCAAAAAGCCTTGCCACCGAAAACTAAAAGCCGGTATCAACGATAGCAACAGAAACGGCAGATTAAGCAGTAGCAGCGCCGAAATATCGTAGCGGAAGCCGTGCCAGAAAGCTAGCAGCACCTGCCCCGTCGTCGCCTCCCGAAATACAGCTTGGTTAGCTACATAAAAGCCGAGCCGCAAAAGCACATACGCACCCATCAGCAACAGCAACCGGCGCAGCAGCAGACGCAGAAGTGGTGAAATCATGAACAGAACAACAAGAAAAGGATTTACTCGCTCGTGAGCTGAATGGTTTGTCCGTCGGGCAAGTCCTTGATTTTTTGGTGGAAGTCAGCTAGCCAAGCCAACCGGTCGGCAGCAGCAACCGCTTTAAGGGAGGGTGCTTTGCCACTGTTGACGGCTACGCAGAACGGCGGAAAGACGCTCACCAACTGGCCAGGCTGCAACACCCCGCCCTGCTGCTGAAAGCCACGCAGCGGCTCCATGCCTAGCGCATCGAGCGGATATTTCTCCACCCCGAACAAAAAGTGTTTGAAATCCACTTCTAAGTCGGCTAACTCGCCGGTTTCGGTATCGAGTAGTAGCACCGCATCGCCGCGCAGCAGGAATTGGTTGCCCACGCAGTCTTGGCCGAACGGAATGTCAGCTTCCGTCATTTCATCATAAATGCGCCAAAAGGCGGTCGGGCCCTGCCAGGCGGCATCCAGCGAATGCCAAGTAGGTTCGGCCACGCAACCGCGTATATGCAGTCCACCGAAGTATGCTACTACCCCATTTTGCTCGCGCAGAAACGTTTGGAGGTAAACCGGAAGGCGGGCGAAAGTGGCGAGGTCAGTTAGTTCGCCGCCCGTATAGAGGATGCCTTTCATAAGAGATAACGCCATGCTCCAGCAAGGCGCATCAGTGAGTGGCGCGCGGCCAATGCACTGAAATTTGTGTTACGATGCGCGAAGCTGGAGCTTCACGCTACAGAAAAAGCCTTCCCGACCATTTGGCCAGAAAGGCTTTTCCATACTTAGCTTTTCACTTAAACGGCTGCTTCTTCCAGCACGTTGTGTACGTCAACCAGCGGCAGGTTCCAAGCTTCCGCTACTCCTTTGTACACCACTTCGCCGTGCACCACGTTCAAACCAAGGCGCAAAGCCTCGTCGCGGCGGCAAGCTTCCTGCCAGCCGAGGTTGGCCAGCTTTACAGCGTAAGGCAAGGTAGCGTTGGTAAGCGCCAGCGTCGACGTGTACGGTACCGCACCCGGCATGTTGGCCACGCAGTAATGCACGATGTCGTCGATGATGAAGGTCGGGTCTTCGTGCGTGGTGGGGCGGCAGGTTTCAATGCAACCACCTTGGTCCACGGCCACGTCAACCAGTACTGTACCGGGCTTCATGGTCTTGAGCATGTCGCGGGTGATGAGGTGCGGCGCTTTAGCACCCGGAATCAACACGGCGCCGATGATGAGGTCGGCCGTTTTGATGGCGGCGCGAATGTTGTACTCGTTGGAGTACTGCGTCACCACGTTCTTGGGCATGAAGTCGTCGAGCTCGCGCAGACGGTTCAGGCTGATGTCCATGATGGTTACTTGCGCACCCAGACCGGCCGCAATTTTAGCCGCCTGCGTACCCACGATGCCAGCACCTAGTACCAATACTTCGGCGGGCTTCACGCCGGGCACACCGCCCAACAGAATGCCACGGCCTTTCAGCGGCTTCTCCAAATATTTAGCACCTTCCTGCGGGGCCATGCGGCCCGCCACTTCGCTCATCGGAATGAGCAAAGGCAATGCTCGGTTGGAAAGTTCTACCGTCTCGTAAGCCAAGCAAACTGCCTTCCGCTCGATCATAGCGTGGGTTAGTTCCTCGCCAGATGCAAAGTGGAAATACGTGAACAGCAATTGGTTTTCCTTGATCAGCGGATACTCTTGTGCAATCGGCTCTTTCACCTTCACAATCATTTCCGCTATGGCATACACTTCCTCGATGGTCGGAAGAATGGTAGCGCCAGCTTCTGAATACTCGGAGTCCTGAAAGCCGCTGCCCAAGCCAGCCGTGCTTTGCACGTACAGCTCGTGGCCTTGCTTGCGGAGTTCAGCTACGCCAGCAGGCGTCAAGCCTACGCGGTTTTCGTTGTTCTTAATTTCTTTTGGTACGCCGATGATCATGGCAGAGCGGGAAGGTGAGAAGATGATAAATTGGAGAGTGCAAAGATAGGTGAACTACCGTCATTGCGAGAAACCACAACACCGCAATGTCGTCTCTAGTGCCGCGTGCACAGAATTACGTACACAAAAAAAGCCCCTGACAGCTACACGTGCGTCAGGGGCGTCTTTGTTATTCCAAGCGTTGGAAAGAATTAGCCAGCAAATCAGTTTGCGAAGCCTGCTACCAGGGCGCTTACTTAAATGGTACTACCGCGTTAGTTTCCTTCACCATGCTGCTGCTATTCAGGTCACGCACCACATTGGCTTTCAGCGTAATCTTCACGTCGCCGTTCAAATCGTTGGAGCTTAGCGTAGCCACATCCGACATTGGACCCGTCTGACGCTGCGCGTACAATAACTCCACCACGGCGCTCTGGCCAGGCTGTACCGTTGGAGGCACCGACTTGTAACCTACGCAGTTGCAGGCCGAAGTAATCATGCCGAGTTCCAGCGGCTGCTTGCCGGTATTTTTCACCGTGAACTTAGCAACAGGCTGCTGCCCCGACTCAATCTTGCCGAAGTCGTGCGTGGTACGGTCCAGCACCAAGCGCGGCGACTGTGCTAGTTGCGCGGGCGTCATCGTGGCTTTTGCTTGCTCTTTGTTTACCACGTTGCCTTTGATGGTGAGCACCGTGCTCGGAACGCTGGCGTTGCTGGTCACTGTAACGGTTTTGTTGAACACGCCAGGGCGGCCGGCGCTGCTGTACATGGCCTTCACAATGCCCGATTTACCCGGCAATACCGGCGTTTTGGTCCAGTCGGGGGTGGTGCAGCCGCACGAGGCTTGCACGTTGGCAATAACAACGGGCTGGTTTCCGGTGTTCTTGAACTTGAATTCGTGCGTAGCCATAGTGCCCTCGGGCACGCTGCCGAAATCATGCAGCTCTTTTTCGAAGGTGATAACTCCTTGAGCGCGGGCGCCTACGGCCAGCAGCACAGCAAAGACAAGAGAGGCAAACTGTTTCATATGAGGAGGTATGAGGAGAACAAGGTGAGGCAGAGGCTAGTAGTACGGCGTTCCGCTTGCCAAAGATAAACAAAAACGCCCCTCCTTGCGTCTCAACAAAACCTGCCAGCCAAATCCGTACTTTTGCGCGTCTGTACCCAATGTGCGGGCCCTTCCTGCCTTCCCTGGCATCAACCCCATCCGTTTTATGCCCACTACCGAATCTGCCGACCTGTTGGTCCCCGTGGCCACTCTCAGTAAAGACGAACTCCTGCGCGACTATCGCCTCGGGTGGGAAAGTCGGTACGCCTCCCTGGCGGGCCGCAAAGAGGTATTTATGGGCAAAGCCAAGTTCGGCATCTTCGGCGATGGCAAAGAACTGCCCCAACTGGCCATGGCCCGTGCCTTCCGGGCCGGCGACTGGCGGGCCGGTTACTACCGCGACCAGACATTCATGCTGGCCATTGGCGAGTTGACCTTGCAGCAGTACTTTGCCCAGCTCTACGCCCACACCGATGTAGAGGCCGAGCCCGCAACGGCTGGCCGCGCCATGAACGGCCACTTCGCCACCCGTATCCTCGACGAAGATGGCAACTTCAAGAACCTCGCTACTAGCAAAAACTCTTCTGCCGATATTTCGCCTACGGCTGGCCAGATGCCTCGTTTAGTAGGCTTAGCCTACGCTTCCAAACTTTACCGCCAAAACCCTGAATTGCAGCAATTCGAGCAGTTTTCGGTGAATGGCAACGAGGTAGCGTTTGGCACGATTGGCAACGCTAGCACTTCCGAAGGCATGTTCTTCGAGGCGCTCAACGCTGCTGGTGTGCTCCAAATCCCGATGCTGATGAGCGTGTGGGACGACCACTACGGTATCTCCGTACCCGCCGAGTACCAGACCACCAAGCAAAGCATTTCCGCCATTCTCATGGGCTTGCAGCGCGATGGGGAAGGAGAGCCTGGCTTCGAGATTTTCGTCGTGAAAGGGTGGGATTATCCAGCCTTGGTTGACACCTACCAACGCGCCGCCGAGCTCTGCCGCACGCAGCACGTGCCAGTGCTCATTCACGTTACAGAAGTAACCCAGCCCCAGGGCCACAGCACCAGCGGTTCCCACGAGCGCTACAAGTCGAAAGACCGGCTGGTGTGGGAGCAGCAGCATGATTGCTTGGTGAAAATGAAGTCGTGGCTCCTAACGGAAGGCCACGCCACCGAAGACGAACTGCTACAAATCGAATCGGAGGCCCGGGAAGTGGTAAAAGCCGCCCGGACCGCGGCTTGGGCTGCCTTCTTCGACCCCATCAAGCAGGAGCGCGACGAGGTACTACAGCAACTCAACCAACTAGCCACTGCGTCTGGTCCCGAGAGCGGGGTTCAACTTTTAGTGGATTCGCTTAAGCAAAATCCAACACCGATCCGGGCCGACTTGGTACGCGCGGTACGCCGCGCCCTGCGCCAAGTGCGGGGCCAGCGCAGTGCCGCCCGCCGCGACTTGCTGAATTGGCTGGATCAGGCCGAAGCTGAAAATGCGGACCGTTTCAACTCCTACCTCTTCAGCCAAAGCGAAGAAGCTGTTGGCAATATCGAAGTAGTACCGGCCCGATTCGCACCTGATGCTTCGCAAGTTGACGGCCGAGAAGTGTTGCAAGCCTGCTTCGATGCTAACTTCCAGCGAGACCCCCGCATTTTTGCCATCGGCGAAGATGTAGGCCGTATCGGCGACGTAAACCAAGCATTTGCCGGTTTGCAAGAGAAGTTTGGCGACTTGCGGGTGACGGATACCGGCATCCGGGAGTGCACTATCATAGGGCAGGGCATCGGAGCGGCGTTGCGCGGCCTGCGTCCCATCAGCGAAATCCAGTACTTGGATTACTTGCTGTATGCCATTCAGATTCTGAGTGATGACTTAGCCAACCTGCAGTACCGTACCAAAGGTGGCCAGAAGGCGCCACTGATTGTGCGTACTCGTGGCCACCGTCTCGAAGGAATCTGGCACTCCGGCTCCCCAATTCAGATGATTCTCGGCGCCATTCGCGGTATTCACCTCTGCGTACCCCGCGACATGACCCAGGCGGCCGGTTTCTATAACACGTTGCTTCGTTCCGACGAACCGGCTATTGTGATTGAACCCTTAAACGGCTACCGGCTTAAAGAGCGAATCCCGAGTAATGTGGGCGAGTTTACGCTGCCGCTTGGCGTGCCCGAAGTGCTGCGCGAAGGCTCTGACGTAACCATAGTCACCTACGGTTCCATGTGCCGCATTGTGCTGGATGCCGCCAAGCAACTAGCGGAGGTTGGCATTTCGGTGGAAGTAGTGGATGTGCAAACGCTGCTCCCCTTCGACCTAGAGCATACTATTACCGACAGCATCCAGAAAACTAGCCGCGTGCTCTTCACCGATGAAGACGTGCCCGGCGGCGCCACCGCCTACATGATGCAGCAGGTTCTCGACGACCAAGATGCCTACCGTTACCTCGACTCGGCCCCCGCTGCTTGGCCGCCCAAGCCCACCGTCCGCCCTACGGCTCCGACGGCGACTACTTCTCTAAACCTAACGCAGAGGAAGTATTCGACACGGTGTATGAAATGATGCGTGAAGCCGATCCCAAGCGCTTCCCGGCCATCTACTAAGCTGCATTGTGAGTAGCTACTTGGCAACGGCTGATTGATGTGTTAGCCGTTGTTAAATATAACATTTTTTTGCTAGCTGAACAAAGTTTTGAAGCCTGTTTGAAAGCTTCAAAAAAGAGGGCGACACTTCTAGAAGTGTCGCCCTCTTTCAAAGTGCAGAAAGATGCCTATTTGCTGATTAAGGCTTTACAACGTAGGAGTCAGTGAATATTTCATTACTCAGGTTGAGGGCACGATCCCTAATACTGATTCTGAACCGAATTTCATCACCAGCTTTAAATGGTGATTCTAAATACAGCCCCAAATTATAGCGCAAATTGCCTTTTAAAGGTCCTTCCTTAGTTGACTCGGTAGTTAAACGAGGGAAGCGGCCATTATATTGACCTACTTCTCCGTTAGACCCAGGAATGATATAGTCTTCGAATTGATTGGTACTAGGGTTTTTGAGTTGAGCTTGAATGTAATAATTGAAGTAGTTAGGGTTAGTCTGTTTTCCGTTTACTGATGCATCATTATAGGGCGCCATATTGTCTTCAGGGTTTAGACCTAAGTCTCCGTCACCATCCTCGAAAGAAATAGTAATAGTATCTGAATCAAAAGGCTGTTCACCAGGGGCACTTGGCAAGCGCACTACATCCAGTTTCTTGAACTTAATGCGTGGGGTATCAGAGTAGTCGGGCGGGCTAATGCAAGAGGAAATAGCCGCGCAAAGCAGCGCGAAAAGTAAGCCTAAGTGAAGCGTACGAGACATGGCCATAGAAACAAGAAAGACGAGTGGAAAATCGCCTCAGCGGCGGGTAAAAGGTACAGCTTCTCAACGAAGACTTAATGCATTTGTTATGTGTTTTCCAAACCCGATAACCCTGCAATGAGTTTCCGCGAAGAGCATTTGCGCCAGCTGCCCCACTTAACCTTCTCCGATGTATCGGCGGTGGCGTTGCGGCTGTTTCGCTACCAGGCGGAGCACTGTCCGCCTTATAGAGCCTACTTAAACGCGTTAGGTTGCAAGCCAACTAAAGTTGAGCGAATCACCGACATTCCCTTCTTGCCTATCGAGTTCTTTAAAACGCACGATGTGCGCACAGACCCTGAGGTTTGGGAGCCACAGGAGCTATTTTTAAGTAGTGGCACCACCATGCAGCAGCGGAGCCAGCACCGCGTCCGCGACCCGCAACTCTACCGCCGTAATGCCGCCAGTATTTTCGAGCGGTACTACGGACCGATTAGTAGCTGGACATTTTTGGCACTGCTGCCGTCTTATTTAGAGCAAGGACATTCTTCTTTGGTGGCCATGGTGGATTACTTCGCCAAGGAATCCGGCCAGACGCAGCCTGCTTTTTTTCTGCATGATCATGCGGCTTTGCTACAAGCCCTGCGCGAGGTGAAGCAAGATGATAGTCGCCGCGTGATGCTTTTCGGTGTGAGCTATGCCTTGCTAGACTTGGCTGCCGAAATGGGGCTTGCGCCAGAGCTACAGAACCTGACTGTACTCGAAACCGGGGGCATGAAAGGCCGTCGGCGCGAAATGATTCGGGAAGAGCTGCACCACGAACTCCAGCAAGCCTTTGGTCCAGCGGGTATTCACTCAGAATACGGCATGACGGAGCTATTAAGCCAAGCCTACAGTCTCGGTGACGGCCGCTTTCATGCTCCTCCACAGTTACGGGTGCTACTCCGCGAACCAGCCGACCCATTTTCCGTTTCCGAAACCCGTCCCGACGGCGCCATCAACGTCATCGACCTAGCCAACGTGGATAGCTGTGCTTTCATCGAAACCAAGGACCTGGCCCGCATGCATGCTGATGGCTCCTTTGAAGTATTGGGCCGCCTGGATAACTCCGACGTGCGCGGATGCAATCAGATGGTATAATTAAGCGGGCCAAAACAAGAGACTAGCTAAAACAGGCGGCCCTTCTGAGTTTCATTCAGAAGGGCCGCCTGTTTTAGCTAGTCTCGTTGTTCTACTTACCGGCAAAAGCTTTTGCGTCAGCTTCAGAGATAGTGTCGTCGCTCATGATAACGAGGCGTTCTACTACGTTGCGAAGCTCCCGGATATTGCCGCGCCAATCAAGGCCTTGCAGGTATTTGAGGGCCACAGCGTCTATTTTCTTGGGCTTGTTGCCGTAGTCGTTGGCAATGTCCTGTAGAAACTTCTGGATCAGGTCGGGAATGTCTTCGCGCCGGTCGTTGAGGGACGGGACTTGAATCAGGATAACAGAGAGTCGGTGGTAGAGGTCTTCGCGGAAGTTGCGGTCGGCTATTTCCTGAAGTAAGTTTTTGTTGGTGGCGGCTAGCACGCGCACGTTCACCGATATTTCCTTTTCGCCCCCAACCCGGGTGATTTTGTTTTCCTGAAGCGCCCGCAACACCTTGGCCTGAGCGGAAAGGCTCATGTCGCCGATTTCGTCGAGGAAGAGCGTGCCACCATCGGCCTGCTCGAACTTGCCGATACGCTGCTTCACGGCCGACGTGAAAGAGCCTTTTTCGTGTCCGAATAGCTCGCTCTCAATCAACTCCGATGGAATAGCAGCGCAGTTCACCTCGATGAGTGGCCCGCTGGAGCGGTTGCTTTGCTCGTGCAGTTGGCGCGCTACCATCTCCTTGCCGGCGCCGTTGGGTCCTGTAATCAATACGCGGGCATCGGTAGGGGCTACTTTCTCGATGGCCTTGCGCACGGCGCCGAGGGCGGCCGAAGAGCCGACCATCTCGGAATTCTTGGCAACCTTCTTCTTGAGCGTCTTGGTTTCAGCCACCAGTTTGGTGCGGTCCAAGGCGTTGCGGACCGTTACGAGCAGGCGGTTGAGGTCTGGTGGTTTCTGTAGGAAGTCGTAGGCTCCTTTTTTGGTGGCATCAACGGCCATTTCCACATTGCCGTGGGCCGAAACCATAATAAAGGCAGTGTCGGGTGCTACAATACGGGCCCGCTCCAGCACTTCAATGCCATCCATCTTGGGCATTTTGATGTCGCAGAGTACTACATCGTATTTGTCACGGATTAGCATATCAAGGCCAGAGGGCCCGTCCTCCGCCTGGTCTACTTGGTAGCTTTCGTATTCTAAAATCTCCTTCAGCGTGTTGCGGATGGCTTTTTCGTCGTCAATAATGAGAATGCGGGGCATAGAACGGGTTTGGCAGAAGAGGGGAAGCGAAAGTAACGAAGGTAACGAAAAGCCGTGCTTGGTTCGTGTGCGCAAAGAAAATACAAAGCCTCGGCGGCCCGGCTGCAACTCCGGCTATAACCCCGCCGACTTTGCTTTTCGCGCCAGCGGAACTAGTTTGCCGCGCTGCACCAGCAACAGAAGCAACCTCTGCTGTGGGAATGTAGTAAGCAAGGCGAGTTGAGCCGATAACTTATTGATCTGATTCTCAGCATTACACTCTTAACTGACGGAACCCTACCCCTATGAAACAACTTTTGACCCGCTACCTGCTACTGCCCTCGGCTTTGGTTGGCAGTTTGGCCCTCTACGCCTTAACCAGCAAAGTAGGGCCGCCCGTACCCGACGCCGACAACGCGGGCCTAAAACTGCCGGCCGGCTTTGGGGCCTTGAAAGTGGTGGAAACCGGGGCTCGTACCCGACACCTGACCATCACGCCCCAAGGCAACATCTACGTCAAGCTCAACCGGCCCGACAAGACTGGCAAAAGCATCTTGATGCTGCGCGAAACCAGTGGAGGCAAGGCGGAAGTTGCTGGCGGTTTCGGTAGCTATGGCGGCACCGGCATTGCCGTCAAGAATGGCTACTTGTATGCGTCCTCCGACCAAGATGTGTACCGCTACAAGCTCGACGCCAAGGGCGAGGTAACCAACCCCGAGCAGCCCGAGAAAATCATCACTGGCCTCATCAACCGGAAGCAGCACGAAAGCAAATCGGTGGCGCTCGACAACAACGGCAATATCTACGTCAATGTTGGGGCCTATTCCAACTCCTGCCAGATCAAGGACCGTCAGAAAGGCTCACTTGGCCAACAGAATTGCCCAATCCTAGACTCAGCCGGAGGAGTTTGGCAGTTCCGTGCCGACAAGCTCAACCAAACTTACGGTGATGGTACCCGCTACGCCACCGGCCTGCGCAACGTGGTAGGCCTGGATTGGAACGCACAGGCCAACCAACTCTTCGTGATGCAGCACGGCCGCGACCAACTTCACGACATTTTCCCGGAAATGTACGACGTTAAGCAATCTGCATTACTGCCAGCGGAATGCATGTACGCCCTCAAAAAAGGAGACAACGCCGGCTGGCCCTACATGTACTACGACGGGCTACAGCGCAAAAAAATGATGGCCCCCGAATACGGCGGCGACGGCAAGAAAGAAGCTACTGGCAACTTCATTGACCCAGCAGCCGCTTTCCCGGCGCATATGGCTCCCAATGCGTTGCTGTTTTACACGGGTACAATGTTCCCAGAGAAGTATCGCAACGGCGCGTTCATTGCGTTTCACGGGTCTTGGAACCGGGCTCCCGAGCCACAGGCAGGCTACTACGTAGTTTTCCAGCCCTTCAAGAACGGCAAGCCGTCTGGCGAGTGGGAAG
This sequence comes from Hymenobacter volaticus, assembly GCF_022921055.1. Lineage (GTDB taxonomy): Bacteria > Bacteroidota > Bacteroidia > Cytophagales > Hymenobacteraceae > Hymenobacter > Hymenobacter volaticus. The sequence goes on from NZ_CP095061.1 coordinate 1,823,211, forward strand.
TATTCGCGGATAACTTTGCGGGCTCTCCCGAAAAGGTGACTTCCGGTCGCGCCGACCACAAACCCTGCGGCTTGGCCCAGGGCCCCGATGGCTCACTTTACGTCTCCGACGATAAGATGGGCACGATTTACCGCATTGTATACGCCAAGAAATAAGCGCTTTGATGAAGAATATAGTTGCCCTTATCGGGCTAACCTTGTGCGGGTTGTCAGCTTCGGCCCAAAAGAAGCCGGCTCCCAAACCCAAAACAACTCCTGCAGCGGCCGTTGCTTCACCAGCGGTTATTGCCGAAGGAAAAGCAATCTACACCGAAACTTGCCTGAGCTGTCACCAAGCCGATGGGGCGGGGTCGATGGCTTGAACCCACCACTCATTAAGACCAGCTACGTACTCGGCGAAAAACCCCGCATTGTGAAAGTGGTCCTCAACGGCTTGCAGGGCGAGGACATCGATGGGGAGCCGTACAACAACGCCATGCCCTCCTACGATTTTCTAACCGATCAGCAAATAGCGTCTGTGCTCACGTATGTGCGCAATAGCTTCGGCAACAAGGCTGCGCCTATTAGTGCAGCAGAAGTGAAAGCCATCAGGGCGGCAAACAAGAAGTAAGAAACGTAGATTCCGTACTGCTTTTTGTACTGCTCCGACTACCAGCGAAAAGGCCGCTGCAACTGTTGTTGCGGCGGCCTTTTGAATTTGGTAATGAGTCTGTAAGCCGGGTTCTGTACACTGCTCGGAAGCAGCGTCTCCACCATTTATCTAGGCCAGTCCTCGCGGAAAGGCTCCATCAACCTACCCACGGACGCCGAACGAGCCGCCCGGTGCGGGCCCGAAAGCCCACGTATCCGCTTATTTGGTCTTTCAACCCCTGAGGTTTACCCAGCCGGGACAGTTGCCTGCCCGCTGGTGCGCTCTTACCGCACCTTTTCACCCTTACCGGCTGCCCGAAAGCAACGTAGGCGGTAGTTTTCTGTGGCACTGGCTGTCTGCACCTTGCGGCACATCCTTCCCGTTAGGAAGCAGGGTGCTCTGCGTTGCCCGGACTTTCCTCGTCGCCCCGAAAGGGCGCCGCGGCGGAGCGACTCATTACGCCAGCAAAGGTAGGGCGCAATTTGTTGCCTTAGCCTCGCCGGGCTTCAATTAGTTCGTAGCCGTCGTCAACCAGCAGCTTGCCTTGGGTAGCGCTCCATACGGCTAGCTGGTCGCAACGCTCGTTTTCGGGGTGGCCGTTGTGGCCGCGTACCCACTTGAATGACACTTTGCGTTGGGCGTACACTTTCAGGAAGCGCCGCCACAGGTCTTCGTTGGCTTTCTTGCCGAAGTCGGCCTTCTTTTCCCAACCAAACACCCACCGCTTTTCCACTGCATCTACCACGTACTTCGAGTCCGTCACGACGGTGATGGGCAGTTCGGGCCGGTTGATGGCTTCGAGGCCCTTGATGACGGCCAGCAGTTCCATCCGGTTGTTGGTTGTGAGCCGGAAGCCTTCGGTCAGTTCCTTCTCGTGTTGACCGAAACGCAAGATGGCGCCATAGCCGCCCGGACCAGGGTTGCCCCTCGAGGAACCATCGGTGAATAAGTAAATCAATGGAGGAACGGAAAGTTAGAGAACTTGGTGCGGAGCGTATTGAGGCAGCAAGTTCTTGAATACTAAAAGTTTGACTTAAACAGCTTAATGGCAATAGCCAAGAGTATGACGCCGAATACGCGGCGCAGAATGTCTTCGCCGGCTTTGCCCAGCTTGCGTTCAATCCAGGCGCTGCTCTTGAGCACGAGGTACACAAATACGAGATTTAGGGCGATACCGACGAGCACATTGGGCAGGGAGTAAGCGGCGCGCAAGGAGAGCAGCGTAGTCATGGTGCCAGCCCCCACGATGATGGGAAACGCCAGCGGCACAATAGAGCCTGTAGTCGCCAGCGGATCGTGTCGAAACAGCTGAATACCCAGTATCATTTCCATCCCGATGAGGAAGATGATGATAGCGCCTGCTAACGCAAAAGATTGATAGTCAACGCCAAATAAAGACAAGATGCTCTGCCCCAGGAACAGAAACACCACCATCAAGATGCCCGCTACCAAGGTGGCTTTTTCCGAGTGGATCTTTCCCTCGCGCTGCCGGATCTGAATGATGATGGGAATAGAGCCCAGCACATCAATCACGGCGAAAAGGGTAAGTGTAACCGAGAAAATTTCCTTGAGGCTAAACATGCGGTGAACTTGTGAAAAGTGATGGTGTGCGGGGCAGGTGGCGCAGTTTATTGAACGTGCCACCTGCCTCGCACACTTTTACCACGTTGCTTAAGCGAATTCCCGCGCAAAAAACTGTACTAATTGCTCGAACGCCGCGTCGGGAATGGCGGGGAAGTTGGCAATGCGCAGGCTGCCGGCTTTCCAGCTACCGTAGCCGTTGCCTAGCTGCAAGCCTTGGGCAAGGGCCCGGCGCTTCACGTCGTCGATGAGGGAGGGCGGGCCTTGCAAGCCCACAACGGTGGTGGAGCGGGTCTCGGGGTTGGAGATAAGGGTGAGAGTTGCGTGGCCTGCTCGAAGTAGTCGTAGAGCTTGGTAGCGCGCTCTTGCAGGTGCTGGTGTACCGTCTTGATCGGCTCACGATCTTGCAATACGCGGCTCAGCAGGTAGATGCCTAACACGTTGGGCGTGTGCGTGGTCTGGTAGTTGAGCATCTTCTCGTACTGCGCCGTGAGCGAGTTGTAGTGGCTACGCTCATTGATCTGCCGAAACCGGTCGACGGCCCGCGGCGACAAAAGCATCAGCGACAGACCTGCTGGCAACCCAAAACACTTCTGCACCGAGGCATACCAAATATCGGCCTTGATGTACTTCATCTGAATCCCGCCCAGCGAAGAGGTAGCATCTACCGCCAATAGCGAGTTGCCCAGACGGTTATAGAGATTCAGAATGAACCCGTCGCGCAGTTGAGTGGCGTTGCTGGTTTCGTTTTGGGTGATGCACACCAAGTCGATTTCCTGGTCGGGGAGGGGCAGGGTTGTTACGTCGGGTAGCTCGTCGGGGCCAAAGGGAATGCCGATGGTGGCGGGCCGTAGGGCTTTGGCGTAGTCATACCATTTCTCACCGAAAGCGCCACTGTAGAGGTGGAAACTCTTGCGGGGCGTCAGGCTTTGCGTTAGTACTTCCCAGCACTCAGTAGCGGAGTTCATGAAAAACACCGTGTAGTCCTGAGGAACGTTGAGCTTGTTTTTTAGCTCGGCCACCGTCTGGCGCATCAGACCCGTGAACCGCTCGCCCCGGTGCGGAGCCGACAACCAACCCTCATCGAAAGCATCCTGAAGATACTGGCGTACCTGCGGGTACACCTGCGACGGGCCGGGATTGAATGTATACATAGGTAGGTGAAGTCTGGAGGATTGGAGGTGCAAAGGTAGGAACAGCGAGGCGGCGAAATAGTAAGACGAAAAAAGAACGTCATGCCTAACGAAGCCAGAGTCTCTGGCATGCTGATGTTACTAGCGCAAATAGAACGTCATGCTGAGCGCAGCCGAAGCATACTGCGTGCTGGGGTTGTGGTGCCAACTGATTTTACTACACTAGCAAGATGCTTCAGCTGCGCTCAGCATGACGATTACTTTGGCAACGTCAGCACGCGAGATGCTTCGACTCCGCTCAGCATGACGGTCTGGTTGTGCTTGCATTGTCAGAACGCGAAAAGCTTCACTAAGCTTTGAAGTCCTTTCAGCTACTCTCCCTTTGATACTTTGAATCCCACACGTTTCGGGCGGAGGCTGTCGAAGTACTGCACAGCGAGACGGTAGCTTTCCAGTTTGAAGCCGCTGATGCTGCCTACGCAATGCTTGCCGAGCAAGCTCTTCTGCCGAAATTCCTCTCGAGCGTGCAGGTTGCTCAAGTGAACTTCTATCACGGGCGCATTGATACCGGCAATAGCATCGGCAATGGCTACGCTGGTGTGGGTGTAGCCACCGGCGTTGAGCACAATGCCGTGGTAGGTATAGCCCACCTCGTGCAGTTTGTCTAGTATTGCCCCCTCGTGGTTGCTTTGGAAATACTCGATTGTCAGTTCCGGAAAGGCATTGCGGAGTTCGGGCAGATAGTCGTCGAAAGAGCGGGTGCCGTAGATGCCCGGCTCGCGCCGGCCTAGTAGGTTAAGGTTGGGGCCGTTGAGGATGAGAATGTGCATTGAGCTATGGTTGGGTGTTAGGTAGACACTTAGTAAGAGTGGTTCGATAGCAAGGCAAATCAAACCGGTAGAATCTATTTCTCTGGCAAGTCTCGCTAAACTTGCAGGAATATGCAGGTCGCCTTTTAAGAATCGACCATCCAACAAGCAGCAATTCCTTGATTACCTATGTCTACTTGGTCTATTGCCCTGCGGCAATTTGAGGGCTACTTACAGCTCGAAAAATCATTGTCGGCCAACTCCGTGGAGGCATATGTGCGCGACGTAGGCAAGCTGCGTTATTTTCTGGAAATCCGGCACTTGCCCAACAATCCTAAGGAAGTGACCACCGCGCTGTTGCGCGAGTTTCTGGACTGGTTAGGCGAACTTGGAATGTCGGCCACCTCACAAGCCCGCACCCTTTCGGGCATCAAGGCGTTTTTCAGCTTCATGATCATGGAGGACCTCTTGCTCATTGATCCTACAGATACGCTGGAAGCTCCCAAAACCGGCCGCAAACTTCCCGACACGCTCAGCTACGAAGACATACTTCAGTTGTTGGAGGCCATCGACTTGAGCACGCCCGAGGGCACCCGCAACCGGGCCATCTTGGAGGTGCTCTACAGCTCGGGTCTGCGCGTGAGCGAGTTAACCGAGTTGCGTCTGTCGAATTTATACGTCGATCAAGGATTTGTGCGTGTGACGGGCAAAGGCAACAAGGAACGCCTCGTGCCCATTGGCCGCGACGCCCTGAAGCACATCGGAATTTACTTGCAAAGCATCCGTACGCATCTCGATATCAAGCCGGGCAACGAAGACTTTGTATTCCTGAACCGACGAGGCGCTAAGCTTTCCAGAATCATGATTTTCAACATCATCAAGGAAGCTGCCAACACAGCCGGAGTGCGCAAGAGCATCAGTCCGCACACCTTACGCCATTCGTTTGCTACCCACCTCATCGAAGGAGGAGCTGATTTGCGAGCGGTGCAAGAAATGTTAGGCCACGAAAGCATCACGACCACCGAAATCTACACGCACCTCGACCGAGACTATCTGCGGCAAATTATTACGGCATTTCACCCCCGAAGCTGAGGCATTCAATAGAAACTACTCACTGTTCTAACCGCCAGCTAGTAAGTGCTTAGCTTTCGGCAGATGCTCGTTCATTGTTAACAATCACAGCCGCTGTGGCATCCTCGCAGCCAATCTTCGGCTTCTTCAACCGACTCGAAAAGCTGTAGTTCAGTGCCCGAATTACGAGTCCAATTGGTGTCGAGGTCACTGACGTTGGCGTCGCCACCTGGCTGCATTACATGCGCCACGCAAGCTGGTGGGGTTGTATGGGTACTGTCCCAAGCATACCGCAGCCAAGTCAGCGAATCAAACCAAGGATTGAGAACTTGGCTGTTGTCGTTAAGAAAAAGGGTCACTACTGGATTGCTGAGCACGCCTAACGAAGAGACAATACTTTGCAATGCGTGCTGCGGATTAATAAAGCCGCGCCAGGTTGCGCGCAGCCATTGATTGTGAGCATCATATTCAACTTGGCAGGATGGCTGCTCAGCTGAAAGCGTGGTAAGTGGAGACATAGGACAATGCAAGGACAAAGAAAAACCTTAATCAGGCATTGCAAATAGGAGTGAGAGAGTAGCAGGGCAGTGGTAATTTCGCAGCAAATCTAATCATTGTGCCATCACCTAGGATATATAATTTACTTCATACGTCGCCCTTTTTAGCCGCTCTATTGGGGTTGCTAGTGTTTCTGCTGCCGTTCGCAGTTTTGCAGGACCATAGCTATATCACCATCGACGACAACTTAGAAGCCGAGTTTGCTATTCCGTATCTGCTTGTGAAGCAGAATGTAGCACTTGATCACCGCCCAACGGTGGTGTTGCCAGCTGTGATGGATGGGCTGCCACGCACTGCTGCCCGCTCGGGCCTGAACGTAACTGTCGGGCTGTTTGAGGTACTGCCGCCCTGGGCTGTTTATGAGGTGCAGCAAGCCCTAGTGCGGATACTCAGTTTAGTTGCCATGTATGCATTAGTGCGCCGGCATTGGCTACGCGAAGCTCACCAAAAAGCGCTAGCGGCAGGAGTGGCACTGTGCTGGGCACTGCTGCCATTTTATACCATATATGGATGGTCGGTGCCGGGGCAAGCGGGCCTGTTGCTGGCCTTTCTGGAACTGCGCCGCGGGCCAGCACGGTGGTGGCACTGGCTGCTTATCGGTACGTTTCCGCTGTGGAGCATATTCGCGTTTGTAGGACCATTTGTCCTGACTGCCTCCGGGCTGCTTGTCCTCTACGACTGGTGGCAAACTCGCCGCCTGAAGGCGCGCTTGGTAGTGGGAGTGTTGCTGTTATTAGGAATGTACTTGGTGGTAGAGTGGCCGCTGTTTTACTCCCTGCTGATTGCCAAGCAGTTTGTGCCGCATCGGCTGGAGTTTGATATGCGACGAATCTCACCCATGGGCTTGGTCGAGGGGTTGCGTAGTACAGCCCAATTCTTCTTTGTCGGGCAGTACCATGCCAGCCGCTTTCTACGGCTGGCTATTTTGTTGGCAGTATCCCTGGCGGTCCTGCGGGCGCCAGCCAGCCAGCAGGTGAAGCAGTTAAGGAGGTTTGGGCCGTGGCTGCTGGTGTTGGCGGGGCTGGCATTATTCAGCGGGTTTTATCCGCAACTGGTGGCAGCTTTACAGACGCAGGTGCCAGCGGTAGGAGCTTTCAATTTCGGACGTTTTCATTTCCTGAGTCCGTTGCTGTGGTTTATGTTGCTAGCGCTGGCTCTCCGCATTTTGCCAGTTCGTTGGCAGGTTACCTTACTAGGTATGCAGTTGCTAGTGGGCTTGGCCATGAATGCGGAATGGCTCAACAACCTGCGCGAGTTAGCCGGTCGGCCGCGGGCCTTGGAGCCCAACTATGCAGCGTACGTGAGTGCGCCATTGTTCGAGCAGGTACAGCAGACTATCCGGCAACAGACCGGCCTTGAACCCGCGCAGTATCGGGTGGTTTGTCTAGGGTTTCCACCAGCGGTGGCTCAGCTCAACAACTTCTACACGCTCGATTCCTACCAAAACAATTATCCACTTGCTTATAAGCACAAGTTTCGGCCGCTGATTGCCGGAGAGTTGGCTAAGAGTCCGATGCTGCGAGCTTACTTCGATGCTTGGGGCAACCGGTGCTTCTTATTTTCAGCAGAGTTGGGCAAGGATTTCCGTGTAGGCGCGTTTCAGCAGCGTGTTGTGCAGGATTTCACGTTTGATCCTAGTACCTTCCGAAAGTTGAGGGGCCGTTACGTATTGTCGGCAGCCCGGCTAGCTCAACCCGCTCAAAGCGGCCTCCGTTCGGTTGGCGTATTCAGCCGGCCAGATGCCTATTGGCGGATTTACCTGTACGAGGTGATGAACAAGTGATTTGGGAAATAGCTTTTTAGTGAGATTGATGGTTTTTCATTCTACTAAAATGCTACACTCATTAGCTAGCTATTTTACTACATCACCATTGAAAAATGCCTAGATTTGGCCCTTTGGAGCGTTAGAATGGCTAAAAATACATACAAACAAGATCAATCTTCACCGGCTAGCCGAAGCAATGAGCCGCGGCCACCGCGTGCCACTACGCCCCGGCCGGTTGCGGCAGAAGCCACTGCGCCCCGCGAAAATCGCCGTGCCTCTGAAACGAAAGCGGCGCCCAAGCCGCCCCGGCAACCCCTGAAACTGCCTTCTTTCAACTTAGGCGGTATGTTCGGGTTCGTGCGCGACCGGCGGTTCCAACTTTTCCTGGGCTTTTTCTTCCTGCTTGGTTCTCTCTACCTGACCATTGCTTTCCTCTCGTTCCTGTTCACGGGCCATGCCGACCAAAGCGTAGTGGCCGGGCTAGACCGAACAACAACGAAAGAGGCCGGTCAAGAAACCGGTAATTGGTTCGGGCTGCTCGGGGCCATGATAGCGCAGGTTTTCATTTACAAAGGCTTCGGAGTAGCAGCATTTGCCCTCATACCCATCGTCTTTTTTCTGGGCTATAAGATTGTATTTCGGCGAGCAGAGGTGTCGGTGAGCTATGTGCTGGCCCTGTGCTTGTTCCTGATGGGCTGGTTGAGCATATTGCTTGGCTACGTGGTGCTCACGATGCAAGCCCCTGATGCTGACCCCACGCTAGGGCACCGCCTTGACTTTCTGAGCGGCGGCATTGGCTATGAAGTAGCCCTCTGGCTCGATAGCTTAATTGGTTGGGGTACAGTGCTTCTTCTTGCCTTTCTACTGATTTCCTTCGTCGTCTTCTTCTTCAACGTCACGTCGCTCACGTTGCCTCGCTTCGGAACGGATGCCGAAGAAGATGAGGAAACTACTGAAAACCAAGGTGTAGCTAACCAGGCCCGCCCGGCAGGAAATTATGGTGCAACAACTCCTGTAGGTGTCAAAGAAGAGGAAGAGCGCGACTTGGGCATGACGGTGCGGTCGTTGCGGCCTACCCCGCCAGCGGCTGTGGCTCGTCCGGCTGCCGTATATGAGCCCGAAGAAGACAATGAGCCTGATGCCCCGATTGTTACATCTGGTTCCATAGCCTCGCCGGCCTTCAGTGTGGCACCAAGTGCTGGAACTGGGGCATTGGCTGGAGCAACTGTGGCTGCCGCTAGCTCTGCTCTACCACTGACCGTTGCACCTGCCGCCAGTGCCGCTCTCAACGTAGCTAGTGCGGCTGCTACCGTAGCTTCCGGCGGCGCTACAGCCCCGGCAAAAGGCCCCAGCTTCTCCATCGAGTCCGCTATTGATCCTGAGCCGGTGGTGGCCAAACCAGCGCGCGTTCCTACGCCGCTTTCGCTTTCTGATTTAGTTGATAATAACGCGCCGCTGCCTGTCACCAGCAGCCAGCCTTCAGCCAGTTCTGTTCCGCAGCCCACCCTGCAGATCACCAACAAAGCAGCCGAGTTGGATCCCGCTGCTGGTGCTGATATGGCCGTGATTGCGGAGGAGGACGAGGATGCCGACGCCATGCCGGCTGTCAACTACGACCCCACGCTGGACCTTTCGCGCTACCAGTACCCAACGCTAGAGCTGCTCAACGACTATGGGCAAGCTAAAGCGCAGGTAACCAAGGAAGAACTGGAAGCCAACAAGGACCGCATTGTCGAGACGCTGGGCCATTACGGTATCAATATCGCCAGCATCAAGGCTACAATTGGCCCTACCGTCACGCTCTACGAAATCGTGCCGGATGCTGGGGTGCGTATCTCGAAAATCAAGAGCTTGGAAGATGATATAGCCTTGAGCTTAGCTGCGTTAGGCATCCGTATCATTGCTCCTATTCCTGGCAAAGGCACTATCGGTATTGAAGTGCCGAACGCCAAAAAGGAAATGGTAAGTATACGGTCGGTGTTCAGCACCGAGAAGTTTGCGCACACCGAAATGGACCTGCCCATTGCGTTCGGGCGCACTATCACCAACGAGGTATTTGTGGTGGATTTGGCCAAAATGCCTCACTTGCTGATGGCTGGTGCCACTGGTCAGGGTAAGTCGGTGGGCTTGAACGTGATTCTGGCGTCGTTGCTTTACAAGCGCCACCCGGCCCAGTTGAAGTTCGTGCTCGTCGATCCGAAGAAGGTGGAACTGAGCATCTTCAACAAGATTGAGCGCCACTTCTTGGCCAAACTACCCGACACTGATGAAGCCATCATCACCGACACTAAAAAGGTGGTGAACACGCTGAACTCGTTGTGCATGGAAATGGACCGGCGCTATGATTTGCTGAAAGATGCTGGCTGCCGCAACCTGAAAGAGTACAACCGCAAGTTCATTGAGCGGCGCCTCAACCCCAAGAAAGGGCACCGGTACCTGCCGTTCATCGTGCTAGTAATCGACGAGCTTGCCGACTTGATGATGACGGCCGGCAAGGAAGTGGAAACCCCGATTGCGCGCCTCGCTCAGCTGGCTCGTGCTATTGGTATTCACCTGATTGTGGCTACTCAGCGGCCTTCGGTCAACGTTATCACGGGTATCATCAAAGCCAACTTTCCGTGCCGGATTTCCTTTAAAGTGACTTCGAAGATTGACTCGCGCACCATCCTCGATGCTGGTGGTGCTGACCAACTCGTTGGCCAAGGCGACATGCTCATTTCGCAAGGTTCCGACATTATTCGGGTGCAGTGCGCCTTCATCGACACGCCCGAAGTGGACCGCCTGTGTGATTTTGTGGGCGAACAGCAAGGCTACCCTGATGCTTACATGCTACCCGAAGTAGTAGGCGAGTCGGGTGGGGGCAACGGCGACCTCGAAGACATGGACCCCAGCCAGCGCGACTCGATGTTTGAGGAGGCAGCTCGCGTCATTGTCACGCACCAGCAGGGCAGCACCTCGCTGCTCCAGCGCCGCTTGAAACTCGGTTACAACCGCGCTGGCCGCCTCATCGACCAGCTAGAACAGGCCGGTGTGGTAGGACCATTTGAAGGCAGCAAAGCACGCGAAGTCTTAATTCCGGACGAATATAGTTTGGAACAGTTGTTGAATACGTTGCCTAAATAGTAAGTGAGACGTGATACGGGGCACAAAAAGGATCATTTTAAAGTTCTTTTTGTTAAGTCTTAAACAAAGCTCGGTTTCGTACGTCTTGTACTTACTTCTACTGAACCACCTTTTTGTAATGAAAAAATTCTTCGCCCTGTTTGCTCTTTCGGTTTCGCTATGCTCAACCGCTACGGCGCAGCAGGACCCCAAAGCTGGTAAGATTCTGGACCAGATGAGTGCCAAGTATCAGGCTATGAAAGCTTACAAAGCCTCTTTCACTCAAACGCTGGAAAACGACGCGGCTAAAGTAAAAGAGAACATGAGCGGCGACATTACCGTGAGCGGCCAGAAGTTCCGGTTGAAGATGAGTGGCCAAGAAGTTATCAACGACGGCAAAACCATGTATACCTACATGAAAGCCGAGAACGAGGTTAACATCTCTGATTATGAGTCGGATGAGCAGGAAATTTCACCCGCTCAGATCTATTCGCTCTACAAGAAAGGCTATAAGTATTCGTACGTACAGGAGGCTAAAGAAGGCGGCGAGGTAGTGGACATCATCGAACTCGCCCCAGAAGACCGGAGCAACCCTGTGTTTAAGGTTCGTATGAAAGTGAGCAAGGTTGACAAGTCGGTAAGAAGCTGGCAGATGTTCAAAAAGAACGGCAACCGCTACACCGTCAAAATCAACAAGTTCACGCCTAATGTGCCTGTAGACGCTACCACGTTTGCCTTCGACAAGACTAAGTACAAAGGCGTGAAAGTTATTGACCTGCGTTAGGTTTAGCAATCTGCCGATCTGTCCGGCCCGCTTCCGCTTTGTGCGGAGGCGGGCCGGTTTAGTTTGTTGGGCCCTGTAAGGAATAGAATTCACGTAAAACAGAAAGAGCCTTTTTCGATTTCACTGGATGCAGACGACAATAGTTATATTTCGTGCTTCTATATCCTATTTCTTTATGCAAGAAGATTTTCTCCATTACGTTTGGCAACACCAATACTTCGATAAAATAGATCTACGCACTACCGACGGTCAACTCGTCACCGTTTTAAAACCCGGATACCGCAACGCCGATGCTGGCCCTGATTTCCTTACTGCTCGCCTGCAACTTGACGATGTAGAATGGAACGGGGCCGTTGAAATCCATCTGAAAGCCTCAGATTGGCACCGCCACCAGCACCAAACCGACCCTAAATACGATCAAGTAGTGTTGCACGTAGTCCTTGAAGCCGACCAGCCGGTACAACGTCTCGATGGCAGTATAGTGCCCGCCTTGGCTTTGGCATCGCGCATTGCACCTGATTTACTGCGAGCTTATCACAATTTGCTGGAGGAGCCGACATCCGCTTTGCCTTGCGCTCCGCAACTACAAATGGTGCCCGAAATCACCCGCACTAGCATGGTAGAACGAGCCTTGCTGGAGCGAGTAGAGCTCAAAGCCTCGGTAGTGTCCGATTTGCATCAGCGCCTCACCAATGATTGGGAGGCTACTGCTTACCATACGCTGGCTACTGCCTTTGGCTTTCAAAAAAACAGTGAGCCACTGGCGCGGCTTGCCAAGGCATTGCCGCTGGCCGTCATACGCCGCCACCGTCATGATCTTCTGCAATTGGAAGCACTGGTATTTGGGCAAGCGGGGTTCCTAGAGGAAGCCGGGGCATCCGTAGAGGATGAGTACACAGCCGCTTTGCGTCGGGAGTTCAATTTTTTACGTCACAAATACAGCTTGCACGGCACTGCTTTGGCCGCGCACGAGTGGAACTTTTTGCGGCTGCGCCCCGCAAATTTCCCGACGGTCCGTTTAGCTCAATTAGCAGCCGTGCTACACGTCCGTCCGGCTTTGTTTGATGCTATGCTAACTGCTGCTGATTTGCCTACGCTTACAAAATTCTTTCAGGTACCAACCTCTACGTATTGGCGTGAGCATTACCGTCCGGGCGTAGCAGGCAAAGTGCCAGGATTCGGCAAAAGCAGCATTCATTTGCTGATTACTAATGTGGTGGTGCCACTACGGGTAGCGTATGCCCGCCACACAGGCCAAGCGGAGCTAGTGGAAAGTGCAGTAGCATTGCTTAGCTTGCTGCCTGCTGAGCACAATCATATCACCGATGATTATGCGGCCTTAGGTTTCCAGCACCGCAGTTCGGCCGATTCGCAAGGGCTACTGGCGCTGCACCGGGCTTATTGTACTCCTCGCCGGTGCCTGCACTGCGCAGTCGGTAGCCGAATCATGCAACGTAACCTAGTTACCCGTTGAAGCTCATCGTTGCCATTTCGCTTAACGCAGCCCTGGCTGTTTTGTTTTGGCGCTGGCTCCGCATTCAACTGCGTGAGCCAAAATTGGGGCGCTGGTTGCTGCCCGTACTGGCCTTAAAGCTGCTGGCTTGGGTGGCGGCTTGTTGGAAGCCTAGTTCTGATGCGCAGCACATGCATCAGTTTTCAACAACCATGACCTTGCAGCTTTGGGAAAGGCCAGGAGCCTGGCTACAAGCTATGCTCGGCAACGAGTTTCACTACAACAAAGAGCTGTATCTCATCTACCACGGTTATTCCAATACCTTTTTCACAGCCAAAATCCTGTCGATCCTCAACCTGGCTAGCTATAGTAGCAGTTGGTGGAATGGGCTGTACTTGTCGGTATTTTGCTTTGTAGCCTGCTGGACTTTGGTTCAGACACTAGCTCATACGTTTCCGCAAACCCCTGCTGGTGCCGCGTTGATTGGTTTTTTGGTGTGGCCGACGGTTGTTTACTGGTCGGCGGGTATTACGAAGGAAAGTTTGGTAGTGGGGAGTGCCGCAGGGCTGGTAGCTGTGGTAATAAGCTGGCTTTATGGCAAGACGCGCTTTTCCGTTTCAAATGTTTTAGCCTTAGTGCTGTTGGCTTTTCTTCAGTTCAAGATGCGCTACTTCTTTGCCGCTCTGCTTTTTAGTGCGTTAGGAGGACTTACGGTAGTGCGCATGATACAGCAACTGGGGACAGCACGCCAGCGGTGGGTGGTTGTTGTAATCTTCTTTGCCACGATTAATGTTGGAGCCTGGATTGGGAGCGAGGTAGTTTTAGTTTTCCGGCCGAACCGCATTACGCTTCAGCTTCTGCGCAACTACAACGAGTTAGGTAAGCAGTCTAGAGAGCGCCCACGCATTACGTTCAAAGACTTCACCCCAAATATTGAAAGTGTGGTGCAAAATGCGCCGCAAGCAACATGGGAGACAATAAGTCGGCCCTGGTTCTGGGAGGGGAGTACAATGTATAAGGTGGCCGGTGTTGAAAACCTGCTGTTGCTTGGTATTCTAGCAATAGCTTTGCTGGCCTTGTTGCGGGGGCGAGCCGGTAAACTGCCTTTTGCACTAGTGGTGGCTATGCTGTTCTACTGCATTGCGTTGGCGGCTTTGATTGGGTTAAGCACGCCCAACCTAGGCACAATGAACCGCTATCGGGTCGCGCTGCTGCCCTTTGTGCTGTGGTTGGCGTTGCAAAACGAGTATGCGGCGCGGGTGCTTCGCCGCATTGGGTTGTAGCCTTCTGTTTATTCGTTTCCAAAGGTTGCTAATCGGTGAAGTCCAAGCGTGGCTGGCTGCGGGGAGTGGCGTATCTTTGTGGTTTGAATCTGGTCGGCGCTCTGTCGGCTCTTTCTCGCTACGTATGGAAAACCCCGTTATCATTCTTGGAGCCCAAACTGTGGGTATTGCTGCCCTCGACGCTTTTCTTTCCAACGACGTCGTGGTATACTGCCTTCTCGACGACGACACCAAGCTCCAGAATACCGAAGTATTCGACGTGCCCGTGATGGGCAACACCGACGATAAGGAATTGCTCAAGCTGTTGGGCAAGAAGTGCGAAGTTTTTGTGGCTACCGAGGACACGGCTAGTCGGCGCAGCCTTACCGCAATGCTCCACGACGAGTACGAAGTGGTGCCCGTTAACGCTATTCACCAGCGCGCTAGCGTATCGCCGCACGCATGGCTAGGTCACGGTAACCAAGTGGGGGCCAATGCCGTGGTAGCCGGTACTGCCAAGATTGGCAATGGTTGCCTGATTGGAGCCAATGCCGTAGTCGATGCCAAAGCCGAGTTAGGCGACTATTCGCAGCTCAGCGCGGGCGCTATTCTCAATGCTGGCGTGGTGGTCGGCGAGCAGGTCTTTATCGGTGCTGGCGTGGTGGTCGTGGCCGGCGTCAAAATTGGCAATAAGGCCCGCGTGGGGGCTGGCTCCGTGGTAGTAGCTGATATACCAGCTAACCAAACGGTATTTGGCAATCCGGCTGTTAAGGTTTAGTGTTCAGAAAATAGAATTGAGAGTGTAGAACCTAGAAGCGCTGTTGCATTGTCTAGGTCCAGAGCTCTTAACGTCTTACTTCTATATAAATGGATTACCGCGTTTTACTTTATTACTGCTACACGCCTATTGAAGATGTCGAGGCGTTCCGGGAAGAGCATCACCGGCTTTGTCTGCGGCTCAACCTCCGTGGGCGTATCATTGTGGCGCCCGAAGGGCTAAATGGTACCGTTTCGGGACTAGTAGCGGATTGCGACGAATATATGCGCTTGGTGAAAGCCGATCTGCGGTTTGACGCTTTGGAGTTCAAGGTAGAGGAGGCAGAAGCCCATACATTCCAGAAGCTGCACGTGCGCGTGAAGCCGGAGATTGTGCACGTAGGATTGCCGCACATCAAGCCCTACGAGCGCACCGGCGTTCATCTCTCGCCCGAGGAATTTCGCGATATGAAAGACCAGGACGACGTGGTGATTTTGGACGTGCGCTCCGACTACGAGTACGAGCTAGGCCGTTTCAAAAACGCCGTGACGCTCGACATCGAAAACTTCCGCGAGTTTCCGGACCGGCTAGAGCGGCTAGAGCAGTACAAGGACAAGAAGATCCTGACGTACTGCACGGGCGGTATCAAGTGTGAAAAGGCGAGTGCCTATTTGCTGGAACAAGGCTTTGAAAACGTGTACCAGTTGCACGGCGGCATCATCAAATACGGTTTAGAAGCGGGCGGTGAGGACTTTGAAGGCAAGTGCTACGTCTTCGATGGGCGGGTAGCAGTGGATGTCAACCACGTCAACCCCACCATTATCAGCCAGTGCCACCATTGCCATACGCCGTCCGACCGGATGGTAAACTGCGCTAACCCGCACTGCAACGCCCATGTGCCCCTCTGCGAAGCCTGTGGTGCTCAGCTGCAAGGCGCTTGCTCGCCTGCCTGCCAAGAGCACCCCGACAAGCGGCCTTATGATGGTACGGGTACCTACCCCAAAATCAGCAACCACTATCGTCCCGAGCAAGGACTGATTTCCTACCGCGCACCCGCGCGGTAGGTTTTAGATTGCCGTTGCTCTTTTTCGCTTATTACCGTTAAAGGGGCACATTATTCATCTGCAAGCCTACAAGTGCTTGCCGTGTTGACAACTAACGAACAACGACATGCCCATTCCTGAATCCGAGCTGATTTTCAATAAAGACGGCAGCATCTACCATCTCAATCTGCAGCCCGACCACATTTCCGACACCATTATCACGGTTGGTGATCCGGAGCGGGTACCGTTGGTGAGTGAGCATTTCGACTCCATCGAAACCCGGATGCACAAGCGCGAATTCGTGACGCACGTTGGGTATTACAAGGGCAAGCGCCTTACCGTAATTAGCACGGGTATGGGCACCGACAACATTGATATTCTACTAAATGAATTAGATGCCTTGGTCAATATTGACTTTGTGAGTCGCGAAGTGCGGGCCCACGAAGAACATATTGCCTTGCGCATTATTCGGGTTGGAACAAGTGGCTCGTTGCAGGCCGACATTCCGGTCGGCTCCCATTTGGTTACGGAGCACGCCGTAGGGCTCGATTCCTTGATGCAGTTTTACCCCTTGGTAGAAACCGGGCTTGAGATAGAAGTTGCAACCGGTGTCCAACAAGCCCTGGCTCTCGATTACCGTCCTTACTGCGTCCGCGGCGCCGACTTGCTGCGCGAGCAGATAGGGGCAGGTATGATAGTAGGCAACACCCTTACTTGCCCTGGTTTCTACGGCCCCCAAGGCCGCGTATTGCGCCTCGACCTGCGCCGCCCCGACCTAATCGAGCAGTTCCAGAATTTTCGCTACCAAAGTGCAGAAGGCGAATTCCGCCTCACCAACTTCGAGATGGAAACTGCTGGCTATTATGCCCTAGGTCGCTTGCTTGGCCATGAAGTAGTGTCATTGAACGCCATTGTAGCTAATCGCGCCACCGGCGAGTTTGCCACGAATTCTGATGCTGTAATGCATGACTTGATTACCAAAACCCTTGAGCGGGTATAGAGCAAGACTCTCAGACTAGATGGAGCGTAGCCTAAAAAGGATTTTCTACTTCCTACATAAGAAAAGCCACTCTAAGTAGAGTGGCTTTTCTTATGTAGGAAGTAGAAAATCCATTGATGGTAACCTGCTACGTCAATTCTGCCAAAAAAGCCATAGTATCTACGCCATCTGCATAATCTGCTACGCCAGGGCTCTGCGCTTGTCCGAATGCTATGCTACCGGCCCACTGCCCATTGCCCGAAACCAGACATTGCGTTTGAGCAGCAACGTCTGTTAGCTGATCGACCAAGTCGATTTCGTGGGCGTAGGTACCGTAGTGCACCAGAGAAATAGGCGAAACCAGCAACGGACTTTCTAGCAGCAACAGAAAACCTGTATCGAGGTGGGGCACGCCATTAACCAGCAAGATGCTCTTGTTGTAATCGTAGTTGTTGTTGTATTTGTGGTGGTCGAGGACGTGGTGCCAAGGCCGTAGGGAGTCGAGTAGGGGCGAGAAATTGTAGCGTTTCGGTACGAAGACCTTGCTTACGTTGCGGCAACCTAACCCGTAGTAGCGGAAAATGTCTTCTCCTAGCAGTCCCATTTCGTGTGGGGTTTCGTTGCCCGTTAATACGGCCAGGCTAGTGCGGTTGCGGCGAATAATGTGGGGCCGCTTGCCAAAATAGTAGTCGAAATAACGAGCCGTATTATCGGAACCAGTAGCAATAAAGGCATCAGCAGCATTGAGGCGCTCTACGATCTGTATCTGGTCTTGAAAGCGTGGTTCTAACCGCGTCAGCTCCTTTAAAATCCAGAGCATGAGGACCGTATCATCCTGGCTGAGCTTAGCTAGCAGAATATGGCCGCTAAGGAGTACGCAAAGCGCATCGTGAAAGCCTACAAACGGAATGTTGCCTGCCATGACCACTCCTATCTGGCGGGGGTGTCGGGCTCGGCTCGGTAACGAGCTGACCAGCGCCGCAAGGGTTCTTCTTGCAGCATATCGGCTACACTGTGCACGGCCAGCGTTACGTTCGGCAAATCAAACCAAGCGTTGCGGTTGCGAGCTTGGGCTGCTAGGCCTGCTATTATATCGGCAGGAAGCTGGCGCAGGTACTGGCCTAAGGCTACGAAAGCGGCCAGGCGGTCGGAGTGGGTCATTCTACTGGTAAAGAGGTGAATTGGGGAGTCGCTGAAACTGTGCTGCAAGCTTAACGTTGTACTGGTACAGTCTGTCCAGATAAAGCAATTAATCCTTCACGTCACGATTTCAACAGCTCACTATTACGTATCTGCAAAAAACTCGCAAGACTACGAGTTAGTTTCTACTTTTGAGGGCCAAAGAAATCACCATGTGTATTTTTTTCGCGTACACGCTTTCCATTACTCACTTTACCTGATTCCACGGCTATGGCCATCATGATAACCGACGAGTGCATCAACTGCGGTGCCTGTGAACCGGAATGCCCAAACACTGCCATCTACGAAGGTGGTGCCGCATGGCGCTGGTCTGATGGCACGGCTTTAAAAGAAGTAACCATTGATGGCGGCGCAACCGTGTCTGGTGTTTCTCCTCAAACCCCTATTTCCGACGAGTACTACTACATCGTATCCGACAAGTGCACCGAGTGCGTCGGCTTCCATGAAGAACCTCAGTGCGCCGCTGTTTGCCCCGTTGACTGCTGCGTAGACGACCCCGACTACCGCGAGTCGCGCGAGAAATTGACAGCTAAAAAGCAGTGGCTCCACAACGAAGCTTAAGGCTTTGTATCTAGCTGCTTGGTTGTTGAGACGCCAAAGCGGCTCAGCGAAAACAGGAAGGGCTTGCCAAGTGGCAAGCCCTTCCTGTTTTCGCTGAATCGATTGTGTGCTTTTAGTTAAGTGCCACAATTAAAGTATTTGTCGTAAGCTGACTCGGGAATCAAATTGAGTTGACTCAGAATTTTGATTGGCCAACGAAGCTTACGAATCAGTGAGTAGTTGTTTGGGTAGTCGCGGAAGGTTTTAGGCGGTGCCTTCACAATCTCTTCAAACTCGGCACGGGTTAAGCCTAACCGCTTAATACACAAGTTGATGACTCGCTCGTCCTCGATGCCGTTGATGTGCTTTACACGTTCCAGCGCTACTTCACGGCTCATTTGATCGGAGCGCACTAGCGCCGAATAGTTAAACAAGCGCCGGTCAATATTAAACTTGGTCCGGTTGAGGTAGTAGATGACACTTTGGTAAAGGTCGTCGAAGTAGTGTGCGCCAGGGTTTACCCACTCCAGTTCCCGGGCTAGCAGCTCGTCCACGTCGGCCCGCACGTAGTCCACGTGGTAGAGTAGCGTCACCGTTTTGATGCGGCGGATAAAGGCATAGTAAAACATCTGCTCTAAATCCAGGTGGAAACCAGGGTCGTCGGCCTTCCACGGGCGTAGCGGTACTGTGCCGAACTGCTTGTGTACGGCCTTCAAGTACTTGCCATCGAGGTAGTTCCAGGTGAGCGGGGCAATGCCTTCCGTCCGAAATGACTGTCCAATAACAATGCGTTGAATCCCTTCCTTGGCGGCTACGCCATACAGCGCCGTTGCAATGCCTACGTCGGTGCCTTCCTCCATATCGGGTGTGGAAGCCTTCAAGAAAGCAATTTTCAAATCTTTCGATTCGCGCCAATCCGAGGTAATGGTGCGCATTTCCACCCCGAGCTTGTGGCAGGCCTTCACCATATTCTCGCCGGCTACAGGATTGCCAAAACCGTCGTTGAAGTGTACGGCCAACGGACGCAGCCCTAGCTTCACCACGCAGTACCACAGCGTAAACGACGAGTCGCGGCCGCCGCTCACGCCGAGCACGCAGTCGTATTTCTTGCCTTTACCTAGCCGTTTAATGTCAGCAGCTATTTCCTGCACTTTCTTACGACCTGCTTCGCCAAGCGGAAAAGCGCGGTCCATGTGGTTGTGTACTTCGCAGAAGTTACATTCTCCTTGCCCATCGAAGGTGATACCAGGAACGGTGGTATCCATGATGCAACGGGTGCAGCGTTGGTAAGCTTGCGCGGTAGAGTACTTAGGTAAGGTACTTTCGCGAGTACGAATCTCCATGTTGAGTTGCAATTATGGGAGAGTAGGTTGGTTGCGGAACCTTGCGGATTCCGGTAGGCGGTGTGGAGCAGGAAGAACAGAGCAGGTAGAATCTTACGGATTCCGGTAGTACAGGGTCAGGAGGGAAGGGTATCGAACTTAAAGCCTTTGCGCAACAGCATCTCACCAATTTGCGTGCCTTTCTCTGCGCGGTCGGGCCGAGGAATGTCTACCACGACTAAATCACCCGCAAATTCGTTGAATTTTCCTTGGGCTCGAATGCCGGCGGCATCCACTGCCAGAGAGCAACCTACGCTTTTTTTGCCTTCGTAGGGCCCTCCCACAATGTACCCCACGGAAGTAGTGCCTACTACGGCCACATTGTAGAGGCGAGCCAGAATAGAATACGGCTTCACCCATTTCTCACGGTACGGGTCGTGTTCCTCGTTGATAGAGTAGTCCACGGTCCAAGAGGAAGGGGAAAGAATGAACTCGGCACCCATCCGAGCCAGCGTGTGACCAATAGAAAGGCCGTCGATGAAGTTGTCGGCGCAAATGTTGACCCCAATCTTGCCTAAGGGAGTGTCCACCACATTCAGCGTTTGCCCTACGGCATAATAAGGCTGCTCAACTGTGAGCAAGTTGATTTTGTGGTACTTGGTGATAATCTCACCTTCCGGATTGATGAGAAGCGCGGCGTTGTATACCCGGCCATCGGCCGTTTTCTCGGTGAGGCCAGCACAGACGTAAATCTTATGGCGAATGGCTTCCTGGCACAACCGATCAGAATACAGACCCGGAATGGGTTGGGCTTCTGTCAGGGCGCTTGGGTGGGTCCAGGCAAAATCCAGTGTTTCGGGTAGCAGTATGACGTCGCAGCCACGAGCGGCAGCCTCGGCTATCATGGAGGCTGCGCGCACTAGGTTACGGTCAGGTTCACCACCCTCGACTAGCAACTGGCCCATCCCGATGCGAACCGTGCTGGTAGCAACTGACGCGGCTGGAGCAGCTGGCTCAGCTACCACTGACGCAGGAGTAGCTACTGGCTGCGATGGAGCAGTTTTGAAAAATTTAAACAAAGCAGCCATATAGCGAAAACGAGAAGCCAATGTTGAGGTTGAATGCTATTTATAGCAAAATAGCAAGATGTGGTACAAGGTGGACCAATTATCAACTTAGCACCCCAAATTTAGTGTTTATCATTGATTCAACTGTCTTAATTGTGGATTAAAATTAGGAGCAAGAACAGTTGTCAACGACGCGTATTTCAGTTCTATCAAGTCCCGACTGTAAAAACCCTACTTTTGCGGCTAATATAAACTGTCTTTTTTCTATTGTCGATGTCCATCGCCAAAACGTATACTCCCGCTGATGTTGAAGCCAAGTGGTATCAACGCTGGCAGGAACAAGGCTTTTTCAAAGCCAGTGCCAACCCGCAAAAAACGCCTTATTCGGTGGTGATTCCGCCGCCTAACGTGACGGGTGTGTTGCACATGGGCCATATGCTCAACAATACTATTCAGGACGTGTTAGTGCGCCGGGCCCGCATGCAGGGCAAGGAAGCTTGCTGGGTGCCGGGCACCGACCACGCCTCTATTGCGACCGAAGCCAAGGTGGTAGCCTTGCTCAAAGAGAAAGGTATCGAGAAAAAAGACTTGACCCGGGAGCAGTTTCTAGAGTACGCTTGGGAATGGAAAGAGAAGTATGGTGGCATCATTCTCGAGCAGCTTAAGAAGCTCGGCGCCTCCTGCGACTGGGACCGGACCCGCTTTACGATGGAGCCCGAACTAACGGAGGCAGTGTTGCGCGTATTCGTGGATCTGCACCAGAAAGGCTTGATCTACCGCGGTATTCGCATGGTCAACTGGGACCCGCAGGGCGGCACCGCCGTGTCCGACGAGGAAGTAATTGCCAAGGACACCATGGCCAAAATGTATCACCTGCGCTATGAAGTAGTAGGCGGTAATACGGAGAATGGCCCTGCGTTTTTGACCGTGGCTACGTCTCGGCCCGAAACCATCATGGCCGACGTGGCTGTAGCCCTGAACCCCAATGATCCGCGCTACACGCACCTGCACGGAGCAAAAGTGCGGATTCCGCTGCTCGGTCGCGAAATTCCGGTTATTCTGGACGAGTACGTAAGCATAGAATTTGGAACGGGCGCGCTGAAAGTAACGCCCGCCCACGATCTAAATGACTACGAGTTAGGCCTCAAGCACAACCTGCCTGTTATCGACATCCTCAACAATGATGGCTCGCTGAACGAAAAAGCCGAACTGTATGTCGGTCAGGATCGGTTTGCGGCGCGCCGTAACATTGTGAAGGACCTGGAAGCTGCGGGCCTGCTCGACAAAGTTGAAGAGTATGCCAGCGTACTGCAAACTTCGGAACGTACCGGGGCGGTAATTGAGCCACGCTTGAGCTTGCAATGGTTCCTGAAGATGGAACACTTGGCTAAGCCTGCGCTAGCCGTAGTGGAGAACGACGAAATCAAGCTGCACCCGCCCAAGTTCAAGAACATGTACCGGGTCTGGATGGAGAACGTGCACGACTGGTGCATTTCGCGCCAGCTGTGGTGGGGCCAGCGCATTCCGGCTTATTACCTGCCCGATGGTACGTATGTAGTAGCGCTGAATGCAGAAGATGCGCTGAAACTAGCACGCGAAAAGAGCGGCAACCAAGAGCTGCAAGTTTCTGATTTGCGGCAGGATGAAGACGTGCTCGATACGTGGTTTTCGTCGTGGTTATGGCCGATTTCGGTGTTTGATGGGTTCAAAGACCCCGACAATGCCGACGTCAACTATTTCTACCCCACCAATGACTTAGTAACGGCGCCCGAAATTCTGTTTTTCTGGGTGGCCCGCATGATCATGGCCGGGCTGGAATACCGCCGCGAGGTGCCGTTCCGCAACGTTTACCTTACGGGTATCGTGCGCGACGCGCAAGGCCGCAAGATGAGTAAGAGCCTCGGCAACTCGCCCGACCCACTCGACTTGATTGCGCAGTACGGCGCCGATGGTGTCCGGACGGGCATGTTGTTTTCGTCGCCGGCCGGCAACGATTTGCTGTACGATGTAAAATTGGTCGAGCAAGGGCGCAACTTCACCAACAAGCTCTGGAACGCCTTCCGGCTCACGCAAGGTTGGGAAGTGGATGCCACCTTGCCGTTTGCCAATGCCAAAGCCGTCGAGTGGTTTTCAGCCAAGCTAAACACCACTTTAGCCGAGTTGGACGAGCATTTCGACAAGTTCCGCATGAGTGATGCGCTGATGACCATTTACAAACTCGTGTGGGACGACTTCTGCTCGTTCTATCTGGAAATGGTTAAGCCAGCTTATCAAGCACCCATCGACCCGGAAACGCTTCGCTACACCACTAGTTTCTTGGAGGCGCTGCTCAAGCTGCTGCATCCGTTTATGCCCTTCATCACCGAAGAAATTTGGCACGAACTAGCTGAGCGCGGCCCCAAAGAGTATGTGTGCGTAGCTACTTGGCCGAAACCACAGTCCGTATCGGGGGCTCCCGAACTGCTGGCTCGTATGGAAAAGGCGCTGGAAATTGTAGCGGGCGTGCGTAACATTCGCAATCAGAAGGGGTTGGGGCCTAACAAACCACTGACCTTGGCTGCCAAAACCGTCGATGCCACTCTGTTGCAAGAATACGACGGCGTCATTCGGAAGCTGGCCGCGCTAAGCGAAATCACGTTGGTGGACACGGCGCCGGCTGCTTCCGTGAACTTCGTAACGGGCGGGACAGAGTATTTCGTGCCGCTAGAAGGGCAGATTGACCTAGGAGCGGAAAGAGTACGCCTCGAAAAAGAACTGGAATACGCCAATGGCTTCCGCGATTCGGTACTGAAGAAGCTCTCGAACGAGAAGTTTGTGCAGAATGCCAAGCCGGATGTGCTAGAGCGAGAGCGGCAAAAGCTAGCCGACGCCGAGGCTAAAATTGCAACGCTTCAGCAAAGTCTCAACAGCTTGTAGTCTCGCCTCAATAAGTTGCTGCGTAGAGACTTGCCTTGGCGGGATAAACCTCTAGTAATAATACACTGGCCGTTTTCTGAAGCCGCAATGCGGTGTAGGGGAACGGCCAGTTTCTGCTAGCAGCAGTTGCAGGCAGCGCAAACATTTTCTGTTGCCGACGTTTCTTTTATTTCAACTTTCCTAAAACTGGCTTCAGGGGCGGCCGTACCCTTTTCGAACCAGAACAGCCCGTATGCTAACTCCACCCATTGCCACCCCCAAGCCCAAGCAAATTGCGTCCCCCACGGTACGCGTACCGATAATTACTATTGGCTCAATGAGCGCGAAAATCCGGAGGTAATCGACTACCTGAAGGCCGAGAATGCCTATTTCGAGGAGCAAATGGCGCCAGTGAAAGAACTGCAAGCCGACTTGTTCACCGAAATCAAGAGCCGCATCAAGGAACAGGACGAGTCGGTGCCGTATCGCGACAATGGCTACTACTACTACGTGCGCTACGAAGCCGGGGAGAATACCCGATTTACTGCCGCAAAAAAGGCAGCTTGGAGGCCCCGGAAGAAGTACTGCTCGATGCCAACGCCATGGGGCAAGGAGAGGCTTACTTCCAAATTGGCGGCTTCCAAGTAAGCAACGACAACCAGCTGTTGGCCTTCAGCGTGGATACTGTGGGCCGCCGCATGTACACGCTGCGCCTCAAAAACTTGGCAACCGGGGAGCTATATCCCGAACAAATAGTGAATACCGGCGGCGAAGCTGTATGGGCTGCCGACAACCATACGGTGTTCTACTCCAAGCAGGACGTAAACACGCTCCTGACCTACCAGATATACCGTCACCAGTTAGGCACCGACCCGGCGCAGGATGTGCTGGTATACGAGGAAGAAGACAACACCTTCCACATTGGCGTAAGCCAATCCAAGTCGCGCCAGTACATTTTCGTGCAGATGGGCAGCACTATGTCGTCGGAGACGCGCTACTTGGAAGCCACTAATCCGACGGGTACTTTCCAGGTGTTCCTGTCCCGCGAGGAAGACCATTTGTACGAGGTCGAGCACTTCGAAGACAACTTCTACGTGCTGTCCAACGATGGCGCGCCCAATTTCCGGTTGCTGAAAACGCCCATCACTGATACCAGCAAAAAAGCCTGGCAGGAAATAATTCCTCATCGGACCGACGTGTTTCTGGAAAATATGGAGCTGTTTCGAGACTACCTCGTGCTAGGCGAGCGGCAGGAAGGTTTGTTGCAACTGCGCGTGATGCGGTGGCAGGGCGGCGACGAGCACTACCTCAATTTCGGCGAACCCACGTACACGGCCGCCATCAGCATCAATCCCGAGTTCGATACGCAGGTGCTGCGCTACGGCTATTCATCCCTCACGACGCCTACCAGCACCTTCGACTACGACATGACTACCCGTACCAAAACGCTCTTGAAAGAGCAGGCGGTACTAGGTGATTTTCGGAAGGAAAACTATGTGACCGAGCGGCTTTATGCCACTGCGCAAGATGGCACCCGGATACCAATGTCCATCGTCTACAAGCAAGGCTTTCAAAAAGACGGGCGCGCGCCGCTGCTGCAATATGCGTACGGGTCGTATGGCATCTCCATTGATCCCACCTTCAGCGCCGCCCGCCTGAGCTTGCTCGACCGAGGTTTTGCGTATGTTATTTGCCACATTCGGGGAGGGCAGGAACTCGGGCGGCAGTGGTACGAGGATGGCAAGCTGCTCAACAAGAAAAATACCTTCTCCGATTTTACTGACTGCTCAGCCTATCTGATTCAGGAGCAGTACACCTCATCGGCCACATTATTTGCCGCAGGCGGCTCGGCGGGCGGTTTGCTGATGGGCGCCGTTATCAACTTGCACCCCGAGTATTACAAAGGGGTAGTAGCAGCCGTGCCTTTCGTGGACGTAGTAACTACCATGCTCGACGACACAATTCCGCTCACTACCGGCGAGTACGACGAGTGGGGCAACCCCAATGAGCAGCTCTTCTACGACTACATGCTCTCGTACTCGCCCTATGATAACGTGCGGCCGCAAGCGTACCCGAACCTGCTCGTCACCACCGGTTTGCACGACTCGCAGGTGCAGTACTTTGAGCCCGCTAAATGGGTAGCCAAGCTCCGCGTCACTAAAACTGACGATAACCTCGTATTGCTGCACACCGATATGGAAGCGGGGCATGGCGGTGCTTCGGGCCGCTTCAAATCCATCCACGACGCGGCACGTCAGTTTGCCTTCATGCTCTTGCTGCTGAAATAGGGTGCTTCGCAGCTTGAGCAACCCTTCAAGTGCAGCTTATTGCCTCCTAAACCGACATACTTTCGAAGATTTCAAGCGCCATCTAGCTGTAGAGTTAGGTGGCGCTTTCGATGTAAGCTTGGGTGTAGCGCTAAGTCTAGAAATCTGTATACTATATTTTATTATCTATATAATTGATTATCAAGTATATGTGATTTATTTTTAAGTAATTAATGCCTTAAGAGTAAACATACTGTGGTTTTTTAAGTCAATAAGACCAGTACAAGGATGTAAAGCCTTGAATGAAACTAAATCTGAAGGCCATTTAACTGAAAAACCGCTAGTTACCTCGCTACACCCTTCTAAAAATTGGTGCTTCAGACAAGCAACATTTATAGGATACGCAGGGTAAGCAGTACTGCCGAGCGTAGGAAATGAACCAGAGTGAGCATAGGCGGCTGACTTGACCGTCTGCATAAGCCGGCAAACAGGTGCACATTATTACTGAGGGTTGGAGCCACTAATTGCTCGGAACGGTGTCTGTGGCTCCGGTTGCTAGTTCTCACCGCCAAGTGAGGCGGACGAGAAGGAGTAACCCGACAAACAAGAAGATTCTCTTTACCAGAAATAAAACAAAGACCCAAGCGAGGACGCAGGGCAGTTGCAGTAGTTGATTGTATGAAAAAGCTTTCCTTTCTAGTAGTACTTCTTAGTAGTAGCTATCTGGCAATGGCCCAGCAACCCGCCGGGACGGGTCGCCCGGCGGGTGGCCCCCCGGCTGGCGGACCACCCGCGGGTGGGCAGCGTCCGGCATTGGCCGGACCTGTGCAGCCGCAGCAAGGCAGTGGCCGTATCACGGGCACCATTACCGATGCCGGAACCAAGCAGCCGGTGCCTTATGCTACTGTGGTACTGCTCAATCCGGCTACTGGCAAGCCCGTCGATGGTGCCGCCGCCGACGAAAGCGGTAAGTTCGCTGTGAGTAAAGTGGCAGCTGGTACTTATACCGTTCAGATCAGCTTTCTTGGGTACAAGTCGATTGACAAGCCGGGCATTGTCATCACCGATGCCGGCAACACTGTAGCTCTTGGCACAATTGCGCTGGCTTCGTCGGCGCAGGCGCTGAAAGAAGTAGTGGTTGAAGGCCAACGCGCGTTGGTGGAAGAAAAGGTTGACCGCACGGTTTATAACGCCGAGAAAGACGAAACCACCCGCGGCGGCGACGCCACCGACGTGCTCAAGCGGGTGCCCATGCTGTCGGTGGACTTGGATGGCAACGTGAGCTTGCGTGGCAGCAGCAACATCCGGGTGCTCATCAACAACCGGCCTTCCACGATCTCCGCCAATAGCATTGCCGATGCGCTCAAGCAGATTCCGGCTGACCAGATCAAATCGGTGGAGGTGATTACCTCACCTTCAGCCAAATACGACGCCGAAGGTTCGGGCGGTATCATCAACATCGTGACCAAGCAAAACAACTTGCAGGGCTTTACGCTCGATGCGCGCGGCAGTGGCGGCTTGCGTAGTGCCGACTTCGGCTTGAATGGCAGCTACCGCACCGGCAAGATGGGCTTCTCGCTCGGTGGTGGGGGCCGGGCGCAATACAACACCCCCGGCCGCTTCTCGAACGTGCAGAATACGTTTGATACGGATGGGACCTACTTGGCTCAAGCCACGCAAACCGCCAAAACGCGCAACAACAACCTGTTCGGCCGCTATTCGCTGGGCTGGGACTACGATATCAACAAGTACAACTTCCTGTCGGCTTCGGTGCAGCTAGGCGTGCGCAATGGCACCAACTACCAAGACAACCTACTGAGCGAATCGTACCGCCTTGACTCGTTAGGTAACTATCCGCTGAGCCGCAGGGATGTGCGCAATGCTCGGACGCTGGATGAGTCGAACACGCTGGATCTGAACCTAAACTACACGCGCACGTTCGAGACGCCGCAGCAGGAGTTCAGCATATTGGCCCTCTACAGCCGCAACAATCGCACAAACAATTACACCAACGATATTCTCGAAAGCCTCGACCAGAACTCGAGTAGCCAACTTCGTAACCAGAACGACAGCTACAATCAGGAGATGACGCTGCAGTTCGACTACCAGATGCCGGTTGGTAAAAATCAGATGGTAGAAGTGGGCGCCAAAGACATCATGCGCCAGGTGAACAGTGAGTACGCCACCTTCGCAGATGGGGTGCAAACAATAGGAACCAATTTGTCTAACACATTCACCTACGACCAAAATGTAGCGGCTGGTTACGCTTCGTACACATTGGGTTTCCTGAAGAATTACACCGTGAAAGCCGGTGCCCGCTACGAATACACTACCATCGAAGCCAACTTCCAAGCCTCCGACACCGACGTTGATATTCCTTCTTATGGCGTGCTGGTACCGAGCGTGAACTTGTCGCGCAAGTTTGCCAGCGGCAACACCCTGAAGGCCGGTTACAACCGCCGGATTCAGCGCCCTTCGCTGCAATTCCTGAACCCCAACCGGCAGGCCGCCAACCCTCTGAACATCACGCAGGGAAATCCGGAGCTGGATCCTGAATATACCAACAACTTCGAGCTAGGGTACAACACGTTCATCAAGAAAACCTCGCTCAACTTCTCGCTTTTCGCTCGTAACACGACCGGTTCCATTCAGGCAGTACGTACTAGCAGCCTCGATACCATCAAGACTACCTTCGACAACATCGGGCAGGAAAATGCTTACGGCGGCAGTGTATTCGCCAACGTTAACCTCAACAATAAGTTGACCCTTGGCGGCGGCTTCGATACGTACTATGCAGTGCTAGACAACAATCTGTCGGACCCTATTTTCCAGGCCAAAAACCAGGGTTGGGTGATTAGCGGCCGGATGCAAGGTAGTTATGCTTTCACCAAAGGATGGGGGCTGCAATTCTTTAGCTTCTACCGCGGGCGTCAGGTGCAACTCCAGGGCTACCAAGGCGGTTTTGGGGTGTATAGCTTGGGTGTAAAGAAAGATTTCAACGAGAAGAAAGGCAGCATCGGGGTAGGTGCCGACAACTTCTTTACGCCGCGCAACAACATCCGCACCGAAATCAACTCACCCATTCTGGCCCAAAACAGCGTCAACGTACTCTATCGGACAGGTTTCCGTGTGAACTTAAGCTACCGGATTGGCAAGCTGACGACGGCGCCACCTAAGCGCAAGAAATCAATCAACAACGACGACCAGAAAGAGGAGGGCGGCAACGACAGTGGTGGCCAGCAGGGCGGCGGGCGGCCCTAAGTAGGTACCAAGCACTACAGCAACTTTCTTTGATCTAAAGCAAATTGGCGACGCATACATGCGTCGCCAATTTGCTTTACAGCTCTTGGAAAATCCCGCTTTCTATAGTCTACAAGAAAGGCTTCAAGAAGGATGGCACCGCACCCGTGCAGCAATACGCTTACGGGTCCTACGGCAACTCCACCAACGCCACGTTTAGTGTCGCGCGCTTAAGTTTGCTCGACCGGGGCTTCGCCTATGTCATCTGCTACGTTCGGGGAGGGCAGGAACTCGGGCGGCAGTGGTATGAAAATGGCAAGAAGCTGAACAAGAAAAACACCTTCACCGACTTCACCGATTGCTCTAAATACCTGATTGATCAGAAGTTTGCCTCGGCGGATAAGCTGTTCGCACAAGGTGGTTCGGCGGGTGGCCTGCTGATGGGTGCCGTAGTGAACCTGCACCCCGAGTACTACAAAGGGGTAGTGGCGGCCGTGCCCTTCGTGGACGTGGTAACCACTATGCTCGATGCTAGCATCCCGCTCACTACCGGGGAGTACGACGAGTGGGGCAACCCCAACAAGAAAGAGTTCTATGACTACATGCTCTCGTACTCGCCCTACGACCAAGTACGCGCCCAAGCATACCCGAACCTGCTCGTCACCACCGGCTTGCACGACTCGCAGGTGCAGTACTTCGAGCCCGCCAAGTGGGTAGTCAAGCTCCGCACCATGAAAACCGACGACAATTTGTTGCTCTTGCACACCGATATGGCTGCTGGCCACGGCGGCGCCTCCGGCCGCTTCAAATCCATCAACGATGTAGCCCGGCAATATGCCTTTATACTTATGTTGTTGGGAGTGAAAGCTTAACCCGTAAATCGTCTCGCAATAAAAAGCCCCGCCATGACATGGCGGGGCTTTTTATTGCAAAGAAGGGTATGAGTTCAGGCGCAAAAGCTAGTCACGCACCCTCAGGCTGTCTGGAACCGGACCACGGGTAGCGGCAACCAGTTGGTTTTGCAGTTGGAAGTTTACGGTCTCACAGTCTGAGAAGCGTTGTTCTGACTGTTTAAGAGCTTCTTCCAGTTTGTTGATGCGCAGGTATAGAAAAATGATGAGGCCTAGGGAGATGAGCAGGGCACCAAGAGGCAGCACTTTGTTCATGAAGGGAATGGTTGAATGGGTACTTGTCGGATGGTTAACTGTTTCAGCGAATTGTAGAACAGCCAACAATTCAACACACAACCCTGCAACAATTAAATAGCCGTATTTGGGTCAAACTGCTCTAAATAATCGGCCACCTTGCGCACAAACATGCCGCCCAACGAGCCATCAACCACGCGGTGGTCGTAGGAGTGCGACAGGAACATGAATTGCCGCACGCCAATCAAGTCGCCCTGCGGGGTTTCGATGACGGCTGGCTTCTTCTTAATAGCACCCACCGCCATAATAGCTACCTGCGGCTGCATAATGATGGGCGTACCCATCACATTGCCAAACGAGCCGACGTTGGAAATGGTGTAAGTGCCGCCCTCTAGGTCTTCGGGCTTGAGTTTGTTTAACCGGGCCCGGTTGGCGAGGTCGTTTACGCGCTTACTTAGGCCGTTGAGGTTAAGCTGGTCGGCATTGTGAATCACGGGTACAATAAGGTTGCCGGAAGGCAAGGCTACGGCTACCCCAATGTTGATGTCGCGCTTCTTGATGATGTAGTCTCCCTCCACCGACACATTGATGTTGGGGAAATCCTGGATGGCGCGGGCAATAGCCTGAATGAAGATAGGCGTAAAGGTGAGGTTCTCGCCCTCGCGCTTCTTGTAGGCATCCTTGTTTGCGTTGCGCCAGTTCACAAGGTCTGTTACGTCGGCCTCCACGAACGACGTGACGTGCGGGGCAATCCGCTTGGAATCGACCATGCGCTGCGCAATCATCTTGCGCATCCGGTCCATTTCAATCAGCTCCTGGTTTCCACTGATAGATGGTACAGCCTTGGTTGCGGATTGGCTGCTGGCTGCGGGTTGTGGCGTTGCAGTTGCAGGAGTGGGCGCTGCTTGAACGGCAGGAGCAGCTTGCGGGGCGGGCGTGGCAGTAGCTGGAGCACTAGCTTCTGGCGTTGCCGGCGCAGGCGTTGGGGCCGCCGGTTGGGGTGCCGCAGCTTGCGCGACCAGGGGCTTTTTACCAGCAGCTACGTAGTCAAGAATGTCTTTCTTCGTGACGCGGTTTTCGCTACCCGTGCCGGGTAGGTATTCCAGATCGGCCATCGAAATACCTTCCTCGCGCGCAATGCTGAGCACGAGCGGCGAGTAAAAACGGCCCGGTTGCGGCTGCGCGGTGGGTTGCTCCGCAGTGGTACCAGGTTCAGGTATGTACGGAACTTCGGCTACGCCATTGTCGGGAACAGCAGGTGTTTCAGCGGAAGTGGAAGCAGGCGCTGCGGGGGCGGCCGCCGGAGTAGCGGTATCGGCTCTGGCTGGCTCGGTTTCCACAATGGCAATGGGTGCTCCTACCGCTACTACTTGGCCTTCTTGCACCAATATCTCCTGCAACACGCCGGCCTGAATAGCGGGTACTTCGGTATCTACTTTGTCGGTTGCAACTTCCAGCACCGATTCGTCTTGCTCAATCGTGTCGCCGACTTGCTTGAGCCATTTCAGAACGGTGCCTTCCATGATACTTTCGCCCATTTTGGGCATCACCATTTCCACTCGTGCCATGCGGTAGGGATAGGGGTTGTGTTAATTATTGGGTGGGGAGTTTTCGAGCTCAAAGGTAACCGAAAACCCGAACGCCAAGGGCGTCTACGTACCACTGATATACTAAGCTGCGCCGACTGATACCTTGGTTGCTGTAGTAACGGTCATGCTGAGCTTATCGAAGCATCTCGCGTGCTGACGTTGTAGAGGTATTGTCATGCTGAGCGCAGCCGAAGCATCTCGCTCGTGTGGTAAACTCAGGTAGCATGGCAACCTCAGCACGCGAGATGCTTCGACAAGCTCAGCATGACAGGAGGTGGGCTTAACTAAAACGTAGTGTTGCTACACTTCCTTTGGAATAGTTGGTAGATTCTGGCGTAGCAGGTTCAGCGCCATGGTGACGGTATACTCCACATTGAGCTGGCGGCCGCGGTTGAAAGTGAATTGGCGGCTAACAGTTTGATTGGCATCGGCGTAGGCAATGCAAATAGTGCCGACCGGTTTGGTTTCGGTGCCGCCGTCGGGGCCGGCAATACCGCTGGTAGCAAGGGCTACGTCAACGCCGAGCCGGCGGCGGGCACCTTCGGCCATTTCCCGGACGGTGGCTTCGCTCACGGCTCCGTGCGCAGCCAATGTTTCGGGCAGCACGCCTAGCTCCTGCATTTTTATGTCGTTGTGGTAGGCCACCACACTACCGCGGAAGTAGACAGAGCTGCCGGGTACACTCGTGATTTTGTGCGCGAGTAAGCCCCCCGTGCAGCTTTCGGCTGTGCCCACCGTCAAACTTCGTGCTTGCAGCATCTGGCCAACAGCGGCCTCGATCTTCACCTCACCTTCCGCGAAAATGTATTCGCCAATGGCTGCTCGTAACTCGGGCAACAAGGCTTCCATCCGCTGCCGCAAATGAGGCAACCCGTCATCGTGGCCCGTAAGGCGCAGCCGGACCCCACCTAAATAGGGCAGGTACGCCAGCTTGATATTCGGGGGCAGGGCGGTTTCCCAATTCGCTATTTTTTCAGCCAAAAACGACTCGCCTAACCCAATGGTCTGGACCACCACATGTTCGATGGGCGGCACCTGAAAGCGAGTTTGCAGCCGCGGCAGCACTTGCTCGGTCATCAGGTACTTCATTTCGTGCGGTACACCGGGCATGCTCACGAACACCGTTCCTGCGTCCTCAAACCACATACCCGGTGCCGTGCCTACGGCATTGAACAATACCTCACAGTTAGCGGGTACCATGGCTTGCTGCCGGTTCACTTCGAGCATGGGGCGGTTGAAACGGCGAAATATGTCCTCGACGTGCGTGAGGGTGGGTTGATGCAGCACCAGTTCGCTGTGAAAGTAACGCGCCAGCACGTGCTTGGTGAGGTCGTCTTTGGTCGGCCCGAGGCCACCGGTGATGAGCACCACTTGGGCTCGTTGGCGAGCCAAGTCAAGCGCAGTTACAATTTCATCGGCACGGTCGGAAACGCTGGAAATCTGCCGGACACGCAACCCAATAGTGGCCAACTCTTGGCCCATAAAGGCTGAATTGGTGTCGATAACCTGCCCGTAGAGCAGTTCGTCGCCAATGGTCATAATTTCAACGTCGGGGAGCATGGGCATAAGGAAGAGGTTAGGATAGGAGAGGGAAATGGCGCAATTTGGTGCCACGACGCGTAAGACCACCACGAGGGCGGTCTGGTTTTAGTCTTTTATTTATTATGAATTGTTTTCGCGCATTAACTCTTGCCATAACCTTGAGCGTGGCGGCTCCGCTGGTGGTTCAGGCTCAAACCACAGCCAAAAAAACTACCACCACAAAAAAGACCACTACAACAAAAAAGCCTGCTGCTAAAGCGCCAGCTAAAACAACAACGACCACCAAAACCACAACGGCCAAAACCACCGCTGCCGCCGCGGTAGCCGCCGTTGTAAAAGCGCCGCTCACCGATTCGGAAGCGAATAGTGGCCTGAAAGAAGCTCTTACGCAAAGCATCACGCGCAGTATCGAACAGGCTTCTGCCACCGACGGCTTCAACGCCAATACCGACATCCGTATTCCGTTTCCGCCCGAAGCCGAGTTGGTAGCGGCTACGATGCGCAAACTGCGTTTGGGCGCTTTGGTCGACAACTTTGAGGTGGCTTTGAATCGGAGCGCCGAGGCGGCCGCCAAAGAGGCCGGGCCTGTTTTCTTGGGTGCTGTTCAAAATTTAAGTTTTCAGGATGCACTTGGGCTGGCTACCAGCAAAGAAGAAGACGCGGCTACCACCTTCTTGTACGGGAAAACTGCCGATCAACTCAAAACTGCTTTCCAACCTATTATTCAGCAGTCGTTGGAGCAAACGGGTGCTACCAAGCTATACGCCGAAATGGTGGGCCGCTACAACAAGATTCCGCTTGTTACCAAGCTGGAACCACAGCTTACGCCTTATGCTTCTCAGAAGACGGTAGACGGCCTTTTCACGTTGGTAGCCGCCGAAGAAGCAAAGATTAGAGCTAACCCTGCTGCGCGCGGTAGTGAACTGTTGAAACGAGTTTTCGGAAAGTAACTGTCAGTGCACTAAAAAGCCGTGCTGTAGTTGTGGCGCTCTGTAGCGTGGAGCAAATTCCCACGCTACAGGGCGCTGCATTTGTTTTGGTCCGGTTTCTGCAAAAGACCAACCACAATCAGTACCTCGTCTTTCTCGCCATGAACTACCGCCGTTTTCTCGCTTTACCACTCGTGCTGCTAGGGTTGCAACTCAGCGCGTCCGCTCAAATATTTTCTTTGCCTAAAATTGGCCAGATCAAGCTGCCGACCCCAAGACGTCCACCACTTCAACGAGCACGAGCCACGGCAGCCTAACCAACACCGAGACAGCCAATGGCCTCAAAGAAGCGCTGGTGCAAGGCATCAGCAAAGGCACCGACCAAGCTTCCAAAACAGACGGCTTCTACCTCAACCGCCTCATCCGCATTCCCTTCCCGCCCGACGCACAACGCGTTGCCAATACATTGCGTTCTATCGGGCTCGGCAGCCAGGTTGATAAGTTCGAGCTGTCGTTGAACCGGGGGGCAGAAGACGCCGCTAAGAGTGCCAAGCCTATCTTTTTATCGGCTATCAAAAGCCTGACGTTTACGGACGTGTGGAATATCCTGACCGGTGAGAAAAATGCGGCTACGCAGTATTTGCAGCGCACTACCACTCCGCAGCTCACCACGGCTTTCAAGCCCATCATTCAGCAGAGCCTCGATAAAGTAGGGGCCACCCGCTACTACACTGACCTCTCGACCCGCTACAATAAAATTCCGCTGGTAACGCCCGTGCAAACCGACCTGAACCAGTACGCCACCGGCAAGGCTATCGACGGATTGTTCACCCTCGTTGCGCAAGAGGAAGCCAATATCCGCGAGAACCCCGTGGCCCGCACTACCGAACTATTGAAGCGGGTTTTTGGTAGCAAAAGCTAGTAGAGCACTACTGGCAACCACAGAACAGTCCTGCCACCAAACCAAACAGCCCGTGCTATGTAGCGCGGGCTGTTTGGTTTGGTGGCAGGACCGTTTTACCTCAAGAGCCTAAAAGGTTAAGCTCTAGGTTTAGAAATCATCATCGTCGAAGCTACTGCGGCCACTGCGGCGGCTTGAACCACCTAGGTCGTCATCGTCATCATCGTCGAAGTCATCATCGTCATCGTCGAGGCTGCTGAATCCGCGGCTACCGTCAGGATCTTCGGCGGCTTCGGCAGTGGTATATTCTTCTTCGGTCATGCTGGCCAGGTCCAGCGCCTCGTCGTGGGAGGAACCTGTATCACGCCACATCAGGTAATCGGCATATTTAGCCGAAAGCTGATCTTCGGAAGAACCACGGGTTTTGCTGCCGCCAGTTTTAGCGAAGCTATCCAGGTCGTCGTCATCCAGGTCGTCGTCGTCGAGGTCGTCGTATTGTCTCATGGCCTTGTCAGGGGCTTGGGAAGTGGATAATAAATTAGCTCTAATGGCAAGGTTACCGGTGCGAAGATACG
Source organism: Hymenobacter volaticus (assembly GCF_022921055.1). GTDB lineage: Bacteria > Bacteroidota > Bacteroidia > Cytophagales > Hymenobacteraceae > Hymenobacter > Hymenobacter volaticus. The sequence continues at coordinate 1,859,350 of NZ_CP095061.1, forward strand.
TGACGGAAGGTTTTGGGTTAGTGGTCGAGATGGTAAAAAGCACAGGCTGGACCTGTAAGTAGGCATTATTTCGATGAAGTGAGTTAGTACTTCTCTGCTTCATATAGCTGCAAAACAGAGGGTTACTCGCTAAATTCAAAAGGCTCGATGACTTCCAGCGCCAAAGCTCAGTTAAATAGGCTGTCCTGTTGAAGAGAAGTGCTTTCTCAGCCGGCTTTTCCTAGTGATAACTCCGGCTTAACCGCAGGCAAAAGTGATTTACCGGGCGGCTCTTGCTCCAAAGTCCGTCACGTTTAATTGCTCGGTACAGAAGTTGTATTCCTCTGGCACATTGCTGGATACGAGCACAGTGCGCCCTTCCAGCGTTGCGCGCACATGTTCTAGATACCATGCTACGCCGGCACGGTCAAGATTGGTAGTAGGCTCGTCGAGGAGGAGCAGGGGAGTATCAGCATAAAGCGCTAAAGCCAGCTTTAGGCGCTGCTTCATGCCTGAGGAAAAGTCGCGCACCAACTTGTGACGGGACTTTTCGAGGTACATCAGCTCGATTAGTTGCTGCTGCGTGATCCCCGGCCTCAGTGGCTTGAAACGAGTGTGAAAATGCAATAACTCGGTCAGCGTGAGCTCCTCAATCAACTCTAGATACGGCGCGGCGTAAGCCAGCAGGGGTGGGACCTCTTCTACAGGTACTGTTTGGCTCTTATGTTGGTAGACCAACGTGCCATCCGTGGGAAGTTGCTGGCCCGAAAGGGTATTCAGCAGTGTACTTTTACCCGCGCCGTTGGGGCCCAAAATAGCCGTGGCGGAACCCGATTGGAACGTGTGCGTCAGGCCCCGGAAAATCCATTCACGAGCGTAGCGTTTGCCAAGCCCGGTAGCTTCAATCTGCACCGTTGCCGTTGCGCGAGTAGCCCTTAATTACGCCGCGTCCAGAATTACGCACGAAGTTCACTACCTCGTCGCGCTCCGGCGAGGGCGCTAATTCCAACTCAATTTTGTCAAGTGCGTCGTTGTTGTTCATGCCACCTAAAAATAGCAACCGGTATAGCTGCTGAATTTCGGAAATTTTCTGGTCGGAATAGCCGCGCCGGCGCAGTCCAATGCTGTTAATGCCAGCATAAGTGAGGGGCTCGCGCCCGGCCTTCACGAAGGGCGGAACATCTTTACGCACCAACGACCCCCCTGAGACCATAGCGTGCTGACCTACCTTCACAAACTGATGCACCGCCGAAGTGCCACCGATAATGGCATGGTCCCCGATTTCTACGTGACCAGCAAGCTGAACCCCGTTTGCCAGCACGCAATGGTTGCCTACGATGCAGTCGTGAGCAACGTGCACATAGGCCATGAGCAAGCAATTAGAGCCTACCACAGTTTTCAATCGATCTACAGTGCCACGGTTTACCGTCACGCACTCCCGAATGACGGTGTAGTCGCCGATAATAACCGAAGTTTTTTCGCCGGCAAACTTCAGGTCTTGGGGAATGGCAGCAATAACGGCGCCCGGAAAGATCTTGCAGTTCTTGCCGATGCGGGCCCCGGACATAATTGTTACGTTCGGACCAATCCAGGTACCTTCCCCAATCTCCACATCCTTATCAATGGTTGTGAAAGGTTCCACAACCACGTTTTGCGCGATTTTGGCTTCGGGATGGATATAGGCGAGCGGCTGGTTCATTCGGAGGAGGAGAGATTCTGAATTATGAATTCTGAACTATGAATTGAATGAACGATTCAGACCAGCCGACATATTGCCCAACGTGGTTGTCAATTCAGAATTCATAATTCAAAACTCAGAATTAAAATATTAAGCGTCTTTACGTACGATGGCGGCACTCATTTCAGCCTCCATTACCACTTTGCCATTGACAAAAGCCTGACCTCTCATCTTCGCAATGCCGCGCTTGACAGGAGCCAGCAACCAGCAGCGGAAAATGATAGTATCGCCGGGCTTCACCATGCGGCGGAAGCGGCAATTTTCGATGCCCACAAAGTACGGGGTATAATTCTCTGGATCCGGTACAGTATTCAGCACCAAAATACCACCCGTCTGGGCCATAGCCTCTACTTGCAGCACACCCGGGAATACGGGGTTGCCAGGATAGTGGCCTGTAAAGAACGGCTCATTGATGGTTACATTTTTGATGCTGGCCACCGACGTATCGTCGAGGTGAATCACCTTGTCGATCAGCAGGAACGGGTAGCGGTGAGGCAGTACCTGCATGATCTGGTTGATGTCCATGACCGGCTCACGCGCAGGATCGTAGTGCGGCACGGGGGAGGAGTTGGCCTCCATCATCTTCTTCTTAATCTTCTTGGCGAAGGCTACGTTGGCGGCATGACCCGGCCGAGCCGCTAGAATCTGCCCCTTCAGCGGCCTACCCACCAGCGCTAAGTCGCCTACCAAGTCAAGGAGCTTGTGGCGGGCGGGCTCGTTTTTGTAGCGCAGGTCTACGTTGTTGAGGATGCCTTCCTTCTTGACCGCCACTTTGGGCTTGCCGAGCATGGTGGCTAGTTCACTCAATTCGTCTTCACTCACTACGCGGTCCACTACCACAATAGCATTGCTTAGGTCGCCGCCCTTGATGAGGTTTTGTTTATAGAGTGCCTCTAGCTCGTGCAGAAAGCAAAAAGTTCGCGAGCTGGAAATATCATTTTTAAACAAGCTGATGTCCGTCAACGAGGCGTGTTGAGAGCCCAACACGGGGGAGTTGTAGTCCACCATTACCGTCAAGCGGTAATCGTTGAGAGGAAGCGCGGCAAGCTCCACGGCACGGCCGTTGTCTACGAAGCGAATTTCCTCAGGAATCTCGTAGAAGTTGCGCAATGCATTTTGTTCTTCTAGGCCAGCGTCTTCCAGCGCTTGGATGAACTGATAACTGGAACCATCCATGATAGGCGGCTCCGGGCCATCGAGTTTGATGAGAACGTTGTCGATCTGCAACCCGACCAAGGCCGCCAGCGTGTGCTCCACAGTGTTGACGCGGGCTCCGTTTTGTTCGATGGTGGTGCCCCGCGAAAGGTCTACTACATTGTCTACGTCAGCCACTACAATAGGCTGATCGGGCAAATCCATGCGCTGGAACTGGTAACCGTGGCCTACGGGAGCCGGGCAAAACGTCATGGTGGCTTGAACGCCGGTGTGCAGCCCGATGCCGCTTACCGTCACGGGAGCCTTGATGGTATGTTGCTTGTCGTTCATTTTGGGTAGCTATCAGCAATAAGCTGTAAGCTGCAAGCGAAGAAGGCGAAAAAACAGGTAATGAAAAGGCCGCCAAACTTACAACGTGTAGCGGCACTTACAGCGACAAAGCTAGGACTTTTCCGGCGGGTTCGTACGGCGCTCTAGTTGCGTGATGCGACGTTCCAAATCGGGTAGGTGCCGAAAAACGGCTTGCGCCCGCAGACTATCACGCAAATTGAAGGCCGGAGCACCCTGCAAAAACTGTCCTTCTTCTTTAATAGACTTGCCCACACCCGATTGTGCCGTAACAGTAGTGCGATTCGCCAGCGTCAGGTGGCCGGCCAAGCCGACTTGGCCCGCCAATACACAGAAGTCTCCGATTTTGGTGGAGCCCGAAATGCCGCTTTGTGAGGCTACTACCGTGTGCCGTCCTATTTCTACGTTGTGCGCAATCTGGACCAAGTTGTCAATCTTTGAGCCCTCCCGGATGACGGTGGAACCCATCGTAGCGCAGTCAATTGTAGCATTGGCGCCAATGCTGACGTTGTCTTCTAATACCACGTTGCCAATCTGCGGAATGGTTCGGTACGAACCATCAGGCTGCGGAGCAAATCCAAACCCATCGGAACCGACTACAGCGCCCGCGTGGATGGTGCACCGCTCGCCAATTACGGTTTCGGCGTAGATTTTCGCCCCGGCATACAAGATGGTGCCGTTGCCAATTTTGCACCGGTCGCCGATGAACACGTGTGGAAATATCACGACATCATCGCCGATCTGGCAATTCTCACCGATATAGGAAAACGCCCCGCGGTAGTGGTTGCCGCCGATGGTAGAGTTGGTCCCCATAAAGCTCGGCTCCTCCACGCCCCGGCGGCCAGTGCGAGTTGCTTGCTGGTAAAACTCCAGCAGCGTGGTAAAACTGGAATAAGGGTCGTCGACGCGGATTAGCGCGGTTTGGACGGGTTGGCGCAACTCTAGGTTGCGACTCACAATAACGGCCGAAGCACCGGTCGTATAGAGGTGTGGCTCGTACTTCAGGTTGGCTAGAAAAGAAAGAGAACCCGCTTGGGCTTCTTCGATTTTTGCCAGCCGATCAATCCGCTGGGACGCGTCGCCTTCCACTGCGCCGCGCAGCACTTCTGCTATCTGGCCTACCGTAAATTCCATCGGGCAAAAGTAGATAAAAGTTGGTGCTGGTGCATCGTGCTCAATTATGCAGGACAGCAATAAAGGTTTACAGCCATTCTGCACAGCCTAACGCCTGCTAACAGAAGTACCTAGCCAGCGTGATGCTGTTGGAAAATATTGTCAAAGTCACGGTCATGCTGAGCGCAGTCGAAGCATCTCGCGTGCTGACGTTGTGGTGCTGAATTAGGTTACCACACGAGCGAGATGCTTCGACTGTGCTCAGCATGACAATAGCGTGGCAAAGTCGGCAGATAAAATGCATCAGTAAATTCAGTATGACGGGCTTTGAGTTGAGCTTAACATTATAATATCTCTTTAGGGTAACAGATATAATGCTTCTCGACGCGTTGGCCGAGGGCTTTGATGTTAGGCAGGTCGGAGGCTTCGGCTACGTTCACCACGCGGCCACGCTTGGTTAGCACATCAATCGTGTCTTGGCCGTCGGCGTCATAGGCGTTATTGCTGATGCGGCCGGCAATCATGAGTTGGGCCGCGTCGTTGGGAGAGAGGCCAAACCGCTCGGCAATCAGCTCGACAATACCGATTTGAAAGTCGTCATCGAAGGCTTCGGTTTGGAGGCTGATTTTGAACAGGTGTCGATCCAAGATGCTTTGAGCGAGGTAGCTCAGCACTTTGTCGGGATGGTCGGCCCACAACTTTACGGCACTCCACACGTCGGTGTCGTCGAGGCGGGTGAAGCGGCGCAGGATAGCATCGTCGGCCTCGAATTCTGCTTGTGATACGGCTTTGGCCAGGAAAAAATGCAGGGCCGGGGAGGCGGGTACTTTATGACCGGCGCGGGTGAGGTCTTGGGCGCGCTGCATGATGCGAATAATCATCTGCTCGGCGCTCGTGACGGTTTTGTGCAGGTACACCTGCCAGTACATCAAGCGGCGGCTCACCAAGAAGTTTTCGATGCTGTACACCGCCTTTTCTTCGAGCACCAGCCGCTCATTTACCACGGTCAGCATCTTGATGAGGCGGTCAGCGCCGGGGCGGCCTTCCTGCACCCCGGTGTAGAACGAGTCGCGGTTGAGGTAGTCGAGCCGGTCCATGTCGAGCTGGCTGCTGACTAGCTGGTGGAAGAATGGTCGGTGGTAAGTGCCTTGGAAAATATCGATGGCCAAATCCAAGGCGCCGTCGAACTCGGCGTTCAGCTTCCGCATTAGGTGCAGGCTGATTTCCTCGTGATTGACGTCGTGGAAAATGCTGCGCTCCAAAGCGTGGGAAAGGGGGCCGTGGCCGATGTCGTGGAGCAGAATGGCCGCCATAGCGGCCTCGCCTTCCTTGGCCGAAATCTTGATGCCTTTGTCTTTGAGCGTGCGCAGGGCCAGCGTCATGAGGTGCATGGCGCCTAAGGCGTGGTGGAAACGCGTATGCAGTGCCCCCGGATATACGAACATCGTGAGACCCAACTGCTGAATCCGCCGAAGACGCTGAAAATAAGAATGTTCAATCAAGTCGAACAACAACTCCGTGGGATAGTTACAAAGCCATACACCGGGTCGTTGAAGATTTTCTTCTTGTTCATAAGCAGTAGCTCGAAGCTCCAGCTTCGCGCATCGGGGAACGGATGAAAAGGATGCCGGACCAACGAATTTCGTGCGATGAGACGCGAGGCTGGAGCTTCGCGCTTTTTTCAGCGGCAACAGAACCCAAGTATTTTCCGCTACTTTACGGCGGAGTTTGATGGGAATATCGGTTGGAAGTAATTTTTTAAATCAAAAACCAGGGATTGGCAGTAAAGCTACTTACGAAACTTCAGTTGCAACCTGTTTAAGCCAAGTGGCCTCTTTGTAGTCTAACTGCACTGCGGGCGTTGCAACTACCTGCTGAAGCTCGTTAAATGAGTCGCCGACTAGCAACTGGTTAGTTGGCAGTACATGCATTCACCTCCCCAACCACCCATATGCAACAGTATAGCATACTCTGGGCCGACGATGAAATCGACCTACTCAAGCCCCACATTCTCTTCCTCAAAGAAAAAGGATACGATGTAACGGGCGTTAATTCCGGGGCCGATGCCATCGAACAAATCCAGGAGCAGACCTACGACATCGTATTCCTAGATGAGAACATGCCCGGTCTTACCGGCCTCGAAACCCTGACAGAAATAAAAGCCGTGCGCCCGACCGTGCCGGTAATCATGATAACCAAGAGCGAAGAAGAGCACATAATGGAAGAGGCTATCGGCTCCAAGATTGCCGATTACCTCATCAAGCCCGTTAACCCGAGCCAGATTCTGCTCTCGGTGAAGAAAGTGCTCGACAACAAGCGCCTGGTTTCCGAAAAAACCAATTCTGGCTATCAGCGCGACTTCCGTCAACTCGGCATGCAGCTTTCCGACCGCCTCACGCCGAGTGAGTGGGCCGATGTATACAAGAAGCTGGTGTATTGGGAGTTGGAAATTAATGAGACGGAAGGCAAGAGCATGGCCGACGTCTTCAACATGCAGAAAGACGAGGCCAACACCTACTTTGGCCGCTTCATCACCGAGGATTACGAGGATTGGGTGAATGGCGACGACAAGGATGCCCCGCTCATGTCGCACCAGTTGTTCAAGGACCGGGTGTTCCCGCTCATGAAAGCCACCGGCGACACGCCCGTCTACTTTGTGCTCATCGACAACCTGCGCTACGACCAGTGGAAGATTCTGGAGCCGATTATCGCCGAATTATTCACCGTGGATCAGGAGGAAATGTACTACTCCATTCTGCCCACTACCACGGCCTACGCTCGCAACGCCATCTTCGCGGGCATGATGCCCGGTGATATCCAGAAGAAATACCCTAACCTGTGGGTGTGGGACGACGATGACGAGGGTAAAAACCTGCACGAAGCCGAGTTAGTGGAAATAAACTTCCAGAAGGCCGGCCAGAAGCAGAAGTTCAGCTACAACAAGGTAACCAACCTGCAAGCCGGCAAAGACTTGCTCGGCAAAATGGCCAACCTGCACAACAACAACAAGCTGAACATCATCGTCTACAACTTTGTGGACATGCTCTCGCACGCCCGCACCGACATGGCCATGATTCGGGAGCTAGCCGCCGATGAGTCGGCGTACCGCAGCATCACCCGTTCGTGGTTTCTGCACTCGCCGCTCTACGAAATGCTCCAGCAGATTTCCGAGCGCAAAGGCAAGCTTATCATTACCACCGACCACGGTACCATCCGTGTGAAGCGCCCGTACAAGATTGTAGGCGACCGGAACACCAACACCAACTTGCGTTACAAGCACGGCAAAAACCTCGGCTTCGATGACAGCAAGGACGTGTACACGGTCCGCAAGCCGGAGCGCATCTTCCTGCCTCGCGAAAACGTGAGCACCGCCTACGTCTTCACAGTCGGCGACTATTTCTTCGCCTACCCCAACAACTATAACTACTACGTGAACTACTATAAGGACACGTTCCAGCACGGCGGCATTTCGTTGGAGGAATGTATAATCCCCTATATCACGCTGACCCCAAAAGGGTAGAAGGATTCAAATCATAGCAAGTAAAAAGCACGAGGTGGGCTGCATTGCAACTCGCCTCGTGCTTTTTACTTGTCAGAAAATCAGCGTTTTATCTGTTTGTTCTGAAACGTCTCTTCGTGGTGATTATTAGAGCGCCTTTAACACCGAGTGAGCCATAAATTGCTGTTGCTTCAGGACCCTTCAGGGCATTGATTTCCTTTATTTGGTTTGGGTTTAACGCGTAAACCTGCTCTTGTGTAGCAGGTGCTCCGTCTATAATATGTAGGGGCTCATTACTAGTTTGCCGAATTGGTCTACAGGTGATAGGAAGATTCTTACTAATAGAGTCTGGATTTTGAGCCCTTATTACTTGAAGATCATCTGGAAGCTGGCCATGAGCGGTTTGCGTAAATACTAATAGCAAACTTATTGCAACAAGAAAGTTGGTAGGGAAGGGCATAGAAGAAAATCAGAGAATTGAACTGTTACTAGGTGGCAGAATCAGCGGCGTTCTTGCTCTTCTAGTAGATGCCGCAACAAGCTTCATTTCACACAAGTAATCTTCGTTTACTTCTTCGTTATTTGTAATCAACTGATAGGCAGAGTATAACAAAAGAGGAACGCTTGGCTAAGCGTTCCTCTTTTGCAACTAAGACAGCCAATGACCGTTGTGCTTGTGGTGATAGGGAAATTGAACCGTTGTTTCTTCAGCGCCACACAGTACTTGGTGAAGTGCCTTGCGAGTGTGGGCACGGTGCACAATCCACAACTGTTTAAGGAAGCTAGCACTTGGTTTGAAATTACGGCGACAGAATCTTGCGCGCCCGCGTTGCCGGGCGGTCCAAGCCCAACGTTTTTTCGGTTGTTTCATTTGAATTGTAGTTGATACCTACAATTCGTGGCAAGTGGAGAGGTGGCGTTTCATACTTGTCTCAAACTGAGTTGTCTACTCAGATGGAAGCAAGATAATGCTGTTGAAGAATAATCAAACTTAGCCGGCCCGGCGTTTCTCGTCCTCGGCGCCTCCTTGGCGGCGACGGGTGGGTGCCACTTTCTCGTTGCCGAAGCGGTAGGAGAAAGAAAAGGTAGCTACACGGGAGTCGCCGCGCTGGTAGAAACGCTCGACGTAGTTGTTGTAAGTGGAGGTGGCCCGGGTTACGCCGGTGTAGAGGATGTCGGTGACGTTGAGCTTGAAGGTGCCTTTCCGGTCCCAAGCCGATTTCTGTATGCCTGCGGTTACTTGCCCTTGGGGCCGCAGCCGGAAGAACCCGTACACCTCCGGCGACTGGTAGCTACCCGTCAAATCAATCGTCCACCCCTTACCTAGTGGGAACGTGCTGGTGGAGTTGACATTGTAAGCGGCCTTGCCTGCATTCAGGTTCGTGCCAGCTAGGTTGCCGGTGAAGTGGTTGTAGTAGACCACCACGTTGTTGTTCATAGTCCACCACTTAGCTATTTCCAGCGGTGCGTTCAGCGTAAGGGCCACGTATTGCTGCTGGCCCAAGTTCTGGCTGGTCGACACCACCGCGCGGGTGCTGTCGTCGGCGGGCTGCACCGTGCCGATGATAGGGTCGGAGGTGACACTGTAGCTGAGGCCGATGCTGTATTTCTGGCGGAACGTATGCGTCAACTCGAAATTGTAGCTGGTTTGGGGGCGTAGGTTCGGGTTGCCAGCACCGAAGGTGGTAGCGTCTATGTACGTCCGGAATGGATTCAACTGCCCATAAGAAGGTCGGTCGATGCGGCGGCTCAACGACAAGGAGGTTTCGTGTTTGTCGGAGAAGGTGCGCTTAACGGCGGCGCTTGGGAAGAGTTGGAAGTAATTGCGGTCGAAGTTGTCTTTGGGGTCTTCGGGGCGGCCGGTTACGTCTGTATGTTCGCCGCGGAGGCCGCCTTGCAGCGTCCAGCCAGTTAGAGTGTAGTTCACGTTGACGTAGCCCGCATTGATGTTCTCATCATAAATAAAGTGGTTGGAGCGGAGTGGGTCTCGCACCAACCCAATGCCATCAGGCCCCGGCACCCGAAACAGCACATCGTTATCGGAGTGTACCCAACTTACTTTGCCGCCCGCCTCCAGCCGCAGTTGCTTACTAATAGGATGCGTGTAGTCCGCCTTCACCGACTGGATAGTAAGCTTGCCTTTTTGGTTGCCGTCCAACAAATCGGTTGAATCTTTGGGAAAAGTGAACAGCGTGTTTAGTTGTTGTAAGCGGCGGCTGTCGTAGTAGGCGTAGTCGGCGTCGGCGGTTAGCTCACGGGCACCCGCCGAATCGGTGGAGAAGGTGTGGCGGAAGTTGAGGTTGGCGGCCACGTTGGACGTGACGTAGCTCCGGTCGTTGGTGGAGCGGTAGAGGCTCTGCGGACCACCGAAGGCGTCTAGCTGCTTGGAATCGTTGGTGCCATCCTGCACGGTGTTGTATTGCTGACCATTGACGGTGCCGCCCACTACTGTATTCTCGCCGAGGTTGTAGTCGAGGCCGGCCTTCCAGGTGTGCGAGCGGCCTAGGCTGTGGCTGAAGTTTTCCTGTAGGGTGCTGCCTTCAAACTGCTTCTGTTGGTCGGGGTAGCTGAAAAAATCCCGGTTGATAGTGAGGGCTCCAAAATTCTCGCGGTCGGCGTAGGAGTAGCTACCAAACAAATTTACTTGCTTGTGTCGATGGTTGGCCGACAAGCCCGCAATGTACTTACCATTGCCGTAGCGCCCGAGGCCGTAGCTGGCGTTCAGGGTACCGTTGGTGCCCTGGCGCTGGTCTTTCTTGAGATTGATAGCAATAATGCCCGCGCTGCCCTGCGCCTCATATTTGGCCGGCGGATTAGTGATGAGCTCGATGCTTTTTACTTGGTCGGCGGGGAGAGCACGCAGATAATCCGCTAACTCAGAGCCCGTCATGGGCTGACGCTTGCCATCAATGAGCACCATTACGCCCTGGCGGCCTTTCAAAGCCAAGTTATCGTTGCCGTCTACGGTCACGCCGGGCGAGCGGCCAAGCACTTCTAGCGAGCTGGCTCCGGCTGCCAGCGTGCTACCTTCTACATTCACAATGGTGCGGTCGGCAAGGCGCTCAAACATGGGTTTCTGCCCCACCACTGTTACTTCTTTCAGGTTAGTAGCTCCACTGGCTTGCAGCGTCATGGCTGGCAGTTTCACTTCTGCCCCAGCCACTTCAAACGGCGCGCTCCAACGACGCACAAAACCTACCTGCGAAGCCAGCACTAAGTAGCGGCCTGCTGCCACCGGCGCCAGCCGAAAACTGCCTTTATCGTCACTGAACTCGGATTTTACAACCACTGAATCGGCAGCGCGGTGCAAGGTGAGGGTGGCAAACGCCACGGCCTGGCCTGACGGTTCTTGCACTGTACCACTTACCGCACCCGTGTTCTGTGCACTACTAGTAGAGGCAGTGAGCAATCCAACCAACAAGAAGATACTGAAAGGCAAGTGCAGCCGTAGCCGCAGAAACGCAAATGTTTCCATGGATAAACAGTATAAGGGTTTGAAATACAGTTGTGTATGCTGGTGCAGTGGCCCACAGTAAGGGACGCAGATTCCCTGCTGAGCACATTCGTGACAGTGGACTAAAATCCTAAGACAGAGGCAGCGAGACCGGGAATTACCCCTCAGGGCATCGGCAGAGAGGCAAGGGAAGTGCTAAAAGTGTTCTACGAAAAGGTTCGTACAAATGAATACGAATTATTTCGTAGATGCAAGAAGTTCTATGTTTTTTATTTTTTAATCAGGCGCTTTGGTGTTCCTATTATTCCGGTGATTCAAGTGCCGGTATTGAGCGAGTACTCGCAACCGGTTGAACTGCGGCCACGCAGTTGCTGTAGATCCTTTCAAGCATCGGGCGCATTATTGCCAAATCTTCTTCTGTAAGTCCTTCCAGCGCAATACCACGGTTGCTGAGCACTACGGGCTCCACCGCGTTCAACGTATGTATTCCTTCCTCGGAAACTCGCAAGCGGCTGCGGCGGCCATCATGGGGGAGAGGCACCGCTATTAGCAAGCCAGCTTTCAGCAGCAGATTAATCATGCGGGCTACGGAGGCTTGGTCTTTGAAAACCCGTTCCGCTATGTCGGTTTGCGTGAGGTCATCGTGCTCTTGGATCACGCGCAGCACCAACCATTGGTCGATAGTAATAGCAATACCTGCCCGGTCAATATTTGCCTGCGCCATCTTGCGGTATTGGCGTATGGCTTTGTCGAGCGAATAGAAGATGATATTGGATAGCATAACACAGGAATGAATTGCTATTCCATAGATGTATGATATATCATTGAAGTTGCTTTAAGAAGGAAATATTTTTCTAAGAATTTAAAATCACACGTAGAGTCGTCAGGGCCTTATCATCAAATAGTGGTCTTGCTGAACAGAATTGAAGCATCTCACTCGTTTGATAAACCCTTCTACCGGTTCACCAATTCAAGCGAGATGCTTCACTTGCGTTTAGCAGAACTGTGGTATTACAATGCGAGCATGCGAGAGGCTGCGGCTGTCCTCGGTATGACTAGTCTCTACTGTTTGTTCTTTGTAAGGCTTATTTACTTTCCCACACGTTGTCGGCTTTGTGTTTGTCGGGTACATAAGTACTGCCTAGCGTCACCTTGGCAATAGGCTGCTTGGTAGCTACTGGCACCGTTACTGTATTGCTGGTCTGCCAGACGGCCACAGTGCGGTGGACTATCTCGGTCTTGCCATCAGCAAAAGTCACCGCTAAATCGACAGGCACGGGCTTGGTGCCTTTGGCTGCTACTACTACGTTATAGCCTGCGTCAGTCTTGTTTACGCCGGTTATGGCCAGGTCAGGGTAGCCATCGTCGAAAAACCAGCGTTGCCAGAACCAGTTCAAGTTTTGGCCGGCCCCGGCGTTCATTGAGTAGAAGAAGTCGTAGGGCATGGGGTGCTTGCCGTGCCAGTTCTGGATATAGGTGTGCAGCGCTTTCGTGAACAACTCGTCACCCAGCAAATCCTTGATGTAGAGGTAGCCGAGGGCAGGCTTAGGATAAGAGTTCAGGAAAAATGCGGAACCGTTTTGCAAAGTGCTGAGCGTGGTGATGGGTACATCGAACTCCTGAGCGGAGCCACGGGCGTAGGGCTCCACACCGTATTCATCTTGAAATCCCGGTTTGATGATGCCAGAGATGATCCACTCGCCGATGGTTGCCCATCCTTCGTCCATCCAGCCGTACTTGGTTTCGTTGGTGCCCATGTAGAACGGGAACATAGTATGGAACACCTCGTGGTCGGTGAGGGTGATGGCATCGTCGCGGGTGGATACGGGATTGTCGTTCACCATCATCGGGTACTCCATCTGGTCTAGGCCATCGAAGACCGTTTCGTGGGAGTAAGGGAAGGGCCACTTCGGGAACGTGTAGCTCATCGCCTCTACCGTTTTGCGGTTGAACTGCACCACTTCCTCGAAGTCTTTGTGCTTGGGATTGTAAGCGGCATCAACCCGCGTGCGCCGCTTGGTGGTAGGGTCGACTACAAGGCTGCTTGCCTGCCATACGTAATGGTCGGCGATGGCAAACACAAAGTCCGTGACGTCCTGCGCCTCGAAGCGCCAAGTGTTTTGGGGTTGGGCGCTGTAATATCTTGGCGCTTTAGGTCGTTGGGACCGATTATGGAGGTGGTGCCGTCCTGCTGCTCGGCCGTTGTAAGGCGCTGAACGTATTTGGTGCCGAGAACCTGGCTCGCGTTTTTCAGGTCGCCCGTAGCCCACACCACAAAGTTGCGCGGCACCGTAATGGCCGCCCGAAAGGTGCAGAAGTCGTTGTAGAACTCCTGCGAACCATTGTACTCAATAACATTCCAGCCGTCCACATCGTCGTAGACAGCAATACGCGGGAAAAAGTAAGCCACAAAAGCCGCCCCTGGTTCCACCTCACCGGTACGGGTGTGCGAGCTTTTATTAAGGATGTAGGAATAAGTCACCTGCACCTTCAGGCTACCACCGGGAGCCAGGGCCTTGGGTAGCCGCACAGGCATATTGGTTGCTTGAATCCGAAGCTTGCTTACGTCCTGCGCTTGATCACCTAAGCGCAGAGCTTCTATTTGCACACCGTCGCCCACGTCTTTCGGACTGATACGGCTAGCCCGCGGGGCACCTTTTTGGTATAGATTAGGATACAGCTTGAACTGCAACTGCCGCAACGAATCGGGACTGGCATTTCGATAGACGATGTCCACGGTGCCTGCCACCCGGCGTGTGGTCGGGTTGAAAGTCACGTTGATGTCGTACTCGGCAGCGTTTTGCCAGTAGTTAGGCCCCGGCTGACCCGTAACGGAGCGAGTGCCTTTTGTATAAGTGGCTTGGAGATTGAGCGGAACGGGAAGCTGTTGGCCAAAACTGCACAGAGCAGAAGCCAGTAGTAGCACTCCTAATAGGGTAACCGGTAGTTTCATGCAGGAGAATATTTCCGCAAAGTAACCAGACTTCTGCCCAGGCTGCATTGCCGGACTGTCATTCGGACGCTAGGGGAATACTCGTTGAAGAGTCCGTATGCCCTGATACGCTGACCAGTCCTGCGGCTGTTAGTTCCTGTTCACCATTCCAGCGGTAAGCTACTAGTTCACCGCCCTTCGCTACGCTATAGTCGAGGCAAACAGCGTGGGCGCCGAGTAGCTGAGGTGTGCCACGTAGCCAGTAATGACCGAAAAAGACCGGCGTATCATCTTGGTAATGCCACGAATCAGTTAGTGCGGCGTAGTCAACGGGCTGCGAATTCAAAGCTTCAATGGGCTCCAAATAATAATCTTGATACGTACAGCCATGCGGGTCGCACCACCAGCGGGTACGCATTTTCGTGCGGACGTTACCGTCTTTATCGTGAAAGGAAGTTCCGACCGGCAGATCCACTTCTTTGCCTTTGAGGGTTTCCTCAACGGCTCTATACTCAGGAGTGCCGCGTTGGGAACTGAGAAGCAGAAAGGCACCGGTCAGGCGAGCATCAGGGAGCTGCTCACGTAGGTACTGGATATGGCGCGGGTCCCAGCAGGCGTGCACCACGCGCAGGCCCGGCAACTCCAAAAACAAGGGCAGCGTCTTGAACCACTCGATGTAGTCCTGCCATTTTTCCCACCCCTCGCGGCTGTTGAACTCTTCAAGAGTGCGTGTATGCTGAAAAATGTTGCGCGGAATATGCGGCCGCAAGTGGCCGCCCTGTGGGTGCTTTTCGTGAAAGCAAATGGCGTTGTACTCGTGGTTGCCCATCACGGCCAGGGCCGCGCCGTTGTCTATCATACCGCGCACTATCTCCAGTGTCTCCCGAATGTGCGGCCCCCGATCCACGAAGTCTCCCACAAAAATCACCTGCCGAGTAGGATGACGGTATACCTCTTGATCCAATGTATAGCCAAGCGTAGTAAGCATATTGCGCAACTCAAGCGCATGACCATGAATGTCGCCAATGATGTCGTACATAGTGTCGAAAATAGATAGCAGCTAAAAGTAGAAAAGATAGCTCCCGTTCGATAGGGGAGGAGAGAAGCAATTAACCGATGCTGTTGGGGTGTCGAGCTAGCAGTTGCCCGTTAGTGTATATACAAATAGCGGCTGATGAGGTCCTATACCCCAGCAGCCGCCACTCCTATATAATATGTATGCTCTACCAGCAGTTTCCTCAGGATAATTGCTTGGCTTCTTACTTCAAGCGAACTAGCGTAGCCCCATATCCGAACTTCTCTTTGCGAGAATCTTCAAAGAACTTGATGTCTTTGTTACGGCTTAGCAGCTTATGAAGCTCTTTGCGGAGGGTGCCACTGCCTGAGCCGTGAATGAACACTATTTCATGCATGTTGGTGGCCAAAGCACGGCTAAGTGTATCTTCAAACGCCTCGATCTGCAACTTCAATATAGCCGTGTTCGATAGGTCCTGTGCACCATCGGGCAGAAGTGCTTCCAAGTGAAGGTCTACTTCATGAGGCGGAGCGACAATGGCCTTGGCCGCTTCTGGAGCGGGGGCCACCGCCGCAGGTTTAGCAGGAGCATTGCCGCTGAGTTGAGCTTTCAGCGTTTCGGCTAGCTTCTCGGGAGCAATTGCAACTGGAGCGGCTGGTTTCTCATCGAGCTGGAAAAGATAAGCATCCTGCTTCAGCACGGGCGCTTCGCGGCGGCTAGTGTAGAAGCTACCCGCACGAAACTGAGTGCGCTTGGTAATTAGTTCGTAAGCAGTTGTGCCATTTACTCGGTGAGGAAGCAGCTGCACCACCACCGCTGGCCACTGATCGAAGTCTTTAAGGTGAAAGTGACCTAGGGCAACACTCACTGCTTTGGGCCCAAGCTTGTCTGACGTCAGGCCGCGGTATTGCTCGCGCCGCTCTTCTCCATATGTGAACAGCACATCAGTGTCAGTATTATTAATGATGTGCACTGATAACAGTTCTGGCGACTGGTGACTTAAGGCTAGATACAACCCCTTGGGAGCCGGCTGGGGCACTGTAGCCTTGGGAGGAGCAGGTTGCACCGCTCCACTTCCCGCTGCAGGTGCCGCCGCTCTCGGCAATGTTGGTTGGTTGACCTTCCCCGACTTAGCAGCTTTGGCTGCTTTAGCTACGTCGCGTGGAGCCACAGGCCCTTGCGACATCGTGCCAAACGCTTTCTGCTCATCAGCGGCTATTACCACTACCTCTCGGCGCAGCACCGGAATCGTGAAATCATTGTCAATGGCTACTTCTACCAATTCATCGCTGAGCAGGCGAGTGATGATGCCCTGCTCACGACCAGTTAATAAGCGTACTCTATCTCCTACATTCATGTCGGTAAGGCAATGGGTGCGAATTCAAACAAAGAGCAAAAGTAGCTCAGAGTTACATGCTTTAGCTTGAGCTCAAGCATTTCGCTTTCTTACGTAAGACAATCGCTTTTCACCTTACCGAAAAGTAAAAACGTTCTTTATAGCACTGTACTTCTTACTGAGGCCATTATCATAGGAGTAAAAATGTTTGCACAACAAGTTAAAGTCTCATCTGAAAGCGACCGTTCTCTATACTATATAATAGAATAGAGCGCAGCCGATCATTATGACACCAGCTACATCACTTATAGCAATGCGATAATCTAACAATGCTATTAGTATGTTCACTGGTCATATCCAGTGGCCGGCAAACATCCGCTGCCAGTGGCAGGCACGTCAAATCAAGCAAATAAGTGATAACAGCTGCAGCTTGATTGGATTGGTTCTAATAAGTACAAGCTATTCGACTGCTGAGGTCAGCGTTTACTCGCTACTTAGAACAGAAGCACTTCCAATGCTGACTCTGTACCTCTCGCACTACATCCCTTAGCAAAGAGGTGGTTGAAAGGGCCAAACGCTAGATTATCACTCCAGCGAGCAAATAAGACTACCGGCTGTTAGTGCCCTGTATCACAGAAACTGGTCTAAACTCTTCTCTCGTGCCATCCAACTCTGGTCTAGACTCACCTTGCATAAGACTGGCTAGATGAACAGTATTTATACTACCACTTTCCTTCCTGTTGAAGTTGTTCATAATAGACAGCGTCAATGAGGTTTGAGATGAGAAGTGCAGGTACGTCAAGTATGGAGCTGAAGTCGCTTAAAGTCGTCGTTTATGTGGTTTGTGGTGGTAATGTATGTTCAAAAACTTCTTTTAAAAACATTTAATCAAAAAATAATCTAGTCTACCCTACACCTGTCGTTGCACAATGCTTACCTAGTATAATTGTATTATTTCTAACATGTACATTGGGCCACTATCCTAAAAATTTGGTATTTAGACCAAACTCCTACTGGTAATTGACTGTAAATCAAGGTTATACAAAAATTAGAGTTTTCGCTAGGGAAATGTGATTAGCAATGTACATACACCAAAGCGTGCTAACATCTCTTTTGTTGTATTAGGCTAAGCAAATGCCATAATTTTGTAACTCTTTCAAGGTGTAGTGTCATGCTCAAGGATTGCAGGGTACTTATGAAATCAAAGCTCTGTAAGCTTAATAAAAGGTAGCTGCTAGATTAAAATTGCTTTAATCCGATAGGCGGGTACCTTTATGCTATTTAGCCCTAGAATCGATATAATATTCTTTGGAAGTGGGCTTTGTAGTTGTTCAGCGTGTATGTTAAGCAGTTAGCTGCAAAGGAATAATCACACAATATAGGTAAAAATACAATATGTGCGTGTTGAGAGCAACAATTAAGATAGAAGCAGCAGTACAAAGTATAATATTAGTATTTTTTAATATTTAGAAACAGGTCTGTTTACATAGTTGATTCTTCTAGTAGAGAAGTCTGGCGTTATAGCATTCTGTTAGCTATGCTGAAAGTTGACACAAATCGTTCTCGTATGAACAAGATTTTGCACTCTTCGAGATTTAGAGCTGAAAGCGGCACTATGCTTGCTGACTGGAGTTTCGTTTTTAGGATTTAAACACCGCTAATTAGGAAATACGCTTACTATACCTAAAGATCAATCTAGTTTAATGATTGGTAATCAAGCTTTTAAGCCTGATAACAGATTGAAATGGATACTGGATTTCATTTATTGTGATTATTTAATTTTGCATTTTTATTATCATTTATAAATTTTTAAAGAAAATTACGTTTACACCCAACTTTTTTTGAGGCCCTTTTTAGGCTTGTTTAAGGCAGGTCTAAACCTGCGGTTATTCTATAGTTCATGGTTAACCGATGTTGCTCATTTGCACTGTGAGCGCAAATTTCTAGTTCATGTTAGCTATATCAAATGACCAAATACAATAGTCATCTGCCCTCTATTTTGTCTCATAATTGGAACACTTAGATAGGTGCTACACTACGTAACGTCTAGGGCGGTCGGTTTGGATATCACGGGTTATTCATAACTTGCGGTAGAAATAGAGAAAGCCAGTATCACTTTCCTGAGGTGATTATTGGATAAAAGTAGAGTTCAGTAGTGAGAAGTTGTTGCCTTCTAAAAGAGCTGAAATAGTAGTAGACTAGCTAAGCGAAAGAAGTTAAGAACCTTCAATAAAAGCTGTAAATCCTTGTTTTTGAAGGGATTTCAGTAAAAGCCTAGCTAGCTGTTTCTGACTTGCTCGCTTTAGCTAGGTGGTAATTCAACGACTCTTATGCATGGGTTGCATAGGTGTTCGCACTACCAAATACAAATCTTAAAGATCCGTTCTTAAAAAGATTTGAAAAGTACAATAAAACAAAAAGGCATAGCCGCAAAAAAGTGCTAATCCGTTAGCGTGTTCATTTCAACCTTTTCTTCTGTAATGGTCAAATCCACAGCCCGTACGTTAAAGCACTACTCACCCATTTTTGGAAAAGCTGATCAACAGCCGAACTACCAAAATGGACTAGTAGAAGCTGCCCAGACTGAATGCCCTTCACTAGAAAAATTGTCTTGTGGAACTACTACTAGTAGTGAGGCAAAATCCAAGAAGCAGTGGTATCAGAGTTCAGCCTTCAGAAAATTTCAACTTATCTGTGGCGTAGCACTCCCATTCCTCACAAATAGCACTGCATTTGGCCAAACTCCAACTCCCTTCTTAACTAGCAAGACATTAGGAACCCCAAGAAATACCACCGTAGTAGCTTCGGGTGGGGGAGACGCCACTGACTATCTGCAACTGGCGCAGAATTATTCGCTTGCAGCGGGCATGGAGTACCGTTATGGCACCCCTAGTACTGTATCCGATAACGGTATTCCTACTCTATATCAGCCTAGTAGCCGTCGTTTCGACAACCACGGGAACGGTAGTGGTTGGGACTATCAGATTGGTTCTCAGGATATTTCGAAAAACGACTACATGTCTAACCACGCGCAGTTGCTGTTTGTGCCCGATGCTATGACGCATCCTGGCTTAGCAGTAGTGCAGACGATGGTAATGGCAGAAGGTACCGTGAGCGAAAAGCCTGAGTTACCGTGGGTATATTATGGAGGGGGTAACCCAATCATAGATTTGGTAACTCGCTTAAACTACGTACTTACTAACGGTGGACCATTACGCCAGCCTACAGCGGTAGCTCACTCCTACGGACAAGATACTTGGTCAACAAATAGCCTCGTAACATTTCAATCTGGCCTTGTTGCCGCATTCGGGAGCAACACTGGCCCGGGTAACGTAGCGGTAAAGCTAGCACCAGGCAAAGTGCCTACAGCCATTGCTATCACTCCCAACAACGAGTTTGCTCTCGTAACCGTGTGGGACACCAACCAGCGTAAAGGGCAAGTAGCCGTGCTAGCTTTAGGTACAGGCAATAGCTTCTGGGGCGACTGGTCGGAAAACTATCCGGGTTTCCGTAACAAAGGCCTCTTCACTTTCATGAAGATTCTAGGCTACGTGGACCTGCCTGGAATGACGCAGCCGACTGAAATTTGCACGGCAACGGACTACACAGCTAGCAGCGACGACAACGATTCTTGGCTGGTATCGGCCGACGGTCGTGACCGTCGCTACGAAGCGAGGGAGCTGCCGTTCAGCAACGAAACCAATCGAGTAAGCTTTATTTCGGGTGGCAACCGTGGACGCTACTCGCGGAGCGGTTACGCTACAATCATCAGCAAGGCGGAAAAGAAAGTTATTTTCTTGGACCTGAAGCCTTTGTTCTCGCAGATGTACAACATGTACCTCACGTCGCGCAGCAACTTCTTGCTCACTCAAAACACAGGCATGCTGCCTAACCAGTGGCCTTATTCCTTCGACAACGCTCCGGGTTCGGCTCCGACTGTAGCCAAAGTAGTGGACATGGCGCAGGCTCCCACAGCAGTTCGTGCCAACATCGTTCCCGGCTACAACCAAGCTTACGTCGCTACTCAAGATGGAACGTTGCATTTGTTTAGTGTAGGTGGCTATAGTACTACCAACGGGGGACGCCAGCTGATATCAGAGAAGTAGGAAGTGTAGCGGTAGGTAGCAACCCAACAAGCATTGCGTACTCGAAGAATAAGGGTTACAATAATGATGCCAATACTAGTAATATCGGCAAGGAACTTATCGTGTGTTCACGCGGTGAGCGGGCCATCAAGTGGGTACAGCTTAGCGGAAACTCGGCTACTGTTACGAAAACTCTGCGCGATACCCGCATGAAAGACCCAGTATGGGTAGAAGACAACGACAACCATGGTAGCGAGGTGCCAGTTGTGAGCGTAAGCGACTACAGTGGTAAGCAGCTGCTGAACTACCGCTATGGCAACATCATTTTCCACACCAACGGCGGCAACACCTACGGCATAGGAGGAAATGGCCAGTTCGAATGTGGCGGAGCTTACCAGTTACAGGGCCGTCCATTCCAGGTTTCTGGTAGCAACGTTCCATAGGGAAATCATCCCCACAGCTAGTTTAAACGGTATTTTCCTTTTGCCCGCCACTGCCAAGATGCACGGCATTTTATAAGGCGGGAGCCTGCACAGTATCACCTTGATATTGTAAGCCGGCCTTGAAATAAGAGCCTCTCAGGCTAGCATCCTTTCGGGGTTGGTAGGCCGCGCTTTGACCCCACGCGGCGCCATTGGTTGCAATCCGACATCCTTAATGGATTGAATGAAATGGCCCGGGGCAAAGCAAGGACCACATCTTCTAAATGATTTAAGAGCAAGTAGTAGCGAAATGCTACGCACTAAACGGGATTTTTCATGAAACAAAACCATACTGCGCAAAGCATGCTCCACTGGATTTGGACTTTCATCTTCGCCAAGACACCGAAGTTTACCCTGCTGACTCTACTAGCAGTACTCTCTTTCGCACTTCCAGGTTACAGCCAAAACGTTTGGTTGGGAATGAAATTTACGGTAGGAAACAATCCTATACGTGTGACCGACCTAGGCCGGGTCCGCGTGGTTGGAAACAGCCAATCGCACACCGTGAAACTAGTACAAGCCAGCAATGGTGCTGACGTAGCTTCGGGCTCTGTGAGCATCAACATGGCAGGTGGCACCGAAGGGCAATTCAACTACGTAGCCCTTTCTAGCCCTGTAACGCTGGCTGCAAACACAGCTTACTACTTGGTAAGCGAGGAAACGACCGGCGGCGACTATTGGCACGATTCCAACACGGCTGTTACTACTGATGCAATAGCAGCATGTAACGGACCTGTTTCAGGTACTGGCAACACCTTTACTGTCGAGTCGAACAACGCTAACACCAGCTATGTACCGCTCGATTTCCGCTACACCAACTCGTCGCAACTCACTATGCGCAATGCTGACAATCCAGCTAATGCAGTGAATGGCGTTGACTATTCTTACTACCATGGTACATGGAACAATGTGCCGAACTTTAGCGCCTTGACGGCGGTTAAAACCGGCGAGCAAACGGGCTTCTCATTGGCACCCCGCACCCGCACTGATGAGTTTGGCTTCCGCTTCATGGGCTACGTAGATGTGCCAACCGATGGTACTTACACTTTCTACACGTCTTCTGACGACGGTTCGATCCTCAACATTGGTGGAGCCGTAGTAGTAAACAACGATGGCCTGCACGGTCAAGCAGAGAAGTCGGGCACCATTGCCTTAAAAGCTGGCAAGCACGCCATTACGGTTAATTATTTCGACAACTCTGGCAGCGGAGACATCTTGAACGTGAGCTACGCCGGACCTGGCATCAGCAAGCAAATCATTCCTGCTTCGGCTCTCTACCGCAGCTCTAACCCTAACACGGGCAATACGGGTAATCCAAGCCCAACCCCAGTAGCAGCGCTTCGTCCTGCAGATAACCCAGCCAACGCCGTAAGTGGCTTGTCGTATGCCTACTACCAAGGTGCTTGGAGCGACGTACCAACTTTCAGCTCGCTGACTCCAGTTAAAACTGGCGACGTAACGAGCTTCTCGTTGGCACCACGCACTCGCAACGACGATTTCGCTTTCAACTACACCGGCTACATTGATGTGCCGACCGATGGCACGTACACCTTCTACACGTCTTCCGACGACGGTTCGATTCTTTCTATCGGCCAAACCGTAGTAGTAGACAACAACGGCTTGCACGCCTCACAAGAGCGTTCCGGCGCAATCGGCTTGAAAGCTGGTAAGCATGCCATTACCGTAGGCTTCTTCGAAAGAGGCGGTGGTGAAGTTCTGAACGTGAGCTACGAAGGTCCAGGCATCAGCAAGCAATCTATTCCTGCTTCGGCCCTCTACCGTACTTCCTCAACTGTTGCGCCAGCGCCAGGTCTGCGTAACCCCGACAACCCAAGTGATGCAGTAAGCGGCTTGTCATACGCCTACTACCAAGGATCTTGGAGCACTGTGCCTGTCTTCAGCTCGCTGACCCCGGTTAAAACGGGTAACATAGCTTCCTTCTCGTTGGAACCACGTACTCGCAACGACAGCTTCGCTTTCAGCTACACCGGCTATATCGACGTACCAGCAGACGGCACGTACACTTTCTTCACCACGTCCGATGACGGCTCGGTGCTCTCAATTGGTGAGACCGTAGTAGTTGACAACAACGGCTTGCACGCCGAGCAAGAGCGTTCGGGCACCATCGGCTTGAAAGCTGGTAAGCATGCGATTACTGTGGGCTACTTCGAAAGATCCGGCCAAGAGGTGTTCAGCGTGAGCTACGACGGTCCTGGTTTTGATAAGCAAGTTATTCCTGCCTCGATTCTGTACCGCTCGGCTGGCGCTTCGGTTGCCAAAGTAGCAACTGTATCTTCCGATGCCTCTGTTTCAGCTTTGCCAACTGCTCCGCTATCTGTTTATCCTAACCCAAGCACCGATGGCCGCCCAACTATCACTTGGCAGGCAAAACAAGCTCAAGACGTAACATTGCGCATCTTCAACAAGCAAGGGACATTGGTAAGCTTGCTCACGCGCTCAGTTCCAGCAGGCGAATCGTCTTTCCAGTTGCCGAGCACTTTGGTTAGCGGTACCTACTACTTCAGAGCTACTGTCGACGGCGAACCACAGAACTTCACGCTCGTCGTAGAATAAGTCAGGATACCTTTAAATAGGTTTCGATTTCAGGCTGCAGCGCCTGTACAGAAAGCTAGAAATAGCTCTGTGCAGGCGCTGCATACTTTTTATCAAGCACACTATATATATAGGAGTAGCAGACCTGCTTAGTAATAGAAGCCGCGGGCTACAAAGCCCCGGCGCTTGTTCCATTCAAGGGCGGGGGCGGGAAGATGGAAAATGCTCGCCACGTAGAATACACGACGCAGCAGCTTGCTTCTGGTCGGAATGCGGCGCAGGTCAACATCCAAACTCAGATAGTACTGCCGATACGCTTGCAAGCCGGCCGCAGCGTTGGTTGCGGGGTCATTGTATACCATTTGTTGACCTCCGTAGCCCACGGCGGGTTGCAGCCAGCGCGGCCATCGTGATTCTGCCGGCAGCCACGCCCCGACGTCGACGCAAAGCCAGTAGGTCTGGCCGTTGTAGTCTTTCAGGTACTGTTCGGCCAAGCTTTTGCCTAGTACGTTGGGGCGGCGAGCGGCGTAGGGCGTGGTATGAAACGAGTACTTGGGCATGATGCGCACTTCCCCCACGCGAGTTGCTGACCAATCAAACCCACCGAACCAAGAAAGTTGGCGGCCAAATCAGTCGCCGATGCGCCGTAAGCCGGGTCGCGCCCGTCGAGTAACTCAATTGGGCTTTGCAGCAAGAAGCCGACAAAGCCGCCGTACCAGATGGCGCGGCGCTCGGGCACACCGGCCCATTGCAGCATATCTACAGCGCCGCGGCTTTCGTGGAAGGCTCCCCAAAAGTGGCCGGCCTTGTCGAGCTGCTTCCATTCGGGAAAATCATTGAACCAGTGAAGCTTGGTTTTCTCGCCGGTGTACCAGCCTTTGCTTAGCCCGTAGGTGAGTCCTGTGTACGAAACGGCAAGGCCAGCCCGAGCAGGGGTAGGCGCCGGCTCAGGCGAGAAGTAGCAGTGTCGGGGGCACGGCCCGAGAGGTGAGGGGCCGCGCAGTGGTTTTTGTTGCGGTATCAGGAGCGGTAAGTTGCTGAGCCAGTGCCGAGGCCGTCAGGAACAAGCTTGTTAGAGTCGCGCTTACGTAGCGGCTCGTGAGCAATCGGCTGCGAGAGAAACGAACGAAAGGAGTGAAATAAGAAGACACCGAGCTACCATAATGCATTGGCAAAGCTACAAACAAAAGCTGCTGCGGATTGGTAAGCTGACTGTGCAGATTGCTCTACCTTTGGCCTTGATTGTAGCACAATTCCCACTTCTTTTTTGATGAAAACACTTCGACTACTGAGCAGCTTATGGCTGCTACTACTCAGTTCCTTACTGGTCCGGGCGCAGGTCGTCACGTCGCAGCCGACTTTTTTCCAGGACAACACGCCCGTTACTCTCACTTTTGATGCCAGCCAGGGCAATGGTGGGCTAGCTGGATTCACGGGTCCGGTTTACGTTTACACCGGGGTAATCACCAATCTGAGCACCTCGGCTTCTGATTGGAAGTATGTGAAAAGCCCGTCTTTCAATACGGCCGACCCCGCCGCCCAAATGACGCGCGACGCCACCAACCCCAATCTCTACCGCATCACATTCACACCCCGCACGTTTTACGGCGTACCAGCTGCCGAGCAGATGCTACGGCTCGCCATGGTTTTCCGAAACGCCGACGGCAGCGTAGTCGGGCGCGGGCCCAATGGCAACGACATTTTTGTGGATGTGTTTCAAGGTGGTTTGGCGGCGCGTATCACGGCGCCCTACACTGGTGGCAACGCACAGTTTGTGACGGCGGGTACTACGGTCAACGTAACGGGTGAGGCTTCCTCGGCTTCGCAGCTTGCTTTCCAACTAAATGGTACGCAGGTGGCGCAGCAGGCTTCGGCTTCTACACTTACTGCGGGCATCAGTGTCACGCAAACGGGCCGCAACGTGGTGCGCTTCACCGCCACTAACGGCACTACTACCGCTTCTGATTCGCTGATTGTGGTGGTGCGACCAACTGTGACGGTGGCAGCTTTGCCCGCGGGCGCCAAGAAGGACGGTATTACCTACCTGAATGGGGGAACGTCGGTGATTCTGAGTTTGACAGCGCCGGGCAAGCAGTTTGTTTATGTGCTCGGCGAGTTCAACAACTGGCAGCAAACCAACGCCAGCTTCATGAACCGCACTCCTGATACCGACGCGGACAATGCTCGGTGGTGGGTGCAACTAAACGGCCTCACCCCGGTCGGGAATATGCCTATCAGTACGAAGTGGACGGCATGCTGCGCGTAGCCGATCCGTACTGCGAGAAAGTGCTGGACCCCGGCAACGACCAGTTCATACCGGCCGTTACGTACCCGGACTTGAAGCCTTACCCAACTGGCCGCACCACCGGTATCGTGTCGGTGCTGCAAACCAACCAAGCCCCATATCAGTGGCAAGTAAATAATTTCCAGAAGCCAAAGCGCGCCGACTTGATGGTGTACGAGCTGCACCTGCGCGACTTCGTAGCCCGCCACGACTACCAAACTCTGCGGGATACGCTTGGGTATCTTCAGCGCTTGGGCATCAACTGCATCGAGCTGATGCCCGTCAACGAGTTTGAAGGCAACGACTCTTGGGGCTACAACCCTTCGTTTTACTTCGCTCCCGACAAGTACTACGGCACCAAAAACGCGCTTAAGAATTTCATCGACGAAGCCCACCGCCGCGGCATTGCCGTGGTGCTCGATATGGTGCTCAACCACAGCTGCGGCCAAAGCCCCATGGTGCAGCTGTACTTCGATGGTGGCAACCCGGCCACGAATTCTCCGTGGTTCAACCGTACTGCCACGCACCCCTTCAACGTGTGCTACGACTTCAACCACGAAAGTGCCTTCACCAAGTATTTCAGCAAGCGCGTAATGGAGTTTTGGCTTCAGGAGTACCACATAGATGGGTACCGCTTCGACCTAAGCAAAGGCTTCACGCAAACCAATTCCGGTTCCGATGTAGGCCAGTGGAGCAACTACGACCAGTCGCGCATCGATATCTGGCTGGACTACCACCGCTTCTTAACCTCTATCGACCCAACGGTATATCCGATTTTAGAGCATTTTGCTGATAACAGCGAAGAGAAGGTGCTAGCCGATGCTGGCCTGATGCTGTGGGGTAACATGAACGGGTCTTACAACGAGTCGTCGATGGGGTATTTCGGTCCGGTTAGCAACACCGACCCACGCGAGAAGTCGGATTTCAGCGGCGGCTACTTCGGCAACCGCAATTGGCTCAACCCACACTTGGTTACATATATGGAGAGCCACGACGAAGAGCGAATGATGTTCAAGAACATCACCTTTGGTAACCAAGCTAGCGCCCCAACTTACGATGTGCGCAATCTGGCCACCGCTTTGGCGCGCCAAGAAGCTGCTGCCGCTTTTTTCTTCACTGTGCCGGGCCCCAAAATGGTATGGCAGTTCGGGGAGCTCGGCTACGATGTGAGCATTGACTTCAATGGCCGCACTGGCGCTAAACCCATTCGCTGGAACTACCAGCAAGACGCTAATCGTCGTAAGCTCTACAACGTGTTTCGCGAGTTGATTGGCTTGCACAAAGTGGAGCCTGCCTTCGAAACGGGCACTTTTACGCAGAAAGTAAGTGGCGCCACCAAGTCCTTGCACCTCACTGATCCGAGCTTGAACATGACGGTTATCGGCAACTTCGATGTGGTAGCCCAGCCTATCAACCCGGAGTTTCAGCGCACCGGCAAGTGGTACAACTACCTCACCGGCGATAGTATCACAGTCGCCAATGCTACGGCCAACATCACGCTACAGCCCGGTCAGTACGCGGTGTACACCTCGCGGCTCATCAAAAAAAGCACGGTGCTGGCTATAAAAGCCCGTGCCACCGATGCACTGCGCTTGACGGCGGCCCCAAATCCTAGCAGCACCAGCGCTCTGCTTCGCTATGAGCTAGCTGCACCTGCGGCTGTTACCGTCACCGTGCAAAATCTGCTAGGTAGCACTGTGCGGACTATGAAACCGGATGCTCGTCAAGCAGCTGGGCCACACGAGCTAAACTTGCCGGTCCAAGACCTCGCCAATGGCTTGTACCTCGTCCGGTTAAGCGCCGGCCAGCTCACCCAAACCACTCGCTTGGTGGTCCAGCATTAACATCTGTATAGAATCAAGCTGCAAGTCTCTGAGTACTTGAACAGACATAAAAAAGGCCGTTCCTATCAAGGAACGGCCTTTTTTATGTCTGTTTACATCACGCTACACGAGCTTACTTGGCATGCTTGCTTTCGTGATACGATACCAAATCATCGATAGGGGAGCGGATGATTTTGCCAACTTCCATACCGTTTTTGCGTGCTGCCTGAGCCAAGGCGTCACGGAAATTGTATGCTACCGAGCCAATGCAGTTGAAGGTGTACTGCTGGTAGTTGGGGTAGTGAGCCACAATATTTTCGAAGAACGTTTCGAAGCCTTGCAACACTATTTCGCGGCAGTAGCTGATGTTGTTGTGGTCGTAGGTGAACTTGCCGAAGCTAGCCAGGAAGCGGTTAGGCAGCGGCTGGTTGTAGAGGCGGTCCAGTACTTCTTCGCGGGTGAGCTTAAATTCTTGCTCGAAGATTTCCTGCAGACCATCGGGCAGCAAGCCGCGCAAATAGTCGCGGAGTAGGCGCTTGCCGATAAACGAGCCGCTGCCTTCGTCGCCTAGGAAATAGCCGAGCGAGTCCACGTTGTAAATGATTTTCTCGCCGTCGTAGAGGCAGGAATTGGTGCCGGTACCAAGAATAGCTGCGAAGCCGGGCTTGTCGCCGAGCAGAGCATGGGCCGCAGCCAGCAAATCCTCGGCAACTTTTACCTTGGCATTCGGGAAAACCTGGCGCATAGCTGCCGCCACTCGCTCGGCTTTTTGCGCATTCGATACCCCGGCTCCGTAGTAATAAACTTCAGTTATTTCCTCACTCGGCAGCGAGTCAGGTAGGTTTTTGTTGAGAGAGGATGCAATGTCCTCGGTACTCATGAAGTCGGGGTTATACCCTTCGGTGTTGAAAAACACGCGGTTTCCGGCACCATCAAGCTGGCACCAGTTGCTCTTGGTCGAGCCGCCGTCGGCAATAAGAATCATAAGAAGAAAAGAGTTGGAAGAGAAGGTACGCCGTCACGCCGGACTTCGCAGTTGGGTAATGGGGACACACGAAAGTACTGCAATCAGGCTCTTACGCAACTTTGACTAATTAAGCTACAAGCAAAATTTGCTATTTTCTATCATTTATAGCGTTTGCAGCCTTATTGAATAGGAGCTTCTAAGCGGAGGATAGTAAGTACCCCGTGTGCCTTACACAGAAGGCACAAAAAAGCCCACCGTTCTGGCGGGCTCCTTTGTGTTGTAACCAAGTTTATTTTTTGGTGAAGCTATAGGTGTAAGAGTTTGGCGTGTTGAGGTCCAACACTACATCGTAGTCACCGGGGCCGGGGCTAGCAATGTTGAGGGCATCATACTCCATTTTGCCGGCACTAGTAACGCCAAGGTTGATGTCCCAAGCGTCGTTGGCACGGAATTTTGCTTCTCCGGCTGTCATTGTAACCCGGCCTTTCCATTTCTTATCGGCTGGGTCCAACGTGAGGGGCGTGGATTTGTCCCAGCCATTAGGCGTAGCCGAGCCGATGATACCCCATGCCACGCGGGTAGCAGTATAAGAACTGTTAGCCAGATTCACTTGCAACCGGTATTGCCCAGGGCCAGCCAGTGAAATGTCGGTGCCGCCCTCTGCGAAGCTGTTAGTTGCGCCTGCCGCGCCCGAACCTTTGCCGTACACGGTGCCTGAGGATGTGTTGGTATTCGACAGCTTGAACGCATTGGTCGCGTTGGGCATGTATAGGTAGCCTTCGAAAACCTGTGCGTTGCTGGTAATTTGAATGAATGGTGCCTTTGTTACGTCGGCGGTGCCTTGGAAATTGCCGAAGGCATACAGTTCCCGCGAGTAGGGGTGCCCGTAAGGGTAGTGGCGTTGCTGTACAGGGGCTCTTGGTTGGACGAGAAGTTAGCCCGGAGGCGCACATCAACTTGGCCTGATTTGCCGGGCGTTAAGCCAGCACGAATCAGCGCGTTGTTGATTTCGCCCACTGTAAAGGTTTTGGTAGCACCATTGCCTGCATCGAGGCTAGCAGCATTGGCGAAGTTCGAGCCGGCCTGTGCAAACTCAACGTTGTAGGCTACCGTGACCCCAACTTTCTGCGTCTCTGAAACATCAAAAGCCAGGGGAGTCCAAGAGTAGGTAGCGGCGTTGTTGGCGGTATTGCCAGCAGCCAGAACACCGGCGTTGGTGGTGCTAGCGGTAAGGGTAGGCGTGGAAATAGGGGTGAGTACCACGCGCGTTTCATCCTTTTCGCAGGAGGTAAACACAACAGCCACTAGCACAAATAAGCCAGTTGCCGTTTGAGTAATCCAGTTTTTCATATACTAAAGAAGGTAATGAGTGGGATGTAAACCAGACAGGACCGACCCCGCTACGAGGGTGGGAGCCGGTCCGCTGGTTAGCTGGCTAGTAACCGGTGTTCTGAACTAGGTTACGGTTGGCGGATATGTCGGAAGCCGGAATGGGGAATACTATCCGGAAGGGGTCCACGGCACGGCCGGCTGCAACACCACCTTTCCAAGGCCAGAGGTAAGTGCCTTCTACGAAGCGCTTGTAGCGGATAAGGTCGGTGCGGCGGTGGGCTTCCCAGTACAGCTCCCGGCCCCGCTCGTCGAGAATGAACTCGGGCGTAAGTTGGGCAGCAGTGATGGCACTGCCGGGCTGGTTGTTGAAGGCGCGTGCCCGAATCTGGTTTACGTAGTTGAGCGCCAAGGTCCGGTCGCCAGCACCACGAGTAGCTGCTTCGGCGTACGTAAGCATCACCTCAGCCAAGCGAATCATGGGGAAGTCAACACCCGAGAAGTTTTGCGCGCCACCCTGGCCCGCACCTGCCGAGTTGATGTTGCGAAATTTCACAACGCCTAAGCCCTGCTCGAAGTCGTAGAGGTCCGAGATTTCAATGGAACGAGCCGAGTTATCGGCTTTTCTGGTCCAGAAACGGCCGCGGGTATCACGAGCCGTATCGGGGAACAAGTTGAACAGGTTCTTCGTGGTGCGCAGGCCGGTCCAACCCGTTGATTGACCTACGCGGGCTTGCCAAGCAGCAGAGGAGCCAGTAGCACCGTTTACCAAGAACGTAGTGCCGCCGTAGCTCTGTGTGTTGTTCACATCGAAGGCCACTGGCCAGATGATTTCGGTGCGAGCCGGAGCCGTGTTGTTGTCAGCCAGGAAGAGGCGGCCATAGGCCGAGGATATGTTGCCAGCTGGTGTAGTCACTAAGGAGTAGCCGCCGGTATCAATTACTTTTTTGGCTTGCGCGGCGGCATCAGCGTAGCGCGCCGTGCCGGTATACACCTCGGCATTCAAATAAAGCCGGGAGAGCATTGCCCAGGCCGCTGCTTTATCAACGCGGGCGTATTCGTTGGTGCGCGGCTCAGCAAAATCAGGATCAGCGGCCAATGCGGTTAGCTCCTGCTCTACAAAAGTGAAGAACTGTTGCCGCGTGTAGTACTGCGGGCTCGTGAAACCAACTTGGTCTGTTTCGGTCACGAACGGACCATTGCCGAACAAATCCATGGCGTGCATGTAGGCTACGGCCCGCAGGAACCGAGCTTCGGCCCGATACTGCTTCACGGTAGCAACATCACCGCCAGTCAAGCGGGAAGCCAACCGATCATCCGAAGATTCCCGGATGAACTCGTTGCAAGCTGCAATTTCAAAGTAGATGCGGCTGTACAAGCCCCGGAGCAGCGGGTTGCTGGAATCCCAGTTCATGTTGTGCCAGTCCCGAATGCCCAAGTCGTTCCAGTTCACAACGGCCTCGTCGGTGGTTAGCTCCTGCGCACTCCAGTATTGGCGGATGTAATCGGACGTGCCTTCGTCGATGCCGCCGATGTCACCGGCACCGTTAGGGCCCGTCTGGCCGGTCAGGGCGAAACCGCCGTACAGCTTGGCCAGCACCGAGCGGTAGCCATTGAGGTCAACGTATACCTTATCGGGAGTGGTTTCGAATTTCGGTTGCTGATCGAGGTCGTCGGAGCAAGAAGTAGTGCCCGTGGCTAGCGTTAAACCGGTTGCCACAGCAACCAGTCCACGAAGTAAGTTCTTATGCATAGGTGGGAATATTAAAAGCCAACGTTGAAACCGAAGGTGAACGTGCGGGAGCGGGGATAGAAGTTGTTATCGATGCCCGCCTCAAACCGATTGTCGGTGGTATTGAAGTTGGTTACCTCGGGGTCGAGGCCGGTATAATCTGTGATTAGGAAAGCGTTTTGTACAGCCGCCGTCAAACGGAGGGTCGCCTTGTCGTTCAAGAACTTCCCTACGTTGTAGCCCAGCGTAATATTTTCGGCGCGCAAGAACGAGCCGTTTTCGATATAGTAATCCGAGAAGAGCTGCTGGCTTCTGAAGCCGGTGTTCCGGATGTCGGTCGGCAGGTTGAGCAGGAAGCCCGACGAGCTTTGCGCATTCGAGAGGTTGCCGATGTTAGCAGCCACCGAGTTATACACGTAGTTGCCAACGTTGCCGCGTAGCAGGAACGATAGGTTCAATTTCTTGTACGACACGTTCGAGGAGAAGCCCAGTACGGCAAGCGGCGCCGGCTGCTTGTAGCGGTAGTTGTCGCGCTCATTGATAACGCCGTCACCGTTCTGATCTACATACACGCTCTCGATAGGACGGCCGTTGGTGTCATACACCTGCTGGCGCACATAGAAAGCGTTGGAGGGCGAACCAACCGAGTTGATTTGGATGGTGCTGCCCGTTCCGCCGGGGATGCCACCCGTCAGGTAGCCAGCGAAGCCTTCTTGCTGCGGACCTAGCTCGGTGATTTTGTTTTTGTTGTAAGCGACGTTGAAGTTGAAATCCCAGTTCCAGGTTTCGGAACGGACAGGCACTACGTTGACACTGAACTCGATACCACGGTTGCGCAACGAGCCAATGTTGGCGTTGAGCTGGTTGGTCAGGTTCGCGCCAGCGGCCACGTTAATCAGCGAGAGCAGGTCGTTGGAAGTACGCTCATACACGTCAATGGCACCCGAAATACGATCATCCAGGAAGCCGTAGTCGATACCTGCGTTCCAGGTGGTGGTAGTTTCCCAGGTCAGGTCGCGGTTGTAGCCCGAGGGGCGCAGGGTAGTAACAAAGCCGTTACCCAACTGGTATTGCGCGGCCGCGTTGCCCGTCACGTAGCGTGGCAGGTAATCGTACACGCCCCCAATGTCTTGCTGGCCGGTGCGGCCCCAGCCGCCCCGTAGTTTCAACTCCGAAACAACCGTGTTGTCTTTCAAGAACTCTTCTCCTTTCAAGCGCCAGCCCAAACCTACTGCGGGGAAAATACCGCTGCGGTTGCCATCCAAGAAGCGCGAAGTATTGTCATTGCGAACAGTGGCCGTCAGCAAGTAACGGTCCTTCACGTTCAGCGTGGTCCGGCCGAAGTAAGAGAGCAGCACCAGCTTGGAGTAGCCACCCGGTACGGTCAGGACGGCCGTTGGGTTGACAAGCGTGGTCCGGTCGAAACGATAATCGAGGAAGTTGTCGTTTTGCGTTACGAAATCCTGGTACGAGTAACCGCCCTGGATATCGAACTTTGTGCCGCCAAACTGCTTACTGTAAGCCAAGTAGGCTTCGAGCAAACGCATGTCCTTGTCTTGGTTGTACTGCGTAAACCGACCCTGGTTGAGGTAGTTGCCGAAGTCGGCCAAGTTGGTCAGTGTAGAGCCTTCGCCCCGCGAGATGTCCGTGCCCAGGTTCAGGTTGGCTCGCAGACCTTCAACCCCGTGAATTTTGTAGTCGAACTGCACGTTGCCAATCAGGCGCTTGACGTCACTGGTATTGTTGACGTTGTTAAGGGCGGCTACGGGGTTGCCAATAGCCTGCCCTAGTGGGTTGCCGTTTGATTGCAAAAACTGAAAGTAGCCCCCGTAAGGAGCATACCGTGTTTCATTGGTGCCAAATACAGGCTGCGTTGGATCGAAAAGAACGGCGTTGCCTACTTGGGCATTGTCAATGAAGCGGTTGTCAACTAAGGTGCCTTTGGCGTTGATGTCAATGCGCAGGCGGTCATCGAAGAGCAGCGGCGTCAAGCTAACGGAACCGGTGTTGCGCTTGAGCTTGTTGGTGATGACAATGCCTTCCTGGTTGAGGTTGCCGTACGAAACGCGGAACGGCACCTTCTTGAAGCTGCCCGTCAGGCTCACGTTGTTGTCGTAAGTAGCGGCCGTGCGGAAGATTTCGCTTTGCCAGTCTGTGTTAGCAGCACCCAAAGTGGCAACCTGCGACCCCAAGCCATTGGCACGCACAATGTCGCTGAATTCTTGAGCGCCGAGTACATCGTACTCATTGGCGCGGCGCGAAATAGAAGTCTGCGACGACAGGTTAACCGTCAGTTTTTCGCCCTGCAACCCTCTTTTGGTGGTAACCAGAATAACGCCGTTGGAAGCGCGGTTGCCATAAATGGCCGTGGCCGAAGCATCCTTCAGTACCGTAACGCTCTCGATGTCATTGGGGTTAATGAGGGTAAGCGGGTTGGAAGCACCCGAAATGCCGCCTTTGTCTACTGGCACGCCATCAATTACGTACAGCGGGTCGTTGTTGGCGTTGAGCGAAGAGTTGCCACGGATACGTACCGAAGCGGCAGCACCTGGGGCACCACCGCCAGTAGTGATGCTAACGCCCGCAATTTTGCCCTGTACTAGTTGCTCGGGGTTCGTTACTTGTCCTTGGACAAAGTCTTTGGCCTGCACCGTAGCAACGGAACCCGTTACATCTTGGCGGCGCTGCGTGCCGTAACCTACTACTACTGCCTCGTTGAGCAGCGTTGTATTTTCGTTGAGCGTTAGGTTGCCTAAGGCCGTGTTTTGTCCGCTCGTACTGGTGAAAGGCTGCCGCAACGACGTGAAGCCTACATACGAAATAACCAGCGTATGGGGACCAGCCGGCACGTTTTGGATGGAAAAGGTGCCATCCGAATTAGTGGAGTTGCCAAGGGTAGTACCTTCCACGAGGGCTGTCACCCCTGGTAAGCCTTCACCTTTTTCGTCAATAACGCGGCCACTCACTGAACCAGTCTGGGCGAATGCACCGGTGAAGCCGGTACATACAAACAGCAGCAAAAACAAAAGTTTTGCCAGGTAGGTGTGTTTCATTGGGAATTAGTTTGGGTGTTAAACTGGACTTTTCCGGGTTAGCCGGAGTGGGAATTTCAAGTGATGCTCAATGATGTAGCGAAAGACCTAATGAGAGCCGGCGGACTACATTAAAAGGTCCTTTCGAGAGCATTTGGCATCACCTGCTTATTAATTTAGTACGCAAGTTAAATGTTTACAATCGACATCGAAAACGTTTGCGGAAGCTCCCTAAGAATAGCAATAAATCTATTTCGCCAGCGAAACTTCGCTCTGTTCGCCTTTGTATTATCTATAACTGATTTTGGTTCGAGAACTTCCAACTACAACAGCTAAGCTTTATCCTGTTCGCTTTTGCACACCAGACTAGTGTTTGTGCATTATCTATTTGCTCTAGGTCTGTTCGTGATGAAGACTGCTTCTAAAACCAAGCACTGTTGCCTTCAGGGCCCAAATATGACGAGACAAGGAGGTGCTACTAAATCGATTTAGTAAGACGCTTGAAGAAGGTGCTCTTCGATAAAAGACTATTTCTACTTGAGGATTCTTTGGTCAGATAAAGCCCTGATGGCTGACTTGGTTGTAGAAGAGAAACCCAAATTCATCGTATAAATGGACTGCTAACGACTGCAAAACTATCTTTTACACGCAAGTCCTAAATAGTATTTCCAACTAGTAGAATAGAACAAAGTTCTAGTTACAGTTTCAAATACTTATGAAATTTGATTGCTGAAGGGAGCCAAAATTTCAGCTTTGCAATCACTTGCGTCTTGCATTGCGTAGGTCGTAGCACAGTTTTGTAGAAACTTATTTATAGAAAAAATGCAATTATTATTCTGTGATCTTATTGTAAATTTCTTTCATGAAACTATAAAATGTAGCCTGCGCTTAACTATTCTTGCTGTCTAGACTAGATGCTATACTAGGAAGTATGGACCCAACGTGTGGCTACACCAAGTGTCTGCTGTATACCAGCCGTTGCTGATACATGAAAACTGTTAAGGATAAGCAGCTAAGACCACTAAGGGAAAAAGTGCACTAGCGGTCAACGTCGTTGTAGAAGAAACGACGTGAACTTCGCAAGGCAGTGCTTGCACGCTACGAATTGTAATTAAACCAGTAAGCAGTTTCTTTCCAAGAAAACTGATGGTAGTTGCCTGGTAGCTATGAGTCAAAAACCTACAGGACATAGTAGGCTACATCGAATTGCAGTGAAAGTTGTTGTGTTTTGGTTCAGGTGCACGTCACTTGTAATAGGACACTGGCTAATGAGCATGGCCTCTCTTATTCGTTCACGCTGAAAGCTTACTTACTGCTGATGCTCAGGGTGTTGCTGCTTAAGCTATTAGCTGAGGCCGTTATCTGAATAGCTGTTGGTTTGACGCCTGCGCGAAGTAAGATAGTAGCAATGCCGGCTTCTGCCTTCACTGGGTTGTCGCCGATGAGTTCGGCTCCCTGCACATTGAAACTGACAGGGGTGGTTGCGTCCGGTACGACGGTCCCATTTGCGTCCACCACCGACGCATACACGAACACCGCGTCGTTCTGGCCGGCTGCTAGGTCTCTGCCGTGGCGGGCGTAGCTGAGTTGAAGGCGTTGCGGTGCGCCCGGAGTGCGTCGTTCAGTTTGAGCGGCTGGTTTACCGTTGTGGTAGCCAACAGCCCGCAGCGTACCAGCAGTGAAGGCAGGCAGCGTGAAGGTGAAAGGCGGATGCTTTAGCTTATTGGAAAACGTAGTGGCATCGGGGCGCTGCCGGGCTACGGGTTTGCCGTTAAGTTGCAGCTCCACTTCGTCGCAGTTGCTGTACACGACCACTTGTTTGGCGGAGGTAGGCTGCCAGTAATTGGCAATATATACCATCGGTTTACCGAAGCCGTGTGGCGTTGTTACTGGGCCATATTGGCTTTGGTAGAAGTAGTACGCGAATTTGGGCAAACGAAAAATGTCGCCAACCCCCGACGATTCGATATCTGGGGCATAGCCGCGCTTGTAGTCAAACATCAGCCAGTTAGCGTCGCCTACGATTGGGCTGCGGAAGTTGTCGTTGTGGGCTTCCTGGAAGTTAAGGGCTTGTTGGGCCAGTGCTCGTTCGCCCTGGCCACGGAGCTGGCGCGAAGTCCGCTCCGACTCTTTCAGACCGGCGTAAGCCGTTTGGTTGAAGCCAGCATTCTGGGCATAGTACTCCCAGTCGCCGTACTCGCAGAGCAGCAGTGGTTTTTGGCCGGCATACTTGCTCCAATAGTCGGGGGCCTTGCTGTGCTGGCGAGCCGGAATGAACACGTCGTAGGCGTAGTCCATCCAGCCGCATGTGTACACGCCTTCCTTCCAGGGAAGTTCCTGATGCACCGCTTGGTGGGTTTGCTCCATGTACGGCTTGCTCATCCCAGTCTCGTTCAACGACGATTCCCAGAGCACAATGCTGGGGTGGTTACGGTCGCGGCGCACCATGTCGCGCACGTTTTGTAGGCTGTTTTTCTGAAACTCTGCGTTGCCAAAGAACTGCCACCCAGGGATGGAGTTCATCACCAAAATGCCGAGTTCGTCGCAAGCATCGAGGAAGGCAGGGGAGGGCGGGTAGTGGGAGCAACGCACGAAGTTGAAGCCCGCCTCTTTTATCTGCCAAGCGTCGCGGTACTGCGCGTTGTCGGAGAGGGCGTAGCACAGGTAAGGATACTCCTGATGGCGGTTGGTACCCCGTAGCCGAACCTTTTGGTTGTTAAGATAGAAACCATCTTTGGCAAAGCGGATGGTTCGGATGCCGGTGTGCAGCTCTTGCCGATCAATCACGGTTCCTTCGCGCAGCACTTCCACCACCAGCCGGTAACGATACGGCTGCTCCGGCGACCATAGGCGCGGATTCGCAACCAAAAGCTGCTGGTCTACCCGCTCGAACGCGCCGGAAGCAATGCCCGCCGCTTCGTTTTGCACTCTACTGATTTCCTGGCCTTTCTCATCGAGCAGGGTAGCCCGCACCTGCACCGTTTGGTCTCGGTTGTCCTTGTTCTCCACCTCGGTTTGCAGCCGCAGCGTGGCCGACTGCGGGCTCACATTTTCGTAGTGAACCAGAATGCCACCACCGGCCGTGTGCCCCGCTTCCACGGGGTCGGAAATATGAACTCTGTCTTGTACGAGCAACTCTACCGAGCGGTAGAGGCCACTGTAGAAGTTGAAGTCTAGGTCTTTAAGCGGTTTGCCCGGCGGTACCTCAGGGTTGTCTTGGTTGTTGAGCTTCACGAGCAAACAGTTCTCCTGCCCGAATTTCACATGGTGCGTTACGTCCACGGTGAAGGGCAGATAGCCGCCTATGTGTCGTTCGAGCCGCTTGCCGTTCAAATACACATCGGCGGTGTGCATGGCCGCCCCAAAATGAATGGCTACCTGTTTGCTGGAATCGGTGGCCGGTACATGAAAAAACTTGCGGTAAAAGCAGATGCCTTGCCACTGCTTCTTATCGGTCACGACGGGCTCTAGCTGCGCCGTGTGCGGCAACGAAACGGGCACCCACGTAGTGTCGTTGGATTTGGTGAAAAAGGACGCGGTAACTGCCGTATCTGCGTCCTTCACAAACTGCCAGTCTTGGTTGAAATCAACGGCCGGAGCTATGTTGGATGAGGAATGCGTGGTGCACTCGCTCAGGGCTCCTGCCAGCAGCAAGCTGCCCCCAACACGAGCAAAAACCTTGGAAAGCAGCGGAAAGTCAGGCATATAGTTTTATTGCAGAGAAACAGATTCGAGGTCGAGGTGACGGGAGCCGGTGGCTGGGGCGGGCGTGTCGATTAGCACTTGCAGCACCTCCATATCCGCGAGCGGCAAGGCTGATTGCTGGGCAGGCTGATAGTTCAAAGTCAGGAAACCAGGGTAGGGGCGTGGCACGAGCAGCAGGGCATCGGGGCGGAATGCGGAAAGAGGAATCCGTACTTCCTGCAGTTCGGAGCCAAGCTGAATGGTGGCAGAGTACGCTACAGCATCCTTGGTGGCGAGTACTACCTTCACCGTAGTACCAGGTACACTGGCACTGCCCCTGACGGTTATCTCCTTGAAGCTCGTTAGTTCACTGGCCCGGCCGGCAAGCTTATGCCCGAAATAAGCCCGCAGAGCAGCAGCCGGACCAGTTGGTTTGGTAGATTGCGGTTGGTTGGGCCGCGCGGCTCCTTGCACAAGCCGTAGGGCGAGGGTGCCAGTGGGCGTCGTTACATAGTCGGTCCAGGCGGTGCTGGCTATGCCGCGGGCTTCCACTACGTCCTGGTCGCGGCTGGCTTGAAAGAGCGGCAGAGGAGTAGCAGCCGCAACGATCAGTGTTTCCCAATGCTCGGAGTGATAGTAGTCCCAATCTCGGGGCTGGCCCTCGAATCCGCCGGGAAACGTTAGGGTCTGTTCTTTTTTGCAGAGCACTATCCAGTAGCGCAACAAACCTGGATACGCTAAGTCGGCGGGTACGGTGGCTTCCACGGTGGCGTAGCTCGTAGTGGTCATGGGCAGCGTCTGGGTGCGGCCGTAATAGTGCTGAGCCACCAAGAACACACTGTCTTGGGGCGTAGCGCCAGTAAGGCGAGCCATGATGCGCACCGGCTGGCCAGCCGAAACTTGCGTGAGTGGCGTGTGCAGCACTTGTGGCCCAAGCTTGGTAGGCGCCGGGGCCGCATACTCGCCTAGCTTGATGTAGTTGAAGGTAGACTGCGAAGTGAACTGCGTAGTTGACTTACCGGCCGCGGCCACCACATACACGCCGGGCTGCACCGTGACGCTGCCGTTGGTAGCTTGGGCTTGAGTTGTATTGCCCTCGTTGAGACCACGCAAACTGAAGGTGTTGCCCAACTCAGGTAGCGCAAGCTGTAGCGGCTGCTCGTTCCACAGAATCTGCGTTACGGCCTTGCTCAAAGATGCCTTTTCGAAAGGGTCGCGGATGGGTACGGCATCGGGCATGATTTCGAGGCGCCACACCCCTGCGGCCAGCCGGTCGAGGAAGTAGGCACCGGTACCGCCGTAGCGCACCACCGGCGAGGAACCCACTCCTGCCACGTGCTGTAAGCTTGCTACCCGTTTGGGCTGCGTGGTGGTGGAAGTGGTGTAGTAGAATTCTTCCGGCGTGTTCATTTCACTGAGACCTTGCCGGTAGCTAACCCGGAAAGCATCGAACACCGAATCCTGCGGATAACGGCCGAACGTTTGCCCGCGGCCAACGCGGTGGAACACCTTGGAGGCAATCAGCAAGCTCAACGCCTTGGCCGGCGTGTACACCAGATTCAGGTAGTGGGTCTGGTATTCGGTATTGGCAAACGCCATGGCCATGGGGTCGTAGGCAAACTGCGTGGCCCACTGAAAACCTGCTTCCCGAAAGCTGCGCGCCATAAATGGGTACATCACCGGCTGAATAATGTCGGCCGACTCAAACTCGTAGATCATGCGCGCCTTGCTGGTAAAGCGCTTATCCGTCCGAAACGGAATCGGGTATTGGTCGACGTAAGGCAGGAAGTTGCCGCGTAGGGCGTGGCCGCTTACCAAACCTTGCGGGTACCACTGAAATGTTAGTCCGTCCACTTTCGCGTTCAGGATGGCCTCGTACACATCCGGGTTTTCCGATACGTTGTAGAAAACCGGCTTCCGGCAGCCCGTGGCCCGGATGGCTTGGGTCATGCGGTTGGCGAAGGCCGTGACTTCTGCTTCGGGCTTGCGGTACCGAGGCTCGTTGCATACTTCGTAGGCAATGATGTCCGGCTCGTCCCGATTGAGCTGTTTGGTGTAGGGGTTGCGGTGGTTGAGAAACTGCGTCAGGTACTTCTCCTGCGCCAGGATAGCCTGTGGGTTGGTGTAGGCCTGTGTTTTCGAGAAAATACTGGAGAAGCCAGTACCCGTGTCGCGTTCGGGGTAGCCGTTGTTCCAGTAAGCTATTGGAGTTAGAATAATCTTGATGCCGCGCTGCTTGAGTTGCGCCACCAGAAAGTCAAGCAGCTTCAAATGCTCATTATCTTGCAGATTGCCGAGTGTATCCGTGATTTCCACGTCCCACACGTGCACCCGAAACGCATCAACCCCCAGCCGCGACAAGTGGTACACATCCTGCATAATGGCTTGCTCGTGCGATACGCCTAGTTTCTGGTGCGCACGGTAGGCGTGGGCAAAGGGCGTGGTGTAGTTCACGCCAAACAACGCGACTTCCTTCTTGCCTTTTTGCCAGCGCAGCACGCCCTGCTTGTCTACAAACACGTCGCCCCCGGGCTGACGAGGAGCTTTTTGCGCCACCAAAGGCTGCGCTAAAAAGATGTTCCAAACACAGAAAAAGAAGACAAATAATCGGTTGGGCATGAGGTGCAAAGTAGTAGATCGGCTTGCGCGCTTCGTTAAGCAGCCCGAAAAGTAGATAGGTTTATTGGGTTGCCCAATCGATTGTGTTGGGCTTATAACTGTATCGAGCTTTAGTACCTGCATTAGGGCGTTAGATAGTGCTCTGGCTTCTTCCTGCGAAAAAGGCATTATGATGTCGCTGACGTTTAGCACCTTTCGCCTAGTAGGGTAAGCCGCGTATCCCTCCTAACTAATGGCTCTTAACCCGCCTAAATCCATGCGTATTCTGTTTCTGTTGGTTGGTTTGTTGGTAGGATCTTCTACTATGTTAGCCCAAACTACGTTTCGTCTTACGCGTGTGCCCGCCACCACGCCCGCCAATGCTGTGCTGTATATAGCAGGCTCTTTCAACAACTGGAATCCTGGTAGCGCTGCTCATACTTTCATCCGCAACGCCGATGGTAGCTACCAACTCACGTTGCCGACTACCGTAACGGGACCTGTGGAATTTAAAATTACCCGTGGGGCCTGGACTTCCTCGGAAACCGACGCGCAAAACAACGACGTAGCCAACCGCCGCTACACCATCAATAAAGGTCCTGCTACCGTGAACTTGCAAGTGTTAAACTGGAAGGACTTCGGGGGCAGCAGCAAACCCTGCCAAAGTACGGCGTTACAACCCAACGTGCAGGTAATCAGCACTGCGTTTGAAATGCCACAGCTCCGGCGCACACGCCGCGTCTGGATTTATTTGCCTAATAACTACGCTACGGATACGGCCAGACGTTACCCTGTGCTCTATATGCACGACGGTCAGAACGTATTCGACGCCTGCACCAGTTTCGCCGGAGAGTGGGGCGTCGATGAAACTCTGAGCCAGTTGCAGGAGCAGGGTTTTGACTTTGGTGCTTCCATAGTAGTAGCCGTGGACCATGGCGGCACAGAGCGACTAAACGAACTTTCTCCCTGGCGCAACCGCAAGCTTGGCGGTGGGCAGGGCGACCAATACGTTGATTTTCTGGTTGAAACGCTGAAGCCCTACATCGATAGCCACTACCGCACCCTCTCGAACCGCGAGTTTACGGGCATTGCAGGCAGTAGTATGGGCGGCCTTATCTCCACTTACGCTGCCCTGAAGTACCCAACTGTGTACAGCAAGGTAGGCGTGTTTTCGCCAGCCTTTTGGTTTGCCCAGGATTCGTTGATGCAGTACGTGCGCCAACATCCAGCCAACCCAAATACACGCTTCTACTTCGTGTGTGGTACTACCGAAGGCTCCAATATGGTGCCCTTGATGCAGGCCATGCACGACGCACTGCTGCGAGGCGGTGTACCTGCTGCAAACCTAAAACTTAATCTGCGCGCAGATGGGCAGCATTCCGAGTGGTTTTGGCGACGTGAGTTTCCCGGTGCATACAGGCAGCTAAGCGCCTTGGTACGCAGTAAGGACAAGGAAAGTCCACTGCCGTTCGGTGCCTATCTAAATTCGGATGGCACTAACCTAGTGATGCATTGGCGATATGAGCAGGTTAAACCGATATTGGAAATAGAGGACAGCAAAGGCAACACCAGGCTCAGGCAGCAAGTGCAGACCGATACGCCAATAAGTGTGCGCCAACTGCCCAAGGGAAGCTATGTGCTGCGGCTAACCACAGAACACCAGCAAGGAACACAGTTGCTAGTCAAGCAGTAACTGCTAGCTGGCGAGGTAACAGATGCACAGTCAGGCTTTCTAGTAATTGATTGTTTTCTAAGCAAGTCTTAACACTATCGTAACTATCGGCGCCTATTCTTGCCATTATCTCAGCATAAAACTTGAATTTTGCTTGTGTGGTAAAAAAGCTGCCTTACCTTTGTG
Organism: Hymenobacter volaticus; assembly: GCF_022921055.1. GTDB lineage: Bacteria > Bacteroidota > Bacteroidia > Cytophagales > Hymenobacteraceae > Hymenobacter > Hymenobacter volaticus. The sequence goes on from NZ_CP095061.1 coordinate 1,902,346, forward strand.
CCACTCAACGCCCTTTTATTCTTTGGCAATGACCGTTTCAATGACTCAGCAAGCTTGGTGGTGGCCTCTCGGAAATTCCGGACGGGACCTCCTGTGCGTGCGTTAAGATCCTCGAAACTCTTCTCCGCAACGACTCTACAGAAAGCCCGGCCGCTCCGCCGGGCTTTTTTATTACCCGGCGCTCAGCTTCTCTCGCAACGCCCCTTATGAAACAGTTCCAGCTCCACACTCGCCACCTCCGCGTCCTAGCCGACACCGTAACCCCCGTAGGTCTCTACCTGCGTCTGCGCGACCGGTACCCTAATTGCTTGCTGCTGGAAAGCTCCGATTACCACGGCCAGCAAAACGCCTTCAGCTACCTCGCCTTCGACCCCCTGGCCCGTTTCGAGTTGAGCGGCAACGAATTGAAGCTAACTTTTCCCGACGACAGCGTCGAAACCGAAACCTTGACCGAGCCTCGGCTGGCTCTTACACGTCTTCAGGAATTCGCTGGTTGCTTCCAAACGGAGCCTACTGAGTACGACTTCATTACGGGCGGCTTGTTCGGCTACATCGGGTATGAGGGCGTGCAGTACTTCGAGGATTTGAACTTGCGCACCGACAAGCAGGCCGCCGGGCAGATTCCGAGTGTTATGTACGGCACTTACCGCTACGTTATTGCCGTCAACCATTTTCGCAACGAACTGTACGTGTTCGAGCACACGCTAGCCGGCGAGGAAACCGACCCCGAAGGCCTCACGCACCTCGTCAATCTGGTCCGCAACCCTTCATTGCCTGATTACAAATTCTCGACGGTAGGAGAGGAAAGCACCAACCAAACCGATGAGGAATTCCTGAAGGTGTTGGCCGCTGGCCGTCAACATTGCCACCAGGGCAACGTGTTTCAGATTGTGCTTTCGCGCCGCTTTCAGCAAGGATTTAGCGGCGACGAGTTCAACGTGTACCGGGCGCTGCGTTCCATCAACCCGTCGCCGTACCTGTTCTATTTCGACTACGGTAACTTCAAAATCTTCGGGTCGTCGCCCGAAACGCAACTCCTTATTAAAGGGCGGGAAGCCAGCCTGTTTCCAATTGCGGGCACCTTCCGCCGCACCGGCCACGACGCCGAGGATGCAGCTCTGGCCCAAAAGCTCGCCGACGACCCCAAGGAAAACGCCGAGCACACCATGCTTGTTGACCTGGCCCGCAACGACCTCGCCCGCCACGGCGACAACGTGCGGGTGAAGACCTTCCGCGAAATCCAGTTCTACTCGCACGTCATTCACTTGGTCAGCGAAGTAAACGCCACGCTAAGCCCAGGTGCTAGCCCGCTGCAAGTAGTGGCCGATACCTTCCCGGCGGGCACGCTCTCCGGGGCACCCAAGCACCGCGCCATGCAGCTCATCGATGGCTTGGAGCCCACAGCCCGTGGCTACTACGGCGGCGCCATCGGCTACCTCGGCTTCAACGGCGACTTCAACCACGCCATCATGATTCGCTCTTTCCTGAGCACGGCGGGTCAGCTGTACTTCCAGGCGGGTGCCGGCGTGGTAGCCGCTTCCGATATCAACTCAGAACTCAACGAAGTGCACCACAAACTAGCGGCACTCCGCAAGGCTCTGAAAGAAGCCGAGGCTGTTTAAGCCGTTGACTATAAATAGTATTCCAGTTAAAGCCAAGAAGCTGCACCTGCCCAGCGGAACCAAGCACCAGCTGCAACCTCTTGACAAAATTATAGACCCTACGTTCTCAAGTTCCCCATCCTTCTAAATCCCGCCTAGCAATATGAAAATCCTGGTTCTCGACAACTACGATTCCTTCACCTACAACCTCGTGCAAGTGTTGCGGGAGTTGGGCCACGGTGAAGCCACTACGGTTATTCGCAACGATAAACTAGCCGTAGACGATGTAGAAGAATATGACGCCGTGCTGCTTTCGCCGGGTCCTGGTTTGCCTTCGGAAGCCGGCCTCATGCCGGAAATTATCCGTCGCTACGCGCCTACTAAGAAGATTTTGGGCGTCTGCCTCGGGCACCAGGGATTGGCAGAAAGCTTCGGCGGCGAGCTATATAATATGCCGGAAGTGCTGCACGGTATTGCCACCAAGGCCGAAGTGACAGCCGACGATAAGTTGTTTGACGGACTGCCCACGCAGTTTCAAGTAGGGCGCTACCACTCGTGGAGCGTGCGCCCCGAGTCGGTGCCAACCGAGCTGGAAGTAACCGCCCTCGATGCCGAAGGCCAGGTGCTAGCCTTCCGCCACCGCGACTACGACGTGCGCGGCGTGCAATTTCACCCCGAATCCATTCTGACGGAGCACGGCCACCAGATGCTACGCAACTGGCTGGCCTAGCGCTAAGCACCAGCATCGGCCCGATAGTGGTGCGGCCTGCTGAGGTTACTTGTCTTATTGTTTATCGACTCGGCAAACGTCTACTTGGCGTTACAGAATGAAACACCTTCTCAACATCCTTTTCGACCAGCAACTGCTTTCCCACGCCGAGGCGCGGCAGGCCATGTTGCACATCGGGCAGGGCGAGGCCAATCCGGCGGAAATGGCGGCCTTCATGGCCGTGTACCGGATGCGCCCCATTTCCGTGCCCGAGCTAGCCGGCTTCCGCGAAGCGCTGCTCAGCCTAAGCCGCGACCCGGACCTAGGCACCCACGACACCGTAGATATAGTAGGTACCGGCGGCGACGGCAAAGACACGCTCAACATTAGTACATTGGCTTGCTTTGTGGTAGCGGGTGCGGGCTACAAGGTTACCAAGCACGGCAACATCGGCGTATCGTCGGTGTGCGGCTCGTCGGATGTGCTAGCGCAGCTCGGGGTTGACTTTGCAGTAAGCAACGACGTGCTGAAGCGGCAGTTGGAGCAAGCCAATATCTGCTTTCTACACGCGCCCTCGTTTCACCCGGCCATGCGCCATGCCGGACCAGTGCGACGCGAGTTGGGCGTGCGCACGTTCTTCAATATTTTGGGTCCACTCGTAAACCCGGCCCGGCCGCGCTACCAAGTAGCTGGCACGTTTAGCCTAGAACTGTTGCGCCTCTACCACTACTTGCTGCAACAAACCGATGCGTGCTACACTGTAGTGCATGCGCTGGATGGCTATGACGAGTTGTCCCTCACTGGCGCCGCCAAACTAGCCACTAGCACAGGCGAGCAAATGGTGTCGGCCGCCGATTTTAACCTGGCCAGCACCATGCCCGCCGAGCTAGCGGGCGGCCGCAACGCGGCGGAATCAGCCAAGCTCTTCCTAAATGTATTAGAAGGCAACGCCACCCGGCCTCAGCGCGACGTCGTGACGGCCAATGCCGCCCTGGCCATTCGCTGCCTGGAACCAAGCTTCAGCCTCGGCGAAGCTTTGGCCGCTGCGCAAGAGTCGTTGGACTCCGGGCGGGCGCGATTGGCGTTGCGGGAACTGCTAGCGGCCACGCACAGCAAAGCTGTAGCTGTGTAAGAACCCGAAACGACAGCCGTGGAGTTAACGGTTGACTTAATAACCTTTACCCTTCAACAAAGCGCGAAGCATCACCACTTTCGCGCCACATCTAAACCGCCGCGAGCTGAAAGCTCACGCTACTGAAATGCCGACCATCCTCGATAAAATCATCACGCATAAGCGCCAAGAGGTAATTGACCGCCAAGCGCTAGTGCCCGTGAAACTGCTGGAAAAGAGCCTCTACATGGATTCGCAGCCGCTGAGCTTGCGGCACTATCTGCTGCGCGACGACTTGAGCGGCATCATCGCCGAGTTCAAGCGTAAGTCGCCGAGCAAGGGCGTGATTAATGCCCACGCGCCAGTGGAGCGGACCACGTTGGGCTACATGCAAGCGGGGGCCTCGGCCCTGTCGGTGCTCACCGATACAGAGTTTTTTGGAGGCAAGAACGAGGATTTGACTGTGGCCCGGCGTTACAATTTCTGCCCTATTCTGCGCAAGGATTTCGTGGTGGATGAGTACCAGATTCTAGAAGCGAAAAGCATTGGTGCCGACGCTGTACTGCTGATTGCAGCCGTGCTGACGGGTGAGGAAGTGCTACGTTTGGGCCGTTTCGCCAAGAGCCTCGGCTTGGAAGTGTTGCTTGAAATCCACAACGCCGAAGAACTCGACAAAACCTTGCACCCCGACGCCGTGAGCTTGGTGGGCGTCAATAACCGCAACCTTCACGACTTCTCCGTTAGCCTCGATATTTCCGGTGAGCTGGCCCAACGCATTCCCAACGACTACGTGAAAGTGACGGAAAGCGGACTAAGCTCAGCAGCCGACATCGAAGCCTTGCGTGCCGTTGGGTACCGGGGGTTCCTTATCGGCGAAACCTTTATGCGCCACGGCCGCCCCGAAAAAGCCTGTGCTGCCCTGGTTCAGCAGCTCCGTGCCACCGAAGCTGTAACCTTGCTCTAAGGCTGATTCGTGCCGTCGCACTCTCTTCTAACCATGACCCCAACAGCGCCTTATTTGAAAGTTTGCGGCATGCGGCAGTCAGAAAATCTGGCCGCTGTTGCCGCCTTGCGGCCGGACTTTTTGGGGTTCATCTTCTACCCAAAGTCCAGCCGGTACGTGGGCACGCAGCTCAGCGAAACAGAGCTAGCGGCGTTGCCAACCGAGATTCGCAAGGTGGGGGTGTTCGTGGATGAAAGTGAGGACGCGGTGCTGGCGCGCGTAGCGGAGCTAGGGCTGGATTTGGTGCAGTTGCACGGTCACGAAACGCCGGCGCAATGCGCGGCTATTAGAGCCGCAGGCGTACCGGTTATCAAGGCGTTTTCGGTAGGAGAGGAGTTCAACTTCTATGTACTGCAGCCTTACGTGAGTAGCGTAGACTACTTTCTTTTCGACACGAAAGGCAGCCAGCCGGGCGGCAACGGTACTGCCTTCGATTGGAACTTGCTAACTGCCTACAACTTGCCGGTGCCTTATTTCCTGGCTGGCGGCCTCAGTTTAGAGCAAGCCGATGCACTGCGGAACTTGCGCCTTCCGGGCTTGTTTGCACTGGACCTGAATAGCCGCTTCGAGATTGAACCGGGTTTGAAAGACGTTGAAATGCTGCGGCAACTATTTACTGAACTACGAACCTGACCAAGCGGCATGCACTGATTCAAGATGGAATGCCGCAATGTTTTGCGCAATCCCTTGAACGACTCTGCTGCCTCCTGCGTCACCCACAGCGAAACCCTACGAGCCATGACTCCTACAACCTATAAAGAACCCACTGCCCGCGGCTACTACGGCCAATTCGGGGGCGCTTTCATCCCCGAAATGCTTTATCCCAACGTGGAAGAGTTGCGCGACAACTACCTTACCATCCTCGCCGACCCGGAGTTTCAGCGCGAGTACCAGCAGCTCCTCCGCGACTTTGTAGGGCGGCCCACACCGCTATTCGAGGCCAAGCGGCTGTCGAAGAAGTATAACACGCGCATCTTTCTGAAGCGGGAAGACCTTTGCCACACCGGCGCCCACAAGGTCAACAACACGGTGGGGCAAATTCTGCTAGCGCAGCGCCTCGGCAAAACGCGCATCATTGCCGAAACGGGCGCCGGGCAGCACGGTGTAGCCACGGCCACCGTGTGCGCGCTGATGGGCATGGAGTGTATCGTGTATATGGGCTCGGTGGACATGGAACGTCAGCGCCCCAATGTGGAGCGAATGCGCTTGCTCGGCGCCGAGGTTCGCCCCGCTACCAGCGGTAGCCAAACCCTCAAAGACGCCACCAACGAAGCCATCCGCGACTGGATTTCTAACCCCGTTGATACCCACTATATCATTGGCTCGGTGGTAGGCCCACACCCTTATCCGGATTTGGTAGCGCGCTTGCAAGCTATTATCAGCGAGGAAATGCGCAAGCAGTTGCTGGAAAAGACGGGTTCGGAGTTGCCGCAATATGTGGTGGCTTGCGTGGGCGGCGGTTCCAACGCGGCCGGTGCGTTTTATCACTTCCTCGATGAGCCTTCGGTGCAACTGATTGCGGTAGAAGCGGCCGGGCACGGCATTACCTCGGGTCATTCGGCGGCTACGTCGGTGTTAGGCAAACCAGGTATCATTCACGGCTCGCGCACGCTGCTTATGCAAGATGAGGATGGCCAAATTACCGAGCCGTATTCGTTGTCAGCGGGTCTGGACTATCCGGGTATTGGACCGCTGCACGCGTATCTGGCGGCGGAAGGCCGGGCGCGATTCATTTCCATTGAAGACGAACCAGCTTTGCGGGCAGTAGCCGAATGCAGCCGCTTGGAGGGCATTATTCCGGCTCTGGAAACTGCCCACGCACTGGCTGCGCTCGGTCAGCTAGGCGCCGGTCCCGATGATGTGGTCGTCATCAACCTTTCCGGCCGCGGCGACAAGGACCTGGAAACCTACATGAAGTACGCTGATACTATTAAGTAACGATTCGCCCGCCGAGGGCGCGGAAGGTTGTGCGAAAGCCAAGGAACCTCCGCGCCCTTAGTGTAACCCTTCGCGCCAGCCGCGGAAACCCGATAATGAACAACCGAATCCAACAAGCTTTCCAAAAGCAGGGCAAGAAGCTGCTCAATGTGTACTTCACGGCGGGCTATCCACGTCTGCACGACACAGTGCCGGTGCTCAAAGCCCTGACCACTGCCGGTGCCGACCTCATCGAAATTGGGATGCCGTTTTCTGACCCCCTCGCCGACGGTCCCGTGATTCAGCAGAGCAGCACTGTGGCGTTGCAAAACGGTATGAACATGCGGGTGCTGTTCACGCAGCTCAAAGACATCCGCAATGAGGTGCCCGAAACGCCGATTTTGCTGATGGGTTACCTGAACCCGGTGATGCAATTCGGGGTGGAAAACTTCTGCCGCGAAGCTGCCGCTGCGGGCGTCGATGGCGTTATCCTGCCCGACTTGCCGCTCGACGATTACGTGGCTGAGTATCAGGAAATCTTCCGGCGTTACAACCTGAAGCCAGTGTTTCTGATTACGCCCCAAACGGCTCCTTCCCGCATCCGTCGCATCGATGAACTAACGGATTCGTTTCTGTACCTCGTTTCTGGGCCGGGAACCACGGGCGGCGCTAACACGCAGGCCGAAGGCGTGCAGGATGCATATTTCCAGCGCATCGAGGACATGCAGCTGCGAAATCCGCGCCTCATCGGTTTCGGCATTGCCGATAAAGCGTCGTTTCAGCACGCTTGCCAGTACGCCGAAGGAGCCATCATTGGCTCGGCTCTGATTAAGGCGCTGGATGGTACCGATGATGCACCGGCGGCTGCCGCCAAGTTTGTTTCCTCCGTTCTTAATTAAAGAGAGCGTCAATAAGGGCACCGTTTGATCGACGTACATTAAAATCAAAGCCTCGCAAGCTGACGCTGCCAAACTATGTGAGTCATGCTGAGCGGAGCCGAAGCATCTCGCGTGCTGACGTTGTCATGCTAACTCAACGAGTCGAGCGAGATGCTTTGGCTGCGCTCAGCATGACAATACTACTCTAATGTCAGCGCCACAAATGCTTCGGCAGGTTCAGTAAGACAGTATTTAAAAGAATAAGTCAGTGATAATTCAACTCGACCCTCACATCACCGAAGCCGCGAAGGCGGATATTCTGGCGCAAATTAAGGCTGTCAAGTACAAAGCGACGGACGTAACCACGCAGCGGGCGCACTACCTCGTGGCCATCGGTAAGGCAGATTTCGATTTGCGCACCATCGGCCAACTGCCGGGTATCCTTGACATTCATCGGGTGTCAGATGATTATAAGCTGGTGAGCCGCAAGTGGCGCGTGCGCCCCACGGTGCTCGACCTCGGCGACGGGGTGCGCATTGGGGAAGGCAGCCTGACGTTGGCCGCCGGACCATGCAGCATCGAGAGCGAGCCGCAGATGGAGCTGATGATGCAGCACCTCATCGACAACGACGTGCGCATTATGCGCGGGGGCGTGTTCAAGCCTCGTTCGTCGCCGTACTCGTTTCGCGGTTTGGGCATGGATGGGTTGAAACTATTCCACCAGATGGCCCGGACCCGCGGCATTAAAATCATAACCGAAGTGATGCAGGTGTCGCAGGTAGAAGAGATGCACGACTACGTGGACGTGTTTCAGGTAGGCGCCCGTAACACGCAGAACTTCAATTTGCTCGATGCCTTGGGTGGCGTCGATAAGCCAGTGATGATCAAGCGCGGTATCTCGGGCACGCTGGAAGAACTACTCTCGTCGGCAGAGTACGTGTTTTCGGGTGGCAACGAGAAGTTGATCTTGTGCGAGCGGGGCATTCGGACCTTTGAAACGGCCAGCCGCAACACCCTTGATTTGAACGCCGTGCCTATTCTGAAAGAGAAAACGCACTTGCCTGTCATCGTGGATCCTTCGCACGGCATTGGCATTCGGGAGTATGTGCCCACAATGGCGCTAGCCGGCGTAATGGCCGGTGCCGATGGTATCATCTACGAGGCCCACGAAAAGCCCGAAGAAGCTGCTTCCGACGGAGCCCAAACCTTGAACTTCGAGGAGTCAGGCCGCCTGATTCGCAACCTGCGCAAGGTGTACGCGCTGCGGCAGGAACTAGAGTAGGCAACTCGTTTTTGGTTGTTTGTTTTTCGTTATTGGTGGTTGGTATTCCGCTAGCTAGCCGGCTGTTCAGCTTTGAAGTTGACTAGTTGCCGGCTAGCGTAATCACCATCGATACCGGACAACTCGCCATGACCTTTACTTTCAGCGCCTACAGTAGCTTGCTGCTGCCCTTCTTTTTGCAAGGGGTAGTGGTGAGCGTGGTGCTGCTGACGCGCGGCCGACGGCACGGAACCACTTCGGATGGGTGGCTGGCCTTGCTGCTCATGCTGCACTCCATTCGGTTGGCGCAGTGGATGCTCGGGTTTGGCGGCTGGTACGACGCCCACAACGCGCTGTCGACGTTCATGTTCTACTTCCCGTTTGGGAATTGGCTGGCGTTGGGGCCCACGCTTTACTTTTATTTCCGTAGCCTCACTAACCAGGAGTTTCGGTTTGGACGAGGGGAGTTGCTGCATTTTGCGCCGGCGCTACTGTATTTGGGGTGGCGGGCTGCTGCTTTTGTAGTGGATGTCGGGTGGGAGCATGGGGTGCGCGGGCTGCCGTTTCCGTATCATTTCGGCACCAAAGGCCAGTTGGCAGCCATGCAGCAAGGCATAAGTTTTTGGGTGGAGGCGCTCGGCTACGTATCGGTGGCGTGGTATACCTGGCAAACCTTGCGCGAGTACCAACAGTACCGCCGCTACATCAACGACTACTTCTCCGATACCGAGCAAATCCGGTTTGTGTGGCTGCGCAATTTGCTGGTAGTCATGCTGCTCGGGGTGGGCATTACGTTTCTGTTTTCGGTGGTAAATGCGAGCGTGATGTCGCTCGACTATTACCAAGTGTGGTACGAGTTCCTCGCCACGGGCATCCTGATCTACTTTCTCAGCATTGCCGGTTTGCTCACCAACGACCGGCTGGCCGCTCCGCTACAGTTCTTACCCACTCCCGAGGCAGCGGAAGGGCTTACGCATACGCCGGCTATGCCACTGGCCGGACTTCCACCTGAAATGATACTCGCCGTACCTGTCATCTCAAGCGAAGGCGTTGCTTGGTCCTCCACTTCTTTACAGGCCACTCCCAACAGCACATCAGTCATTGAAACTGCAGCTACGGCTTCGGTGGCTAAAAAGCCTGCGCTAGTCTCGGAAACCACCGACCCGGAACTGGTCCGGTGGGCCACTCGCCTTACCAACCTCATGGTCACGGACCGGCCTTACCTAGCCCCGGAACTGACTTTGCCAGAACTAGCGGTGCGTCTGGGTACTAATACGTCAGTGTTGTCGCGGGTCATCAATACGGGCTTCGGGCAAAATTTCAACGACTACGTGAACGAGTACCGTGTGCAGGAAGCCGAGCGCCGTTTGCGCGACCCGAAGTTCCGGCACTACACGTTGCTCGCGGTGGCCCTAGAATCGGGGTTCAATTCCAAATCTACCTTCAATCGGGTGTTCAAAAAGCTGCGCGGCGCCACCCCTAGTGAGGTAGCAGCTGGTCTCAATCTATAAGTTGGGACGTCCCGGAAGGTAATTCGGGGCGCTTGGGGCAGGAGTGGGGTGTTCCTTTGGAGCATCATTTCACTAACCCCTTCCATCCACTTATGTGTACCCTGAACCTACTTCGTTTTCAGTTGCCCTTGGCCATGCTAGCTGGGTTGCTTCTACTGACTAGTGCCTACTGGGGTAATGTCCATTCCGATTTGTTTATCGAGCCTGGCAAGCAGTTCGTGCTTGGTGGCAACCAGCGAGGTGCCATTAAAGTAGCCGCCCGCAATGTGGGCAAAGCGGCCGTTGACGTAAAAGAGCGCACTGCCGCGGGGCCCTTGTTCAGTAAAGCCACCCTTAAACCCGGCCAACGAGCAACACTCCAATTTGCGGCTGGCTCGGCGGCTGTGCTCGTTAATGCCACCGACACCAAGGCCAACCTAGACCTGCGCATCACCGGCGAAGCGGGCCTAAATATGAGTAGCGAGAACAAGCTTTGAGAGAAAACAACTGCGTCAAAAGTTTTAACTCTCATTTCGTCTCGCCATGAAAAAGCTCTTGTTCATTGCCCCGCCTTTCTCTTCACGCTTTGCTGATAGTGCCTGGCTCCTTTTCCGTCTGCACGCAGGGCTATTTATTGCCATTGGGGGCGGTTGGGTTAAACTGGTTGACCTGACTACTGCGCAAGAAACCACCAAGCTAACATCTAGCACTGCCCCCTTGGGCCCGCCCGATTGGTTTGTGCAGCAAGTGGCCAACCTCGGCTTCACTTACCCAACACCGTATTTGTGGGTTGGCTGGCTGCTTGGGGAGAATTTGCTGGTGGACTACTCATAGCAGCAGGCCTACTGACTCGTTGGAGTGGGGTGCAGCTTGCTTTTCAGTTTCTGATAATCGCCTTTTTGTGGTATGGTGAGCCCGAACCTTTTGTCGGTATGTATTACCAACAGCTGCTATTTTGGGCCTTCGTGTTGGTAGCAGTTGTTGGGGGTGGGCGCTACTCCCTAGACTATTGGCTGATGCAAAAATTCAGTGCTAGCCCAATGCCGTTGCGGACCGCTACTGTGAAAGCGCAAGTAGCTATTGCTTTGTTTGTACTGGTCGTCGGCTCGGTGGCGCAGGCTTCGGAAGCACCTGCTAAAGTAGCTATGCAAGAGCTGCGCGCTATCACTCAGGAGTGGAACGGCTCTCTAACCTATCTAGATTACACTACCAAAAAGCCTGTTACGCTTGTTACGACTCTCCATGGCATGCAAGCCACTCCGCAGGAGTTATTACTCAACTTCGTGTACCGGGAGCCGAATGGCAGCCAAGTGAAAGGCGCTGACAAGGTCTTGCTTTCCGTTGATGGCACTTGCCTTACTTGGGATGGCGTGCCGCTGCAAATCAGCAGTAAGACTTATTTGCCTAACGAAACGCTGCAGCTTGTGCTTGAAGGCCGTGGGCTAGACGACAAGAAGAATTGCTCGATTAAGCGCACTATGTTGCTGAGTGCGCACCAGTTCTCAATACTGAAAGAAGTGAAATACAATAGTACTACAGTCTTTGTGATGCGCAACAAGTACGAATTTCAGCGGTAAGGCTTTAAAAGAGAAAGCAGCTAAAAGCACTAAGATATTGCTGCTATATAGGACAACTATTTAGATAAGGCTTCAAAATTATAAGGGGTTTGCTCGAAAAATGCGTCTTTATTGAGATTATGCCCCTTTAGTTAAAGGTGTGTAAGGATAAAAGGTCATGTTATTTTTCTGATGTGCATAAAAAAAACAATAGCTCGACTGATACAGGTTATAAATCTTATACTTTATATTTGTCACCATGATGTCGCTCCAATTAGTGAAACAGTTCTGCCTAACCAATATTCGTCCCGCGCGGGACGGAGTCGGGCTGCTTTGCCGGTACGGAAGCTAGAAGCGAATCATGCTACTTAACCTCTGAAACCTTATATAGCCCGACTCCTAACTCAAGGAGCCGGGTTTTTTCTGTTATACAGCCATGTTACAGCAACACTACGACCGGTACACCACCCAAGACCAACTGGTTTGGAAGGTATTGTTCGACCGCCAAACCGCTCTGCTGCACAAACGTGCTTGCCGAGCTTTCGCGGATGGCTTGCAACGCGTTGGGTTTCGTCGCAACGCCATTCCCAACTTCGAGGAGACCAGTGAGCGGCTCCAGAAGGCTACGGGTTGGCAGCTAGAGCCCGTACGTGGCATGCTCAACGATGCTGAGTTCTTCGGCTTGCTAGCGCAACGCAAGTTTCCTGCTACCGTCTGGATCCGTTCCATGACGCAGTTCGACTTCATCGAGGAGCCCGACTTGTTTCACGGTGTATTTGGGCACGTGCCTTTACTCATGGACAAGGCGTTTGCTGATTTTCTGCATTTCTTAGGCCAAGTAGCTGCGCAGCATCTGCACGATGCCGCCGCGCTGGAGCGACTCGATCGGCTCTATGGTTTCACGGTGCAGTTTGGGCTAGTCGAAGAAAACGGCGCTACTCGGATGTATGGCGCCGGTTTGCTGTCCTCATCAGGCGAGATTCACCACTGCATTGCCGACGAAAGCACCCGGCGACCCTTCGACTTGGCTACTGTGTTGCACACGCCCTACAGCGAAGCGCATTTGCAGGACCAATATTTCGTGCTGCCCAATTGGGAGCACCTCACGGGCAGCGTAGCCGAGCTAGCGGCCCTTCTAGCTTCTGATTGGCAACTAAAACCAGTGGAATAAATTTCTTATATTCAGAACCACAACAAGCAATAGTGTGGAAGCCTGTTCCGCAGTTTTTCAAGTTGTCTGAAGCATGGCAGTGGGAGGGGGATACTAGTACAGCCATTGTTTCCAACTCGAAAAAGCCGGGTCGGTTTCTGCTCTATCTGCTTGTTGTTTTTTGAAAGTAGGTTTGGTGGAGGCAATTATTTTAAATTTTTTCTACCTCCGAATAACAACAAAGCCCGTCTGCGCATACAGACGGGCTTTGTTGTTATTGGCAAGGAAGCAGTGTAAAGAAAGTTGCAGATAGTATGACCACCAACTACTTACAACCGTCTGCCCATAGTGTCGACCTTAGCTTTTTAGCTTGAAGTTCTTCTTTAGGTAGGTCACCGACAGCGCGTGGGCATCGTCGCCAAACGTCTTGTTGTATTTGGGATTAGAAGGATTAGCAAAGGCATGGTCGGCGTCGTAGCTCTTAATGGTCACCTTCTTTTTGGCGGCAGCCATGTCTTTCTGAAACTGAGTTACCACCTCAGGATTAATCCACTTATCCTGGCTGCCGAAAATGCCAAGCACGTCCGTATTCAAGGTTTTAAGTTTGGCCACGTCTTTTTCCGGCATGCCGTAGTACATCACGCAGCCCACGTCTTGCTTGCCGGCCAGCAAAGCAGTTTGTAAGCTCCAGCCCCCGCCAAAGCACCAGCCCACACTTGCCACTTGTGCCTTAGAACCAGCGTATTGCACGGCTCCTTTGATGATGGCTTGCGCCCGGTCGGTTTTTACGGCTTGCATGTACTTGCCAGCTTCTTCAGGTGTGGTGGCTACTTGGCCGTCGTATAAATCGAGGGCTAGGATATTAACGCCGGGCAGGTCTTTAGCGTATTGCGCGGCTTCTTGCTTGATGTAGTCGTTGAGGCCCCACCACTCGTGAATCACGAACAGATACTTGTCGGAGGGAGTGGCGGATTTGATTTCGAATCCTTTCCCGGTTTTGCCGTCTGGAGTTTTAAACTCGATTGGCTGTCCTTCGCCCGCGTAGCGAAAAGGCAAGGGTGCATCGTGGCCGCCCGAGAAGTCTTCGTTGGTAGCAAGCATGGCAAATGCCTCGGTGGCGTTCTGACCAGCCGGCTTTGTGCAGCAACTCATCGTGCTTTGGGCCGAAGCCATAACCGCTGTGCCTAGTAGCACAGTAAGTAGAGTCCAGATTTTTTTCATGTAGGAAGTAAGGAAGAAGGATTAGTACAAAAACTTGTAAACCAATGTAATGACACGGGTTTAAAAGACTGCGTGGTAAACTGTAAAATTGGAATTTAGTTTTGTACAATTACATAAGCTTATGCTGGAATCGGCCAGTTGACTGACAGTCAGGCGTAGTAGGTATTTGAGGGGCGACTGGTTATGCGGCTTATCTATTATCTATCAAGTTGTGCATTCATCGTGCACGGGCTCTTAGCTTGCGCCCACCCCCCGTTGGCGACTTCAGGCCGCTGCCGGTGGTAACAGTAGCGCCTGCTCCCAAGCTGTTATTTCTTAGCGGTCGGCTAACAACCGAGGCGTCGGGCTCACGCCTCCACGACATGCATGCTGAGGCAGTACCTGGCACTCTAAAGACGCCAGAAACAGCAACTGACACATCTACTTTTCTGCGCGTTTCCCAACTCGATAGTCGCCACCAGGTAGTAAGTGAAACAAGAGTAACTCATCCGCTACGCCGGAGCCTGGAGCACGTAGCCGACGATCAGCGCACTTTCCAGCGAACTGAGGTGAAGTTGTCAACAGCCGAATTCTTTGTTCGGCTGGCTCTGAAGCCGACCGCCGCCACTGTTCGCATCGAGGAAATTGCTAACGGTCAAACGTTTATTCTTAGTGAGCTTCCTATTCCTTCTAAAATATGAAAGTTTATTCAGTCTGGTTGTTATTGATGCTATGCGCGGGGCTATCAGTGCCAGTGGCCGCCCAACCTTTTCCCGTTGATACGCTGGTGAAGACTGGCAGCTTAACCAAGCGCATCAATTTGGTCTTTGTCCCCGACGGCTACAAGGAAGCTGAAATGCCCTTATTTGTTAGCCGGGCCAAGCAGGCCTTGCATAGCATGTTAGCCCAAAGTCCATTTCAGGAGTACCAGCAGTACTTCAACGCCTTTGCCATCAAAGTGCCTTCTGTTGAAAGCGGCTCGACGCACCCTCGCATGGCGCCCGACTGTGGTGCTACGCCGGCCTTCGCCGCTTCTACCTACTTCAATAGCACCTTTGATGTGGGCAGCATTCACCGGTTGCTAGTACCCCAACGAACCGCGGCTTTAGGCATGGTGCTGGCTCAGAGTTTCCCAACTTACGACCAAGTGTTTGTGCTCGTCAATTCCAGTGAATATGGTGGTTCGGGCGGTCAGTTTGCGACGTTTTCAGCAAACAACAACGCATCGGAAATAGCAATCCACGAAATCGGCCACTCCTTTGCAGGGCTATCCGACGAGTATTGGGCAGGAAGCCAGTACGCGCGGGAGACGGCCAACATGACGCAAACTACCGATCCGGCCAAGGTTCGGTGGGCTCCTTGGATGGGCACGAATGCGGTGGGTATCTATCCGCACGTAGATCACCCTGAATGGCAAAAGCCGCACCAGAGCTGTAAAATGCAGTTTTTGGACATGCCCTTTTGCTCGGTGTGCAAAGAAGCGTTTGTGGAACGCATACACACGTTGGTGTCGCCTCTACAAGCGTGTTCGCCCACCACCTTTACTATCAGCAACCCAAGCCAAGACCTGTCGTTTGCGCTTACGCTGCTACCTCCCAACCCTAACACGCTCAAAGTAACCTGGACCCGCGATGGTAAAGTGTTTGCCCGCGACACGGCGGCAACCACCGTCGCGCTGGCGCAAGTGCCATCGGGCATGCACACCGTCCGTGCCGTCGTGGTTGATACGACGGGCCTGACGCGCCAAGCCAGCCACGTCATACAGCACAGTTATACAGTTGACTGGACCATTACCCGCACAGTAGCAGGGGTGAGCATGACTTCCGCTACGGCGGTGTACGAAGTGGAAACGTACCCCAATCCGGTAAGCGACGTGCTGACGCTTAACTACCAACTGCCTCGGGTGGCGCCAGTAACCGTGACGGTGTATGATGCGGCTGGCCGCAAAGTGAAAACCATCCGTTATAACCGGCAAGCCGCCGGCCGCTACCAGTATCAGTTGCGGTCTGAGGAACTAGGAATAAGCCAGGCTGGCATCTACACGCTACTCTTAGATGTCGATGGCATTCCAATCACGCGGCAACTTGTGAAGCAGTGAGCTTGCTGTTTAACTTCACTTAGGCAAGTCTACCGACTTGTGCGCACCACTGCCCGTAGTTCGGTGAGCAAGGCATAGAGGCCGACGTAAGTCCGGTTCAAGTAAATAAAATGTTCAGAGCCGCGTGGTTCGCGTTGCTGGCGCAGTTCCGGTTGCTGCATTAGGTCGTCGCCGAGGGCGTACAGGGCCTGCATGTACGATGGGTCGCCAAAGTCGAACACCTCTTGCCGGAACGGCCGACCAACCAATTCCAGCGACGCTTGCATGGTATCGAGGTAGAACTGCTGTCGGGTAGCAGCATCCTCAGGACGCAGGATGCCGGCTTCGGTGAGTAGTGCCGCTAGCTTACTACGGTCGGCTAAGGTTTCGGGGGTCAGCAAATCGTTGAAGAGGCGGTGCACATCGGCAGGCACTTCTTTCACGCAGCCAAAATCGAGTACGCCAACGGTACCGCCTGCTTCGGCGCGCAACAGAAAGTTGCCGGGGTGCGGGTCGGCATGTACCATGCGCAATTCGTTGAGCTGGTACATGTAGAAGTCCCACAGTGCCTGGCCTAGCTGATTACGCACTTCCTGCGTGGGGGCAGTGGCCAGAAACTCTTTGAGGTGCAAGCCGGGCAGCCAATCCATGGTCAGGATGCGGGCTGAGGACAGCGCAGGATAGTAGGTGGCAAATTCTAAGTGGGGCAGAGCGGCACACTGGGCGGCTATTTCTTTTCCGCGGCGCAGCTCCAAGGCATAGTCGGTTTCTTCAATCAAGCGAGTTTCCACTTCCTGCAAGTACGGGCGGACTGTAGCTTCATCCAAGCCCAACACGCGCAACGCAATCGGCTTTACCAACCGAATATCCGAACGGATGCTGTCGGCCACGCCAGGATACTGCACTTTCACAGCCAAGGCTTTGCCATCGTTGCGGGCAAAGTGCACCTGCCCAATGCTTGCCGCCTGCCGGGCGTTGATGTCAAACTCCTCGAATACCTCGAACGGCGACTTCCCGAAAGCATCCCGAAACGCTTTCACCACCAACGGGCCCGATAGGGGCGGTGTTTGGTACTGCGCCTGCGCAAACTGGTCGGCGTAGGCAGTGGGTAGCAAGTTCTTCTCCATTGCCAGCATCTGCGCCACTTTCAGTACCGAGCCTTTCATTTCGCTTAGGGTACCGTACAACTCGGCCGCGTTGGCCGCGTGCAGGTCGTCGGTTGTGCTTTCGGCTCCTACGGCGCGCTTGGCGTAATGCTTCACGTAGTTGGCGCCTACATTGAGGCCGGTACGAGCAAAACGCGCAGCCCGCGCTACTTTGGTGGTAGGAAGTGAAGAAAGCGAGTTACTCTCAGGTAATTCGGACATTAAAGTTGATATGAAGCGGTGTAAACCCGTCGTGCAGCAGCTATCTAGCCAAGGCGATTATACTCAGACAATGCCTCAGTCGAAGTATTTCGCATGCTCAGGTTGTACAGGTAACCATTGCCATATTCCTGTCATGCTGAGCGCAGCCGAAGCATCTCGCGTGCTGACTTTGCAAGGGTAGGCTTACCACACCAGCGAGATGCTTCGGCTGCGCTCAGCATGACGTGCTAATTGGGCCATTAGCTTAAGCGCGCCCGCCAGATACTGCAACAAGTGCATACCAGATTAAGCATGACGTGCGCCTTTTCAGACTAGCGTCGGCGGCGGCTGTGCAGCAGAAAACGGATGAAGTCGGTGGCGGAATCCAGGGTGTTGCGGCCGACCAGGTCGAAGCTCAGAGTCACGGCTTTTTCGATAGCCGCGTCGGTGCGCTCGAAGTTGACGCTGTCGTCTTTGGCAAAGAAGCTAAGCACGAACAGTTGCTGCTGCCAGAAAAACCGGGGGTAGCCGTCTTGGATGAGTTGGCGGCTGGCTACCTCGTCGGTACGACGTCCTTCGCGCAGAATTTCGTCTACAAAGTCTTCAAATTCCTGCCGAAAGTCATCGAGCACCCGAGGAGTGAGGCCCGGCATTTTCGAGAGCGAACGGCGCAGGGCATTGAGAGCGTAGCTGCGGTTGCGCTTCAGAATCTCGATGAGCGTATAGTAGAAAGCCAGCAGCTTTTCGCGGGCGCCGTACTGCTCCCACACGGGCTCCTTAGCAGCGGTAGCACGAGCTTCCCGGCCAAAGTCCGCCCACAACTCCCGGTCGATAACGTCGAAGTTGGCGTAGTGCAGATAGAACTCCTGCTCAGGTAACCCTAGCTTCTTGGTGAGCTTATACACCGACGCTGGCTGGTGGCCTTTGTCTAATACATAGTCGAGGTAGGCTTGCTTGATCCGGACTTTCGTGGCGCTGGCCGTCTCGGGCACTGCTTGAGGCGAAGGTTGCTGTTCCATAGTACTGTTATAACCATCGGGAGGGCCGATTAGTTGAGTTTATTTAGAACAGATTCCAACGGCAGTTCTTGTCAGCTAACAGCCGCCCGATACGCCGTGCGGAAGGTTTCAATGGCCCGTTCCCGCGCAAACTTGTGGTCTACTATGGGGGCCGGATAAGCACTGGTACCGTATTCGGGTACCCACTTCTTCACGTAAGCCAGGTCGGGGTCGTATTGCTTGAGTTGGCTCTGGGGGCTGTACACCCGGAACCAAGGTGCGGCTACCACCCCGGTGCCGGCCATCCATTGCCAGTTGCCCACATTCTGGCTCATGTCGTAGTCGAGCAGCTTGTCGGAGAAATACTTGTCGCCCCACCGCCAATCAACGAGTAAGTGCTTTACCAGAAAGCCTGCCGTGGCAATGCGGGCCCGGTTGGGCATGTAGCCGGTTTCGTTTAGTTCGCGCATGCCGGCGTCTACCAGCGGATAGCCCGTCCGGCCCTCGCACCACGCCCGAAACTCTTCTTCGTTGTTGCGGTAAGGTACGTGGCGCAAGCGGGGCTCGTAGCTTTCCGTGGCCGTGTATGGGTAGTGCCAAAGCAGCATCATGAAGT
The DNA here is from genome assembly GCF_022921055.1 of Hymenobacter volaticus. Lineage (GTDB taxonomy): Bacteria > Bacteroidota > Bacteroidia > Cytophagales > Hymenobacteraceae > Hymenobacter > Hymenobacter volaticus. The sequence continues at coordinate 1,921,259 of NZ_CP095061.1, forward strand.
AGTCGCGCCAAACCAGCTCGTCCAGCAGCTTCGGGTTCAGCTCCTGGGCTTGCCGCATCAGTTCCCGTACGCTCAGCGTCCCGAAACGCAGGTGCACTGAGCGGCGCGTGCTGCTGTCTACCCGGCCCGGCGTGTTGCGGGTGAGGTGATAGTTGCGCACTAGCTTCTCGGGGGGTAGCTCAGCAGAAGGAATGAATTGTCGAAATTCCTCGAAGCCCATTTCAGTTAGTGTGGGCCGGCTCGGAGCATTTGGCAGCTTAGTTAAGTTGGAAGCGTTGTACAGTTCGGCGGAAGGATACGGCCGTAGCTGCTCGTCGCGCAGGGCTTCCAGCCAGGCCTTGCGGTAGGAGCCGAACACTTTGGACGGCCTGCCCGATTTGCCGAGTAGTTCATTCTTAGCGAAAATCACTTGGTCTTTCAGCGCGTGAAATGTAGCGCCGTGTTGCTGGCATAGTTGGGCCACGGCCGTGTCGCGCTCGGTGGCGTAGGGTTCGTAGTCTTCATTGGTATACACGGCGGCCACTTTGTACGTGGTCAGCAGCTGCGCAAAAACTTCGAGCGGTCGGCCGTAGAACGCCAGCAGTTGGCCCCCGACTGGGCAGTTTTGCGGCCAAGCCGTTCTACTTCATCATAAATAAAGGTGACGCGCGCATCGCTCCGGCTAGGCAGTAAATCCAAAATTTCGCGGTCGTAGATAAAGAGCGGGACCACAGGAAACCCGCTTTGCAGGGCGGCGGTCAAGCCTGCATTGTCATGAAAACGGATGTCGCGGCGGTGCCAAAAGAGCGTAATTTCAGTCATAAAGCAAGTATAGCGCGAAGCTTGAACTTCGCCCATCGTTGATCCCTATAAATACGGTGTGTCAGTCAACGATGATACGAAAAGCTAGAGCTCCGCGCTGTCTTTTACTTCAATCGGCCCATACCGCCATCTACGGGCAGCACTTGGCCGGTGATAAAGGAGCTATGATCGGAGAGCAGAAAAGAGGCCATGTAGGCCAAGTCTTGGGGCTGACCTATGCGCTGCAAAGGGTGACGTTTGGCGCCTGCCTCCGCCTTTTCGGGCGTATTGAGCAAGGCGGCGGCAAGGGGCGTATCCGTCAGGGACGGCGCTATGGCATTCACCCGAACGTTGCTGGCAGCATACTCGGCAGCCAGCGCCCGGGTTAAGCCTTCTATAGCAGCTTTGGCCGTAGCAATGCTGGCGTGGAAACTCATACCCGTATCGGCGGCAACGGTGCTGAACAGCACCACCGAAGCGCCACCGGCCTTCTTGAGCCGCTTCATAGTGGCTTGCAGCACTTGCACGGCACCAAGCACATTCAGTTCGAAGTCGGCCCGAAAGTCATCCACCGGAATTCGCTCGAAAGGTCGCAGTTTGATGCTGCCTGGGCAGTACACCACCCCATGCAGCTCGTCGGGCAAACCGTCGAGGGCGTTGCCGATGGGTTGCGTCACGTCTAGCTCCAGAAAGGTGGTGCCTAGTTCAGCTAGCTCCGGGGAAAGGTGGCGCGAAGCGGTGTACAGGTTGGCATTGAGTTTATGCAGCAACTGGGCCGTGGCTAGCCCGATACCCGACGAAGCCCCAACGAGCAGAATGTTTTGGTTTGCGAATTCCATGGAGTGAAGTCAGATAGAAAGGATTTGATGACAACTGAACGGCGGAGCTAAGGTTTTGCGCCGATTATATGAGGTTGTCAATTTCAAGTGGTCTAGATTATGATCTTGTCAACTAGTGGTGTCATTAGCTGCGGTAACTGGTAGCCAAAAGACGAATTCATGCTAAAATTTTAATATCCTATGATTGAGAAGCGAATTTTCGCTCCTATTTCCCAAGTCTTTGACTAGCTTGCCACATGCATTCCTGTTCTACTTAAACACCGCATACTCCAAGATGAACATCCGCAAGCTGCTAGTCGCCAACCGAGGCGAAATCGCCATCCGCGTCATGCGTGCTGCCACCGAGCTCGGTATTACCACCGTAGCGGTTTACACCTACGAAGACCGTTACTCGCTGCACCGCTACAAAGCCGACGAAGCCTACCAAATCGGGCGCGACGACGAGCCGCTGAAGCCATACTTGGACATTGAAGGGTTGATTCGGACAGCCAAGGAAAACGGTGTGGACGCCATTCATCCGGGGTACGGCTTTCTGTCGGAAAATGCCACACTGGCCCGCCGGTGTGCCGAAGAAGGCATCATCTTCGTAGGGCCGCGGCCCGAAGTAATGGACGCACTAGGCGACAAAGTAGCCGCTAAGAAAGTGGCCGTTCAGTGCCAAGTGCCTATTATTGAAAGCAGCATCCAAGACCTTACCGACCTGCCTATTGCGCTAGAAGAAGCCCACCGCATCGGTTACCCCGTCATGCTGAAAGCTGCGGCTGGGGGCGGTGGCCGCGGTATGCGGGTTATTCGGGATGATGAGCAGCTAGAAAGAGGTTTCTTCGAGGCACGCAACGAGGCGTTAAAAGCTTTCGGCGACGATACCGTGTTCCTAGAGAAGTTTGTGGAGCAGCCCAAGCACATCGAGGTGCAGCTGGTCGCCGACAACTACGGCGGCCTTGTCCACCTCTACGAGCGCGACTGTTCGGTGCAGCGGCGCTACCAGAAAGTAGTGGAAGTGGCCCCCTCGCTGAATCTGCCCGACCACATGCGCCACCTCTTATATGAGTACGCGCTGCGCTTGGGCCGGGCCGTGAACTACAACAACGTGGGCACAGTCGAGTTTCTGGTTAATCCCGAGCAAGACCGCATCTACTTTATCGAGGTAAACCCCCGCATTCAGGTGGAGCACACCGTTACGGAGATGATTACGGGCGTCGACCTCATTAAAACGCAGCTCCACATTGCCGATGGCAAGCGCCTAATATCCCCCGAAATTGGCTTGGGCGGCGACAACAAGCCGCTGAAAAACGGCTACGCCATTCAATGCCGCATCACCACCGAAGACCCCACCAACGACTTCAAGCCCGACTACGGCACCATCACGGCGTACCGTTCGGCCGGCGGCTTCGGCATCCGCCTCGATCAGGGCTCGGTGTACACCGGCGTGAAAGTGTCGCCGTTCTTCGACTCCTTGTTGGTAAAAGTGTCGACCCATGCGCCTACGCTCGGTGAGGCGGCCACCAAAATGGCCCGGACGCTCGACGAGTTCAGGGTGCGGGGCGTGCGCACCAACATCCAGTTCCTGCAAAATATCATTGCGCACCCCATTTTCGGGGGCGGGGCTGCCAACGTCGATTTCATCAAAGACCACCCCGAACTGTTCAAGTTCAAGACCCGGCAAGACCGCGCCAGCAAGGTGCTCAACTTCCTCGGCGAAATCATTGTGAACGGCAACCCCGACGTGAAGGGCCTCGTGGATGAACGCCGGGAACTGCGCAAGCCGCGCCTACCGCAGTACGATCCGGAAGCACCATTGCAGCCCGGCACCAAAAATAAGCTCACGGAACTAGGTCCCGAGGAATTTGCCAAGTGGCTGCGCGAAGACAAGCAGATTCACTACACCGACACCACCCTCCGCGATTCGCACCAAAGCCTGCTGGCCACCCGCATGCGGACGTCGGATATGATGAAGGTGGCCGAGCGCTACGCCCACCAGCACCCCCAAACTTTCTCATTGGAATGCTGGGGCGGGGCCACGTTTGATGTGGCGCTGCGCTTCCTGCACGAAGACCCCTGGGCCCGGTTGGCGCAACTCCGCAAAGCCACCCCAAACATTCTGCTGCAAATGCTGATTCGCGGGGCCAATGGCGTGGGCTACAAGGCCTATCCCGACAACCTCACCGAGCGGTTTGTGCAGCAAGCCGCCGAAACCGGCATCGATGTGTTTCGCATTTTCGACTCGTTGAACTGGATGCCCGGCATGGAGGCGTGCATCGGCTTTGTGCGCAACAAAACCGACCGGTTGGCCGAGGGCAGCATCTGCTACACCGGCGACATCCTGGACCCCAAGCGCAACCAGAAATACAACCTCGAATACTACCTGCGTTTGGCCCGCCAGATCGAGGAAGCCGGCGCGCACATCCTGTGTATCAAGGATATGGCCGGGTTGCTGAAGCCCTATGCAGCCACCGAACTGGTTACAGCTCTGCGCGAAACCATCAGTCTGCCCATTCACCTGCACACCCACGATACGTCGTCGTTGCAGGCAGCTACCTATTTGAAGGCGGTGGAAGCAGGCGTCGATGTGATTGATGTGGCACTAGGTAGTTTGTCGGGTTTGACTTCGCAGCCCAACTTCAACTCCGTAGTGGAAATGCTGCGCGGCCAGCCCCGCCACCGTGAGTTCAACCAACCGTCGCTCAACGAGTTTAGCAACTATTGGGAAACGGTACGGGAGCATTACTATCCTTTCGAGTCGGGCTTGAAGGCTGGCAACTCCGAGGTGTTCCAGCACGAAATTCCGGGCGGGCAGTACAGCAACTTGCGGCCCCAAGCAGCGGCGCTAGGTTTGCTCGATAAATTTGAAACCATCAAGAGTACGTTCGCCGACGTAAACTTGCTCTTTGGGGATATTCCGAAGGTGACGCCTTCCTCGAAAGTGGTAGGTGACATGGCGCTGTATTTGGTTTCCAACAACCTTACTACGCAGGACGTGGTGGAGAAAGGGGAGAGCCTGAACTTCCCGGAATCGGTGCGCGAGTTGTTCCGCGGCGACATCGGCCAGCCCGAAGGCGGGTGGCCCGCCGACGTGCAACGCGTCATTCTCAAAGACGAGCCGCCCTTTACCGACCGGCCCAACGAGCATCTAGCGCCTATCGACTTCGACGCGGAATGGCAGAAGTTCGAGGAGAAGTTTGGTACCCGCGCCAAGTTCACGGATTTGCTGTCGTGGCTGCTCTACCCGAAGGTGTTCGAGCAATATTGGGCGCATTTGGTCCAGTACGGCGATGCGAGCATCGTGCCCACGCCGGTGTTCTACTACGGCTTAAAGCCGGGCGAGGAAACCATTGTGGACATTGCTCGCGGCAAGAGCATCATTGTGGGCTTGCAGTCCATCGGGACGGTAAACGAGGATGGCAACCGCACCATTTTCTTCAACCTCAACGGCCAGACCCGCAACGTGGAAGTGCGCGACCTAAGCGTGGAAGTGAAGCGCGTGCTAAACCAAAAAGCCGACAAGTTCAACGCCAAGCAGGTGGGCGCTCCGTTGCAGGGGCTACTTTCCAGAGTGTTGGTAAAAGACGGCGAGGAAGTAAAGCGCAATTCGCCGCTCTTCATCATCGAGGCCATGAAAATGGAAACCACTATCACCGCCCCCGAAGATACCACCGTGCAGAGCCTGCACCTGCAAGAAGGCACCCTCGTTAATGCCGACGATTTGGTACTGACGCTGGCTTAGTATGAGTGAAAGCTAATATATTACTGCTGCCTTGTGCCACAAGTTGAGTTTGCTATGTAGAGAACCCAAAGAGCCGTTGTGCTGCTGTTTTGCACAACGGCTCTACTTGCCTTGTTCTAGTAAAACCTGGACCGAAAGCGGGTAGTTAGCTATGCAGTAAGGTATTGACTTAGAGCGAAATACTTAGTTTAAGATTGCTATGATTGCGCACTTATTGCCTATTGCTGTTTTGCTGCTAGCTAGTACAGCGGCTGCTGCCCAAAGTTCTTTACCACCGCCGGTTGAGCAGACTGGCGCGGCAGCCCGAGACAATATTAACGCGCTAGGGCGAGGCGACGCCGCCATCGTACGCAAACCCACCAGCGCGGGAGTAATCGGGTCGCCCTACGTTGACAACCGGTGGCTGTTGGCCCGGCTCACGCTTTCGACGAAAGTTCCGCTGGCGCCGGTACCGCTCAAGTACGATGCACTAAATCAGCGCCTGCTCATGCGCCCCTTCAACCGACCAACCGATTCACTACAGCTCGACGACCGAGCCGTGACGCGTTTCGAGCTGGACGATCCGGTTGCGGGAACTACCACCGTTCGGAAGCGAGTGTTTCGACGTTTCGAGGAAGCACCTGTGCCCAGCCAGCGCACCGACTACGTGGAGGTGTTGCACGAGGGGCGCTACGCGCTGCTGAAGCGGTACGTGAAGTTGATGCGCAGAGCCAACAATACCGGCGCGTACAATACCGGCCAGCAGTTCGACCAAGTTGAAGACAAAAACGTGTATTATCTGCGTCGTCCTGATGCTAGCTTGGTGTTGCTTAAACTGAGCGTGAAAACCTTGCAAGCGGCCATGCCTGAATTAGCCGCTGCCTTAAAGGAATCGGCAGCCGCTCAAAAAGCCAAAACCGACGTGGAGTGGGCTAGCGTACTCAACGCCCTTGACCCTAAATAACAAGCGCTGGGTTTCAAGCAAGTAGCCCAACAGTACCAGGGTTTTTATGTCTGGTACTGTTGGGCTACTTGATTTTTGCCGTGCGTTAATCGGCTACTGCACTACTTCTTAGTGCAGGTACACGGCGTGCAGCACGGCGGCAGGTTGCGTTGCTGCTTCAGTGAAAAGGCGCAACGTGTCGCCACTGATTTTGTATGTGCGCGTGTTGGTTAGGGCATTCATAAAGCCGGCTTCAGTGGCGAGAGCCGGACACGCCATCTTGGTAGAAGCAAGCGGCCCGAAACGAAGTTGTCCATCGGCGGGGAGTTCAAACGTACCCCGGAACCGGTTGCAACCGCCGTTGCCTTCTACATTCAACTCATTGGCTCGTAGCAGCAAATACACTTCGCCATCAGTTGGAACAGGAGCGGGCTGGCCCTCCAAGGTGCGAAGCACCCAACGAGTGTTGCGTAGTGAAGCCAATGGAGTAGTGGGCTGCGAAGCTGGAGAGGTGGACTGACAGGCTGCAAGTAGTAACAAGGGCAACCCAAGCACAATACGAGGCATGTAAAGCATAAGTCAAGAGAGAGTAATGGGCACTTGTAAGTAAAATATGAAAAGGTCTCAACTGAATTGTACAAGCAAATATGCAAAACGGTTAATTTGCGTCATGCGTAAATTCCTCCCTACCGTTCTGTTTCTATTACTTTCAGTTCTCCACCTACAAGCACAAAAGAAAGCTGCGTCTACAGCCGCCGCAGGGGTATCAGCAGCTACTGTGGAGCGCGTAATGCGCACGTTGGCTGCCGACAACATGCAAGGCAGGGCCGCTGCCAAACCGAGTGGTTTGCAAGCGGCACAGTTCTTGGCCGCCGAGTTTCAGCGCTTAAACCTACAAATGCTGCCGGGCCTTACAAGCTACGAACAGGTTTTTCCGGCGTACGAGACGCGCGTGGCCGCTTTATTTGTGACAATAAACAATGTACCCGTAGCCAAGGACAAGGCCTTACTTATCTCCACTCAGCCCCACTTAAACTGGACCGATACCGACGAGCCCGCCACGCGGATTCTGGTGGTTGGCCCGCAGGATAAGTTTCAGCAATACATGCGCGACATCGTGCGGCCCCGCGAAAACACTGTGGTGCTGCTCGACCCAGTACATGCACCAGCCTTCAAGCGAGTAGCCGATTACCTAAGCCACAGCAACATCCGGGCAGAGAAAACGGAGAATCCATTCTCTAGCGTGGTGGTGCTAACGTCAGCGCTGCCCGAAGGGAAAGTAACCTTCAAGGTAGCCGCCAACACCACCATGCATCCTGTGGAACTGCGCAATGTTGTGGGCGTATTGCCGGGCAAAGATCCTGCCCGGGCTGCTGAGCAAGTGGTTTTCTCGGCTCACTACGACCACATCGGCTTTCTGCCTGCCGTAGCCGGTGATTCCATTGCCAACGGCGCCGATGACGATGCCAGCGGCACCACGGCTGTGGTGGCGTTGGCTGAGTTTTTCAAAAAGAAAAACAACAACGCCCGCACCCTAATCTTTGTGGCTTTTACAGCCGAGGAAATCGGTGGCTTCGGCTCCCAATACTTCTCGAAGCAGCTTGATCCGGCCAAGATTATTGCCATGTTCAACATTGAAATGATTGGCAAACCATCCAAGTTTGGACCCAATGCCGCCTTTATCACAGGCTTCGAACGGTCTGATTTTGGTCCGTTGCTGCAAGCCAATCTAAAGGGCTCTGCTTTTCATGTTGAACCCGACCCATACCCCGAGCAGAACCTGTTTTACCGTTCCGATAACGCTACACTGGCCCGCTTAGGGGTGCCCGCGCACAGCATCAGCACCGACCAGATTCCTACTGACAAGCTCTATCACTCAGTAGACGACGAAATAGAATCGTTGAATTTGCCGAACATGACAGCCGTTATTAGCGGCATTGCCCGCAGTGCCACCGGTATCATCTCTGGTCAGCAGACACCCACTCGTATTGCGCCGGAAGCTGCCGCAACGCCCAAACCTTAGGCGTAGGCTATAATTGAAAACAGGCAGTGCGAAGGGGTAGAATCATTCTACTCCTTCGCACTGCCTGTTTTGTTTCTCTCCTAATGTTAGGTTGACGCTGCCGCAGCTCCTGCTAAGGCGTGGTGCTGGTAGCGTTGCACAGCATGAAATAGCTTAGGCTGCCGTATGCGTCTGAAACGATGGCTGACCTTGCGTAGGATCAACTTTAAGAATGTTGCCAGCCACTGGCAGTGTTACCCACACCATGGCGCCTCCTTCCGGACCCGCACTCATACCCAAAGTGCCACCGTGGCATTCAGCAAAAGTCCGGCATAATTGCAAGCCTAAGCCTGTGCCCTGAGCCGGGCCACCAGAGTTGCTAGCCCGTAGTTGCGGCTGCCGAGGGTGCAACACTTGCTTTAATTGGCTGATTGGCATGCCGGGTCCTGTATCTGTTACAGAAACACAGACCTGAGTTGGGTCGGTGGTGTCCGGGGTGGCTTGCAACCGGATAGTACCGCCGGTAGGAGTGAACTTCAGTGCATTACTGACCAGGTTGCGCAGGATAGTACGCACCATGTTCTGATCGGCATACAAAACCAGATGAGGATCCGCATCATACTGAAGCTGAACCTGATTGGAGTGGGCACTGGTTTGAAACAGCTCGTAGCACTCCGACAATAGCTCTCGCGCATGCAGATGTTCAGGATGGCAGCTTAGTTCACCTGTCTGGCTAACTGCCCAATTCAACAAGTTGTCGAGTAAGCCATTGAGACTTTGGGCCGATTCTCGGACTAGTTCTGGCAAGTGGCGGAGCCCTTCTTGGTCGTTGGTTCGTTGATAGAAGCTGATCAGCTCCGTTACCCCGGTAAAGGCCATTACTGGTCCGCGTAGGTCATGCGCTATAATGGCATAAAGCCGCGCCTTAGAGTCGGCAAGTTGGCGAAGCTCATGGGCCGCATCTTCCAGAGCTGTGTTTTTCGCTGCTACTAGTTGGTGCTGAGCCGCTAGTTCTTGGCGGCTTCGTAGGAGCTGACCGTATAGCAGGCTTCCGACCACTACAAGCAGCAGCAGGCCGCCCACTATCACCCCAAGCAACTGAATACGGTCCTCGTCCCGCTCAACGCGTAGTTGCGTTACCTTTTGACGCTGCGTGAGAAGTCGGATGTTGTCTTCTTGCTCGTGCGTATTGTAGCGGCTCTGAAGGGTAGCCATGGCCCGCGTGTTTACCTCCGTCACTAGACTGTCGCGCAGGTGCTGAAAACGCTGCTGCATGCGATAAGCTTGTTGGTATTGACCTAGTGCGGCATGGCTCTCAGCAAGTTGCTGATAGGAGTTCTGCTGCCGTTCGGGCGAACCTACTTGCCGGGCATAACGCATTCCAAGCGTAGCGGCATCCAGCGCCGGCTGAAGTTGCTGCTGGGCTCGTAGCACCACCGATAAATGGGTATACGCTCCCGACAAGCCGTATTCATCACCTAGCACTCGATACAGCATTACCGCCTCTAGCAAACTCGTGCGCGCCGAGTCAGGCTGTTGCTGGCGGGCCTGCACCTTGCCGAGCGTGAAGAGACTGTTAGCTTGGCCGGGGAGATTGTCGAGAATCGCAAACAACAGCAAAGCACGCCGGATATATTGGTTGGCTTGCTTGAGACTGTCTTGCTGCCAAGCTACATCAGCTAAGTTGGTCAGAAATAGGGCTTGATCAGCAGAATCGTGGCGTTGCTCAGCTAAAAGCAACCCCATGTTGTAGAACCTTGCCGCAGTAGCGAAATGACTATGCAGAATGTGGCACTTGGCCATGCCGTTGTAAGCATAGCCCATCGCCTTCTTCATGCCCAGGGACCTGAACATGCGCAAAGCGGCTAAATGCTGCTTTAATGCTTCGTCGGCGCTTCCGGCTAAGGTCATGCAGGTGCCGAGGTCATTGTGGCAACGGGCTTCGCCCCGGAGGTAATGGAGTTTGCGAGCTAGCGCAATGCCCTGTTCGGCATAACGGCGTGCGCGCGGTAGATCAGAGTGACTTAAGTTCCAGCATAATTCGTCGAGCAGCACTACGCGCATGGTATCGGTAGGCTTAGTAAGAGCTAACTGCCTTTGTAGACTGTCAAGAACAGCCGGGTTGGCACTTTGCGCCTCCGCTGCCGAGATAGATAAAGTAAATAGGGTAAAAAAGAGTAATAATGTTTTCACAATAACCTAAAGAAAGTAGCCGCTGACCGACTGGTCAAATCTACGTATAATTCTATGTTACTTACTCAATTCGTTAAAGCTTAACCTATATGAATAAGAAAATAAAACAGATTTAGTGCAAGTGTAAGTGCGGCTCCTCCTTGCCAGTATCTACTTCGGTATGTGGTATGACAATTCGAGTGTGGCTTGTATTGCTGTATAAAAAATAAAATCAATGCATAACCTCTGTATATGGCCTAGGCAACGTGTAAGAGGGTATATTAACAACTATCAGGATAAAACAGTATACGTAAATGAGTTTATTGAAATAAAATATATTTTATGTGCTAATACCTTCCTTGGTAGCTTCGAGTATGGTGCTAGCCCAACTACATCTTAGGCATATTCTGACAACCGAGCTTAGCCGTGAAATGAAAAATAATGCAATTGCAAACATCCCATTTTTAGGTAATTCATACGCTAGAAATTCGATGTGAATTATACTCAAGTACTGAGCTGCTTCAGGACATATACGTTCTTAATGGGGCAATCTTACGCTTAGGCCTGCACCCAGGTAAGGACCAGTAGGGGCATACGAAGCAGTGCCAGGACCATTGCCAGCTGTTACATCGAGGCGGAGACCAGAGAACGGGCGCCAGTATACGCCGGAGGTTAGGCCCGGTTGCCATCCTGCCGCACGTTGCCATGTGGTATAAGTCTCCGCGAAAAATCCGAAATGTTCACCCAATGGTCCGTTCAAGGCCAGAGTGCCTAGGTATTGACCCCTACTAGTGTCGGCCGCTTTGAAGCCGCGTTGCCGAAAGCCAAAGTTCATTTCCAAGCCAAACCGCTTGCCGAGTTGTTGAGAGACCAGCAAGCGAACTGCTGGCTCGTACACCTTGTTGAGGTATGAGTCATCGCCATTGCGGAGCGTCATTTCGGCTAGCACTGCCACTTGAGAGCGGTTGTCTTGGTTAGAGGAAGCCAGCATTTTGGCGCCAACTGTAAGCGGCGCAAAGCCCGTTGGGCCAGATGTAGAGATTGGCACCTGCCCAACTTCAGGGACGAAAGTGGTTTTCGATTCCGGCGAATGACGGTAGTTTTGCTCTACCCGTAATTCCATTAGTCCCCAGAAACCGACTCGCAATAAACCCCGCGAAAAAGCCGGTGAAGCACCGTCAGCGGTGCGTAACTGGCGCTGGCTACCTACTTCAAGCTGCACCTGCCCGGGCCGTAGGATATTGGTCGTGACGGTTTGACCGGGCCGGTCGGGCCGAATGTTGCGGATGAAAGGAGTGTCGGCATTGTCGACGTTAGGGTCAACAGTCTGAGCCAGAGTGCGGGCCGAACCGGCAAGTAAAAAGCCGGTGGCAGTCAGCAGGGTGGAGATGCGCATGTCTTCCGGACGCCAGTGCGCCGAAGAAAGTTCGTCTCTACCAGAAACGTAACCTACGAGCACTAAGCTGGCACTACGAGACAGAAGCAGAAGTACCAGTATTTTTCAGAGCTACGGGACGTGGAATAGTCGGCGCTTTTGCGTGTGTGCATTTCCTCAACAACAAGAAAGCACCAATGCTGCCTAGCACCGATGCTTTCAATGTAAAATACTTCATCCTGAAGCTATAGATGCCTGTCAGTACCGATTCGTGCTGAGTTATTGGACTCTGATAAACAGGCGTTAATGCACCAGCACTGGCTCTTGCTGCTCAACTGCGAGTTCCGGTTGCGGGCCATACTTGGAATGCTCGGCGCGGTAGGCCCGCTCGAAAATGAGGGGGAAGATGAACAGCGTCAGAATGGTGCCCGTAATCAGCCCGCCGATAACTACAATGGCTAGTGGCTTAGAGGTTTCGGAGCCGATGCCGGTGCTCATGGCGGCGGGCATCAGGCCGATGGTGGCCATCAGGGCCGTCATTACTACGGGGCGCACACGGCTCGTGACGCCGTCAGCAATGCTGAAGTTGAGGCTGAGCTTGCGCACCATGTTCTGCTTGAACACTGATATCAGAATGACGCCGTTTTGGATGCAGATGCCGAAGAGGGCAATGAACCCGATACCGGCCGAAATGCTGAAGTTGGTATGGGTGATTAGCAGCGCCGCAATACCGCCAATAATGGCAAACGGCACGTTGAGCAGCACCAGTCCGGCGTCTTTCAAATTGCCGAACAGTATGAAGAGAATAAAGAAAATCAGGGCCAGCGAAACCGGAACCACTTGGGTGAGGCGTTCGGTGGCGCGGCGCTGGTTTTCGAAGTCGCCAGTCCATTTCATGCTGTAGCCTTTGGGCAAGCTCACCACCTTATTCACCTCGCGCTGGGCTTCCTCAATGGTGCTGCCCATGTCGCGGCCCCGGATGCTGAACTTCACGGCCGAGAAACGCTGGTTGTCGTCGCGGTAGATGAGCGAGGGGCCCGTAACGTCTTCGATGGTCGCAATTTCGGAGAGGGGCACGGATTTGCCGTTTTGGGTAGGCACCATCAGGGCTGCAATCTGGCGGTTCGACTCGCGGAACTGCTGTTGGTAGCGCACCCGGATGGGGAATTTCCGCTCGCCTTCGTACATCTGCGAGGCCTGCTTGCCGCCCACGGCCATTTCCAGCACGGCGTTGGCGTCGGATTTGCTCACGCCGTAGCTGGCCATGCGCCTCTCGTCTAGCTCCACGTGCAGTTCCGGCTGCCCGATGTTGCGGAGCACACCCAAATCGTCGATGCCCTTGATGTGCTTGAGCACGCCGTATACTTGGCGGCCTTTTTGTTCCATCAGCTTGAGGTCGTTGCCGTAAATTTTCACTGCAATAGAGCCTTTCACGCCGGAAGCAGCTTCTTCCACGTTGTCGGTGATGGGCTGCGAAAAGTTGAAATCCACGCCGGGAAAGCGGTTAAGCTTTTCCTTCATGCCCGCAATCAGGGCCTCGCGCTTGTCTTTGTGCTTCATCTCGGCCTGCACCTCCGGCGTGTGCTTGAGCTGCACCAGAAACTCGTTGTTATAGAAGCCGGTCGGGTCGGTACCGTCGTTGGGACGGCCGGTTTGACTTACCACGTCGCCCACCTCGGGGAAACTGAGGAACACGCGGCGCATCTCGTTGCAAAGCTTGTTGCTTTCTTCCAGCGAAATACTCAGCGGCAACTGCGCCCGCACATAAATGGAGCCTTCATTCAGCTCGGGCAAAAACTCGGAGCCTAGAAAGTGGAAAGAACCCATGCCCACCACCACAGCCACGGTGGCTACCAGTAGGCTGGCAGTTTTACGGGCGTAGGTGAAAGCAAAGAACCGTTGCGCGCCCTTGTTGATGCCGCGCACAAAGAAGTTGTCTTTCTCTACCACGTTCTTCTTCAGCAAGATGCTAGTAAGCACCGGCACCAGCGTAAGCGTGAAGATGAGCGCCCCGAGCAGGGCAAAGCCCAACGTCCAGGCCAGCGGCGAAAATACTTTGCCTTCCACTTTCTCGAACGAGAAGATGGGTAGCAACGCCGTGATGATGATGGCCTTGGAGAAGAAAATGGCTTTCCCCATGTCGCGGCCGGTTTTCTTGATCAAACCCGACTTCGCAAGCTTGTTGAACTTCTCCATGCCCATCTTGTGGGCCTTGTGGTCGAGGGCTACGAACAGCCCCTCCACCATCACCACCGCTCCGTCGATAATGATGCCGAAGTCGATGGCGCCCATACTCAACAGGTTGGCGCTCATGCCTTTCAGCCGCAAACAGATGAAGGCGAACAGCAAGGCCAGCGGAATAATCACCGACACGATAACTGTAGTGCGCCAGTCGGCCATGAACACGAACACGATAACTGTCACGAGCACAATGCCTTCCAGCAAGTTGTGAATTACGGTTTCGGTGCTGAAGTCGATGAGTTGCTGCCGGTCGTAGAAGGTGTGGATTTGCACGCCGGCCGGTAGAATCTTCTCGTTAAGCAGCGTCACCTTGTCTTTGAGGCGAGCAATAACTTCGGACGGATTTTCACCCTTGCGCATCACCACTATGCCTTCCAGCACGTCGTCGTTGAGGCCACGCCCCACCCGGCCTAGCCGTGGCAGCGCCGACTCCTGCACCTGCGCCACGTCCTTCACCAGAATTGGGGCCCCGTTCACGTTCTTGATGACCGTGTTGTTGATGTCGGAAATGTTGTTAAGTAGGCCGATGCCGCGCACCACGTAGTTCTGCTGACCCTGGTTTATCACGTCGCCGCCCACGTTGATGTTGGAGCGCTGAATCGTGTTGTAGAGGTCGAGGGGCGTGATGTTGAAGGTCTGAAGCTTGCCGGGGTTCACGCTGATTTCGTAGGCTTTCACTTCCCCGCCGAAGCTGTTTACGTCGGCCACGCCAGGCACGGCTTTCAGGTTGCGTTCCACCACCCAATCCTGAATGGTTTTCAACTCGCGCGTCGTCTTGTCCTTGCTCTGGAGCGTATAGCGGAAAATTTCGCCGGTGGGGCCGTAGGGCGGTTGCACGTCGGGTTCGGCGCCTTCGGGCAGGTCGGCCTGGCTGAGCAGGTTGTTGACTTGCACGCGGGCAAAGGCATCGTCCACACCATCATCGAAAATCACCTTCACCACCGACAGCCCGAAGAGAGTAGTGGACCGGATGCTGGTTTTCTTCTGCACCGGATTGAGAGAAATTTCAATCGGAGCCGTCACAAACTTCTCAATCTCCTCGGCCGAGCGGCCGGGCCACTGCGTGATAATGGTAATTTCCGTGTTCGTAACGTCCGGAAACGCCTCAATTGGCGTGTTGCGGTAGCTTATCACCCCGGCCACGATGACGGCCAGCGTCATCAGGAACACGAAGCCCCGGTTTTTAAGCGAAAAGGCAATAATGCCCTGAATGAATTTATTCATGATAAGTCGTGGCTGACTATATAGGTGTCGTCAGGCTGAGCGAAGTATCTCGCGGGCTGACGTTGATATGGGTATTGGTCGTGCTGCGCTTGCCGAAGCATCTCGTGTGCATCGCTGCGCAAGTGTCAGGTTTTACTACACTGGCGAGAGAAGCGCTTCAACTCTGCTCAGCAGACGCGCAGCTAGTCGTTCAACTCGTCGTATACCAGCAGCTGATTTTGGGCAATGATTCGCTCGCCGTCGCGGAGGCCGGAGTGCACATAGCTCACGTTGCCCACCGTTTTGGCTATTTCTACCTCGCGGGTTTCGATGTGCTGCCGGTCTTTGAACACCATCACGAAGTTGCGGTCCTTATCGAACACCACGCAGTTGGCGGGTACGGCCAGCATGCGGCCGGTTTCGGTGTTGCGTACCTTGATTTGGGCGTACATCTCGGGTTTGAGCAGGTAGCCGGGATTTTCGAGGCGCACGCGCACCCGCATCACCTTGCTTTCCGGGTCGAGTACGTTGAACACCTTGTCGATGCGGCCCGTGAAGTGCTGGTCGGGGTAGGCTAGGGTCGTGACGTCGGCGGCGTAGCCTTCTTTCACCTTGGCAATGTCAGCCTCAAACACATTGGCCATAATCCACACATCATCTAAATTGCTGACTGTGAATAAACTGCCTACGTTGTCGTCGTTGAACTGCATATGGTCGGTCACGTTTTTCTCGGTGATAAAGCCGGAAATCGGGGCCCGCAGGGTGTAGGTGCCATCGGCCGATACGCCGTAGATGGCGAGTTGCTTGCGGCTCTTGCCCACGTTGCCTTGGGCCTTGCGCAACTCCTGGCGGGCCAAGCTCACGTCGCGCTCCGAGGCGAGGCCCGCGGCGTACTGATCTTCCAGCACCGAAAGGTTTTTCTGGGCAATGGCCAGGTCGGTGCCGGCGCTGCTGCTCTGGTTTTGGAGGTCGGCTATTTCCCCGCTCCGAATCACAGCCAGCACCTGGCCTTTCATGACATGGTCGCCTAGCTCCACCGTGAGTTGCTCCACCACGCCGCCCACCAGCGGGTACACCTGCACCGTTTTGTCGCCGTTGGTGGCAATTTGGCCCGACAGCGTCAATTCGTTGCGGATGGGCTCGTTGCGGACCGTGTCAATCTTTAACTCGCTCATCATCTGATCGGAAAGACTGAAACCAGCGTCGGCTTTTGGCTTGGTATCAGCTTCGGGGGTGGTAGAGCAGCTGGCTAGTAGCAGGCCGAGGGCAACGGGTAGGAGGGGGCGAAGCGGTTCATATAAATCGAGGACTTAAACTTTCAGGAGCGTGAATGAGGAAGAGGCAGTTAGTTGAATAGAGGCCGGCCCACGGCAAGGTTGAGCTGCTCGAAGGCGCGAATCCGGTTGGACCGCAAGGCGTTGAGCTGCACGAGGTTGTTTTTGTAGCTCTCGTAGAAATCGAGATACTCTACAATGGTTAGGTTGCGCTTGGCGTAACTCTCGTCGATGCCTTTCATTAGGCGGTCGAAGTCTTGCGTTTCGCGGCCGGCAGTTTGGTAGAGGGCGTCAGTCTGGGTGGCTTGGCGCCAAGCTTCCTGCACGTCGTTCTGCACTTGGAGCTGCTGCTGGCTTAGCTGGGCTTTGCTGATTTCAATCTGACTCTGGGCCGTGCGGATATTGCCTTGGTTGCGGTTGAAGATGGGCACCGCAATACCTAGCGTGAGGGCGTTGTAGTTCTGGATGTAGTTGCCGGCCCGGTCGTACACGTAGCCCACCGATAAGTCGGGAACGGCTAGGGCCCGTTGGTAGCGCAGGTTCTGGTTTTGTTGTTGCAGGCTGGCTTGCCGGGCCTTCACGTCGGCGCGATTCACCTGAGCCGAGTCAATAAGCTGTTGTTCGGTGCGGCCGGCCAGATTTAGCGCCCGCAGGCGGGTGTCGTCGGCGGTAGGCACATAATAAGCCCCGGACGTGTCGCGCATCAGGATGCGCAGGTCGGCTTGCTCGGAGGCAATATCGTTGAGTAGGGCTTGCCGCTCGTTGCGCAACTGGAACAGGAAGGCTTTCAGGCGGATAACTTCCTTGAGGGCAATGTTCCCCTTGTCGTACTGGCCCTGGTAGAGGTTCACGGTGTGCTGGAAGCTGGTCACTTCCAGGTCGTACACGCGCACGCTCTGCTGCTTGTAGTACAGGTCGTAGTATGTGCTGCGGAGCTGGTAGCGCAGGGTCCGGAGCAAGTCTTCGAGGTTGAATTGCTCGGCCAGCGCGTTTTGCTGAGCCACGTTGGCAGCGGCTTTGCGGCGGCCAGCAATGGCAAACAACTGCTGCACTTGCACAATGGAGTTGCCGGTGCGCGTGACGTCCAGCACCCGGCCCGTCTGCTGGTTGTAGGCGTTTTGCTCCAGGTAGATAGTCGGGTTATCCCACAGTTTGGCCTGCAGAATCTGAGCCTGAGCCGCCGACACGTTGTAGCGCTGCGCCAGCAGACTCAGGTTGTTCTGGAGAAACCGTTGCTCGGTCTCAGGCAGGGTCAGTTTTACGGTATCGGCGCTAAGTGGAGCAGCCGACGCAGTGCGAGGGGTAAAGCCGAGCAGCAGGGCTGTCAGCAGCAGGAAACAGAGGCGTTGCATATCCTATTTGGTGTTGGGATATGCAAGAGTACGCCGGTTGTATTAGGTCTGAATTAGAGGTGCATTAGAAACAGATTAGAACCAGATAATATTTTATAAATGACCATTTGAAGGCTGATGAGGCGGTTTTGGGTTGTCCGAATACAGGCAAAGTATTAACTCAATCGGTTTTGTTAGTAGCCAGTTTTATTGATAATGAGCATCACATTTAATGTATGTTATGACCTAGAGTTAGAAGTTGGTGGGCTAGTTGCCATTCACTCTGAACGTCATGCTGAGCTTGTCGAAGCATCTCGCTAGTATGGTAAACTCATTTACTATTCTTGCATCAGCACGCGAGATGCTTCGGCTGCGCTCAGCATGACGTTCAGAGTAAACAACGGTTGGTCAACCACCCCTAACCCCTCCTCATCTGAGGAGGGGAACTAGCTTCTAGTTGTAGCTCTAGCAAACGGCGCTTTTG
Organism: Hymenobacter volaticus; assembly: GCF_022921055.1. Taxonomy (GTDB): domain Bacteria; phylum Bacteroidota; class Bacteroidia; order Cytophagales; family Hymenobacteraceae; genus Hymenobacter; species Hymenobacter volaticus. The sequence goes on from NZ_CP095061.1 coordinate 1,939,606, forward strand.
CTATAAATAGCAGACTATGAATGTATTAAGTACAAGTCAGTTATAGCATACCTCTTTTGGCGCTTGGTTAAGCTGCAGCCGCGAAGACTACTTCCGCGGTGGTTCCTTCGCCTAAGCGCGACTGAATGTGCAGTTGCCCGCCGTGTAGCTCAATAATGCGGCGGGCTAGCGGCAGACCTACCCCGTGGCCTACTACGCCACGCGCGTTATCGGCGCGGTAGAAGGGTTGAAATATCTGCGGCAACGCTTTTTCCGAAATGCCAATGCCCTGGTCCGTCACTTGAATCCGGATGCGGCCGGCGACATAAGTGAAGCGCACGGCTACGGGCGCGTCGGGGCGGAATACTTGAGGGCATTGTCGAGGAGGTTGGTGAGGGCACGGCTTAGCAGTTGGCGGTTACCACGGATTTCCAGTGGAGTAGGGTCGGGGGCAACTCGCCGAGGGTAATGTGTACGCGGCGGCGTTGATCGGGCGCCACGGCTTCGCGAGCTTCCCAAAGCAGTTCATCGAGTCGTAACTCGTCGGTGAGGTGGGCGTTGCTGGTTTGGTTAAGGTCGAGCAAGTTGTTGAGGAGTTGCTTGAGTTGTTGTAACTCGTTGAGCACCGAGGCTACGGCCTCGCGGTAAGCGGCCGGGTCACGGTCACGGTTCAGCAGCACCTGCAACTCGCCAATCGTAGCGGTAAGCGGAGTTCGGAGTTCGTGCGAGGCGTTGCTCACGAAAGTGCGCTGCCCTTCAAAGCTTTCTTCCAGCCGTTCTAGCAGCCGGTTGAAGGTGCGGGCCAACCGCGTGATTTCATCTTGCTCGTGGCTGATATTGGCATCCACGCGTCGGTGCAGATCCTGCGCCGTGATGCTGTCCACCTGGTCGTTTACGGCGGCAATGGGAGCCAGCGCCTTGCCCGCAAACAACCGCCCGGCCACATAAATGACCACTAAGCTAATCACAAAAATGCAGGCCAAGATGGTGGCTAAGTGTTCCAATCGGGCTTGACCCGAGTGGTTTTTGGCTGCCGCCACAATGATGTAGTCTCCCTGATTGTCGTGGTAGAACAACCCCACCGCCTGCCGCGGACCGATGTCGAAGTACACCAGCTTCTCCGTCAGAATGCGGGCCAGGATTACGTCGGAAATCTGCACCCGCTCGTCTTGCTCGATGAAGCGCGGCGTCAGCTTGGCATCATAAATCTGAAGCACTTCCCCCGTGAGAGTGCGCAGATACCGCCGCTGGAAGTCGCGGAACGCCTCGGCCCGCAATTCATCTTGCTCCAGAAAGACGTAGCCCGTCACTTCGGCCCGGTCGCGCAGGCGCTGGTGAAATTCCTGGTGCGCGTATTCCGACTGTAAAATGTAAATCACCGACATCACCGCCAGCAGCAGCACGGCCACCAACCCCACAAAAAGCCACGTTAGGCGGTTACGGATGGTCATGAATGGGGAAGAAGCGTGTGGTTACTGATACTGAATCTAGGATGGACAACGAATAGCTGAAGTGGCGAGCGTATTTCACTCCACTCGCAACACGTAGCCCATGCCTACCACCGTATGGATCAGCTTCTGCTCGAAGCCTTTGTCCACCTTGTTGCGCAGGTAGTTCACGTACACGTCGATAACGTTGGAGCCGGAATCGAAAGAGTCTTCCCAAGAATTTTCGGCTATTTCGGCGCGGCTCAACACGCGGCCGGGGTGGCGCATAAACAACTCTAGTAGCCCAAATTCGCGGGCCGTGAGCTTAATGGGCTGCCCGGCGCGAGTAACGGTTTTCGCCGTAGTATTCAAGGTTAAGTCGGCGAGGGTGAGCACGGCTCCTTTCACTTCGTGGCCGCGGCGGCGCGTTAGGGCCCGCACGCGGGCCACTAGCTCAGGAAAATCGAAGGGCTTAACCAGGTAGTCGTCGGCGCCGCCGTTGAAACCTTGGAGTTTGTCTTGGGTGGTGCCCAACGCCGTGAGCATCAGCACGGGCACCTGCTGGTCGTGCTGGCGAATGATGCTCAACACCTCGTAGCCGTTGCGCAGGGGCAATATCACGTCCAGAATCACGAGCTCATACGATTGGCTTAGCGCTAACCGGCCGCCCATGTCGCCATCGAAAGCAGTGTCCACCGTAAATCCTTCTTCTTCCAAACCCCGACGGATGAAAGCCGATACTTTGGGTTCATCTTCTACCAGCAGGATTCTCATATATAATAGATAGTAAAGCGGTCAGCTGCACCTCGCTTTTGTGAACTTACGATAGTTAGGTTCCGTAATGCAATTTCAAAGCACTGCGTAAAGGTGCAGACAACGACGTAGTTTTTAGTTGCCCTATCTTGATGTCTACTGTGTCTGATCAGCAACAGGCCATAGCTGATTTTCTGTACGAACAAGCTCCGGCTTTGGCCCGCGCTGCCTGTAGCCAATTGGCCAACCGCTTTCCTAATCTTTCAGAAGCAGAGCTGCTGGAAGATATAAAAAGCCATTGCCAGCCCTAGCCGACGCCTTGCTGATGAACAGCGCGTCGTTGTTGGAAGCCCACTTAGAGCACGCCCGGAATTTGCCTGCGCACTCCTCGGAGCGCGACGAACAATTGCGGCAAGAACTTAATGTGCTGCGTCAAGTGCTGAGCCAGCGCCTAACCATTACCGATTACAGCCTAACGCTGCCCTACCTCTACGCAGGGTTGGCGCTAGTTAGCAAACCGCCCACAACACCCGTAACCGACACGGTTTCGGCTTTGTGGGATGGAGCGCCGCTACTAGACGCGGCTCGGCAATACCTGACGCGTCTACTAGCGGGGCAGCGAACCGAAGCCCTGATGGGGATTCGGCAAGCGATGCGCGAAGGCGCCCACGTGCGCGACATCTACCTGCACATTTTTCAGCCGGTGCAGCGCGAAGTTGGCCGCCTTTGGCACCAAGGTCAAATTGATGTGGCGCAAGAGCACTATTGCACTGCCGCCACCGAACTAGCCATTGCCACCTTGCACGCGCACTTGATGGCTACCCCGCGCAATGGCCGCCGGCTGGTATCGGCTACCCTTTCCGGCGACTTGCACGTGATGCCGCTACGCATCGTGAGCGACTTCCTGGAGTCGGATGGGTGGGACGCTTATTTCTTGGGCGCCAACACGCCAGCTGCTTCGGTTTGGCAGGCCGTGGTAGCCCACCGGGCCGAGTTGCTGGTGATAGGCGCGTCTATGAGCCACCACGTGGTGCGGGTGCGGGAACTGTTGGCAGAGCGGCCGGCTTCGTGTGGTGCGGTCCGCATCATGGTTGGGGGAGCCCCCTTCAACGCCGATCCTGGACTGTGGCAAGCCGTTGGCGCCGACGGCTGGGCCCCCGACGCCATGCGAGCTATTGCAGAAGCCAAACGGCTTTTCAGTTCGAAAAGAACCAGCGCGCTGGCTTAATAGAAGAGTGCGCCGTTAGTCATCTTCATAATCTAGGCCCAAGCACTGGTTGAGCGCCTGTTGCAATTCACTAGCGGCGTGCATCTGGCCAGCTTGGCGGCTCACGCGCAATCCTTCGCGGTAAACTTTTTCGGCCTCTTCTGGCTTCTGAATTTGTTCGAGTAGCTTGCCGGCGTGGTAATAGGTGCCCACGTAGTCAGGATGCTCGACTAGGAGTTTCTGAAAATATTCCAAAGCACGAAGTGGCTCAGTGGCCTTGTACTCGGTGGCTAAGGCATATATCGTAAACGGGTCGTTGGGCTCGTCTTGGTAGAAGGCCAGAAGTTGTTGTAGGCGGCTAGGTTGGGTTTCCATCAGGCAGGAGTTTTCAGTATCTTTGCCCCAAATTTGGGGCTTTCCCGTAGTTTATCCTCCCACTCAAGCAGCCGTAGATGAAGTTTCTCGTTTGCATCAGCAACGTACCCGACACGACCACCAAAATTGCCTTCACTCCCGACAACAAGGAGTTCAACAAGGCGGGTGTGCAATTCGTGATTAATCCATGGGATGAATATGCCCTCACGCGTGCCATTGAGCTAAAAGAAGCCCAAGGGGGCGGCACTGTCACGGTGCTCAACGTGGGTGAAGCCGACACCGAGCCCAACATCCGCAAGGCGTTGGCCATCGGGGCCGATGATGCTATTCGCGTGAATGCTTTTCCGAAGGATGCTTTTTTTGTTGCGCAGCAAATTGCCAACGTCGCCAAAGAAGGTGCCTACGACGTAATTCTGATGGGCAAGGAGAGCATCGACTACAACGGCTTCCAGGTGCATGGCATGGTAGGCGAACTGTTGGGCATCCCAACGGTAGCTCCGGCCATGAAGCTCGATATGAGCGGCAACACTGCTACCCTCGAGCGTGAAATCGAAGGCGGCAAAGAGATTGTGCAAGTGAACACGCCTTTCGTGGCCTCTTGCCAGCAACCGATGTGCGAACCCCGCATTCCAAATATGCGCGGCATCATGACGGCCCGTACCAAGCCCCTGAAAGTAGTTGAGCCCATCGGCGACGCTCCGCGCACCGCGGTGGCCGAGTATGCGCTGCCGCCCAAAAAGCAAGGAGTTAAACTCATTCCCGCCGAAAATGCAGGCGAGCTAATCAAGCTGCTCCGCAACGAGGCGAAAGTGATTTAGTGGCAAACTGCAAGCAGCAAACCTTACGTTAACCTGCTGTTTCTGCTACTCTTTGTTATTGTAAAACCTATTGAGTGATTGGTAAAGGCCTTGTTCAGGCAAGCGTCGTCTTACTTTATCCAGCTCAGTACTTACTATCAAATAAATGTCTGTTCTAGTTGTTGTTGAGTGTGATGGCGGCGAGGTGAAAAAATCGTCGCTGGAAGTTGCTTCTTATGGCAGCCAAGTAGCCCAATTGCTCGGTACCACCGCCACAGCCGTGGCCGTAGGGGAGGCCACCGAGGCAAACTTGGCTAAGCTAGGCGAGCAAGGCATCACGAAAGTGCTTTATGATGCGGAACCCCGCCTCAAGGATTTCGTGAATGGCGCCTACACCAAGCTTATTGCTACTGCCGCTCAAAAAGAAGATTCTAAAGTAATTGTACTAGCCAATTCCAATATTGGCGCTTCAGTTGGTTCGCGCCTTTCCGTGCGGTTGCAGGCTAGCTTGGCTACCAACGTAGTGGAGTTGCCCAAAACCGATGGTGGCAGCTTCCTGGTTAAGCGCGGTGCTTTCTCGGGCAAAGCCTTTGCCGATGTGAAGCTGGAAGGCGAGCGGAAGATTATTGCCGTCAAGAAAAATTCCATTGAAGCCCTGCACGAAGCCGGCAAAACCGCGCAAGTGGAAGGATTCTCGGCCCAACTCACTGATGCCGACTTTGCGGACGCACCCAAGCAGGTGGTGATGCAAGATCAGGCTGGTGGCATTCTGCTGCCCGAAGCCGACAAAGTGGTTTCTGGCGGCCGGGGCATGAAAGGACCCGAGAACTGGAGCCTGATCGAGGACCTCGCCAAGGCTATTGGTGCGGCTACGGCTTGCTCGAAGCCCGTTTCCGACGTCGACTGGCGCCCTCACCACGAGCACGTAGGCCAAACCGGTATCACCGTATCGCCGAACCTCTACATTGCTTGTGGTATTTCGGGTGCCATCCAGCACTTGGCGGGTGTCAACTCGTCGAAGGTGATTGTCGTTATAAACAAAGACCCGGAAGCGCCGTTCTTCAAAGCAGCTGACTATGGCATTGTCGGCGACGTGTTCGACGTGCTGCCGAAGTTGACCCAAGCTGTAAAAGAGCTAAGCTAGAAACGTAGGGGCTTGAGAATCTGCCATATTGGGTGAAACCACGTAGCAGATTCTCAAGTCTTTTTTCGTTTCTTTTAGTACGAGCCGGAAGCCTTTGTTTTCTTTGCACGTAGTAAGGCCGATACCTAAGTCTTAAAGTCACCAAGACCCTTGAAAAAAATACCGCTCGAAATCCTCGGCCTCTCCTCCAGCCAGTCGCAGTCCGGTTCTTTTGCCTTGATTTTAGGCGAGAAAACTGGCAATCGTCGCCTGCCCATTATCATTGGTATGTTCGAGGCGCAGAGCATTGCCATTCAGATAGAAAAAATCAATCCGAATCGGCCGCTCACGCACGACCTGTTTAAGTCCTTCGCCGAACACGTGCACGTTGCCGTGCTGGAAGTGATAATCTCGGATTTGAAAGAAGGAGTGTTCTACTCGAAAATCGTGTGCTCCGACGGTGCTACCACGTTTGAGTTAGATTCTCGGCCTTCCGACGCTATTGCCATTGGCCTGCGTTTCGGGGTGCCTATTTTCACGGTGGAAAGCGTCCTGAGCGAAGCCGGTATCATCTTGTCGGAACTCGACGAAAATGCGGAAGACTCCGACGACGAAGATGATGAGGACGATGACGACAGCCCAACTGGCCCAGCCAAGCCCGAGCCAACGCCCCGCGACCCAAGCGGTCAAGTTTCGTTGGACGAGCTAACCAAAATGCTGGCCCAAGCACTGGAGCGAGAGGATTACGAAAAAGCAGCCAAGATTCGCGATGAACTAAACAAGCGCGACAGTTAATTCATAACGTTCAAGAATTTAAGAACGCAAAAAGGCCACATCTTCTATGGATGTGGCCTTTTTGCGTTCTTGACATAAAGTTATTACTTGTTAGCAGTTGAGTTGGTAAGCTATCCTTTACGCTCCATGTATTTCAGTCCCCACAATAGCATAGATAACAAGTCTGGTAATCTTTGATGGTTATTAGTAACAATAACTATTTATCAAACTGAGAATATTTTGAGTATGATGAAATGGCAAAAGAGCTGGAAATAACTCCAAGAAGTTTCGAGTATGGGTTAGAGGCGCTAAGAGGCTTTGCAGCACTAATTGTAGTGATTTCACATATAATAAATTATGGTAAATTTATAGATCCGGGCTATTTCCCCGTGGAGCTTACGTCGATATATAATGGCGGCCATTTAATGGTCCTGATATTTCTAGTGCTTTCAGGCTTCGTAATTTCCGTTAGTACTCAACAGATTAGAAATTGGTATGATATTAAAATTTATTTATACAAACGATTTATAAGAATTTATCCTATATACGTTTTATGCGTCTTCCTGACATTACTTGTAGCCTCAACATCCTATTCTTTTTTCGCAGTTGCTAGCAACTTGGCTTTCGTAAATGTGCTATTCTCTAATGTATTATTAGACAATGGTCCAATATGGTCACTGCATTATGAAGTCTTATTTTATATTGTCTTCATACTTATAGCATACTACAAGTTAAATCCTATAAAAATTGGTTTGTTAGCCGCTGGAGTAGGGTTAGCTAATTTCTTTTTGGTTGCCTATAGTCACGTGTCTTCTTTGACTTCCTATTGTTTCGGATTCACCTTCTGGATAGCAGGAGTAGCCATTGCCAACTATTTTAAAACCAAGGAAGCTAGAACGATTGAGTATAGAAAACTAGTAAGCTATTTATTCTTGCTATTGACGCTACCATATTTCAATGGTTTGACGTTAATAGCAGAGAAATTATCCTTTCGGTACTACGGCGGCTATATAGAATTTTCATTTGATGGTAATATGAATCACTGGTTTAAGAACGCTTTTGCGTTTTTAGATCTTACACATCTAATATATTGCTGTGTTGGAGTCCTTGTTTTTACGAATAGCAGATTCAAGTATAAGCACGCAGTGTTATTTATAATAAGAGTTCTGCCACTATATTCCATATGGAATACTAAACATTATTATCCTGAAACATTGCCTAGCCTTGTAGTCCCTTTGTGCTGTTATATATTGAGTTGGCTTCTGCTTATTAAGTTTGAATTATTAGAAAGGGTATCCATGTATTGTATTCGGTTTTTAATTTGGACGGGAGGGATTTCTTACGCGCTATATGTACTACACATACCGATATTATTAGCATTCAACAAGACTACTTTGATGTCGGGCACGCTTGCTACCTACATATTCCGTGTACTATTATACCTGCTTTCAGTGTTCGTCATAGCTTATATAATCGAAAAGAAGTTTCAGCCATGGATAAGAAATATAGTATGGCGAAATGGCGTAAGTCCTGATACAACCAGTGAAAAGCAAGCCACATTGCTAAAAAGCTGATTTTAAGAAGTTGATATATGAGCCGTAGTTATTATCTAATAAGTTTCGTTTGCTTTGTTTATGAGAGAGAATAATTCCTTTGTGCAAGTGCCCGCGCAAAACTGTTGACGCTGCTCTTGCTACTTAACGAAGTTAAAAGCCTCTAGTGCCATCAGAGGTAGCATAGGCAATAAGTAAATGCGTAGACTTGTGCTGCCTTTACGGCTATTCGTTGGGTGATTACTTTAAGCTTATCATGGACGCTTCTTCTGACTTGCGCTATCCTATTGGCCAACCTACGCTGCCCACGGAGCCGCTGGAAGCTGGTGCGCGCACTGCCCATATTGCCCATATTGCCCTGCTGCCTGATCAAGTGCGTGCTGCTGTTACGGGCCTGAGTGCAGCGCAGCTTGATACGCCTTACCGCCCCGGCGGTTGGACCGTGCGCCAAGTTATACACCACCTCCCCGACTCTCACTTAAACAGCTACACCCGTTTCCGGCTAGCTCTTACCGAAGAAAATCCCACGGTGCGCCCCTACGATGAGCACGCCTGGGCGGAACTACCCGACATAGCCGCTACGCCACCTGCCGTGTCGTTGGCTATGCTAGAGTCCTTGCACATCCGGTGGACCATCTTGCTGCGTAACCTCAGCACCGAGCAGTGGCAACGCACCTTCTACCATCCTGGTAGCCAGCGCGACTTCACGCTGGACCAAGCCCTGGTGATGTACTCCTGGCACGGCCGGCACCACTTGGGGCATATCACGGAACTGCGCAAACGGCAGGGCTGGTAGCTGCCGGCAGTGTTTCACTAGTGCGCGAAAACACCAAGCCCTGACTTTCTTTAGAAGGTCAGGGCTTGGTGTTTTCGCTGTATTCAAATCAGCAGTCTACAAACGTGCCTGCGGAGGTTATACCTCCGATAATGGCTCGTTGGCAAGGGCTTCGAGACCACCTTCCGATTCCTCATCCACTCGCTTGGCGGCACGGACAAGGCTGCTGCTGAAGATAAATTCGCGCAGCTCGGGTACTTTGGCATTTAGGATTTCATCTTTATTGCCATCCCACAGTTTCTCACCTTTATGCAGGAAGATGATGTGGTCCCCGATTTCAACCACGGAGTTCATGTCGTGGGTGATGACGACGGTGGTGATACCGTATTCGTGGGTGATTTCGTGGATGAGTTCGTCGATCTTGATGCTGGTGGCGGGGTCGAGGCCAGAGTTGGGTTCGTCGCAGAAAAGGTAGGTGCAATTAGGGGCAATGGCGCGGGCAATACCTACCCGCTTCTTCATACCGCCCGAAATTTCGGATGGCATCTTGTTGCCCGCATTCTCAAGACCTACGCGCTTGAGGCAGAATTCCACCCGGTCGCGACGCTCTTCCTTGCTCATTTCCGGCGTCAACATCTTCAGCGGAAACTCGGTATTTTCATACACGGTCATCGAGTCGAACAGAGCCGAGCCTTGAAACAGCATTCCGATTTTGCGGCGAATCTCCTGGCGGATATCCACTTTGTTGTTGGTGAACACCGTGCCGTCGAAGGTAATACTGCCCAAGTCGGGCTTGATTAGCCCAACGATGCACTGCAGCAGCACACTTTTACCAGTGCCCGAGCCGCCTAGCAGCAGATTGCATTTACCTGTCTCGAACGTGCAGTTGATGCCCCGCAAAACGGGGTTGCCGTTGAACGCCTTTTGAATATTATGAACTTCAATCATGAGAAGGAAAGCTACAGTTGTTGTCCACTAGGCTCAAGCCACATGTTGCTAAAGACATGCCCCTTGAGACTAGCAACACTTCTAGAGAAGTATTGCTGCTAGTACGAAATCGGCCAGCAGAATGGCAATAATAGAATTGGTAACGGCGCCTGTGCTAGCGGCTCCTACTTCCAACGCGCCACCTTCGGTGTAGTAGCCTTTGAAAGCTGATATAGACGACACCAAAAAGGCAAATACCACCGACTTGATTAGAGCGAAGGTGATGTTGTAAGGAATAAAGTCGCTGCGGATACCCTCAATATATTCTGATGCTGAAATGGCGCCCGTGAGCGTGCCAGCCAAGTACCCACCCAAAATAGAAAGCAGCATGGCTAAAATCACGAGCAGCGGAAACATCAAAATAGCCGCTACAATGCGAGGGAGCACTAGATAAGATGCCGAGTTGATGCCCATAACCTCCAACGCCGCCACCTGCTCAGTAATACGCATCGTGCCCAAACCACCAGCAATGCTCGACCCAACTTTCCCTGCCAACACAATGCTGGTAATGGTAGGTGCTAGCTCCAGAATCGTCATTTCGCGCACCATGTACCCGATAGTAGACTTGGGAATGAGCGGGCTAACAAGGTTGTAAGAAATCTGTACGCACGTAACAGCACCAATAAAAGCCGATACAATAGCGACAATAAAAACCGAATCGGTGCCGATAAGAATGCACTCATCGATCGTACGGGTCCAGAGCACACCAAACCGCTCTTTCCGGACGAGCATGCTCTGGATGAAGAGAATAAAAGAGCCGAAAGTTTTAACCATGAGGAGAGAAGTGAGAGTAAAAGCGGAAACTTGCGGCAGAACGCCGATTGTCAGGTTCTAACGGCTGAAACCCCTTACGTAAAAAGCGCAACAGTAATCAAAGGAATGGAAAAATATGTCGTAGTAACCGGAGGAACAAAGGGCATTGGGCGGGCCATCGTACTACGCTTCCTACGAGCCGGGCGACCAGTCGTTACTTGTGCCCGCTCCGCCAGTGACTTAGTTGAACTACAAACAGCTACGAGCAGGGAAGTTCCCGGTGCTGTACTACATACGTTGCCTGCCGATCTAAGTAAACAGGAAGACTGTCGTCGTTTCACAGATTTTGTGTTGGGCTTAGAAGGAGAGGTAGACGTACTCGTTAATAACACGGGTGCTTTTTTGCCTGGAAGGTTGCAAGACGAACCCGTTGATGGCTCGCAATTGCGCCAAATGTTAGCTGCCAACTTGCTCAGCGCTTATGATGTGACGCTGCCACTGCTGCCCGGTTTGATTGCGCGGCGCCAAGGCCATATCTTCACCATTTGCTCTACGGCTAGCATCACAGCTTACCCCAACGGTGGTTCGTACGGTATTGCCAAACACGCTCTCTACGGCCTTACCCGCAACCTGCGCGAAGAACTCAAAGAACACAACGTCCGTGTGACGGCCGTGCTGCCCGGCGCCACCCTTACCGCCAGTTGGGCCGGCGTCGACTTGCCCGCCGAACGGTTTATCCAGTCCGACGATATTGCCGAGGCAATCTTTTCAACCTATAGCCTCTCACCACATGCTGTAGTAGAGGAATTGCTGATCCGGCCGCAGCTAGGGGATATTTAAGTATTTAATTCAAGTTGCGAAGTAGCGCCTGAGGTTGGTAACCTAATAGTCGGGGAAAAACCTGGCGCCGCATAACGGCGCTAGGTTAGCAGACCTGTCTGGCACCGTCGGTGCGAAGTCGCTGTAAGCGCACTTTTTACAACCCTTTAGGCTGCTACGTGGCTATTTTGCAGCATGAGTAATTCAGTGTGCTGGCGCTTATTAATTGGTTTTGACCAGCTTGCCCTTGCCCGTTATCCGAATATCGGCTTGGCTAGGGTTGCCAGTATAATAGATGGTACTGGTGCCAGCATGAGTGCCGTTGAGAACTCCAGCTGTATTGAGATAGATAGCACCATCAGCATAGAACGAAAGGTCGAGGTAACAATAACTGGCTATGTGCAAGTTGGTGGCTAAGAAGCGGCCCAATCCGCCACCGCTTAGTAGTAGGGTGTTCGTTTGGCCATGCAGGCGATAATCGCCAAGCTCGTACTGGTCGATCCACAAATACTTGCTGTTGACGTCTAGATCAAAGTCGCCGGCGCCTTTGAGGTGCAGGAAAAGTGTATCGGCTTGGAACTGGCCTTCGGTGCGGATGTTGCCCTGGCCATACAGCGACATATCCGGCAACTCAGGCACGTGTAATGTTACTTCGTGCGGCACCGAGTAGCTGCGGGTCCAATTGCAAGTGCTTTCGTTGCTGACGTACAGGTGATTGTTGCGGACTTCAAGTTTCAGGTCCTCTTGCAAATGGGAACCGGTGCGGACCTCGGCGTAGGTGGTGGTGTCGGGCACCAGCGTGATGTTTACATTGTCGGTGGCGGTGAGTTCCTTGAAGGCTGTTAGCTCGCGTCGTTCGGTGGTTACGGGGCCGGCGCTTTTCAGGCAATCATTGTCTTGGCAGGATGTTAATGGCCACGCGAGCAGTAGCGCGCGTAAAACCCATCGTAGGCCGCTAACTTGCGGCGCATATCCAATCCGAATCATCATCTTACAGCCATGGAACTAAGCGGCAAGGTAGCCATTATCACAGGCGTCAGCAAAGGTATAGGGCGCGCTACGGCCGATGCCTTGTTGGCTAAAGGCGCCGTAGTGGCCGGCTGGGGCCGTTCCGCGCCGGAAGGTCTCACGCACGAGCGGTTCCAGTTTTTCGAGTGCGACATCCGCGACGAGACGTCGGTGCAGGAGGCGTGCATGAACACCCGGCGGGAACTAGGTGCCGAAATCCACGTGTTGGTCAACAATGCAGGTATCGGCAATTTCGGGCCTGTTGACGGCTTTTCTTCCGAAGATTGGCACGCCATGTTTGATACCAATGTGCATGGGCTGTTTTACTGCACCAAGGCGGTATTGCCTTACATGAAACAGCAGCACGAAGGCCATATTGTGAATGTGGGTTCGTTGGCGGGTACGGCGGGCACGGCCAATCTGGCGGGCTACTGCGCTACCAAGTACGCCGTGCGCGGCTTCTCCGATGCTTTGTTCAAGGAAGTACGGCCCGATGGCGTGCGGGTGACCTGTATTATGCCGGGCTCGGTGGAAACCAATTTCAACGGTGCTAACCCCGGTGAGGAACCGAACCCCCACATGATGCAACCCGAGGACATTGCCGCCGCCATTGTGCACGCGCTGGAAGCGCCATTCAGCGTCATGATTTCCGAAGTGCAGATGCGGCCTACGCAACCAAAGTAAAACCAGGAGGATAGCGCGAAGCTCCAGCTTCGCGTATCGTTGAACGATTCAAGCCGGGTGGTTGTGGTATCGTTCAGCATCAGCAACGATGTGTGAAGCTGGAGTTTCGCGCTATAGTATATGGTAGAAGTTCAACACTTAAGCAAAACCTTCGGCGCCCAAACGGCTGTGAACAACATATCTTTCACAGTTGGGAAAGGCGAGATTCTAGGGTTTTTGGGGCCTAATGGCGCCGGCAAGTCCACAACCATGAAAATGGCTACCGGGTATTTGCCGCCCTCGGCGGGCACCGTGCTCATCGAAGGCTATGATGTGCTGACGGCCCCGTTGGAAGTGCGCCGCCGCGTAGGGTATCTGCCCGAGCACAACCCGCTGTATCTGGACATGTACGTGCACGAGTACCTGGAATTTATTGGGTCGGTGCACGGCTTACGCGGCAGTGAGCTACGCCGCCGCGTGCCGCAACTCGTGGACAGAGTAGGCTTGGGGCGGGAGCAGAACAAGCAGATTGGAGCCCTCTCGAAAGGCTACCGTCAGCGGGTGGGGTTGGCCCAAGCGCTCATCCACGACCCTGGCGTCTTGATTCTCGATGAGCCTACTACCGGCTTGGACCCCAACCAGATTGGCGAAATCCGGAACCTTATTCGGGAATTGGGGCAAGACAAGACGGTCATCTTTAGTACACACATTCTGCCCGAAGTAGCTGCCTTGTGCAGCCGCGCCGTCATCATCAACCGCGGCCAACTTGTGGCCGACTCGCCGGTATCGGAGTTAGGGGCGCGTGCCAAAACCGAAACCATAATCCGCGCCGAGTTCGAGCAAGCCGTTGACACCGCCATGCTGCAAGCCTTGCCGGGTATTAGCCACGTGGAAGTGGAAAGCAGTAATACCTACCGCATTCGGGCCACTGCCGGCACCGACCAGCGCGGGGCTATTTCGCGGCTGGCCGCTCAGCAAGGGTGGGTACTGCTTGGGTTGCGGCAGGAAGAGCAGTCGTTGGAAAAAGTTTTCCAGTCATTAACGAAATAAGTTGCCTCAGCTAAACCGTCGTGCTTCGGCTCTGCGCAGCATGCTGGTCTTCATTATCAATTAGCACATCAGCCTCGATGTACGCCATACTTCGCAAAGAATTCAATTCCTTTCTCAATTCCCCAGTGGCTTATGTCGTCATTGGGGTGTTTTTGGTTGCCACGGGCCTGTTCGTGTGGGTCTTTCCTGATAGCTCGGTGCTTGACTACGGCTTTGCCGATTTGCAGACGTTGTTCAACATGGCCCCCTGGATCTTCCTGTTTCTGATTCCGGCCATTACCATGCGCACTTTTGCCGAGGAAAAGAAAGCCGGCACCATTGAATTGCTGCTTACCCGGCCGCTCACCGACGGGCAGATAATAGGCGGGAAGTACTTGGCTTGCCTGTTGCTGGCGTTGCTGGCACTGCTGCCTACCCTGCTGTATTATTATTCGGTGTACAGGCTCGGCAACCCCGAAGGCAATATCGATTCGGCGGCTACTGTGGGGTCTTATATTGGTTTGGTGCTGCTGGCGGCAGTTTTTGCAGCTATTGGCATCTTTGCCAGCGCCATCACTCGCGACCAAATCATTGCTTTTTTGGTGGCAGTGGTTGGTTGCTTTCTAGTGTACTCTGGCTTCGATTCGTTGGCGTCGGTTTTCGACGGGACACCTGCTTACTACATCGGTCAGCTCGGCATTGCCGCTCACTACCGCGACATCAGCAAAGGTCTCATCGACTCCCGCGACCTAACCTACTTCTTTAGCTTAATTATCGGGTTGCTTCTGGCAACCAGGCTGGTGCTGCAAAGCCGCAACTGGTAATCGCACTGCAAGCTGACCTGCCTTCCTGCCAGGAGAATTGATAGATACATAGTACAGAAAATAGTCTCTTGGCCCTACTGCGGACAAGGAGAGGGGGTAGGCCCCCGACAAGATATGCCCGAACAACAGCTTCCAAATCAATCCCGCAAACGCCGTGACCTGCTTCGCTTCTTGGCGGTAATCGGGGCGTTGCTGCTACTCAATTTCATTGGTCAGCAGTTCTTTTTTCGCCTCGATCTTACGCAGGAAAAGCGCTACACCATGTCGGCGGCCACCCGGCAACTGCTGACGGGCTTGAAGCAACCCATAACTGTGACCGTGTACCTCGATGGGGACTTCCCGCCCGCGTTCCGGCGCTTGCAGCAGGCCGTCCGCGAGACCCTCAACGAGATGCAGGTCTACGGTGGCAGCAACTTGAAGTACGTGTTCATCGACCCATCGGCGGCCGGCACCGAAAAGGCCCGCAACGAGTACTATGCCTCCCTGTTTAAGAAAGGGCTGACGCCGACCAACCTCGGTGCCAACGAAAACGGCAAACGGGTCGAGAAAATCATTTTTCCGTGGGCTACGGTATCAGCAGGAGGTAAAGAGCAGCAAGTGCTGCTGTTGCGCGGCAACCAAGCGGCTCCCTCCGATGTGCGCCTCAACCAAAGCATTGAGGGCTTAGAGTACGAGCTAGCCAGCGCTATTCGTAAGCTGAGCCCCGGTAAGCGCAAGCTAATTGGGGTGGTAGAAGGCCACGGCGAACTAAGCAATGCCGAAGCCGGCGACCTGATTGGCTCGCTTAGCCAGTACTACGACGTGTACCGCGTTGACCTGAGTAAAGTACGCGACCTACGTGCCCTCAGCGCCGTTATTGTGGCCAAGCCTGCCACGCCTTACACCGAACCCGAAAAATTCAAGCTCGACCAATTCATCACGCAGGGAGGCAATGCGCTGTTCTTCGTGGATGCCATGCGCGTCAACCTTGATAGCGCCGCCCGTACTGGCATGCTGTCTTTCCCGCAGCCCGTGGGCCTCGATGATTTGCTGTTCAAGTATGGCGTACGTGTCAATGCCGACCTGATTCTGGATCTTAATTCCGGCGTTATTCCACTCGTGACGGGCAAGGAGGGCAACAAGCCGAAGGTGGAGCCTATGCCTTGGCAGTTCTATCCGCTGGTCAACAACTTCAGTACGCACCCCATCACCCGCAACCTCGATGCGGTATACACCAAGTTCGTGGGCACCATCGACACGGTAAAAGCCACGGGCATCCGCAAAACGCCCCTGCTTTTCACCTCTCGCTACTCCCGGGTGTTGCCCTCGCCGGTGCCCGTCAACCTCAACGACGCGCGTCTGCAACCCGACCGGAAGCTTTACAAAGACAAGTTCAAACCCGTCGGCTACTTGCTGGAAGGACAATTTCGCTCGCTCTACGCCAACCGCGCCCAACCCGGTACCACGCAGTTTCAGCCCGCTACCTCGCCCCAAGCCAAGCCCTCCAAAGTGCTCGTCGTGTCGGACGGCGACTTTGTGCGCTCCGAGCTAGACCCCAAAACCGGCCGCCCGTTTCGCCTCGGCTTCGACCGGCTCGCCAACACCGAATTCGCCAACCGCGAGCTAGTGCTAAATGCCGTGGACTACATGCTCGACGAAAGTGGCCTTATCGGCGTGCGTAGCAAGCAAGTCACCTTGCGTCCCCTCGATAAGCTCAAGGTTATTGAGCAGCGCCGCAGCTGGCAGATACTGAATCTGGTGGCGCCACTGGTGCTATTAGGAGTATTTGGTGCCGTGCGCGCTTGGCGCCGGAAACGGCGCTATGCAGGATTTGGTGAAAAGTAGACTATAACCACCCTGATTCTGGCCAGTTCGACCAATGGGTGTTTGGTGCTAAGGTGGGCTGATAAAAACTCGTGTTGCCGGTGGCTAGCACTTTTGCCAACTGTTGCCACGTCTCGTAACTGCTAGGGCGGCTGTTGGTCCACTCTTGCAAGATATACTCACTGGTTGTAGCATCCTGAGACCGAATAGTAGCAGTAAGATCAGCAAGGCTCATACCCTGTAGGCCACCAACCTCTTTATTTAAGTTGTACGTGCGCTCTATATCTTCATCGGATAGAATATTTTGAGGCCCAACAGTAAAATCCTTGTGATGCCACTCATCCAGCACCATAATTTTCTTCAGGTGCTTCGGGATGGATTTATAGAGTTCTTCATCGGTTGCGCGGAATAAACCCTGGTGCTGCGTAATTAAAAGTCGGCCAACTTCCTCCCAATTGATACTGTTTGACTCTACTTCTAGTAAGTCAATTCCAGCATCTAGGTAGTTGGCTCTCTCATGACTTAAAGCAATAGGAATACCACGGACAAAGATTTCTGATGCCGCTGGATCTAACATCTCATCCAACGAAGCCTCCCTAAAAGAGTCTTCATCAATAGGAGATAAGCTGTAATAGTTGGTATGCCGGTTGTTGTATGTTTCTAAATTAATCAAGCAGTTGCCGTGATAATAAATCGATAGGTCGATCCAACCGCCACGAGGATTGAACCCTACTATCTCCGCTGCAATAGCCCATTCATCTTCACTGCGAAATAGATTTAGCCGTGTGACTATCAAATAAGAGTAACCTGCATTTAATGGCAAAAAACTGCAGTAATATCCATCGTTGGAATGGTCAAGTGCGTCAAGTATTTGCTGTTCTGAAATCATATCTAGCTTTTGGATAGTATCAAGTTTAACGCATCAATAAGCAAAAGTTTCGTGACATTCATGTGTATAAAAAATGCCCAATAGCAGCTGCTATTGGGCATTTTATGTATAGAGTTACAATCTGTTTTTCTTGAAGAATACTTTATTCCTAAGGCAGGACCTATTATAGCGTCACGTTGCCGCTGAGGCGGATGTCGCGGGAGGAACTGCCGACGAGTACGCCAAACTTGCCGGGCTCTAGTACCCATGCCTTCTTGGCTTCGTCGTAGAACTGGAAGGCGTTGGTGTCAAGGGTCAGCGTTACGGTTTGGGACTCACCGGGCTTGAGGAACACTTTCTGGAAGCCTTTCAACTCTTTTTCGGGGCGTTTCACGGAGGCTTGGTCGTCGTGCACGTATACCTGTGCCACCTCGGCGCCGGCTACTTTTCCAGTGTTCGTGACAGTAAACTTCACGGTGGCGTTTTGCTGGCCAGGCGTAACGGTTAGGTTATCGTACTTGAAGGTGGTATAGCTTAACCCGTAGCCGAAAGCATATTGTGGCTCCACTTTGTAGGTATCGAAGTAGCGGTAGCCCACGAAGATGTCGTCTTTGTAGTGCTCTACCACCGCATTGGGGTCAGAAGGGTTGTCGGTGGGGTAGTTACCGATTTTATGGGCTGGCGAATCAGCAAGTTTTACGGGGAAAGTCATGGGCAGTTTGCCCGAGGGGTTGACGGTCCCGAGCAACACTTTGGCAATGGCGTTGCCGCCTTCCATACCGGGGTACCACGCCTCTACAATGCCTTTGGCCTGCTTTTCCCACGCCGACACGTCTATCGGGCCACCGCCCATCAGCACCACTACAGTGTTGGGGTTGGCTTTGAGCACCGCTTGAATGAGTTGGTCTTGACCAAAGGGCATATTCATGTCAGGCTTGTCGGGACCTTCGGCGTCGTAGGCGTTGTCGTCCCATACGGCGTAGTTGTAGCCGTGCGTCCAGCCGCCTACCACGATGGCCACATCGGCTTTGGAAGCAGCATCCACAGCTTGCTGTATCATTTGAGCGTCGGCTTTTTGATTGCGGGCGATTTTGTAGCCTTGCACATAATTTACCGTCACGCCGCTGCCTAGCTCGTTTTTCAAGCCCTGCAAGGGCGTGATTTCGTACTTAGCTTTCACCTGCGAACTGCCCCCGCCCATCGAATTGGCCCGGTCAGCATTTTCGCCGATAACGGCAATGGTTTTGATAGAAGCCTTCTTGAGCGGTAGGATGTTGCCTTCGTTTTTGAGCAGCACAATGCCCTCCTCGGCCACCTTAAGTGCAGTGGCGGCGTGCTCTTTGGTGGCGTAGGCGCCAGGCGTGCGCTTAGCGCCTTCCATCATGTTGGTTTTATACATCACGCGCAGAATGCGGCGTACTTTATCGTCAATCAACTCCTCCTTCACCTTGCCACTTTTCACCAGGGTCACTACGGTGTCACCGAGAAAGAACTTTGGGTATACGGTGCTGAGCTCCACCTTTTTGGCCGGTCCACCCGCCGTCTGCGACACGGTTTGGTTCATTAGCAGCAGGTCGGTGCCCATTTCCATGTCGGTGCCGTTGTTGATGGCTTCCATCGTGCTATGCACGGCACCCCAATCACTCATCACAAAGCCCTTGAAACCCCACCGGTCCTTCAGAATCTTGTTCATCAGGTAGTCGTTGTGAGTGGCCCACTGCCCACGAAACTTGTTGTAGGAACCCATGAGCGTATAGACGCCCGCTTCCTGCACGGCAGCTTTGAAGCCTGGTAGATAAATTTCGTTTAGGGCCCGCTCACTCATGTCCACGTCAACCGTAGTGCGCTTGGTTTCCTGGTTGTTGGCCGCGTAGTGCTTCACACAAGCTGATACTCCTTGGTCTTGCACCCCCTTGATATAACCCACCGCCATGCGCGACACCAGATAAGGGTCTTCGCTCTGGTACTCGAAGTTGCGCCCGTTGAGTGGAGTTCGGATGATGTTGATGCCAGGCCCGAGAATCACGTCTTTGCCCCGGAACTTAGCCTCGCTTCCCAATACCTGACCATATGCGTAGCCTAAGGCCGGGTTCCAGGTGGAAGCAAGTGTGTTGCCGGTAGGCAAATACGTGCCGGCGTCGTTTGCGTCCTTGTCGGGAGTCCAGTCGCGGCCGAATTCGGGGCGTACGCCGTGCGGGCCGTCGGAGGAGGTGAACTCGGGGATGCCGAGCCGCTGCACACCGCCAGAAGTGAACGAGGAACTGCCGTGAATCATGGCTACCTTCTCTTCCAACGTCATCTTCTTGATGAGGGCGTTGATTTTGGCGTCGTTGGTAGTGAGGGCGGCCTGCTGGTTTTTCGTGGAAGCTTGGCTGGCCTGCGTAGCTGGTTTCTTAGCGGTAGCCGGCTTGCTTTGCGCCCACGTAGAGCTAGCCGTTAGGCAGCAAGTAGTTGTGCTGAGAAGTAAGAAAAAGTGATACGGTTTGAAATGCATACGAACTGTTTATGAGTGGGAATTTTTAAGCTGATTTCACGCAGAGTTTGTCAGGAGCAGGCCACAGTTCAACTCTAGAGCGTAAACCTTTGCGTAAAAAGTACAGTAATGTAAGACAACACGCAATTAAGATTGCGTGTTGTCTTATTTTATTGACTGCTAGTTGTGCTGAGCATGCTTTAGCAGCTCCAGTAAAGCAAACCTGAAATACGGTAGTGGCACAGCAAACCTCCTAGGTTTCATCTGAACTCTACCTAAACTAAGCAGGCGAAAAATTGTGGGGCTTGGCTAGAAAATAATATCCAAACGAACAACGCAGGAGGAGTGTACACTCGAAATGCATAGCTGTTGAAAGGTTTACTTTTAAGGTTAGCAGTATAAATTAATGCAGACCATTAGCTGATTTTATACGCTCTGAAAATATATTGTTCTTTGTAA
Source organism: Hymenobacter volaticus (assembly GCF_022921055.1). GTDB lineage: Bacteria > Bacteroidota > Bacteroidia > Cytophagales > Hymenobacteraceae > Hymenobacter > Hymenobacter volaticus. The sequence continues at coordinate 1,960,055 of NZ_CP095061.1, forward strand.
CAGAATAGTTTGAACCGGGTGCTTTCCTTGGATTTGTGTTAGGGACACGGGCAGCAGCTATTTAGTGGGAAATCCCTAGTAGGAAGAAAGTCAATTTTGTATTCTAGTACTTCTGCTTCTATACTAGCATTATAGGTGGTACTGCTGCGAAAAGGCGCTAAAAAACAGACCCTATTACCTATCTTTGTCTCCCTTCCCCCAAACACTTTCGACCCCTGCCTCTGTATGAAGTTCATCGTCTCGTCTTCCGCCTTGCTCAAGCAACTCCAGAGCATCAATGGCGTGGTCACGAACAATCCCGTGGTGCCGATTCTGGAGAACTTCCTCTTCGAGATTGAGGAAGGCAAGCTAACGATTACGGCTTCTGATCTGGAGACCAGCATGATAACGGAGCTGCCCGTGGAAGCCCGCGAAGCCGGCCGTATTGCGGCCCCAGCCCGCATCTTGCTCGATACGCTCAAGAACCTGCCCGACCAGCCCGTAACCTTTACCCTGGACGAGGAAACCTATACCATTGAAATTGCTAGCAGCAACGGCCGCTACAAACTAGCAGGCGAAAACGCTACCGATTTCCCGCGCGTGCCCGTGGTGAAAGGCTCTACGCCGATTGAAATTCCGTCGTCGTCGTTGGCTCGGGCTATCAACAAAACCATCTTCGCGGTGAGCACCGACGAGTTGCGCCCGGCCATGACCGGCATCTTGGTGCAGCTAGCCGATAGTCAAGTAACCTTTGTGGCTACCGATGGTCACCGCTTGCTGCGCTACCGCCGCTCCGATGTAGGGGCTGGCCAAACCGCCAACCTGATTATTCCGCGCAAAGCCTTCAACTTGTTGAAAGGGGCCTTGCCATCCGAGGCAACGCCCGTAAAAGTAGAGTTCAACAACTCCAATGCGTTCTTTAGCTTCAACCAGATGCGCCTCGTGTGCCGCCTGATTGATGAGCGGTACCCCGATTACGAAAACGTAATTCCGGTGAGCAACCCCAACAAGCTCATTATCAGCCGTCAGGAGATCCTGAACTCGGTGAAGCGCATCAGCATCTACTCCAATAAGACCACCCACCAAGTGCGGCTGCGCCTGGCAGGTTCCGAACTGACCGTTTCGGCAGAAGATCTGGATTTCAGCAACGAAGCCAATGAGAAACTGCCTTGCCAGTATGACGGTGAGGACATGGAAATTGGCTTCAACGCCAAGTTCCTGCAAGAAATGCTGTCCAACATTGACTCCGAGGAAATCACCTTGGAGCTAAGCACTCCCAACCGTGCGGGCTTACTGATGCCGACTCTGGCCGACGACAACGAGAGCATTCTGATGCTGGTAATGCCCGTAATGCTCAACAACTACGTTTAATAGCGCATTTATTCATTTGTTAAATGGCTGGTCGTTCTTGCGGCCGGCCATTTTTCTGTTTAGTAGTTTTGCAACTTCATCGAGTAGCTGAAACACCAAGCAGCTATTCACTCTCCAACCATTCGACATGAAGAAATCCGAAATTCGTTTCAGCATCGCCCTCGACGACCAGAAAGTACCCGAGGCCATCAGCTGGACTGCCACCGATGCCGGCCCTGATATTCACTTTGCCAAGGCCATCAACATCGCTCTGTGGGACCGTGACGAGCGTGGCACCATGAAAATCGACCTTTGGACCAAGGAAATGCCCGTAGATGAAATGAAGCGTTTCTATGTAGATACAATGGGCGCCATGGCCGAAAGCATTATAACAGCCACTAACGACTCGGTAATGGCAACCAAGATGCGCAACCTGTGCAAGGAGCTCATGAATCACATCGACGAAGAGGAACGCAAGCAGAGCTAATCTGTGGGTGCTATGCGCGTAGCATAAGCACTACGTAGTACCAACAGAAAGCCCCATCTGCGCGTCGCAGATGGGGCTTTCTATTATAACTTGGCCGAAAGAAGCTTTCTAGCGAGTTTGCTTAGGGGCTGGATTACGGGCCGGGGCAATAGTTGCACCGCTGCTAGCTGGCGATGGGTTTTGCACCGACTTCACAAAATTTGAGTTCACGTTAGACGTACGCGAAGCATAGTCCCGGTCGTACTTGCGATACGTGGAGCGAGAGTCGTAGTAATTGCTGTATTGATCGTTGGAAAGAACAGCTTGCAGTTCTTTATCCCGCTCTTTGCACACTACGTCGCACTGCTGCGTAATAAGCTGGTTGTTGCCAGCATAGCGTTGCTCGATAGCGGCCATTTTAGCTACTTTATCCTCGTTGATGGCTCGCAGGCGGGTAGACTGGTACCCATTCAAGCGCAAGTCGCGTGCCATCTGGTCGGATAGACGCTTAGCGCGTTCCTGTACCTGCGTTGTACGCGGCGACGCCTGAGTTTTATCGGCAGGAGCGAGGGATGGCTGTTGCTGAGCCTGAATGCTAAGTGTGCTAGCAAGCAGCAGTAAGGCGAGGGCAAGTTGCTTTCTCATCGGTCGATATATCAATATGAAGTTGAAAAAGAAGACATCCAGCTTCTTACAGATAAATTGTAAGCTGCCGGATGTCTCTTCCTAACGAAAAACAGTGCCAAGGAGTTTATTGCATGTGCTGAGTTTCTTAAGAAAATAATTACGCAAGCCGCTTAGACCTTGCTAGCTACTTGTTAGAACCTATTTTTCCACATCATCGACTCCACTGGCCTGTCGGTGCGGTCGTTGTATTTGGCGTTGGCTTTGCGGTTGTAGAAGGTCTCAACGTCGCCTTGCACGGTGAAGTAAATGAGCTGGCCTACCGGCATACCGTGGTAGACCCGCACCGGCATCGACACACTAATTTCCAGGGTCCAGTGGTTGCAGAAGCCGATGTCGCCTTTGCCGGCCGTCGCGTGGATGTCGATGCCGAGCCGGCCGACGCTGCTTTTGCCTTCTAAGAAAGGAACGTGGGCGTGGCTTTCGGTATACTCTTCAGTGACGCCCAAGTACAGCACGCCGGGTTGCAGCACAAAGCCTTCGACGGGAATCTCGAATTGCTCTATCTCGTTGTGTTTGCGGGCATCCAGCACGGCGTCGCGGTAGGTGGCGAGGTAACGGCCCAGGTGCACATCATACGAGTTGGTGCCAAGACAAGTGCGGTCATACGGCTCAATAATGATATTGCCCCGCTCAATTTCGGCGAGAATCTGCTGGTCAGTCAGGATCATAAGGGATGGAGTGCAGAGGTATTAAGTGTTCTCGTCCTCGTCTTCGTAGCGGTCTTCGGGTAAGGCGTTGGTAGAGCGGCGCGTAGGAGGCGTACCCGTTTGGCGGCCCTGGTCGTCGGCAAGGGCGTCGAGGCGGTTGCGCAGATCAGGCAAAACGCTGGTAACTAAGAAGAGCAACAGCAACACCGAGGCGCCAGACAGCATCAGAGTCAAGTAGTCCACCCAATCGTGCTCCACGGCTTTGTCAAGCGTTCTTGAACTGGCTGTAGGAGTAGCGGCGTTAGCTGACACTGGGGGAGCCGGATCTTCGGGCGCAGTAGTTAGGGGGCATCTACATCGGCGGGTGGTACAGCAGCCCCGTCAGCAGCTAGTTCATCGGGAGCGGCATCTTCGGAGGCGTTGAACTGAGCGGCACTCTGCTGAATAAAGCGCTCCAATCCCCGGATAAGGGATACTCGCTCGTCGCGAGGCAGCACTCGGACAAAAAACTCGAAGTTCTTGTCAACCAAGATACTGCGCAGCTGCTTTTCAAACTCGGTTAGGTCGGTGCGGCCGCGGCCGAAGCGGTTTTTGTACCGCTCCGACACGCCGTTGTAGTTCTGAAACAGTTTTTGCAGATCAGCCCGGCCGTCGAAATCATTGAAATCTTTACGGGCCTTCGCTGTGCGTAGCGAGACTGGAAATTTGCGCCGCGTAAACGACTTGTCGTACACGGTTTCCATGGTCCGGAAATTCAACTCATCAACGGTGCGGTCGAACAAGCGTTTGTTGGCTGCGGCTGCCGATTCCGTCTGCGCCCGGAGTAGATAAGGTGTTGCAAGCCATAAAACCAGGAATAGCGGCAGAAAGAGTCGAAGTCGAGGCATAGAGGCAAGTAGGTTTAGCGGCAAAGGTAACCGCTGTTTCCCCTGGAATCTACTGCCAGCGCCAATTTGATGGCTTCTATGTTTGAATTTATTCTTGGTGTTTAGCAACAGAGTAAGCGTTATTAATACACTAATTAACATTTCAAATTAATCTTCTAGACTATTCTGAAATATGTTTCAATTAAATACAAACTGATATAATTTAGATGCTTATAATAAAAAGGCCTACCTATTTTATATTAGTAATTGCACGGTAAATTGTGATTATTATCTACAATAAAAATGAACAATGTTCATTATTTATTTTTACAGATGGCAAGTTTAAATAGGTACTAAATGAGGGGTGATAAAGCTGCTATATATGGCTGTGGCTTTATTACTAAATTGTTAGCAATAGGCTTTTTAGCTTCTGTGAATTGGATAAATATAATTTGCATTATGTAAAGCTTGTTAAACTATTTTAATGTTAAGCGCAAATTATATTCTTCACTGAACTATATAGGCGGTAATGTTATTAGTGTCACTTGATATTGCATGGCTAAATTTGTTGCCTGTTTCTTCATAGGCTTCTTTGCTTGTAGTTTCTGGGTGATTTCAAAACAACATTTTGCGTTTTAAATGAAGAAAAAATTACTTGGATGTAGTGGCCTGTTGCTGCTACTGCCATGCTTTTCCTTTTACACGGAAAGTATCAGCGATTCTTCTCTCTGGCGGGTGCCATTCGCTCAAAACACAGAGGAGGCTTTTGAAACGGGTGTGAAGTCCGAGTACTCCAGCGGATCGGTCGCGCTCAACACAGGTAGCTGGACGCTCAATGATGCCGTGCTAGGAAATACGGCGGCCGACCACAAAAACGGAACCCAAGCAGTGCGCCTCCAGCAGGGAGGAAGCCTGACGATGGAGTTTTATCTGCCTACAGGCGCCTCTACCGTAACTGTGCAGCACGCCGTGTATGGTGCCGATGCGAGCAGCAGCTGGGAGCTTTTCGCCCAATCGGAGTCGTGCAACTGCAACAAATGGACGAAGGTGGGCTCGACCGTGCTGACCACTTCTTCTACCTTGCAGGCGGCGGCCTTTACCGTCAATATTTCGGGCCGCGTTAAGTTCGAGATTCGTAAAACCTCTGGTGGCAAGGCTCGCTTAAACATAGATGATTTTGCTGTCACGGAGTTTGGGGTAGCGCAGCCTTCCCTCGACAACAGCAGCCTCGCGCTAGGCAATCCAAGCGGTGCTGTTACGGATGCTAACAGCCCCAACAACTACTTGCTGGTAAAGCCGCAGTTCACGATAGGCTACGACCGTGACCAAGGCAAGCCCAACTGGGTAAGCTGGCACCTCGACATTTCGGACCGCGGTGCGGCCGACCGCCAAGACGACTTCCGCAACGATACGGCGCTACCAACAGGCTGGTATCAAGCGCAGTCGAACAGCTACAATGGCAGCGTGACAGGGTTTGACCGGGGCCACAACTGCCCTTCGGCCGACCGTACCTCGTCGGTGGAAAACAACTCCGCTACGTTCTTCATGACGAACATGATGCCGCAGTCGTCGAAGAACAACCAGGGGCCTTGGGCTGATCTGGAGGATTATACCCGCACTTTCCTGCCGGGCAACGAGATGTACGTCGTGTGCGGTAGCTACGGAAAAGGGGGCATTGGTTCAACGGGCGTGCGCTACGAGACGCTGGATAACGGCCGCATTACGGTGCCTTCCGACTGCTGGAAGGTTATTGTTATTCTGCCGGTTGGCGACAACGATGCGGCCCGCGTGAATGCCAACACTCGCGTCATTGCCGTGAACATGCCCAACATCAACGACATCAATCCGAATTGGGGCACTTACCGCACTACGGTTGATGCTATTGAGGCAGCTACTGGCTACGACTTGCTGTCGAACCTGCCGATTGAAGTGCAGAATGCTATTGAGTCGAAAGTCGACAATGGCCCGGTATTGTAAGGCCACTTCCTTCCAGATTTTCTCAACGACATCATCGTCTATATGACACAGTTTTATAAAGCTGCTCGGAAGCTTGGATACTTGCCGTCCTTCCTAGTGTGCTTGTTCTTTTTCAGTGCCCAGCTCAGCTGGGGGCAAACAGTACCTTACCCGCTTGCGGGCGGAACGTACACAGAGAGTTTCAATACTATTGGTACTGGCTCTGCTACTTCCACTACTGGCTGGTCGAGCAATTTCGCTTCGGGTACCGGAGCGAATCGTTTCAGCGTGGCCACAGCTATTGCCCCATCCACGTTGCCGAGTGCGAATACGGTATTTGTGAGTGGTAGCTCCGGTGGGGTGCAGAAGGGTACTGAGGCGATTGTACTTCTAGCTACTGGTGCAACACCTGAGGGTTCAAGCGCCGCTGCTTTTGATCTGAACCTGGATTTCACCGCGAGTGCCGCCGGCAGTATTTCGCTGGATTGGGCCGAGGTAGATAACACGTCAGGGAGTCGCCAGGCAACGTTCAAGCTTCAAACAAATACTGGGACCAACGGTGCCTTCGTCGACTTGCCTGGCTCCACAGTGCTGATTACCAACTTTGTCGCAACGAAAGGTAGCTTGACGGCCTTGCCATTGCCTGCCGCTTTTGCGAACAAAGCCGACGCTAAAATCCGCTTCTATATAACGAATGTAGGGAGCGGTGATAACTCAACCCGTACAGGCAGCCGTCCGAAAATCAGCCTTGATAACATTGTGGTTTCTACCGGCACGGGTACGCCTACGCCGACGAATAGCATCACTACTACATCGTCGAGCTTCAGTAGCCCATACTGCGTGACGGCTACTACCGGCAGCACCCCTTTCAACGTTGCTTATACAACGACTGGCACCGTTACGGGTACATTCAAAGCGCAGTTGTCGAATGCTTCGGGTAGCTTCGCTACTGGCACCACATTCATTGGGGAAGGAACTAGTTCGCCTATTTCGGCTACTATTCCGGCCAGCACGGCCAGCGGTACAGGCTATCGCGTGCGGGTAATAAACGAAGTAGCGTCCATCAACGGCACGGATAACGGCACTAACCTGACCATCAATCTTGGTTCGGCAAGTAATACGGTAGCCGTGACGCCAACAGCAACCCAAACCATTACGCTAACGGGCTCCGGCACTACCTTGAACGCCACGGCCGCTACAGGCTCTACTTTTACCTGGCAATACGGCACAAGTGCTACTGGTCCTTTCACTACAACGCTTGCTAGCGCTACTGGTGCTACCTACCAGCCTAAGGGCGCGGACTTCGGCGCGGCGGGCACCTATTATGTAGTAGCCAACGCAAGTGCCACTACGCCTTGTGGCCCGGCTACTGGTAAGAGCGAACCGGTTGCTATTACTGTGTCGGTGCCGCAACCAGAAATTACCACTTCGGTGACAGCCGTGCCAGCTTTCGGTAGTACGGTAGTAGGTGCTGCTTCTGTGGCGAAGAGCTTCACGGTGAGCGGTACCGGTCTTACTTCAGCGCTGCTTGTTACGCCGCCAGCCGGTTTTGAAATTCGTACGGGCACGCAGCCGTTTGCTTGCTGTGTTATTCAGCTCCAACCAAACAACGGCACCGTCAACCCAACTACTATTGAGGTGCGCTTTGCTCCGACAGCAACACAACCGTATCAGGCTACTATTCCGGTAACCAGCACAGGTTTTCCAGGGCAATCCGTAGCGGTAAGTGGGGTTAGCTCGACGCCCGTATATCCGGCCACGGTGAGCACAGCGGCCCTAACCAACGTGGCGCCAACAAGCGCTACCACGGGTGGCACCATTGAGCCCGATGGCGGCAGTGCTGTTACAGCACGCGGTGTGGTGTGGGCCAAAACGCCAAACCCGGTGCTAGGTGCTTTGAAAACAACTGACGGTGCTGGCGCCGGAACATTTGCCAGCAGCATCACAGGTCTGGTGCCTGGCACCACCTATTATGTGCGGGCGTATGCTACCAACGGTGCAGGAACAACGTACGGCGAAGAATTCACTCTGACTTCTGTGGAAGTGCCATTGGCAACCGAGCCAACGCAGTCGGCAACATTAGTAGCTAGCCAAGTCACTGGCACCTCTATTCAGTTGGCTTTGAACGGCGGCAACGGAGCCAAGCATTTGGTGGTAGCTCGCCTCGGTGGGCCCGTAGACGCACTTCCTGTTGATGCTACTACGTATGCAGACAGCACGCTGTTCGGCAAAGGAGCCGTGCTCGGTACCGGCAACTACGTGGTATACGCGGGCTCCAGCGACACAGTGTTGGTTAGTGGCCTACGACCCAACACAGCGTATTCTTTTGCTGTTTTCGAGTACACCGACAACAACACGGCCTACGCGGAAAACTACCTAACCACGTCGTCGGGTACGTTAAGCAAAACCACGTCAGCACTGCCAGCGACGCTGTTGCTAGAAGAAAATTTCGACTACACGGCCGGCGCAGCCCTGACTTTAAACAACTGGACAGCACATAGCCCGGGCACCAACCCCATCACCGTTACGTCGGGTGGTTTAAGCTATGATAGTTATAGCGCCAGCGGCATCGGCAATGCAGCAGCGCTGAAAACCAGCGGAGAAGACTTGAATCGGAAGTTTAGCGCGGTGTATGCCCGCACGCCGGTGTACGCTTCGTTTCTGGTGAAAGTAACTAGCGCCAACACAGCCGGTGACTATTTCTTCCACTTAGGTACCGCCACAACAAACTCCAGCTTTTACAAAGGCCGGTTATATGTTCGTAGCAGCACAGCTGGTAAAATTCAGTTTGGTCTCAGCAATAACACCACTCCTGGCCCCGAATACTCGACTACCAACTACGACGTGAATGCCACCTACTTGCTAGTGGTGAAGTACGGGTTCGATGAAACGGGCAACACAGCGCAGTTATTTGTCAATCCTGCTTTGAATGCCGAGCCAACTGTTGCGGAAATTGAATCCAAAGAAACGGGCAGTTCACCTTCAGATATCGGTTCTGTTGCACTGCGGCAAGGCAGCGCATCAAATGCGGCTCAATTGACAGTTGATGGTATTCGGGTAGGCAATTCTTACCGAGTAGTGCGCACCGGACTTACCTGTTTGCAGCCGGAGCCGGCCTTCACTGCAATTACCGTGTGTGTGGGTGCAGCCACTGCCTTCAGCAATACTTCCAAAGTCGTAGAAAACAATGCCACCTATTCTTGGGACGTAGACGGCGACGGCAAAGAGGATTACAACACCAAAAACGTTTCGCACATCTACGCCGCAGCCGGTACTTATCCGGTTACGCTGACCATCAAGCAAGGCGCTTGCTCCGATAGCTACACGCAGCAAGTAACGGTACGTGCTCTGCCAACCGTGGCCCTGAGCGGCACTGCAACCGTCTGCGCGGGTACTAGCACAAAGCTGGCTCTGCACCTGACCGGTGTGGCACCTTGGACCGTGAAATACTCGACCGATGGCGGCACCACCTCTACTGCGCTAACAATCAATGCTGGTGAGGTATTAAGTGTCGGTGATTATCTGCTGACAGTGAGCCCAACGGCTACTACCACCTACACGTTGGTAGCCGTATCGGATGGCAACTGTGAGGGCTTGGCTCCGAAAGGCTCGGCCACCGTGACGGTCAATACCGTGCCAGTGCTTGCGCTGCCGACCATTCCGGCCACCAACGCCACGGCAGGTTTGCGCGGTGCTTCGGTTGCCTTCGTTGCTACGGCTACGGGCAGCACGCCAGCACCAACTATCACGTACTCGATTGTAAATAACGGAGTCGTAACACCCATCAAGTCGCCCTACGTCTTCCCATTGGGTACGACCACGGTAACGGCAACGGCCACCAACGACTGCGGCACCACCTCGGCTATTTTCGCCGTGACGGTGCAAAGCCCAACTACCATCAGTGTACTGCACCAAAACGCTGACGGCATAGTGGCGAACAACGTTATCAAGCCTAACCTGCAACTAGTAAACAACAGCACCGCAGCCATTCCATATTCGGAGTTGCGCGTGCGCTACTGGTTGACAGCCGAGGACTTCGCCACAATGGTGGCTACAATTGACTATGCGCAAGTAGGCACCGGCGCTGTAAAAGCGCAGTACGTACCCCTTACCGAGCCTGCAAAAGGTGCGGCAGGTTATGTAGAATACTCGTTCACTGCCGCAGCTGGCACGCTGCCGGCCGGTGGAAACTCAGGGGCTATCCAGTCGCGCATCAACAAGCAGACGCAAACCAACTTCAACGAAGCCGACGATTATTCTTATGCTGCCACCAGCACGTATCTGAAGAACGAGCGCATCACGGTGTACCGCAACGGGGAACTGATAGGTGGGGTAGAGCCAGCGTTGGAAACGTCTGTGACGAAGCTAGTAGCGTTGTCGCAGAACAGAGAGAAGAAAGCCACTTCCAACACCATCAGCACCTACTTGCAACTGCGCAACGAAGGCAATACAACCATTGCCTACAAGGACCTGACGGTGCGCTACTGGTTCAGCCCGGAGGGTACGCAGCAACTCAATTCGTACCTGGATTTCGCCGCGCTTGGAGCAAACAATGTGCAAGTAACCTTCGGCCAAGCTGGCAGCCAGACCTATGCCGAACTGCACTTTGCTGCTGGACTTGGCAACTTCTCGCCGCTCAGCACTACTGGCAACATTCAGTACCGTTTGGCGAAAGCAGACTGGTCTGATTTCAACCAAGCCAATGACTTCTCGTACCAAGCAGCCGCAGCAACTTTAGTTGAAAACGCGCACATTACGGTGTATGTTCAAGGCCAACTGGTTTATGGTCAGGAGCCAACAGGTGCTACGCAAACCAGTGCCCGCAGCCAAAACGCTACGGCACTGGCTACCAGCCCAGCGGCAACTGCTTTAACTAGAAATGAAGTCAGCAGCTACCCGAATCCGTTTGCGGGTCGTACCACCATCGCCTTCACTGCCGCGCAAGCTCAGAACTACCAGCTCGACGTTTACGATATGCAGGGCCGCTTAGTGCAGCATCTGCAAACCGGCAAAGCCCAAGCGGGGCAGTTGGTGCAGGTAGACTGGCAAGCCGGCAGCGCTCCGGCCGGCGTGTACATGGTCCGCCTGACCACTGGCACTACCGTACAACAGCTTAAGTTGGTTCTTCAATAAGCCTAACTTCAACGTCACAAAAAAGCCGGCCCTAGTTAGGGTCGGCTTTTTTGCTATACACTATTAGGAAAATAAGAGCCTCTCTACCGAAGCCGAAACTGGTGCTACAGCCCGTGCGCCTCGCGCATAGATTCGCGGCAGGCGGTGAGGTACACCTCTACCAAGTCATCAGTAATGGCGGTGCTCACAAACAGCGCTTCGTACTGAGCCGGCGCCAGATAGATGCCACGCTGCAGCATGGCGCGGAAGTAGCGGCCAAACGCCTCGGTATCGGAGTGTTTGGCGTCGGCTAGGTTGTTGACGGGCTTATCAGTGAAGAACACGCTGAACATCGAGCCGACTTGATTTACCGTGTAGTTCAGGCCAAGCTCGGCGGCAATCTGACGAGTACCATCGGCGAGGCGGGTGGTAATGCGATTTAGCTCGTCGTAAAGCTCGGGATGCTGCTGCAAGTATGTGAGCTGCGCAATGCCGGCGGCGGTGGCAATAGGGTTGCCGGAGAGCGTACCGGCCTGATACACCTTGCCCGCGGGAGCCACGTTGTCCATGATGTCCTGCCGGCCGCCGTAAGCGCCTACCGGCATGCCGCCCCCAATGATTTTGCCGAGCGTAGTCATGTCGGGGGTGATGCCGTAGAGCTCTTGCGCGCCACCTGCAGCGAGGCGGAAGCCCGTCATCACTTCATCGAAAATAAGCACAATGCCGTGCTGCGTGCACAAGTCGCGCAGGCCTTGTAAGTAGCCTTGCTGCGGCTCTACTAAGCCCATGTTGCCCACTACCGGCTCTAAAATCAAAGCGGCTACCTGTCCTTCATTTGCGGCAATGATTTGCTCAACGGCCGCTAGGTCGTTGTAGGGTACTGTAAGGGTATCCTTGGCTACTCCTTCCGTCACACCTGGCGAATCGGGAGTGCCGAGGGTGAGAGCCCCGGAGCCAGCCGCAATCAGAAACGAGTCGCCGTGGCCGTGGTAGCAACCCTCGAACTTGATGATCTTGTTGCGCCCCGTGTAGCCCCGCGCCACCCGAATAGCCGACATCGTGGCCTCGGTGCCGGAGTTTACTAGCCGCACCTTCTCGATGCTGGGCACCATTTGCTTAATGAGCTCAGCCATTTCCACCTCGCGTCGCGTGGGCGCCCCAAACGAGAGGGAAGCCGGAATGGCCGCCTGCACAGCGTCCAGCACCACGTCGGGCGCGTGCCCCAGAATCATAGGCCCCAGGAATTGATGAAATCCAGGTACTTATTGCCGTCGACATCCGTCAGCCAAGCTCCTTTGGCTGACTGCATGAACACGGGGTGGCCACCCACGGCGCGGAAGGCCCGCACCGGCGAGTTGACCCCGCCAGGAATATGGTTTTTGGCGCGCTCGAAAAGGTCTGCACTAGTTTGCAGAGCGAGTTCGGGAGTGGTAGTAGGCGAGGAAAGTTGCATAGCAGAAAAGTAGCGCGAAGCTCCAGCTTCACGTATCGTTGAACGCGTATTCGTGACGATAAAACAAACCAGGGCGCGAAACTGGAGCTTCGCGCCTCCATTAGTACAACCTATCGGATGCCCACTGGGTTCAGTACTTCCAGCTCCAAACGCTCTAATTTGGTGAGCGGCACGTACTGATTGTCGTGGGCTCCGCCGGGGTAGCCGATGCCTTGAAATACGGCGCCCGATACCGGCCCGGCGTTGGTCAATTGCTGCTGAAACGCTGCCCCGTTGAGGTGCAGCTGGGAGCCGAAGTAGTATAGCAGCTCGAAGCCCGTAAAGGCAAATACAGATGGCGGCAGGTTCTGGCGTTGCAAATACATTTGCCGGAAACGCTGCACCCCAAAACTGGTGGGGTCAATATACTTCGGATGCACAAAGTACACGTCGCGCGCATCGAGCTGGCCTAAACCAATGCGGTTGTTGTCGAGCCAGGAAGCATAGGTGAGCAAGGGCGGCCGGGCGTCCTGCGTCTTCAGCGTATTGAGCGTGTAAGGTCCGATTTTCTTCGCGTCGGAGGCCACTACTAAGTGGCCCACATTTTTCAAATCGAGGCCTGCAAAGCCCGTAATCAACGACTCTTCGGCGTTGGAATTGACGCGGCGCAACTCCACTACCCGGCCACCAAGAGCTTCATATGCCTGCTTGTAAGCTAGTCCGAAAGCGGCTTCGTCCCGGGTGTCTTCGTACAGCACCACGGCCGTGCGGGCTCCACCCAAACGGTTGTAGGCAAACTGCGCTGCCTGTCGGGCTTGCGTAGCCGTGCTGGGCTCGAACAAGTAATGCCACGAGTTGTCGAGCACCAAATCACCGTCCTGAGAAAGCGGATTCACGCATACAATCTGCTTCTGCTGCGCATAGCGGGCCAAAATCTTACTACCCGACTTATACACGGGGCCAATAATAAGGTCCATGCTCGCCAGCTCCGGCAAGGCCAGCACTTGTTTGAGTTGCAGCGTATCAGCGCCGGTATCGTAGGCGAAAAGCTGGACCGGATGGCCCTCGCGCTGCAAGGAGTCTTGCGCGAGGCGCAGACCAGCGTAGAGGTCGGTTACAAATTGGTTTTTGCGGCGCGTTTCCCAGCTCGGGTCGTCGAACTGGAAGGGGAGGAGCACACCTATGTTGTATAAGCTCTTCTTGAGGGCGCGCGGGCGGGGGGTATAGCGGCTGCGGTCCAGCGCGAACTGCGTAATAAGCTGGTCGAGTTGGGGTTTGTCGGCATCCGTAAACCAGCCGCCGTTGGCGAGCTTATCGGCGTAGGCACGGCCCAGGGCTATTTCCTGCGGATGGGTTTTCAGCAGGTTCTGGAAAGTAGGCTTGTCTTTTACGCGGGGCAAATACATAGCCTTCATATTCTCGCGCTCCTGCACTAGCTTGTCGGCCGGGAGCTGGGCCAGCACTTTCAGTGCATTGTCGAAGTCGTTTTGCTCGAACGACACTTGCCCTTGCAAAAACAGCGCCTCGGGCATGCCAGGCCACTGCGCGTACTCACTGCGCAACAGATTGAGCATCTGCTCGGCCTCGGCCCATTTCTTGGCTCGGCTAGCGGCCACGGCGTAGAGGTAGGCAGCTTCGGGAGCTTGCTTGAATTGGTTGCCCGGGGCCGCAGCAGGCTCCAACTCGGTCATGGCCAAGTCGTAGCGAGTCTGGCCAAGGAGGGTTTTACCGTTTTTGTAGCGAGTGTTCAGGTCCGCAGAACCTAGGTTGGCCGGCAAAGGCGGACCAGTAGGTTTGGGAGGTGTACTAACAACCGCTTTGGGGGTAACAGCAGTGCTTTGGGTAGCAGTAGTGGGCTTGCTAGTAGGAGATGACGCCGGTTTGGTAGTGGAAGTAGAACTCGTAGTAGCTGGTTTGCTAGAAGTGGACGTAGCAGATTTACCGGCGGCTGCTGGCGCGGCAGGTTTGCTGGTCGACGGGGTAACTGATTTACTGGTAGCTGGAACAGCAGGCTTGCTCGTAGCCGATGGGCGCGTGGCTGCCGGCTTGGGGGTCGTTTGTTGGGCTTGATTGGGCAACGTTAGTGCCAAGCAGCTACCCAAAGCAGCAAGTCGCACAAAAGAAAAAAACGGCATAAGCCAGAAACCAGAAAGTGAGGCGTAATTAAAGGCAAACCGCAGTATCGCAGTTTGCTGGTCAAATGTACGAAGGAAGCTTGGGGAAGATATACGCGGTAAAGCACAGCTACGAGCTATGATAGTATTGCTATCATCTAAGTTGGAACTAGTCCTTTACCGCTTTTGGTGAGAGACGAGCTTATCACACTGCAATTCACTTAAAGTGTTGCCGGAAACTGCAGATGCTGAGCTTATACTGATAGTTGAATTTAATGCCGAATTAAGCTCCATTTAATGTTTTTTTAAGTCCGCGTGCTTCCTGCTGAAATACCTTTGTATCCAAGAACAGCACATCTATACGGCTGCTCTTTCTGCTGCAAACTGATGCCTAACTGCACCTGATGATAGTAATACTATCATATATGATATAAAAGCTTTGTTGCCCACTATGGAATCCAATCCACCTGTAAGTCCTCATTTGCGAATCGAGTTGAACGAGCGACTGTACTTGCGCGATCCGCAGGATACAGACCTCGGACGTCGGTTGATGGCCGAAGGCGTGAAGCTGATTGATGAAATTGGGTTCGAGCAGTTCACTTTCAAGCGGTTGGCGCAGCGCATCGAATCTACGGAGGCGTCGCTATACCGGTACTTCGAAAACAAGCACCGGCTGCTCGTGTATCTGGTGTCGTGGTATTGGGTGTGGCTGAGCTACCAGATGCGCTTTCACACGCACAATGTGCCTAGTCCGACCGAGCGGCTGCGGTTAATGCTCCGTATCCTGACACGCGGCCACCGTACCGATGCAGTGCCCACCCAGATTGATGGGGCGGCGCTGTACCGTATTGTGGTAAACGAGGCCTCAAAATCCTACCTCACCAAAGATGTAGACGAAGACAACCAGGCTGGCTTGTTTCGGGAATATAAACGGTTAGCGGCGACTATAGCCGCCGTGGTTAGCGAAATCAATCCCACTTATCCGTATCCGCACATGCTGGTAAGTACCCTACTTGAAACTGCGCGCAAGCAACTGTATTTCGCGCAGCATCTGCCTTCCCTCACCGACTTGGCCGAGCAGAAAACGGCCGAAGAAACGGTTTATTCTTTTCTGGAAAATCTAGTGTTCAAGGCTTTGTCGTAAGCGAAAGAGTCTCCTTTTTCAAGAAGCTGCCGAATCTGTTGCCAACTGCGCCCTTCAGGGCTGCCGGTGAACTGCTGTGCTCTCACCGCTCAGAAATATA
The DNA here is from genome assembly GCF_022921055.1 of Hymenobacter volaticus. Taxonomy (GTDB): domain Bacteria; phylum Bacteroidota; class Bacteroidia; order Cytophagales; family Hymenobacteraceae; genus Hymenobacter; species Hymenobacter volaticus. The sequence continues at coordinate 1,975,908 of NZ_CP095061.1, forward strand.
CAGCGCCCGTCACTGCCAGCACGCCCCCAACCCGCTTTACTCAAGAACCCTTCTTATATGGTCGATACCCATCCTTCTGCTCTCACGCCAGTACAGCGTCTTTTCCGCTTACTCGGAGCCGAGCGGCGCGACATTACCTATTTATATGTGTATGCGGCTCTCACCGGGCTGATCAGTTTGTCGTTGCCGCTGGGTGTGCAGTCGGTTATTGGGTTTGTGAGCAGCGGCGACGTTAGCACTTCCTTGGTAGTACTCATTGCGTTTATTGTGGTGGGCACGCTGCTGGTTGGGGCCCTTCAGGTGATGCAAGTGTATTTGGTGGAATTCATTCAGCAGCGCCTATTTGCCCGCGTCAGCTTTGACTTTGCGGTGCGCTTGCCACGGGTGCGCACCGAGTCGTTGAACGGCGAGTACCTGCCGGAACTAATGAACCGCTTGCTCGACACGCCGACTTTACAAAAAGGCCTTTCCACGCTGCTGATCGAGTTTTCGGCGGCGGCAGTACAGTTGTTGTTCGGGTTGCTGCTGCTTTCGTTCTACCATCCCATCTTCATAGCGTTCGGCTTGCTGCTGGTGGCCTTACTGGCCCTCATGATCCGCTTTACGGGTCCCAAAGGCCTGAGCACCAGCCTTACCGAGTCGAAGTACAAATATCGGGTGGTGGCTTGGCTCGAAGATGTAGCTCGCACTGTGCACACCTTCCGGCACCCACCGCGCCAGCAGTTGGCCCTCGACCGTACCGACAGCTTGGTGGAAGGGTATTTGGCCGCCCGCAAAAGTCATTTCAGTGTGCTGCTAACGCAGTATTGGGGGTTTGTAGCCTTCAAAACGCTTATTACGGCAGCGTTGCTCATTATCGGCTGCTGGCTACTGATTAGTCGCCAAATCAATATCGGGCAATTTGTGGCCTCCGAAATCGTCATCATTCTCACTATTTCGGCCATCGAAAAAGTACTGCTGAAGCTTGATGTAGTGTATGACGCGCTGACCTCGCTCGACAAAATCGGGCACGTGCTCGACCTGCCGATGATAGCTGGCCACGTGGGGGCGGCCCTGCCATTGCCCGCCACGTGGCAGGGCTTGCGCGTGGAAGTGCGCCATCTAACCTACCACTATCCTGGTAGCACCCGGCAGACGGTGCAGGACTTGTCGTTGGAACTGGCGCCGGGCGAGCATGTGGGCTTAGCTGGCTTCGATGGCTCCGGCAAAACCACCTTGTTGCGTATTCTGGCGGGTTTGTTGGAAGGCTACATGGGCGTGGTAGCGTATGATGCCTTGGCCATGCAAGACATTTCGCCGGCCGACCTCGGGCAGCACGTCGGCGATAATATCTCCCACCAGAACTTGTTTGAGGGTACGCTGCTCGAAAACCTTACCCTCAGCCAAGCCGGCATCCAGCCCGATGATGTGGCCTGGGCGCTGGAGCTAGTGGGCTTGCGCGACGATATTTACGCCCGCCCGTTGGGTTTGAATACGCCCCTGGGCATTGGTTCGCCCCTAGCCGACAGCACCCGCCAGAAACTGCTACTGGCCCGGGCGTTGGTGCGCCGCCCCCGCCTGTTGTTGCTCGACAACTTCCTGCCCGGCGTAGAGCCGGCCGAGCGCCTGCGCATTCTGCAACGAGTGCTGGCGCCCGAGCATAACTGGACCGTGCTGTTGGCTTCCAACGATGCGCGTGTACTGGCCCTGTGTCCTCGCTTAGCCTTACTCCGCGACGGTCGTCTGCTCGCCGACGGCTCCTACACCGACTTGAGCCGCCGCCCCGAAGTGCAAGAACTACTTGCTTGATAGATTAAACGAGAGGTCCTAAACCTCATAACTCAATCGAGCTGGCGCACACCGAAAGTACCGTTTCACTCCATCCTTAATTCTCACAATTCCATGCCTTTTGCCGAACATCCGCTTAATGAAACCAACCCGACGGGGGCGAGTTTTCGCGCGTTCCGGCACGTGCAAACGCCGCGGGCAGGCCGTATGCTGGCGCGCTGGTTCTCGGGGCTCGGGCTCTTAGTGCTAGTAGCTGGGTTTATGCCCTGGACGCAGAACATTCGCTCCACCGGAACCCTCACCACACTACGTCCCCAAGACCGTCCTCAAACCGTACCGAGCACCATTGGCGGGCGCATCGACCGTTGGCAGGTACGCGAAGGCCAACGAGTGCGCAAGGGCGATACGCTAGTGGTTATCACCGAAATCAAAGACAAGTACTTCGACCCTGAATTACTGGCGCGCACCCAAGAGCAACTGGAAGCTAAAATTGCCTCGCTGCAGGAAAACCGGGCCAAGGGGTCAGCCCTCAGCACGCAGCAAGTAGCGTTGCGCAGTGGCCTGCGCGTGAGTCTTGACAAAGCAAGCAACAAAGTAGAGCAAACGCGCCTCAAGGTGAACTCCGATGAAGCCGAGTTACGGGCCGCCAACAACGATTTTGATATTGCGCGCCAGCAGCTCGAACGGCAGGAGGCGCTCTACAAGCAAGGCCTAAAGTCGTTGACCGAGCTGGAACAGCGGCGCCTGAAGTTTCAGGAAAGCACGGCTAAGCGGCAGGCTGTAGAAAACAAGTTAGGAGCCAGCCGGCAGGAATTGGTGAATGCCCAACTAGAATTAGTTTCGTTGTCGGCTGAGTATCAAGATAAATTAGCCAAATCGGAGTCAGACCGCCGTTCGGTAACCGCCTATCAGTTTGATACGGAAGGGCAGATTGCCAAAATGCGCAACGAATTAGCCAACCTGCGTATTCGCTCGGGCTTCTACCATATTCAAGCCCCGCAAGACGGCTACGTGGTGCGCGCCCTCAAAACTGGCCTCGGCGACATCGTAAAAGAAGGCGAGCCCATCGTAACGGTGATGCCCAATACCCCACAGCTGGCCGCCGAACTCTACGTACGCCCCATGGACATTCCGCTGCTGAGCGTAGGCCGCCGGGTGCGTTTGCAATTCGATGGCTGGCCCGCGCTGGTCTTCAGTGGGTGGCCGGGCACCAGCTTCGGTACCTTCGGTGGGGTGGTGGCGGTTATAGATAATATTGATTCGCAAGGGCAGTACCGCGTACTCGTCACGCCCGATCCGCAACAGGAACCGTGGCCCAACCTCCTGCGCGTAGGTTCGGGCGTCTATGGTTGGGCTTTGCTGGATGATGTGCCGATTTGGTACGAATTGTGGCGGCAACTCAATGGCTTCCCGCCCAACTTTGTAGGCAAGCCCGCTACCACTTACGCGGCCAAGTCCGACAAGAAAGCTGACAAGGCCACTGCTGACACTGAAGCTGGGGAGGAGGAAGTTAAATGAGTGTACTACGTGCTATTGGGGTGGCAGTACTTGCCAGCACCCTCGGGTTGTGGGCACCAAAAACTATGGGGCAGACCCTTCGGCAGCCCCCCGTCTTGGCGCCTAACGCCGAATCGACGGTGCGGACCGTCCAGCCGGTGGATCTGCCGGATACAAGCAAGGTATTCAGCCTCGCTGACCTGTTGACTTACGTAACGCTGCGCCACCCGGTAGCCCGCCAGGCAGGGCTGCAACCCGAGCGCGCCCGCCAGGAGGTACGTTACGCTCGTGGCCTTTTCGATCCGGCGGCGAGCAGCAAGTACTACGGCAAGACCTTTGGCGGCAAAGAGTATTTTCATGATTGGGACACGCAGTTGCGCGTGCCCCTCTGGTTTGGGGCCGACGTAAAAGCCGGCTACGAACGGGGAGTTGGCCCCTATGTCAATCCCGAGAATACTACGCCATTGGCCGGACTGAGCTACATAGGATTGTCCGTACCTATAGCCCAGGGCCTGCTCATGGACGAGCGCCGGGCGGCTGTGCGACAGGCGCAAGCCCTACAGGGTTTAGCCGAAGCCGAGCGGCGCAGCGCCCTCAACAAACTAGTGTTACAAGCCGCCAAAGACTACTGGGACTGGAGCCTGAACTATCAGCGGCTAACGTTGCTGCGCCGCAATACCACCTTAGCCGATGTGCGCTTCCGGGCGGTGCGGGAGCGGGTGCGGCAAGGCGACTTAGCCGCTATCGACTCAGTAGAGGCCCTAACGGAGCTGCAAAACCGTCAAGCCACACTAGTGCAAGCCCAAGTGCAGTGGCAAAACGCTACGCTCTTGCTCAGCAACTATCTCTGGGACGAGCAACAACAACCACGGGAGCTGCCCGCACAGGTGCGCCCCCAACTTCTGCCTACCCCCGCCGCCTGGCGCCCCCTACTGCCCGATTCGGTGGCCGCCCTGGCCGAGCTGGCGCTGCAAATTCATCCGGAGCTACAAAAAAGCCGCGCCAAGCTAAGCCAGCTAAGCGTAGAGCGTCGTCTGCTTTCCAATAAGCTGCTGCCCAAGCTCAACCTCGACTACAACTTGTTGCAAGCCGGCCAGCCTTTCAGCCCTGAAGGTGGTGCCCGCTTCAGCGGCAGTTATTTTCAGAACAATTACAAGCTTGGCGTGAGCTTCGCTTATCCGCTGTTGCTGCGTCAGGAGCGCGCAAAACTGCAGCTCAACCGCCTCAAGCTGCGCGAAACCGAGTTGGATCTACAGCAAGACAGCCGCGAAATTCAGACTGGCGTGCGCACCGTAGCCAATGACTGGGAGGCCTTGCGCGAGCAGCTACGTCTGCAAGAGCAGGTGGTGCAAAACGCAGAACGTTTGCGCAACGGCGAGCAAATTCGATTTGAGAACGGGGAAAGCTCGGTGTTTCTGCTCAACTCGCGCGAAGCGACGCTAGTTACTGCCCGCGTAAAGCTAGCCGAGCTGCAAGCCAAATATGCCCAAACCCAAGCTACGTTGCGCTGGGCCGCCGGTGGAGTGGAATAAGATGGGGCGTCAGCTTTTTGTTGCTCAGTGGTACAAGCCGGAACCAAGGCTACGTGGTGCAGTGGGAACGAGGCTCCAACAGACTGATAAGGCATGGTTGAGGCTAGGCTTTAGCATTTACTCGTGCTGCAACGGAACGTAAATGTTCTTCGTTGTTTATGTAGAAGAGAATGATTCTGCATATAAAATAGCATGGACTTATGGCACTGGTACCTGGCTTAAAGCGCCGCCCCCGAACCTATAGCGACGAAACCCCCCGTGACCCCGGTAAGTGGGGCTGGTATATGATGGCTGTTATTGCCGTGCTTTGGTTGTTGTATTCTTGGTTTTTCAATAAGTAAAGTCCTTCAATTTCAGCCAGTAGGTTGTAACTTTCGGGGGTAGATCGGTTTATAACCGCCTGATTCAGTACAATCTACTGTTGAAATTTTCGTTCTGTGCCTATGCCGATTCCTCTCGCCACGTTAGCCTTGCCTCAAATTCGGCAGCGTCTCAACCTGATTTTACTCTTGGGGGCTTCCCTTGCCTTAAGTGTAGTGCTCATTGCGTTCCGGGTATTCTTCACGCAGCAGATTACGTTTGCTTTTCTTCTCTGGAACTTGTTTCTGGCCTTCATTCCCTTCGGATTGAGTACCATGCTTGGTCTCTCTGCTGGCCGTTTGAAAGCGCGGGTGTTGTTGCCCGTAGGTTTGGTGTGGCTGCTGTTTTTTCCTAATGCTCCCTATATCCTCACCGACCTTTTCCACCTTGAGCGTCGCGTGAGCATACCCTACTGGTATGACCTAGCCCTTATTCTAAGCTGTGCTTGGAATGGCTTGATGCTGGCCTACGCTTCGCTTATTGACATGCAAACTTTGGTAGCGCGTCGGTTGGGCACCGGAGCTGGGTGGGCATTTGCCACGGTCGCGTTGCTGCTTAGCTCGTTCGGCATCTATTTGGGCCGCTACTTGCGCTTCAACTCTTGGGATGTTGTTACCAATCCGCTCACCTTGTTTTTCGACATCGTTAGCCGACTACTACATCCGTTCTCGCATCCTAGCACCTGGGGCGTAACCCTGCTTTACGGTGTATTCCTAGTGCTAGGCTACGCTACCGTGCGGCTACTCGGCCGGATGGGAGAGGAGTCTATATAGAAAATCTGATTGTACTGAACGGCTATCATCTAGCCAACTTGTAGCGAGGCAGCTAACTACCCACGACTCGTAGTCAGGTAGTTAGCTGCCTCGCTCTTTAATAGGCAGTAGGTGCAGAAAGCCTCATTCGATGATCATCTACAACCTGCCGCTTAGCAAAGGCTCACTTGTGTTACGGAGCAAAGCAGAATGGTACTAGCTAGTAGCTTCTCATATGTCCCCACTAACGGCAAGGCTTTGCTCGTGCTACATTACGTGTAGGAATGTGGTAAGTATAATTATGCCGTGTGCAGTGCGAGCAAGAGAAATTGATAAATATTTCATTAGTAGATGCAAAATACTATCATATTTAACCATTATGGGGTGTCAATTTGAATAGTAAGTAATTGCTTACTTAAAATTTACATTTTTTATTTTTTGTAGTTATAGGTATTTTCATTGAGAAATAAAATTATATTGCTTTACCGTTGAGTCTACATCCTGTAGGCTATTGCTTATTTACTAGTTTATTGTCAGCTTCTATGTTTCCTTCTCCGATTGCGCATGCTATGCGGCTTTGGCAAGATATGCTTGGCCAAGAACACGAAACTCCTCGTTCCTTTTTGTGGCAGAACGTGGAGGATATGGAACCCGATGAAGCAGGGGCTATCAGTTGGAGAAACCAACAGATTAAGACCCGTATTTATTTTAAGGGCGACAAGGTTATATGCGTTTTAGGTGATTACAGCTATTGGCGCCGGCAGTGGGAAGCTTTTACCAAATGGCATGAGGTGCCGCTTAAGCAGATGAGGCCAAACTAATCGAGAGGCGCTTTTTATCGTGTTTATCGAACAACCTAAACAAGCGTAGTTTATCAGTTGTTGAAGTGGGCAGAGTGTGTCGGCGAGCTTTAGTGTCTTAAGTGGGTGTTGGCTGTGAAGTAATAAGATTCAGGTTTTAGGCCTTTACCGTACCTTGCCACCCTGATGATGCACCTCCAAACCGATTTTTCTAACACGCCGGCCATGACCTGGGAGCGGCTGCTGAGCCGTCGTCGCTACCCGGAGCAGCCTCAGTTGCATGTAGTGACGGATGCGCCCCCCGTACGCGGCGCCTTCGTCGCCGACTACGACCGGGTGGTTTTCAGCTCGGCGTTTCGGCGGATGCAGCGCAAAACCCAGGTGATGCCACTGCCCGAAACCGACTTCGTGCATACTCGCCTCACGCATTCCTTGGAAACTGCTTGCGTAGGGCGCTCCCTCGGGCGCCTTGGAGGTCGGCTGCTGCTCGAAGAAACCGAGGGGCTAGTTCAAACCCTGCCTCATCTCGACTCCGACTTTGGCGATATAGTGGCGGCGGCTTGTCTAGCCCACGACATTGGCAATCCTCCTTTCGGCCACTCCGGTGAAGACGCTATTTCCACCTACTTCCGTAGTTCGGCTGCCGAGCCCTTTGTGCGCGTGCTCAACGCCGCGCAACGTGCCGACTTGCAACGCTTCGAAGGAAATGCGGCAGGTTTTCGGACCCTTACCCATACCTATGCGGCGCATAGTAGCGGTTCGGCAGGGTTGGGGTTGACGTATGCTACGCTAGGAGCTTACACGAAGTACCCTCGTCCTTCGGTGCTTGAAGAGGAAGCCAGTACCCGCGGTACCAGCGAGAAACGGCACGGCTATTTTCAAACCGAAGCCAACCGGTTTCAGGAAATAGCCCAGGAATTGGGGTTGTTGCCTAAGCCGCCCGGTTCGGCCGCTGGTTTTTACCACCGCCACCCGCTGGCCTTTCTCGTAGAAGCCGCCGACGATATTTGCTACCGCATCATCGACTTCGAAGATGGCCTCAAACTAAATCTGATTCCCAGCGAAACGGGCTTACGGCTGCTCCGCGAAATGCTTGGCGACGCTCCCAACCGGCGGGGTTCCGTCGAGTGGCGCGACTGGCGCGAAGAGCTAGGATACCTCCGTGCGCGCCTCATCAACCGGCTAGTACAGCAAACCGCCCGCCTCTTCGCCGACCGCGCCTCCGCTTTCCTTCATGGTCGCGCCGACGAACCCTTAGTGCAACATCTCGACTGTTGGGAGCAGCTTCAGCAGATGCATGCTCTTACGGTAGAGCATCTCTACCATAGCCGGCCTGTGCTGGAAATAGAAGCTGCAGGGTTCGATGTGATGGCCGGGCTGCTTGATGCGTTTCTGCATGCCACCTTTGATCCGCAAGCTGGCCCTCGTTCGCGTAAGCTCCAACAATTGCTGCCCACCCAGTTTCGTGCTCAAGGTCCCCAAGAAGGAATTTCGGCTTACGAGCAAATTATTCTGCTCACCGATTACATTGGTGGCCTTACCGATCAAAACGCGCTGAGTTTGTATCGTACCATTCGGGGTATTGATCTGCCGAAGGTGTTTTGAGGTAAGAGAGCAGCACAACGAAAAGCCGCGCCTGTTAGCTAACAGGCGCGGCTTTTCGTTGTGCTGCTCTCTTGCTGAAGTCTTTATCTGTTCCTTATTAGCTTTCGTACTGGTCAAGCACTTCGCGAAGGTCGTTTAGGCGCCGGCTAATAAGCAGCAGAATGTCGTCAGGAATAGGAATCGGACTTCCGTGGCGAGTGGCTAAGTAACGCACGAGAGCTTGCAGTCCCTGTAGCTCCTCCTGCACCTGATTGCGAATTAGGTGCCACTGATCTACTCCTAACTCCGGGCTTTGTAGGCAGCAGTAGCGCACTGCTACCATCTGGCTAATTAAGATGGCTATTTGCTCTAACAGTTGCTGCTCGCCTTCACTTAAATGACGGGGCTGGTAATCAATTATGCATAACGAACCGATACGGCGCTCATCGGGCATGCGCAGGGGGGCAGCTGCGTAGAAGCGAAGGTTTTTATCACGGGCGGCCGTCGCTGCCTGATTGGTAATAAGGGGTGACGATTCGTATGTTAAATCAGCATATACTACGGCTTTGTTGTCGAGGATGGCCGTCGAGCAGAGCGCTTCTTCCCGAGGCTGAGTCTGTATGTTTGGAAGACCGTAGCTTGCTTTATAGAAAACCTGCTCTCTGTCAACAAGAGCAATCAGTGAAATGGGGAGGTTGAAAATACGGGCTGCGAGTGCTACAAATTCACCAAAAACAGATTCCTGTAGTGAAAGGGCAGCGTCGTAGCGATGAATCGAACGGAGGCGTTGCATTTCATCGGCAGGAATGAGTATTTGGGGTATTAAACTCATATAATAACTGGATGATAGCTAAGCAGAAGACCACCCTGTACAGCAATTTGGTATTTTAAAGAATAAGAAAAAAACGGGAATCGACACTTCTTTGTAGGCTAATATTTATTCTGCTAATTGTTCATATCTTTTCTTGTTTCAATACGTTGCAGCAGCCGCAAGGTGGTATCGAGGCGTTGTGTGCGGATGAGTTGTTGGTACTGTTGCTGCAACTGCTCTTGCTTTTGACGCTGCTCTTGCTTCTGGAAAGGTCGTACTTTATAACGGCTGCCAGGCGCCCGGCTTAGGTTCACATAGACTAAGCCACGACTAGGCCGCGCAGCCGCCTCACCACTTTTAATGCGATCCACCCGCTTTTTGTTGTTGCCAAACAAGGCCTGCATGGGACTCAAACCGACGTATAAATTGGCGCGGCCGTTGAGTTGGTATTCACCACTTACTGCTAAATCGGTGAGGTTGCTGTTGAGGTGCATGGATGGTACTATTACCCGATTGCCATCAAGCACAAAGCGAGGACTGACTGGTTCGAAGTATAAATGATTTGTGCGTTTGTCGCGCAGGAACTTCAAGGCTTGTGCCAAGGCTTCTACATCCAGCAGTTCCAAGTCACGCAGGTCGGTTTTAAGATAAGCATACGTCTCGGGAAGCTGGGGAAGGAAGACGGCGTTGAGATTGGTGTGTACGTCGGCTTCGCAACGCATAGTGCCTTGAATGTTATCGGGCCGCAGCACCTCGAAATGCAAAGCCTCCGCCGCCCGAAACAGGGCTGGCAACTCTACATCTTGCAAGCGCACCTGCGCCTGCAGAGGATAGTGGTTGGTGCCCTCATCAGTTTGCATTTGTCCTTGCAAGGACACTTTCCCTCCGAATGCTTGTAGTGAGCAGCTTTCCAAGCGTGCGGCTCCGGACTCTAAGTGACTAACTAAGTGAAAATCATTGCCACGAAGCACAGCATACTGCACCCGGTCGGCCGAAACTCGCACTTGCGCTGTCACGGTGCCGTCTAGAAAGGGAGAGGTGGTCGGACGTAGCCGAGCCGGATTGGCGAACTTATCTCTACCGGAAGATGGGGGAGTCAACGCGGCCAGTAGTCCAAGCAAGCGTTGCACATCGAGTGTACCGTAGCGCAACTCCACCTCGGCATGCGCTGCTGCCAACTGACCCTCGCCTAGCCGGGCACTAGCACTTACGCGGCCTTGCCCACCAGCGCTGGTCCGGAAGTTTAAGTATGGAACCTGGAAACCCCGGCCGTTTTTATTGATGCGCAGTTGCAGGTTGGTAAGGTTTTCACCCGCCGGAAGGCGTAGGTTTTTTACTGTTGCAACTACCTGTCCGTGGGCACTTAGCACTGCTTCGCGCAAGCTAGGGTCAGGCGAGACAGAAGAGGCGCTAGTCGTGCGCGACGATCGGTTGAGCAGAGCTAGCAGCCGGCGGTACTCCACGGTATTAAAGCGCAGCGCCAATTGCACGTTTACGGGGTGCATCCGTAGGGTGTCAGATGGCCAGCTAATAGCGCCGCTTACTAAGCCGCCCCATATGTGAGTCTGCAAATTGGAAAGTTGGACGTAGCGCCCATTGTGGCGTACTGTAGCTGCTAACTGTTGTAGCGTATCAACTGGTAGTATCAATCTACCACACTGCAACCGGATATTGAGTTGCAGCCCTGGGGGCAACAAGTTCATGGCGCGTGCAGCTAGCTCTTGGTTACGGGGCCGGCCGAAGCGCCGCGGCCGGGGTACTCGGTGGGGCCGCCCGCCGGGGGAGCTAACAAGCGGCGCAGGCGGTCGAGACGCAATTCATCTACCACAAAGGTGCCCGTAACGGAGGTGGTAGGGTGTTGCCCATTGAAATACGAAAGCAAATAAGTGGTAGTCGCGTTAGCGCGAACGTTCATGCCATTAAGGCGGCACGTTAGGTTTTCCAAGAGCCACAAACTGTCGCGCAGTCCCAACTGCACATTCAACTCGGACATATCGGCTCCGCGGCTAGGAATCAGAAACGAAGCATTCTCGAGCGCAATGTTCCCGCGTACGGCCAGAGCCGACGGGGTAGAAATTCCACTGGCCCGGCTCGCTCGTCTGATGGCCCGCGTTTGTATTTCAGGCAATGGGCCGTTGAGTGTCAGGTCTAAGGCAGCATTGCCATGGCGGGCCTGCCACAAACCGGGGGCTACCACTGCCGCGAGCGTTTGGAGTTCCGTGCGCCCGCGTATCCGGCCGCTTAGGATAGGACGAGTGAAATCGCGCGCCGTAATGGCTGCGTCTAGCTCGCCAGCCGACGAGTAGAGGCGGCATTGTTCGAAAGAAAGGGAAGTAGTACGAGGAGAGTGCTCAGGTCCATTGTCGAATGTGCCACGGGCATCCCAGCGCCGGATACGCCGCGAAGAATCGGCCCACTGCAACTGCGCATTGCGTAGTTGAAACTGGAGAATTGTGCGCGGACGGGCTGTAGGACCACTCAGTCCCCGAATGGTGTACCAAATACGAGCGTGACTGGTGCTTCGGGCGCCGAGCAAATACCGCTGCATAGTAGTAGGAAGGGCTACGTGCAACACTTCGAGCAGCGGCTGCGAGCCTACCATGCGCAAGTTAAGGCGGGTACCCCGTGGCTGACCGGGGGCTGGCGCCTGGTGGGTGCCTCTGATAAGTACGGTGTCGCCATTGAGCGTGGCGTGGGTACGCAGAAATGTGCCTTTCCGCTGCTGAAAGTTGTATTGATAGCTCACCCACGCCCGCACTGGCTCCTGCTCGAACAAGTTGCCACGTCCGCTGCGTAAGTATAGTAAATGCCCATCCAGAGTACCGCGTACCTGGGCCGTTCCCGCCCGTCCGCGCGCCCATAGCCGCGCATGCCGTACAATTGCCTCAAAACCGCTGTTTTGCAGGTCATTGCGGTCTACCATGTGGAAATTGACGAGCGTGAGCGAGTCTAAGTCGAAGTTGGGAGGAACGGCCGCAGTGGCCTGGCGAGGCCCTCTGCCGTGCAGGCCCCAGTCACGGCCCGTTGAATCGGTGACTTGGCGAAATTCGGTGTCGTAGAGGGTAAGGTGGCGAACGTGTACTCGGCCTCGCAGCAACTGACTGATTTCCAACCGGGCATCGGCATGGTTGATGCCCAAAACCTTCACCGCCGCCCGGGCACTGGTATCGGTTAGTTGGAAGTTGCGCAGTGAAACCGTGAAATCTGGAAAGTTGCTTACCAGCGAAAAATTTACGTCAAAAGGAGCCAGCACCAAGTCGGAATTGCGTGCTATTCGGTCCCGTACCGCTTGTTCCACCCGTCGTTTTCCCCAGCTAGATCCTAGCAATATTGCTCCTATCAGAACAGCAAGCAGCAACCCCAGCAACGAAAAGCCCAGCAATTGACGGAGAGAAGGGCGTTTCATAGAACGTGAGAAGGCGGCATAAAAGCGGGAACAGAAGAAGGTTAGCGCTTCTACGCAGAAACAACTGTTGTGGTACAGCGCATAATAGCCTGGGCTAAAAGCCGGTCTTGCGGTAAGTTGCCAATAAGCTAGCAGGAGAGCAAGCAGCCAAAATATTTTATTTAGACATTTTCTAAATAATTATACATTTGAGCATTCCATCTCCTCATCCTCATGGCCCTATTCTTTCACCACAACGATTTTGGTTATTGTGCCCGCTGCCCTCGCACTTGCCATTTGCACCTGTGCTTCGGCAATGTGGCTTTGGCTGCAACTGTCCCGGAATTCACGGAGTTCCGCCAAGTAGTCGCAGATACTTGGCAGCACCATTGCCTCCGCACCACCGACCCCGAGGCTCGCTGTATAGCGTTGCGCACGCCGGCCCCCAACCTAGCTTTGGTTTTCTCGCTCGTCGAGTTAACTCAGCTGCGCGATATTCTTGAAAATACGGCGTTGTTGCTGGAAGTAGAGCAACTGCTGAGCCCTAGAGCACTCGAGTAACAAGGGTCAAAAGCGCAGCTGAAATTGCGTGAATGCATAAAACTGCTAACACTAACATCAAAAAAGCCGCTGGTAGTATACCAACGGCTTTTTCCTGGGTTAAGGACTAGCTTATTCCCACTCAATAGTAGCGGGTGGTTTGCTGGAAATATCGTACACCACGCGATTGATACCGCGCACCTGGTTGATTATCTTGTTGCTGATTTCAGCAAGAAACTCATAGGGCAGGTGGGCCCAGTCGGCTGTCATGCCGTCCACGCTGGTTACAGCACGTAGGGCTACTACTTGTTCGTAAGTGCGCTCGTCGCCCATCACGCCTACGCTTTGGATAGGAAGGAGCATTACGCCAGCCTGCCAGGTTTTGTCGTAGAGGCCATGCGCTTTTAGTCCGTTGATGAAAATGGCGTCGGCACGCTGGAGCAGGTCCACTTTGGCAGGGGTGATGTCGCCTAGAATCCGAATGCCTAAGCCCGGCCCTGGAAAGGGGTGACGATGCAGAATGTTGATTGGTAACCCTAGCGCATGACCTACTTCGCGCACTTCGTCCTTGAACAAAGCCCGTAGAGGTTCCACAACCCGCAAGTTCATCTTGGCTGGTAAGCCTCCCACGTTGTGGTGGCTCTTGATGGTTACGGCCGGTCCTTTCACCGACACCGACTCGATAACGTCGGGGTAGATGGTACCCTGGGCTAGCCAACGGGCGCCGTCCACCTTTTGCGCCTCTCGGTCGAACACCTCAATAAAGGTGCGGCCGATGGCCTTACGCTTCAATTCTGGGTCCGTAAGGCCCGCTAGTGCCGCGTAAAATTCAGTGGAAGCATCCACGCCGCGCACGTTCAGGCCAAGGTCTTTGTAAGAATGCAGCACATCTTCGTACTCGTCTTTGCGCAACAAGCCGTTGTTCACGAAAATGCCGTGCAGCCGGCTCCCAATGGCCCGATGCAGCAACAAGGCCGCCACGCTGGAATCTACACCACCCGAGAGGCCAAGAATCACTTGATCTTGCTCGCCAATTGTGCGTTGCAAGGTGTCCACCATCGAGTCAACAAAATGCTCGGGCGTCCAGCTTTGGTCGAGGCCGCAGATATTGACTACGAAGTTTTGCAGCAAGGTCTTACCATCGGCGCTGTGCGTAACTTCCGGATGGAACTGGATACCATAAGTGGGCTGATTTTCGATATGAAAAGCAGCTACCTCAACTTCTGGCGTGCTAGCAATAACCTGGAAACCAGCTGGCAAATGTTTGATGGTATCGCCATGCGACATCCATACTTGCGACTCGGTAGGCACGCCATGCAGCAACGGGCTTTGGTGGTTGACGTGGGCGAGGCGAGCCCGGCCGTATTCCCGAATGGTAGCGGGCATCACCTCACCGCCTTGCTGATGCGCTAGCAGCTGCGCGCCATAGCACACACCTAGCACTGGCACGTGGCCGAGATAGGCTGAAAGGTCGGGGTTGGGTGATTCGGCGTCGCGCACAGAGCAAGGGGAGCCGGAAAGCACAACGCCCCGGATATCCTCAGTGAGGTCCGGGGCGTGCGTATAAGGGTGAATCTCACAGTAAACATTCAACTCCCGAATGCGTCGGGCAATGAGCTGAGTGTACTGCGACCCAAAGTCGAGGATCAGAATCTGTTGAGGCATAGGCAAAGGTAAGCAGGTAGTGGGGGAGCACAAAAGATCCTGGCACTAGTAATTGATATTACCTGTTGGGTCTTGAAATTGTATCAATAATGTTCAAGGAAATAGTATTAGTTAAAAAATTAATTGTCTTATACACTGATATTATAAATATACTATGTATGTTTGCATCAAGTAATGCTGGCTCACAATTATTGCTAGCCTTAGTACCGCATATCTACTCTGTTCTATTACCTCCCACACCTGTTGTATGAAGTCCTTTGTACAGTTCATTTTTGGCATGACGAGCCTTTTCTTGTCAACAGCTGCCGTAGCGCAGAGTGCTACTGGCACGCCTACAAGCACCCGGACAATGCCAAAAACGGTTATTGCCATGAGCGCTACGCCAGTTGCTATGCCTTCGCCAGCGCCTGCAGCGCCAGCTGCTCCATTAGAAGCGAAAGACTTTAAAGGAACCGTAGTTGATGAACTGGGAGAGCCTTTGGCAGGGGTAGTCGTCTCTGTAGTGTCAACTAAAAATCAGTTCAGTGCCGCTACGACCACCACCACTAACTCTGAAGGTGAATATTTGCTGCGTACTACCAACGCATCACCGGTACTGCAAGTAAGCTATGCTGGCTACGAAGACATACGGCAACAAGCCACATATGCCCATCCTATCACGTTTCAACTCCAAGCAATTGATAATTACGAGCGCCAGTTGAAAAAGAAAGTGAAAGCTGCCGAGAAGGCCTGGCACAAATAACAAACAGTACCCGACGAAAATAGCGTCCATTATAAAGCTGCTTGCTGATCGTCGAGAGGGTAAGCTACTCGCTAATTTACTATAAGGTTGGTACTATAAAATCTTGCTATAGCTGCGTTTCGATAAATCGAATAGCACTTAATCTCTCCTTATCCTTATTCTATTGCTAGAACGCTGCTTTGCTCTGTCGCTACCTTAAGGCCTTATTTGTAGCTAGGTAGAGTTGAGTGAGGCAGCGTTTCTATGCGTGTAATGCCACCGAGTGGGTTGCACCCAACAAATGAAAGACCAGAGTTACTAAAAATTAAAGCCCCTGATTCTCTGGCAGTAGGTAATAGAAAAAACAAAAAAAAGCGCTTACAGCGTAAAAGGTAGTATTCGTTTGTATCTTTGCACCCGGCGAGTCAGAACGACCAGCTCCTGTTGAACTCCCCAGGACCGGAAGGTAGCAAGGGTAGACGGTTGAGCGGTGCGATTTTGGCTCGCTTTTTTTTGCCTATAAATCTGGGAAGTAACCAGATTCACAATGGGCACTCTCAAGCGACACTAGCAAGCGTGTCGACCAATAAATCTAGCTAAATCCGGGATAGGTGGTAGCTTTGAGGACTTGTTGTTTTCAACTGATTCCGCTTATACCACATGAAATTTTTCATTGATACTGCCAACCTGAAGGACATTCAGGAAGCTGTGGAGCTTGGGGTTCTCGACGGCGTAACCACCAATCCTTCGCTTATGGCCAAGGAAGGCATCAAAGGAACTGATGCCGTCATGGCCCATTACAAGCAAATATGTGAGTTGGTGGATGGTGATGTATCGGCCGAAGTAATTGCCACCGACTACGAGGGTATCGTGCGAGAGGGTGAGGCCTTGGCAGAACTGCACCCCAACATTGTAGTGAAAGTGCCTATGATCCGGGATGGTGTGAAAGCTATCCGCTACTTCTCTGATAAAGGCATTAAGACCAACTGCACTCTTATCTTCTCGGCTGGGCAAGCCTTACTTGCTGCCAAAGCAGGCGCTACCTATGTGTCGCCGTTTGTGGGCCGCCTCGACGATATTGGAGCCGATGGCATGTTGCTGATTCAGCAAATCGTAGATATCTTCTCTAATTACGGATATCCTACGCAGGTACTCGCTGCTTCCGTGCGCCACATTCCGCACCTAATTCAGTGCGCTGAGTTTGGAGCCGATGTCGTAACCTGTCCGCTCAGCGTTATCACAGGGCTGCTCAGTCATCCACTTACCGACAAAGGTCTTGCTACCTTCCTTGCTGACCACGCGAAAGTAAACGGCTAACGAACAGCAGGAGCAAAAGCAAGGCGTTCCACTACTTTCCTAGGCCTTAGTTGTTCAGCAGTCAAACAATTCAATCCTTCAGCCATGTATATCATCAAAGTCAAAGGCAAAGCCAAGATTCCCGATTACATTCAGTTGCGTGACGAGGAGTTTGTGCTCATTGCTTACTTCCGTGCCGACCGGCCGCTGAAGGATTTGCACCGCTACGGGCTGGAAAACAAGGAAACGGCCTTGGCTGCTGTTATCGACGGCCTTGCTTTCGGCAAGCTGCAAAAGCTGGAAATATAAATTTGGGGTTTAGTGCTTGGTTGTTAGGGCATGGTGGTTCTGTCTGCTACTACGCCTTACCAACCGAGCGCTAAGCACTAAAAACTAAGCATTAAATTATGTCCGTTGTCGAGCTGCACGATGCGTATATCATGCAGGATGTAAACACCATCCTGCAGAAGGTCACGTTTACGCTGGAGAAAGGAGAGTTTGCCTATCTGGTAGGTCGGACGGGGTCTGGTAAGAGCTCTTTGCTAAAGACGCTGTACGCCGATTTGGGGTTGGGAGCCGGTACTGGAACGGTAGCGGGCTTTCCATTGCCTCGCATCAGCAACAGTAGCAAGGTGCCATACCTGCGCCGCAAACTGGGTATTATATTCCAGGATTTTCAGCTACTCTTCGACCGGACGGTAGCCGAAAACCTGCTTTTTGTGCTTAACGCCACTGGGTGGAGCGGCAAGGCGCGTAAGCAACAGCGCATTTCGGAGGTGCTCATGCGCGTGGGCTTGGCCAATGTGGCGGGTAAGATGCCGCACCAACTATCGGGGGCGAGCAGCAACGCGTGGTTATTGCTCGTGCTCTACTCAACGAGCCGCTATTGCTGCTCGCCGATGAGCCCACCGGCAACCTCGACCCCGATGTAGCAGACAGCATCATGCGCCTGTTCGTGGAAATCAATAATTCGGGCACAGCCGTGCTCATGGCTACCCACAACTACCAAATTATTCAGCAGTACCCAAAGCGCGTGCTCAAGTGCGAGCAAGGCCATTTAGTGGATTCTGCGGTAACGCCTTTTCAGTTAAAAAACGAGTTCTAGAACATTAGCCGTGGTGTTGTAGTGGCATCTGGCTAATTACTTAGCTGCGCACATTCCAGTTGTGGCACGAAGTTGACTGTAAGTGTTAGCTTGATTGTACATTTGGCGCCTCAACTCGTCAGCAATCTAAACCGTGGGTTCTTTACTTCTCCTATAATCCATGCCCGGTCTCTCCGTATTGATTCCGGTTTTCAACCGCAACGTGACGCCACTGGTGTACGCGTTGCAAGCCCAAATCAAGGATTGGGACGGCCCGGTGGAAATCTTGTGTCTCGATGACGGCTCCCGGGAAGTGGAGCGGTTGCCCAACCAGCAGCTAAGCAAGCTGACTGGCGTATGCTACGAAGAACTGCCGCATAATATTGGGCGGGCTGCTATCCGCAACCGCCTGGCTCATGCCGCCCGCTACGAGTGGTTGCTGCTCCTCGACAATGATAGTTTGCTACCCGATTCCCGGTTTCTGGCTCGGTATGCTGCTGCACGCTTGCAGGCGCCAGTATTAGTAGGAGGAACCACCTACGAGCACACCGCCCCTTCGACGGCGGAACTGACCTTGCGTTGGCTGTACGGCCGACTACGCGAAGCGCGGCCGGCAGCCGTGCGGCAACGTGCTCCGCATGGGCAACTTACGCTCAACAACATGCTGGTTGAAACGAAATTGTTTCGTCAGTTTGGGCTAGACGAGCAACTAACCCGCTATGGCCACGAAGACACTAAGTTTGGGTGGCTACTGCGCCAAGCCGGTATTCAGGTGCAGCACCTCGACAATCCGGTATTACACGATGGCTTAGAGCCTGCCACTATGTTTTTGCAGAAAAGCCACGAGGCCGTCCGTAATCTGGCCTTGCTTTACCGGGCTGAAGGCTTAGGCAGCGACACCAAATTGCTGAAGGCCGCCTTGCAGTTGCACCGTTGGGGCCTGAGTGAAGCCGTGCGGGCTGCGTTCAAGCTGCGCCAAACGCAGGTACGGCGCAACTTGCTTTCCGTGCGTCCTAGCCTGCGCCAACTCGATGCGTTGAAGCTGTACTGGATGCTGACGGAACTGGCAGAGTAGTCTGGTACCTGTGCCACGACAGTAAGATCCAAGATCAGTGATTGAGCAGTGGCTCTGCGCCAGCTACCACGGCGATGAGGATAGCAGCAAGGGAGCTTTTCAATTAAAAAGCCGATTCCTGGCTTAGGGCGCAGAAACCGGCTATAAAGCACGGGTAGGTGCAAGTCGGGAATTCCTAGTTTTTCTTGTCGTCTTTGCCGTCGAACACGTCTTTTACCGCGCCGCCTACTTTCTTACCGACTTTCGCGGCACCTTGGCCAACATCTTTGCTAGCTTCCTTTACATCGGAAGCAGTGTTGCTAGCGGCTCGGCCCACCTTACTCCGTTCGTCGGCGGTGCCTTCTTTCACCGCTTTTGCTTCGTTGCCCACGGCAGCAGCCCCTTGCGAAGCGCGGGCCTCCGCCTTATCAAGGGATTTGAAAGCGGCGTATTTCAGCTTCTCTTTTTGAATCTCGGCTAAGTCGCGCGCAGGTATGTCGCCTTTCACTTTGTCGTACGCTTCATCGAGGGCCCGCCATTCCGTGTTGATATTGCGCCAATCGTCGATGTCATACTGATCCTCGTTTTGCTTGATATTCTTGACGAACGACTCGTAAGTGGCGCGGGCATTGGCGGCCGTGAGTCGGGCGGCCGAGCCGGTGAGCTTGTAGTACTTGCCCACTTTGGGGGCGCTACTAGCAGGGGCTGCGGTATCAGTGCTTGCCTGGTTGGCAGTGGAGTTACGCTTGCTTTTCCAAGCCGCCTCGCGCTTGTCGAAGGCTTCGGTATAGCGGGTGCGCAGAGCTTCTACTTCCTGCCGTTGGGCATCGTCGTACCGATCTGCGTACTTATCAATGGCCGCTACTTTGGTATCGAAGTCGGCTTTGAGCTGCGCGGTTTCCTGTTCGTGGTCGGCTTCGGCTATTTCCGCTACGTTGTTGGCTTTAGCTTCCGCGTCGGCAACGAATAACTGGAAGTCTCTGTAAGCTTGGTCACTTTGTGTGGATACTTCTTTTTTGTCTGGCTGCGAACAACTCGTGTAATTGAAGGCACCACTAAGCAGCAACAAAGAGACGAAGGCGTTTGCAGTGAATCTTTTCCTGAGCATGGCATAGGGGTGTTAGAGCGGGGAGAGGCGCGGTATTTTCACCAGGCATCAATGCTGCTTGGTGGCCCGGTAACGCAAGGCGTATGCCCCAGGTTGCGTGGTTTGTGGCCTGTATCAGGCGTCCTTCTATCTTTGAGTTTGTTCATTCGCTGCCTTTCGTCTGTGCCTACTTTTTCCTTGCCCTGCGCGCCTATTCATATGCTGGACCTGCGCGCTCAGCATGCTCCTATTCAAAGTGAGTTGAACGCGGCGCTGCAACAGACCCTGGAGGAAGGTGCCTTCATTCAGGGGCCGGCGGTAGGGCAGTTTGCCGACGAGCTAAGCACGTATTTAGATGGTGCTCATGTGGTGCCCTGCGCCAATGGCACCGACGCGCTCCAACTGGCCCTTATGAGTTTGCAATTGCCAGCTGGCGCCGAAGTTATCGTTCCTGCTTTCACTTATGTGGCCACCCTCGAAGCTGCCGCTGTGCTAGGTTTAGTACCAGTCCCGGCCGATGTTCGCCCCGATACGTTCAACCTAGACCCGGCCGCAGTAGAAGCAGCTCTCACACCGCGCACCGGCGCTATTATCGTGGTGCACCTATTCGGCCAGTGTGCCGACCTAGCTGCCCTGCGGCTTCTGGCCGACAAGCATGGGGTTGCGCTCATTGAAGACAACGCCCAAGCTATTGGAGCCACATTCACTACCGAAACGGGCCAAATTTGGATGGCCGGCACGGTAGGGGAGGTAGGGACAACCTCCTTCTTTCCCAGTAAAAACCTCGGTGCCCTCGGCGACGGTGGTGCCTTGTACACCCACGACCAAGCACGCACCACCTATCTGCGTCAACTAGCTAACCACGGCCAGACTCGCAAATACCACCACGAGCACATCGGCCTTAACTCCCGCCTCGATACTATACAAGCCGCCCTCCTGCGCGTGAAGCTGCGCTACCTGCCACAGTGGACTGCAGACCGCCAGCGCATAGCCGCGCACTATGATGCGGCTCTAACAGGCATCTCTAGCCTGCACATTCCAGCCCGTGACCCGCGCAGCACGCACGTTTTTCACCAGTATACGCTGTTAGTAGAGCAGGAATCTCCTGACAACTCAAGCCGCCGTGACCTGTTGCAGGCATATTTGCAGCAGCAGCAGATTCCGAGCGTTGTGTATTATCCTTTGCCCAACCACCTGCAACCAGCTTATAACTACTTGGGCTACCAAGAAGGGCAGTTCCCGGTAGCTGAACGCCTTTGCCGCACCGTGCTATCCTTGCCCATTCATCCTACTCTGACGGAAGAGCAAGTAGTTGCTGTTGCGGCGGCAGTGCGCACCTGGGCCTCGGCGTAAGTCAGTTGCTGTACAGTAAAGCCGCGCTTGAACGGGAAGCGTGCGGTTGGGTTGGCACTGTTTTTTCTTTCTGCCGTATTACTGTTCTAAAATTTAGTTTCGTCTATGCGCCGTTCATTTCTTACGTTGCTATTGCCGCTAGCCGGAGTAGCCGCCCTCACCACCGCCGCCATTAACAAGCCCACTCAAGGCTTCAACATCTTTCCCATTCAGCAGGATATCGAGCTAGGCGCTCAGGTAGCCAAGCAAACCGATTCGCTTTACCGGGCCAAAGGTCAGTTGCTGGAGCGCTCCAGCAACGCTCGTGCGTATCAGCTGCTTGATGGCGTAGTAAAACGAGTGCTCGACAATGGTAACCTCAATTATCGCACCCAGTTTCCCTGGGATGTACAGATTATCAAGGACGATCAAACACAGAATGCCTTTGCCACCCCCGGTGGCCACATCTATGTTTTCTCGGGGCTGATTAAGTTTCTCGACGACGAGAACCAGCTAGCGGGCGTATTAGGCCACGAGATTGCGCACGCCGACCGGCGGCACAGCACACAGTTGTTGCAGAAACAGTACGGCATTAGCATTTTGTTGGGGGTTATAGCAGGAAATAACCCCAATCAACTCGTGCAGATGGCCGCGGGTATCGGGCAGCTTAAGTTCAGCCGTACCTACGAAACCGAAGCCGATAAATACTCTACCATTTACCTCAACGGCACGCGCTACTATTCATGCGACGGGGCAGCTGGCTTCTTCATTAAAGCCGAAAAGCAAGGTGGCGGCGGTACGCCAGAGTTCTTGAGCACGCACCCCAATCCTGGTTCGCGCATCACCAACATCCAACGGAGTGCCCAACAGCTAGGTTGCACAGGCCGCAACGTCAGCAATTCTAACTTTCAGGAACTGAAGCGGCTGCTGTAGCTCGAGTAATACTTCTCGAAAACATAACATAGCGCATCAGTGTGTTAGGCTCTCGCCTGCATGCTGATGCGCTATATTCGTTGCGGGCATAGGAGCGCAAGTAGATGAAAGAACTGAAGTTTTTTCGCAGCTTGCTGCTCTTTCTTGCACTTATAAACTCATAAGCCGTTGGCTGATTCTCTTTCTGCGGTTCGCTTCGTTGTTTGTGGTGTGGGGCACATTGGCCGTCGTCATGCTTCGTTGGTGTCGCGTCATTCCGGGGCGCAGCTGACCGCTCTTATTGACATACGCGCGGAACTAGCTTCTGAATTGGCCTTGGAGCACCCAGGAGTGCCCTTTTTCGCCTCTTTAGAAGATTACCTGCAGCATGGGCCTGAAGCCGATCTATTAACTATAGCTACACCAAATTACCAGCATGCGCCCCAAGCTATAGTTGGTTTACAGCATGGTTTGCACGTAGTTATTGAGAAGCCAATTGCCTTAAGCAAGGTGGATGCCGAAGCAATTGTACACACTGCGTTGCAAACTGGGCGGTTGGTATTTGGGGTGATGCAAAACCGGTATTCGCCCCCCGCCGCGTGGCTCAAGCAAGTCTATGACGAGGGCCTGCTAGGCGAGATATACTTGGTGCAGTTCAACTGTTTCTGGAACCGCGACGCCCGCTATTACAAGCCCGGTGGGTGGAAAGGCACGCAGGCCCAAGATGGGGGTACGCTTTTCACGCAATTCAGCCACTTCGTTGATTTGCTGTATTGGGTGTTTGGCGACATTACCAATATCTCGGCCCGTTTCCGCGACTTCAATCATGCGGGTCTTACTGAGTTCGAAGACAGCGGCTTGGTCACATTCGATTTAGTGCGCGGCGGTAGTGGCACGCTGCAGTATAGCACTGCCGTTTGGGACCGGAATCTGGAGAGCAGCCTCACGGTAGTAGCTGAACACGGAAGCCTGCGCCTCGGCGGCCAGTATATGGACAAAGTGGAGTACTGTCATCTACGCAACTATACGCTGCCGGTACTGCCCCCAACCAACCCTGCCAACGACTACGGCATGTACCAGGGCAGCGCGGCCAACCACGTTCAAGTAATTGAGAACGTGGTTAATACTGTGCAAAAGCGCAGTTCTGCTACCACCAACGCCCTAGAAGGTTTAAAAGTGGTGGAGATAATTGAGCGGATATACAGTCTCAAGTAGAAGGGCAGAGCGAGCAGGAAAAGCAAGGTGAGTAATCGGCACTTCGCTTATGCATAAGCATACTTCTAAGTTGCTTGACTAAAGCGCTTATCGGTGAAAACTTGATAACGAGATAGTTGTGCCAGTCTCGAGTTCAGTCGTCTGGATAAGTGAGCAGCAGTAGGTTAAGTAGGCTTGCATACATTCCTCAATTGTGCTATAGGTAGGAATAATTATGCTTTATTTATTTTTTGCAGTAACCGATGAATGAACAGGATCTTGGTAAGATTCGTATCTTGCCGATATAGACAAGTTGCCTTCAACCCAAATTGACGGTAAAACTTGCCTCACATCATTGATCGTATGACCCTGACCCAACAAATCATCCAAGAGATTGACTTGCTGCCACCCACTGAGCTGGAAGTCGTTTACCAAGAAGTAGCTAAGCGCATGAGCCACATTAGCCGCGCCACTAAAATTCTGGCTAAATACAAAGGCAAAGGCCGCGGAATTTGGTCTATGGACGCGCAGGAGTATGTTCGGCAATTACGGCAGAGCACTCGTGGCTAAGATTTTTTTTGACACAGCGCCCTTCATTTATCTGGTTGAAAACCATTCGAGCTATTACCAGAAAGTGGCTGACTATTTAACTCAGTCGCTTACTGATGATGCTATGCTGGAAACAAGCGTGCTTACGTACACCGAGTTTTGCGCCAAGCCGGAACAGCTAGGCCGCCCTGATCTGCTGCTCGATTTTGATGATTTGCTGCGAGATTTCGATTTTCAAATGCGAGAAATAACGTTGGGAGCAGCTACCCTGGCCTACCAGTTGCAAGCCAAATATGCTGGACTCAAAGGCATAGATGCTATGCAGATAGCCACCGCCGTTAATTCGGGCTGCGACGTCTTTCTGACCAATGACAAGGAACTGAAGAACGTGCGCGAAATCCAAGTGGTGGTAGTAGCGGAACTCTAGCCTGGCCGGGCTTACGAGTGGAAATTACGCAGCCTATAGCGCGCAATACGCGTAAGCTTTGCTATGACGCCCGACGAAAAACAAGCTTACGCTGAGCTACTGGAGTGGCAAAAGCAAATGCAGCAACCGCCATCCATGCTGAATCGGTTGGCGCGGCGGGTACAGGCGCGTCTTAATGCGTTGTTACCCGAGCGAGTGCACAAGGCCATTACGGCTACCATCAAGCAAATGGTGCGGGCCGTCTTATTTGGGTCAACGTATATCTCGCCCCAGCCGCTTGTAGGAATGCCTCTGCCCGCCCGGGAAACCAGCGTGCGCACCCGTATCCGCTATTACCGCAACACCGCGGCTGCCGAAGGAGCCGTAACGGGAGCGGCTGGCTTTTTCCTCGGTCTTGCCGATTTTCCGTTACTGCTCGGCATCAAGCTGAAGTTGCTGTTCGACATAGCGGCGCTCTACGGCTACGACGTGAAACACTACCCCGAGCGGCTCTACATCCTTCATATCTTTCAGCTGACATTCAGCAGCCAACATACGCGCAATGAAGTGTACCGGCGCCTGGCCGATTGGGAAAATTACTGCAACACGTTGCCCACCGATGTCAACGCATTCGACTGGCGTACTTTCCAGCAAGAGTACCGCGACTACATCGACCTCGCCAAACTAGCGCAATTGCTACCGATTATTGGAGCAGCAGTGGGGGCGGTGGCCAATTACCGTCTCCTGGTACAACTCGGCGAAACAGCAATGAATTGCTACCGCATGAGGCACTTCGCCAAAGAGAGCAGCGAAGTTGTTCCGCACGTTTCCTGAGGCATTCTTGCCGACTCACTGCCCAGAAAAGCTTCAGCGACATTGTCGTTGAAGCTTTTTTTAAGCCAGAATTGCAGTTGGCTTTAGGCTTTTTCGTTTTTTCAGTGCGTACTGCAAAAAGGTGTATCGTGACTTTGGCTCGAATGAGACGTATGCCGTGAGTGCAGCTAGCTGCTAGCTGTACTCACATTACTAGTTGTTTATTCTTCTGGCATGGCGCGCATCTCTCCAACTTTAGCGGCCGAACGGCTATTTCCTTCTGCTGAACAAACCGACGCTATGCTGCGCAACATCACGCAGCGCTACGCCGGTACCGACCCTAATGGCCTACACTTTTGCATGGCCATGGGGCGCCTATTCAACAGCTTGTTCACTAGTATGGACAAACATTTCACGCATTTAGGAATTACCCAAGGACGCCTGATTGTGCTGCTTCACCTGGACGGCGCAACAGCAGGAATTAGTCCATCGACTTTGGCCTTGCATTGCGGCGTGTCGCGAGCAGCTATAACCAAGCTCTTGACAGGATTAGAAAAGCAGGGCTACATTCAGCGGATAATGGCCCCTTATGACCGGCGTGCTCAGACTGTGCAGTTAACCGAGGCTGGTCGCACGTTTCTCGACGAAACCATGCCCAACGACCAGCGCCGGTTGGCTGTCATCATGGAGCCATTTAGCGCACTGGAGCGGCAAGAATTACTGCGTTTGCTTACCAAAATTGCGCAGATGTTTCGGACGGCTATAGAGGAAGAAGGTAGAGAACTGCCAGTACAGTAAGGAGTTGTTGTGCCCTCGTACAGTGTTGTAGCCAACTTAGTGCAGTGCAATCTAAGTGTTCCCGCAGTTTATCTATCTCATCCGAATAACTGCCTACCTACTTTAGTTAACGGGTTAACTATTTCGATAAGGTCGCGTAAGGAAATATACTAAGGGGCCTCTAAACGCTGATCCCGTCCGATTGTAACAACGGTAGTCGGGAGAAGGAAACAGGAAGGGGTAACGGCCCCGATTTGTAGATGCTAGAAGTGGACAATAAACCGGGCCAAACCTTAAAAGTTAATTGCCTGTATTCAAGTAGTATAGGCGTAACAAGTTGGTCTGAGATACGGGGAGGTAGTTGCAAGTAGCGAGTTGTCAAGCAATAGCTTATTCGATGTGATTGTAGAAAAAATACGTACGCTGGTCAACTCAACGCGTGAGGCTATTCCGATTGGACTGGTGCTACTGCTAGCGGCGGCAGCAGATGCCGAGGCGCAAAGCAGCCAAGGCGGGTCACAGCCAGCGGGAGGCGCTCAGCAGCAAAGCAGCGGACAGCAGGGCATAGGTGGCCCGCCGGCCGGACAACAGCAGCAACAGGAATTGCAGCGTCGGCGCCAGCAAATGCAGCAAGCCAATGAGCAACAGAGTGCGTCGCCCGCTCCCATAAATCCAGCAAGTGCACCAGCTTCCATGAGCCAGGGAGGCGCACCGGGTCAGGCTGGCACGGGTAGCCAAGGAGGGCAACCAACTTCTGGCGCGGGAGGTGCTGGAACTCCCGGCGAACCTCGGGGCGCTACTACGCCGCGTGCTCCTGTTGGAGGAGCCATGCGCAATTCGAGTAGCCAAGGAGTGCAAACCGGAGCGGCTCGCGTATTGGACGTAGCTCCAGAGCGCCTGAGTTTGCCCGAGGCTATGGCTATTGGACTAGACAACAACTTAGCCACTTTGTTGGCCACTGAGCGGGCCGAAGAGGCGCGGGCATTGCGACAGCAGGTGCGGTCCTTTTTGTTGCCTAACGTTACGGGTACAGCGTATCAGCAAAACCGCACACTCAACCTGGCAGCCCAGGGCTTGGGTGGCGGGGGAGCGAGGAAATGATGGGTGGTGGCATGGGCGGCGGAGCACCCATTCCATCTTTCGTAGGTCCTTTCAATACGTTCGATGCTCGGCTCAACTTCTCGCAAACTATCCTCAACCTTGCCGCGCTGCGCGAATACAAAAGTACCAAGGCCGCCGTGCAGGTAGCCGACCTAACGGCCCAATTGGCCCGCGAACAAGTGGCTACATTCGTAGCATTAGCTTATCTCACAGCCCAGCGCAGCAACCTGGAAGTGCAGGCTGCTCGCGCCGACTTCACGCTGGCGGAAGCCCTACGTGAACTGGCTGTTAAACAACGAAACGCCGGTGTAGCCAACGGTATTGATGTAGTGCGCGCCGAGTCGCGGGCTGCACAGGAACGGCTACGGGTGGTGCAGGCCGAAGCCAATGCCGAGCAAACTCGCCTCGATTTGGAGCGTGCCGTTGGCCTGCCTCAAGGCAGCGCTACCCGGCTCGTCGATACGTTGGGCGTCCGCGCCGAAGCGGTGCCGCCTGTGGAAGTGGCTTTGCAGCAGGCGCTAGCGTCGCGGCTTGATACGCGCATTGCCGAGCAGACCATCGAGCAGCGCGCTCTCGACCGCCGCGCCCGCGCCGCGGCCCGTTACCCCGTTGTCAATGCCGTCGGCGATTATGGCCAATCAGCTAATACGCCTTTCAAGAACGACCGTGCCACGCGCACCTACGGCGTGCAACTCAGCGTACCCGTGTTCGATGGGGGCTACACCCGTGGCCGAATAAATGCCGCCCTGAGCCAGCAGCGCCAAGCTGAATGGCAGCTTGGCAATACGCGCGGCCAAGTGGAACAAGATGTGCGTACGGCTTTGGTCGGTTGGCGCTTAGGAGCCGAGCAAGTGCGAGCTAGTGAAGAGCAGTTTCGTCTGGCTACGCGCGAGCTAGAGCTAGCCACCCAGCGTTTCCGGGCCGGTGTGGCCGACAATACGGAAGTACTGGAAGCACAGGCTGGCTTAGCCAACGCTCGTGCGCTACGTGTGCAAGCGTTGGCGCAGTACAGCGCGGCGCGTCTCAATTTTGCAGCTGCTACCGGCACGGCCCAAGCTTTCCGTTTATGATCCAGTGACTTAGTGTTTTAGCGATTCAGTGAATTCAATATTTCAACCGCGCAGCTAGAATGCTTAAATCCTAACTCACTTTCCAAGCCACGACCTCACTACTTCTCGCCAGATGGCTGAAAATACAACGCAACCCGCCGCCCGCACTGCCCCCGCGACCCTGCTAGGCGGCAAGTGGCTGATCCTTCAGACGCTCCAGACCTTAGTGCCCGCGGTCGGCGTAAGGTAGAGCAACAGCCCCAAGACGCACCCGACGAAACCACCAAAACGCCCGTTTATAAGCGGCCGTGGTTTGTGATAGGAGCCATCATTTTGGTGCTGGCGGTACTGTTTTTCGGAATACGATACTACCTGCATGCCCGCGCCCACGAGTCCACCGACAACGCGTTTATTGAGGGCGACGCAGTACGCGTGAGCCCCCGCACGGCTGGTACGGTAAGTAAAGTATATGTACGCGACAACCAGTTAGTGCAAGCCGGTACGTTGCTGCTGGAGTTAGACCCGCGCGACTACCAAGCGAGGCTCAACCAAGCCCAAGCCGCCGTAGTGAGTGCGCAGGCGCAGCGAGATGCTTCTGCCCGAGCTGCTACGGCGCGCCGCAGTGTGATTGATCAGCAGCGGGCCCAGTTGGCGGCCGCCGGGGCGTCGTTGGAACAGGCGCAGGCGGAGGAGCGAGCAGCGAAAGCCCAAGCCGCCCGCGACGCCCGTGACGAGCAACGTTACGCCGAACTCTACAAGACCGATGCAGTATCGCGCCAGCGCTACGACCAAGCCCAGACCGCAGCCCGTACCACGGCCGCTCAGGCCGATGCGGCCCGCAAGCGCACCCAAACTGTGCGCGCCCAAGTGGCCCAAGCCCGAGCCGCCGTGGCCCAAGCCGACAACGATTACCGCCAAGCCACCGAACAAATTGGCGTAGCGGAAGCGCAGATAGGAGAGGCCCAGGCCGCCGCCGAAGAAGCTAAGCTGCAGCTTTCGTACACTAAAATCTACGCCGCTGAAACCGGACGGGTCACGCGCAAAGCCGTAGACGAGGGTCAAACTGTAGCAATAGGGCAGCAACTCATGGCTCTCACCTACGGTCAGTTGTGGGTAACGGCCAATTTCAAGGAAACTCAACTCGAAAAGATGCGGGCGGGTCAGCCGGTTGAATTGGAGGTAGATGCCTATCCGAGCGAGAAGTTTCGGGGCAAGGTAGAGAGCTTTCAGCGCGGCACCGGCGCCCGCTTCAGCTTGCTGCCCGCCGAAAATGCCACCGGCAACTATGTAAAAGTGGTGCAGCGCATCCCCGTCAAAATCGTGTTCGATGGCCAGCCCAACCTGCACTTACTGGCCCCCGGTATGTCGGTGGTGCCCGAAGTAGATATCAGCGTTGAGCCAACTGAGAAACCTGCTGCTCCCGACAATGCTTCTACCCGGCCACGTGCTGCAGCCGCTCGATGAAGAGGTATGCTGCCGTACCAACACCATCAGCCCGTCATGCTGAGCGGAGTCGAAGCATCTCGCTCGACTCGTTGGGTTAGCATGGCAACCTCGGCACGCGAGATGCTTCGGATGCGCTCAGCATGACGGTCACTATAGCAACATCAGCAGGATATAGACTTTGGTAATCGGCTGCTGTGTAAAGCATAGCAGCAAAACAATTCAAGTAGAATACATTATCAATGGAAACCCAACCCAATCCGTCGGGCCGCTGGCAAGCTGATCTGAATAACTTCTTTGCTACTGTAGACCGCGAAAATCAGGCGTTCAGCCACAACCTCACGCGGCAGGGTGCTTTCTACAGTGAAGTGGCGCGGCCTGCTTTGGAAGCAGCCGCCGAAGCTTTGCGCCAACACGGCCGCACCTGCGAAACCGGCCTCGACCACAGCCGAATCTACCTGATTGTGCACCGACCAGAGGGCCCCGTGGAATTTCAGTACGCCGTAGTAGCCGGAGCGCGCATCGAAACCGTCACGCCCTACATTCACTGCTGGTTCGAGGAAAACGAGCTAGCCGACAAAGCCGATGACGCCGCCGGCCACAAAGAGGAAGCAAAGGAAGACGAGGACGATAAAGAAGAGTCAGGCGACGAGGCCGAAGGTGAGGATGAGGGACAGGATGGGAAGAAAGACGACAAAAAGCCGGCCCGCACAAAGACCATCGAATTACTCAGCACCTGGGCTGAAGGACGCGAAATCGAGAGTGTTACCCGCGAGGAAATTCTAGCTGATTTCACCACGCACTACAAGGAAGCCGTGACGCGGCTGCGCACGCATTTGCACACCACGCCGCAGTAGTGGCCGTTCGAAATCCTAGTCCATGAGCCAGACCAAAGCCTTGAAAAAACCAGCGGGCAATGACGCCGCAACCCAAGGGGGCAACCTCAAATGGATAATTGCAGTGACGGTGGCTATGGCAACCTTCATGGAAGTGCTGGACGACACCAGCGTGTCGGTGGCACTGTCGCAGATAGGCGGCAACCTGAGTGCCGCCGAAGACGAGGTGACGTGGGTAGTAACGGCGCAATTGGTATCAAAGGCGGTAGTGCTGCCGGTGGCCGGGTTTCTGGCTACGGTAGTGGGGCGTAAGCGCCTGTTTTCGATTTGCCTGCTGGCCTACGGGGCTACCTCACTGCTGTGCGGCTTGTCGCCAACCATTGGGTTTCTGGTGTTTATGCGGGTAGTACAGGGACTGAGCGGCGGCATGCTTTCCCCGATGGCGCAGGCCATCCTGACCGATACCTTTCCGCCGGCGCAACGCGGGCTGGCGTTTGCGGCTTATGGCGTGGCTACGGTGGTAGCACCCACCGTGGGGCCCACGCTAGGCGGCTACCTCGTCGATAATGCCAGCTGGAACTGGGTGTTTTTCGTGAACGTGCCGGTAGCCATCGTAACGGCTTTTTTGGTGTCAATACTGGTGAAAGATCCGCCGGCTATGGTGAAGGAGAAGGCCGCGAAATGGGCAGGTGGGCTCCATGTCGACTATATCGGGTTGAGTTTGCTGGCAGTAGGGCTCAGCGCCCTGCAATATGTACTGAGCCGCGGCGAACGGGAAGAGTGGTTTAGTTCGGGCGCTATTATGACACTGTCGGTGGTGGCTGCTGTAGCCTTAGTGGCCGGGGTGATATGGGAGCTACGTTCCAAAGACCCCGTCATCGACCTGAAACTACTCCAGCACCGCAATTTCGCGGCGGCGGTGCTAGTGATGTTTGCGGTAGGAGCGGTGCTGTTTAGTAGCTCTACCCAGCTGCCATTGTTTCTGCAGAACCTATTAGGCTACACGGCCGTGAAAAGCGGTTTGGCTATTTCGCCAGGCGGGGCGGCGGTGTTGCTGTTGATGCCCGTGGTTGGGGTGCTGTCGGGCAAGATGCAAGCGCGTTGGATGATTTTGCTAGGCTTGATTATCAGCACCTTCGCATTGTTTAACTATGCCCACGTCCTCAGCTCTGATATCGACTTTGTCAGTGTAGCCAAGGCCCGTGTGTTTCAAAGCGTGGGCTTAGCGTTTCTATTCGTGCCCATCAGCGTGGCGGCTTATGTAGGAATTGCCAAAAATAAAACCAACCAAGCGGCCACGCTCATCAACTTGGCGCAGTCGTTGGGTGGCAGTTTCGGTATTGCGGCCATCACCACCCTGATTGCGCGGCGCGCGCAGTTCCACCAAAGCCGCATCATCGACAGCCTCAACTTTTCTAATCCCAACTACGAAGCTGGCGTGCAAAACCTAGCTTCCACGCAAGCCGCCGTTGGGGGTAGTTTGGCAGAAGCAACGGAGCGCGCTCAAGCCACCATTTACGGCGCCGTGCAGCTGCAGGCCAACATCTTATCCTACGTTGATTCCTTTTACCTGCTAGGATTTGCCTGCTTGCTGTCTATACCGCTGGTATTTTTTATGCGCGCCAACAAGCCCGGCCAAAACGAACAGGCCGGCGCCGCGGGGTAGAGGTGAGCAGTCAATGGAGTATAAATTATTCCTATTGTATAATCCGTCTGTCACGCTGAGCGCAGCCGAAGCATCTCGCTTGTGTGGTAACCCCTAATGCATGCAACGATTCGAGCGAGATGCTTCGGCTGCGCTCAGCATGACTGATATAGTTTGGCGACGACAGCATGTCAGATGCTTCACTTAATGGAGCGGATGATAAAGACAGTGAAGCAAAGTGCTTTTCAGCGGCACGTAGCGAGAGTCTATTTCCAACTTCTACGCGGCACTTGTGAATGCGCGAAGGGTGGACTTACCTTTGCGGCACCAATTCTTTACCGACGAAGGATTGTTTTTATACAGAGGCGCTGAGAGACAGGCTCTAAGACGCGCCGGCAACCCCCGCTACCCGCGGAACGGTGCCAACCGAAGGCCAGCGGATTCACTCTCTGGCTATATAAAAACAAGTTGCCGTGCCTCATTCACTGAACACCCCGCTTTTCCTACTTGCTACTTCATTCGCTGCGCCTGCGGGCCGCGGGTGGGTTTGTTGTGGCGTGGGTTGTTGTTGCTGAGCGATACACAAAAGTTGATTTCTAGGGTTTCCCGTCGTATGGTGCTGCGTCCTGCGCCCATAGGCACCTAATCAGTCCTGCTTCCAATTACTTTTTCCTTATCTGGTCTAAGCCTAACGGGCTGCGTATAACGCGGGCATTACGTTCGCACTACCAGCCACTTGGTGTATCCACAACCAGGTTTACTCAACGGGTGAGCGTGCTTTAGCGCGTGCCTACACAACTTTTTATGCTTAAAAAATCATTGGAACTACTGCGGCTTGAAGCTGCCGAAACTGGTTCCCACACGCTTAAACGAAGTCTGAACGGCTTCAACCTGATTACCATTGGTATCGGGGTGATTATTGGAGCGGGCCTGTTCTCGCTCACCGGAATTGCTGCCGCCAACAACACCGGCCCGGCCGTAACGCTCTCGTTTGTGGTGGCGGCTGTTGGCTGCGCGTTTTCGGCCCTCTGCTACGCCGAGTTTGCCTCTATGGTACCCGTGTCGGGGTCGGCTTACACCTATGCCTATGCCACCATGGGCGAGCTGTTTGCCTGGATAATTGGGTGGGACTTGGTGCTCGAATACTCGGTTGGGGCGGCTACGGTAGCCATCAGCTGGTCGCAGTACTTGGTGAAGTTTCTGGCTAAGTACAACCTGCACATTCCGGCGCAAATAGTCATGTCGCCCTTCGAAACGGCCACGCTGGCCGATGGCACGTCGGTGCATGGTTTCGTGAACGTGCCGGCTATGCTGATTGTGCTGGCTATTACGGCCATTATCATTCGCGGGACGTCGGGGTCGGCGTGGTTCAATGCTTTGGTCGTCACGCTGAAAGTAGCGGTGGTGCTGGTGTTTATTGCCCTAGGCTGGCAGTACATCGACCCAGCCAACTACCAACCCTATATCCCGAGAATACCGGGACGTTTGGGGAGTTTGGGCTTAGCGGCATTCTGCGCGGGGCGGGCGTTATCTTCTTCGTGTTTATCGGCTTCGACATTGTAGCCACGATGGCGCAGGAAACCAAGAACCCGCAACGCAACATGCCCATCGGCATCATCGGCTCCCTGTTGATTTGCACCGTGCTGTTCGTGCTATTCGGACACGTAATGACTGGTTTGGCTAACTACACTGAGTTCAAAAACAGCGCCGCGCCGGTGGCTATTGCCATCGAAAAAACGCCGTATGCCTGGCTTTCGGCGGCCGTTATTCTGGCAATTATCATCGGCTACACCTCGGTTATTCTGGTGGATTTGTTGGGACAGAGCCGGGTGTTTTTCTCGATGGCCAAGGATGGGTTGCTGCCGCCAGTGTTTGGTAAGATTCACCCCACGTTCCGTACGCCGCTGCAATCCAACCTGCTGCTCGGCTTATTCATTGCCCTGTTTGCGGGCTTCGTGCCGATTTCAGTAGTAGGCGAAATGACCAGTATTGGTACGCTGCTGGCCTTCGTGATGGTGTGCTTGGGTATCCTCATTATGCGCAAGAAAGAGCCGAACGCGCCGCGTGGTTTCCGCACGCCGTGGGTGCCCGTGGTACCTATTCTCGGCATCCTGACTTGCTTGGTAATGATGGTGTCGTTGCCGTGGGAAACGTGGTTGCGACTGGCCGTGTGGCTGGCTATTGGCCTAGCTATCTACTATGGCTACGGCAAGAAGCACAGCAAGCTGCGGCAACAAAGTGAGTTGCCTGCACAAGAAGTATAGAACGTACATCATCGAAAACACAAACGCCCCGACCAGTACTGGTCGGGGCGTTTGTGTTTATACAAAAGTGGCCAAGGTCTGCACTAAAAGAACACCTTGCGCAATGCCCATAAACTCCAGATAATCACCATCAATCCGACACCCACAAACATCCACCGCACCGGAATGCGGCCGGCGAGGCGGGCAGCTATGGGCGAAGCAGCAACGCCGCCTACTATCAAGCCCAAAATAATCTGCCAGTGCGAAATGCCTAGCGTGGCGAAGAACGTAACGGCGCTGGCAAACGTGACGAAGAACTCGGTGACGCTCACCGACCCAATAACGTACTGCGGCGTGCGGCCCCGGCAATGAGCGTGCTGGTTACGAGGGGGCCCCAGCCCCCACCGCCAAACGAATCGAGGAAGCCGCCGGCTGCGGCCAGTACGCCTAGTTTCTTGTGCTTTTTGCGCGCACTTGGCTTGGAAAAGGCTTTGGAAATGATGCGGACACCTAGCAGCAGCAAGTACACCGCCAAAAACGGCTTCACATACTTCGCGTACTCCTCGCCGAATGTTGCCAGCAGGTAGGCCCCGTAACGGCGCCCAAAACGCCCGGAATCAGCAACACCTTGAACAGCTTCTTGTTGACGTTGCCGAAACGATAGTGATGATAACCGGATGCACCGCTTGCAAACATCTCGGCGGTATGGATGCTGGCGCTAACCGCCGCCGGCGAAATATTCAAACTCATCAAGCTAATGGCCGTCACTACGCCGTAGCCCATGCCTAACAGCCCATCAACTATCTGCGCCCCAAAGCCAATAGCCACGAAAATGTAGAACGTATCGGCGTTGCTTGCTACCTCCCAGGCCTGCTGCCACGTGACGTAATAGGAGATGATGTTGATAATGATAATGGCCATGAACGCCAGCAGCGACATGGTAGCTCGGCGGCGCCACATGGCCGCCGCCGGCGACTCGTAGGCCGGGCCGCCGGTTAGCTCGGCCGTCACGGCGTTGAGGGAGCGTACTTTGTGCGCAAAGTCGCCGCCTACCTTCTCCCGAATCGAGGACATCCGTTGTAGTACGTCGTTGAGCTCGTCGGGGAGGGTGGTGGTGAGCATCTCGCGCAGCCGTTTGGCAATGGTCGGCGACTTGCCGTTAGTGCTAATGGCAATTTTTAGGTCGCCTTTCTGCACAATGGAGCCCAGATAAAAGTCGCAGGCGTCGGGCGTGTCGGCTACGTTGCAAAGCAGGCGCTGCCGGGTGGCATCGGCCTTGATGGTAAGGTTCAGGGCCTTATCGTCGGTGGCTACAATCACCAAGTCGTGGCCTACTAGGTCGGTGATTTGATAAGGCCCTTCGCGAAGCTGCACGGCCGGGTGGCGCGCAGCCAGTTCCTGTAGTGCGGGCAGAAAGTAAGTAGCTACTACGGTTACCGCTGCCGCGGGGCTATTCGCTAGAATAGCGGACAGCTTTTCCAATCCTACATTTCCTCCGCCTA
This sequence comes from Hymenobacter volaticus, assembly GCF_022921055.1. Taxonomy (GTDB): domain Bacteria; phylum Bacteroidota; class Bacteroidia; order Cytophagales; family Hymenobacteraceae; genus Hymenobacter; species Hymenobacter volaticus. The sequence continues at coordinate 2,011,645 of NZ_CP095061.1, forward strand.
CGAGCAGCACGTGCAGCTGTTCCAACTTTAAGAAGATGGGAAACAGTCGGTTCGCTCCTGTTAGCGGGGGCTCGGAGCGTGGCTGTGACACAGGGTTATTGGAAAGAGACATGGATGGTAGGTTGGAAGGTCAGTTCTGGTAGCGCGGACATTGGCAGCAGTAGCGGCCAAGGGGAAAGCAACTATATAAAAAGAGCGTCAGGCTTCGGCAAACGCAGCCCGACGCCTTTTCTATAGGCACATGCTACTCGTGGAAGTTCAGGCCGTGCGTGGAAGCGTGCACGTACCCCCGACGGACGGTGAAATCTCCAAACCGCTCAAGCGGCTCCCGGTTTTCAGCGTAGTCAGCAAAAATCGGCGTCAGCTCCCGCACTATACCATCTTCATCCAGCATTTCTTTATACAGTTTGTTGAGCCGCTCGCCGTTGAAAGCCGCTCCCAAATACAAATTATAACGCCCGACGGAGCGGCCCACCAACCCTATTTCGGCCAGATAAGGGCGGGCGCAACCGTTGGGGCAGCCCGTCATCCGCAGCAAGATATCATCTTGCGTTAAATTATACGCTTTCATGCTTTCCTCCAATCGGGTGAGCAACTGCGGAAGATAACGCTCGGCTTCGGCAAATGCCAGCGAGCAGGTATTCAGCGCCACGCACGCCAATGCCCCCCGCCGGAGCCCCGACAAGTCGTTGCCGGCTACTTCCACGCCGTGTTCGGTGAGCAGGGCCTGAATAGTGAGGCGGTGCTCGGGCGCTACGTTGGCAATAATCACGTTTTGGTTGCCAGTCAGGCGGAAGTCGCCGGTGTGGAAGGCGGCAATTTCGCGCAACGCGGTTTTTAGAGTATTGCCGGGGCGGTCGGCTACGCGGCCGCCTTCCACCAGCAGCGTGAGGTGATGCGCGCCATCGGGGCCGGTGGTCCAGCCGAAGGCGTCGCCGGTGCTTTCAAACTTGTAGGCGCGGCCGAGTTCTAGCTCGTAGCCCAAGCGGTGGTTGAGTTCTTGCCGGAACACATCCAAACCAACCCGGTCGAGGGTGTACTTGAGGCGCGAATACTTGCGGTTTTCGCGGTTGCCCCAATCGCGCTGAATAGTCACCACCTTTTCGCAGAGGTCCACTACCTTGTCGGCCGGCACAAACCCGATGATGTCGGCGAGGCGAGGGTAGGTATCGAGCATGCCGAACGTCATGCCCATGCCGCCGCCAACGGCCACGTTGAAGCCGAGTAGCTGGCCCTTTTCCTCAATGGCAATTAAACCTAAGTCGTTGGCAAAGATGTCGGTGTCGTTGTGGGGCGGAATGGCCAGCGCAATCTTGAACTTGCGCGGTAGGTAGGTTTTGCCGTAGATCGGCTCGGCATCTTCCTCGCCTTCGTTGGGCGCACTGATGTGCTGCTGCTCGCCATCGAGCCACAATTCCCAATACGCCGACGTGCGCGGCGTGAGGTGGGCGCTGATCTGGCGCGACACTTCATACACCTGCGCGTGCACCTCGGACTGGTGCGGGTTGGGGTTGCACATCACGTTGCGGTTCACGTCGCCGCAGCCCGCAATGCTGTCCATAAACACCTGATTGAAGCCGAGAATCGTTTTCTGGAGATTGCGCTTGAGCACCCCGTGCAGCTGAAACGTCTGGCGGGTGGTTATCTTGAGGGTGTTGTTGGCGAACTTCGTCGACAGTTCGTCCATGCGCTGCCACTGGTCGGGCGTGGCAATGCCGCCCGGCACGCGCACCCGAATCATGAGCGAGTACAGGGGCTCCAGCTTCTGGCGTTTCCGTTCGCTGTCCAGGTCTCGGTCGGTTTGCTGGTACGAGCCGTGGAACTTGATGAGGTGGGTATCGTCGGGGTTGAGGGCGCCCGTAATCCGATTGACGAGACTATCGGCCAGCGTGCCGCGCAGGTAGTTGCTGGCCGTCTTGACGTGTTCGACTTCGGATAATTTTATGATGGTATCGGCCATGAGCTTATTGAGGAGCGGGAATTGGAGCGGGCGGCGGGGTGGGCCGCAAGTCGAAATTGTGAAAGTAAAACACCCGAATGGTGTGCTGGTTGCGGTAGGTGCTGCCTGCTGGAAGCTGCTGAAACAGATGCATATAGCCGGCGTGTAGTTGCCCGTGCTTGTTGGCCTGATACACAAGGCCAGCAAACAGGCGGTTTTGGTCGAAGTAGTTGTAGCGAATCTCCTTGCCGAAATTCATCATCACCTCGTTGTTGAGTAGAAATTGCAGCCCACCCGGGTCGAACCCACGTTTGGTGAGCGGCAGGAACAGGGCCGCGTTGTAGCGGGCCCGGTAGTTGAAATCGTAGTCGTCGGTGCGTTCGTTGTCGCGGATGGTGTTGCGAAACCGTTCTTCTAGCCGCACCCATTGCATCAGGCGGGCCTTCGGGAAGCGCGTAAACCACTGCACCTGCTGCCACGGCCGGTGCTCGGGCTGGCCCACCGTGCGCGCCCCATCCGGGAAGTGATGCACATAGGCATAGCCCCCGTCAGTCGCACGTCATCAGTGAGATAATACGTGAGGCCGACCCGCGCCACGCCCTGAAACAGATCCTGCACATACCGGTCGTGCAGGCGCAGGTGCAAGTCCGTCCAAGTGCCCCACCGCTGCGAAAAGCGGGTTTGATTGAAAACCCCTAGCCACGTCTGTTGTTCCCGCACATACTGCTTCTGCGCCCGCACTGGCAGCGCCGCCACGAGTAAGCAAGAGAGTAAAAACAGGCGAAAGATCATGGTGAGTGTTAGCGAAGGATGGTGTTGTCGAACGTCACGGCCACGTAGTAGAGCCCGCCGATAGTTGGGCCGGCGGCATACTGGATGTAGCGGTTGTTGAGCAGGTTGGTGCCGCCTAGCTTGATGGTTGATTTTAAGACAGGTATACGCACGTTCACTTGTGCGTCCACGGTCTGGTAGGCTAGAATCCGGCCGTTGGCAAGTTGGCTTTCCCACAGGAACGAGTCCTGGTAGCGCCACACCACGTTGAAGCCCACGTTGCGCACCACTTCCCTGTTGCCAAAGCTCAGGTTGGTGGTCCACTTGGGCGTGTTGAAGCCGGTGATAAACACGTCCTGCGTGCTGTTGGTGGCAATGTTGTTGTAGTTGACGTTGCCGGCCAGCGTGTATTTCTGGTAGAAGTTGTAGGTGACGCCCAGCGCCGAGCCGTAGCTGCGGTATTGGTTGCGGGCGTTGGCATACACCCGGTACCGGTCTTGCTGCCCGCGGGTCAGCATGTCCAGCACCGACGCATCCGTGCCCACCGCCCCCGACTTCGGCACGGCCACTTCCACCTGCCCCAAGAAGCCCGAGTACACGTTGTAGTACGCATCCAGGTCGAGGGCCAAACGGTTGTCGAAGAGCACACTGCGGTAGCCTACTTCAAACGCGTTGATGCGCTCTGGCTCCATGGTCGGCAGGTTGGCTACTTGCAATACGTCGCGGTTGTTGAGGGCGGCCCGCTGCTGCTTTTGGGCAGTGGTACCCCCGCCATTGTCGGCGGCTACGTCGCGGCTGACGGCGGCCGTGAAGTTGTCGAGGGACGTGAGCGTGTAGGAATTGTCGAGGAAGCCGAGGCCTTCGTTTACGCGGGCCAGGCCGCCCACGCGGCGCACGTTGCCGTTGTTCACGAACGACAGGGCTTCAAACAGCGCCGGGAAACGCCAGCCGTTCTGGAAAGACGCTCGGAAGTTGTGGTTTTTGGCCGCCGTGTACACGGCAGCAATCCGAGGGTTTAGCTTAGGATTGAATTCGGGGTTGTAGTCGAGGCGGAGCGAGGCGTTCAGCTTCAGGCGGTCTTGCAGTAGCAGCTTGGTGCCTTGCGCAAAGCCCCGAATTTCTTGTAGTACACGTTGTTGCCGCCCGGTGTGGTGCGGTCGGCGAGGGGCTTCGAGAAGTCCACGAAGTTGTTGCCATCGGGTATCACCTCGTACACCCGAGCGTCGGCCCCGAGCACCACATCGGCAAACTTGATGCGCCGGCCTACGTTCCACTGCGCCTCGTTGTGGTAGGTGCGGCTGCGCTGCCAGAGGGCCGCCCCGCCCGTGGCCGGAGCGCCCGGCACGTTCACGCCACTGTCCCAATTGTTGATGCCGGTGATGGTGTTTTTCAGTTGATTGAATGCCTCGGTGCCCGGCTCAGCGCGGCCGGCATCGGCTACGGCGCGGGCTTGCTGCATGGCCGTGGCCAGGTCGGTGCCGCGGTTCACTTGGTTCTGCAACTCAGTCCGGAACTTGTTGCCCCACACCGTGTTCGAGCCGTTGTTGAGGTCGAGGTTGAGGGCCAGCGGGTTCAAGTTGTAGGAGTCGCCGGTGTTTTCCACCAGAACGTAGCTGCGCACGTAGTAATCGGCGCCGCGCAGTTCCAGCTTGTGGTTTTGCACGGTCACGTCCTTGAGCTGAATCTTGTTGCCGCGCTGGAAAATGCCGTCCATCAGGCCATAGCGGTAGCCGTAGGAGAGTTCCAACTTCTCGGTGAGCTTGTAGAACAAACCACCATCGAACTTGAGGTTGCGGACGGTGGGCGAAATCAAGTCCTTCTCGTAGTAGCCGGTGCGGCGCACGTTGAAAGTCTCGGTGCGGCCACCGTACTGTATAGCCACCGGCACGTTGCCGCTCCGGTCGTCGCCGTAGCGGTTCCAGAGGTCGGCGGCCGGGTTGTTGGCGCCCGACAGCTCCGAGAAGCGCGGGTTGGCCGAGTTCAGGTTCTGCGGGTTCTGGTCGGTTTGGGTGTCGGCCAGCCAGTCGGTGCCGCGCAAGTAGCTGAAGTTCACCTTGAAGGCAAACTTGTTGTTGAAGGCCTGCGCATAGCGCACGGCCGTTTCCGTCAGCACGCTCGGGTCTCGGTCTTTGCCATCCACGTGGTTGACGCCCACCTTCTGGTACACGCTCAGCCCCTGATACGTGAAGGGGCTTTTGGTGGTCAGGTTGGCCATGCCGTTGATGGCGTTCATGCCGTACAGCGCCGACGCCGCGCCGGGCGTAATTTCCACGCTGGCAATATCCAGCTCCGTTGGCCCGATAGCGTTGCCGAGCGGCACACCGAGCGTGGCCGCCTGCATGTCCACGCCATCCACGAGCTGCATGAAACGGAAGTTGTTCGGGATGTTAAAGCCGCGTGTGTTCGGCACCTTGAACGTGATGCTTGACGTGGTCATTTGCACGCCCTTCACGTTTTCCAGCGCATCGTAGAAGCTCGGCGCTGGCGTTTCCTTGATGGCCCGGATGTCCAGCTTCTCAATAGCCACCGGCGACTTCAGCCGGCTTTCCTCCACCCGCGACGCCGACACCACCACCTCGTTCACGGCAATGGCCCTCGATTCGAGCTGCACCGCAATCGGTTGGCTGCCGCTGGCTACTTCCAGCTCCCGGGCTTCGTACCCTACAGTGTTGAACACCAGCGTAAACGGAAACCGCAGCCGCGACTTCAGCTCGAATTTGCCGTTCATATCGCTCTGCGTGCCCACTGAGGCGCCCTTCACACTCACACTTACACCTGGCAGCGGCTGCTTTGTACTTTTCTCGTACACTGTGCCGCTGATGGCTATCAGCGCATCCTGCGCCCGCGCAGGCACAGCGGCCAACGCCACGGCCGGAACAAGCAATAAAGAAGCGTAGTGTGCTTTCATTTGGTTTGTATGGTGGATTGGAAGGGGTTTTTATCTGTCATTCCGACATTCTGCGCATTAAGCGGCGAGAGGAATCTGAGCATAGAGGTCGAGTGGCCTTATCCAGATTCCTTTCTTCTGCTTCGGAATGACAGTCTATTAATACACGTCCTCTAAGTAGCGTCGCGACTTTTTCAACTGCTTCAAGTAGTCGGCGGCGTAGTCGGCATCTTGGCCGCTTTGCTGCTCGATGATGGTGAGGAGTGCTTTGCGTACATCAGCAGCCATCCGGGTTTTGTCGCCGCAGACGTAGAAGTAGGCGCCGTCTTCCAGCCACTTAAACACTTGCGGTGCTTGCTCCAACAGGCGGTGCTGCACGTAAATTTTCTCGGCTTGGTCACGGGAAAACGCCAAGTCGAGGCGAGCCAGCGAGCCTTGCTTGAGGTGTTGCTGCCACTCGGTTTGGTACAGGAAATCGGTGGTGAATTCCGGGTTGCCGAAGAACAACCAGTTGCGCCCCGGCGCGCCCGACTCGGCCCGCTCCGCTACAAATGAGCGGAACGGCGCCACACCCGTTCCCGGTCCTACCATGATAATGTCGGTAGCCGGGTTCTGCGGCAGCTTGAAGTATTCGTTGCGGTCCACCCACACGCGGGCCGTGTCGCCAATAGCCAGGTGGTCGGCTTGATACACCGAGCAAGCGCCGTGCTTCTGGCGGCCGTGGGCTTCGTAGCGCACCGCTCCTACTGTCAGGTGCACTTCATCGGGGTGAGCCAATGGGCTGCTGGCAATGGAATAAGCCCGGGCCGGCAGCGGCCGTAGCACCGCCGCCAAATGCTGCGCCGACAAATCGATGGGGAATTGGGTAAGCAAATCCACAATGTCGCGGCCGTAAAGGAAGGCTTGCAGCTGCGTAGTCCCGAGCAACGCCTCGCGCAACTCCGAGTACTGCGGCGCCAGGGCAGCGTAGCGCTCCAGCACATCACGCGTCAGCACCGACAGTTCCAGGTGTTCGGTTAGGGCAGTGGTCAAATTCAGTTCCACACCTTTCAGTTGCACCGGCGCAGTGGCATCGAGGCGAGCCGCCTTCACGACGTCCGCCACCAGTTCGGGGCGGTTCGTGGGCTGCACCATTAGCGCGTCACCGGGCTCATACTGGAGGCCGGAGCCTTCCAGGGAAAACTCTAGATGGTAGGTTTCCTTCGCGGAACCGCGGCCATTGAGTTGAATCTTCTCTAGCAACGGCGCATCGAACTGTACGTCTTCGTGCTGCACCGCGGGCTTGAGCGCTGGCACCGGACTGCTGGTCACCCGGAATACGGATAAATCTGCCTGGCTACCGCCGTTCAAGGATACCGCCGCCGCTTGTGCCAAAGCCGCTCCCGTGCTTGGGCCAACTTCAGGTGCGGCCGTAGCTACTTCCTGCGCTAGCACGTCCAGCACCCGGTCGGCCCACTGCGCCGCCGACTCCTGAAATTCCACGTCGCACTCCACCCGGTCGGCGAGGCGCTGTGCACCCAAGGCCGCTAACCGCTCATCGAATTCAATACCCGTTTGGCAGAATTGCAGGTAGCTTTTATCGCCGAGGGCCAGCACTGAATAGCGAAGCGCCGGGAGCTTGGGCGCACGCGGGCCCAACAGGAATTGGTGCAAATCTTCGGCGGCAATGGGCGGTTCTCCTTCCCCTTGCGTGCTGGTAATCACAAGCAATTGTTGCTCCGAAGCCAAGGCGCGCGTGGGGTAATCGTTCATGTCGCGCACGGTGGGCTCTAGCCCGCGTTGGCGCGCTGCCTCGGCCGTTTGCAAGGCCACTTTTTTGCTGTTGCCAGTCTGCGAGCCATACAAAATGGTAAGGCGTGAAGGAGCAGCTGCCGCTGGTGTCGGTTGCGCCGCGGCTGGTGCTGCTACAGCAGCGGCCGGCGAGTTAGCGGCCACCGACTGCTGAGCAGTTTCGGCAGCGCGGCCGTATAAGTAGCCGCTCAGCCACAGCAATTGCTGGTTGGTGAGATTAGCTGTTAACTCGTTGAGTGCCTTATCGTCGAGGCCGATTGGCAGCGAGGAAGAAGAGGGAGTAGACATTGAAATTCAGGTTGAGGCGGTGGGCTGAAAAGGGGGGAAGGGAGCCAGACGATGGTTGCAGCCTTCCAGAAACCAGGCGGCGTTTTATTAAGCTACTTCGGCGTAGGCTGCTGGAAAAGCCGGGAAGGTTAAGCCTGGCAGCAGCGTGGCAGCCTCGGCATGCGTTGTCGCCAAACGAGTGACTTCCCCGATAACAATGATGGCTGGGGCCCCAATACCGGCCGCTGCCGCACGGCTTGGTAGCTCAGCTACCGTGCCCGTTACCAACTGAGCGTTCGGCAAGGTGCCGTTCTGGATGATGGCCGCCGGTGTATTGGCCTGTCCGTGTTGGCAGTACAGCGCCGCAATCCGCTCCAATTCACCCAAGCCCATCAGAATAACCGTAGTAGTGCGGGTGCTGGCCGCCTCCCGCACGCTCCCCGACAACTCGCCGGTAGCCGTGGTGGCCGTAATCACCCGGAATCCTTCGCTGGCCCCACGGTGCGTTACCGGTATGCCCATGCTGCCGGCCGCTGCAACGGCGCTGCTAATGCCTGGTACATAGTCGGTAAGCAAGCCGTGTTGCTCAGCATAAAGCATTTCTTCGCGTCCGCGCCCAAACACAAACGGGTCGCCACCTTTCAGCCGCACCACGTGGCCGTGTAGGCGGGCCTGCTCCACAATCAGCGCGTTTATTTCGTCTTGGCTGTAGCTGCGCATGCCGCGCCGTTTGCCCACAAAAATTGTCACTGCATCGGGCCGGGCGTGGCTAAGCAAGTCGTTGTTAGCCAGCGCATCATATAAGATGACATCGGCTTCGCCCAACACCCGCGCCCCCTTCAGGGTCAGCAGCTCCGGGTCGCCGGGGCCAGCACCTAGCACGGTAAGGCGAGGGATTTTAGTGAGTGACATAAGCAGTGATTAGTAATAGAGGGCCTGCTGTGGCTGCGCTCAGCAGGACGGTCAAAATCAGGTATTAAATAGAAAAGGCTACCGGAGGCGCCACCGGGGCCGTGAAGTAGTCGGCGTTGGCGGCGCCAATCAGGCCAGCGGCTACGGTGTCGCCGCTTTGCTCGTCAACTAGGATGAAGGCGCCGGTTACGCGGTTTTCGTGGTAGTTGTCAACGGCCAGGGGCACGGCGGTTTTGATGCGTACCCGCACGATGTCGTTGAGCTGCGCTGAATCGGCGGCGGCGCGGGCGAAGGTTTGCACGTTCACCTTATGTAGAATAGCCGGTATTGCCGCTTTCACCACGGCGGAATGGTGCTGCAACAGCAGTTTGCGACCCGGCCACAATGGCTGCTCGCTCATCCAGCACACGGTAGCTTCCAGTTCCCGCGTCAGGGTAGGCACGTGCTCCACCGGAATGATGGCGTCGCCCCGGCTGATATCCACGTCATCGGTGAGGCGCAGCACCACGGCTTGCGGCGCCGTAGCGGTTTCCACCTCTTGCTGATTGACTTCAATAGCTTCAATCGTCGATTCCAGGCCCGAAGGCAGCACCTTCACCCGGTCGCCGCGGCGGTAGTGGCCGCTCTGGATCTGACCAGCGTAACCGCGGTAGTCGGGTAGGTCGGCGGTTTGGGGCCGGATTACATATTGCACCTGAAAGCGTGGCGCGGCATTGGCAGCTTCCACAGCGGCGGGCACACTTTCCAAGTGTTCCAGCAAGCTAGGGCCCGTGTACCATGACAAGCGGTTAGAGCGTTTTACCACGTTGTCGCCGTGCAAAGCGCTGAGCGGAATAGCGGTGGCGGCGGGTAGCTGAAAATGGTCGGTGAGGGCGGCATAGTCGGCGGCAATCTGCTCGAAAATATTTTGATCGAAGCCCACCAGATCCAGCTTGTTCACGGCTAGCACGAAGTTGCGAATGCCGAGCAACGCGGCTACCAGCGTATGGCGGCGCGTTTGCTCTACTACACCTTGGCGGGCGTCCACTAGCACAATAGCCAAGTCGGCGTTGCTGGCACCCGTCACCATGTTGCGGGTGTACTGCACGTGGCCCGGTGCATCCGTGATGATGAATTTGCGGCGCGGCGTAGTGAAATATTTGTAGGCGACATCAATGGTAATGCCCTGTTCCCGCTCGGCCCGCAAACCGTCGGTCAGTAAGGCCAAATCCACAGTGCCTTGCACAGTAGGCCGGTTTTCCAGCGCCGCCAGCACATCCAACGACACCGAATCGGAGTCGTAGAGCAGGCGGCCAATGAGCGTGCTTTTGCCGTCGTCGACGCTGCCGCAGGTGATGAATCGGAGAAGGTCCATGAGGTGAAATTGTGAGTTTGTGAAATTGTGAGTTCGTCGTGCTGGCGAGGCGTGAAAGCAATTCACAACCTCACCCTTCACAACTTCACCACTTAGAAATAGCCATTGCGTTTGCGGTCTTCCATGCCGGCTTCCGAGATATTGTCGTCGAGGCGAGTGGCGCCCCGCTCGCTTACTTTAGCCAGCAACAAGTCCTGAATGATGTCTTCCACAGTGCTAGCGTCGCTTTCCACGGCGGCCGTGCAAGTGGAGTCGCCTACGGTGCGGAAGCGCACTTGCCGGGTCACGATTTCGTCTTCCTCGTCGAGCTGCAAGTGCTCGGAAAGACCCAACAGTTGGCCGCTTGGTAGCACCACGCAAGTCCGCTCGTGGCCGAAGTAGATGTCGGGGAGGCTGATGTTTTCGCGCTGGATGTAGCGCCACACGTCGAGCTCGGTCCAGTTGGAAATCGGGAAAACTCGCACGTTTTCGCCTTTCTGGATACGGCCGTTGTACACGTTCCACAGCTCGGGGCGCTGGCGCTTGGGGTCCCACTGCCCGAACTCGTCGCGCACCGAGAAGATGCGCTCTTTGGCGCGGGCTTTCTCTTCGTCGCGCCGGGCCCCGCCGATGCAGGCGTCAAACTCGAATTCCTCGATTACCTCCAGCAGCGTGTAAGTCTGGAGCGGGTTGCGGCTCGGAAACTTGCCACCCGGCTCGCGCAGGCGCTGCCGCTTGATGGTGTCTTCCACGCTGCGCACAATCAGCTTTTCGCCTAGTTCGGCGGCCAGTTGGTCGCGGTAGGCGAGCACCTCCGGGAAGTTGTGGCCGGTATCCACGTGCACCAGCGGGAAAGGGAAGCGACCCGGGCGGAACGCTTTTTCGGCAAGCCGCGTGAGAACGATAGAGTCTTTACCGCCCGAGAAAAGGAGCGCCGGCCGCTCAAATTGGCCGGCTACTTCCCGCAGGATGTGGATGGCTTCGGCTTCCAGCCGGTCGAGGTAATCGAAGGAATGCGCACTCATGGTTTCTAGGATTTGCTGGTGCGGCACCGGAAGGTCAAGTAGCATGGCTTTTGATGGTTTCGGTGCCGGATAGAAGGGTCCAGAGCAGGCGCTCCAGAATAGTTATGAGGGGAGATTAGTGCTGCTTTTCAACCGGCTCTACCACCGGGTCGGGCCCGTCATGGTGAGCGGTAGTGGAGTGTAAGCCGCATTCTTTGGCGGAAAGGTCTTCCCACCACCAGCGGCCGGCCCGAAAATCTTCGCCGGGCTTAATGGCGCGGGTGCAAGGCGCACACCCAATGCTCACGAAGCCTTGCTTGTGCAGCGGGTTCACCGGAATGCCGTTGGCTTGGGCGAAGTCAATGGCTTGCTCCCACGTCCAGTCGAAGAGCGGATGAATCTTGGTGAGGTTGTGGGCGGCATCCCATTCCACGGGGTCCATGGTTTGCCGGTTCTGCGACTGTTCGGCCCGGATACCCGTCACCCACGCCGCCTGGCCTGCCAAGGCCCGATTCAAGGGCTCCACCTTGCGGATGTAACAGCATTCCTTGCGGTTGTCGACGCTTTCGTAAAAGCTGTTGGGACCCTTGGTACGCATCAATTCTTCCACGCTTTCTTGGCGCGGGTGAAACACCTCAATCGGCTGCTGATACTTGAGCAGCGTCTTGTTCCAGGTGGAATAGGTTTCCTGGAAGTTGCGCCCCGTATCCAAGGTGAAAACCTTGATGGGTAACTCGTTGTCGAAAATCAGATGGCTGATAATCTGGTCTTCCAAACCGAAGGAAGTGGAGAAAACCGCCTTCTCGGGGAAGTGCTTGGCTACGAGCTGTAGCCGCTCTAAGGCAGAAATTGACGGTAGCTGAAGGCGCAGGTCGTCCAGCACGGGAACGGCCAACGCGGCAGATGCTGTGGGCATGACAAGAAAGGAGAGAGGAATTTGCCGCGGCGGCAAGGGTCCAGCCGGAGAATAGCCTTGGTAGTTGGGAGTGCAAAAGCACTGCAGAAACCAACCGAAAGCGAAAAGTGGAGTGTACGGATATGGGATAGAGCTACGCGTAAAAGCGTATCAGCTCACCACAATCAGCGCACAAACCAAGAAAAAGAGAGGGGTGCGCTACTACTAACAACAGCAACCAAAAGCCACGGTCATACAGACGGGGCTTGCCATGCCACAACACCCATGCTGTACAGCAGAGAAGGTGGCAGAAATGGCGGCAGTGTTGATGAAGCGTTTCACGGCAACTTGTTTTTATATGGTCAGGACTTGGCACCGTTTCGGATCATCCGATGGTTGCCGGCGCTTCGTCGAGCCTGTCTCTCCACGCCTCTGTATAAAAACAATCCTTTTGGGGGTAAAGAATTGATACTGCAAAGGTAGTGGCGGAAATTTTATACTTCCAAATTTATTTATTATTGCCTACTACAAGGAAGTGCCGCCTTCTGTTTTGGTGGCAGCACTTAGTACGTCTTCAATACCCGCAAATCTTGCTGTCAGGCACACTAGGCAGGATTAGTAGTTGTTGGCGGACGGTATATAATTTGTTTGGTAAGCATAGCTTTTGCGTGTTATAACAGCCCGCATAAATTGGTGATACCAAGCAATTAAGCGTTGGAGCGCCCGCGCCGGAGCAACGATTTCACTATTTCTCGTACTTGTGGCTCGGCATTCGTAGCCAGCAGCAAGCCGCCATATAGCGCGGTAAGTACCACCGAGCGTAGCAGCATCGTGACCAGCAAGGAGTGCGTGAAAGGCACAAGCCACGCCACTACGCCCGCTACGGCGGCCAGCAGCAGGATTACAGGCACCCGTTTGTCAAACGGCTGCAACCCGAAGCTGTGCCACACAAACCAGGTGCGGGCTATGTTGATGGTTACCAGCGAAACAGCGGCGGCCACCGCTGCCCCTGTCAGGCCCATACGCGGAATCAGCAGCAGGTTCATAAGCACCGTGGCCAGTGCCAATGACGCGTTGAAAATCAAGTCGTAGCGGTAGCGCGGCGACGTAACAACGATGAGCCCATTGAGGCCTGTAATGCCATCAAAGAGCCGGCCTGCCAGTAGGATAAGTACGGCAGAAGCACCGGCGGCATAGGCAGGTTTCATCTGACCGAATATGAAATCCAGGTTCAGCGCAATGCCGAGCGCTAAGTAGCAGCCAAGCACGGTGTTCAGGCGCGTGGTGCGCTGGTAGAAATCGGCCATGCGCGGCAGGTCGTTGTTTTTCCAGTATTCGGCCAGCAGTGGAAAGGCAATTTTGTAGAGGGCACGAAACGGTAGCACCAAGGCCGTGCTAATGAAAAACGCCGTGCCGTAGATACCGGCGCCATCCAAATCTACTTTAGCACCTACCATCAACGAGTCGATGCTGGAAATAACAACGCCCGACACGTTGCCGAGCAGCGCAAACGCCCCGAAGCCAAGCATCTCGCGCAACGGCCGCACCCGCAGCACCGCTGCGGTAGGTTGCAAATGCAATTCGCCAATGGAAGCCGTGTACACTGTCAGCAGCAAAGCAATGCCCCCAAGTGCGCCCACGTACCACAGCACATAGCCGTGAAAATCGAGGTAGCCGCCAGCAAACAGGAGTGCCCCGCCCGTAACAAGTAACCGCAAGACGATTTCCTGCGTGAAGGAAGAGAAAGCCGTATGATACAGGGCTTTGAGGTAGGCATCCTGGAGGTTGATGAGCAAGACAAACAAAGTCAAAACCAACCCCCAAGTGTAGTACCGGCCCAGCAGCGTTGCATCGTCAATGTACCAGTGCAGAACCAGGGGCCGGCCAAGTAGGTACAATACAGCAATTAGGATAAAGCCTAGTAGCGGTACTCCTAATAGAAACGGTAGGAACCCCTGGTGCCCACTCTCTGGCTTGCGGAAATAGGGGAAAAATCGCACGCCCATGTTGCCAAATCCAAACGCCGACACCTGCGCAAACATGGTAGCCAGCGCCATTAGCACGCTGGTCAAGCCTATCTGTTTCGGCTCTAGCACCTTCGGCAGCACCAACACTGTGTTTACGAAGCCTAGGCCCAAGCCCGCATAAGAAATAATGGTATTGCGCAGCCCTTGCCGCTGAACTATGCCCAAAACAATAAGAAGCTAGAAGTTGGGAGACAGAAGACAGAAAAAAGAAAATAGCTCCTACCTCCTGTTTTCTAACTCCTTTAAAATGTCCCGGCCGTTGACGAAGGCGGTATTGCGGCTGCGAAGGTACTGCATCAACTCGGCGAACTGGCGCGGACCGGTAGTTTCGTTAGCCGGGTCGAAATGATCGTTGTGCCAGATCAGGGTGCAGACGCCGCCAAACCGCTCGATTTCCTGAAACATGGGCAGTAGAGCCGGTAAGATTTCGTGGGGGCTAGCTGCAAGTAATTAGGATGATGCAGCGTAGCGTCCATCACGTTAAGCGGAATTTCAAGGAAAGTACAAGCCCTGCCTTGCGTGAAGTCGAAAGGACGGAACGGCAGGCAATAGGAGTTGCGGAAGCCGAAATGCTCGGCAAAGCCCAAGGTAGAGTCGTAGGCGAAACCAACTTCTTCAACCACGGCCAGCGTGCGGCGCGGTTCCCAACTCAGGTAATGGAATCGGTTGCCGGCAGCAGGGGCGGGCATTTGTGTTTGCTCCCGCGCCAAGCGGTGCCGATCAACGGCAGTGCCAATGCTCCCGTGAACTGCTATCTCAGCACCCTGTTTTACGAGCGCCTTGAAGCGCCATTGAAGCGCTGTCGCAGCTAATTTGTAATCGGCGTTGGGCGTGCCATTGCTCGCAGGGCAGTGCTCAGGCAGCAGAAAGAATGTGCTCTTGGCGTCATAGCCCGCTACTGTCTGCTGCACTAATTCCAAGTTGTCCCAAGCATCTGATTGGAAAAAACGCCGCCAAAGAAGTTGCCCAACTCTTAGCAAGTTGCCACGTTGCAAAGCAGCTTTGGCGGGGCTTTCCAAGCACTGCGCAACTCATCGATGTCGTGGGTGATGAACGTAGCAAATGGTGCCTCGTTGACCCAAAGGCGCGGATGCAGTATTTGACCTGTTGTGTGCTCAACAGCCGTTTTCAGGATATCGAAGTAGTAGTTAACCACTGGCACCGCCACGAAACTATAGTGGTGCTGCACGCTGGCGGCGTAAGGGAAACGGCCGTGCCGGTCTCGCTCTTCGGAGAAATACTCCTGCCAACCGCTAAGCAAATAAAACGCTGCCGCTAGCAAGTCAGCATTGATGCGAGCGTGTTTGGCAGGTAAAAGCTCAAGTAGCGGTTGCGCTGGATTTAAGTCGAAGAAAAAGGGCAGCAACTGGCCTTGCCATTCGCGTAGGGAAGGGGCCGGAGGATAAGGCTCCTGACGAGCAAAAAAGTCGCCGGCACTAGCAACTACCTCTACCTGTGGCTGTTGGTTGGCGTAACCAATCGATACTTCCGGCACTTCTGCGTAGGCTTGCCGAAAATGATGCAGCACATAAGCCAGCCGGAGTTCTACAGAAACAGGTGCAATTACAGATAAAGGTGGAAGCATAAGAAGAGTAAACCACTCGCCTTTACAGTCAACGTGCGGCACAAGCTAAAGCTTATGCGACAGTTTTCAGCCATTGATTCAGCAATCGTACAGCCCGTTCGCGGCTGCGGCCCTCATCGGGCGTGCCTAGCGTGGCATTGTAGTACGCGGCGCGCTGATAGATATCAAGCGGTTTATGCGCTTGATAGGTAGCAAGTAGCGCAGCTAGCTCGGGCAGGGTAGTGGCTCTTTCGATTAGGTTGTGCGCCACGTAGCCATAGTAGTCGTCGGTGTTGGCGTGGGTGTTGAACCGGTAGTAAAGACCGACTACGTTGAGTAAAGTGGCTTCGAGGTGGGTGCTGGTGTCGGCAGCAATTAAGGCGTCCTGCTTGGTTAGAAATGCGAAAACGCTTTCCTGTTTGGCGTTGGAGAATTGCAAGTTCGGATGCTGTAGCTTCAGAAAACTAAAGTCCCGCGTGTCGCTAGGATGGGCTCGAAAGGTGAACGTCAGATTCGGAAACTTCGGAATCAGGTAGTTCAGTACAGCTGTTAGAGCTTCTGTTTCGTCGAGCAGGTTACAAGCCAGCCCTACTCGTTGCACGGTTGGGTTCTGGTTTCGCATGCTCAAAAACTCGTCGGCTTTGGGCATCCCAACTAGCTGCACTTCCCCATGTACAGGACCACATTGACGGTACTTGTCCAAGGCATCCTGGCCTTCGAGCAGGTTCAGGTCGAAGCCCAAGGGTGGAAAGCTAGTGCTCACACTGGCATGCTGAATGTACGCAGTGGGCACCCCTTCGGCACGACAAGCTAAGAGCAGCGCACGCGTATCGTCGTTGTGGTCGTTGGCAAACACAACGGCCCGTGGCCGGTGGTGCCGCAGCGCCCGACGGTACACTTCATAATAGCCGATTGCACTGAAAATCAAATCGAAAAACCGCCAAGCCCGAGCGCCTTCTATCCTGATAAGGCCTGCCAACGCCAGCGGGAATTGCCAATAGTACAACAACTTCCGCCGGAGCGAAAGCCGATTCACTACCGCGTTATAGCGCCCAATTTGCTTGCTTTGACCAGCCACCAACACCGCGTCCGGTAAGGCTTCTCGTACAAAATGCAGCGACTCGTAGTTGTTCTGGCTGACCACATAGAGCCACACAGCCTCCTGCAAGGGTTCAGGGTTGCGGATGGGCTGAATGATATTGCCAAGCAGTCGCGCCGCTGTGTAGCCTAGTACTTTCACTAGCCGCCGCAGTGGGCTGGCAGGCGAGATTCCCTGCAGCGTGCTGGCTGGCAGCGTAGCAAACATGGGGGTGAAGCGCAACTGTAGAATGTCGCGCAGTCGGGCAATAAACGTAGGCGGAACCTCGGGCATCAAAGCTATTAAAGGGCCTCCCATGTAAGAGGCGTACCAGCCGACAAATGTTGTCGAGCTGGTTTACCTAGCAACTGGTCGTAGTAGCGTGGTGGCAATCCGTCGCCGGGCCGGACGACGCGTAGGTTTTCCTTAGTGAATACCTCGCCAGCCTGAATTTCCTGTGCCACGTAGAGAGAACGTTTGTAGAGGCGGCTCTTTTCTTCGGCACGTTGCACGCCATATTGTATCTGGCCCAAAGCCTGCCAAGCCCGCTCTGTTTCTGTTACTAGACTGGCTACTTCCTCGGGTTCCAAGGAGAAAGCAGAGTCTACGCCACCGTCGGCCCGGCGAAGTGTGACGTGCTTTTCAATAACACAAGCCCCTAGAGCTACTGCTGCTACGGAGGCACCTACTCCGGCCGTATGGTCGGAGAGGCCGACGAGGCAGTCGGGGAAGAGCTGCTGAAAGTGCGGGATAGTGCGCAGATTAGTATTGAGTGGCGTTGCCGGGTAGGTGCTAGTACATTTCAACAGCACTAGGTCGCGGCAACCCGCGTCGCGCAACACTTGCACTGCTTCTGCTACTTCTGCTAATGTACTGGCGCCCGTGCTCATAATGACGGGTTTGCCCGTAGCGGCTACTCGCCGCAGCAGGGGCCAGTCAGTGTTTTCGAACGAAGCAATTTTATAGGCTGGTACGTCGAGCGATTCCAGAAAATCGACAGCCGTTTCATCGAAAGGCGAGCTAAAGGCCAGCATGCCGTGCTGCCGGGCGCGCTCAAATAGTGGCTGGTGCCACTCCCACGGCGTGTGCGCCTCCTGGTATAACTCGTGCAATTCACGGCCATACCACAACGAGTTGGGGTCGTCGATACGGTAAGCGCCAGGCAGGGTCATGGTATCGGCGGTGTAGGTTTGGAGCTTGATGGCATGGGCTCCGGCGGCGGCCATAGCATCCACAATGGCCAACCCTCGATTCAGATCCTGGTTGTGGTTGCCGCTGAGTTCGGCAATGATGAGTGGCGGCTGGTCAGGGCCGATGAGACGGGAGCCAAGTTGCATAGCAAAAAAATGAAGCGCACGTAAGGAATCTCAAAAGTACTGCTTGCTGACCGAATCAGTCGGCAAGTGCTTGCTGGATACAGGCGTAAACATTCTTAGTTCTGGTAGCTAAATACAAAGCTGTAAATCCTATTCGAGCAGTGTACTTAAGTCCACTGCTTGCCTAGTTAGGAAGACGACGGCTATCGTTATGCAGAACATAAAGGAGTCTAATCGAAGAATACTGTGTATAAGTTTATATCACTGCGCATTCCCAAACGAACGTAACGGATTCCGGAGAAATATTTGCTTGCTCTGGAAGCAGGGAAAATCCGGCTCTCTCAAAAGCTTTAATTGAAGCTGTATTGTGCTGGTGCACGTGGCCTAGTATCTGTTGCACCTGCGTAAATGTCTGGATGAGGTAGCGCGTGCCGGCTAGCAACAATAGCGCCGCTAAACCTCTGCCCCGAAACGGAGCAGCCAGCGAATAGCTAAGGGTAGCCTGTGCGCCCGCCACCTGGAAACGGATAATTCCCACGGGGCTGCTATTATCGGGTTGTTCGGCTAGTAGCAACAGGCTACTTGGGTCAGTTAGTCGGGCCGCCAACCATTGTTCGTGCTCGGTGCGTAGTACCGGACTTGGGTTGAAAGAATACTGTCGAACAGTTGGATCATTGGTCCATTCGAACAGTAGATCAGAATCATGGAGGGTTGCTGGGCGTAAGTGAAAGGGTGGTGGTGGCAATTGCAACGCCCGAAACTCTTGCTGTAACCGCACAGGTGCGAGTCCATCAAAGGCACGCCGTTGTTTCTGCCTGAATTCGGCAGCGAGCGTGTGCGCCCCCGACGACAGCACCTTCGAAGCGCTTGCATAGGGTAGCGCCAACTCGGTGGAAAGAAGAAAGTAGTTGATGTCGCGTTGATTGTCTGCTACAGGCAGAAGCAGTAGCAAGCCCCCTCCGGCCGCACAGTACTCATAGCTAACGGTGCTGGGCGAGCAAACTGCTGCCCCGCACTGGCGCATCAGTACTACCAATTCAGCGGCTGATAAGTTGCGGTGCAACGTCAGACGAGCGTGCTGGCTGGCCCACCCTGACAATTCGTTCCATCCAGTATAAGCACTGCCTACTACCGCGTGTACATGCTGCACCGCAGTAAGAGCCAGTAGGGTTTCCGCTACCTGCCGTGTTTGATGCGTTGGGTCGGCGCCACCCAAACACACCAATACTACATCGGGGGCAGCGGTAGGGGTGGGCAGAAGCGATGCGCTACGGAAAGCCGCCCGCAGAGGCGCAAAAGCAGGTCCCACCAGCAAACGAGCTCCGGGCTGGCGCAACTCGTACTGACTAGCTTTGATGCCGCCCGCCGGATTTAGTACCAAATCGGCAGCCAATGGAAAGCTGTGCAAGTCGTCTACATAAATCAACTGCGCCACTTTGCCCCGCACTGTTTGTTGGTATCTGTAGGTGAAGGAATAGCCATCTAGCAGCAACACGTCTGTAGCGAGTAGCACATGGCGTACCAGCCAAGCGGCTTCTTCCGCTAACGGTTGGGTAGGCAATTCCACCACAGTGCAGTTGATAGCAGCTAATTGTCGACGTAGCTCTTCGTCGGGCTCCCGGATCAGAAATACACACGTGGATGCTTCCTCCTGTAGAATTTCCGCTAAGGCCAGCAGCCGCATCACATGTCCTAGGCCGATGCGAGAGTTGCCATCGGCGCGCAGCAGTAAGCGGGGAAGCGGCATTTTACAGTTTCTTTTGTTCGATGTGCGCGTTTAGCGCTACTAGCTCAGGGTGCTGATCCAAAAGCTGGATCAGAGCGTCGGTCGATAGAGTAGCCGCTTCATAATGTTCTATCAACTGCTGAATCAATTGGAAATCTTCGGGGGTATCCACTGTAAGGCGGTACAAACTACGATCCTCCCGGCGGGTGACATGCTGGAATTGGACCCGTCCTGACCGGTTTTGATGAATGTACGGCGTCACATGTTCACGGTCGGCAGGCAGAGTAGCGTGTAGAAACGCCTCTTCCAGCAATTCGCGTGAGAATATTTCGAAGTCGAGCCCTCGTGGATAAGTGCGCTCCAATACGTTGGACAGGTACAACCGGGAGTTATCGGTATGTATGTACGTCTGTACGTTTTCGGCTATTAATTGTCCGTCGAGCAACGGGCAATCTGAGGTTACACGCACAATTATGTCTAAATCATTGAATGCGGCGCACTGCTGGTAGCGAGCTAATACATCCTGCTCATCGCCTCTGGTGCAAGGTAGGTGCCGAGTGGCGGCGAAATCAGCCAGCGGATCGTCAGTGGCGTTAGTGGTGGTAGCTAAATACAGTGGCAAGCCGCTTTGTTGCACCCGTGCCACATGATACTGGAGCAATGGCTGGTCACCGACTGGCAAAAGCACTTTGCCTGGCAGCCGCGTACTGGTCATGCGTGCTTGCGAAATGATGCCAACCTTCTTCAACGAGAAACAGATTGAGTGAGTGGAATATGCTGTCGCTGGCTGACTACCGATCAATGAATTCCCGAATACAAGCTATTGCATAGTCTTGCTCTTCATCGGTGAGGCTCGGGAATAGTGGAATACTAAGGCAGCGCTGATAGTAATTCTCTGCTAGCGGAAAGTCTCCTGGCTTCCAGCCAAATTGCTGATAATAGGGCATAGTATGCACCGGTATATAATGTACCTGCGCAAATATTTGCTTAGCGCGCAACCAATCGTAGAGGCCTTTACGGTCTTCTACTTCAATAACATACAGGTGGTAAGCGTGCCCCCCGGCACCAGCCAAAGATGTTACGCCTGATATATCTGCAAATGCCTCGTCGTAACGAGCAGCAAGTTGGCGGCGGCGGGCAAGACCTTCATTAGCGCGCTGAAGCTGACTGATGCCAAGAGCACAAAGCATGTCTGGCATCCGGTAGTTGTACCCCAACTCCTGCATTTCCATGTACCAGCCACCATCGTGACGGTGCATTTGAGCAGGGTCTTTAGTGATGCCATGCGTGCGTAGCTTCAGCAATTCCTGGTAGAGGTCTTCCCGGTTGGTGGTAATCATGCCGCCTTCGCCAGTAGCAATATGCTTGACTGGGTGGAAGCTGAAAATAGCAAGGTCAGCGTATTGCCCATTGCCGCAGCTTTGCTGATGGCCTCGGGAATCTGTGAAATAGCCTCCTGGTGCATGGCAAGCATCTTCAATAATCCAAAGTCCAAACTCGTCGGCCAGCATTCGCGCTTCTTCCAGGTTGACGGGTAAACCGGCGAAATCCACTGGAATTAAGCCGTGGAAATAGCCTTTTGGGTGGCTTTCCAGCAAGCGCCGCACGGCTTGTAAATCAATCAGGGCGGTGGCGGGGTTGATGTCGGCGAAGTGCACCTCGCCGCCGCAGTAGCGCACGCAATTGGCTGAAGCCGCGAAGGTGATGGGCGTTGTAATGACGCGTTGGCCTGGCTGCACCTGTAGGGCCAACGCGCAAAGGTGCAGCGCCGCCGTACCGTTGCTAACAGCTACAGCATACCGAGCTCCTACATAAGCAGCAAATTGCTCTTCAAACTCACCTACTTTCGGCCCTTGCGTTAGATAATCAGAACGAAGCGTAGCCGTAACGGCCTCGATATCAGACTCAGTGATATGCTGACGACCGTAGGGAATAGGATGAGTGGGAAAATTGCTCATTGGTAAATTGAAATGTGCAGCCGTACGCCCTTTGAATGAATTGGTCAACTATGTGCTTCGTGTGCTTAGATAATCGTCTAGTGCAAAGACTGTTTACCGCAAAAGCCGCTTTATCTCGAAAACGATAGAGTAAAGCAGCACACCTAAAATGCATGGTCACCCCAACCGCGCCGCTTTCATTGAAATCGAAGTACCAGGAAGTCACGAATGGGTTGTCGGCCTGAATGGTCACCCAACCGGGCTGGCCATCGAGGAAGCTAGCTAGCTCCTGGTCGGTGTTCATGTCGATGCGGAGCTGACCGAAAGGGGCTACTTGGGCGGTACGGCTGAGAGTTTGGTTGTCGGCTTCGCGGTAGAAAGTTAGGTCTAGGTTGGCGGGCGTGGCGTACTCCTTTACGGGCGAACCGTTCAGGATAACTACCACTGAATGTTCGCCATCGAGAATGGGGCTCCACTTAAACGTACCGGGTTTAGTCAGGAGCTTGGCGTTGGCTACTTGCGAGTTGAAACAGACATTCGTTGGCAGGTTCATCGGGCGCTGCTGGCGTCCGACGTTCAGGCCGAACTTAAGGCGGGTTGGGATACGCTCCCGGTTGGGCCAATGCTTGATAATATTGACGCCACGCAACTGACGAGCCTGCTCCGGCAAAAAGTTCTCGCGGATAACATCGTTGAAGTTCAAGGTGAAGAACTGATCCGGCGAGGTTTCGAGGTGACGCCAGTTCTGAACAGTTCCTATGCGCTGGCCATTGGTGTCATAGAATTCGAGGTCGATGCCGAAGGCGGAAGGGGAGTAAATAGGATAGAACACCAATTGTGTGTACTCGCCTTCTTCCAAAAAGAGGGGCGCAAATACGGCGCTGTCGTGAAACCGCTCGTCGGTATTGCCCCAATAGGCCCCGGCGTCGCTGACGGCCGAGCTGTCGTAGTAGGTATGCGTGATGCTGAGGGCGTGACGCTCCAACTCGAAGTTGCCTGCGACGAAGCGCGGGAAGAAACCCCGGAAATTATGGTGGATCTTGATCGTGCCTTTCTGACCCTGTAGAATAGTGTCTAGGTCGATGTAGTCGCGCAGGTTGATGAAGTAGGTGCCGTAGGGTTGCACGTCGCGCAACTCAAACTCGCCTTGGGTAGCGCGGTCGTGCTCATCCACTATAGTCCAGCGCACGATCTGCTTCTCGTAAGCGTAGACGCCATTCACGAAGGCAAAAAATGGTGCGTATGCAGCGCCCGACAAGATGTCGAACCCGCATTCTGGAACTTGAATATCCTCGTTTTCCTGCAGGTCCTCGATGTCGTTGTACACCCGGCCGGTGGTATGTACAGTGGCCATAAAGGTGTCGCTGAAGTAATTCAGCACAAACGCCGGATAAGGATACACCAGGTCCCGGGTGGCAAATATTTCTAGCTCCAAAGAGCCAGTAAACTCGGTGGCCTCCTCGGTAGTTGTTTCGGCAAGCAAATCGCCAACTCGTAGCGCAAACGCTTTGGGTTCGGTGATAAGCAAGCTCTTGCGCAATAGGATGGTGCCGTTTTGCGCGCGGAGCGTCACCAGCATTTGTACCTCGGGAATGTTACGCTTGAGCAGCCAGTAGCCCATAAACAGCACCCGGCACGAGTAATGCGCGTTGTGTAGCACCGGAAAAATAGCCGACGACCGGAACACAGGCCGGCGCGTCAGACTAACGGTTTCGCCGGCAGCCAGCGTAGACTCGAGGTGCTTATGGTAGGTTTTCATAGAGAAGAACCCGGAGCCACGGGCTTACGGATAAAGCTGGGCGTGTGGGTGTAAGGAAGTTTTTGCAGCGTAAGCCCATATTGTTGCAACAACTCATCCACAGCGCGGGTTTCACCAGCTACCGTACCATAATCGTCAAACACGATGAGCCCTCCCGGTACGACCAAGTCGTAGAGGGCATCGAGGGCCACTTTGCTGGGCTTGTACACGTCTACGTCGATGTGCAGCAGCGCAACACGTAATTCGGGGTGAGCCACCACGTAGGCTGGCACAGTTTCTATTACGTCGCCAGGCACTAGCTCCACGTTGCGTAGCCCTTTATGGGTTAGCACTGCCTGCACCTGTTCCATGCTTAGGCCCTGGCCGGCTACATCGTCGTGGCGGGCGGCAAAGGCATTATCGGCTGCATCGTCGTGGCGAGGAAAGGAGCCGAAAATGTCGAAACCAATGATGCGGCGGGAAAATGGGCTTTCGAGCAACTCCCGAAAAGTAGCCCAACGCACCAGCGATGTTGCCTTGAACACGCCGCATTCCACTACCTGGCCGGGTAGGTGCGTAATCATCCGGTAGATTTCGAAGTGGCCCATGGCCTTCGCTAGCCGCGTAATGTCGCTGGTGAGGTAGAACCCGTTTTCGTAGGTAATGGCCTGGGCGGAATCGAAATTCTGGATGATCATGCAGAAAAAGAAAGGAGAATAGTAAACTGGAACCCGGTTCGAAAACTAATGCTGCACAGGTCTAAACCGTGAAATTAGGATCGACATGCAAGCGGATTTCCTCCCGAATTTCGTCGGCCGACAACCAGTCACTGTTGTTGGCTGAATCGTAGTGGAAACCCAACGGGACACGCTGCCCATCGAACTTCTCAATAAACTTATCGACGCTCCATTGCGGGGTAGAAGGGAGAATCACGTAATACTTGTCTAACTCCACCGTGCTCAGGGCATCGGTCGACGTAATCATTTCCTCGTGCAGCTTCTCGCCGGGCCGGATACCCACGATTTCCTGTTGGCAATTCGGTCCGATGGCCTGTGCTACCTCGGTTATTTTGTAGCTCGGAATCTTAGGCACGAAAATCTCCCCGCCCCAAGCATTTTCCAGCGCATAAAGCACTAGGTTCACGCCTTCTTCCAACGAAATGTTGAAGCGCGTCATGTCGGGGTGCGTGATGGGCAGCACACCGGAATGACGACGCTGCAAAAAGAAAGGTACCACCGATCCGCGCGAGCCAATTACGTTGCCGTAACGAACTACGGAGAAGCGTAAATCTCGGGCGCCTTTCATGTTGTTGGCGGCCACAAACAACTTGTCGGAGCAGAGTTTGGTAGCGCCGTAGAGGTTGATAGGAGCAGCAGCCTTATCGGTGCTCAGTGCCACGACATCTTTTACGCCGCAGTCGAAAGCGGCGTTTATCACGTTTTCGGCACCAAAGATGTTGGTCTTGATGCACTCCATGGGGTTGTACTCGGCGGCGGGTACTTGCTTTAGAGCGGCGGCGTGCACAATAATATCGACGCCCTCGCAGGCACGTTTCAACCGCTCCCCGTCCCGCACATCGCCAATGAAATAGCGAATAGCTGGGTACTTAGACTGCGGAAAAGTCTGCGACATTTCGTACTGCTTCAGCTCATCGCGCGAATACACGACCAAACGCCGGACCTGCGGAAACTTCTCGAACACGGTTTGTACGAACTGCTTGCCGAACGAACCGGTGCCACCGGTAACCAAAATGGATTTATTAGTGAGGTCGAGAGCCATTAGGGAATTGGGATGAGAAAAGGCGAGAATTAGAGTAGCGGTACAGTACCACCTCTAAATTGGGTGGCAAAGGTACGCTTACTTAAGGAGTGCAGAAAGCTAGCAACCGTTCAAAAGCAAGTCCCTTGCTCGTTGGTAATCTTTCTCAAGTCTGGTTTTCGCGCTTATGTTAAAAGCGCAACGAGTTGCTCGGTTAAAGCGCGCCGGGAATACCGAGTGTGACTAAGGGCTGGCAGGTCTAGATTGGGGTTGATGCGCCACTGTGCCACGAGAGATTCCAAATAATCAAGCATAGCCTCGTAGGCGTCGTACGGCCAGGCGCGGCCAGCCCCGCATTCCTGCAACAGATGGTCGGCATCGGAGCCGGTTGGGCCCACGCAGATAATCGGTTTGTTGGCCGCCAGGTACTCAAACACTTTCCCGGGCAGGATACCGAAGTTGTGGAGTACATCCGGAATAGCCATCAGCAAAGCAGTGGAACGCAGCAGATATTCCACCGACTGGTCGTGCGGCACAAAGGGCAGCAATTCAGTAGCTTCTGAAAGGCCGCTTTCTGTTATCTGCCGCTGCACTCCGTCGGCCACTTTGCCCACAAAGCGCAGTCGCAGCGGCACATCGGCATGCCGACGCATGCACTCCGCCACTGCGCTTAGGAACAGCTCAATGTGATAGGTTTCGGAGATGGTGCCGGTATGTGTGATGAGCAGCGCGTCGGTAGGAGGGGAGGAGGGAAGCTTGAAGTCGCTCTCGTCATAGCCGTTGGGCAGCACATGAAACTTGCTGTCTTTGAGCTTCGCCGATTTACCTAAGAACAGCCGTTTTGTGTCGGCACTCGTGGTGAGTACGATGTCGGCTTGCTCTAGTACCTGCCGCTCGTAGCGGGCGTCCAGCCAGCGGGCAGGCGCTGTTTGGTTGAGTTCGGCGCGGTAGTAAATATCAGTCCACGGGTCGCGCAGGTCAGCAAGCCAACGCAAGCCGTAACGGCGTTTTAGCTCAAGCCCAATCAACTGCGTAGAGTGGGGGGCGAGCTAGTAAGCACCGCGTCAAAGGTTTCGCCTTGCGCCATCAGTTGGGCGACGGCTTGCAGCGCATGCGAGTTCCAGCCGCGCCGCGCATCGGGAACAAACAAGTTGCCGCGTACAAATTTGAAAAGCTGCTGCGTGAAGCTGGTTTTGCTTTCGTTGGCAAACCCCCCATATGGAATCTGGGCGCGCCCCGTTAGTTTCTTGTAGCTTCCAAAAGGCTCGGAAGTACCCGTCCGTATCACCCGGACGCTGGCGGGTACCTCGGCGGCCAAAGAATGGTCTAGCACCGGATAAGCGCCTTGCGCCGGGTCCACGGTAAGCACGGTAGACTCCACCCCAAGTGCTGGTAAGTGCTTCACAAACTTCAGGCTCCGTTGCACACCTGCGCCTCCGGAAGGTGGCCAGTAGTACGTAATGACAAGCAAACGGAGCGGACGAGCAGCAGACACAAGGCAAGTAAATAGCGGGAAGATGCACGAAGGTACACAGACGCGGCCTTTTGGGGTTTTCTGGTTACTTTTGAAGGCTGAACTCGTCTCCGTTCATCTGCAACTCCTAGGAGGGTAGAAAAGCTCTACACTCTTTCGGTTAGATGGAATTTTGAAGAGCCACTAGGTTATAAGGAAGTTGGAACGAAGTAAGCCGCAATGAAAATGGCCTCTGGCGTGCATCTGTATGCACGTCTAGTCTGACCGAAGTTGGATGGCGCTCATATTAAGAAGCCTTCAATTAGGTAAAAAAAGATGCCGTGTTAATCAGCGAAACCAAGTAAATCAGCGCAAATCAGCGATTCAATGTTTGATAACTTAAGTACTAAACTCGATAAAGCCTTTAAAACCCTCAAGGGCCAAGGCAGCATCACCGAAATCAACGTGGCGTCCACCATCAAGGAAATCCGCCGCGCCCTCGTTGATGCCGACGTAAACTATAAAGTGGCGAAAGAAGTCACCGACAAAATCAAGGACGAGGCCATGGGCCGCGACGTGCTGACAGCCGTGTCGCCGGGCCAGCTTATGACCAAAATCGTTTATGATGAGCTAACGCTGCTCATGGGCGGCGACAAGAAGGATATTGTTATCAAGGGCGACCCGGCCGTTGTGCTGCTTTCGGGTCTGCAGGGTTCAGGCAAAACCACCTTTGCAGGTAAGCTGGCCTCGTTCATTAAAAAGCAAAACCGCACGGTGCTGCTCGTGGCCTGCGACGTGTACCGGCCGGCCGCTATCAACCAGCTCCAGGTGCTCGGTGAGCAGATTGGGGTGGAAGTGTACGCCGAGGTGGAGAACAAAAACCCGGTGGAAATTTCGCGCAATGCCATCGAGTATGCCCGCAAGAACAACAAGAAAGTAGTTATCATCGATACCGCCGGCCGCTTGGCCGTAGACGAGCAAATGATGACCGAAATCGAAGCGGTAAAGCGTGCCATCAACCCCTCGGAGACACTGTTCGTGGTGGACTCAATGACGGGCCAGGACGCTGTAAACACCGCCAAGACCTTCAACGACCGTCTCAACTTCGACGGGGTGGTACTCACCAAGCTCGATGGTGATGCCCGCGGCGGGGCCGCCCTCAGCATCAGGGCCGTAGTGGAGAAGCCTATCAAGTTCATCTCGACTGGCGAGAAGATGGAGGCGCTGGATATGTTCTATCCAGACCGGATGGCCCAACGCATCTTGGGCATGGGCGACGTTATCTCGCTGGTCGAGCGCGCACAGCAGCAGTTCGACGAGGACGAAGCCAAGCGTATCAACCAAAAGATTCGCAAAAACCAGTTCAACTTCGACGACTTCCTCTCGCAGCTAGAGCAAATCAAGAAGATGGGTAACCTCAAGGACTTGGTAGGCATGATACCCGGCATGAGCAAGGCCATCAAGGACGTAGAAATCGACGATGATGCCTTTAAGCCCATTGAAAGCATCATCAAGAGCATGACACCTCATGAGCGCGCCAACCCTGATGTACTCAACGGCTCACGCCGTAAGCGCCTCGCTAAAGGTTCGGGTACTGATATTCAGCAAGTGAATAACCTCATGAAGCAGTTCGAGGATATGCGCAAAATGATGCGTACTATGAACAAGATGAGCCAAACTAAAGGCGGCATGCAGCAAATGGCCCGCATGATGGGCGGTATGGGCAAAGGGGGCGGTAAGTTCTAACACCTAGTTTCCAGCAAACAGAAAGGCCCGGACGTACTATACGTCCGGGCCTTTCTGTTTGCTAGGAACTGATTTGCCAATCATTATAAAGAAAACTGGCCGCTGCAGAAGTCTGCGGCGGCCAATTTCACTGACGAAATCTTGAAGCGTTAGTTACGCACCATCGGTAGGGTAACAACGGTTTCGGCGTTGCGCACCCGGATCAGGTAAGAACCAAGTGGAAGCGCATTCAAGTCGAGCTGATGTTGAAGCCCACCTAGTAGCTGAAACTTGCCCACTACGCGGCCCGATATATCCATTACCTCAACCTGCGAGTCGAGCGAAGACAAAGCAGTAAGGTCAAGCGTAGCAGTGCCTTGGTGCGGGTTAGGATAGAGGGCAATAGCCGCCTTCGTTCCGCGCTCAAACTTCACAACACGTATCGGCGAGTAGCTGCTGCTGCCATCGAGGTCTACCTGCTGTAGGCGGTAGTAGATCGGCTTCAGCGACAAACGACCTGCGCCAGCATCTGTGTAGCGGTAAGCAACTTCCTTAGAAGAAGTACCTTGACCTTTCACGACATTGATACGCTCAAAGTTCTGGCCATCTAGGCTGCGCTCGATGTTGAATTGGTGGTTTTGTAGCTCACTAGCAGTACCCCAAGTCAACTCAGCGTTCAAGTCCTTGGCTACTACATCAAAGCGCTTCAACTCAACTGGGAGTGGACGAGCAACTATTACATCCTCTCTGCTACTGCTGCTGGCTCCATAATTGGTGCCTCCTGCTGATGCACCTCCCGAAGCATAAGGACTATTAGGGCCTACCCTTTGAGTAGCTGTAGTGCGAGTAGGATCGAGGTAGGTTACTGTGGCATCAGCCTGATAAGCAATGCCATCAATGGCTGTGCTAGCGACCGTAGCACGGAAGGTGATGCTTACAGTAGCACCGGCCGGAATAGTACCAATACCAAAGGTTGGAGTACTAGTAGCGGTAGTTGGTGCAGTAACGGTCAAGTTAGTAGCCGCTGTTTTGTTGCCTGTGTTTCCCGTTTCATTAGCCAATTGTAGCGTTGCTACTGGCTTGAAAGCCGGATCATAGGCAAAGATATTAGCGGTTAACGATACTAGAGAACTTACAGAACTTGCTGACCCACCTAGATTGGTTACTAGGAGTGTATAGGTAGCAGGGCTTACTGATCGATCAGCTCTGCGTACCACATTGCGAGTAGAGGTCGATAGTTCAACGTTGAATGTGGGCAGGCAAGCACCTACACTTGCAACTGCTGCTGGTATATCAGTATCTGAGGTTCCAGTGTTGCCGTTAGTAGCATCACTGTCTGAGGTGACTGTACCTCCTCTACTGTTGTTATAAGTTGCAGTGCCATTGCTAGCTCCGGTGAAAGTTGAGTTTAGTAAACCACTAGCAGCATAAACACGACCGCCACCGCCACCGCCGCCGGTACCATAGGATACAGTGGAAGTGCCAGTAGTGTTGCCACCGCGTCCACCAAGTGCTTGTACACTTATACTGTCTGTATTGGAGGTTTGAACAGCTACTAATACGGTTCCACCGGCACCGCCGCCGCCGCCGCCATTATTTGTAGAAGCACTGCCTGCATCGCCATTAGTTATAATTGGTGCAATGCCACTAACCGAGCCAGTACGGAAAATAATTATTCCACCACCATCACCACCATTGCTGGTAAAAGAATTTTCAGGCGAGCTACCATTGTTATTAGAACCTGCGCCACCGCCGCCGCCAAGGGTTAAACGGCTTGCCGATGCGGATCCAATTACAGCCCCACCTCTTCCTCCATATGAGGAGTTGCTTCCGTTGTATTCGCCGCCTATACCGCCAACTCCTCCATTTGCTCCACCACCACCACCGGTGTTGCCATCATTGCTAGAAGTAATAGCGTCACTACCGCCACCGCCAGCGTTACCCGGAGCACCTTGACCTAAGCTGCCACCAGGATAATTATCGTTAGCATTCGTAAATACGGCGCCATTATTATTCACAAATAAGGGTGTGCCCACTATTCCTTCCCCTTAGAGCCGTGAGCTCCCGTCGTTCCAGTAACAGCAGATCTCACATAGTCTGCATTGTCGAAATTACCGTTGCCAATATATCTATTGCCACCACCGCCACGGAAGCCCTTGCCAGTCATGTTCAAGGAACTGTTTGCTGAGAATTTCGTCTTGCCTGCTACGTCAAGTGCAAGTATGCCGCCCGTTGAGCCATTCCATTCTGTTCCAGTTACTCCTCCGTTAATGACTAGAGAAGAATATTGTGGCACTCGAATCACCTGGAAGCGGCGCAACCCAGCCGTGGCCGTGATACCAGCATCAGTGTATGCATTCACGAGCCCTGTTGTCAGTGGTACAGCGCCATTTGCTACAGGACCTGCAGCGGTAACATATTCGTACGTTCCAGCCGTGTAGTTGGTACCAAGGATACCGGCTCCGGTTCTTGTATTGGACCCGTATCTATCGGAATTTGCTACGTTGATTTCTGCGCCCTGCATTTGCATAACTAACAATAAGTCGCCAGCAGCAATAGGTGCAGTACTGCCCGTAGCCATGCCAACTGAAATGCTGGTTGCACCCACTGCGGCTGATGCAGTACCAGGGTAGTATGTGTTAGGAGTAGTTGTGCCGTCAAGAGCAGCAGGACCATCTTTGCCGGGAGTAGCACAAACTCCAGCTGCATTGGCGATACCAGTAATAACAGTGCTGATAGTGGCCGTGTTATTTGTAGCCACAGGATCAGGAACGGCAGGGGCAGTTGTTACGTAGTTTGTAGTGCCGGTAACGGTGCTGCCGTTGGTATTAGGAGCAGTAAAGGATACAGAGTTAACAGTTGGGTCTGTCGCACCTACTGCTAGGCTAGTAATAGTGGTAAACGTAACTAACCCACTAGTTGCATTGTATGAACCATTTGTTACCTCTACCCCTGTTAAGTTCGCAGGAAGCTGTAGCCTAGGAATTACATTTGTAGCTACCTGAGTGCCAAGGTTGGAAGTATTTGCGGTGTAAGTGATGCGCGAGCCAGGATTGGCAGAGGTTGGGCCGCTTACAGTTGTAGATACATCGGCTCCCTCTACAATGATGGTAATGTTGCCCGGGTTAGAATAGTATAGTGGAGCGGTAGAGCCGGCTACGTCCTGCATTATGTACGGCAGAGTCACTACACCCGCGAAAGTACCACTGGGCCTGAAAGTGACTAGCCCATTGTCGTCCACTGTGAAGGTTCCTTGGCCGCCAGGCATAGGATAGCTTTTCTGTACACCAGAGGTAGTGATGTCTAGGTCAACCGTCCCTGGTTTATATTCACTGCCAGAGAAAACGTCATTGTTGAGCACATTTAGTGTAACATTCTGATTGTAAATCGTACCGGCAATATCGTCATTGGCAATAGGAGCTTGCACAATGGCTAGGTTACGAATCTCATGAATGTTGGTGCTACCACCTGTAGAGCCCGCAAATCCAATGCGCAACCTATCGGGTGGAGTTGCAACGGTAAGGTTATCGATGGCTTTCGTTACTTGAGTGCCGTGCTGAATGCGCACAGTAATTTTGTAAGTTATATTCGGAGTAACACCCTGAGGTATA
This sequence comes from Hymenobacter volaticus, assembly GCF_022921055.1. Taxonomy (GTDB): domain Bacteria; phylum Bacteroidota; class Bacteroidia; order Cytophagales; family Hymenobacteraceae; genus Hymenobacter; species Hymenobacter volaticus. Next base: position 2,043,377 of record NZ_CP095061.1, read on the forward strand.
ACATCAATGTAGGCCCGACGGTAATTATCATTCTTTGAATCGGTGACTCGTGTTGATACATCCAGACTAAACGGTAATGTGCCACTTCCCCCTAAATAAGGATAATCAGTGATGCTCTGGCCGTTGCCTGCCCCACGGACGGAGATGGCATCGGGTGTTTCGCCTGGTCCCTTAACACGTCCTTCTGTTGGGTTGGCAAAGTTGCCGAACTCATCAATGCCAATACCTATGTAGCCATTGGGGACGCCATTGCTGATAGGCGCAATCGTCTTCTGGGCGTAGCCGAGTGAGCCACCTGAAGCCCCAGGAGTAAAGTCTGCAGCATTCGTTTTGTCAGCATCAACTAGAAACACTGAAAACCCGTCTGCTCCTAAACCGGTAGACTTGCCGTAAGAGAAAAACTCGAACGAAATGCTAAATCCTTGGGGAGCTGGGAAGGCACGTTGGTCGATGATAAAGCCCGACTGGTCGGCGGTTGCATCCGTTAGTCTAAGGAAGCCGTTCGTAGCTGTAGCAGTTGTTCCTGTTAGAGTGGCTGACTTAGGATTTCCCCCAATCTAAAATCATTAGGGTTGTTTGATGTAAACGCAGCGAATCTTGGAAATGTGTTTTGCGCTTGAGCTTGGGCATTTTGCTCTAAGCCAAACAACAACGCTGCCGGTAGTAAAATCTTACTAGAAGATCTCAGCCATATTCGCATCTGGCTGCATGGGAGGTAAAGTGTTTTCATTTAGTACAGATTGTGGTAGTTACTAAGTGGGGGGACGCTATCCAACATAATCAATCAACTTCTGCCCGATTACAGACCTTAACATGCTAGGTCTCAAAACAAATATAGTGGCCTTATTGAGCTCAAGCAATTGCACTTTGTTATTTATCTGTCAAGAATATTCAATTCTCTAAAAAAAGTTGATTAAACAAAAAAAGACAATAAATTAGTGCTATTTAATATGTCAAAACGCTCTGTTTTTATATATGAGTCATATAGATGCAAAACGCCTCGCATTAACAAACCGTGAGGCTAGCTAGTGCGAGGCGATAATAATTTGTATAATTCTTAGTATTTGTTTTTGTCTTCTTGGACTTCCCAAGCTCGGAAGCCAGCGCCTGCTTCGTCGCGCAGCAACTCAGTCATGGCAATGCGGCGTTGCTCGAGGGGTTTCTCTATCTCATCGTAGATAAACTGATCGTCGAAGCCGACGGCGGCAGCATCTTGTTTGGTGTTGCCATAGAACACGCGGCGCGGCCGAGCCCAATAAATAGCGCCTAAACACATAGGGCATGGCTCGCAGGAGGTATACAGGTCGCAGTCGTCGAGCTGGAAGCTGCCGAGCGCGGCACAGGCTTTCCGAATAGCATCAACTTCGGCGTGACAGGTTGGGTCGTTGGTGCTGGTAACTTGGTTGAAACCACGGGCAATGATGGCGCCATTCTTCACAATTACGGCTCCGAAAGGACCACCGTAGCCAGCCTGCATTTTCTCGATAGAAAGGCGAATGGCTTCGCGCATAAAGTCAGGGTTGGGTGCTTCCATGCTTCTAATGGAAATAGGGTGAGGGAAAAAGCCAATAGGCTGGAGCTGCAAAGTACGCTATGCGCGACGGAGCGATTCATAGCAGCGTAGAACACGTTAACATTATTATATACATATGTAGTAGAACAAATCTCGTCTGTGGCAGTACTACTGTGTAGTTTCATTTTCACCATATTCTTTTCTAACCTAGTATGGGACAAAAACTTACGCATCTGCTGACTGGCTTGTTGATCGTGCTGCTCAGCGTCAGCTCCCGAGCCGACCATTTACGGGCTCATTTGTTGCTAGGCTCTACTCTGGATGGAGCCCAGGAAGTGCCGGCCGTTACAACGGGCGCACGCGGGGCAGTCAGTTTCACGCTGAATGCTACACGGGATACACTATTTATCTCGGGCGCTTTTAGCGGCCTGAGCGGCCCCATTATTATGGCGCATACACACCTCGGCTTCCGCGGAGTAGCAGGCCCGGTTGTGACCGACTTATTTCGCTTTATTCGGGGCAACCGTATTCAAGGGTATCTGACTGGTGCGGACATCGACCGGGGCAAGTTGGACCGCTACTTGCGAGGCGGCTACTACCTGAACGTACACACCGCCGCCAACCCAGGGGGGAGATTCGAGGGCAGATTGAGCTGGAAAAGGACGAGGAATTTGTGGCTAGCCTTACAGGCACCCAAGAAGTGCCACCTGTTACTACCAATGCCTTGGGGCTAGGTACGTTCAACCTAACGCAAGCCCAGGATAAGCTCAAGTTTAGGGTAGTAGTAGCTGGCCTGAGTGGCCCTATCACAATGTCCCATTTTCACCAAGGCGCGCCTGGGGTAGCTGGCCCAGTGGTTCTGGATTTGATGCCTTATATCAGTGGCAACGTTATTGAGGGCGAAGTAACACCTACTCCCGCTATTGTTGCGGCTATGAAGGCTGGGCAGATCTACATCAATGTGCACACAGCCGCTAATCCCGGCGGTGAGATTCGGGGGCAACTATTTCAGGAGACCCGCTTCATCAGCCATGATGCCCGCCTTGATGCTGCTCAGTTGGTGCCGGCCGGTACCGCTACCGGCAAAGGTGTGGCCGTGCTACAGCTCAACAGCACATTTGATACTCTGCGTGTGCGAGTAGCGCATACCGGCCTGAGTGCAGCACCTACTACAATTAATGCATATGCTAAAGGAGTTGGGCAGGCTAACACACCAGCCGATCTAATAGCCAGCGTTAATTTAACAGGCGCTCCTTCTGTCTTCGGCGTAATATTTACTCCGCCGACGGGATCTTCTACTTTAGGTACAGAGTTAATTAATTTGTTTTTGACTGGAGGTGTAAATCTCGTTTTTACAACTGCGGCTAACCCAAATGGGGAGATACGGGGCAGGTATACCGGCTGGCACGTGAGGGCTATACCATTTCAATGAATGGCTCGCAGGAGCGGCCTACGCCCAATCCGAGTACTGCCTATGGTTCCGGCTTCGTGAGCATGGACCGTGACCAGAGCAACGTGCACTTCAGTTTGGCATGGGGTGGGCTCAGCGGGCCCGTTACGGGCGGGCACTTTCATAGCGGCCTTCGTAACCAAGCAGGCCCGGTAATATTCGATCTGAGCCCTTTCTACACTCCGAGTGGCAACACAGCTATTTCGGCCCAAGGTTTCTGGCAGCCTACCGGCAACGTTGCGCCCAATGCTACAGCCAACTTCACGGCTCGGAGAGCCCTGCAATTCCGCCGCGACAGTATCTATGCCAACATCCACACGGCTATGTACCCTAACGGTGAAATTCGGGGCCAGGTATTGCGCGGAGCCCGCGACCTGAGCGTTGTGCTTAGCAATCAACCGGCCGCTCTCGTGGCCGAAACGTTTGGCTACTATCCCAATCCTTTCAAGGAAACCATTACTCTTTCTTTCGAGTCGCGGGCTACTGGTGTTGCAACCGTGAAAGTGGCTGACTTGCTAGGCCGAACCGTGGCTACCAAGCCTGTCCAAGTGCGGGTGGGTGCCAACCAACCGCAGCTCGATTTGCCCGGTATAGCCCCTGGTGTGTACCTAATTACGGTTGACGTAGCTGGCTCTCGCATCGTGAGCCGGGTAGTGAAAGAATAACTTGGAAAGAGTTTCGGTAGTAATCTTCTTTTCAACAAAAAATAGTCTCTTGTACTCACTGCAGGAGACTATTTTTTTGTTGAAAAAAGGTGAGGTAACGCTATCTGAGTAAATATTTTCAGTGGTTTGGCCTGATAGTTGTGAGTGATTTTATCAGAAAGATTATTTTTTAGGTGTTTTGGTTGTGGAAGAGGGACTGGCCGTTGGCTGGTCCTTCTTTGTTTTTACAAATAATGGTTCTCCAAGAAAGTAGATCGGAGGGAGAGCAGAGGCTCGAAATAGAGTGGCAGATGTTGCCTCTGCCTACTGATAAGGGCCTGATAACAAACGAAGATTGAGTAGTAAATCTAAAGTGCTTACGTTCAAGAATTGCATTTAAAGTAAACGGCCCGGAAACATTCGATTCCGGGCCGTTTGTGCTCTCATACTACTAATATAGTGTAGGGGGTTATTGCAGCGGGTCGAAGGCGCCACCCCAGGTATTGTTCTGGATTAGCTGCGGGTTGTTGTCGATAGACTGCTGCGGGATGGCGAAGAAGTAGTAAGGGGACTTCCAGTTGATGGCGTAGCGGGTGTCTAGTACTCTGGGAGCAAGAGTGAAATAGTTGGTATACACTTGGTCGATATCGAGATTGTCGCGGGTGGTGGCGAAATCGGCAGGCACACCAGTGGTTTTCAGTGTGATGATAAGGGCTTCACGGCGTTTGCCATTGAGGCTTTCCACCTTTTTCCAACGACGCAGGTCCCAGAAGCGCTTACCTTCGAAAGCCAACTCTATTTGCCGCTCATATAAGATGGCATCAAACATCTGCGCCCGGTTCATATTCGCTTGCAGGCCGTAATTACCATCGGTACCGGCTTCAATGCCTGCCCGCTGCCGAATGGCTTTGAGTTGCGTGTACGCCTCGGCGATATTATTGACACCACAGGCCGCTTCGGCCAAGTTGAGCAGCACTTCCGCATAGCGAAGCTCGATCCAGTCGGTGCCAGCGTATTGTACATCGTTGACGCCTAGTCTCGGGTCAATGGCTTTGCGCAAGTAGAAGCCGGTGTTGGTGGCGCCCGATGGCTCTACGCTGGTAGTGCCTCGGAGGTAGGTCCAGATCTTATAGTTGGTGTTGCCGTTCAGGGGCCAATTCGCCCGTTGTAGGCAATGGTTTTATTGAACCGCGGGTCCCGGTTTTTGTAGAACAACTGCTGGCTGTACGGGTACTTGGTTGATTCGCCCCGCTTTTTGCCGTCGAGCATGGGGAAGGCTTGCACCAAATCCCAAGTGGGCCGGTTGGAACCGCCTCTGGTACCGGTATAAGAAGGCCGGGTACCATTGTCGTACTCGTTGCTCTTCTTGTTTTGGGTGCCAAGGGCGGTGTTGTAGCTGGTTACCAGCACGGCCTCCGGGTTGTTTTGTTCTTCAAACCACAATTGGTCGAAAGAGGTGTGGAGACGGAAGCCATTGGCGGTTAGCAGCGTCCGAGCCTGCTGGCTGGCGGCGAAAGCCTTTTGCCACCTGGTTGCTTCATCGGAAGGGTTGAACTGCGGGCTGGCGGCGTAGAGCAGTACCCGCGCCTTAAAGGCCGCGGCGGCTCCGCTCGTAATGCGGCCCCAGGTGCCAGTGGCCGTCCACTTACCGGGCAGATACGCAATGGCTGAATCCAGGTCGGCGGTGATTTGGTTGAAGCACTCGGTGGTGGAATTACGCGGCAGATACGCTTCGTTGCGTGCTTCTTCGCCTACAGCTTGTAGCGGAGTGAGTACCAACGGTACGCCGCCGTACACTCGTACCAAGTCGAAATAGCGGTAAGCACGGAAGAAAAGCGCTTCTCCTTTAAGCTGATTACGGGGCTGGGCGGAAATCGGTGACCGTTCGAGGCCCCGGATGAACGTGTTGATAGTGCGGATCTTACCGTAGTTGGTGGTAGCACCTATGGCAGTACCAATATCCGTTACGTCGTTTTGGACGATAGTCCCCTCGAAGTACTTGCTTTCTCCATACGATTCCTCCGACAAGATGCTGGGGTTGGTGGCCCCAATACCAATGCTGGTTTGGCCAAACCAGTTCGGTAGGTTTTGGTCGTAGATGTAGCTCAGGTTGAGGAACGCCAGTTGCTCGTTCTGGAAAACCAGGTCTTCGTTGGCGGTGGTGAGGTCAATTTTGTCGAGGGTATCCTTGCAGCCTGCCATGGTCAGCACGGAAGCCGAAAAAGCCAATAGGGTAGCTATGCGAGTGATTTTCATGAGTTCAGTGATTAGAAGCCAACATTCAAACCCAGCGACAGTGACCGAAGCGTCGGGTACACATCGTAGGCGCCCCCATACGTTTTGTAGCTGTAGGGATTGTAGAAGTTGATCGGGTTGACTGCTACGAAGTAGACTTTCACGCTGCTGATGTTGGCGCGGCTCACGAAGGCGGAGGGCAAGGAGTAGGAAATGGTGGCGTTGCGCATGTTGGCCGACAGCGAGTTTCTGTACCAGAAGGCCGAATTGCGGTCGTAGCTGTTGCTGGTGTAGGGCGCTGGAAAGGCGGCGGTGGAGTTGTCAGAAGTCCAGTGGTCGGCCCAGAACTCCGGGCGATTTGAAGTGGCCGTAGCTACTTTGCGCGCCGGACCTTCCACTAAGGCTTGGCCCCCAAACGACATGCCCATGGTCAGCTGAATAGTCAGGCCTTTATAGCTGATGCTCGGGTTGAGGCCGACACCGTAGTGGTTGTTGGCTTTCCTATTCAAGTACGTTTCATCGTCCTCGGTAATCTTGCCATCGGGCGCGGTGTAGTTGCCTGACGCATCCTTGGGGCCCCGAACGTCCTCGTAATACAGCATCCCTGGCTTAGGCGCGTCGCCGAACAGGGTGTACTTGCTGTTGCCTTCTATGGCCAGCCAGTTGTCTACATCTTCCTGGGTGCGGAACATGCCTAGGTACTTGTAGCCCGCTACGCCCGGGTCGCTCGAGCGGCCAGTGGGGTCGTTCCACTGCCCAATCTTACCCCGCTCCACGTCCATCCGAATCTGCTTGTCGTCGTTCCAAGAAAGAAACGTATTCACTTGGTACGAGAGGTCGTTGTTGATTTTGTCGCCGTAGCCTACCGATAGTTCATAGCCGAAGCCATTCACGCTGGCATAATTTTCCGAAGGCAGCGCCGCACCAATCACTACCGGCGCGGAGGCCCTGATTTCGGTGAGCATATTGTAGCGGTGGTCGTAGAAGCCGTCCACGCTAAATGAGAGGCGGTTATTCAGCAAACGAGCGTCGATACCCACGTTATACTTCTCGTTGTTGTCCCAGCGTGCCCGGCGGTTCGCCAGCGCGTTGTTGGGCGTTGCGGTTTGGGTCCGGTCGCCATTGCCGCCGAATACCGCGCCTTTGCCAATCTGGAACTGGTAATTTTCCTGCCAGTTGTAGGGTTTGGTGGCATCTCCCCCGAGCAGGCCCACTGAGCCACGGATTTTCAGGAAGTTGACGGTGTTGCCTTTCGGGAAGAAGTTTTCTTCGGAAAGCACCCAGCCCGCCGACAACGATGGGAACAAACCCCAGCGGTATTCAGGGGCAAAGTTGGTGGAGCCGTCGTAGCGCAGGGCTAGCTCGGCAAAGTACTTGTTGGCGAAGTTGTAGTTGATCCGGCCGGCGTAGGAAAGGATGCCCGATTCTCTTTCCGTTTCCTCGACCACCAGATCACCCGTTGCAAAGCGGATGTTGTCGAGCCCACCCGGAATGATACCCGTCTTGGAGCTTTTGGCTTCGTCGTAGTGCGTTTCAGCTTGTTCGAAGAAAGCCAACGCCGACACGTGGTGCCGACCAAACTGCTGATCGTAGTTCAAATACCCGTTGAACTGGTATGAATCCGTATAAGTCGGGGTTAACAGAATGATGTCCCCGTTTCGGACGTTACGCTGTTGCACCACATCACCTCCCGGAATGTGCCGATGCTCGCCTTGGCCCCTGTATTCGGTTACTAAGTAGCTAGTGCCGAAATTCTTGCCGAAGTTGTTGTCGAGGATGCGGCTATAGAGCACCCGGGCCTTCAGGCCTTTCAGAAAAGGAAGTTCGTAGTCAACGTTGGCCGTCAGGTTCAGGCCGGTATTGCGTTGCGAAGCATAGTTGCCCGACTTCTGCACCTCAAAGAAGTGCGTAGCATCGATGGTATTTGAGTTGCTATTTCCGGGCGTGGTGTAGGCCGGGTTGCCATCCACATAAAAAGCTTGATACTGGGGCGTCCAGAGCAACGACCTCATGTCGTTGTCTGGGCTCTCCGAGCCCTGCTTGAAGTAGTACGTGCTCCGCTTGAATATGTCGCCGCTCAGCGAGAGACCCGCCTTCAGGCCAGTAGCTACGGTCACGTCGGTGCTGGCCCGGAACGTCCACTTGTCGGAGTTGATGTTGTCGAAGTTGCCGTTCTGCTTGTTGTACGTCACGCTGGCGAAGTACGTAGCCCGGTCGCTGCCGCCACTTACGTTCAGCGCGTTGCGCGTAACGATAGATGGTTTCCACGCTTCCTTCAGCCAATTGGTGCCATTGTTGGCGAAGTATTCCAGCTCATCGGGCGTATAAATGGCATTGTCGGTGGCGGGGAGGCCCCGGTAAAAATTATAGTCGTTAAGGTAAGTGGCTTGCTCTAAGCCGCTCATCATACCTGGCAGACGCACCGCATCCGACATGCCCACCGAGCCGCTGTAGGAGAACTTGGCCGGGCCTGCTTTGCCCCGCTTGGTGGCTACCACCACCACGCCCTGGTTGGAGCGGGCACCGTAGATAGCGGCGGCGGCATCCTTCAGCACCGAAATGGCTTCTACCTCCGACTGATCGAGCAGGTTGAAGTCTTCCTCACTGCGGACCACGTTGTCAATCACGAAGAGTGGCCGAAGCGTACCACCATCTTTGGAGAGGTTCACAGGGTTACGGACCGTAATCTGGCCTTTCTCGCCGGGGCGGGCCGTGCCGCCGCTCACGCCTACGCCCGGCTGTTGTCCCGCTATGGCCGTGGAAAGGCTACCGACCGGCAACTCTTCAATGGCCTTCATGTCCACGGTAGCCACCGCGCCGGTCAGGCTCACTCTGGACTGCGTACCGTAGCCCACTACCACCACTTCGTCGAGGGCCGCCGCGTCGTCCACTAGCACAATGTCGAGTGAAGTGCGGCCGTCCACCCGTATTTCCTGCTTTTTGAAGCCGATAGAGCTGAAAACCAGCGTTTCGTTACCGTTGGGCACGTTGAGGCGGAATACACCCTTCGCATCGGTGGCGGTGCCGGTGGTAGTCCCTTTTATCACCACGCTCACGCCCGGAATGCCTTCGCCTTTGGCATCGCGCACCGTGCCGGTGAGGTTCATGAAGGCCTCGGAAGCGGCGGGGTGTGGAGCACTCGTAGCAGTACTAGTCGTGGCACTAGCTACGCCGGCACTCAGTAAAAAACCAGCTAATAAGGCGTAAGCCGCTTGCTGACTAGGGCTAAGCGGGCGGGTGGGAAGTTGGGGTACGAAACGGGTCATAGCAGCTGATTTATGAGAAACACATGCTCTGGAATGCTTGCTTACTTGCTGCCCTCGGCCGCACGGCGGGCTTGCCAGTCTTTGCCGGCCTGGTTCATGTCGATGCCCGCGGCCGACAGGTAGTTGTTGATTTTGCCTTTGTATTTGCCGAACCACGCGTGTTTCTTCTCCGACGTGCTGGCGTCCATGGCGTGCTCGCGGGCTTCGAGGAGCCACGCCAGCATCTGAGCTTTTTGGGCTTCGGTCAGGTTGGGCAGCATCTCGTTGTAAGCGCGCATGGTGTTGGGCGCCACGTTGTAGGTCATGCCGTCTTTCACCTGTTCGATTTGGGCGGTTGTCAGGTGGCGGCCAAGCTTCTTCAGGTATTGCGCGTGCAGCTTGTCTAGCGCGGCGGTGGTTTCGGTTTCCACCTTGGCTGCTTCCACTTTGGTGGTCTCGTCTTGGGGCTTGGCTTTGAGGGCGGCCAGCTGCGTTTTCTGCTTTTCATGGATGTCATTGAGCTGCCGGTATTGGTTGGCAATGACATCCCGCACTTGCACGGAAGTTTTCGGGTTCAACTCACCGAGGGTAGCTACAATCTTGCTGGCTCGCTCGGTGATGGTCCGGGTATAAGCGGCTTCCTTGGTTTCGGCCGGCGGGGCTGTCTGCGCCGAAGCAAAACAAGCGCTGGATAAGAAGCCGGCCAGTAGTAGACTGCTTAATGAATTCTTCATAATGACGTGTAACTTCAGTGCAGCAGCAAGTTACATGTACAGTAGGGGGGCTATATACAGGTTTTAGCCAACTTGTTGTAGGATATTAGCATATACGATACGGGTATTTTACAACTATCAGGCAATCGAATACGTAAAGCCTCGCCGCTCTACCTTTTAGCCTGATAAGAAAGAAGGCAAAGGCCTAGAAATCAGACGTTGCAGCCAAAGAACAACCTGTTTATTCTGCTATTTGCTCGGGCATTCAGATAAGTAAAGCAGCCAACTTAACCGGCCTGGAAAATAGACTTCAGATAGGTGGTGTTCGCCCCGAAGTTCTTCTTCACGTTGCGGGCGTCGTTGGCATCGCGCGAGCGTTCAATCACCAGCCAGCCTTCCCAATTCATTTCGGCCAGGGTCTGCTTGACGCGTTTCATGTCGAGCCGGGTGTTGTTTTGCAGCCACACGCCATCCTCGTCGGTGCAGTGTAGTTGGCAGATGCGCTTGCGGCCCAAGATTTTAAGCTCTTGGTGTAAGTCGCGCCCTTCCTTGAGCGGGTTCGAGAAGTTGAAGTAGATCTGGATGTGCTTGGAGTTGATTTCGCGGAGCAATTCCACTTCGCCCGTGGCATCGAGCGCCGTTTCGATGCCCACCACGACGCCCGCTTTCTGCGCCATGCGACCCACTACTTTCAGCCGCTCCACAATGACTGGGCGCAGTTCGGGGTTCTTCACCAAGTCGCCCTGCGTGCCGAGGGGCAGAAACGCTACCTTCACGTTCATGGCCTTCATCGTGTCGAGGCAGTCTTGCACCATGCGCTGGTAAGTGGGGCGCGTGGCAAACGATTGGGCGTAGAAGCCCGTCATGGCCAACGAGCAAATCTCTAGGTTCAACTCGCGCGCTTTGTCGAGGAACTGCTGTCGGATTTCTGGCTTAGCGAGTTGGCTGTCAAAGGTTTCGCGCTGGCCGAGGCCGCCCATGTCCACTTCCACGCCATCGGCCCCGATGTCTTTGGTGAGTTGCAAGGCGCCTAGTTTCTGCCGCTTGAGAATCATCAAGTCAACCACGGCAATCTTGTAGGACAGCTTCTTGCTCCGGGCCACTGCCCCCGACCATGGCAGGAATAGCTTCGCGGTTAGCAAGGCGCTTGCTGTAAGAAACGCACGACGGGTAAGTTCGTTTTGGGGCATAACCTGCGCGGTTAGTTAGTGAACACTGACCTTAACTTCGGGCTTGTCGGTGCGGAACGGCCGGGCTGGTAGCCCCGAACTGGAAAACAGATTCGGCTGTGCGGCTTCGTGCCAGCCGAAGCGCACCGCTTTGGGCTCGGTTACGCCAGGGGCGGAAACCAGCACGATTTTGCCTTTGATGCGCGCTTGGGCCGGCACGAACACCCCATTGGCTCCGGCCACCTGGAAATCAGTAAGCGGATTGTTGTCCTTGCTAATCAGGCGAGCCCCGAGCGGCTTGAACGAGATAGTTGCCACCTTGCCTTTCAGTGTCAGGCCGTTGAATACCGGCCCCGCTGCTTCCACATCTTTCCGGGCATAGGTGGAAGCTAGGGCCACTAAGGCCAATCGCCGCCCAATTTCCCACTTGAACGGCGGGTGAATGTCGTCGAGCTTGGTAGCCAGGTCGGTGGTGACGATCATGCCCGTGTGCGGCAGTTGCAGTACGGCTTCCTGCGCCTCACGGAATTTAGGCAGTGTTTCGCGGTTGAGAGGAACTTTGGTGTCCTTGGACTCCGAGTACTTGAAGGGGGCTAGTTGCACGTAATAGAAGGGCAGGGCCGAATCTTGCCAGGCCGCACGCCAGCTTTCGATTAGCGTCTTCATTTTGTGGGTGTAGGTGCTGGTTTCGGCCAGAAAGCAGTTGCTTTCGCCCTGGTACCACAAAAAGCCGCGCACCGCAAACGGCACTAAGGGTCGTATCATGGGCTCGTAGAACTTGCCAGGGTCACCGTCCACTTTTTGGGTGGCGTAGTACGAATCCTGTTGGAAGGCCGCTTCCGCAATCCAGGGCTCGATGCGGCTGCCCGGTACGGCCGAGGAAATAACACCAATCGGTACGTTCAAGCGCTGGTTCAGCTCTTTGGCGAAGAAATAAGCCGGCGCCGAAAACGACCGTAGAGCCGAATCCTGCGCGATGCTCCAGCCGCGGTGCAACGAGTCGGGCTTCACTAGCTCCTTGCGGTTCACCAGAAAAATGCGAATCAGGGGGTTGTGAGCGCGCTCCAACTCCGTCAGCGGACTAGCATTCTCAGTAGCCGGAATCGTCGCCTTGCTGTTCTTGCGCATGGTGTACTCCATGTTCGACTGTCCCGAAGCCAGCCACACTTCGCCCACCAGCACATTGCGCAGCCGAATAGTATTGCGGCCGCTAATTACCAGCTCTGCGGGGGTGCTGGAAGTCGCCAGAGGTTGCAACAGTACCTGCCAGCGTCCGGCTGCATCGGCCACGGTACTTACCTGTTGGCCGGCAAACTGCACCGCAACCGTTTCGCCGGGCGCGGCCTGGCCCCAAATCGGGAGGGGCTTGTTGCGTTGCAGTACCATATTGTGGGCCAGCACCCGCGGCAAGACCACGTTGGCTTGCGCTGGCGTAACCCAACTAAGCACCAACAGCAACACCCCAAGTACTTGGTTTTTCATAGCTATTTCTTGTGGAGCCACACCACTTCGGCGCCGACGGGTTGCTTGGTTAGGGTAATGCGCTGACCTCCTTTCACGGTTTCAGAGGCAGTAGAAAGCTTACCCGTTTTCGGGTCGATGTGTCGGACCACGAACGTGCCTTTCAAAGTGGACAAATCAAGCTCGACCGGCGTTGCACTTTCGCGGTACACCAAAAAGCCGGTTTTATTGTCGCTCATCAGCCACTGGCCGGCCGGCTGGCCGCTTAGCTCTACGGGTGCCATGCCGGCTACGGCCGCCGCAAAGCGCGCATCCGAAACTTGCGGCACCGAGGCCAACGACCCACCCGCGAGCAGCACCGCCCACCCGAATGCATCATAGCTGTCGGCGGAGTAGAGCACGGCTTTGTCGGGGAATTGCTTGCGGTATTCGAGCACGGCCCGATACACTTGCGCGAACGAGCTGCGCTTGGGCTTAAGCAACCGGGCGTGCTGACGCGGCGCCAGATTCTGGCCGCCTGCTGGCGCGTACGTGGTGCCGTCGGCCTGGTAGTGCCAGTAGTTGATATCGATGACGTCAACCACGGCGGCCCGGGCGGGATCGGCCAGAATGGCGTCTTGCACGTCTTTGGTGGTACTCAGGGCAATGGTGGCCGCTTGGCCGGTTTCCGTTTCCCACTCTTTGATAGTATCCAGCCAGAACTGCATGAACGCCAGCGGACCCGTAAACTCGGCCCCAATCAAGTGAATCACGCCGGACTTGCCCACGAAGTTGTTGAGGCACTGCCGAATGTAGGCCCGGTGCAAGGGCCGCCGCGTGGCATCCGTCACGTCGTAGAACTGCTCGGCCATGAAGATGCGCTTGTCGCCGGCGTAGGGGGCTGGTTCGGGGAAGCCGGTGTTGTTGATGTTGTTGACGGGCCGCCACGGAAAGTCGGCGTAGTGGGCGCCGGCTTCGATGATGTTGTGCTGGAAATAGTGCTGATTGAGCAGCACGAGGCCTTTTTGATCGGCTAGGTCGGCAAACTCGGCCAGGCGGCACCAATACCAACGGTTGTACTTGGTAAGGTCGTAGCGACTGAGGCCGTCCCAGGCGGTACCGGTGCCGCTACGGGCGAAGGGCAATTCGTAAAACGGGGGCCATACCTCGCCATCCATGCGCTTTACCCGCTCGTGGTCGTCGCGGCGGCGCTCGTACCACAGGCCGTAGTTGTGCGCCAAAGCCACCACGTTGGCGGCCCGCATGGAATCCGTCAGTTCGGGTAGGTCGTCGGTGAGGCCGCGGCCAGTCATGCCTGGCACGAAGCGGGTGATGTGCGGCTTGGGGTTGCGCAGCCCGTAGGGCCGGGCGCTGCCATTCCACCACGGCACTTCCTGCCGCCGACCCGTCACGAGGGCGTTGCCGCGCACTACCACGCCGCGCTCCACGTGCAGCGGCGCCGCGTACGCAGGCTTGGCTACCGGCTTCACCTTCAGCTTGTCGATGGTGGGAGCCGTGGTTTGGGTGGGGATGGGCTGCCGGCTCGGCGCGGCCTGAAGGAAGGTTAGCACGGTAGGGGCAGCCTCCGTCGACAGTTTGGTTAGCTCCTGCGCCACGGCCACGGGTGGGCTGCTGGAGGCTTCGGTGGATATCGGCAGCAGAATAGCGCGGCTGGCTACGGTGGCCCGAGGCGGTCTTGCAACTGCGCGTAGTACAAGCTGCGGGGTTTGATGTGCTCGTTTGATTGCTCCCAATGCCCGTTGCCGGCAAACTGCGCCCACGTGCCAAAGGCCCAATTTTGCGCCGTGGGCGGCTGGTAGCAATCCACGCGGGCGGCGGTGCACTGCCAAAACACGCTGTTGGCGGCGGCCCAACCGGCTCCCTGTCCGTCTTGCTCCCGATTGCCGAAGCGCAGCGCCTGGCCGTATTCCTTCACGATGTCAAACAGAGTGCCCGCGGCCCAGCTATCAATGCTGCCGCTGAAGCTGTAGGCATCCTCGGCCTCGCACTGCACAAAAGCATTGGGGCCAGCCGCGCAGTAGCCCACCGCAAAATCGTGGTAGCCAGATTGGGCGTACAGCCGCTGAAACAGCGTTTGCTGGCCCTTGGTCATAAACGTATTGCGTCGCTCGCCCCCGATTTCCGACACGGGTTCGGTGGAAATGCAGTCTTCTACGGTAAGGCGGCGGACGGTTTCTTGGGCTAGCACCGCCGAGCCGGCGAAGCGCCGAAACGCTACCTGCCGCACCCACGCATCTTGCACGTTGTCCAGCACCACGGCCATCCAGCGGTGGTCTTCGTCTTTCGGGTTGCTGGCGTCCGCCGATGATTCCAAGCGTAAATTTTCGACGCCCACTTGCGTGAGCAGCCCCGGCCAGGTAGCGCGGGCCACGGTGCCGCCGCCGTAGGTTTTGTCGAGGGCGGTGGTGATGGGCGCATCCAGCGTGAGGCTGGCGGCCTCAATGGCCACCACCTGCCGGTCCCAGAACAAGTCGCGCTGGCCGGGTTTCCAGCCCAGCGCTGACTCGCCGCCCCGAAGGATTGGGTGCCGAGCTTCTCGATCCAGGCCGCCGTGGAAGGCCGCTGCACCCGCACCCGGTCGCCCACTTTGAAAGCGCTAGGAGTAACTACTCGCATCGTGCGGGCATTGACGGGCACGTAAGCATCGGTAATGGCCTGAGCGGCTTCTAGCTTCCGGTCGTTGCGGCCAGCTATCGTTATCAAGTTGTCGCGCGAGTAGCCAGTGCCGACCACGGTGGTGCCTTCTTCGCCCATGCCGCTGCCTCGCAACACCACGCCCGAGGCCCGAATCAGCAACCGTCCTGCTACCTCGTGCTTGCCTTTACCCAGCAATACCGCCCCCCTAAAGCCGTCCTTGCCCAGCGGCAGCCCCGATACGTAGTCCAGTGCTGCTTGAATCCGGGCCGTGGCATCTCCCGCTTGCACCGGCACTACCACCCGGATAACCACCATCGGAATGCCTTGCTCGCCGGCCTGGTAGCCGCAGTAGGAAAAGTCGGGTACTCGGTTGCCCAACGAGTCCGACGCGTATACCAACTTGCCGTCTTTATCGGTGGCAATAGGGGGTGGGGGCACCGGCTTTTTAGGCGGTTTGCCGCCTTGCGCCAACGCCGGAGCAGCGCTGGTAGCTAACAGAAAGAGTAGAGTAGAGAGGAAGCGTGGTAGGGGCACGGTGCGCAACGAGGTGGCGTTGGAGGAAATGCAAATGAATGGCAACGCTGCAACCAGAATTGTCAAAAGAAGCTAGAACGCTAGCTTCCCTCTCATCTGAGGGGAGCTTGATCTTTAACTTCTAAGCATAAAACTAGCTAATAGGCTGCGCTACGACGGCCTTACTTCTTTCACGGGCACCACGCTGTTCAGGTACACTTCGATGTTGGTGTAGCCGTCTTTGCCGCGCACCTGGCTGGCGTCGTTGGCGTCGTTGGGGTTCAGCTTGTTTTTCTTTTCGTAGGCGTCGGGCATGCCGTCCTTGTCGGTGTCTAGGTAGGGCTGGCCGGCATAGGTGGGATAGCCGCCCACCTGGTTGATGTCGGTGATGATGCCCTGCTTATAAGAATCGATGGGAAGACGGCGGTGCTTGAATTGCGTTTCGGGCAGCGGCACTCCTTCTATGTACTCGATTTTACCGGTGCGCACCTGTTTCACGATGCGTGTATCCACAGGGTCGCGCTTGGGCAGGGTGGCGCCGGCGTTTTCCAGCACGTATTGGTAGGCCTTTTCGGTGGGCATGATGGTGATGTCGGGCATGGGCAGGGGCGAATTCACGCGCATGTCGGCGGTGTACTTGCCGGCGTCGGCCAGTTCTTCCACCTGCACGCCGCCGTTCCAGTTGTCCTTGGTTACTTTCTCGTTGCCTTCCATGATGTTGCCGTTCACGTAGGCGCGGCCGTACACCTGGTACTTCAGCTTGCTGCGGCCCGATTCAGGCTTCAAAATCCGGTGGCCGACCGGCGAATCTTTCGGCGTGAGCGGGCCAGGCTTGTAGTAGTTGTTGATGATGTTGTACATGGCCCGGTAGTCGCCGCCGTCGGTGGAGCGGTGCACCCAGTTGAACATCACGTTGTTGGCGAAGTTGAAAATGCCGTTCCAGCCGATGGACGGGTTCCGGCCGGCGTTGTCGGCCCACAGGTTGCGCATGAACGTGCAGTTCTCGCCCCCGAGCGTGCTGCCAAACGCGTGGTTCCAAGTGTCCAGCGACTCCGAGAAGATAGAGTTCTGAATGGTGATGTTCACGGTGCCCAACTTCTGCTCCGGAATGCCGGTGCTGTCGTTGTACATGTGGCGGTACATCGACATGTTCTCGTCCAAGCCCCAGCTGGCCGATACGTGGTCTATCATGATGTTGCCCACCGGGTTGCCCCCGATGGCATCGTCGCGGCGGCCCACGTTGGTTTCGCCGCGGCGGAAACGCATGTACCGGATAATCACGTCGTGGGTGTTCAGCCACACCGATTCGCCGGCCACGCACACCCCGTCGCCGGGCGCGGTTTGGCCCGCAATGGTGATGTAGGGCGCGCGGATGATGAGCGGGCTTTTCAAGCGAATAATGCCGGCCACGTTGAACACCACAATGCGGGCGCCGCCTTGCTCGCAGGCCTCGCGCAGCGTGCCGGGGCCGCTGTCGGCTAGGCTGGTCACCACGTACACCTTGCCGCCGCGTCCCCCGAAGGCGTGCGCCCCACCACCTTCAGCTCCCGGAAATGCCGGCAGTGGCGACTGCGGCAAATCAATCGGGCGGGCGGCCCAGGGAATGTAGGGCTTGCCGTTTTGGGCGTCGCGCTGGATGATGGGGTAGGCCTTGGCCCAGGCAAGGTCTGATTGCCGCTGGGCCTCTTTCATCATGTCGTTGGTAGCTTTCTGCACATCAGCCGGAATCTGCGGATACTGCGCCAGAGCGGCCTGTTGCGTGGCGAGGGAGACTGCCAAACCGAGAAGAGGACGAGCGAATTTTTTCATGAGCTGGGTAGGAGTTAAACCGCAGCTAAATAACAAGACAAAAAGAGCCGCTACCTATACCATTTTTTCGACCCTGTGTAGGATGTTATCATTCACTACAATAGCGGCTGGAGCAGGCGGACTTTCATTCGAAATACCCGGGTTATGCGCGTTAGTTGCCGCAGCAAGTGACGCCGCGCATCGAGCAAGCTCCACATTTTCAATCCTATAAGCGTCATTAAGCCGCGTTTGAGTGCCCGCCTACACTCCTTATGTAATGAGAGCTTTTTGCTAAGCATTCGGCGCTCAGCTGGTGCAGTTATAGCAGTTGTGCCTATGGAAACCAGGCCTGGTGGGGGCGTTGGTGCTGCCGAGGCGCCGTGGCAATATGCTATAAGAGGCGGAGAAGATGGTATAAAGCAAGCGGGGTTGGCCACTATAACTTTGATGAGGTAGAATATACTCTTCACCCAAAAAACCCGCCGATGCGTTGGAGTTTGTGGAAGTGCCTTGCAACTAGTTGGTTCCTGATTGGCTGCCTGCTGCTTTCCGCCCCCGGCGCGTCGGCTGCGCCCCAAAGCCCGCTGAAACGCGCGTTATCGTGCTGCCTAAAAAAGCTCACGCACGACTACGCTACGGTGCCGAGCGGCTACAAGCGGCCCTGCAAGCGGCCGGCTATCAAGCCAGCATCACCGAACAAGACAAAGTTAGCGGCAAGAGCAACCAGATTGTAGTAGGCCGCGCCACCGACGCGCTGCTGACCCAGGCCGCTACCACTTACCACGCCACGCCCGGGGCGGCGCCCGGCAAAGAAGGCTTCACCATCACCTCGGCCGACAAAAACACCGTTCTGGTCAGCGGCACCGACAATTCCGGGGTGCTCTACGGCTGCCTAGAACTGGCCGAGCAGGTGAAAGCGCTAGGCAAAATAGAAGAGAAGCTAAGCCTGAAAGAGCAACCCGAAATGGTGATGCGCGGCGCCTGCATCGGCATCCAAAAGCCGTATTACCTGCCGGGCCGTACCGTGTACGAGTACCCGTACACGCCCAAAGTGTTTCCGTGGCTCTACGATAAAGCGTTGTGGGTGAAGTACCTCGACATGCTGGCCGACAACCGCATGAACTCGCTCTACCTCTGGAACGGCCACCCGTTTGCCTCATTGGTGCGCCTCAAAGACTATCCCTACGCGGTGGAAGTGGACGATGCCACCTTCAAAAAGAATGAAGAGATGTACCGATTCCTGACCGAGGAAGCCGATAAGCGTGGTATTTGGGTGATTCAGATGTTCTACAATATCATCGTGTCCAAGCCCTTTGCCGAGCACCACAACATCAAAACGCAGGACCGCGCCCGGCCCATCGTGCCACTCATTGCCGACTACACCCGCAAGTCCATTGCCGCCTTCGTCGAGAAATACCCCAACGTGGGTTTGATGGTGGCGCTAGGCGAAGCCATGGAAGGCGTCGGGCAGGATGATGTGGACTGGTTCAACAAAACCATTATTCGGGGCGTGCTCGACGGCCTCAAAGCTTCCGGCCAAACCGAACTGCCGCCCATCGTGCTGCGCGCCCACGACACCGACGCGCCCCGTGTTATCAACGCCGCGCTGCCGCTCTACAAGAACCTCTACACCGAAGCCAAATTCAACGGCGAGGCCCTCACCACCTACACCCCCCGCGGCTCTTGGGCCGAACTGCACCGCACCCTGAGCGGCATGAATTCGGTGCACATCGAGAACGTGCACATCCTGGCCAACCTAGAGCCGTTTCGCTATGGCTCGGCCGATTTCATCCAGAAATCGGTGCAGGCCATGCACAGCATCTACGGTGCCAATGGGCTGCACCTGTACCCGCAGGCCTCGTATTGGGACTGGCCCTACACCGCCGACAAAGCCCCAGAGCGCCTGCTGCAAATCGACCGGGACTGGATGTGGTACAAGGCCTGGTCGCGCTACGCCTGGAAAGCCAACCGCCCCGGCCGGCCGAGGTGAGCTATTGGGGCCAGCAGCTTGGCGAGCAGTTCGGCACCACCGCTGAGGCCGGCAAGCAAGTGCTGGAAGCCTACGAGCAAGCCGGCGAAATCGAGCCGAAACTGCTGCGCCGCTACGGTATCACCGACGGTAACCGCCAGACCCTAACCTTGGGCATGCTCATGGGCCAGCTCATCAACCCCAAGCGCTACGGGCTGTTTACGCTTCTCTACGAGTCGGAAGCGCCGGAGGGCGAGATGATTATCGACTACGCTGAGAAAGAAGCAAAAGGGCAGAAGCACATCGGCGAGACCCCGCCCCAAGTGGCCGACGAAGTGCAGGCGCACGGCAAAGCTGCCGTGGCCGCCATTGAACGCGCCGCCCCGTCCGTTACTAAAAACCAAGCGGAGTTTGCGCGCATCAAAAACGACATGTATTGCCAGGCCGTGCTGGCTGATTTCTACGCCGAGAAAGTGCGCGCCGCCTTGCAAGTGCTGCGCTACAAATACAGCAAGAATGTAACCGACCTAGAAGCCGCCGTGCCCGCGTTGGAACGCAGTGTGCAGCACTGGCAGAAAATGGTGGACCTCACCAAGAATACCTACCTCTACGCCAACAGCATGCAAACTGCGCAGCGCAAAATCCCGATGCGCGGTGTGGATGCCACCTACATCACGTGGGCGGAAATGCTGCCCGTGTATCAGCGGGAGCTAACCAACCTGCGCCACAGCATCGACTCGCTGAAAGCCGTGAAGGCGCTGCCCGCCTCGCAGAAGTTGGTGGTGCTGCGCAACGCCCCCGTCACACTGCTTACCAAAGCCGGTACCTATTCGGTAGCGGCGGGGCAGCCGGTTTTCGCGGACACTACAACTCAGATTACGGCCCTCGCACCGGAGTTAGCCGGCTTAAAAGGCGTGCGCCTGAATGCCGCTCAGCAGCGCAAAAACGGCACGGGACTGCGCTTTACGACCACCAAGCCGGTGCAAGTGCTGGTAGGCTATTTCAATAAGAAAAGTTCGCGCTACCTGCCCGCGCCGCAGCTTGAAATTGATGCCAGCGCCAACTACTACGGCCAGGCCGACGTCAAGATTGCCAACGGGCTGGTAGTAGCGGGTCAGCCGGCCGTGAATGTGCACGCTTACACGTTTAAATCCGGTACGCACACCCTTAACCTCAGCCGCGGCGCCTGCCTGATTCTCGGCTTCGTGGATGCCAGCCAGCCGCTGCGCACCTACAACGCCGGCCTTGGCGGCGGGGGCGAGCAAACCAAGGAAATAGACTGGTTATTTGAATAAGAGACGCCGAAAAGCCCTAATTCCCACCATGCGGTTGCAAACGAAAGCACTTCTCTTCTTCCTCGGATTTCTCAATTGGCAAGCACCCAACGCGGCCGTAGCCCAGCAGCGCCCGCCGTTCGTGCTAACCACCGATAAGCTGCGCTCCAGCGTGGCCTGGTTCAACAGCATGGACCAAGAGACGGTTGTCAACCACGTGCCCAATGCCCAAGCCGCCGATTGGCTGGCCGAGCAAGTGCCGCTGTTCGAGTGCCCCGATTCGTTGTTGCAGCAAACCTACTACTACCGCTGGTGGACTTACCGCAAGCACCTCAAGCAAACGCCCGACGGCTATGTATTCACGGAGTTTATCACCCCGATGAACCACGCAGGCAAGCACAACACCATCAGCAGCGCCTTGGGGCATCACCTCAACGAAGGCCGCTGGCTGCACGACTCGCAGTACATCGACCAGTACCTGCGGTTCTGGCTGTTCGCCGACCCCAAGCAGCCCAAGCCCAAACTGCGCGCCTTTAGCAGTTGGTTGCAGGACGCGGTGTACAGCATGTATCTGGTCAACCCCAACAAAGCTCTGGTGCAAGAGTTGCTGCCCGTGCTACACACCGATTACCGGCAGTGGGAAAAGGAAAAAATGCTGCCCAACGGCATGTTCTGGCAGTTTGATGTGCGCGACGCCATGGAAGAATCCATCAGCGGCAGCCGCAAGGAAAAGAACGTGCGCCCCACCATCAACAGCTACATGTACGGCAACGCCAAGGCCATGAGCGCCATGGCCAAGCTAGTAAAAAACGATACGCTGCAAACCAGGTACGCGCAGAAAGCCAAGCAACTCCGCGCCGACGTGCAGCGCACCTTGTGGGACGAGAAAGGCACCTTCTTTAAAGTGCAATACGAAAAAGGGGCCTCTGCGAAGCCCGCGAGGAGCTCGGCTACATTCCGTGGTACTTCTCGTTGCCCGCCGACAAACCCACCTACGCCAAGCAGTGGACCCACCTCACCGACACGGCCGGCTTCCGGGCGCCGTGGGGCATCACCACGGCCGAGCGGCGCGCCCCCGGCTTCCGCACCCACGGCTCGGGCCACGGCTGCGAGTGGGACGGCGCGGTGTGGCCCTACGCCACCACCCAAACCCTGAAGGGCCTCGCCAACCTGCTGACCGAGTACAAAAACCAGGACGGCATGAGCGCGCAGGTGTACTTTGATGAGCTGCGCAAATACGCGCAGTCGCACCAGAAAAACGGCGTGCCCTACATCGGCGAGTATCAGGACGAGAAAAATGGCGAGTGGCTAAAGGGCGACAACCCGCGCAGCAGCTACTACAACCACTCCGGTTTCGCCGACCTCATCATCACCGGCCTAGTCGGCCTCAAACCCCGCCCCGACAACGTAGTGGAGCTTTTTCCGCTGGTGCCACAAGGCAAATGGGACTACTTCTGCCTCGACCAAGTACGCTACCACGGCCGCCTGCTCACGGTGCTTTGGGACAAAACTGGCACCAAGTACAACAAAGGCCAGGGCTTGCGCATCTTCGCCGACGGCCAGGAAATATACCACGGCAAGGAGCTGAAAAAAGTTACCGCCAAGCTCCCAAGCTAATGGTTGAGTTCTCATTAAACAGGATCGGTCCACTTACTCTACTGTGCGGCAGTTGCCAACATTACCAGAACGTTAGGTCACCGTTACCAACACCATCAGACCGTCATGCTGAGCGGAGTCGAAGCATCTCGCGCGCTGACGTTGTGGTTAGCAATCCAGCGTTAGCACGCGAGATGCTTCGACTCCGCTCAGCATGACAGGTAGTGTTGTAACAGCATTATGGCAAGTACTTCGGTTCCGTTCAGATGACAACGATTTGCATGAAAGTGATTCAACAGGTTTTTAGTGATTCTCATTTATGAAGCACATTCCACTTCTTCACCGCTTCCTTCGCCTCAGTGGTTTTTGCTTGCTAGTTTTGCTTTGCGCTACGGCCGCACAAGCGCAACAGTACTACAACGTGCTCAAGTATGGCGCCCGCAACGACAGCACGAAGCTGGCCACGGCGGCCATCAAGAAAGCCATTGATGCGGCCGCTAAAGCAGGCGGCGGCACGGTGTACTTCCCGGCGGGCAAGTACCGAACCGGCCCGATTCATCTTAAAAGCAACATCACCATTGACATAGGAGCCGGCGCCGTGCTTTACTTCAGCGACAATTTCGACGACTACCTGCCCATGGTAGAGTCGCGCTACGAGGGCATTGATGTGAAGACGTTTTCGCCGTTTTTCTATGCCTACAAGGCCGAGAATATCACCATCAAGGGGCGCGGCACCATTGATGGGCAAGGCAAAAAGTGGTGGGATTTCGCAGAGGGTGCCTCGCGCAAAAGTCAGGATTCGAAATGGCAGCAGGAATTTTTCCGTCTCAACGCCAACATCCTGAAGCCTGACCTGCCCGGCGTGATCGAGCGCGGCTTTATCCGGCCGCCGTTCATCCAGCCGATGTACTGCAAAAACGTGCAGATCGAAGGCATCACCATCCGCAACTCGCCGTTTTGGACCGTAAACCCCGAATTCTGCGAAAACGTGACCATCACCGGCGTCACCATTAACAACCCGCCTTCGCCCAACACCGACGGCATCAACCCCGAGTCGTGCCGCAATGTGCACATCGCTAACTGCCACATCAGCGTCGGCGACGACTGCATCACCATTAAGTCGGGCAAGGACCGGGCGGGGCGCAAAATGAACGTGCCGGCCGAAAACTACACCATCACCAACTGCACCATGCTCTCGGGACACGGCGGCGTAGTGATTGGCAGCGAGATGTCGGGGGGCGTAAAGAAAATCACTATTTCCAACTGCATCTTCGATGGCACCGACCGGGGCATCCGCATTAAAACGGCCCGCGGTAGGGTGGGGTGGTCGAGGATATTCGGGTGGATAACCTGGTAATGAAGAACATCCGCGAGCAAATCATCGTGCTGGACATGCAGTACGCCAACTCCCCGGCCGAGCCCGTGACGGAGCGTACGCCGCGGTTCCGCAACATTCATTTCAGCAACATCACCGCCGAGGGCAACCAAGCGGGCTTACTCAACGGCCTCGCCGAGATGCCCATCGAAAACGTCACGTTCAGCAATATGAACATCGACGCCAAGCAGGGCTTCACTGTGAAAGAGGCGCGCAACATCGCCTTCCACAACGTGCAAGTAAACCCCGCCGCCGGCCCCGCCGTGCGCGCCGAAAACGTGCAGCAACTCTGGCTCGACGGCATCCGCAGCGCCATGCCCTCCGTCGCCACCCCACTTCTAGAGCTAACCAACACCGAAGACGCCTTCGTGTACAACGCATTTCCGGCCGCCGGTACCGAAACTTTCCTGAAGCTAAAAGGCGCCAAAACCCGCAACATCGTGCTGCAAAACAACAACTTCAAGTACGTGAAAGCCCCGGTAAGCCAAGACGAAACGGTAAAGGAAAAAGTAGCCGTGAACTAGGTATCTAGTTTCCAGAGCACAATTGAATTAAATCCACCCATGCCCCACCCACGCCTTACTGTTCTTCTTGCATTCTTGTGCTGGCTAACGGCTACCATCTGTGCGGGGCAGCAACCGTTGAGGCTCTGGTACGCGCAGCC
This sequence comes from Hymenobacter volaticus, assembly GCF_022921055.1. Classification (GTDB taxonomy): domain Bacteria; phylum Bacteroidota; class Bacteroidia; order Cytophagales; family Hymenobacteraceae; genus Hymenobacter; species Hymenobacter volaticus. The sequence continues at coordinate 2,067,623 of NZ_CP095061.1, forward strand.
GGCCGCAAAATGGACCGATGCCCTGCCGATAGGCAATGGCAGGCTAGGCGGGATGGTGTTCGGCGGAGTAGAGCAGGAGCGGATTCAGTTCAACGAAACCACGCTCTGGACCGGGCGGCCGCGCAACTACAACCGCCCCGGTGCGGCGCAGTACTTGCAGCCTATCCGGCAGTTACTGGCCGAGGGCAAGCAGGCCGAGGCAGAAGCCTTGGCCGCCGAGCATTTTATGGGCGTACGGGACCATGAAAAAGAGTACGACGCCCAAAAAGCTGCGTGGCTCAAGCAGGTGCAAGCCACCACCGTAGCGGAAGCCGCGGCGTCCACTCATCCGTGGAAGCCGTGGAAGCTGCCCACGCCCAACGGGTGGGAAAGTGCCGGCCTTGAAGGATTAGACGGGGCCGTGTGGTTTAAAACCACTTTCGAGCTGCCCGCAGCGTGGGCGGGCAAAAACCTAACGCTCAGCCTGGGCCGCATCCGCGACGTGGACATAACCTACGTGAATGGCACGCAAGTTGGCACCGACGAGGGTATCAGCAAGAAGCGGCGCTACCAAGTGCCCGCCGCTGTGTTGCGCCCCGGCGTGAATCAGTTGCTGGTGCAGGTGCTCAACTTCTATGACAAGGGCGGCCTGATCGGCGTGAAGGAGCAGCAACCAGTACTGGTGGTGTACCCCGAGGGCGCCGACCCGGCCACCGGCGTGCCCTTGAACCCGGCCTGGCAGTACTGGATCCAAGACGACAAGCCCCCATTGTTTCCGAGCTTCCAAGCCTCGTATCAGCCCTTCGGCGACATGCTACTCGATTTCACGCAGAAGGGTGCCGCCACGGAGTACCAACGGGAGTTAAACATCAGCCAAGCCGTGGCCCGGACGCAGTACAAGCAGGCCGGAGTGACGTTCACCCGGGAGTACTTTGCTAGTGCCCCACGCAACGCCCTGGTTTGCCGGTTGACGGCCGACCAAAAAGGCCGCATCAGCCTGAGCGCTCAACTGCAAAGCCCGCACAAAGCCCAAAAGGTTTATCGTGTTGACGACCACACGCTGGCCTTGGCCGTGCAAGTGCGCGACGGAGTGCTGCGCGGCGTGAGCTATCTGCGCGTAGATGCCAAGCGCGGCAAAGTGACAGTAACTGACAACCAGATCAAACTAGAAAACGCCGACGAAGCTACTCTCACCCTGACGGCCGCCACCAACTTCGAGAACTATCAGCAAGCAAACGTGCAGCCCGAGAAACGGGTCGAGCAGACGCTACGCAACGGCAGTGGCAAATCCTTCACTGACCTCAAAACCGAACACATCCGCGACTATCAAGAACTGTTCAATGGCTTTTCCGTGGACTTGGGGCACAGCCAAAACGAGAACCTGCCCACCGATGCCCGGATCAAGCAGTTCAGCCCTGCCGCTGACCCGGCGCTGCTGGCGCTGTACATGCAATACGGGCGCTACTTGCTGATTTCGTCGTCGCGGGCGGGGGGCAGGCGGCCAATTTGCAGGGCATCTGGAACGAGTCGTTGACGCCTTCGTGGGGTAGCAAGTACACCACCAATATCAACCTGCAAATGAACTACTGGCCGGCTGAGGTGCTTGGGCTGTCGGCTTGCACGGCGCCGCTGATGCAATTGATTGGCGAAACGGCGGCGGCCGGTAAAGTCACGGCCAAAGAGCACTACAACGCCCACGGGTGGGTGCTGCACCACAACACCGATTTGTGGCGCGGCACGGCGCCCATCAACGCCTCCAACCACGGGATTTGGGTGACGGGAGCGGCTTGGCTGAACCAGCACGTTTGGGAGCATTACCAGTTCACGCACGACAAGGAATTTTTGCGTCAGCAATACCCCATCATGAAGGAGGCGGCCACGTTCTTCCTGGATTTCCTGGTAGCCGATCCGCGCACCGGCTGGCTGATTAGCACGCCTTCCAACTCGCCCGAGCACGGCGGCTTAGTGGTCGGCCCCACCATGGACCACCAACTGATTCGGGAGTTGTTCAAGAACTGCAGCGCCGCCGCGCAGGTCCTCGGCACCGATGCTGCTTTCCGGCAGACCCTCACTGAAAAAGCCAGCCAAATAGCCCCCAACCAAATCGGGAAGCACGGACAATTGCAAGAGTGGCTGGAAGACAAAGACGACCCCACTGATACGCACCGCCACGTTTCACACGTCTGGGGCGTGTTTCCCGGCACCGATATCACCTGGGACACCAACCCGAAGCTGATGCAAGCGGCGCAAACCTCCCTGACGCAACGCGGCGACGAAGGCACCGGCTGGAGCTTGGCTTGGAAAGTCAACTTGTGGGCCCGCTTCAAGGATGGCAACCACGCTCTGCGGATACTGGAAAAGCTGCTCTCCCCGGCCGAAAACGCCACGGGCAGCGAGCAGGGCGGCGTGTACAAAAATCTGTTCGATGCCCACCCGCCCTTCCAAATTGACGGCAACTTCGGCGGCGCGGCCGGCATGGCCGAGATGCTGCTGCAAAGCCACGCCGGCTACCTCGACCTGCTGCCCGCCCTCCCTACCGCCTGGCCCGACGGCACCATCCGGGGCTTGCACGCCCGCGGGGGCTTCGTGGTGGATATGCAGTGGCAAAAAGGCGCGTTGCAACAGCTGGAAATCAAATCAGAAGCGGGCCAAGAGTGCGTGTTGCACTACGGCTTTAAGCAAGCGCGCTTCCCAACCAAAGCCGGCAAGACATACAAGTTAACTGCTGATTTGAAGTTGAAATAAGATGCTAGTAGCTAGTTCCTCAGCTGAATTTCGCGCATCAAGCAGCGTGCGTTAAGGGTGATTGTCCCATGCTATAACGATGACTAGTACTAGCTTCTAATTCTAGTTAACCACCCCGGCCTCCGGCCACCCCTGCTTGAAAAAGGAGGGGTGCTAAAACCTAGCTCTAACACATCTGCCATGCCCCGCCTTGCTCTGCCTTCCGTTCTGCTGTTGCTTTCCTGGCTGCTAACTGCCAATGCAGTAGTGGGGCAGTCGGGTCTGCGGGTGGCGGTGCCGCTACTAGACAATTGGCGCACGGTAGCCGACGACAAAAACCAGCAGGCCTTCAACGGCTTCGAGAAGCCCAACTTCAACGACCAAAGCTGGCAAACCGTGGCAGTGCCCCACAATTGGGATGCCTACGAAGGCTACCGACGGATGCGCCACGGCAACCGCCACGGCTACGCCTGGTACCGCAAAACCTTCCCCGTGAAGGCCGCCCAAAAGGACGCACGCTACTTCCTGTTTTTCGAAGGCGTGGGCTCCTACGCGACGGTGTGGCTGAACGGCCGACCAGTGGGCACGCATGCCGGTGGCCGCACCACCTTCACCCTGGACATAACCGAAGCCGTGCTGCTTGATGGCCGCCCCAACGTGCTGGCCGTCCGGGCCGACCATCCGGCTGGCATCCAGGATTTGCCGTGGGTGTGCGGGGGCTGCTCCGAGGAAAGAGGTTTTTCGGAAGGCTCGCAGCCGATGGGCATTTTCCGGCCGGTGCAGTTAATCGTTACCAATCCGGTGCGGATCGAGCCGTTTGGCGTGCACATCTGGGCCGATTCCACCGTGTCGGCGCAGGCGGCGCAACTGCACGTGGATTCGGAAGTGCGCAACTACTACGGCAAGCCGCAAACCGTAACGGTGGTTAATCAACTGTTTGATCGGCAAGGCAAGAAGGTAGCCGAAATTAAATCCAAGCAGAAGCTAGCAGCCGGCAAAACCGTGCAGGTTCGGCAGCAACTGCCGACGCTCACGCAGCCGCATTTGTGGTCGTTGGACGACCCCTATCTGTATCGGCTGGTGACGCAAGTAAGTGCGAAAGGAAAGGTGCTCGACGAGCTGGAAACGCCCTATGGAATTCGTTGGATTAGCTGGCCGATTGGCCCGGCTGCCGCCAAACACAAGCAGTTCCTACTGAATGGCAAGTCCGTTTTCATCAACGGCATTGCCGAATACGAACACTTGCTCGGCCAAAGCCACGCCTTCGGGGCCGAGCAGATTCAAACGCGGGTAGAGCAAATGAAAGCGGCTGGTTTCAATGCCTTCCGCGACGCGCACCAGCCCCACAACCTGCGCTACCAAGCCAATTGGGATTCGTTGGGCTTACTGTGGTGGCCGCAGTTGGCCGCCCACGTGTGGTATGATAACCCGGCATTTCGCCAGAACTTCAAAACCCTGCTCGTTGATTGGGTGAAAGAGCGGCGCAATAGCCCGTCCATCGTTCTGTGGGGGCTGGAAAACGAAAGCACTTTGCCCGAAGACTTCGCCCGCGAATGCACCGCCCTCATCCGCCAGCTCGACCCTACGGCTTCGGCGCAGCGCAAAGTCACGACTTGCAACGGGGCAAGGGTACCGATTGGGATGTGCCCCAAAACTGGACCGGCACCTACGGCGGCGACCCCAACACCTACGGCGCCGACGTGGAGCGGCAGGTGCTTATCGGCGAGTACGGCGCCTGGCGCACCCTCGATCTGCACTCCGAAGGCCCGCCCGTTTTCAACAGTGGCCCGTTCAGCGAAGACCGGTTCACGCAGCTCATGGAGCTGAAAGTGCGCCTCGCGGAAGCGGCCAAAGACAAAACCGCGGGCCACTTCTTCTGGCTGTTCACATCCCACGACAACCCCGGCCGGGTGCAAGGCGGGGAGGGGCAGCGCGAACTAGACCGCATCGGCCCGGTAAATTATAAGGGCTTGCTGACGCCCTGGGAAGAGCCAACGGACGCGTTTTACATGTTCCGCGCCAACTACGCTCCCAAGCACAAGGAGCCGATGGTCTACATTGCCTCGCACACCTGGCCCGACCGGTGGCTGAAACCGGGACGCAAAGACAGCATTGCGGTGTACTCGAACTGCGACGAAGTGGAGCTGTTCAACGACGTGAATGCCGCCTCGCTGGGCCGCAAAACCCGCGCCGGCATCGGTACCCATTTCCAGTGGGACGGGGTGGACGTACGCTACAACGTGCTCTACGCCGTGGGCTACGTGGCCGGCAAGGCCGTGGCCCGTGACTATATCGTGCTCAACCACTTACCCGCAGCGCCCGGCTTCAGGGCGTTTCTAGCCGATGCCCAACCCATAACGGCCCCGCAACCGGGCAACAACTACCTGTACCGGGTGAACTGCGGCGGGCCGGCGTACGTGGACCGCCACGGCAGCACCTGGCAAGCCGACCAACCGCGCACCAACTCCCAAACGTGGGGTTCCGAATCGTGGACGCGGGACTTCCCCGGCTTGTCGCCGTTCTTCGCCAGCCAGCGCCGCACCCACGACCCCATCCAAGGCACCACCGACTGGCCGCTGTTCCAGAGTTTCCGCTACGGCCGCGAAAAGCTGCGCTACGCCTTCCCGGTGCCCAACGGCGAATACATGGTGGAACTGTACTTCGTGGAGCCCTGGCTCGGCACCGGCGGCGGGCTCGACTGCACCGGCTGGCGCTTGTTCGATGTGGCCATTAACAACCAGACAGTACTTAAGGACCTGGACATCTGGAAGGAAGCGGGCCACGACCAAGCCCTGAAAAAGACGGTGAAAGTGCGCGTGACGGATGGGCAGCTCGTCGTGTCGTTTCCGCACGTAGCATCCGGGCAGGCCCTGATTGCCGGCATTGCTGTTGCTAGCCCCGACGCCACTGCGAAGCCCGCGCCCGCCCCGCAACCAGCCATTAGTGGCCTGACCGTAGCCGACCAAGGCTCGGCGGGGCAATGGACAACCCAAACCTGGCTGGATACCGGCAACTCCCCCTACACCAACGACCAAGCCACCTTCAGCAGCTTGCCTTCCGCCTTGTACGGCGCCGAGTGGCTGCGGGCGCCGCTAAACCTAGCTTCCGCGAACAAACCCCGCGCTACCTTCCAGGTAACCACCGCGGCCGATGTGTACATCAATCTGGATGCCAAGCAAAGCACCGCGCCCGCTTGGCTGCGGGAGTACGAGGACACCAAAACCACGCTGGAAATCGACTACGCCGGTGGCTGCACGTTCCGCGTGTACCGCAAGCGGTTTCCGGCCGGCGCTACCGTCACGCTCGGCCCCGATAGTCGCGCCGCTGCCCCGGACGCTTTGCCTTACCTGGTGGCCGTCAACCGCGCCACCACCATCGAGCCAGCTTACGACCTCAAGCCCGTGACTGGCTACAAGCCGGCCACGGCCCGCCTCTCGGGGCCGGGGTAGTGAAAGACGTGGTGCACGAAAAGGAAAGTGTTACCTTCAAAGAGGCTGCTGGTGGGGCCGTGGAGTGGACTATTAGCGTAGGCGTTGCTGATACGTATTCTCTGACGTTGCGCTACGCCAACCAGCTAGCTAAGCCGCTGAAAGGCAAGCTTTCCGTGGCCCTGGCCGATGGCACGGTGCTCAAGGAAGAAGAGGTGGAGCTGGTGCCTTCCAAACCCGGCAAGTGGAACTACCTGGCTAGCTCCACCGGCTCGATGATCAACGCGGGCAGCTACAAGATCAAATTCAGCGGCACTGATGCCGCCGGGCTCAGCGTATCAGGGTTGGAAGTGCAATAAAACTCGGAAAAATCTAGGGAGGAGAAGATGCTACAATAGGAAGGGAAAATCATACACCAACCCTGTAGCAGGGGCAGGTAAATTTGCTATTGATACTGCTACTAATGGTTTCAGGCAAGGATTCTCCGCATTTCGACAATATTGTCTTATGAACAATCTGCGAGTTCTCGACCTGGCCATTATTGCGCTCTACCTGGTGGCTATGATAGCCGTGGGGGTGTATTTCGCCCGCAAAAACAAGAATCCCGAGCAATACTCCAGTGCCTCCGGCTCGATTCCGGGTTGGGCTATTGGCATGTCTATCTACGCTACTTTTCTGAGTAGCAACACCTTCTTGGGCGTGCCGGGCAAGGCATTCGGTACCAACTGGAACGCCTTCGTGTTCAGCGTCTCGATGCCGCTAGCGGCGTGGGTGGCAGCCCGCTACTTCGTGCCGTTCTACCGCAGCACCGGCGAAATATCGGCCTACACGCACCTGGAAAAGCGGTTCGGAGGGTGGGCCCGCACCTACGCGGTGGTGTGTTTTCTGCTGACGCAGTTGGCGCGCATCGGCTCTATCTTCTTCGGTATTGCCCTCACGTTGCAGGCCCTGACGGGCTTCTCGATGGAGATGATTATGCTGGTGACGGGCATCTGCATCATTGTGTATACCGTGCTCGGCGGCATTGAGGCCGTTATCTGGACCGAGGTGGTGCAGGGCGTTATCAAGACCTTCGGGGCGCTGCTGATTTTGTATTTGATTGTCGAGAACATGCCGGGCGGCGTGGCCAATATTGGCACCATCGGCCAGCAAAACGACAAGTTCAGCTTGGGTGGTTTCGCGCCCGACTTCACCCAATCTACGTTTTGGGTGGTGCTGCTTTACGGTTTCTTTATCAACCTCAACAATTTCGGGGTCGACCAGAACTACGTGCAGCGCTACCACACGGCGGCGTCGGCCAAGCAGGCCGCCAAATCCATTTGGCTGTGCGTGCTGCTGTATTTGCCAGCCTCGCTGCTGTTCTTTGTTATCGGTACTGCGCTGTTTGCTTACTACCAAGTGCACCCCGAGCTGATTGAGGCCGTGAAGCTGAAAGTGGCCGCCGAACGGTTGCCGCTCACCGCCACCGCGGCCCAAATCAGCCAGACGGCCGCGCAACTGCTCCCCACCGACTACGGCGACAAGGTAATGCCGCACTTCATGGTCACCAAGATTCCGCCGGGCTTCGTCGGGCTCATCGTGTCGGCCATCCTGTCGGCGGCCATGAGCACCATTAGCTCCGGCATGAATGCCTCGGCCACTGTCTTCACTGCCGACATCTACGAGCGTTACTTCAAGCCCAACCTCAGCGGCCGGCAAACCATGCGCATGCTGCACCTCGGCACGGTAGTGGTCGGGCTGATGGGCATGGGCACCGGCATTGCCATGATTGGGGTGAAGAGCGTGCTGGACGTGTGGTGGGAACTGTCCGGGATTTTTGCGGCGGGCATGCTTGGGTTGTTTCTGCTGGCCGTTATCAGCCGCCAAACCCGCAACCACGAAGCCCTGACCGCTACCGCTATTGGCGTGCTGGTTATTCTTTGGATGACGTTCTCGCCCAGCCTGCCCGAGAGCTTTGGCCCGCTCCGTAACCCGTTGCACAAAAGCATGATTATCGTGGTCGGTACGCTGACCATCTTTTTGATTGGACTGCTGCTTTCCCGGCTCCGCAAAAGCCCGGTGGTAGCCAGCCGGCCCGAGGAAATCGAGCTGCCCGTCCACTAAGCGCCCACTTGCTAACCTGATAGGCCCCGCGCGGCCCCACTACCAGACAAGTCGTCTACCCCAACCATGGAAAAAACGCCGAAGGGATTTATCCCCGTTATGCTCATGCCCTTTCAAAACGACGGGCAAATCGATTATCCGGCGCTTACTCGCCTGACAGAGTTGTACTTAGGGGCCGGCGCCGCCGGACTTTTCGCCAATTGCTTGTCCAGCGAAATGTTCGAGCTGAGCGCGCAGGAACGGCTTGAAACCATCCGCCACGTGGTGGATGTGGTGGGCGGCGCCGTGCCCGTAGTAGCTACCGGCACCTTCGCCGGCGCCCTCAACGAGCAAGCTGACTTCGTGAAGAAAGTATACGACGCCGGCACCGAAGCCGTCATCGTCATCACCGGCCTACTAGCCACCGAGCAAGAGTCGGACGCCGTGTTCGACGAGCGAATCTTCCGGCTCTTGGATTGGACGCCGGGTATTCCTATCGGTTTCTACGAGTGCCCCGAGCCCTACAAACGCGTGTTGTCGGCCAAGCAGCTCGGGCAATTCGTGGACACGGGCCGCGTAACCTACCACAAAGACACCTGTCTCGATATCGAGCAGGTGCGCGCCAAGCTCGCCGCGGTGGAAGGCCATCCTTTCGGCCTTTACGACGCCTACATGGGCCACGCCGTGGAGTCGTTGCGGGCCGGCGCGGCGGGACTGTCCTGCATTCAAGGCAATTTCTTCCCCGAACTCATTGTGTGGCTCTGCAACAACTACGACAACCCCCACGCCGCGGCGGAAGTGGAGGCGGTGCAGCAGTTCTTCGTCAAGAACATGGACGTGATGCACAACGTGTATCCCATTGTGGCCAAATACTCGCTCAAGCAGCGGGGCATGGATATTTCCACTTTTACCCGTCGTCGAGTAGGCACCTTCACCAGCTCGATTCGGCAGGGCGTGGAAGCTCTCTGCGGGGATTACAACATCCTAAGCAGAAGCCTGGAACTAGTGTAAAAGGGGCACTGGTGTGAGAGGAAAAAGGCCATTATGCTGAGCAACGCTCACGCATAATGGCCTTTTTTACGTTGCTGCGCTTACGCTGCGGCCAACTCTTTGTAGCTGTGCAGGTACTTCTTCTTGTACTCAAGCGGCGTCATTTTGGTGATTTTCTTGAAGTGCCGGTAGAAGTTGGACACGTTGTTGAAGCCGCACTCAAAGCAGATTACCTCGGTGGGCAGCTTGTCCTCGATTAGCAGGCGGCACGACTGGCTGATGCGAATCTCGATGAGGAAGTCGTAGTAGGTTTTCTTGGTGATCAGTTTAAAGTACCGACAGAAGGAAGTCACGCTTAGGTTGCTGATAGAGGCAATTTCTTCGAGCGTGATTTCCTTTTTGTAGTTGGACAACGTGTAGTTGCACACCTTGTTGATGCGCTGCACATCCGACTCGTTGCTTTGCTTGAAGGCGTGGTGCTCCGAGGCAATCGTCTCGATTTCCGTCGTTTCTGAGAGGATTTTGAGGATGGACAGGAAGATGATGATGCGGTCGAGGTCGGTGGCGTGCACGGCGGCCAGCATCAGGGGCGCCAGCCGGGCCTTGGCTTCGCCACTCAGAATCAGGCCGCTTTTCGCTTTCTCGAACAGCTTGGGTATCAAGTAGGCTTCGGGCAAACCGAGCAAGTAGCGGCCCAAGCACTCGGGCAGAAATTGAATTACCACGGCTTCCACTTCCAGCTCCGGGTTGCACTGAAAATACTCTTCGTTGCAACGCCAAGTGTGGGGCAGGTTGGCACCTAGCAGGATGATCTCGCCCGCCGAAAAGTTGCTGATGTTGTCGCCCACCAAGCGCACGCCTTCCCCCTTAATCACGTAGTGCAGTTCAAGCTCCGGGTGATAATGCCAGATGGTACCAAAGTTGGGCTTCCGGTCGTGGCGGATGCTAAAGGAACTCTGGTTGTTAACTGGGATTTTGTGAAAGTGGGCTTTCATGGGAAGGAAGGGTAAAAGTGGAAGGTAGAGCGAGAAGTAAGCGGCTACAGTGCAGCCGCGATAACCTACTTATTCTAGGATCTTATCCTGGCAGCAAATCCTTGGAACTGGTGCTAAACCAGGAGTGGAAGGGGAGGAATTGCCACTAATATATTTTACGCTATCGATTGCACTCTCCTGTAGTCTACTGCCTGAATCGGTTGCGATAGGTAGAATACTAGAATTCCACGGGCAAATGATGCCCGGCGCAAACCTTTGTTTAACCACCCAAAAGCAGGTCTAAATTTCAGCGAGGCCGGGCGCATGATAACATCCTATACTAAGTAGCTAATAACCGCTAGAGACCCCGCCTCCGCGGCTAGCATATTTGTAGAAGAAGTCTTTCCTGCCGTTGCTGCGTTCTGGCCTTGCGAAAACAACCACGGAATCTGTGCCAGTGGCTTTTCAATTGGGGCGCCGAGCAGCCACTAAAACGAGTTGCTCGGTAGGGAAGAGCTTGTGTAACTGCATCTTCTATCCTCTAACTAGCAGCAAGCGTGAACCTTGTTTCCTCGAAGAAAGTGTTGTTAATCGCCAGCGGTGATTTGCGACTCGCGGCCAACCAGAACTGCTGGGCAGCGCAATACGCCATGGAAGGCCAGTTGGGAGCCGCTATTGCCCGGCAAGGCTGGACGGTGAAGCGGGCCCACACCTACGACTTAGAAAAGCAACACGGCTTCATCGACTCGCAGAAGATGGGCATGGAGGTGTTTCGCAGCATCGACCCGCAGCAGCCGCTCATCGTGGCCGAAAGCGTGTGGCAGTATTCGCACCACGTGCTGGCCGGCCTCACCACCCACCAAGGCCCCATCCTGACGGTGGCCAACTGGAGTGGGCAATGGCCCGGCCTGGTAGGCATGCTGAACCTAAACGGCTGCCTCACCAAAGCCGGCGTGGCCTACAGCACGCTGTGGAGCGAAGATTTCACCGATGCTTTCTTCGAGAACAGCTTGCAGCAATGGCTGACCGAAGGCCGCATCACCCACGACCACAGCCACGTCAAGAGCTTTTCCGGCGTGACGTTGCCTTCTGCCGACGAGCTGATTGGCCGCACGTTCGGCCAGAAATTCCGGCAGAACAAGGCCATCATGGGCGTTTTCGACGAAGGGTGCATGGGCATGTACAACGCCATTGTGCCCGACGAGCTGCTGCACCCCACGGGCGTGTTCAAGGAGCGCCTTAGCCAGGCCACGCTCTACGCCGCCATGCGCGACGTAACCGACAGCGAAGCCCACGCCGTGCTCGACTGGCTACTAGCCAAGCGCATGAAATTTAATTGGGGCAGCAACGAAGCAACCCAACTCACCCGCGCCCAAACCCTGGAACAGTGCAAGATGTACATTGCCGCCGTGCGCATTGCCGCCGAGTTCGGCTGCGACACCATCGGGATTCAGTACCAGCAGGGCCTCAAGGATTTAACCGTAGCCAGCGACCTGGTAGAAGGCTTGCTCAACAACACCGACCGGCCCCCGTCTTCTCGAAAACTGGCGAGGAGCTATACCCCGGCCAGGCGCTGCCGCACTTCAACGAAGTGGACGAGTGCGCCGGCCTTGATGCGCTGCTCACCTACCGCTTGTGGAACGAGTTGGGCTTGTCGGGCGAGACGACGCTGCACGATTTGCGTTGGGGCCAGTCGTTTGACACCGGGGAGGGCGAGGAATTTGTGTGGGTGTTCCTGATTTCGGGCGCCGCCCCCCCGCACATTTTATTGGGGGCTATGAGGGCGCCGTTAGTGAGCGGCAGCCGCCCATGTATTTCCGCTTGGGTGGGGGTAGTCTGAAGGGAATTAGCCGGCCGGGTTCACTGGTTTGGAGCCGGATTTACGTGATGAACAACAAGTTGCACTGCGACTTGGGCGTGGGCGAAGCCGTAGCGCTGCCCCCGGCCGAAACCGAGCGCCGCTGGCAGGAAACCACGCCGGAGTGGCCCATTATGCACGCCGTCCTGCGGGGCGTGAGTCGCAACCAAATGATGGCCCGCCACAAAGCCAATCACATCCAAGTGGTGTACACGCCCTACGAAGCCAAGGCGCATCAGGCCTGCCGCATCAAGGCGGCGGCCCTCGCCGAACTCGGCGTGGAAGTGCACTTCTGCGGCGAAGTAGCCGGCATTACGGCCCCGATTATGCAGGCCCAAGCCGTGTTGCCCGGCTAAGCTCTTCGTTGACTTCCCACCTATTGACCCCTCCTGTTTCCAAATCCCCCCATGAAACCATTTATTCCCATTCTGGCGGCTTCCACGCTGCTAGTCAGCGCCGCCCAGGCGCAAACCCGCTCCATCACGGGCCAGGTGCTCGGTGGTGATAAAGCCGAAGCGCTGCCCGGCGTGACGGTGCTGGTAAAAGGCACCACCAACGGCAGCAGCACCGATACCGAAGGCCGCTTTACACTGCAAGTGCCCGACAAGCAGGATATTACGCTGGTCGTTTCTTACTTGGGCTATAAAAGCCAGGAACTGCTGGTAAAGCCCGACCAAACCCGGCTGGAAGTGCGCTTATCGCCGGAGTCGGCGGCGCTCGACGACGTGGTGGTAATTGGCTACGGGTCGGTGCGCAAGCGCGACCTGACGGGGGCCGTCGTATCGGTGAAAGGGGAGGAGGTAACTAAGCTGCCCGTCACGACGGTGACGGAAGCGTTGCAAGGCAAGATTCCGGGCGCGGATATCACCCGCAGTAACGGGTACGCGGGACAGGGTTCTTCGATTCGCATCCGGGGCAACCGCTCGATTGCCAACCCTGGCTCTTCCAACAACGTGCTCTACATCGTGGACGGGGTGCAGAACGTCAACGCCTCCGACATCGACCCGAACGATGTGCAAAGCATCGAGGTGCTGAAAGATGCTTCCTCGACGGCCATTTACGGTTCGCGCGGGGCCAACGGCGTGGTGATTATCACCACCAAACGCGGCAGCACCGGCAAGCCCAAAATCAACTTCAACGCCTACACCGGCGTAACCAAAGTGGCCGGCTACGGCGAGTACTTGAGCGGGCCGCAGTGGATAGATTTCCGTCGCGAGGCGTTCCGCGCCGCCGGCACCTGGAACAGCCCCGCCGACGACGCGGTGGCCTTCAACCCCGCGCAGCGCGAAGCCATTGCCAACGAGCAATACCTGAACTGGCCCGACCAGGTGCTGCACAACGGCATGCAGCAAAACTACCAGGTGGGCCTTACGGGCGGCTCCGAGAACACCAAGGTGTACTTTTCGCTGGGCTACTACGACGAAAAAGGCTTGCTCAAGCTAGACCGTTTCAAGCGCTACACCACCCGCGCCAACATCGACCAAACGGTAAACAAGTGGCTGAAAGTGGGCGTGCAGAGCCAGCTGGCGTACATCAACAACGACATCCGCCGCGACCCACTCAACCTGGCCTCGCAGGCTATTCCGCTAGGGCGCGTGTACGACGACGAGGGCAAGCTCAACTACAACCTGCTGGGCGGCACCCAAATCAACCCGCTGGCCGACGAGCAGCCGGGAGCTTACCAGCGCAACAACAAAACCAACCGCCTCACGGCCGCGGCCTACGTGGAGCTGACGCCCCTCGAAGGATTGAGCTTGCGCTCCACCTTCGCGGCCAACTACTCCACCTCGGAGCTAGGCAATTTCTACGGCCGCAACACCATTGACGGGCGCGGGGCCAACTCGCAGTCTTCGATTACCAACAACCAAAGCCGCAACCTGAGTTGGGAAAACGTGCTGACGTACCGCAAGGACATCGGCGACCATTCGCTCACGCTTACCGGGGTAGCCAGCGACCTGATTTTCAATAATACCAACAGCTTTGCGCAAGGTCAAAACCAGGTGCTGCCTTCGCAATCGTTCTACAACCTAGGCGCCGCCAACCAGAACATATTCATAGGCTCAGGCTTTTCGCGCAACAATCTGGTTTCCTTTGCCGGCCGCATCAACTACAGTTGGAAAGGACGCTACCTGTTGACGTTTACCAACCGCGCCGACGGTTCCTCTAAGCTGGCGCCGGGCAACAAATGGGCGTACTTCCCCTCGGCGGCCATTGGCTGGCGCATCATCGAGGAGTCGTTTATACAGAATGCCAAGTTCCTGACCGAGCTGAAGCTGCGCGGCAGCTACGGGGTGTCGGGCAACGATGGAATTGCGGCGTACGCCACCCAAAACTCGCTCACCAACACGCCTTTTGCCTTTACTGATGCCAACGCCACCCCCACCTACACGATTTCGCCGCTTATTGGCAACGCGGAGCTAGGTTGGGAGAAAACCTACACCACCGACATCGGGGTGGACTTCGGCATGTTCGACAACCGCCTGACCGGCACCGTCGACTACTACGACGCGCAGACCAAGGATTTGATTTTCCCGTACACGCAGCCCGCGTTTACGGGCGTGGCCACGGTCAACCGCAACATCGGCCGCACCCGCAACAAGGGTGTAGAGGTGTCGCTGACTTCGCAGAACCTGCGTGGCGACAACCTGACGTGGTCGACGACGCTGACCTACGCCCGCAACAAGGAAACCATTGTGGAGCTGCCCACCGGCGACGTCATTGCCACCGATTACCGCAACTCGCTGATCGTCGGCCAGCCGGCCCAGGTGTACTACGACTACAAAAAGATTGGCATCTGGCAGCTAGGCGAGGAAGCTGAAGCTGCCTCCTACGGTACGCCCGGCCAGTTTCTGCCCGGCGACATCAAGGTGGCCGACCTGTCAGGCCCGGATGGCGTACCCGACGGCAAAATCACGGCGGCCGACCGCACCGTTATTGGCTCGCGGGTGCCGAAGTGGACCGGTGGCCTAAGCAACGACGTGCGCTACAAAGGCTTTGATTTGAACGTCCTGCTGGTGGCCCGCGTGGGGCAGTGGATCAGCTCCGACTACTACGCCAAGTTCAACCGGAGCGGCAACAACAACAACGCCATTGTAGACTACTGGACGCCCGAAAATCCCACCAACGACTACCCCGTCCGCACTCCACCCGCGCGCTGAGCTACGTCACCACCCTCACCGAGCGCGAGGCTTCGTGGGCTAAAGTGCGCAACGTGACCTTGGGCTATACCCTGCCGAAGAGTTTGGTAAGCAAGGGCAAAATCGACAACGTGCGGGTGTACGTGTCGGGCCGCAACCTCTACACCTACAGCAACCTCGATGATTTCGACCCCGAGGGAGAAGGCGTTGTGGACCAGCCGCTGAACCGCGCCTACGTGGTAGGCCTGAACGTGGGCTTCTAATTCGACCAGACCATCATGTACAAAAAAATCCGCCCCCTAACGTTTGCCGTGTTGGCGCTGGCTGCTTCCGCTTGCCAAGAGCAACTCGAAGAATTCAACCCGAGCGGTGCCACCGCCGAGGCCGTCTTTACCACCCCCGAAGGCTTTGAAACCGCCATCACCGGCGCCTACACCTACAACCGCACCATCTACGGCAAGGAGTCGGGCTACGCGCTGCTGGAAATGGGCACCGACATCTGGACCAATGCGGAAAGTAACGGTGCCACGGCCGTAGCCGGCGTCAGCCCGCAGCCGCCGTTGGTGAACTACCAGGGTCTGAACACCGACAACCTGTGGGTGAGAAACAACCTGTGGCAGCCCTGCTACGCCGGTATCAACCTAGTCAATCAGGCCCTACAAACCATTAATACGGCCGGGCTGAGTACAGCGCGCCGCGCTTCGGCTGAGGCGGAGTTGCGCTTCATACGCGCTTGGTACTACTACCATTTGGTGGAAAGCTTCGGGCCGGTGCCGCTGCGCCTCGAGCCCACCAGCGGCGTGGTGGCTACGGCTACCCGCGCTTCGGTGGAAGAGGTGTACGCCCAGATTCTAACTGATGTGGACTTTGCCGTAGCCAACCTGCCCGTGACGCTGGCGCAGTATCCGGCCCCGGCCACGGCCACCGACTACGGCCGCATCACGCGGCCCGCGGCCGAGGCCTTCGCGGCCAAAGCGTATCTGTCGAGCGGGCAGTACCAGAAAGCGGCCAACTTCGCCCGCAAGGTCACGACGGCCTATACCGGGCAGGGTATCCGGCTGGTAGCCAACTACGCCGACCTCTGGAACATCACCAACCAGCGCAACTCCGAGGTGCTGTGGGCGGTGAACTACTCCACCAACCTGACTTTCAACGCGGGCAGCAACACGGCGCACCAGTGGTTTTTGATGAAGTACGACGACCAGCCCGGCATGACGCGCGACGTAGCCAACGGCCTGCCGGGTGTGCGCTACATGCCTACGCGCTTCCTGCTCAACCTCTACAACGAGCAAAACGACGCCCGCTACTTAGGGTCGTTCAAGCAAGCCTGGATTGCCAACAACGCCGCCAACATTCCGCGCTGGTCGGCGGCAGAAGTAGCCCAAAATGCCGCCTTAGCGCCGCTGCTCAATCAGCCCAAGTTCACGGTTGGCGACACCGCGGTGTTCACCACCAAGCGCAGCATCGATGATTTCCAGCAGCGCTACACCCGCCGCTACCGCTACAAGGTGTACGACATCGACGACCTCTATAACGCTAACGGCTCGTTGAAAGGCGAACGGCGCTACTACCCCTCGTTGCGCAAGTTCGACGATCCCACCCGCGCCACCGCCACCGTAACGGAAAGCTCCCGCGACGCCTTTATGCTGCGCCTAGGCGACATCGTTCTCATCGGGGCCGAAGCGCAGGTTCGCCTCGGCAAATCCGATTCGGCTGCTTACTACGTGAACCTGGTGCGCACCCGCGCCGCCCTGCCCGGCCGCACCAACGCCATGCAAGTAACTGCCAGCCAAATGACCCTGGACTTTGTGCTCGACGAGCGGGCCCGCGAGCTGGCCGGCGAGCAAGTGCGCTGGCTGGATCTAAAACGCACCGGCAAACTCGCCGAGCGGGTCCGCCTCTACAACCCCGACGCCCGGACCAGCATCCAGGATTTCCACGCGCTACGCCCCATTCCGCAGAGCGACCTAGATGCCGTGACCAACAAGGCCGAGTTCCTGCAAAACCCGGGGTACTAAGTTCTGGCGGGCGCCTCATTTACCGTCCCCTACAAATGACTAGCACTAAGCACACATGAACAAGCGCCTTCTTTTCCTTTCCGTTCTTGCTTCTACCGCCGCCCGACCCGCGCTGGCGCAGTACCCCAAGATTCCGCCGGAAGTGCAGGCCAAGGCTGATGCCGCCCTGGCCGAAGCCGAGAAACGCTCGGACGAAGCCTGGAAAAAGGCGCTGCCCATCATCGAAGCCGAGGCCAAAGCCGGCAAGCCCTACGTGCCGTGGGCCGCGAAACCGTCGGATTTGCCGCAGTCGAGCCGGCTGGCGTTTCCGGGCGCCGAAGGCGGCGGGGCGCACGTGTTTGGCGGGCAGGGCGGTAAGGTGTATGTGGTGAAGAGCCTGGCCGACAGCGGCCCCGGTACCTTGCGTGAGGCACTGGAGCAGGGGGGAGCCCGCATTGTGGTGTTCAATGTGGCGGGCATCATCAAGCTGCAAAGCCCCATCATCATCCGGGCGCCTTACGTAACCATTGCGGGCCAAACGGCCCCCGGTGACGGTATCTGCGTGGCCGGCGAATCCATCTGGATCAATACCCACGACGTGGTGGTGCGCTACCTGCGCTTCCGCCGCGGGGCCACCGACGTAGCGCGCCGCGACGACGGCTTGGGCGGCAACCCGGTGGGCAACATCATCATCGACCACGTGTCGGCGAGTTGGGGCCTGGATGAAAACATGTCCATCTACCGGCACGTCTACCACAACCCCGAGACCGGCAAGGCCGACAAGCTGCCGACGGTGAACGTGACCATTCAGAATTCTATTTTTTCGGAGGGCCTGGACACCTACAACCACGCGTTTGGGAGTACCATTGGCGGGCTTAACAGCTTGTTCACTCGCAACCTGTGGGCCAACAATATCGCCCGCAACCCCTCGGTGGGCATGTACGGCGACTTCAACTTCGCCAATAACGTGGTGTTCAACTGGTGGAACCGCTCGGCCGATGGCGGCGATAACCACTCGGAGTACAACTTCGTGAACAACTACTACAAGCCCGGCCCCATCACGCCCGCCGGGGAGCCCATCAGCTACCGGATTCTAAAACCTGAATCGGGCCGCGACAAAGACGCGAAGAACCTGTTCGGCAAGGCGTATGTGGCCGGCAACGTGGTAGCCGGCAACGAGAAAGTGACCCAAGACAATTGGGCTGGCGGCGTGCAGGTGGAAGGCGTGCCCGAAGCCGATAAAATTGTGGCTGCAATTAAAGCCGACAAGCCGTTCACGCTGCCTAACATGGGCACGGTGCTGTCCGCCCAAGAAGCCTACCAATACGTGCTGACCAACGTTGGCTGCACCCTGCCCAAGCGTGACGCCGTGGATGCGCGCATCGTGGAGGACGTGCGCACCGGCAAAATCACCTACGCCAAGAACGCGCAACCCACCCCGCCAAGTCCCTACATCAAACGCCGCCTGCCCGCCGATTCCTACAAGCAAGGCATCATTACGGACCCCGCGCAGGTAGGAGGGTACCCCGTCTACCAGGGCAAGCCCTACGCCGATGTCGACAACGACGGCATGCCCGACGCGTGGGAAAAAACGCACGGCCTGGACCCTAAAAACGCCGCCGATGCCATTCAGGACCGTGACAAAGACGGCTACGCCAACATCGAAGAGTACCTCAACAGCGTGGTACCGTTGCAAAACGTGCGGCCCGCTACCGGCAAAGCAAAGTCAT
The DNA here is from genome assembly GCF_022921055.1 of Hymenobacter volaticus. Lineage (GTDB taxonomy): Bacteria > Bacteroidota > Bacteroidia > Cytophagales > Hymenobacteraceae > Hymenobacter > Hymenobacter volaticus. The sequence goes on from NZ_CP095061.1 coordinate 2,086,522, forward strand.
AGCTGAAACCAAAAGGCCGTCATGCTCGATCTAGCGTCCGCCTGCCGAAGCATGACGGCTTTTTAAGCTTATCAGGAGCAATACAATCACGCAAATGCCCATAAAGCCCCGCAATTTCTTTGTGCTTTTCCTGCTAGTATCGCTCACTGCGTGGGCGCCAGCCGTTGAGCCAACGGGCAAGCTGAAAGTAGCTTCCAACGGCCGGTACTTGGCCACCGAAGCCGGCAAGCCGTTCTTCTGGCTCGGCGACACCGGCTGGCTGCTCTTCAACAAGCTTAAGCGCGAAGAAGCGGAAACCTACCTCGAAGACCGGCGCAAAAAAGGCTTCAACGTCATTCAGGTGATGGTGCTGCACCAAGTGCCGAGCGCGAACGTGTACGGCGACTCGGCGCTGGTGCGCGGCAACGTGGCGCAGCCGCTGCTCACCCAAGGCAGCACCCCCACCGACGCCGCGCAGTACGACTTTTGGGACCATGTCGATTACATCATCGACCTAGCCGCCAAGAAAGGGCTGTACATGGGCCTCGTGCCGGTGTGGGGCACCAACGTGAAGGCCGGCAAAGTCAATCAGCAGCAAGCCAAAACCTACGCCACTTTTCTGGCCGAGCGCTATAAGAACCGGCCCAACATCATCTGGCTAAACGGCGGCGACATTGCCGGCTCGGATTCGCTGAAGGTGTGGAACACGATTGGCAGCACGCTCAAAGCCGTTGACCCCAACCACTTGGTGACGTACCACCCGCGGGGCCGCACGCAGTCGTCGGATTGGTTTCACCAGGCGGCGTGGCTGGATTTCAACATGTACCAGTCGGGCCACCGGCGCTACGAGCAGGACACCTCCCGCAACGAGAAAAAGCTCTACGGCGAAGACAACTGGCGCTACCAATTGGTAGACAACAAGCTAACGCCGACCAAGCCTAGTATCGACGGTGAACCCTCCTACGAGGGCATTCCGCAGGGTCTGCACGACATCAAGCAGCCCCGCTGGAACGACGCCGATGTGCGCCGCTACGGCTATTGGTCGGTGTTTGCGGGGGCGTTTGGCTACACCTACGGGCAGAACTCGGTGATGCAGATGCACAGCTCGTTCGACAAAGGCAGCGCCTACGGCTCTTCGGAGTTGTGGTCGTCGGCCATCAACGCGCCGGGCGCGGCCCAAATGGTGCACCTCAAGAACCTGATGCTTTCCCGGCCCTTCTTCGAGCGGGTACCCGATCAGTCGTTGATTGCCGGAGAAGTGAGGGAGAAGTACAACCGTCAGTTCGGTACCCGGGGCAAGAACTACGCTTTCGTGTACACCTACAACGGCCGCAACATCAAGGTGAACCACGGTAAAATCAGCGGGGCCAAGGTGAAAGCCTCCTGGTTTAGTCCGCGCGACGGCAAAACCACCGCCATCGGCACCTTCCCCAACAAAGGCACCCAAGACTTCAACCCGCCCGGCGAGACAAAGAACGGCAACGATTGGGTGCTGATTCTGGATACTGTGTAGCGCTTACTGAAACTATAAAACGAAAGAACGTCAGAAGCATGGCGTGACAGTCTAGCGTTTCTGAAAAAATTCAATGATCAAACGTAAAGCCCTGCGCTTCCTTACTCCGCTGCTTGGGGCCGCCCTGCTGAGTGCGTGCTCGAAGGACGTGTACATGTTCACGTCGTTTCGGGAGCCGGCTACTGACGGGCTACGGCTGCTCTATAGCCACGACGGCTACAAGTGGACGGACATGGGCCGCTCGTTTCTGACGCCGCAGGTGGGGCCAAGCAAGCTAATGCGCGACCCGTCCATTGCCCGCGGGCCGGACGGCACTTACCACCTCGTGTGGACCTGCGGCTGGAAGGGCGACAAAGGGTTTGGCTACGCCAGTTCCAAGGATTTGGTGCACTGGTCGACGCAGCGTTTCATCGACGTGATGGGGCACGAACCGACCACCGTGAACGTGTGGGCACCCGAAATCTTCTATGATACGCCCACCAAGCAGTACCTCGTCGTGTGGGCCTCCACCATCCCGTTTCGCTTCCCGAAAGGCATCGAAGAAGAAGACAACAACCACCGACTCTACTACACTACCACCAAAGATTTCCAGTCGTTTACGCCGGCCAAGCTCTTTATCGACCCCGGTTTCAGCTCGATTGACGCCGTGGTGGTGCAGCGCGCCGCCAAAGACTACGTGCTGGTAGTGAAAGACAACACCCGGCCCAACCGCAACATCAAAGTGGCCTTTGGGCCGAGCGCACTCGGGCCGTTTCCGAACGTGTCGGAGCCGTTTACCGGCAACTTCACCGAAGGCCCGAGTGTGGTACGCCTCCCGCACGACGAGTGGCTGATCTACTACGACGCCTACAAGGAAAAGCGCTACGGCGTGGTGAAGACCTCTGATTTCAAGTCGTTCACCGACGTGTCGGGGCAGACCAGCGTGCCGGAAGGGCACAAGCACGGTACCATCTTCGCGGTGCCGCGCAAGACTTTCAACACCTTGTTGCAAAGCGCCCCCGCCGGGGCGGCCGCCGCAACGCCAACGAGTGGAACTCATGAGTAAGCATATAGCACCTCTCGCGGCTACTGCGTTAACTGTGCTGGGCAGTCTTTCCGCCCGCGGCCAGGAAACCATCCGCTACACCGGCACCACGCTCAGTAACGTGGACTACCACCACGGACAGCTGCGGCCGGCCATCGGGACGCACACCCGGCAGGTGCTGCGCGCCAACCGCGAGCAGCCAACCGCCGCCAACGGGAGGGGTGGACCTACAACCACGCTCCCATGCTGGCCTACTGGAACGGGCAATTTTACTTGCAATACCTCAGCAACCCGGTGGGGGAGCACGTGCCGCCGGGCCGCACGCTGCTGCTTACCTCCAAGGACGGCGAAACCTGGACCAACCCCACGGTGATATTTCCGCCCTATAAAATTCCGGACGGCGTCACCAAACCCGACCAGCCCGGCAAGGTCGCCAAGGATTTAGTGGCCGTGATGCACCAGCGCGTGGGCTTCTACGTGTCCAAGAAAAACCGCCTACTAACGCTCGGCTACTACGGCATTGCCCTCGACGCCAAAGACGACCCAAACGACGGCCAAGGCATAGGCCGGGTGGTGCGCGAGGTGCTGCCCAATGGCAAATTCGGCCCGATTTACTTTCTGCGAAACAACAAGACCTGGGACAAGTCGAAGTCCACGTATACGTTTTACACCAGCAGCAAAGACAAGGGTTTTGTAGCGGCCTGCGAGGAAATTCTGGCTTCGCCGCTAATGATGCAGCAGATGGTGGAAGAGCAGGACCGCGACGACCCATTGATTCCGCTCAAAAAGGAATACAAAGCCTTCAGTTACTACCACCTGCCCGACAACCGGGTGGTGGGCCTCTGGAAGCACGCCCTCACCACCATCAGCCCCGACGGCGGCAAAACTTGGCCCAATCCGGTTATTCGGGCACCGAAGTTTGTGAACAGCAACGCCAAGATTTGGGGCCAGCGCACCTCCGATGGGCGCTACGCCACGGTGTACAATCCCTCGGAATTCCGTTGGCCGCTCGGCATTTCCACCAGTGAAAACGGGTTGGACTACACCGATCTGTGGCTGGTGCACGGCGAAATCACGCCCATGCGCTACGGCGGCAACTACAAGTCGTACGGCCCGCAGTACGTGCGCGGCATTCAGGAAGGCGACGGCACGCCGCCCGACAAAAAGCTGTGGGTGACGTACAGCCTGAACAAGGAAGACATCTGGATTGCCTCGGTGCCCGTGCCAGTGCGCGCCAAAGCGGAAACGCAAGCCAACGAGGTATTTGCACAGCTGCCGGCCGGGCAGGAATTGGTGAACTGGAACACCTACAGCCTGGTGCAAGCGCCAGTGGAAATCGGTAAGCTGCCGGATGGCACGAAGGGTCTGGTGTTCAAGGACTCCGACAAGTTCGATTACGCTAAAGCGGAGCGCGTTATTCCTGAAGCCAAGAAAGTGATAGCGGAGTTTTCGGTGGTGCCCGCCCAAAACGACAAGGGCTTGCTGCAAATCGAGTTTCAGGACGGCAAAGGCACGCCGGCCGTGCAACTCACCTTCGATGCCGAGGGTAATTTCCGCCACAAAGCCGGGGCCCGCTTCAAGAACATCACCAAGTACCAAGCCGGCCAGCAGTACGACGTGCGCGTGTCGCTTGACGCCGATGCCCGGTCCTTCACGGTGTCCATCAACGGCAAGCCCTCAGGTACCTACATCTTCTTCGCGCCAGTCGCTTCCTTCGAGCGAATCATGTTCCGCACCGGCGAAGCTCGCCACTTCCCAACGCCCGACACCCCCGCCGACCAAACCTACGACCTACCCCAAGCCGGCGAATCGGACCCGTTAGCCACCTTCTATTTGAAGTCGCTGAAAACAAGCGTGCCCGATGCGGCAACTGGTTCGGCGGCGAAAGGCTTAGGGTCCAACTAGACAAGACAACAGCACCAATAGACTGTCCTACTCAATTCAACATCTGCCTAACGAAGTACTCGGCTTATTGGCATTGCAAAGCTAATGTCATGCTGAGCGCAGTCCAACGAAGCCGCAGCATTTCGCATGTCGTCGTTGCCACACTATACCCGTCATGCTGAGCGGAGTCGAAGCATCTCGCGTGCTGAGGATGCCAAACTAGTTCAACGAGTCGAGCGAGATGCTTCGACAAGCTCAGCATGACGTTCTAGTTAGCAATAACGTCACTAAACGTTATGCTGCGGCTGCGCTTCAGTAGGATGGATGATTAATTGATTTTCGCTTACCCAATCCCCTTCCAATGTCCACCACTTCTACTGCGTCTAAGTTCGTTGCGCTGCTGCTCTTGCTGCTGCCGTTCACTCAGTTGCACGCGCAGGGCACCGAAACGATGTTCCTGTCTGGTACCGACAAAGACCACACGAAGAAGTGGAAGTTCTACTGCACTGCCGGGCGCAATTCCGGCAAGTGGACCACCATTGCCGTGCCCTCGAATTGGGAGTTGCAGGGCTTCGGCAAGTACAACTACGGCCACGACAAAGACACCGCGCGCGGCAAGGAAAAGGGCCTCTACAAGTATCAGTTCAACGTGCCCGCCACCTGGAAAGGCAAGACGGTAAACATTGTGTTTGATGGCTCGATGACCGATACTGAGGTAAAGATCAACGGCCAGTCGGCGGGGCGGTGCACCAAGGCTCGTACTACCGCTTCAAATACGACATCACCAAGCTGCTGCAATACGGCAAAACCAACCTGCTCGAAGCCACCGTATCCAAGCATTCCACCAACGAATCGGTGAACGACGCCGAGCGGCGCGGCGACTTCTGGCTGTTCGGTGGCATCTTCCGGCCGGTGTTTTTGGAAGCGCTGCCCACCACGCACCTCAACCGCGTGGCCGTGGACGCCAAAGCTGATGGCTCGTTCAAAGCCGACGTGTACGTGAACGGGACAGCCGCCGATGAAGTGGTAGGCCAACTCTACACGCTCGATGGGCAGAAAGCCGGCGGCGAGTTCAAAGCCACCGTAGCCGCGGGCAGCGCCGCCACGCGTCTGCAAACCACGTTGGCTTCGCCGAAACTCTGGACGCCGGAAGCCCCCAACCTGTACCGCGTAACCTTCACATTGCGCAAGAGCGGTCAGCCCGTGCACACCCTCGACAAGCGCGTAGGCTTCCGCACGGTGGAGCTGCGCGAGCGGGAAGGCTTCTACGTGAACGGCATTAAAATCAAGTTCAAAGGCGTGTGCCGGCACTCGTTCTGGCCCACCTCGGGCCGCACCACCAGCAAGGCGCTCAGCGTCACGGACGTGAACCTGATGAAGGACATGAACATGAACGCCGTGCGCATGTCGCACTACCCGCCCGACGACCATTTCCTGGCTGCCTGCGACTCCTTAGGCCTTTTCGTGCTCGATGAAGTAGCCGGCTGGCACGGCAACTACGACACGCCCACCGGCACCAAGCTCACCGAGGAAATGGTGGTGAAAGACGAAACTCACCCCAGTATTGTGGTGTGGGTGAACGGCAACGAAGGCGGCCACAACTTCGACTTCGACCCCGTGCTCGACCGCCTCGACCTCCAGAAACGCCCCGTCATTCACGCATGGCAGGTGTTCCGCGGCATGGATACGCAGCACTACATTAACTACGACTATGGCAACGGTACCCACCTCAACGGCCACAACGTGGTGTTTCCCACCGAGTTCTTACACGGCCTCTACGACGGCGGCCACGGTGCCGGCCTGCAAGACTATTGGGAGCAGATGTGGGCGCACCCGCTTTCGGCCGGTGGTTTCCTGTGGGACTTCTCCGACGCTGGCGTAGTCCGCACCGACAAAGGCGGCATCCTCGACACCGACGGCAACCACGGCGCCGACGGCATCCTCGGCCCGTACCGCGAAAAGGAGGGAAGCTACTTCACCATCAAGGAAGTATGGTCGCCGGTGTTCTTCGAGCGCCGCGAAATCACGCCCGCTTTCGATGGTTCGTTCCGGGTGCAAAACCGTTTCCACTTCACCAACCTCAACCAGTGTAAGTTCACCTGGAAGCTCACTCAACTGCCCGGCCCCGGTAGCAAAGCCGCGCCCATCACCAAAACGGGAACCGTTGCGGCGCCTTCCGTCACGCCCGGCGGCACCTACGGCACCTTGCAACTCGCACTGCCCCCGACTGGCAGCGCCACGACGTGCTCTACATCACGGCCCAAGACCCTGCCGGCCGCGAGATTTACACCTGGAGCTGGCCCATTGCCCGGCCCGCCGCGGTGGCCCAGCAGCTTATCCGCACCGAAGGCCCCGGCGCGGCCAAGCTCACGGAGACCGACTCCTTATATAATGTAGCCGCCAACGGCGTAGAGCTGACCTTCAGCCGCAAATCCGGCTTGCTGCGGCAGGTGCGCAACGCCAAGGGTATCATCCCGCTAACCAACGGCCCGGTATTAGCCGAGGGCGAAACGGCTTTCGAGGGCCTCAGCCAGCGGCAGGACGGCCAGAATGTGGTCATCGAAGCCAAGTTCAACAAAACCAGCCGCTACCAGTCGTTGCAATGGACGGTGTACCCTTCGGGTTGGGTGCGCATGAGTGCCAAGTACTTCCCCAAAGACTATGATTTCGCGCTGGCTGGCCTCAGCTTCAGCTACCCCGAAAAAGAAGTGCGCGGCGCCCAATGGCGCGGCGACGGACCCTACCGCGTATGGAAGGACCGCATGAAAGGCACCACCCTCGGCGTGTGGGACAAAGCCTACAACAACACCTCCACCGGCGAGCCCGACGGCACCCGCGGCCCCGAGTACCCCGAGTTCAAGGGCTACTACTCCAACTTCTACTGGTTGACCCTCCAAACCACCGGCCAGCCCTTCACCATCGTTTGCGACCAGGAAGACGTGTACCTGCGCCTGTTCACGCCGCGCTTCTCGGCCACGCCCTATAACACGGCACCGGCCTTCCCGAGCGGCAGCATCTCCTTCATGCACGGCATCACGCCCATCGGCACCAAGTCGCAGAAAGCCGAGAACATGGGCCCGATGGGCAAAACCAACATGTACTACGACTACAGCAAAGACCCCTCATACGCCAAGGAAATCACCCTCTACTTCAATTTCACCGGCAAGCAGCAACAGGCGGCGACGGTCGGACAGCGGTAGAACATTCGTCACTCTGATGACCTACTTTAGGTAGAAAACTGCCGAAATGACGGAATGTGATCATTGCCATGTTTGTTACTAATGACAATCTTAGCTTTGAAAGTAGCCTTATTGTCCTGATGCATCCTTCCTTGTCTTACTTGATAAAGTATGCTTTTCGCTACAATCGTGTATATTAAGGTCAAATACCTGCTATTCCTGCTTAGTCTGGTAGAGGGTATCTAATTTTTGGCTGAAACACTAAATCTTACGACTATGATTGATTTTAGCTACAATGGCATAAAAAACACCTTTGGGTCTTTTAGTTTGTTCAATATTTCAATCTATGCAAAAAAGGAACAAATTCAAATACAGGACGAAATAAAACCTGATCCGTTAAAAGTAGATATAAAGCCTGTTTTTACTGATTTTAAAACTACTTTAGGAGGTAGTGATGTAACTTTGATTGAGGGAATCAAGGATAACATTGATGTTTACCTGTTTATAGAAAGGTATAAAGACCATAGTTCTTGGAATTTAGTCGTTCCAGTAATTTCAGAACAATCGACAGGAAGAGTAATTTATCAGTATGGTCTTGGATATTTTGCTCTTGAAGGATCTGGTGGTGGATTGTCAAAGACAGATTCTATGATGTTTTACCTAAAAAAGCATAAAGAGAAAGGTTTCAACGTCTCAATTTTTCCAATGGTTATAGATAATGAGTATTTAAATAACTTTGAGTATGTAGATAGCGGTACTAAATTAAACGACTTAACCCATAATTGTAATGCTACTGAATTAATTCATTACAGAAAGGATTCATTCGAATGGATTTACAAAAAGTATAAAGAATTGATTAAGAAATACGAATTAGAATAATGATCTACTTGAACAGTGCTCATCACATGTACTTAAGTAAAGTAGCTCTATAAGCAGCGTATTTTATGTCAAAAAAGGCGCAGGAACACCTTAGTTTCATAAAGGATATCCATAAACTCAGAAAAATTTATTGCTCAAATACCGAGAAGATTTTTGCTATAATCGTGGAATAAATGAAATTTTTTTAGTGAATAACAGTTTGAGAGCAGCAAGAAAGTATATACGAATATTCAACCTCGAAAAATCCGAAATGCAACCGATTACCTCACACTCAAGCCAAGCCGATTACTATTTCGGCGTTCTGAGCAACTTGAATGCCGACAGCAAGTTGGACTTGATTTCTCGACTATCTCAGTCGTTAAAGGAGGCGCAGCCGCAGCCGGTTCCGAGTTTGGCAGCTCTCTTCGGGGCATATCAAAGCGAAGAAACCGCGGAAGAAATCATAGCCTCTATTAGAAATTCCAGAGTTTCTAACCGAGACATTGAGGCGCTTTGAAAAACTGCCTGCTAGACACCAATATTTGCATCTATTTCATCAAGGGCCTGTATCAGCTTGATCGTAAAATAGAGGAAGTAGGGCCGCAAAACTGCTGTATTTCCGAAATGACAGTAGCGGAGTTGAAATACGGCGTCGAGAACAGCAAAACGCCGGAAATAATGCGGCCTATTGTCGAAGCATTCATTCCCAAATTTGCCGTCATTCCGGTATATGACGCGCTGGATGTGTATGCTGCCGAAAAAGCCAGGCTGCGCCGACAGGGCCTGATGGTAGATGATTTTGATATTCTAATTGGAGCCACAGCCATCGTCAACAACATGGTGATGGTGTCCAATAACTACAAGCATTTAAGCCGCTTAGCTAACATCGACTTGCAGGACTGGACAACGGCCGAACCGCGCCGATAAGTCCATACGGTGCTCTACCCACCATGCCCAAATCCTAAAGCATTATGCTAAGATCGTAGAATGAACGAGCGGGAAATTTGGCGAACTATGGGATTCCAAAAGTGCCCTGCACAAACCCGCGGACTGCGCCTGCCAATCGTCAGGCTTTCCCTTTCCGAAAAGAGAGGGAACTGGGGGTAGGGTCATTCCCTATGAACGCGAAACGCCTGTTTGTCTTTCTTTGTACGATCTTACTGCTCACGGCTTTCCGGGCGAATAAGCCCGCGGCCGTGCAGCTCCAACGCCTACGCTGCGAGCTACTCACCAACCCTGAAGGCATCGACGTAACGGCGCCGCGCCTGAGTTGGGAGTTGACCGGTGTCGAGCGTGGCCTGGAGCAAACCGCCTACCAAGTGCTGGTGGCCTCCACGCCAGAGAAGCTGGCTGCCGACGAAGGCGACCTGTGGAACTCGGGCAAGGTCAATTCGGGGCAGTCGGTGCACGTGGCGTATGCGGGCGCGCCGCTGCGGAGCCGGGCGCAGTGCTACTGGAAAGTGCGCACCTGGACCAACCAGGGCGAAACCGCCTGGAGCACGCCGGCCCGCTGGAGCGTGGGCTTGCTGAACTACCTCGACTGGAAAGGCCGCTGGATTGGCTTCGACCGGGCGTTTGCCTGGGACAAAGAGGAAAGCCACGCCCGGCTGTCGGCGCGCTACTTCCGCAAGGAATTCAAAACCGAGAAGCCCATCAAGCAAGCCACGGCCTACATCATCGGGCTGGGGCTGTACGAGCTGTACGTGAACGGGCAGCGGGTAGGGGAGCAGGTGCTGGCGCCCGGTCCCACCGACTACACCAAGGGCGTGAAGTACAACACCTACGACGTAACGCCGCTGCTCAAGCAGGGGCCCAACGCGCTAGGCACCGTGCTCGGCAACGGCCGGTTCTACGCCATGCGCCAGAACTACAAGCCCTACAAAATCAAGACCTTCGGCTACCCCAAGCTGCTCATGCAATTGGAAGTAACCTACGCCGACGGCACCCGCGACGTCATCAAAACCGATGATACCTGGCAGGGCACCGCCGACGGCCCCATCCGCACCAACAACGAGTACGACGGCGAAGAATACGACGCCACCAAGGAAATGCCCGGTTGGAGCACCGCCGGTTTCGACGCCAAGAAGTGGGGGAAGGCCGAGCTGGTGCAGGAGCCCGGCGGCGCGTTTGAGGCGCAGATGAACGAGAACATGAAGGTGATGGAAACCATCAAGCCGGTGTCCATCAAGCCACTAGCCGGCGGCAAGTACATCCTGGACATGGGCCAGAACATGGTAGGCTGGCTGCGACTGCGCACTAGCGGCCCGAAAGGCCAGAAGGTGACCTTGCGCTTCGCCGAAACCTTGCAGAAAAGCGGCGAGCTGTACGTAGCCAACCTGCGCGACGCCCGCGTAACCGATGTGTACACGCTCAAAGGCGGCGGGCGCGAAACGTGGGAGCCGACCTTCGTCTTCCGCGGCTTCCGCTACGCGGAAATCAGCAACTGGCCCGGCGCCGCGCCCACCGTAGCCGATTTCGATGGCCGCATCGTGTACGACAACATTGCCACCACCGGCGAGTTCACCACCTCCGACGCCACCATCAACCAGGTGTACAAAAACGCCTACTGGGGCATCCGCGGCAACTACAAAGGCATGCCCATCGACTGCCCGCAGCGCAACGAGCGGCAGCCGTGGCTCGGCGACCGGACCACCGGGGCCTACGGCGAGAGTTTCGTGTTCGACAACGCCCGCCTCTACGCCAAGTGGCTCCGCGACATCGAGCAGGCCCAAAAAGCCGACGGCAGCATCCCCGACGTGGCCCCCGCGTTCTGGCGCTACTACGGCGACAACGTAACCTGGCCCGGCACCTACCTCACCATCGCCGACATGCTCTACCGGCAGTACGGCGACGTCGCCCCGCTTACCCGCCACTACGACTCCATGAAGCGCTGGCTGACCTACATGCGCCAGAACTATTCGGAAAATGGCCTTGTCACCAAAGACAAGTACGGCGACTGGTGCGTACCGCCCGAGTCGAAAGAGCTGATTCACTCCAAGGACCCCGCCCGCAACACCGACGGTGTGCTCATTGCTAGCAGCACCTACTACCACCTGTTAGGCTTGATGCAGGGCTTCGCGAAGGTGCTCGATAAGCCGCAGGACGCGCAGGAGTTTGCCACCCTGGCCGCCGACCTGAAAACTGCCTTCAACCAGAAATTCTTGAACAAGGAAACCTGCCAGTACAGCAACGGCACCGTCACGGCCAACCTGCTGCCGCTGGCCTACGGCATGGTGCCCGAAGAAGATCAAGGCAAGGTGTTTCAGAACATTGCCGACAAGATTCTGGTGGAAAACAAGGGCCACATCAGCACCGGCGTAATCGGCACGCAGTGGTTGATGCGCGGCCTCACCGCGCACGGCCGCCCCGATATTGCCCTGCGCCTGGCCACCAACCGCGACTACCCAAGCTGGGGCTACATGGCCGCCAACGGCGCCACCACCATTTGGGAGCTGTGGAACGGCAACACTGCCGACCCCGCCATGAACTCCCAAAACCACGTGATGCTGCTCGGCGACCTGCTGGTTTGGTACTATGAAAACCTGGCCGGCATCAAGTCCGCCCCGAGGCGCCCGGCTTCCAGCGCCTGGAAATGAAGCCCACGCCCACAGCTGGCCTCACATCGGTGCAGGCCTCGTACCGCTCGGTGCGCGGCTTGGTAAAGAGTAGCTGGAAACAGGAGCCCAAGCGCTTCACCTGGAATATCACCGTGCCCGGCAATACCAAGGCGCTGGTTTATATCCCGGCCAAAGACGTGAAAGACGTGGAGGAAAGCGGCAAAAAAGTGTCCGGTGTGGCGGGCGTGAAGTTCGTGCGCATGGAAGGGGATAGGGCCGTATTCGAGGTTGGGTCCGGGGACTACGCCTTTGTAGCCAATACTAAGTGATTGATTTCGTGGATATGAACGACAATTTCGCCGGACGTTGGATAGCAGTGTATGGCATAGCTAGTGCGCTGATTGCGTCACCGAGCTTCGGCGGACCGCTCTTCGACCACGACCTAACCGAGCTAACCGAGCCCGCCGACCCGCGGGCCCCCAAGAAATGGTCGGAGCGGATGATGGTGTCGGTGCTCAACCGCAGCCCCTGGATGGCCGATGCCGCGCAGAAAGACACGTGGGGCTACACCCAAGGCTTGATTATTCATGCCCTGGAAGAAGTGTGGCGCAAAACCAAGGACCCAAAGTACCTGGCTTACATTCAGCGCTACGGCGACAAAATGGTGGACCAGCAGGGCGCCATCAACACCTACAAGCCCGAAGACCTCAGCCTCGACAACCTCAACTCCGGCAAAGTCCTGTTCAACCTCTACAGCCTCACCAAAGACGAGAAATACCGCAAGGCCCTCGACCAGCTGCGTTACCAACTGAAGTGGCAGCCCAAAACCACGGAAGGCGGCTACTGGCACAAGCTGAAGTACCCCTGGCAGATGTGGCTGGACGGCGCCTACATGGCCAGCCCGTTCCTGACCCAATACGCCAGCACCTTCCACGACGAAGCCGCCTTCGATGAAGTGGCCCGGCAGTTGATCTTGCTGGAAAAGCAGCTGCGCGACCCCAAAACCGGCCTGCTCTACCACGGGTGGGACGAGAGTCGCATGCAGCCGTGGGCCAACAAGCAAACCGGCGTTTCGCAGAATGTGTGGGGCCGGGCCATGGGCTGGTACGCCATGGCCTTGGTCGACGTGCTCGACTACTTCCCCGAGAAGCACCCGCAGCGCAAAAACCTGCTTGCCATTCTGGACCGGGTGGCTGTAGCCGTGCATAAATACCAAGACCCGAAATCTGGCCTCTGGTACCAGGTAATGGACCAGCCCGAGCGAGCCGGCAACTACCTGGAGGCCTCGGCTTCGTGCATGTTTGTGTACGCCTTGGCCAAAGGCGCCAACCGCCACTATCTCGACAAAACCTACCTGCGCGCCGCCGAGAAAGGCTATTCCGGTATCCTCGACCGTTTCGTGGAAACCAAGCCCGACGGCGAACTGAATTTGCTGCAAGTGTGCGAAGTAGCGGGCCTTAGCGCCGACCGCGACGGGTCATATGAATACTACATCAAGGAGCCCATTCGGGTGAACGATCCGAAAGGTACGGGCCCATTTATTTTAGCTAGCCTGGAGCTAAACCAATAATTCAGGTTGCATAGCAAGACCACTGCATGAAAAAGATACTTCTGGTTGTAATTGGAAGCCTATTAGCGGGCAACCTAGCGGCGCAAACCAACCCGTGGAAGCAAGGCATTCTGGCCGATGAGTTCATCTTCGAGAAAGCGCCGTTTCCGGAAAGCCACGCCGCCACCATTGCCGAAACCCCAAAGGGACTTGTGGCCGCGTGGTTTGGCGGCACCAAGGAGCGCAACCCCGACGTGGGTATTTGGGTGAGCCGGCAAGAAAACGGCCGCTGGACCACGCCCGTGGAAGTCGCTAATGGTGTAGTGAACGAAACCCTGCGCTACCCCACCTGGAACCCGGTGCTCTACCAGGCCCCCGGCGGCGACCTCCTGCTGTTCTACAAAATCGGCCCCAAGCCCTCGGACTGGAAAGGGTGGCTGAAAACCTCGAAAGACGGTGGCCTGACGTGGTCGGCGGCCGAGGCCCTGCCGGAAGGCTACATCGGGCCGGTGAAAAACAAGCCGGTGCTCCTCCAAAACGGCACCTTGCTCAGCCCCACCAGCACCGAAGGCAGCGGCGGCTGGCGCGTGCACTTCGAGGCCACGCCGGACTTCGGCAAGACCTGGACCATGACGGCCCCCGTCGAGAACGGCCCGACGCAGGGCGCTATTCAGCCGAGCATACTGGTGCACAAAAAGGGCCGCTTGCAAGTGCTGTGCCGCAGCCGCGACCGGGCTATTCTGGAGTCGTGGTCGGATGACAACGGCAAAACCTGGTCGCCGCTGGCCAAAACCAACCTGCCCAACAACAATTCCGGCACCGACGCTGTGACCCTGGCCGACGGCCGCCAGTTGCTGGTGTACAACCACGTATTGCCGCCCGGCACCCTCGCCAAAGGCCCCCGCACGCCGCTGAACGTGGCCGTTTCCAAAGACGGCAAAACCTGGTACGCCGCCGCCATCCTCGAAGACTCGCCCATCAGCCAGTATTCCTACCCCTCGGTAATTCAAACGAAAGATGGCCTGGTGCACTTCGTGTACACCTGGCGTCGCAAAAGCATCAAGCACGCCGTCATCGACCCGAAAAAGTTGAAGTTGGTCAAAATCGAAAACGGCCAGTGGCCCGCCATGAAAGGCTACCAAGCCCCCTCCGCCACAGCCGAAATCACGCAAGACTAAATAAAAGCCCTGGTTGTGTTAGCCGAACATCTAGCGTGTAGTCATCTACAACACAAAAAGATCGTCATGCTGAGCGGAGTCGAAGCATCTCGCGTGCTGAGGTTGCAATACTAACCTAACGATTCGAGCGAGATGCTCCGGCTTGATTGCACCCCTGGCTTGAAGCGCCTAACGCCCAGCATGACGGGTATACTGTGGCAACGTCAGCACGCGAGGTGCTTCGACTCCGCCTCCGGCTGCGCTCAGCATGACAAGTGTATTGCAATGACAGCGCGCGAGATTCATGAGCTAGCGCAGCATGGTGGCTCTATCAGATTTACTGCTTGATAATAACCTGTTCCTTCTCCATGTCCAGAATCCTTCACCTGCTTTTCGGCTTTCTGCTGCTGACCACGGCCACTACGGCTCAAACCTCGGACGACCAGTACCGCCTGCCGCTGCAAACCGTGCTCGACCAGATTCAGCAGCGCTACGGCGTGAAAATCAGGCCCGACGCGGCCATGGTGAAGGATAAGTGGGTGACCTACGCCGAGTGGCGCTACCGCCCTGACGTAGACGAAACCCTGAAAAACGTGCTGGCCCCGTTTGACCTCCAAGTTTCCAAAACCGGCGATAAGGCCTACAAGCTCAAACCCTTCCAGTACCACCTGAAAACGCCCGAAGAAGGTGCCGCGCAACTCGCCTACCTCGCCACCCGCTACCACGACGCGGCTACTTGGGAAAAGCGCAAAGCCGAATTGCGAAGCTGCATGTGGGAGGCGTTGCGCCTCTCCCCGATGCCGCCCAAACCCACCAGCAAACCCATCATCACCAACAAGCGCCAGTACGACGGCTACACCGTGGAAAATGTGGCCCTGGAAACCATGCCGGGCGTGTACGTAACCGGTTCGTTGTATAAGCCGCTCAAAGCCAAGGGCAAAGTGCCCGTTATCATCAGCCCCGATGGGCACTTCGGCGACGGCCGCTACCGAGCCGACGCGCAGTATCGGTGCGCCACCCTGGCCCGCATGGGCGCCATGGTGTACAGCTACGACCTGTTTGCGTGGGGCGAATCCTTGCTGCAATTCAAGAGCGAAGATCACCGCCGCAGCCTGGCCATGACGGTGCAGGCCCTGAACGGCCTGCGCAGCCTGGATTATTTGCTGTCCTTGAAAGACGCTGATAAAACCCGCGTAGCCATTACCGGCGGCTCGGGTGGCGGCAGCCAAACCATGCTGCTCACCGCCCTCGACGACCGGATCAAAGTAAGTGTGCCGGTCGTGATGCTCTCCACCTACCACAATGGTGGCTGCCCGTGCGAAAGTGGCATGCCCGTGCACCTCTGCGGCAACGGCACCAACAATGCCGAGCTAGCCGCCATGGCCGCCCCGCGCCCCCAACTCGCCATCACCGACGGCGGCGACTGGACCGCCCACACGCCCGAAGTGGCGTATCCCTACCTCCAGAAAATCTACGGCTACTACGGTAAATCCAGCTTAGTTGAGAACGTGCACCTCCCCAAAGAAGGCCACGACTACGGCGCCTCGAAGCGCCAAGCCATGTACGAGTTCCTAGCCAAGAACCTAACCCTAAACCTTTCTGCCGCCGAAGACAAAACCGGCAAGCTCGACGAGTCTAAAGTCACCATCGAAAAAGAAGAAACCCAAAAGGTGTTCGGCAAAAACGGCGAGCTACTACCATCAAACGCCCTAAAAGGCTTCGAGGCCTTGCAAGCCGCTTTCAACAAGTCAACGCCGGCTACCGAAGAAGCCAAAAACCAGAATTAGATGAAGACTAAAATCTAATTCCTCTCCTCATCCGAGGATGAGTTAGGGGTGGTTGACCAGTCGTTGAACGACACCATCAGAACGTCATGCTGAGCGCAGTCGAAGCATCTCGCGTGCTGAGGTTGAGTTTACCACACTGGCGAGATGCTTCGACTGCGCTCAGCATGACGAACTGAGTGAACGATGATTATCAACCACTCCTAGCTACTCAGATAAGGGAAGGAACCAGCTCTTGCTTCCACCGCAGATTGAACACTTAGAAGCATTGATGATACGAACTCTTTCATACGGCCTGCTACTCGCGTTCAGCCTGCTGACTGCCCAAGGCTACGCGGCTGATATATGGGTGTCGCCAAAAGGTTCTGACCGGGCTGCTGGTACGGCCTTGCAGCCGCTGGCTACGGTAGCGGCAGCTTTGCGGCAAGCGCGGAATTTGCGCCGGTTGAACGATCCTTCGGTGCAAACGGGTGTGCACATTTGGGTGCGCGGGGCGAGTACCGACTGTACGAGCCGTTGTTTCTGCGGCCCGAAGATGCCGGTACTGTGACCAGTCCGACGCTGATTGAAGCCGCTCCCAACGAGCAACCTGTATTGAGTGGTGGCGTGACCCTAACCGGCTGGCGCAAAGATGGTAGCAACCGGCTCGGTTTGCCGGCTGCCGCGCAGGGGCAAGTATGGGTGGCCGATGTGCCGATGGTAGGTGGCCGGGCCTTGGCGTTTCGGCAGCTGTGGGTGAATGGCCGCAAAGCCGTCCGGGCCCGCACCCCTAATGATGACAACCTGCCACGCCTGCTCACGTGGGACGTGGACAAGCAAGAAGCCTGGATTACGGCCACTGCGGTAGGCACGCTACGGCAGGCAGGCCAACTGGAAATGGTGCTGCACCAGATGTGGGCCGTGAATGTGCTGCGCGTCAAGACGCTAACAGTGCAAGGTGCCAAGGTCCGCGTCACGTTTCATGAGCCCGAAAGCAAAGTTCAGTTCGAGCACCCTTGGCCCCGGCCCATCATCAACGGCAAAAACGGCAGCTCGGCCTTCTACCTAACCAACGCCGTCGAGCTACTCGATCAGCCCGGCGAGTGGCACTATGATGGGCAACGTGGACAAGTGTTGTACTGGCCCCGGCCGGGCGAAACCATGAGCAGCGCCCACGTGGTGGCGCCGGTGCTGGAAACCCTGGTGCAAGTGTCGGGCAGCCTAGACCAGCCGGTAGCCTACGTGCAGTTCAAGGGCCTAACCTTTGCTTATACCACCTGGCTGCGACCCTCCGAGCAAGGCCACGTGCCGTTGCAGGCGGGCATGTATTTGCTGGATGGCTACTCGCTTCAACAACCCGGTACCCCCGATAAAGCCGGTCTCGAAAACCAAGCCTGGATTGGTCGTCCGCCCGCGGGCGTGGAGCTTGCGGGTGTGCACCACACGCGCTTCGAGCGGTGCCAGTTCCTGCACATGGCCTCAGCCGCCCTCGATTACCAAAGCAGCACCCACAACGATGCAGTAGTCGGCTGCACCTTTCGCGACGTGGCCGGCAACGGCATCCAACTCGGCAAATTCTCCGACGAAGGCACCGAAACGCACCTGCCCTACAACCCCAAAGACGAGCGCGAAATCTGCACCAACGAGCTGCTGGAAAACAACCTGCTCACTGATTGCGCCAACGAGGATTGGGGCTGCGTGGGTATTGCCGCCGGCTTTGTGCGAAACACTACCATTCGTCACAACGAAGTTTCGCAAGTGCCTTACACTGGCATCAGCGTAGGATGGGGCTGGACCAAAACCGCCAACTGCATGCGCGACAACCGCGTGACGGCCAACTACATTCACCACTACGCCCAACACACCTACGACGTAGCCGGCATCTACACCCTCTCGGCCCAACCCGGTACCACCATCACCGAAAACCGCGTCGAGGAAATCGGCCAGGCGCCCTACGTGCACGACCCCGACCACTGGTTTTACTTGTACTTGGATGAAGGCTCGGCGGGCATCACAGTCCAAGACAATTGGTGCCCGGCCGAGAAGTTTCTCGCCAATGCCAACGGCCCCGGCAACGTCTGGAAAAACAACGGCCCCATGGTAGCCAACGCCATCAAGCAAGCCGCCGGCCTAGAACCCGCCTACCGTGATTTGCTTGCCGAACAAATAAAGAAGCCAGCAGCTAACGGAGCACAAGTCAAACAGTGAAAAATAAAGGATAAGTAGCCCGTCATGCTGAGGGGAGGCGCAGCCGCAGTCGAAGCATCTCGCGTGCTGACATTGAAGCAGTAACCGTCATGCTGAGCGCAGTCGAAGCATCTCGCTAGTGTAGTAAATCCAATTAGCACTGCAACGACACCACGCGAGATGCTTCGACTGCGCTCAGCATGACGGTTACTGCTTCAATGTCAGCACGCCAGATGCATAGGTCCTTGACATGATGCGCCACATACTCAGAAGAAAGGTCACTTAAGCATAGCATAAATAACTGAGCAAGTATTCGACTTAAGGCCGATCAACCTATCACCCCACCTGATGATAAACCAGTATCTGACCCGCATTGCCACGGCCGCCGTTATGCTACTGACGTTGCTTACAAGTGCTTCCCAAGCGCAGCAACGCTCGAAAGCAGCCACTTGGATTTGGTATCCTGGTGATTACGAAATCTGGTTGGGCAATCAAATGCAGAACCGGCGCACCGAGCGGGGCTCGTTTTTTCCGCCGTTTTGGCGGCTGGATAGCCATTATGCCCTGATTGATTTTCACCAGGATTTCGACCTCAAGCAGCCGGAGGAAATTGAACTGCGCGCCGAAGGGCAGTACAACGTAAAGCTGGATGGCAAGCTGATTTCCGGCGCGCCCGAACGGCTGACGGTGCCCGCGGGCAAGCACCGCCTCAACATCAAAGTCTACAACCAAGAGCACGTGCCGGCGGTGTACGTGCGCGGCGCCACCATCGCCACCGATGGGTCGTGGCTGGTGACGTACGAGGACAAGGAGTGGATTGACGCGTCGGGCAAAGTTTCCGATCAATCGGGTACGACGTGGCTGACGGCGGGTTCCTGGAATTTCAACGATCCGCAGGTGCTGCCTTCCGCCTTCCGCCTGACAACCGAGCCGCGGCGGGCAGCCAGCGTAACGCGCACCCCGGCAGGCGGCATGGTAGTGGACTTCGGGCGCGAAACCTTTGGCTACGTGCAACTGCACGGCCTGAAAGGGAAGGGGCCGGTGACGCTGTACTTCGGCGAGTCAAGAGAAGAAGCCTTAGCCACCGAAACCTGCGAAACGCTGGAGCGCCTGAGCGTGGACCAGCCGCAGAAAGGCGATAAGCTGACCGCGCTGTCGAAAGCGTTCCGCTACGTGAATATCCGGCCAGAAGCGAGCGTGAGCCTTGATTCGGTGTCGATGCTGTATGAGTACGCGCCGGTGGTGGAGCGGGGCAAGTTTCGGTGTTCCGATGAGCAACTAAACAAGATCTGGGACGTGGCGGCCTACACCATGCACCTGAATACGCGCGAGTTTTTCATCGACGGCATCAAGCGGGACCGGTGGATATGGTCGGGCGACGCCTACCAGAGCTACCTGATGAACTACTACCTGTACTTCGACACGCCGACGGTGAACCGCACCACCTTCGCGTTGCGCGGCAAAGACCCCGTAACCAGCCACATCAATACCATCATGGACTACACCTTCTACTGGTTTATTGGCATCTACGACGCCTACCAGTACACCGGCGACAAAACCGTGGTGACGCAGCTTTACCCGCGCATGCAAAGCCTGATGGACTATTGCCTCGCGCGCCGCAACAAAGACGGTTTGCTTGAAGGCTTGGCCGGCGACTGGGTATTTATCGATTGGGCCGATGGCCTGAGTAAGAAGGGCGAGGTCAGTTTCGAACAACTCTTGTTTTGCCGCAGCCTGGAAAGCATGGCCCTGTGCGCTAATCTGGTAAACGACCAAGCCGGCGCGCAGAAATACCAGCAACTAGCCGCCGACCTCAAAACCAAAATCTTCACCACGTACTGGAATGCCGAGAAAGGTGCCCTAGTACACAGCCGCGTGAATGGCCAGCCCACCGACAACGTAACGCGCTACGCCAACATGTTCAGCATCTTTTTCAACTACCTCTCGCCTGAGCAGCAGCAGCAAGTGAAAAAATCGGTGCTGCTGAACCCGCAAGTAGCTAAAATCACCACGCCCTACATGCGCTTCTATGAGCTGGAAGCGCTATGTGCCCTGGGCGAGCAGCCCTACGTGCTCAAGGAAATGAAGAGCTACTGGGGCGGCATGCTCGATTTAGGCGCTACTTCGTTCTGGGAAGAATACGACCCCGCCAAAAAGGGCGCCGAGCACTACGCCATGTACGGCCGGCCCTTTGGCAAGAGCCTTTGCCACGCCTGGGGAGCCAGCCCAATTTACTTGCTGGGCAAGTACTACCTGGGGGTAAAACCGCTAACCGCCGGTTACGCCACCTACGAAGTGGTGCCGAATCTGGGCGGCTTGCAGTGGATGGAAGGCACGGTGCCCACGCCCCAAGGCGACATCACGCTGACCGCCAGTGTCCAGCAGCTCAAAGTAAAGGCCGCCGCCGGCACTGGCACATTGCGCTTCCGCAGCAAGTCGAAGCCAAGCTGCAAAGGCGTTAAGATTCAAGCGAAAGGCAACGGGCAGTACGAGCTACAGCTAGAGAAAAACCGGGAATACGTGGTGACTTACCAAGCGGTGTAATGAAAAAGCCACCACTTGATACCTGGAACGAAGTGAAACTGCATACCTGCGTCTTGCCCTTGTTGCTGGTATTGAATTCGCGCGGTAGCAATAATTCATCGCCGAAACACTATTACCTGTCGCGGCCTCGTTCCTTGGTTTGCCTTCTAACGACGGTTTTGCTGCTGTTTGCTCTTGGTTCTGCTTGCGCCCAAACGAGTGGAAAAGCAGCCATCCTAGAAGTAGTCGGGTTGAACGCGGCGCCGGTTGCCGCCGATAAGCTGCTGGCGCTGTGCAAGCAGTACCAAGTGCCTACTTCGAGCGTGTATCGTTGGCAAAATCACTTGGTTGTGTATGGGCCCGCCGCCAGCATCCAGAGGCTACAGCAGCCCCTAACTGCCGCTTACCCCGGGGCGACAGTAAAGCACTACGCCGCGCCGTTCTACAAATTCGACCGGCAGTGGTGCACCGACAAAACGGTCAGCCAGCAGTGGGACAACCTACTCCTGACGGCCAACTTGGTGCGCGACCCGGCCAAGCAACAAGAGTACTTACGCTACCACGCCACGCAGTTCGAGTTGTGGCCGGAAGTGGCCGCGGGCTTTTGCAAGGCTAGTTTTCAGCAACTCTTGGTGTTCCGGAACGAGCGGCAGCTTATGCTGGTCATCAGCGTTCCAAAGGGTGCCAGCCTCGACGAGCTAAACCCAAAAACCACCGAGAACAACCCGCGCGTCGATGAATGGAACGCACTAATGAAGCAGTATCAGGAAGGTATCCCCGGTACCAAGCCCGGCGACGTTTGGGTGTTTCTCAAGCCCGTGGCCGCGCCAGTGAAAACTATTATCAAATAGTGTAAAAGACCCTCATGTTGAGCGGAACCGCAGCATCAGGTGTGCTGATTTTGCCAAAGTATATCCGTCATGCTGAGCTTGCCGAAGTATCTCGCGTGCTGAGGTTGCAACGCTAACCCAACGAGTCGAGCGAGATGCTTCGGCTGCGCTAAGCATGACAATACCCTCTCTAGCGTCAGCACGCCAAATGCGTTGGCTTCGTGGCATCCTTGGCTTGATGCGCCACATGCTCAGCATAACAGTAGCAAGCTAAGGGCACAGGCGAGATGAAGCGGGACGATCATCACGATAATCAACTAGAAACTACAATGCTGAAATTAGGAATTCTGGGTTTGGGTGAGGGGCGAAGCACCATGTCGGCCGCGCTTAACAGCCCGAAAGTGTCGTTGCAAACCATCTGCGACCGAAATGAGGACTTGTGCCGACACCGAGTCGCGGAGTTTCAGTTTCAAGGCCGGGTCACGACGCACTACCAGGACATGCTCGAAGACCCGGAAATCAACGCCATTGCCATCTACACGCCCGACCACCTGCACGCCGAGCACGTGAAGCTGGCGCTGGAGCACGGTAAGCACGTGGTTTGCACCAAGCCCTTCATCGACGATTTGTCGAAGGCGAACGAACTGCTGGCGTTGGCCGAGCAATCGGGCAAGAAGGTGTTTATCGGCCAAAGCTCCCGCTTTTTCGAGCCGATGAAACGGCAGCGGGTTGATTTCGAAGCGGGCTTGCTAGGGGAGTTAATTACCATCGAAGCGTACTACCACGCCGACCACCGGTGGTTTCTGGAGAAAGGCTGGTCGTTGGAAAACGCCTTCAAGTGGTTGTATGGCGGCCTCAGCCACCCCGTAGATTTCATCCGGTGGTACTTGCCCAACGTCGAGGAAGTGATGGGCTACGGCATGCTCAGCTCGAACGGTGCGAAAGGCGGCCTCAAGCACCAAGACACTATGCACTTCATTTTTAAAACCACCGACGGCCGCGTGGCCCGCGTGAGTGGCGCCTACACTGGCCCCGTGCAGCCCGTCACCCGCGACTCGGAAATGAGCTGCATCCTGCGCGGCACCGAAGGCTGTAGCCAAGGCGACTACATGGACCTGCGCTACGCCATCACCGACCGTACCGGCGAAGAAAGAATCGTGACCTGGGAGCACAAGCTGAAGCATTATTTCCGCTTCGAAGGCAAAAGCCACCACGCCGGCGAATACCAGAACTACCTGGAATACTTCGCCGATTCCATCGAGCAGAACTTCACCGCCTACCCCGATATCCGCGAGGGCATCGGCACCATTGCCCTCCTGCAAGCCATGGACCGCTCGTTGCAAACGGGCCAGCCCGTGAAAGTCCGCGACGTGCTGGCCGAGCATAGAGTGACGATATAGAATAGATGGCTAAAGCTTCCTTATGAACGCCCTGCGGAGTATGTGTCGCCTCAAGCCAAGGGTTCAATCCCCTCGCGTGCTGACGTTGTCAAACTATATCCGTCCTGCTGAGCGGAGTCGAAGCATCTCGCGTGCTGAGGTTGCAATGCTAACTCAACGATTCGCGCGAAATGCTTCGACTCCGCTCAGCAGGACATTCTTCTTCATTTAGCACCCTTCCCAATCCTACCTAAACGCTACCCGCATGGGCAATAATCTACTCGGCCGGCTCACCTTCTGGGACTACGCCATTGTGGTGGCGTACCTCGTTATTCTGTTTGCCATTGGCTACCGGGCCAGCTTCTCGAAGAAAGAGAAAACCGAGGAATCGTTGTTTCTGGCGAATAAGTCGTTGGGGTGGGCTAGTATTGGGTTCAATATGTGGGGTACCAATGTGGGGCCTTCCATGCTGCTGGCATTCGCCTCGATTGGCTATAGCACGGGCATTGTGGCGGTGAATTTCGAGTGGTACGCCTTCGTGTTTCTGTTTTTGCTGGCCGTAGTATTCGCGCCTCGCTACCTGGCCGCCAACGTGAGCACCATGCCCGGGTTCATGGGCCGGCAGTACGGCGATTCCACCCAAAATATCCTCGCCTGTTACGCCCTGATTAAGATTCTGATTTCGTGGTTGTCGTTGGGCTTGTTCTCGGGTGGGGTGCTGGTGCGGCAGATTCTGGGTATTCCGATGTGGCAGTCGGTGATTGTGCTGGTACTGTTTGCGGGGTTGTTCACGTTTGCCGGCGGCTTGAAAGCTATTGCCAGGGTAAACGTGTTTCAGATGTTGCTGCTCATCGGGGTTTCGCTCACGCTCACCGTGATGGGGTAATGAAAGTAGGCGGACTGAATGCGCTCTGGCACAGCGTACCAAGCCACTACTGGAACCTTGTGCAGCCCGCTTCCGACCCGAAATACCCGTGGTACGCCATTTTGCTAGGCTACCCGGTGTCGGCGGTGGCGTTTTTCTGTACCGATCAGGCCATGGTGCAGTCAGTACTAGGGGCGAAGAACTTAGAGCAGGGGCAGTTGGGCGTAAACTTCATCGGTTGGCTCAAGATCCTATCATTGCCACTGTTCATCCTAACCGGGGTGCTCTGCTACGTGCTGTTCCCCAACCTCGCCAGTCCCGACCAAGCTTATATGACAATGGTGACGAGCCTGTTCCCGACCGGCATGAAGGGACTGGTTATCGTGGTGCTGATTGCGGTGCTGGTGGGCACTATAAGCTCCTCGCTCAATGCGCTGAGCACTGTGTTTGCCATGGATGTGTACGCCCGCAATATCAACCGTCACGCCACCGAAAAGGACGTGGTACGGGTTGGCCGCGTGACGGTATTGGTGGGCTGCGCTTTCGCCGTACTTGTGGCGCTTGCCATCGACTCGGTGAAGGGCCTTAACCTGTTCGATGTATTTCAAGCGGTGCTCGGGTTTATTGCGCCGCCGCTGGCCGTGGTGTTCCTGTTGTCGGTATTCTGGCGGCGCACCACCCGCCGAACAGTGAACCTGATTCTGTCGGTGGGCTCGGCGTTCAGTTTAGGAGTGGGAGTGGTGTATCTGTGGGTGCTACCGCCAGATAAATACAGTTTCTGGCCGCACTACTTGATATTGTCCTTCTACATCTTCGCGGCCCTCTTCCTTGCGGCCGTGCTGCTCTCTCTCACCGATAAAGCCGGCCAAGAAAACCGCGAAGCCGTGGAGTACGGGGTGCTAGTCAAGCCAACGAAGCGCGTCCGCACCCTATGGGGTGCCTTAGCAGTAGTGATGGTAGGATTGTACCTGATTTTCAACGGGCATTGAGTTTCTGATTAGCGTTATGCCAAAAGGAGCACAGATAGCATGATAGAAGATATTGAAAACTGTGCACTGCAAAACTTTTTGCGACTCTAGTCGTTTTTAATACCAATCGGTATATATTTGCCGCTACTTCTGATTGTCATGTCCAAAGCAGAGCGCACCCGTCAGTTCATCATCGAGCAAACGGCCCCCATTTTCAACAAAATGGGATATGCGGGCACGTCTTTGAATGACCTCACCACGGCCACCGGTCTAACCAAAGGCGCCATCTATGGCAACTTCGAAAACAAAGAAGAGGTGGCACTGGCGGCTTTCGACTACAACATCTCGTTCGTGCGGGAAGGTGTGCGGGCCGGCATTCACAACAGCACCAACGCTCGAGAGCAACTCTTAAGCATGACGCGCTTTTACCGCCAGGTTTACCCCCGGATGTGCACGTCTGGCGGCTGCCCCATCCTGAACACGGCCATCGAAGTGGACGACGCACCGCCCGCCGCTCTGCACCAGCGAGTGCAGGACGTGTTGCAAGGCTGGAAACAGCAGATCGTGCGCATCATTGAGAAAGGCCAGCAAACCGGTGAAATCAAGTCAGCTGCCGACGCCAGCCGCTACGCATTGCTGTTTATTGCGCTGGTAGAAGGCGGTATCATGTTAGCTAAAGCTACCGGCGAGCCAATGGCCTTATTCACCAGCCTCGACCATATCGAGCACCTAATTGAAACCGAGCTGGTAGCCAACTGATTTTTTTTGCTTCAGAATATACCGATTGGTATAAAATAGATTGTTAAATGAGCACTCTCTGCCTGTTCCTGCTGTGTGTTACCGTCATTGCGGCGGCGGTTATACAGCTGACCGACACCAGTAGTATGAACGTGGCACTGTCGCGCATAAGCGGCAACCCCAGCGTAACGCTGACCAACATGCCGAGGGTGATTACTGCGTATGCCATTGCCAACGTCATCACTATTCCTATTACCAGCTTTCTGGCGGCGCTACTTTACAGGGTCATTTGCAGTGTTTATGGTGGTGTCCGGGCTGTGCGGTACGGCCTGCAACATTTGGATGCTGGTGGTTTTCTGGTTTGTACAGGGCATTGGGGCAAAGCACTGCTTTCCACTGCGCAGACTATTGTGTTCGAGGCTTTTCCGCAGACCAAACGCGGCCTAGCTAGTGCTTTGTTTGGCAGCGGGCCAGTAACCGTCAGCCTGACTGACCACTAGTGAAGTCTTCCCTTTCATTTCAAGTTTGTTTTCATGCCTAGCTTAAAACGTGTGGTCGTTACGGGTGTGGGTGCCCTGACGCCCATTGGCAATAATGCCGCGGCTTTCGGCCGGGCGCTGCTGGCCGGTACGAGCGGAGCCGCGCCTATCACGCGCTTCGACGCCAGCAAGTTTAAAACTCGCTTTGCTTGCGAAATCAAAGGCTTCGATCCGCTCGACTTTCTGGACCGAGGCGAAATCCGTAAGTACGACCTGTTTACGCAATACGCGCTGGTAGCCGCCGAGGAAGCCATTGGTCACGCGCAGCTCGCTTTCCCGGAGCTGAATCGCAACCGTATTGGGGTTATTTGGGGTTCGGGAGCGGGCGGCCTGGGCACGTTGCAGGAGCAGATAACCGAGTTTGCCCACGGCGACGGCACGCCGCGCTTCAGCCCTTTTTTTGCCTCGAAAATGATTGTGGACATTGCCGCCGGGCTGATTTCTATCCGTCACGGTTTGCGAGGGCCAAACTATGCCACGGTTTCGGCTTGCGCTACCTCCACTACGGCTCTTGTGGATGCCTTCAACTATATCCGCCTCGGCAAAGCCGACGTGATGATTGCCGGTGGCTCCGAGGCCGCCATCAACGAGACGGGTATCGGTAGCTACAACGCCATTCGGGCCTTGTCAACCCAAAACGACGACCCGGCCTCTGCCTCGCGGCCTTTTGATGTGCGCCGCGACGGATTTGTGGTGGGCGAAGGAGCCGGCGCGCTGATTTTGGAAGAGTACAAGCACGCCCTACGGCGCGGAGCCCCGGTGCTGGCGGAGGTAGTTGGGGCGGCATGGCCGCCGATGCTTATCACCTCACCGGCCCGCACCCGGAAGGAGAGGGGCTTATCTGAGCATGCTGGCGGCCCTTGACGATGCTGGCCTGCACGCCGCGCAGATTGATTATTTGAATGCGCATGCGACGTCTACGGGATTAGGCGATGCCAGTGAGCTACGCGCTTTTGAGCGGGTTTTTGGCCCAACTCCTCACCTGCACATCAGCGCTACTAAGTCCATGACCGGGCACCTGCTTGGGGCAGCCGGGGCCATTGAGGCCATTGCCTGCGTGCAGGCGGTGCAGCACGATGTGGTGCCGCCCACCATCAATACCACGCAGCCCGACCCAGCTGTGGTCGGCCGGTTTCAACTCACGCTAGGGGAGCCTGCCTACCGGCCCGTAACCTATGCCATGAGCAACTCCTTCGGTTTTGGTGGGCACACGGCTACGCTCATTGTACAGAAATATTCAACCTGAAAACAGCCCACTCAGAGAGTCGCCACTATCCATTGATTTTCCAGTAACCTCTTTTTTCAACCCATTTATCATGGACATTTCAAATAAAACAGTGCTTGTTACAGGCGGTGGCTCCGGTATTGGCTTGGCCATTGCCAAGCTGCTAATTGAGAAAGGCAACCGGGTCATCATCACGGGCCGCAGCGAAGCCCGGCTACAGCAAGCCGCCGCACAACTGCCGGGCGCCGCGGCCATCGCGTGCGACGTAACCGACGAGGCAGCCGTAACAAAACTGGTGCAGCAGGTGCAAGCAGCGTTTGGCGAGCTAAGTGTGCTGATTAACAATGCGGGGCAGGCATCAGCGTACCAGTTGGCGGCTGGGGCAGATGCCTTCGCGAAAGCCGAAACCGAAATTTCAACCAACTACTTGGCCGTCGTGCGACTGACCGAGCAGTTGCTGCCCGTGCTCAGCCAGCAGCCGGAAGCGGCCATCGTGAACGTTTCCTCCATTGTAGCCTTCGCCCCGAGCGTGGCCGTCCCGACTTATTCGGCCAGCAAAGCGGCGCTGCATTCCTACACCCAGGCCTTGCGGCATACGCTTGCCAAAACCACCGACATTCGGGTGTTTGAGTTGATGCCACCCCTCGTCAACACGGATTTTTCGCAGGATATCGGGGGTGAAAACGGCATTCCGCCGCTGGAAGTGGCCGAAGCGCTGATAGCAGGATTAGCGGAAGAGGAATATGAAATCCATGTTGGGCAGACAGCGCAGTTCTACCAATTCCACCATTCGTCGCCTGCCGAGGCCTTTGCCATGATGAACGCGTAGCAGGCGCCTTCCCCTGCTAGTCCACCACAATATCCTGGCGGCGCGACTCCGGTGTCACCTTTACTATCTGAACTTGGCCATCTTTCACTACGGCTTCCACGGTGGTTTGGTAGGGGGCGTGCAGCTTGAAATGCACATCCCAGGTTCGGGGCCAGGCGGGGAGTAGGAAGATTTTGCGGCCGTCGGTTTGCAAGAGCATTTCCTGGAGGCCAAGCATACCAGCGCCGCCCCAGTTGTGGTCGGGTGCCCAGTCGTAGCCGGGGCCCCAGAAGGCGGGGAAGCGGCGGCCGGAATCTTGTAGCTTCTTCACGGTTAGCTCGGCGGCTTCGTCGGTCAGGCCGAGGCGGGCGGCGAAAATGTTATGCTGCTTCCACCCGATGTGGCTGCGAAATTTCTGCACATCCGGGTCGTAGCGGTAGGTATTGACGGCCACCGCCAGGTCGGCCTTGCCGATGCCGTACAAGCCCCACGGAAACACGGGGTAGAGCTGCGGACTTTCCACGTTGTTGATTCGCTCCCAAGATTTGGCCGGGGCGAGCAGCTTGTGGCCTTCCACCTCTCGCAAGCTGATGTCGGGGACCCGGCCGAGCATGGCCGTCCACGTTTTGCGCTGTTCGGCGGTGCCATAGGTAGGCGGCAGTTCCAGCAGGCGCGTCAGTACGGTGCGCAAAGCGGCAATGGTGGCAGTGGAATTGTAGGCCATCTTGTAGGTTTCGGCACCGGAGCCAGGATAAAGCACCAAGTGGCCTTCTCCGTCGAGGGCTTTGGCGCCGCGCTGGCGCGCCAGGTATTGGTAATGCTCGTCGAAAAAAGTCAGGCAGCTTTCCACGAAGGGCAGGTAAGCGGCTACGTCGTGGCCGGCGTAGCGCTCGGTTTCCAACATCATCAAGCAGAATTCCAGCACCGTGTCCCACTCGTATTCCAGCCAGGCGTTGTACTCTAGGCCGGGGTCGAAGCCGGGAGGGCGTTTCCAGTTGTATTCGGCCGGGTTGGGCAAGCCGAAGTTTTCGAGTTGCTCGGTGAAGCAGGCGCCTTGGTGGTGCCAGTACGTTTCACTGCGCAGCTCGGCATTGCGCAGGATGCGCAGGTAGAAATCGAACTGCGGCTTCATTAGGGTGGCGTCGCCGCTTTTCAGCATCGGCCAATACACCAACCGCTGGTTTTGGGCGGTGTGGGTGCCGCCGCCCCAGTTGCGAAAATCCGGGGTGAACTTCAACGTGGAATCCGTTAGCGAAGGGTCGTAGGTGAACAAACCCCCGTTGAACTTGGTGGGGTAAGCACCGAACGCATTGCACCCCAACATATAGCGCATTAGCTGGTAGTTGCGCCCCGCCTGCCACTCGGGCGCGTTGGCGGCCTGCTGCCCCGGTTGCACGTACACAAAGCTGCGGTTCCAGTAGTCGCGCCACCAGGCCAGCGTGCGTTGCCGGCTTTCTTTCAGGTTTTGTTGCGCAGCCGCTAACGTCTGTTGCAAGCTCTGCCGCCACTGCGCCGCCCTCGGCGAGTAGGCGGTGTGCATAGCCACTACCATGGAGTGGGCGCGGGCCGCCCGACTTTTCAGCTTCCAGCCCTGATAAGGCGTATCGAGGTACTTGCCGGAATAAGTGCCGGCCGGAGCGAAGCCGCGCCCTTGCAGCACACCGCCGAAAATCAAGTTTTGCAGCGGATTGGTTAATTGCGGCTTTATAGCTACCAACCCTTGCTGCTGCACTGTCACGTCGAATACCGTTTGGGCGCGATTTTGGTGGAAGAACTCCACGCCCTGGCGGCGGAAGCGGATGCTGTCTTGCAGGGTTTTTACCTCGCCCTGCGGCGCCCACTTATAGGAATTCTGGTTGTTTTCCTTGCCTTTGGTGGGGTGGTCTTGGTAGCGCCAGCTTTCGTAGCTGGCCTCCGCCACCACTTTCTCGGAGCTGCTGACCTCAACGTGTACGACCGGCTTGAACACGTCCACCCAAATGTGCACCTGCGCCGAGTTGTTGCCGACGGTACCGCTCAGCGTTACGTCGCCGGCTTCAAGGTTAAGGTGCTGCTTGAAGGTGCCGCCTGCGAAGGGGTTCGGGGAAAGCCGCAGCCGTACGCGGCCGAGCTTGAGTAGCGTATTGTTTTCGTCGAAGGTGCCGCTGCGGGCCACGTAGAACAGCACGTCGCCTTGCTCCACCCACGCGTTCAGGCCCACGTCGCCGCCACCGCAGGGCATGGATTCGCGGGCGTTGCAACTCGGGCTGGTCCAGGTGATGTTGCAGGCCGCTAGCTCGGGGTCGGCTGCCGCGGTTTTTTGAGCACGAATGGTAAGGGGGAGCAGGCACAGCAACAGCGCGCCCAAGCGCCCAAGAAGAAACTTACTCATTGCGCCCAATCATCAGTCCGAAACGATGATACGGGCAAGTCTTCGTTGCTGAACAACGTGGCGCGGGTGAAGTCCTGGAAGGCGTAGCGCACGGCCACCGGCGCCTTCACCGCCTCGCTCGACACCGTGATGACGCTGCCGTTGATGGCGGCTTTGGCGGGGTAAAACTTCTGGTCGGTGCCGGCCACTTCAAAGCCCGTTAGCTCCAACCCGAAGCTGCTCAGGCCGTTCGGTGCGTCCTTGAATTTCACTGCTACGGCCCCGTCTTTCACCTCCAGCGACTCGTAGGCCGGGCTAGTAGCGCCGAAGCCTTTCAGCCCATACGTTTTGGCTAAAGCCAGCAGCGCTAAGCGGGTACCGCCAAGTTCTTTGCGCATGGGGTGAATGGAATTTTCTTCGCCCACATCAAGCAGGACGGCCATGGCGGCATTTGGCATTTGGGATTCGGCCTTGCGCTGGGCGTCGCGCAGGAAGGCCGAGTTGAACTTGCCGCCTTTGTTGTAGGGCGGGAGCTGGGCGTAGTTGTACGGGGCAATTTGGGCGTAGTAGAACGGAAAATCGCCCATGCTCCACTCCGTGCGCCACTCTTTCACCAACGCTGCCAGCCGGGCCGGGTACTCGTCGGGGTGCTCGTAGTTGGATTCGCCCTGGTACCAGATAACACCCCGAATACCGTAGCCGACCACCGGGTGCAGCATGCCATTGTAGAGCGTGGTGGGCGTGCGGTTCACCTCTTTGATGGAGTCGGTTTTAAGTGGAATTGTCACGCCCGCGAATTGGCGGAGCGTTTCGGCGTTCATCCAGGCCTCAATGGTAGAGCCGCCGTAGCTGCAATTGATCAGGCCCACCGGCACGTGCAACAGCTCGTTGAGCAGCCGGCCAAAGTAATAGCCGGTGGCGCTGAAGTTCGATACGGCTTCGGGCTCGGCCACTTTCCAAACGAAGGGCTTGCTGTTGTCTTTGGGTTCGGTGCGGGAGTTGCGCGGCACGTTGTAGAGCCGAATATTGGGGTTGCTCGACTTCAAAATAGCCTCGTTGGCGTTTAGAATCGGTTGGCCCTTGAAGCCCTTCATCGGCATCTCCATGTTCGACTGTCCCGTGCAGAGCCACACCTCGCCCACCAACACGTTCTTCAATGTCACGGGCTTTCCGTCGCTGATGGTTAGTTGGTACGGCCCACCCGCTTGTGGCGTCGTTACTTTTAGTTTCCACTTACCCGCCGCGTCGGCTTTGGTGGTGTACTTCTGCTTGCCCCACGAAGGCGCTACGGTGATGGTGCTGCCCGCCTTTGCCCATCCCCACACCGCACACGCCGCTTGCTGCTGAAACACCATGTTGTCGGTGAAAAGGGCAGGCAACTTAACTTCCGCCCAAAGCAGGCGAGGAATAAGCAGTGCGGCGAGGCAGAAGAGAAATGACTTGGTGTTCATGTAAGAAAGCAGCAAGCTCAGTTGGACGTTCGGGTGGTGTTAGCAATGGCAGCACGCATTTCTGTTTTGCTGAGCAAAGCTGAAGGTTGATGGCTTTTGGTGTTGGGGAATGCATGGCAAACCACTACCGGCTCACTGGAATCCAGACTTGCATATCGGTGTGGCCGCGGTTGCCCCAGGCGTAGTAGGGAATGAGGGTGAGCGGTACCGTGGTGGGTTTGCGGTTGGAAAGCGGGCGGTAGAGCTGGCTGCTCCATTGTTGGTCGGGTGTCAGCTCCCCTTTGCCGGTAAGGGTCATTACGCTGCTGCCCTCGATGCGTAGCTGCTTCGGCGAAAAGCGAGTGCCAGCCGAAATGGTAAGGGCCGAGAGCTTCTGGTTAACCGGGAAGTCTTTGGTTTCCGCGCAGTACACAATGGGGCCGCGTTTCACGGCTACCTGGTTGCGGGTTTCTTCCACTAGCGGGTTGGCTTCCACGAGTCGAGCGGGCATTGGCAATTGCAGTTCCACTTGGTCGCCGGCCTTCCAGGTGCGGTTCACTTCGGCGTAGGTGCCGGGCTTTAGCGCCACGTTTTGCGCTTTGCCATTGACGAGCAGCTTAACTTGCTCGCTCCAACCCGGAATCCGGAGAAACAGCGAAAACGGCTTAAGTGGCGCTTCGTTCAGCGTCAGCTTCACGGTGCCGTCCCACGGATAATCGGTTACTTGGCTCATGCGCACGGCGGAGCCATCCCGAAGCTTGGTGTTCAGCGTATTGCCGCCGTACATATTCAGCCACAGACCTTTGTCTGATACGCTGTACAGGTAGTTGCTGACCTCAGCTACGGTGCGCACTACGTTGGGCGGGCAGCAGTTGGAAAGGCTGATGTAGTCGACCCGATCCTTGGACCACCGCTGGCTGAATGGCAGCTCGTCGGAATACGCCAGCGGATTGGTGTACAGAAACCGCTTGCCATCTAGGCTGATACCTGAAAGCACGCTGTTGTAGAGTGCCGTTTCCAGCACGTCGGCGTACTTGGCGTCGGCGGTAACTTGCAGCATGCGCCAGTTCCAGAGCACGTTGCCGATGTTGGCGCAGGTCTCGCCGTGGGCCGTGTAGTTGGGGAGCTGGTAGTCGCGCCCATACGCCTGGTGAATTTTCTGCACCGTGTCGGGTTTGTAGGCGGTGCCGTCGGGCGAAACACCGTCGTAAAGCGCTCCGCAGGCTCCCGTGACGTACATTTTGTGGCTGGTCACGTCGTTCCACATCTTGTCCAGGGTGGTGAGCAACGCTTTGTCGCCGGTTTCGGCATACACGTCGGCCACGCCCGCAAACAGGTAATTGGCGCGCACGGCGTGGCCGCCGGCTTTCTGCATCTGCCGGAACGGCAGGCGGTCCTGGTTGTCGTCGGTGCCGTTCTGCACCAGCCCCGGATATTGATCAGGTTTTTGGAGAGTTCCAAGTAGCGCGGGTCGCGGGTAGTGCGGTACATTTCCACCACGCCCATGTAGTGGGAAGGGCAGATGGCATTGCGGGCCAGCTCCGGCGAGGACCGCTGATAAAAGTTGTAGAGGTAATCGGTAGCCTTTTTCGCCAAATCCAGCATGGTCGTTTTGCCGGTGGCGCGGTAGTGCACGCAGGCGGCCGTCATCAGGTGGCCTAGGTTGTAGCTTTCAAAGTTGAGCCGGTCCTGAAACTCGGTGCCCTTGCCCGTGTTCAGCGCCGCAATGGTAGCCTGCGTATTGAGGTAGCCGTCGGGGCGCTGGCACTTGGCAATAACGGTGATGGCCTCGTCCATCATGCGGTCCAGGGCCGGGTCTTTAGTGGTGGCGTAAGTGGCGGCCACGGCTTCAAACAGCTTGTAAAAGTCGCCGTCGTGAAAGGGCGGACCTTTGTGCTCGCCTTTTTCCAGCCCCGCCGCAATTTCAAAGTTGCGGAACGAGTGATTTTTCACCGGATCATGGTACAAGGCCCACATGGTCGGAATCATGGATTCTCGGCACACTTTAAACCGGTCGGCCCAAAAGCCTTGCTGCCAACTCACGCTGCCTACGTCCACGCCGCTCAGCTTGGCATAGGTACTGGCAGATGTGTTAACCAGTCCTTTGTCTTGGGCCGTCGCTGGTCGGGCAATTAGCGTTGCGAAGCTGAGGAGCGCAACAGGAAGGAAATTGCGGGTGGAACGATTCATGGCAATAAGCTCAGAGTCAAAAATTAAGAAAGGTCATTGTGCTGACCTGGCACCTGTCATGCTGAGCGCAGTCGAAGCATGACGTTCTGGTTGGCAATAGCAACACAATACAAGCCTCGCGGCACTCTGCACGATGGTTTTTGCGGTTCATATTTCATTTCGACGATTCCTTGGAAACGCTGATGCCAACTGGCCCGAGCAAGCCAGCCGGTAGCAGTGGCTTGCCAGCGGCTGGCGCAGGCGCAGGCGTCCAGGTGTGGCGCTGGTCAGTGGGGAGGGCTTGGTCGCCGATGAGGCGGTTAGCCCAAGTGTTGGTCACGAGAATGCGAAGCTGGTTGTCGCCCTTGCGTAGGGCGTTGGTGATGTCGATGCGGTAGGGAGCAGTCCAGGAAATGCCACAAGTTGTGTCGTTCACCTGCACTTCGGCTAGGTTGGCGAGTTGGCCGAGCTCCAGCCACACCCGCTGCTGGCGGCGCTTACTTTGCTTCCAGCGGAAAGTCTTGGTGTACTCGGCGGTGCCGGAATAATGCCGGATGGCCGTGTCGGGGTGCTTGCTCCAGTCCGTGAGGTCATGGAAGACGACGGGTTGGGCAGGGCCACCGGCTTTGGCGTCAAAGGAAACCTGCCACGGCCCGCTCAGGGTTTGCTGCAACTCTAAGTCCGTCCAGTTTCGGCCGGTATGGGCGGCTTGCTGCGTGGTCGGCTCCCGAAACACCACGAACATGGACTCGTTGCGGTTTAGCCGCAACGGCAGCCGGGTGCGGCCATTTTCGAGTTGCCAGTCTTGCGCTAAGCGCGTTTCACCCGTTACCGGGTTCCATAGCTCCGGCTGTCGCCCCGCCACCCGCACCGACAGGTTGATGGTTTGGAGCGAGTCGAGCTGATTGGAAATGAAGTAGATATCGAACTGCGCGTCGGTGCGGTGATTCCAGGCAATGCCGCGGGCGCGTTGGCCGCTGGCACTGGTTGCTACTACATCCCGCGTCAAGCCCAACGCCTCAAACGAATCAGCGGTGAAAGGTCCTTGCACTACTCGGCCTTGACCAAAGGAAAGCGGCGCCACAGAAGTTGAGGCAATTAAGTTGTTCGTGGAAGGTAGTTGCGCCGTGAGCTGCTGAATTTGTTTGTCGGCCGCCGGGAAGTCGCGCAATTCCGGCGAGTGAGTTGGCCGGCGGTTGAGGAGCACGGTGGCCCCGGCTTGCACCAACTCCCGCAGCCGACCGGCCACGGTCGGCGACATAGCCGTGCTATCGGGTGACATGGGGTGGGCTCCGGGAATTATCAGCAAACTGTAGCTGGCCCCGCCCGGTAGCGTGATGCGGCCGTTCTGCACCGTGGCGCGGTTCAGCAGTACATCCTTGTTAAAGGAATCGTAGGCATAGCCGTGCAGCGGGTCCACCAGGGTTTCGGCCGTGGCCATGTTGGCGGAAGCCGATACTTTTTCGGGCAACTCGCGCATGGGCAAGCCAACGTTGGCGAGGCGCTGCTTTTCGCTGGCTACGGTAGCCGCCCCAAAAATGCCCGGCAGCGTCGAAACCAGCCGGTCGGGGAGGATGGCGCGGCGCGGGGTCTCCTCGCCCGTGAATACCGCTACGTCCGTAACGGGGTGGCCAAGTTGGAGCAGGGCCTGGCAGCGGCGGGCGTAGTCCACCCAGGCGCGGCCGGGTTTCCACCAAGTTTGGTCGCGCTGGAAAAAAAGGCCGATGCCACTTAGCGTCATGCCGGGCTTTCGGTTCAGCCAGGGGTTGTGCACGAATACGTGGTACACCATCCGGTTGATGCCCAGTGCGTAGTTGCGGTCCTGCAAGGCCTTGAGCATGCCGGGATGCTCGTCCCAAGCTAGCCTGAGTTCGGTGAAAGCTTCGGCCTGCACGATGTTCTTGCCGTAGATATGCGCGCCCGAAATGGCGTCGAGCATGTCGTTGGGCTTGTCGTGGGTGGGGCTGCGCAGCCAGAACTCGCCCATCGGTACGTCGGCGTGCTGGTAGTGCAGCAGGCCGTCACTCACCATGGTAGGCGCAATGGCCTCGGCCGAAAACGTGCAGCCTTTGGCGTGGGCCTGCTCTTTCAGCGTCACGTAGAACTTGTCGTTTACCAGTTCCGCAATGGTCTGGCGCACATCAAACAGCACCCTTTCCGATACGTCGGCGCTTTCCAGCGGCACCCCGGTCAGCACCGGCAGATAGGGTAGCAATTCGTAGCCGCGGCGCTGCTTGAATTCAGTGGCAAAGTTAATTGACCAGTTCTGCGAGCCGCATTCCCAACTGTCTACGTGAAACATCTTCAGCACCCGACTAGCTAAATCTGGTCCGCCCTGGCGGATAGCTTCGCCAAACCAGCTGTCGAATTGCAGCTTCACGGCTTCGGGATTGAACTTGTCGCACTCCAGCCCGCCGGCCCCGCCGCCCGTGGTATTGATTTGGCCCGTCGAGCCGTGCCCGACGCGCAGAATTGTCCAGTTGCCGGGCGGGACGTTCCAGATCAAGCGGCCGGTAGCGTCCAGCTTGCCGGTCAGGTTGACAACTTTGCTTAGCGGCACGCACAGCGAATCCGGGAGCTGTTGCGCAGTAGTTCGCTCACTTACGCGCCACACCTCACCGTTTTTGCCTTCGTACTGATGAATGCGCGCCTCGCCCGACAGCCGGATTTCAGTCACTTTTAGCGACTGTTTCCACTTGGCCGCGTCCAAGTCCTCGGCACCCGGTTCCGAACCCGTCGGGTCGTAGCGGAAACGGAAGTAGCGGGCGGTGGTGGGGGCAGCGCGTGCGTTACGGCGCTGCTGTCCTGCCAGCCGCTGCGGGGCGGTTGCAGCCGCGTGACGGGCCGGAACTGCTGGCCGTCGTTGCTGACTTCCACTAATAAGCGGTTGG
This sequence comes from Hymenobacter volaticus, assembly GCF_022921055.1. Lineage (GTDB taxonomy): Bacteria > Bacteroidota > Bacteroidia > Cytophagales > Hymenobacteraceae > Hymenobacter > Hymenobacter volaticus. The sequence goes on from NZ_CP095061.1 coordinate 2,123,887, forward strand.
CCTGGTAGTTATAGCCGTTGGAACGAATGCGCAGGGAGCGGCAAGTAAAAGGCTGGTCGAAGGCGTACTGAATCCAGCCCGGTTCACTGGTTTTAAAGCCTTCTTTGTTGCCAGCCACGGCCAGCAGTTCTGGCTTGCCACCCGCTATGTTGCTCGTAACGCGGGGTTTGCTGGTGGCCGTGGAGCTGATGCCTTGGGGAGTAGGATAGGCGTACACCGCAATGTCGCGGTAGTAGTTTTGCACGGTGGCGGCCTGCGGCAGCACTTGGTTTATGCGGCGGCCACCTTTCACCAGGCTCTGCGTGTACACCACCTTCTGCATCGACAGCTCCGGCGTAATCCAGGGGCCGCCGGCCAGGGCAAATCCGTCGCTCACGTGCATGGCCAGTTTCAGGCCGAGGCGGTCGGCTTCCCTCATGGCGTGCTTCACCATTTTCCACCATTGCGGCGAGAGTTGCACGGCTGGCGGCGTAATAGCCGGCGGATTTTCAACGCCCTTTATCGGCATGAGGTAGGCCCCGCCGATGCCCGCTTCGCGCATAGCTTCCAGGTCGGCCGTAATGCCCTCGGGCGTCACGGCGGCGTTCATCCAGTACCAGAACACCCACGGTTTGGCCGCCTCGGGCGGGTTCTGAAACGCCGCCTTCAAGTCGACAGGGGCCGCGCTGGACTGCGCCTGCGCCTCGGGGCTGACCACGCAGGTAATCAGCCCGAGAAGCAGGTTGCACGCGAAGAAAGAAGGAGTGAGCCTACGATTCATGCTACAGTTTGCCGGTGCTGCCGATGGTAGGTGTTTTCCCTTCGCGAACCTGGGTTTTACTCTCAAACCGCACCTTCCGCGCTAGCGCGCTGACGTCAACTTTCTTGCCGCCTAGGGGGAGCAGATAAAAGCTGTAGGCGTAGGGTTTGGCGGGCAACTGGTACTTGTCGATCGGCGCGGCTTGCGCATCCCAACTGGTGTTGCCACCGACGCCCATCTGCGCGAGGTCGATGTTGAGGGTGATGAAACCGGCGTCTTCAAGCTTGTTGGTGTGGCGGGCCGCCTGAATGTTCTGCTCGGTGTAGGGCCAGGCGCTCATACTCAATAAGCTGTCGGCTACTACCAGCAGGCCAGCTTTCTGCTGGTCGGCGAGCTGCATCCAGCGAACATCGGTGCGGTTGGCGTACTCCATGGGCACCACGTAGGAATCGGCAAACTCGCTGAGTGGCTGGCTGTAAATGCCCGCGTCGAAGCCGTAGCGCCGGTCGATGTAGTTTTCCAGCGGGCCGCGGCCGTAGTAGCTGATTTGGGCGTAGTTGCGCCGAATACCCATCTGCATGCCCACCTTCGGGATGTTGGGCAAACCCGCGGCGGGCGTCAAGGCGTACTCCACCTTCAGCACCCCGTTGCCATTGACGGTGTAAGTCACCTGCACCGTGGTTTTATCTGCGATGAGGCGGTAAGTGCTCGTTACAGTGGACGTGCCGATGCCGGACTTATCGAGCGTCATGGTTTGCAGCTTAGGGGAGGCCGTGTACCACTCCTTCAGCTTTTTGTCGGCTTTCCAGCCACGTCGGTCGTTGTCGGTGAGGGGGCGCGTGAAGTGGGGCAGGAGCGGGGCGGCCAGCTGCTCGGTGCCACGGTGGCGGTAGGAGGTTAGCGCGCCGCTGGTTTTGTCGAAGGCTACCTGAAAGTCCTTGCCGCTGAGCGTGTACCTGTTCGCTTCCTCGCGCACCGTCACGGCCGGATACTTGCTAGCGGGTGCCGATGGCTGGGCCAATCCAGTCAGCGCAAACTGGTTGCTGGCTACCTCGTGGCCTTGGGGGCCCAAGTAGCTTGCTCCGGCAGCGTGAAGGAGATAGTGGCCAGATACTCGGCGCCAGATTTCATTTTTGGCAGCAAGGGCTTGAGGGAAAGAATGGTGTCGCGGCCCGCCGCCAGTTGCAGGCGCGGCAGCGTCTTGACGGAAACTACCCGGCCATCCTCGCGCACCGTCAGCGCCGCCGTGTAGTCGCCGAGGGATTTGCTGGCGTGGCGGTTTTCAATTTTCAGCAAGCCTTTGCTGGCATCAATCAAGGTGCATTCCGCTGGTTGGTACACCCGCTTGCACTCGTAGATGGCCGCGTGGGGCTTGCCGTCGGAGGCCACAATGCCTTTGATGGTGAAGTCGTCGTAGTACTTTTCTTGAAAGTCGCCGCCGTAGGCATAAAAGGGCTTGCCAACCGAGTCTTTTTTCAGGAGTCCCTGGTCTTTAAATTCCCAAATGCAGCCCCAATCACGCGCTTGGTGGCGCGCCAACTGTCCCAAAATTCCTTCATGTTGCCGGTGGCGTTGCCCATGGAGTGAGCGTACTCGCAAAAGAAAATGGGCCGGGTGTCGCCGTTTTGCTGTTTGGCTAGCAACTCACCGGTAAACAAGCCGGGGTACATGCGGCTCACCATGTCCACGTAGGCTTGGTCGCGGGGCGTTTGGATGCGGTAGGCGTGGTTTTTGGGGTAGGCGGGGTCGTTGGGGTCGATGTAACCTTCCACGTGCGGGTCGCCCATCGCCGGCTCGTAGTGAATGGGCCGGGTGATGTCGAAATCGTGCAGCCAGGCGGCCATGGCGGCGTGGTTCGGCCCGCGCCCCGACTCGTTGCCGAGGCTCCAGAAGATGATGCTCGGGTGGTTTTTGTCGCGCAACGCCATGCGCATGCTGCGCTCCTGGTAGGCAGTGGTCCAGGCCGGGTCGTTGCTGAGTTTAGAGCCTAACCCGTGGGTTTCCAGGTTGGCCTCGTCGATGACGAGGATGCCGTACTCGTCGCAGAGGTCGTAGAAGTACGGGTCGTTGGGGTAGTGGCTGGTACGGATGCAGTTGAAGTTGAACTGCTTGAGGGTCTGCACGTCCTGCCGGATGTCGTCCCTGGTCACCGCCATGCCCTTGGTGGGGTGGTGGTCGTGGCGGTTGACGCCGTAGAGGTAAGTTTGCTTGCCGTTGAGTAGCAGCTTGCCGTTGTCCTTGGAAAACTCGATGCTGCGGAAGCCAACCTTGCAGCTCTTGGCTTCCAGCACGTTGCCGGCTTGGTCGGTGAGCGTGAGCACCAGCGTATAGAGGTTGGGCGCCTCGTCGCTCCACTTCAGCGGGTTGCGGATGGTGGTTTCCAGCAGCCCGAACTTGGCGTTGTCGAGGCGCGGGTAAGGCTCGTTGATGATGCTTTCGGCAGTGCGCTGCAAGGGCTGAGTTAGCACCGCGGCCCCCGCTTTATCATAGAGCTGCGCTTTCAGTTGATAACCACTCAGGTCGTTGTTGCCGGTTAGGTTTTCTAGCCGGGGCCGGATGCTAAGCACCGCGTCTTTGTACCGCTTATCGAGCTTGGCCTGCCAATGGAAATCGGCAATGCGAAACTTCGGCTCGGCCAGGAGCAGCACTTCGCGGTAGATGCCGCTCAGGCGCCAATGGTCCTGGTCTTCGAGGTAGGACCCATCCGACCAGCGCATCACCTGCACCGAAACGGTGTTCTCACCAGCTTGCAGATAAGGCGTTACGTTGAATTCCGATGGTAGGCAACTATCCTCCCCGTAGCCCAGAAACTTGCCATTTACCCACACCTTAAAGGCCGAACTGACGCCGCCGAAGTGCAGCGTCACGTTCTGATTTTGCCAGCCCGCGGGCACCGTGAACGTGCGCTGGTAGGAGCCCACGCCGTTGTAGTCTTGTGGCACGAAGGGCGGCGCAACGGGGCGAAACGGGTACTTGGCGCTTTTGTAGATCGGTAGGTCGTAGCCGTTCATTTCCCAGTTGGCGGGCACCGTCAGCTGCTTCCAACCACTCACGCGGTTTTTGTAGAAGTCTTTGGGAGCGTCAGCGGGCTTACTGGCAAAGCTGAATTCCCAATTGCCGTTCAGCGAAAGCAACCGTGAGGTTTTGGTCCGGTCGCCCAGCAGGGCCTCTTTTTCAGAAGGGAAAGAGTACGCTGTGGCCCGGGCCGGGTCGCGGTTGAGTTCGGTAATCTGCGGAATCTGGTAGCCGTCGGCTTCGCCGGCGTACACTGTCGGCGGATGGGAAACCCCCGGAAAGAAGTACACGCTGGCCTCTTGGGCGTGGAGTAGCGTGGGCAGCAGGAGCAGCAGGGTGGCCCAAACGGTACGCCTCGCCCCCGGCTTCCTCTTCTCAACAGAAGCGGCGGTGCCAGACGATTAGCGGCGTGGAAAGTAGAATTCAAACAGTGATGAGTCATTGGTTGTACAATCAGTTCTTTGCCGCGTGCGACTGACTTGCCTGCTCTTTTCCAGAAAATGCCCCGGGGGCGGCTGTGCTTGTTAGCGTCACGGCGGCCGGCGTCAGGTTGTCGGCGGTGGCCTGCACCGTGATAGTTCCTTCTTTTTCTGTGGTTTGGATGATGGCCAGGCACATGCCGTTGTAGGCTTTGCGCGAATCGGCCTTGAACGGCTCCAAGCTGGCCTGATAGCCATTGTCGACGCCGGCCACCAAGCCGGGGCCGTTGACGGCAAACTGCACTAGGTTGGCCGCGTCGGGTACCAAGTTGCCGGCGGCATCCAGCACTCTTACAGTAAGGAAGGACAAATCTTTGCCGTCGGCTTGCAGCTTGCTGCGGTCGGCGGTTAGTTCGATTTTGGCGGCGGGGGCAGTCGTGTTGATGGTGCGCGTCAGCACGGTTTGGCCGCCTTTGCGCGACACTGCTTGCAAAGTGCCGGGGGCGTAGGGCACGCGCCACAGCACGTGCAAATCGGCGCCTTGCTTTTTGCGGGTGCCCAGCGACTTGCCGTTGAGTAGTAGCTCCACTTCGTCGGCTTGGCTGTAGTAGGCCCACACGTCCACGGTTTGGCCGGGGCGCCAGTTCCAGTGCGGCAACAAGTGCAGTACGGGCTGGTTGGTCCACTCGCTTTGGTAGAGATAGTAGGCATCCTTGGGAAAGCCGGCCAGGTCGATGACGCCGAAATAAGAGCTGTGCGCCGGCCAGGGGTAGGGGAGCGGCTCGCCGAGGTAGTCGAAGCCGCTCCACACAAAGGTGCCGGTCAGGTGCGGGTTCTGCTTGATGGCGCCCCAGGCGGCCTCGTGCGTGGCGCCCCAGTAGGGTCGGGCGTTGTCGTAGCTGGAAGCCGTGAAGTCGAGGTTGCCGGTGGTAAGCTTGGTTTTGCCGTCCAGCGGCCAGATGCGGACACTATCGGACGGCAGGTCGTAGTGCCCACGGGTTTCGAAAGCCGCCGCGGTTTCGGTGGCCAGAAAGATTTGGCCGGGAAAGCGCTGAGGCAGCTTGGGATATTCCGCGTGCTTGTAGTTGAAGCTCAGCACATCGAGCACGCCGGCCTGGCTGATAAAATTCTTGTCGGGCTCCTGCTCGGTCAGGGCCGAGGTCACGGGCCGGGTGGAATCGAGTTGCTTGACAAGGGCGGTCAGCTCCTTGGCGAGGCGGGTGCCGGTGCTGTCGAATTGCTCCCGGATTTCGTTGCCAATGCTCCAAATGAATACCGAGGGGTGGTTTCGGTCGCGGCGGATTTGGTCTTCCAGGTCGCGGCGGTGCCAGTGCTTGAAATCGAGGTGGTAGTCTTTGCCGTTTTTCTTTTTCTGCCACATGTCAAACGCCTCGTCCATCACCAGAAAGCCCATCCGGTCGCAGAGGTCGAGCAGTTCAGGCGCGGGCGGGTTGTGCGACATCCGAATGGCGTTGCAGCCCATAGCGCGCAGGATTTCCAGCTGCCGCTCGGCGGCCCGCACGTTGAAGGCTGCCCCAGCGCCCCCAAATCATGGTGTTGATTGACGCCCTGAATGCGCAGCAGTTGGCCGTTGAGTTGAAACCCTTGGGGTCTGAACACGGCAGTACGCACACCCAGCGGCGTATCATAGGAATCCACAGCCTTCTTGCCCTGGAACACGGTGGTCTGCACCCGGTACAGGTAGGGCCGCGTGGTTGACCATAGTTGGGGGTTGCTCAGGCTAAGGGTCTGCGCTACGCGGGTAATAGAATCGGTGAGTTTGATGCCTTTCGTGAGCTGCCGAGCCACTTCTTTGCCCTGGGCATCCAGCACCACCGTCTCCAGGTTAGCTTGTTGCTTGCTGCCCGCCGCGTTGCGAATCAGCGTTTGCACGGCAACCGTGGCGGCCGTCGAACTTACCTGCGGCGTGGTCACGAAGGTGCCCCACTGATCTACGGCCACCGGTTGGGTGGTTACCAGCCGTACGTTGCGGTAGATGCCCGAGCCCGTGTACCAGCGGGAGTTTGGCTGCGCGGAATTGTCGACGCGCACGGCCAGCACGTTGACCTGCCCGGGGGGCGGAGGTGAGGCGTCAGGTCGTAGCGAAAGGAAATGTAGCCGTTGGGCCGGTAACCCAAAGAGCGGCCGTTCAGCCATACTTCGCTGTGCTGATGTACCCCGTCGAACTCGATGTAGACCCGCTTGTTTTTGGTAGTGGGCAGCGTGAAGGTTTTGCGGTACCAGCCAACGCCAGTGGGCAAGCCGCCGCCTTCGGGTTTGGCCGGGTTCTTCTCGTCGAATTTGCCCTCGATGCTCCAGTCGTGCGGCAGGCAAAGCTTCCGCCAGGTAGCGTCATTGAAGAGCACTTCTTTGGCTTGCACCTCGTCGCCGAGAAAAAACTTCCAGTCTTTATTGAAGTCAACTACCACCCGCGTTTCCGGTTGCCCACCGAAGGCCGTGCTTGGCACGCCTAGCAGCAATAGCAGAAGAAACGGGAGGAGAGAGCGAGGCATAAGTGTTAAGTTGAAATGATGGACCGTATTCGGCGACCCCACCCCGGCCCCTCCCCTCTGGGAGAGGGGTGCGTTCTGATAAACTACCATCGTCTGGCACCCCTCTCCCGGAGGGGAGGGCCGGGGGTGGGGTTAGTTAGGGGAGGCTTTAGCTTCTTTTTTCTTTTTCTCCGGCGGGGCAATGAAGTTGATGTTGCTCTTGCCCAAGTCTTTGGAGGTGGCCACGGCAATACCGCGCTGGTCGGGCTTGTTTACGGCGCAGTAGTAATGGTAAACCACGCCTTTATGCTTCACTACAAACGACTTATGCGCAAATAGCTCGTCATAAGGTTCGGACGGTTCCACGAGGTTGGCACCAGTCCAGTCGGTCCAGTTTTTTAAGTCGTAGGAGCAGGCAAAGCGGTTCACGGCACCGCTCACGCCGGGGTAGAAGGCACCGAAGTAGAACATCACCCACAGCCCGTTATCCAGTTGCTGCAGGTAGGCATCGCCGCTGATGCCCTTGTGGTGGTTGATAACCGGGTTGCGCAGGTACCGCGACCAATGCGTCATGTCGTCCGAGACGGCCATGCCGATGCGCTCGGCGCCGCGCTTGGTGTCGAGCGAGTCACCGTTGGCATTGTAGTACATCACGAACGGGTGGCCGGTGAGCTTGCTCTTGTCCCAGATGACGGAGCTTTTGTAGATGGTGTGGTTTTCCCACCAGCGTACATCCTTGTCGTCGGGGCGCAGCACCGGTTGGGGCAGGCGTTGCCACTGGTGCACGGTGGTTGGGTCTTTGGTCGTGTAGGCCATCCCGATGGAGAGCAGACCTTTTTCGTAGCCGCGCGAGTTGCCGCCGAAATACGACAGCCAGTATTTGCCCTGGTAAGGTTGCCACTCGTAGCTGCCGCCCCATTTGTGGTCTTGTAGGGCCACGTAGCCTGCTTTTTGATTGGTGTCCCAATCGGTGGTGTCGGTAAAGGCCATGATTTTGCCTTTTGTTTCCCACTTCAATAGGTCCTTGCTTTGCGCCAGCCAAGTTTCGTAGCCGCGGCCGTCGTAGATGATGTAGGTCATGTACCACTTGCCGTTTTTGCGAAATACGCTTGGGCAGTCCATCTTCTTGCGGTTGTCGTCGGTCACGAGCACGAGACCGTACTTGTGCGGCGTTTTCACTTCCTCGTACACCTTCTGCATCACGTCGGCTGGCACCTGCTGCGGCTTCGCTTGTGCACGGACATAGGTCTGGTTCAGCAGGCCAAGCAGCAACAGATAGGCGTATTTCAGTTTCATGTCCGGTAAGTAAAAGTCCTGGTTTTCTGCTGTCGGGTCCCGCAAGAGAAGCCTAGCAGATCAGCTTCTATTGTGAGTTGACTACAAAATGGTAGGTGCCCGAACCCACCTGGACGCGGGTTTTGCCTTTGTTGAATCCTAAGCTGGTCAGTTCTTTGCGCTGATGGAGTTGCTGGCCGCTTTCCGTGATGATGGACGATGCAGTGGCCGGCAAATGGATGGTAGCGGTGGTATTGGCCGGGATGGTCACGGTCAATTCAAAGCGGGTACTCGTCTTTTTCCACTCGTTGGCAATCAGCCCGTAGGGCGACAGGTGGCTAGCTTTAGCGGAAGTCACGTCGCCGACTGGTTCGGGTCGGATATCGATTTTGTTGAACGCCACCGCATCCTCGGCCGGCCGAATGCCCGCTAAGCCTCCGTAGAACCATTCCATCAGGTGGCCCAGCATTAGGTGGTTGTTGGACACCGAGGGCAGCGCCGCCCACGATTCGGTAAGGGCGGTAGCGCCTTTGGTTAGTTGGTAGCCGTAGCCGGGCACATCGGCGCGGTTGTTCATTGCAAAGATGACGTCGGACCGGCCTTCGTCGTCAAGCACTTTCAGTAAGTAGCGGTAGCCAATGTCGCCGGCTGTCAGGCTGTTATCTCGGTTGCGGATGTCCAACACAATGTTTTCCACCACGGCGGCCTTGTCGGCGGGCTCCACCAAACCCATGTACACGGCCATGGCATTAGCCGCTTGGCTGCCAGTGGCGTATTGCTTGGTGCCTCTGTTGAAAAACTTCGCGTTGAAAGCAGTTTTCACTTCGGCGGCCAGCTTTTCGTAGGCCGCGGCATCGGCTGGTTTGCCCAGCAAGCGTGCAATGGTGGTTAGAATCGTAAGGTCGTAGTAGTATGTAGCGGTCCCGGTTACGCCCATCGGGGTCTGCTGCGACACACCGGGCGGCTTGGGCCCGAGGTCGTACCAGTCGCCCAGGCCTTGGCTGAGAATATACCCTTGGGCTTTGGTGCCGAGGTAGGTTACGTAGCGCTGCATCATGGGGTAGCTTTCGAGCAGCACTTGCTTGTCGCCATACCATTGGTACACGTACCAGGGTAGGATCACACTGCTGCTACCCCATTCCGGCGAGTCGCGGAACATGTCGCCGCCCCACTCAAACTTCACGTACTCCGGCGCGATTTCCGGAATCAGCCCCTCCGGCGTCTGCGACACCCGCAGGTCTTCGATAACCTTGCGGCAGAGCGCGGCAATGTCGTAGTTGTAGCGCACCGACGGACCCATCAGGTGGGTTTCCTCTTGCCAGCCTAGCTTTTCGCGGTGCGGACAATCCGTGAATACGCTGGCCATGTTGCTCTTGATAGACCAGTCAATCAGGGAGTTGGTGCGGTTGAACAGGTCGTTGGAGCAGCTGAACTCACCTACCCGCGGGGCGGCATTGCGCGTGTGCAAGGCGGTGAGCTTCAGCACTACAGGGCGGTTGTTAGGGTTAGCTTCGCCTTTGGGCACGCTGCCTTCCACCTGCGCGTAGCGGAAGCCATAGTAGCTGAAGCGCGGCTGCCAGGTTTCCACGCCTTTGCCTTTCAGCACGTAGGTGAAATAGTAGGGGCCGCCGCTGTTCTTTTGCGTGATAGTGTTGTCGTCTTTCAGCAATTCAGCAGGCAGAATTCGTACCGTGTCACCTGCTTGGCCTTGCACTTGCAACTCGATGATGCCCGAAGCATTCTGGCCGAAATCGTACACCCATTTGTTGGCGGGTAGCGACGTAATCTTCTGAGGAGCAAAGGTCTCGTGTACTTTCAGTGGATCGGCAGCCTGTGCGCTTAGCTCTGGTGGGCCACTTACTAGCAGCGCTGGTTTCCAGGTTTTATCGTTGAAACGTGGGGTGTCCCAGCCGGGCTGCTCTAGCGTGGCGTTGTAGTCCTCGCCCCCGTAAATACTGCTGAAGGTTACGGGGCCGGGTGAGGTTTTCCAGGTGGCGTCGCTCAGCACATTCTCGGTGCTGCCATCTTGGTAGTCGAGCACCACGCGACACAGCATTTTCGGGTAGCCGAAGGCGGTTTTGAGCTTGCGGAACCGGCCCTTCACGGGTGGTACGTAGTAGAAGCCGTTGCCCAGTAGTACGCCCACGGTATTGGCGCCCTTGCGTAGTTGGTCGGTCACGTCGAACGTGACGTACTGAGCGTGCTTGTCGTACTTGGTCCAGGCGGGGTCCAGAAAATGGTCGCCCACTTTCTGCCCATTCAGGTGCATTTCAAACTGCCCGAGGCCACAGACATAAGCAGTGGCGCGCTGCAGCTTCTTCCGGACGGTGAAATCCTTGCGCAGCAGCGGCAGCACGTTGTTGCCAACAAACACGTCCTTCTTGCCGTCGGTCGGTAGTACGTTGACGTGTTCGTCGGGCAGCTTCTCGTAGGCAATCCACTGGGCACCCTGCCAGTCGGCGGCAGTCAGCAAGCCCATCTGCCACCGCGCCGGCCCCGACCAAGTTGAAGCCCGTTGTGCCTGGTCCCAGACCATTACCTTCCAATAATAGGTTTCGGTAGCCTTCAGCGGAGCGCCCGCGTAGCTCACTTGGATTGAGGCGCTAGACGTTACCTTTTGCGAATCCCAAACGTTGCCGATGTTGTTGCCAAGCTGCTTTTCGGTATCAGCTACCAAGATTCGGTAGCCGGTTTGCTTGGTTGCGCGCTGGTCGGAGGTCAGCTCCCAGCTGAAAATCGGCGTAGCGCGCTGCACACCCAACGGGTTGTGCTGGTACTCACATTTCAAGTTGCTGACAGCTAGTTGCTGCGCCGAAGCCCAAGAGCAGTAGAGCACAAAGACCAGAAGCACGCAAACTGTGCGAGAGGTAAAGCACCAGCATAGTGAAAAGAGTTGACGCATTACTTTTCCTTTTGCCGAATAAGGGCCATTGTATCGAGCGGTAGCTGCCAGTAGACGTGTTATTTCAGCTTCTTACAAGGGCCGTGAAAGTCAACCATCGAGGAGGTGACGGAGGTGTGTACAAATTTAAATTCTCTGTTGCGGCCTCTGTACTGGCCTTTAGCATCTTGTTGTAGGATGTTAGCAGAGATACTTCAGCTGAGCCGTCTTAGCTACCTAACATCTTACAGAGAGGCCTGCGCAAGGCAAGTGGTAACGCAGCTTGAAAACAAAACCACCGGATGAAGTACCGCACTGCGGTACTTCATCCGGTGGCTGGATCTTTCGGGTGAGTTGCAAACCAAGCAGCACAGGCTAGGCTGCGTAATCTTCTGCCTTACTGAATCACTCGTAGCTCGTATTGCGGCTCCTCGTCGGGAGTGCCGGTTATGCGGAAGGCGCCCACGCGGCTAGGTCCGTAGCCTAAGTTCACTTTCACCCACTCGTCGAGGGCTGGTAGCATCCCAATGATTTCGCGGCGTAGCAGCGTTAGGTCGTCGCGGAGGTTTTCGAGTTGTTGCTGTAGTTCGTCAGGGTGCTGGTCATAGCTGCCGGTAGGGGGGCGCTGCTCGAACGCGCTGGCCGATGCATTTTCTTGGGCTTTATCCAGAGGCAGATTGGCGGCTTCGATCTGCGCTCTTTCCAGCTCTTTTTCGGCCGTCAGATAGGCCGCTATTTTGTCTTGGAGGGGTTGTAGAGCCGGATCAAGGTAATTTAGGTTGCTGGACATAGGAGCAAGAACATGTAGTGAAGTCTGAAACACACAACGCAGCCCGGCCGTGGAAGGATACGTAGGAAGGCAGGGAAGTTGTGAAACCGGGCGGCCATCCGTCCGTTAGGTCAACGCGCTGGCCGCGTCCACGGATGGGGCGCAAGCCAAAACGTTGAGTTTACTGTTTTCCAACTTCCCTGGCTTCCCGTTTCGTTGCTCGCTCGGCGGCTGCCTAACTTGCAGCGCGGGTTTCGCCGTCGCTTTCTTGATTTACCCTAGTATATGTCCACTTCCCAAACTTCAACGCCTGATCCGTTGGGCCACGCCCTTCTCGACTACCAACAAGGCCAACACGATGCTACGGTTACGGTTTTCAGCAACGTAGCGGAAGAAGAGCCGCTGCCCGCCAGCTACTTCTTCCGTAGCCTGTGGGAAATGCCCGAACTGGAGCGCGAAGCCCTGGAAGAGTGCCGCGGACGGGTGCTCGACCTGGGAGGCGGGGCCGGGTGCCACGCGCTGGAATTGCAAAACCGGGGGTTCGACGTGAAATCTGTTGATGTATCGGAAGGAGCCGTGCGGGTGATGCAGGCGCGCGGGGTGCGCGAAGTAGCCCGCCACAACATCTTCGAGCTAACGCACGAGTCAAGCAAGTACGATACGCTGCTCATGCTCATGAACGGCCTGGGGCTGGTCGGGACCCTCGACGGCCTCAAGCGGTTTCTGGCGTATGCACCTACCTTGTTGGCGCCCGGTGGCCAGATCTTAGCAACTTCCTCGGATATCAGCTACCTCTACGAAGACGAGGATGGCGCTCTGGTTTTCGACCTAAATGGCCCGTACTACGGTGAAGTGGAGTACACCATGCACTACGGCGACCAGACGGGCCACCAGTTCAACTGGCTGTTTGCCGACGCCAGCATTCTGCAAGATTATGCTGAGGAAGCCGGCTACGAAGTGGAGTTTTTGGGCGAGGACGAGCAGCAACAGTACCTTGCACGGCTCACCTACAAAGGTTAATTGCCGACGCTTTTACTTCACGCGTATCATTTGCTTGGACCGCGGAATGAATTTTTTGAGAAGCTAAAAGGCTGCTAGTGATTAGAATGCGCTGAAAACTGCCAACTCCTGCTAACCAGATTCAATCAACCATACAACAACTAAAACCCTATTTCATGTCTTACGAAAAGACGTTCACGGTACGCTGGGCCGACTTAGACCCAAACAAGCACATGCGCCATTCGGCATACACAGATTATGCCGCTCAGGTACGCCTTGAGTATCTGGCCGACCAAGGCTTCTCGATGGAGCGGTTTGCTCAGCTAAACATCGGCCCTATCCTGTTTCGGGAGGACACCCGCTTTCTGAAGGAAGTAGGCATGAGCGAAACCATTCGGGTGACGGCCGAACTAGCGGGCATGAGTGCCGACGGCTCCCGGTGGCGCATCATCCACACCATTTATAAAGCCGATGGGCGCGAAGCGGCCACGGTAACCGTCGATGGGGCTTGGTTGGATTTGAACTTGCGCAAACTAGCCGTGCCCTCCACGGAACTCATAGACGCTTTCACTGAATTTCCCCGCCACACCAGCTACGCCGACATCGTGCGGGAGCGAAAAGAGTAACTACTGAACGCACCTAAGTAAGCTTGCTAGGTGCGGCTTATTTCGGTGCTTTCAGAAGGGCATTGGAAATCCGCTCGATCTGCCGTTGGTGGTGCAAAATGTGGTCAACCATAAAATCCAGGGTCTGGTAGATAGTAAGCATGCCAGAACGAGGGTGCTTGAAAATAGCGTGGGAGAGGAGCTTGTCGGGGTATTCGTTGAGAATCTGCTCTAAGTGACGCCGCACCCCGTCCCACTCTTCACGCAGTTGCGCAAGAGGCGGCACCTGCTCCGGAGTAAGCTCTTTGAGCCGGGGTGGAGACTTGAATTTAAAGCCCGGCAGGCGCAGTAGCACGCGCAATAACCTTGATTTCAATAGGTGAGTGAGGCCGGCTTTCTGTAGTTCTTCGCTGTTGCGCAGCTTTTTGTCGATGTACTGGTTGATTCCAGTTTCGGAAACCAGGAGATGGTGCACCACCTGCGCCGCCGACCATTGCCCGGGCGCGGGAACCTGATGCGCCTTTTCTCCAAGCGCTTCGGTCGCTTCAAACAGGTGATTGGTAACGTGTTCCAGCTGCTCTAAGCGAAGATGCAAACGGTGGTTCATGGGGGGAGGGGGAAGTGGCGTAGCTTTGGGCAAAAGGTACGCAAAATAGCTGCTGCCAGTCGAGCTTGCACTATGCAGTTGACTTGTGGTTACTAGGCTTAATATTTTCTGTGGTTTCAGGCATCTATGTCCAATCAGTTTGCTTCTGACTCTTCTCCTACATCTATCAGTGTTGCTGAAGTTACATGGTGGCGCTTTCTAGTCCAGCCATGGCCAGCAATGGTACGGATTGTAATAATAGTGATGCTGTATGGCAACTATTTCTTGCTTGGAGGCGGGCTACAAGGGAAACGTATGCCTTACGACGCAGGTCACTACTGGGAGCTAGCTATGAAGTTTCAGCGTCACCACCAATCGTTTTCCCTGCTCTACTTTCACGATCGTACTCGTGGCTACCTCTCGGCCCTAATTCATTTTCCAGCGCTCATAATACGTTTTCTAACCAACTGCTCCATGCCTACCGCTGCTAAAGTGTTAGGTATTGGCTGGGCTACCATGCTTTTTGCCCTTCTAATACCAGCTGTTTGGTATAATTTGTCTGGGCGACGTGTGAGTGGCAGCCGGTGGCTGATGCTGGTACTCCTAGCTGCCGTTTTCTGGCGCGACCATTTCAGTTTTACCACTACCGATATACCTGCTTTGACGCTATTGTTGTTGGTGCTGTGGGCAGTCAGTCGCCCTAGCATTATGTGGTGGCTGGTGGCTGGTCTAGCTTTAGCGGCCACATTCAATGTCAGGCCGATGTATTTAGCGGCAGTAGCACCGGCGTTGTTGTTAGCGGGGTGGTGGAGCTATCAACACGGACCTCGCTGGCGGGGCTGGCGGTGGCTGGCACTTCTGGTCGGAATGGGAGTGGCACTAAGTCCGCAGCTAGCCATCAATCAGATTTACTTTCACCACAATACCCCACTGGCTTTGGCTAGGGTGTCTGATAATGAGACAACTCCACTTTATCTGAAACAGCTCACATGGGGCACTCGCGTTCTACGCTACGATACCGACGTAGATCAACGTCTAGTTTATGCCGATTCAGCAGGATTAGCTGTGCTTCATCACGAAGGTATTACGGAATACGCATCATACGGGCAGTTTTTTAATATTGCTCTTCGTCACCCATTCAACTACAGTTGGCGTTATATACGCCATCTTTTTAATGGCCTCGATATTCAGCAACCTGCTCCTTATTTGATTAAGCCATACGGCTCGGAGCGACCTTGGATGCAGCTACTTAACTACAGCGTTCTGGGAATAGGAGTGAGTATAGTATTAGAATGGAAATCTGACCATAGATTGCGGTGGCCTAGAATCTGGGTGTTATTGGCTTTACTGCTGCCGTGCCTCGTAGCCATTCCAACAGCTATCGAATGCCGCTTCTTGGTGCCGCTACACTTGCTAATACTCTCCCTCGTCTCCTTTCAGTTCCGGCTGTGGCACTGGCTACGCGCTATGCGTTACCAGCCCGCGCTACTTGTGCCAGGACTGCTGGTAGCGGGGCTGTGGCTGTACGGATGCTTCTGGCTTTCGGCCGCTACTGCTCGCACTTTACAACCCGACCGGGGTAAGTCCTTGGTTGACGACTAACTTCAGTTTGTCTAAGTGTGAGCATATTACCTTTACTCTTTCGTCAAGCTTAGCAGCTTGCTCTAAATCGACTTCTCTTGCCATACTCTGCTTCGTCGCGCTCTGCAAGCCACCCATTACGAGCTTACTGGCCGCTAATTATACTGATTTTAGGTGTGTACTTAGTGTATCTGCCGTTTTCGGGTTATACCAAAATGTACTATGATGCGCTGTACTATTGGTTTATTTCCATCTATTTCCACCATGAAGGCAGTATTTCTCTGCTGAACTACCACGATAGTCTGCGCGGCTACTTACTACCGCTACTGCTGTTTCCCTTTCGCATCATTCAATATTATACCGAGGTGCCACCTATTGTATTTGGGCGGGTCATCGGGGCCTGTTCTGCCGCATTAGGGTTCGGTTGGATTGCTCCGGCGCTCTGGCAGATAGTGCGCGGACAAGCCTCCCCGTTAGCCTGGCCGCGCCGGCTGGCTTTCGCCGCGCTGGGGTTCGCACTGTGGCGCGACTATTTCAACTTCACCATGTCCGATTTTCCAGCGCTGTGGATGCTGGGGCTGGGGTTGCTATTACTATATCGGATACATGGAGTAGGGTGGACGGTGGCTGCTGGAATATGTCTGGCCGCGGCCTATAACATCCGTCCCAGCTACCTCATTGCCGCGCCATTTTTTCTGTGTGCACAGCTGCTGGTGCCTTACGGCAACGTGAGGCAGCGGGTGGTGAGCACTGTGGCACTAGTGCTAGGCGCAGCATTAGTATTGGTGCCCCAATTGATTATAAATCGCCATCAGTTTGCGCAGAATACGCCCATGGTGCTGTCGTACATCGAGGGTTTGGAAACCAACAACCTTTACCGCGAAAAGATGAAATGGGGTCTGCTGCACCAAAAATACGAAACCACCCTCGACCGCAGCTACCCCGATCCAGTAATGATTTTCCGGGATGTAGTCGGCGAGAAAATGGTGCGCGACGAACACATTACCTGGTTCGATTCTTATACTGACTACTTTCAACTGGTGTTACGCCACCCACTGGTATTCAGTAAGATGTACGCCCAGCGCCTCTTCAATGGCCTCGATGTGCAATACCCTACACCCTATATCCGTCAGATTTACGTTTCTACGCTCGGCCTAGCCTGGCTGAACTACACCGTGTGGTTCGGGGCCGCTCTGGTGATACTGCGGGCCCATTTCCGGCGTTGGTCCATGCAGCAGTGGCTGATACTGGCCGTGCTACTGGTGCCCTGCCTGCCCATGCTTCCGATGAGTATGGAATGCCGATTTCTGCTGCCGCTGCATCTGCTGTTATACGCTGCGCTCTGCTTCGGTTGGCCCTCTCAGTGGCGACCGGGCAACCTCCGCCACCATCAGCTGGTAGCCGTAGCTGCCGCTTACATATTGTTTATAGCGCTCTGCTTCTACTCTTCTGCTACTGCGCAAGCCACACTAGAATTCGGCCCCCGCTCGTTGTGGTAGCGCATTGTCAGAAGAATAAAATGAACGGCAATGCTAAGCTCATCAAGCATATCTACTGCTTTGTTGCGGACAACAGAAGTTAGGCTTAGCAGTAGAGATATTACCGCAAGCTCATCAGGCCTGTTTTTCTAGATAAAGCAGCCAACAAAAACACCCCGTCAGCATATGCTGGCGGGGTGTTTTTGTTGGCCTACGAAATTTTGAAAGTCCGTGTAGTTCGTGGTTTAGGCTTTCTGATACGTTACTTCCTTCACTGCCTGTACCGTGCGCGCTACGTTGGGCAGCGAAGCTTCGATAAGGGTTGGGGCGTAGGGTAGAGGTACGTCCATGCAGGTAACACGAACTACGGGGGCGTCCATGTAGTCGAAGGCGCGGCGCTGCACTACGTAGGCCAGCTCGGAGCTGATGCTAGCCAGCGGCCAAGCTTCTTCTACCACCACCATGCGGTTGGTTTTCTTTACCGAAGCTATCAGCGTATCGTAGTCGATGGGGCGTACGGAACGCAGGTCGATTACTTCGGCTTCGATGCCATCTTTGGCCAACTCGTCGGCGGCAGCCAGAGCGATTTTCATCATCTTGCCGAAGCTCACGAGCGTAACGGATTTGCCTTGGCGCACCACATTGGCTTTGCCGATTTCCAGCAGGTACTCTTCCTCGGGCACCTCGCCCTTGTCGCCGTACATCTGCTCCGACTCCATGAAAATCACTGGATCTGGGTCCCGGATGGCGCTTTTCAGCAAGCCTTTCGCGTCGTAGGGGTTCGAAGGAACCACCACTTTCAGGCCGGGGGTGTTGGCATACCAGTTCTCGAAGTTCTGCGAGTGCTGCGAGGAAAGCATACCGGCGCTGCCCGTTGGGCCGCGGAATACGATGGGGCAAGAGTATTGCCCACCCGACATCGAATAAATCTTCGCTGCCGAGTTGATAACTTGGTCGATGGCCACCAACGAGAAGTTGAAGGTCATGAACTCGATAACCGGGATTAGGCCGTTGACGGCAGCGCCTACCCCGATGCCGGCAAAGCCTAGCTCGGCAATCGGCGTATCAATTACGCGCTCCGGGCCGAATTCATCGAGCATGCCTTGGCTTACTTTGTAGGCCCCGTTATACTCGGCTACTTCTTCGCCCATCAGAAACACGCGCGGGTCGCGCCGCATTTCTTCAGATAGCGCTTCACGCAGGGCTTCCCGGAATTGAATGGTCCGCATAGATGTCAGTTAGCAGAAAGTCGAAAAGTTGAAAACAGCAAAAAAACCGGCCCAAGCCGGTGCGTAAAGCTACGACGAGCAGCCCGGTTGGGCAAGCTGGATCAGGATTCAAGTTGAATCCGTACAGTATCCGCGTTGACTTTGATTCCCCATTCACTCTGGAATACTAGCTGCAAGTCGTACTCCATTGGTGGATTAGGGTCCACCCAAACATCATCGAAATCTGTTCGTGCTTCAGAGGATGTACAGCAAATATCACGCAGGCAATCATCCTCACTAATGGGATATTCTGGGTCACGCGCCTTCACTTGGAGGTAGCTGACTTGCTCGAATATCAAGTGTAAAGCTTGTGCTGATGCATTTTTTGCCCACTCGCCCGATGACTTCTGCCAAGAAAGTATCAGCCTAGCTTCTACAGGTACATAAGTGAGCTGGCTAAACTTGTAGTCGTTATGTAGATCGGCATAGCCGCCATAAGGCCACTCCAAATCGATGTTCTGAACCGCCAATTACAAAGTTCAACAGTTTCATAAATGGACTTAGCGCAGCACTTCCAGAAACGTCTTGCTACGCGCCATGTCCATGAATTCTAGGTCCTCGACGGCGCGCTGGGCGAACTTGCGGTCCAGTTGCACGGCGCGGCGTAGGTTTTCGCCCATTTGAGCTTCGTCTTTTTGGCGGGCAGCCACTACGGCTAGGCAGTAATAGGCCAGTGGGTCATTAGGTTTGAGCTTCAGTGCTTCCTCGTAAATGTTGTGAGCACCCGCATAATTGCTTTTTAGCATGAAGATGAGAGCCCGGTTCATTGTGTTCTGGTAACTTTTCGAGCTGTAGCTGAGGCTACCTATGGCGTCATCAAGCTGGCCGACTTCAATTTCTAGGGCAGCTTTATCGGCAAAAATTTTGTCCAGTACCGGGCGCGGCCCGCCGAGCTTGATGGCGTAATCGTAGTTTTGGAGGGCTTCTAGCTTGTCGCCGGCACGGTGGTAGGCGGTGGCTACGCGATAGAACATGGTGGCCGTAGGGTTGCGGTGCGCGGCCAGCGTGAAGTTGACGCCGGCGCGGCGCAGATAAGCCCGGCGCACTTTCTCATTAACTTCTTTTTCGGAGCGCTGGAGCAGTACTACGGCTAGGTTGTGGTAGGCTTCCCAACGGCCCGTGGCAGCAACCGAAGTTTCGTAGATGCGTTGCTTTTCGGCCAGTAGCGGCGTGAGCGTGGCGGAGTAGCGCAGTTCTTCGGGCGTCAGCACATCTACTTCCGCCTGCTTTTCCACTATCTTTTTCGAGAGCAGATAAATTTCGGAATCATAACGCTTGGGCGCGCTGTATTGCACGGCCACCGTCCCGAAACGCAACACGGGGTAGATGTATTGCTCCAAGTAATCGAAGTACGTGAGCTTGTGCAGGCTCTTTTCCTTTTGGGCGTAGGTGCCGGGCGTATCGTTGATGAGCAACAGCACCGAATCTACCTGCTGCGGCTTAAGCGCCGACTGCTGCACCTTGCTCAAGAACAGGTCCCAGCGGCGGTGGTAGGCTTCCGTTTCAAAGTCAATCTCGTTGACTTTATTGAGATAGGAATCGGTATCGACGCGTTTTTTGTAGTAGCGCAGTAGGGCTTGCACACGCTTGTCGGCTAGGCGGACGTCGCGGGAGTCAATGGAGTCGGGAGAGTGGCCCGCTACTATCATCACCTTGTCGGTGTGCTGGTTGGCTTCAATGAAATCTTCCAGCGCGGCTACGTTGGTGCCGAGGTAGTTACGGATTTCCGACTTGCCGTTGTCGAAGAAGAAAGGCAGCACGCGGGTGCCGCCCATGTTGTTGTCGGCTGTTTCGGGAAGCAACGTAATGGCCGTATCCTGCCGCACAACTAGTTGCCCGGTGCTCACGATACCGCGGGCTACCCGGGTTTCTTTGCCTTTTAGCTGCTTGCCATTGGGCTTTAGCTCACGTACTTCGGCCAGCGCTAGTAGTTCACCGGGGCTTTTGTTGGGAGTATACGGAAAGGAAACCTGCTTTTTAATAATCAGCAGATCCTTCCGCACTTCATCGTAGGTATACTCGCCTGACAGGAAAGTGAGGCGGCCCAGTGTGTCTTGCCGCAGGCCGTTGTCATAGCGGTAGCGTAGGTTTAGGTCAAACGCGGCGCCCTTCTTTAAGTGCTTAGCCGGTACGCGGGCTGTTACTTCAAAAAGTACGTTTTCTCCGTTGGTTTCCAGCACAGTAGGCTGCACACTCACTTGTTGTCCGGCTTCTGCAACCTTGAGCATCCGGGGCAACGTACAACTAGGTAAAGTACCTGCCAGAACTACTAGCAGCGAAAATGAAATTAAAGGCAAAGAACTTCTCATAGGCAAACCAAGCGGGCGGGATTTCCGCAAGCAAACGAAAAACTAGCCGGGGAAGAGGTATATTAAACGGAATTTGCGGAGACGAGCTTGTTTGACCTAGCGTATCTGCTTATTTTGTACAGAGTTAACCACCGAACTTAACGACGAATAGCTATGAAAAAAATTACCGACTACATTGAAAAGCAGAGCTTCGGCGTCTGCAATGCACTCGGCAATCGGCTGGGTTTTTCCTCGGGCAGCGTGCGGCTATCGTTTGTGTATGCTTCGTTTTTCACATTTGGGTCGCCTTTAGTTCTCTACTTTGCCCTGGCTTTTTGGATGAACGTACGCCGCGCCATGCGTCAGCAGCGCAGCACCGTTTGGGACTTGTAGAATCCGAAGCTTCTAGCTGATTTCTCGAACCTGCTTCTACTAGAGGCAGGTTTTCTTTTTTAGAAGTGATGCTAAGCCGCACTAAGCTCTGAAAACCGCCGCTTGCCTTGTGCGAAGTACGCCCACACTAAACTGCCTTGGTAGACTGCGGGCCGCTGCGAAGCGAGCAGGCGCGGAGGATACGTACGCCGCTGTTGCTGCCAGTAGCTGCGGTTGCGGTAGAAGTCCCAATGGGCGCGCAGAATAGCGCGGGTGTCAGGGGTGGCGCCTTGCAGCAGGAAACGCAAGGCAGCTACCCAGTCCAGCACCAGCCGCGTAATCAATACGCCAGTTAATTCCGAGGCGGCAGTGTTTTTATAGAGCATGGCCAGCCCATTACGGAAGTTGAGGTAGGTTTTGCGCGGGTTCGATTTGTGTAGGGTGCCGCCTCCTACGTGGTACACCACGCTGCCTCCGTGGTACCACACCTCACGCCCGCTGTTCCAGAGCCGCCAGCACAGGTCAATTTCCTCCATATGCGCGAAGAAAGTCGGTTCGAAGCCGCTTTGCGCGTGCCAATCTTCGGCCCTGACCATCAGGCAGGCGCCTGTAGCCCAGGCCACCGGCCGAGGGTCGTCGTACTGGCCCTCATCTATTTCCAAGGTATCGAAGAGGCGGCCGCGGCAGAAAGGGTAGCCGAATCGATCGAGGTAGCCACCGCCCGCCCCAGCATATTCGAACAGCTTACGCTGGGCAGGGTCGTCGCTGTACTGACGAATTTTGGGTTGGCAGGCGGCCACGGTGGGGCGTTGCTCTAGTAAGTCGCGCTGGGGGCGCAACCAGCCGGACGTCACTTCCACGTCGGAATTCAGCAACACGTAGTAGCGAAATGCGTTTTCTGGCTTGGAAACCGTAGCGACAGAAACTGGCGGTGGGCTGCGCAGCGCCTCGAAGGCAGCGTTGTAGCCTTCGCAAAAGCCTAGGTTAGAAGTGAACTGAAGAAGGCGTACCTGCGGAAACTCTCGCTGCAGTAGCGTTATCGAGTCGTCGGTTGAGGCATTGTCGGCTACAATGATGTGGGCACCATCGGAACAGGAAAGTACAGACGGCAAAAAACGGCGCAGCCACGCTGCGCCGTTCCAATTTAGAATGACGACTGCTACATCATCACAAAGCACTGAAGCTGGTATGGGCACCGCCAAATCAGAGGCCAAAACTGCCAAGGTCGAGGCCGGGAATATTGGGAATCAGGCCGCTGGTTTTGTTTTTCATTTCCTCTTTGGCCTTTTCGCCGGCTTCGTTGAGCGCCTTATTCACGGCGGCCACCACCAAGTCGGACAGCATTTCTTTGTCGGACAGCAAAGAATCATCGATTTCAAGCTTCACAAGGCGGTGTTGGCCGTTGGCCGTAGCCCGTACCAAGCCGCCACCGGCTTCCCCAACGGCGGTTACAAACTGCATTTCTTGCTGGGCCTGCTGCATTTTCTCTTGCAGCTCTTTCATTTTGCCCATCATGCCCATCATATCAAACATAGGTCGTCTTTTTTCAGAGTGGTTGAAAGGAAGCCAGGCCTCCATGTAAACAAAGGTACGTCAGCGGCCAGCCGGAGATACATGTTCTACTTGCCTTTGGTCGACTCAGTACGCGGATATTAGTCGGAAACAAGGCTTAGTGGCAGCCATTACCTAACCAGCCAGCGCAGAAGCAAGGCACTTACTTAACTATCGTGACGGTGCCGCGCTGCACCACTAGTTGGCCAGCTTCGTCGATTGCTTCGAAGCGCCAAACGAAGGAACCAGGTACTGGAGCCTGATTGCGGACGCGGCCGTCCCAGGTTTGGGAAGAATTGGTACTTTGAAATACCTCTTGGCCGTTGCGGTCTGCCACCGTAAAGCGGTACGTTTTCAGGAAGCGGCCTTTCACTTCCAGCACATCGTTGAGTCCGTCGCCGTTGGGGGTGAAGGCTGTGGGCACGAAGGCTTCGAGGCGCCGCGTGACGCTGGCAATGTTGGAATAGCTAAGGCCTGGTAGACCAGACCCCGTCACTTCGAGGCGGTAGCGTACCTGCTGCGAAGTAGCGGGGGGAGCAGCATCCACGTAGGTGTTGCCTGACGCAATAGGCAGGCTTCGTAGCACCGAATTATCAGGATTGAGCACCAGCAGGCGGTAGCTTAAGTTCCCGGTTGCCCCCCGCAACTCCGACCACGTCAGGCGCACCGAAGAACCGCGGAAATCGACAAGCACGGCGGCCAGCACGGCGGGGCAGAAGGGGGCACTGTCGGCGGAGCGGTTCGAGCAGTCATCAACGAAGCCGACCTGGAAGCACGGAGCCGAGTCGGGACTGAAGCTAGTAACTGAAGAGTCGCGCAGAATCCGGCTGGGTGTGGTGGCTAAGGTGCGGGTGCCGCTTGCGTACGTTAACTGACCAGTAGCAGGGGCACGCGGCACGCTAGCAGTTAACTCGATTCGGTTGCGCAAGTCAAATGACGCAAATAGGCGTGGGGTAGCGGGGGCTGGGTAGCGGTGGCCCGCACCTGCACTTCATTCGAAACAGAGGCACTGGTGCCGGAGTAGCGAGCCGTGAGGCGGTAGGTGTACTGCACGCCGCAGGTTACCGAAGTATCAGAGTAGGCGCGAGCCGATGGCTGTAGCGGCACTACCAATGGCGTGCCGTTGCGAGTTAGTTCGTAAGCGGTAGGGTTGTCAAGCAGTTGCCAGTTCAGCTCGTTCCGGCGTTCGGCGGGCGCAGCAGTTAGCGTGAGGGTGGAAACTGGGGTAGAGGTGCTTACTTGCTCTGTGCAGGCATCGGCGGTGCGCAGGCGGTAGCGGCCCGGCTGCGCATTAGGTACCGTGAACGAGGTAGGGCTATTTTGCACCGTAGCAGGCAAGGGCTGATATACACCAGAACCATCTTCACGCTCTACAAAATACCGGTAACCCGTAGCCAGCGGCGCCACATCGAGCAGGGCACTAGTGCCTTGCAGGGTAATGGTTCTGATGACGAGGGCGCTAGGAGCCGCAAGCTGCAAAATAGGCTTGGTAGCTGCGTTGGTGCACAACCTGTTGTCTGCATACCGTCCTGTCACGGTAATAGTGTTTGCTCCGGCAGGAACCGGGTAGCTAACCACGGCACCTGGCGCTGCCGTAACAGGCGTACCACTACCAATTTGTACATCATAAGTATCGTATGGGGTATCTGGTAGGGTCACTTGGACCGACCCCGGGGCGCAAGCCGCCACCGTGAAGTTGGGGACCGGGCTGTCTACCACCTGAAATACTTGATAGTAAATCGTAGAAGTAGAGCCCCCAACCGCTTGGCTGTTTTCCGTTACGGTGATGAATCCTGCTTGGGTAGGAGTATAGGTTGTGGAAGCCGCTACAAAGCCTGGGCCGCAGGGATTAGGCAGTACCGCATTGCCCTGCGTCACTTGGTAAGTATACACTAAGCTAAGGTCGCGGCTAGAGCAGGGGGTAAAGCGTACTGCGCGGCCAACACAAAGCCGATCTACTATGGTGCCCGTTCGCGCATCCGTCACCTCGAAGGTACATGCGGGCGCGTTGGGGGTAACCGGGCAAGTTTGCGCCTGCACAACTTCCGCTACCAACGAACTGCAGCCGATAAAGAGCCAGAAAAGTAAGTGTTTCACAAAAGGCATGGAACGCTGAAAACCAACCAGAAGAAAAGTGCTTGCTCGATGCAATAAAAACGCCTTGCCTGTTTTAGTCTGGACTAACTGACGCCTTTCACCCCCAAAGGTAAGGCTACGGCAAAGACGTTGACTTCATCCGACGGCAGTTCGAACAGAATCATCCAAGCAAACCCACGTTATTAACCTACAAACAAATAAAATATTATACCCACTCATACGCCCGCACGAAAGCAACGGCAGCCTGCAGATCGGGGTAGAGCACCCGGTCGCGGCTCACGAAGTTGACTTTCGCGCGAAAAGCAGTTAGCACTTGCTCTAGCGCTTCCGAGGTGCGAGCGGGACGGCGGAAAGCCAGCGCTTGAGTTGCTGTGAGCAACTCAATAGCCAGGATTTGCTCGACATTCCCAACTACGCGTAGTGCCTTGGTGGCGGCGTTGGCGCCCATGCTCACGTGGTCTTCTTGGCCGTTGCTGCTCACAATGCTATCTACCGAAGCCGGGGTACAGAGTTGCTTGTTCTCGCTCACGATGCCGGCGGCCGTGTACTGCGGAATCATCAGTCCCGAGTTTAGGCCAGGCTCTGCCACTAGGAAAGGCGGCAACCCGCGTTGGCCGCTGAGAAGCTGGTACGTACGCCGCTCCGAGATGCTGCCTAGTTCGGCGGTAGCTATAGCCAGCATATCGAGGGCCAACGCCAGTGGCTGCCCGTGGAAGTTGCCGCCGCTCAGAATCAGGTCGTCGTCGGGAAAGAGGTTGGGGTTGTCAGTAACGGAATTGCACTCTGTCTCCAGCACTTGTTGCACGTACGCCAGCGCGTCGCGCGAGGCGCCGTGTACTTGGGGCAGGCAACGGAAAGAGTAGGGGTCTTGGACCACCTTCTTGGGCTGTTGCTGCAGCTCGCTGCCGCTTAACAGCTCACGGATTCGTTGGGCCACCACTTGCTGTCCGGCGTGGGGCCGGATACGGTGCAGACGCTCGTCAAACGGCTCACTGCGCCCATCAAAAGCCTCCAACGATAACGCGCCAAGCACATCAGCAGCATCGAGTAGGCGTTGCATCCGCAACAAGCAGTGCACACCATAGGCCAGCATAAACTGAGTACCATTGAGCAATGCCAGTCCTTCCTTTGCTTCTAAGGTGAGTGGCGTCCAACTGAAAAGACTGAAGGCATCGGCGGCGGCGAGGCGGTAGCCTTGGTAATTCACTTCACCGAGGCCCATCAGCGGCAAGCACAAATGAGCCAGCGGTGCCAGGTCGCCGCTTGCACCCAAGGAGCCTTGCTGATACACCACCGGCAGAATCTCGCGGTTGTAGCAGTCCAGCAGGCGCTGCACGGTGGCTAACTGCACGCCGCTGTGTCCGTAGCTCAAGCTTTGGGCTTTCAGCAGCAACATCAGCCGTACTATTTCAGCGGGCACCTCGGCACCGGTACCACAGGCGTGCGACATCATTAAGTTGATCTGCAACTGGCTCCGGTCGGCGGGCGAAATGCTGGTGTTGCACAGCGCCCCGAAACCGGTGTTGATGCCATACACCGGCGTATCGGATTGGGCTAGTCGTTCGTGCAGGTAGGTATAGCAGGTCTCGATGCGCTGGCGGGCTTCCGCGGAGAGGGTCAGGCGAGTGTTGTCGCGGAGCAGGTGCCCGAGGGTAGCTAGGTCGAGGCGGGCGGAAGGGGTAAGAGCGTAATCGTCGTTGTGGGGCATGGGAGAGGAAAAGCAGCGGGTGGAGCCCCAAAAGTGAGTTTTTCCGGGGGAATAGAAAAGGCACCGCCGCTCTAGCAAGCTAAAGCGGCGGTGCCTTCTTTGTGTTGGTGGCTAGCCTGCCAGTTCTGTCAGTACCGCTTCAAGTGAAAGCAGCTTTTCTTCGCCAGTGCCCATGTTTTTGAGTTTAAACTGATTGGCGCTTCGCTCCTCCGAGCCCTGCAGCAGCACAAACGGAATGCCCTTCTGGTCGGCGTACTGGAGCTGCTTCTTGAGCTTGCCCGCTTCCGGATACAGTTCGCTGGCTACTCCGGCTTCGCGTAATTGGCGCAACACAGGCAGCACGGCCCGTTCGGCTTCCGCATCGAAGTTGGCTACCAAGCAGCGCGTGGTAGTAGCCACGGCTGGCGGGAACAGGTTTAGCTCGTCGAGGCAGTCGTACAGCCGGTCTACGCCAAACGAGAAGCCTACCCCCGATACCCCCGGCAGCCCGAACGCCCCGGTGAGGTTGTCGTAGCGGCCGCCGCCGCTCACGCTACCCATGTTCACGTTGTTGATCTTGATTTCGAAGATGCAACCCGTATAATAGCTTAGGCCGCGGGCCAGCGTCACGTCGAAATCCAGGTTGCCGAATTGTTTGAACTGGAAGCCTTGTAAGTATTCGTACACCCGCTTCAAGTCCTGCAACCCCTTGTAGCCATCAGTAGTGGCATTGTCGGCATCAACGCCCGCGGTTACAAAACCGGCTAGTAGCCGCTCCAACTTTTCCTCGAAATTGCCTTCTACGCCGAGTAAGGCAAATAACTTGCCCATAGCTTCTTCCGAGAATCCACGGTCGGCCAACTCCTTGCGCACACCCTCCACGCCAATCTTGTCGAGCTTGTCGATGGCAGTGAACAGATCCACTTCGGTGCCTTCACCGCCCAGGGCCTGATAGATATTGCGCAGGACACCGCGGTGATTGATTTTGATGGTGAAATCCGTTAGCCCCAACGTGTTCAGCACCTCGCACATCATCAGCACGATTTCCGCCTCACACAGCAACGAGTTGGTGCCCACCACGTCGGCGTCACACTGATAAAACTCACGATACCGGCCGCGTTGAGGCCGGTCGGCGCGCCAAACCGGCTGAATCTGATAGCGCTTGAAGGGGAAGGTGAGCGTGCCGCGGTTCATCACTACGTAGCGTGCAAACGGTACGGTGAGGTCGTAGCGCAGACCCTTTTCGGCCACCTTGGGTAGTACGCGCCGAGTGGCTTTGCCGTCTTCGTTGGTTAAGTCGACCGCAGTGACATCTTTAAGGAAGTCGCCGGAGTTGAGAACCTTAAATAAAAGTTGGTCGCCTTCGTCGCCGTATTTTCCAGTCAGCACCGATAGGTTCTCGAGCGTTGGCGTCTCCAGGGGGGCGTAGCCAAACTTTTCGAAGGTCCGGCGAATAATGCCGAAGATATAGTTGCGGCGTGCCACCACGGCCGGGCCAAAGTCGCGGGTGCCTTTAGGAATGCTAGGTTTTGGGGTGCTCATCAGGAAATAAGTAGAAGCAGATCGGAGCGCAAAACTACGCAAACCGCGCGGCGGTACCCGGCCTTACTTGATTAAGTGAAGCCGAGTACCGCTTTTTACTATTCCTGCCTTGATTTTTGTGAGCTAGTGAGGAGAATTTATTTCATCTACAGCATCTAATAGTGAGGGCACGAGCATGGGCTGAGAGGCCGCATCAAGGTTAAGAAAATGGTGACTCACCGCATTGGGTACGTGGCACAGCACCAGCCGTCGGCTTTGGGTTCGGAGCATGAAGGCGTAAGCCAACAGCAAATCCACCGCTTCTTCGGTTAGCCTTTCCACTAAGCTGCAATCCACTAGCACAGCGCGTTTTTCGCTGCGGCTGGCTCGGTGTAGCGCCCGGGTAAGTTTTACTTCGCCTTGCTGGCAGGCAATATCAGGTGAAAGAATCAGTAGGAACCCGTTAGGGAGCATTTCTCGGTAGACGTCAAGCATTCGCGAGATAACAGGATTTGAATAAGAACCACACTAAACCAATCTTGCTGAACTCACTCCGAAGAGTGGTTCGATATTAATCATTATTCGGTTGCGAAGATCGGGGATTATATCGTGTATGAATTGCTTTAGTTGCTTCTAAAACAGAGATTCTAATAGCATTTATACTTTTTGTTGTTCTAGCCCAATAAGTTGTTTTCTGGCATTTGGTGGCGCTGTAGTCGTTTTGGTAAAAGTATAATATATCGTAGTAGCTCCTCATTGCATAGTCAGCGCCTTGACTGTTAAGGCAATACCTACACGGAGCGAAAGCTCAACATTAGGCCTGCAGTATATGGGACTTACTAAAGCGCCGCAGTAGTGTATACTGTGGCGCTTTAAAAGCGGAAGCCCCCGCTTATCAACATAATTCGTTGAACGATTATGCCGACAAGCGGGGGCTTTCAGGGGTGCTGCTACCTGCCTGGAAGGTTATGTAGTGCGCGGTAGAGCCCGTGCTGGCCTCACTTAGCGAGTTGCATATTCCCGCAAGGTGTGACGATTCAGGGCAACCAGCTTGGTTGAAACCATAGAGTTGGACTGCATGCGCTGTACTTGCTGAAGGGTAGCACCAAGCATCTTGGCTACACGGCGGTGAGCAGCGCGGCTCTTGCAAGGATTCAGGCACAAGCCATCCAAACGCTCTTCGTACAATAGCTCGTGCTGGTCGTTGTAGAACTGCACTACGGTATGGCTGCGGTCACTTTGGTCGGTTACCAAGCTCCAGTAGCCTGATTTTGCTACCATAGGGGCTTCTGAGTAAACCACTTTTTGGGCCATAGCCATAGTGGCAGAAAGCATGAGCATCAAGCACACCAAACTCAAACGGGAAATCAGGGAAGTTTTCATGACAGGAATGGGTTTTAGAGAATATGAAGTAGAAGGGAAAGGAAAATTTTGAAAACAGGGTGCCAGGCTAGGCCGATGCTAGACGGCAAGCAATTGATAATCAATACTGAAGAACGAGGGGGCACCAGCTAGAACAGCAGGCCGGGGGTGTTAAGCAGCGGGCTTACCTGCTGCAGGTTTCACTTCAACTTGCCGCGCTACTGCACTGGCATTGCGGCTACCCGTTACGGTGGGCTGAGTCGAGGATGAACGGAGCGTGAGCACTCCCATTTGGTGGCGGTTGTGCAGGGCGCGGAGCGCAATGGTTGGCTGCTGGGGCTGATAGCCGAGGACAGTGGTTTTCACTACATACTCCCCGATGGGCACTTTGCGGAAGTGGAAATTGCCTTGAGCATCGGTGGTACCAGCGGCGGCAAAGCGGTGGTCGGTGGCGCGGAGCAGTACCACGCTGGTATGCGGAATTGGCTCTTTGGTGTCGCCGTCGCGCAAGCTGCCTGAAAGGGTGCCTGAGCTGAGGAGGTGGGCCGATAGTTGCAACCCAGTCATGAAGAAGATGAAAGCAAGCAAGGAGCGGTTTACAGAGGAAGTTTTCATGGCGATGAAGGCGAAAAATGAGCACAAAGAGCCACCTGTCGACCAACCTGACGCTGCAGGATTGCCGAAAAAACAGGAGCAAGTAAGTAAGAGAGTGAAGAGTCGGGCCCAAGGAAACTACTTGCTTGGCCAGCAAGCAGCCCGGGACAAAGCGCCACCACGAGCGGTGGGGCATCTTCGGCGGGCGGGTGGCCGTGACCTTACCGGGAGGTGAAAGTCGCCGCGGGCCGAAGCAGGAGCGGGAAAGAACGGCGGAAGTAGCTAGCTGTCTGCCGGGGAGATGCGCAACTGCCTATATAGATGGAGGCTGTTGGAGAAAAGATGCCTGAGAAACAAAAAATATTTTCAACATCTCGCTACGGTATCTCGGGGTTGGTGAAGCGAACATAACCGCACTTTTTTCTAGGGCTAGTAGCATGATAATGTCACCTCTAATAGTTGGTTTCTGATGTGGATACCGCCCAACTTAGTGAACGTTACAAGGCGGAGTAAAATATTTTTTGGGCGGTGTATTTCTTGCTAATTATTATCCGCCGAAACCGCCACCACCACCTTGGGGCTGGTTCTCGATTTTCTTTGGTGGCTTGTTGGAACCGAGGTACCAGGAGAAGCCTAGGTAGCCTACCCGCGACTCCCACTTGTTGTAATAGCGGGCCCGGAAACCGGTGCCGGCAGCATCAGTGGTGTACACTTGGGTCAGGTTACGTTGGGTATTGAACAAGTCGCTCACTCGGAGGGTCAAGGCGGCCCGGTCGTTGAACAGGCGCTGGCGCAAGGCTACATCAACGGAGCCTACTGGTGCGAGGCGGCCTTGAGTGGTAATCACGGCAGCGCGGTAGTTGCCCGTTACTTGCATATCGAGCTTCGGAGTAGGGGTAAAGCTGTTCATCAGGCGGGCCGTGCCCGATACCGTGCGCCGGCTCGATTCGTTGCCCGTGGCCGCAGTTACGTTGGTTTGGAACAGCGAGCCGCTGGCTGTCAGGCGCCACCAGCTCGTAAGGGGCTGGTTGTAGGATACCTCACCACCTAAGCTAGTGGCTTGGCCGAAGTTATCGGCGTAGGTGGCCGTAATGACGGCACCGTTGCCGTAGAGGCGAGTGGCCGTAGTGTCTACCCGCACCAGGCGCTGAATGGCATTGGTGGTTTGGCGATAAAACAGGGTGGAGTTGAGCGAGGCCTTACCTAGCGTTATTTGATGCCCTAGCTCGAAAGCATTGATATACTCGGGCCGGAGCGTTGGGTCGCCGATGCGGTAGGTGCGCTGGTCTTGGTAGAGTGGGAAAGCCAGCAACTGCATGAACCCTGGGCGGTTGAGGCGACGCGAGTAGCTAAGCTGCACGCGCTGGTCGGCCGTTGGCAGCGTCCGAACGACGGTAGCCGAGGGGAACAAGTTGAGGTAGTTGAGCTTGAACTTACCCGTGCCACCTTCCACTTGGCCGCTGGTGTTGGTGTATTCAGCCCGTACCCCGCCTTGCACCCGCCACTTGCCTAGTTCGTGCTGGGCATTGACGTAGCCCGCCTGGGTGTATTCGCGGAACTCGTAGGCATACGACCGGTCAGCAATCCGCTCCATCGCAGGTCCATCGGCGGCTTGACGCAGGAAGTTATCGGTGCCATCGTTGCGCATCAGCTGCCCTTTCAGGCCGGCCTCCAAGCGGCTCTTGTCACTTAAAGGGTGCACGTAATCGGTCTGGTAAGAAGCAGCATTCAACGTCACGTCCAGGTCCTGCTTCCACTCGCGCAGATCGATAGAGCCTTCCGTGTTGCGCTGTCCTACCACTACATCAGCCAATAGATTAGTATAGGTGACATTGGCAGTCCATTCGCGGCCCTTGTGGGCATCCCAAGTATGGCGGTAATCCACTGAGGCTTCCGTATTCATGACGTCCTCCGTTACCCCGAAAGAGCTACTAATGCGGTTGGTGCCAGTGGCATCTGTGAGCGTGGCTAGCTGGTTGCCGGTGTTAAGGCCTTTGTTTTTGTTGGGTTCCACCGATACGGTCAGGCTTTGCTCTGGCGAAATGGTGTAGTCGAAGCCCAAGCGGCCCGAGTGCGTTACGTTGTGGCGGCGGTTGGTGCCATCTTGATCAACACGCAATTCTTGGCCTTCCAGGATGGTGGTTTGCTTGCTGTTCATCAAGCTGCGGTACCGGTCGTCGCGGAAGTCGTAAGACCCAAACCAGTTGATTTTGCCAGCCCGGCGATTCAAGCTGAGGCTGGTGTTGTACTTGTCGCGGGTGCCTAAGTTTACCGTAGCCTGACCATTCCAGCCGTCTTTCTTCTGCTTTTTCAGGATGATGTTGATTACCCCACCGCCGCCCGCGGCATCGTAGCGAGCCGAAGGATTTGTTACCACTTCCACCTTCTCAATAGAGCTAGCTGGAATTTGCTCTAACCGGTTGCCGCCCGTTGCGGTGTTGGTTGGCTTGCCATCTATCAGGATGGTGATGTTGCTGCTGCCCCGCATGCTCACCGTCCCGTCGGGCGATACGGCTACCGAGGGCACGTTTTGCAGCACATTCACGGCGGTGCCACCTACGCTGCTCAAATCCTTTTCTACGTTGATTACCTTCTTATCAAGGCTTTCTTCCACAGTAGCCCGCTCGCCCTGCACCGTTACGCCAGCTAATTGGGTGGCCGTAGGAAGTAGTTTCAGAGTGCCTAAGCGAGCTGTAGGCGCAGTGCCACTCAGCGTGACCAACTGCCGTAGGGGCTTGTAGCCTAGTACAGTAGCCTTCAGCATATACTGCCCAGCTGCCACTTTCGCCATCTCAAAGGCACCATTATCGCCAGTTTGAGCACCAGCTACGAAGCTGCTGTCGCCGTGGGCTTGCAACAGCACCACGCTGGCGAAAGAAAGCGGCTGCCCGGTTTTTTGATCGAGCAAGGTGCCTGAGATAGAGCCAGTAGCAGTGCCAACCGCAACTTTAGTAGATGCCACGTTCTGAGCGCGCAGTTCCAGAGTAAAGAGGCTAAGTGCAGACATAGTGAGGAGGCCCAGGCACCGAAGTGCATGGTTGGTAGGGGAGAAAGTCATCGGAAGTGGTGAGTAGAATGAACGAATCAGGCAAAGAGGTGCCGTTCCAGGCGGCCGCGGCTCCGCGAGGTGGCTGATTGCAGAAATTCAAGCACAATGAAGAAGGATGCATTTGGCACGAAGCCAGGCATCAAGCGGCCAAAACACGGTAGGCGGCGGAGTGAAACATGTGTTTCCTTTGTGCCGCCTAGCACCTAACCCGGTTGGTGAGGTGGTGTCCGGCGTCTGTCGCAATGGCACCCCGGTAGAGGCCAGTGGCGCGGCAGAGAGATTATCTACTTAATGATCCAAAGGTAACAGAAGGTACTATGTAACGCAAGGTACCTTCGATAAAAATTTTTGAAGTGAGCATGAATTAGATGAACGATTTTGAACTATAAGGTCTGATACAGGCGTTCTGAGCCATTTTACGCCCATCTAAATAGCACAACATTATAGTATCGAAAAGTGAAATATTTTACTTTCTCTATTGAGAGTAGCCCATATCTAAAGAGAGGACCCTCATACATCCTTGTTATTGATTCCCTGTGTATATGCTAGATGTAGGATAAGCCTCTATAGTTGCCCTGTCACACCATACTAGTAAAGCAACCTTTAGGAATGCATTAAAGCAGCACAAGCGACTCCGGAAGTTTCGTCCACCTTATAGGTAGTACTATGCTCTCATTTATAGTAAGGCAATAGATAATGCATAGCACCAACTGCGGAGCTTTAGGACTTGAAGCCTTTCCAGCAGATGGTGAGTAATTATTTAGATAATAATTCTCCTATCACCTATGCTCTTTCTAGAACTGCAGAGCCCGGTGTCCTAAAGGCTTGAGCTATCGAACACAAGAGCGGAAGGATAGGATAGTCGAAATCAGCCTGAAACTGAAGAGCACTTAGGTAAGCAATAGAAGTAATCCGAGGTAGCAGGTCAAGAGCCTTCATCTAGGCGCTAGTAAGAGAGTGCGTTCCTATGCTTATAGCCAATAAAAGGCGAGGTATTGAGCGAAGTTCATCGGGGTTGATTGCGATTAAGAAAATAATTTTTCAAATGCCCGAATTTTATTTTAGGGCCCAACACATGAGCTTATCCCTGAATTTTGCTGGAACGGGTGAAAACATGGGAAAAATTATAATTTATTATAAGTAGAGTTATTAATTCTAAATTGGATTGGCTCGAATTATGTAGGTAAGATTTCTAGAGCAGTGAAAAGTTGAATATGCTGCCCTTGCTTGCTGTTAGGGTATTATAGGTAAATGTTTACCTTTGAAATACGAAACAGTGTTGTTGGAATCAAGGGCGTGGAAGTTGAAGGAGGTGCATTAAGAAATCTGGAAAAATCTAACTTTATGAATCTTACAACGGATAGATCTTTTCAGGGAACCGAAATCAACTGGAATGCCTTTACCAGCGTCAACGAATTTCTTGTTCTAGCTCTACCCAACGGTATTTCTCTGCTAACGCCCACTCTTGAGCTCGTGTGGACCCCAACTGTTGGGTTAGCGTAATCCCCCGACTTATTTCCGTAAAGATCTGGCTGCGAACTACTCTAGCGGCTTACTCTTTTATTGCTGCCTAGCACTTCTCACTCCTTTCACTCTTTGTTCTCTTCTGTTGTGTCTTTCGAAGTAGAAACACCAGCTCAGATCGTAACGCCCGCCACCTCTCTCCCGACGGATTGTGCGCCCGTTACCGCTACCAACACGGCTATTAGTGCGGCGCCTGCTGTTGAAACAGCGCCCGTTACTTCCTATGCAAACGTCGTGTTGCCGGGTGATTTTCCCGACCCGACTATTGCCAAAATTGGGGATACCTATTGGGCTAGCGCCACTTCGGCGGAGTGGGGACCAGTATTCCCGCTTTTCAAATCCACCAATTTGGTGGACTGGCAGCTAGTTAGCCACGTTTTCCCAAACAGCAGTTCCTTGCCGGAGTGGACGGAAGCCAACTTCTGGGCTCCCGAGATTTTCCACGAAAACGGCAAAACATACGTTTACTATACAGCCCGCAAGAAAGGCGGCCCCTTAGCTATTGGTGTAGCCAGCGCCGACGATCCGGCCGGTCCTTATACCGACCACGGCCCACTGGTGGCACAACGGTACGGCTCTATCGACGGCTTCCCGATGCGCGACGAGAAGGGTGACCTATACTTGGTGTGGAAGGAAGATGGCAACGCGTACAAGAAGCCAACCCGATTTGGGCGCAGCGCATCAACGCCACGCACACCAAGCTGGTGGGTAAGAAAGTGGAGTTGTTCCGCAATGATGCTCCGTGGGAGGGCTGCTTGGTAGAAGGTTCTGCCATTGTGCGGCACAACAACTACTTCTATATGTTCTACGCTGGCAACGGCTGCTGCGGCAAGTGCTGCACGTATGCTACCGGCGTGGCCCGTGCTGAGAGCCTGCTAGGCCCTTGGGAGAAGTGCCCTGAGAATCCGATTCTAAAGAAAAATGCCACCTGGAAGTGCCCCGGTCACGGCACTGTAGCCGAATACGAAGGCCGGTGGTTCTTGCTGCACCACGCGTATCACGTGCAGAGCCATGAATTTGTGGGCCGGCAAGGTATCTTGAGCGAGTTCACTTGGAACGAGGAAGGCTGGCCTGAGTTTGAAGGCAAAAGCCCACAGGCTGCCCCACTGCACGACGTGAGCATTCTAAACGTAACCGACAATTTCGAAGGCAATTGCCTGGCGGGTACGTGGCAGTGGCCTATCGGTCGTGAGCCAGAGGCAGGCGTAAGCGACGGGCAGCTGTTGCTCACTGCTAGCCCAACCGGAATGGGTTCTATTGTTGCACAACGCACGTTTACAGCCACCTATAAAGTGACTACCGCCGTGGAGTTGAACTCGTTGGATCCTGCTACTTTCGCTGGTCTGTCGGCCATCGGCGACCCAAACAATGCCTTGGCTCTGGTAGTCGGTGACGGTACGCTGCAAGTATGGTCGGTGAAGAAAGGTAAGCACGAGAGCATCACCAAGATTGATCTGCCACTTGGCAAAACCCTCAATCTGCGTTTGGAGTCGTGGGGTGGCCAACGCTTCCGCTTCACTTACAATGTAGATGGTAGCTCTTGGCAGCCGGTTGTACTCGACAGCTTCGCGCTCAACGGTACGTATCTGCCGCCATGGGACCGGGGTATCCGCGTAGGCTTGCTGGCGCAAGGTCCTGCCACTTCAACGGTAGCCTTCAACCAGTTCACTATCCGCAACCAGCGGTAATAGGTAAATATTAGGAGAGTTGCTAAGCCCTCAAGCAAGCTTATTAGTTATTAGTCTTAAGTTATAAACAGAAAGCCCGGCCACTTAAATGACCGGGCTTTCTGTTTTAGGGCATTTCGCATCCGAACACTGTGTCCATTAATGGACAAATTTTCATATTGCTCAATGGTTATTATCATCTACAAGTTACTGATAAATAAATTGTTATGCAAATGGCACGTCCCTTGGCTGATAGTACAGGAAACCTTTCCTCTCCTGTACGAAAATGGACAGAGCTATTTCAACTTCTACCGTACATCGTCGCCGGCGCCGCAGTTGGCTTATTGCTAGTGGCATAGTGCTTGTGTTGGTGGCAGGTCTGCTAGCCTTTCGGGGTGCCCTGAAGCCAAGTCTGAAACGTAGCAGCATTCTTACGGCTACCACCGAAACCGGAGACGTGGAAGCAGCCCTTACCGCGTCGGGGCTCATTATTCCAGCTTACGAAGCCGTAATTACCAGTCCGATCCAAAGCACCATTCGGCGGGTAGCAGTAGCAGTTGGCAGCAAGGTGCAGCCAGGACAAACCATTCTGGAGCTAGATAGAGAGCTGACCACTTCGGCCCTGGCTAAACTGCAGGACGAGCAGCAGCAAAACCGTATCAAGAACAATCAGCTGCAACTGACTCTGGAAAAAGCTCTGAACGACCTTCGCTCCCAAGAACAGGTGCAGCAGGTGAAGGTCCGCAGCTTGCAGTCGACCCTGCGCGACGAGCAGTATCTGCTAAAGATTGGGGGCGGCACCTCCGAAAGTGTGCGCCAAGCCGAATTGAACCTCAAAGTAGCGCAGCTAGAACTGCAGCGCCTAGGAGAACAAATCCGGAACCAGCGAGCTGCCAACGCCGCTGACGTACGCGAGTTGGGCTTCACGATGCAAATTCAGGACCGTAGCATAGCAGAACTGGCTGGTAAGCTGGCGCAAGCCAATATCAGCAGCCAACAACCTGGTGTGCTTACGTGGGTCAACGAAGATCTTGGTACCACCGTGCAGGCAGGTGACGCGCTAGCTCGAGTAGCCGATTTAAGCCGGTTTCGGGTGCGGGCTACAATTTCCGATAACTACGCCGATGCCCTTCACCTCGGTGACCCGGTGGTGGTTCGCATCAATGATACCGACCTGCGCGGCACCATTAGCACCATTAGTCCGGCCGTGGACAAGGGTGTGGTGTCTTTCTATGCATCGTTGGTAAAAGACAATTATCCGGGGCTGCGTTCTAACCTGCGGGCCGATGTATTTGTGGTGACCAGGGCGCATCACAACGTGGTGCGAATTAAGAACGGTCCCTTCTACCAAGGCGGCAAAGAGCAGCCCGTGTTTGTGGTGCGCAACGGCAAACTGGTTCGGCGGACGGTGCAGTTCGGTGACAGCAATTTTGACTTCGTGGAAGTGAAAAGCGGGCTGCAAGCTGGCGAAGAAATAGTGGTGTCCGACATGAAGGATTACCTCGACACACCCGAACTCGTTCTTAACAACTAAGCGGCCTTATGAAACGGATACTTACTTTCCTGTTGCTGGCCGGTAGTACTGCTTCGGCTCAAGTTCCAACTACCACCAAGACGTTAGATGAAGTTATAGAGCTGGCGCTGAACCAGTCGGCGGTGGCCAAGCAAACTCAAACCACCCGCGACCAAAGCTACTGGCAGTGGCGCACCTACCAAGCCAACTACAAGCCGCAGTTAGGTTTACAGGGCACTCTGCCGGATTTCAGCCGCGCCATAACGCCGGTAGAGCAGCCCAACGGTACCATTGACTTCAAACCTGTCCGTTATAATAACTCCAACCTGGCCTTGACGGTCAGCCAGAATATTGGCCTGACTGGCGGACAAGTGTTTGTTGCTTCCGAAGTGCAGCGTTTCGATGACTTCAACGGCCGTATGAAGCGCTACAACAACCAGCCCGTTAGCATCGGCCTCACGCAGCCTTTTGGCAAGTTCAACAGTTTGCGCTGGGCGAACCGGATAGAGCCTTTGCGCTATCAAGAAAGCCAGCGGTTATACGTGGAGGAGCGCGAAGGCATAGCGCAGCGTATTACCGAGCTATATTTTGATGTGCTGCAACAGCAAGTAAACGCCGAAGTGGCCAGCCAAAACGTGCGTGCCAACGAGGAATTACTTCGCCTCGGAAGGGAGCGTCATCAACTGGGCTACCTCTCGCAGAGTGACTTATTGCGGCTGGAACTGAACTTACTAAATGCTCGCCAAGCCATGGCGCAGGGCCAACTCGACGCTCAAAACGCGGCCGTAAGCTTACAGAGCTACACGGGCTTGCGCGCCGAAACCCTGCAACTCGCTGTGCCCGTCGCGGCGCCGCACCTGGTAGTGCCTGCTGAGTTAGCCTTGGCCCAAGCTCGCCAAAACCGGAGTGTGGTGTTAGGCTTTCGCCGTCGGTTGCTGCAAGCAGAGCGTGAAGTAGCTTTAGCCCGCGGTACCACTGGTTTTCAGGCAACCCTTTCGGCCAACTTAGGCTACGTAAACCAAGCCAGTAATTTGTGGGATACCTATGCCGCCTTGCAAAACCAGCAGCAGGTGCAACTCACGTTCTCGCTGCCGCTCGTGGATTGGGGCAAGCAGCGGTCCATCATGAAAACGGCGGAGCTAACCCGCCGCCAAGTGCAAAATGATGTCGCTCAGGAAGAGCTTAGCTTCGAGCAGAGCGTACAGGTGCAAGCCACGCAAATCAAGACGTTGAGCGAGCAATTAGCCCTGGCTAGCCACGCCGATTCTCTAGCTCAGCAACGCTACAATATTGCGCAGGCAACTTATAAAGTAGGCCGCATCAGCCTCACCGACCTCACTATTGCTTCGGCAGAAAAAGATCAGGCCCGCCGTACTTACATCTTGGCGCTGCGTGCTGCTTGGGTGGCACATTACCGGCTGCGCGCTCTCACGCTCTATGATTTCGAGCGGCAAATACCACTAGCAGCAAAGTAGGGGATAGGAAACCTGCTACTTCTATAGCACTCAACAAAGCCAAAGCGCACCGCAGCCCTAGCTACGGCGCGCTTTGGCTATTGGAGCAACTTCACATGAATAGTGGTTTATCTGGTCTGAAAGGTCACTCCAAGTAAGAAGTGAAGCATTCGCATAGTGAATTATCTCGCGTGCTACCCACTGATTCCGCAATACGAGCGAGTTGTTTCGGCTCCGCCCAGCATAACGGATGGATTAAACAAACTTTTATGTCCACTCTTAATCCGCGCTCAATCATTATCGAACACTCTGTCCGGAAACGGACACCTTTTGTATTCGGACTATTTTGAAATTATGTAATAAGTTACTGTTATTCAACGTATTAAAACAATGGCACGGCGCTTGGCTACATTACTATGAACCTAGGGCTATACTGCTCGAATTCGGACAACTTCTTGCGCCATCCTTTCTAACTCTTGCTATATCTCATGGAAAACATTCTCTCTCAATCGGCCGCCCGGCCTCAGGCTTCCCCCGACGCAGTTACTTCTGCTGCCAGCCAGCCCGTTATTCAACTGCGCGATATCGAGAAAGTCTACCAAACCAAGACCATTGAAACCGTAGCTTTGAACCGCGTGAACTTAACTATCAACAAAGGCGAGTTCGTGTCGATTATGGGGCCGTCGGGTTGCGGGAAGTCCACGCTACTTAGCATTATAGGCTTACTCGACGAGCCAACCAGTGGGGTAATCGAGCTGGATGGCCGGCCGGTGAATTCCTATTCCGATAGAGAGCTGGCTTCGCTGCGTAACCAAAAAATCGGGTTCGTATTCCAAAGCTACCACCTCATCAACGACCTCTCGGTAATTGATAATGTGGAACTGCCCTTGTTGTACCGGCCTGGCGTAGGCGGCAAAGAGCGGCGCCAGCGGGCCTACG
Organism: Hymenobacter volaticus; assembly: GCF_022921055.1. GTDB lineage: Bacteria > Bacteroidota > Bacteroidia > Cytophagales > Hymenobacteraceae > Hymenobacter > Hymenobacter volaticus. The sequence goes on from NZ_CP095061.1 coordinate 2,163,612, forward strand.
CCGCCCTCGATAAAGTAGGGCTAAGTGCGCGCACCAACCATTTCCCGAGTCAACTTTCGGGTGGACAGCGCCAGCGGGTAGCCATTGCCCGCGCTTTGGCCGGCCGTCCCGAAATCATTCTGGCCGACGAACCAACGGGCAACCTGGACTCCGTGATGGGCGAGGAAATTATGGACCTGCTACTGGATTTGAATCGGCAGGAGGGTACCACCATCGTGATGGTGACTCACGACGAACAGCAAGCCCGCCGCACCGAACGGCTTATTCGCTTTTTCGACGGTAGCCAAGTCAACTAGATCTGGGGCCCCCGGCTAGCCGCCTTTCGCTAAAGCGGCCAGCAAACTTCGAACACGTGCTTAAAGCAGTAATAAAATGAAAACCCTTGCACTTCCACTGCCCGATACCGAACTGGTAGCTGCTTGCCGCCGGGGTAGTGCGGCGGCGCAGGAACAGCTTTACCGGCGCTTCGCGCCCAAGATGCTGGCCTTGTGCTTGCGCTACGTTCGCCACAAGTTTGATGCCGAGGATACCCTGGTTCGTGGTTTCGAGAAGGTGTTCCGCAGCCTGGGCCAGTTCGAGGGCAAAGGCAGCCTGGAAGGATGGGTGCGCCGCATTATGGTGCACGAAGCATTAGGCTTCCTGCGTAGCCGGGAGTCACTGACGCTCAGCATCGAAGACTGCTCTACCGACCACCTCGCTACCGATTTGCCTGGTGCCGACGTGGAACTGCAAGCCGCCGACCTGCTTCGGTTGGTGCAGGAGTTGCCAGCTGGCTACCGGGCGGTGTTCAACCTCTACGCGCTCGAAGGCTATAGTCACCTGGAAGTTGCCGATCTGCTTGGTATTACGGAGGGCACCAGCAAGTCGCAGCTGAGCAAGGCCCGGAGCATACTGCAGCGGCAGGTTGCCGCGCTTCAATCTTCTTTTTCAACTTCTTGCTACCTCACAACTCATGTTGCTTAGCTACCTTAAAATCGCCTGGAAGGTCTTGCTGCGCCGCAAGTTCTTCACGTTTATCAGCCTGTTTGGCATCAGTTTCACGCTGATGGTGCTGCTCGTAGTGGTGGCCATGGTCGACCACTTCAAAGGGGCCCACGCGCCCGAGTCGCGGATTGAGCGCATCGCCTTTATTTCGTTTATGCGGCAGGACTTTAAGGATGGCGGGCAGATGAACACCCCAGCAAGCCCGTATTTCATCAATAAGTACGTGCGCGCTATGAAAACTCCGGAAAAAATAGCGCTGTTCTCGCAGTTCCATGGCACGCCTAGCTATGTTGGCAATACGAAATTGGAGTTGGACCTGCGCTTCACGGACAACGTGTTTTGGGAGGTATTTAACTTCAACTTTCTGGAAGGCAAGCCCTATAATGCCAACGATGTGCGCGACGCAAACCGCGTGGTTGTCATCACCGAAACCACTGCCAAGCAATACTTTGGTACGGCCCGCGGCGTGGTAGGCCGCGAGATTGAAGTGGACCAGCGTAAGTTCCGGGTTATTGGCGTCGTGAGTGATGTAGGAATTATTCGCTTCAACTCTTATGCCGAGGTGTGGGCACCCGTGACGACAACGAAGGCCGATATCGGGAAATCGGTACTAGAGGGCGAGTATTATGCTGCGCTACTCGCTCCGGAGAATACCGACATATCAACGCTTGATGATGAATACCAGCAGATACTGAAGCGCGTATCCATCCCGAATCCCGATATCACTAAAATTCACTCCCACGCTGACGGTCTGATGGCTACCGTCACGCGCCAGCTTGTCGGGCGGGGCAGCGACGAGTCCAATCACCTTGACACTTTCTACTTTATTGCCTTTGGCTTGGCCCTGTTGTTTATGCTGCTGCCGGCTCTGAATTTGGTGAACATCAACCTGAGCCGCATCATGGAACGCAGTTCGGAAATAGGCGTGCGTAAGGCTTTTGGCGCCACAGATGGCACCCTGATTGGTCAATTTCTGATCGAGAATATTTTCCTCACGCTCATTGGTGGGCTGCTCGGCTTGGGGCTCGCCTTTGTAGCGCTACAGCTAATCAGCGACTCCAATTTCATTTCCTACGCTCAGTTCACGCTCAATCTGCGCGTGTTTGCTTGGGCCATGCTCGCAACCGTGTTTTTTGGCGTGCTATCGGGTGTCTATCCGGCCTTCAAAATGTCGAGGGTGCAGCCAGTACAAGCACTGAAGGGTGGTACCAATTAATCTTCTACGTAGCCTTTCCTCTGCCATGATACGTCACCTGTTTACTTTGATTTGGAACCGTAAGCGCTCCAACTTCTTGTTAGTCACAGAAATAGTGCTGTCTTTCTTCGTGCTCTTCGTGGTAAGCAGCATGCTCGTGTACAACTATTACAACTACCGCCAGCCGCTGGGTTACGACTACCAGAATGTGTGGGAGATTAACTTGAACCCCGGGGTCGATACGGTTGGCTACAAACAAAAGCTCATGTTGCTGGTGCAGCGCCTGAAAGCAAGCAAGGGCGTTATAAAGGTTGCCAAAACCAATTCCAATACGCCCTTCTCGTTTAACAACATGAACGGCCACCTCTACTACAAGCACAAGCAGAGCCCGATAACCGAAAACTACGATGTTGACGACGATTTCCGGGATGTGCTGAAGCTGAACGTAGTGGAAGGCCGCTGGTTTGATCGGCGTGATGCGGCTAGCACACGCAAGCCAGTCATCATCAACTTAGCCCTGAAAAACGCTATGTTCCCCGGTGAAAAGGCGGTAGGCAAGATATTTACCGACGAGAAGGGCACCACCGAATGGCAGGTAGTGGGGGTGGTAAATAAATACCGAGCGGGCAGTGACTTTGCCGAAGATGCTCCTGCTAGTTTTCGGCGGCGCCCTTTAGAAGATGAGGTTACTGCCAAGTCGGCTTCGTACGAAATACCCGTCCTGTTGGTGCGCGTACAGCCCGGCAGCGGGGCTGTACTGGAACAGCAACTGATCAAGGAAATTACGGACGTGACTAAGAGTTGGTCGGTGACGGTAACTTCCCTCGAGCAGAACCGGGTTTCGAAGTTAAAAGTGGTGGTCACGCCCTTCATTGCATTAGGCTTGGTGTGCGGGTTTCTGATTTTGAATGTGACGCTGGGGTTGTTTGGCGTACTGTGGTACAATATCAACCAGCGCAGAGCCGAGATAGGAATTCGTCGGGCACTAGGTGCGACTGGCAACGCTATCGGCAGTCAGTTTCTAGGTGAAATGTTGGTGGTTACCACCCTGGGCGTGGTAGTGGGGCTGGTGCTAGCCATGCAGTTTCCTTTGCTCGGCGTGTTTAGTGTTGCCTCTACTGTTTATTTTCAAGCCATGATTCTGGCCACGCTGCTGATCTTTTCACTCACGGCTATTTGCGCCTGGCAGCCAAGCCGTATTGCGGCGTCCGTTCAGCCAGCTGTATCGTTGCGGGAAGAGTAAGTAGTTGCTACCTGCGAGCGTCGGCAACGAGCTACGCATAGCAGTGGTGCCACTTTATCTACCCTTATATATCCGCTCGAATCGCGTTCTTCGCCCCTTGAACTATGATACTGATTGTTGACGACGATGTGGCCGTGCGTACCTCGCTGGGGCTCCTGCTGAAGCAAGCAGGGTACCCGGCGAAAAGCGTGGCCACGCCCGAGGAGGCCTTACGTGTCGTGCAGGAAACGCCGCTCCGCTTGGTACTCATGGACATGAACTTCTCGCTTGATACCAGCGGCCAAGACGGCTTGCAACTGCTAACGCAGGTGAAGCAAGTAGCCCCGCAACTCCCCGTAATTCTGATTACGGGGTGGGGGTCCATCACGCTGGCCGTAGAAGGAATGAAAGCCGGCGCCGCCGAATTTGTGACCAAGCCCTGGCACAACGACTCTCTGCTCCAAACCATCCGCACCATTCTGAGCTTGCACGAAGTTGAGGCGGAAACGGACCCCGCCGCCCTCAGCCGCCGCCAGCTCGACAAGCAGTACAACTTCAAAAATATAGTAGGGCAGGATGCGCGCTTGTTGCAGGTGCTGCGCAACATAGGGCAGGTAGCTACCACCGATGCTTCGGTGCTCATAGAAGGTGAAAGCGGCACAGGCAAAGAGCTAATTGCTGAGGCAGTACATCAGAATAGCCACCGCCGTCGCCAGCCCTTCGTAAAAGTGAACCTCGGCGGTATATCCGCTTCATTGTTTGAGAGCGAGATGTTCGGGCACCGCCGCGGCGCCTTCACCGATGCCAAAACCGACCGGGTTGGCCGCTTCGAGCTAGCCAACGGCGGCACTATTTTTCTAGACGAAATTGGTGAACTAGACCTCAGTAGCCAAGTGAAGCTACTGCGCGTGTTGCAAGACCGCACCTACGAAGTGCTCGGCGACAGTAAGCCCCGCCGCCTCGATATCCGGGTTATCTGCGCCACCAACCGCAACCTTGCCGAAATGGTGCAGCAAGGCCGGTTCCGCGAAGATTTGTTTTACCGCATCAACCTCATTACGGTGCGCCTGCCCGCTTTGCGCGAGCGGCCGCAGGATATTCCGCTGCTGGTGCAGCACTTTGTGGACGGTTTACGCGCTACCTACAACCGGCCGGCCTTGAAAATAGGGGCGCGGGCGCAGCATTGGTTGCAAGAGCAGCCGCTGCCGGGCAATATCCGCGAGTTAAAAAACCTCGTGGAGCGCGCCGTATTGGTTAGCGGCAAAGACGAGCTGGGCCCCGAAGATTTCCAGGCGCAGTTTCAGCGTGCGCCTGTCCGCACCGCTGAGCCTGGCGAGCTGCCCGAGCCAGGCACCATGACGCTCGACGAACTGGAAGCCCAGATGATACGCCGCACGCTCGAACACTACAGCGGCAACATTAGCCGGGTAGCCAAAGCCTTGGGGCTGAGCCGTGGTGCCCTGTATCGGCGCTTAGAGAAATATGCCATTCCGTTTGATGCGGAATAGGAGGGGAGCTAGTTTCGTAGCCTTCCAGTTCCAACAAGTACCCTTCTATGTCGTTGCGCGTCAAGTTTATCCTGTTCGTCACCATCATTCACGCCGTATTGATTGTGTTGGCCGGACAGGTGATGCGTACCAATGCACCGCTATTTGTAGGTCTAGAGGTGTTGCTGCTCATTAGTATTATTTTCACGGTGCAGCTCTACAAGAACTTTGTGCGACCGTTTCAGCTGATAGCCGCCGGTACCGAAGCCATTCGCGCCAAGGATTTCTCGATGAAATTTGTGCCCGTAGGGCAGCGGGAAATGGACCAGCTCATTGACGTGTACAACCACATGATCGACGAGCTGCGCAAGGAGCGCATTACGCAGCACGAGAAAAGCTTCTTGCTGGAAAGCCTGATTCAGGCGTCGCCGGCCGGCGTGCTGCTTCTCACTTTCGATGGCACTATTGAAGGGGTGAACCCTGCGGCAGAGCGTATACTTGGGCTGCCCATAGGCAGCTTGCTAGGCCAAAAACCCGCCCACTTGCCCGGTGATTGGGGAGCTGCGTTAAGCCACATTGCCGAGCACGAACCCCAAGTAGTACGTCTGTCGGGTATTCAGACCTACCGGGCCAGTTGCTCGCATTTTGTGGATCGGGGGTTTACGCGCCACTTTATTGTGCTGGAAGAGCTAACGCAAGACCTCATCCGGCAGGAAAAGCAGGCGTACTCCACGCTGATCCGGATGATGTCGCACGAAATCAACAACTCTATCGGCGCCATCAACTCCATTCTGCAAAGCTTCCACCATTACGCCCCGCAACTCAGCCCCGCCGACCAGCCCGATTTCACGGAAGCGTTGGACGTGTCCATTGCCCGTAATACGCACCTCGCCAATTTCGTGGCCAACTTCGCCAACCTTGTGCGCTTGCCGCTCCCTACGTGTCAGCCAACGGACGTGCACGAGCTACTGCGCCATACCGAGCGGCTACTGCACGTGCAAGCCGAACGCCGCCGGATCTGCTGGCACCAAGACCTTGCGCCGGGTTCGTTAGTGGTCGATTTGGACGGTCAGCAGCTAGAACAAGCGTTGCTCAACATCTGCAAAAACGCGCTTGAAGCTATTGGTGAAGGCGGCAACCTGTGGGTTTGTACCAAACTGCACCCGCCGCAACTGGTCATCGAAAATGACGGCCCCAGCATTCCGCCCGACGTGCAGCGTCGCTTGTTCACGCCCTTCTTCAGTACCAAGCGCGACGGGCAAGGTATTGGCCTCACCCTCATCCGCGATATTCTTCTACAGCACAACTTCACCTTTAGTCTGAAAACGCAAGAAAACGGCCGCACCGCGTTTACAATTCAGTTCTAAAGGAAGTAGATGAGAAGATGTCGAAGGACAAGCATATAGGCTAAGAAGTGGTAAGGGCTAACAAGCTAGTTTCCCTCAGATGAGGGAGCTAGCTTGTTAGCCCTTATTAATTGTTGCACTGCCTTTTACCGCTTAACAGGAGGCTTGCGGGCCGGGGCTGTTCTGCCTGCTGGAGCCGGAGCGCCTTCTGCTATTTGCTGACCGTTGCGGAAGTTCTTTTTCTCCTGCACCGTTTTACCATCCGGGCCGAAGTATGTCCAGGCGCCAGATTCTTTCCCGTTGCGGTAAAAACCAGTTACTTCGGGGTGCCATCTTCTCGCAACTGGCGGTAGTTGCCCGTCTTCAAGCCCTTCACATAAGTGGTTTCAGCTTTTAACTTGCCCGAGGCGAAGAACTCCTGGCCTAAGCCAGTGGGTTTGCCGTTTTCGTAGAGTACTTTGCTTTGGACAGTGCCGGTAGGGTAGTAAGCCAACTTTTCGCCCGCTAGGCGTCCATTGACATAGCTTTCTTGGCTTGCCACTTGCTTGCCACCGGGGTGAAAGGTGCGCCACTGCCCGACGGGTACCCCGTTTTTGTACTGCTGCTCGGCTTTGGGGAAGCCGTCTTCGAAGTACATCGTGATTTTGCGGTCCTTGCCTTGATTGGCGTAGTCGATTTTCTGCTCCGGTTTGCCCGACTCGTAGAAATCTTGTTGCGTACCAACCAGCACACCCTGGCGATACGTCTGCTGGCTCTTGAGGGCGCCACTTTCATAATACGATTTGGCCGGTCCGTCGAGGACTGAGGAGCCGCCGGTTAGGTTACGAGCCTGCTTGGTGAGGTCGTCGCCGAGCGGGTTCTTCACGGCGCGGCCCGCAAAATTGCCGGCCATCGAGGTGCCTTCGGTGCGCAGCTTGCCCGAGCGGTAGTAGCTGCGGTAGCTGCCCTTGCCCGATTTGTCGGCTAATACTTCCGTTTCCTTCTGGCCATTGTCGTAATACGTGGTATAGGGACCGGCCAATAAGCCTTTCGCAAAAGTGGCTTCACTTTGCAACTGGCCATTTTCGTAATAGGTTTTCACGGGGCCGTTGGCTTGCCCATTTTGGTAGGTGATTTCCACCTTAGGCTTGCCCGATGGGTATAGTTCTCGTACGGCGCCAGCGGGCTGGCCATTGGTAAGCGTGGTTTCCAGCTTTACGCGACCATCAGGGTACAAATAGCGCAGTAAGCCCGTTGGCTGGTCGTTTTCGTAGGTGCCCTCTTGGGCCAGTTTGCCGGTATCGTAATAGGTTTTGAACGGGCCTTGGCGTACTCCATCGGCATACGTGACTTCCAGCCGCCGTCCGCCATTAGGGTGAAACTCGACGTAGGCAGAGTCGCGCTTGCCACCGGCGTAGCGGGTTTGCGCCTCTAGTTTGCCTGAGTAGTAAAAACGCTTGTATGGGCCTTCCATTAGCGTGTCGCCGGCCACTACCGCCGAGTAGATTTCACGCTTATGAGTGTTGGTAGAGTCGAAATAAGTGGTGAAGCGCCGCAACGTTTGCGCATGAGCAGCGGTAGAAAACAGAAGCAGAAGAAGCGTAATTCGTTTCATAATGACAAGAACGCACGAAAACTCGGCAAAGTGCGGAGCGCATCCCTCTAGCTGATTTCGTGCCACAGGTAATAGAGATGCTCCCCTCGTATAGTACTGAAGCAATAGGTGTAGTGTAAGGCGTCGAGTAAAACCGTAGCGCGGCCAGAAGTTGGACAGCGGACTTACACCGTACTATCCAACCTCTGACCGCGCTGCAATTTGTTTGATGCCCTGCTTCTGATACCGAAGCATCCCTTGCCTTATAGCCCTACTTTGCTCAACTAAAGGTCAACAGAACCTGACTTGGAATAGAAGGTTACGCGAACATCGGCTCGGCATCCTTGGTCGGCAACACCGTTTTGCCCATCAAGAACTTATCTACTTGCCGGGCGGCTTCCCGGCCTTCCGAAATAGCCCACACGACCAACGACTGGCCCCGGCGCATGTCGCCGGCGGCGAATACACGGGCTACGCTCGTTTGATACGCTTTTTCGGTGGCCTGTACGTTGCCGCGGCCGTCTAGCGCCACGCCAAACTGCTGAAGCATGCCATTGGCTTGTGGATGGAGGAAACCCATAGCCAGGAAAATGCGCTGGCAAGGCACTTCTCGCTCCGAACCTTCTATTTCCTGAAATTTGATTGGGCGACCCATCACGTCGGTTTCCCAAGTCACGTCGGTGATGCGCAGGGCGCGCAGATTGCCGTTTTCGTCGCCCAAAAACTCTTTGGTATTGATGCCCCAGTAGCGCTGGCAGCCTTCCTCGTGCGAGGAAGTGGTTTTGAGCACCATCGGGTAGTTGGGCCACGGCATGTGCGCCGTACGCTCCTTGGGTGGTTGTGCCAGCAACTCAAATTGCGTAACGGAAGTCGCACCTTGCCGGTTGGAAGTCCCAACGCAGTCAGAACCCGTGTCGCCGCCACCGATAACTACCACGTCCTGCCCGGTCACTACAATCGGCTCTTGCTCGACCGCCCGTGCGCTTACGCGCTTGTTTTGCTGCTTTAAGAAGTCCATGGCAAAGTGAATGCCTGGTAGTTCGCGGCCCGGCAGCGGTAAGTCGCGCGGGATGGTGGAGCCACCGGTCAGCACTACGGCGTCGAACTCGTTTAGCAGCGCATTGGCCGGTACGTCCTTGCCGATTTCGGTGTTGCAGCGGAAGATTACGCCTTCCTCTTCCATCAAGCTAATGCGGCGTTCTACCACCCACTTTTCCAGCTTGAAATCAGGAATACCGTAGCGCAGCAACCCGCCCGGCATATCGTCACGCTCGAACACCGTGACAGTGTGGCCCGCTTTGTTGAGCTGCGCCGCAGCCGCCAAGCCCGCCGGCCCGGAGCCAACCACCGCCACCGTTTTGCCCGACTTCAGCAGCGGGGCCGAAGGTCGAACCAAGCCCTTCTGGAACGCTGTTTCGATGATGTGCTTCTCGATTTCCTCGATGGCCACGGGCGGCCGGTTGATGCCGAGCACGCAAGCCGATTCGCAAGGAGCCGGGCAGATTCGGCCCGTGAATTCGGGGAAGTTATTGGTGGAAATCAGTACGCGGTAGGCTTCTTCCCAATCCTGCCGATACACCGCATCGTTGAACTCGGGAATGATATTGCCTAGAGGGCAGCCCGAGTGGCAAAACGGCACGCCGCAGTCCATACATCGCGCCGCCTGGTGGTTGAGCTGCTCAGGTGAATACAGCCCTACAAACTCATTATAGTTAGTAATACGCTCGGTTGGGGCCACCTTGGCCGGCAGCTCCCGGTCGAATTGTTTGAATCCGGTGACGTGTCCCATGACGTGTAGTGTTGAGAGGTAAAGACGCAACGCAGGACTTAGTTAGCCTTCCATTCGCGTCATCTCGTTGCTGATTTGTTGTGGTTACTTAATTGGCGGAAACTACTGCACCGCCACCTTCTGCGCCGCTTGCAGCACGCGCTTGTATTCGATGGGGAACACCTTAACGAATTTGCTGGCTTCGGTCGCCCAGTTGTCGAGTAGGAAGGAGGCCCGGCGGCTCTGCGTTAGGTGCACGTGGCGCTGTAGCAAAGCCTGAATAGCCTTCTCATCCTCTGCCTCCAAGCCTTCTAGGTCCACCATTTCCTGGTTGCAATTCACCGGGAACGTGCCGTGCGGGTCGTACACCCACGCAATACCCCCGCTCATACCCGCCGCAAAGTTGCGGCCCGTTTCGCCCAGAATCAGGGCGCGGCCCCGGTCATGTATTCGCAGCCGTGGTCACCGATGCCTTCCACGACGGCCGTAGCACCGGAGTTCCGTACCGCGAAACGTTCCCCGGCTTGTCCGCGCACAAATAGTTCGCCGGAAGTAGCTCCGTACAGGGCCACATTGCCGATGATGATGTTCTGATCGGGTTCAAAGCGGCTGTCAGCAGCAGGGAAAATGGCTAAGCGCGCTCCGGAAAGGCCTTTGCCAACATAGTCGTTGGCTTCGCCTTCCAAGCTGAACGACAAGCCATTGGCGCAGAACGCACCGAAGCTTTGACCAGCCGAACCGCGGAAACTAAAGTTGAGCGTATCGTTGGGTAGACCCGGTGCCCCGTAGCGTTTACATACTTCGTTCGAGAGCAATGCCCCAATCGTGCGGTCTGTGTTCTGAACATCGAAGCTGCCGAAAACCGGTGTGGCTTCTTCGAGAGCGGGTTGCGCAACTTCCAACAGTTTCCAGTCCAGCACGTTGGTGAGGCCGTGGTCTTGACCTTCGCTGTTGTAAGCGGTGGTATCGGCTGGTGAAGGAGCAGGGTGCAGCATGCCGCTCAAGTCGACATGCTTGGCTTTCCAATGCAGCAAATCTTCGCGCACCTTCAGGAATTGCGCCTTGCCAATCATTTCATTTACCGTCCGGAAGCCAAGCTGCGCCATGATTTCGCGCAGATCTTCGGCCAGGAACTGGAATAGGGCCACAATGTGCTCGGGCTGCCCACTGAACAGTTTGCGCAGTTCCGCATCTTGGGTAGCTACGCCCACCGGGCAGGTATTGAGGTGGCACTTGCGCATCATGATGCAGCCGCCTGCTACCAGCGCTGCCGTGGCTACGCCCCATTCTTCGGCACCAAGCAAAGCCGCAACGGCCAAGTCCTTACCGGTTTTCAGCTGCCCATCGGTCTGGAGCACCACACGGCTACGTAGGCCGTTGCGCACTAATGTCTGGTGGGCCTCGGCCAACCCTAGCTCCCACGGCAAACCAGCGTGCTTGATCGAACTAAGCGGCGAAGCTCCGGTACCGCCGTCGTAGCCGGCTATCAGAATCACGTCGGCATGGGCTTTGGCTACGCCGGCCGCAATGGTGCCAACGCCGGCCTTGCTCACCAATTTCACGTTGATGCGGGCGGCGCGGTTGGCGTTCTTTAAATCGAAAATCAGCTGCGCCAAATCCTCAATCGAGTAGATGTCGTGGTGGGGTGGGGGAGAAATCAGGCCCACACCAGGCGTGGCGTGGCGTACGCGCGCAATCCACTCGTCTACCTTATGGCCGGGCAACTGGCCGCCTTCACCAGGCTTAGCACCCTGCGCCATCTTGATTTGCAGTTCGTCGGCGTTGGTGAGGTAGTTGGCCGTTACGCCGAAGCGGGCCGAAGCTACCTGCTTAATAGCCGAGCGCATCGAGTCGCCGTTGGCCATCTTCTCGTAGCGCAGCGGGTCTTCGCCGCCTTCGCCCGTGTTGCTTTTGCCGCCGATGCGGTTCATGGCAATGGCCAGCGTGCTGTGCGCCTCGTGCGAAATCGAGCCGAATGACATGGCCCCGGTGGCGAAGCGCTTCATGATGCCCGAAGCGGGTTCCACTTCTTCCAGCGGCACTGGCTCGCGGTGGCGGGCAAAGCCGAGCAAACCCCGCAGCGTAAACAGCTTGTCAGCCTGCTCGTTCACGATGCTGGCGTATTGCTGATAAGTGGTGTAGCTGTTGGTGCGCGTGGCTAATTGCAGCAAGTGTACCGTCTGTGGGTTGAATAGGTGCGCTTCGCCGCGGCGCTTCCACTGATAAAGGCCGCCTTCGGGAGCAGCGGCACATCCGCTTTTTCGTCGCCAAAGCCTTTAAAGTGCTTGTACAGCGATTCGCGCGCAATTTCATCGAGCCCTAAGCCGCCAATGCGGGTCACGGCGCCGGTGAAATACCGGTTCACTACGCTTTGGTTGATGCCGAGAATCTCGAACACCTGCGCCCCGTGGTACGACTGCAACGTGGAAATGCCCATCTTCGAGAAGATCTTGAGCAACCCGTCGCACACCGCCTTCAGATAGTTCTTGGTCAGCGTGTAGTAGTCCAGGGAGGTTTCCAACTTGCCCGCTTCGAGCATGGTGCGCAAGCTAGCTAAGGCCAGATACGGGTTGATGGCCGTGGCACCGAAAGCCAACAACGTGGCGAAATGGTGTACTTCCCACACGTCGCCTGCTTCTGATACCAGTCCTACTTCGCCGCGTAATCCTTTCTTTACCAGATGGTGGTGCACCGCCGAAACGGCCAGCAATGACGGAATAGGTGCGTGCTCCGAGTCAATAGCCCTATCCGATAAAATCAGTACCTCGAACTTGTCGTGTACCGCATCCTCGGCGTAGCGGCAGAGCCGCTCCAGGCCGTTTTGCAAAGAGCCCGGCTGCCCGTCGGCCTTGAAATACGTTTGTAGCGTTTTTGCATGAAAGTGCCCAGTGTCAATGCTACGCAGCTTTTCCAACTCGTGGTTGGTAAGGACCGGCTGGCGCAAGGCCACGCAATGACAGTGCATTTTGTTTTCGTCGAAGGTGTTGCCGTTGTTGCCAATGAACGTGGCCAAGCTCATCACCAGCCGTTCCCGAATCGGGTCGATAGGCGGGTTGGTTACCTGCGCGAAGAATTGCTTGAAGTAACTGGCAATGTGCTGTGGCTGATCGGAAAGCACGGCCAGCGGCACGTCGGTACCCATCGAGCCGACGGGCTCTTTGCCATCGAGCGCCATGGGCTTCAAGATGGTTTCCAGGTCTTCGCGGGTGTAGCCGAACACCTGCTGGTACTTGAATACCGAGTCGGCGGCCAAGTCCGTGAACACCTGCCGGGGCTCAGGCAACTCTTCTAGCCGGATTTTGTAGTTCTCCAACCATTGGCCGTACGGCTGCCGGCCTGCTAAGTCGGCTTTAATTTCCTCGTCGGTGATGATTTGGCCGGCTACCGTATCCACCAAAAACATTTTGCCGGGCTGCAAGCGGCCCTTCTGCAACACTGTTTTCTCGGGAATCGATAGTACGCCAGCTTCCGAAGCCATAATCACACGGCCATCGTCGGTGATAACGTAACGCAAGGGGCGCAGGCCGTTGCGGTCCAGCATGGCCCCAATGATGCGGCCATCGGTGAAGGTGAGAGCCGCCGGGCCGTCCCAGGGCGACATAAATGTGGCGTGGAACTCGTAGAAAGCCTTCTTCAGCGGATCCATCTGCTCGTTGCCATCCCAGGCTTCGGGCACCAGCATCATCATGACGTGGGGCAAGGAGCGGCCCGAGTGCACCAGCACCTCAATGATGTTGTCGAGGCAAGCCGAATCCGACTGGCCGTCGTCGATAACAGGCAGCAACATTTCCATTTCCTCGGCCGTGAAGTACGGCGAAGCGTAAGAGCGCAAGCCCGAGTAAAACCAGTTTAGGTTGCCGGTAAGCGTGTTGATTTCGCCGTTGTGCGCCAGCATCCGGAACGGTTGCGCCAGTTTCCACGACGGAAACGTATTCGTGGAGAAGCGCGAATGCACCATACCAAACGCCGATTTCACCCGCTCGTCCGACAAATCGGGGAAGTAGCCGCGCACCTGCAACGAGGTCAGTTGGCCCTTGTACACGATAACGCGGCTGGAAAGCGAAGCAAAGTAAAAGTCGCCGGCGTCGTCCTTGAGCGTTTCCTTGGCGGTTTTGGCAATGAGACGACGCAAGACAAACAACTTGCGCTCGAAATCCTCGCCTATTGCCATTCCAGCCGGCTTGGCCACAAATACCTGCTCCATGTCGGGCTCGGCGGCCAACGCGGTAGTACCAATGCCCGCTGGATTTACGGGCACCTTGCGGTAGCCGAGCACGCGCAAGCCTAGCCGCTCGGCCGCCTTATTGATCAGGCCGTGACAAGAGGCTTTGGCGGCAATACGTTTGGGCAAGAACACCATGCCTACCCCATAGTAGCCAGGTTCGGGCAAGTGAATATCCAGCGCCAAGCATTCTTCCATGAAGAACTCGTGCGGAATTTGGAGCAAGATGCCGGCCCCATCACCAGAGTCGGCGTCGCAGCCGCAGGCGCCGCGGTGCTCCATGTTTTCCAGAATGGTGAGCGCATCAGGAATAGTTTGATGCGAGCGGCGGCCATGAATACTGGTAACAAAGCCAGTGCCGCAGGAATCGTGCTCGAACTCGGGGCGGTAAAGGCCCATAGATTGGCCAGGAGCGGAAGTTTCCATAACGGTGTAGAGGATGTGAAGCAGCGGGAACTATGGCTGGCAGAAGGTCGATGAACTAAAGATCATCGAACTCAATCTGCAGAACTCATGGCGCACACTGCCCTGACTGAATCTACAATAACAACAAGAAAGCTCCGACCCAAAAAAAGGCCGGAGCTTCTGATGTTATTTCTAAAACTGTTATTGACGCTCCAAAAACGCAGAAAATGCGACGTATCAATGCATTTTCTGTAATCCGGCGGCCTCTATGATATTATTTCTAAAATCTATCCTAGAGCTTTTCTACTACGATACTGCTTGCGCCACCGCCGCCATTGCATATTCCAGCAACGCCAATCTTGCCACCTTCATTGTGCAGTACGTTCACTAATGTGGTTATGATGCGGGCCCCAGAAGCTCCCAGCGGGTGCCCCAGCGAAACGGCGCCGCCATACACGTTCACTTTGGTGCCTTCCAAGCTCAACAACTTATTGTTGGCTAACGATACCACCGAAAATGCCTCATTGATTTCATAGAAATCAACGTCTTTGGCTTCAAGACCCGCGTGTTTCAGCGCTTTCGGAATAGCCAGGGCAGGCGAAGTCGTAAACCATTCAGGAGCCTGTTCGGCATCGGCGAAGCCTCTGATGCGGGCTAGCGGCGTGACGCCTAATTCCTCGGCTTTCTCCCGACTCATGAGCAGTACGGCGGCGGCGCCATCGTTGAGGGTAGAAGCGTTGGCGGCTGTCACGGTGCCACCTTCTTTTAGAAAGGCGGGTTTCAAACCGGGAACTTTAGCGAAGTCCACTTTCAGATACTCCTCGTCGTCTTCAATAACCGTGATTTTGCCACGGCTCTCGACGCTTACCGGTACTATCTCATTTTTCTTCTTGCCGTCTTTGGCCGCCTTCGCGCTGCGGGTATAGGATTCGATGGCGAATTCATCTTGCTGCTCACGCGTGAACCCCATCTCTTTGGCGGTGTTTTCGGCCGCGTTGCCCATGGCATAGTTGTGGTAGGGGTCCCACAGACCGTCGCGCACAAGGCCATCAATCATCTGGCCGTGGCCGTATTTTGCCCCGAAACGAGCTTTATCGAGGTAATAGGGCACGTTGCTCATGCTTTCCATGCCGCCCGCCAGCACCACTTCCGACTGGCCTAGCATGATGGCTTGCGCCCCGAACATAATGGCCTTCGTGCCCGAAGCACACACTTTATTTACGGTAGTACACTCCACAGTGTCGGGCAAACCAGCCTTGCGGGCAGCCTGCCGGGCTGGCGCCTGGCCCAGGTTGGCGGAAATAACGTTGCCCATAATCACCTGGTCTACCTCGCTCGGGTCGACGCCCGCTTTTTCCAGCGCGCCTTTCAAGGCAATTGCGCCAAGTTCAGTCGCCGACAATGAGGCAAGGCTGCCACCAAACGAGCCAATCGGCGTACGAACCGCGGCTACTATGACTACTTCTTTGATTTGCATAAAAAGGGGGTGGGAATTGATTGAAACGAGGAGTAAAGGTAAGCGCTTCACTTGGTGAAATAGTGCGTTTGTCGTTCTAGTAGCGCAGCTACTATTATATGGACGCATAGAACGGCAAGCGCACTATTTCCATCTTACTTAATGGTTGCATCACCACGTTGGTTTGCCTGATTCGGGCTTGCGTGTGCTTTTGCGTGGCAGTTGCTGCAAATACTGCTGCTCCGCTGCTTCTAAGGCTTGCAATAGCTGGCGTGCCTGGCCGCTGCTGATGTTCATTTGCTGTAACCGGGCCCGTTGGGTCTGCAGCTGCGCTTCGTCTAGTGTTGCTGTTTCCGTGCCAGCGCGGTTGCTGACACCGGAATTAGCTTCCGGACCGGTTTCACTGTCGCTTAACCCAAGGGTAGAACCAGGTTTAGAGCCCTGTGCTACATTACGCTCCGCTCCCTCGCCTGGTTTAAAGCTGCCATTGGCCGAAGTGCCCGGTGCTCCCGACGGACGGTTTAGGTCCAACTGTCCGCCTTGGTTGGGGCGTGATTGAGGAGCGTTACGCGGCTCGTTGGGTTGATTAGGGTCGTTAAGTTCACCTTGTTGGTCTTGGCCGGGACGGGGTGGGGGCTGGTTGGCTGGGTCCTGTTGGGTGTCTCGCTTATTTTCGGTGGTGGGAGGAGCGCCAGCGGTGGCTGGAGGTGGAATACTGGGGTCGTCACGCCGGCGTTGTAAATAGTCACTGATCAACTCGTAGTTGTAGCGCGCTACTGCATTAGTTGGATTAGCCAACAGTGACTCTCGTAGCAAGCGCAAGGCCTGTGCATACTCGCCTTTATCGGCCGCCAAAACGCCTAACTGCTGCCGGGCTACACTCCGTACTTGCGGTTGACGGCTAGTAAGCAACCGGCCGTACGCAACTCGTGCGGCAGCTAACTGGCCAGCTCGGGTGCTGGCATGACCCCAGTTCAAAACCACGGCTTCATTTGTAGCTCCTAGCTTTTCTACAGCCTCTCTGTAAATGGTGGCTGCCGCCAGATAGTTGCCGCCTCGATAAGCAGCTTGCGCTTTTTGCACAGCCTCATTGCGGTCATGAATGGCACTAAAGCCACCCCAGCCACCGAGTAACGCTAAAAAAGAAAGTAGAATACCGGTTTTCATGGTCTGATTACCCGTACCGTTAATAAAATATCAAGGGCTAGCAACGCTAACGCCAAGGCTAACGGGTAGCGGTAGCGATTGTCGGCAACTGCTACTGAGCGTACCTGTTCGGTTTGCCCTTCAAGTCGGTTTAGCGCATTCACCAACAAAGGAAACTCGTCACGCCGTTCCGATAACTCGAAATACCGCCCACCTGTTTGTTCGGCTAGCCGTTGGAGTGGTGCTGGCGTCAGGCGGGTCACGGCATCGCGGCCTCGCGCATCACGCAAGTAGCCTCCTTTCGGGCGCGGAAGCCGGCTGCCTTCCAGCGTCCCAACGCCCAAAGTGAAAAGCCGGACTCCCGACCGAGCAAGAACACGTAGCGTAGGCTCTAGATTTTCGCCAAAGTCCTCGCCATCACTTACCAGCACAATGGCGGTCGCACGCGGGGTAGCAGTGGGAGGGAGCGTACTTAGGCGGTCCAACACCAATTCCAGTGGGGGGGTAAAATCGGTGGCACCAGTAGGCAGTAAGCTAGTTTGAAGCGTGCTAAGGAATAGCTGCAAAGCACTTTGGTCGTACGTGAGCGGGCATTGTACATACGCATCTGCTCCAAACACTACAAGTCCAATTCGATCAGCCTGAAAGCGGCTGATGAGAGTAGCTAGTTCCGCTTTTACTTTTTGCAAGCGTGTAGGCGCTACATCCGGCGCATCCATAGAGCGCGACAAGTCAACAAGCAACCATACATCCTTGCCTGTGGTTCGGACCGGGCGCTGTGTGACGCCGTAAGCAGGGCCTAGCAGAGCCATAGCGAACAGGCCGAAATATGCTAAGCGCAGGACTACTTTCCAGCCCAGCCGCCACCCTCGCTGCCCCAATGGAGCCGCCAGCCGCTGCGTTCGTAGCGCAAAGCCGACATAAAACACAAAAAAAATTCCTAGCGCCAACAACTCCGGCCACGCTATGGGATAAGCCCAGTTTAGCACGTAATCAGAAAAGGCAACAAAATGAGAATCATAAAGAAACGTGTTTCAACCCTTATGCAAGGCGACAAAGATAAGACCTTGTAATTGGGCGGCGTTCTGTCCTAAACGCATGTGCAAGCAAGAAATTTTTACTGAAAAGCGGTTGTTTATCTATTTGCCTTGTATATTTGCGCACTCTTCAGCCGGAAGGGGATAGAAATAGAGAGATGGGTGAGTGGCTTAAACCAGTAGTTTGCTAAACTGCCGTAGCTCTAAAGGTTACCGGGGGTTCGAATCCCCCTCTCTCTACTTTTCGATTGTTGAATTACAAATGTTGAAGGTTACATGACCATCATCGAACCTTCAACATTTGTAATTCACTTTTTTTCGGGGTGTAGCGTAGCCCGGTATCGCGCCTGCTTTGGGAGCAGGAGGCCGCAAGTTCGAATCTTGCCACCCCGACAGAAATACCCCAGCCGCTGGGCCGGAGCCCATGGCTTCTGACCCCGTAGCTCAGTTGGATAGAGCAGCTGCCTTCTAAGCAGCCGGTCATTGGTTCGAATCCAATCGGGGCCACTTTCAAGATTAACCACTTAGCAGAAACGCTAAGTGGTTTTTTTATGTCCATTGAGCATGGTTTTAAAATCTAAAAGCATCAGATTTTAAGAGATAATAGAATGAACGTTTTCGCCTTATGCTTAGCTAGTTAAGAGAAGAAATTTTTAAATAATATAGTAGATTAATCATCTAAACGTGTTCTATTTTGTGAGATAACGTTAAGGAATAGGTTTTTTCCTTGGTGTTTTTGTAGATTTGGCCACTATGAAAACAATCTTGCTTTCGCTCTGTGTGTTGAGTAGCGTTGTCGCTCAAGCACAAACCCAAGCCAGAAAGGCTCCCAATACAGTAGACAGCGCCGGCCATAAAGTTAAGTACGAAGGTGAAGTGCAAGTGCCTGGCATTACGCGGGTGGAATTGCAGAACCGTGCGAAAAACTGGTTTGCTGCTCACTTCATCGACGCATCGAACCCGCTTATGCTCACCGACACGGAAAACGGCTCGCTTGTAGGCAAAGGATCTACTCGCGTAAAGTGGGCAGGCGGTGAAAAGAACCGAAGCCATCGAGTATGGTTTATTTTCACGCTGGAGGCAAACGATGGGCGGTACCATTACCAGTTGAAGGATCTGCAAAACCAGACGGATACTACTACCACCTTGGCTGCAACTCTAATGGCAGCAGTAGACAGCCCGAGAGCGCAACTTCCGCAGCCTAGCCTGCCAGTTGCCGCTCCAACTCGTAAGGCTGTGATAACGGTTAATAAAACTGCTTTCAGTAGCAAGGCAGTAGCTAGCCGCAAGAAGCAGCCAGTGCCTGTTGCTCCTGTCGACCCATTGCAACAATACAAGGGAGCTGTACAGGAACAAATGGCGGAAATAGTAAAATCACTAAACACTGCTCTAGCAACATCCACTGCGCAGGATTGGTAATCACCTGTATGTGCTACAAGTAGTTTAGTTGGTATGCATGGACAGCATTTACACCATGCTATCTTAAGGTGTGGTATGCTTCTGCAACAGGTGCATTCTGCATCAATTAAAAACGTGCCGACGATGAACGAAGCTCAGGTTCCGTTTATCGTCGGCACGTCTGTGCTATTAGAGCCAACTGCAGTCAAGTGCTAATATAGCTTGCTGCGTACCTTAAATATATCTTCAGATGCTACTAGATAGAAGCTAATAAACTCTCAAACTCTCAAACTATTTATATAGGGATTGCCTTATTCTTATGGTGGAGCTTATTTCTGAGCTGCGCTTTTCTAATTCGCGTATTAAGCTTGGTTTTAAGAGGCTATACCGATCATTTTGCCTCTTAGCAGCCATTAGATATTGGTATTACTAGCCATATCGAATCTTTTTTAGATATGACTACTGAGACAAAGCTGCCTCATCCAGTAAAAAAAACCGTGCAGGTGATGGCCCGCTGGAGCTATGTTGTAAAGGGCTTTTTATTTTGTGGCGTAGCGGTTTTCGCAGTGCGCATGGCGTTGGGTTTAAGCCGCAAAGAACCCAATCAACGCCAAGTACTAGAAACTTTGTTTTCTCAGCCCTTAGGTCAATTTACTCTGCTATTAATAGCCTTGGCTTTATCGGCTCATACATTATGGCGGATAGTGGAAACTATCGAAGACCCCTATCAGAAAGGTAAGAGCCCAGGTGGGTTATTGCATCGGTTCACTTATTTACTGAGCGGTATCTCTTATGGAAGCGTGGCTGTCACGACATTTAAGCTTGTATTCGGTGTCCAATCAGGGGGTGAAAATTCCAAGCAGCTTTGGGTGGCTCAACTCCTGCATCGTGAAGGAGGAGAGTGGTTGGTAGTGACAGCAGGTGCTATTATGCTTACGTGGGCGCTTGTACAACTGAAAAAGGCTATAACCCAAGGATTATATAAAAGCTTGAAAATTGATGAACTAGCTTATTTCTGGCGAGGATTGATTCGTTTGATCGGAGCTATAGGGTTCATCACACAGTCTACCATACTTGCGGGAATGGGCTATTACCTGCTCCGGGCTGCCTGGATGAAAAACCCCCGTTACGTAAAAAGCATCGACGACTTGCTGGAGTTAGTCGGACGCTTGCCTAACGGCACTACGTGGTTGTTGCTACTAGCAGGAGGAATCTTCTTGTTTGGCTTGTTCATGTTTGTCATGGCCCGGTACTTCCCGCTCAAATTAGCTTAGCCACGCACGCATTAGTACACTGATGTCGTTCTGAGTGAGAAAGATACAGTATTGAGCGTTCTTGTAAATAAGTTGCGTACTCTATATAAGTTAGAGAACGGGATAAGCTCAACTTGAAAGCCTTCAATTGATGCACTAGTAGAATTCCTCCTCCGCCGTAGCGAGCGGTAGTGCCAACAAAGTCAAATAACCTTATCTCAGTAATTTATGCAATGCAAAGGTGTTGCGCTCAGGGGCTTTGTATGGTAGCCAAGCATGCGCTTTAGGATTTATCTGCTGGTGGTTCAGGCAGTGGCATCCAATGGGTTACACCCTTTATATACCGGTTAACACCATTGCGGTCAGGAGCCACAAACATGTGTTTAGCCCCAGCTGTGGTAGGAATCTTAAAAGCAGCTACTGTTATCTGTTGCCAAGCGGCTGGCACATACACCAATACTTGTTGCCCGGGCTGAGGAAGCTTATCTGCTCGTAAGTTCCAAGATAAAGCAGGTGCACTCATATATTGACGATTGGATACCTGGTTGATCAGGCCGTTTCTTATAATCAACTTGATAGAACAAGCCGCCAGAGCTTTTTGCAAGGGTTGCATAATGGCTGAGCTATTCGACGGACACTGTACGCAGGTTTGGCAAGTGCGTTTATCACTTACTGGTTTTGTTATATTCTATGCTCTTATATAGTGCCCCGGTAATTGCTGCAGTGCAGCTGACAGTAATCAGTTCGTGAGCGACTTCAACAAGTAGATCCGAAGTGCCAATGATACTGACAGTCACTCATACCGCGCAGCGTCTTTTCTGACTGAGTAGCCGAGGCACGGATGGCTACTGAAACAGGTATTTCGGATGGTGTTAAATGCTGGAAGTTGGTAATGCTGTAGCTTACAAAACTGAACACTATCAACCAGTTAAAAAGCCATTCTTAAAGCCGTAAAACCAGCCTTTTTTTACGAGTATTTTTTAGTGGATTTTTTGCTGTAGATATATAGCATAATTGTGGCAAACGCTGGTAAAAACGCAATAAAATCGGTACTTTTGTAGGATAGCACAACCGCTAAACTTACGCCCGAAACATGAGCGAAACGAAAGAGAAAAGAGCCGACGATCAGTACTCTGCCGATAGCATTCAGGTACTGGAAGGGTTGGAGGCCGTGCGCAAGCGTCCCTCCATGTATATCGGCGACACTGGTATCAAAGGCCTGCACCACTTGGTGTGGGAAGTAGTTGATAACTCCATCGACGAAGCCCTTGCCGGCCACTGTGACCAGATCGAAGTAACAATCAACGAAAACAACTCCGTTACCGTCCGTGACAACGGGCGGGGTATCCCTGTCGACTTTCACCAAAAGGAAGGCCGCTCCGCTTTGGAAGTGGTACTCACCGTGCTGCACGCAGGTGGCAAATTTGACAAGGACTCTTACAAAGTATCCGGCGGTCTGCACGGTGTGGGCGTGAGCTGCGTAAACGCACTCAGCCAGGACCTGAAAGTAACTGTGCGCCGCAATGGCCACATCTATCAGCAGGAATACAAAATTGGCGTCCCACAGTACGCCGTGAAGGAAATCGGTGATACGGAAGAGCACGGCACGCAAGTGGAGTTCTTGCCCGACGATTCCATCTTCACCGAAACCGTCTATAAATATGAAACTGTAGCCAATCGTTTGCGCGAACTGGCCTACCTCAACAAAGGCATTCGCATTACGCTCACCGACCGTCGAGAGAAGAATGATGATGGCTCTTTCATAGGGGAGGTGTTCTACTCGCAAGGTGGCCTGAGCGAGTTCGTGCAGTACCTCGACGCAGGCCGCATGGTGCTTATGCCCAACCCGATTCACGTTATCAGTGAGAAGGGAGGCACGCCCGTGGAAGTAGCGTTGCAGTACAACGACTCGTACCAGGAGCACATCTTCAGCTACGTCAACAACATCAACACCATCGAGGGGGGCACGCACGTAGCGGGCTTCCGCTCGGCCCTCACCCGTACCCTGAAGGCGTATGCCGATAAGTCGGGGATGCTGGAGAAGGCCAAGGTGGAGATTCAGGGGGATGACTTCCGTGAAGGTCTCACGGCGGTTATTTCCGTGAAAGTGCAGGAGCCGCAGTTTGAAGGCCAGACCAAAACCAAGCTCGGCAACTCTGATGTGAGCGGCGCGGTGAATACCGTAGTCGGCGAAATTCTCAACCAATATTTGGAAGAGAATCCCAAGGAGGCTCGCATCATCATCGAGAAGGTGATTTTGGCGGCCCGGGCGCGTATTGCCGCCCGCAAAGCGCGCGAGATGGTGCAGCGCAAAACGGTGCTTGGTTCCAACTCCTTGCCCGGCAAGCTTGCCGACTGCTCGGAATCGGATCCTGAAATCTGCGAGCTGTACTTGGTGGAAGGTGACTCGGCCGGTGGTACTGCCAAGCAGGGCCGCAACCGGGCGTTTCAGGCTATTCTGCCCTTGCGTGGTAAGATCCTGAATGTGGAGAAGGCGCAAGAGCACCGCATCTACGAGAACGAAGAAATCCGGAACATGATTACGGCCCTCGGCGTGAGCTTCGAGAAGAAGACCGACGAGGACGACGGCAGTTCTAGCCGCTCGCTCAACTTGGACAAGCTTCGCTACCACAAGATCATCATCATGACCGACGCCGACATCGACGGCTCGCACATCCGGACCCTGATCTTGACCTTCTTCTTCCGTTACATGCGGGAGCTAGTCGATAAGGGGTACATCTTTATTGCCTTACCACCGCTTTACCTCGTGAAGCGCGGTAAGGAAGAACGCTACTGCTGGACCGAAGAGGAGCGCATGGCTGCTCAAGATGAAATGGGCCGCGGCAAACCAGAAACGGTAAACGTGCAGCGTTATAAGGGTCTTGGCGAGATGAACGCTGAGCAGCTCTGGACCACTACCATGCAGCCCAATACTCGCTCTCTGAAGCGGGTGGATGTGGAATCGGCCGCTGAAGCCGACCACTTGTTTGCCATGCTGATGGGCGACGAGGTACCGCCCCGCCGTGACTTCATCGAGAAAAACGCCAAATACGCTAAGCTCGATGTGTAATTGGAAATAAGAAAAGGCCCGCTGCAAAGTGGGCCTTTTTTGTTGGTTGCTGTTTGATACCTTGAAAGAAGCACAGTTCGGCGTAGCTCGATGTGTAGCAACGTTTAGTGCTTTGCAAGCACAATACGTACAGTGAGAAGATGATTTAGATCATGCGTCAAAACATTAGTTCTGGAGCTCCCTGGGAGCCAATAGTGGGATATTCACGAGCCGTCCGGGTGGGGAATGTAGTGGAAGTGGCTGGCACCACAGCACAAGACGGTGATGTAATAACTGGCGACGACGCCTACACCCAAACCAAACGGATCTTAGAGAAACTTGCAGCGGCGCTGGGTGAAGCCGGCGCGGCGCTAACGGATGTCGTGCGGACTCGGATTTACGTAACTGATATTTCGGAGTGGGAAAGTGTTGGGCGAGCCCATGGGGAAATATTCGGGATATTCGGCCAGCTTCGAGCATGGTAGAAGTTCGGGCCCTGATTGACCCCGACTGCTAGTAGAAATTGAGGCAACGGCCATCATTTCTTAATCTTGAAATGCCCTTTCCGGGCCGTAAACCCGTATCTTACCCCGTTTTTCCGCGCTGCCTTAGTCCTATGAAGCTATTCAAATCTGCCGACCTCATCCGCAAAAGCAAATATATCAGCCGCGACTTAAGCTGGCTGCGCTTCAACTACCGTGTTCTCGACCAAGCAAAAGACCCAGGCCGGACACTGTTTGACCGATTGCGGTTTCTGAGTATCACGTCGTCCAACCTCGACGAGTTTTTTATGATCCGAGTGGGGTCACTCTATAACTACCTCGATTATGGCAAAGAGCGAGTCGACTATTCGGGACTGCGCGAGTTGCCATTTCGGCGCAAACTGCTCGACTTCGCGCACCGCTTCGTAAACGACCAGTCGCTGACCTACATCAATGAATTGAAGCCGCAGTTCGAGAAAAACGGTTTCAACATCTTGAAGATGGAAGACTTGACGGAGGTTGAGCTGAAGAAGGTGGATGGATACTTCAAAAACACCATCTTCCCGCTGCTCACGCCCATGGTATACGACTCGTACCACGGCTTCCCGTTGATGATGAATCAGATGCTGATTCTGGGTGTCGTGACGCGGACCGGCAATGGCGACCTGGAAACTGAGAAAGGACAAGAGCGCCTTACGTTCGTGCAGATTCCGCAAAACCTGTCGCGCTTCTTCGAACTGAGCCGCAAAGACAAGGTAATATTTGTGCCTATCGAGGAGATTGTGCGCGCCAACTTGCCCAAGCTGTTCCGCAACGTGAGCATTGAGTCAGCCGATTTGTTCCGCATCACACGCAATGGTGATTTCACGCTGGAGGAATCGGAAGATATTGATACCGATTTCATCAAGGAACTCCAGCAGGGACTTAAGACTCGTAAGCGGGGGCGGGTAGTGCGGCTGGAAGTGGAATCCAACACGTCGGCGCTGCTGATGTCGGTGCTGAAGGAACGCTGGAAAATTGACAACGGCAACGTGTTCGTTATCAATTCTCTAATTGACTTGAAGGGGCTGCTTCAAATTCTGAAGCATCCGAACTTCCGAAATCGTGGTTCGCGGCTGCCCGCGCCGGTAGCTCCCTTAAGCTTGCCCGAAGGTGCCGACGAGAATTTGTTTGAATACCTCAAGCACCACGACGTGCTGTTACACCATCCTTACAATAGCATCGAGCCGATGGTGCGCTTGCTCGAACAGGCCGCAGAAGATCCGCAGGTGCTGGGTATCAAGCAAACCATCTACCGGCTTGCCGAAGATTCGCGCGTGTCGGCGGCGTTGCTGAAGGCGGCTGAGAATGGCAAGCACGTATCGGTGCTGTTTGAAATCAAGGCGCGCTTCGATGAGGAGCGCAACATTCGGGAAGGAGCACGGCTGGAAAAAGCGGGCTGCTTTGTTATCTACGGCGTGTCGAAGTACAAGACGCACACCAAGATGCTGATGATTATCCGCAAGGAAGGAGAGAAGGTGACGCGCTACATGCACATCGGGTCGGGTAACTACAACGAGCAAACCAGCAAACTCTACACCGACGTGAGTCTGCTCACCACCAATGACGTGTATGGCCACGACGTGTCGGAATTCTTCAACGTTATTACCGGCCACTCTCAACCCGACGACTACGAATACCTCATTACGGCGCCTAAAGACATGCGCCAACAGCTTATTCATCTCATTCGTGAGGAAGTGAAGCACGCCAAGAAAGGCTTGCCGAGCGGCATCGTGATGAAAATGAATTCCTTGGAAGACAAGGAGATGATAGACGAGTTCTATAAGGCGTCGAAGGCAGGTGTGCCAATTCGATTTATTGTGCGCGGCATTTGCTGTTTGCGGCCAGGGCGGCCGGGGCTAAGCGAAAACATTGAGGTACGCAGCATTGTGGGCGACCTGTTAGAGCACTCGCGCCTGTTTTATTTCCACCAAGCAGGCCAGCCAAAAGTGTATGCCGGCTCGGCCGATCTGATGGTGCGCTCTTTTGATCGACGCATTGAGGCCCTGTTTCTAATTGTAAACCCGCAACTCAAGCGCGAAGCCATCAGTATCCTGATGCTTAATCTGCTCGACAACCAGAACTCTTATACCATGCGCGAGGATGGAGCTTATATCCGGCGTCAACCTGCGTCCGGCGAAGCCATTGTCAACGTGCACCGCGACTTCTATCGCCGCGACGACGATCGTCTCGCGGCTGCTACGCCCGAAGCGCTACTCGCTCTACTGAGTCAGCAAACGGTACGCACTAAAGAAGACGAAAGCGCGGCTGCCGCTGCCGCTGAACTAGCTGCCGCTGAAGTTGACTGTGAGCTTGAGGGGCCAGAAGCTGACTTCCCAGCTGAGGAAACTACTGAACAAGAAACGGTTGCCTATCCGGTTGCTATTGGAGATGGTGAAGACAGCGGATTGAACGTCCCGAATGTGTAAACCATTAGCAGTTAAAACGGACACAAACTTAAAAAGCGAATGCCCTTTCTCATCAGAGGAAGGGCATTCGCTTTTTAAGTTTTGCACTGAAGGCTAGGTGATATTAGATGCTTCCCTATTCCACTTCCGTAGGTCGAGTTTGGGGAGTAGGGAAGGGAATGCTTTTGGAGTGGTCTTGACGGGAGCGAATTTCGTCGAAATTTTCCTCGAACAAAGTTTGGAGCATACCATCTTTCAAGCCAATGTCGGGCACAATCATCTGGTGAACGTTGGCCCACTCCATAGCCGAGAGGTAAATGTGGCCAGCGGGCACAATCACGTCGGCGCGGTCGGGGTTGAGCATAGCCACATTCACCCGCTCATCCATGCTCATGCTGGTAAGATTGTGCAGCACCGTAGCAATACGGCGGCGCGTAACGGGCTTATCGAGCTGTGTTTGAGCAATGCTATAAAGCTTGTTGATGTTGCCGCCCGTTCCGATGGCCCGCGTAACATGGTAGCGGCGAGCGTTTTCCTTCACCCACTCCTCCATGCGCTGCCACAAATCGTTTTGAGCGCCGGTGTTGGCTTTGCCGCTTTCTTCTTGCTGCATCCGCCGAATAGAGCCTATCTCGAACGACTGCGAGGCTACTTTGCGCCGATCGTGGTAGATGTTGAATTCTGTGCTGCCGCCACCTACGTCTATATGCAGGTAATGCTTTTTGTCCTCGAGCAAGTGTTCGATAACTCGGTTTATGTAGGCAGCTTCGGCTTGCCCATCAATAACCTGCACCGTCATGCCGAGTTCCTGCTGAATACGGGCTGCTACTTCGCCGCCGTTTGAGGCGGTACGCATGGCGGAGGTCGCACACACCAAGTAGTGATTGGGAGCCACGTCATGCACTTCCATCAACAGCTTGAGGGCGTGCAGAAACTTGATGAACTTCTCCTGTTTCTTGTCCGAGATGGTACCCGTGGCAAATACATCTTCGCCAAGGCGCAGCGGGTAGCGCACGTATTCGACGCGCTTGAGGCGGTACCGGTCGCCGTAATGGAGAACTGCTGAAATCTGGCAACGGACGGCATTGGAGCCTATATCAATAGCGGCCAGTTTCAGTAGCGGATACTCCATCAGGACGGGGGATAAGGTGAAAAATCGGGTCAAAGATAGCCGTTTGCGGAAAGCAGACCATCTTTTCTTGAATTTTTCCCATCTACTGCGCTTCTTCAATACATATGACGGAGGCATAGATTATAGATTCCATACGTTCTAGCTAAGCTTCAAATGAGTCTGATTAGTCACGGCTGAAAATGATTTCATCCTGTAAATCAGAACATAAATCCAGCTCGAGTTTTCCGTTGAAATATGAGGAAGCGAGTACGAAGGATTCAGACACGACCTGGTTTTCCAAGGCCTAAAACGAAGTACACAAAGTAGTAAGCAAACTATGAAATTGGAATTCAACGCATCAAAGTCGCAAGGCATGTATGGCATGCATGGGATGCATAGCAAAGCCGTTATACTAGTTACCAATCTTCTCCCCTTCCTCCTTTCTGTTTGATAAAAGGTGCGTTGATGGGAAATAGGTTGTTCAAGCGGCATGTGTCTACCATGATTTTGAAAGCCAAGAGCGCTGGCAACGGGCTTATTTCGTCATGGCTTACCGGTACCTATAGAAACGTCAGTATGTTGAGTGAGGAATATAGAATGAGTTCCTTGCGCAATGCCTCCAACTCCGATTGATGCTAGCACGAGCGTTTGAGTGTTATAATAACTTTCGTGGGTGTGGAGCTAAGCAGTTGGATCAGAATGGAAGCCGTAAATGCAAGGAAGTTGCCAAGTAGTTGAGCAGGTCGCCGATGGTGAAGAGTGGCAGTTCATCGGGAACCGGAACATGAAAGCAGTCTTCCAGATCGAGTAAGCAATCGATGAAGTCGAGCAGGTCGAGGCCAGTTTCCCGGCTCGGTTGCAAATTCAAGCTCAGTTGCTTGAAATCAGCGGTTTTGTACTGGCTGACAAGGCGGAGTGTCAGTTGAATAATGGATTTGGAAGCGAAGGTTTTTATAGAAATCATAGCAAAACGGGTTGGAAAGCAAGGGCGGAAATTTGTGTTGCGTTTATCGAGAGAGTTGGCGCTTTGCTGTGTTCATGGTTTCACCCGGCCCACCGGCCCGCATGACAGCCAAAAGTGGACCTTGGTATTGGTAGTACCACCCAAGGTGGGTTCCATGCCTACTTCCGATTACTGTGGTCTCAATTAAAGGCGCACTGGCCGCGGCATTGAACACGGTGCCGCAAACAGGTTAGGAAGCAAGCAGACTTACCGATCGGGCTTGCTCCGGCAGTATGCAGCCACTGATGGTCACTACAGCCAGGAAGAAAGTGAGCAGATGTCCCATAGCCTTTGGTGGTTGGTAGACCAAAGGTGGCACGCTACGTCAACCGCCGAAACGAAAAAGCCGGTGAACCGTCGTTAGCCGTGTCTGAACCGGTAGCGGTCCGCTGCGAACCGTTAGGAAACGGTTGACTGGAAGTGGAATGTAGAGTTGCTAGTGTTGCGGTAGGCTGTTACTTTTCTATTGCTACTCCCTTATTATCAGTTGACAACGCCAGATGTACATAACCTTGCATCCCCGTTACACCGTGGGTTTGACACCTTGTTTGTAGCTGCCACTGTCTAGTAAATCACAGCCATGCACGTTCAGCAATTTGCCCCGCCCGATTACCTTAAGGAGTACGTCCGCTATTTCTGGCTGCTGGAAAGTGCTGGCGACAAAGCCGAGCCGAAGACCTTCCGGATGATAGCCGACGGATATCCTGGCCTTATTTTCCAACAACCGGATTACCCACTCTTTCAGGACCACATGCACACGCAGTGGCCACGGGCTTTCGTGTATGGCCAAACCACAACTTCCGGCAACATCTACGCGCCAAGCTCTTTCAAAACGCTCGGCGTCTATTTTCACCCTAGCGCACTAACCGCTGTGTTCGGCTTTGATGCCGACGAGCTTACCAACTCTTGCCTTGACCTCAACCTGCTGACGGCGCCCTTATGCGAGCAATTAGTAAATACAGAGCCGATAGGCAAGCAAATTGAGTTATTATCGAGTTTCTTATTTGCCTTAATACAGAAAAACAAGGCGGTTGTAAGCCAGGATATTCAGTATTCACTCCGCCTGATGCGCAGTACGGGCGGGGAGCTTCCTTGCTGAGCTTGCAGGAAAGTTTGCACATGTCGGAGCGCAGCTTTCAGCGCAAATTCAAGCAGCACGTAGGCATACCGCCCAAGCTGTTTTCCAGGATCTGCCGGTTTCAAGTCTCGCTGAACCAGTTGCGAAATCATCAGTACCACAAGCTCTCCGATGTAGCCTTCGAAAACGACTACGCAGACCAGTCACACTACATTCGTTCGTTCCAGGAGTTTGCGGGTTGCTCTCCTTATCAATACCAGAGGCAAGTGAATGAGCTGGTAGAAAACTTCCCGCTTATTATTCAGTAGTAGCTGTCGGTTTTGTTCTATTTTGCCGCTAGAGCGCGCCGGTACTTTGTTGAAAAACAAACAACTATGAACGCACTCATTTTCGGTTCAACGGGCGGTACCGGCCGCCAACTAGTAGAGCAGGCCCTAGCCCAAGGCCACATGGTTACGGCCTTTGCCCGCAACCCCAGCAAACTTAATTTGCAGCATCCTAATCTGCGCGTTGTGCAGGGTGATGTGCTAAACTTTCCTTCGGTTGAGCAGGCTATGCACGGCCAGGAGGTGGTGCTGTCGGCGCTTGGGGCACCTGCCACTCAGAAGGACGCGGTGCGGTCGGAGGGGACGCGCCACATCATCCGGGCCATGGAAAAAACGGGGGTGCGCCGCTTTATCTGCCTCACTACGCTCGGCATCGGCGACAGCCAAGAGGCACTGCCCTTCTCCTACAAATACTTGATTGTGCCATTGTTTCTGCGGCAGGCCTTTGCCGATTCCGAGCGGCAAGAAGATTGCATTCGGCAGAGTGCTTTGGAGTGGACGATTGCCCGCCCCGCTACGCTCACCAATGGCCAACGCACCTGTCAGTACCGGCACGGCTTTCCCGCCACCGAAAAAGGCCTTAAAATCAAGATTTCGCGAGCCGATGTAGCTGACTTCATGCTCCGGCAAGTGCAGGACCGCACGTATCTGCGCAAGGCGGCGTCATTGTCGTATTGATTCGGCTGCTCCCTATGCGCGGTTCAACCTTTATATTGGCTCTGGCCACCGTTACCACTGCTTTGGTAGCGGGTGTGTTTTACGGCTTCTCAGTTTCCGTGAATTTGGCATTTGCCCACTTGCCTGATGCCGTTTACATCCAGGCTATGCAGGCAATCAATGAGGCCATTGTGAATCCAATTTTCGCGTCAGCCTTTTTTGGCGCTCCAGCTTTGTTGCCGTTGGCAACTGTCTTGCAAGCCCACCGACCCTTCTCTCGGCGGTTCGTTTTGCTAACAGGTGCCTCCGTTATCTACTTGGTGGGCGGGTTGGGAGTGACGGTAGTCGGCAATATTCCTTTAAATGAAACGCTGGCTAAATTCCCACTTGCCACGGCCTCACCCAAACAGGTTGCTGCTGCTCGCCTCAATTTTGCAGGTCCCTGGAATACGTGGCATACTGTTCGGACGCTGGCTAGCACCACTGCGTTAGCGCTGGTAGTTGGAGCTTGCCTCTCAACAGAAACTGCTACGCGTAAGAAGGTTAGCAGACACAGCAATCAGTACAGCTAACCGGAACATGTATTTATAGAACAGCCCTATAAGTTTGAAGCCACAGGACGCCATAGATTTTCTATGACGTCCTGTGGCTTCGTTGTAGTGCCGCACTTGTCTGCGTTTGAAACCTGCTAAAAGGCTACGTTAGCATACAACCCGGCAGTTATTGGTCGATGCGGAAGCCCAAGCCGAACTGGATAAGGCCACTTTCTTCAGGTGACACCTGGTAAGATACCGACAAAGCCAACTGGTCGGAGACGGGGGCTATATAGAAGCCGGCACCATAGCCATCGTGCCAGCCGCCCGGCGAGTCGCCCTTGTAGTACACCCGGCCTTTGTCGTAGAAGCCGAATAGGCCGTAGGAGAAGGGGAGAAAGTTGTTTTTCACCTGGCCGAGTGCTAGGCGCAGCTCGGAGTTGAAAAACAAACTGGCGTCGCCGGTGAAACGGTTGCGGACGTAACCGCGCAGGTTTTCGCGCTGCCCTAAGTAGGCGAGCTTGTAAAACGGAATTTCCTCGGTGTCGCCGTAGGTTTTGGCGCCACCACCCTTGAGCACCAGCGTCACCGGAATCAGGAGGCGGGCAGTGCCATAGTATTCGGCGAAGCCTTGCGTGAGGCCGTAGTTGCTTTTGTCGTTGTTGAGTTGGAAGTACGTATCGTGCTGGGCCCGCAACCGAACACCGCGCCGGGCAAACTGCTGCCGGTCACGCAAATCCAGGTCAAACAAGGCATTCAACCCAGCCAGCCGTTGCAAAGACGTGTTGGGCACCGGTACATCGGTTTGGTTTGGATTGTCGATGAGCTGCCCCAAGTAAGTGTTGCGCGCGAAGTTGGTTTCGTACTGTTCGTAGCCGGCCCCAAGGCGGAACAGGCTACGCTGGAAGAACACCCGCTCCGTGAAAACACTGCCTCTGTAGCCCCGGTAGCGGGCCTTGTAGTAGTTGTTGTCGTACAGTCCGTCGTCCTTGGTGGTATTGTTGCCGAGCCCGAAGAAGTTGTAGAACTGAAAGAAGTTGCCGTACTCGGCGCGGGCACCAATGTCAAAAAGACCGATGGCGTGGCGGTGACGCATATTGAGGGCCACTTCGAAGTTGCCATTTGTGGAGCCCTGCACATCGAACCCGTAAAGGTTCTTGAAGCCTGGCTTACGGAAGCCCTGGCGCACAATGTCTACGCCGATGCCGGCGCCAAACCCGTCGCTCTGGTTGTAGATGAGCGTGGCGCGGGGCGTGTAGCCGTCGTAGTTGAAGGCCTCCCGGTCGTAGCTGTTGACTGACGGCTTCGAAGAGGTACGGTTGTCGCTTTCCGAGCCAAGCTTGAGGTCGGTATCGGGCACGTCGTACACTTTGGTGAGAGTGCGCAACCCGCTTACTTGTGAGTTGTCGGCAATCTGGTCTTTGCCATCGCCCCCGATGATGCGTACCAGTACACTGTTTTTGGCGGCTCCCGTTACCGTAAAAACGTCTTTGCCATCGAGGCCATACAAGCTGACTTCATCGGTTTCGTTGCGCTTGAAGGTGCGTTCAAACAGCGGCGCGCCGTCGGGTTGGTCGCCCTCCTTGGCTTTGTCGAACATACGGACGCGCACATTGCCGTCGGCTTGGCGGTCTACTTGGAACACTTCAGCCTTGTTGGAACCTACCACATCCACGCGCTTAGCCAGCATCAGGTAGTAGTCGTCCAGCGCCTTGGGCAATTCCTGAATGCGGGCTTTGAGCTTGCGGTTCAAGTCGTTGCCCGACAGCGGCATCATCTCCTTGGGCAGTTGAGCCGTGGCTTGGTCGATGGCCGCGGGCGTAATCTTGGTCTGCATATACTGCCCAATCTCCTTCCATTGCTCACGCGTGAGGCTTTGGAGCAAGAACCGGTCGAGGTTACGGGCGGGCCAGTTTAGGCTTTCCAAATCGTGAAATTCACTCTGAAAATCCTCGATGCTAGGCACAGCCCATTCACGGTTGGCGAGGTAGGTGAGCAGGCCGTTCCAAAGCGTGAACGATTGGTCCCGGTCGCGCGGAATTGGCTTATACACGGTGTTCTTACCTTCCTTGTAGCCCGCCCATTTCCAGTTGTCTTCGTGCTTGCCGAAGTCGGCCACCAGCATATCGAAAGCGCGCGCCTTGCCGAAGGCTACGGCATCAATGCGGTTGTCGTGGTCTTTGTAGAGTTGACGGAAGAAGCTGAACGAGCGGCGCACCTCATCGGCCCCACCGAAACCCGGCAAATTGGGTTTTGGGTCCACGGGTCGGTCTTCGAGTGTACCGAACAAGCCCGCATACTCTTCCCGATAGGGGCCGAGCTGCTGATTGTCGGGCAGCACAAAAAGGCGGGGACGAGCGTGCAGAATGTCGGTTTGGTCGAGCATTGAGCCGGTTACCAGTGCAGAGTAGGGGTGAGCAGTGGGGGTGATGCCACGCAGCACATTGGCCGCCACAGAGTTGCGCAGCTCCGGCGGCAGAATCTTAGTTACATCCTTATCAACGGACCGAAACACGTATTCCGACGAATCAGCGGCAATCAGCTTTAAGGACGTTGTCTGTCGGCCACCACCGCGCCCGAAAGCCCGCAGGCCGCCTTTCTCAGTATTTAAGTCGAGGGTAGGAACGGATACCGGCTGCGTCCAGGAAGAGCGGTAGAGCGGACCCAAGAATAACCGTGCGGAGCCGGTGCCAGCGTATTGCTTGCCGGCCGCCAGCGTTTGCACGGGTGGGGTTGGCGCGTCTGGTTTCACTTCGGCTACACCCTTCGGAGCCGTGGGACACTCGGGGATGAAGCTATTCACTGGCACGTTGGGCAGCCGGGGCTCCTGGCAAGCTGACTGAAACAGCGTGGCCGCGTAAGCTTCTTTTGCGGCAGTGCCCGCCCCATCGAAAGCGTAGAAAAAGGTCTTTACAGTGCCGTCAGCGTAATACTCTAGCTTCGAAAAGCCTTCTTCCGACTTATTGTATTGCGAGTTGGCATTAGCCCCCACGTGTTGCTTTTCCGCAAACGAGCCGGATACCAAATGGTAGTTGTCTTCGAGGCGTGTGAGCTGTAAACTGTAGTCGTGGGCGGCGGCGTACACGGCGCCAGGGTTGTCGCGCAATGTGTTCAGCATCTCCTTGCGGAAGCCCTGATACGCTGGATTGGCCATATCACGCGGTGTGCCCACGTTCTGGCGATACGCCGCATAGATGCTGCCTGCCACCGGCGGCAACAAGTGCCGACTCAGGGGTTGGCTGCCGCCGTACACGCCATTGGTAACCACGGGCTGGTGACCTACTAACAACACGTTCTTGCCCTTCGTGTCGTCGAGTAAATCCTGCAACTGCTCCCGAAACTCTTCCTGTGTGAGCGTCTTGCAGTCGGTGTCGGGGGCTTCGGGGCGGTCGAAGGGGTGCGTAAACCAAGGTGTGTTCAATGCTACCAGCCGCACATTTGGCGCCACATCAATCACTTCGGGGCCAGGGCAGCCGCCAGTAGGGGCAAAGGCATTTTGGTTGGGCAAGCGCTTTTCAATGTACTCTTCGAGGCGGCGCACCCGCTTGAGGCCGTCGGGACCCGAGTTAGCCCAATCCCGGTCGCCGGGCACAAAGTAAATTTTGCCGTTTGGCAAATCCTTTACCAACGCCAAAAGGGCATCAATGCGGGCAGTTTCGTTGGTACGACTGGAATCTTGCTTGGTGCCCAGCCCCTGCGGACCGGCCATATCCCCGAGGTGAACCACGGTAAAAGTGCCGGCTTGCTGCTCTAGCGCCCTGCGCAACGTTTGCAGATGGGCAGTAGGTAGGTCGGCGGTGGCAGTGTTGCCAAGCAAGTAAACGGTGTGGGTTGCCGAAGTAGAGGTCTGAGCCAGAACTGGTAAGGTCGTGGCCATACCGAGAGCAGCCAACAACAGACAGCGCAAATGTGAATGCATAGAAAACGGACTAGCTACCTGCGTGCACAGGGGTTAGGCAGACGATTTAACAGAAATTTAATTTCAGTTGTCCCTTTTAACCTGCTCTGTCCTCTAAAGGTTGGCTCCTGGACAGCAACAACCAATTTATCAGCAGAAGCACTAAGCAGGGCAACCCCACCCAGACTGCTTCACTGACAAGTACCCGCAGGGCTTGCTGGCCCGCAAAATTGCGAATGCCTATGGGAGATACCTGAATGGGACGAAAGCTGAAAAAATAACGCTGCTGGTCAATTGGGCTAAAAAAGGCCACTCCCAAACCACCTGTGGTCATGGCATCGAGCACGCCGTGTGAAGCGGTAGCCAAGAATAGCAGCCCCCATATCCGCGCCAGTGCTAGTGCTTGAGTGGTGCGGCGTAAGCTATAGAACCCTACCAGAACCGTTGCCACTACTGCTGCCGCAAGTATGGAATGCGTTAGGCCCCGGTGGCCCCACTGACTAGCATAAGGAACATGAAATTTAAAGCCCACAACGTCGGCGTCAGGCAAAAACGCGCAGGCAGCCGCTAACACCCACCAGTGCCAGTGCTGCCTCCCTGGGAGTAGCAGTATGCCTAGAGTTGCACCAAGTGCAGTATGTCCGAAAACAGAAGCCATATTTCTTGCCGTTCGCCATGGCGCGAAGCCGCGTCACGGGCACCGTTAGGCAGCAGTTTCTGCTACCACCTGCAATATATAGCTGTTAAGTTATATTAAAAATCAAATTTGTGCTACAGCCTACAAACTGCTTCGCAACTCAGTTGCCACTCGTGCTACGCCTGTGCTAGCGGGTTCCGTAATGAAGTGCAGATTGGGCCGCCCCATTAGTGGCGGCTGGTGTGGATCGATGACGTAGATAGGGCAGAAGCTCGGGGCATAGTGCACTAGGTTTGCCGCCGGATACACTTGCAACGACGTGCCCACTACCATAAAAATATCAGCGGTGGCGGCTTCGTCCATAGCTAGCTCCATCAGCGGCACCTGCTCGCCAAACCATACAATGTTTGGCCGAAGCTGATGGCCTTTTTCGCACATCTGCCCCAGCTCAATCCGGTCGGACTCCATAGGGTATACCAGTTCCTCGTGCAGGGAACTGCGCGACTCAAACAACTTGCCGTGCAAATGAATCACCTGCGAAGAACCAGCCCGCTCATGCAGATCATCTACGTTCTGGGTTAGTATCACTACCTCGAAGTCCTGCTCCAATTCCACCAAGGCTCGGTGGCCCGCATTGGGCTGTGCCGCTCGCGCTGCCGCCCGGCGTTGGTTGTAAAAATCCAGCACCAATTCCGGATTTCGAGCCCACCCTTCTGGCGAGGCCACGTCTTCCACCCGATGCCCTTCCCAAAGCCCGTCGGAGCCACGGAAAGTGGCCAATCCGCTTTCTGCGCTTATGCCTGCGCCGGTCAAGGCCACTAGTTTCTTTCTCATAGCGTGTAGTAGAGTAAGCTTATAAAGCGGGTTGAATCATACAAATTTCCTCAACGATAACAGCTCTACAACGGCTATTAGCCCGTCCAAATGAATGCCAAGGTTGATTTTGTGTTAAACGTAATTAAGCTAACAAACTCCTGCAAAGGCTTGCGTTCAGTTTAAAACCGCCGTAATTCCTCGCGCTTAAATACCCACTCTGGCGTATCAAATCGGGGCTTGTCTGGATCTACGGCAAACCACGCACTGCCCGACACGTCAGGGTTACGAAGCACGTGTATCTGTTGCGCGGGCATATAGCTTTGGGCTAATAACACGTAGCGGCGACCGGTAGTTAAGTGCTCAGCCACGTCCAGCACGAGTACGGCGTGACCCGGCGAGCCGCCTCGAATGAATACGTCGCCGGGCTGCACGTTGGTGAGGGGAGCAGGACTTAATTCCCGGGCCAATGACAAGGTGCCGGCGTACGTGAAAATCTGGTCGAGGTAGCGGCGGAATACGGCGTGGGTGGGCTGTTCTACCGTTTTAGGAGCAGGTAGTACCTTGTCACCGCTCACGCGAAACCCTTGACCACGGTACCAGTCCGCAAACCGAATATCGTCGCCGCTGGTGAGGTGGAAATGCACTTGGTCGGGCTTTTGCGAAAACTCGTATTCGGCACGTAGCCGGATAACGGCATCGGCGCATTGCTGCAAATCCCGAGTACCAACGTCAATATTTAGCACCGCTGCATGCACAGTCTGCGGGTCTTTCAGTTGGCCGTTGTATAAATGAACCGCTGTACCTGACGGCAGCACTGGCAAATAGCGTAACCAATGCCCAAAAGAGCCCGGTGCTACCGTCACGCGCTGGCAACCCGGTGGTACTGCGAACCGGGCAGCTAGGCTGCGCTTTGCACTATAGGTACCTGACGATAGCCATGAGTACCGGTTAGGGGTTGCTTCAGCGGGCCTTGATGGCTGAGTAAGAATAGGTGAAGGATTGCCATTCCTGTAGAGATACTCCTTGCAATCAAAAGCTAGTACAGCAGATACAAAAACAGATAAGAAGAGGAAACGCATTATAATTAAAGTGATAAGTATAAGTGCTTGCGCTGTGCAAGCTTATGCAGCGACAAGTGGCGCAATAACGGTAGAGCTTGGTATTTAGCATATAAACTAGGCGCTATACTATTAAAGAGATGATTATGCAAGCTTCTATGCTCGTTTCAGCTTATTGATATTTACACCTAGATACACAGAGCATTATGAAAGCAGGCTGCTTGCATCCACATAAAAAATCGGCCTGCCGATTACTCAGCAGGCCGGTTATCCATAAGACTAACGAAGCTATGCTATTTCGCTTTTGCCGTAGCTTTTTTAGCGGTGGTACCAGCAGCTTTCTTGGCAGCAGGTTTTTTCGCAGCGGGCTTCTTAGCGGTAGCAGCAGGTTTCTTCTTGGCTGGCTTATCTGCCGCGTCGGCTGCATCGGCTTCAGGAGCGGTTTTTTTGGCGAAACGGCCACCTTTGGCGGGTTTGTCGGGAGTAGCAGCAGCTAGTTCCAAGCAACGCTCTAATGTGAGGCCGGCCGGCTCTTCGCCTTTCGGAATTTTCACGTTCTTCTTACCTGCCACGATGTAGGGACCAAAGCGGCCGTTCAGAACCTGCACATCTGGATTTTCGGGGAACTCCTTAATGAGTCGCTCTGCATCTGTCTTGCGCTTGTTCTCAATCAGTTCGATAGCCTCAGTCGCCGTTATGGTGTGCGGGTCCTGCTCCTTAGTGAGCGAGTAGAATTTGCTGTCGTGGCGGATATAGGGGCCAAAGCGTCCTAAAGCAGCCGTCATATCCTTGTCTTCGTACTGACCCACAATGCGCGGCAGCTTAAACAAATCTAGGGCCTCTTCCAGCGTGATGTTCTCGATGAACTGGCCTTTGCGCAAGCTGGCATATACTGCTTTTTCTCCTTCAGGCGCGCCTTCTTTCGGCTCGATCTGAACGTATGGACCATAGCGACCCAAACGTGCCGTAAGCTTTTGGCCCGTTTCGGGGTGAATGCCAATGACGCGGGTGCTGCCCAAGGTACTACGCTCGATATCCTGGCCGCGCTCCACGGTAGCATGGAAGGTGCTGTAGAAACCCGACAGCATATCCGTCCACAACTCATGGCCGTTGGCTATCTGGTCGAATTCATCTTCCACCTTCGCCGTAAACTGGAAGTCGACGATAACCGGGAAGTGCTCTACCAGGAAGTCATTGACTACCATGGCCGTGTCAGTGGGGAAGAGCTTGGCCTTGTCGGCGCCGAAAGTTTCAGTTTTCACTTCCGTTTTCACCTCACTTCCGTCGAGTGTTAGCACATGGAACTTGCGCTCCTTGCCTTCACGCGAGTCCTTCTCCACGTAGCCCCGCTTCTGAATGGTGCTAATGGTCGGAGCATAGGTAGATGGCCGGCCAATTCCCATCTCTTCCAGCTTCTTCACAAGCGAAGCCTCAGTGTAGCGAGCGGGTGGCGACGCAAAGCGCTCCATAGCCCGCAGCAGTTGCAAAGGCAACTGCTGGCCAACGCTCAGGGGCGGCAAGCCGCGTGAGAACGACGAATCTGTATTGTTTGCTTCGTCGAGTTCTTCTTCGTCTTTGCTCTCCGCGTATGCTTTCAAGAAGCCCTCAAACGTAATAACCTCGCCTGTAGCCGTCAGTAATACACCTGGCTGCGTGCTAATACCGATGCTGGCAACCGTGCGCTCAATCACCGCATCCGCCATTTGCGAAGCCATAGCCCGCTTCCGGATCAGGTCGTAGAGCCGTTGCTCTTGCGAATCGGACCCCGCTTTAGCCAACGCAAAATCGGTGGGGCGAATAGCTTCGTGGGCTTCCTGTGCGGAGGCTGACTTTGTTTTATAAACGCGAGTTTGTGCGTATTCAGGACCGTAGGCACGGCTAATTTCTACACGAGCCGCATCAAGAGCGTCCTGCGAGAGGTTCACCGAGTCAGTCCGCATGTAACTGATTTTGCCGGCTTCATATAGCTTCTGTGCTACACTCATCGTCTGCGCTACCGAAAATCCCAGCTTACGCGAGGCTTCCTGCTGCAAAGTAGACGTAGTAAACGGCGGCGCAGGGCTGCGCTTGCCTGGCTTTTTCTCGAGGTTTTCAATGCGATAATCGGCGCCTACGCAGCGGGCCAGGAAGGCTTCTGCCTCATCCCGCGTCTTGAAACGGGTTGGAAGCTCAGCCTCTAGCACCGCCCCGCGGCCCGCATCGAAGCGCGCCGTTACGCGGTACGCCGACGATACTTTGAACTGGTTGATTTCTCGTTCCCGCTCCACCACAATGCGCACGGCCACGCTTTGCACGCGGCCCGCCGATAAACCAGCCTTCACCTTTTTCCAAAGTACCGGGCTCAACTCGAAGCCAACCAGTCGGTCGAGTACGCGGCGAGCTTGCTGCGCATTTACCAGGTTTAGGTCGATTTCCCGCGGGGTGGCAATAGCGTTGAGAATGGCGTTCTTAGTGATTTCACGAAACACAATCCGACGCGTTTTGTCGGTGCCGCTTAGGTTAAGCGTTTCGGCCAAGTGCCAGGAAATTGCCTCGCCTTCCCGGTCATCGTCACTCGCTAACCATACGGTTTCCGCTTCCTTCGCTAACTTCTTAAGCTGCGTGATTATCTCTCGCTTGTCGGCCGATACCACGTAGGTAGGTTTGAAGCCATTGGCTATGTCAATAGCATTATTGTCCTTCGGCAGGTCGCGGACGTGGCCGAAGGAACTCTTAACGACATAGTCTTTGCCCAAGTAACCTTCTATGGTTTTGGCTTTGGCAGGCGACTCGACGATGACTAGGTTTTTGACCATTGGTTGGATAAAATTGCTACGGTAGAGGGCCAGCTAAGATGGAGACTCGGTATAGAAAACGCGGCGATGGGCAAGAAGTTGAATTTTGCCGCAAAGATGCTTGAATAATCCGGTGTGGCAGTGCCCATCGCACAATAACTCTGCCACACCCCAGGACTACAGCAAGAGACAAACAGTAAATTAGAGGCAAGTGGTTCACTGAAATCTTTTCCTTGTCTTGCTCTCAAGCGCATAATCCTGTGCGAAGGAACAAGTGTATTCCTTACCTTTGCCAAGTAGAGAAAGGCTGTTTTCAGTCCGTTCTCATTTGCTTCGCCTACTTTCCACGGGCCTCGCTACTCCTACTTTATGGCATCAGGTAAGAATACCACCTCTACTCACCGCGCCGCCCCAGCGGCCGCCTCCGACTCTGTTGTTGAGCCCGGCCAACTCGCCGAGGTTGCATCCAATGGGGGAAATACCCGCAAACGCGGGACCGGACGCAGCACCCGCAACAACGAGGCCGTTCAGAATCCCGACTACGTTAACGATCAACTCAATCGGGTGCTTTATGCGCTCGACGCTTTCAAAAAAGGCGACGTGTCAGTGCGCCTCACTAAACAAACCGACGACATCTTCGCCGAAATAGCCGAGGCTTATAACTCCATGGTGGAGATGATAGGTGGCGTAGGGGGAGAAGTGTCGCGTATCTCGAAAGTAGCCGGGGTGGAAGGCAACCTGAAGGCTCGCGCCTCCGCCGACAATGCCGCTGGCTTCTGGCGCGACATGATCAACAATATCAATGGCTTGGTGGACAGCATTGCCGTGCCGGTGTTGGAAGTGGGTAAGGTGCTTAAGAACATCAGTAAGGGCAACCTCGACGAGACTTTCCAGATTCCGGTGTCTGGCGACTTCAAGGTGATGGCCGAAACCATCAACAAGACCATCGACAACCTGAACCTGTTTGCTGGCGAGGTAACCCGCGTTGCGCAGGAAGTAGGTACAGAAGGGAAGCTTGGTGGTCAGGCGTCCGTGCCAAATGTAGGCGGGGTGTGGAAAGACCTAACCGACAATGTGAATACCATGGCTTCGAACCTAACGAGCCAGGTGCGCGACATTGCCAACGTAGCCAGTGCGGTAGCCAAAGGCGACCTGACGCAGAAGATGACGGTCGATGTGAAGGGCGAGATTCTGGAGCTAAAAAACATCCTCAACCAGATGGTGGACTCGCTCAACATCTTCGGCGACGAAGTAACCCGCGTGGCGTTGGAAGTAGGTACTGAGGGGAAGCTCGGTGGCCAAGCATCTGTGCCGAATGTGGCCGGTGTATGGAAAGACCTGACGGATAACGTGAACTACATGGCCTCGAACCTGACTTCTCAGGTACGAGATATTGCCAACGTGGCCAGCGCCGTAGCCAAAGGGGACCTCAGCCAGAAGATGACGGTAGATGTGAAAGGCGAGTTGCTCGACCTCAAGCAGAACCTGAATCAGATGGTGGACTCGCTGAACTTGTTTGCCGGCGAAGTAACCCGCGTGGCGTTGGAAGTAGGCACGGAAGGTAAACTCGGCGGTCAGGCCTCGGTGCCCAATGTGGCCGGCGTGTGGAAGGAACTGACCGATAACGTAAACTTCATGGCCTCGAACCTGACGTTGCAGGTTCGAGACATTGCCAATGT
The DNA here is from genome assembly GCF_022921055.1 of Hymenobacter volaticus. Lineage (GTDB taxonomy): Bacteria > Bacteroidota > Bacteroidia > Cytophagales > Hymenobacteraceae > Hymenobacter > Hymenobacter volaticus. The sequence goes on from NZ_CP095061.1 coordinate 2,205,652, forward strand.
GGCTACAGCGGTAGCTAAAGGTGACCTGACGCAGAAAATCACCGTGGAATTGAAAGGGGAACTGCTCGATTTGAAGCAGAACCTCAACCAGATGGTGGATTCGCTGAACCTGTTTGCCGGCGAAGTAACCCGCGTGGCGTTGGAGGTTGGCACCGAGGGAAAACTTGGTGGCCAAGCACTGGTACCGAACGTAGCGGGCGTGTGGAAGGAGTTGACCGACAACGTAAACTTCATGGCTTCGAACCTGACCTCTCAGGTTCGAGATATTGCCAACGTAGCTACCGCCGTAGCCCGTGGCGACTTGAGCCAGAAGATGACGGTCGATGTGAAGGGCGAGATTCTGGAGCTAAAAAACATCCTCAACCAGATGGTGGACTCGCTCAACATCTTCGGCGACGAAGTAACCCGCGTGGCCCGCGAAGTAGGCACCGAAGGAAAGCTGGGCGGCCAAGCCGCCGTGCCTCGTGTTAGCGGTACCTGGAAAGACCTGACCGACAACGTAAACTTCATGGCTTCGAACTTGACGAGTCAGGTACGAGACATTGCCAACGTAGCCAGCGCGGTAGCCAAAGGCGACCTGACGCAGAAGATGACAGTGGATGTGAAAGGCGAAATCTTCGACCTGAAAAACATCCTCAACCAGATGGTGGACTCGCTCAACATCTTTGCGGGTGAGGTAACGCGTGTGGCGCGTGAGGTAGGTACCGAGGGTATCCTCGGCGGCCAGGCTTCGGTGCCCAATGTAATGGGCACCTGGAAAGACCTCACGGATAACGTGAACACCATGGCCTCGAACTTGACGAGCCAAGTACGAGACATTGCCAACGTAGCCACCGCAGTTGCCAAGGGCGACCTAAGCCAGAAAGTAACGGTAAACGTGAAAGGGGAACTCCTTCAGTTGAAGGAAAACCTCAACCAAATGGTGGACTCGCTGAATACGTTCGGCGACGAAGTAACCCGCGTGGCCCGCGAAGTGGGCACCGAAGGGAAGTTGGGCGGCCAGGCCGACGTACCAAACGTGCGCGGTACTTGGAAAGACCTCACCGATAACGTAAACTTCATGGCTGCCTCGCTCACTAGCCAAGTGCGCGACATTGCCAACGTAACTACTGCCGTAGCCCGCGGCGACCTAAGCCAAAAGGTATCGGTGGATGTAAAAGGCGAATTGCTCGACCTCAAGGACAACATCAACAGGATGGTGGACTCGCTTAACATCTTCGCTGGCGAGGTAACCCGCGTAGCGCAGGAAGTAGGTACCGAAGGCCGCCTTGGTGGTCAAGCGCAAGTACCGAATGTGAGCGGGGTGTGGAAAGACCTGACCGATAACGTAAATACCATGGCCGCCAACCTCACCACCCAGGTGCGGGGCATCGGCAAGGTGGTAACGGGCGTATCGCAAGGTGACCTGACCCAGAAGCTGACCCTGGAAGCCAAAGGGGAAGTAGCCGAACTAGCCGACACTATCAACCGCATGGTGGACGACCTGAACCGCTTGGCGCAGGAAGTAAGCCGCGTGGCGAAAGTAGCCGGGGTGGAAGGTAAACTGACCGAGCGTGCTACGGTGGGCGGCGTGAGCGGCTCGTGGAAAGAAATTGTGGATACGCTCAACGATCTGTTGGAATCAATTGCCTCGCCGGTTCTGGAAGTAAGCCGCGTGGTGCGGGCCATATCGGAAGGTGACCTCACGCAGCAAGTGGAAATCCAGACCGCTGGCGACATTCAAGCCATGGCCGACGCCCTCAACCTGGCCGTCGACAATCTCAACGACTTGTTGTCTGAAATCAATGAGTCGTCGCAGGTAGTGGGCACGTCGTCGGAGGAAATGGCGGCGAAAGGAGAAGAGATGAGCCGCGTAACGGTTGACGTGGCCTTGGCCATGCAACAAATGGCTGAAGGTGCTCAGAACCAAGCCTTGAAAACTGACCAGGCCTTCAAACTGATCGAAGAAATCATGCAGGCTACCAAGGAAACGGCTGGCAAAGCCGACGTTGGTATCAAAGCCGCTATTCTAGGTGAGCAAACTTCACAGCTTGGTTTGAAAACGGTGGCTGAGGTGGTGAAGAACATGGAGGAGATTTCGGCGGCCGCCGCTCAAACGGCTCGCACCATTGAAGTACTCTCCAACCGTTCCCAGGACATCAGCAAGACGCTGGCCGTCATCACGGATATTGCTTCGCAAACTAACTTGCTGGCTCTGAACGCGGCCATCGAAGCAGCGCGAGCTGGGGAGGCAGGACGAGGTTTTGCGGTGGTAGCCGAAGAAATTCGAAAACTGGCCGAAGGTTCTCGCCGTTCGGCTTCGGAAATCGGCACGTTGGTTGACGACGTAAAGAAGGATACAACTAGTGCTGCTACGGCTATTTCCACCATGGAAGGCCGCGTATTGAAAGGAAAGAATGCCACCTTCGAGGCCAGCTCGGCCTTTAAGAACATTGCCACTAGCTCGGGAGAAACCCTCCGCACTTCTCGTGACATCCTAACGGCCACCGAGATTCAGAAAACCTCGATTGGAGACGTAGTAAAATACGTGGAAGAAGTGGTAGCTATTGCCGAGCAAACGGCTACGGGCACTCAGCAAGTGGCAGGCACGGCTAAAGGCTTGTCCAGTTCGATGTACGAGCTAACGGTATCAAGCCAGCGCCTAACCGACATTGCCGATGATCTGCAGTTGGGTCTCTCTAACTTCCAGTTGCTGGAAGAAATTGAGCCCGAGCCAGAGCCAGAGCCTGTCCGGTCGCGTCGCACTATGCGTCGGTCAACTGTACAGCCGCAGCCGCAGCCAGTTTCTACCACTCCAGCGCGTGACCGAGCTACTACCCGCCGCGCCAACGCGGCTACTGATGCTGCACACGCACAAGCGGTTGCAAACCGGCCAGTGGTAAGCACCCGTCGAGGCGATGCTCGCCCTGCGGCAGCTGCTCCTGCACCGAACCGCAAGGCCGCCAATATCGAGCAAACTGAAGCACAGCGTAATGGCAAAGCGACCCGGCGTTCTAGTTACACTGAGGCACCAAAGGCATCCAATGGAGCGGCGCCAGTAGCACCAAAAACTCCAGACGAAAAGCCAACTAAAGGCCGGTCAAAAGAGAAAGTGAAGTAAGCACCTGTGTTGAATGTAATCCGGCCTGCTATACTAGAATTTCAGCTCGAACTCACGAAGCATGACATTCTGGTGTAGCAGGCCAGGAAATCCGGTCTGCTGGCTGTATAGGCACATACTAGAGCCGGAAGGCTGTAGTAGTAGTTCAGTGCTTGCCAGCCGCCGATATTTCAAGTACCAGTTCTCCTCTATACGTTTCAACTGTTCAATGCCTGAAGCAGAACAAAACAGCGACAAGAAAACCTTGAAGCCCGACGCCATCATTCAATTGATTGTTTTTCGGCTTGGCGACGAGGAATATGGCCTGCGCATCGAGCAGGTGAAAGAGGTAACTATAACGCCCGAAGTGGCGCGCATGCCCAAAACACCGCCTTTCATCAAGGGCATAGCTAATGGCTGCGGCCGGCGGGGCAGGAGCTACCGGCTACGTCGTACACGTTGGCCATAGAAGCCAAGGATTATACCATCGGAATTGTGGTTCGCGAAGTGCCGCAGCCGTTGTCCATTCCAGTTTCTATTATTGAAAAAGCGCCGGAGTTCATCCAAGACATCAACATCAACGACAAGTACATCGAGGGAATAGCTAAGGTAGACGGCCGCATCATTATTGTGCTCGACATGCTGAAGCTGCTTACTCCCTCTGAGATCATGCAATTGCAGTCTACTTAAACATCTTTGCCTGCCGGCCGCCGTACAACGTCCAGCTTCTACTCTTTCTGCTCTCCCTGGATTTTTGAAATACGTCTTATGAAAAACCGCATCCTCATCGTCGACGACTCTTTTTACATGCGCACGATGCTCAAGAATGTGCTTACTGATGCTGGCTATGAAGTAGTGGGTGAGGCCGCTAATGGCCAGCAAGCCATTGAAATGGCTGCTGCCACCAAACCAGACCTCATCACCCTCGACGTAATTCTGCCCGACAACACTGGCCTGGATGTATTGAAAGGCATCCGTGAAAACGACCCCGATGTAAAGGTGGTGATGTGCAGTGCCGTAGGCCAAGAGGTGATTGTGAATGAAGCCCTGGAAAGCGGAGCTTCTGCTTACATCGTGAAGCCTTTCTCAGAAGAGAAAGTGCTAGAGATAGTAGGAGGGGCGCTAAGTGCTGAATAGCGCGCTGCTTTAGTTGCTCTGCATACAGTCAGCCGGCTTTGTGGCTGGCTGTGAGCCTGCCTGTCGTATTGGTTTTTCCTCGTGCCTGATATTCTCGTTCCAAAAACTGTTTTACTTGGTAGCCTGCCCACCGCTGGGCGGCTTGCGCTGACGCGACTACTGCAGCAGCTTGGGCTACGCGTGAGTGGTGTCAGCGAAGACCCCACTGGGTTTATTACGCAAGTCCACCGGCTTCGTCCTGCGTTGCTGATTGTGGATGAATCGCAGTTGCGTGGTCTGGAAGCGCTTAGCCGCCATGTAGTACTGCCGGTGCTACTCTACTGCGAAAGCCAGCCGTTGCCGGGCATGATGCGCGAAGCTAGCCGGTGGGGCGTTTTCGACTTTATCCTAGCAAGTGCTGCCGCGTTGGAGTGGAGCAGCACGATAATGCGTAAGCTGCAAATAGCTCCTTTGCAGCCAGTTGCTTCATGGCGCAAAATACGCAGCGCGGCCACCGTGCCTGGCTTGCCGGGTGGAGTGGTGATTATTGGAGGTTCTACCGGCAGCCCTGAAGTGGTGGAGCAGTTGGTGCGGGCCTTGCCTGCTACGCTCGCTTGCGCAGTACTCGTAGCCGTGCATTTGCCGGCGTCGTTCTCGAACTCGTTTGTGAAGCGTCTGGCGCGAGCAAGTTCGTTGCCAGTTATGGCTGCCGGGGTAGGAACCCAGCTAACGCCAGATTGCATATTCGTGGCACCGGGCGGCCGTAACCTCGTTGTGCAGTCTGCGCTGCACACGCCTTGGCAGTGCTGGCAAACCGATTTTTCCACTGAGTGTAGCCCTTTCGGGGATGAACCTTCGATTGACATCCTCATGCGTTCGGTTGCTCATACAGTAGGCAACAACGTGTTGGGTGTGATCCTGACGGGTATGGGCCGCGACGGTACACTGGGGGCTCAGGCTATCCGCCAGCACGGCGGAACCGTGTTGGTGCAGGATGAAGCTTCCTCGGTGCTTTTCTCGATGCCGAACTCGGTAATTCAAGCGGGTTGGGCCAATGATGTGCTGCCGCTGGCTGAATTGCCTGACGCTATTGTGCACTATACTGGGCAGTTCCAACGGACAGTATCGGGCGTGCGCAATACAAAAGTTTCTGTTCCTTCTTCGCGTCGTTTGGTTGAGTTATGAAATCACGCGAACAGGAATACCGTGAAATCTTTATGGCGGAGGCGCTCGAATACTACGACGCCATGAGCCAGCATATCAGTGAGCTGGAACGGAACCCCCAGGATCAGCCCTCTCTCAATGAGTTGTTCCGACTCATGCACAACCTGAAGTCCAACTCTCGGGCTATGGGCTTCACAGAAATCGGCGAGGTGGCGCACCATATGGAAACCATCTTCGGCTTGATTCGGGACAAGCAGCGGAATTTTGCTGGCAGCTTGAGCAAGGTGCTTTTCTCGGGCGTTGATACGCTAGGCACTATGATTAGAGCCGTAGGTGAGGAAGCAGCCCTGCCCGATGTCACCATGTTGCTCGACAACCTCAACCGCCTTGTGGAAGGCCAGGAGCCCGAGCTGCCCGAAGAAGACCTGAGCGACGAAGAAGCTAACCGCAAGCTGGAGCTTTCGGATCTAGTTTACATTCAAATAAAAAAGCTCGATCACCTACTTAACCTAGTAGGCGAGCTGATTATTGACCGGGACCGGATTCTGACGCTAAGCCAGGAAATCGGCAATTCTGCTTTGCAAACCACGGCGGCTCACCTCTTTCGCATCACCGATGAGCTGCAGTACTCCGTCATGGATGCGCGCTTGGTGAATGTGGGCTCCTTGCTCAATAAGTTTCCACGGGTGGTGCGCGACGTGGCTACGGCCGAGCAAAAGCAAGTAGAGTTAACACTCAGTGGTCAAGACATCCAAATTGACCGCAACATCCTGCAGATTATCACCGATGCGCTCCTACACCTCGTGCGCAATGCTGTGGGTCACGGCATTGAAAAGCCAGAGGAGCGAGTGAAGGCCGGCAAATCGGCGGAAGGGCACCTGCGGCTTTCGGCACAGACCGAGCGCGACGACGTGCTGATTCAAGTAATCGACGACGGCAAAGGCATAAACATCGAGCAGGTGCGTCGTAAGGCGGTGGAGCGCGGGTTGGTACCCAAGCAAGTCGCCAAAACGCTTGATGATGATGCGGTGCGAGCTTTCCTGTTCGAGCCGGGTTTCTCGATGGCCAAGGAGGTAACCGAAATTTCCGGCCGCGGCGTAGGACTCGACGTTGTCAAACTAGCTATTGACTCGCTTGGCGGGCAGTTACGCGTCGATTCGAAGCTAGGCGAAGGCACCACGTTCACACTGGTGCTCCCGACGTCTATAGCCGTAAAAGGTGCGTTGCTTTTCGAACTCGATCAACGCAGCTACGCTATTCCGCTTATGCACACCGACTCGGTTGTGTCGCTTTTGCCGCAGCAACTGCACGTCATTGGCGGACTGCTAATGGCCAGTATACAAGGTGAAAATGTGCCTGTAGTTAGTTTGCGTCGGCTGCTGAACGGAGACGGGCCCATGGCTCCGGTTTCACGCGCCGACGTAGATGGCCGACAGGATATTATCATCATTGCTTACAACAACCGCAAACTCGGGCTCATCGTTGATCGTTTTTTGCGTCAGCAAGATATTGTCATCAAGCCGATGAGTAAGCCGCTGGATACCATTGAATTGTTTGGGGGCGTCACGCTGCTTGGCAGCGGGCAGGTTTGCTTAGTGCTCGATGTGCCCGCCTTAACTCGTCTGTTTCTAGCCCGGCGACCTTAAATTTACGTACTGCTGAATTCGCTGTGGTCACGCTACTGCAGCAGCAGCCAATTGAATGAATTATATGGACTTGCACATGACGGAACTGGAGCGCGACGTAGTCCGCGAAATTCTGAACATAGGACTGGCCCGCGCCGCCGATTCTTTCGCGGTGATTGCCCAAGAGAAGGTTCTTTTAGAAGTGCCTAGCCTCGACTTGGTGCCTGGAACCGGCATTCTGGACCGCGTGCGCGACATACAGCAAAACCACGTTCCAGTGCAGTCTGATATTCGTGGCGAGTTCAACGGCACCACGCTGATGTTCTTTTCGGGCCAGCATATTCAGCGCTTGTCCAAGGTGTGTTTGCGCATGAACACGACTGCATCTACGCAGATCGACGAGATGCAGGAGTCGTTGTTGCTGGAAATCAGCAACATCATCACCGGTGCTCTGGTGACGCAGTTAGCCAATATTCTGAAAGCCAAGATATACGGAGCGCCACCTATTGCTCCTCGCGGTGATATTGCTACCTCACTGCACAACCTGTTGCTCGCGCAGCCTCTCGTGCAACCCCTAATATTTTCGGTTATCACGCAGTTTTCCGACAAAGACAACTCGGTGGAGCTACCGCTAATGCTATTCTTCGACCGCCCTACATTCGAGAAGATTCTCGACATCATTCGCACGTACGACTTCCTTAACGGACAGCCTTCTTAATTAAGGGTAGAGACGAAATGGTGAGCTGGATGTTCTGCTGACGCAAATTGCGCAACTGGAACACCCGGCTCACCATTTTACCTTTAGGCCTCTTTCACCACCACACTATTCGCCTTATGGCTTCAACACATTCTTCTGCCCTCAAACACAAACTAGCCAACTTTGACCCCAACGCCTTAGGCGACGCGCAGGGTGGTGTATTTGGCTTGCCCTTCACCGTGGAAGAGGCGCAAGTAGTCATTGTACCTGTGCCTTGGGAGGTTACCGTCTCCTATCGAGCTGGTACCGCCGAAGGCCCCGAAGCCATTCGGGAAGCTTCTTTACAAGTGGACCTCTACGACCCAGACATGCCCGATGCGTGGCGTATGGGTTTGGCTATGGAAGATGCCGACGAGAAAGTGGCTCAGGAAAGCCAGGAATTGCGCAAGCAGGCTGCAACCTACATCAAGTGGCTGGAGGCTGGTGAGCCTGCCGCGGAGGCCGCTACGCATGCCGATGTACCGGCCGCCATCACCAAGCGGGGCCTGGGCTTGCTGAAGTACCTCAGAGAAAAAACCGGCGCGTATCTCGACGAAGGCAAAGGAGTTGTGCTGCTCGGTGGCGACCATAGCACGCCGCTCGGTTACCTGCACGCGCTGGCCGAGCGCTACGATGATTTCGGCATCCTCCAAATCGATGCGCACTGCGACCTACGACCTGCATACGAAGGCTTCGAGTATTCGCACGCTTCCATTATGTACAATGCGCTTAAGCTGCCGCAGATAAAGAAGCTGGTGCAGGTTGGTATCCGTGACTTAAGCCAGCAGGAAGCCGAAACCGTAGAGCAAAGCCAGGGGCGCATCGTCATGTTCCATAACCGTTTTCTGAGCGATGAGCGGTTCGCCAAGAAATCTTGGAAAAAGGTGTGTGGCAAAATCATTGCGCAACTGCCGCAGAAGGTGTATTTAAGCTTTGATATTGACGGGCTAGACCCAAAGCTCTGCCCAGGTACAGGTACGCCAGTGCCTGGTGGGCTCGAATTCGAAGAAGCGCTCTACCTCATCCGCGAGGTGGTACGCTCCGGGCGCACCATCATTGGCTGCGACCTGAACGAAGTAGCACCCGGCGACACCGAGTGGAATGCTATTGTGGGTGCACGCCTACTTTACAGCATGGCCAATTGGATGGGCGTATCCCAAGGCCGCCTCACCGACAGGGGCTCCGACAAGTAAGAGCAGTTAAGTTGTAGAAAAGTCCGGGCGGGGCAGTTGTCTTTATCAACCGATAAAAGCAACTATCCCGCCCGTACTTTTTCTGCTAGTAGGGGCGAGGCAATAGGGCGATACAGGCTGCAGGCTATCCTTTTTACCTCATCCGCGTACATTCCCCAACTTTCTCCCTCACTTAATTTCTCTCTACGCTCATGGGGTTCATTCTCAAGTTTCTGCTTACGGCAGTTATCACTTATCTGCTGGCTGCGTTTCTGCCCGGCTCCCACATTGGGGGCTTCACTGATGCTCTGCTACTGGTTATCGTGCTAGGCATATTGAATGCAGTGCTGAAGCCTATCCTGAAGCTGCTCGGGCTGCCCATCACGATTCTGACGCTTGGATTGTTTCTGTTGGTTATCAACGCGGCCATTGTCATGATTGCCGATGCGCTATTGTCTGGTTTTGCAGTGGATGGATTCATTTCCGCGCTTCTTTTCAGCGTGGTGCTTTCTGTTGTAACGGCTGTCGTGGATATGGTGGTTGACTAGCAACTACCACATAAAAAGCCCCGGATACGAAGTATCCGGGGCTTTTTATGTTATGTATAGCAGAGCTTATCTAAGCTGAAGCCGCAGCGCGTTGCCGACGTCGGTGTCGCCACGCCCGTAAGCCCCAGACTCCAAGAGCGCCGCCAAGTAGAAGCGGCCAGGCTGTTACCAAGGCTAACACAAGACCTGTGAGTAGCTCCCAACCATCATAGAAAGATTGAACAAGCCGGCTGCCAAACGAGATAACCGGCGCATCAGGAGCAGTTAAGGCAATTGGTTGGAAATAAGTTAGCGTGATTGTGGAATAGGCTACTTGGTCGTTCAGGGTTTTCAGCCGGCTTTCTGTTGCTTCAATATCACCGCGTACTTGTCCAATCTTTTCTTCTATTTCCAGGATATCGGATATCTTCTTTGCCTGACTCAACAATGCTACATACCGCTGTTCCAAAGCGCGTTTGGTACCTAATCGCGCCGATACATCCGCATGTTCAGCCGTTACATCGTCGGTACTTAGAGATTTGGATACTAAAGTGCCAAGTCCATTGAGGCTACCAAGCATAGCCTGAAAACGGCCCGGTATCACCCTGATTTTCATCTGGTGTTGCCGCTCCCCATCCTGCCGCGTCTCCGCCGCATCCGACACATACGCCCCATACGTGCGCGTGAGACTGTCCATACGGGCGTTGGCCCTGTCTAAGTCTTCCACTTTGACCCGTACCTCCGCGTGATAAATCAGCTTGCGTGTAGCGGCCGGGGCCGCCGTTACTTTCACCTGTGAAGGAATTTCCTGGAAACTTTCGTCGCTGACAATGGCTTGCGCTTCGACCTCCTCTGATTTTGATTCCATCATTGGTGGAACATCCATCAGGACGTTTTCCTTTAATAGCTTGTCCTCCGATAAGGCTTCTTGCTCTTTATTGCAAGAAACAAGCAATAGCAAACAAAACAGGGGAATCCAAACAGTTTTGCGCATGATGCATGAAGTTAAAAGTGAATCTTCTCTCGCTTGAACCTCCGCCACAAATCTTCAACGCTTCACTGCTCTTACTTGGTATTTGACTTTAATCATGCTCTCGAATTCTTGACTTATCTGAGTTTGCTGTAATTAGATTGCCAGCTATTTAAAGCTATTTGGGTGTGGCCTCATAGGCAATAAGTCAACAACTTATTCTGCAGCCAACCGCTAACTATTCATTGCTGCCCCCGTTTCACAGGAGTATACTGTCTCGACGAAACCAGCATGAGTTCAACTACCGATCATTCTTTACTGGTAACGGTACCAGCTGATGAAGCACCAACGGCCACCATCAACCGAATACTAGAGCAAGTGGGAAAATACTTAGATGCCGACCGTTGCTTTCTGTACGTCCGGGACCCAACTGTAGGCAAGGGCCGTATTGCCTTCTGCTGGCGCAAAAACGACGTAGTGCCCAATCCTATTCATGACTGGCAGGAAGACACAACCGACTTACCGCAAGAAGACCCGCTGTTTCGGGCTGCGCTGGCTGCTCGGCCGTCAGTATTTGTGGAGGATGTAGAAACTGCTACGCCCGATGTGCTCAACCGCGACTTCGAGCACAAGACTTTCGGCCACCGCTCCTTGATCCACGCCCACATCACCGAGGACAAGCAGTTGTGGGGCATTTTGCAGCCTTGCTTGTTTGGACAGCCGCGCCACTGGACGTTACAGGAACGAGCCGCCATTGAAGCTATTCTGCCAACTTTACTGCCAGTCATTAAAGCCTATATCAGCAGCGTAAACATTCCTGCAAAAGCAAAAAAATAGGTGCTGCGTTGCGGCAGCACCTATTTACAGGCTTAGAAAGAAAGGATTAATTATAAGCGACGAATTTGTGCGCCCAAGGCGTTCAAACGCTTATCGATGTGTTGGTAGCCACGGTCAATTTGCTCTACGTTTTCAATGACGCTCCGTCCGTCGGCCGAGAGGGCAGCAATCAAGAGGGCAACCCCCGCCCGAATATCCGGCGAAGTCATGGTGATGCCGTGCAACTGAGTGCGTTTGTTGAGGCCGATAACTGTAGCACGGTGCGGGTCACAAAGAATAATCTGAGCCCCCATGTCGATGAGCTTGTCTACAAAGAACAAGCGGCTCTCGAACATCTTTTGGTGAATAAGTACCGTGCCCTTCGCTTGGGCCGCTACGACCAACACAATGCTAAGCAGATCAGGCGTAAGGCCCGGCCAAGTATGGTCCGAGATGGTTAGAATGCTGCCGTCGAGGTAGGTGGAAATCTCATAACGGTCTTGAGCGGGGATGTAGATATCATCTCCGCGGAACTCCAACTGGATGCCCAATTTGCGGAAGGTATCCGGAATAACCCCTAACTCAGTAATCTGGCAGTCCTTAATGGTGATTTCAGAGCCTGTCATGGCCGCAAGACCAATGAACGAACCAATCTCAATCATGTCGGGCAGCATGCGGTGGTCAGTGCCGCCGAGGCTTTCCACGCCCTCAATTGTAAGTAGGTTAGAGCCGATGCCGTTGATGCGGGCACCCATCCGCACCAGCATTTTGCAGAGCTGTTGCACGTAGGGCTCACACGCAGCGTTATAAATGGTAGTCGTGCCCTCAGCCAGCACCGCCGCCATCACAATATTGGCCGTACCCGTCACGGAGGCTTCTTCCAGCAGCATGTAGGCGCCGCGCAGTTTGCCTTCCGAGTTGATTCGATAGAAATCGAGTCCTTCGAGGGTGAGTTTGCCCCCCAACTTTTCCAGGCCTACAAAGTGTGTATCCAGCGGCCGGCGGCCGATTTTGTCGCCGCCGGGCTTTGGTAATTGGCATTTGCCGAAACGAGCCAGCATGGGCCCCAAAATCATCACCGAGCCGCGCAATGCCCGACCTTGCGCCACGAACTCGGGCGTATCAAGGTAGTCAATGTGTACATCGTCGGCTTGAAAGCGGTAGGTATCCGTAGCGAGCTTACCCACTTTAACGCCCATATCGCGCAGCAACTCGATCAGCTTGTTGACGTCGCGGATGTCAGGAATATTGGAAATAGTGACGGGCTCCGAGGTAAGCAACACAGCGCAGAGGATCTGCAATGCCTCGTTTTTGGCGCCCTGAGGCACAATTTCTCCTTTAAGCGGATTTCCGCCAATTACTTCAAATGCGGCCATATAGTAGAAGTTAGGAGCTAGGAACTAGTAAAATGAAGAAGAAGTGGGTCGGTAAGCGCTGAGGTGCAAAAGTAGAAGGACCAGAATAACATAAATGCAATTCTTGCTTCAACTCCTGCCTTCTCTCGCTCAATGGCCACTTCTTACCTCTACTTCCTAGCTTCTAGCTCCTCCAGAAAATATTACTGAGGGGGTTGTTGGGGTTCCTGACGGCCTTTTTTGCCGCCGCGGCGCTGTTTATCGCGCCGATTGCCACCGCCGCCGCTATTGCCACGGCGTCCATCGCGCTCCTGGCGAGGTTGCGGCACAATAAAGGCAGCCCGACTCGAACCGCCCGCAGCTACGGGCGCCGAACCTCCTGCAAATTCAAACAGGCCCTGTGCTTCTACCTGCGCCGGATCCAAAGTCAACTGCCCGTTCGAAAGGTCTTTCAGGTGCTTTAGGATAGTGACATCCTTCGCATTTTCCTTGTTGTGCGAACGGTACAGAAACTTCATCGTCCGCCCAATAGTGATAGTCGCTTGCTCGCGCTCCGAAGGGTCTTCCAGCGTCAGGGCCTTTTCCACCATCAGCTCCACACTGCGGCCGTAAGCTTTCAGCTTCGGGCTCAGCTTCGGATAGGGTACCGGCTTGGGGTGCTGGTTGAGTTGGCTCAAACCTTGCAGCTCGAACGGGGCATCAATGTCCAGGTCTTCGTCGGCCATCTCGTAGAGGTGGTTCCAAACGCGCTGTTGCGCATCAGGTTGGTCGCGCAGAGAGGGTTGCAGTCGGAAAATAAGCTGCACAATTTGGGTGGCGCGGCGCGTACGCTCGGCCTTGTCTTCTACTTCGCGCAGGCCCTGCACCAGTTGATAGGTGCTTTGGCCGTATTCGCGCTGTAGAAGCTCGTGCTTATGTAAGGAAGGTAAGGGCATTGGAAAAGGAAAATCCTAAATGTTAGGGGTGGTAGCAGCGAATGAAGTTGCTACCCTACTTGCGAGCGGAGCGTTGGTTATATTCTCCCGCTCTGTACTACCGTAGCCAAAGCTAAGGATACGGCAGCTAATGCATCAACCAAGCACCCGCAATTTCGCAAAACTCAGCAATAACGTCTTCTCGCCGACTTCCTCGAACTGAATAATAGCTTTAGTAGAGCCCGAAACGGTTTCCAGCTTGGTCACATGGCCGAAACCAAACTTGGGATGCTCCACCCGCTGCCCGGTTTGCAGGTTGCTGGTATCAGAAGGTTGAAAATCGGCCGGGGGAGTATAGCCTTTGGCTACCGTCTTACGCGGAGGAGTGGGTAAGAGGTTGCTGCGCCGTTCGAATACGTGCCCAAACGGCGACTCACCGGGCCCGGCGCTTGGCGTGGCCGCAAACTTAAAGTCCACGAACTGCGGGTCGATTTCGTCTAGAAACCGGCTTTTCTCGCAGCTGCGCAAGTTGCCCCACTGGTACCGCGACGTGGCGTAGCTCAGCGTCAGCTTCTTTTCGGCCCGCGTGATGGCCACGTAAAACAGTCGGCGCTCTTCTTCCAAGTCGGCCCGCGAGGTAATCATCATCTGGCTCGGAAAGAGGTTTTCCTCCATGCCCACAATGTATACGTTGCGAAACTCCAGGCCTTTGGCCGAGTGAATCGTCATCATGGTTACGGTTTCGCCTTCTTGCTGCGCATCTTTGGTGTCAGCATCCGTCACGAGGGCAATGTCCTGCAGAAACGCGCCAAGCGTTTTGTCTTCGCGCTCCGGGTCCTCGGTGTACGCCTTCACGCCGTTTAGCAATTCCTGGATGTTCTCGTAGCGAGAGAGGCCTTCGATGCTCTTATCGGCATACAGTTCCTCGATCATGCCCGAGTTTTTGGCAATGAACTTGGCTGCCTCAAAGGCATCTTCCTTGGTCGCCACTGCCGTGTACGCCTTAATCTTCTCGGCGAAGTCTACTATCGGGTTGGCGGCGCGGGTGGGCAGAAACTGGTCGGCATTAGACACCACTTCCCAAATGGTGTGGTTGCTTTCCTCGGCAGCGTTGATGAGCTTGGCAATGGTCGTATCGCCGATGCCGCGCTTGGGGTAGTTGATAACGCGGCGGAGCGCCTGCTCGTCGTTGGGGTTTACCGTGAGGCGCAGGTAAGCCACCAAGTCCTTGATTTCCTTGCGCTGATAGAAGCTCAGGCCGCCCACAATTTTGTAGCGGATGTTGAGCTTGCGCAGGGCTTCTTCTATGGCCCGGCTTTGGGCGTTGGTGCGGTACAAGATGGCAAAATCGTCGTACGACAGATGGTGGCTCATCTTGTCCTCGAAAATGGAGTTGGCCACCAGCTTGCCTTCCTCGTTGTCGGAAGATGCCTTCAGTACCTCGATTAGTGGGCCTTCCTCATTGTCGGAGAAGACATCTTTGCGGAGCTGCGCTTGGTTGTTTTTGATAACCGAGTTGGCCGCCTTTACAATGGTTTTGGTGGAGCGGTAGTTTTGCTCCAACTTAAATACTTGCAGCTCGGGTAGTCTTTCTCGAAGTTGAGAATATTCTGAATATCAGCGCCCCGGAAGGCGTAAATGCTTTGCGCGTCGTCGCCTACCACGCAAATGTTGCGCTCCTTGGCCGCCAGCTTGCGCGCAATCAGGTACTGCGAGTAGTTAGTGTCTTGGTACTCGTCCACCATCACGTACTTAAACAAGTTCTGGTACTTGTTTAGCACATCGGGGTGGTCTTTGAACAGAACGTTGGTTTGATAGAGCAGGTCGTCGAAATCCATGGCCCCGGCCTTGAAGCAGCGGTTGGCGTACTGCTGGTAAATCACACCAATCTTGGGCCGCAACGCGGCCTCATCGTCCTGCCGAATCACGGGGTCGTTGAGGTATTGCTGCACCGAAATAAGCTTGTTCTTTGCGGCCGAAATCCGACCGAGTACCATGCCGGGCTTATAGAGCTTGTCGTCGAGCTCCAACTCTTTCAAAATCTGGCTGACCAGCGTTTTGCTGTCTTGCGTGTCGTAGATGGTGAAGGAGCGGGGGAAACCTATTTTGTCGGCTTCGGAACGCAAAATCCGGGCGAAAATACTGTGGAAAGTGCCCATCCACAGGTTCTTGGCTGCCGCACCACCCACTACCTTTTCGATACGGGCGCGCATCTCCTTGGCGGCCTTATTGGTGAAAGTAAGGGCGAGAATATTGAACGGGTCGACACCCTGTTCGAGCAAGTTGGCAATGCGGTAGGTAAGCACCCGGGTTTTGCCCGAGCCCGCGCCGGCTATAATCATGCAAGGGCCGTCGATTTGCATCACGGCAGCCGCCTGCGAGGGATTTAGTAGGGAAAGATAATCCAGTGCCATTCAGAAAAGCTAAGCGTTTTGGCTTATTAGCAAAGGTACGGCTTTAGAGTGGGGTGAGGAAGTACAAATTCCAGTTGTAACACGAGCTTTGACATACACTGATGAGGAAAGCAATAGGAGCCTAGCGTTGCCCTTGTTGGTTAAGTATATCGTTTTGTCAAGCATGCACGATACCAAGGCAAAGCAGCGCCGTAATTCTAGGTAACATCAACCTCTCCCAACACAAAAACTACGAGCCGTATCTTCGCCGCGTGAATCCTGCTGAGTCTGCCGCTGCTTCCTTTGCTCCCGATGCCGTTGTTGGGTCGCCTTATCCGTTGTCGTTGCTGTGTTTGTCGGCGAGCTGGGGCGGGCTAGAATTGAACACCGTGCGCTTCGCGGACTGGATGAACCGTCGTGGCTGGCCAGTGCAGGTAATTACGCTCGTCGGCTCGCCCATTGCTGCGCGAGCGGAAGCGCTGAACTTGCCCGTAGCTTACCTTACCAACCGTTGGAAAGCGCTGGACGTTCCCGCTGCTCGGTTACTGGCTCATACATTGCGCGCCTTCAACACTCGCACGCTCATCGTCACTCGCAACGGCGACTTAGGGTTGGCCGTGCTGTGCAAAACAGTGCAGTTGCCTACACTCAA
Source organism: Hymenobacter volaticus (assembly GCF_022921055.1). GTDB lineage: Bacteria > Bacteroidota > Bacteroidia > Cytophagales > Hymenobacteraceae > Hymenobacter > Hymenobacter volaticus. The sequence goes on from NZ_CP095061.1 coordinate 2,222,171, forward strand.
GCTACTATATCAGCAGCATATGCAGCTAGGTCCCCCGAAGCGTAGTGTAGTGCACACCTTACGCTTTCGGGCGCTGGATGCGTGGCTCTCGCCGCTGCCGGGGCTGGCACGGCAGGTGTTAGAGAAAACCCATTTATCGCCTAAAAAACTGCATGTCGTACCGCTAGGCATCGAGCTAGAGAAGTTCGCCGACCCTGCATTAACTCGCACCATTGCCCGACAACAGTTGAACCTGCAACTGCCTGCTAACGCGGTACTGTTAGGCCTCATCGGTCGGTTTGATGATGGCAAGGGACAGGACTTTTTAGTGGAAGAGTTGGCAGTCTTACGCAAGCAGCACCCCGCCGTGCCGCTTCACTTGCTGCTAGTTGGCGAATCAACGCGCAACGAAGGCAATACGTACCGCGAAACAGTGCTACGTCGGGTACAGGAGTTAGGCTTAGGGGAGGTGGTGCACATCCGCGAGTTTACGCCGCAGCCCGAAATTGCCTACCGCGCCCTCGATATTTCCATCACGGGTTCCACCAACGAGACCTACGGCATGGTTACTATCGAGGCTATGGCAGCAGGCTTGCCAGTAGTGGCCACGGCCACCGGTGGTACCTTGGAGATAATAGATGATGGCCGCATGGGTCTGCTGTTTCCGCTGCGCAACGCAGTGGCTTTTGAAACGGCCATCGGGCGCTTGTTGAGTGAGCCTGAGCTGATGCAGCAGTTGGGAGAGCAAGCACAGGCCGTGGCATTAGCCACGTATTCGCATCACCGGCAGTGCAAGCTGACCGAAGAGGTGCTGTTTGGGCTAAGGTAATTGGGTATCTTTGCAGTTAATCTTTCGGCAGAGGAACGCAGAAGTTGACGCGCGCAGTTGTAAGAGACGGCCTTTGTCAACCTGATTTAACTCTCTGCGGCCCTAGCAGGAACCCACTATGATTATCATTCAAAATACTGTCATCTCCGATGACATTCGGGACAACTTTTTCGTCTGCAACCTGGAAGCTTGTAAGGGCGCCTGCTGCGTGGAGGGCGACCTAGGAGCTCCCCTAGAAGAAGAGGAACTACAAATTCTCGAAGCCGAATACCAAAACATTAAGCCTTTTCTTACGGCGGCCGGCCAACAGGCCATCGAGCAGCAAGGCTTGTACATCAAGGATTGGGAAGGCGACTACAGCACCACCACTATCAATGACCGGGAGTGCGCCTATGCCCTTTACGACGAGCGTGGTATCCTGAAGTGCGGCATCGAGCAAGCCTATTTGGCGGGCGCTACTAGCTTTAAAAAGCCCGTTAGCTGTCATCTATATCCTATCCGCATCACTAAGTACGAAGGCTTTGAAGCTCTGAACTACGACCGGTGGAACATCTGCAACCCCGCCTGCTCTTTCGGCGCCAACTTGGGCGTGCGGATATACCAGTTTCTCAAGGAGCCGCTTATTCGTAAGTACGGAGAGGATTGGTATGGCGAGTTAGTGCAGGAGATAGAGACGGACAGTCCACAAGTCAAGGTATAGTTATCCATAAAGAAGGCCGACTTCCAAGTCGGCCTTCTTTATGGATATAGTCAAGTATCCAGGTTAGCTACTGGTTATGGAAGATTTCTATGTTAGTGAAATGCTGTCAACCGGACAGATTCAGGAATGTCTTCAGGCGGCAATGCCAAGTCTTACTGTGTTTGAATGGGCGATGTTAGTAGGTGACCAGGAGCCGATGGAATTTGATTCGACCAATCCGAAGCACATCTTTTTTGAAGCTGATGCAGCAGAAGTGCCTCAGTTTCCGCAGCACATTTGTATCTACCGAACGCCAAACGAACATTGGGAGGCAAGAGCGTTATGGTTAGGTCAGAAGCTTTCCGCTACCTATCAGGTAGATGTATTGGTCCCGTTCACTCATCCAGAGAAACCAGACTATCCCTACTATGATATTGTGTTTCAGAACGGCTCGTCTTACTTAGCCGACGACAGCGAAACCGAATTCGGCGAACCAGCTGCCAAACCAGTGTGCCTACTTGAGTCCTACTCGTTGCCTAGAGCTAAGTTTGATACGTTTGGCAATTACATTATCGTCTAGAAAGACGAGTTACTTGATAGATAAATAGTTCAGCTTACTAGTGGCATAGTGACAGTACATATAAAACCTTGATCTACTACACTGTAGTGCTAGAAGATCTAAACAAAAAGGCCCGGCTACATTGTAGCCGGGCCTTTTTGTTTTACCTGAACTATGTAAGTTACAATTCTGAAAAGTCAAATGAAGTTTCCAGGAACTTGGTCGTGAAGTCACCCTCTTGGAAATTTTTGTTGTCCATCAGAGCCAAGTGGAAGGGAATAGTGGTTTTCACACCTTCCACAACAAATTCACTTAAGGCTCGCTTCATCTTCACAATGCACTCCTGACGAGTTTGGGCGACGGTGATGAGCTTGGCTATCATCGAGTCATAGTTCGAGGGAATAGTGTAGCCCGCGTACACGTGGGTGTCAACCCGCACACCGTGGCCGCCGGGAATGTGCAGCGTCGTGATCTTACCAGGAGAGGGGCGGAAGTCCCGGGTCGGGTCTTCAGCGTTGATGCGGCACTCCATGGCGTGCATCTTGGGGTAATAGTTGTCGCCGGAAATCGGGATGCCCGCCGCCACTTTTATCTGCTCCTTGATGAGATCATAGTTCACAATTTCCTCGGTCACGGGGTGCTCCACCTGAATGCGGGTGTTCATTTCCATGAAATAGAAATCCCGATTCTTATCCACCAAGAACTCAATGGTGCCTACACCTTCGTAGCCGATAGCCGCAGCACCGGCCACAGCCGCTTTGCCCATCCGCTCACGCAGTTCATCGGTCATGAAAGGGGAAGGAGCTTCCTCTACCAGCTTCTGGTGACGCCGCTGAATTGAGCAATCGCGCTCCGAGAGGTGACATACCCGGCCGTATTGATCGCCACACACCTGAATTTCGATGTGACGAGGTTCCTCCACAAATTTTTCCAGGTACACGCCATCGTTGCCGAAAGCAGCCTTAGCTTCCGTGCGGGCATCGTTCCAGGCTTTCTCGAAGTCTTCCTCGGAGGGTATGATGCGCATACCGCGGCCACCACCACCGGCTGTAGCCTTCAGAATAACCGGGTATTTAATTTTGGCGGCTACCTTCTTGCCTTGCTCCACCGATTCAAGCAAGCCTACCGAGCCGGGAATGCAAGGCACGCCTGCCTTGATCATGGTGGCTTTAGCGGAAGCCTTGTCGCCCATTTGGTTGATCATCTCAGGCGTGGCCCCGATGAACTTGATGCCGTTTTCTTGGCACACGCGCGAAAATTCTGCGTTTTCGCTCAGGAAGCCATAGCCAGGGTGAATAGCATCGGCGTTGGTAATTTCCGCTGCTGCAATCAGGGTTGGGATGCTGAGATACGACTGCGAAGATGGCGGTGGGCCAATGCACACTGCCTCGTCAGCGAAGCGCACGTGCAGGCTTTCCTTGTCGGCAGTGGAGTAAACCGCCACCGTTTTGATATCCATTTCCTTGCAGGTCCGGATGATGCGCAGCGCAATTTCACCCCGGTTGGCAATCAGTATTTTCTTGAACATGTGGTGTTGGGGGCTTAAGGTCTCGGGGGCTTGTAGCAAAAGGAAAAGGTCTTACAAACTCGGGGCTGACTGATAATCAAACCCTAAGTTCATAAGACCCTGCGACCCCAATGAATTACATCGGCTCGATGAGGAACAGCGGCTGGTCGTACTCCACCGGCGAGGCGTTTTCAACCATGGCTTTTACAATGCGGCCCGATGCTTCGGCCTCTATTTCATTGAATAATTTCATGGCTTCGATGATGCAAATCACCTGGCCTTTTTCCACTAAATCACCTACCTGTGCGAAAGCCGGAGTGTCGGGGCTGCTGCTACGGTAGAAGGTGCCAATCATCGGAGCCTTTAGCGCTACGTAGTTGTCAGCCGCCGGAGTTGCCGCAACTGGTGCCGCCGGTGCTGGAGTTGGAGTAGCAGGAACAGGGACCGGAGCAGTTGGCGCAGCTGCTGGAGTAGGCGCAGCCGCGGCCGATACTCCTACTACTGGCTTGTAGCTGGGCTCACGCTGTACGGAGATTTTAAATTCCTCCGTTTCAATGTTGACTTTGTTGAGGCCCGACTTCGCAATGAAGTCGATAAGTTCCTGGAGTTCCTTGGCTTTCATGGCGGCGCTTGACTTGCTGGACTGCTTATTTGACTCTTTCGACATAGGAATAGTCGCGGGTATCGACGCGGATTTTAGTGTCCTGATCAATGAACAGCGGCACCTGAATTCGGGCCCCAGTCTCGACAATAGCAGGCTTAAGCGTGTTGGTGGCCGTGTCGCCTTTCAGGCCAGGCTCGGTGTAAGTTACCATCAACTCCACGGTGGTTGGCAATTCAGCAGTAAGCGGCTGCTCGGTTTCGGCGTGGAAGAGAATGGTAGCTTCTTGACCTTCTTTCATCAGGTCGGCGAAGGGAACCATGGCTTCGGGCAGTACCACTTGTTCGAAGGTGGCATTGTCCATAAAGGTATAGCCGTAATCGTCCTTAAACAGGTACTGGTGCGGGCGTTGCTCTACGCGGGCGGTTTCCACTTTCACCCCGGCATTGAACGTGTTATCGATAACCTTACCGGTTTTGATGTTACGGAGCTTAGTGCGCACGAAGGCGGGACCTTTGCCGGGTTTCACGTGCTGAAACTCCGTGATGACGTGCAAGTCGCCATTGTAGTTGAGCACTAGTCCGTTGCGGAAATCTGCGGTAGTAGCCATGTTAAAGTGAGAGGGGGAATAGGAAATTGTTAATTGGCTGATTCAACACGAAGAAGCAAAGTCAAGCAGCCGATTTTCAATTCTTCAATTTTGTAAGTTTTGTGTTCAAAAGAAGTGCCGTCCCGGAAAAGTGGCGGGGCGGCACATTGGGAGTGCAAGTATAGAGGTTTTCCGCAACCGAGCCGCCGTAGTTACACAGCGACCGGATCAGGCTTAGGATCGTACGCCCATTTGAGGTAGATAGAACCCCACGTGAAGCCACCACCGAAAGCAGCCAGAATTAGGTTGTCGCCCTGACGCAACTGCTGTTCATAGTCGGCGAGGCAGAGTGGGATGGTGGCATTAGTGGTGTTACCGTAGCGGTGAATGTTGAGCATCACTTTCTCCGGTCCAACACCCATACGGTGCGCCGTAGCATCAATAATGCGCTTATTGGCTTGGTGCGGTACCAGCCAGGCTACATCGTCGTTGGTGAGGTGGTTGCGTTCCATCACTTGCGCGGCAACATTGGCCATGTTGGTCACGGCAAACTTGAACACGGTAGCACCTTCCTGGTACACATAGTGCTCCCGATTCGCCACTGTTTCTGCGGACGGGGGGCGGCGGCTACCACCCGCTTTCTGATACAGGTATTGCTCCCCGTTACCATCGGAACGCAAAACTTGATCTAGTAAGCCGTAGCCGTCGGTGCTAGGTTCGAGCAGTACGGCACCTGCGCCGTCACCGAAGATGATGCAGTTGGCCCGGTCCGTATAGTCGATAATAGCCGACATTTTATCGGCACCCACTACCACTACTTTCTTATACGTGCCCGTTTGGATGTATTGTGACCCGGTAGCCAGCGCGAACAGAAAGCCTGAGCAAGCAGCTTGCATATCGAAGCTGAATGCATTGGTGATGCCAACAGCTGCCGAAATAATATTGGCTGTAGCCGGGAACACCAAGTCAGGCGTCGTGGTAGAACAAATCAACAAATCGATTTCTTCGGGCCTCGTACCGGTTTTAGCAAGCAGTTGCTGTACGGCTTTGACGCCCATTACCGAAGTGCCCTGGTTTTCTCCTTTTAGAATTCGGCGCTCCTTGATGCCGGTTCGTGTCGTAATCCACTCGTCGGTGGTGTCCACCATCTTTTCGAGTTCCTGATTCGTGAGCACGTAATCGGGCACGTAGGAGCCCACTCCGGTAATAGCGGCGGTAATTTTCATTGAAGAAAAAACAGAAAACGCGGCAAGAAAAAATCCGGCTGTGGGCCGGACTTAGTCGCTAGGACTTGAAGGTATTTTTAATCTGGTCGGAGATGCCGGATTGAGCCATTTGGTAGCCTTGCAACAGCATGTTGCAGATAGCCAATGGCGTGCTCACGCCGTGTCCGATAATAGCGTTGTCGTTGATACCCAAAATAGGGGAACCCCCAACGGCTTCGTAGTTGAACTTGTCGAAGAAAGGGTCGCGCATCTGCTTTTCGGCCATGATGTCATAGATGGACTCGGCCATCTTCAGCATCACATTGCCGGTATAACCGTCGCACACTATCACGTCGGCTTTGCCATTGAAAAGGTCGCGCCCTTCAATGTTGCCAATGAAATTAACGTGCGGGTTTACTTTGAGTAGCTGATGAACCGCCTGCGTAAGAGTAGTGCCCTTACCTTCTTCTTCGCCTAGGTTCATCAAGCCTACTTTAGGATTGGTGATACCAAGCACGTACTGCGCATACAAAGAACCCAATTCGCCAAATTGCTCCAGCATTTCAGGTTTGCACTCAGCATTGGCGCCTACATCAAGTAGTATACCTACACCGCCGTTCAGCTTCGGAACGAAGTTGGCAATGGCAGGGCGCAGTACGCCAGGTACAGGTTTCACGCTGAACATAGCACCTACAAGCATAGCGCCCGTGTTGCCAGCCGAGCAAAATGCATCGACTTCGCCGGTGTGTAGCAAACGGTAGCCCACAGCAATGCTAGAGTCCTGCTTTTGCTGATACGCTTTAGCTGGATGCTCGCCCATCTCAATAATTTGAGAGGCGGCTATCAACTCAAGGCTTGCGGCTGCGTCGCCGTGCTGGTCTAAGAGAGGGCGCACGGCAGCTTCTTGACCAATGAGCACGATTTGCGCTTTGCCGGCTAGTTCTTGCGCGGCTAGTACCGCACCATCGACCGCAGCCTGGGGCGCAAAATCGCCCCCCATAGCGTCCAGGGCTATCTTCATGTACGAGGTATCAAGGAGGAGTCTGGGAGAGGAACTTCCCGTTACCTCCCGGACTCCTCAAGAGAGGAAAAGGACCGGGAGGTAAAGGAAGGGGAAAATCGCAGCTGCGCGACTATTCTTCGTCGGTGTCAGCAGCGGCGGCAGGAGCTGCTACCGGAGCGTAGCCTTTGATGGCTACTTTGCCGTGTAGGTAGAGGTCACCATCTACCACGTAGGCCTTATGACGGAGGTGCAGCTCGCCAGTGTTCTGGCAAAGAGTAACTGCCTTTGGGGTCAGCTTGTCGTGGGTGCGACGCTTGTCGCGGCGGGTCGAGGATTGGCGTCTCTTAGGATGTGCCATGAGTCAGAAAATAGGAAATGGTAAGTGTTGCTTGTTGAGTGAAAAGCGACTCAGGCGCTTAGTTGAGGTTACGCAGCGCATTCCAGCGCGGGTCGGTGCCCTCATCGTCATCGTCGTCATCGCCGGGTTGGCGAGTGGTGAAGATGAGCTTGGTTTCCGATTCGGGGTTTTCGTCGGGCTCGTTTTGAAAGCGCGGGTGCAGCTTCTTCATCGGCAGCGCCAACCCAATGTAATCGAACATGTGGGGTGCCAGGGGAAGCGTCTGCGTATCAGGGGTGATTTGCAGTACGTTGTCGTCTAGTTCAATCTCCCGGTCGCCGTAGCGTACCAAAAGTTGTTCGTGCACGTCTACATCCTGGTCGTATTCGTCGAGGCTCCGGTCGCAGGTTAAGCGTACGGTGCCCATAATATCAAAGTTCAGCGTGAGCAAGCGGTCCGTCTTAATCAGCGTGACATCCGCGTGGAGCTTGCCATCGGGGATGAGTTGCTGATCGAACTGCTCGAAAAACGCGCGGTCCAGCTCGTACGCAAAATGATGCGTTTTGTCGGCTAGCTTGGCAATGGCCAGGTCGTATTCAACGTTCTTCTTCACGGTCAATTTATAGCAGGGGGCAAAAGTAGAAAGATTTTGCCGTTTAGTAAAAGCAGGGGCTAAAGCGAAGTCTAGCTTTAGGCATTTTTTAAAATGAATTCCGGTGGAATACCTAGGCGCTCATACAGCCGTTTGGCCAAGTCGAGTGTAACCCGGCGCTTGCCACTAAGTATCTGCGAGAGGCGCCCGGCTGGCACTTCTAGCAGTTGAGCTAAGTCCTTCTGTTTAAGGCGCATTTGCTGCCGCTTCAGCTCTATCATATCCGCTAAGGACGTAGGTAGATTCGGTATTGGTAGCAAGCCTAGCTTGTCCTCATACGTGTCGAGTGCAACTATGAGCTCCCGGAATTCTGATTCTAACGCGTCATTGCCTTCAAAACCAGCGGCGACCAGCGCGTCCATTCGGCGTAAGGCCGTGCGGTAGTCAGATGGAGTTTGAAGAATCATAGAGGGGTGAGGAAAACGAAAATGGGATTCGAGTATGATTTAGCGGCTGCAAAGTTACATTCTTGTTTTAAAACAGCAAAGTAAATTTCGTTTTTGAAAAGAATGTTTCGAATTCGGTTAGTTGAGCCTTGTCACTAACAGCTACCAAGGCCCTAGTTTGCATCGTGATTTGCGTTAAGGCTAAAAAAGCTAAAGCCACTATTCAGTTGGAATAGTGGCTTTAGCTATAACATGCCAGTGGCCTAAAAATGAGCACGTAATATTCAGCTCTAGATAAACTATAACCGGGCTTCAACTTCGATGGTTTCCAACGAAATCAATGAGGCAGCTCTGAAATCAAGAGACCTCGCTCAGTCTACTCGTACCGGCCGCCACGTGGGGCAGCACTAGGCACTAGGGGTTTAATTTCAGCTAGTGCGGCACGCTGCCGTACCAAATCACAGGCCATGTAAAGGGCTTCGCGGAACGAGGTTTCGTCAGCTTTGTATTGACCGGCTATCCCATAGGCGGTGCCATGGTCGGGGGAGGTGCGAATGACCGACAAACCCGCGGTGAAGTTGACGCCTCGCTCGAAGGCTATGCTTTTGAATGGAATCAAGCCTTGGTCGTGGTAGAGGGAAAGGGTAGCATCGAACTGGCGGTATTGGCGAGTGCCGAAGTACCCGTCGGCGGGGTAGGGGCCGAATACCAAATGCCCTTCCTGTAGTAGCTGTTGAATAACTGGGGTTACAACTTCTTGCTCTTCGGTACCAAGCAGGCCATTTTCGCCGGCATGCGGGTTAAGCCCAAGCACAGCCACCTTTGGTTTTTCAATGCCGAAATCCTGCCTCAAGGATTTCAGTAGAATGCGCAGCTTTGTGAGTAATAGTTCATGAGTCACACGGCTAGGCACGTCCTTCAGGGCAATGTGACCTGTGGCAGTGGCTACGCGCAATTCCTCGCTAGCAAGCAGCATCAGACTCTCAGAGGCGCCAAAAAAGGTGGTTAGAAATTCGGTGTGACCGGGGTAGCGGAAATCGTCGGCCTGGGTATTTTCTTTGCTGATGGGGGCCGTCACAAGGGCATCTAGCAGGCCGGCTTTCAAGTCGCGGGAGGCCGCAAGTAAGCTCAGTCGGGCGGCTGTACCGCTAGCGGTGGTGGGCTGACCGGGAGTAAGGGCAAAGTCTTCTTCCCAACAAGTCACGGCGTTGAGCTTGCCTGGCGCAATGTCAGCGGCCTCGCGCACCTGGCGGAAGGTAAGAGATTCACTGTCTTTGGCTACCGGAAAATCGTCGAACAGCACCGTAGCGGTACCATAGACAACAGGGGTGCAGAACTTAAGCAGCCGCGCGTCGAGGAAGGTTTTATATATGATTTCCGGTCCAATGCCAGCTAAGTCGCCGACAGATATGCCAATGCGTGGGAGCATTATGAATGGGTTGAGTATTGAATGTGCTGGTGTGTTTGTTGAAGCAACGCCATACTTTGTTTAGCGTCGGCTTGTCGAAGCGTCTTGTTGTAACATTATCTGTCATGCTGAGCTTGCCGAAGCATCTCATTCGAGTCGTTGCGTTAGAACTATAACCTCAACACACAAGATGCTTCGACTGCGCTCAGCAGGGCCATACCTTCTTCAACATCAGCAGGCAAGATGCTTCGACTAGCGGTACATGACTGCTATTCCTTTTTGTTCTGTACTCTATACTTTGCTTTTCAAGAAGTCATAGGTGAGGCGTACGGTGGTGCCGGTGCCGCCTTTGCCGCGGTAAGAGTCAGGGGCGGTGAGGTAGGCCGGGCCCGCAATATCGAAGTGAACCCAAGGGTAACCTTCGATGAAACGTTCCAAAAACTTACCAGCCGAAATAGCGCCAGCTTCGCCTTTGCCGATGTTGTTGATGTCGGCAATGTCGGATTTGATGTGGTCGGCGTATTCGTCCCAGAGCGGAAACTCTACCAAGCGCTCGTGCGTGCGGTTGCCGGCTTGCTTTAGTTCATGCATCCACTCGTCGCCGGCGGTGCCCATCACCACAATGCCTTCCTTGCCAATGGCGCGGGCCGCCGCACCCGTGAGCGTAGCGAAGTCGAGGACTAGCTCGGGGTCATATTTCTTGGCAAAAGCGAGGGCATCGGCTAGTAACAAGCGTCCTTCGGCATCGGTGTTCAGTACTTCCACCGTCATGCCACTATACATCGTAATGACGTCGCCGGGGCAAAGGCGAGGCCGCCGGGGCGGTTGTCGGTAGCAGGCACCAAGCCGATGACGTGCAGAGGTACTTGGTTTTTGGCTAGTGCATAGAGCACCCCGGTCACGACCGCGCCACCTGCCATATCGAGCTTCATCATGTCCATGCTGTTGGGCGTGGGCTTCAAGCTTAGCCCACCGGTGTCAAACACTACGCCTTTGCCAACCAGCACGTACGGCTTGGTGTTGGTAGCGCCAGCAGGCTTGTACTCCATGATGGTAAACGTGGGCGGCTCGGGGCTACCTTGATTGACGGCGAGCAGACCCCCATACGCAAAGCCTCGATGCGGACTAGATCCAGAATCTCCGTATGATAACCCACTTCTTCACCAGCAGCGGCCATGCGCTCAGCAAACTGCGTGGCGTTGAGCTTGTTGAGTGGCGCATTCACTAAGTCACGTGCCAAAAACACACCTTGCAACACACCAGCTAGCTCCTGCACTTGCGTAGCCGTGATGTGTGAACCGACCAAGATCAGCTTCTGGAGGTCGGGGCTTTGTGAGACTTCTCATCGGTTTTGTAGCCTTCAAACTGGTAAGCTGTCAGTGCCAAACCTTCGGCCAGAGGGAGGGCACCGGTTTCTGTGAGGTCGACTACGTATAGTTGGCGCACTTTGTCGGCTTTCAGTTGCGCGTACAACTGGTGGCCGCTTTTGCGCAGCGCTTCAGCAGCAAGGTGCGTCGTGATTTTGTCGGTGCTAGGCGCTACTATATAATAGTGGTGGTGCGAATACTGATTGAGATGAATCAGCTTGGAATCAGCGGCTAGTTGGTCGGCTACGTAGCGGCGGGCCGCTTCGGGTAGGTCGGCGGCGGCGGAAATTGGTAGCTCGGTCGTGCCAGCGGGCACAATAAAAACGGTGTCCGCAATGGAAGGAAAATCAGCGGCGTGGGCAAGTTCAAGCGACATGGGAAGCACAAAAAGCAGTGAAAGCCGAAGGTAAAGTTCACCACCGCCGGTTTAAGCGACGTAGGCGTACCTTTGGACGTGAAGGTAATTGAAGTTTCTAGTTGCTGGCTTTCACTAGCCGGTTGAATTGCTAGTTGATCTTGTGCGCTAGCTTCTCGAAACAGCTTGACTTGGTACCGTTTGCGGTATTGATTGTTAGCCTAAAAGCTGAGCTGTTTTCTTGCCTGAGACACAGATTGCTCTTTTGCCCCTGCCCGCACAAGTGTTGCCATTACCAGAAACCCGCTACGTAGTACGCCAAATTCTCCCTCCTTTATGGATTCCGTTAAAGCCAAAAAACACTTAGGCCAACATTTTCTGGCTGATACTAACATTGCCCGCAAAATAGTGGAGGCCTTGCAGTTGCCTGATGGCGTAACGGAAGTGCTGGAAATCGGGCCGGGCATGGGCGTATTGACCGGAACGCTGCTGCAGAACCCAAGCTACCGCACGTCGGTGGTGGAAATTGACCGGGATTCGGTGGCGTATTTGCAAAAGCACTTCTCGGCGCTAGCTGACCGAATTCACAGCCAGGACTTCTTGAAGATGGATTTAGGCAAGCTCTACAACCAGCAGCCTATCAGCATCATCGGTAACTTTCCTTACAATATCAGCAGCCAGATTTACTTCCAGGTGCTAGCCCACCGCCAGCAGGTGCGCGAAGTGGTGGGAATGATTCAGAAGGAAGTGGCCGACCGGTTGGCCGAGGGACCGGGCTCGAAAACCTATGGCATTCTGAGCGTGTTGCTGCAGGCCTACTATCGGATTGAATACCTGTTCACGGTGCCGCCGCACGTTTTCAACCCGCCGCCCAAGGTGCAATCGGCCGTTATCCGCCTGACGCGCAATGAAACCGAGCATTTGGACTGTGATGAAAAGCTGTTCTTTAAAGTGGTAAAGCAGGCGTTTGCCACGCGGCGCAAGACGTTGCGCAACGCGCTCAAGCCGTTCGGAATGCCGCCGGAAGCTACCACCGACCCAATCTTCGACAAACGCGCCGAGCAGTTGAGCGTTGCCGACTTTGTAGGGCTGACGAAGCGGGTGCAAGCAGAAATGAAGAGCGAGTAAGTTCAGACGCCTCTTGTGTACGTGTTACGCATGAACCGTCCTTCCTACAAAGGAGGAACCTGCATTACCTTTTTCAGAAACTTACACGCAAATTCCACTTTCGTCGGAAGGACAACCTTACTTTCGGGCTTTAAGCAGTTGATTCTTAATTTTTAATTTCCAGTCAAACCATGTCCCTCTGCCTCGTCATCGACGAAATGCATCCTAGTTTGCCTGAGTACATGCAGCAAATAGGTGTGACGCTGCATTACCGCCCCGAGCTGAAAGCTTCGGAAGTGCCTGCTGCCCTTGCTGCGCATCCTTACGATGGGCTGATGGTTCGGTCGAAGCTGCGCGTGACGGCTGAACTGCTGGCTCATGGTCCGCAGTTGCGCTATGTGGCGCGGGCGGGAGCAGGAGTTGATAACATCGATGAGGAAGCTATGGCGGCAGCGGGGTTACGTTGCTGAATGCTCCCGAAGGCAACCGCGACGCAGTAGGAGAGTATGCGGTAGGGCTGCTGCTGGCTTTATTCCGCAACATTGTGCGGGCCGACCACGAAGTGCGGGCCGGGCAGTGGCGACGGGAAGCGAACCGCGGCGAGGAAATCCAAGGGAAAACCATTGGGTTGTTGGGCTACGGGCACATGGGCCGGGCCTTTGCGCGTCGGCTGTCGGCATTCGGCTGCACGGTACTCGCTTACGACCACGACCCGGCCGTATTACCCGACGAGTACGCCGCATTGGTTGACTTAGGTGAGCTACAGGAGCGGGCAGAGGTTTTTAGCTTACATATTCCGTACTCAACGGCAAATCACCATTTCGTAAACGAAGCGTTACTGCAAGGTTTCCGTAATCCATTTTGGCTGCTCAACACTGCCCGCGGCGAAGTGCTTGATCACGCTGCCCTCGTGCAGTGCTTACAAAGCGGCCAAGTACGCGGCGCGGCGCTAGACGTGCTCGACAATGAGAAGCTAGCTACCCTGACGCCGGAGCAGCAAGCCCGCTTCGACTTCTTGGCTAGTGCATCAAACGTGCTCTTGTCGCCGCACGTGGGGGCTGGACGTTTCAGTCATATCGGCGCATAAACGAAGTGCTAGCAGCAAAGCTGAAAGATTTTTTGGTTTCTAGTGGTCCAGCACCGATTGAAGGTTGACTAGCTGCCAGTTAGTGGTTGAAGCCCGCTGCCCGCCACAAGCAAGCGGGGTAGAGAAGTAGCTTCAATCCAGAAACTATGTATATTTGCCTAAACCAGGTTTGGGAGAACGGTCGGCACCGCTGACCGTTCTCCTTGTTTTTTAGCTTACCATCAACCTAACCATGGCCACCATAAATTACTACACCGCCGAGGGGCTGCAGAAACTCAAAGATGAGTTGCAGGACCTCAAAATTCGCGGCCGGGCCAACGCCGCCGAGCAACTGCGCGAAGCGCGTGATAAAGGGGACTTAAGCGAAAATGCCGAGTACGACGCGGCAAAAGACGCTCAAGGTCTATTAGAACTCAAAATTGCGAAGCTGGAAGAAGTAGTTGGCAACGCCCGTCTGCTCGACGAGTCGAACCTTGATAGCAGTAAGGTGCTCATCATGAGCAAAGTGAAGCTCAAGAACCTGAAGAACAACATGGTGCTTGACTACACGCTCGTGGCCGAGGAAGAAGCTAACCTTGCCGCCGGTAAGATATCCGTGAAGTCGCCCATCGGCAAAGGCTTGCTGGGCAAATCGGCCGGCGACACCGCCGAAATAACGGTGCCTGCTGGCAAGCTTCTCTTCGAGATACTGGAAATCAGCCGGTAACGGGAAATTTGCGAAATGGCAGGTCTGATACTCTGCCATTTCTGAAAGGGCGAAGCGGCAAGCTTCGCCCTTTTGCGTTTTGCCACGTACTTTGTCGCAGGTCATAAGGCTGTGCTTGGCGCTTGCCTGTACATGCCGAACGTCAAATCCACTGTTTCACAAACTCACTGCTTCACCACATGGCTTCCATTTTCTCCCGTATCGTGGCTGGCGAGCTGCCCGCGTATAAGGTTGCGGAAGACGACCAGCACCTGGCGTTTCTCGACATCACGCCCCTTGTAGAAGGCCACACGCTCGTGATTCCCAAGCGGGAAGTGGATTACATCTTTGATTTGCCGGCCGAGGAGTTGGCGGCACTGCACCTGTTTGCGCAACGCGTAGCGAAAGGTGTGGCGGCGGCCGTGCCGTGTAAGCGTATCGGTGTCGCGGTTATTGGTTTGGAAGTACCCCACGCGCACATTCATTTGATTCCGATGAACAACGTGTCGGATATGAACTTCGCCAACCCCAAAATAAAAGTAGCCGAGAACCGAATGAAGGAACTGGCCACTGCCATTGCCGCGCAAGTGCCTGCCGCTAATGGAGCTTCGCGAAAGCCAGATTCTTTGGACTCGAAAGGCAGCCGCGAAACTACCGAAACCAACGAGCCCGCCGCAACCCAAGGCGCCTCCGATAGCGCGTCGGAGCAATTGCAGCAACTCACCCAAGGCCTTGTGTTTATGAGCGAATCGGATGCACCGCTCGAGCCGGTGAGTTACTCTGCCCGGACGGCGAATTAACCGATGCCGCCTTGCTAGAAGTGCTCGGGGAGCCCGCAGGTACCCAGGTTGAAAGCAAGGAGCTGACCCTTTTCCTGCGCAACCATACCGCCGACCAAGGCGTGCTCGGCGACCCCGCACAAGCCAACCGCTTCAAGGCGCTGCAAATGTATATGAAGCAGGAACTGCAAGACACTAAAGTATATCGGGTGGGCACCGGTCCGCAGATAAAAGCCTACGCGCTAGGCAAGACCGAAGACGGCAAGCTGGCAGGCTTTAAAACGGTGCTAACGGAGACCTAGAATGTTGTTTCCAAGTTCAAAGAACTTGCGTTTCGATGACGACCAAGAGAGCGAACATCGTCTATGATAGTGGCATTGGACGTGTATTACCGCCAAGAGGAGGCCAAGGCTGTTGGCGTCACGTTTGAGGCGTGGCATAGCACAGTGCTAACCAGCAAGCATGAGGTGACGCTTTCTGGATTAGAACCTTACGAACCAGGGGCATTCTATAAGCGGGAGCTACCCTGTTTGCTGGCCGTCCTGGAGCAAATCAACTTAGCTGAGGTTGAATGCCTGGTAATAGACGGATACGTAGTGCTTGATGACGATGGTCGGCCCGGGTTAGGCTGGCATCTATACCAGCATCTAGAGGAAAAAGTACCGGTTGTTGGAGTAGCAAAAACGCGCTTCTTTCATTCGGGCCGCCAGGTAATTGGGGTGCTGCGCGGTCAGAGCATGACTCCGCTTTACGTGACTAGCGCCGGAATAAACGTGGAGGCTGCCGCTGCTTTCATTGAAAAAATGGCGGGTCCTTTCCGAATGCCCACCTTGCTTCAAGAGCTAGATTCACTCACAAGAAGTTGATGTCCATCTCTTGATTTTACAGCGCCATTTTCCGAATTCAAACTTGTTGAGGATTCTGTTAGAGCACCGAGTGTACAGAATTCTATTTTACTTATTTTATTTTCAACGCATGAGGGTACGGTCATTTGCGCTTTTAGCAGGAGGTATATTCACAACGGGCACCGCATTTGCTCAATCCACCGAGATACCCAAGCCGCTTCGCAACCCCCTAGATAAAGTTAGTGCAGCTGACTACAAGGCGCACGTGCAGTACCTAGCGGATGACAAGCTGCAAGGCCGACTACCCGGCACGGCGGGCTACCAGATGGCAGTGAACTATGTGGTGGAGCAATACAAGAAGCGTGGGGTGCTGCCCGCCGGCGAAAACGGCACTTATCTGCAAACCGTACGCCTGCGGCGCGCTTTCACCGAGCCGGGCGCTACCCTGCGCCTACAAGCGTCACAAGGCTCGGAGCAAGCGCTGACGTATGGTTCCGATTTTACGTTCTATCCCAATCCGGCGGAAGCAAGCACAACGGTGGCTGCGCCGCTGGTGTTTGCTGGTTTCGGTATCAGCGCCCCCGAACTAGGCTACGACGATTACGCGGGTCTCGACGCGAAGGGCAAAATCGTGGTGGTGACACGGGAAGAGCCTAAGCAGTTTCCGGATGCGGTGCGCCTCTACAATACCGATGTGCTGACCATTTTGCAAACGGCGGCTCAGCACGGTGCGGTAGGCGTACTACTGGCCGCTGTGAAGCCCACCGTTCACCTGCCCGAGCCACCTAAAGGTGTGGTAAGTGTG
Organism: Hymenobacter volaticus; assembly: GCF_022921055.1. Classification (GTDB taxonomy): domain Bacteria; phylum Bacteroidota; class Bacteroidia; order Cytophagales; family Hymenobacteraceae; genus Hymenobacter; species Hymenobacter volaticus. The sequence continues at coordinate 2,238,935 of NZ_CP095061.1, forward strand.
TTAGGCACCGATGGCAAAGTGGCTGTGTCGCGTACTTACGGTGGCCCTCAATTGCGCGTGTTAGGCTCGGTAAGCGCCGCCACCTTGCAGCGGCTTTTCGCTGGCGCTGCTACCGACACCACAGCGGCTTTGGCATCGTTGCGGGCGGGCAAGCCGGCTTCGGTGGCTCTTCTGCCGCGCCTTACAGCTACCCAACGCACTCGTTACCAGGACGTGGAGAGCTACAACGTAGTCGGTAAGATCCAGGGTGCAGACCCCAAATTGCGCGATGAATATGTGGTGCATACTGCCCACCTCGACCACCTTGGCGTAGGTACGACTGTGGAAGGCGACTCCATTTACAACGGCGCCCACGACAACGCTACGGGTGTAGCCAGCCTGCTGGAAATTGCGGGGGTGTATAGCCGCCTCAAGGAGAAGCCCCGCCGGTCTGTGCTCATTACCATGGTGACCGGGGAAGAAATGGGCTTGCTCGGCTCCGCTTACTTCGCTCGTAACCCTACGGTACCCAAAAGCCAAATAGTGGCTAACATCAATACCGACATGCCCACCATTATTGCACCGCTGCTTTCGGTGGTAGCATTAGGAGCCGAAAACTCTTCTTTGGCTGCCCCCGTGGCCGAAGCAACCAAGGCGCTCAATTTAACGGTGGAAGCTGACCCCGAGCCGGCGCAAAACCGCTTTATTCGCTCTGACCAGTACAGCTTCGTAACCCAAGGTATTCCAGCCCTGCACATCAAGTACGGCAACAAAACCGCGGACGGGCAGAACAACCTTAGCTTGCAAGTACAGAAGTGGCGTGCCCGCTACTATCACAAGCCACAAGATGGTATGAACGGCCAGTTCGATTTCGACGCCGGGCGGAAATATGCACAGCTAAACTTTTTGATTGGCTACTTAATCGCCAACAACCCTACGCGCCCGACCTGGAACACCGGTAATTTCTTCGGCGAGCGGTTTGCCAAGAAGTAGACGCAAATCCCAAGTGTTTAAAATCCGCCATAAGCTCTAGAACGGTCATGCTGATCGGAGCCGAAGCATCTCGCGTGCTGACGTTGGTTTAGTAATCAGACATCAGCACGCGAGATGCTTCGGCAAGCTCAGCATGACTGTTCTACTTGTGTTGTCGATGGCAGCATGTGAAATGCTTCTGTTTTATACGAGCCGCATGACCAATTATGAGTTGGATGACTTTGCTTTGGTGATAGCACGCAGCCGGTTTTCGCGCTCGAATACCTTCATTAACACGATGAAGTAGGAGAGGAGCAACGGGCCGAGAACCAGACCTAGAATGCCAAAGATATTCACGCCTAACACCACACCGGCTAAGGTAATAAGGGGGTGAATATCGCCGATGCGGCGGGCTAGCATGATGCGCAATAAGTTGTCGATGTTCATGATGACGATAAACCCCATAAGCAGAATGCCAACGCCCTGCCCGGTAGCGCCTTGCGTTAGCTTCAGGACGGCGGCTGGCAGCCACACTAATGGCGTGCCTAGCACCGGCACAAAAGCCAGGAAAAACGACACCATGCCCCAGAACAAGGCATCGGGAACCTGGAAAATCCAGAGTGTAAGCCCGGTAAGCAAAGCTTGAACGAACGAGATTAGCGCCTGCCCGAGTACGTTGGCATTCACATTGTTTTTCAATGATTCGCCAAGCTCTTCTATCGTGCCATCGCGGAAAGGGAGGTAGCGGCGTAAGCCTTTCAGGAAACTACCTTCCTGAGTGTACATAAAGTACAACGTGAACAGCATCAGCCCAATGATGACGATGAAATGCAGCAAACTGGTAGCTAATGACGGCAGACGCTGACTAAGCCACGCCACGCTTTGTTGCAGCAACGACCGCACGGTTTGCTCGTTGGTGAAGGTGTAGCCAATCTTGCGCTCGATGGTATGCAATACAGCCATAATTTGGCTTGTATCCTGGCCGTAGTAGCTGATGCGGTTGACGAGCATCAGGGTTAGGGCCGTAAAGGGCAGGATGATGACTACCAGCGCAAAAATCAAGATGCCGATGGTTACTACGTGTCGGTTCCAGCCGCGCTGATGCACCAACGCCTTGAACCAAGGGCGGAATACCACGAACAAGATACCAGCCCCTAAAAAGCCGGTGATATAGCCGCCAAGCCCGAACAGAATAAGGCCCGCCAGCACCAACAAACAGGTTATCAGCAGCACAGACTGCTGCCGGTTAGAGTAGATATTATCAGCCATGACGAGGGAGGAGAGGTGGACTAGTAAATTACAAAATTGTCTTTCTGCATCGAAAAACAACCAGTGAATTACCTACACCCGTGCCCGGCTTGCTAGGGCCGTAACGCACAGCCCCATCACGGCAATAATGGCAAACGATACCCGCAAGCTGGTAGCCCCTGCCACCAAGCCGATAACCGGCGGCCCGAGCAGAAAACCCGCAAAGCCCACTGTAGATACCGCCGCCAGCGCCATTCCCGGCGACATAACCGTGGAGCGCCCCGCCGCACCATAAACCAGCGGCACCACCGACGACACGCCCACGCCCACCAGCATAAAGCCAATGGTGGCGGGCACCAGGGTAGGCAGCAGCACTGCCAGTACCAAACCCGAAGCCGAAAACAAGCCACTCAGTTGCAGAGTGCGCCGCCGGCCAAACCGGTCGGTAAACCAGTCGGCTACGAAGCGCCCGGCGGCCATAGTACTCATAAAGGCTGTGAAACCGACCCCGGCCCAGGCTTTTTCAGCATGCACAACTTTGTTGAAATACACGCCGCTCCAGTCGAACATAGTGCCCTCGCAGAGCAGGGAACAGAACGCCAGCACGCCTAGCAACAGCAGCGACTTATCGGGAAGCACGAAGATGGGCTGGTTGGGGTCGTGGCCGGCATCCATGGGCAGTAGGTAGGGACGCATCAGCAGGATGCCCAGCGCCACGACGGCCGTGATAAGTGCGAAGTGTACCACAATGGTGGCGCCGTAGCCAATCATGAGGGTGCCAATAGCGGCCCCAATAAAGCCTGCCAAACTCCAGATACCATGGAAAGAGGCCATAATAGACTTGCTATAGAGGGCTTCGACGCCAACAGCTTGGGTATTAACGCTGATGTTGGACATGTTAGCTGCCAGGCCAAAAAGCACGAGGCCCCCAAGAGCTGAGTAGTAGTTTCGGCTAAACCTAGTAAAGTGAGCACGGTGGCATAAATGGAGAGCCCAAGCACGGTGATGCGCCGGCTACCATAACGTGCCACCAACCACCCGGAAAGGGGTAAGGATAGCAGCAGCCCTACCGGTACGGCCAGCAACACGCCGCCCAACTCGGTATCGGAGAGGTGAAGACGCTGCTGTACGGTAGGAATGCGGGCGGCCCAAGAGGAAAAGCACAGCCCTTGCAGAAAAAACGAAGCCCCCACCGCTACCCGGTGAACCAGGCGTGACGTAGCGGGCGGTTGTGACTGATACGTTTCGGCAATCATTTGAAAAGAAGCGTGTTGGCGCGGCGCATACACCCGTTTGGGCTATGCCGAAGCTTAGTAGATAAGTCAAGTAAAGCCGTTGTGAAACCCAAGGATAGCTACAAAAAAGCCCACGACGCACCAGCAAGTGCGCAATGGGCGGGAGTAGAGAGCGGAGGGACGGCAGCCGCACCTAAAAGCGCAGCCAAAGCAAAGATACTCAGGACTTCTACGAGGACTAGCACACGAAGTGGAAGTAAACCCTACAAACTGCTTGACGGGTTGGTAACTCAAGGTTGTGCAAACCTTAAGTTACCGCGCCCAATCAAGCAGCTACATGCTTCTCGTTACTTCTTAGTGCACTGGTCCTGCATCCACCTGTGCTTGCAGACGAGTCTGCACATCGGGGGCAGGTTGCTTAGCAAGTCCAAGCCGGTGGCGGCCTCAAGGGCATCGACGCTCACACGGTAGCGGCTCCAGTCGGGCTAACGGATTGGTCGTTTGGAGTGTCAATGGCAATGATGCGAGCTTGACCGGCAGCAATGCGGCGTAGGTCGTCGGACCCTTCAGGTAAAATCACAACAACTTTCCACACATGGGCTGGTACCGTCACGCGGCCGTTGTCGATGCTGGTTTTCAAGCCATTGAGGCCAGTGCCGCCTTTACCGTAGCTGCCCATCACAATATAAACTTCCTGCCCGCTGCGAACTTGTTGCCGAGTCCATTCTTCCAGGTCGCCCCAGGTGCGCTGGTTGTTGTTGGGCGCCTGCGGAATCATGTTGGTCATCAAGAAGGTAGCCGAATTGTCGTCGAGGTCGGTGGTGCGGTCGGCGGAGGGGCAGTTGTGGCCTTTGTCGAAGCCGGAGCCAGTGTAGGAACTGCGCGTCACGGCGTAGAAGGTGCCCGGCAAGGCCGGATCAGGCCGGAAGTCGTCCTGGCGGGGGCCGAGCCCATCCAGGATGGGTTTAGGTGCCAACTCACCCAGTTCGGAATGCCGCGCTGATTGTTGTAGCTCAGCGTGTATTGCGGCTTGGTCATCAGGTAGTTGTTCGGGCTGGTTGGACTGGCAGTAGCCCCACTTGGGTTGCCAAGGGCCATGTTGTCGTCGCGGCTCGTGACAATGGCAGTGGCCTGTTGTCGAGCTGGTGGAGTTGGAGCCGTTGAACTCGGAGCACTGGTCGTGCCTACTACTGCGGCCCCATTGGCACTTTCCAGCACAATGTCATCGATATTGAGCCGCCCTTTCCCCGTATCTATTTTGCGGATCTCTAGGCGCAGCGGGCCAGAAGTGCCGCCCTGAAATGTGGTGGCCACTAGCCGCGTGCCTTGCGTGCGCACCGGCTGCCCAATACGCCGGAAGCTACGACCCCCATCTACGCTACCCCACAACTCCCAGGTGCTGGCAGGGTCATTGCCATACGCGGCACTGCTCACGCGAATGGTACGGATTCCGGCGGGCGCATTGAAGTTCATGCGTAGCCGCCCTTTTTCGCGCAGCCGGGCCGCGTGCTGGCCGTTTTTGTGGTCCTGCTCGGAACTACCGATCAACGCTTCCACGAAGTGCCACGAACCCGAGGTCAGTACCTCGTCGGCCTCGGAGTAACCACCTTTGCCGCCCGTCTCAAACGTCTCGGGGAAGCGGCCGGTGGCATCTTGCTGCGGGGGCGCCTGCACATCAATGACGGGCGGGCCAGTAGGCAGTGGCGGACGACTGGTTTCGGCGGCTTGCTGCGAGCACGCCAGTAAGGGAAACAGGAGGGCGGGAAGGAAACGCATGGGAAGAGGACGTTGGATAATCAGTGACCGGCCGTGGCGTGAACTTTGCACTTCCGCTTCGGGCGCGCCTTGATGATGCAAGTAGCAGCTAGTATAAAGCTAGATAACGAAGTTGCACACTAGGCCCGAAACTAGTTTAAACCTCAGCATTCTTCCAACTACGTTTAGGAAGCTAGTAGCGCGCTTTCTCTTAGGCTAAGCCTGCGTAGCAATGCCATGGCGACTTTAAGAGCTAGCACCTATTCTATTGAGGCGCCAGTTGCTTTGCAGTGGTAAGAATAAAAGCTGCAGTATTTGTCGTTCAAAGACGTCAAGAAACTAACTGATGAGGTAAATGCGCTCCTGGAGTTTAACTTTTTCCAAGTGTTCTTAAGCTCCAGTCCACTTAGGGATAGTAGCGGAACATAGTCGATGCATTCATCAAAAGACGGCTCACCTAGTGTTTCGCGGCGCAGCTCCTGTTCTAGAAAACCTCATCAGCAAGATTGCGAAACAGAACATTGAAGTTTTTGCCATGCTATCAGTGGTACACATAGCTACAAGCGCCGCCAAAAGTGGAGCAACCACTATTGTGGGAGAGAAAGAAGCGTAGCTGCAGGCATCGAAAGAGCTTTAAACATGGCACACGCTGCACTGACGACCCTACACTGTGACAAACGTGCCTTGTCCGTCGGCGCGGTCATAAGTGGCACGGGCATCTACAACGGCATAGGGCTCGAGCATGAGTTCCAGCAAAGGGTTGTAGTTTGAACGGTCGAGCGAGCTGGTGGCAAAAGATTAAATGCCGCCCCGCACCTTACTGTGCGGCTCTGCTCGGTGGTCGAGGTATTGGCGCCATTCATAGTGACCAGCATCCTGGGGAATCTTAATAAAGTGGCCTTTTAAGTAAAGCTTCTAAAGAAGCATTTTGCATACCGGCACTAGGATAACACGAAATACCAAGGGCAAGCAAGACACAAGACGAGCAGTGAGGTGCTTTCTGTCGCCATTTCTCTCTCTGATAAGTGCTACCCATTGTACTGCATGTTGAAAAGCGGCTATGACAAGCGACATGAAGAAGGGTTTTAACAGAAGCCGCCTCAGGGTGTACTGGCAACCAACAAATTTGCTTGCCAGTACACCCTGAGGCGGCCCTGCATCTGGTGGTTTCAAAAAGGCGCCTTGGCTTTATGTTTTAGTGATAATATCCTTGGATTACCACCTATTCGAGTGTTTGTCTGCTACCTTGTCGAGCTTAATCTTTTGTATATGATGACATCATTACGCCCTACAGTTCTGCTTTTAGCGGCACTTGGTGGGTTTGTTGCCGCGTGCAACCAATCCGGCGAAATCAACAAAACCGTTGATGCCGAAACTGCCAATGCCAGCTTCGAGCGGTACAAGGAGCGCTTCCTAGATTCGTTGTGGTACTACAACCCTGAGTTTGCTAGCAGCCAAGGTTACCACCGCTACGACTCGGTCCTGATCATCCCGACGGCGGCCCGACGCCTCGGCGATGCGAAAACCCTGAAACGGCGCGGCAAGGAACTGGCCACTTTTAAACCGACGGACTTGTCGGTGAACAACCAAACTGATTGGCGGCTGATGCAGAACTACCTGCAAGCTGGACGGTGGCAACTGGATACGCTGCGGGAGTGGGAGTGGAACCCGGCCAACTACAATCTAGGTGCCTCGGTGGCGGAAATCCTGAATGGCCGTTACTGGCCCCTCGACCGCCGGCTGCGCGCCATCAGTCTCAAAATTGCTCGTTCGCCTGAATATTATGCTGCCGCTGAAGCTAACATCGAGAACCCAACCAAAGAGCATACAGAACTCGGCATCAAACAAAACGAAGGCGGACTGGCAGTTTTCGGCAAAGCCTTGCAAGATTCTATTGCTAAATCGGGGCTGACGGCCCGGGAGAAAGAGGATTTTAAGAACCGGTTGGCTACTACGCGGCTCAGCATTGAGGACTACCTGCGCTTCCTGAAAACCGAGGTGCTGACCGCCGGCAAATTCCGCAGTTTCCGGATAGGCAAGGCGCTGTTTGACCGGAAGTTTTTCTACGATATTCAGTCCACGTATACCGCCGACCAAGTGTACGCTAAGGCGCAGCAGAACCGTGCCCGCTTGTTGCGCGATATGAACGTTCGGGCGGCGCGGCTTTATCCCAAGTACTTCCCCAACCAGCCGATGCCTACCGATTCGCTGGTGCTGGTCAAGCAGGTGATTGGGCGGTTGTCGCAGGAGCACGTAACGCCGGCTGGATTCGTGGCGGCCGTGAAGGCGCAGATTCCGCAGTTAGTGCAGTTCGTCAACGACAAAAAGCTACTCACGCAGGACCCTAGCAAGCCGCTAGTAGTGCGCGAAACGCCGCTTTATATGCGTGGAAGCGGGGCGGGCGCTAGCATTTCAGCCCCGGCCCTTATGACAAAGCCGCCAACACCTATTACAATGTGGAGCCGCTCACGGGCCAGTCCGCCGCCAGTGCCGAAAGCTATTTGCGCGAGTACAACAACTACACACTGCAAATTCTGAACATCCACGAGGCCATTCCGGGGCACTACACGCAGTTGGTGTACGCCAACCGCAGCCCCTCGCTTATCAAGGCTGTTTTCGGTAACGGGGCCATGGTAGAAGGGTGGGCCGTGTACGCCGAGCGTATGATGTTGGAAAGCGGCTACGGTAGCAACTCCGACGAAATCTGGTTGATGTGGGACAAGTGGAATATGCGTGTGACGCTCAACACCATCCTCGACCACGAGGTGCACGTCAACAACATCAGCGAGCAAGCCGCCAAAGCGCTGCTCCTCCGCGACGGATTTCAGGAAGAAGCGGAGGCTACCAACAAATGGCGCCGCGCTACTCTGAGCCAAGTACAGCTTAGCAGCTATTTCACGGGCTACACCGAAATCTATGATTTGCGCGAAGAGCTAAAACGAGCCGAGGGCAACGACTTCGACCTAAAAGCTTTCAATGAAAGGTTTCTGAGTTTCGGGAGTGCACCAGTGAAGTACATTCGGACGTTGATGCTAAAGCAATCCTAAGCGGATAACCAATTGTACATCACGGCTAGAGAGCTTCAATCTGCAAAGATTGGAGCTCTTTCTTTTCAAGAAGAAAGAGCTTCTGATATCTTGGTTTCAAGTCTATCCGTATTTGTTACTATTACCGACGCAATTGCGATACTACCTTATGAAAGAAGAAGATCGACAGCAGGTGCATGATGTAAATGACGAAGAATTGCGTCGGCTTACGCATGATCACCTAAAAGTATTTGCCAAGTTTACTTCTGAAAGTTGCGAAATCTGCGAGTTGCTAGCGCCTCCCTTCGCAAAGTTTGCTGGCAGAGAAAACTTCAAAAGCATCTTGTTTCTGCGCCTCAACTCCGACGAGAATCCGGTGGCCAAGAAGATGATGCAGGAAAAAGTAGCGCCGTTTTTCGTGTCTTATTGCCAAGGCCGGATTTTGGAGTGCGATACACTAACCGAAGAGCAGCACGTGTCAGATATGCTTCAAAGGCTGCGCGAGCTAGAACCTATGGCGTTGTAAGCAGAGTGCGGTTGCACAAAGACGTGTGGGCCTTGTTGGCAGTTGTAGTTACGTTTCTGCTGATGCTATTGCTTTTTCAGTAAGAAGAGCAGCTAATCAAGGGAGCGAACAAGCACTATAGCATTTCAAAAGAAACCTTAATACATAATCTCGAGCTATAGATTAGGCCGAGTGGATGGATACTTCCTGATTCCACCCTTGGTACTTATAAGCGCATAGCCCCCGAACTATTCACCATTGTTTTTCCTGCTATCTAAACTTCTCGACTTTGTGTTGCTGCCAGTGCTGTGGCTGCTGGTGCTGCTAGTGGCGGCTCTGCTAACAAACCGACCAGCGCGACGGCGCAATTTACTGCTGTTCGCTTTACTGCTCCTCGTGCTGGGCAGCAACAACGCCCTGCTCAACGAGACCCTACTAGTGTGGGAGCTACCCCAGTAAGGCTAAGAAATTTGCCGCGCCAAGCCGATGCAGCCGTATTGCTAACGGGCATCACCAGCGTCAGCAAGTCGCCCCACGACCGGGTGTATCTGCACGAGGGTGCCGACCGGCTTACCAATGCGTTGTGGCTGTGGCGGGCCGGCCGGGTGCGGCACATTTTGGTGTCGGGGGCTCGGGGGCTATGCTGAAGAAAGCTCATACCGAAGCTGCGGATCTTATCACACTGCTGCATCTGGCTGGCGTCCCCGATTCGGTTATCATCAAGGAAGACCGCAGCCGCAACACCCGCGAAAACGCCTTGTTCACCAAGCAAATAGTAGCCGCACGCCCCGAACTCGATACGTTGGTGTTGGTCACCTCGGCGTTCCATCAACGCCGCGCCCTTGGCTGCTTCCATAAAGTAGGTCTGCACCCACTACCGTTTCCCGCTGGTTTCCGCTCCACCGACCGCGCCCTCACCCCCGACTACTGGCTCGTACCCGGCGCCGATACGCTCGGTGGCTGGAGCCTGCTGCTGCATGAAATAACCGGCTACCTCATCTACAAAGCACTAGGCTATTGCTGATCGGTTTGTGCGACCTCAGTGTTTGATTCTTTAACCTCCCATACAGCATTGTTTCGCACGGCATAGCCTGTAATTATTGCTGCTTTATTAGACCCCGATAGCTCTAAGTCAAAGTACACAGTGTCTTCCCCGTTGCTTAATCTACACTGGTAGCTTGTACTGCTAACGTTGTCTATTTTCTGGCTTTTCTTCACCGAGGCTATCAGTGGATCAACAAAAGGATAATCAGATTTGAACTGATAATAGAAGCCGCCTCCCATGATGGCCATCATGATAAGCATAGCTAGGATTGTACCTAATGCGTCTCGTAATGTCATGACATCAAGTTACTCTACCTTCTTCTGCTTTTCGGGCTTTTCTTCTTTGGCTATCCAGATGGATTTCTGGTTAACAAACTCCCGAATGCCTAGATAAGATAGCTCCCGGCCGTAGCCCGACTTCTTAACTCCCCCAAACGGCATTTCCGGCGACGATTTTACCATGCTGTTCACGAACACCGCGCCGGCTTCCACCTGGCGGGCTAGCTCCTCGCCACGCTTCACATTTTGGGTCCAGACGGAGCCGCCAAGGCCGAAACGCGAGTCGTTGGCGAGGCGAACAGCATCGTCTGCATCTTTGGCTTCGAGAATAAGGGCTACGGGCCCGAACAATTCTTCGTGGTAGGCGCGCTGTTTAGGCTTGATATTGCTCAGGATCATAGGCCGAAACAGGGCGGTGCCGGGCTTGGTTTGGCCGCCGTGTAGCTCCACCTTAGCGCCCTGCTTGACCGAGTCCTCGACTTGCTGCGTGATTTCGTCAGCCAAATCTGGGCGGGCGAGGGGCCGTATTGGGTGTCTTCGTTTAGGGGGTCACCGGTGCGAAAAGCCAACAGGTGGGTTTTCATCTTGCTGATGAACTCCTTGACCACAGGTTTCTCCACGATAAACCGTTTGGCCGCAATGCAGCTCTGGCCGGCGTTAATCATACGAGCCTGCGCGGCAGTTTTGGCGGCTAGCTCCAAGTCAGCGTCGGCTAATACAATAAAGGCATCAGAGCCGCCTAGCTCCAGCACGGTCTTCTTGATTTGGCGACCAGCAATGGCGGCCACTTGCGCGCCGGCCGGCTCCGAACCGGTTAAGGTTACGGCCCGTACTCGGTCATCTTCAATCAGCTTCTCTACCATCTCCGTGCCGACCAATAGCGCCCGAAACGTGGCCGGGGGAAACCGGCATCATGGTAGATCTTTTCCAGTGCCAAGGCGCACTGCGGCACATTGGAAGCGTGCTTGAGCAAACCCACATTGCCTGCCATTAGCGCCGGCGCAATAAAGCGTACCACTTGCCAAAGCGGGAAGTTCCAGGGCATCACGGCCAGTACCACCCCAATCGGCTCATGGCTGATAAAGCTGCGCTGAGCCTCGGTTTCAATGATGTCGTCGGCTAGAAATTCCTCGGCGTGGTCGGCGTAGTAGTCACAGCAGAGGGCACACTTTAAGGCTTCGGCGCGGCCATCCACTACGGGCTTGCCCATCTCTAACGCCATGATGCGGGCTAGTTCGTCTTGCCGCTCCCGCAATAGCTCGGCGGCGCGGTGCATAAGTTGCGCGCGGTGCGCAAAAGAGGTGGTGCGCCACTCGGCAGCTGCCCGGTGGGCCTGCCCCAAAATACGCTCCGTTTGAGGCCAGCTAAAAGCACGAAAGCGGCGCTCAACGCGGCCAGTGTAAGGATTTATGGAAGCTATTGGCATGATAATCAGTGTATTGAGAAAGAGCAGGGTTGCGGACCAAGAAAACCCATAAAGTTGAAGTGTAGCCCGAGCAGATACCTAGCAGAACAACCGGCGCGTTGCTCACATATTCTTCAGGGTACGGTGGTGCGCAACTAACCGCAAAACGTAGCCGTAGCACGCAGGTTACGAAGCTCGAGTGTGATTTTGAAGGGTGAGTTTCGAAACAATTGCAGTAGAAGTGTACTTTCGTCCGGCGAAGGGTCCATTATTACCCACCGTTCCATACTGTTGTAGCCCGTGAATGTAATTCCCCTGAAGCCGTACCTTCTCTTTCTGACGAGGACTTGCTGGTGCAGCGCCTCCGTGACCGGGACGAGTCGGCCATGACCTTATTTTACGACCGATACTCGGCAGCGCTTTATGGCGTCATCATGCGTATCGTCAAAAAAGAAGAGGAAGCCGAAGATGTGCTCCAAGAGAGCATGGTCAAAATTTGGAACTCTTTCGGATCATATGATGCTGGAAAGGGGCGACTCTTTACCTGGGTAATGAATGTATGCCGGAATTTGGCTATTGACAAAATCCGGTCTCGACAGTACCGCGTAGGTAGTCGTACACAACCGCTTGAGGACAGCGCCGCAGTACGTGAGCCCGCATCTCCCACGTTCCGGCCCGAGCACATCGGCTTGCAGGAAATGACCAAACAACTCAACCCCGACCAACAGCAGGTCGTCGATATGCTGTACTTCGGAGGTTACACCCAAAGTGAAGTAGCCGAAGAGCTAAATCTGCCCCTGGGCACGGTAAAAACCCGCGCCAGAGCAGCTATTAAAGTACTTTCAAAATTGATTCGATAGCCGTGGACACTCAGCAATACATCGAATCAGGCATTCTGGAAGAATATGCATTGGGCATATTATCGGATGCCGAGCGCTCCGAGGTGGAGCGTCTCGCTGCCATCCATCCCGAGATTCGGCACGAACTAGACGCCATTGTTATGGGCCTCGATGCGTATGCCGAGGCGCATTCTCTCACACCTCCGGCCGACATGCGGGAGCGAGTATTAGCGGGTTGGCAGCAAGCCATTCGCCAGCAGGATTCTGTGAATGATACAAATCCTGTTGTGCCATTGACTACTGCGCCCACCCCGGCTCCGCAACCCGTAGCGGCGACTCCGCCACCCGTAAGCACGCCCATTCCCGAACCTGTCGTGCGCCCGATTAGTAGTGTACCAGAACCTATCCAGACGCAGGCTCCGGCCCGTGGGTTTGGGTGGCTAATGGCGGCTTCGGTGGCCTTACTATTGAGCTTGGGCGGCAACTATATGCTCTATAACCGCTGGCAGCATACGCAGTCCGAGTTGTTTGCAGCGCGCAACGACCAAGCTCGTTTCGCTGCCACACAGCAAGCTTCGCAAAAGCTGATGACCACCCAGCGCCAAGAGTTGGCGGTGCTCCGCGACGAGCAGTTCCGGCACGTAACGCTGGCTGGTACGCCGGCCGCGCCTACCGCTAAAGCGCGCGTGCTCTACAACCCGTCTACGCGCGCCGTGTATGTCGACGTACGTAGCCTACCCGCGCCTCCTGCTGGCAAACAGTATCAACTATGGGCTCTCGACAAAGGAAAGCCAGTTGATGCCGGAGTGCTAGCTGCAACTACAGCAGCGGGTGAAGGACTTCAGCAGATGAAAGACATTGCTAGTGCTCAAGCCTTTGCCATGACGGTGGAAAATGAAGGCGGTAGCCCAACGCCTACGTTAGCAACGATGACCGTAGTAGGTAATATTTAGTTTTTCAAAAAGAAAAAGCGAGAAGTACAGAGTTAGACACCTGTGCTTCTCGCTTTTTCTTTTTACCGTCTTCGTTGAATTGGCCTTAATTTAGAGACTTATATTCTCTACGTTTTCATTAGCCATGCACGGGACTGTTTTTATTCTTCTTAAGCGATATGTCCAAACGCAATACGATCATAGCACTTGGGTCCGCTTAGTGGAAGCTGCCGGTCTTACCTCTGGTGATTTCGACCACAAAGAGGTCTACCCTGATGAGCACATGTATGCTCTAGTGGGAAAAGCAGCTCAAATGACAGGAGTACCGGCTAACGAGCTTCACGAGAAATTTGGCGAATACCTAGTGCCCGACCTCATGTACATGTATCAGAAGCTGATCCAGCCTAACTGGAAAACGCTGGATATGATAGAGCACACGGAGAACACCATGCATAAGAAAGTGCGTAGCGAGCATGCCAAAAACTCTCCTCCCGTTCTCCATGTGGTGCGGCATTCACCTGATAAGTTGGAAATAACTTATGTGTCGCAACGGCGAATGGGTGCGCTGGCAGTAGGTATCGTGCGCGGACTTGCTACCTATTTCGATGAGGCAGACCGCATTGTGGTAGAACCTGAAACTAGCGAAAATGGTGAGCGGGTACTTATTCGGGTGCAGCGCCTACCGGCTGGGCTACCACGAGTTGGCAGTATGTAAAATCAACGTAGCGTAGCCTCACATAAATGTTTAGGTGGCTACACCTTCCTTTCACAGTAATTCTCTTGTTTCAAAAAAATGGAAAAGTCAACTTACTACAACCCAGCTGACCTAGCTAAATTCGGTAACATCACGGAATGGCAAGCCGAGATGGGCAACAAATTCTTTGCTTACTACGGTGAGGTGTTCAAGGAAGGAGCCCTTACGGAGCGCGAAAAAGCCCTGATTGCTTTAGCAGTAGCTCACGCTGTGCAATGCCCGTATTGCATCGACGCATACACCACCGATTCGCTACAAAAAGGAGCAGACGAAGCCCAGATGATGGAAGCCGTACACGTAGCCGCGGCCATCAAAGGTGGTGCTGTGTTGGTGCATGGCGTGCAGATGATGAACAAAGCCAAAGAGGTATCTATGTAAATTGATGGGCTTCTGCTAGAAGAAAACCGCTTTCAGTATGCTCCAATGTTGGTTGCGGATACCAGCACAATGTTATGCTCTCTTCCGCGACAAGTTTGATTGAAGTAAACGTGGCTTTCCTAGCTTGAGAGGGTGTTCTGCGCCACCGAATGACGCCAGTACAGGTCCGTACTATTCGCTGGTTAATGCTGGTTATAAGCCTGCAGTTTTTTCATATGCTGCCGCAGAGGGCGCGTATATCGCGCCCTCTGCGTGCAAGCCAAGCGAGACGAGCTTGCTGCCGCTGCGTGCAACGGGCGTGACGCTGATGCATATCAACGTAGGCAAGATGTGCAACCAAACTCGCCGCTGCTTTCGGGTCCATGGTAGCTCCAACCGAATGGAAACGATAACTCGCGAAACCATGCTATTGCTGCTACGGTTGTATGGTCTAGGTGGGCTTTAATGGCGCCACCTAGATTTGTGCTGAGTAGGATGTGCTTGCGGGCTTCTCAATGAGAAAAATATTTCAACGTCTCCCAACGGCTTTGCGCCCTATTTGGCTGTTTGCTCCACCATTGGCGTTCCTGATTTTTTCCGCTTGCCGACAGACAGATGGCGACAATCCCACTACCTATGACCGGCTATTGCGCACACTTTACCGCAATACAGTACCCGTCGTTCGACCTGCGCAACTAGCAAGGATGCTGGCAGAGAAGCCCGACGCGGTGTTGCTGCTCGACACCCGTACGCCCGTCGAGTATAACGTAAGCCATTTGCATAACGCTCGTTTTGTGGACTTCAACTCATTCGAGAAAAATACTTTCACTGACCTTCCTCGCAACCAGATCGTGGTCGTATATTGTTCGGTGGGCTATCGGAGCGAGCGGGTGGGGGAGCACCTAAAAGCGCTAGGTTTTCAGGATGTGCGCAACTTGTATGGGGGTATTTTTCAGTGGGTAAACGAAGGCCACCTAGTATACAACACACAGGGGGTTACGCAGGATGTCCACCCTTATTCTCCATTGTGGAGTCCCTGGCTAAAAACTGGCCATCAGGTGTATAAATAAAGACACCGCTCCACAAGCCAAAAACAGGTCTTGCCACTTACACGGATACCTGTCTTTTGTGCATCACCAGCGAGTAGCGAAAGAAGTACTAGCTTCGTCAGAAATGTACTTCAAGAATCTAAACTCGGTACGGTTTATAGCCGCTACGTTTGTTCTTATTCACCATATCGAGCAGCTGAAAGGACTGGCGGGTTATCCGTATCGTTCGTGGTATGTACTCGGTAGGACAGGCGTTATTCTATTTTTTGCGCTTTCAGGGTTTCTTATCACCTCACTGCTACTAGCAGAGCAGCGTGAAACCGGGTGCATCCGCCTGCGGAAGTTTTATGTACGCCGAGCCCTCCGAATTTGGCCGCTTTACTATCTGATTGTAGGGCTGTCCATCTTCGTTCTGCCGCATCTGCCATTCATGCAGATTCCCGGCACCGTTGACCCTTACGCACGTCTATCAGCTAATCTACTATTGCTTGGTTTTTGCTATCCAAGTAGCCTGGCCGCTGATAAAAATATGTAAGACCTAAGACCTCATACGTTATTCTCTGGTATTTTGTGGTACTATCGGGCTATCGTAGCTGTCGTACAATTATTTTGAAAGACCCTTCCTATAATTAAAGAACCGCTTCACTGCAGTGCCTAGTAGTGCTTCGGCGCCGATTACAAGCTAAGTTATAGATCTAAAGAATTTATCGCCATTCAGATGACAGCACACGTTGATGACTCAGCTAACGCGGTTCACTTGCTCGTATTCGCTCGATACCCCGAACTAGGGCGGGTGAAGACTCGACTAGCAGCAGGTATCGGCGACGAAGCCGCGCTAGCTGTGTACCAGGAACTACTGCACCACACCTTCGTGGTTACTGCCGATGTGGCTGCCCACAAAACGCTGTGGCTGGCTGGGCCTTCTACTGCCCCCGTGGCATTACCCGAAACGTGGAACAGTTACGAGCAACTGTATCAGTTTCCTGGCGACTTAGGCCAGAAGATGCAAGCGGCTTTTGCGCATGCGTTTGCGGTTGGAGCCACAGCTGCCCTGGTCATTGGTACGGATTGCCCTGGTATAACAACCCAGCTTCTGACAGACGCCTACGCATTGCTGGAAACGCATGATGTAGTTATAGGGCCAGCTGAAGATGGTGGCTACTACTTGCTTGGAATGAAGGAGTTATACACCGATTTGTTTGTTAATAAAAGCTGGAGTACCGACGCAGTTTTGTTGCATACACTGGCCGACGCCGACCGGCTTGGCCTGCAAGTGGCGCAATTGCCGACCCTGCGCGACGTGGACGATGTAGACGACTTGAAAGCGTGGCGCGCCAATACGGAGACACGGAATGCATAGCATGAGCACTAAGGGCTTTGCCTGTTTTCCGCTTACTTGGGCATCACATTCCAATTTCTCGTTATGCGTGTTCTGATCGATTCTTGGCTGTGGGGCGTGTATCTACTAGTGGGCTTAACTGCCGTTAGCTGCTCGTCGCCGGACACGACTATTAAGTCAGGAACACCGACCACAGATACGCCGCAACCCGAAGTCTTACCGAATGCACTTAGGCGCTTAGATCCCCATTTCGAACATCAATGGGCCATGAATAAGCTGTGGGAAGATGGATTGGCTGAAGTGGCTCTATACGACGCCGAGCGAATCGTGTACGGCAAGGTGCGGCACTTCGAGTACGCGCAACTCACGGTGAAAGAAGAGTTTAACGACCAATACAAAGTCAAGACCGACAATTACGAGCGTTTCGACTTATTTCCGGTGATGAAGGTGAATCAGTTTTGCCGCATTCCCACCGACCAGTACCCGTACCATTTCCTGACTTCCCTGTTCTTTCGGCGCGAAAATCCGGTGGGCCTTTATAAACTCACTAGCTCGTCGCAGGAATGGTGCGGCAACACGTTCAAGGCATTTCAAGACGACGGCTTGCAGTACGTGCAAACCTATAACTCCTATTGGGACACGCAGGGAGCCGGACAACGTAACCTGCGCCGCGACATGCTCTTCGAGGATGCGCTGCCTTACACATTGCGCAGCTTGCGCTTCGCCGAGTTGCCTACCTTTCAGGCTACAATCTGCGAATTGCAGCAAACCAGTAAAGCCACGCCGCCCACATATTATGATGCGGAAATCAAAGTGCAATCTGCTCCTGCTGTCGATGCGCCAGAGCCTGCGTGGTTGGTGCAGGTGCAACTAGCGCCAGAAAAGACCAGCAGGTATTGGTTTGCGAAGAAGTACCCCAATCAGTTGTTGCGCCAAACAACTTGGGACGGCCGCAACTTGACGCTCAAAGAAGTCAGTCGCTACGCCTACTGGACCCACCCCGCCACCGACTCAACCCAAGTCAACTAGGGCTAGTATTCAGTTACTTGGTGTCAACAAAGCCGCAACTGCTAGCCATGTATCAGATGTCAGGTGCTAACGGTATTTCGTCGTAGCTCCCAAGCCAATACCGCCAGCACCGTGAGATATTCTAGGCCCAGCAGCCACGAGTTTTCAAGGTAGGCGCTGGTTTGATACGCTGCGTAAGACAGGACTACCATGCCCGACCAAACCAGCGCGAATCGGTAGGTGGTGAACACACTCAGCGCCACCAGTGGGGCCAGATACCAAGGATGCACTACAATGGCGAACAGGTAGTAGATGGTGAGCGTGAAGAGCAGAGTCCGAGGTAAAGTTGCCCAGGAGGCCGGCTTTTCCCGCCACGCCAACCACAAGGCTAGCACGGCCGTAGCCCGCGCCAAACCCGGCCCGATAATGGCAATTTCGTTGTAGCCCGTGAGGCGATAGCCGATGGAGCGGAGCACATAGTATACACTGGCGTTGAATTCGAACTTGCTGAAGTAAAGCGTGAGACTGCGGTTGATATTATGCAGTAAATCAAGCGAAAAAAATGGCAGAAATAGTACGGCTATCACAGCGCCCATCATTATCGAATAGCGAAGAAACTGCCGCCAGCCCAACCGTTTTATCAGCAAGGGCAGCACAAGCACGGGTAGCAATTTGGTGCCCACTGCCAATCCCAATGCGACTGCGGACCGACTGCGTTTGCCTTGCACCAGCAACCACAAAGCCAGCAAGGCGAAACAAATCATGAGGGCTTCGAAGTGCAGGTTACCGGTTAGTTCGGCTACCACCAGCGGATTAAGCAAGTACCATAAGGCCCGCTGCCTTGTCTGACCGAAGGCGCTCAGCAGCGCCACCAGCAGCGCCGCAGTGCCTGCTTCGGCCAGCAATACTACCAGCCGTAATATAATTACAGCCCCCAGCTCGTTGGTAGGAAAAAGGCCCGAAGCCAACCCGAACGCCGCCTGACACACCGGCGGATACACCGAGTAGTAATGCGGCGAGTTCAGCTTGGGGTACAGTGTAGTCAATTGCTGATTAACAGTTGCCGGAAGCGTATGGTTGAATGTGGAAAGTTGGGTGATAGTAGTATCGGAAGGATTGACGCTAGCTTTAACTGCGCCCGAAACCAACTCGTCGGGGCGATATTGAAAAGGATTGACGCCTTGGGCTACCAGTAACCCGTCCCAGCGAAACCGGTGGTAATCGTCGGAGAGGTTGGGGAGAACAGGCAGCCACAACATACGCAGGAGGAACGCCGCTACCAGGCCGACTCGTAACGATAGGTGCGACTTGAGCAAGTAGACGTACAACCCAAACGCACCAGCCAGCAACGCCAGTAATTGCCAGAACTGCGTTCGGGGAGTGGCATAAGCCAGCGCCCCGTACATCAACCCCGAAAGGAACAGGGCCAGTATCTGGAGGGGGCTTGTGGTAAACCGGGTGGACAAGAGCAGAAAGAAGCTAGAATAAACAGACTGGCAATGCACAATGAATTAGCAGGCCCTAGTGGCGGCCTGCCCAATAGACAGCCTCTACAACCTACGTCTGCAGCGCGGCTTTTGCGTAGTGCAGACTACTTACGGTGCCGCATAGAATAGTAGAAAGTTAAGCCGTAGCCAATAGTAAGCATCAGGTGGAAAGGAATCAGGCCCCAGTCATGTAAGTAAAGCCCGGCCCCAATACCGAAAGCAAAGTATAACGTCAGCAGTCCTTCCAGCAAGGTAAGACCGTCAAGCAAAGAGCCGGTGCGGTAACGCCGCCCCCGCCACGTGCCCTGCTGATTTATTAGTCCGAGCTTGGGCGTCCGGATAAAAGCCGACTGCTTGCCGAGCCAGCCGAGCAGCACCGCCCGCGCGTTATGCAGGGTCAACCCCATCGACATCGACATGAACAGCAGAAACTTAGGCGCAAACCGCCACCCCGAAGCCAGCGGTTTGTCGAGGCGCCAACTCGTGTAGTAGTAGTGAATAAGGGGAACGAAGGCCAGCAGGAACACCGACGACAGTTGCAACAGCGGCTTGAGCTGCGGCAAATCAACGCGCACGTACACCAGCGGCACGCTTACCAACGCCATAAGCAGAATGGCTACGAACACGGTGCTGTTGAGCAAATGAAACGCAGCGTGCAGCTTGGTGGCAGTGGTTTGGTTGGAGCGCAGCACCGTTAGCAAGTGCTTACGAGCTGTTTCGGCGGCGCCCTTGGTCCAACGGAACTGCTGCGACTTGAGGGCATCCATGGCCGCGGGCAGTTCGGCCGGAGCTACTACCTGGGGTAGGTACCGGAAGCGCCAGCCCCGAAGCTGAGCACGGTAGCTTAAATCCAGGTCCTCGGTAAGCGTATCGGTGTGCCAGCCGCCGGCGTCTTCGATGCAGGAGCGACGCCAAATACCGCCGGTGCCGTTGAAGTTGATGAAGTGCCCACCGCTGGTGCGGCCCACTTGCTCGAGGTAGAAGTGCGCATTCAAGCCAAAGGCTTGGAGCTGCGTCAAGAGTGAGTAGTACTCGTTTAGGTGGCCCCAGCGGGTTTGCACTACGCCTACATCGGGTGCGTCGAAGTAGGGTAGGGTTCGGCGCAAAAAGTCGGGCTTGGGTACGAAATCGGCGTCGAAAATAGCAATGAACTCGCCGTTGGTAAGCTCCAAGCCGTGGCGTAAGGCACCCGCCTTAAATCCCTGCCGGTCGGAGCGGCGCACCTGGTCGATGCGCAGGCCGCGGGCTCGGTAATGTGCCACGCGGGCCGCCACTAGCCCTACCGTTTCATCGGTGGAGTCGTCGAGGACTTGCAGGTGGAGCTTATCGGCTGGGTAATCGAGGGCGGCGCAGGCGTCGAGCAGGCGCTCCACCACAAATACTTCGTTGTAGATAGGTAGCTGCACGGTCACGCGGGGCCAAGTGGCAGGAGCAGGCGGCTCGGTTGGCAGCCCGCGTGCATAGGCCCTGCGGGCCAGTTGTGTCAGCTGAAACTGCGTAATGCTGAAGCCTAGGATGAAAGCCAGGCACAGCCCATACAGCACTAGCAGCGTGACTTCAAGAAAAAGCATGCAGGAAATAAAAGGGGGCAAAGTACGGCATGCCAGCGTTATAAATCATCACTCTAAGGCAATGAGCTTGATTAGGGCACTGTGCAGCAACGGTGCTAAGGATAGATTATAAATAGCGAAAAATAGTCCACAGGATTTTGTAGCCGGCCCCCAGCGTGCCCCGCACCGTCCCCGACACTTTACTGGTGCCAATGCGGCGACGGTAGCGCACAGCTACTTCAGTGCTCGGAATCTTGAGCTTGGCGGCTTTTAGCTGCATTTCCACGGTCCAGCCGTAGGTGGTATCCTGCATGCCGATCCGCGTAAGGGCCGATGCCCTGATAGCTCGGAAGGGGCCAAGGTCGGTGAAGCTAGCACCGTAAAGCTTGCGCAGTAAGTTGGTGGCCAGCCAATTGCCGAATATCTGCTGCGGCATCATGGAGCCGGCTTCTCGCTCCCCCAAGGCCCGCGAGCCAATTACCATATCTGCTTCGCCGCGCAGAATAGGGGCAAGTAGCAGCGGCATTTCCTCGGGATAATCGGAATGGTCACCGTCTAGAAAAACAATGATGTCGGGCTGTTCGGCGGCGGGGCGGGCGTAGCAGCGGGCCATGCCGGCCAGGCACGCGTAGCCGTAGCCGGGTCGGGGCTCTCGGAGCACAGTGGCACCCGCAGCACGCGCTACTGTCCCGGTTTGGTCGGAGGAGTTGTTATCAACCACGATGACTTCCCGTACCAACCCAGCTGGAATTTCAGCCAGCACCTTCCCAATGGACTGCTCTTCGTTGTAGGCCGGGATAATAACATCTATTAACGGCATCCTATAGGCTTCATAAATTTCAAGTAGCTGCGACGATTTTAGTTGTTTGACCCGGTTTCAGGCGCCAGCAAGCATCTGGAAGCTACAAATATGCGGTTTGTACGACCATAAAATCCTCTTCATCTAAATTCTAACCGTCTAGGTTACTTTTACGGTTTCAACCTGAACCGTAACCTTTATGCTTCACTTAGGTGACACTGCTCCCGACTTCACCTTGAAAACCACTACTGGTGAGGCGTTTCGCTTAGCCGATCAACGAGGAAAACGGGCCGTAGTCTTGTATTTCTACCCCAAAGACGACACCCCCGGCTGCACTGCCGAAGCCTGCTCGTTTCGAGACCAGTACCAAGATTTTCAGGATTTGGGAGCTGAAGTTGTGGGCGTTAGTTCCGATTCGGAGGCGTCACATCAGAAGTTCACCCAAAAGCATCGGCTGCCCTTCCCACTGCTCGCCGATACGGGCGGCCAGGTCCGCAAGCTCTACGAAGTGCCTCGCGCGCTGCTCGGCATTCTACCCGGCCGCGTCACCTTCGTTATCGATAAGGAAGGAGTTGTTCGCTACATCTTCAATTCCATGAACCGGGCCACCGACCACGTAGCCCACGCCCGTCAGGTGCTGATAGACTTGCAAGCTTCCGCTACTTAACCCTCACGTCAGTGACAATTTAGCTAGGTAGGTGTTAAACAAGTAGTACGGAACAGCGAAGTTTTACTTTTAATTAGATGGGCACTTTACGAACGGATATGCTACAGCGGGCGCAACGAAGCCGCCGTGTTGTATCACTGCGAACTAGCAACGGTTTGTTTTTAGGCTATGTACTTAGCCACAATCCCGAATTACTAATGTTGCGTACTATCACGCGCCAAGGATTACCGACTGGAGTTCAAACCATTAGCCTCAACACGGTCACGCAGATACATTTCGATGACCGGTACGTGCGCCTGATCGAGTTTAAGGAGCACAACCCCGAGGTGGTATATGCTCTGCCCTCCACCCCAGGTGGCCTCGAAAGTCAATACCTCACGATTCCTGTACTGCTGCAGCGGGCGCGGGAAGTTCGCCAACTTATCATGCTTGAAACCCAAGCTGAGGGCTACCTCTACGGCTATGTAGTGCGCGTTTCCGATGATGAATTACTGTTGGAAACGTACACCCAGTACGGCGAACCAGACGGCCATTCCGTGCTCGGCTTCGACGATATCCGCAACTTGATTTGGAGCGACGAAGACACCCGTACCATCGATTTACTGCTCAAAGAAGGGGGCTTAAACAACGAAAAATCAACATTCTAGGCCGCGTTGATAGCAGCAGTAACGAGGACACCGAAAAGGGTCGGATACAAGGGTTTTCGAGTGCTAGGTAGATCATCAGGGCCGCCAAAGCCACCTGTTTTGCGTAAGCGCAGAGCTAGAATTCATGTTGCTTCCAGTCTATGCACCGCTACCGCTCTCTTCTGCTGTTCTTTTGTGCTTTGTTGCTTGCCACGCTAAGCGTAGCCCAAACCACGCCAACTTCCCTTAACGCCACGCTCGACGGATACGAGTATCCGTATGCGGTACGTACCCTGCCACTCAGGCTCGAAGGCCAGCGCCTCCGGATGGCTTACATGGATGTGCCCGCCACCGCCAAAGCCAATGGCCGTACGGTGGTATTGCTGCACGGTAAAAACTTCTTCGGAGCTTATTGGCGGGAAACCATCAAGGCGCTGACAGCGGCCGGGTTCCGGGTGGTGGTACCCGACCAAATTGGCTTCGGCAAGTCCGACAAGCCTGATATTCATTACTCTTTTCACCAACTCGCTCACAACACCAAGCACCTGCTCGATACGCTAGGCATTCAGAAAGCCACGATTGTAGGGCACAGCATGGGCGGCATGCTTGCTACCCGTTTTGCGCTACTGTATCCCGCAGTCACCGAAAAGTTGGTGCTCGAAAACCCCATCGGCCTAGAGGATTACCGCGTGGGCGTGCCGTTTCAAACCATCGACCAAGCCGAAGCTACCGAGCGCAAAAGTACTGAGGAAAGCATTCGGAAATACCACGCCACCTATTACCCCAAAGGCTACCCCAAAGCCCACGATGAGTGGCTGCTGCCCTTAGTAGCTCAAACCCGCCACCCTGATTTTCCGAAAGTAGCCCGCGCTAACGCCCTCACTTTCGACATGATTTATCAGCAGCCGGTGAGCTACGAGTTTGGGGCTATTACGGCTCCTACGCTGCTCATCATCGGGCAGGATGACCGAACAGTGGTAGGCAAAGGCCTCATCAAAGACCCGAAAGTACTGGCCCGAATGGGGCAATATCCAGCGCTCGGACAGCGCACGGCCGCTCAAATTATAGGTGCTAAGTTGGTGCCGCTATCTGGCGTAGGACACATCCCGCACTTGGAAGCCACACCACAGTTTCTGGCGGCCCTGTTGGCGTTTGTGCGGTAACCCTGGCGGCTCAAGTTGTATTCAGCCAGCGGCTCTACAGCAGTTGTAGGGAAACATTCACTTGGTGTTCTACAGGAATTGTAGACGAATGTAGTTTGCAACCTTCTCAGCGTCATATGAGTCTGTAGAACAGATGTGTACTTCACCCAAAATAGGAACCTACCAATGAAAGCTCTTCTGCTTCTTTTGTTTTCGCAACTCCTACTGGCGTCCGTACAGGCACAAAATACCCCACCTAGTCAGTTAAGATTAAGCGAAAAATTTAGACTGCAGCCACGTTTCCTTGGCGCGTATGCATGCTCCCCCAACCACGCAGAAACAGCAGCAACTAGCTCCTGGAGGCACTTATCGTAGCTCACCGCATGCGTTGCGCATCGTAGTGCCCGACTCTGGAACAAGCAAAATGCCGCAAGCTTTCTTGCCTGATAAAGAGCAATCCGGAGGCGTCCAGCAACTCCCTGCGCAACAGTATGTGCCCGACCAACCAGCTAAGAAGCTAGAGCGTAATTCTTCGCGGCAAGATGAGCATTCGGGTAGCAAGCCGTAAGTTGCGCTTGATTTCGCGCGACTGTCCTCTCTATGGTTAACAGATATTTGCACGGGCTGTTGCCTGCGCTATTATTAACGACTGCTCTTGCACAGGCGCAGCAGCAGAATCCTCTTATACCTGTTTTAACTCGGCCATCGGTTTCTCCTAGAATTAATCCGGCTTCAAAACCAGCCACTCAGGCCACTGCCCGGCGACCAGCTAGCAAGTCCAAGAAAACTAAAGTAGCTGCCAAACCAGCCGTTGTTAAAACAGAGCGGGCAGTTGTTGTCAGCGTAAGCGACACGATTAAAGGGCGCTTTATTGTGCCGCAAGTGCAGTTGCCGGATGCAGTAGCGGCAGCGCGCGTCAATCTGGGTTTGGTAGACGCAGCCTTGGGCGAGGACTTAGAAAATGTGCCGCAGCCGCTTGTTGTCGGTACGGCTATTGAGCAGGCGCACGCAGAGTTCGAGAGCAAGAAAAACGACTTCACTGAGTCCCGATACGAAGTGCTTTACAACGACCACGGCTTGCTGTCAGTGGAGTTTACTTCCTTATACGGTGGCGCTTACCCCTCTACCGTGAAGCGCCATGCCACTTTCGACTTACGCAGTGGCCGTCTACTGGAGGTGCGCGACGTAGTAGCAGATACGGTGGCTTTGCAGCAACGCTGGCAGCAGTCTATTAACCGTCGTGTAACCGAACACTTGCGTACCCTGCCCAAAGAATATCCGCAGATCGAAACGGATACCAACTTACTAACCGACGTTAAGCACCGGCTGTACTGGAACGACAGCACCAGCACCGTCGAGCTGCAGGATGGCGAGCCCCGCTTCTACGACTTTGCCATCACGTCGTTTGGCTTGGTGCTGTACTACGATTTTGGTTTCCCCCATGTCATGGAAGCTTTGCAGCCTGATTCCGATTATCAGCTCACTTATGCCGACATCAAACAGTGGTTGAAACCCAAAGGGCCACTAAGCTTTAAAATAGACGCGTCGCCGCCTAGCTCAAAATCCGCAGCGAATCCGCGTGGATGAGGGTAGAGCCTTGATAGCGACCTTTTCGGGGGCCATTTTCGAGGTTGAGTACACCGCGGGGGCAAGCCGTGCTGCACATCCCGCACCCCACACAAGACGCCCGAATAATAGGCTCGCCGCGCTGAGCGTATTGCTTTACGTCGATGCCCATTTCGCACACGTTTGAGCAGTTACCGCACGAGATGCATTGGGCGCCGTTGGTGGTGATGCGAAAGCGGGAGAAATGCTTCTGCAACAGCCCTAGATACGCTGCCATTGGGCACCCAAATCGGCACCATACCCGGTTGCCTAGCAAGGGGTAGAACCCCACACCAACCACGCCCGAAAACACCGAGCCGATTGCGAACCCATAGGCCTTGGACAAAGGCTCCGCAACAGGCTGCAAGGAAGGTGCTGCGCCCGAAGCTGCCAGCCACAGCAGGGCCGTAATCAGCACAATAAATACGAGGATGGGGTATATAATGCGCACTTCCCAACGCCAGGCGCCGCGTCTTTTGTCGGAGAGGTGGCGGTAAGGGTCGCCCGCGGTTTCGGCGAGGCCGCCGCAGCCGCACACCCACGAGCAATACCAGCGCTTCCCGTAGAAGTAGGTGAGGATGGGAGTGCCAATAAACGACATAACCACGCCCCAGAACACCATGAATACCCCTAGGCCAGGGCCGCCATCTTTCAATAGGTAGCTTACCGTGCCCGGAAACAAGTAGTCGTATTTCAGTGGCCAAAAGTAGCTGAAGTAGTACTCCGGCTTTTGAAAGGCTAACAGCAAACCAGGCAAAAGAAAGGCGAAGCCCAACTGGAAGAACATCACCGATACCGTACGGATGCACTGGTAAGGAGAGTGCCGATATTTCCACAGCGCCCGGCCACCCATCACGAGCACCGCCAGCGTGTAGAAAGTGCCATAGAGCAGCCATTGGTCGGCGGGTTTGTGGCGCAGCCACTGACTGAACGGGTCGAGGGCGTGCACCAATTGATTGAAGGGGCCGAAGTTGCCTTGGTCATCGGGGCTGCTGTACCAATAAAGCACCACGTAGAAGCCGGTGAGCACGACGGCCGTAATCCAGGCAATGGCGCCGCGCCCGGTGCTGCTACGCAACCATAGGTTGTCTTGCTTCACGCCCGCGTCGCCACGTCCAAATTTCAACCAAGCCCAGGCGAGGGTTCCACCGCTTATCAAAGCTAAGGCAACGTAAAAGCTCAAGCGTGCCCGGTCCGCATCGGCATCGAAAGCCACCGTGGATAAGGCCAGTAGCCCTAGCCCAATAGCCGTAAGCAACATTTTTTCAGTTACCGACGTGTCGGATAGAGGGGGCTGAGAAAGAGCAAGCGAGGACATAAGCAAGCAATAAAATTGTAGTCAATTTGATGAGCACCCAAACCCGATAAAGTCAGCAAGTGCGTTATCCCTACTGCATATCGTGGTCATGGTCATCATCGTCATGGTGATGATGGTGATGAGGCGCATCAGGCCTGCCGAAGTAATTAAGCAGCGTACCACCCACATACAAGCCTAACCAGCACACATAAAGCCAGTTGAAACCCGCAGGCGTGCTGTGCGTGAAATAATGCAGAATCAGGTGGGCAGCACCGCTCATGATCAGGCCCGTGACGGCAATGAACTGAAAGCTGTTGAGGGCGCTCGGCCGGTATAGTTTGTTGAAGTCCATGAGGAATGGTTAAAAAATCTGTCCTGAGTCTAGCCTTCGTTTTCAGCTACGATTTGATTGTTTGCTATGCAGATAAGACTAGTAAGTAGCTTCAGGAAAAGTGCTCAGGTACCAGATGCGGATAGCAAACGGGCAAACAACCCCTTGCGCCGCTGTAGTACAACCGGCTGGGCCGGAAACTGCTTGTTGAACTGCGCGACGATCGAGGCTTCGTGCTGCTTGTAGAATTCGGGGTCGAAGTTAGCGGCACCTAATTGGCGCAGTACATCGTGTATCGATGTTTTCGCTCGTAGCCATTTTTCCCACACATCGTGGCGCTGCCGCAAGCCCATGGCGTTCATGCCCGTCACGGCGAAGCCAGCCGAGGGCCGGAAGTTGATTCGGAGGGCGTGCAAAGCATTGGGGTGTTGCCAATAAAACGATTCCTCACCTTCCACAAATTCAGCAGGCACGCGACCGTAGGTTTGGTATTCGAGGTTGAAGAACTTGGCCGAGTTAAACCAGATGCCGCGCTGATAGGGGGTAGGCTGCCCACAAATGGTATGCGCCGCCGTTTCGCCCTGCGCCCGGCCGGTGTACCAGAGTTGCTCGATTGGTACCTCGTTGGCACCTGCTTGACGATGCTGGGCGCAGTCGCCGGCCGCAAAAACGCCAGGCGCGCTGGTTTGCAGCAATTCGTCAACAAGTATGCCCCGTTCGGTGTCTAAGCCAGCGATTTGGGCAAGTGCTAGGTTAGGTTTTACGCCCGTCGCCAAACCGACCCACTGTGCTTCTATCTCTTCGCCGGCAGTGGTGCGCACAGCCCGCACGCGGCCCTCACCATCGGGCAGCAGTTCGGCAAGCTCAGTGCGGTAGCGGACGTCAATATCGTGGGCTTGTAGTTGTAGGCTAATGAGTTCGGCTTCTGGCTTAGGCAAAACAGAAGCCCAATACCGGTCGTCGCGCACCAGCATCGTGACCCGGATGCCCCGGGAGTGTAGCATTTCGGCTAGCTCTATCCCAATCAGCCCGCCACCTACCACCACGGCCTGCCGGATGCCATGCGTGTCGCGGGTCATTTGCTCGAGGTCGGGCAAGGAATAGAGGCCTTGTACGCCGAGCAGGTGCTGACCGGGCCAGTTGGCGAAGCGGCTGACCGAGCCAGTGGCCAGCAACAGGTGGTCGTAGGATAGGGTTTGGCCAGAACTCAGGGTGAGTTTTTTGCTCGTCGTATCTAGAGCCGTAGCCGTAGCTTGCACCAGCCCCAATCGGTTTTCCGCCCAGAACCAATCCTCGAACGGCTTAATGTCCTGATAGCGCAAATGGCCCATGTACACGTACATCAGCGCAGTGCGCGAGTAATGGTGCGTTGTTTCGTCGGATACCAGCGTGATGCGGGCATCGGGGCGCAGCCGCCGAACCGTGACGGCCGCCGTGACGCCTGTAATTCCATTGCCGATAACAACTAGATGCATAAGCGAAAAATAGACGAGGTAGAAAACCTAACTGACCGTGAGTTCTCGTAAAGTTGAGCAGAAAATATCACTGCGCGACGAGGCTTTAATTTCATAGGCGGCGTTAGGTTTGCAGAACCTGCTGTTGCGCTATGGTTTACTTCCTGCTTTCCCTGTTTTACGGATATACGTATGAATTTCTCGTCGGCCGCTTGCCGCCTTACCGCCGGCCGCCTCGTTGCTTTGTTGGTGAGTATCCTGGTGCTGGAAATGTGGCCAACCTTGCCAGCTGCTGCGAGCACTGCTCCGCGTCCGTTGCATGAAGATGTCACGGCCTTCCTGAAAAAAGTTGTGACCCCCGACGGCCAAGTGAATTACACTGCCGCGGGCCACGAAGCTGCCGCCCTGCAAACCCTTATACATCGAGTGCAGCATTTTGATATTGCTGGAGCCACCGCCTCCGAGCGCAAAGCATTCTATTTGAACGCCTACAACTTAACGGTTATCAAGGCTGTAGCAGACGCTTATCCTCTGACGTCGGTAATGAAGCTGCCGGGCTTTTTCGATAAAAAAGAGCATGCCATAGCCGGGGAATTGCTGACGCTCAACGAGCTGGAAAACAAGCTGCGTAAGGTATATGCCGATCCGCGCATTCATTTTGCTTTGGTGTGCGGAGCGCGGAGCTGCCCACGGCTGCGGGCGGAAGCCTACGCTCCAGCCGTCCTCGACGCCCAACTTACCAACCAAGCCCGTAAGGTGTTACAGGACCCGCTGTTTATTTGGGTTGAAGCGAGCACCAACAAGGTACTGGTATCCGAGATTTTCAAGTGGTACGAAGCGGATTTTAAAGCCACTGGCAAGTCTACTCTAGCGTATATCAATCAGTATCGGGGTGCCAAGCTGATTCCAGTCAACGCGGCTCTTGACTTTTACTCCTACGACTGGACACTGAACGACCGAAAATAGTCTGCGGATGTAGTGCTGATTTTCTGCGTATTACAACCCCACTACTTACCACTCGTAAGAATTATGGTATCACTTCACCTGTAATTCTCACGACCATGATATTTGAAAAACTGTTCGGCAAAGACGAAGTCAACGACGAAGACAAGGAAAATAGCCAAATCACTGATAGTCAACCAGCACCCTATAACGAGCAGCTAGAGGAAGAAAAGGCTTACAAAGCCGATCAGAGCAACGGCAAAGAAGCCAATGACCCTTCGGCCCAACGTAATACAGGCGCGCAGGGCTATACGCAGCGTAGCGACCAAAAAGACCAGCTCGAAAATCTGCACATCGGAGGCAGTGAAACCGAGCCACAGGGCGGCAACGACCACAGCAACTCTGGCGAAACATCTTCGGGCCCAGGCTTTGAGTCGGAAGGCAGCGTAGAGCTGGACCACACGTTGCGCACTCGTCACCAAGAGTTCGGCGACAAAGATGTAAGCGGCCCAGCCACCACAGCACACGATTAAATAGCCCCTATATAAACAGTTAGAGTAGGCAATACGCCATAATACAAAAAGAGGCTTGCCATTAATGGTAAGCCTCTTTTTGTATTATAGCGTATTGCCTAGGGCGGCTATCTTTGTTTGGAACGGACTTCATGAGGGTTGATAATTTTTGTCTATTCCAGGATTATTATGGGTGCAGTCCGTTGATGCTGACGAGCTGTTTAATTCTTGTGTGCTTGTAACTGACAAGTGCTTTTGTCGGGTTACAGCGGATCAATGTTGTTATTAAGGAAGTTGATTGCCATTCGGTTTCAAGTCGGTTATGTAGGATCAGGTTAACTTATTTTTGTATTAATGCAAGTATATGCTTGCGGTGAGCTACTGGTAGTTACGAAAGTTAGGATGGCTGAAAAGTAATATTATATCTTTAGGAACCCGTCCTGATTGCTCTTGTCGCTAAATAGCTTTTATGTGCAAATAAGCGCGAGACTCTTTCAGCGAAATTTCCTTGTCCATCTCACTTTCTCTTATTCTATGCCCACTAACTCTACCCTGCCTGAAACCGACAACCAAAGCACTTACCTCAATGAGGAAGAAGAATCTCTCTCTTCCGGTAATAAGTGGTTGGGCGCTGTAGTAGGGGTTATCTTTCTGTTGGCCACTATTGGCTACTTCATGCCCGCAGAAGGGACACGCGATGCAATTAGCAGCGTAATGCCTTCCGTGATGCTTGGAGAAGCTAGTGTTACAGGTGCTCAGCCAGCAGAGGCGGCTGAAGCTCCGACCGAAGCAAAGGAAATCGTCAAAGAAGAAGTTGCTGCCGACACGGAAAAGCCTCTGGTCGCCGAAGTTGCCCCTCGGCGAGTGGTGCGGCCCGTAGCCGAAACAACCCTTGATAGTCGGCAAGTGCAGGCCGTAGCGCCAGTAACCGAGCAAGTAGTAGAAGAAACTGCGCCTGCTACTATTGCAGCACCCGCCGCGCCTGCTTTCTACACCCTGTCGGGGCGCATCCTTGACGAAAACGGCCGGCCGCTCGCAGGTGCTACTGTACTGCTGAAAGGCTCGCGCAAAGGTACTGGTACCGATGCAAGCGGTAATTATTCTCTGGAAGTACCAGCCGGCGACAACCATTTGGTGTACGGCTACGGTGGCTACCAAGACCAAGAAGTGCGCACTCGCGGCTCCCAGCCCGTCAACGTGACACTGCTGCCCACTGAAGGCGGTAAGCGCCGCCGTTAAACGGGTGGTAACAGTGAATAAAAAGGCCGCTCTGTATTTCCAGAGCGGCCTTTTTATTTGCAAAAGTAAGGGCTAAAATGAAGGGTTAATGCTTCACTTACGGCGCAGCCAGCATAAGCAACTAGCAGGTACAACACATTGGCTTTTTACTTGGGATTGGCAAACCCTTTACCAAACAGGAAATATGCCGGTACCCCTAGTGCCACGAGCAGTAAACCCATGCCCGAGTCGCGGGCAGTAGCTGGCGACACGAGCAGCACAACGCAGAAAGCAGAAGCCAGCACAACGTAGAGCAACGGTATCACGGGGTAGCCGAGGGCGCGGTACGGCCGGGGGGTAGTAGGCCGCGTACGACGCAGAATGAAAATGCCGATGATAGTGATGACGTAGAACAAAATCACCGAGAACATCACGTAGTTGAGCAACTGCCCATACGAGCCCGACAAGCATAGCCCGCAAGCCCACAAGCACTGCGCCCACAGAGCCACGCCGGGTACGCCCGCTTTATTGAGCCGTCCCATGCCGGGGAAAAACAAGCCGTCTTTTGCCATAGCGTAATACGCCCGGGCCCCACTAAGAATTATGCTGTTATTGGCGCCGAACGTGCTGATCATAATCAACCCAGCCATTACATACGCGCCGGCACGACCCAGAATGCTTTCCGCTACGGCAGTAGCCACCCGGTCGTTGGCGGCGTACATAATGCCTCGGCTCACCACATCGGTTGTTGCGGCGGCTGGGTCGCCGTGCAGCGGCATCACTAGCAGATACACCAAGTTAATGAGCAAGTACAGCGCCGTGACAATGCCTGTACCAATAGCCATGCTTAGCACTATCGTACGCTCTGGGCGCACAATCTCATCGCCGGAAAAGCCGATGTTGTTCCAAGAATCCGAGCTAAACAACGAGCCCGTCATGGCTAACCCAATGGCGCCCACCAAGCCCCAGGTGGTAAGTGGCACTGCCTGCCCAGTAGGCGAGAAGCTGGCTGCATTCCACATATCATGGAAATTTAAACTAACCGCTTGGTCGTTGATGCCCAGCGCCAACCCAAATAGGATAAGCAGCGCCAGCGCCACCAACTTGGTGCTGCCGAAGATGTTGGAAATAAGTTTTCCGCCCTGCACCCCACGTGAGTTCACCCAAGTCAAACCTACCAGCATTAGAATAGCCAGCAACTGCACGGTGGTGAAGTTAAAGGACCCTATTTGGAACAGAACATTGGTTTCACTGAACCAAGGCACCAGCACCCCCACAAACCGGGCAAACGCCACTGCCACTGCCGCAATTACACCGGTCTGAATCACGAGAAACAACGACCAGCCGTACAGGAATGCCACCAGCTTGTTGTACGCCTCACGCAGATACACGTATTGGCCGCCCACCTTCGGAAACATGGCGGCTAGCTCGCCGTAGCTTACGGCCCCGGCCAGCGTGATGAAACCCGTAATGACCCACACGACCAGTAGCCAGCCAGCCGAACCCACCTGCCGGGCAATATCGGCCGAGACGATAAAAATACCGGAGCCTATCATGCTACCGGTTACTATCATAATTGCATCAAAAAGCGTAATGGCCCGCTTAAAGTGGCCTTGTTCTTCGGACATAGAGAGAGAATCAGGATTTAGGCCGGAAGATAGAAAAAGAAAAGCCCGTTCTAGGCGAACAGGCTCATTCCAGCAATGCGCTATGCTCTTGCTCTTGCCTCTATTATAGCAAAATACAAGAACGACTTTTGCCAGCGCCCAGGATTTCGCTGGCTTTCGATCGACTAATAGTCTAAATAGAACGCTAAAACTCACTTCGGTCGAACCAGCTGCGTATGCGTTATAGGTCGCCTTTCCTCGCGCAAGCTGAAGCAGCAACGAGGTGCTACGTCAAACTCTTTCTATGAATTTCGCAAAGAGTGGTGCATCCTTTGGGCGGTGGCTACGTGCTCAGCATTACGCTGCTTGTGAATGGACTTCATTTTAAAGGCACCCTGCTGCGGAGGTAGTTCGTAACACTGCCATTGAGTGTGAAGTATTGCAAACCGAGTAAACTATAGCCGTATACACTTATACATAAGCTGAAGACAGCCGTGCTTCCTTGCGCAGCACCAAACTGTGTACCTGTAAACAAAACGCTATTTTTGCCGCCCTGTCCCGCCATATGTCCAAGAAGCTACTTGCTATTCTGACCGCACTGTTGCTCTTGGCGGCTCTGGCTTCTTATGTGTACTACCGGCGCACCGTAGCCGCTGTGCCCGTAGATCCGTGGGCACTGGTTCCCGATGATGCCGTGCTGGTAGCAGCCACGCGCGACCACCCCATGCTGGTGCGCCACCTCAAAGAAACGCAGCTCTGGGATAATCTGCTGGCGGTGCGCTACTTCGAAAGCTTCCAGAACAACGTAGCCCTAATCGATAGCCTCTCGGGCGGGCGCGATGTAGTAAGCCGGTTTCTGGGTCGCAAAAAGGTGCTGACTTCCGTACACGTGACCGGCCCCAACCAGTTTGATCTGCTGCTGCAAGTGCCCGTAACGAGTATTCGCGAGTACCGGCAGGTGCGCAGCCTGCTCGATGCGCTGGGGCGTGATCCGCACTTCCGGGTGGCCACCCGTGACTACGAAGGCACCATCTTGAACGAAGTAACCGAGGTGGGCACCGACCGTGGTATTACTTTCTTCAACTACCGCAACCACTTGTTGCTGAGCGCCAATCCAGTCCTTATAGAAGCCGTAGTGCGTCGCTTAGCAGGGCCAACGCAACCTACCGTAGCTGCCGATTTTCAAAACACGGACTTCTTTCGGCTGCGCGACGTTGATGCTACTCTGCTGATAAACTACCGCCGGTTGCCGCAACTGCTGAGCGTGTTTTTCCGGCGGGAATTACTTCCCGAGATGGGCAGCATTACCAGTTTGGCCAGCGCTGGGCAGATGGAAATGAAACTAGCTGGCAACAGAGTAGCTTTCAGTGGTTTTGCCAATCCCGAAACCACCCGCGGCAGCCTACACGAGCAGTTGCGCGGCCAACCAACCCAACGGTTGCGTATGGCCGACGTGTTAAGCTTACGCACTGCCCTGCTGATGCACCTAAGCGTAGGACCCGCCGATATATTGCGCAACTCGCGCCGCACTGCTGCAACCGATACGCTGGCGCCAGGAATTAACTCCCTGCTCGACAGCTTAACGGCGGGGCTCAAACAGGAGGTAGCTTTGTGTTACCTGACGCAACAATCGGCACGCGTGAGCCCGACGCGGCTGGCGCTGGCCTACTGCCCACGGCCCGCTAACCAGGCCTTATTGCTAGGGAAGTTGCGGCGGGCGGTAGGCGCCAGCCCGTCTTTCGAGCGAGTGGGCCCTTACCAACTTTATGCCACGGGAGTACCCGAGTTGCCAGCACGCCTAATGGGGCCGCTGTTCGCGGGGTTTCGGCAGCCGGTAGTGGCGGTGGTGGGCAATTATCTGGTTTTTGGGCAGGATGCGGCAGCCCTGCGCCAACTGCTGACCGACGTAGCGGCAGGAGAAGTGTGGGCCCGGTCGCCGGCGCAGGTTGGGTTCTTGCAAGAAACTCAGCCATTGGCTCGTTTGCGTGTTATACTCGATTCCCGCAACGCCTGGAATCTGCTCTTGCGCAGTTTAGTGGAGGAGCGCCGGGCCGGTCTGCTCCGCAATGAGGCGTTGTTCAAGCGGTTTCCCCAGATAGCCTTGCAATTTGTGCCGACTGGCGACGAAGCCGAATCTGATTCCCAATACTTCACAGAACTCCTATTCCGCCGTCCCAGCACGGGGCCAGCGGTGGCGCGGGTGCAAGGCGCCAGCGCTTCGGGAGCGGCGCTTACCTTCAAAACGCCCCTGAAAGGCCCACCTATTCTAACGTCCACATCGGGAGCAAACCGGTCAGGCGTGCTGGTGCAAGATTCGGCCCAAGTGCTGCACTACGTAACGCCCGAAAACGTAGTGGCCTGGTCGGATTCATTGCCGGGGCCAATAATTGGTGCTGTGCAGAACCGCCGAATAGCAGGGCAGGCTAGCTACCTGCTGGCGACGCCCGGACAATTGCACTTGCTCGATGCCAATGGGCGCTCGGCTCCTAATTTTCCCCTCAACCTGCCCGATTCGGTGCAAGCTACTACGTTAAGTGTGTCGCCGGAAGGCAGTGGGGCACCGCGCTTGTTGGTGGCTGGGGGCGGCGGCAACCTGTTTCTCTACGATACCGATGGCAACGCGTATCCGGCCTGGCAGCCCAAGCGCTTCGACTTCAACTTGGCGGCCCCGCCGCTTTACCTGATAGTAGGAGGGCGCGATATTATGGTGGTGCTCCTAGAAAATGGGTACGTGTATGCCTGCGACCCGCAGGGGAGCGTGTATCCCGGCTTCCCAATCAGTGTGGGCGCGCGGCTGCAAAGCACTGCCTTAGCCGAAGTGGGTGCTACGCTAGGCCGTACTCGCCTCACAGTGGTTAGCCAACACGGCGAATTGGTGACGTTTTCATTGGCTGGTGATGTCGTGAGTCGGACTCGCGTGGCTACTTGGAGCCGAAATTCGGTGTTCCGCCTCATTCCTGACCAGCGCCAGCGCAACTACGTTGTGAGCCGCGAAGAAGGCGGACAGTTCGATTTGTTCGAGCCAACTGGCCGCCGGCTGCTCAGCCAAAAGTTTCTGACTTCGGGGGGAAGCCCACGCAGTTCTTTGATTTTGATGGCGGTCGGCGCGTGTACGTCCTGACCGAGCCGGGGCCGCGTCGCGCTTACATCTACGACCGACAGGGACGCCTACTAGGAGGTCAGCCATTTGAAAGTAGCGCCTCGGCCGTGGGTTTGGAATATGATTCGCGCAATAAATCGTTTCACCTCTACCGCACCGTCGGCACCGAGTTGCGCCGCACCGACATCAACGAGTGAGTTTACCGCCCGCGTAACCGCGTAAAGCCGGTTCGGACGCGCAATGCAACAGAGCAGTCGTGCCGACATTGCAATTACAATTAGACCGTCCTGCTGAGCGCAGCCGAAGCCGAAGCATCTCGCGTGCTGATGCTAGAGTACTGATTATCACACCAGCGAGATGCTTCGGCTGCGCTCAGCATGACCATTCTACACATAGAGCGGGTTGACAGTCTGTAAATGCTAGTTTATTGACATTCGAAAGGCCGCGGGCGTGAGTCCCGTTTTGCTTTTAAACAGCCGGGAGAAGTACTGCGGGTACTCGAAGCCTAGTTGAAAGGCCGTTTCGTTGATGGAAAGGGAGGTAGTCAGCAGCAGGCGCTTTGCTTTCTCTATTAGGCCGTGGTGCAAGTGTTGTTGCGTATTCTGGCCGGTAAGGGAGCGGAGCATGTCGCTGAGGTAGGCAGGTGACACGTTTAGTTCATCGGCAAAGTATTGCACGGTGGGCAAGGGCTGTTCGCCGTATTGCGCAAAGTACGCGTTTAGCAGCGCCTCAAAGCGGCTTAGCAAATCATGTTCGGCTGTGCGGCGGGTCAGGAACTGGCGATGGTAGAAGCGGTTTGCGTAACTCAGCAGCACTTCCAGTTGAGAAACGAGCACATCCTGACTGAAGGTGTCAATGGGCTGCTCGTATTCGTTTTGGATGATGCTCAACACACTGTCCAGCATGCTTTCCTCCCGGGCGGAGAGGTGCAGCGCTTCATGGACCTCGTAGGAAAAGAAGCCGTAGCTGGCTATTTTCTTGCCGAGCGGGTACTTAGTCAGCAGATCGGGGTGAAATGTTAGCATCCAGCCACTTACCTCGGAAGTGTCCAACGTTGCGTCAACGGCGAACACCTGCCCAGGCGCCAAAAAGCCGAGCACCCCCTCGCTATAGTCGTACGATTGATGACCGTAGTAGAGCGTGCCCTTCAAGCCGCGCTTCAGAAAAACCGTGTAGAGCTGTTGTACCACCGGAGTGGTTACGGGCGGCAGATTTTGCGTGCGGGCTAACTCACGGGCATAGGCTAAGTCGACGATGGTAAGTAGCGGATGCGCGGGAGCGGGTAAGCCGTAGAACCGGGTGTAATCCGATACGGTATTTAGCACACGGAACTCTTTGGCGGGATGTTTCATAGAGTACAAGCAAGTAATAAGCTACTGTATTTGACGCGTTAAGAAAGCTAGTACTTCTGCGTTCAACTCGGTATGAAACTGCAGCCGGTCGAAGCCAGGCGGGTCTTGCGAGGGCGGAAACATGGGACTAGTTCTGGCGGCAGGAAACGGACTAAGGAAAGAGAAGTGCCCTGCATTCTCGATTACGCGATGTTGAATTTTGTTCTGGTCGGCTACTCTGTGCAAAACGAGTAAGCCATGCTCGGGCGGAGTGTGCTCGTCTTTTTCGGCTTCAAGTAGTAAGATAGGAACATCGACGAGGCGCAAAGACCCTTCTGTGAAGAACCACGGCGTAGCCGGCGTCAACAGTACCAGGGCTTTAACCCGATCATCAGTAACCGTCTCGACGGTGCGCGCTTGCTGATCAGGCGATTCATAAGGAAAGCAGGTTGGGATGCCGCCCGCCAAGGCCAAGGCCGTGTAGCCGCCCATCGAATGGCCAATCAGTGCTACCCAGTCAGGCTTTAGAGACGCCGCAAACACTGGATGCCCGAACAGGCTGTTGATGGCTAATTGCACGTGGCGCGGTCGAGCCTCCAAGTTCTGAAGGGTTCCTTGCCAGGATTTGTTGTCGCGGTTGTTGAACGGATGCTCGGGCAAACCCACGATGAACCCATTGCCAGCCAGATGGTGCGCCAGCGTCCGGTACACCCAAGGCGAGCTTCCCTTGCCGTGCGAAATGATAACTAAGGGAAACACCCCTTCTTTTGGGGGAGCGTTGATGGCTAGATCCAGTATGTAGCCCCCCACGGTTTGTGGTTTTGCGGGCGCGCGAGTCGGGTATAAGACAGCCAGCGGGAACGATACGTTCAGCACGCTGTCGGTTACCTCAACTGGGCAGTAGCCTACAAAATCGTCCATCGTTTTTTGTGGCAAGTACGGCAGAATGCAGCTTACTGGTACTGAAGCCAGCGCCGCTATCTGGCGTCTTGTTGTCTGAACCAATCGACAACTAGTGTTCGGTTGTGCATGCTCAACAACAAGAAACCAGTAGCAGCGCTGCCTTGAATGGGCGGGTTAGTACGCCGAACCTACCGTGCTGCCCACCGGCATGATGGCCTCTAGCTCAGCTAGTTCCGAGGTGCTTAGCTCGATGCTAGCAGCTGCTACATTTTGCTCTAAATACGTGCGGCGCTTGGTCCCCGGAATTGCCACCACGCCTTGGGCCAGCACCCAGGCCAGCGCCAATTGTGCGGGCGAAACATTTTTAGCGTCCGCCAACGTCTTGATCTTTTCCACCAGCGCTAGATTCTGGTAGAAGTTTTCGCCCTGGTAGCGCGGTAACATCCGCCGAATGTCACTGGCTTCGAAGTCGTCGGGCGTTTTGATGTCGCCGGATAAGAAGCCTCGGCCGAGTGGCGAGTAAGCCACAAAGCCAATACCCAATTCCTGTGTGGTTTGCAGGATAGGTTCTTCTTCCACACGCCGGTCGAAGATGGAATATTCGGTTTGCAGCGCCGTAATGGGGTGCACTTGGTGGGCCCGGCGCAATACCTCGGCCGATACTTCAGACAGGCCGATGTAGCGAACCTTGCCGGCTTGCACCAACTCCGCCATAGCGCCTACTGTGTCCTCGATGGGCGTGTTAGGGTCGAGCCGGTGCAGATAGTACAGGTCGATGTAATCGGTACCGAGATTTTTGAGCGACCGGTTTACGGCTTTATGCACGTATTCAGGTCGGCCATTGTAATTCCAGGTCAGGGTTTCTTGGTCGTCAATCTCGTAGCCGAATTTGGTGGCGACTAGGTATTGGTCGCGCTGACCGGCAATGGCTTTGGCTACCAGGCGCTCATTGAGCATGGGGCCGTACAAATCGGCCGTGTCCAGCAGGTTTACCCCTAGCTCCAAGGCTCGGTGGATGGTGGCTATGCTTTCAGCCTCATCGGCGACACCGTACACGTTCATGCCGGCCAGGGTGGTCATGCCCATGCAGCCCAATCCTTCCACTGGTACTTCAAGCCCTTGACTGCCTAGCGCTACTTTTTTAATGGTGTTCATGCTGTGTTGATAAAGGTGTAGAGGAGAATAGTTTACTCTACAAAGGTCCGCGTACCACCCGGGCTGCATGGTATACAAACCGCTGCTTCTGCAACACAAAACGAAACCAAGTTTTGGCGCTTGCATTGCTGCCAGCATAGGCAACGCATGCATTTGCTCGCCTAAAGTGTATACCACCGCCTCAATACAGAAGCTAGCGCGGTTTGTATAAAACCTCCTCAGCCATCTAGCATAAACGCCCTACTGAATTTATTGATGTAGCCGGTTTGCTGTGCTTGAACAGGTACGTTGCCAACATCTAACACCACCATAATGTCATCCATCATAACGGTCATGCTTCGACAAGCTCAGTATGACCGTTATGATGTTGTAGTAGTATTGTCATGCTGAGCGCAGCCGAAGCATCTCGCGTGTTGACGCAGGAGTAATGTTTACCACACTAGCGAGATGCTTCGACTTCGCCTGCGGCTGCGCTCAGCATGACCATTTTGCTGGATGGCATTATGGTAGTGTGTTAGATGTTGGCAATGCACTTGTTCAATGGCAATACCCTAAATCCTTCAGCAAGCTCAGTGGGAAGGTAATGCCAAGAATCTATTAGGTTCTAATGGTCTAAGAAGTTAATCATGAACTGCTAGATCGACTACTGCCAGCCTTGCACGGAGTTGCCGCCGAAAATGCTGCGATTTATAGCCGGCGTGAAGATGCCGTAGGGGAAGGTGGGGGCGAGGGCACTTGCTTGGTCTAGTGTCTGCAGTTGCTCGGGGGTGAGACGGATTTCCAGGGAGCCTAAGTTGTCGTGCAACTGTTCGAGTTTGCTGGCGCCGATGATAAGGGAAGTCATACTGGGCTGTGCCGAGGCCCAGGCCAAGGCAACCTGAGCAAGTGAACGGTCGAGTTGGGTGGCTACGGTACGCAGGGCATCAAGTACGCGCCAATTGTGCTCCGTAAACTTGCTGTTGCCGAAAGGGTTAGGACCAGTAAGCCGGCCCTCGCCGGTGGCGGTTGCTCCTTCGGGTTGATACTTGCCCGCCAGAAAACCGGCGGCCAACGGGCTCCAAGGCGTGATGCCCATACCACACTCGCGGGCGGCGGGTACGTATTCATGCTCGATGCTACGCCCCACCAGCGAATATTCTAGCTGCATGGCAATGGGACCAGGAATGGCGTGCACGGCGGCCAACGTAGCGGCCTTGGTGGCGTACCATGCAGGCATGTCGGAGAAGCCGAAGTAGCGAATTTTGCCAGCTCGTACCAAGTCGCCGAGCGTCTGTAGTACTTCTTCTACCGGTGTTACCATGTCCCAGGCGTGCAGCCAATACAGGTCTATGTAGTCGGTCTTGAGGCGCCGTAAGGAGCTTTCGAGAGATTGGTAGATGTTTTTGCGGCCGTTGCCCCCGGCATGCGGGTTGCCCGGATTCGTATTGAAGGAAAACTTGGTGGCAAGAACCAACTGGTCGCGCAAACGACGGTCGGCAATGTAGCCGCCTAGCAGTTCCTCGCTACGCCCGCCGGCGTACACATCGGCCGTATCAACGAAGTTGCCGCCGGCCTCGACGTAGGCGTGGAAAATGGCTTCAGAAACATCGTCGGGTGAACCCCAGCGGGGCGTGCCAAAGGTCATGGTGCCCAGGGCTAGTGGGCTAACTATTAGGCCCGAACGGCCGAGAGTTCGGAATGAAGTAAGGCTCATAAAGGAGGCATTTGAAGGCTGTATTTCCTTGTGATGACATGTCTTTGCTACCGCACAAAGATCCTTTCAGGCACTTCGCCTCGACTACACAAACCAAGGTTTCTGCAACACAAAACGCCGCACACGCCGCCGTGCCAAGCACGAGCTGCGGAGTAGTAATGGCCACCTTGAAATCAGCTATCAACTTTGCTTATCGGTTGGTGAGCCAGCCTTTGCGGTAGAAGTAGTAGATCTGACCAGCCACCATGAGGGCCATCAAGGCTAAAACGCCGATGTACCCCCAAGGGGCATATAGTTCGGGCATGTTGAGGTGGTTGATGGTGCCATCGGGATTCTCACGCGAGAAATTCATGCCGTAAACCCCCGCCACGAAGCTGAGCGGAATGAAGATAGAACTGATGATAGTCAGCACCTTCATCACCTCGTTCATGCGGTTGCTTTGGTTGGACATAAACAAATCCACGAGGCTACTCACCGATTCACGGTAGCTTTCAGCTAGTTCCAAAGCCTGAATAGCATGGTCGTAGCAGTCGCGGAAGTATATTTTCATTTCATCTGATACCACCTCATCGGGCTGACGCAGGATTTCTGCAATTTTCTCTCGCTCAGGAAATACCAGTTGGCGAAAACGGACGATGTCCTTTTTAACGCGCAGAATACGGTTGAGCACACGTCGGTCGGGTCGGTCTTCTAGAATGCGGTTTTCTAGCTTCTCGATGTAGTCGCCGATGGCGGCCATGGTGGGGTAGTAGTGGTCGAGCACTACATCGGTGATGGCATAGGCAAGGTAGAGCGAGGGCTTGCGTTTGATTTGGCTGAAGCCCGAGCGAATCCGTTGCCGCACTGGGTCCAGGCAGTCGTGGTAGTCGTCCTGAAACGAGAGCACATAGTTAGGACCCGTGAAGATGGAAAGCTGATCGTCGTCGATTTCGAGGAATTGCGTGAACTCAGTCATGCGCGACACCATGAACAGACGGTTGTCGTCGAATATTTCGACTTTGGCCCGCTGGTGGTCGTTGAGCACATCTTCCATCTGCAAGGGGTGCAAGTCAAAATCGATAATGAGGCGCTCAAGCAAGGCCAAGTCGTCGTAGCCGCGCACGTCGATCCAGTGGCGCAGATCGGGCTGGGCCCGAAATTGGGCTAGCAAGTCATCGTAGTTGGTGTACTCGTGCTCTTCGTAGTGCTGCTCGTCGTAGGAAAACAGAAACAGCCGGGGC
Source organism: Hymenobacter volaticus (assembly GCF_022921055.1). Lineage (GTDB taxonomy): Bacteria > Bacteroidota > Bacteroidia > Cytophagales > Hymenobacteraceae > Hymenobacter > Hymenobacter volaticus. The sequence goes on from NZ_CP095061.1 coordinate 2,281,300, forward strand.
TTGAGCGAGCCTTCTTGTATTGTGAGCGTGCCGGGGCGGCGGCCCACCTGCTGCTCGCGCGCCAGCTGGGTGGCAGAGCGGTCGGATATGGAAGAAAACTGCTCGTCGCCTAAAGGGCCAGTAGAGGCAGTGCGCTGATCGGGAGAAATGGTTGAGGAGTCCATACAAGAAATTAAACCGCATTAATGTACGGCGGAAGCTCGACTAAGGTGTTGCTAGGCGCAATAGCAAGGGCTACTGCCTTAACTCCTCTACTTTTGCTGCTGATGTCATCCGCCCCAACGTCTGCTTCTGAAACTGCCGTAGCGCCAAGCAGTGGCCAATTCGTGCGCGGTTCGCTGGGGTCGGGAGTGGCCTTGGGGGCACGGGCGGGCGGGGCACTGCTGCTCAATAAGCTGCTGGCCGTGTATGGTGGGCCCGGCGGTCTTACGCTGCTGGCGCACTTTCAGAACCTGCTCGCTTTGTTCACCACGCTGCCCAATGATGGCACCCATGTAGGGGTGGTGAAATACTTGGCTCCGTTACGACCAACGAGTGGGCGCTACCGGGCCTGGCTCGGCGCTGCCGTAGCGCTGAATGGTGTTGCGTTGCTGCTTGGTTTGGGGCTGCTGTATTGGGCGCTGGGGCCTTTGGTGAGTGTATTTCAGCCCACTTTCGGGTGGTTGGTGCTGTTCGGGCTCGGGGTTGTACTGCTGACCCTGCACGCGTTAGTGGGCGCCATGCTGTTAGCGGCCAGTCAGTTGCGCGCCTACATTGTCTTAACCGTAATCTTAAGCGTGCTGGGTCCCGCGGCTGTAGCCGCCGTACTGCTGAGCCCTAAAGAAACTCCTGCGGTTTCCGAGGCTTTGCTGGCGTACCTCTTGGCGCAAGGAGCTACGCTGGTGCCAGCCCTGTGGCTGGCGCAGCGCCATGGCCTATTGCCGCGTTTGCGCGGGCGCCTTAGCAAAGTGGCTTTGCGGGAGCTAAGTAAGTTCCTGCTGATGGCCGTGGGGCTGCTGCTGTTCGGGAAGGCCGTGGATTTTGGGGTGCGCGAATTACTAGTGCGGCAATTTGGGCTAGCCGAAACCGACTTGTGGCAGGCCGTCGTCAAGCTCAGCGACAACTATACTATGGTGCTGGCGGCCGTGATGAGCAGCGTGTACTACCCACGTTTGGCGGCTCTGGCAGTCCAACCGGCGGCCCAGAAACAATGGGTGCGGACGGTGCTGCGCCTATTAATCCCGGTGCTAGCGGCTGGCTTGTTGCTGCTCTACGGGCTGCGCCAGTGGTTGCTGCCGCTGCTTTTTGAAGCTCGTTTTGCACCGGCCGCCGACCTGCTGGCCCCCCAATTGCTAGCCGACTGGTTCCGCTTTATTGCTTGGCCGCTTATCATGGTATTCACAGCCCAGGCCCGGGTGGGGCGCTACGTGGCGGTGCAAGCGGGTTCGGCGGTGGTGTATGCAGCGGCACTGGCTGTGCTGGTACCTAGCTACGGGCTGTATGGGGCACTTTTGGCGGGTGTAGCACGCCAGGGGCTGCTTGTGTTGTGGTGTGCGTGGTACTTTCAGGAATACTGGCGGCGGTGAAATTCTTGTAATTTCCCGCCGCTCACGGTTCGGTAAAGCGCTGTCACAACAGCGTTTGCCGGTATTTCTTACCAAGCAAGATTCTCTATGCTCAGGCGTCAGGTGAAAATATGGGTGTTGATTGGGGGTTTAGTTTTTGGCGCGTTGTCGGGGAGCCAGGCCCAGCAGAATCTGAAGCTGTGGTATAAGGAACCCGCTAGCACCTGGACCGAGGCCTTGCCCGTAGGCAACGGTCGGCTTGGGGCGATGGTATTTGGAAAAGCCAATGAGGAGCTAATTCAACTCAATGAAAGCAGCCTCTGGTCGGGTGGGCCTGCCAATCTGAATCCTAACCCCACGGCTGCCAGCTACCTGCCCCAAATCCGGGAAGCGCTGTTCGCTGAGGACTATAAGAAAGCCGAAGACCTATGCCGCAAGATGCAGGGCCTGTACACGGAAGCCTACATGCCGCTCGGCGACTTGCTTATCAAGCAAGACTTCACCGGCACGCCCACCAACTACTACCGCGACCTAAACATATCGGAGGCCACCGCTAGCACCCAGTTCACGGTGGGGATACCCGCTACAGCCGCGAAATTCTATCGTCGGCACCCGATCAGGTTATTGTTGTTCAACTCAAGAGCAGCAAAAGAGGTGGCCTCACTTTCGATGCCACCACCAAAAGCCAGCTCCAATTCACGGTAGCTCCCAGCAGTTCCGACGAGCTGGTGATGCGCGGCAAAGCGCCCTCGCACGCTGACCCTAACTACGTGGGCTATAACCCCGAGCCAGTTACGTATGAGGCAGCAGGCTCTTGCCGGGGTATGCGCTACGAACTGCGACTCAAGGCCCGCAATACCGACGGCAGCGTAACCACCGATGCTACCGGTTTGCACGTGCGCAACGCCACCGAAGTAGTGCTCTATCTATCGGCGGCCACTAGCTTTAACGGCTTCGACAAGTGCCCCGACCAGGATGGCAAAGACGAAAGCAAGCTAGCCACGGCCGCTATGACCCAGGCCTTCCCGAAGAGCTTCGCGGCTATTCGCCGAAGTCATGTGCAGGACTATCAGCGCTACTTCAACCGCGTTACGCTGACGCTGAACAAGGGCCCAGAGCCGAAGCTTTCCACGCTGGAGCGCCTCAAATTGTATGCCGACGGCGGCACCGATCCGGCGTTGGAGGCCCTGTACTTCCAGTTTGGACGTTATCTACTCATATCTAGCTCCCGACCTGGTGGGCGGCCCGCCAACCTACAAGGCATCTGGAACAACAGCGTGCGGCCACCGTGGAGCAGTAACTATACCACCAACATCAACGCCCAAATGAACTATTGGCCGGCGGAAGTTGCCAACCTCTCAGAGATGCATGAGCCACTTCTGGAGTTGATTGGTGCTACGGCCGAAACGGGCCGCGAAACGGCCAAGAACTTCTATAACGCCAAGGGTTGGGCTGTGCACCATAACTCCGACATCTGGGCTACTTCCAACCCCGTCGGCGACCTAGGCAAAGGCGCTCCTACCTGGGCCAACTGGAACATGGGCAGTGCTTGGCTGAGCCAGCATTTGTGGGAGCATTATCGCTTCACCAACAACACCGAGTATTTGCGTAGCATGGCGTACCCGCTGATGAAGGAAGCCGCCGTTTTCTGCCTAGACTACCTCGTGCCCGACAAAAGTGGCCTCTTGGTAACCGCGCCGTCGTCGTCGCCCGAAAACGTATTCATCACCGAAAAGGGCACGAAGGGCAGTATATCCATGGCTTCTACTATGGACATGTCGATTATCCGCGACCTGTTTACGAACGTAATAGAAGCTTCGGAAACACTCGGGATAGATGCCGATTTTCGCAAGACATTGACCGAGAAAAAAGCCCAGCTTTTCCCGTTTCACGTGGGGAAGAAAGGCAACTTGCAGGAGTGGTACAAGGATTGGGAAGATGCTGAACCCCAGCACCGGCACGTGTCGCACTTGTTTGGGCTGCACCCCGGCCGCGAGATTTCACCGCTTTCCACGCCCAGTCTGGCAGCCGCGGCTCGCCGCACTCTGGAAATCCGGGGTGACGAAGGCACGGGCTGGAGCATCGCCTGGAAAATCAACTTCTGGGCCCGCCTCCACGACGGCAACCATGCCTATAAGTTGGTTCGTAACCTGCTGCACCTCACCGGCCTGGAAAACACGCAGTACAACAAAGGCGGCGGAACCTACGCCAACCTGTTTTGTGCCCACCCGCCGTTCCAAATCGATGGCAACTTTGGCGGCATTGCGGGCATGAGTGAGATGCTACTGCAAAGCCACGATGGTGCCATCCACCTGTTGCCCGCCCTGCCTGATGCTTGGAAGGAGGGCAGCGTAAAAGGCCTACGGGCCCGCGGCGGCTTCGAAGTAGATCTGGCCTGGCAAAACGGCAAACTCGTAAACTGTACGATCCGCAGCATCAAAGGAACCACCACCAAAGTGCGCTACGGACAAAAGGCAATCAACCTAACCCTGAAGCCCGGCCAAAGCAAAAAGCTAGGCTCAACTCTGTAGAAACACTGCCCATTGCATCTTTATATTACACTTGCAATGTGGTTTGAAGATGCAGAAACGCCGAAGGGCTCGTTATGCTGGCCAGTGTAACGAGCTAAAGCATCTTGCTCGAACTAGTTGCCATACTAATTGTTATGCTGAACTTGTCGAAGCATCTCGCGTGCTGACGTTGCCAAACTATACCAGTCATGCTGAGCGCAGCCGAAGCATCTCGCGTGCTGATGTCTGGTTACTAATCTGGTGTCAGCACGCGAGATGCTTCGGCTGCGCTCAGCATGACTGGTATAGTTTGGCGACGTCAATATGTATGACTAAGCATGACTAGGTTTTAGTATGGTTTCTTATGCAGGCGCTTGGGCAATAGTTTTAATAAAACTATTGGTTAAAGGTGCTTTGATGATCTTTGGGCCGCTGCTATACTGCCTTACCTTTAGCTTACCTGTTACTTAGTGCCTGACTCCGCCGACCTACCCATCGTCAGTATTGTGGCGCTCTGCTACAATCACGCCCGCTTTCTGCCGGCCGCGCTGGATTCCATTCTGGCGCAGTCGTACCCGAGAATTGAGGTGATTTTGGTGGACAATGCCAGTACGGACGGCAGCTTAGCCATTATGCAACAATACGCCCAGGCTAACCCTACGTGGCGACTGTTGGCGCAGCCACGCAACTTGGGTTTGTGCGCCGCTTTTAATCAAGCCTACCATTTGTCGCGAGGTGAGTTTCTACTAGATTTCGCAACCGATGATGTGCTGCTGCCTCAACGCATAGCCCAACAAATAGCGGCATTTCAGCAGTTGCCGCCTCACTACGGAATGGTGTACTCTGATGCGGAGTTGATTGACGAAGCCTCGCAACATGTACGCTTTCATTTTCGCCGCACCCCGCAAGGGTTGCACCCACAGCCGGCTTCGGGCTACGTTTTTGCCGATGTGCTGCGCCGCTACTTTATTAGCACCCCCACTATGATGATGCGCCGGGCCACGCTCGATGAGCTGGGGGGCTACGACGAAACGCTCTATTATGAGGACTTCGACTTCTGGGTGCGGGCCGCGCGCAACTGGGCCTTCCATTTCCTAGACGAAGTAACCACTCAGAAACGAGTACATCCGCAGGCTATGTCGCGCCGGGCCTACCGGCCCCACGACCCCCATTTAGCCTCCACCATTCAAACCTGCCGCAAAGCCTTACACCTGTGTGAGACGCCCGACGAATGGGACGCCCTAGCCGTGCGTGTGCGGTGGGAAATGCGCCAAGCTATCCGTTGGGGCAGCAACACCGATGCAGCCACTCTCTACAAACTGCTTCAGCAAACCGGCAAACTGCAGCCACTGGATTGGATACTAGGCCAATGGAGCCGACTGTGGGCTACAACTTAAGAAGCTTTATAAGTCTCTGCCTCGACAACATAAGCCACGGATATCAACTTTAACTGCAAGACAGACCTTGTACTCACTCGGAAAGACAACTGCGGGGTTCGTCAAGCCGTCCTAGTATCTTGCAAGCCTTAAATTGATTTAAGCACCTATCGATGAAAGTTAGTGTCAACCAGCATCTCGTTACTTATCAGATAGAAGGAGAAAGAAATCCGGGTGAAAACCGGGTGCTGCTAGCGAGTAGCGTCGACCTGACGGCCGGCACTACCTGGGCCAATACAGGCTACGTTGTGGCGCCTTTCCTGGCTCCAGCCGAGCAGCAGCAGTTACAAGAAGGCTTGGCCGAATTGGTGCGGGAGGCGCTGCGAAGTGCTGGTGTGCCGGTTGCCGCCGACTTTCCGGTTAGTGAGTATCACCGTGCAGTCGGCGACGACCAGGCGCGGCACTTGGCAGTTGTGAACACGACAAAGGAATATACGCTTGACCATCTGCCGGTGCCCACGGCCTTGCTGGAAGCCAGGGTAGGAGAGCTGTGCGGCCGACCGGTGCAAGCCTACAATCCCTTCGATGACGCTCGCATCTTCCACCTGCGCATCGTACGCCCCGGCCGCTCCGATAACAACCCCCTGCATCGCGACGTGTGGCTACCCGACTACGACAACTGCGTCAATATCTACGTGCCCGTAGCCGGCAGCACCGCCGATTCATCCCTGACCTTAATTCCTGGCAGTCATTGGTGGCCTGAAAACCAAACTGAGCGCACCCAACAGGGCGCCGTATACAATGGCATCACCTACACTGTGCCCGGCGTGAAGGGCGCGCCAGAGCCGCTAGAGCTTATCCGCCCTAATCCGGAAACAAAGGAAGTGTTGCTTTTCTCGCCCTACTTGCTCCACGGTGGCGCCGTCAACCTGAACGAGGCTGCCACCCGTATTTCGCTGGAAATGCGGTTTTGGCAAGCCTGATTATACAGACACAACAAGTCAACCTGATTTTGAAGTGGAGCTATACGAGAGGTCACCGGGCCACCTCGTATAGCTCCACTTTGCCGTCCTGCGCTACTAGTTTGCGTTGAGGGAACCACGTCGTTACTGAGTCGGGGAGTAGCGGATGAGCTTGCGCGTAAGTTCTTCGTTGGTGAGGGTGCTGCGGTTGAGTAATAGCCATACCTTCTCGCCTGGGCGCAACCGTACCGAGTCGCGGGATAGGTAGCTGCGGAACCGCAAACCTGGTGGCACTTGGAAGCTGTAGTAGAAGTCGTGGGTGCGCAGTAAAAATTCGTCTACGAACACCACACCCCGGTTTGGGGCTTGCAAGTGCGCTTGCAGCATCCTGTCTTGGGCGAAGTGAGAGGAAACGGTGGGCTTGCGCATGAAATGCACTGGCCGCACCAGTAGCGCGGCCGACAGCCCGAGGAGCAGCAACGCCGCAAAGCCCGTAGTGCCCAGCTGATAGCGCGCGGGTAGCCGCTGCCGCAAGAGTGACGACCCAAGAAAGAGCAACCCGAGCAAGGCGTACGGAATGGCTACAGCGCTGCGCAGCCACCCGGCAAACAACAGTAGTACGCCGCCAATAAGCCAGCCCCCGCGGCCCGTTTGCCAGAAAGCACGCAGGCCAAAGCCAGCCGCCACAGCCAACGGGGGCAACAGCGGCGTCATCATGCGCGGCTGCAAGGAAATAGGGTTGTACTCCCGCAACGACGTGCTGCCCCACCAATAGAACCCGAGCGTAGTTGCTGCCAGTGCCACCCAAAAGAGGGCGTCGGTTTGGATGTCATTAGGTGGGGCACTTGAGGCGGCACGCCTCCGGTATGGCAGGGCCGCTGCCGCTAGCACCAATAGTATTCCTACCCCAGTACCTACAAAGAAAAGCAGCGGTTGCCACGTCACGCGGCCGAGCAAAGCACCTCGGCGCCCTTGCACGTAGTTGCCGTCGCTCATATAGGCGTTGGTTTGCTCGATGACGTGGTAGCGGTAAAGCGGATCGTTGGTTAGAAGTTGGTAGTACAACAAATAGGCCCCGAGTAGCACAACACCCGTTGCTACTGCCGCCACCCAAAACCGGCTGTGGCGCCGCCGGTGCATGTCCAGCCCCAACAGCCCGGCATAGAAAGGCAAGTAAAACGCAATGGTTTCCTTACATAGCAACGCGGCGAAGCTCAGTACCGCAAACCCCACGCCCCAAGCCGCAGACTGCACTTGTTGATGCCGCCGTCCGGTGAGCAGCGCGGCAGCGCTAGCCAAACACAAGAACATGAGTATGTTATCGGGGTAGAGGTAGGTGCTGAGGTTGAGCGTAAAGTAGTGCAAACCTAGCAGCACTATAGCTCCCGCGGCTACCACAGGCTCGCGCCGCCGGTACAGCGCCCAGATAAGAACAGCACAGCCCAAAGTGCAGAGCAGTGGCCAAAGAGTAGTACTGATAATATCAACCCCTAGCAGCTGGTAGAGCCCCGCTACCGGTCCAAAAATCAGTAGCCGCTCTTGTAGCGGATCGTGGAATACGTGCTGCGGATCGGGGAGGGGGCGGTACGTGCCGGTGGCCAGCGCGTGGGCATAACGGGCGTACAGCAGGTCGTCGAGGTCATACAGCCCCTCATGGGTCAGGGCAAAGAAAGCTATGGTAAAGACGAGCACTAAGCCCAGCGCCAGATGAGGCAGACGAAAAAGCCAACGTTGATTCACGCTGGCAAAGGTGGCGAAATCAACTGAGGTGATGATACGTGCTTAGCCGTTAGGAACAGGGGAGGAGCGAGTAAGTTGGAGCCTTAATAAACCCGCTTGCCTACGCTTGCCCGGCCCGTTTACGTAGCTTTGGTGAGCAGAGCAAAGACTCTTTACTTCATTTCCCACCCAACTGTCCTTTCTTCACTTGTTGCCTTTGCCCCAACTTTTCCGCCGAGTGTTGCTGCCCGCGTTGCTGCTACTGCTGGCTGGCTGGGGGTTAGGTTGCTACTTTGAAACAAACGACGACCCAGTTATTATTCTACTGCTGCGCGGCACTGCGGCTGGCGCGCCCGTCACCGATCTGCACTTGTATTTTCATGGGTTCAGCACCTTGTTTGCCAGACTTTACCAGCTTTTCCCTGAGGTGCCCTGGTTTGGGGTGGTGCTATACGCCTTGCTCTATGTAGCTACCGTTCTGGTCTTCTCGGTTCTCGACCAACTGCTGATAGGGCGAGTATCTCCCACTAAAGTTACTTGGCTGCTTGTTCTGTTTTTCTTGGTGGCTTGGCTGGAGCATGGACTGTGGTTCAACTATTCGCGTGTACCGGTGCTGCTGGCCGGAACAGGTATCTTGTTTGCCGCTCAACGGCCTCAACATCGGGGGCGTTGCTGGTGGGGGTGCTGGCATTCGGGCTGAGCTGGCTGATTCGACCGGGAGTAGCCGTGCTCGGAGCACTGCTAGCGGTGCCCGCTGCGTACTGGGTGAGTGGCCATCGAGCTCTGCCCGTACTGGCAGGGACTCTGCTCTGGGCGGCCTTAGGCGCGGGTATCTTAGCAAGCCAAACCACCTCGCAAGAGGCTGCATACCGCGCCATTGATGTATTTGAATCCCAGCTGATAGACTACCAATGGCTGCGCCCCACACCTCGCACTGCCCTCGACAGCCTCAGGTTGCGAGTCATGCGCCACCGAATGCGAACCGACACCACGCTCATCAATAAAGCCCTATTCTACCGCACTGCCCACTTCGAGTCCGAGTACTTTCTGCGCGAAACCGCCCCGGCCAAGCTGCGGGTGCTCGTCTCATTGGTGTTGCATGATTATTTCCCGTTGCTAATGCTACAGCTGATACTGTGGGGCTGGGTGGCCCTCTCGGCTAATATGCCAGTACGGCGTTGGTTCTGGCTGACGCAAGTCGGCTACGCGCTGCTGCTGCTGGGCCTAGGTATCGGACTAAAGCTGCCTCCGCGCATTGGGTTACCGTTCTTCGACTTCTGGGCGCTGAGCAATCTGCTATATGTGCTGCGTGAGAGAGGCTGTGTTACCATCCAGCGCTTAGAATCCATAATTGCGGTGCTGGCGGTGGCTGCCGTGCCCTATTCCTACAAAACTCTGCATCGCCGCGCCGTCCTGCAACGGGAGCGGCAACACAACATCTTGCTTCGGCACCAGCTTACGGCCAAGTTGCCAGCCGATGCCTTAATGGTTACAGATGTGCTGCCTGCCACCTACAAAGCGGCTAGCCCTTTCCATAACCCCGACGCGGTGCCTGGCAAGATGCTCCTGCTTACTGGCTGGACCACTTCTGATCCTTCGCAGGCTGCCTGGCGGCAGCAGCTAACCGGCACCCGTAACTTCGCGGAAAGTATGCGGCGACTAGCTGGAATAGGACCGCGGGTGCAGTTGCTACTTACGCCAAGTGTAGCTCGTATTCTTAATGAACAACTTGAGACCAACGATTCAGCGGTGGCTCGTCTACTACCTGAGTTGAGAGTGCAAGCCAGCGCTGCTGACACGTTGCGGTACTATGTGTTGCGTGAGGAAACAGTGAAATAAACACAAGGACAAAATTTTTTAGCCGTCCAGGTGAATTTATTCCGCGTATTTGAGGGTACTGAGTATATACCTTTGAGACTCTCTTCTCCTGCATTTTTCCCCCTACAACACCATGATTGCGACCGTCACTTCCCGCAGCGAGGTTCTCAAGCACATCGAACCATTTCTTCGCAACAATCTCGGTACGTTTCTGAAGAGCGTCGAGGATAGCTGGCAGCCTTCTGATTTTCTGCCCGATTCGCGGCTCGATACTTTCTTCGATGAAGTGAAGCTGCTTCGCGAGCGAGCCGGTGAGCTTAGCTACGATTTGTTGGCCGTGCTTATCGGGGATACCATTACCGAAGAGGCCCTGCCCAACTACGAGGCCTGGTTTCATGAGCTTGATGACCTAGACCGTGACCGTGACAACGGCTGGGCCCAGTGGATTCGGGGCTGGACGGCCGAGGAAAACCGCCACGGCGACTTGCTTAACCGTTACCTCTACCTCAGCGGACGCGTAAACATGCGCGAGTTCGAGGCCAGCACGCAGCACCTCATTGCCGACGGCTTCGACCTCGGCACCGCCCACGACCCGTACCGGGCATTTGTGTACACTAGCTACCAAGAAGCGGCCACCAACCTCTCGCACCGCCGCGTAGGTACCCTGGCCCGCAAGGCCGGCGACGCTTCGTTGTCTAAGCTTTGCGGCATGATTGCCGGCGACGAAGCCCGCCACGCCCGCGTGTACCAGACGTTTGTAGAAAAGATCTTCGAAGTAGACCCGTCGGAAATGATGCTGGCCTTCGAGGACATGATGCGCAAGAAAATTGTAATGCCTGCTCACTACATGCGGGAATTAGGCGTCGAGATGGGCAAAACCTTTGGGCACTTCACCGATGCCGCGCAGCGTCTTGGCGTGTATACCAGCCAAGACTACACCGACATTCTGGAAGGCTTAATCACTACCTGGAAAGTCGACCAAGCAACTGGGCTCAACAGCGCCGCCGAAAAAGCTCGTGATTACATCATGGCCCTACCCAACCGTCTGCGCCGCGTTGCCGACCGAATGCCGGTGCCGAAGTTGGAGTACAAATTCAAGTGGATCGAGTAGAGCTTAGTATTATTGACCCAGGCACAAAAAATCCCCCGTAACGCTGCGTTACGGGGGATTTTTGTGCTTGGGTCAATAACCTTTACGGTTGGCCATCCATCACTTGGCCCATTACCCATTTGCCGCTGGGGTCCAGCTTGTAGGTAATAGTGCGCGAACCAGGAGTTGTGGTGGTAGTAGCAGCCGCACCATCTGTCGACGCAGCCGAAGCAGTGCCATCCGTTACGGGGAACGTGCGGCTCAGCATGTTGTTGCTCAGCATGTACGTGTCTTTTCCCGCGTAGCCTACAGCAGCAGGGCCCGTAATCAAGCCAGGGCCAATGATGGGGGTATACGCTCGATCTGAAAATTCGTAGCCGTAGAAACCGCCATTGGCCGTGGAAGCATCGGTGAAGATGTAGATTTCCGGTTTGCCGTTGCCGTTCAAGTCACCTGTCACCGCTTCCCGTACAGCACCGTTGATGTCGAGGCGCACAGGCTCAGTGGTGAGGGCGGCGCCGCGGTAAGAGCGGATGGTAAGTTGCCGCTGAGCTTCAGAACCGGTGGTGCGAATCTCAAAACGTGCATTACCTTGCGTCAGGTCCCTGGAAAAGCTAACTGGCTCGGTAGCCACTGTGCTTTCCACCGTCGACATTTGAGTTGAAGTGTCTTCAACAATGCCTCGTGAAGAGTCGCAGGCAGTGGCTGCCACAACCGAGGCGCTAAGTAACACTAGAACACGTGCTTTCATGATAATATGGTTAGGGAAGAGTGGACGTGGGAGTAAGTCTGTTGTAGAGATAAAACCCTTGGTGGGTAGGAGGGCAGCAGGAAAGAATGAAGAAGTAATCAGCCGGTCTTTTCTCCTCTGCACTATCTGGTTCGGCGCATCAAAATATCGGCGCAAGGTATTATATTCTATCTGAAATACAAATTCTTACCGTGCAAACACGCGGCTAAAACAAGCGAAATACGTGGTTGAATAATCTCCTGTATGATGTACAGACAAAGATTCGTTATTAATAATCTGGGTTTATTGCAATCTAGCCTCAACGCGTTTGATTCCTATAGTTGACCTGCTGAAATACGGTGCTGCCAGTTGGCAGCTTGTACAACACAGAGCGTTGTCCACCACTCGGGCAGCAGTTAGGATCGGCGTCAAGGAATATCGGAAAAGTACGGACCACCTCTTGGCCTTCGACCTTGAAGGTATCGTGGCCTTGGTAGCCTTTAGCGGCAGCGCCGCTGAGTTCGGGTAATGAAAGGGCACGGCGGCCCTGATCGTTGAATTCATAGCCGAGAAGCTGCCCGTAGGAGCCACTGCCTGCGTCGGCGATAAACACTAATAGTTCCGGAGAGTCGTCGTTGTTGAGGTTCGTAACAACAGCATCCTCAACGGTGCCTTCTACTGTCTGCGTGTTGGTAACTAGCTCCCGACCGTTTTTTTCAACTCGTAACTCCATTTGGCGCTGCGTGCCTTCGCCTGTAGTTTGCAGCACAAATCGGTGGGCGCCTTCGCGCAGTTCCTTCCGAAAGCTGACTGGAGTAGCTGTAGCAATAGGGGTGGCCGTTGCGCGCAAAGTAGCCGGGTCCGACGCCTCGGTAGCTCGGGGAGCATCGCAGGCCATCAGTGAAACCAGAAGCAGTGAAACAACAGGCGCTTTCATAAAAAATGCAGTAGAACGCCAGCTACTTTTGTGCCGGTGTTCTACTGCATTTACTGCTTCGTTCAGCAGGAAGTTGCAACTATGGCTGTATTATTATGGGTGCTAGGCCGTTACCTGTACACCTTTCCAAAACGCCACGCGCCCCTGGATCTGCTGGGCAGCTTCTTTGGGCTCGGGGTAGAACCACGCCGCATCTTTGTTTAGCTCGCCATTCACGCGAAGGGAGTAATAGCTGGCCCGTCCTTTCCAAGGACAACTGGTGTGCGCGATGCTGTCCTCGAAAAATTCTTTCTTGATAGAATCGGCCGGGAAATAATGGTTGTTTTCAACCACTACGGTGTCATTGCTTTCGGCCACGACGGTATTGTTCCAAATTGCTTTCATAGATGTAAATTTTATTGTTGAATCTTCGCTTTCAAACGTTGTCGTCTAGGCCATATGCGTCTTCTAAGAGGCAGAAGGCCATATAGGGCTGTGGCTACATAGTGTAACTCGACGCATAAACCACGACAATCCAAAAACTAACTTTCCCTGCCCGTTGTTCTGACAACTCAACCCTTTTCCTATGTCCGCAGGCTTCCGTTTCCTAGATTTTGTGCCCGAAGAGTCGTCCGAGAAAGGCTTCGACTCTTTGTTTAAGATATTTATGCAACTCATCACCATCACGTCGGGTGATGTAGCCGAAACGCTTTCTTGGCTCAATGAGCTAGACAAGCAGTACGGCCTCACCGACGATGACTACGGGATGGGCGACTTCATCGAAGATCTCAAGAAAAAAGGCTACATCGATGAAGATCCTCAGAAGGAGGGTGCCTTCAACATCACGGCCAAAAGTGAGCAGCAAATTCGCAAAAGCTCGCTCGAAGAAATCTTTGGCAAGCTAAAAAAATCGGGGCAAGGCAACCACCGTACCCCGCACACCGGCCAAGGCGACGAGCAAAGCACCGACATGCGCGAATTCCGGTTTGGCGACTCGCTGGACCAAATTTCCATGACCGAGTCGATCCGCAACGCTCAACTCAATCATGGCTTGTCTGATGAGTTCATGCTTTCGGAAGGCGACTTGGAAGTGCGTGAAAACGAGCACAAGAGCCAAACCAGCACCGTGCTCATGATCGACATTTCGCACTCCATGATTTTGTACGGCGAGGACCGCATCACGCCGGCCAAGAAAGTGGCCATGGCCCTGGCCGAGCTAGTAAAGCAGAAGTACCCCAAAGACACGCTCGACGTGCTGGTATTCGGCAACGATGCTTGGCAGATTGAAGTGAAAGACCTGCCATACCTGCAAGTTGGACCATACCACACCAACACTGTAGCCGGCTTGGAACTGGCATTGGATCTGTTGCGTAAGCGCAAAACGCCAAACAAGCAGATCTTTATGATCACCGACGGTAAGCCAACCTGCTTGAAGGAGCCCGCCGGTGGGTACTACAAAAACAGCTTTGGGTTGGACCGCAAAGTGGTCAACAAAACCCTGAACCTGGCTGCTGCTGCCCGTCGCCTCAAGGTGCCCATCACTACGTTCATGATTGCCTCCGACCCTTATCTGAAGCAATTCGTGAATGAGTTTACGGAGGTCAATCAAGGCAAAGCCTACTATTCTTCACTGAAAGGCTTAGGCCACATGATCTTTGAAGACTACAAGCGCAACCGCCGCAAGACGCTCTAACACATTGGAGTGACAGGATAAGAGGCTCGCTTTTCTTCTTTAATCGAGGAGGAAAACGAGCCTCTTACTTTTGTATTCATTTAGCTGCAACCGCGCCATCGGTTTCCCGATTAGGGCGCTTGATTTGCGGTACGGTTTGCAGATAAGCAAAAATAGCGTGCGCCTCTTCGTCGCTCATTAGTGTGAAACGAGGCATAGGTGCCCGCACCGGGTGGCGGGAGGAAATTCCGTATTTCACAGCGCGGGTAAATTCTTCTTCTGTCCAGTCGCCAAGGCCAGTTTCAAGATCCATGGTTAGGTTGCGCGACGTGATGGTACTGCCGTTAGTGGTAATGAACTCGTTGCCACCGCCGAGGTAGCCTTCCGATTTTTCAGGCTCCAATAAGTTGTTGGTTTGAAAGCTTTGAGAATGACAATCGTAGCAGAGGTAACGCGCTGTAACCAAATATCGGCCTAGCGCCACAGGGCTGGTAGCCGCGGGTTCCACGATGGCCTTTGCAGGTAAGGGAGCGGGCTTCATCACTGTATGCGTTAGCGCTTTGGATAGAAACGACGGTTCTTGCGGGCGTGAGGCAACGGCTTTGGGCTGCACCCAATCATGATTCGAGCGCAAAAACACCACCAAGCTGTTGATGTCCTCATCCGACATATGCACAAATTTGGGCATCACTAAGCGGTAGCGTCCGTCGCGCCCGATACCGGTGCGTAACAAAGCAATAAGCTCGGCATCAGTCCAGCGGCCGATACCGTGGGTGGGGTCATGCGTGATGTTGGAGGCGTATAGCTTACCAAACTCTGGCGGTAAATCAGCCATAGGACCTCCGGTTAGGCTTCGGCTGGTTTTGTCGAGGTGGCAATCGGCGCACATAGATACCGCTAGCTTTTCGCCTTGTGCCAAGCGCGCTGGCGTTGCCGTTATTTCCTGAGCCGGTACTTTCGGAACAGCGTATGTAGGGACACCTCGCACGTTTATGAACAGTGCCAATGCAGCTGCAAGCACGACTATTGCTGCCACGCAAACCCCAACTACTCGTATAATTTTTCTCATCTTGCTTTTGACTTTTCAGTTATTACAAGACTACATAACCTACTGCTAAATAGGTATCACATAATGATGTGAGGTCACTTGGCTAATGGCGGCGGCTTTACTAGTTACATTTCGCCTGAACCTCTGCCGCATCTTAGCGGTTAAACAATTTGGGGCCTATACACCCCCGTCACAACTCCCGATGAAACAAGAATCTATTCGTACGCTGGGCCAGCTCCGGGCCAGCGGGTATCAGCCGCGCTCCGTTAAACAAGAACTGCGCGACAATCTGATTGCCAAGCTGCAAAGTAAGACTGAAGTGTTTCCGGGCATCTATGGCTACGAGGAAACCGTTATTCCCGACCTACAACGCGCCATTCTGGCCGGTCACCACATCAACCTACTCGGCTTGCGTGGGCAGGCCAAAACCCGCATTGCTCGTTTGCTGGTAGGTTTGCTCGACGAGTATATCCCGGTCGTGGAAGGCTCAGAGCTCAACGACGACCCGTTGCAGCCGTTATCGGTGTTTGCGAAAAACTTGATAGCCGAGCATGGCGACAACGCGCCCGTGAGCTGGATGCACCGCGACGAGCGCTACACTGAGAAGCTTGCCACTCCCGACGTATCCGTGGCCGACCTTATCGGCGACGCCGACCCTATCAAAGCGGCTACGCTTAAGTTGCCTTACAGCGACGAGCGGGTAATTCACTTCGGCCTGATTCCGCGGGCACACCGTGGCATTTTCGTGATCAACGAACTGCCCGATTTGCAACCCCGCATCCAGGTGTCGCTCTTCAATATTTTGCAGGAAGGCGACATTCAAATTCGCGGTTTCAAGGTGCGGCTACCGCTGGATTTGCAGTTCGTATTCACGGCCAACCCCGAGGACTACACCAACCGTGGTTCCATCGTGACGCCGCTCAAGGACCGTATCGACGCTCAGATCATCACGCACTATCCGAAATCTATCGAAATCGGAAAGCGCATTACCAAGCAAGAGGCTCGCATCAAGCAAGAGCAGCGCGGTTTGGTAACCACCAATGAAATTGTGCACGACTTGGTGGAGCAAGTGGCCGTTGAAGCGCGTGCCTCCGAGTTTGTAGACGCCAAGAGTGGTGTATCAGCCCGTCTTACCATCTCAGCCTACGAGCAAGTGGTGGCCGGCGCTGAGCGGCGTGCCCTTATCAATGGCGAGAAAAAAACGTACGTACGTGTAGGTGACTTTATTTCGGCTGTGCCTGCTGTAACCGGTAAGGTCGAACTGGTATATGAAGGCGAGCAGGAGGGAGCTGGCATCGTGGCTGAAAAGCTAATGGGCAAAGCCATCCGTACGTTGTTCCTGAACTACTTCCCTGACCCCGACAAAGCCAAGAAGCTGAAGAACCGCATCAGCCCTTACAAAACGGTGCAGGAGTGGTTTGGTAGTGGCAACACTGTTGATGTTTTGCACGATGCCTCGGACAAGGACTACCGCGCCGCCCTCGACCAAGTGCCCGGTTTGCGCGACATTGTGAAGGAGTTGCACCCCAATGGAGACAAGGACGCCACCTATTTCCTGATGGAGTTCCTGCTCCACGGCTTAGCTGAGTACAGCTTGATTTCTCGCAACCGCCTAACCGCCGGTGCGCAGTTCAAGGACCTGCTTTCCTCGATGTTCACCATGCCGAGCTTCGGCGAGGATGACGACGATGAGGACGAAGACGAGCGCCCACAGCGCGGCCGGAGACGGTAGACCAGAGTAACTGCTAATAAAACAGCCGCTTCAGTTTGGAGCGGCTGTTTTGTTGAGGTGTAGTTGAGTAACTAGAGTCACAGGATTTATCAGCTTCAGCTGCATCCCTAGCGGCTTTCAAACGCGTTTCTCGCAGTTACGACTCTTATCCAACTAACAGAAAAAGAAAACCGTCCGGCACCTAGGGTGTCAGACGGTTTAAATGAGGTAGAGCAAGTGAGCTACTACTCTTCGCTTACCACGATTTTCTGAATGTCGTCGTTTGGGCGGATAGCGTCAATCACTTCCAAGCCTTCCACCACTTTACCGAATACGGTGTGGTTGCGGTCGAGGTGAGCCGTATTCTGGCGGTCGTGGACGATGAAGAACTGGCTGCCACCCGTGTTACGGCCAGCGTGCGCCATGCTCAATGCGCCGCGCTCGTGGTACTGGTGGTCGCCGGTTAGCTCGCAGTCGATTTTGTAACCGGGGCCACCGGTGCCAGCCATGCCTTTAGATCCTTCGCGCGAGTTAGGACAGCCGCCCTGAATCACGAAGTTGGGAATAACACGGTGAAACTTCAGGCCATCGTAGAAGCCTTTCTTAGCCAAGTCGGTGAAGTTTTTTACGGTGTTAGGAGCGTCTTGCTCGTAGAACTCCACTTTCATCACACCACGGTTGGTGTGGATTTCGGCAGTTTTCATAATTGTGGGAAACGGACAGATAGAACGAACACTTAAGCGTAGTAAGTGTCAGCCGACAAATGTCGGCCTGACGCAAAGGTAGCCATTTTGAAATCGGTGAAACATCCGGTTACTCGGGGAGTTTCGTAGCATATTTGTGCCTTGCAAGGTTGCAAGCACGCATGTGTCCATCCAACTAACTTTTGTTCTGTACTTTATGACGAATTCTCTGCGCACTGCTTCTTTGGGGTTGCTGTCGGCGAGCCTGCTTACGTTTGGCCTCAGCAGCTGTGGCGACAACAAAACTGCGGAAACTGCCACTTCTACCACGCCCGATACCGCCACCACCGTTGATTCGGCGGCTTTGATGTCGGATTCGGCGCGCATGGCTAAGCCCGGAGGCGTAGTGGTGGACGGCGTGCCCATGACCCCAGACAAAACCATCGTGCAGAATGCCGTGCAAGCCAGCAGCGTAACTACCCTAGTGAAGGCTGTGCAAGCCGCTGGCCTCGATGGTACGCTGAGCGGTGCAGGGCCGTTTACGGTCTTTGCACCCAACAACGCTGCCTTCGACAAGCTGCCCAAAGGCGCCCTTGATGGCTTGCTCAAGCCAGAAAGCAAAGAGAAGCTGAAAGGCGTGCTCACTTATCACGTTATTGCGGGCCGCTTGTTGGCGCAAGATCTTAGAGACGGTCAGCAACTTACAACTGTAAACGGGCAGAAACTGACCATTAGCGTGAAGGATGGCAAAGTAATGGTAAGCAACGGCACCGATGCCCCGCCGCCGTGCAAACCCCCGACGTCATATCCAGCAATGGCGTTACACACATCATCGACGGTGTGGTGTTGCCGAAAGAGGAATAGCTTGTTTTGCGTTTAAATACAAGAGAGCCCGGTTGCTACTAGCAGCCGGGCTCTTTGTTTTAAGCTAGAAGTGCTATGTCTGGTCTTAATGTCTACAGGCCGGCATTTTCTGCTACTCGCTCCGCGAAGCCTGCCCAGTCTACGTCTTCCTTTTTCGCCACAGTTGCTGAAAGCTGATCGAAGATGATGTTGGCGAAGGGCATTGGCACTACGTGCGTGCGGGCCTCATCGAGCACTAAGCGCAGGTCTTTACGAATGATAGCGGGCGCAGCGCCTACGGGCTGGTAGTGTCGTTCGGCCACCAACTTGCCGTAACTTTTATAGACGGGCAGGTTGAAGAGGGTAGTCGTAAAGAACTCGTAAACCTGCTGCCGTTCGAGGCCGCTTTTTTGGGCTAGCGTGAAGGCCTCGGCCATGGCTTGAATGGCGGCGCCAAGCATAAAGTTGCCGCATAGCTTGATAACGTTGGCGGCCCCAGGATCGGGACCAAAATCTTGAGCACTGCCTTGGCCTAACACCTCAAGCACGGGCCTCAAGGTTTGCTTGGCGCCCTCGTCGCCCGCCATAACCAGCCAGAGTTTGGCGGCCGCCGCTGCTTCGGGTTTGCCAAACACCGGCGTCGCCACTAAATGCGACCCATGCCGGGCATGCTCTTCCGCCAGCCGGCGGTTGGTATCAGGAGCAACGGTGCTGCACGACGCATGAATAGCCCCTTGGGCAAGCGCTGGTAAGAACCCATAGGGGCCGGTGCACAAGGCTTGCAAGGCTGCATCGTCGGTTACCATCGAGAAGGCAATAGCGGCATCTTGTACTGCTTGCGCAGGAGTAGCCGCCACCGTGGCGCCGAGTTTTTCGAGGGGTGCCGCTTTGCTGGCCGTTCGGTTGTAGACGGTAAGCTCATGGCCGGCGTTCAGCAGGTTAGTGGCCATAGCTTCACCCATATTGCCAAGGCCTAGAAATGCAATTTTCATGAATTGAGGTTGTGATATTGAGATGGTGTGCGTTTGACGCTCCGCTTTTCCTAGTTATGCAAAGTGTGCACTGGTCTGTGCACACAGCGTGTCAAACTCATTACTTCACAACCTCACCGGCGGTTATCATCAGCTTCGAGCATGCTCACGTAGCTGTCGTAGCGGGGGAGGGCTATCTTGCCTTTGTCTACGGCTTCGCGCACGGCGCAACCTGGTTCGTGGGTGTGCTGGCAATTGTGGTAGCGGCATTGATTGAGCAAGGCGCGCATCTCGGGGAAAAAGTGCGCTAGTTCGCCTGCTTTCACATCAACTAAGCCTAGCTCCTTGATGCCAGGCGTATCAATAATGAAGGTGCCGGGTCGCACTTCCAGCATCTCGGCAAATGTGGTGGTATGCACACCCTTGTCGGAAAACTCGCTGATTTCAGCGGTTTTGATGTCGAGGTCAGGCACCAGGGTATTGATGAGCGTGCTTTTACCGACTCCCGAGTGGCCAGAAAGCAGGGTAGTACGGCCTTCCAGCAGTTCATCGATAGCCGCTATTCCCTCACCCGTATGGGCCGAGCAACGAAGTCCAGGGTAGCCTATCCGCTGATACATCTCCTGAATTTGCCCTTGATAGTCGTTCAGGTCGTCGTCGTAGAGGTCGGTTTTATTGAAAATCAGCGTTACCGGGATGCTGTATGCCTCGGCCGTCACCAGGAACCGGTCGATAAAGCCAAACGACGTAGCAGGAGAGGCCAGCGTCACTACTAGCATCGCCAAGTCGAGGTTGGCGGCTACAATGTGCGCGTGCTCGGTTTTGTGCACCGAGCGGCGGATAATGTAGTTGCGGCGCGGTTCGATGTGGTGAATCACACCCGCGCCTTCCGTTTGTTCTTCCACCGTAAATTCCACTTGGTCGCCTACGGCCAGCGGATTGCTCACCTTCAAGCCTTTCATCTTAAACTTGCCCCGCAGCCGGCACCGGTGCAACTGCCCCGAGCCAATCTCGCGCACCACGTACCACGAGCCAGTAGATTTAACAATGGTTCCGGTCATACTAGAGTAACTGAGTAAGGGTATAACTAAGTGAAGAGTAACCTGCTATGGAGGTGCCTGAGGAAGTTGTTCGAGACGGATAGTTCCCAAACAGTTCGCTCAGACGTGTTCAGCTACTCCGTCACTCCTTGCACAGCAAGCCACTGCATGATCTTGCTGGTAGCGCCGCTGTGGTCGTGTACGTAATCCAAACTCAGGTCTTGTACGGTAAGGCGTAATGCTTCGCGGTGAAAAAGTGGGGCAAATGCTTTCAGTAACTCCTCGGCGGAAGTAACTGGAAACGCGCAACCGAGCGCCACCAAGTCCTGCGCCTCCTGAAACTTGTGGTACGTAGGGCCAAAAAACAGCGGCAAACCAAATGCCGCCGCCTCCAGCGTATTGTGTAATCCCTTGCCGAAAGCCCCACCGATATACGCGTAGTGGCCGAACCGGTACAACTGATTCAATAGTCCTACGTTGTCGATGAGCAGTACCCGAGCTGCGGTAACAGTGTCCTTGTCAGTGCGAGAGTAACGCACTACCCTGCCCGGTAGCACTTCCTCCACCAACCGCAGATTAGTTTCGCTGATTTCGTGGGGTGCCACAATGAAACGCATCTTTTCCTGGTATTGCCGGAGCAACGGCGTCAGCGCTGGCAAATCTTCGGGCCATGAGCTACCGATGATGAACACCGGCACCCAATCGTTGACGAAAGCATCTAGGAGTGGCAAATCCCGCGGTGGGGCGGCGGCCGTGCGCACCACGGTATCAAAACGCGTATCGCCGGCTACGCCGGCCTGCGGTACTCCTATGGTGCGCAGCATTTCCACCGAAGCTTGGTTCTGGGTGAAGATATGAGTGAAATTGCGCAGCATCTGCCGGTGGAAACTACCCCAAGGCCGAAAATATATCTGCTTAGGCCAGAAAATGGCCGATACGCAAATAGTAGGTACGTGCTGTCGCTTGAGTTCTGTTAAGAAGTAGTGCCAAAATTCGTACTTCACGAAAACAGCTAACCGGGGCCGCACCGCCGCCATAAACAAGCGGGCATTGTCGGCCGTGTCTAGAGGGAGGTAGAACACATAGGCCGCTCCCGGCCAGTTTTTGCGCACTTCGTAGCCCGAAGCCGAGAAGAAAGTCAGGACTATTTTGTGGCTCGGATACTGCTGCGCGTACGCCTCCATCAAGGGCCGGCCCTGCTCAAATTCACCGAGTGAGGCGCAGTGAAACCAAGCCAGCGGAGCCGTCTCGGCTTGTAAAGCCTGTTGAATGCGCGGCAGCAAATTGCGCTGCCCTTGTACCCACCGCGCCGCCTTCGGCACAAAGGGCGAGACCAGCCGCAGTAGCAGCGCATACAGGTGTAAGGAAACTATATACAGGAAATGCAAAAGAAGTTGTAGTTGCTAGGTGTAAGCTTCTGATTCCAGCCAGCAAGACATTGCGTAAGCTCAGCAACCAGAAAGCCGCGCAAAAGTACAGCTAACAACCACTAATCGGTTTCTGACGGTCAATTGCTAGTAGCTGACCGTCAGAAACCAACTAAGAATCAACGCTTAATGAGGTTTGCCCAGAAACTTGGCTAGGCCTTCACGGGTAGGAGGTAAGGCCTGTTCGCCGGGTTTCCAACCCGCGGGGCACACCTCGCCTTTCGTCTCGAAATGCTGCAGGGCGTCCACCATGCGCAGCGCTTCTTCTACGTTCCGGCCCAGCGGCCCATCATTCACTACCTGATGCCGGACAATACCGTCTCGGTCAATTAAAAACAGGCCCCGGTACGCCAGCGGAATTCCGACAAATACCATCTCGCCGGACTCGTTGTAGTCATAGCGGCCCCGAGTACATCGTAGTTGGCCGAAATAGTTTTGCTGGCATCGGCTACCAGAGGATACGTAATACCCATGATGCCTCCTTCTTCGCGTGGGGTTTGCAGCCAGGCTAAGTGCGTGTAGCGCGTGTCAGTAGAGCAGCCCACAATGGCTACTCCTCTCGCCTCGAATTCAGTTAAATGTTCTTGGAAGGCAAGAATTTCGGTGGGGCAAACAAACGCGAAATCAGCCGAATAAAAGAAAAAGATGACGTGCTTTTTGCCCAAATAACGGTCGAGCGAGAAATCTTCCTCGAACTCGCCGTTGATAACGGCGGGAGCTTTAAAAGAGGGAGCACGCTTGCCTACAAGAACTGCCATGTTTCTAAAAATTTAAATGGTTGAGGTGAGAGAGTGAGGATGGCAAGAGAGCAGATAGCTATTGTGTAAGTGAGCGGTGAGGAGCAGGGTCAAATCATTAGATACGAATGCCCCGCTGTCCACCACAAACTATCTGCATCAAGTTCCCTGCTATACGGCACTCAACAAAAGAGTTGGCCCCAACCACAACCCTCTTTACTCTTCAGCTATGCATTGCTGCGGCACACGAACTGAAAGGTCTGGCGGGTGCGCTGTTCCAAGAGCAGCTCTCGGCCAGTGGTAAGGCGCTGCAAACTAGCCGCATCGTAGTTCTTGATGGTGTACAGTTCCAGGTCGGTGTTGTAGTGAATCGTGAACTGCTCGCGCAACGCAGTCAGTAGCTTGTCGAGCCGGTAGGCGGAAAAGTCGGTGCAGACAGAAAAGCTGATGGCCGAGTTCTGCATCAGGTTGATTTTCAGCCGGACCTGCGCCAGCGCCCCAAAAATCACCTCCAGGTTTTCCTCGGAAATAAAGGTGAGGTCCTTGGACTCGAAAGAAATCAGACACTGGTTGATTTTACGAATGAAAGCCGGCACCAGCAGTCCATGGCGGCAGTCATGAATCTTGGTGCCCTCGGCCGTAGAATCCACAAACGACTTGACGTAGAGCGGAATCTGACGCACGGCTAATGGCTTGATGGTTTTGGGGTGAATAACCGAAGCCCCGTAGTACGCCATTTCAATGGTTTCCTGATAGCTGATTTCCGGGTAGCGCACCGTAACCTCGAAAATCTTAGGGTCGGCGTTTAGCAGCCCGGCCACGTCTTTCCAAATAGTTACGGATTCAGCTCCGAGACAATAAGCGAAGATAGCCGCGGTATAATCAGAGCCTTCCCGTCCAAGGGTGGTGGTGTGACCGCTGGCCGTGCCCCCAGAAACCCCTGCGTCACGACGGGCCCGTGAGCTAGTAGCGGAGGCACTGCCGTTGTTAGGTTGCGCTCCGTAGTAGGCCAGTCTACGCGGCCTTCCCGCCACGCGTGGTCGGTGCGCAGCAGAGTGCGGCAGTCCAGCCACTGCGCCCCGAGCGCGCTGGCCACAATTCGAGTGGCTAGCAATTCCCCAAAACTTACCACTTGGTCGTACTGCTTATCGAATTCACCGGCAGTAAGGGTCGCTAGTCGGTCGCCAAGCTGCTCTAGTAGGTGTTCTAGACTTGGGGCGGTGCTGGCAGCGGGCGTTATGTCACCGGTGGAATCGGATAGCAGTTCTTGCGCAACTGAGCGGTGAAAATCAGTGAGCTG
Organism: Hymenobacter volaticus; assembly: GCF_022921055.1. GTDB lineage: Bacteria > Bacteroidota > Bacteroidia > Cytophagales > Hymenobacteraceae > Hymenobacter > Hymenobacter volaticus. The sequence goes on from NZ_CP095061.1 coordinate 2,305,397, forward strand.
CGTTAGCGGGGCAGCGTAATCTCGGCCGGCGTAGGCGAGTTGGAAAATATCCTCTAGCGCATTGGTGGTCTTGCCCATTGCCGACACCACGATCAACAATGGCCCGTTGGCTCCGTGTTGGCTGACTATGCTGCGAAGGTTGGTGATGGCAGCGGCATCTTTCACCGAAGCGCCACCGAACTTGTAAATTTTAAGGGATTGGGAGTGCTGCATGGCGCCAAATGTAGGAAATGGCGCTTTGTTGAGTTGCTCGATATGCGGATGTACATCCCAAGTTTGGTCTGCAAGTCGCCGTTTTAGCGAAATTTCGCTTTCCCAAGCCCGAAAAAGGGTTTAATTTTGAGCACACCCCGACCTTACATCTTCCTACATCCTATATGAACCAACACGACAAGCTGGCGCTGCCCGTTGGCACCACCCTGGACCGCTTTATCATGCGTAAGCAGGAGGACTTTCCCTACGCAACCGGAGAACTTTCTCAATTGCTTCGTGATATTGCCTTGGCCGCCAAAATCGTGAACCGCGAAATCAACCGTTCTGGCCTCATTGACATTGCCGGGGCCTATGGCAACCGCAACGTGCAAGGTGAAGACCAGCAAAAGCTTGATGTTATTGCCAACATCCGTTTCATTCGGGCGCTGCGCAATGGGGGCGAGGTGTGTACGGTTATCAGCGAGGAAGACGAAGAAGTTATTCAGACCGGCAATGTACAAGGCAAATACATCGTGGCCATTGACCCACTCGATGGCTCCTCCAACATCGACGTAAACGTGAGTATTGGTACCATCTTCAGCATCTATCGTCGTGTGTCGCCAACCGGTACGGAAGGTACTATGGCGGACTGCTTGCAAACGGGTACCAACCAAGTAGCAGCGGGCTATGTCATTTATGGCTCCAGTACCATGATGGTATATACCACTGGCAACGGCGTAAACGGCTTCACCTACGAGCCTTCATTGGGCGAATTTTTCCTCTCGCATCCCCAGATTATTACCCCCAAAACGGGTACGGTGTACTCCGTAAATGAAGGCAGTTCCTCGTCCTTCTCGCCAGGCGTAGCGGCTTTCGTTGAGCAGTGCAAGCAAGACGGCTTTTCGGCCCGCTACATCGGTTCCTTAGTAGCTGACTTCCACCGTAACTTACTTAAAGGCGGCATCTATATCTATCCGCCCACAAGTAAGTCGCCCGACGGGAAACTGCGCCTTATGTATGAGTGTAACCCCCTGGCTTTCATAGTAGAACAAGCCGGCGGCAAATCCAGCAACGGCCAGATGCGTACCATGGAAATCCGGCCCCAGGACATGCACGCCCGTTGCCCCCTATTTATTGGCTCGAAAGAACTTGTAGAGCAAGCCGAAACATTCTTGGCGCAAGAGCGACAGACGCAGCAAGTCAGCTAGAAGATAATGGATTGCATCAAAAAAGCCCGCCGGAGCAATCTGGCGGGCTTTTTTGATGCAATAAGAAAGAAACTATTGGCTACTCGTTTGAAGTAGCCTCGTCCGTCTTTTTCTTGGCTTTCGGCTTCTTAACCTGGCTCTCTTCGGCGGGAGCAGTATCAGCGGCTACGGTCGCAGCTTCGGGCTCTTCAGCAGTAGTAGGTTCTACTGTTTCAGTGGCTGGCGCTTGGTACTCCAAAGTGCTGCTCACGGCCTGATACCACTGCACCAACTTCTTGATGTCCGACATATACACCCGGTCCCGGTCGTAATCGGGAATGATTTCGCCCATGAAGGCCGTAAGGTCCCGGTCGTCGGATTTGTTGTTGACCGTTAGCGCAGTGCCGTATTTCTGATGAATCCGGTCGAAAACTTCTGTCAGGGGCACGGTTTGGTCGTAATCCTGCGTGTAAATGGAAATTTCCTGAAGCAACGATACTTTGTTGCGGGCGGAGGCCACTGAACGGGCGGCACGCGCATCCAGGCTTTCAATAATAACCCCGGCGCGGGTAGGCTTCACGAGGCGGTACAGACCGGGCATTCCGCTAATGGCGGCAATCTCCTTGAGGTCGTAGGGCATAAGTACAGTACGGTTGTTGGAAAAGGCAAAGTTACTCAGTAGCGGCGGCTTGACCCGGCGCCGACAATTTAAACACGATAGGCAAGCTGGTTAGGATGGCGTAGTCAGGCTTCTTGAACTGAAGCAACCGAACCACTCGCAGGGCTTCTTCGCCGCAGCCGCCACCAATGCCTTTTACCAGCTTTACGCCTTCTAGGGTACCACTGGTCGTGAGCGTGAAGCTTACCACGCAAGTGCCTTGAATGCGGTTACGCTTGGCCAGGATGGGGTATTTCTTTTCTTTCTCAATGAAGGCGTACATGGCATCCTGCCCACCCTCGTAGTACTCAGCAACCGGAATAGACTTATTGATGCCACCAGCCTGATGTTGTGGTGCAGCCGCGGCGGCAGGTGCTGTTTCCGGAGCGGGAGCAGCGGATTTGGGCTTAGTAGTTTGCGCAAAAACTGAAGCAGAGCCAACAAATAGACTCAGCGTTAGCGCAAAAGTGAGTTTTTTCATGAGTGGTGGAATCAAGGAAGATAGATTGGAAAACCAGGCGACAATGCGCCCGCGGTCATGGCAATTTCAGGGCCAATTTATGCATTGTGCTGTGCTTCGGCCAGCTGCCGATTTACATTCTCAATGAAAGCCAACAGTTCTTCACGACCCGTTTTTTCTTCTGCTGACGTGATAAAATGTTGTGGCACCTCATCCCAATTCTCTGACATTTTTTTCATGTAGTCGGATACTTGGAGTTGCGTACGGCTATTCGATTGTTTGTCGGCTTTTGTAAATACCATCACAAAAGGAATTCCTTCTGTGCCGAGCATTTCCATAAATTCTAAGTCAACAGTTTGCGCTGGATGGCGCGAGTCAATTAAAACGAACACGCAAGCTAAGTTGAGCCGCTGCCGCAAATAAAAATTAATCATGCGGGTCCACGCCACTCGATTTACTTTACTGGTTTTTGCGTAACCATAGCCCGGTAAATCAACCAAATACCATTGTTTATTGATAAGGAAATGGTTGATTAGCTGCGTTTTGCCTGGCAGGGAAGATGTTTTTGCCAAACCCCGCCGTTCGGTCAGCATATTGATAAGCGACGATTTGCCTACGTTAGACCGCCCGATAAACGCATATTCGGGGAGAGTGGGCGCCGGGCACTGATCAACCCGCGTATTACTCATCAAAAATTCAGCTTCACGAATTTGCATGGAACAACTAAACTAGTTTACGTACAAAGGTAGGAGGTAAGAATGCAAAAGATCGGGAATATAAATTTTCAGCTAGAACCATTGCAATATCTGAAGCCCGTCTATATTTGCGCGTTACCTAGTATTCGTAATTGTAAATAGGCTAGGCACCTATGTCCGCATAAATCTAAATTTTTATATACTCGTGTGGTAGTTGGATAAGATTAAGGCCGCATTATAAAATTTCTATCTTTGCGCGCAAATTGCTTCTTACCGCGCAAACAACCAAAACGCATTAATCTCTTAAAAGAGTTCTTTTTAGAGCTTTGCATGGCGAAAATTAGCATTCTACATTAACCCTTAGTAGGGTTTTCAGTATAACGAGGCAACTCATTTTAAACCGGCCTGGCCACTATTTGCGCCCGCAGTTTTCTCTCCAAACTCCTCCGCATCTCCTTATTCTTCAAACCCCTCCAACAATGGACAACTTAGTCAGAAGGTTATTGAAAGCCTCTTGCGCTTTCGCTCTTGCTGCCGCCGTGGCCCAGCCCGCGCTGGCTCAGAGCACACGCAAGCAGCTCAAGACCGCAAATAAGTTCTTCGAGCAAGAAAACTATCGGGCATCTATTCCTTTCTATGAACAAGTGTTGGCGAAGGAGCCTAATAATCCTCTGGCCTTGTTCCGGGCTGGTATTTCTTACATGTCGTTTGATAAGGAGAAGGCCAGCGACTATATCTACAAAGCCCAGAAGCTGAAGCCCAAGGTGTCGAAGGATGTGGAGTATTGGCTGGGCCGCGTCGACCACTTGAACTACAACTTCGACGAAGCTATTGCGCACTTTCAGGCGTACAACGTAACGCTTAAGCCCAAAGACACGCGCAAGGCCGAGCTGGCGCAGCTGATTCAGCATTCGAAAAATGCCAAGGTGCAGTTCAATAGCCCCAAGGACATCTTCGTGAAAAACCTCGGGCCAACGGTGAACACGCCGTACGCCGAGCACAGCCCCGTTATTTCAGGTGACGATAAGCTATTGCTGTTCACCTCGCGCGGCGAAAACGTGACGGGCGCCGGCAACACAGGAGACAAGAAGGGGGGTAACTTAGCTACCGATGGCGAGTACTACGAAGACATCTTCGAAACCAAGCGCATCGACGACGAAAACTGGGACAAGCCCCGGTCGTTGAGTGGTGTGCTTAATGGCAAAGGCCACGATGCATCCACCCAACTCTTCGACAATGATACGAAGCTACTTATGTATCGCCAGGATGAGAACGGCGACATCTTCTATTCGGAGAAGTCGGGCGGTGACTGGACGGCGCCTAAGAAGCTAAACCAAAACGTTAACTCGAAAGCATTCGAGTCTGACGCTTTTATTACGCCCGACGGCCTCACGATCTACTTCTCGACCGGTAAATACTCGGAAGACGGCTCACTTGATATCTACTATTCCACCCGACAAGCCGGTGGGGATTGGGGCCCAGCTAAGTCGATGGGTACGGCCATCAACACCAAGTACGATGACGACAGCCCGTACCTAAGCCGTGACGGTAAGACGCTCTATTTCTCGTCGCGCGGCCACAACACAATGGGTGGCTACGACATCTTCAAGTCGGAGTACGATTCGATTGCTAAGAGATGGGGACGCCCCGAGAACATGGGCTATCCAGTAAATACGCCCGACGATGACACGTACTACCGCTTGAGCCCAGATGGTAGCTACGCTTACCTATCGTCGTACCGCATTGGGGGCTACGGCGAAAAGGACATCTACACGATCAACTACATCAAGAACGCCACTATTCGGGGTCGGGTATTTTCGCAACGCGACAGCACCGTAATTCCGGGCGTGGAGTTGGTATTCAGTGGCACGCAAGCCGATAAAACGGCCTTGAGCTACCGCGATGTAACCAAGCCTATCACCGGCGACTACCAAGTGAGCGTGCTTTCGGGCCGTTCGTACCAAGTTGCTGTGACCAAGGATGGGACGAACATTATCACGGAAGAATTTACCGTGCCGATTTCAACCAACGATTCAACCGTTGTTGAGAAGAATTTCTACGTGCCGTACACCGACACTACGTCGCAGGTGGCCTTCAAGAACATCTACTTCGATACCGACAAGTACAAGCTACGGCCCGAGTCGATTACTGAGTTGGACAACATTAGCTCGATTCTGAAAGCTAATTCAGGCGTTAACATCTCTATCGAAGGCCACTGCGACTCTCGCAACACTGACGAGTACAACATCGTGCTGGGCCAGAACCGCGCCGATGCTGCCTACAACTACCTGAAGAAGTCGGGTATTGCCGAGACGCGGATGGTAACGGTAAGCTACGGCGAGCGTCGTCCGGCGGCGGCCAACGATTCGCCTGAGAACATGCAGCTCAACCGTCGCGTGGAGTTCCGCCCGATTGTGAAGGAAGGCGAAGCTGCTCCCGTATTGACGCCAGGTGTTGCTCCTGCAACTACTACGACCACTGGTGCTGATGCGGGCACTAGCACCTCTACTCCGGGCGCCGGCGCTACGCTTCAGCCAGGCAAAAGCAAGGCGAAGCTAGCCGATGGTACCAAGGTGAAAACCAAAGTGGATGAGGACAGCGACAAAGTGAAAGTGAAAACCAAAGGCGCTAACGACGAAAAGAGCAAGACCGTAACCAAAGACGGTGCTATCGATTCGAAGGCCAAAGATGCCAATGGCGAAAAAGTCAAAGTGAAGACCGACAACGACTAAGCGGTCGAGTAGATCATATTTAGCGGGCCGGGCTCTATGCCCGGCCCGCTTTTTTTCAACATAATGACTTGTCAGACGTTATGTTTGGGCAATTTTGCCCCTGAATCCTCGTTGTTCGCTCCAGACCCATGGCCGTAGTACCCTACAAAGACGACACCGCTGGCAAGAAGTCCCAAGTGGCCCACATGTTTAATAGCATTGCGGGCAAATACGACTTCCTTAACCACTTCTTAAGCGTTGGCACCGACATCTACTGGCGGCGTAAAGCGGTGAGCGAACTTAAAACCCTGCGGCCCGCTCGCATCCTTGATATTGCCACGGGCACGGCTGACTTCGCCATCGAAACCCTGCGTGCAGCCTCGGATGATGCGCATGTGACGGGCGTCGATATTTCGGAAGGAATGTTGGCTGTTGGTCGGCGCAAGCTGCAGGAAAAGGGCCTGACGAATCGGATTCAGTTGGAGCAAGGTGATTCCGAGAATCTACCGTACCCCGACAATCATTTTGATGCCGTTACGGCCTCGTTTGGGGTGCGCAACTTCGAGAACCTGACCAAAGGCCTAACGGAAATGCGGCGGGTTCTGCGACCAGGGGGAAGCTGGTGATTTTAGAGTTTTCTAAACCAACGGCGTTTCCACTCAAGCAAGCATATAATTTCTACTTTCAGCGGGTACTCCCCGTCTTTGGAAAGATGATTTCCAAGGATAACTCCGCATATACCTACCTGCCCGAATCGGTGCAGGCCTTTCCGGATGGCCCCGATTTTTTGGCTATCCTCCGGGAAGTCGGCTTCAATACTCCCGCATGGCAACCTCTCACGTTCGGCATCAGCTCTATCTACACCGCTCACAAGTAGGCCGTTTCGCACTACTGCTTTTTTTAGCTCTGGCTACTTCTCTTGGGGCAAAGGCGCAACGCAAAAGTAAAACGGGCTCCAGCCGCACTAAAAGCGGACGGGTGAAATCCATTACCGTAAACAACCTGCCTGGCTACGACGACAAATGGTTTCACCCTGGTTTCTACATTGCGCCGCACTTTTCGCGGTTCAAGGTCGAGCAGTCGCAGGCCTACATCCAGAATCTGAACACCAGCCGGGGCGTTTCGGTGAATGCGCTCAACGGTCCAGGCTTTTCGGTCGGCTTCGTAGGTGATGCTCGGTTGGGTGACTACTTCAATCTGCGGTTTGCGCCAGGAGTCAGCTTTATCACGCGTCAGTTGGAGTTCAAGTCTGCGGGCTACGCTCCCAACACAGGCGACCCTGAAGAACTAGTGACCCAAGAAATTGCGTCTACGCAGGCCGATTTTCCGCTGTTAGTGAAGTTTCACTCGGAGCGGCGGCGCAACACCCGCGTGTACGTGGTAGGCGGAATTAAGCCAAGCGTAAACGTGGGCAACCGCCGCAAGGACCCCGACCGAAACAACATCAGCGCCGACAATACTGATGTAGCCATTGAGTATGGTGTAGGACTGGACTTGTTCTACCCGTTCTTCAAGTTCGCACCGGAACTGCGTTTTTCGCATGGTCTCAAAAACATGTATTTGCCTGAAAACAACATTTACAGCAACAGCTTGCAAAGACTACGCAGCAACACCGTAACGCTGTATCTGACATTCGAGTAAAGGGGAATAATTGAATGGCTGGCTAGGTAACTGTTGAATGATTTTGTGTCAGTTCAACGGTTAGCTAGCCAGCCATTTAGTAATCAGATAATCAACAAGAGCAATCATGCAAACTGCATTTATTACGGGTGCGTCATCGGGAATAGGCCGAGCTACGGCGGTGGCGTTGAGCAAGGCTGGCTTTCAACTAGTGGTGACGGGAAGACGACGGGAGCGACTAGAAGAACTTGCCCAAGAACTGGCGCCCGTACCGGTACACATTCTCACGTTTGATGTGCGCGACAAAGCTGCGGTAGAAGCTGCGGTGGCAGGTCTGCCAGCTGAATTTGCTGAGGTTGATGTGCTCGTCAACAATGCCGGTAACGCGCACGGATTGGCTCCTATCCAAGACGGTGACCCCACGGATTGGGACGCCATGCTCGATGGAAACGTGAAGGGGCTGCTCTATGTGAGCCGGGCTTTGTTACCTACCATGACGCGCCGCAAAAAGGGCCATATCATTAACATTGGCTCTATTGCCGGGCACGAAACGTACGCGAATGGCAATGTATACTGCGCCTCCAAAGCGGCCGTAGCAGCCCTTTCGAAGGGTATGCGCCTAGACTTGTTGCCCCATCACATCCGAGTAGCCGAAGTGAACCCCGGCGCTGTGGAAACCGAGTTTTCGCAGGTGCGCTTCAAAGGTGATACTGACCGAGCGGCCGGCGTATATAAGGGGTTCGAGCCCTTACGCGCCGAGGACATTGCCGACATCATTCAGTTCATGGTGACTCGTCCAGCCCACGTTAATATTGCGGAAGTATTGATTTTGCCTGCTGCCCAAGCCGCCGCTACCGTGATCCGCAAAGACTAAACGGATAATTAAGTTTACACAAAAAAAGCCCTGCTCAACAGGGCTTTTTTTGTGATTGTCAACACTGTAAGTATAGTGGTAGATAAGAGAGCTTCAGCTAGTACCAGCTTGCGCATGCAGTCTCTGAAGCACGTTGGCGTCTAGTGTGTGCTTGCCCGCAAAGCGTACGACCTCTGGCTCGACTCCTAAACCCCGCAGAAACTCGCGCTGCTGTTCGAGGTCAGCGGATTTAATAAACTCGTCATCATCGCCGCAAACGAGGGTGACGGGTAGGTTGCGCATTAGCTGCGTGGCAACCGTGAAATCCATGTCGGGTGGGAAGGCCCCCGCCCACAGAACCAGCCGAGCCGGTCGGAAACGGGCGCGAGCCAACCAGCGGCTTACGGTTGCCGCCCCTTGCGAGAAGCCGAGCACCGTAACGCGCACTTCCGGCAGTACGTGAGCCAAAATCGTACTGGCTAACTGGTTGAGGTAGCCAACATAATCTTCGATTTCAAAAAGCCGGTCTTCACGCGTCATCCAGGTAGCGCCAATGCGTCCCCGACCATTGCTAGGACCTTGCAAGTAAAAGCGCGACAAGCCTTCGGGGGCCACCACTACCAGGGTAGGGTCGGCGGTGGAAATAGCTGCAAAGTGCCGAATGAAATACGCAGCTAACTGCCCGTAGCCATGACACACAAACCACACCTGCCGGGTATCAGCCGACAACTCGCCTAATTGGAAGTAGCGTGCCGTACGAGTAACAGGCAGGTGATGCTCCTGAGCGGACATGTGCAAGTAGCTGAAAGAGTAAGCTTTCCGAATAGCAGTGTTAGCGAAGAAGCCAACACAACTCATAACCAGGTACGTGGGCGCACCTGTTTGGTCACCGGAACTAGTAGTTACTACCTCTTTCGCTACACTTCGGGCACTCGTTGCTTAGGTAAGTCGTCGGCGGTAAAGCCAAACGGAAGTAAGTCGCTGAGGCGGCGGAAGCGGTAGATGCTGCCGTCGCGGCCTGGCAGCAGCAGGGGTATGGGCTGCTGCTGGCGGTGTTCGTACTCAGCCATTACTTGGCGGCAGGCACCACAGCTAGTCACAGCTACAAAATCGCCGGAGGCGGGGCGGGCAGCTACGGCCATGCCCACAATGCGGCGCTCGGGTTGGGTGGCTGCTAAGCCGAACAGGGCAGTGCGCTCAGCACAAAGGCCGGATGGGAAGGCAGCGTTTTCCTGGTTGGTGCCGCGAAAGATAGTGCCATCGTCGAGCAGTAGTGCGGTGCCCACGTGAAAGTGGGAGTAGGGAGCATAGGCGTGGTCGGTGGCGGCGCGTGCAGCTTGCCAGGTGGCAGCTTCAGCAGGGGTAAGGTCAGCTTCAGTAAGAACCTCGACGTCGATAGTGAGGCGGAGCGGTTGGGCCATTGCGTAGGCGGAAAATAAGACAGGTTCCGGTACGGTGGCCGGCCCCGATTGGGTAAGGGGCGGTCAATGTACTACAATTATCGAATAGTGCACATAAGGCAGCAGGTGGCATACAGTACCGGATTCCTACTATTTCATGGGAAATGACGGGGAATTTGCTTCACGACAGGCAGGGCTTGTATAACGTAGAGCCTTTACACGTAGAAGCCTCTCCAACTTGCGTATGGTGCCTGCGTGTTGCAATGCAGTATACTGTGGCATTGATAGAGGAAGTTTCGTTAGAATTGGCTTCTCATGCAGAGTCTAATGCGCCCGAGCTTCTTTTCTGCCGCTATAGCCTGGTCGCAATAGGTTCGCTGTTTCTTGTTCCTTGCTAATGTATTTTCATGACTCGTCTTCTCCTGCTAGGAGCCGGCCGTTCGGCTACCTCACTTATTCAGTATCTGTTGCGCCACGCAACCACAGAAAACTGGTTTCTCACCGTCGCCGACGTCAACCCGGCGCACTTAGTGCCCGTGCTGGCGGCGCATACTGAACATGCCCACGCAGTGTCGTTTGACATACAAAACAGCGTGCACCTCGAGGAATTGGTAGCACAGGCAGATGTTGTGGTTTCTATGCTACCAGCGCAGTTTCATGCCCCCGTGGCGCGGGTCTGCGTGCAACACCGGCGGCACTTGGTTACGGCTAGCTACGTGAGCCCGGAAATAAAGGCACTGGAGGAAGAGGCGCAGGCGGCGGGTGTTACTGTCCTGATGGAATGTGGCCTAGACCCCGGCTTGGACCATATGTCGGCTATGACCGTAATTGAGCGAATACGGTCGCAGGGCGGCCATATCACGTCGTTTCACTCGTATTGCGGCGGGTTGCTGGCTCCCGATTCGGAGGGCGACAATCCGTGGAAGTACAAGTTCACTTGGAACCCCCGCAATGTGGTGATGGCGGGCCAGGGAACAGCCAAATACCTTGAAAACGGGCATTCACGCTTTATTCCGTACCAACGCCTGTTCGCACATCCTACTCCCGTAGAAGTGCCAGGGTATGGCACTTTCGAGGGCTACGCTAACCGAGATTCACTGAGTTATCGGGCGCCTTACGGTTTGCAAGACATACCCACTATTCTAAGAGGCACCCTGCGCCGCTCTGGCTACTGCGCCGCTTGGGATGCCTTGGTGCGCCTCGGGCTAACCGACGACTCGGGAAGCTTGGGCAATCCGTCCGACATGACGTGGCGCGAGCTGATAGAGGCGTATCTGCCGGTTGCCCTGCCCCGGGCTACCACCGAAACCGAGCTAGCTATGCGGTTTGCCGACTACCTTGGTTTGCACTTCACTGGCCCCGAGATGCAGCGGCTCCAATGGTTGGGCCTGTTCTCGGACCAAGCTGTGAACCACGCCGATGCTACCCCAGCTCAGTTGCTGGAGCGCCTTCTAACCAAGAAGTGGCAGCTTGCGCCTAATGACCACGACATGATTGTGATGCAGCACCTGTTCAATTACGAGCTAGGTGGCAAGCGGCACCACCTTACGGCCTCTTTAGTTGTGCTCGGCGACGATGCTACGCACACGGCCATGGCCAAAACCGTCGGGCTGCCCGTGGGTATGGCCGTCCGCCGCCTTGTGCGAGGTGAGATAACCCAGCGCGGGGTCATCATTCCCACCCATGCGAGCCTGTACGAGCCCATCCTGACCGAATTAGCCACCGATTATGATATTCGTTTCGTGGAGGAAGAAGCGGCTTTGTAGCGGCACGTAGTTTACTGCAAGTATTCCTCACACAAAAAGGAAATTGGTTAGAGCGGCGTTCCAGGTATGAAAGCGTATTTGCGGCTGCGTTGGCGGGTGATGAGTCGGCAGGTAGCTGAGCTTGGCTGGTGGCGGATTTTGCTGCTAGGTTCTCTGCTGCTCGTTGCGGTTGGCAGGGGCTAGTACTTCTTTCCAGTACCCAAACGGCGCAGTGGGTGGTGCCGCCGCTGGTGCTGTTCCTGCTAGGCAGCCAGCACCGCCGCCGTACTGACCTCGACTTTTTGCACCTGACCGCGCCTCGTTTTCGGCCGTGGGTAGCCACCGAATACGCACTATGGGGCTTGCCCGCGGCGCTGGTGTTGGTTGGTTTTGGACGAGTGGGCGCGGGGTTGTTGACAGTAACTTTAGCTCCGCTGGCAGCCTGGCTGTCGGCGGCGCGTGCCCGCACAACCCAGCACCAGAAGCGCAGTGCATTTCGCAGTGAGGCGTTTGAGTGGGTAAGTGGTTTCCGGCAAGCTGGCACCTGGCTGGGGTGGCTGGCGCTGGTAGCAGCTGCCGGTTGGTGGCGGCAATACGGGCTGGCTCCCGCTTTAACGCTGGGGGTTTGGGTGCTGTACATTTCCTCGTTTTATGCCACCCCGAGCCGTGGACCATGTTGTTGCCTGCGCTGCGCCAGCCGGGGGCGTGGCTGCGGCGTCGCGTCGCGTTGGGGCTGCTGTATTATGTAGCAACTGCCGCGCCATTTGCTTTACTAATGGGGATGAGCCGAGCCGGTTGGGCCGGAGCCGGAGCACTGCTGATTTGGGGCGCAGCGGTGCTGGCGATGATGGTGCTGGCCCGGTACGCTTTTTACCCGCACGCCCTGCTGGTGCGCCTCACCCAGGGGGCAGTACTAGTGACTTGCCTGCTATTCGGCCATCCCATTTATCCGGCGCTGCTACTGGTAGCGTTTTTCGGGCTGGTCTGGAAAAGCCGGCAGCAACTCTCCACCTTTCGCCATGATTGAGATACGCCAGCTACATAAACGGTTCGGAAAGCACGAGGTGCTGCGCGACGTCAGCCTGAACTTGCTGCCAGGCACGCTGCACGGACTAGTAGGAGCAAACGGGGCTGGCAAAACTACCTTGCTCCACTGTCTCTACGGCCTGCACGCCGACTACCAGGGCACCGTGCGGGAAATTACAGGTTTGCCTGTTCGGCCTAACACGGGTCTGTTGCCCTACGAGCCTTATTTCTACCCGCGTCTCACGGGCCGCGAGTACCTGGAGTTTACCCTGCAAGCCCGCGGCCGCTCGGTGGTAGATTTCGAGCCGTGGAACCAACTGTTGGAATTACCCCTCGACCAGTACGCCGAAGAGTATTCAGCGGGCATGAAGAAAAAGCTGGCCTTGCTGGCGCTGTTGGTGCAGCCGTTCCGCTACCTGATACTCGACGAACCATTCAATGGCCTCGACTTGAACACCAACCTGCTGCTGATGGAAATCCTGCGCCGGTTGCGGCAGCAGGGTACCGGCATTCTGCTTACCTCGCACCTGCTTGGCTCGCTCACCGAACTCTGCGACGAACTCACTGTGCTGGCCGACAACACCGTGCGCCGTCGCTACACTGCCGCTGAGTTCGGCCAGGTACAGCACGATTTGCTCGATGGATTCTACCAGGAGAAGCTAGCCCAGGTGCGGCAACTGCTGCCGGATAAATAAAGCACAGCTGTTTTCAGCTTGACACGCACAGGCTGTAGGATTTAGTGCGAAGCGTACACCTTGCGCATCCGCAACCGTCCGGTATTGGCTGCCGCAACCCTATTCGTGCTATTCTTTCACAAAGCCAAGTAAAACGGCCCAAGCAACTCTTTGAATGCTGCGGAATATTCTTCGCCTTCCGTCACCACTAGTTCTTGCTGCAACACAGGCCGGGCTTGCGTGCCGAAGGTGGTGATGTGGCGGAGCGGTTTGCTGCCCGCCCGATGTTGAAGCACAAGGCGAGAAAGGGGAAACAAAGCCGCCCGCGAGGCTTCCAGCTCGAAATGCTGCATTTCGGGGGAGGGAGCAGCACCGTGAGTCGTCCTTCGGGTGCCAAGAAATGCATGGCGAAGTGGGCTAGTTCTGCAAAGGTCAGGGTATCGGGGGCGGTATGGCGGGCGGTGGCGCGGCGGGCGTCGGGTGGGCGTAGGGAATGCCGGAAGAAGGGCGGATTGCAGAGGATATGGTCGAAGGGGGAGGGCATTGTGGCAGCAAACTCGGCCAGGGCCTGCGCGTGCAGCGTGAGTTGATGAGCCCAGGGGCTTTCGGTGAAGTTGGTTTGTGCTTGAGTGGCGGCAGCTTCATCTAGTTCTACAGCTTCAATTTGGGCAATAGGATTGCGTTGCGCGGCCATCAGCGCCAATAGGCCGGTGCCAGTACCAATATCCAAAATGCGGCGGGCCCCCGCTACATCGGCAACTGCACCGAGTACGCACGCATCCGTACTGACTTTCATGGCGCAGTGTGCCTGCTCTATTCGGAATTGCTTGAACTGAAAATAGGTGTTAGCCACGCGGCAGCAAAGAAAGGATAGAAACTCAAAGGTCTTGCTTTCAAAGTAAAGCCGACTAGCAGCTTGCTTGGAGAAGAGTTTCCGGGGTTGCACGTCCTTAATTCTATACTAGCAAGAGCTTGGCCATCAAGCGGAAACCACCTGTGCGACCTGAAGCCTACCGAGCGAAATAGTTTTCGCCGGATGTTGGGGAAAAGCAAGCCTAGCGAAACGGGTTTCGGAAGTACCTGCCTCTATTGGCTGGAAATGGCCTTTGGCACGCTGGCACTGGGTTTGAAAAAAGGAGAGAAGCACTTCTTTTTCAACTTAACCAGCTGTCTGTCATGCACAACATCGATAGAACCTTACAGGAAATGGAATCTGGCCCGCTGGCCGCCGAGTACGAGGATGAGTACGAGTACGGTTCCCAGGGCGAGTACAACCAAGAGCAAGAATTCAACGGTGAATTCGAGCAGGAGTACAGCAACGAGTACGAAGCCAGCCAGCAAGAAAACCAAGAGCTGGAATTGGCTTACCAGCTGCTCGAAGTAAGCAACGAGCAGGAACTAAACATGTTCTTGGGCGACCTGATGAGCAAGGCGGCGGGTGCCGTTAAAAGCGCCGCTTCGAGTTTTGTGGCTTCGCCGGTAGGACAGTCGGTGGGGCAGTATCTGGTGAACGTGGGTCAAAACACACTGCCTCAGTTGGGGGCACAATATGGCGGCCAGGCGGGGGGCGCACTCGGTAGCCGGGCAGGCACCGCGCTGGGCGGCAGGCTAGGCCCGTTGGGTGCTCGTGCGGGTGGCTGGGTTGGCAATCAGGTCGGTAAAGCCGCGGGTAGTGCGGTAGGCGGCTGGGCGGGCACCAAGGCTGGCAATTTCCTCGCCAGCAATGCCAAACGAGTTTTTAACCTAGAGTTCGAAGGGCTCAACTTGGAAAGCCAAGAACTGGAAATATCTCGCGCCTATGTGCGCTTCGCTTCCGATGTAGCTCGCCGCGCCGCGCGCCTAGCCCGTCAGAACCCGCGGCTCACACCGTCGCAGCTGGGGCAACGGGTGCTGGGCGTATCGGTGCCGCAACTCGCGCCGGGACTTCTCCAGGGCATTAAGGCAGAGAATGGGAGTGCCAACGGAACTGCGCAGCCGACGCGTGGCACCTGGGTGCGCCGTGGCCGGACCATTATCATTCTCAATGCCTGAGCGGGGCCAAGTTGTAGCTGCTACCACGAGCGTGGCTGGCAGTAGAGGCGAAGGTCTCACTCCTGATTCCATCCTGAAAAATTATTCACACAGTTCAATAACACCTCACTTCTTACCCTTTTCGTCATGTACCAGAACGAATTTGCACACGAGTTCGAGCAAGCCCTTGGCCATGAGCAAGAATACGGCAGCTCGCAAGAAACTTTCGAGTTCAACCCCGAATACCTGGGCGAGCTGAACGGCGAATCCTACGAAATGAACGGGGAGTCGTATGAGATGAACGGCGAGGCCTACGAGCTGAACGGTGAGCTCAATGAAACCCAGGAAATGGAGATGGCCCACGAACTGCTCGAAGTTACCAACGAGCAAGAACTGAACATGTTCCTAGGCAAGCTTGTCAGAAGTGCTGGCCGCGCCGTGCGCAGCTTTGCCAACTCCTCGATTGGCAAGGGCATTGGTAGCGCCCTGAAGTCGGTGGCCAAAACGGCGCTGCCACTGGCGGGCAAAGCGCTCGGCTCGTTTGTGGGCGGCCCCATCGGGGTATGATTGGGGGCAAGCTCGGTTCGGCGGCCAGCAACTTGTTTGAGTTGGAGTTGGAAGGGTTGAGTCCCGAAGACCAGGAGTTTGAAACCGCCCGCGCCTTTGTGCGCTTTGCCAACTCGGCGGCCCGTCGGGGAGCAAGCATCCAGCGCCAGCGCCCCGGCATACAGCCTCGCGTTGCCGTGCGCACCGCTCTTGGCCAAGCCGCTCGGCAGCACGCCCCCGGCTTGTTGCGCACCCCAGGGAGCGCGCAGACCCGCGACGCGCGAGGCCGGTTTTCGCGGGGTCAGGCACCAAGCAGACGCCCTGGCGGTCCTCGCCGTGGTGCGCGTATCCCGTACGGTGGGCCAGGCATTGGGCCTAACTTCAGCAGCTACAACTTTGGCGGGAGCAATCTAAGCCAGGGCGACTATGACGCTAGTGACGGCGCCGATTATGGCGCCGACGAGGGGCAAGGCGCGCAGCGCCCTACGCAGGGCACGTGGCAGCGTCAGGGCCGCACGCTGATTATTCAGCTCTAACCCATGCGCCGCGCCGCCGATACCCAGTATTTGGCCAACGAGGCGCTCGGCTTGTTCAGTCGCCTGCAAACGGTGCGCTCGTTTGCGCTCGGCATGCCCATGGTGCTGGCCGCATCCGTGTCGGCGCCAGCGCAGGCCGCTATCAATGCCCACTTGGCCCGCGTGGCTTTCGACCTGCGCCGCCGCCTACGCGACTTTGTGCGCTGGGTACGAAGTCCCGAAAGCCAAGCCCTCAGCACCGAGCAAGCGCAAGCTCGCTTTGTGCTCCTGAAATTGCGCTTCAACAACCTGCTCGACCAAGTTGATATTTTCGCGGATGTGTTCAGCCAGCGCGGCGAGCATGGAACGGGCGTGTTCATGGCGGGCCTCGATGCCTTAGCTGAAGACGCGCTGAACTTGCCCGGCAATTATTACGACCCGCCGCCCCTCATCTGTTTTGTGGAGCGGGGCCACGGGGCGGCTATCCGCCGGGCGCGCACGCGCCTGCCGGGCGGCGACGACAACCCAGTCGGCGTGATTCAGATTCCGCGGGAGCGGATGGTGGGTAGCGGCATTGCGTCTTCCCTTATTCATGAGGTAGGGCACCAGGGCTCCGAGCTACTCGGCCTTACCAAGAGCATTCGGGAGGAAATAGATGCCCTAGTGGCACGGGGCTGCCCTCGGCAGGTAGGCTGGCAATTGCTTAGCCGCTGGCTCAACGAGATTCTGTCGGATTTCTGGGCCTTGGGGCACTTAGGTATCTCGGCTACGTATGGGCTGATGAGCGTGGTCAGTTTGCCGAGCTACTTCGTGTTCCGCATCGGTACCGACGGGCCACACCCGTTCCCCTGGATTCGAGTGCAAATCAGCCTGGCTTTGGGCGCTGCCTTGTTCCCGCACCCGCAGTGGGCGGCGCTAGCCGGGCAGTGGCAGGCGCTGTATCCCACCAAAGGGCTGGCGGCCGACAAGCAGCAGCTACTTAAGCTGCTACTCGGGTTGCTGCCCGAATTTGCCAAGCTGGTCTGCAACCACCGCTCCCCAACCCTAAAAGAGCGGCGCCTAGCCGACTTGTTTCCCATAGCGGAGCGGCAGCCGGCGCAATTGCAGGCCCTCTATCGGCAGTGGCAGGCCAACCCCCAATTGCGCGAGCAGACAACTCCTTCCCTGGCATTCGCCGTGGTGGGTCAAGCCAAAGCCGACGGCCAACTCACGGCTCCGGAAGAATACGCGGTGCTTACCGCCTTGCTCACCCGCTGGGCGCTCAACCGAGTTCGGAGCTATGGGCTGCCAGCGGCGGCGCTAGCCCGGCCGCTGCTCTCCGCCAACGGCACTTCTTTCAAACCTTTAACCCTCTCTACTCATGAACCTCAATAATATTTTGCAACGCGAACTGAGTGTTGACAGCACGCAGGTTTCGTTGGGCGACGATTCGACTCTAACCCTGGAGCTAAGCGTGGAAGGCACCGATAAGCCGTTGGAAGGCTGGTTGAAAGACTTCAGTGCCATCATGCTCGAGTTCGATACCTTGTCATCGAGCAGTGGGAATGCCCTGTTTGAATGGCAATACAGCGTAGAAAATGGTCGCTTAAAGCCCAAAAAAGGCACTCTTCTCGAAGAGGCCATCTTTAGCGACATCAGTTATCCAACGAATGACACGCTCTTAACCGATCGACAAAGTATTGCCCTGACTTGGGATATAACTGGCTGGGACTTGATTGGTACCTACACGGTGCGCGGCTATTTCACTAGGGAGTTGCGGGATAGGCAACCCCATGAGGCGGGCCCTGCCAACGCCGCACCGGTCGTTCAAGAGCTGGATTTCGGGCCGGTGAAGGTGCGGGTAGTCGACGAAGCCAGCATTCGTCCGACCAAGGTAACCATGCAGGAAGCCCGCCGCGAAGAAAGCCCCGACCAGGCCTTGTGGGTACTGATCCGCAACCGGACCGTGAACTTCACGCGCTACCGCTCCTTCATTGATAAGGTGATGTGCTCGCAGGACCAGGATATGCGGGACGTTCGGCTGAATGCCCGGGCGCAGTACCTGCCGTTTTCGCGGGTGGCGTCGTATAGCTTGCTCAAGTATGCCACCGAGGCTTTTTTGATGCAGGAAACCGGTTTGGCCATCGACCGCAACACCTTCGAGCAGGACCCTGCCAACACGACCGGCAACCTCAACAAGAACCGACCGAAGACGCTGCCGGGCCGTCGGGGTTCCGACGCCGGCCGCCTGGCGGGTGCCCGCGTCGATATTAGCACGCTGCGCAACGACTACCTCGACCAACTCGGCAACGACGATGGCAACGCGCAAGTGCTGCCCTACTTCAAGCTGATTCGTGAAAAGCTGTCGGAAGTGCCGCTGAAAACAGACAGTGAGCTCAACGGAACTGCTTGCTACGGTATTCTGAAATCGAGGCTACAGGCGCCGCCGCTGATCGAGCTGATATGGTCGTACTGGCACGAGGAAGGCGGCTTGGTGCAAACGATGAACGCCATCAGCCTGCGTTTCCAGAACGTACGCCGTAGTGGCCCCGGCCCCGATCCACTCGCTAACCTCAATCTGGACCCGTTGCGGCCGCTGAGTAATTTAATCTGGGGCTTCATTGAAGACGAGCGTTTTCGGCAGACCATTAATCGGCGCAACCAAGAGTACAAGTACGAGTATGGCTACTCCCTGAAAGGCCGCGCCGTGCAAAATGTTGAGGCGGCCGAACACCGCTCCAACTTTCAGCGCTGTTTTCACAGCTTGCTGCGAACCGCAATGGAGTTCTACCAGCAAGCCAACTTCACCACAGTTATTCCCGATGGGTTCCCCATCCTCAACCACCTGCGGGAGGTGCACCTGACACTGGCCGAAGGCGCCCACAACCAGTACGGTGACCTGCCGTGGGCAGCTCGGGCCGAAATGCTGGCCCAGCAGTGGCTGCTGGCTCGCCCCGAAATGCGCGAATTTATGGGTGGCCGTATCATGGTGCCTTACGCCGAGCCGTGGATGGACCGCGTCGACAACATGAAGCTGCTACAGGGCTGGAACTCGACCAACATCACGCACTTCCGCGACTTGGGCGTATTTGGGGAGCAACTGCTGCTGAGCATCCGCTACGGATCTTGGAACGACCCCAACATCGGGGCTGTCAATGCGGCCAACTGGGCGCACTACTGGCGCGAGGAAATCCAGCGCTATATCCATGCCTACCAGGCCGTGACTGGGGTGGATATTGCCTCCGATATTGTGGATGCCCGCGTGATGATGCCTTCCAACGAGGATCGGTATCTACAGCCTTCCGACCTGATTGACCGGCAGGTGGCTTTGCAGCAGCGGCAAACCCGCCGGCCTGCGCAATTGGCCGGGGGCGCTTTGGCCAACGGCATAGGCAATGCAATGCCCGTAGCCGTGCCCCTGCCGCGCCGGAGCAACAACTCGGAATAAGGCGGATCAGAACGTTCCGGTCCGGCAGCGTCCTGCGCTGTCGGGCCGATTGACGTTTCGTTCGAGGTTGCGAAAAGTGAAGCTTCCTCCAAGCCTTGGCTATTGATAGTAAAGGCTTGTGGAATCGTCAGTTGGCCCAAGGTACTACCACGGCGGGTCTGTGCTTCACGTGTGTTTAGGCCGTGTTATGCTTCCATTTTCTGGGTCACACCTGTTGACTTTATGCTCGACTTCACTTCCGCTCTGTATCTCGGTCCACCTACTTTTTCTGTTCCAACTAACCTGCCACTCACTACGGGCCGGCCAGCAGCCTTGCAGGAGCCCGGTTGGCAGCGTCGAATTGCCGAGATGGTAGCTAATCGGCAAGGATTGGAAACCGGCCTGTTGGCGCCCTCCACGCTGCATCTGTTTTGGGATGTGCTCGCCCTGGCTCCGTCCAGCGCGGTCATATTCATCGACCAAGCTATGTACCCGATAGGCCACTGGGGCGCGGCGCGAGCAGCACTGCGTGGCTTGCCCGTAGTGCCCTTCGACGCCGACAATCTGCCAGCTCTGCGCCGCTTGCTGCACATCTACCGGCAGCAGGGCCACATCCCGTGGTTACTTACCGATGGCTGGCGCCTAGCGCAGGAGGGCCCCGCGCCGCTAAGCTGCTACCAAGAATTGCTGCGCCCCGATCCGCGTAGCGTCCTACTCCTCGACGACACCCAGGCTTTCGGAGTGCTAGGAGCAAAGCCTAGCGCCCAGCATCCACTAGGGCAGGGTGGTGGTGGCAGCCTCCCTTACGCGGGCGTGCGCGGTCCGGGTATTGTGTGCATCAGTTCCCTGGCCAAGGGCTTGGGCGTGCCGGTGGCCGTGCTAACGGGCAGCCGGAAGTGGGTGGCCCGCTTTGCGCGGCGCAGTGCCACGCGGGTGCACAACAGCCCGGTATCGAACTGGCACGCTTGGGCAGCCGGGCAAGCTTTGCACCGCGACGCGGCCAGAACCGGCAATGCGGCCCGGCAGCAGTTGGCGCAGCGCATCCGTGAATTTCGACGGAAGATGGGGCAGCTGGCTGGCAACTGGCAGGCGGCTGGTTTCCGGTGCAGAAACTAACCTTGCCTACCTCCGTGGCGGCACTCAGCTTGCATGCCTACTTAGAGCTACAGGGTATCCAGGCGCTACTAACCACCAATGCCCAGCAACCTACGGTACCGCAAGTGGCATTCTGTCTGCGCGCCGACCATTCCCCCGCCGATATAGCGCACCTAACGCAGGCGTTGTTGGCCTGGGCAACCAAAAACAGTTTTCCATTTTCCATTCCCAACGTCAGCTTACGCCATGAAACTCAACATGCCGTTTACACCTGAGTCGCGGCGCCTTGCGGCCCCGGCTCCGGCCAAAGACTTAGCTACCGTTTATACGCGTGGGGGGCAAACGTTGCGGGTGCCGTTGCGCCCAGCGCCGGTGGGTACCGCCGGGTGTGTGGGCCACCCCGAGTTGCAGCTAATGCGCTGGCTGCGCAACCGGGCAACTGCCGAGCCGGGTTTTCCGGTGCGAGTACGGAGTGTACTACTGGTAGTGCAACGAGGCGGATGTTCCGTTTGCCAAGAAGCCTTATACCGTTTTTTGAGTCGGTTTCGCCTTAACACCAAGCTGCGACTCGTGCGAACGGGTGCACACCCAATGGGGTGTGGCTGCGGTTGCGCGCATTGCCAGGCAAGCAGCCGTGTTCGCAAGTCGTTGCTAGACGAACTGCTGGGCGAGACGCTGCTGGAAATTGAGCGTGAACAGGAAGAAGAGTACCGCAAGTTCAACCGCCAGTTTAGGCGAACCATGGCGCAAACCATAGCAAAGGACGGCAAGCATCCGCTCGGCTTTTTGGTGAAAGACGGGAAAGGGGGCAAACCCGTGTGGCGTTCAGCGAAAGATCGGCGGGTAGATGCCGGCCACGTGACGCCCGTCTTGACGCTGAGCCGCCGCAAGCAGCTTACCGAGCGCCTCGCCATCCAGGACCGCCACCTCAATCGCTCAGACGGTGCCCGCATGGGTGCTAGGGGCAGAGGCAGCACTATTCAAGTCATCGACATCAAAGGGGTGCCCGTGGATGTAGCTACGGCCCGAAAATGGAATGCCCAAAAGCTGCTGCCCGACTATTACGTGACGCCAGCCTATATAGAAGCCCACCGAGTGAAAGGCTGGTCAGCCAACGGGGAATTGTTTTTTGCAGTGGGCTCCCAGAAAGATTTGATATCGGAAACCGGCTTTTGAGCAGGCTTCGGCTCGGTTTAGCTACGCTTTTCTCACAGCAGCTTTCGTACGATTTTACAACTCCGTAAGGCCGCGCACCATGCCGTATCCACCTCGCCCGACTACCGCCGCAAAACCTAAATGGCAACGGCAAACCCTGGTGCAACTCCAGCAACTTATAGCTTTCCCTAGCATCAGCACCGACCCGAAGTATGCTGGAGCGGTGCAGGCTTGCGCCGGGTGGTTAGCCACGCATTTGCGGAAGGTTGGGCTCGATGGGGTGCGGGTATTTCAGACGCCGGGCCACCCCCTTGTGTACGCCGAAAAACGGGTGGGCCCCCAGCGACCCACGCTGCTTATCTACGGCCATTACGATGTGCAACCCGTGGCGCCCGTTTCCGCCTGGACGGTGCCGCCTTTTGGCGGTCTTATTCGCGGCAATAAACTATACGGCCGCGGCGCCTCCGACGACAAAGGCCAGTTCTTCATCCATATCAAGGCCCTGGAATTGCTGCTAACGGCCCGCCGGCCTTTGCCTCTGAACGTGAAGCTGCTACTGGAAGGCGAAGAAGAAATTGGTAGCCCTAACCTCGAGGCGTTCGTGCGCCAACACCAGCGCCTGCTTTGCGCCGATTGGGCTGTGTTGTCGGATACCAACATGCTTTCTGCTCACCAGCCTTCGCTCACATATGGCTTGCGGGGTTCCTTGGCAGTGGAGCTAGAAGTACGCGGCCCACAGACCGAGCTGCACTCCGGTATATTTGGCGGGGCCGTGTTAAACCCGTTGCAGGCATTAAGTGAAATGCTGGCGGCTCTGCACGACGCGGATGGCCGCGTAGCTATTCCGGGTTTCTACGAGGCAGTGGTGCCAGCGTCAGCTGCTGAACGGGGTTACTTGCGCCGTCATGGCCCGCCCGATGCCCAACTGCTGAGCGAGGCGCAAGTAGAGCAAGGGTGGGGCGAGCCAGGCTACAGCCTTTATGAGCGCACAACCTTACGGCCCTCGCTCAGTGTTACGGGCCTAAGCGGCGGCTACCAGGGCGAAGGGGTGAAGTCGGTGGTGCCGCCGCGAGCCAGTGCTAAACTAAGCTTCCGGCTGGCGACAGGGCAAGATCCGCATGAAGTAGAACAGCAGTTGCGAACCTATCTGCGCTGCATTGCGCCCCTACAAGTGCAAGTAACGCTTCGTAGCCAGCTGCACGCACCGCCCTATACTGTGTCGCCCACGCACCCCGTAATGCAGGCTGCCGCTCAAGCCTACACCGAAGGATTTGGGCGCACTCCAGTGTTGCAGCGCTCGGGAGGGACCATTCCGGTGGTGAGTGTTTTCGAGCAGCACTTAGGCATCCCGACGGTGCTCATGGGGTTTGGGCTGCCGGATGACCGAAAGCACGGCCCCGACGAGTTTTTGTATCTCCCTAATTTCTGGCGCGGCATTCGTACCAGCTTGGCCTTCCTGCACCGGCTGGGCCAATTTCCTGTCACTTCATCTTCACGGCCATGCTTATCATCGACTGCCACTGCCACGCCGGCAAAGGCGACGGCCTCACCGGCCCCTGGGATACCGACGCACCACTTGCAGCGTATCTGAAGTGGGCGCAGGAAGCAGGCATTCAGAAAACCGTGCTGTTTGCGGCCTTCCACTCCGACTATGCCGCGGCCAACCGGCAAGTGGCCCGGTTGGTGCGCCAAAGCCCCGAGCGTTTCTACGGTTTCGCCTTTGTACATGCCCAGCGCGACCGGGGCCGGGTGCTGGAAATGGTAGGCACTGCTGTGCAACAGTACGGATTCGTGGGTATCAAGTGCCACCGCTACGACGCCCGCATCAGCCGCGAAATCTGCGACGTGGCCCGCGCCTTCCGATTGCCAGTACTCTACGATGTGGTAGGCGAAATATCGGTGGTGGAGCTACTCGGCGAGCAATACCCCGACGTCAATTTCATTATTCCGCACCTGGGCAGCTTCTCCGATGATTGGCGGGCGCAATCTGGCCTCATCGATCAGCTCGTGCGCTTTCCTAACATCTACACCGACACGTCCGGCGTGCGCCGCTTCGATATTCTACAACGTGCTCTCGACCGTGTTGGCCCCGCAAATTCCTGTTCGGTTCCGACGGGCCGTGGCTGCACCCTGGCGTCGAGCTAAGCAAAATTGCGGCCTTGCACCTGCCTCTCGAAGATGCCAAACTCGTGCTGGCGGGAAACCTGTTACGCCTTATCAGTCAAGTGCGCCCCGAACCGGCCCAGCCGCCGCGTATAGCCGTAGCAACCGAAGTAGCCAACGAGTGGCGCGACCCGTGGCTGCTAGCGAAATCGTGAAGTGGGGAGGCGGGGGTTGCAGAGTGAGTTTGCTGCTTCCTGGCGCCAACTGCGCGGGTTGAATGGCCAGCACACGCTGCAACCACCGCACGCTTAGCTAACTTACTACTTCGCCACTGCGACGGTGCATTTGCAGAATTCTTTCGCTGCAGCCTAAGCGGTGAGCAGCCAGCTTCAGGTTGCCATTTTCGTGCGTGATGGCCACTTTCTTGGCAATTTCTGTTACCTGATCCTTTATTTCTTTCAGGCCCAAACCCCGATAGAGCAAGCTCGTTACGCCGATTTCCAGTTCGGGTGTGCCCGGGCCTTCGTTGGTACCGAAGCCAGCGAAGTCGGGCCAATCGGAGCGGGGTATGTCGCCGAGGGTAATGGGGCCTTCGCCGAGGTGCTTGTTGGCAATCCGGTTGATGAGCTGTTGTAACTCGCGCACGTTGCCGGGATAGTCGCGCAGCAGTAGAAAGTCGTACACCTGCCGATCTACGGGTTGCTGGATGTGGTGCCGCTCGCGAAAGAAATGCTCGGCAAGCACTACAATGTCTTCTTTTCGCTCGCGCAGGGGCGGCAGTTGGCAAGTCCAGCCGGAAATCCGGTAGTACAAGTCCTGCCGAAATCGGCCTTTACGGACTTCTTCAGCCAAGTCGCGGTTGGTGGCACTTACCAGCCGAAAACTAGCCTGTCGCCAGGTGTTGCTGCCCACCCGCTTGTATGTGCCCTCCTGAAGCGCCCGCAGCAGCTCGGCCTGTAAGGGCAAGGGCAATTCGCCCAGCTCATCCAAAAACAGCGTGCCTTCGTGGGCTAAGGCCAGCGCTCCGTCGCGGGTGCTGATAGCGTTGGTGAAGGCACCCTTCTCGTGCCCAAACAACTCACTGCCCGACAGGCCCGGAATCAGGTTGGTGCAGTCCACTACCACACAGTCGCGCTTGTTCGGTCGAGGGTCGAGGCGGTGAATTTCCTGGGCCACCAACTCTTTACCGGTGCCGCTTTCCCCCATAATCAGCACTTGGCAGTTGGAGAGCGACATATCCACGAGCTGCCGCAGCGTATTGATCCAGCACTTGCTGCGACCAACCAAGCGCTGCTGCAGGTCCACAACCTTTTCCTCCAGCACCGCCCAATACGCAAGTCGCGAAGCTACAATTTGCACCGGCTTTTCCACTTCAAACCAAGCAAACACCTCGGCTGCGCCGCTGCGCAGCAGCGCCCAGGTGCTCGTACTCGCCAGCCGCCCCACCGACACGGCAATAATGCGTGTGTCGGAATAGAAGCTAAAGGCATCCATAGCTTCCTGCACTTCGGCGAGCTTGGAATCTTGATCCAGGAAAATAATGCCCGCGCCAGTAGGGAAGTCGTTCATGTGCAGCGCGGCCAACTCAATGCCGCTAGCTTCCAACTGCCCAATAATATCGGCCAGTAGCCCATGCTGATGCGTGAAGGTTTGAAACCACACAGTCGATTTGAAGCCCATAACGACGGTAGTTTGATAAGGCAAATCCCGGCCACACGCGCCGTCAGATCTTTAGAAATAATACCCAACCTCAATTGCCAACTTAGTCCTGGCAGCATGCCGAACCACCCCATACTGTTAACTTTTTCAATAGATACGAAGCTAAATAATAGAGCTTTGCAATACTATCGCATGATCATGTAGTGCCTGATTTTAGAGCGCAATTTCGCCCCACAGTTGAAAACACGCGGCTTCAATACCGTAACCACTACAGAGCAGAAAACGTCTTAGGGTAGTCCCATACAAAGCAACACCCCGCCCCAAATACTTCGAGGCGGGGTGCAGGAGGCCTTTCTGACAAGAGTTATTGCCCGGCGGCCCGGCGCTTTTCGTCTTCGGCCCCGGTAGAGCGCTTACGGGCTGCGGTTACTTCGCTATTCCCAAAACGATAGCCAAACGAAACGGTGCCCACGCGGGTGTCCTGGGCGCGGCGCTGGTTTTCGGTGAGTGCTGCGTAGCGCGAAGTAGAGCGCACGGGAGCCGTGTACAAGAGGTCGGTGCCATTGAGCCGCACTGTGCCACGGCCAGCTAGCACCGTTTTTTGCACGCCCACCGACAGTTGCCCATACGAGCGAACAACCTGGAACCCGTACTGCTCTCTAGAGTTGTAGCTGGCATTCAGCTCGGCCGACCAGCCTTTGCCCCAGCTGAACGAGTTGTTGGCGCTCAGGATAGCACCCACCCGGCCTGGCAGCGTAGAGGAGCCCTCGAAAGTACCCTCGAAGTATACGTAAAACAGTTCAGCATCAGCGTACAACTGCCACCATTTGGTAGGAGCGAGGGGAGCCGAGAGCGTAAAAGCATAGTAATGCTCGGCCTGTAAGTTGTCATTTGTCAGCTTCACTGAGCCGTTCGGATTGAGTTGATACACAAACAGAATCGGATTGTCGGTGTAAGCATAGCTCAGGCCAGTCGTCAGCTTGTGGTAGGTATGCGTTACCTCGGCTTTGTAGTTGCTTTGAGGCCGCAAATAGGGGTTGCCGGCTTGATACGTAGTAGGGTCGATCCAGAAGCGAAACGGATTAAGCTGGTTGTAAGTAGGGCGGTCGAGGCGGCGGCTCAGCGAGAAGCCCATTTCGTGAGTTTCCGAAATGGTGCGGCGCAAGCTCAGGTTAGGAAAAAGCTGCAAATAGTGCCGGTCGAAATTGTTGTCGCCTAGGGTTTGCCGGCCAGTGGCGTTGGTTTGCTCGGCCCGCAAGCCAGCCGCAACCGTCAGTTTGGGCCCGGTGTGGCTTAGAGTAGCATAGGCCGCATTGATGTTTTCCCGGTATCGGAAGCCGTTCGACTGATCGACATCCAGCGTAGTTTGGCCATCAATGGTATTATAAAAAAGTACGTCGTTGTCGGAACGAACCCAGCTAACCTTGGCGCCCGCCTCGGCACGCAGCCCGTTCGGCAGAGGCCGCACGTAGTCTGCCTTCACTGACTGGATGGTAAGCGTGCCATCTTGGTTCCCGGTCAGCAAGGTTGGGCTCTGCTGAGGAAATTCATAGGTGGTGGCCAAGGACAGGTCCCGGTTGGTCCCATAGCGGGCCAGATCGGCGTCGAGGGTTAGCTCGGGGGTGCCAGCCGAATCAGGGCGGAAGGTGTGCCGCAGCGTGAAGTTGCCAGCCACATTGGGAGTGCGTACTTCACTCAGCGTGCGGGCTGAGTAGCGTTGCGTTGCGGTATTATTATCATCGAAAAACACCGAGTTGTTGGTGCCATCAACCGGCAACCGGCTGGCTAGCCCACTCACTACCGCCCCGATTGTGGTACTGTTGCTGGCAGTATAGTCAAGGCCCGCTCGCCAAGTGTGCGATTCTAGGTCGACGCGCCGCCCATTGTATTGGTTGGTACGTAAAGTCAGGAGCCCATCCGAGAGATACTGCCGGTCGAACGCTAGGTTCTGGAAGCCGTTTCGGTTTGTGTAGGCATAGGTGCCGTACACGTTGACAGCCTTGCTTCGGTGGTTGAGCGAGAGGTCGGTGGTGAATTTGCCGTACTGACCCCGGCCGTAGCTGGCGTTGGCACTGCCGTTGGTGCCGAGGCGCTGGTCTTTCTTGAGGTTAATGGCAATAATGCCCGCCCCACCTTGCGCATCGTATTTGGCAGGTGGGTTGGTGATCAGTTCGATGCTGCGGACTTGCTCGGCTGGTAAGGAGCGGAGCAACGTAGCCAACTCGGTACCAGTGAAGGGCACGCGCTTGCCGTCGAGCAGCACCAGCAGTCCCTGTTTGCCGCGCAGAGCTAGATTATCGTTGCCATCCACGGTCACACCGGGGGCCCGGCCGAGTACATCCAGCACGGTATTGCCGCTCGATAAGCTGCTATTCTCGACATTTACCACTGTCCGGTCGGGTAGCCGCTCAAACAAAGGTTTTTGACCTGTTACAGTTACTCCCTTAAGTTCAAGGGCTCCAGCCGTAAGGATGAGAGTAAGAGGTGGCACTGCTACTTCAGAAACATCGAGCGGCCCGAGCCAAACTCGGCCATAGCCTAGCTGCACGCCTGAAACCAGGTAGCGTCCGGGCAGGGTAGGAACCAAAGAGAAACGTCCTTGCGGGTCGCTGAACTCGGTTTTAACCGCTACCGAATCGAGGGCCCGATGCAGCGTGATGGTAGCACCTTCTACGGTTGCACCAGCGCTTGCCCGAACGATGCCCGCCACCGGCGCAAGCCGAACTTGGGCTACAAGTGGAGAAATAGGCAGCAAAAGCGCTACCGTTAGAAAAGCAAACCATCCCGACGATCGGGCGAAATCAAAATGCATGAGCACTTCCCGTTGAATGAAAACCCGGAGCGTGCAACAGGTGTGGTAGTAAAAGCATAAAGCGTAGTACTTTAAGCTTAGATAGGCATACAAGATAGCGGAGCTTAATAGTTCAGCTATTAGAGTAAAAAATGCAAACTACTCGAAAAAACGGAGGAAATATAACCATGTTATCACTGGAACGGTGTTTTTGCAGGCAACAAGTATAAAACCTGCTAGCCAGCCCAGATATTTTCTCTCTGTTAAAGACAGGTCATGTGTAGCTGAATGTTTCCACAAAAAAGCGGCCCTTGCAAATTTGCAAGGGCCGCTTTTTTGTGGAAGCAGGCTTCTAAGTTTACCGTAAAGCTTGCAGAGCGGCCTGTAACCGGGGTAGCGCTGCCTCAATGGATTCCAGTGAGGCGCCACCCACCGACATCCGAAACCAAGGGGCCGTATCCGAGGTGCCGAAGGCACTGAAGGGCACCAAAGCCAGCCGGGCTTCCTTAATAAGGTAGAAGGTTAGGTCTTTGGTGGTAGCCAGTACTTGCCCATCGGGAGTGGTCTTGCCAAGTACGTCGAGGCGGGCCGTGAGGTAGATAGCACCCATCGGCACCATCGAGTCAACGGGCAAACCCTGGCTTTTCAGGTCCTGCAATCCGTCGTGCAGGGCGTCGAGGCTGCGCTGAATCTTGGCTTTGAACTGCGCCATGAAGGCGTCTACCGCTGTTGCTTGGGGCAGGTACTTCGCCGTAGCAACTTGCTCGGCTTTCGGCGCCCAGGCACCCACGTGGCCCAGAATCGACTTCATCTTATCAACTACGTTGGCCGGCCCAAAGGCATAGCCCACGCGCACCCCAGTAGCTGCTAGGCACTTCGAGATACCGTCGATGTAAATGACATAGTCGCGCAATTCCGGGCGCAGGTTTACCGGGTCGAAATGCTCGGTCTCGCCGAAGGTGAGCATCCAATAAATCTGGTCGTAGAGCAGGTAGAGGGGCTTCTCACCGGGCTGGCGGCGCTGGTTTTCGGCCAACACTAAGTCGCATATCTCCAGCAGATTCTGGCGCGAGAAGACAGTGCCGGTCGGGTTGAGAGGGGAGCACAAGGCCAGCAGCGTGGCACCAGGTAGGTGCGGAGCCAGCTCGGCGGCCGTGGGCATGAAGCTGTTTTCCGGCAACGTCTCTACCATCACAGGCTCGGCGCTGGAAAGGTGGCAGTAGTGGTTGTTGTTCCAACTTGGCACCGGAAATACCACCCGGTCGCCGGGGTCAATGAGGGCAAGGTAAGTGGCGTAGATAAGCGGACGGGAGCCGCCGGCTACCAGTACGTCGTTGGGCGAATACTCTAACCCTAGGCGCTGTTTAGTGAAGGTGGTTGCGGCTTCGCGCAAGGCGGCCATGCCATTGGCGGGTGGGTAATTGGTGTTGCCGGCTTGGTAAGCTTCGGTGATTTCCGTTTGAAATTCCGCCGGAATCGGGAAAATAGTGGGGTCAAAGTCGCCGATGGTGAGGTTGCAAATCTGCTCCCCCTTCCGAATCATATCGTTTACTTCATTGCCAATTTTGATGATTTCGGAGCCAATCAGGCTGCCTGCCATTCGCGAAACTTGCATGAGAAAAGGTGTTATGGTCGGGCAAATGTACGCCCGATGTGCATAGCGAAGCCAAAGCAAAACGTCCTGGCTCTTGTTTCACCTACTAACTCGGCTCGGAGTTATAGAGTGCCGAAGCCGATAAAGAACCGAGAGAAACCGGCTTTGCGTAAACTTGCACCCTGATACCTGCTGCTCATGCCTGTTCCAGTGCTTGAAATTTCAATTCCTACCCTTGCGGCCCTGCCTGCGGCTGCCGTTCAGGTCCGTGAGGCCCTCCAAGGGCATTCTATCGTTTGCTTCGAAGGCGAAATGGGGGCCGGCAAAACCACGTTTATCAAGGCCTTGTGCGAAACCCTGGGCGTGCCCAGCCGCGACGTAAGTAGCCCAACCTTTGCTCTCGTCAATGAATACCGTGACGCGCACGACCAGCCGATTTACCACTTTGATTTTTACCGTCTCGACTCGCCGACCGAAGCTGAGCAACTTGGTGCGGTAGAGTACTTCGATTCTGGCTATCTTTGCCTCATAGAGTGGCCCAGCCGTATTGAGCCCCTTTTACCTTCCAACCGACTACTTATCCGACTCACCGTTACTGGCGACGAGTCGAGAGAACTAACGATTACAAGCTGAAGATGTTGAATTGTCTGCTGGTGCCGCGTGCAAGGGCAGAACTAAACAGTGCCGCTGACTTGTAGTTGTTGATTCTCGGTTTTTACTTGAAAAAATGCCCGAAGCAGTACCCCCGGATTTGAGTCGCTGGCTACGAGCCGCGCTTACTTCACCCAGGAATCTATGCTGGCCGTGGAAACACGGAAGCGCAAGCTGTTCATCGGGCTGCCGCGCGAGACGTCGCTCCAGGAAAACCGCATCTGCCTCACGCCCGAAGCGGTAAAGCACCTCATCGACGAAGGCCACGAGGTGGTGATGGAGAGCGGGGCCGGCGAACCAAGCAAGTACTCCGACCACGACTATTCCGAAGCCGGCGCCACCATTGCCTACTCGCAAAAGGAAGTCTACGAGGCTGACCTCATCCTGAAAGTGGCGCCACCCACTCAGGACGAAATCGAGTTTCTGAAAGCCAATCAGACCCTGATTTCGGCCTTGCAGTTCGGCACGCTCACCGCCGAATACGTGATGGCCCTCACCCGCAAAAAGGTGAATGCCATCAGCTTCGAGCTTATCAAGGACCCGTCCGGGGCCCGGCCCGTAGTGCGGGCCATGAGCGAAATAGCCGGCTCGACCGTCATGCTGATTGCCGCCGAATATCTGGCCCGCTCCAACGAAGGCAAAGGCATTATTTTAGGTGGTATCACAGGGGTACCGCCATCGCAGGTCGTAATCTTGGGTGCAGGCACCGTGGCGGAGTACGCCGCCCGCGCCGCTACTGGCCTTGGCGCCGAAGTGAAGGTGTTTGACAACCACATTTACAAGCTGCGTCGGCTTAAGCAAAACCTGGGCACCCAGCTCTATACTAGCACCCTCGACACCTTCGCGCTCAGCCAGCAAATCCGCCGCGCCGACGTGGTGATTGGGGCCCTCAACGCTGAAGAAGGCCGCGTACCCTTTATGGTGCCCGAAAACATGGTGGCCAGCATGGCGCCCGGCTCCGTCATCATCGATGTGAGCATCGACCAGGGCGGCTGCTTCGAAACCAGCGAAATGACCACGCACAACAAGCCGGTCTTCCGCAAGTACGACGTCATTCACTACTGCGTACCCAACATTGCCAGCCGTGTACCGCGCACGGCTACCAACGCGCTAAGCAACATCTTCACCCCGATTCTGCAGGAAATCAGCCAACACGGCGGTATCAATGAGGTGCTGTTCACGAACGAGCATTTCCGCTCGGGCGTGTACGTCTACAAAGGCTCTCTCACCAACGCTACCATCGCCAAGCGCTTCAACATGCGCTACAAAGAATTGAGCTTGATGATTGCCGTTCGGAATTAAATGTAGGAGTGGCTATCAAAGAAGAAGCGGGGAGCAATAAACAGAGCTCTGTTTATTTATTAGCTGGTTGCCTATGCTTTTTAATGTCGCTGTTAGCAGACTTTCTTTTCCATAGACCTGTAAGTTCTATTCTACAAGGAATAGCCGGGATAGGGTGTCTTTCTTTTATTGTTAAAAGCTTTGCCTTATCGCTAAAGCAGAGGAAAAATAATCTTTTACTAGGTAAGATAACTTTGTTCTTATCATCTACAATTGTGTTTGTTTTCTTGCTAGTTACTCTGTACATTCTTGCATGGATGTTTCTCTAAAATTGACGTTGCTAGTCTTGTAGAGGCTGCTGAGTCGAATGGTAATTGCAAGACTTCAGCAGCTCATAATAGCTATTAGTGCTGCGGCTATGTAATTATGAGAATGTCCTTTGTGAGTATTTGCTGCTAAACAAGTTACCCTGCCGCTAGCAGCAACGTTTTCCACGCCTCCAGCAGCTTCCCTTCCTCCAGAATCTTCTTGCCGAGCAGCATGAGTTGCTGCCGTTGCTCGGTGGGGTTGCCAAAGTATTGTTGCAGCACGGTGCTGACTAGTGGGTCGTGCTTGAACTCCTGAACCTGCGCGGGCGTGGGTATGGCTTGTACCTCAATGTTGGCGAGGCGGCCCAGGTTGTTGCCAGTCAGGATGTCGGAGGTGCGGATGTGTTCGGGCAGTTGGTCGATGCCGATGCCGAGGTTGCGGTTGGGTTTGGGCACCGTGAACAGGCTGTCGGGCGTTACGCGGCTGTACCAGTCGCCGGCGAGGCGGGCCACGGCGTCGAACTTGTGCGGGTCGATACCAGGGCCAGAATCCAGCAGAATATCTTCGCGGAAGTGGGCTTGCACCACCCGGCAGATAACGAGGTTGCCGCCGCCATTGGAGTCGCCGATGGCAATGATTTGCTCGACTACGCACTCCAACGACACCGGGCATTCGGCTACGCGTGGGGGCCGCACCAAATCGGAAATTAACTCAGTGAGGCCCGCTTTCACGAATTCATTCACCCCTCGCTCGTACTCGGTGCTGGCCAACGACATCTGCTCTACCACCGCATAGTCGCAGATGTTGACTACGCATTCGGGTACCTCGCGCACATTATAGAGCGTGTGTTTTTGCGTGTTGTCGCGTACGCGGTTGGCTGGGGAGAAGATAAGCGTTGCCGGGTTGGAGCTGAACACGTTGAAAAACGAATACGGGCTCAAGTTCACTTCTCCCGTGGCAGAAATGGTGCTCACGAAAGCCACCGGGCGCGGGGCCACAGCACTCAGCAGAAACTGGTGCCACTCCGGACCCGGCAGCGTACCCGGTGTGATAGTGCGAAAAGACATAAGGGTGGGTTAGTGAAGTAGCGGCTTCATGCGTTTCAGAGTTAAGCTAGCGCAATATGCGTGGCTGGAACGTCAAACTCGCTACAGCACGAAGTGCTGCTGCACCTTAATTCGTCCGGAGGGGAGGAAGGGCCGGCTTAGCTTGTAAGGGAAGGGTGATAATGAATTCCGTGTACTCGCCAAATTTGCTTTCCACTCCTAGCGTGCCGCCGTGGCCGCGCGTAATGATGTCGTAGCTAACCCATAGCCCTAAGCCGACTCCTTCGCCATCGGGTTTAGAGGAATAAAAGCGCTGGAAGATATCAGCTAACGAATCTTCGGAAAGCCCCGGCCCGTTGTCGCGCACCCGGATTTCGGCTTGGTCAGCAAGCAAGCGAGTACGCAATGTGACCTGGGGCACGTATTCCTCTTCCGTGGCTTGGCGCTGGCGCTGATGTACTGCATGAAACGCGTTGGTAAACAAGCTAATCAGTACCCGACCTAGCTCCTGTCGTACCACGGGTACAGGAGGGAGGGTTTCATCGGGGTAACAGAATAAGGCTGTGTTAAAATGGCGATTTTTGAGGCGCAGGTCGTTGTATAAGAAGCGCATGTACTCGTTGGCCAGCACGTTCAGATCTGTTGGCTGCCGCTGGGCTGGGCCGGTACTCGAGTAGTCGAGCATGCTGTTTACAAACCCTCGGCTCGTTGGGTGTACATCACAATCTTAGATTGGTATTGGCTGAGGTTGTTGAACATCTCGTCAATCATTTGCTGGTCGTCGATAGGCAGCACGGTTTTGGCCAACTCTTCGCGCAGATCTTGGCACAGCTCGGCGCTGATAGCAGCGAGATTCTTCACGCTGCTCATGGGGTTCTTGATTTCGTGCGCGACGCTGGCCATCAGCTCGCCTAAAGAGGCCATTTTCTCGCGCAGCACCAACTGGCTCTGAGCGGTGCGTAGCTGCTGCACCATGCGGCCTAGCGTGTCGCGCTGCTGAGTGAGTTCTTCCTTCTGCTGGTTTATTTGATTGTTGAGGTATTGGAGCCGCTGGTTGGCTTGCTTTTGCTTATAGATGTGGCGCCCGAGTAGTAAGGCTACCAGCAGCAGCGTGCCAAGGCCTACCCACAGCGCATAGAGGCGGAAAGAGGTTGTGAGTTCAGCCCGTTCTTCTTCTAGTTGCCGCAGCCGCAGCTGTTCATCGAAGCCAATAGCATCGAGCTGCTTGATACGCTGTGGGTTGTGCAGACTATCTTGAGCCGTGAGCATAATGCCCATGTACTTCAGCGTACTGTCATTCTGGCCACGAGCTTTAAATACGTCGGCCAGAAGCGTGCTGGTACGCAGCACGCCCACTATAAAGGGCAGCGTTTGACCCACAACCAAGGACTTACGCGCATACAAGACGCAAGAATCGGGCTGCTGACGGCGGTAGAAGAGCTCGGCCATGTACTGAAAAGCACGACACCTACTCCGTAAATCGTTTTCGGGTATCGCCGCCTTGGCGCTACGACGGTAGTGGTCTAATGCCGAGCTGGTTAAGCCCCGCGAGGCTTGCAACCGACCAAGCTCCCTCAGGATATAGGGCTGCGGATTGCCCCAGCAACTCCAGCCAGTAGGAGGGGGCGTAGTCGTTAGATCATGAGCTTGGCGCAAGTAGTAGGAGGCCGAGTCGAGCAGGGCTAATCCTTGGTAACTGGCCCCAATATTGGTTGTGATGCTAGCAAGCAGGGATACATCGTCGAGGTGGGCTTGCTGGTAGGTGGTGCGGGCTTGAAAGTAGTAGCGGAGCGAAGGGCGAAAATCGTCGAGGGCAAAATACAGCAAACCCGTTTGGTTGAGTGTGCGGGCCTCGCCGCGCGCGTCGTGGCTTTGCCGGTTGAGTTGCAGCGCCTGTAGATTAAGGCGGAGCGCTTCGGGCAAGTTGCCGCGTTCAGAGAGCAGAATAGCTAAGCGCGAAAGACAGCGGCCTTCGCCCTTGGGGTAGCCGATACGCCGGGCTAGTTTCAAGCCTTGCAGCGCGTACCACTGCACCGAATCGAAATGTGAGTAGCGGTACGTAGCACTTAAATCGGCTAGCAGCAGTACCCGGCTGGTATCGGTGGAGGCATGGGCCAACGCTTGCTGAAAAGCAGCGGTTTGAGGGCTTTGCCCAGCCCCCTGAAATGCATATAAAACAAGTAAAAAGCAGCCCAGTAATCGTGCAATCATGTCCGAAAGGTAAGCATAGCAAAGTACCTATTTTGTTTTCTCATTGAAACCAAAGTGCTAAGCATAGCTCATCAGTATAGCGAAACTGGTAATCTTGCGTTAGCCTTCAAGATTTGATATTCTTCTTAGCTTATGTTCTTGCGCTTCTACTGCTCGTTGCTGCTCGGGTTCTTGGGTTTTCAAGTTCAAGCGCAGCAACTCACCCCGAGCCCTACCGCCGATACCATCCGCCTGCGTCAGCACTTACTAACGCTTATCAGCACGCCGCAGCCGCGCAACTACTTGCACCCGGCTAGCTTGCAACAGGCCGCCGAGTACATCCAGCAGCAAATGCGCACGGCGGGCGCGCGTACCAGCGAGCAGACCTATGAAGTGCAAGGGAAACCCTACCAAAACCTGATTGGCAGCTACGGGCCCGAAGCAGGGCCGCGCCTTATTATCGGGGCGCACTATGATGTGTGCGGCGAACAGCCCGGTGCCGACGACAATGGCAGCGGTGTAGCCGCGCTCCTGGAATTGGCGCGGCTGCTAGGCCAGCAAACCAATTTGCCCTACCGAATAGATTTGGTGGCTTACACACTAGAGGAACCGCCTTTTTTCCGTACCCGCCAGATGGGTAGCTACGTGCACGCGCAGGCACTGCACGCGGCGGGCGTGCCGGTGCGGGGCATGGTGGCGCTGGAAATGCTAGGCTATTACGACGACCGAAAAGGCAGCCAGCGGTATCCGTTCGGCCCGCTCAAGCTGCTATTCGGTAGCCGCGGCAACTACGTGACGGTGGCGCAGAAATTTGGGAATGGGCGTTTCGGGCGAGAGTTTGCGCGCCGCTACCGTGCCGCCGCGGCTTTGCCCGTGAAGCGGTTTAAGGCACCAGCTTGGCTACCGGGCATCGACTTCTCCGACCACCTCAACTACTGGCAGTTTGGGTATTCGGCCGTGTTGCTCACCGATACGGCTTTCTACCGCAATCAGCACTACCACGAAACCACCGATACGCTCGACCGGCTGGATATGCGCCGGCTAGGGTTGGCGGTAGATGCCGTACTAGCTACCGTATTGCACCCCTGAATTCACTGCGAACCTAACCGTAGCTAGTAAGTAGCGTAAGGGGTAGCGGGAGTGCACGGGTCTTTTCCGGCGCCACTTCCGGAGTTTATGCGAAGATTGCCGCTCGTACTAGGGCTTTGTTTGACGGTCACAGCCGGGTTTGGGCAGGCTTTGCCTCGCCTGCTCGACCACAACACGCTCGGCTGGGTGGTGTACTCAGGCGACCATGCGCTCAGCGACCAGTGGGCGCTACACACCGAGTATCAACTGCGGCGGGTGAAAGTATTGGGTGCTCAGCAGCAGCATCTTGCCCGGCTCGGCTTGGTGCGCCAGCTTACCGACCGGGTGACGGTGAGTGGCGGCTACACGTACTTTCAAACGCACGAATACGGACGCTATCCTACCGTAAGCGGCCTACCCCAGCCCGAACACCGCCTCTATGAAGACGTAACGCTGACGGATGCGTTCGGCCCTCTGCAACTCGAACAACGCTTGCGATTGGAACAGCGCTGGGTTGGGCAACGCGCCGAAGAAGGCGCCGGCCGGGTGCAAGCATGGGAGTATCAGCACCGAATTCGGTACCAGTTGGCAGGAAGCTACCCGCTGCAGGGTCCCACCATCGACGACGGCGAATGGTACCTGAACGCGTTTGACGAGCTGTTTATCAGCTTCGGGCGCAACGTAGGCAACAACATATTCAACCAAAACCGCCTTTCCGGTGGGCTAGGGTACCAATTCAGCGACAACGCAAAAGTCGAACTTAATTACCTCAACCAAGTAACGCAACACGCCGAGCCTAATCCTGCCACTGGCCGGCCCGTGTTTGAAATCAACAACGGCTTTCGGGTGAACATCCTCTATGACCTGGATTTTACGGGCGGTCAGCAAGAGTAAAGCATATAGGGAGTGTCCCCACCCAAACTCGGTCGGTTTGGACAATCAGAAATTCTCGGCCTGTATCGTCCGTGTAGAGATGATGAGGGCGACGCAGCATCCATGCAGGCCAGCCATTAATAAAATCTTCTGGTTTATACCATTCATTGCTGTGGCAAGCCACCCAATCGAGTTGATCGGCTCCGGACAATTGCTGGTACTTGGCTGGCAATGACAAAGTTGAATCACAGTTAGTGAATAATTGGTGGTACGCCTTTATTTTCTCCCCAATACCTGCCACTACTTGCGAAGAATGCGCAAACTCTCGTTCAAACAGCCAGATTGCTAAGTAAAACTCCTCTTGCTGCGCTATTAGCTGCTGATTCCACTGAAAAAATGTTGCGAGCAACACGCGTATGGCTTGTTGCCGGACGGCCAGTGGAATGGTAGTAGCCGTGGTGTGCCAAATACCTAGTCCAAGCTTTCGGTAATCATACTGGCGCCGTAAAAATTCCGTGATATCTAAAAGTTCGGCGCTAGTACTTTGCTTTTCAAGACTGCGCAACAGGCGGTTGGTGCCGCGTGGTTTCTTCATCAGGTCAACTTTAAGAAAAGAAAGTACTATATCTTTGCTGATTTACTATATATTTACTAAATACCTATAGTTTTTCTAGTGTAAGTCCTCACTCACCCTGTTATGGCTCAGCTTGCTTGCCCTAAATGCGAATCGAAGGAAGCCACGAAAAGTGGAGTGGTAGGTGGTAGGCAGCGGTATAAGTGCAAGAACTGCGGTTACCATTACTCGGTGGCGAAAGCCGGTAAGGAAATCAACTCTTACTATGTTATAAAGGCTTTACAACTTTACGTAGAAGGCGTTAGCTACCGCGAAATAGAGCGGCTACTCGGGGTGAGCCACGTAAGCGTGATGAACTGGGTGAAGAAATACGGGATGAAGGCCCCTCGGCAAACTGATTACCATCCCACATACAAAATCCTAAACCAGAAAGAGTTGAATGAGTTCTTTCAGGATACAAACAACCTGAAAGGAGCCGGCTTAGTAGTGACTGAGTTAGGCGACAAGTACATGATGATTCGGTGGGAGCGGTTTCGGCAGGGGTGAGGCTATAGGGGTTAGCAGAAATATAGCAAGGGCGTGACTTCTGGCGGAAGGTTTTGCTACTTGGTCGGGGTCAAGGCACAGCAACCGTTGCTGCGTCCTAAGTGCCTGATCGATTCCCACACTATTCCCACCGTCCCCTTATGCGAAACGCCCGTTACGCGCTGGCGCTTAGTGCGCTGCTGATTGCTGCCGGAGCTTCGGCCCAGGTAGTAACCCCACCTGCTGGTCAAGCGCCGCCGCCCGCCGCACCGGCGCCCCCACCCGCTACGCCGACCGCCACGAAGCCCGTTCCGTACGGTCCGGGTATGAAAGTTAATCTCTCGCCCGACGGGTCGAAGTACCTCCGGTTTCTGCTCTGGACCCAGATTTACGCCCGCTACAACGAGAACAATAGCGGTACCCTGCGGGGCCTAACAACCCTAAGGCAAGCCAGGTGGACTTTGGTATCCGCCGCTCACGCCTGGTGATTTTGGCGCAGCTCAACCCGCGCTTTCTGGTGTACACGCACCTAGGTATCAACAACCAAAACAACGTGAGTGGGGGCGTGAATGCTACGACGGATGGCAAAAAGCCGCAGTTCTTCATCCACGAGGCCGTGACCGAATACAAGGTCAATAAGTACCTCAACTTGGGGCGGGCCTACACTACTACAACGGTATTTCGCGCCTGAGTAGCGCTAGCACCACCAGTATGATGGCCATGGACTTTCCGCTCACCAACTTCCCAACCATTGACGCTCTCGACCAGTTTGCTCGCTACATCGGGATATTTGCCAAGGGCCGCATCGGCAAATTCGACTACCGCTTGTCGATGAGCGACCCTTTCTTGACCAACCTGCCCACTAATGCTAACTACGTGGTGGGTGGTGTGCAAACCGGCAACCCGCTAGGCTTAGGTACAAACAACAGATCAAATAGTAAAAACGGGGGAATAATATAGCCCAATATAACCCGCAAAATACCAGCCATGTGTACCAGGGATATTTTAGCTACAATTTCCTTGAGCCTGAAGCCAATCTGTTGCCCTACTACCAGGGCACCTATCTTGGCACCAAGCGAGTACTGAGTATCGGTGCTGGTTTTATGTTCAACAAAGATGGCATGTATTCGCGGTCGACGAATGGTGATAGTACTGTACTGGCTACACTAGTGCCACCAGCGGGTAGAACAACTGACCTTTTCAGCGCTGTGCCCACTCGCAAGCACGACATCAAGCTCTTTGGGGCGGATGTATTCTACGATGTACCCCTTGATACGGCCGCCCGTACCGCGCTAACCATCTACGGAGTGTACTACAAGTTCAATTTCGGTCCGAACTACGTGCGCTATGTGGGCGGCGAAAACCCTGGCTACGGCGCGGTAGCAACCCGCGGCAATGCCTACCCACAGTCGGGGACGGGCAATGCGCAGTACCTGAACGCGGGCTTCCTGCTGCCGCAAAACACGCTTGGCCCGAAAGTGCGCTTGCAGCCTTACATAGCTTATCTGCACAGCAGCTACGAAGGCTTGCGCAAAGGCAACGGCGAAAGAGCCGGTGTGAACGTGTACGATGCCGGCGTAAACGTGCTGCTTGATGGCCACAACGCCAAAGTCACTCTGAACTACCGCGCCCGCCCCGACTTCTCCGACCAAACGGCGATTCCTAGCGGGGCCTTGATCAACAACGTGAAATACCGGCCGGAAATCACGCTGCAAACCCAGGTCTTCTTGTAAGAAATGACACGACGGGTTGACGCGCTGATGACTCACCGCAAACCAGCGGTTCCGGTGGGGCATCTGTTTCCTAGCTCATTCTTCCAGCATTCTGTCTCTCACCTTCAAAAACTCCCATACGTATCATGAACCACAACCTCCCCAATCGTGATTCAGGGGCTTACTCCGGGGCGGCACCTCTAGGGGCGCTGCCGACGATGCAATAGCTCACGACAACAACACCACCTCGACCAGCAAAATCTGGCAGGTGATTACCGCCTCGTCGGTGGGTACCGTTATCGAGTGGTACGACTTCTACATCTTCGGTTCGTTGGCCGCTATTATCGGCCCAGTGTTGTTTGGTACCACCGGTAAGATTGAAGACACCATTCTCGGGACCTTGGCCGTGTTTGGCGCCGGCTTTATCGTGCGGCCGTTCGGGGCCGTGTTCTTCGGCCGCATCGGCGACTTGGTGGGTCGCAAGTACACGTTCTTGCTGACGTTGCTTATCATGGGTGGAGCCACATTCGTAACGGGCCTCATTCCAAGCTACGACAAAATTGGGGTGGCCGCGCCGATCATCGTGACGCTGTTGCGCTTGCTGCAAGGCTTGGCTTTGGGGGCGAATATGGTGGCGCTACGACTTACGTGGCCGA
Source organism: Hymenobacter volaticus (assembly GCF_022921055.1). Classification (GTDB taxonomy): domain Bacteria; phylum Bacteroidota; class Bacteroidia; order Cytophagales; family Hymenobacteraceae; genus Hymenobacter; species Hymenobacter volaticus. The sequence continues at coordinate 2,346,377 of NZ_CP095061.1, forward strand.
GCACTCACCCGACAACAAGCGGGGCTACTACACTTCCTTTATTCAAATTACGGCTACGGCGGGTCTGTTCTTGAGCGTGTTGGTCATCATTGCAACCCGCAAAAGCTTGGGCGAAGAAGCCTTCAAAGAGTGGGGCTGGCGCATTCCGTTCCTGCTGTCGGGTTTGTTGGTTATTGCCTCTTACTATATCCGCCGCAAACTGCACGAGTCGCCGTTGTTTGCCAAAGCCAAGGCCGAAGGCAAAACTAGCACCAACCCACTGCGCGAATCGTTTGTCAATCCTGTAAACCGTCGGTTGGTTCTTATTTCGCTGTTTGGAGCCACTATGGGCCAAGGCGTAGTATGGTACACCGGGCAGTTTTACGCGTATTCTTTCATGCAAAACACGTTGAAGCTCGACCTCGTGGATGCTAGCCTCGTGTTGTGCATTGCGCTGTTGCTGGCTACGCCGTTCTTCGTGTACTTCGGGGGCCTATCGGACCGAATTGGCCGCAAGAAAATTATCATGATGGGCTTGCTCTGCGGCGCGCTCTTCACCATCCCCATTTTCTATGGTCTCAAAGCCTTTGCCGGTCCGCTGACCGAGGTAACGGCTGCCACCGTGGATGCCACCGGCAAGGCCATACCTGCCGTTATGAAAGCGCTTTCGCCGAGCCTCGTGCCCATGACTATTCTCGTGTTCTGCCTCGTGTTGTTCGTGACCATGGCCTACGGCCCAATTGCTGCTTACCTGGTGGAGCTGTTCCCCACCAAAGTGCGCTATACGTCCCTTTCGCTGCCTTACCACATCGGCAACGGCGTCTTCGGCGGGTTTGTGCCTTTCATTGCCACGGCCCTCACGTTGCGCGCCGCCGCGCAGCCCGAAGGCACACTGTTGAAAGACTACAGCAGCTTCGCGGGCTTGCTCTACCCGGTTATCATTGCCTTGATCTGCTGGTTTATTGGCACGGCGCTGATGAAGGATGTGCGCAATGTGCGTCTGATGGAAGACAACTCCGGCGACGCTCGGTAAAAATAACCACAGGCTGAAGTCTAACAGCTTGTTTCATAGCCCTTCCTGGAAAGTCCGTTGGGCCCTAGTCCAGCGGACTTTCTTGTGTAGAACCGACTTTGCTTATACAAAGCAGAACTAATGCATCCGGTGTGCTGAGTGGTGCCACAAGTAAAGCACTCTGTGTGCTGACGTTGCCAACCCAACCAGCCTGTCATGCTGAGCGCAGCCGAAGCATCTCGCTTGAGTGGTAAACCTCAACGCTTGGGCAACGATGCAAACAAAAGGCTTCAGTCCCTTGCTTGGTGGGCTACATGCTCAGCATGATAATACCTCTATAACGTCAGCACGCGAGATGCTTCGGCTGCGCTCAGCATGACAGGTAGTGTGGCATCAGCACGCCTGATACTTCGCTTGTGGCGCCGCTCAGCATGACTGACAGCCGGCTATATACTTGAGGTGAAATTCCGGCTTATTGAAGGTTCGTTGTAGAGCAAAACTGCTAGCTTCCGCACGCCTTGTTTCCTCAAAAAATTGAAACCCTATGCTACCCATGTCTCCGCAAGAGCAAGCCGAGCAGCGCCGGGGCCAGCGGCTGTTGTTTGTGAGTTTGCTGTTTGGGGTACTGCTCAATTTCCCGCTGCTGGCGGTTTTCAACCATGACGGCCGGGTAGGGGCGTGCCTGTGCTCTACCTCTATGTGCTGTTAGCATGGCTCGCGCTGGTAGTTCTCACGGCTTGGCTGGTCAGAGTGAAGTCTTGAAATGACACGCATGGTGCGCTAATAGGTTAGCACCGCTTTAAGCTCTTGATTTCACTGCATCACAACTTCGCAAATTCTCCATTTCGCTTTCATGTCCAAGCTGCTTGTTATTGGCTTTTCGTTTGGCTACTTGGCGCTGCTCTTCGGGGTGGCGTATGCGGCGGAGCGTCGAGCTGGGTCTGCACGGAGCAGTTTGGTGAACAACCCGTATGTGTACGCGCTGAGCATGGCCGTGTACTGCACCGCCTGGACCTACTATGGGTCGGTGGGGCGGGCGGCGCACTTCGGGCTTGAATTTGTGGGTATCTATTTGGGTCCCACTCTCATGGCTCCGGCGGCGTGGCTGGTATTGCGCAAAATCATCCGGATTTGCCGCTTGCAGCGCCTAACCTCTATTGCCGATTTTATTTCGGCCCGCTACGGTAAAAGCGCTTCGCTCGGGGCGTTGGCTACAGTGGTGTGCGTGCTCGGCATCGTGCCTTACATTTCGCTGCAAATCAAGGCCATTGCCACGTCCTTCGACATTATCACCCGAGGGCCGGCGGCCTTACAACTGCCCCTGGAAGGCACGGCGGCTAGTTCGGCGCTTTATACAACGGTGGCGCTGGCTTTCTTTACCATCATTTTCGGGGTACGTTCCATCGAGGCCACCGAGCGGCACGAAGGCATGGTACTGGCTGTGGCCCTCGAAAGCCTCGTGAAGCTGGTGGCGTTTCTGGCGGCCGGCGCCTTCGTGACGTTCGGTCTGTTCGACGGGTTTTCGGATGTGTTTACGCGCGCGGCGGCCGTGCCCGACCTGAGCCGGTTGTTCACGCTGGATGGGGCAGGTACCAGCAGCGGCCAATGGTTTACGCTGCTGTTGCTGAGTATGGCGGCTATTCTGTTGCTGCCGCGGCAATTTCAAGTGTCGGTGGTTGAGAACGTAAACGAGGACCACTTGCGCAAAGCTATGTGGCTGTTTCCGCTGTACCTCATCATTATCAACCTGTTTGTGTTGCCGCTGGCTTTCGGGGCCGGCTACTATCGGGCCCCGGGTTCGATGCCGATACGTTTGTGCTGGCCTTGCCGCTGCAGGCCGGGCAGCCTTGGTTGGCGTTATTTATCTACATCGGGGGCTGTCGGCGGCTTCTTCCATGATTATTGTAGAAACCATTGCCCTGAGCGTGATGATGAGCAACCACCTGCTCATGCCGCTGCTGGTGCGCATTCCGGCCACCCAAACCGAGGGGCCGAGCTGGTTTGCTTACCTCGGCAAAGTGGCCCTGAACAGCCGCCGGCTGGCCGTGGTGTTGGTGCTGCTGCTGGCTTATGGCTACTATATAGAAGTGGGGCATTTGCTGCCGCTGGTCAATATCGGACTGGTGTCGTTTGCGGCGGTGGCGCAGTTTGTGCCGGTGGTACTCGGGGGCTGTACTGGAAGGGCGGCAACCGGCAAGGAGCCACGGCGGGCATTTTGGCGGGGTTTGTGGTGTGGTTTTTTACCTTGGTGGTGCCCACAATGGTAGGCCCCAACATGCTGAGCGAAACTCTGCTCTCCAACGGCCTCTTCGGCTGGCAATGGTTGCGGCCCTTTGCCTTGTTTGGGCTGGAAGGACTCGATTACTTGTCGCACGGGCTGTTTTGGAGCTGGTTTTTCAATATTGGCTTTTACGTGGGCGTTTCGTTACTGCGGGGGCCTTCGTCGCTGGAGCAGCGGCAGGCCGACATTTTCGTGGGCGTGTTTCACTACCGCAACCTGTTTGAGGGTCCGGCGGGTTGGCAGGGCGGCGCCGCATTGCCCGATGTGCGAGCGTTATTGAATGGCTTTCTAGGTAAAAAACGCGCTTCTCAAGCGCTACACGCTTTTGCCGAACGGTTTCCCGATGCGCACCCCGCCGACGGCGTGACCCCACCCCAAGCCGACCCGCGCCTGCTGGCTTACTCCGAAAAGCTGCTGGCCGGTAGCATTGGCCCGGCCTCGGCTCGGTTGCTGCTTTCGTCGTCGGTGGGAGTGGAAGACATCAGCTTCGACAACGTGGTCGGGATTCTGCGCGAAAGCCAGCAATTGCTCGAAGCCAACCGCCAGTTGCAAAAACAGCAGCGCCAACTTCAGCGCCTCACCGACGAGCTCCGCGCCGCCTACGACCAACTTCAAGCCCTCGACCACGACAAAGACGAGTTCCTAGCCACCGTCACGCACGAGCTGCGCACCCCGCTTACCAGCATCCGGGCTCTGTCGGAAATCCTGACCGACAACCCCGATCTGGAAGAAGAGGAACGGCAGCGTTTTCAACTCACCATCACGCGCGAGTCGGAGCGCCTAAGTCGGCTTATTTCCTTGGTGCTCGATCTGGAGAAGTACGAGTCCGGCAAAGCCACCCTCGACCGGGAGCCGCTCGACCCGGTGGAAATCCTCAACGACGCCATCGAGTCGGTGGGGCTACTGCTGCGCGACAAGCAGATTCAGCTGGATGTGGAAGCGCCGCCCGGTTTGCCTCAACTCTCCGCCGACCGGGACCGGCTCATGCAAGTGCTGGTCAATCTGCTAAGCAACGCCATTAAGTCGTGCCGGGCCGATGGCAGCGGCCACATTCGGGTAGCGGCCGAGCTGCCGCCAGCCCGTGCTGGTGTGCCCGCCACGTTGCGCCTCGTGGTGCAAGACAATGGCAAGGGCATCGAAGCCGCCTTCCACACGCTCATCTTCGACAAGTTCTTTCAAGCCAAAAACCAAACCATGCGCAAGCCCGAAGGCTCGGGCCTTGGCCTGGCCATCACCAAAAAAATAGTGGAGCTCCACGCCGGCCGCATTTGGGTGGAAAGCCAGCCCGACCAGGGTGCCCGCTTCTCGGTGGAGCTACCGGTAGAAGCGCATACCCCGGCTGATGCAGCCTGCGCCAACGCCCGAAACCCACTGTGCCAATGCCTTATTCAGCATTCAGAATTTCAACATATGCCTGCTCCTCACATATTGATCGTGGATGATGAGCCCAACATTGTGATGTCGCTCGAATTTCTTATGCGCAAAAATGGCTACGCGGTTAGCATTGCCCGCAACGGCACCGAGGCCATCGAAGCCGTAGACAACGGCCCCGTGGATATCGTGCTGCTCGACATTATGATGCCGGATGTTGATGGGTATTATGTCTGCCAATACATCAAAACCCACCCCGACCGTATCAAAACCAAAGTCGTCTTCCTGTCAGCCAAAACCAAAGATGCCGACATTAAGAAAGGCTACGAAGCCGGTGCCGACCTCTACATGCCCAAGCCCTTCAGCACCCGCCAGCTCATGGTAAAAGTGCGGGAATTGCTGGCCGCCCCGCAAACCCAAGCCGACCTCACTTCCTAGCCTGTGCGCTGAAAAAGAAGAATACCGTCCCGCCCCGTTTTCGTCTGCCCATGAACCCCACCCCTCATACACCACGGCGTATAGCGCTAGTCTAACCGACCCGGCGGCCTTTTGGGCCGAGCAGGCGCGGCAGCTTGCGTGGTTTCGGGAGCCGCCTGAGCCAGTGCTAAGCCAGGAAGAAGCCACAGGTTTCTACCGCTGGTTTCGGGGCGGGCAGCTTAACACCGCCTACCTCTGCCTCGATTATCACGTTGCGCATGGCCGGGCCGAGCAAACGGCTCTGATCTACGATTCGCCCGTGACCAACACAGTGCGCCGCTACACCTACCGCGAACTGCTCGACCTGACGGCCCGCTTTGCGGGTGGGCTGCGCAACCTGGGCGTAGAGAAAGGTGACCGGGTTATCATCTATATGCCCAACACCCCGGAGGCGGTAGTAGCCATGCTGGCTTGCGCCCGGTTGGGGGCAGTGCACTCAGTGGTATTTGGAGGCTTCGCGCCCCATGAGCTGGCCGTGCGCATCGATGACGCGCAGCCCCGTGCCATTATTTGTGCTTCGGGCGGGCTAGAGTTCGACAAGGTGATTCCCTACAAGCCGCTCGTGGATGCTGCTATAGCGCTTGCCACCCATCAGCCCGCCCACGTGGTAGTACTGCAGCGCGACTTCGTGGCGGCTACTTTGCAACCTGGCCGCGACGTGGAGTTTCCGCAGCTACTGCAAGCCGCACCCGTAGAAGCAGTGCCCGTTGAGGCTACCGATCCGCTGTATATCCTCTACACTTCCGGCACTACTGGCAAACCCAAAGGGGTAGTGCGCGACACGGGCGGCCACGCCGTGGCGCTGAAGTACAGCATGAGCGCCATCTACGGCTTGCAGCCCGGCGAAACCATGTTTAGCGGCTCCGATATTGGGTGGGCCGTGGGCCACAGCTATATAGTGTACGGGCCGCTGCTGCACGGCTGCACCTCGGTGCTGTTTGAGGGCAAGCCGGTGCGCACGCCCAATGCCGGCACCTTCTGGCGCTTGCTGGCCGACTACCAAGTCAGTGTCATGTTTACGGCACCTACCGCCATCCGGGCTATCAAGAAGGAAGACCCCGAAGGGCTGCTGGCATGCCGCTACGATTTATCTAGCCTACGTTACTTGTTCCTGGCTGGCGAGCGGTGCGACCCTGCCACCTATGATTGGGCCGGACAGGTATTGAACGTGCCCGTAGTAGACCACTGGTGGCAAACCGAATCGGGTTGGCCGATGCTGGCGACTATGGTGGGGCTGGCCGACATGCCTCTGCCCGCGCCGGCTCAGCGGGCCACCCCGTACCCGGCTATGATGTGCAGATTCTCGACGAAGCCGGCCACCCCGTACCCGCTACCACCACTGGGTTGGTGGCCGTAAAACTGCCATTGCCGCCCGGCTGTTTGCCCACGCTCTGGCAAGATGATGCTCGTTTCCAGCAAAGCTACCTCGACACCTTCCCGGCTACTACCTCTCCGGCGACGGGGGCTACCGAGACGAACAAGGGTACCTCTTCATCATGGGCCGCGTCGATGACGTGATGAATGTGGCGGGCCACCGCCTAAGCACCGGCCAAATGGAGGAACTGCTGGCTACGCATCCGGCCGTAGCCGAATGTGCCGTGTTGGGTATTGCGTGCCCGCTTCGCGGCCAGCGCCCGGTGGGCCTCGTTGTACTCAAAGACGGACAAGTCATAGAAGAAAAGCAGTTGGAACAAGACCTAGTTAGCCTTATTCGTGAAAAGATCGGGGCCGTAGCGAGCTTCCGCCAAGCGGTTGTTGTCAAGCGTCTGCCCAAAACTCGGTCTGGCAAAATCCTGCGTAAAACTATGCGTCAGCTCGCCGACGGAGAGGCCTTCACCATCCCTTCCACCATCGACGACCCCCTGATTCTAACGGAAATCAAAGAGGTGCTAGAAAGGCGACAAATAGGGCAGGCATTTGAAAGCCTAGCCAACGACCTCACCCACTAACCTTTCGGTAAACAGAATAAAATGAATGAACAAGCTAAACCTAGTATATCCGTTTTCTACGATGAGAAAGGGTAAGAGTCGTTGACCAGTCGTTGCACAACTCTATCTGCCCTTCCTGTCGAGTGCCGCGCAACAAAGCCGCAGCCTCTGGCGTGCTGCCGTTGCCAAAGTACCCGTCATGCTGAGCGCAGCCGAAGCATCTCGCTAGTATGGTAATTTCATTCAGCACCACAACCTCAGCACGCGAGATGCTTCGGCTGCGCTCAGCATGACGTTCTGAAGTGTATTGGCATCGTTAACAACGATTATCGGTTACCCTCAACACTCAAATGAACAAAGAAACCAGCTATAAAAACTAGGTTTCCTCGCTTTAGAATAAACTAGCAAAAGCGTAGCGCTTACCAGAACTGAAATTCACAACCTCTCCACTTCACAATTTCATATTCCCATGCCCGAAGCACCCACGAAACACGCCCGCATCCGTACCCTGGAAGAGTATCAGGATGCCTACAGCCGCAGCATCGAAACCCCGAGCAGTTTTGGGCGGAGGTAGCCGAGCCGTTCACTTGGCGCCGCAAGTGGGACAAGGTGCTCGATTCTGACATGGCGGCCGGCAAAAACGAGTGGTTCGGGGAGCCCGCCTCAACATCACCGAAAACTGCCTCGACCGCCACCTCGCCACGCGCGGCAACAAGCTGGCCATCATCTACGAGCCCAACGATACCAAGACCCGCCACCTGCGCCTGACCTACCGCGAACTGCACCAAGAGGTTTGCAAGTTTGCCAACGTGCTGCACAATAACGGAGTGGAAAAGGGCGACCGGGTATGCCTCTACATGCCCATGATTCCGCAGCTGGCTATAGCGGTGCTGGCCTGCGCTCGCATTGGTGCGGTGCACTCCGTGGTATTCGCCGGCTTCTCCGCCACCGCCATTGCCGACCGAGTGAACGACGCGCAGGCTAGCGTGGTACTCACGGCCGATGGCCTGAACCGCGGCGCCAAACAGATTCCGGTGAAGCGCGTGGTGGATGAGGCCTTGGAAAATTGCCCTTCGGTGCGCCGCGTCATTGTAGTCGAGCACTTAGGCTGGCCCGTGCAAATGAAAGAGGGCCGCGACGTATGGTACCACGAGGAAGCCGAGGACGTAGCCAAAAGCTGCCCCGCCGAAGAAATGGATGCCGAAGATCCGCTCTTCATCCTCTATACCTCGGGCAGCACCGGCAAGCCCAAAGGCGTGGTACACAGCACGGCCGGCTACATGGTCTGGACAGACTACACGTTCCGCAACGTATTTCAGGTGGAGGAAAACGACATCTACTGGTGCACCGCCGACATTGGTTGGGTAACGGGACACTCGTACTTGCTTTACGGCCCGTTGCTGGCGGGCGCTACCACGCTCATGTTCGAGGGCATCCCAACGTATCCGAGCCCGGGCCGCTTTTGGGAAGTGATTGACAAGCACTCAGTAAGCGTGTTCTACACGGCACCCACAGCCATTCGTAGCCTGATGGCCGCCCCCTCGACAACGTGCTGAGCTACTCGCTGGATTCGTTGCGGGTGTTGGGCTCGGTGGGGGAACCCATTAACGAGGAAGCGTGGTACTGGTACTACCAGCACGTAGGCAAGGAGCGCTGCCCCGTTGTGGATACGTGGTGGCAAACCGAAACCGGCGGCATCATGATTTCGGCGCTGGCCGGTATTACGCCGAGCGTGCCGGCTCGCGCTGGCTTGCCGCTGCCGGGCGTGCTGCCAGTGCTGCTCAACCAAGAAGGCAAGGAGATTGAAGGCAACGGCGAGGAAGGTTACTTGGCTATCAAGAACAGCTGGCCTGGCATCATCCGCACCACCTACGGCGACCATGAGCGCGCCCGCCAAACTTACTTTGCGCCGTACCCCGGCTACTACTTCACCGGCGATGGTGCCCGCCGCGACGAGGAAGGGCTATACCGCATCATCGGCCGCGTCGATGATGTAATCAACGTGAGCGGCCACCGGTTCGGTACCGCCGAAATCGAAAACGCTATCAATCAAAACCCCAACGTGGTGGAGTCGGCCGTAGTGGGCTACCCGCACGACGTGAAAGGCCAGGGCATCTACGCCTACGTCATCTGCCGCGAAGGCGTCTGCGACAAGGAAAATGACAAGGCGCACATCGAGGCCAGCATCATCGAAACCATCGTGGCCGAAATCGGCAAAATCGCCAAGCCCGACAAGATCCAAATTGTGTCAGGCCTGCCGAAAACCCGCTCCGGTAAAATCATGCGCCGCATTCTGCGCAAAGTAGCCGAGGGCGAAACTTCCAACCTCGGCGATACCACCACGCTCCTCGACCCGGCCGTAGTCGACGAGATTATCGGCGGCCGGAAGTAGAGTTAACAATGGTTACACACAAAAAGAGGCCCTCGGTCTACACCGAGGGCCTCTTTTTGTGTGTAATAAGGTGGGGTGTTTGAACTTGGAGAAGTAGTAAGTTGAAACGCTTAGTTTCTGCAGGCGCTACAACTCGTTCCGCTTCGCCCATTACCTTCGCGCCAAAACCTGCCTTATGCCCGACTTCCATATCCGGCCGCTTAACCAAGAGCTAGCCGCTGCTATTCAACACAAAATCGATGGGAAAACGAAACCAGTAGGCGCGCTTGGGCAATTGGAAGTCCTGGCCCATCAGGTAGCGTTGATTCAGCAAACCCTCACGTCCCAACTCCGGCAGCCCCATGTGCTCGTCTTCGCCGCCGACCACGGCATTGCTGCCGAAGGCGTAAGCAAGTATCCGCAGGAAGTTACTTACCAAATGGTGCTGAACTTTCTAAGCGGTGGGGCCGCTATCAACGTGTTTTGCCGGCAGCAGGGCATGGCCTTGAAGGTGGTAGATGCCGGAGTAAAGGGCAGTTTCACTGATTTCCCGGCGGTTATCAACCAAAAAATTGCCGAAGGCACCCGCAATTTTCTTCACGAACCCGCTATGAGCGTAGCGCAGTGCGAACAGGCGCTGGCTGCCGGCGCCAAGCTAGCGCGCGAAGTAGCCGCCACCGGTTGCAACGTGCTCGGTTTCGGCGAAATGGGCATTGCCAATACCTCGGCGGCCACCCTGCTGATGCACCGATTCACGGGCCGGCCTCTCACCGACTGTCTAGGCCGCGGCACAGGCCTCGACGACGAGCAACTCAGCCACAAAGCCACCATACTAACGGCCGCTGCTCAGCAGCACGCTGCCCTAACTAAACCGTTGGAAGTGCTGGCCGCATTCGGTGGCTTTGAAATTGTGCAGATGGTGGGCGCCATGCTCGGTGCCGCGGAACAGGGTCTGGTGTTACTGATTGATGGGTTTATTGCTACAGCGGCTTTGTTGGCGGCAACTGCCCTGCACCCGGCGGTGCGCGAGTACTGCGTATTCTGTCATCAATCCGAAGAAACCGGGCATCAGTTGATGCTGGCTCACTTGCACGCGCAGCCTCTATTGAATCTGAATTTGCGGCTCGGAGAGGGGACTGGCTGCGCGCTGGCGTATCCGCTGCTAGTGGCGGCCGTTAATTTCCTCAACGAAATGGCTTCCTTCGAGAGTGCCGGAGTGAGCCAGAGCACGGAGCCAATGCCCGTTACGGCATGATGCGCCGGCAAGTCGAGCTGTTCTTTACGGCTCTCATGTTCTACACCCGCATTCCGTGTCCGAAGTGGGTGGGGCATTCCGAAGAAAACCTCAACAAGTCCACGGTTTACTTCCCGGTTATCGGCTGGATAGTGGGTGGCGCGGCGGCGGGTGTCTGGTGGATATTGCACTTCTTTTTCCCGCTGGAAGTCGCTCTGTTGCTAAGCATGGTGGCCAGCATTCTGCTCACGGGGGCTTTCCACGAAGACGGCTTTGCTGATGTCTGCGACGGATTTGGGGGCGGCTGGAACAAGCTGCGCATCCTCGAAATCATGAAAGACAGCCGCCTCGGCACTTATGGTGTGACGGGCTTGGGGCTGATGCTGGCCCTGAAGTTTCTGACGCTGAAAGCGGTGGTGTATGGTGAACACTTTCACCTCAAGTCGCTGATTCCGGTGCTTGTGATAGGGCATTCTTTGAGCCGGGCCACTGCGCTTTCGTTTATCTATACCCATGAGTACGCCCGCGAAAACGAGGACAGCAAAGCCAAGCCTATCGCCAAGAAATTAAGCGCGACGGAGTTTGGCATAGGCTTGCTGTTGGGGCTGCTGCCCTTGCTGGCGTATGCTGCCTGGTTGCGCAACGGCTGGCTGTTGCTGGTGCTGCTGCCATTGTGGCTCGTGAAAACCTACTTGGCTCGCTATTTCACTCGCTGGATCGGTGGCTACACCGGCGACTGTTTGGGTGCCACCCAACAAGTAGCGGAGTTAGTGGTATATCTGTTCTTTTGTTCTCAACTATGGAATTATACTTGATCCGTCATACCCGGGTAGCTACCGCGGCTGGCATCTGCTACGGTGGCTCCGACGTGCCCGTCGCCGCCACCTACCCGGAAGACGAGGCCGCCGTGGGCGCCCGCTTAGCGCCAATACTGGCCGCGGGTCCGGTAACTACATACAGTAGTCCGCTCACCCGTTGCCGCTGCCTAGCCGAAGCCTTGGTGCCCGGTCCCATCCACTTCGACGACCGACTCCGGGAATACGACTTCGGCCGTTGGGAGCTGCAACCGTGGAACACCCTGCCCGCCGCCGAACTCGACCCCTGGATGGCCGACTATGTGCAAGTGCCCGCACCCGGCGGGGAAAGCTTCCTCGACCTGCAAACTCGCACCACTGCCTTTCTGGATGACGCGCTAGCGCAGCCCGACGGCCCGCAGGTAGCTTTGATCTTCTGCCATTCGGCCGTTATCAGGAGTATGCTGTGCTATTTCTTAGGCTTGCCGCTAGCCAACGCCTTTCGGCTGGATATCGACTACGGTTCTATTTCCAAGGTGCGCTACCACCAAGGCCGGTTCAATGTGGCGTATACTAACGCATAAGCGGCTTCTCCCTTTTCAACAAACAAGCCCCGACTCATTGCTGAGTCGGGGCTTGTTTTGATAGGCTGTGCCACTAATCTTTAGCTTATTGCTGCGGGTAGCACAGTGCCAGTTACTTCTCCAAAACCGATGCGAATGCCGTTGTTTTCGCAATAGCCGCGCATGGTCACGGTGTCGCCGTCGTGCAGGAATTTGCGTTCTTCCCCGCTTGGCAGAACTACGGGCCGGGTGCCGCGCCAAGCAAGTTCTAGCATCGAGCCGAGTGAGTCGGGAGTGGGGCCGCTGATGGTGCCGGAAGCGTATAGGTCGCCCACTTCGAGGTTGCACCCGTTGCTGCTTTGATGGGTGAGCTGTTGCGCCATGCTCCAGTACATGTGCTGAAAGTTGGTGCGGGAAACTACAGTTTCAAGGCTGCCTTCGGGCTGCAAGCCTACTTCCAGGTTTATATCGAAGTTGTGAGCGTTGACTTGACGCAAGTACAGCAGCGGCTCCGGCTCCTGCACCGGGCCGGGCACGCGGAACGGCTCCAGCGCATCGAGCGTGACCACCCAAGGTGAAATGCTACTGCCGAAGCTTTTGCCCAGAAACGGCCCGAGCGGCACATATTCCCAGCTTTGAATGTCGCGCGCGCTCCAGTCATTGAACAGCACCAACCCGAAAATGTGGTCTTCGGTGTACTGCAACGGGATAGAGTCGCCAAGGGCCGAACCTTTGCCCACCACAAAAGCCATTTCCAGTTCGAAGTCTAGCTGCTGCGAAGGGCCGAAGGTGGGCGTGTCGGCATCCGGCGCTTTGCGCTGTCCGTTGGGCCGACGGATATTCGTGCCCGACACCACAATGCTGCTAGCCCGACCGTGGTAGCCGATGGGTAGGTGGCGCCAGTTAGGCAGCAAGGCATTAGCCGGGTCGCGGAACATCATGCCCACGTTGGTAGCGTGTTCGATGCTGCTGTAGAAGTCGGTGTAGTTGCTCGGTTTCACTGGCCGCAACATCCGTACTTCGCTCTGGCGAACCAGGCACTCGCGCATCACCTCGTCGGAACGGAGGGCTTCGTTGTCGTGGCGCAGCAGCTCACTCACCCGCTCGCGCACGGCCCGCCAAGCCGGCCGGCCCAAGGAAATAAACTGGTTGAGGGTGCGGCGCCGAAAAACCTTCGGCATTTTTGGTCCGAGGTCCAAATCAGAAAAAAAGCCGAACTGCGCCACGGCGTACAAATCCAACGCATAGTCTCCAATAGCCACGGCCAAACGGGTACCCCGGTCTTCGGTTTCGAACACCCCAAAGGGCAGGTTCTGAATCGGAAAATCACTAATCGGCGGAATATCAATCCAGGAGCGCAGCGCGGGGTCGTTCAGGTTGGCCATAGGGCGGATAGGTGATAGTAGGAACGGTAAAGGTAGAGCCGTCGGCCAAATGACGAGTAAACTCAACAGAAGGTTAGATGAACCTAAGTAGAGCTAGTATCTTAAGCCAGACCTTTTACTCCAATTATTGAGGAATGGGAAGTGACGAAATATATAGCAGCTTATGAACTGGTAAAATGGACACGCTTGGCATATTGACCGGTATACTTCAGGGCGATTTTATATCCCGTTTTGGTGTTGGTGATACTTGGGCTTTATATTTTAGAAGCTATATTCTTGTAGCTCATGATATTATTTCAGAAGACGAAATATTGATTACTAAAGGGCTGAAGGATAATTATCCTTCTTACCAAAACTGCGTCGATCAAGACTACATCAGCAAATCTGCTGTTGTGGCAGCTCATATGAGGAAAGAGGTTGTGGGATTGAAGCTAGATCAAGTAGGCAACTTGACAATAGAGTTTGCGGGAGACAGTAAACTGATAATTCCAGCTACGGTAGATATAGTTGATTGGCAGTGGTGCTTGAATAGAACTGGTAATGATCCATATCAAGACTACTATGTAGCTTGTTTTGGGCAGGGTGAAATTCGAGTAAACCAAGAATACAGTTCTTGATAAACTGACGATGGGTAAATACTATTGCAAAGTTGTGAGAACAGCCTCACGACCCGTGCGCACCACCCGCCCCAAAATCAGTGCGCCCCGCTTCTACCGGAAACCAGTAGGAGCGGGGCGCATTAACTAAATAGGAAAAGCTTAAAACTGAGGGGTAGGTACCGGGATAGGGGATACAGGATGGCCAGTTTGACCCGCCGGCTGTTCCGACATAGGGGTGATGTTGATAGCTTCAACAGACCGAATTTCCGGTACGGCTTTTTTCACCGATTCTTCCACACCGGCTTTCAGCGTCATCGGCGACATGGGGCAGGTGCCACAGGCCCCGAGCAGTTCCAGGCGCAACACCATGTCGTCGGTGATTTCCAATACCCGCACGTTGCCGCCGTCAGCTGCCAGATACGGGCGGATGCTGTCCAGCGCCAACTCAATACGTGATAGGAGGGGATGGTCTTCTACGGCAGCGGAATGCGTCATAAATCACTGATTTTACTGACTTGCCTGCTTCTGTAGATGCAAGTCAACCATGAGGTAATGCAAAGGTAAGGCTTCTGGCGAGTAAAAAGTAAACCAAGTTTAAGCCGGTAAAGTTACCGAAGCGCTAGCGTTGAGCTTAGCATCCGAATAACCCACGCACCGGACATACAAGGCACTTCTATAACCCAAAGACCAAACAGTTATCAACTAGTTCCCTTCGCTAAGCATAGGCCAAAAGTGGCCGAACTTCTATTGCCTACTTAGCCTCAAAGCACTCGCTTACTGTTGTTGCAGCGCTACCTGTCATGCTGAGCGCAGTCGAAGCATCTCGCGTGCTGACGTCGGATTACTATTCCAACCTCAGCACGCGAGATGCTTCGGCTCCGCTCAGCATGACGGTCTGATTGTATTGTGTTCTACCACCAGCACGCGAGATGCTTCGGCAAGCGCAACATAACGTGCTAATTACGCTGACAATGTCAGTACACTAAATGCCTAAATATGCTTCGCAGGACGGGTTACAATTTTGGATGACAACTCTTACGAGTTCATTTCCACGATATTCGTCTTAGGAGCTACGGCGTTGCGGATGGATACTTGCCGGGCTAGTTCCTCAGCCAATTGACCGAATACCTCAGCGGCGGGAGTGCCGCTTAGCAGGATAGCCGGGGTGCCGTAGTCGCCGTTCTCGCGGATGCTTTGTACCAGCGGAATCTGGCCGAGTAGCGGCACTTGGTGCTTTTCAGCCAGAGCCGTGCCGCCACCCTCTCCGAAGATGAAGTACTTGTTTTCGGGTAGTTCAGCAGGCGTAAACCACGCCATGTTTTCGACTACGCCTAATACGGGTACGTTGATTTGCGGTAGCCGAAACATCTGTAACCCTTTCTCGGCATCGGCCAGTGCTACTTTTTGCGGCGTGGTCACGATGACGGAACCCGTAACGGGCACGGTTTGCACCATGGTCAGGTGAATATCGGAGGTTCCGGGGGGCATGTCGAGGAGCAGGTAGTCTAGCTCGCCCCAATCCACTTCCGTGATGAACTGCTTGAGGGCCGACGAGGCCATAGGGCCACGCCACACAATGGCGCTTTCAGCAGGCGCCAGAAAGCCGATGCTCATAATCTTCACACCGTACGCCTCAATAGGCTGAATCTGGTTGCGGCCGTCGGGCGTGCGGAATACGTGCGGGCGGGCATCTTCCACGCCAAACATCAGGGGCATACTCGGGCCCGAAATGTCGGCGTCAACTAGTCCAACTTTGGCACCGGTTTTAGCTAAAGCAATGGCCAAGTTGGCCGTAACGGTGCTTTTGCCCACCCCGCCTTTGCCCGAGGCAATGGCAATAATATTGCGCACCCCGGGTAGGATGTCGCGGTTTTGGCGCATGGTGGTCACGCGCGAAGTCATCTTGATTTGCACGTCGGCATCCTTGTCCACCATGGTGTGGATGGCTCGGACGCAGGCATTGTGAATCAGTTCTTTAAGCGGACAAGCCGGGGTAGTGAGGACCACTGTAAACGACACGGTGCGGCCGTCGATGTGCACGTCCTCAATCATGTTGAGCGTGACAAGATCTTTGCCCAAATCGGGCTCCTCCACGTAGCTGAGGGCCTTCAGGACGTCTTCTTGGGTAATAGCCATATCGTGAGTAGGGAAATACGAATGCGAACTACAAAGATAACCCCGAAATAGGGTAGGAGGTTGCCCTTACGCTCGGAAGGATGCAGCAGGGTACACGCGGCCACGAGGTTCGCTCTGGTTGCGGCACTGAATACCTGCTTTTCCTTGGGGCGTAACAGCTACTTAGGGTTACCGTAAACAGAAGCGCTACAACGCGCAGTATCCTGCCTACCTTTGCCGGTAGTATGGCCCGCATCCCGAAAGAACTAGTCGATCAAATTATTCACCACGCCGATATTGTGGAGGTGGTTGGTGACTTTGTTAGCCTGAAACGGAAAGGCCAGAACATGTGGGCCTGCTGCCCGTTTCACCACGAAAAATCGCCGAGCTTTTCAGTGGCCCCGGCCAAGGGACTCTATAAGTGCTTCGGGTGCGGCAAAGCGGGCGGGGTGGTGCAGTTCATCATGGACATCGAGGGCACCAGCTACGTGGAAGCTCTGAAGTACCTGGCCAAGAAGTACGGCATCGAGGTCGAGGAAGAAGAAAAAACGCCCGAGCAGCAACTCGCTCAAAACGAAAAGGACTCGCAGTTCATCGTCTCGAACTGGGCCAAGGACCACTACCATAAACTGCTGAAGAGCAGCGACGAAGGCCAGAGCATTGGGTGGAGCTACCTGCGCCAGCGGGGCCTCAACCAAACCACCATTGCTACCTTCGAGCTAGGCTACTCCCTCGATCAGTGGGACGACCTGCTAAAATCGGCCACGGCTGCGGGCTTCGAGCAAAAGTACCTAGAGAAAACCGGCCTCGTGGTGCGGCGCGACGACGACCAGGGCCACGACACCGGCCGCCGCTACGACCGTTTCCGGGGCCGCGTGATGTTCCCGATCCACAACGTTTCGGGCCGGGTGATTGGGTTTGGGGCGCGCACGCTCAAGCCCAACGACAAGACAGCCAAGTACCTGAACTCGCCGGAGTCCGAGATATACCATAAATCCGACGTACTCTACGGGCTCTACCACGCCCGGCAGGCTATCCGGACTGAGGAACTGTGCTACTTAGTGGAAGGCTACCTTGATGTGCTGAGCTTGCACCAAGGCGGCATCAAGAACGTGGTAGCCTCGTCGGGTACCTCGCTCACCGACGGCCAAATCCGCCTCATCAAGCGCTACACCGACAACGTAACCGTGCTCTACGACGGCGACGCGGCCGGTATTCGGGCGTCGTTGCGCGGCATTGATATGCTGCTGGAAGGCGGCCTGAACGTGCGCGTGGTACTGTTTCCCGACGGCGACGACCCCGACAGCTACATTCGCAAAGTCGGCGACCAGAAGTTCAAGGAGCACCTCGACCAAGCCAGCCAGGATTTCATTCAGTTCAAAACTGACTTGGTGTCCCGCGAAGCGGCTCAAGATCCGGTGAAGAAGGCCGAAGCCATTCGGGAGGTGCTGCAAAGCATTGCCAAAGTGCCGGACCCGATTAAGCGGCAGGTGTTTTTGCAACAGACCTCGCAGACCTTCGGCATCGACGAACAAGTGCTCATCACCGAGTACAACAAAATTTCTCGGCAAGCCAGCCCTAAAGCAGCTCCCAGCACAAACACCAGCAGCGGCAGCGAACAGCGTCCCCGAACTACTAGTCCTGCTTCCACCGGACAAACACCAGCTGCCGCGCGCCCCGCCCGCGGCCCATGAGCCCGGAGGAAGAAACGGAAGCGCTGATGTACGGTGCCTCGCCAGAAGACCTGATGGGCGGTGGCGGGGACTTGCAAACCCTCACCCGTGAAGAGCTAGAGCCCATTCCGGACGTGCAGGAGCAATGCGAGCGGGAAGTGGTGCGGTTGCTGCTGCTTTACTCCGCGCAGCCATTGGCCCCGGAAGTCAGTGTGGCGCAGTATCTGTTTGGGCAGCTCGACGATACGCCTTTCAAAACGGGCATCTACGCCGACTTGCTGCACTTGTGCCGTGAGGAACTAACCCAAGGCCGCTGGCCGGAAATCCGTACCCTTATTCAGCACAGCCGCTCCGACATTCGGGCGCTGATAGCTGAGCTGGCCACCGAGCGGTACGAGCTGAGCCCCAACTGGACCACGCACCAAATTCATGTACCCCGCGAGTTGGACTTAATTCAAGTGGCCTGCGACAATGCTATTCTGCGCCTCAACAAAGTGAATGTGGAGCGGGAGTTGTCGGCTCGCCTCGAAGCACTGCGGCATCCGCTTGACGATGCTACCATGATGGAGCACTTGCAAACCATCCGGGCTCTCAAGCAAATGGACAATGAACTGGCCCGGTTGCTTGGTACAGTGTTGTCGCGCGGCGCTTAGGGTGCCTTATTGCTAAGGTTGCATGCAACGGCATTGGCAGTTCGTCGGTGTAGTATGGCCTGCTTGTTTTGCTTTGACAACAGGGTATTCTTGCTTTCTTGTCAACAAATTCTTAATTCAGTGCCATAATTCAGAATTCCCGAAAACATGTGGAGGCGTCTTAACCTGAGTCGATTCTTGCTGGCGGTGCTGCTAACCATCGGCAGCTTCGGGACTGGCATTGCAGGTTTCATGATCATCGAGGGCTTCGGCGTGATTGATGCTTTCTACATGACCATGATAACCGTTTCCACGGTGGGCTTCGGGGAGTTGCATCCTCTTTCGCCCCCGGGTCGGCTATTCGTTTCGCTTTACATTTTCTTTAACCTGCTCGTAGTCGCCTACCTCTTGTCGGTACTGACTACCTACATCTTTGATGGCGAGCTGCGCAACATGTTCAATATGCTTCGGACCGACCAAGAAATTCGCGGCTTCAAAGACCACGTAATTGTGTGTGGCTTTGGGCGCAATGGCAGCAAAGCCTATCACGAGCTGCGCGCCAGCGGGGCCCAGGTGGTTATAGTCGAGCAAGATGAGGCATTGCTGAAAGCAGCTAGTGAAGCCAACGAGGGTACCATTCTGGCCGTGTTCGGCGATGCTACCGCCGACGACACCTTGCGGGCGGCGGGCGTATCGCGCGCCCGGGCCCTCATCACGTCACTGCCCAAAGATGCCGATAACGTGTTTGTGGCCCTCACGGCTCGCGAACTCAATCCTGCCATTAAAATCATTGCCCGCGCCAGCCTTAAAACCAGTGAGCACAAGCTCCTGCGTGCGGGTGCCGATTCGGTGGTGATGCCCGATGAAATAGGTGGCTCCCATATGGCCAACCTCGTGATGCGCCCCGAAGTAATTCGGTTCTTAGATATGATTTCGGGCCTCGGTCCCAACAAGCTTCGGCTCGAGGAAATGCGCCCCGAGGAGTTGCGCTATGAGTGGCGCGCCCGCAGCATTCGGGAACTCGACATCCGTTCCCGCACCGGAGCTACCGTCATCGGTCTCAAACACCACGAGGGAGAGTTGCAAGTGAGCCCCAATGCCGATGTTGTGCCTGTGCCTGGTGATGTGCTGCTGTTTCTAGGCACCGACGAGCAGATAAATGCGTTGATAAAGCTGTTCCGAGCATAGGGGTGAAGAGTAAGTTGAAAAGTAACCGCTACGCGGCTCATCTAAGTCAGCTGCCATCATTGGAGTTATCGTAGCGCAGTCAGCCAGGGGGCAAGGCCACGATTGGCTTTGCCGCCTGCACGTTCTTTGTAGCTTTGCCGGCCCAACCCACTTCCTCTAACGTGCATATTCTGCAAGTTTGTCCGCGCGTTCCTTTTCCCCCACCGACGGGGGCGCTATTGCTATGTACGACGTGGCAGCGGGTCTCATTCGGGCGGGGCACCGCGTTACGGTACTGGCCCTGAACACGCCCAAACACCACCAGCCCGACGACGCCCTGGCCCACCTCGGCCCCAACTTGCGCCTCGTGACAGTGGATGTGGACACGCGCCTTTCGCCGACCAAAGCCCTGCGCAATCTGCTGGCGAGCAAGCTTCCCTACAACGTGGAGCGGTTTGTAAGCGAAGAAGCGGCCGAACAGCTCGCCGAGATTTTGCGGACGCAGGAAGTAGATATCGTCCAGTTAGAAGGCACGTTTGTGGCCTGGTACGAAAGCGTAGTGCGGCGCGTAGCGCCCGATGTACCGGTGGTGGTGCGGGCGCACAACGTGGAGTACACTATCTGGCAGATGCTGGCGCGGCGCGAGCGAAACCCTCTCAAAAGACTATACCTGCGTCATTTGGCCGGCCGAATGCAGCAGTTCGAGCAATACTATCTGCCGCGCTTCGACGCCGTAGCGGCTATTACCGAGCCCGACCAGCAACGCCTGCGGGACTTAGGCTGCCAGGAACCGGTGGTTTTTGTGCCGGCTGGTGTGCATCTGGAGCGGTTTCAGCTTGATTCATCCATTCAGCCCAAGCCACATACCTTATTTATGATTGGTACGCTGAACTGGCTGCCCAATCAAGAAGGCCTTGACTGGTTTCTAACCGAAATCTGGCCGCAAGTACACGCTCAATACCCAAAGCTGGAACTGCATCTGGCCGGTAAGGAAATGCCAGCTCGGTTTCGGGAGTTGCAGTTGCCTAACGTTGTGGTGCATGGCTTTGTCGAGTCGGCTCAGCAGTTTATGCAGCAGTACGAGGTGATGCTGGTACCCTTGCTCAGTGGGGGCGGCATGCGCATCAAAATCATCGAGGGTATGGCGTTGGGCAAGTGCATTCTGAGCACCACATTAGGCGCCGAAGGCATTCACGTCCACAACGAACACGACATCGTGCTGCGCGACACCCCAGCGGCTTGGGTGGAAGCCATTGGGCGCTACTACCACGGCCAACTGCCCGCTGACCTCATTGGGCACGAGGCGGCCCATACCATCGTGCGCCTCTATGATAATCGGCGGGTGGTGGAGCGTTTTCTGGACTTGTACAGCGTGGTGCAGCAGCGCCGGGTTGAAACGGCGTAAGTTTGCCGGCCATGAAGCTTCTTGTTCTACTGTCTCGCTTTCCGTTTCCCCTCGACAAAGGGGATAAACTGCGGGCCTACCATCAGCTGCGTTACCTGGCCCGCCACCACGAAGTCTGCCTCTTTTGCCTTTCCGATGAAGAGGTTTCAACAGCCGGTTACGAAGCCGTGCGGCCCTTATGCGCTGGGGGCTTACACGTGCAGCGCCTGCGTCGGCCGGGTATTGCCCGCAACATGGCGCTGGCTTTGCTTCAAGGATTGCCTTTTCAGGTAGGGTACTTCTACGATGCCCGCGTGCAGCGCCAACTCGATGCACTAATAAGAGAGTTTCAGCCCGACCACGTCTACTGCCAGCTTATTCGGATGGCGCAGTACGTGCGCTCGTACGCCGGCCGCTTGCCCATGACGCTGGATTACATGGATGTATTCTCGACGGGAATGTTGCGCCGTGCCGATCAGAGTTCTTGGGCTGAAAGCATGGTGTACGCCCGTGAAGGCCGCAGCCTACAGACATACGAAGCCGCCGCCTTCAATTGGTTTCAACATCACACCATCATCTCCGAGCAAGACCGGCAGCTCATCGAGCACCCACGGCGCGAGGAAATTCGCATTGTGCGCAACGGCATCGATACCGATTTCTTCGCGCCACGTGCTGATCCCAAAATACACGATATTCTGTTCTGCGGCAACATGAGCTACCACCCCAACGTGGATGCCGTCGAGTTTTTGGCCCTCGAGATTTTACCGCTGGTTCGGCGCATACACCCGGCTGCACGGCTACTTATTGCGGGTACTACACCCGCGCCACGTGTGTTAGCCTTGGCCTCAGACGCGGTTACGATTAGCGGCTGGATCGACGATATTCGGGATGCGTATACTGCTGCTCGCGTGTTTGTAGCCCCCATGCGAGTTGGGACGGGTTTGCAGAACAAACTGCTTGAAGCCATGGCCATGAGGCTGCCTTGTGTTACTACGCCGCTAGCCAATAATGCCTTGCATGGTCGCGCCGGCCAAGATTTGCTAGTTGGGGAATCAGCAGCAGAACTTGCCGAATGCATTACTTCCCTACTAACCGACTCTGATTTAGCAACTCGGCTGGCAAGGCAAGGCCGGGAGTTTGTGCAGGAGCACTACGATTGGGAAGCATCTACCAACCAACTCGAAGCATTATTTGAGGGAATAAAAGCCAGCTAAAAATCGACTGGTTTGCCGAAGGCTTTCACCACTATAATTAGCGAGCTGTTTGAGCAAGCGCCGCTAGCAACTCAACTTTCCTCTTGCTCATACTAGCTAAATGGCAAGGTCTCGAAAGTCCCACCAGTGGGAGGGGTGCTTAGTTCAAGGCTCCAAGCCTTTTCTATTCAACTGAGCAACAAGCAGCGTAACGGCGTAAAATACTCATTGATGCTAATGCGCTTTATTCACGCAGATTATCAGTTGTCTTAACGCTTAATAACGGCTATTCATACGATTGCACTAGATCTTAGTAAGCAAAGTATGCTATTTGGTATTATATCACTTTTTTATTTGACTATACTGAATAAAAGCTGCGTTTAAGGTACTAAACAAACGATTGTATTGATTTCCCACATTATGATATTTTTATATCAATTAGGATTAATGCTTTATATGGCATAATTTTGAAAAAGTATAATTTAAAGCTTACTGTGAGGATTGCTATTTAACATATGGAAAATACAATCATATGTTTGGTGCATACAGCCTTACTATAGTTTTACATTTAAATAATGATATACTTGGAAAAGGTTAATTGGGAAAGAGTAAAAGCAGTGATTTTCGACGTCGATGGTACGTTGTACAATCAATCCCGGCTTCGCTCGAAAATGCTCTTTGACCTACTTGGGTACTATGCTCTTCGTCCTTGGCGGCTGCAGGAAATGCGCATTCTGCAAAAGTTTCGCGCCGAACGGGAGAAACGCCCAGGCCAGTCGATACCTGATCTACAAAATGCGCAGTACACTTGGTGTGCCGATGCTGGCGGATATCCTTTCGAGAAAGTCAAGCGCGTAGTCGACTACTGGATGTTTCATCATCCCAACCAATATCTAGCAAGTTGCGTATACCCCGGCGCGCAATCCTTTTTCTCTGCTCTGCGCCAACGGGGTATTACCATTGGCATCTACTCTGACTACCCAGCTCAAGATAAGCTTGATGCTATGAACCTAGCTGCTGACATCATCGTCAGCTCTACCGATCCGCACATCAATCACCTCAAGCCCGCCCCGAGGGCTTGCTTTACCTCACGGCCGAACTAGGTATCTCGCCCGCCGAGTGCCTTTTCATTGGCGACCGACCCGAACTCGACGGCGTTTGCGCTGAGCGCGCCGGTATGCCTTGTCTGATTGTTGACAAGCAGCCATTCGACCAATTCACTTTCTACAAACAACTAGAAAACCAACTTGTCGCCACTTTAACGACTCCCGCTCATGGATAAAGCGTCTATTTCTGCCTCTCCTGAGGTTATGCCGACCGACGGTCTCGTGACCCGGGTGCCAGCTGGTATAGCTGATTACATTGCCATTGCCCGGCCCGACAACTGGGTGAAGAACGTGTTTATGATGCCGGGCGTGCTCTTCGCTCTCATCATCTACAAGGTTCCGCTCGACACTGCTCTCTTCGTTAAGCTCGTGCTTGGCTTGATCAGCACCTGCTTGGTTGCTTCGGCCAACTACGTCATCAACGAGTACCTCGATGCCGAGTTCGACAAGTTTCACCCCCTCAAAAAGCAGCGTACCTCTGTGGTACGGGTGGTAAACCCAGTGCTGGTTTACAGCGAATGGTTCTTGCTGGGTGCCGTTGGCTTCTTCCTGGCTTACCAAATCAACGTTCAGTTCCTGCTTATTTCCATCTTCCTGCTGGTGATGGGCGTGATTTACAACGTGCGTCCTTTCCGTACCAAAGAGCGGGTGTATCTGGACGTGCTGTCGGAGTCGGTTAACAACCCGATTCGCTTCATGCTCGGTTGGTTCATTGTGGCGCCCGCTCTCACGTCGGCTACCTTCAATGGAGCTGCTTTCTTCCACAGCTTGCCGCCTTCCAGTATCATTATCGCCTACTGGATGGGTGGTGCTTACCTGATGGCTACTAAGCGCTTCGCTGAGTATCGCCTGATCAAGAACCCGGAGTTGGCGGGCCTCTACCGTCGTTCTTTCCAGTTTTACACCGAGAACAGCCTGCTGATTTCCATGTTCTTCTACGCCCTCACGTCGGCGTTCTTCCTCGGTATCTTCCTGATCAAAAACCGCATCGAGTTGCTGCTCAGCTTCCCGTTCTTCGCCCTGCTCTTCGCTTGGTACTTGAAGATCGGCTTGCTGGAAAACTCGCCGGTGCAAGGTTCAGAAAAGCTTTATACGCGTAAGTGGTTTATGACGTACGTGGTGTTGTTCTGCTTGCTGTTGGTTACGCTCATGTTCGTCCGGATTCCGGTACTTTCTCCCTTGCTCGAAGCACAGTTTAGCTTGAACAAGTAAGCAAGCGTAGCATCGCCCGGATTACTCCTGATTCTCTACCAAACTTAGCTTCGTGCCCATAGCTCCGCCGTGAGTTATGGGCACAACTGCGTTATGGACTGCTGGTTTCGCCTTATTATTGAGGCCGCCAAGCCTGCTGTGCTTGGCGTGTGCTGACCAACGTAGCACGTGTGGCAGTTAAAGAAGAGGAGGTTGCTCGTCAGAAACAATTCCAATTGAAATGAACAAAAACTTACGCATCGCCATTGTGGGCTGCGGTAATATGGGGCAGGCTTTTGCTAAGGCGTTTCTGCAATACAACCTTGTAGCCCGCACCGATATGCTGCTAGTAGGCCGCGACGACGCGCACTGCCAGCGCCTCCACGCTAGCCAGCTGGGGTTGCCAACGGGCCTGGTTTCCCCCGCCATCGGTGACTACGATGTGGTGCTGGTGGCCGTGAAGCCGCAGGATTTTGGGCGGGCAGCCGACGGTTTGCGACGCGTGCTGCAACCCCAGCAGACGGTCGTGTCCATTATGGCGGGTATTCCGATTGCGCGGTTGCAGCGCGAACTCAACCACCAGCAGGTATTGCGCGCCATGCCCAACACCCCAGCTTTACTGGGCATGGGCATTACTGGGTTTTCGGCGGCTCCAGAAGTGGAGCGCAGTCAGTTGCACCAAGTGGAAAACCTGCTCAATGCCACGGGTCGTTCTATTTTTCTGGAAGATGAAAGCCTACTCGACGCCGTGACGGCTGTGAGCGGCAGTGGGCCAGCCTACTTCTACTACATCGTGCAGGCCATGATGCGGGCCGGCCAAGAACTCGGTTTTTCCGAATCGGTGGCCGGTTTGCTGGTGAAGCAGACCATGCTAGGAGCGTTCCACTTGCTCAACAACTCCGACCAAAGTCTCGACCAGCTTATTGCTAACGTGGCCTCGAAAGGCGGCACTACTGAAGCTGCTCTGCGCGCCTTCCGCGATGGCAATCTCGCTGACACATTGGTAGATGGCATAAAAGCCGCTCAGCAACGAGCCACTGAACTGGCGAAAGAGTAAAAGCTGAAAACGGAGAAACGCGCAAAGGCGAAGTGGATGTTCTACCTGTGCTAGCGGCACAAGGAAGGAGTCAACTTTGCCTTTTCTTATCTATCAATTTTATCGTTTCAGCACTTACAATCTCACCTCTCGTAACTTCGCACCACTGTTGATAGTTGTTCTTCAGCTTTGCGGTTAAGTTGCCAACAGCGACACCCCGCGAAATCCTTTTATATCAGCGTAAAATCAGCTTTCCATGCTTGATTCCATAGAAGATGCCATTGCCGATATCCGGGCAGGCAAGGTAGTAGTAGTAGTAGACGACGAAGACCGCGAAAATGAAGGCGACTTTATTTGCGCGGCCCGGTGTGCTACGCCCGAAATCATCAATTTCATGGCCACTCACGGCCGGGGCCTTGTGTGTGCCCCACTTGTTGAGGACCGTTGCGAAGAACTAGGGTTGGAGTTGATGGTAGGCCGCAATACCGCCTTGCACGCCACGCCCTTTACCGTCAGCGTTGATTTGCTGAAGAATGGCGTGACCACCGGCATTTCGGCTTCCGACCGTTCCAAGACGATTCTGGCCCTCATCGACCCCGAAACCAAGCCCGATGAGCTGGGGAAGCCTGGCCATATTTTCCCGTTAAAAGCCCGCAAAGAAGGCGTGCTGCGCCGGGCCGGACACACCGAAGCCGCCGTAGACCTAGCCCGCTTAGCTGGTTTCGAACCAGCTGGTGTACTAGTAGAGATACTACGCGAAGACGGCGAAATGGCCCGGCTGCCTGAGTTGCGTGCCGTGGCTACTAAGTGGAATCTGAAGCTGATTTCGGTGCAAGATTTAATCAAGTACCGTTTAGCCAAAGAAAGCCTGATTTCGCGCGATATTTCGGTGCGGATGCCCACTCAATGGGGCGACTTCGACCTGTATTCGTTCACGCAAAGCTCTAACGGTGCTCAGCATTTGGCTTTGGTGAAAGGCGATATTTCAACTCCCGAGCCGGTGCTGGTGCGCGTGCATAGCTCCTGTGTCACGGGCGACATCTTTGGGAGCTGCCGCTGCGACTGTGGCCCGCAGCTGCACAAAGCCATGGAGCAGATCGAGCGCGAAGGCCGAGGCGTAATCGTGTACATGAACCAGGAAGGCCGTGGTATCGGGCTGCTCAATAAGTTACGGGCCTACAAGCTTCAGGAGCAAGGCCGCGACACCGTAGAAGCCAACGTGGAGCTTGGTTTCGGAGTGGACGAGCGGGATTACGGAGTGGGCGCGCAGATTCTGCGCGACTTGGGTATCAGCAAGATGCGCTTACTCTCCAACAATCCGCGCAAGCGTACCGGCCTGATTGGCTACGGTCTGGAAATCGTGGAATCGGTGGCCATTGAAATCGAGCCCAACGAGCACAACCAGAGCTACCTTGCCACCAAGCGCGACAAACTCGGGCATACCATCATGAGCGCCAGCCTCGCTCCGCATGTGAGCCCTGATACAGCTTTGGAGGTCAAATAAACTAGCCCAACAGCTTCAGTTAGATGCCCCGTACGGTAATCGTACGGGGCTTTTTATTGTTCAACTTCTTGTGCATACATCACATATACATGTGAATGCATTGATTCTCATAAGGTTGAACTATATATTAAGTCGGCACTATTATACGGCAAGCCATGCAACGACGCTCTTTTTTGCAACTATCTATGGCCGCTCCAGCGGTAGCTTATGCCGCTCCGTCAGCCTTGGCTTTTCCGCTTCTAGACGGTATGACAGACGAGCCTCCCATAAAGGAATTTTAGTTAGAAACGGCGACGACCGGACCAACGAGCCGTTCGAGTTCCTGGATGCCACATTTACCGTGAAAGTGTCGGCTAAGGATACGCAGGGCCGTTGCGTCATTTTCGACACGTTGCGGCGGGGCAAAATAGGCCCTATTCTGCACGTGCATCTTAAAATGGGCGAATGGTTTTATGTGCTCGACGGAGAGTTCAAGTTTCAGGTGGATGAGGAAATTATGCGCCTGAAAACCGGGGATACGCTGTTCGTGCCGCGTAACGTAAAGCATGCCTTCGTGAAAACGAGCGAGGGCGCGGCCCGCCTGATTGTGATGCACCAGCCCGCAGGCACCATGGAAGAGTATTTTCGGACGGCCAGCAAGATGCCCGACCAAAGACCAGAGGCTCGGAAGGAGTTGGCTGCGAAAAACGATACGATCTTCGTGGGCGGCCGACTAGACCCCGATTGAACCTGGCGTAGACGTATGTAGGCAGTCGTTTCAGTGAACCCAGGAACACGATACTAGGTTAGAACAGATAATAAGGCCGGCTTTGGGCTGGTCCTGAAAAACGACGCTGCTACGGCGGCCACTCGTTTTTTCGGTTATCTTTCTGCAGCTATGACCATGTATCGTTTCGCCTTCACTCTTTTGGCTGGGCTGTTGGCAGTGGCCCGTACTGCCGAGGCCCAACAGTCTGCTTTTGTTCAACAATTTGCGGGTAGCACCATCCTGCTTACCAACGGCGACACGCTTCGGGGCCCAGTTACGCTCCGCCGCGACCAAGACGTGCTCATGATGGCCCAGCCCGATGGCACCGTCACGACGCTCTCGGCGGTAGCCATCAATAGCTTTGCGGTGAAAGGTGAAGACCGGGACAGCCGCCGGGCCACCGGCTACTACGACAACTTCTACGACGCTCGCAACGGCTACTACTACGGCAACCCTATGTACAGCTCCCGGCGCACCGAAGAGTCGGATTTGAACCGGGTGCGCGTGTTCCGGACTTACCGCTGGAACCATGGCAACGACTATAGCGACTTCAAGTCGCCGGCATTTTTCGAGCAGCTCAGCAATGGCCCCCGTATGTTGCTCCGCCGCGAATCGTTGATGCAGCGTACTGTGACCACCGCCAGCCCGTATGGGTATGGGGGTATGGCTACGGCAACCCCTACGGAGCCGGCCGCTACGCGGGTACCTACACCGAAATGAAGGATGACTTCTTTCTGGCTACCCCGGCGGGGGATGTCATAGCGCTTCGCAACCCCAAAAAGGATTTGCTGAATGTGTTTCGGGGCAGTCCAAACTGCTAGAACAGTACGCCAAACAAAATCAGCTAAGCTTCACTGTAGCGCGTGAGTTAGCTTTCATCGTGAACTACGCTAATTCTTTGGTAAAAGAAGAAGCTAAATGAACCAGCGGATTCTTGTCAGTTAGTAGGACCGAACTCAACTTGCTCTTTCTTATAAGAAAAGCATCACTATGAGCTAGGCTTGTTAAAACGCTTTTCTGCCGCTGCTCGCCCTGCGGGATGCTACGGTGCTGGCTTGCAGGCACTAGTATAGGGGGATTTATCTTTCAACGCCCACGCACACCCGGGTAAAGTTCAGGTACAGAGTCACTTTGCACAAAGTCTTTAGTGCGTACGTTCAGCAAGCTCAAGCGCCCGCGGTAGCCTGCTCCTTGGTCGATGTTCCAGACGTTGTGTGTGCGGCAAGGCACTTGCTTGTAAGACCAAGTTGGCGTGTGGCCGATAAAGCACTCGTGGTACGCGGAGGCCACTTGGTTGCCTTCCCACAAGTCACGGTTCCAGATTAAATCGAAAGGGTCTTGCTCGGCAATGGGTAGCGTTGGATCATAGCCGCCATGCACGTATAGATTATTTGCTTCATCCTCGAAATACGGGAGCTGCTCGCCGAAAAAATTATGAAAATGACGGCCAAGCTCAGCCTGCGAAAGTTGCTGATAGGCCTCGTAGGTAGCGCGCCCGCCTTGCCGGTACCAAGAAGGATCCACATCCTGGAGAGGGGGCTGCGTACAGAGCCATTCTGCAACCCACCAGTCGTGGTTGCCTTGCAGCCAGATGCTGTTAGGAATGGCCAGCAACAACTCAACGCATTGGGGTGTTTCGGGCCAGCCATCCGCCACATCGCCAAGGTGAATGAGGCGGTCGATGCCCGGCCGGAAGGGACTGCGCTCCAGCACCTGGGTTAGGGCGCGGGCCGCCCCGTGAATGTCGCCTAAGACGTACGTTTCCATTGGTATAATGAGGAAACAAAGCTACAACGCAGCTAATCCTTCCCTCTGCTTAGTGGTACCAAGAAACAACGATTGGCGTGAAGCAGAGGTTGTGCCTCAAGGTAATCCGCTTTTATCCTGATGATAAGCGCTAACGCAATTCTGCCTCCTGTTTCGGACCATAATTGCTTACAGCTCGGAACAGGAGGCAGAATTGTGCAGGGCACTCGTACACCCTTGGTACTATTCTAGAATAGCGTTGCAGGTAGTACACAGTACGAAGTGTGCTGCTTGCAATCAACGAATCAAGAACTGAGCGTATGCACTCCGTTAACGGCTAAGTAGGCGTAGCGTGTTCGGATCTTGGGCGCCCTGATAAAACTTGTCTAGCACGCGCTGAAACACAGGATTGGCACCGGGCAAGGAGCCAAACAGGGTCATCGATGATTTCAGCTTAACATCGTCGGGGCTGCCCATGATGGTAGTGGCATTCGAACTCTGAAGCTCTAGCAAGGCCTCGCAGAGCGTGAGTAGCCGCTGCCCAAGCACCGGGTGCTTCGCATATTGCTCGGCTTCGGTGGCATCAGCTAACCCATAATACTGGGCGGTACTACTTACGCCCAATCCTTTCAGCTGGGGAAAAATGTACCACATCCAATGGGTCTGCTTTCGGCCCCGCTTAACCTCCGACAAAGCGGTAGTATACGATGTTTCCTGGGCTTCAATAAAGCGTTGTAGGCTGCTCTCGTTGCTCATCTAATAACGGATGGTTGGGTTGGAATGGCGGTAGGATAGCCTACTACGCAATTCTTGGGCTCCTGGTAACGCGCGTGCTCAACTAAAGCCCGATTTGCTGGTGTTGATTTAGTGCTCTATCAGCAGTCGGCTCCGCAATAGGTGGCCGTCAGCGGTGGTTGCTTCCACCATGTACACGCCGTTGGGCAAAGCAGAAATGTCTAAGCCTGTATCCACCTGCTGACGCTTCTGGCTGAGGCGCACTTGGCCGTAGCTGTCGCGTATTATGGCTTGGCTCCAGTTGTTGGCATCGGTGGTTAGGAATACTTGCGTGACGGCAGGGTTAGGGTGAACAGAGAGTTGATCGGTGTTGCTAGAAGCCTGTGCAGCTCGCAAGCCGTTCTCAGAATCAATACGCCACACTTCCAGTCCCGAGAGATTGGCTGCTCCACCATGCGCCTCTAGGTTGAGCGCGCCATCGGTGATAGTAGTACGCCAGGGGCCCAATTTATTCCACCGGCCCTGGCCTTCGCTGTTGTAGTCACTCATGACCCTCCTGTTTTCCAACTCGATGTTGAAGGTTTCCGGATGGTTGTCTTCCCAAACGTATAGGTAAACGTCGTAGGTGCCACTGGGTACTGCGTTTAGCGTAAGCGAGACGGCACCTCCCCAAATCATCGAACGTATCATGTGCGCCCGGTCCGAGTCGGTTGCTGGGCTTAGCGCTACGTCCTGGTTTTCGTACGTGTGACCCGAGTACGAGAAATTAGCGGTCGTGCTAGCTTCCCAGGCGTTACCATCCAGTTGCAGCGCAGGGCCGTTGAGGTTGATGGCACGGTAGAAGCTCGCCGTGGAGCTTCCTGTGTTACCTTCCCGGTACAAGGACATAGCGGGAATAGCTGATTTGCCAATGCCGGGGCCCTCGTAGTTAACATCAAATTCTTGGCCGCCCGTGCTTTCAAAGAAGGTGACGGTCAGAGCATGTTTGCCCCGCTGTAAACCAATGGTACCCGAGCGTTCGTGCAGGCTGTGCAGGCCGTTGTTATCGACAACCAGATGCGAGTCAATGAAGAGCTGCGAACCGTCGTCGGAGGAAGTGTAGAAAGTGTATTCGCCATCGGCAGGCACGTCGATGTAGCCTGTGTAGCGAAAAGCAAAGTGCTCGTCGCGGTTGCGAGGCGCTAGAGTAGGCCAAGCGGTGCTCCCTTCCTTTTCGGGCGCTAGCATATTGAAATCAGGTAGTTCTCTCCAACTGCCTTCGTAATACTGATAATTCAAACCAGCCGTGGTGTTCGATGGGTTTACCGCGGGCAACAGATTCGGTGACGGAGCAGGAGCAAGCAAGGGCTGAAGCGCCTGGTACCACGTGGCCGCCATTTTTTCCTCGCCTCCTTCATTGGGGTGCACGCCATCGTAGGTGTCTGCGTACGCGTTGAAGTTGGCGTTCTGGTCTACAATGGTCAGGCTCGATTGCCGAGTATTCTTTTGCTCGGCTAATCCACCCAAAGCCTCGTTCAGCGCGCTAATAGTACCGTTCTCACTGCGGGTAGTAGGTATAAGCTTGGCTAGTAGTAGCTTAACATTGGGGTTGACGGCCCGTAGCCGGTCTATGATCTGGCTAATGTCATTTACCGTGCTGTTTACGCTTTGTCCTTGAAGCACATCGTTGGTGCCGACGTGCAGCAGTACTATATCAGGCTGGTTGGCGGAAGCCCAGTCGTGGACCGAGTACAATAGCTCGTCGGCGCGCCAGCCCCAGTGCCCTTCGTGGGTGAGGTCGAAATCGGTATGTTGAGGTGCCCCTCCGAAATTACTGTCTTGGCTGCCTACAAAATCAACGTAGTAACCGCCATTCTTCAACTTAATCCACAGGGGGCGACGGTAGCTGTTGTGTTGCGCGGCGCCTTGCGTAACTGAGTCGCCGAAAGGCATGATCTTAACTTGCGCTTGAAGCACTACCGGCAAGCCTAGCAGTAGCAATGTTAGCGCAAGTAAAGCCTTGTGACATTGAAAAAAAGTAAACGGTGAAGACAGATTCGCGGAAAAGTCTTGTTTCACGGCAAAAGGTTTAGGTGGTAGAAAGGAAAGAGGCAGAGCGTAAAGCCTACTAGTTCTGACAGTGGAACAGCAGAATAGCATGTTTTAGCCTTAACCCTAGCGGCCAAGGACATGTCTGCGAACCAGAAAGCTTTGCAAAAAAGTTTCAATTGCCATAGTGTGGAGCTGGCAGCTGAATAATTATAAAAGTAGGATATAAATATTTAAGGTTGATGTGAATTGGCACTATAACCTTAAATATTTATCTTTATAAACTATTTATTTAATTATATTATATCTTATTTTCCACTAATATTTTACGTCACTAGTTAGCCGTTACTGCTTAAGTAACAGTTGCTTGCACAGTGAAGCTTTCTAACTTTAGGTTAGCAACCAAATCATCGAAACTATAAGTCTCGACCGCGCAACACTAAATAGCTCAAGATCCAGAAAACCGCCGCGTATATCAATGCGAACGGCAAGGCTTGGGAGGGCAGCAACGCTGCTGACGGGCCCGTCATGGTATCGAGTACTTCTTGACCGGGCATGGGCGTGAGGCTATTAAACACCTTAGCAGGTAGGTAGCGGTCCAGCGCATCGGGCAGTGAGAAACGCAGCAGTGGCTCGGCCACCCAGGCGTAAAGCAAGAACAGCAGAATACTTGGGCCGCTCCGGCGCACCAGCACGGCTAGCAGTGCCGCCATCGACAGCAATCCTACTACCTGCACTCCGTACAAGGCTACGGCCATGATGCCTACCGTGGCTTGGTTAGCTGTATCAGCGGCTCGCGTCAGGCCAAAGTAGAAACCAAGTACCAGCACCGTCAGCATCCCGAAAGCCGCCAAAAAACCTGATACCAGCAGCTTGTTTTGAAGTAATTCTGCTACGGAAGCGCCATCAATCACCTGTTGGCGGAACGTACGGAACTGGAATTCATCGGTTATCAGAATAACCAGCAAAATGCCGAGCAGCAAATTAAAAAAGCTAGCCACATACGCTAGTTTCTGCCACAGCCCGGGGAAGGTGTACAGCGTAGCGCCCACCTGCTGCCCATTGAGCACCACACTGCCCCCGCCGACACAAAGAGGGCCAATAGCACCACAAAAAGTGCGAGGATTACCCAAACGGTACGGTACGGCAAAATTTTGCGAAGCTCAGCACGGAACATATGAGGGTATCGTTAAATAATTGAGTTGTTGAATTGAGTAGTGAGTCACTAAATGCCTAGGTGTTCCATGGGCTCAGTGTGGCCGAGCATTGAACAGTTCAGTTATTCAACTATTCACTTCGTTAGCTCCAAAAATTGTGCTTCCAAACTACGGTGGCGTACTTCGAGGCCAGCCAACGCAATGCCTTGCGCGAACAGGGCACGGTTTAGATCAGCTGAACTTTGGCCCGCGGCCAAGGCGGCACTGAAGGCTCCACCAGCTTCGGGCCGCACATCCGTTACCCAAGGCAGTGCGGCCAATGCTTGCTGGAGGACAGTGGCAGAAGTATCGGGGGCGGGGCGCAGCACTACCCGGTCGGCGGTGACCAGGATGCTGTGCACGGGGCCGGCGGCGCGCAAGTCGCCGCGCTGGAGCACGGCTACGTGGGTGCACACTTTCTCGATTTCGTCGAGCAAGTGACTGGCAATGATGATGGTTTTGCCCTCGGCAGCCAGGCGTGTGACTAGGTCGCGCACTTCGGCTATACCTTGTGGGTCGAGGCCGTTGGTCGGCTCATCGAGCACCAATACCTCAGGGTTGCCGAGTAGGGTGGAGGCCAGTGCCAAACGTTGCTTCATTCCCAAGGAAAAGCCCTTAAAGGCATCGTGCTGACGGGTGCCCAAACCCGTCAGATCTAGAGCCCGGTCGACGGTGCTAGGGTCGGCGTGCTTAACGTCGGCGGCGAGCAGCAGATTTTGCCGGGCTGAGAGATAAGGAAAGAAATTTGGTGTTTCGAGCAGCGCGCCCACGCGGCGGCGGTTGCTGGCAGAGGGTTCTTGTCCAAACCACCGCACGCTGCCACCTGAAGCCCGCAGCACGCCTAGAGCAATGCCGAGGGTAGTGGTTTTGCCGCTGCCATTGGGCCCCAGTAGCCCATACACACTGCCCGCCTCCACATTCAGCGTGAGGTTGCGTAGGGCGGTAGTGCTGCCGTAGGCTTTGGAAAGATTCTCTACTTCAAGGATAGCCATGGCACGAAGCTATGAGGAAAGAACGTCATTGTAGTTGACGCAGTAATGAGAGCTCTGTTGTGCTGCTTTCATCGAAGCTTTTCTTTGTTTCATTGCAGCACGCCTTCATTGCTGTAGCAAAAGCAAAACTTCAATAATAGCAGCATTAATTGTTTTATAATCAATTAGATGTAAATTACTATTTCACAGCTAGTGTGCCGCCTTGCCAGCGAGCAATAGGGTAGCGCATGTGGGTCGGCTCATAGTATTTGGAATGTCGATACACCCATTCCAGTTGTGCATCACCGCTTTTCGCCAAGGCCGGTTCCTGCTGCTTTTGCTTTTCCAGTTGCTCGCGTAATGCGGGGTCACGGCGCAGCAAGTCGGCCGCTACATCCTCGAATACATAATCAGAGAAGTGCTCTTTTTGCTGCAAGATGCTATCGAAAAAGCCCCATGCGAAAAAGGAATCGGTGGCTTGAGGCTCCAGCATTTCGACAAGGAAACGGGCGGTGGCATCGTCGAGGCTGGCCACGTAGTCGCCGCGGTAGTAGCGCAGGGGCTGTTGGGTGGTGCGCACCGTAACACCACTGTGCAAGTAGTGGCCCTCGTAGGGGCGCGGGCTGGTTTTGTAGTCTTCGATGTAGTACACCTCGGCCGTGAGGGTGGTGTCGCGGGTGAGGCGCTGCAGGGAGGCTCCGGCCACGCGTAGTCGGTCGAGCACCTCGGTCCAGGCTTGCGGAATCAGATACGCTTTCGGGCGGGAAACTGTGAGGGTGGGTCGGAAGGTGTTGTAGTAGTTGAGTTGACGGGTGAACGGCGCTTTCCGGTCGTAGTAGAGGCGGGGTTGGCCGCTTACCTCGCTCGACTTGGTTTTGCCAGTGTAGCCCCGAAAGTTGACTTTGTCTGCCGCCGTCGTATCAAGCTTCCAAGCCAGTGGGAACGTAGACTGCGTGCTCAGCTTCCGCACCGCTTGGGCGCGCGCCTGCGTGAGAGCCGCCGCATCGGTGTGCACGAAGCGGAGCAGCACGTCTAGGAAGTCGTAAGTGGCTTGCACGCGCGGCGTGTAGGCTTTCAGCATGTGCGTCTCCGTCACGAAGCCGATGGTGTTGAAGAGCGTGGTGTAGCCGGTAGAGTAACGCGGAGTTTCTAGGAAGCCGACCAAGCCACGGGCATCCGGCGTCCGGCCTTCAAAGTCTACGTAGGGCGTGAGCGGCGACTTATGCTTGTCCATGCCGGTGTTCAGGGCGGGGAGCAGACGTTGCGTTAGGTAGTCGCTGAGGTCGGGTGCCAGCTTGTCTTTCTGCGTGGCAATCAGCGTCATGGTGTATTGATAATCCGCGCCGTTGGAGGTGTGGGTGTCCACGAAGATGTCAGGTTGCCACCGGCGGAAAAGCTCGGCAAACGAGCGGGCATTGCGCGAATCTTGCTTCACGTAATCCCGGTTAAGGTCGAGGTTGCGGGCATTGCCTCGAAAACCGTAGCTCTCAGGCCCATTCTGGTTGGTACGGGTGGTGGAGTTGCGGTTCAGCGCCCCATCCACATTGTAGATCGGAATAACTACCAGCGTCATATTTTCTAGCTGGCGCCGTAGCTCCTTCTTCTGCACGTAGTCGCGTACCAGCGCCATGCAGGCATCAATGCCTTCGGGCTCGCCGGGATGGATGCCGTTTTGAATTAAAACCACAGGCCGAGAGCGACCTTGACTATTTGCTGGCTCGAACTTGCCATCGAGTGCTACCACTACCTCGTGTAGAGGCTGGCCGCTGTCGGTTGGACCCACTGCCCGCATTTGAATTTCGGGGTAAGCCGCATCTAGCTTTTGATAGTAAGCAATGCATTCCGCGTAAGTGGCAGTGGTATTGCCGTTGCCTTTTTCGAAAGGCGTGCGCCAATCTTCTTTAGGCGGTGAGGCAAGCAGCAAGGTAGAGAGCAGAAAAGAGAGCATAGACAGGAGCAAGGTTCAAGCCCCGAAACTAGCGTTTCCCTGCAGAATGTACACGTAAAGCAAGGAATAGTACGATGTGCTACCGTTGTCCTGCTTTCAGAACCAGCTTTAAGTGAAAGAGAAACAATGAACACACCAAGACTGTCATGCTGAGATAGGCGAATCATCTGGCTTGCTGCCATTGTCAAACTAACCCGTCATGCTGAGTGGAGCCGAAGCATCTCGCGTGCTGACGTTGCCACAGTATACCCATCATGCTGAGCAGATGGCGCCTCAAGTCGGGGAGGCAACGAAGCAGAAGCATCTTGCTCGAATCGTTTGGTTAGTATTGCAACCTCAGCACGCGAGATGCTTCGGCTGCGCTCAGCATGACAGTATCCTAAACAGTAGGATACTGGATACCTCGGCAGGTTCAGCGTGATAATACCCTATAAAGACAGCAGGGTCATGCTACGTTTGCCGAAGCATGACCCTGCTGTCTTTAGTAGGAAAATAGTCTAATCAGCTAACCCGCGGGTGATGCCCATTTCTAGGCCGCGCAACTCAGCTAAGCCACGGAGGCGGCCAATAGCTGAATAGCCGGGATTGGTTTTCTTGTGCAGGTCGTCTAGCATTTGGTGACCGTGGTCGGGACGCATGGGCAGACGCACGTGGCGCTGTTGCATCACCTGCACTAATTCATGCATTACGGCGTACATGTCTACGTCGCCTTCCAAGTGGTTGGCTTCATAGAAGTTGCCGTCAGCGTCGCGCTGGGTGCTGCGCAGGTGAATGAAGTGGATACGGTCGGCGAACTGGCGCACCATGTTTGGCAAATCATTGTCGGGGCGCACGCCAAACGAGCCGGTGCAGAAGCAGAGACCGTTGTGCTTGGACGGTACAGCGTCGGCTAGGGCCTGCACATCAGCGGCAGTGCTTACCACGCGCGGCAAGCCAAGGATGGGGTACGGCGGGTCGTCGGGGTGAATAGCGAGGTTAATGCCCACTTCTTCGGCTACCGGCACAATTTCCTGGAGGAATAAGATCAGGTGCTCGCGCAGCTTGGCCGCATCAATCCCTTGGTAAGCATCAAGCGCTGATTGGAACTGCGCCAGTGTGAAGCTTTCTTCGCTGCCTGGTAGTCCGGCAATGATATTGCGCTGCAACAGCTGCTTTTCGGCGTCGCTCATACTGGCAAAGCGCGCTTCGGCTTGTGCCAACTCCTGCGGGGTATAGTCCTGCTTGGCGTCGTGGCGCTGAAGCAGCAGCGTATCGAAGGCCACGAAAGCGGCTTTCTCGAAGCGGAGTGCCTTGGAACCATCTTCCACTTCGTAGGCCAAGTCGGTGCGGGTCCAGTCCAGCACCGGCATGAAGTTGTAGGTGACCGTGTAGATGCCGCAGGCCGCCAAGTTGCGCAACGATTCCTGGTAGTTTTCGATGTAGCGCTGGAAGTCGCCGATGCGCGTTTTGATGTGCTCGTGTACCGGCACACTCTCCACTACGCTCCATGTGAGGCCAGCGGCGGCCACTTCGGCTTGGCGCCGTTGAATTTCCGCTACCGGCCATACCTCGCCGTTTGGGATATGGTGCAGGGCCGTCACTACGTCGGTGGCTCCGGCTTGCCGGATGTCGGAGAGGCTAACAGGATCGTTGGGGCCGTACCAGCGCCAGCTTTGCAAAAGGGGCATAGAGAAATTGGTTTCTTATCTGAGGTGGAAGAAACGCAAGTATACACGATCAGCTTGGCCAGACAACACAGCAAACGCATAGGTAGCGAGTGTTTCCTTTGGGCGCCGACAAACTGCACTAGGCGCAAGCA
The DNA here is from genome assembly GCF_022921055.1 of Hymenobacter volaticus. Lineage (GTDB taxonomy): Bacteria > Bacteroidota > Bacteroidia > Cytophagales > Hymenobacteraceae > Hymenobacter > Hymenobacter volaticus. Next base: position 2,384,542 of record NZ_CP095061.1, read on the forward strand.
CAGCTTTTTATTCTAATACAAGCGCCGCCGCGCGGGGAACAAGAGCTGGTCGAGGCTGTAGCGGCCAGGACCGACAAAGGCCAGCCCTAAAAACAGAAACAACGATTCGAGGGCGTGCGAGTAAGCGTTGAAATCGTCGCCGCTCTTAAGGTGCATGGCGGTAGCCACCAGCATCGTAACGACTAGCAGCGCGCAAGCAATTCGAAAAAACAGGCCGATTGCTATTAGTTGGCCGCCCACGGCTTCGGCTATGGCGGCTAAAAAGCCCCATACAGCCGGCGCGAAGTTCAACCCCAGCATCTTCATCACTCCGCCTAGCTCCATCCATTTTTCCGGACCCCCAACCAGTTTCGGGTAGCCATGAATGGTGAACATGATGCCAATGCCCACCCGTAGCAGTAACAGGCCAAAGTCGTGGGTGCGGTAGTGATTGTTGAATAACGCCATAGATGAGAAAAGCGGAAAAGCCAGTGTTTGGTAGCACCATGCAGACGACCTGAACGGTATCTGGTGCGGCCAAAGTACACTATTTATCATCTAATGCTATTCTCCTATGTTTCCACTTACTTGTAAAGCAAGACGCCGGTGATGCGCGCTGCTTGCGGAATATCGGCTGGGTTCATTTCATCAGGATGCTTGTTAGGTAGTGAGTTAGGGTCGATAACCCAGGCCATATTCACCAGCCCCGATACCCCTGCAAATCCCGCGGGCGTGTTGCGTACGCGGGTCAACCCTAGGTTCTGGCTGGCCGCACCGAAGGGCGAGCCGACCCCAATACCTTCGGCGGTGCGGTACTGCGGGTCGTAGATGCGGATGCGGCGAAGGCGGGAGATACCTGTCGAGTCGGGGCGTAGGTGCAGGACGGTGGCGGGGGCATCGGGTTTCTGAGCATCCAACATCTCGTAGGCCGGATATGTTTGGCCCTGGTCCTGATAGGTGGTGCGCTTGAGCTGGGCAGCTGGTACACGCCGAATCAACTCTTGCTCGGTCATGTTGAGGCGCAAGCGGCCGGCCCGGCCCGGACTGATAAGATGCAACGAGTCAGGCACATTGGGATTGGCGGCTAGGCGTTCGGCGGCAGCGTTGGGGTCGCTGGCACGCGAGTCGCCGGCGAAAGGAACGTCGCCGCTGGAAGAGGCGCTGTTCTCGGAAGAACCACAAGCGCTGAGTTGCAGAGCCAGCAACACTGCCCCAGCGGGCCACAACAAAAGACGAAGACTAGACATGGAACAGAGCATTAAGTAGCAGTGCCGATGCTTACGCGCCCAGCGACTCTGGCGTTCAAGGAATAATAATTTAATGAAACCATAACGTAAGTGGAAGGGCGTGTTGCTGTTTACGCTACGCCAGCACCAAGTAGAAAGGTGCTCTCACTATTTCCCTTGATCTCTGTTATCCTAACTCAACCTCTCCTGGCACGTACCTTTACCGCACCCAGCTGGTATTGCGCTAGCCGGGTTTGATGTCGCTTTCTGACTTTTTAATTCTTGATGCCTGTGTCTGCTGAAGCTGAAAAACCCTTGATTCTAATTTCCAACGACGACGGTATTACGGCTCCGGGCATTGCCATGCTGGTGCGCGTGATGCGGCGTATCGGCGAGGTGGTAGTGGTTGCCCCTAACTCGCCGCAGTCGGGTATGGGCCACGCCATCACCATTGGCCATCCGCTGCGCCTCGATGCCAGCACCATCTTCGAAGGCATCGAAGCGTACGAGTGCAGCGGCACCCCTGCTGACTGCGTGAAGCTGGCCAAAAACCACGTGCTGAAAGAGCGCAAGCCCGACCTCGTCGTGTCCGGTATCAACCACGGCTCCAACTCTTCGGTGAACGTATTGTATTCGGGAACCATGTCGGCGGCTATTGAAGCAGCCATTGAAGGTTTGCCAGCTATCGGCTTCTCACTCTGCGAGTACGGGCACGATGCTGACTTCTCCCACACCGGCGACTGGATTGAAATGATAGCGCGCCAAGCCCTGGAAAATGGCATCCCGCCAGGCACGGCCCTCAACGTAAACATTCCCAAAAACTCCGACACGCCCATTGCCGGCGTGCGGCTATGTCGCCAGGCCAATGCGAAGTGGCAAGAGGAATTTGACCTCCGCCACGACCCCCACAAGCGCCCTTACTTTTGGCTGATCGGGGAGTTTATAAACCTCGACCATGGCACCGACACCGACGAGTGGGCTTTAGCCAACAACTACATTTCCATCGTCCCTTGCCAATACGACCTCACAGCCAACTATGCCCTGAAGCTCATGAACACCACTTGGCAACTTCCCACGCCCTCGTCAGCAACCGAAGTGGCCCCCGCGCCCCTAATTGGCAGTGCCACGCCTAGTCCCGGCGAATCAGCCGAAGGCTTAGGATAGGTGAAGTAGGTGAAGTCAGCAGGAAGTTTGCTAGTTGGTACCCCTGCTCTGCATGCATAAAAAAGCCCCTCCGAATGAACTCGGAGGGCTTTTTTGCGAACTGCAATCTTGTTAAGGACGCGGTGGGTGGTGCCGGACGTCGCTAACGTGACGCAGTACGGGGGCGGGGGCATGGCGGACCACTAGCGGCGCGCTGTGCGCTAGCGTTTGCGGTTTCTTTAGTTGAAGCGGGTTAGGCAAGAGCAACAGTACCGATAGCAGGATCAACAACAGTAAAAGGGCGAGGAGTGGTACTCGCAGAGTAGAAAGAGAAGAAAGTTTCATGGGTGGTGGAAGCCAAGGAACAAGTGCCCCAATTTCGCACTCCAACCATGAAGACTAGGTGAGGTCTTGCAGTTGTATATAGCGCTCCTGACTTTGCTTGCAAAGCACTGATATACAAGTATAAAACTCTGCGTTAGTTTGTAGTTGGGTTGCTTGTCACTGACTTTGAATTCGGCTGGAATTCCAGTGTGAAAGTAGTGCCCTTGCCTAATTCAGATGTGGCCGTGAGCGTGGCAGCGTGGAAGGTGGCAATGGTTTGCGCAATGGGCAGGCCAAGGCCGAAGCCCTCCGGGGAAGCGGGCCCGCTGGCATGAAAGCGCCGAAACCGGTCGAAGAGGTGAGGTAGGTTCTCGGGCGCAATGCCAGGGCCGGTGTCGGCTACGGCCAAACGGTAACCGCCATTTGGTTGCAACTGGCCCGTTACGGTGATGCTGCCGTTCCAGCGGTTGTACTTGATGGCATTGCTGAGTAAATTGAAAATCAAGGTGAAAAGCAGCGTCTGGTTGGCGCGAGGCAGCACGAAATCGGGCTCCAGCAACACGCGCAAATGCAGTTCCCGTTGCGCGAGCCGGTCTTCTAGTTCATTGGTTGCGTCGGCCACCACGGCCGCTAAGCTCACTGGTTCTTCTCGTAAGTACTGGTCGTTTTCGATGTTGGCAATCAGCAACAAGGTCTTCACGGTGTTGCGCAACCGATACAGCGTCTTCTGCGATTCTACTAGCTTCAAGGAATGAGCATGCCCTAACTCCGGATCCTGGAGCATGTTCTCGAAGCGAGTTTGCAGGATGCTAACCGGCGTGAGCAGCTCGTGCGACACATTGCTCATGAACTCGCGCTCTTTCTCGAACGCCGACTGCATCTGGTGCATCATCTCGTTGAGACTATCATCGAGCTGGCGGAAGTCGGTGGTCGTTGTTGGAATGGGCTCGAAGGAGAAGGCCGAAGGATGGCGCACGTCGCGCAACTTGCTGGAAATGAGTTTCCCTAGCGGTTGCAGTAGAAACCGCGCAAACGCCGCATCCGTAACGACGGTGAGGGCCGCGCCAATCACTAGTACCCACAGCGCCAGCCGCCGCAGGGTGTCTTCCAGGAGTTCTACCGTGGCCAACGACGAACCAATTTCCAGCCGGTATGGCCGCCCATTGGCGGTAAATTGGTAGCCTAGGATGCGGAAGTCCTCTACCTCGTCGTCTACCTGCCGCTGCTCATTGAATATCAATTCTTTCGGCTTCGGCAGTGCTGGCCCGCGTTCCGGAGTCAGGCTGATGTATTCTTGCTTAAGAATGTTATAGTCGGCGTACGCCTCATTTTTCTCCTGTCGCACAAACGCGACGAGGCCGTCTCGTTTTATTAGGTCGAGTACCTCCCGCTTTTTTTCGTGCAGCCGCTGGTCGGTGTGCGACACGGCCACCCGGCTCACGATGGCCGGAATCAGTGCCACTCCCAGCAGCACCAGTAGCAGCTTCGACAAGGCATTAAAAAGTGCAAGCTTAGCTTCTAAGCGCATCCTTCTGGAGAGGTGGAACTTGGTTGGGTAATAAAGCGCCAAAAATAGCCAAACGGATTCTCGAGCATAGCCAGCAGACCAAGCCTAAGAAGTTAAAGAGTATCACTATAGCGCTGATTAGTCAACCCCTAGCCCCAAGTTTAACTGAGGATTTGAAGTCCTATTGGATATTTAATCAAACGTAAAAGCTGATCAACATCCGTTTCGCAACTAGCTTACTCCGCTACTCAGTTACTCTATAGCCAATGCCGCGCACGGTTTCTATAAAGTCGGTGGGAGCATAAGCGCTGAGCTTTTTGCGGATGTTCTTGATATGAACGTCGATGTAGTTGGAATCGGAGTCATCTTCCAACACGTTGCCCCACAGGTGTTCTCCTAGCTGCAAACGCGTAAGCACGCGGTTTTTGTGTAGCACGAGGTAGTGCAGCAAGTCGAATTCCTTTTTGGTGAGGGCCACTTCCTGGTCGCCCTGGCGGAGCACCCGGCCCGATACGTCCATCAAAAAGCCCGAACCGAAGGTGATTTCCTGCCGCTTCAACCCAAACTTGCGCCGCGTGATGGCCTGCATGCGGCTTTGCAACTCGAGCAGCGAAAACGGTTTTGGCAGGTAGTCATCGGCACCCAAGTCGAGGCCTTTGATCCGGTCGTCGAGGGCACCGCGGGCGGTCAGGATGATGAACGAGGCCTCCTGTTGATCATTGCGCCGCGCTTCGCGCAGCAGGTCCAACCCGTCGCCGCCGGGCAAACCGAGGTCGAGGAGCACAAAGTCGTAGCTGTTGACAAAGATTTTCTCGGAAGCTTCCCCGTAGGTGTGGGCCGAATCCACTAGGTATTGCGATTCAAGCAGAAACTGCCGCACTTCGTCGTGCAGGCTTTTCTCGTCTTCTACAATCAGGACGTGCATAGAAATTCAGATTTAAGGCACAAGGTTCTTACGACCGGAATGAACAGTGGATGAAGAATAAATATAGTGCAGTAAGCGCAGTAGATATAAACCAGGCTACTGTCGCAAATACGCTCCTAAGTCGGAAATAGAGGCAATACGGAGCTGCGTGGCTTGCTTGCGGCGCATCAGCAAGGCATACGTATTGTTGAAGCCGAGCGGTGCGAGCCATTCCAAGTTGTAGCGGCGCTGAAACCCGGCTCGCACGTAACGCAGCACAGCCCCTGCGTCGCCACCCAACGAGTCCACTACGGCGGGCGTAGGCTGCAGCAGCACCAGCAGGCCAGTGCCGGTGTACTCGGGATACATATCGATGGCGCCGCTGCGCAATGCCTCAAAACAAATGGTGGTGCCGCCTAAACCGGTTTTGGTTTGCACGTCGAGGTCGGTATAGCCACGGATGAGGCCGGCGTACATTTCGGCCAGTATGTACTGCTCGGCGAAAATCTTCGAGCCTAGCTTTACGGTAGCAGCGCCGGCTGGCAACGGACGAGGGGTGCGCCACAAACCCCGCCGACGTAAAAAATTTAGGGCTACGGTTTTCGGCTCTTCGTGCAGGTAGTCAACGTGGTAGTTGAGTTCGGTCATCACCGAATCGGAAAGCTGCCCGGCAAGTTTGCTGATTACGGCCCGCAATTCTGGGTGCGCGCTCAGTAGCTCGGGGCGCACCACGGGCGCGGCATAGTAGGGTGGAAATACGCGCCGGTCGTCGTGCAGAACCTGCAGGTTGTATGCTTTGATCCGGCCGTCGGTGGAATAGCCGTCGATGACGTCGACGTTGGCGTTGCGTGCTGCTTCGTAGACCAAGGCCGGCGCCAGCACCACACTGGGCAGGCGGCGCAAACCGTAGGTGCGCGTAAGGCCAGGTAGCCCATCGGCCCGGCCTACAAATTCGGGGCTAAAGCCGGCTTGTAATCGGCCCGTTGCGCGCGGTAGCAAGTAGAGCGTAGCCAGCAGGGGTAATACCAATAGCAGCCCAAGCCCAACACTGCGCCGCTTACGGCTTGCCAGGCGTTGAACGCCGCCCAGCGCCGCGTCAAATACCAGCGCTAAAGCCGCCGCCGGAATAGCGCCGGCCAGAATCATAACCGGATTATTCAAGGCAATGCCCCCGAAGATGAACTCGCCGAGGCCACCCGCTGCCACGTAAGCAGCCAGAGTAGCCACGCCCACGTTGATAACGGCCGCCGTACGAATGCCCGCCAGTAGTACCGGCAACGCCAGTGGCAGTTCCACGCGCCGCAGCAGTTGGCTATCGGTAAAGCCTAAGCCGCGGGCCGCCTCCACCACGCCCGCATCAACTCCCCGAATGCCAGTCACGGTGTTGCGCACAATGGGCAGCAGCGCGTACAAGAACAGCGCGAAAATGGCCGGTGCCGGCCCGATGCCCATGGCCGGAATCAGGAAGCCGAGCAAGGCAATACTCGGAATGGTTTGGAGCACACCGGCCGCGCCCAGCACCCAGGGCGCCAGCTTAGGCCGGCGCGTAAGCAGTAAACCCAGCGGCACCCCGACGGCCACGCCAAGCAGCAACGATGCGGCTGTTAGGCCGATGTGTTGCACTGTTTGCTGGCCTAGTTTACCGGCTTGTAATTGCCAAAAGGCAAGCAGTTCTTGTAGCGTGTTCATGGGCGTTGGAGACGTTGAACAGCTTGCCCAAATGCCGCCATCAGCGCAGGCAGTGTTACCGGAATTAGAGCCTCTTTAGTTGCCACTTTGGTGCTGTCTAGAGTATGGTTATGAGCCCCTATGGCTTCACTTGTCACTGGTTGAATCCAGAGTGCTGATGGTGCGTGCAGGGTAGTAGATGGAGCACTTAGTCGTTCTAAAGCTTCTTGAACTGTAACATTAGAATGGACTATACTTTGATCTGATTGTGAATAGTCTATAGAAATGCCAGTTGATGATTCAGCTAAATCGATGAGCAAGTCATCGAGGGTCAGTGTGCGCAGTTGTAGCGTCAGGCGCTCAGCTTCAAAGAAGCGTCGAACGAAGTCGTTGGCTGGTTGAAACAGCAGCTCCCGCGGCGTACCTAACTGCTGTACTTTGCCGCTGTCAAGCAGCATAATTCGGTCGGCTAACTCGAAGGCTTCGGTGACGTCATGGGTAACGAGGACTACAGTTTTCAAACGCAGTTCATCCAACTCGCGAAACTCCCGCCGGATGTCGGCCCGGGTGATGGGGTCGAGGGCCCCGAAGGGTTCATCAAGCAGGACAATGGGCGGGTCGGCGGCCAAGGCGCGCGCCAGCCCCACCCGTTGCTGCTGTCCCCCCGAAAGCTGCCCCGGATATTGGTTAGCATACCGAGCGGGTGGCAGGTGCAGGCGTGTCAGGAGAGCCTCGGTACGAGCGGCTATCTGAGGGGCGGGGTAGCCTAGTAGTTTTGGCACTACCGCCACGTTCTCGGCTACCGTGAGGTGCGGTAGCAGCCCCACTTGCTGAATGACGTAGCCAATGCCACGCCGCAGTTCTTCAGGCCGCTGGGCGCGCACATCCTGGCCCTGTACTTCCACCGTGCCCGCGTCGGGTTCCACGAGCCGGTTGAGCGTTTTGAGTAAGGTGGTTTTGCCGCAGCCGCTCGGGCCCAGTAGCACCAGGGTTTCGCCGACTCTTAGGTCGAACGACACATCCTGCACTACCGGGTGCGGCCCGTAGTGCTTGCGTAAGCCACGGACCCGGATGATAGGTTGAGAATCAGACATACAACGAAGTAGAGGCGGTAAGGTAAAAAATGTAACCTAAGCACCCGCTTGTGTTGGCTACCAGAGGCAATAGCACGAAGCCTTTGTTCTGCGTATTGTTGCTGGAATTGCGCCCTACTCACGATGGCGCTCTAGGAACTACGCGTCGCCTTGCGCTACCTCGTTTCGCAATAGACAAGGCAAAAGCTTCATGCTTTAGTTATCGACTACGCCCGAAAGCTGCCAGCGCGTATCTTGAGCCACCTTACCTCCCAAGCCCACTATGAATCGCAAACCGCTACTACTGCTTTTCCTTCTAGTCAACCTGTTGCCCGGCCTCATGCCCCGCGCCGCGGCCCAGGTGTACCGCGCTGCCGATCCGCTGGCTCATACCTTCTCCATTGTAGCCCGCGACCCGCAAACCGGCGACATGGCAGTGGCCGTGCAAAGTCATTGGTTTTCGGTGGGCACGTCGGTGAGTTGGGGCGAAGCCGGCGTGGGAGTGGTAGCCACCCAATCTTTCACCAACAAGTCGTTTGGCATGCGGGGCTTGGCCTTATTGAAGAGCGGCAAAACCGCGCAGCAGGCTCTCGATGAACTCCTGCGTACCGACGAAGGCCGCGACGTGCGCCAGGTGGCCATCCTCGACGCACAAGGCCGCGTGGCAACGCACACCGGCAGTAAGTGCATCGACATGGCCGGGCAGCAGCAGGGCAGTCAGTTTTCGGTGCAAGCCAACATGATGCTCAACAACACGGTGCCTGCAGCCATGGCCAAGGCCTACGAGCAGAACGCCAAACTGCCTTTTGCAGAGCGCGTAGTAGCCGCCCTGGAAGCCGCCCAAGTTGCTGGTGGCGACATTCGGGGCCGGCAATCTGCCGCCATCCTCATTGTGCGCGGCAAAGCCACCGATGCCCCCTGGACCGACCGTCTCCTTGATCTGCGGGTCGACGACAGCGTCGAGCCGCTCAAAGAACTAGCCCGCTTGCTGCGCTTGCACCGGGCCTATGAGCACATGAATGCCGGCGACCTAGCCGTGGAGAAAAACGATGTTCCCGGGGCCATTCGCGAATACCAAGCCGCCGAAAAGCTGTTCCCCGACAACTTGGAAATGAAGTACTGGCATGCCATCAGCCTCGCCAACAAGCAGCAAGTACCCGCGGCTCTCAAAATGCTCCAGCCCATTTTCAAGCAAGACCCCAACTGGCGCACTCTCACCCAGCGCTTGCCCAAAGTCGGGCTGCTGACCGTGAGCGACGCTGAATTGAAACAAATTTTGGCGTTACAGTAGCCTCGCTTACACTAGCCTTTCCAATCCTATTAAGAGCCATGAGCCGTCTTGCCTTCTTACACCTGTTGCTGTGGCCTTTGCTTGCGCTTACCACGCAGTGCTCAACCAGCCGTTCCGGCACTGGCGCCCAACCAACCACTATCTATATAGTGCGCCACGCCGAGAAAGACCTGACGCCCAACCTGCCTGATCCGCTCTTAACGCCTGAAGGCCAGCAACGAGCCCTAGCCCTGCGCGACTCTTTAGTTCGGCGGAAATCTTGGGCGGCTATTTTCAGCACGGCTACCAGCCGCACTCGCACTACCGCCGAGCCATTGGCGCAAGCCGTTAAGCTTCCTGTGCAAGACTACGACCCCAAGCAGCTACCCGCATTGGCCCGTCGTATCCGCCGGAGCTATCCGGGCCAAACGGTACTTATTGTCGGCCATTCCAACACCGTCCTCGAAACAGCCGAAGCTTTTGGGGCGCCGCGCCCAGTGCCTACCATCGGCGACAACGAATATGATTACTTGTTGGAAGTGAAACTGCCGCGCGACTCCACGCAGGCTGCTACGGCGGTAGCGCGGCGCTACGGGGTGCCCAGTGCTAGTCGTTAATACTGTTCGATGCTGCAACTTGCCGCAGTCTTCCTACTACTTTAGTGCTGTTGGTAGTTGCTAGCCATCAGTTGTTTTGTTTTCAACCTTTCCCTTTTCATGTCGATTTCCTTTCCTCGCTTACTCTTAGCTGGTGCCTTTGCGCTGGCCGTTAGCGCGCCCGCTACGGCTCAAACCACCACCAAAATCGATTCACTGGCCATCCGCAAAATCTACGACGAAGCGTTGTTGCGAGGGCAGAGCTACGAGAACTTGCGCGAATTGTGCACCAAGGTGGGAGGGCGCCTTAGCGGCTCACCTCAGGCCGAGCAGGCAGTACAGTGGGGCAAGCTAGCCATGGAGAAGTTGGGAGTAGACCGGGTCTATCTGCAGGAAGTGATGGTGCCGCATTGGGTGCGCGGTGCCAAGGAAAAAGCCGAGATTAGGCCTGCCAAAGGCAAAGGCGTAGCGTTGTCGGTGTGTGCCCTCGGCGGTTCCGTTGGCACCAACGGCAAGATTAAGGCCCAAGTGGTGGAAGTGAAAAGCATGGCCGAACTAGCGGCACTGCCCGCCGAAAAAGTGAAAGGCAAGTTTGTTTTCTTCAACCGGCCCATGAATGCCACCTACGTGGAAACGGGCCGCGCCTACGGCGAAGCCGGCGACCAACGGCGCATTGGTGCCTCCGAAGCGGCAAAGCGGGGTGCCATAGGCGCTCTCGTGCGCAGCCTCAGCCTGGCCCACGACGATTTCCCTCACACTGGCACGATGCGCTACGAAGACAATGTAGCCAAAGTGCCTGCCGCCGCCCTCAGCACGAATGGTGCCGACCAACTCAGCCAGCTTCTCAAAGTGGATTCCGACCTGACGGTGGAGCTAGAAATGGCTTGCCAAACCCTACCCGATGTGAAAAGCTACAACGTGGTAGGCGAAATCAAAGGCTCAAAATACCCCAATGAAATTATCACCGTAGGCGGGCACCTCGACTCTTGGGACCTAGCACAGGGCGCCCACGACGATGGTACCGGCTGCGTGCAAAGCATGGAAGTGCTACGGTTGCTAAAAGCCACTGGTTTGCGCCCCGAGCGTACCATTCGGGCGGTACTGTTCATGAATGAGGAGAATGGCGCACGCGGCGGCCTCAAATACGCTGAGTTGGCCAAAGCCGCCAAAGAGCAGCACGTAATTGCTATGGAGTCCGATGGGGAGGATTTACGCCTCGCGGCTTTAGTATCGAAGCTGATCCCGCTACCGTAAAGAAAATGCAGCAGTGGGAGCCTCTGTTTGCACCCTACAAAAGCAATGAATTTGCTCCTGGCCACGGCGGTACCGACATCGGCCCCCTAAAAGATCAGGTTAAAGCACTAATCGGCTACAACTGCGACGACCAGCGCTATTTCGATATTCATCACACCGCCGTCGATACCTTCGACAAGGTGAACCGGCGTGAGTTGGAACTAGGTGGTGCAAGTATGGCGGGCCTTATTTATCTGATAAGTAAATACGGTCTATAAGAGAGCCAGCAACAAATGCGCCAAGGCCAAGCGTGCTATGGCTAATAGGCTTGCGTAATTTAGCGTACCTCAAAATTTAATAAGTAAAAAAGCCGTCTGCAATTTATTGCAGACGGCTTTTTTACTTATTATTAAAGAACTACTCAGCGGAAGTTGTTTCTTTCTTCGGACGGCCAGGACGCTTGCCAGTGCTGCTTACAGCACGCGGCTTGCGCTCTTTTTTCTCAACTGTATAGCCTGGCTCTAACATAGTGCTGATTTCAGTAATCAATTCGGTCACTTTGGTCATATTTTTGCGAATCTGGTTGAGCACCGCTTCATTATCTTCGGCGCTGGCCAGAATTTGCTGTAGTTTGCTGAGGTCGGGAGTAGCCATGAGCTGGAATTTTTGGTTGAGTAAATATGAACTATCGCTCAAAGTTGAACTAAAAACTATTTATATCAAATAGTTTTTATCTACAACGGGAAAAAACCAGCTGGGTTATCTAATTGAAATTGTTTATTTCGAGGTGCTACAGAAAATAATTTTTCGATTTTCAATTCCATTTCTGGTAATTTATAACGGCAGCCAGTGCCCCTAGCAGCGTGCCAAACGCTAACAAACCCTATCCAGGAGCATAAGACCCCATACGGCTCTATTGCACGGAAGCACAGCCATGCAGAATCTTCCTATAGTCTTTTACATGAGTTTCATGAGCGTATCATGAAAACCCGCTTTTAATTAATGACTAAATAGCGTATTTAAGGCAAGCCTATGTGGATACAAACTAAAATCAATAAGCTACTAAAAACTTATACCGATTTGTGTTCAACAAGTAATGCACTATATAATCTTGCCTTGGCAAGATTATTTCGCTCCTGTTACCAATTTAGCTAAAATTTTTCTTCTGCGACATATGGTAAGGAGCGAGAAATATTTTAGTCGTAATCCGATTTCGATCTTCAGCTTCCTGCTTTGCATATGTACATAGCTTTAGAGACAGGATGGAAGAATAGAGCAATGCTTATCAGCGGGATTTTGTAAGTAATACTGTTTGTCGACGACTAGTTACGAGTTCAATAATTTACAATTACTCTACTGAATAAGACAACGTAGTGAGGTTTAAGGCTGCACCTACACGAATTCGCATTATAGCCTTTTAGATATCTAGTCAGTAGAAGGTCTATACGCAACAATGGCTTTCCCGTACGAGAAAGCCATTGTTGTAAAGTAAACAAAACGAGGTGAACTATAATTAGTTAGCTTCCAAAATCTGGAATAACTCGTCGAGTTTGGGTGTTAGAATAATTTCAGTGCGCCGATTTAGTGCTTTATTGGTGGGTGAATTATTCTCGGCAATTGGTACATACTCTGCGCGCCCCGAAGGAGTTACTTGGCTGGCTGGCAGTCCGTTAGTGGTAAGCAAGCGCGTAATTTCGGTGGCTCGCAGTACGCTCAAATCCCAGTTGTCGCGCATGCCGACGGTGCCTCTGGCAATGGGTACGTTGTCGGTGTGGCCTTCCACTAGTACGTTTACGTCTTGGTTGCCTTGCAGGGCACTCGCTAGCTTTTTCAGTGCCTCTTGGCCTTTGGGGTCTACCCGGGTAGAGCCGGATTTGAAGAGCAGTTGTTCGGAAAGGGAAACATAAACCTTCCCGTTTTTGACGTTTACCTGCAAGTCTTGGGCATTGAACCCCAGGAGCGCATCGCCTACTTTCTGACGTAAAGCTTTCACGGCGGCGTCTTTCTGGTCCAGAATGCGTTGCATCTCAGCAATACGCTGTTCTTTCGAGCGCAAATCGGCGGTCAGGGCGCTGTTGGCTTGCTCGGCTCCGGTTAGGTTATCATTGAGTTGATTTAGTTGTTGGCTCCTGCTGAGTAGGCTAGACCGTAAGGCTTCTTCGTTGCGGGTTTTCTCTTGTTCAAGCGCGGTCTTCTGCGCCTGTAATTGGTCGCGGGAAGACGTAAGAGCGGCATTTTGTTGTTGCAGCGCGGCAATTTCCTTGGCATTGCAACCACTTAGCATTAATGCACCAGAGCCGAGCACAGACAGCAAGGCTAAACGGGCAGACAGCAGATTCATAAGACTGAGAAAAAGGTAAAAAGTAAATAGTTGGGCTTGAAACGGCCCTGGGTAATGTTGAGTTGTCGGGGATACGACCAAGACCAGTTGTTTTGCATTAGCTTTGAAATCCTTAAGCCGAGCCTTTCGTTGGAGTTGTCGGATGCCGGTTTGTTGATGCCGGCCCTGCTGTTCGGTTGTCTTGATTGTATTCTAACACCTGTTATTTCCTTGCTGTATTTGCTTTCTCGCGTTCAGGTTGTAGTACTGCTCCTGCTGCTAGGAACGACTAGCCGAGCCGCAGGTCCACCGCCTACGCGCCGCTATTGGGTGGAACTGCACGATAAAGCTGGAGTCAAATTCGAGCCAGCCACTTATTTCCACCCGGCCGCCCAAGCCCGCCGCCAGCGGCAGCACCTGCCGCCCGCCGACTTCACCGATTTGCCCGTTAGCCCAGTGTACTTGCGCGCCGTGCAAGCCCACGCCGATACAGTACTTTTCGTGAGCCGATGGTTTAATGCCGTAGCCTGCCGGGCCACGGCCGCACAAGCCGCGGTGCTTGCCACTCTACCCGGTGTGCAGCAGGTGATAGAACTGCCCGAAGTAGCTCTACATCCCGCCCTCCGGTCTGCAGTGGCCGCTGTAACTAGCTCAGGAGACAAAGCCACTATTAGCGTTGCCGACCGTCAATTAGCTCGTCAGCAAACTCGTACTCTAGGCGCTGATGCTTTCCGGCGGGCAGGACTGGATGGGCGGGGCCTGCGTATTGCTATTTTCGATGTGGGCTTCAACGGAGCCGATCGGCACCCGGCCTTTCGCCAGCTTTTTGCGGAAAAGAAAGTGGTGGCCAGCTACGACTTCGTGCGTCAGACTACTAATGTGTTTCACGGCGGCACGCACGGATTGGAGGTGCTCTCATGCCTAGCCGGCCGCCTGCCCGATGGTACGTTGCTTGGCTTAGCGCCGGGGGCCGAATATTTGCTGGCTCGTACCGAGCGCATGAACCGGGAGGTGTATACCGAGGAGCTTGATTGGCTGGCTGCCGTAGAGTGGGCCGACCGCAACGGCGCCGATATCATCAACTCGTCGTTGGGGTACACCTCGCGCCGCTACTTCCCCGAAGACATGAACGGGCGCACCAGCTTAGTGGCCCGGGCCGCCGAGCTAGCGGTCCGCAAAGGCATACTAGTAGTAAATGCCGCCGGCAACGACGGCGACAACGACGACTGGCGCACCGTGGGCACGCCCGCCGATGCCGATTCGGTGCTAGCAGTTGGGGGCGTAAACCCGGATACTGGCTTGCACCTTGATTTCAGCGCCTATGGTCCTTCGGCTAGCAAAAGGCTAAAGCCTAATGTGGCCGCTTTCGGAACCGTATTGGCCGCGTCGCCCGGCGGCTATTCCCGTATCGACGGGACTTCGTTTGCGTCGCCGTTGGTAGCGGGCTTTGCCGCCTGTGCTTGGCAAGCGCAACGCAAACTGCCCGTTATGGCTCTGTTCACCGAAATCGAGCAGTCGGCAAGTTTATATCCTTATTATGACTACGCTCATGGCTACGGCATTCCGCAAGCTACCGTAGCACTGCGCTACTCAGCCGGGCAGAAGGCACTAGAGCAAACACTCACGGTCAGCTTTATAGCGCAGGATAGCACGGTGGCTGTACTTATTCGCCCGGAGGCAGAGCGACCAACTGTGGTGCGGCAACTTCCCCTTTATGCCGATTCGCTGAACAGTAAGCTGGCCGATAACGCTCCGGCCCGAGTAGCTCCCCTCGGCCGCGAAGACGCTCGTCCGACGCCGCAAAGTCAGAGTCCAGCAGCCACAAACGTCCCCGCTGCTCCAGGGTTTCCACCGCTGCCAGCAGCCGGCTACTTGTACTGGCACGTAGCAGATGCCAAAGGCGTATTGCGGCGTTATGAGGTGATGGAAGTCAGCCAGCGGGCTGTTCTACGCATCCCGCGCCGCACCTTGCGCCCCGGCGACGTGGTCCGGGTTTTCTATCAAGGCGCCACGCATAGCTACCCTGTTCAATGAGTTTAGATAAGAAGCTGACGGCAGCGTATGTACTCATGCTGGCGCTGCTGGCCGGGGTGCCCGCACATGCCCAACGGGTACTGCTGCATGCCGAGGTGGCCAATGACACGGTGTATACTTCCTTCGGACCGAATCGCGCCTTCTTCAATCACCTGTATGTAGGCTACCTGCCAGTAGTTGGTCGGTCAAGGGCGGGAGCTAAGCTGAACCACAGCAATTCCGCGGAACTGATGCTAGGGGTGCGCAACAAGTTTCGGTTGAGCGAACCACTTAGTGTAGGAGTGGACCTACGGTTTGTGCGGCAGGTGTACGGGCTCGACCAATCCAGCCAAAAACGCTTGCCTACGCCTGACTTACACTACCGCGAATCGTTGGTGGCGTCGCAGTGGCAGCTCGAAGGATTTATGCGATTGAATGTGGGGCAACGGGGTAACGTGATAGGCCGGTACCTCGACCTGACGGGCTGGGGTGGTTGGGTGATGAGCACAACTCACCGATACGAAGATCGGCCAGGCACCAGTGCTAAGCGGGTGAAAGTGGTGGAACATGGGCTGCCTTATATGAAGCGTTGGCCCTACGGTGTCGGAGCCCGGCTCGGTTCAGGTCGCTTCGCTGCTGTGGGGCGCTACCGGCTTTCCGATACCTTCACTTCTGCCTACCGAACTAGCTATCCAGAACTTCCTCGCTGGACGGTAGGAGTGGAGCTAGACTGGCTATAAAATTTCAATTTAAAGTGGCATTTTTCAAACCTTAGCCTAAACGACAAACGTATAGGGATCATAACATAAGCTTAACATTGTGTGATTATGAGGCAACAGTAAAATCAGACAAACAAGCCGTAATTATTAATCCTGCCTAGTATTTTTGGTTGATAAAGGGTTAGCCGTAGCTTTGATTTAAAATCAGTGACTTCGGCTTTCGAGCATCTCCCGGCTAATGGGTGACTTTGTACTTTGCCAACCTGCTCTAATGAAAGTTTTTCGCGTAATAATGAAAAAAATAGTACTCGTTGCCACTTGCTTGAGTGTTTTGCTTCAGGTTTCCTCTTGTATCACAACGGACAAGGAAGCTGGCACTGCTCGTAACACGGATAAGCCGTATACGCCTGTTCCTGATCCGTCGCGCGGCCGCGTCACGAACCGTACGGTGCTGCGAACTGTAAATGCCACTCACTATTTCTCTAACACCAAAACCAAGGACAACTTTGTATTGCAATTGCGAGGCACCAAGATTCTGAATGCGCAAGCCCGCTTCGTTATCTTGACTAGTACCGGCGATACGTTGCGCAAAGAACTGATGCCCGCCACGGCCTTGATTGACAAGCGCATGGCGGCTGATGGTACCGCTGCCACTGCCCGCGACAGGGAAATTGCCATTCTACAGAGCATGAATGCTTTCTTCAAGGAAGACCGGTTCACGCAGCCTGCTGTGCCTCGTTCCCTGCGCCTGCCCTCCGACGTGGACGCCCAAGCTTGGCAAGCAGTTCGGGAGGATACCAAAGCAGTAGGCTTCGACTACACAGCAGCAGGTGGTAAAGAGCGCCGCCTAGCATATGCCAAGAAACTGCGCAAAGCGGTTATCGTGGCAGAATAATTCAGCTTCGGAAATGTTGCGGTAGTCAATCTGCTGTCAATAAAGCCTAAAACAAAGCCGCCCCTACTCTAGAGCAGGGGCGGCTTTGCTATTAAGTGCAAACAGTCATCCTAAGAAGTTAGCAAACGCGGCGCAGCTCCACCAGGAAAACTGCGCCGCGAATACTCCAATCACCAGGTGAAAGGTAGAAGCAGGTACATGAACAGTCCGTGAAGCCGACTCCGCCTTTACCAACTAAGAATCGAGGCCGGCTAACCAGCCAATAGTACCTGTAGCGCTACGAACTAGCCGAAAGCCCTGGTACTCGCCTAACACGGCAACTAAGCTGCGGGCCGGCAACGAGTCGAGGGTGGCGGCACCGGTTTGCGGTTTGGCGTACAGATCGGTGGCTACTGGCAACGCCATACGCCGTAGAGGTGCCGCAGCCGCTACCACGGCGCGCGCCGGAATGTAGCCCAGCTGCCCATCCGGACGCTGCACCCGGTACCAGTCGGTTTGACTGCCGACTACCAATAGGGGAGTATTGCGCGAAACCCCGGCCACAGTTGTCGCCTTGGCTAAAGGGCCCCGATGCAGTGTCGCTTGCTTGTCGCGCACCCGTACCCACTGGCCTAGGCGTTCGGGCGCAGTGCGCGGGGCGGGTGGCAGCGCATCGGCGTGGCGTACAAACGGAAACGGATCGACGGCGCCCCGGCCGCCCCGGTAGATACCGAAGTGCAGGTGCGGGGGCGTGGTGCGGGCATTACCGGTGTTGCCAATCAAGCCCAACGTGTCGCCGGGTTTCACTTGCTGACCAGGTTGGACTAGCTGACGGTCGAGGTGGGCGTAGTAGAGGTGCTGGCTGTGCTCGGTATCGGCCAGCCAAACCACCTTGCCACCCCGCGGGGTTTCATTTACGCGGGTGATAAAGCCCGCTACCGCCGCCACGGCTGGG
This sequence comes from Hymenobacter volaticus, assembly GCF_022921055.1. GTDB lineage: Bacteria > Bacteroidota > Bacteroidia > Cytophagales > Hymenobacteraceae > Hymenobacter > Hymenobacter volaticus. The sequence continues at coordinate 2,402,346 of NZ_CP095061.1, forward strand.
GTGCCGCGCTTAGCGAAGATGTCGATGCCTTCGTGCCGCCGGGCGCCCCCGTCTCGGTCGACCCCCCAGAAGCTACCTACGGCCACGTCATTTTTGCCGTGCACCGGAAAGCCAAGACTAGGAGCCCGCTGAATGCGCAACGTAAACTGACCGGTGCGCAGCAGTTCGGGCTGCACCCGTAGCAGGTGCTGGCGGTCGTCTTCGGCTACATAGCTGAAGGAGAGGGCGGTGGTGTCGGCAGAAGCTAGTTGACGGGGTGCGGCCCGGTCGGGGTCTAGCTCGAAAGCATCCAAAAACACGCGGGCTTCGGTGCCAGCTCCTAAGCTCAAACTGATACGAACAGTTTCCCCCTCACGGACCTGATAACGGTAGGAAGCGGCCGTAGCCTGGTCGGCCGAAAAGTAGCCGGTTTCCTGAAAGGGCAACGTCACGACCAAGGAGTCGCGCAAAGCGTTGGCGGCAGCAGCCAACCAGTCACGGCCCAAGGCTGTCTGATCGAGGCCAGCTTGGCGTAGGCGCCGAGCGTACGTTTCGTGGGGCGTTGATTTTTGAAAGATACCTTGTAGGGTTTGTTGCTGGCTACAAGCCGTAAGCAGCGTAATGAAAACGAGGTATAGCGGAGCGCGCAGGCGAAATGGCATGAGTTACTGGTTTCCTTTTAAACCCTTAATAGTGCTGGGTAGTTCGCCTCCCCACAGCAGATACAGTAAGTAGTAGGTGCAATAACACCCTGCTGATTTGCCAAAGCAGATGCCTCAGAGGCTATCTGCTCGAGCTGATTATTCCGATGCAGGCGGAATCTGGAGTAAGGGGTTCAAGGAGGTAAGTCAAGTTGCTTGCGCCGCTTGATGCGCGAAATATTGAATCGACAACCAGCCCAGTGGGGTCTGCTGATAGACGGTAGTTATTGCACATCGAGAATATATGGCCTGAGACAAGTATTATTGCTAGAATTTATTTTTCCTCTACTCGTCTATATGTTCTCTGCTAACCGCATTATTGCCGCTCGCAAAAGCAAAGGTTTTTCACAGGAAGTATTGGCAGAGCGGTCGGGGGTAAGTTTGCGCACCATACAGCGGGTAGAGCAGGGCGACACCACCCCCCGCGGCCACACCGTGTTGGCATTAGCCGTGGCGCTGGAAGTGCCGCTCGAAGTGCTGCAGAACGAGCCGGAAACAATACGCGAACCAGAGTCCGAACCAGCAGCGGAAGCACCCACGGTCGTGCCGGCACTGCGCTCAGATCCGCAGTTTTTGCAGTTGCTCAATCTGAGCGCACTAAGCCTTTTGCTGTTTCCTTTGCTTAACATAGTAGTGCCGCTGTACCTCTGGCGCACCCGCCGCCACGACACCGAGCACGTGGCCGAGATAGGGCGCCGAGTGTTGGGCTTCCAGATCTTGTGGCAAGTCGGTTGCTTCTTCGCTTATATGCTGCTGCTATTCGGCCAGATGGCAGCAGCCCGCTACTACCACCTCGTGCTACCGGGGGCCTTTCTTGGTGTGTTCATTTTCTCGTATTCACTTAATGTGCTAACGGTCGGCTACTATGCACTACAACTGCGTCGAGGAAACCTCAACTTATATCGGGTCATGCTGTAGTAGCAACTTGTTGATAGTCAACAAACAAAAAGAAGTGGCGGGTAAATGGCGGTAAAATGACGCACGGGCGGATTGGGCGAGACTCTAGTTTTGGTTTCGTAGTTCACTCCTAACCCCGTTCCTCGTGAAACTCCTGTTCAAAATTCTGCTTGCGGTGCTGGTCGTGCTGGTGGTAAGTGCTATTGGCGGCTACTTTTATGCTCGCAAGCAGTTTCAGCCCCCGTTAATCAGCTCACCGTTACCAAGCTGCCGGCCACAAGTGCTTTCGTTTGGGATGCTGATACCACGGCTCATCGGGCCATGCCGCACGCCGCATTGCTTGTGCCCGTAACGCTGCCTGGCTGTCCCCGTACTTGCTACATGCAGTTCGATACTGGCGCTCCTTACTCGATACTCTACGACAATCCGTTGGCAGCGCTCCGGGCCCAGTATCCGACTATCAGCAGCATGCTCCTTCCCAGGATGATGCGGTACGAAACTTTCATTTTGCCATTGGCCAAGGGGAATTGCAGGCCCGCACCATCAGGGTGATGCACCGTGGCGACACCGAGCTGCCTGCTGACAGCACCGCTCCTTTCGTGATTGGTACACTTGGGTCCGATGTGCTGGCTAATCAGGTATTGGTTCTCGACTACGCTCGTCGGCATTTCAACTTGTATGCTTCCGTGCCTGATAGTCTCGCGCGCCAAGCCACTTACGTGCCCATGAGTTTCGACAGCCGCCGTGTGATGGTGGATATGAGCCTGCAAGGCGAACCCAAGCAGTTGCTTTTCGACTCGGGCAGCAGCGCCTTCGCGTTGCTTACCAGTGAAAGCACTTGGCACAACCTAGCCCAGCCAGCCGCCCCAACTCATACGGCCGCCGTCAACTCCTGGGGCAAAACCCTTACCTCGTACACGGTAGCTACTGCCGCGGCCTTGCAGGTAGGAGCCTTGACAATGCCGTTGCGCACCGTCACTTATATCAAGGGCATGAATTGGTGGCAAACGTTGCTGATGGCTTCATCGGGGATGGGCGGCATGCTCGGCAACGAGCCTTTCGTTGATCATACGGTCATTTTGGATGTACCGGGCGGACGTTTTGGGGTGGTGCAGAGGTAAGCGGGCGGCGCGGACGTAGTGTTTGTCGTGCGGGTTCTACCTTTGCTGTTCTACGCTGCTTTCCCCGCCCCACCATGAAACTTATCGACTGCCCCCGCGACGCCATGCAGGGCTGGCCCACCTTCATTCCGACTGCCCAAAAAATCAATTACCTGAACACGCTCTTGCGCGTAGGGTTCGATACGCTCGACTTCGGCAGTTTCGTCTCGCCTAAGGCCATTCCCCAGCTCGCCGACACGGCGGAGGTGCTCGACGGGCTGGAGTTAAGCAGCACTACCACCAAGCTACTGGCCATTGTGGCTAATTTGCGGGGCGCTGAAACGGCCGCTCAGTACCCGCAGATCCGATACATTGGGTTTCCACTATCGGTGTCGGAAACTTTCCAGCAGCGCAACACCAACAAGAGCATCGCCCAGGCGCTCGATGAGGTAGCTCGTACGCAGGAACTCTGTGCCCGCACCGGGCAGGAGCAGGTGGTGTACTTGAGCATGGGGTTCGGCAACCTGTATGGCGACCCCTGGAGCCCGGAAGTACTAGGCGAGTTCACCCAGAAGCTCGATATACTTGGCGTTCGCATCGTTGCCTTATCGGATACCATTGGGGCGTCGGTGCCAGAAACTATTGCGCCGCCATTTCGGGAATTGACGGCGGCTTTCCCACACATCGAATTTGGGGCGCATCTGCATACTACCCCAAGTAGCTGGCACGAGAAAGTGCAAGCGGCCTACGGAGCCGGCTGCCGCCGGTTCGATGGCGCTCTTGGAGGCTACGGTGGCTGCCCCATGGCCTCCGACAAACTCACCGGTAACATGCCCACCGAGCAACTCATTGATTTCAGTGTGGAAGTAGGAGCGAAATTGCCGCTAAACGAATTGGCGTTAGATGAGGCGAAAAAGTTAAATCAAGCAATATTTGCAGCTCATTAGTATTACTGCTAGTTTCTTCTCTTTTTCAAAGCTTATACAAGGCAAGCGCCTTTCTTCAAGACACATTACCATGCCTACTGCGGTCGATATATTTATTCCTTGTTTCGTAGATCAGCTTTTTCCGGAAACTGCCATGAACATGGTGAAAGTGCTGGAATCGGTGGGCTGCGAAGTGCACTACAATAGCAACCAAACCTGCTGCGGACAGCCGGCTTACAATGCTGGCTACAAAAAAGAGAGCCGCGAAGTAGCCTGCAAGTTTCTCGATGACTTCCCTAACGAGCCCGACCGGTACATCGTCAGCCCATCGGCTTCGTGCGTGGGTATGGTGCGCAATTCCTACGCCGAACTCTTCGATGGTAGCCCGAACAAGGCCGCTATCATGCCACTCAGCGCCGCATTTTCGAGCTAACCGAGTTTTTGGTCGATGTGCTGGGCGTGACGGCCATCCCGCAGGCCCGCCTCCAAGGCCGCTACACCTACCACGATTCCTGCTCGGCCTTGCGCGAGTGCGGCATCAAAATAGCCCCTCGGCAGTTGCTCGATGCTATTCCTGGCCTCGAACGCCTAGAAATGGCTGAAAACGAAACCTGCTGCGGTTTCGGGGGTACCTTCGCTGTGAAGTTTGAAGCTATTTCTGTGGCCATGGCCGAGCAGAAAGTAGAACATGCCTTGGCTACTGGCGCCGAATACATAATCAGCACCGATACCAGCTGCCTCATGCACCTCGACGCTTACATCCGCCGCGAGAAAAAGCCAATCAGAACGCTGCACGTAGCCGATGTACTAGCCAGTGGCTGGTAACGGATGGCAACGAGCTTGGTTGAATTCAAAAGTTTTGGTTTTTGGTGCGACGACAGTCTGTCGGAAATCTGGTTTGCCTATTGCCTTGAAGTGCTTGACAAGTAAGTGAATGTAGAAGGCTAGTTGCAGCAGGTTCAGGCTGATTGGCGGGTAAACTACGAACCACATCAAGTAGCCCTCTAGACTACTGAGACTCTACTACTTGGCGCGAACTTCTGCTATAAAATAACAAGGACCTGTCTTTTTAGAAGGCAGGTCCTTGTTATGTAGTGTAAGAGCAGCAACAGGCTACAGCAGTTGCCTTACTCGTTCTTGTAAGCTCTCTGAAGCTGCTAACAGTGGCAGGCGCACAGACCCTGAGCAGACGCCCAGGGCTTCTAGAGCGGCTTTTACGCCTACCGGGTTGCTTTCCTCATACATCAGTGGGTTTAAGTCGACGAACTTGAAGAGGAGTTGGCTTGCCTGCCCAAATTCACCGGCCAGTGCATAGCGCACCATATCGGTAAAGGGACGAGGAAAGGCGTTGGCCAATACGGATATAACCCCAACAGCCCGAAGCTTACAAGCGAAGTGGTCATCATGTCGTCGCCGGAGATGAGCAGGAAGTCTTCTGGTTTATGGGCGGCAATTTGCTGGCACTGTTCTAAGTTGCCGCTAGCTTCTTTGATGCCGATGATGTTGGGGTGCTGTGCCAAGCGGAGCGTGGTAGCAGCCGTAAGGTTGGACGCGGTGCGACCCGGTACGTTATACAGGATGACCGGTACCGGCGAAGCATCCGCCAGGCGCTCGTAGTGCGCAATGATGCCTGCTTGAGAAGGTTTATTATAATAAGGGCTAGCCGAAAGCAAGGCCTCAATTCCCGATAGGTCGGTGTTGCGGATGGTAGCTTCAGTGCCCGCCGTGTCGTTGCCCCCGATGCCATACACTAGCGGCACGCGGCCGGCCACGTGCTCTTTTACAACGCGCAGGATCTCCGCTTTTTCTTCGTGCGTGACGGTTGGTGATTCGGCGGTAGTACCATTAACCACTAAGTATTCAACTCCACCTTCAATGACGAAGTCGAGCAGGCGGCGCAGCGCTGCATAGTCGACGGAGTGGTCGGAAGGGGAGAAAGGAGTGACGAGGGCGACACCCGTGCCTCGGAATTTGTCCATGCGGGGAATAAACTGTTGCTTTGTATGATGCAAGAAGCCTAAAATCAGTCAAAAGACTTCTTCTAACTTCGTTGCGCGAAAATAAGGCATTTGCCTGCGGTCTGGTCACTTTTATCTTTCATGAAGCTTACTTACTCTCCTTTAACTACTGCTGCTGTTATAGCCGCAGCTTTTACCTTTTCTTCCTGCAACGATTCCAAGTCAGCCCTGACGACCGAAGCTAGTACCGCCACCGAGGCGGCGGCTAGCGCTGCTAACGCGGTTGCTACAACTGAAACAGCCTCCGCGTCCGCGGGACCGTCGGCACCCGATCCGGCTAGCATTCCGGCCAACCGCATTGCCGATGCGGCTACTATTACGGCCCGGCCGCAGGTGCCTATTCTGTGCTACCACCAAATCCGCGACTGGCGGCCGCGCGACTCGAAAGGGGCTAAAGATTATATCGTGCCTGTAGAGCAGTTCAAAAAGCAGATTCAAATGCTAGCCGATAGCGGCTACCATACCATCCTGCCCGACCAACTCTACGCCTACCTGGCTACTGGGGCTCCGTTGCCTCCCAAGCCCATCATGCTCACCTTCGACGACACCGACCTCGACCAGTTTACGGTGGCCCGGCCGGAGTTGGAAAAGCACGGTTTTAAGGCAGTATACTTTGTGATGACCGTGAGCCTAGGCCGGCCGCGCTACATGAGCAAAGCTCAGGTAAAGCAGCTTTCCGATGAGGGCAACGTTATCGGTTCGCACACTTGGGACCACCACAACGTGAAAAAATATCAGGGCGAAGATTGGGTAACGCAGATAGAAAAACCCACCAAAACCCTTGAGGAAATCACCGGCAAGGACATCAAGTACTTTGCTTACCCCTTCGGCCTGTGGAACCCAGAGGCTATTCCGCAACTCAAGCAACGCGGTATGGTAGCTGCCTTTGTACTAGCAGAGAAGCGCGACCCACAAGACCCACTCTACACGATTCGGCGCATCATTGCCAGTGGCTACTGGAGCCCTCGTACCCTGCACAATAGCTTAGTGAACAGCTTCTAAGGTTCCCTACCAACAGAAAGGGCCCCGACTTGATAGTCGGGGCCCTTTCTGTTGGTAAATCAGGCTAGTGTTCTAGGAAACTAACTTGTTTGGTTTGGGATACGCTGGTTTGCACTTGGTCGAAAATCACAGCTTTCACTTCGGGAAAACTTTCGCTCAGCTGCTTCGGAACCACCTTTGCTTTTTCGGCAGAAGCCATTAGCAACAATACGGGCTTGGAGTGCATCTCAATAGAAGGGGCTAGCTGAGCTCGAACCGGGTTGTACCACTCGGCAGGGGTGGCTGGCGTATTGCGGCCATCTACAGCTATCCAATCCACATAATTAATGCCTGGGAAATAGGCCTTCAGTGACTCATCCTGGGGCGGGGTCCAAACCCATATGAGCCGCGGTCCGCCTAAATTGCGCACTTGCTGCACGAGTTGTTGCCAGTCGTGAACGAACTCAGAGGCCGATGAGGTGTAGAGTACCGGCCGTAAAAGTACAGGAAACTTGAGCTTATCAAGTTCTAGCTGCTTTATCTGCTGTAGGTTAACTCGATTGCCAGGCTTTAATTCCCAGTTTAGTAAAGTAGCTCCGCGCCGTGCCGCCAGTGTTTGCTTTAGCGCTTGCAGTTGCGCTGGGGTAACGGTAGCAGGCATGTCTAAGGCCACTAGAGCCGTAGAGTCGCTAGGGGGAGGGGTGCTAGCAGTAGGAAGTGCCACGAGTTGCCCTAGGTGCAGGGAAGCGTCTGGCTGCGTAGGCCACCACTGTCGCTCCAAAGCAATGTAGTGGTTTTGGTAGCTGTGGAGCCCAACCAACGCCACACAATAGAGGCTTACTAACCCAATTGCAAAACGACCAGCAGCAGGCCGCAATCCTTCTACTAATTGACGGCCAAGTTGACCACGCCACCGGTCAGCCAGTAGCAACAGCCGCCGTAGGGGCCGGGCGCCCGCCGCGGTGCGCAAAATTGATTCAAGAATTCCGTGCTGGGCCATGGCCACAGCCGCCAGCAGAATGGCCGCGTTGAAGAGCACGAGCACCGACATAAACTGCGTGGCTGGTGTTAGGGAAAGTCCCCGCCCATACTTGGCGGCACCAATCAGCACTACAGCCGTCAGAATATTGGGCAGGCTGATCTTCCACTCTGTAGCCGGGCGCCCTTCCTTAGGAGTAGGGATATAGGGTACTTTGATGTTGATGAGGGCATAGAACCAGCCTAACGCATACACCCACCACGAGCCTACCCGCAATATGCCTCCCGCTAAGTGCAAGCCTGCTTCGTGAGGCTCGCGCAACCAGCGCTGCGCACATAGGCGGATAAGGAGGGTGAGGGCAGTGAAAGGGAGAATGTGCAAGGTGAACTCGCCTAGCCCCACCCGCCAAGGAAAAGTAGTGGTAACCAACGCCAGGGTGGGTACGGCTATGTCGATAAGGGTGACAACTCCCGACAAGAAGTATAAAGGCAACAGCAGGTAGTGCAGCCGCTGACGCCAGCTGAAGCGAGGAAACAAGCGTGGATATACCCGAATCAACAAATCGAAGGCGCCGCGCGACCATTTCAACTGCTGCGAGTAGAAGGCCCCAAGCGAAGCAGGCACTAACCCTCGACTCAGTACCTTAGGCAAATAGACCGAATTCCAACCTTGGGCGTGCAAGCGCATAGCAGTATGCATGTCCTCCGTCAAACCGGATGCGTGCCCCCAATCGAGTCGAGAGCGATACGACGGAAGGTACAGTTAGCGCCAATAGCTTGGCCGGTGTTGTAGGCGTTCATGCCCATGAGCAGCGGACCATAGAAATGGTAGGTCTGCTCGGCGGCACCCCGCGCTACTAAACTCTCGTGCTGATTGCCATAAGCCTGCACCACTTGCACAAAACCTACTTTGGTATCTTGAAAGTAGGGCACCACCTGGTCGAGGAAGTCGGGGGTGGGCACGTGGTCGGGGTCGAGTACCACGCACAACTCACCAGTGGCTTGGCGCAGCGCGTTGTTGATGTTACCGGCTTTGGCGTGCACCTTGATCTTGCGCGTAACGTGCACCACACCGAGCTGCTCGCACACGCGGCGCAGGTAGGGGTCGTCGGCTTCGTCGCAGAGGTAGCTGGTATGCGGGTAGCGAATTGCCTGCATGGCCTGCAACGTGCGCACGATCATATCGTAAGGTTCGCCGGCGCAGAAGGTGGTAAGCACATCCACGGTAGGCGCATAACCAGGTTGCCAAGTAGGGGCTATTGGCTCCCGCACGTTGACGTAGTGATACCACTCGTGCAGGGTGCGCAGAAATTTAAACCCAAGCGAACCTGTGAGCAACCAGAACAGCAACGGATTGCCAATGTGGTCGGGGTCAGCAAACCACCAAATGAATTGCAAGAGCATTAAGCAGCCTAAGGCTACTAATAGCCGCATTTGCTTTACACCAGGGGCTGCTTGAAATTTAACAGTCGGAGAAGAAGGAGCTGTTGTACTATTCCCTGTAGATGGTGTCCCACTTACTGGATTTGAGGCCTCATCCATATGAGTACTGTTAGCGAATCTCAAATGTACTATGCTTTACCGGTTCGTGTTGGTACATAGTTACATTTAACTGTAAAATAAATAGAAATTCTATGGAAAAATCCCGACAGCTTACCTTAGGCAAACTTGGTATTTTTATAATTATATAAATATTATAGTATTATTTATGAAATAATTTATACCTTTGGGCACAAGTCCAGATACGAGCTTGGCTCGTATGTCAGAACAATACTTTGAGAGTTTCAACAAGGATTCATGCTGCGAATAGGTAAAAAATACAAGCAAGTGAAGAGAACGAGCCTGTTGGTGCTTGAGCTTTTCCTTGTTAGCGTGGCTGTTGCCTGTACCGAACAGACGGGGAAAAGTCATGCAGTTGAGCAGCAAAACCAGGCTCCTAACGATACATCTGCCAATAAGGTTGTGCCAGTACGGGTGGTTCGCAAAGGAACCGGTTATGAATTGCAGCGTGGTGGAAAGCCTTACTTCGTAAAAGGAGCTGGCGGACTTGAAAATTTGGGTATGCTGAAAGCAGCGGGTGGCAATTCCATTCGGCTCTGGACCACCGATTACGCGCAACCTCTGCTCGACTCAGCGCAGGCACACGGCCTGACGGTTCTGCTTGGCTTATGGCTAATACCCGAGCGCGATGGATTTGATTATTATGACAAAAAAGCCGTAAAAAAACAGGTAGAAAATCTGCGCAAGGAGGTAATACGCTACCGCAATCATCCTGCTTTGCTTGCCTGGGATGTAGGCAATGAGGTAGAACAGGGGTCCGGTAATCCAGATGTGTTTGATGCCATTGATGACGTGGCAAGAATGATTCATGAGGTAGACCCGAATCATCCGGTAATATCCACGTTCATTGACCCAACGGTGCTCAAGTGGATGGGAAACCGCGGCCATGAACTCGACTTCATTGCTTTTAATAGTTACGGTAACCTAAGAGAGCTTCGCAATTACCTGGAAAAGGTTAACTGGCAACATCCTTACTTTATCACGGAATTTGGACCTCAAGGGTATTGGGAGACTGTACAAACCAGCTGGGGGGCAGCGCTAGAACCACGGAGCGCACAGAAAGCCAGGGCAGTAGCCGACTTTTACCAAACCGGTATTCAACAACAAAGCAGCAAGTGCTTAGGCTCTTACGTCTTCTATTGGGGGAATCGGCAGGAAGCAACTCCCACGTGGTTTAGCATGTTTATGCCCACAGGGGAGCGAACTGAACTCGTCGATCAGATGCAGTATTTGTGGAGCGGCACTTGGCCTGCTAATCGGGCCCCCAAGTGAGTGACATCCAGTTTAATCAGCACTTCGACAATCAAAGCTTGCGTTTGCGCCCGGGCCAGACGTACCCGGCTTTCGTCACGGCCCAAGACCAGGAGCACGACAGTTTGCGCGTGGTATGGGAAGTACGACCCGAGTCACGTTGGCGTGAAGACCGCAAGACCCTGCAGATTCGTGATGAGCCGCTGCCGGGCGTAGTGCTAGCCCCCAACCAGTTCAAGACCTCCGTGCGTACTCCCACGAAGCCTGGAGCCTATCGGCTGTACGTTACGGTCACGGACGGACATGGCGGCGCTTCAACGGCTAACTTTCCTTTTTACGTGGAAGGACCAACACAAAAGGACAAAAGTCAAAGTTCAATAACTTCTAAATTGAAGTCTTCTCTTCAAGCAGTTACCTCTTCTATTAATACTAAATAATAGGTTGAGATTTGCTCGGATAACTTGTTATAAATGAGTGTATAATAATTAGTAGGGAAAGCAAAATAGTTTTCAATTGATGATTATTGCAGAGTATTAGGGTGCTCGGAAGTTCCGTCTTTAAGCTCAGTACTAAGCAAGTTCATTACAGGAATGAGCTTCACTTTCTGGGAGTTTCACAAGCTCCAATAGTCCGCTTTTCTCCAACCGCAGGGGTGGGATTTTCGAAGAAATCGTGTGGTCCAGGGTCGCGGTTGAACTCCCGAAGCAGATCTAACCCGGCGCCTACCAGGCCCGAGTTAGGTTGCACCTGATAAGCAGTAAGTGAAGTTAATTGTCGCCCAGAACTTAGGGTTGCCAGTATACCACCGGTGCCTGGCTGTTGCAGTTGTGGATTTACTTCTACCCCAGTGGCACGCGCGTTGAGTTGCTCTTGGCCGCTTGCCGCCCGCCAGGCTACCAACGAGTTATGATTCTCGGCGCCCCAAACTATCTGTAGGGATTGCTCGCCGCTCCAATACGCATTCCCTTGCAAGAGTACTCCACGGGTTGCAAGACTTACTACCACTGGTAGTCCGCCCGTAGTTTGCAGCACATTGTTGTGCAAACCTACGTCGTTGAGACCTTCGCTGTTTATGTGCAGGGCTTTAGGTTGTGAGTTATCGGCTGGCGCACTCATATAGATAGTATTGTTGTGGATCAAGGCGCGTTGGATGCCCCCATTGGCCCCCGACGACCAGAGCGTGAGCGCGCCCTGCCCGTGCCGCCGCCCGTCGTTTTCACTGATGTTGTAGCGAACAGTCACGTCGTGGAGAGGGGGGCGCCTTCGTACTGCGCCACAAGGTAACCTGGGCCGTCGTTGTCGTGCGAGTAGTTGTATTGCAGCACCGAGTTGGTGCAGCCTCCGTCTAAGTCGAAGCCCCCACCGTCTTTAGTGGTGCCGGTCTGGTTGTGGTGCGACTCGCAGTATTGAATAACGAGGTTATTGCAGTTCCAGCCCCAGATACCCACCGGTCCACCGTTGGCGTTGGCATTAAGTGCGCCGTTGTGATGAGCTTCGCAACGTTCAATTAAAGCCCCATCGACACCCGATAGCACGATGCCGCTGCCGGTATGCGTAGTAGTTATATCGGCGCGGCCGGTGTTGTCGAAGGCTTGGCAAGAGCCTATATACCAATCGTGGTGGGCAGCTAGAACTTGGGCGTAAGAGCCTAGGCCCGCCTCGCCGTTGGCCGACATAACGCAACGCGTAACCCTCACTTGGTCGTAGCCGCTGCTTCCGTTTGCACTACCAATGGAAATGCCTCGGTCGCGGTAGCCCTGCACGCTGAGGTTGTCGAGCACCACGTGTTGCAAATGAGTATTGGCGAGGTCGAGGTGAAAGACTACGCCGGAATTGGTGTTGGTGAGTTGCCCCGACCCAATGAATTCCAGGTTGTGCAACTCAATACCGCCGGTGTTTTCGGCGTAGAAGCCATACGTGCTGCCGCTGATGATGCGGGCCCGACTTGCCCCGTACGAGCCAAAAATGAGCGGCTGAGCGGCTGACCCTTGGATAAAGCTGCGCACCCAAATAGCGCCTTCAAAACCACGGCCGCCCTCAAACAGAATCTGGTCACCGGCTTTAAACGATGCGTTGTTTACTTTTTCAATGGATTTCCACGCCTTCTTGATGGAAGTACCCGCATCGGAATCATTGCCGGTTGCACTGACATAGTAAGTTTTGGCTGATGCAGAGAAAGACAACAGAAGGAACAGGATTACGGATATAGTACGAATGGCCTTGAATACAAGCGGGTGAACACCAAGCATACGGAGTTAGGTACTCTGGAGTCGTAATGCTGTATAAGCGGCGAGTTGTGTTTTAGCAACTCGCCGCTTATACAGCTTCGTTATTACTCTGTTGGTAGCCCCGCAGCTTTCAGGTCTTTGAAACCGCCTGCATTCACAACATTCTTGAAGCCAGCCTCTTCCATCAGCTTCAACGTTTGGCCGCTGCGGTTGCCGGAAGCGCAGTACAGAACGTAAGTTTGCTCTTTATCGAGCTTAGCTACCTGCTCGCCGAAGTCGGGGGCCCGGAAGTTCAAGTTTGCAGCCCCTTTCACATGACCAGCGGCGAACTCCTCGGGGTGCGCACATCAAGCAGAACGGTGCGAGGCTTCTTTAGCATTTCGACTACCGTTGCGGGCGGCGCAAAAGGCGTAGTTGTTTGGGCCAGCGCCGATGACATGAAACCGAATAAACCCAGGAAAGCCAGCACAAGGAAGCGGGACATAGCAAAACAATAAAACGAGAAAAGAAAAGGAGTGCGACGCGAAAAACAAACTGCGCCGGGGCCGGGTTTGGCCACCGGTGCTCCCGGACGCATACTCCCGAGGGATCAGGGGGAATTAAAGCGCGGCTACGCGGTAGCCAGGCTAACCCATTCGTGAAAGTATGCTGCCCGGGAGGCCGGTATTATGAGGGCCCTAAAATAGAGAACCCTGTTGACCTGTGCCACTGCTTTGTGCTGGAAATGAGTCAGATTCAGAGGATTTCGAGGAAATGCCTAAATCTTGTACGTCATTCAGTGGTACATCCAAGCCCTCGGAACCGTTAAAGTTACCCTCTGTTTCAGTCGGAATCATGGCCAGCAAATCAGTCTCTGAAATGATGGGCACTTTCAGCTCCGTAGCTTTTTCGCGCTTGGCCGGACCCATTTTGTCGCCGGCTACTAGGTAGCTCAACTTCTTGCTGATGCTGCCCGTTATCTTGCCGCCGTGCGCCTGAATTAGTGCTTGCAGTTCTTCCCGGCTGTGCAACTCGAACACACCCGACAAGACGAAGGTTAGGCCCTCCAGTCGGTTGCTTACTGCTTGCGGTGCTTCACCCGTAAGGGCCAATTGCACCCCCGCCGTCCGTAGCCGTTCCACCAAATCGCGGTTGGCCGGCTCCTGAAACCACGCCGCCACCGATTCGGCAATAACTCCTCCTACTTCGGGTACGGCAGCCAACTCGGTTACTGAGGCTTGGGCCATGGTATCTACCGTGCGGTAGTGCGCCGCTAGTTTCTCAGCCACGGTTTCGCCTACGTAGCGTATTCCTAACCCAAAGAGCACTCGCTCGAAAGGCACTTGCTTGCTTTGCTCTAAACCGGCTACTAAGCGCTGCACCGACTTTTCGCCCATGCGCTCCAACTGCGCCAGTTCCTGCGCCTTAGCGGGCAGGTCGTATAGGCTAGCAGCGTCTGTGACTAACCCCAAATCGAAGAACCGCCCGACGGTTTCGGCGCCTAGGCCGTCGATGTCCAGGGCCTTGCGCGACACGTAGTGTTCGAGTTTGGCTTTGCGCTGCGGGGGCAGCCCCGCTCGTTGGGGCACCGGTAGTGCGCCTCTCCCGCCGGGCGGATAAGCGGCGTATCGCAGGCCGGGCACGTGGCAGGATATACAATGGCCTGGCTCTCGGGGAGGCGGGCCGTGAGGTCAACACCCGTGATTTTAGGAATGATTTCGCCGCCTTTTTCCACAAACACCATGTCGCCGAGCCGCAGGTCGAGGGCCGCAATCTGATTGGCGTTGTGCACGGACGCACGCTTCACTACAGTGCCAGCCAATGGCACAGGGTCGAGCAGCGCCACGGGCGTGACGGCGCCGGTGCGCCCGACGTTGTACTGCACTTCCCGCAGGCGCGTGCGGGCTGCTTCGGCGGGGTACTTGTAGGCAATAGCCCAACGTGGACTCTTCGATGTATACCCGAGTAGCTCCTGCTGCCGGAAATCATCTACTTTGATAACAATGCCGTCGGTGGCAACAGGCAAGGTAAAGCGCTTCTTGTCCCACTCGTGCACAAAGTCCAGCACCTCGTCCATGCTTCGGCAGAGCCGCCACGTGTTCGATACAGGTAGGCCCCAGGCGTGCAAAGCTTCCAGGGAAGCGCTATGAGTTTGAAACATGCTCCGACCCGGCATCAGGAAGGAATAGGCGTAGAACCGCAACCGCCGTTCGGCCACCAAGGCTGAATCTTGAAGTTTGAGGGCGCCGCTGGCGGCGTTGCGCGGGTTGGCTAGTAGCGCTTCGCCATTGGCTTCACGCTCGGCATTCAGCTCGGCAAAAACGGGTAGGGGCATAAATATTTCGCCTCGTACTTCCATTTCGGCGGGTTGCTTGGCGGCCGTGTCGGGGCGTAGGTGCAACGGCAAGTTCTTGATGGTGCGCACGTTGTTGGTAACAACGTCGCCGCGGGTACCGTCGCCGCGCGTGACGCCCTGCGTCAGTTGGCCTTGCTCGTAGGTGAGACTCATGGCCACTCCGTCAAATTTCAACTCGCAGACGTAGGCAAACTCGGCACCCTCCAATCCGCGGCGTACCCGCTCGTCGAATTCGCGCAAGTCCGCTTCCGAATAGGTATTGCCTAGGCTGAGCATGGGGTAGCGGTGCAGGGCCGTGGGGAACTGCTTGGTGATGGTGCCGCCCACCCGCTGCGTAGGAGAGTTAGGAAGAGCATATTGCGGATACTCTTTTTCCAGGCGTTGCAAATCGGCCAAAAGCTGGTCGAATTCTTGGTCGGATACCTCGGAAATATCCCGCTGATAATATTGGTAATTGAGGTGATGCAGGCGCTCGGTGAGGGCGGAAATTTGCTGCTGAATGTCGGTTGTCATAAAAGAGGGGCGCAGAAGCTTCAACTAAGCCACTAGTAGCCTGGTTAGGAGTCAGTGGCTTCGCAAGCTACGGCTTTCGGGATACTCAGGATATAGAAAGCCCGTTGGTTTCGAAACCAACGGGCTTTTTACTTACAGAAACTAATTGATTAACAGCTTTTGCGGCCGACCAGTGCTAAGACTACATTTTGTCGGTTATCAGCACGCCGTCGGCCTCGAAGTTCAATTGCTCCTCGGGCTTGGTAATGGCAGCTACTTCCTGCGCTGATTTACCAGCGTCTTTGGCGTAGTGCTGCAAATCCGAGACGGGCACTTCCTCGCGGTGGGCCCAGCCATTTATGACTACAGTTTTGCCGGCTATGTCTTTGGGAACGAAGAAGGCGTAGTCTTTGAAGCGGACCCGCATTTCCTGGCCTTCGGGCGTTTTCATGGTTAGCCAACAGCCTTTGGCTTGGCAGACCGCGTCGGCGGTGCCTACCAGCTTCACCTTGGCCGAGTCTTGGTTGCCTAATACCTGCTTGAGCTCGGAAAGCGGCTTGGCACCCTCGACCGTCACTGCGGCGCCATACGTTTTGCCTTGCAGCGCGGCCGCCGTTTCGGTGGCGGGCTTGCTGGCAGTGGCCGCATCGGTAGCCGGAGTAGACTGGCAGGCACTTAACGAAGCTAGGGTAGCAGCCAGTACAAGAATCTTGGTAGTCATAGGGGTAGTCTAGACAGTGGAATCAAGAAGTTAACACTCCGGAAATTACAAAGTTCTAGCTTGATGCCAGGCACGGCACTATTCCGCACTGATGTTGCGAGCTGCTAACTCGCGTACTTGCGCCACCTTGCCATTCTTGCCATAGATTTCGGTGCGCACGATGCCTACTCCGGGAGCATAATAATCTACTTGCTTCACGCTAGTGCGCATGGCCATGTCGGGGCGGGGTACGGTGGCACTCTCGCGCACAGCTTCCACCTTATAGCAGTTGAACGTGCCCGCTGGCGTGGTCAATGCCGAAGGCCCGCTCACGACGTGCCGCTTACGGAGCATCGTACTAACCGTGGCAATATTCACCACCGAGCTACTAACCTGCACGTTGATGCCCCCATCGGGGAGCGTAGTTCCTACTGTGGGCTGATTGGGCCAAGCAACAGGCGCAGGAGAGTAAGCCATTTTCCGGTCGCGGAAGCGGCGCAGGGCATCCGCATCTAAGTCGGCGAGGCCGTCGGTGAAACAGGTGTCGCGGCGGCTGCGGAAGGTTAGGTCCTGCAGCCGTACCAACAGATTCTTGTTGGAATAGAGGCCGCTTTTCAGTGTGGTAATGTTTTCCGGTACGACAACTTTTTTGCTTTCCTTCCGCTCAGTAGTACTCAACGTTACGACCCGCTGTCGCAACTCGCCTGCTGGCTTACCGCCCGCATCCTTTATTTGATAAATAAGCTCGGTGTTGTCGGCCATACCAAACGCTTGATTGGCGGAAGGCGTAGCTATGGCCAACTCCGTGAGGGTGTTGATGGGCAGCGCGTGTTGAGTGGTGGAAGACGTGTCTTGAGCCTGCGTGCTTGATAAGGTAAGTGCCAGACCCTGAACAGCTAATAGCGAGAAAAGAGAAGGGAATTGCATAGGAGTGGGGGCAGAGAAAAAGTGGGAGATGGCTCTCATACGTAGTCGAGCTTAATTGGATTAGCCAATTGATATATTATAGTGTAGCAGCTAAATGACCGTGCTGAGTGAAGAATGTTTTGGCAGCCAGCCGTACCACATATCATGATGCGTGTAACTTGCGCCGAGGCTGGTCGTTTGCCATAATCCTGCCAAGCTTCTCGCCACAACCCGGCGGCAGTATGTATCACTTATTCTTCTTACGCTCTCATGCCTGATTCAAGCCAACAACCCACTTCCTGGGCCGATACGGCCGCTTCGCTGCTCTCTAAACTTTCGGGTGGAGTCGAACTGGCCCTGGCCTTCGACCAGATGGAATTACAAGTTTCTAACCCACAAAATCCAGCGGCTCCGGCAGCTACCTGGCGGCTAAACGGCTCGTTGCGCATTCGTACCCGCGGCGAAAATCCAGCGGCGGCCAGCCGTCCTGCTTTGCCTCCCACTAACCCAGACTCCCTTGGCTAACGGTCTCGAATTGGAGGCGCAGTTGGTGGTTACCTGGGATGGCGACGCTATTCAGATAGCTGCCTCGGGTACCTACCTCATCGTCAATTTTCCTAGTCAGCGCGTGCTCGATAAGCTCACGAGCGGACCTCCTAAAAACCCGAACGCGCCTCCTAAACCTAAAAATGCTCCTAAAATTGACCCTTTGCAGCAACTCAACGACCTAGCCTTGCGCCTCGGCCTTGTGATGGATCTGCGGGTGGCAGGCAAAACGCACGTGACTTTTGGCACCGGCCGCAGCCCCAAGATTACCATCAACGCCGTGCTAGGTAAAATTGGGTCTTTTTTTCGTGGCGACTGAAATCCTGCTGGTAACCTGGTTGTTATGCTCGTGCCGGCTGGAGGCGGATACAGTCAAGAGAATGTTCCACCCATTGCCGGCACGAGCATAACACGTTGTTTCATCCTGATTTGTCTAGAAAAGCCCGTAATTCTGGTTGTCGGTGAGAGAGGCTTTTACGTATCTTGCTTTGTGGCTTCCGGCCTAGTAGATATAGTTCTGTCGGAACTAAAGCTTTCTGGATTGGTTTGCCAAGGACTTCGCTTTCTTCTCGCCACCACGCATGAATTCCGATAAAGAACGTAAAGATAAAGTAGGGGCTAACCGACCGCCCTCCGCCTTCCAGCGCATGGAGCGCGTACCGCCCATGCTGATGATGCTTTATCTGGCTATGGCTGGCATTGGAGTGTTGTTTTTGTTTCTGGTGGTGGCGTATGCGCAAACCCGTTACATGGCCGACTTGCCCCGCGGACTGCATCCCTTTCCCAAGTTTTTTTCAATTAGTACCATCGTGCTACTGATTAGTAGCTATACGTTGGCCCAGGCGCCGCGCATTTATCGCGCCGATGATGTGGTGAACCTGACGCGTTGCCTTGGCGCTACGTTGTTGCTAGGGTGCATTTTTGCGGGTCTGCAAGTGCTTGGCTGGCGCGAGTTGGTAGCGCAGGGCGTCACGTTTCGGGGTGTAGAAAACCACACTTTCGCTACGGGTAGCTACATCTACCTAATTTCAGCGCTGCACGTAGCCCACTTGCTCGGGGAATGTTGTTTTTGTTGGCTTTGCTGTTGCGCACGCTCCATGCCTCTCGCGACGCGGTTCGTACCCTGGTTTTTATTCGTAACCCGTACCGCCGCCTGCAACTGCGCCTCCTGAGCTATTTCTGGCACTTCATTGATGCGCTTTGGGTGGTGTTGTTCATCGTATTTGTGTTCTTGTACTAGCATATTTTAGCACAGCACAACAAAAAGGCCCGGGCTAGCCCGGGCCTTTTTGTTGTGCTCTAATTCACTGCTGTGTTGAATCAGCATTACCAGGCAGCGTTTAACGTTCTAGCGTAATAGGTCCTTTGTATTTGCGGCCGTCGGTGTACTCGATTAGGTAATAATACACCCCCGCCGCTTGTTTGCCCCCGTCCCAGCTGAAATTGCGGTCCTTGGACTCGTAAACCAAATTGCCCCAGCGCGAGAATATTTTAATGGTGGCAAAGCGCGAGTCGCAGAAATCAGCCGGCAGTTCGGGGATTCTGAAGGTGGCGTTGAGGTTGTCGCCGTTAGGGGTAAAGATGTTGGCCGGCGTAAACTCAACCGATTCCGACTGCACTAGCTTGAAGCGGACAACGCGCGTCTGCGGGCCCGGCCGGCAAGTGGTTTCTTGCAGTTGAAACGTAACCTCCAGTGTCTGGTCGGGTAGGGCGGTGGCAGCGCAGTTGGCATCCCAGCGGAAGGTGGCCGCCGCGCGCCCATTGCCATTGGTGGGGCGGAAACTCATACCTGCCGCCGCCAAATCGAACCCGTTGCCCGTCGCCGAAAGAACCAGGGGTCCTGATCTACATCGGTACCGGTGAAAGTAGCCTCAAACACACCTCCTACTAGCCGCTGAATAAGAATGGGAGGGTCGGTGGAACTCATGGGGGCCGGTAGCTCGGGTGAGGTGAGTACTGGCGGCGTATTATTGTATTCCACTTGAATGGGAACGGTCAGGGCTACGGTCTGTGGCTCGTTGCAGGGCCCCGCCGAGGCCGTAAAGCGGAATTCGTGCAAGGGACGACCCGCGGCTCGGCAATCGACGCGCCACGAGAACCGCCCCGAATCTGGCTGCCATTGGCTCCCTGCGTGAAGGTAGCGCCTACATCAGCTGGTTGGAATCCAACGCCATTCATTGTCAACGTAACCGGGTCGCTGTCGGGGTCGGTACCGGTTACGTCAAACGTTATCAGGTCGCCTACGCGGGCTTTCAGCGGCAAGGCCGGACCCGCAGTGCTCACCAAAGCAGGCGGACTATTCGGGTCGGGCAGGGCCGTGAAGGCTACGCGCACCGTATCGCGCTTTGGTAGGCTACAGCCGTTGTCCGCCACGATAATATCCATCAAATACACCTGCCCTTTCGAGTTGAAACAGCTGGGAAAGCACAGCCGCGACACCAGCGTATCGGGGAGGCCAGGAGTACGGATGGTGCCTTGCGTGAGAGAGAAAGCCGGCAGCAGGGCAGCCGGAAAGTTGACCGCCCGCAAGCTCAACGCTAATTGCGAAGGAGAATCAGGGTCAGTGAAGCGAAGATTCAGGCAACGTTCGGTACCGGGGCGCAAGCGCACCGTATCCACGCCTTCGCGGTAAATGGCAGCACCAGACGCCCGCACCGTCATGCTCGGAGCGGAGTTGGGCGTACAGAGTATTACTTTGAGTTGAAAGTCGCGCCGGGTCTCTCCAATCTTAACGCCATCCCGAAATTCCGAGCATTTCAGGCCAAACACAAACAACCCTACCTGGGAGGGCCGCACCTGTAGCCGGCCCGTAAATCGATTTATGGTCAGGGTAGGGGTGCCCGGAATCTGGTTGGTTTCACTGCGGCCTGCCGCCCACCGGATTTCCCGGTAGGGTTGTGGAGCCGCCGCAAACGGCTTTGGGTCGCCTGGAGTGGAGTTGCCATTAAAAGGAGTAGCGAGTTCGTACACCAGCGAGTCGTTATCGGCATCCTGCCCGCCAAAGTCGTAGTAAAACAGTTCGCCGCGGCAGGCATAGTCGCTCAGGGGCGGGAATATCCGGGGGGTGGAGTCGCGGAAGGGCTGGCCGTTGCGCACAACTGCTGGGAACTCCAGGTAGAAGGTTTGGCCGGCGTCACCCGGATTCAGAATGTTGTTGATACCGTTGTTGCGGCAGCAGCGCTCCACCGCCGCGTAATAACCAGTTGGGCTGTTGTAGCGGTTGGCCATCAAATCAACCCCAGCAGTATATATCAGCCGCCGCGTAATCAAGGACGACGTCGATGAGCAAGCCGGATTGGTGTAGTTGACGAAAGAGTTGGTGCGGAGGCGCAAGGTCAAGTTCTGCATCCGCATGTTGGTGGCTTTATCGAAAATGCTGACTGTCAAAGCAGTATCCAAAGCCCCAGTATTACCATTAAGAGCGTCGAAATACAGATTCAGTGTTAGGGTATAGCTGGACCCCAAACGGTATTGCAGATCCATTTCGCCGCCTACTATGTGCGTAGCACGGGCCGAGCGACCAAGCCCCAGAAATAGGAGTAGCAGTAGCAACAGGCCCGGCAGCCGGTAACTACCACGAAATAGTTGGAGTAAAGAAAGAACCATTTTTGCAGGTAGGGTGGAGCAGAGAAAAGAACTCTCGAAATATACAACCTGCAGGGCGAACCCATAGGATAAAGACCCCAGTTTGTAGTGGGGCCTTTGTATATTTCAGACCTTGCTTTAACTAGTTTCTATTGTCACCAAATTTTTGTTGCCATACACTTATGCAACGCATCTACTTGCTGTTAATCAGTATGTTATTCACAGCTATTGGCGTGCGCGCGCAGGTTGGCCCTAGCCAGCTCACGACCTCTGAGCTCAACAGCGCTGCCATCAGTTGCGCCCGTTCGCACGTGCAGGCGGCGTTGCGCCAGCCAGCTACCACCGTGCGGCACCGCCAGAAGATGGACCGCTACGATGTGAAGTATTATAAGCTCGATTTGGCCCTCGAAAACAACTCCCGCAACGTAAGCGGAAACGTACGGATGGTAGCCCGAACGCTCGCGCAGCCTCTCGACTCTGTGGCCTTTGAACTCTACCCGGATTATACTATTGATTCGGTGGTGGTGAATGGCCGTCGCTCTGCGGGTTGGCGCTGGTCCAGTTCCGATGTTACAGCCGCTATTCCGCAGGTGGTAGGGGCCAACACGCTTTTCACCACCGTGGTGTATTACCGCGGTACGGCGCCGAGCGGGCAGTCGTCCGCCATTGGCAATGCCCTGACCACCCGGACGGTGAGCAACTACGGCGTTGATGTTACATGGAGCTTGTCTGAGCCATTCTCGGCCCACGAGTGGTGGCCCTGCAAGCAAGTGCTAACCGACAAGGCGGACTCGGTGGACGTGTGGGTGACAACGAGCAGCAGCAATAAAGTAGGCTCGAACGGCGTATTGCAGCGCGTAACGCCACTAGCCAACAATAAAAGTCGCTACGAGTGGAAGCACCGCGTCAAACCCATTGCCTACTACTTGGTGTCGGTGGCGGTAGCCCCTACATCGAGTATACTAACTACGCTAATCCCGTAGGCGGCCCCCAGATTCCGATTGTCAATTATGTATACAATCAGGCGGCTCTCACCAACTTCCGCACCGAAATCGACCGTACGCCGGGCTTCATCGAAAACTACTCCAGCCTGGTAGGGCTTTATCCGTTTGCCAGCGAAAAATACGGCCACAGCATGGCGCCGCTTGGAGGAGGTATGGAGCATCAAACCATGACCACGCAGGATGGCTTCACATTCACGCTGACGGCCCACGAACTGTTCCACCAGTGGTTCGGCGACAACGTTACCTGCGGCTCTTGGGAAGATATCTGGCTGAACGAAGGCTTTGCTTCCTATGGCGAATACCTGTCGCTCGACCGTTTCGCATCAACCCCTGCAGCCCGGCAGTGGCTGGACGGCGTGCACAACAGCGTCTTGCGTAGTCCCGATGGCAGCGTCCGGGTGCCTGATACTACAAATGTTGGCCGCATCTTCAGCGGACGGCTTACTTATAATAAAGGAGCTGTTGTAATACATATGCTTCGTTATCTGCTAAACGACGACGAGAAGTTTTTCCGCGCTTTGCGTACTTACCAGACTACGTACAGCGGCCGTACAGCCCGAACTATTGATTTGCAGCGCGTTTTCGAGGCAGAAGCTGGCCAGCCATTGCAGTACTTCTTCAATCAGTGGTTCGCCGGCGAAGGATACCCCACTTTCAACGTGCGCTGGAACCAGACCGGCCAAACCTTCTTCCTTGCAACCACCGAAACCGTGAGCATGCCCAGCGTAACGCCGTTCTTCGACACTGACGTAGACTACCTGCTCACCTTCACTGACAACACCACCCAGACGTTGCGCCTGCGCCAAAGCCAGCTGGTGTCAACATTTAGCGTACCTGTCAGCAAAACAATAACCAGTATCGAAGTTGATCCTGCCCAGTGGATTTTAAATGGCTCAGGTACCGTAACCCGCGATAATACGCTGATTTTAGGTAATACTTCTGCGGCCCGCGTTGCGCATCTTACCGTTTATCCTAATCCCTGCCACGAAACTCTCGTGCTTGCCGACCTGACTGCGCGCGCCTTGGCCGAAGTTACGGATGCTACTGGCCGCGTGTGGCTGCGGCAAACTGTGGACCCCCTGAACCCACAACTTGACACGCGTGGTTTGGCGGCTGGTCTCTACCACTTGCGCCTTGCTACGCCCAACGGCATGGTCTCGCTAGCGCGCTTCGTGCGAGAGTAGGACCTTTAGAATTGTGTGATGGTATGATATACAAAGGAAAAGGGCCGGCTTCGAAAGAAGACCGGCCCTTTTCCTTTGTATGGAAGCCAAACAACTGTAAGCCCTTGCTACCTGTCGTTTACCCTTTGTAGTATTTTTTGATAAGCCCTTGCACCTCAGGCGGGCAGGAGGCATATCTAATACAGCGGACATCAACTCGTCGAAGGAATGAGCCGGGGTGAAGATGGAATCCTGATAGGGGTTGCTAGTGAAGCGAATAAAGCCGGGTTGATTGTTTATGCTCACCAAATCTACCGTGACCGTACCGAAGCGCTGTAAGCAGCGGCCAGTAGTACTGCAGTCGCGGGGCAGCGGCTTAAGGAAATGCTTTTCTATAGTTTCAGTGTACCGCTCGTGGTGCAAGTTGCGCTGATCGGACGTGGATAGCCGGTACCCAAGGTCAACTACCCGCTCGCCGATTAGGTCGAAGAAGTGGCGAAAGTTGCCGGGCCCGATGCTAGGGTCATAGAAAAAAACCGCGCCTTGGCGTCCATGCTCCGCCAGCAACTGCACCCGAAGCTCTTTGCCATGAATACCGGCTTTGCTGAAATGATAAGCTTTGAAATAAGGACCTGCCCAGTTCAGATACACCTGTTCTTCCACCCACTGCGCATGCTTCCGCTGCTCAGCTGGAGTGCGTTGTAGGGGCTGCCACTCGGCCTGGGTGGAGGCAGATGGCGAAGAAAAAAGCCGTTTTAGGAAAGGATGCAAGGTGGGAATGAGATATGGAGGGAGAACACCAGCCGAGACAAATGGTTTCGACGGACTGTTCAACGAAATCCCTCAAATCATTGAGTAAAGGGCTAAAATATCGAAGGCAAGCTCCGTGCCGGGGCTTGCCTTCGGTTAAAAATAAATTAAATAATTGCTGGTTGCCTGCATAGTAGCGAGGCTTGGGCATTCATTTTACCCGCTGCCAGTAATGGGACCTACCAATCATCGAGAAACCAATGTAGCCTTTCACTTCCAGCCGGTCTTTGCCGGCGGCGCTTACGTAGCAGGAATAAGTGCGGCCGTTTTCCGGATCATAAATCTCACCACCTTCCCACCGATCGTTGTTGGGGTTGTGGCGAAGGTGCTGCAGCACTGTTAAGTTTTTTAGGGGCTGGTTGCGTCGCTCAGTCTTGGGGTTTTTTTGGTCGAGACGGGGTTTGCCGTTAGGATCGGTAGGCTGCCGAAGCCATACCACTCGGCCGCACAACTCTTCACCGCACCGATATAACTCGATATGCGAATCGCCGGTGTCGTCGGCCCACACCCCGAGTGGTGGGGTAGCGGTGGACGTTTGCGCTAGGGCAGAAACCAGACTAGCCAGGAAAAATAAGTAACTAAGTAGGGTGTATTTCAAAGCGAAAGAGCAGGTTAATAAGTAATTGGCTCGACCTATAGCTCAGTAGGA
Source organism: Hymenobacter volaticus (assembly GCF_022921055.1). Taxonomy (GTDB): domain Bacteria; phylum Bacteroidota; class Bacteroidia; order Cytophagales; family Hymenobacteraceae; genus Hymenobacter; species Hymenobacter volaticus. The sequence continues at coordinate 2,427,155 of NZ_CP095061.1, forward strand.
AGCTAAATTAGCAGTCCTAAAAAGGCAGATTGTCGTAGGGGCAACTACTCATATTCAGCAAGTTGTGATAGAAATTTAATAGAGCAGAACTTGAGAGATGGGTAATTTAGTAAAAAAGCGACGCCCCTGCTGAAGCAAGAGCGCCGCTTGGTATACGCTAGAGAGCGAAGCAACGGTTATTTCACCCGGCTCCAAGTCTGTGATTTGCCGATCATCGAGAAGCCGATATAGCCTTTCACTTCCATGGAGTTGGCGCTGTTCATCTTCATGTAGCAAGAATAGGTTTTGCCGCTTTCTGGGTCGTAGATTTTGCCATCGTCCCACTTGTTGTCGTCGTCGTACTCAAAGCCTTGCATAAACACCAAGCCCAACCGAGGGCGGGTGCGCAACTTCGGGTCGGGGTTCATCGAATCGGTTTTGGGCTTGCCCGTAGCCGGATCGTTGGGCACGGTCAGAGTCACGATTTTACCGCAAAGTTTGTCGCCGCACTTGTAGATTTCAAAAGTGGCTTTCTTCTCGGCGTTGGTCCAAATACCAAGGGGCGAAAGGGTTTGGGCGGAAGCCACGCCCACGCAGCTAAGCAAGCAGGTCAGGCACAGGAGGAGAAACTTTTTCATGGAAAGAGGGGAGTGGGAATGAGTATGTGGGAAAAAGATAAAAGAAAACTCCAACAAAAGCACGGTGTGCTGTGCAGTTACTGCGAATTGCCAGTAGGCAACTTTGAGGCCAGGTTAAGCAACATGTAGCTACACAAAATAAAGTGCCTGAACCTCAGTTGTCTGACTCAGAATAGCCCTAAGTAGCGTAAAAAAAGGCCTTTTAATTTTGAACCATCCTAGAGGCTTTTAACTTTACCATCCGTAGCGAGTGCTACAACCCCGCCCAAGCAGCCCTAAGGTGCTGGGAAGCGCGGCCGGGGTTATGTCGAACGTAAAGAAAGGAGGTACAAAATGTCTGATAGTCCCAAACGAATCCTGCCAAGCCTGTCGAATGTAGTCTGCTTCACCGCCGGACGCGCTTAACAACAGCTTTCGCGCGGAAAAACGCTTCCATTTAGCTTTTTCCCGCATTCTGGCAAGGTCTTACATATAAGATGACGGGGCTGTACCCCAGACTCGTCGCTCGGTAAGATTTGAAGGATTAGATGCCCGGACCGCCCAGCAGCCTCTCAACTGAGGTTTTGCATAGGCAGTCCGGGCATCGCTCTTTTTAAGGGTAACTGAACGAGTAGCTAAATAAGCGTTCTACTATGTTAGCTCTTTTGAACGAATATCTCAGCTACTCATATACTCAAAGCTCTACAGCACCCGCCGTATGTTCATGAAACGCCGTTCGTAGTCGGTGCCTTCTACTTGGCTGATCTTCACGCCCGATTCGCGGCGAGCCGACGAAGAATGAATGAACCGCAACGGCTCACCGGGTTCCGATACGACAATGCCTGCGTGGCCGGGGGTGGTAGAACTGGCCGCCGTGCCGGTAAAGACCACAATGTCGCCGGGGCGGGCCTGCGTGCGAGCTATGGGCTTGCCGACCGATATGAGTAAGCCCGTAGAGTGAGGCATTTCCACTTTAAAGCGGCCGAACACATACTGCACAAAACCAGAGCAGTCGAAGCCAGTAGCGGGGGTGTTGCCGGCGTAGCAGTAGTTGGTGCCAAGTTGCCGCATAGCAAAGCGAACCACACTATCGGGGTGCGGCGTGGCAGCGCGGTTGCTTGTCCAGACGGCAGATTGCACAGGAGGCTGCTCGCGGTTGGGTTCGTTCTGGGAATTGCCAGCGGACTGTGGCTTATGCAACTCAAACACGCCAAGCATCAAAACAACCAGCGCAACGAATGTTATCCAAATGTAGCGCATAGGAAGGGTTCTGTTAAAGGCATTGAAAGTGGAGCTGACTTCTAGTCCGGCCGAGTTCCAACCGTGGCGAAGTTGCGCTGCGGCTACGGGAAAACGATAACTGGTGCAATCAGAAACTGCTCCCCTAACGGTGGAGGTCGGGGCGAGGTTCTGGTACGGAAGCAGAACAGTGGTCAAGAGGGGCATAGCTGGTGGGACAGTGAAATAGTACGGCAAGAGTAGGTTGCAACTGTGCTGTAGAGCTACTAGCCAAATAAGGTGCCATTACATTTCTGGGCTGTGAATTTTCGCTGTGTTTTGCAGCCCTGGACGGTTTTCGCCGTTCTTTGCGGCAACCTATAAGGCGAGTGTCGTCGCTTTATCCATTCCAAACCCTTCTAATTTTTCTTTTCGCATGATGTTTTCTCGTCTCCGACTGCTGGCTGCGGTGGGGTTGGTGTTTCTACTGAGTGATTTCCACCCGGTACTGGCCGCTTCTACGTTGCGCTACACGCTGGCTATGCCTGCTCCGCAGACGCACTATTTCGAAGTTGACATGAGCCTGGGCGGCTTCGGCAAGCAATATACCGACCTGAAAATGCCCGTGTGGGCACCGGGGTCCTACCTTGTGCGCGAGTTTGCACGCCACGTTGAAGGCTTTCAAGCCAAAGCTGGTGGCCAGAACCTGCGCATCGAGAAAATCAACAAGAACACGTGGCGGGTGTATCACCCCAAAGCCAAAGACTTCACCGTACACTATAGTGTTTATGCATATGAGCTAAGCGTACGCACCAGCTTCTTGGATGCGGCGCACGGCTACGTAAATGGTACTAGTGTATTCATGTACCCCGCCGATAGCAAGCAGCTGGCCAGCACGCTGGAGGTGCGCCCCGCTACGGGCTGGACGCAAGTAAGCACCAGTTTGAAGCCTGCGGGTAGTCAATTTACGTTCACGTCTTCCAACTACGACGAGCTAGCCGACTCGCCCATTGAAATTGGTACGCACAAAGTGATGAGCTTTGAGGCCAACGGTACACCGCATACGGTAGCCATGTTTGGCAACGCCAAATACGACGAAGCCAAGCTGCTGGCCGACATGAAACGGGTATGCGAGGCAGCGCACCGCGTAGTTGGGCAGAATCCGCTGGACCGGTACGTGTTCATTGTACACAACATCGAGCGGGGTACCGGTGGCTTAGAGCATTTGTACTCCACTACGCTCTCCACCTCGCGCAATGCCTATAGCACCGAAGCGGGCTACAAAGGTTTCTTGGGCTTGGTAGCGCACGAGTATTTCCATCTCTGGAACGTGAAGCGCATCCGCCCCATAGCCCTCGGGCCATTCGACTACGACAACGAAAACTACACGCACATGCTGTGGGTGAGCGAAGGCGGCACCAGCTACTTCGGCGACAAAATTGTGCAGCGGGCCGGCTTTGTGAGCCCCGAAGAATACCTTGGCAACACCAGCACCAGCATCACCCGCGTGGAAAATACGCCGGGCAACAAAGTGCAGTCGGCCGCCGAATCGAGCTTTGACGCTTGGATTAAAGGGTACCGGCCCAACGAGAATTCCGCTAACACCGGCATCAGCTACTACGACAAAGGCGAGCTGATCGGGGCCATGCTGGATTTGATGATCATCAACGAAACCAAAGGGCAGAAGCAACTCGACGACGTGATGCGCTACCTCTACGACCAGTACTACAAAAAGCAAGGTCGAGGCTTCACCGACGAAGAGTATCAGGCGGCCGTTGCGAAGGTAGCCGGCCGCCGCTTCGATGACTTCTTCCGCCGCTATGTGTACGGTACCGAGACCCTGCCCTACGATACCATGCTAGGCTATGCAGGCCTCAAACTAAGCACGGCGCCATTAACTACCGATGTCGCCCTAGGAGCCACAATCAGCACTACCGGCGGAAAATTCACCGTAACCAACACTTTGCGCAATGGCAGTGCCTGGCAAGGCGGCCTTAACGTGAACGATGAGGTATTGGCTGTTGATGGCAACCGCCTCACCGATGACCCTAATAAGCTGTTAGCAAGCCGCCCCGCTAATTCGCAGGTGAAGATGCTCGTTTCGCGCGACGGGCAACTGAAGGAGCTTACGTTCCCGCTACTTGCCAGCGCAGCTATTCGCTACCGCATCGAGCAAGTTGCCAGCCCAACGGCCGAGCAACAAGTAGTATTGAGAAAGTGGTTGACCTTTAAAGAATAACAACCAAACCGAAAACAAAGAGGCCTGTCTGAATTTCAGACAGGCCTCTTTGTTTTCAGGCAATTTACTTTGCACTGCTGCAAATCAGCGTGCTTGTGCTCACAGCGCTGGCCCACCTACAGCAGCGGCTACGTTCAGGCGGCCCCAGCCGAAGCTACTGCTGCGGGCGTTGCGGTTGGAGCTGGCGGCCACGAGTCGGCTCATGATTTGGGCGCGGGTTTCGGTGGGGTAGCGCGACCAAACAAGGGCCGTCATGCCGGCCATGTAGCTGGTAGCCACCGACGAGCCACCTACTGTGCTCGGCTCGTCGCCGCTCAGGGCTAAAGTTAGGGCGCCGAGGTCGTTGCTGCTGCGCTGCATCACCACCGAAAACTCCACATCGGCACCAACGTGACAATCGTCGCAGCGGGTGGTGAGGTTGTCTTTTACGCCCGTAACGGCCACAGCTTCGGGTAGGGAGGCCGGGTAGATAACGTCCACCAACCCCGACGACCACTCGAACGAAGTGCCCGCGGCGCAGTACAGTAACTTGCCGCGGCTGTAGGCGTAGTGGATGGCATCGGTCATCTGCCCAGAGCTGGTGAGGCGGCCCATACTCATGCTAATAATGCGGACATCGGACCGGTTGCCGGCTAGTACGTAGGCGTCGGACACGCCCTTCACCTCGCGGCTTCCATCCAGAAACACATCCTCCGCGGCGCGCACTACTATCAGGTTGGCATTGTAGGCTACGCCCACTGAAGTTCCGTCGGTGCCACGAGGAGCGGCGCAAGCGCCGGCCATGCTGGTGCCGTGCCCACAACCATCGTTGGGGGTTTCCACTGGGCCGGTTGGGAAACCGAGGAAAGTGGAACGGGGCAGTGTAACCAGCCGCTCCACGGTGCGGCCAGAACTCAGGCCCTGGTTGAAATCCGTGCTAAGATTTTCTTGGGTTTCCGAGCAACCTGTGTCAATGATAAGCACCTTGATGCCGCGGCCGGTGCTTTGGCTCCAAGCAGTCCGAATGCCATGGTATTGGTCGGCCTGGCTCCACGATGATTTGCCACTGCCCGGTAGCACCGTAAAATCTTCATCGGGGACTAGGCCAGGAGTGGGGACATTGTTGCCACAGCCGCTGCTACTACTGCTGCTACTCAGGGAGGCGGCGCTTTTGCTGGCCACCTCCGTGGGGCGGTTGGGTTCGTAGCCCATCGGCTCGGCGTAGCGCACCAGCCGCGAGGCGCGCAACGCCTTGATGGTGCCAAGTTCCCGCACTGTTACATCCACCACAGGCAACACGTTTTCTTGGTAGGCCATAATATCAGTCAGCGTTAGCTCCGGGCGCGTTTTGCGTTCTTCGGCTAGAATTAAATCTAATACCTGCGTCCGGGCTTCCTGCCAAGCGGGGTTGTTGGCTGCATCGGCAGGAACTGCAATTCTATTGCCAGCGGGCTGATAGCCCACCGACAGCACATAGTCGGAGCGGGTGAGGGCGCTCCATACAAAGTGAGCTGAAGCCTTGTTCCAGTCGAATTGCCCGGTTTCCCGCAGAGTACTCATGATCTGGGCATCGAGCTGCTGGCCGCTGAGGGCGGCGGTAGGGTCGGGAGTGGGTTGTGGGGCCTGCTGTTCGTCGGCTTGGGACTGACAGCTTGCTAGAAGCAGCACCAGCAGTGCTGCCGAAAGAGTAGAAGTACGCATGAGGTTGTGGGAGTTGGGGTTGTGGAACAAAGACGAATTCCAAGGGACGCAAAAGTGACGTCAAACGCAAGTCATTAACGGCTTTCTTCTGGAGCATACTTCAAACCCAAGGTGCAAGCAACGAAAAAGCCCTGCTGAATGCCAGCAGGGCTTTTAAAGGGGTAATAAATGACTGGTTACGAAACCCGTTTCAGAGCCACGTCGCGGACGGGGGTGATAACGAGGGGTACCTTCTCGACTTTCACTGAGCTGGTATCGAGACCGAAGTACTTGTCTTCGGAAGCAATGAACTGCTTGATGTAGAAGTAAGCTTGCATTACCAGCTTCTCGATAGCCGGGAATTCGTTTTCCACCGAGAGGAATTTCTCGAGCACTACAAAGCGGAAGTCGCCGGTTACGTGCTGCCGGCTCAGGGACTCGTAGCGCGAGGTGATGTCCACTTCTTTGTTGCGCACGAGGTCTTCTACCACCTTGCGGAAATACAGATTGATGCGTTGCTCCACCCGGAAACCAAGCCGGAACGTGATGCGGAAGGCATCGTCATGCGCTAGCTCTACCACTTTATACTCCATGGTATAGGGCTCGTCGGTGGTGTCGACGTGCACAAACCAGTAGATGTCGGCACGCTTGGGGCGCTTCTGGAAGATGGAGTAGATAATCTTGGACTCGATTTCGGTGGCCCGTTCAGCCGACGTCATAAATACGAGGTGCGTAGAATACTTCGGTACCGATTCGTCGGCGGATAGCTCTTTCAACGCTTCCATGTACGGATCAATCTTCACGAACTCGGTGAGGCGGCGCTTGATGTAGAAGGCTCGCAGCCACACGTACATCACGGCTACTAGCGTAGCGCCAATGGCCAGAGACACCCACCCGCCGTGCGGAAACTTCACCAAGTTGGCAATCAGAAACGAGCCTTCGATCAGGCCATACACCACTGTGAACAGCGCCACTGCGGCCAAGGGTACACGCTTGGCGCGCAACCACACGGTGAGTAGCAGCGTGGTCATGAGCATGGTTAGGGTGATGGCTAAGCCGTAGGCGGCTTCCATGTTTTCCGACCTCCGGAAGTAAAGCACCACCCCGATACAGCCGAAAAGCAGCAGCCGGTTCATGCTCGGCACGTACAGCTGGCCTTTCACGTCGGTGGGGTAGTTGAGCTTCACTTTAGGCCACATGTTGAGCCGGATAGCTTCGGCAACCAGCGTAAAGGAACCCGTGATAAGTGCCTGCGAGGCAATGATGGCCGCAATGGTAGCAATACCAATCCCAATGAGCAGAAACCACTCCGGCATCAATTCATAAAACGGGTTACGCTTGTTGAGGTGCTCGCCCTGATGGCTGAGCAGCCACGCGCCCTGGCCCATGTAGTTGAGCAGCAGCGTGGTTTTAACAAATACCCAGCTGATGCGGATGTTGCCTTTGCCACAGTGACCCAGATCAGAATACAGGGCCTCGGCTCCGGTGGTACACAGGAATACGGCCCCGAGCAGCCAGAACCCGCCCGGATAGTTGACCAGCAGATCGTAAGCGTAGTAGGGATTAAATGCCTTCAAGATGGCGGGCTGCTGAACAATCCAGCTGACGCCCAACACCCCAAGCATCGAAAACCAAATCAGCATGATGGGCCCGAAAGCCTTGCCCACAATCTGGGTACCGAAGCTTTGGAGCAGAAACAGCGCCAGCAGAATGCCAATCACAATGGGCACCGTTGGGATGCTCGGGTACACTGCCTCCAGTCCTTCAATAGCCGAGGAAACCGAGATGGGCGGCGTAATCACGCCGTCGGCTAGCAGGGCCGAGCCACCGATGATGGCCGGAACAGTAAGCCAGCCCGCCCGCCGCCGAACCAAGGCGTAAAGTGAGAAGATGCCACCCTCGCCGTTGTTGTCGGCGTTGAGCGTGAGCATTACATATTTGATGGTAGTTTGGAGCGTAAGCGTCCAGATGACGCAGGAAATCCCCCCGTACACGAGGTGAGGGTTGATTTGCTCCGGCACAATAGCCTTCATTACATAGAGCGGCGACGTGCCGATATCTCCGTAAATGATGCCGAGGGCAATAAGCAAGCCCGCTGTTGAAATAGCGGTGTGCTGGTGTTTGGCGTCCATGCGTGGCGGAAAGAAAATAAAAGCGCTACCTGCAAACTGTTTAAAAAGCGCCCAAAGGTAGCGGGCAGCGCTCAAACCAAAACACTGGTTTTCTTGTAGGAAAAACAGCCAAATACAATACAGCGGTTACCGCATCTCCGAACTCAGCGGCGAATCAGGAAATGTAGGAGTGGCAGCGAACAGCGCCGCCGTGGCTGTTTGGGCCGCTTCGTGGTGGCGCTGCCGGATGCGGCGGTTGGCTTCGGCAGTTAGTTTCTGCCAGCTAGCCAGTTCGCCGGGCAGCGCAAAATGGGTGGCTTCTCGCCCTAGTCGGTGCAGGCGTACCCGGTTGGTGCCTCGCTGGCCCATCGCCAGCAACAGCACGCCTACCACAATGCCTAAAGCCGCCGGCATGGTTCGCAGCCAGTTTTGCAAAAAGCCTAACAGGAAACCTGCCAGCGTAAATCCCCGAGCAGTAGCCACAGCAGCCACCGTACTCGTTGCACATCCACGCCCTCTAGCTCCCACCACCCAAACGGTTGTCCGTTGATTTGCAGCTGGTCATTGGTTAGTACCATGCGCCCATCGGCACTGCGTACTTCGGCAAAAAGCATGGGGTCGGGCAGCACCACAGGGGGAGGGGCAGCAGGGATTGACGCCGCTGGCTCTGCCTCACCAAGTGCTGGCTCAGCTGGTTCCGGTGGCTTCACTTCCGCATCCGGAGCTGGTGGTTGAGAGGCATCGGGAGGAACGCTAGGCGAAGAATCTGTCATACGCAAAAAAGCCCCGCCGGCCGTATTCGTTCCTGCCCAGTGAAGTGGGGTGGAAGAGGTAACGGTCGGCGGGGCTTTCAAATTAGCTTAGTTGTTTACTTTCAGCAACTCCACGTCGAAGATGAGCGTGGTGTCGGGTCCGATATCGCGGCCGGCACCGTGCTGGCCGTAGGCCAGCTCCGAAGGAATGTAGAGGCGCCACTTCGAGCCTTCGGGCATCAGCTGCAACGCCTCTGTCCAGCCGGCAATAACACCGTTGACAGGGAAGGTAGCTGGCTGACCGCGCTGGTAGCTGCTATCAAACACGTTGCCGTTGATAAGAGTGCCGTGGTAGTGGGTGGTAACCGAGCTGTTGATGGTAGGCTTCTTGCCAGTGCCCTCGTTGATTACTTCGTACTGCAAACCGCTTGGCAGGGTAGTTACGCCCGCGCGGCTCTTGTTTCCACTTAAGAAGGCTTGGCCTTCTTCTTTATTGTTAGCCATAGAACTGGAAGTTTGGTTGTCGTCATCGTCTTCTACACCACCCATTTGCTCTTGCAACTGCTGCATAGCAGACTGCATTTGCTCCTGGGTAAGGCGGCTTGGCTCGCCGCTCAGGCCTTCTTTCATGCTGGCGGCCAGTACGTCCACGTCCAGATCGAGACCCTGCTGGGCGAAGTTGCGGGCTAAGTCGCGCCCGATGATGTAACTGATCTGGTCTTTAAGACTGCTCAGGTTCATAAATCACTGATTTTGCTGATTGTTTGGATGGCCCAAATCTTTTGGTGCCACCGGTTCGCACAGCAGGTGAGAGGATAGGAGCGGCTCCGAGTGAGCTGCTGAACTGTGAAGTACCGAAAACAGCGCACAATGGATACGCTTTTTTTTAAAGGTCTTCTCTAAAGTGCTGATTAATAATCCAGCTTTCTTCTACCCCCAAACAAAATAAACCCCACCAAAGGCGGGGTTTATAGCAAAACGGAAGTTCAGACCGCTTAGCAGAAATGCAGTTCCTCTTCGTCGTGGAGGTCAAAATGCAGGTTCAAGTCCCGCACTTGGGCCGCGAGAAAACTCAGCGAGCCTAAGCCTCCTAAAACAAGGAGAGAAGAAATGGCGGCAGTACTTTTTTTCATGGCGATGTATATATAGGAATGTGTGTCAGTTTCTTGACTGCAAAGATAATACGTATAGGATCGAAAATTGTTATGCAAGCATACCTTATTTGTGTTGATACTTATCGGGATTCAATTCCATTCTCCTGGTTCGTTAGGGAAATGAATGTCGAGGTTACCATGATTTCCTTCTTTACAACCTAGTTTTCCAAGGTTGTATCTTTTTCGCTGGCCGGGTTCGTTTCCAGCCATATTTCCACGAAAGGAGTTTGCTTGGCAAGCACTTCAACCGGTATTTCGTCGCTTTCCACTTGCCCGTAGGCTTTCAAGAGATAGTTGCCTGGCCGAAGACTATTGAAGCTGAACCGACCATCCGACCCTGTAACGGCCGCCATATCCGTATGGGGTGGGCCTGACACGATAAGCACATTGACTTCCTCCAGTGGGGCGTGGTTGCTACTATTGCGGATAATACCAGTGATAGATCCCATGGTGTTAGGGGAATAAAAGGCAGTGTAATACAATAGGGCAAGTGCCAAGCCGGAGGCGGTCAATACTGCGAAAAGGATAGGGCCAGAAAATACAGCTACTTTCTGGCCCTTCTTTTCAGGAGTTAATCGCCTCAGGATGCCCCACCTTCTGAGCGCCATTGAGTGAGATTATTGAAAACTGGCTGCGTGATGCGCGTAGCCGAGTTGCCCGCCGATGCCCCATTAGTATGGATGCCTACCACAATGCGGTTCTCATCATAAACCGCCGATCCGCTTTGTCCACCCACTGTATCAATGTCGTAGACGATGGTATTGGGGTCTACGGCGGTGGCTTTGCGGCTATGGAACATCATGGTGCCCGATGGTTTGTCGCCGGGGTAACCCGCCGTGCTGAGCTGCTTGCTCCGCAACGCTTGGTCGGAGAACATGCCAAAGCCAAAGGACCCGATTTCCGGCGAAACTCGGTCGTTCTTAGACAGCTGAATCACCCCGTAGTCATGGTTTCTGGACTGGTTGTTTACCCAGCCTTTCACCGAGCCAAAGCTAGTTGCGACAATCTGACCATACGGCCTATTGGCAACGTTGCGGGCCGGGGAGACAATGATTTGCTGGGGCCAGCCGCCATGCTCGTGGATATAGACGCAGTGCCCAGCCGTCATGATCGTGCGTGGCCCAATGAAGAATCCTGTTCCAAGGAAGGAGGTGCCATCGGCGGCCTTGATGCTTAAGTGACAGATGCGTCTGTAAGGAACGTTGGTGGTATTTGTCACCTGCACCCGGTCATCGGTACCAATGATTACTTCCAGGTCCGTTAGCTGTTGGGAAAAGGCTGCAGCCTCTGCCATAGCGGCATCACCGTCTTCCTGCTCGCTGGATTCGAAGATTTTCTTGATACCGCCCGTTACCAGGGAAGTACCCGCCTTGACGGCCGCTCCCGCTACGGTTTTTGCTACGGGTTTCAGCACAGGCACGAGTACTTTGGCCAAGGACCCCCAGAACTCCCGTTCGCTCATCGCGGACTCTGCGCCGCCTTCTTGCTCGCTGGATTCGAAGATTTTCTTGATACCGCCCGTGACAAGGGAAGTGCCCGCTTTAACGGCTGCCCCGCTATCGGCTTCAGTACAGGTACGAGCGCACGGGCCAAAGACCCCAAAATTCTCGCTCACCTGCGGCGGACTCGGTTCCGTCGCTAGATTCCTGCTGGCTAGCCTCTACCTGTTCGAGGAATAAGACTTCGAGCTGTTGGGCTACTTCTTCATCTTCGATGTCAGCGCCGGTTTCTTGGTCGTTGGCATCAAACAACTTGCGGATACCACTCTTGACCAGCGACGTGCCCGACTTGATAGCCATACCCGCTACTTGTTTGGCCACGGGTGCTAGCACGGGCGCCAGGGCACTGGCAATAACACCCCAAAACTCGCGCTCGCCCATAGCTGACTCACTGCCCGCTTCCTGCTGGCTGGACTCCAGTTGCTGAATGGCCGTTTCGCTGAAGCCTTCGAGCCGCAACATGTTGGCCAGCTTCGGGCTGATCTTCTTGACGAGCGCGCCACCGGCTTTGGCAGCGGCACTCGCTAGGTTTTGGGCCAGCGGCTTGAACACGGGCACCAGCTTTTTGGCCAGGGCACCGAAGAATTCGCGCTCGCCCGCGGCTGTCTCGCTCCCGGCTTCCTGCTGGTTGGCGGCTACGTGCTGCAGAAACAGGGCTTCGAGTTGTTGAGCTACTTCCTCGTCTTCACCCCCGGTTTCTTGGTCGTTGGCATCAAACAACTTTCGGATGCCGCTCTTCACGAGTGAGGTGCCGGACTTGATGGCCATGCCAGCCACTTGCTTGGCCACCGGCGCCAGCACGGGCGCCAGCGCGCTGGCGATGGCGCCCCAGAACTCGCGCTCGCCCGTTGCCGACTCTGCCCCGGCTTCCTGTTGGCTGGACTCTAGCTGTTGGATGGTGGTTTCGTCGAAGCCCTCCTGGCGCAGCATATTAGACAACACAGGGCTAACCTTCTTAATGCTAGGTTGCACTATGTAAGATATGTTTTGCGCTATAGGTCTTAGTATTGGCACCAGCTTCTTGGCTAGGGCGCCGAAAAACTCCCGCTCGCCCGCGGTGGGCTGAGTGCTGGATTCGTGCTGGTTGGCCTCTACATGCTGAAGGAACAGGGCCTCTAGCTGTTGGACTGCGGCTTCAGTTTCGGCGCCAGATTCTTGTTGGCTGGACTCAAACATTTTCTTTACCAAGGAAGTACCAGTTTTAATGGCTGCCCCGGCCACGGATTTTGCAACGGGCATCAGTACGGGCACGAGTTTTTTGGCCAAAGCACCGAAGAACTCCCGCTCGCCTGCAGAGAGTTGGCTGCCCGCTTCTTGTTGGTTGGCCATTATCTGCTGCACAAATAGGGCTTCGAGCTGTTGAGCTGCTGCTTCGGTGTCAGCGCCGGTTTCTTGGTCGTTGGCATCAAACAACTTGCGGATGCCGCTCTTCACGAGTGAGGTGCCGGACTTAATGGCCATGCCCGCTACTTGTTTGGCCACGGGTGCTAGCACGGGCGCCAGGGCACTGGCAATAACACCCCAAAACTCGCGCTCGCCCATAGCTGACTCACTGCCCGCTTCCTGCTGGCTGGACTCCAGTTGCTGAATGGCCGTTTCGCTGAAGCCTTCGAGCCGCAACATGTTGGCCAGCTTCGGGCTGATCTTCTTGACGAGCGCGCCACCGGCTTTGGCAGCGGCACTCGCTAGGTTTTGGGCCAGCGGCTTGAACACGGGCACCAGCTTTTTGGCCAGGGCACCGAAGAATTCGCGCTCGCCCGCGGCTGTCTCGCTCCCGGCTTCCTGCTGGTTGGCGGCTACGTGCTGCAGAAACAGGGCTTCGAGTTGTTGAGCTACTTCCTCGTCTTCACCCCCGGTTTCTTGGTCGTTGGCATCAAACAACTTTCGGATGCCGCTCTTCACGAGTGAGGTGCCGGACTTGATGGCCATGCCAGCCACTTGCTTGGCCACCGGCGCCAGCACGGGCGCCAGCGCGCTGGCAATGGCGCCCCAAAACTCGCGCTCGCCCGTTGCCGACTCTGCCCCGGCTTCCTGTTGGCTGGACTCAGATAGCTTGTTGATACCGCCCTTTGGCTGGAGTATGCTAGGGTAGGTTATAGGATACATGCCAGGTCTTCTTCTGAACACTGGAATACACGCGCTGGCTAATTTTTCCCAGAATTCTCGCCCAACCACGACTGGCTCTTCGGCGCCAGATTCCTGCTGTCCGGATTCTAATCGTTGAATAGCGGTTTCGCTGTAGCCTTCACGCCGGAGCATGTTAGACAGTGTAGGGCTGAGCTTCTTAATCCCGCTGGTTGCCAGAGATATACCAGTTTTCTTGACGGTATTTACAATGAATGGTCCTATCGCGCCGGCCAACGCTCCCCAAAACTCCTGTGCATCCTGCGAGGAAGTTATGGTGGCGAGGGAAGCTTCCACTACGGGCTCAGTTACGGCAGTAGTTTCCGTGGATTCTCGTTGCTTGCGAGAAGTAGCAGGATTGCTCACGCGCATATGCCCCTCTGCTTCTGTGAGTTCGGTGCCAGAGCCTGCTGGAGAGGTAGTTTCGCTTGTGCCCGTTACTTCTTCAACAACTTGTCCCCCAGCTTCAAATTCGTCACTTGCGTGGTGCTCGCTTGGCTGTCCCATTGGGCCGCTTCCTGACGGGGGAGTGTCGTGCGGACGTTTGTGGTTGCCTTGCGTTACTCTGTACTTTGACTTTGTTTCCATAGTAGTAAGGTGTTAAGGATGGGTAAATGTATAAATCAAAGATAGGGTATATGAAAAGCGGCGTCAATCGCATGATCATGTAGGTATATAGAAATTAAAATTATTTCTATTCTAAGTGACGCAGTATTTTTAATTGCCCAGCTAGTGCAAGCAACTCAAATGCACCCAAGATGGGTAGAAGTAGTGTTGCACTCGTGCTCACAGGGTGGATTTGCTCTGTTGAGTGGCCTTAGGTTTCTGAATTACTACTCCTTGGTGCTATCCCTTTGTCCCTTTTTGTGCGTTTTGGGGCAGCGTAGTAATTGAGGTGCGTAATGTTAGTAATGACCCTTACCGTAGCCAAAAGAGCAGCTTAGCTTCCTAAGCCAACCTGCTCTTTTACTTGCTACTAGCTCTAGCTTCAGTAGCTAATTAAAGGACAGCAAATACAACTGCCCACCCCTAAACTAGAGAGGTGGGCAGTTGTATATCGGAAATAGGAGAGGCGGGAATGACCCTGTTATTCACGTGGCTTACTGGTGCTTGCCCCTAGTTGAGCGGCCTTTATCTTTTGAGCCACTTCTACCATGGGTGCCACCCAAATATCTTTTTCGTGGGCTTTGAGGTAGCGGAGCAGTTGGCGGTGTGCCTTCAGGTCTACGTTGAGCGGGTGGCCACCACCCACCCCGTGGAACAGGAACACCAACAGCGTGTGCGACTGTTGGGCCTTTTTCACTAAGTCAAGCATATACTCCGCCGACTGGCCGTTGATGGAGTAGGCGTCAATGTTGGTTAGGTCTACTTGCGTAGGCGTTTGTAGGCCATCAGTTACGCCGCGTGCTGCTACGAAATCGGTTTTTAATTGGTCGTAGAACTTGACGCCTCCAATTTGCAGGTCGCCGCAAGGGTAAGCAAAAGTGCGGGCGGTTTTGCCGTCAATAGCGTTAAGCAGCGTGTTAGTGGTCCGTATTTCGCTTACGGCCCGGCTGACAGTGTACTTGCTTAAGTCGGTGTCGGAGGTAACGAAACTACGGCCGGGCAGGCTACCATCGCAGGGGTGCATGAGGGCGTGGTTGCCTAGCTCGTGCCCACGTTGGGCGGCGCGGCGCCACTCCGGGAGCCGCCGAGCCACCACCGGTGACGACCCAATCAAGTAAAACGTACCCCGCAGCTTCAGCGAGTCGAGGGCCGGCACTACGTTGTCCAGATCCACATCGATGGCATCGTCATACGTCAGCACTACGGCGCACTGCTTGTTGTTCCAGGTGGTAGGCACTTGCGCGTGGCTAACAGAGGAAACTCCGAATAGCAGGGCGGCAGATAAGGTAAAAATCTTAGCTAGGATCATCCTCAGAATGGTTGTCTTTTTGGGAGTATCGGTGCTTTTAGCACGTGTCTACAAGTTTAACACAATCCCATCGAGCCTAACTTTTTTCTGAATAGATAGTCCAATTAACTAGGAGCTGTCGTGCTGAGTGAGGTTAAAGTAACTGTCCTGCTGAGCGCAGCCGAAGCATCTCGCGTGAACCGTTGAGTTAGCATTACAATGTCAGCACGCGAGATGCTTCGGCTGCGCTCAGCATGACGTTCTGGTGGTGTTGGTAACGTCAATATGCGAGATGCTTTGGCTAAGCTCAGCATTATGTTAGGGTCATTACTCTTTGACCTCTTCCACTTCCACTCGCCGGTTGCGGGCATCGGGAGAAGGGTAAAGGGGGCGCGTATCGCCGTAGCCCGCAGTGCTAATGCGTTCGGCGGCAATACCTGCCTTCACCAAATACGATTTCACGGCCTCGGCCCGCTGCTCCGATAAGGTTTGATTCTTCTGGGGTTCCCCAATTTTATCGGTATGGCCCGCCACACGCACTTTCAAAGCAGGCCTAGCTTTTAATTCACCAGCCAGTTGGTCGAGTGCGGGAAAGCCTTCGGGCAGCAACTCGGGTGTACCCAATCGAAACAATACCTTAGGCAGCACCACGGGCGTAGGAGCCACAACAGGCGCTGGTGCGGGGCGGGCTGTGTCTGCTGCCACGGGAGCAGGAGCGGGGTTGGGAACAGGAGTAGGTTTCGGCGCTGCTCCTGCCCCGGTTACTTGAATCGTGATGGGTACGGCTGTGCTCTGACGGGTGGGGTAATACCCTTGCGTGAGGTAGAAAGTGGTGGTTTTGGCGAGCTTGGTGCGATAGGTGTTACCGGTCGTGAGGGGCTGCTTCAGGTCCGCATCGGCGTACCAAAGCACGTTGCGCCCCGTTACCCGCAGGGTGTTTTCGGTGTTGGCTTTCACAGAGGCAGCCGATTTCAGCTTGATGCGGTAAAACGTGAAAGAGCCCACGTCGCAATTGCCTATGGGGCGGTATGCAGCACGGCCAGTTAGCTTTTCCTGACTAGCATCATAGGTGAAAACCATTGAGCCTTCGCACCAATAGGTGTCGGGTGTGCGGCCGGTTTCGTTTAGTTTCCGCACGTGGTCGAGGCGCATCCCGTCCGAAGTACGCACGCCTTGCACCTGAAATGTAGCCGACACATTGGGCTGTCCGCCTACTTCCTGATACAGCACCCCCATTAGATTGGTGCCTTTGGTTTTTTGTAACCGAAGTACCGCCGGCCACACGCCATCGGGTTCGCCGGTATCTGTTTCCACGCCCTGCCATACGCCCGTCAGTGACTGGGCGTGCACTGGCCCTGCCAGTAGCAGGACCAGCACAACGTACCAAAAACTGCGTTTCATTTTACCAAGTAATTTTAGTTTTCTGGTTAGAGTCGGCTGAAGCCACCAGGGGTTGCTTCGTGTCCGCACCAGTAACGTATTATCCTAGGTAAGCCATATCCTCGGCACTCAAACGGATAGCAGCAGCTTGCAGATTTTCCCGCAGATGCGCCAGCGAAGACGTGCCCGGAATGGGCAGCAGCCACGCCGACTTATGCAACAGCCAGGCAATGTTGATTTGGGCGGGCGTGGCCTCGTGTCGGCGGGCTATTTCGGCAATTTTATCTAGCTCCTTGGGCAGCGCGTGCAAAAGCGAGAAAAACGGAATTAGCGGAATACCGTGTTGCTCGCACAGGTCCAGTACTTCCTCCCCACCAGGGTTTGTACCATGCGCTAGCTTTACGGTAGTGCGCTGGGCGTAGCTGTACATGTTTTCCACGGTGGCAATGGGGCCTAACTGTAGGCCAGTTTCCAGTTCCTCGCGGGTTACGTTGCTCAGCCCTACGTGCAGAATCTTGCCTTCGCGCTGCATCTCGAACATAGCGCCCAGCTGCTCGTCCAATGGTACCGCGCCGTGACCCATTAGGCGCAGGTGTACTAACTGAATTTGCTCTTGCTGCAGGGTGCGTAGGTTGTTGTCGATGCTAGCGCGGAGGTTTTCGGGCGTGTTGTACGGCACCCAGCTTTTATCGGGGCGGCGGGTGGCGCCCACCTTGGTGCAAATCACCAAGTTTGATGGGTAAGGGTGCAATGCCTCGCGGATGAGCCGGTTCGTGACGTCCTCACCGTAGTAGTCGGCCGTGTCGATGAAGGTGACGCCCGATTCCACGGCGGTACGTAGGATTTGCAGTGCCTCGGGTCGGTTGGCCGGCTCACCCCATATTTCCGGGCCAGTCAGGCGCATAGTGCCATAGCCTAAGCGGTTGACAGTGAGAGGGTGGGTTGAGTGTTGGGCAATAGTGATGGTTGTGCTCAAGGAATTGGGTAGTAAGACAGTTAATGTTTTAATTCAGCAAACCGGCTTGGTTTGCTTAGGTTCGCTGACCAATAGATTCTCATGGTGAGTGAGAAGGCTAACGGCGGAAGTAAACAGTGAAGGTAGAA
Source organism: Hymenobacter volaticus (assembly GCF_022921055.1). Taxonomy (GTDB): domain Bacteria; phylum Bacteroidota; class Bacteroidia; order Cytophagales; family Hymenobacteraceae; genus Hymenobacter; species Hymenobacter volaticus. The sequence goes on from NZ_CP095061.1 coordinate 2,444,885, forward strand.
CCCCGGCCTAACTCGCTGGTTACCTCAATCCGGCCATCAGCATTTTCCACGATGCGCTTCACCATATACAAGCCGATACCATTGCCCTCTACGTGGTTGTGGAAGCGACGGAACATAGTAAACAACTCTTCTTGTTGACTCTGCTTAATCCCGAGTCCGTTGTCTTGCACCGTTAGAACAATGAACTGGTCTTCTTGATGGCAGCGAACCTGCACATGTGGCGGCCGGTCGGGAGAGTAATATTTGAGCGCGTTACTGAGCAAATTGTACACGACGCTACGCAGGCTTTTGACCGAGAACCGCACAGTGAAGCAAGAGCCGAGGTCGATTTCTAGGTGTGCTCCAGTTTTCTGGATCAAGGGGAGCAGGTCTTGCCGAACGTCATCCACTACCCCTGCCAATTCTAGGGGCGCGGGGCTTTCCTCGTGCTCTTTCTGCAGCTTTATTACATCGCTCAGGTAGTCGATTGTGCGTTTGAAGCGCTCCACCGAGTCCTGCATCATTGTTAGGAGTGGGGCTATGGTTTGGGCGCACTCCAAGTCATCTGGCAGGGCGGCATGAATGGCGTGCACCAGCCCTTCAATATTGGCAATAGGCGCCCGCAAGTCGTGAGAAGCCGTATAAATGAAGTTGTCCAGATCGATATTGATGCGCCGCAACTGCTCATTGGTGGCCAGCACCTGTTGCTCGGCCTGTTTGCGGGTAGTGATGTCGGCGGTGGTGCTGACTAAACCGTCGCCGAGGCGCACGGCCGACTGCTCGAACCAGCCGCTAAATTGTTCGAAGCGGTATTCCTGCTCGTAACGCTGGGCTACTCCGGTTTCTACTACCTCCACAAACCGGTTGAAAATGCCCGCGGCCTGCACCCCCGGGTTTTGTTCTAGCAGCCGCTTGCCTACCAAGTCGGCGCCGTAGTACTTCACGGTCACGGAATTAACTAGCGTCCAGCGGAAATCCACGATGATGCCTTGCTCATCACGCACTGCCTCAAACGCCTGAATCATGTCGGCGGAGCTGTCGAACGTGGCGCGTAGCATTTGCCAGGCTTCTACCTGCTTAGTTACTTCAAACGCAAACACAATAACGCCGTCAATGCCGCCTTGCTCGTTGTAGCGCGCTTGTTGAATGTAGTTGAAGTATCGGTCTTCCAGTACCCCATCGGCGGGACGAGTTAGCGGAATGAGTATGCCTACTTCCTGATGCGTGTCGCCGGTGTTGTAGACCTGGCGAAAGGTGCGGAACACAGTGTGCTCGGCAATTTCGGGCAGCGCAGCCAGAATGGGCTTGCCGAGCAGCTCCCGCCCGGGAAACAGTTGCTGGTAGGCAGGGTTGACCAATTCATACACGAAATCCTCGCCGCCGAGAATGCAGATAGCCGCCGGAGCCTGCATAAATAGACTCTCCAACCGGGCACGCTGACGCTCAGCCTCTGCCCGAGCCAGTTGCGCTTCCTGCGTCCGTTCGACCACGCGGGCTTCAAGCCCTTGATTGGCAATTCGAAGGCGCGCTTCACTGCGTTCTACTAACTGCCGCGCAAATGTTTCAGCCTGCGCATCGGCGCGGGCTGTTCTCTCTTTCGCTTGACTGTCGCGCAGCAGTGCATCGGTCTGAATGCTCTTCGTGACGTTGACCACTTCGTGGATAATGTGCTGCAACTGGCCCTGCGCGTCGAGCACTGGGGTGTTGCGCGGCAGCCAATGGCGTTCGGTGAACTTGCCGGCGTGCGCGGGGTCGGGCACGTCGTAGTGCTGCAATTCCATGACGTGGGTTTGGCCGGTAGCGCGCACCTGTTCCAATGAGGCCCGCAGGTTGCGGACGGCGTTGGCCTGGAGCGCGGCCGGATTATCGGGAAAGACGTCGAATACGTAACGCCCCAGCAAGTTTTCTCGCTGCGTCAGCGTTTCAATAAGATACGTCTCGGATACAGCTTCAATAACTAGGTCAGGCGAGAGCAACAGATAGGCCCCCGGCATGGCATTGAATACCGAAAGAAAATCAAGCGTGGAAAAACCGTGCACCAAAATAGCAGGCCATTAGGGTAGATTAGAGGCCCTTACTAACGCAGCAATCTACCCGTGCGTTCGGTTAAAACGAAACGGTATTCATACCTAAAGAAAGGTGCCTGTTGAACTTCAGAAACTAAGAGTGTCTGATTTTTCTGCGTCTTCGGTTAGTAAGCAGCGCACCGTTGCCTTGTCTTTTGTTTGCACGAGCCGTCTGTCTAGTAGAATTAGGGGCAAGTGCATTCTTAGCGCAGCTTGTGTTACAACACTTATGCCGAGAAGCTGTATCGCCAACCAACCTGAAAACCGCGCCACCTAGATTTCTCTAAGGGGCGCGGTTTGCAGTTTAATATTATCGTGGGGATAGAAGTACGAGCTTTGGTAGATACTAACTGCTAGCTAAACTCGCGCCAGTGGGCCAGACGTGGTTATTTAATCTGTAATTCTCCTTCGTCTTCGCCCCGCCAGTATTTGATGCGCTTGGCTTCCACACGTACTAGAACCACGCCGGGCGTATCAATACCGTCCTTGAACCACTTGTCTAGGTCGGGTACCCAGTGTTGCTGCATGGTAGGCTTGTGCCGAATCAGGTGGCCCGTGCCCACAATGGTGACATACAGCCCCTGCGCACCGCTGAACCCAAGACTTACCTGCGAATTCTCGGTGATGTCACTTACCGTGCGCGACTGTTCGAAGGTGAAGTAGTACGAGTTGCCGTCATACTCCACGTCGCCGTTGTTGCTCATCGGGCGGCTGCTGAGTTGGCCTCGGCTGGTATGCGTAGTAAGCAAGGCAATGTCGAGGTTAGCCATTTTGGTGGCAATCTCCTTCAGCGTTTTATCGGCCGTGGGGGCGCGGATATAGTTGAGCTTGTAGTACGCAGCCCGCAGAGGGTAGTTGTTAGCCTCCCCGCTCAGTAGGTGCCTGCTTATTCATTCCGTAAAGCCCGACCTTAAGACCTGCACTGACAACTTGTAGGCTAATTGCCTAGGCGGAAATCGGTCACGCTGTTTTGCGTTAGGCTAACCTCCTCGAAATAACTCACGGTGCCCGTATCAACAGGGCACTGCGCACTCAGGCCCATCCAGATTTCGGCGGGGTAGTCATTCTTATAGAGCCGGACCAGTTGCCAGGTCTTGTTATCGAGCGAATAGTAGCTGGCCACTGTGCGCGTGTCCGACGAGATTTTCATGTACGCCGATGGAGACTTCACCACGTCATGGTTGTTGTCGTCGGACGTGCCGATGGTGCGCACCGAGACAATCCGGTGGTTGCCGCGCTCATCCTGCTCGAAGCAGTGCTTTTGCCAGCGTCTATCGTTCACGTAGATATAGAGCACCCCGGCATTGTATAGGCCCTTTTCGGTGAAGCCAGGGATAACTTTCGACACCAACGTGAAGGGCTTGGTATTATCTACTTTGGCCAGCAGGATGGGAGCCGTGTTGTTCGACAGTTTATTATCATTAGGGTCGCAGAAAAAGTCCTTCTTCTCGCCGACCCGAAACGCCATTCTACCCTTGTCATCCACTTTCGTCAAGGTATCGGCCCCGTTGACAGCTTTGGTGAAGTGAATGTTGGCCAGCTTGATATCGCACGGTTTACCACTCACGCGGGCGGTGTCCTCCGCAGCGGCGCTTGTATTAGCCGCGGTAGCATTCGCGGCCGAGGCATCGGGCGTTTTGTTTTCGGCGCAGCTCCCAAGCAGAAGCATGCCCATCATTGCGGGAAAGAAGGATAGGTTGTGTTTCATGTCCGCTAGTTAGCGAAAAAGGCGAGCTACTCGGTGCAACAGCGGAGGCACGTTCACCACCCGAAAACTAGCTATAGGTTTGGTGCAGTGTAACCTACGCCAGAGGTAGCGCCTAGTAGCCAGCTTGGGCACGGCGCTGGATGCGTTTTTCCCAGCGCTTGCGTTTGGGAGCAATGCTGCCGCGTAGGTACTTCTCCATCACCATGACGGCGCAAGGAGCGGCAGCTGTAGCTCCAAAACCAGCATTTTCGAGGTACACCGCCACGGCTATCTTCGGGTTGGTAGCCGGGGCGAAACCAACGAAAGCAGCATGGTCGTCGCCTTCGTCGTTTTCTACGGTGCCGGTTTTGCCAGCTACCGTAATGCCCACATCGGAGAGGCTAGAGGCGTCGGCGGTGCCGCCGCGCTGCATCACGGCCACCATGCCGGGTACTAACGCTGCAAAGTGGACGCTGTCGATAAGGGTGCGGTGCTTTTCGGTGAAGCGCGGCAGCGGCCCACCCTTCCCAACGCTACGCACCAGGTGCGGCGGGTAGTACCAGCCGCGGTTGGCGATGATGGCGGCCATATTGGCCATTTGCAGGCCCGTCAGGTTGATTTCGCCCTGCCCAATGCTCAGCGAGTAAATGGAACGGTATGTCCAGCGGGTGGTGTGGCGGGCTTTGTCGTAGTACGCCGCAGTCGGCAGAAAGCCAGGAGCCTCGCGCGGCATATCCGCGCCTAGCACCGAGTCCAGACCGAACGAGCGGACGTAGCGACGCCAGAGGTCCAAATTGGCATGCCGCACGGCTACCGTATCTGCGGCCAGACTGTCGGGCATGCGGGTGATAAGACTCTGCATCACCTGGTAGAAGTAGGGGTTGCAGCTGTACTTCAAACCCAAAGTCAGGCTTTTAGCCGGCCGGTGGCTGTGCACGCAACTGACCAGCGACTGGTCGCAGTTGAATGCGGTAGTAGGGCTGATGGCGCCCAACTGCAATGCCACGGCGGCATTCACCAGCTTAAACACAGAGCCGGGTGGATTGGCCAGCATGGCCGGTCGGTTCAGCAGCGGCATCTCTTCGCTTTGCAGCAGCTTGGCGCGCACCCCAGCCTGATCGGGCGCGGTGATGGCCGCTGGATCATAGACGGGCGCCGATACCGAGCACAGAATTTCGCCGGTGCGCGGGTCCAAAGCTACCAGGTAGCCCTTGCGGTTGCCCAGTAGCTTTTCGGCGTAGGCCTGCAGCTTCACGTCGATTGTTAGGTGCAGGTCTTGGCCTTGCTGAAAAGTGGTATCCTTCGCCCAAGTGCCATGCTCTTTGCCTTTCGCATCTACCAAGGGGTGTAAGTAGCCGTGGCGTCCGGTTAGCAGACCGTTATAGTAGGTTTCGACGCCGCCGCTGCGCAGCCGATAGAAGCGGCCCCGCCGGTAGCGCTTGGCCTGACGGTAGAATGCCTGCGCCTCGGCACCCATGTAGCCCAGCACGGGGGCGCCCGCACTGGTGGTGTAGACCCGCCGCTTGCGTTCGGTCAGGAGTAGGTTAGGCCAGTCGGCACTGTCTCGGCGCACCCGTTTGGCCTCGGCCGCGGTAAGGCTAAGCTGGACCGGAAAACCGGCCGGCGCTTCTTCGTAGGGGAGGGCATCGGCAATGCGTTGGCGGACGGTCAGGGAGTCCCAACCTAATAGCTCACCTAGTGCCAGCGTGTCGAGAGGGGCCCGGCGCGGCAGCTTCAGTAGGTATTGCAGACGGGTGTCTACCAGCACCGAGTCGTGCCGGTCGAGCACCCGGCCCCGGATCAGCGAGTCGTTCACCACAACGCGGCGCCGAGTGTAAACTTCGCCCGTGCTGGGGTCCTGCGTTGGTACGCCGGTCTGCTGGTCGGGTGATGAGCAGGCCGCTAGCACTAAAAACACGAGTAGTAGACTCTTTCCCCACCTATTGAAAGCCGTACGCATGAAGTAAAGCTAGACAATTGTCGGGCGCCGATCCGGTGCTTTTCGACCAACTAGCCTTGTCGCCAATTGAACTTGACTTGAAACGCTTCCACCTGTGTAACTCAATTCAAATAGCTGACCTTGTTCACCGGCAAGCACGTGCTACCTATGTATGCCAGTGGAGTAACCTTACTTAAGGCTGTACGGAGTCGAGCAAGCGTCTATGATAATTGATCTGGCCCAAGTGATACGTTAGATGAGCCGCCAGATGAACCAGGAAATACTCTGTCGATGTCTTGTTCTCGAAAACCAGAATAGGATATTCCTGCGCCATCACTTCTAAACCCACCTTGCTCAGCGATACATCCACGATGCTAGTGGTTTCATCCAGCTTCTCCAGCAACTCCTGACGAGCCACGTTCTTCAGCGAAAACTCCAGCTCGCGGTGCCGAACGTAGGGTATGCCGCCCAACTCGGCTCCGATATAGGTGTTAAGATTGCCAATTAAATGCAGGGACAGATTGCCCGCAGAATTGGCTATGCCTTTTTCAATGTGCCAGATCTTTTCCTCATCGTTATATAACGCAAGCTCCTGCTTCACTCGGTTCAGGTCACGTCGGAAGAGTAGGCGTAAGGTATCAGTGAGCATATAACATATAAGTAGATGATTCGCGCTCAAGATCTAAATTAGGTGTAAGATTTGCCGGACCCAATCATGATGCTCGCCACTAATTGTGTTTAGATCACCACGCCAAAGGGTCGAACCAACGTTACAGGAGCAGCAACAGATGGCCTTTTTGAAACCTTGAATCCCCAAGGTAGCCGGTTTTGGTGTTGCTTAGTATGGCGCTGGCTTGCCATCAGGGCAACGAGGGAAGACGGAACCTCCGCGTCAAATTGGTTTCAGTGGCAAGTGTCTGAACTGTGCCACCCCGACGACTGGTCTATTCTAACGTTAATCAATACCCGTGTCGGGCCCGATTCTGGATGCGCGCTTCCCACCGTTTGCGCTTTGGCGCGATGCTGCCGCGCAGGTACTTCTCCATAACCAGTGCAGCACAAGGCGCGGCGGCATCAGCCCCAAAGCCCCCATTCTCAATGTACACTGCTACAGCAATCTGGGGGTTGTCGGCTGGAGCGAAGCCGACGAAGGCGGCGTGGTCGTCGCCCTCGTCGTTTTCTACGGTGCCGGTTTTGCCAGCTATCGTAATGCCTACATCTTCCAGGCTAGAGGCATCGGCGGTGCCGCCGCGCTGCATCACGGCTACCATGCCGGGTACTAACGCCGCAAAGTGCACACTATCGATAAGGGTATAGCGCTTTTCGGTAAACTGCGGCAGTGGTCCTCCCGTGCCGATGCTGCTTACCAGGTGAGGTGGGTAATACCAACCCCGATTGGCAATGATGGCGGCCATGTTGGCCATTTGTAGGCCCGTCAGGTTGATTTCGCCCTGCCCAATGCTGAGCGAGTAGATAGAGCGGTACCGCCAGCTGGTAGTGCCCCGGGCCTTGTCGTAATATTCAGGGGTGGGCAGGAAACCAGGCGCCTCGCGTGGTATGTCCACCCCCAGCACCGAGTCCAGACCAAACGAGCGGACGTAGCGGCGCCACTGGGCTAGGTTGGCGTGGCGGGCAGCTACGGTATCCTGCACCAGACTATCGGGCACGTAGTTGATGACTTTCCCCAGTACCTGATAGAAGTAGGGGTTGCAGCTGTACTTCAGCCCGGCGGTTAGGTTGTTGGGCGCAGGGTGGCGATGCACGCAGTTCACCAGCTTCTGGTCGCAACGGAAACCGGTGGTGGGGCTGATAGAACCTAGTTGCAAGGCCACCGCAGCGTTTATTAGCTTAAACACCGAGCCAGGCGGGTTGGCGCGCATCGCCGGCCGGTTGAGTAGCGGCATGCCTTCCTGTTGCAATAGCTTGGCGCGCACCCCGGCCAGATCGGGGGCCGTAATGGTAGCGGGCTTGTAGATAGGGGCCGACACGTAGGCTAGGATTTCGCCAGTGCGCGGGTCGAGGGCTACTAGGTAGCCCTTGCGGCGGCCTAGGAGTTGTTCGGTGTACGCCTGTAGTTTCACATCAAGGGTCAGGTGCAGGTCCTGACCTTGCTGAAAGGCGGTGTCGGGTGCCCAACTACCCTGTGTCTGGCCTTGCTCATCCACCAAGGGATGTAGAATACCCCGGCGCCCGTTGAGTATGCCGTTGTAGTACCCCTCGATGCCACCGTTACGCAGCTGGTAGAAACGGCCGCGGCGGTAGCGCTTGGCTTGGTTGTAGAAGGCCTCGGCCTCGGCGCCCATGTAGCCCAGCACATGAGCGCCCACGCTAGTAGTGTAGGTACGCTGGCGGCCTTCCGTCAGGGTAAGGTCAGGCCATTCGCGGCTTTTACGGCGTACCCGCGCCGCTTCGGCGGCCGTAAGGCGGAGTTGGACCGGATAGCCCGCCGGGGCTTCTTCATATGGCAGGGCATCGGCAATGCGCTTCCGCATGGTCGTGGGCCCCCAGCCGAGCAGCTGGCCTAGCGCCAAGGTGTCGAGTGGCGGGCGGCGTGGCAGCTTCAACAGGTATTGCAGACGGGTAGCTACTAATACCGAGTCGTGGCGGTCGAGGATGCGGCCACGCTGCGGTACCTCGGGTAGCACAATGCGCCGCTTGGTGTACACTATGCTCGTATCGGGAGCCTGAATCAGTGCGTCAGTTTGCTGCTGAGGCGATAAGTAGGCGGTCAGCACCAAAAACACTGTGAGTAGACTCATTTTCCAAATTATTAGCAGGTAAATCCATCGGGATATGGGTTACTCTACGCAGTTGATGAGTTCCTAGATGTAGATGTTCGGTTCCCACCCGAAAACAAGCGCGCCGCCCGGATTGTCCAAGTGGCGAGGTTCCAGCTTGCCGCTCGTGCGGCAGGAGAGGCTTGAATTCAGAGGTATGGCTGGACGCGAATTACGCTGCGCTAAATAGTCCAAGCCTCGACACATTATTCAGTGCTAGCACTGATGGAATTATACTGCAAAAAATTTATATTTATATAATAAGCGCTCTTTCTATAGATGTTAGACTAAAAAACTTTAGTACATTTAATTTGATGCAAAAATGAAAAAATTAATTTTGATTATCTGTATTTTTTGGTGTAAAATATTAGCATTAGCTCAGAATATAGATGCTAACAACCCTGTTTTTGTACTTCCTATTGAATATCAAATTGATACTGTATCGGCCGAATTTGGGATCAAATTTAAGACAGAAGATGAGAAAAAGAATTTCAAAAATCTTCGTAATTTTTTAAGTGAGAAAGAAGGTCTTTTAAGAAGATTACGTAGTGCCTCAGATTATTTACATCGTGATAACCCTTCTCTTTTAAACTCTTACTTAGGAATTACAGACAACTTGAGAGCATTAATAGAGTCTGATTCTGTTCGTAGTAAAAGTAGAAATGATAGTATTTTGGTTGACATTAGTAGAGTAACTAATGGATTCCGGCTAGATTGGTACCCATTTGATGAATTTAAGCAATTAAATAAAAGAGTAGTTTATTTGAGTATTGCACAGATTAAGCAAAAAATAGATGATATAAATATGTTCTCGGACGATGTAAAAAATAATATTAAAAAGGCCGGCATTGTGGATGCTAATATTCGTGTTGTTGAACAAGATATAGATGATTGTAGAAAGCAGATAGATACAACTCTTGCACCTGAATATAAGCAGCAAGAATTTAGAACGACTATTAGTTTATATTTTACTGCTTTAATTGCTTTGGTGCTCCTTATGTTCTTTTTTGTTATTAATTATAATGCCGAAAAAGAACTTTCTAAACACTTATTATCGGACAACGGGTTGCAATTTGTTACACTTTTTGTACTGATCATAGCAGTTGTGTTGTTTGGTATACTTAATATATTGCAAAGTAGTGAGTTGGCTGCTATTTTAGCTGGTATATCGGGTTACATTCTTGGGAGAGGAAACGCGCAAAGATCTACATAAGGGTAAGAATGTGTCTTTGAATAGTTTTGCTTCGCAGACTTTATATACTCTAATCAGCTCTTTTATAAAATTATGAATATGCTTTAAGTTTAATCGAAAAATCGCACTGACTTGTCAAGTCAGTGCGATTTTAGGGTTTATTTGTGGAATATTACATATTCCTTCTGTACTGGCCCCCGACTTCGAATAAGGCATTCGTAATCTGGCCGAGGGAGCAGAATTTCACGGTTTCCATGAGTTCCTCGAAGAGGTTGCCGTTGGCAATGGCTATTTGTTGCAGCTGCTTCAGGCGCTGCTCGGCGGTGCCTTGGTTGCGGGCGTGCAGGTTCTGGAGCATCGTAATCTGATACTGCTTTTCCTCTTCTGTGGCGCGGATTACTTCGGCCGGAATGACCGTGGGCGACCCTTTCGAGGAGAGGAAGGTGTTCACACCGATGATGGGGTACTCGCCGGTGTGTTTCAGCATCTCGTAGTGCATGCTTTCCTCCTGAATCTTGCCGCGCTGGTACATGGTCTCCATGGCCCCGAGCACGCCGCCACGCTCCGTGATACGGTCAAATTCCATCAGCACGGCTTCTTCCACCAGGTCGGTTAGCTCCTCGATGATGAAGGAACCTTGCAGCGGATTTTCGTTTTTGGCCAAGCCTAGTTCTCGGTTGATGATGAGCTGGATGGCCATGGCCCGGCGCACCGATTCCTCGGTGGGCGTGGTGATGGCCTCGTCGTAGGCGTTGGTGTGCAGGGAGTTGCAGTTGTCGTAGATAGCATAGAGGGCCTGCAACGTGGTGCGGATATCGTTGAAGTCGATTTCCTGGGCGTGTAGGCTCCGGCCGCTGGTCTGGATGTGGTACTTCAACATCTGCGAGCGGGCGTTCGCACCGTACTTCAGCTTCATGGCCTTGGCCCAGATGCGGCGCGCCACGCGGCCAATTACCGCGTACTCCGGGTCGATGCCGTTGGAGAAGAAGAACGACAGGTTGGGCGCGAAGTCGTTCACGTCCATGCCCCGGCTCACGTAGTACTCCACAAACGTGAAGCCGTTGCTGAGCGTGAGGGCCAACTGCGTGAGCGGATTGGCGCCGGCCTCAGCAATGTGGTAGCCCGAAATCGACACCGAGTAGAAGTTGCGGACCTTCTCCTTGATGAAGTATTCCTGCACGTCGCCCATCAGGCGCAAGGCAAACTCGGTAGAGAAGATGCAGGTGTTCTGCGCCTGGTCTTCCTTCAGAATGTCGGCCTGCACGGTGCCGCGCACCTGGCTGAGCGTGCGCGCCTTGATGGTAGCGTACACGTCGGCGGGCAGCACCTGGTCGCCGGTTACGCCGAGCAGCATCAGACCGAGGCCGTCGTTGCCAGCCGGTAGCTCGCCTTGGTAGCTCGGGCGCACCAAGCCCTTCTCCTGGTACAGCTGGTTGATCTTGGCGTCAACTTCCGCTTCCAGACCCTGCTCCTTAATATAAAGCTCGCATTGCTGGTCGATGGCGGCGTTCATGAAGAAGGCCGCAAGTTGCGCGGCGGGGCCGTTGATGGTCATCGACACCGATGTGCTCGGGTTGGCGAGGTTGAAGCCGGAGTACAGCTTCTTGGCGTCGTCGAGGCAGGCGATGCTCACGCCGGCGTTTCCAATTTTGCCGTAGATGTCGGGCCGGTGGTCGGGGTCCTCGCCGTAGAGCGTCACCGAGTCGAAGGCCGTGCTCAGGCGCTTGGCCGGCAAGCCCGCCGATACGTAGTGGAAGCGACGGTTGGTACGCTCGGGGCCGCCTTCACCGGCAAACATGCGGGTCGGGTCTTCGCCTTCGCGCTTGAACGGGAACACGCCGGCGGTGTAAGGGAATTCGCCGGGCACGTTTTCCTGAAGCTGCCAACGCAGCAAGTCGCCCCACGCGGTGTAGCGGGGGAGGCTTACCTTCGGAATCTGCTGATTAGAAAGGCTAGTAGTATGCGTCTGGATGCGGATTTCCTTGTCGCGCACCTTGAACACAAACTCCGGCGCTTTGTAGGCGGCTACCTTTTGCGGCCAGGTCTCCAGAAGTTTCCAGTTCTGTCCGTCCAGCCGAAGCTTGACCTCTTCGAAGGTGCTCTCCAGGCCGGCCACGAGTGCAGCTGGTGCGACTCCGTGGCTGCCGTCCCCAGCGCCAGATCCTCCACTGGTGGCGTTTGCGCCGAGGCTTTCAACGGCTCCGATGGCTTCTCGGAGTCCAAAGAGTTGCTGGGCCACTGCCGATTGTTTATCAACCCACTGGTCATATTGATGGATGGTTTCGGTGATTTCGGAAAGGTACCGCGTGCGGTGCGGCGGAATGATGTAAATCTTCTCGGAGTCCTCCTTCGTGGTTGCGAGCTGCGAGGCGAACGGCACGCCGGTTTTCTGTTCTACGGTAGCGAGCAGCGCCCGGTACAGCCGGTTCATGCCGGGGTCGTTGAACTGCGAGGCGATGGTGCCGAAAACGGGCATGTCGTCCAGCGGCTTGTCCCAGAGGCCGTGGTTGCGCTGGTACTGCTTGCGCACGTCGCGCAGCGCGTCCAGCGCCCCGCGCTTGTCGAACTTGTTGAGAGCAATAACGTCGGCGAAATCGAGCATGTCAATTTTCTCTAGCTGCGTGGCCGCGCCGTACTCAGGCGTCATCACATAGAGGCTGGCATCAGAATGCTCGATGATTTCGGTGTCGGACTGGCCGATGCCGGACGTTTCCAGGATAATCAGGTCGAAATCGGCAGCGCGCACCACATCCACGGCGTCCTGCACGTACTTGCTCAGCGCGAGGTTGCTCTGGCGCGTAGCGAGGCTGCGCATGTACACCCGCGGCGAGTTGATGGCGTTCATCCGAATACGGTCGCCGAGCAGGGCACCGCCGGTTTTGCGCTTGCTCGGGTCAACAGATATAATAGCAATGGTTTTTTCAGGGAAGTCCAGCAGGAAGCGCCGCACCAGCTCATCCACCAACGACGATTTGCCCGCGCCGCCCGTACCGGTGATGCCCAGGATAGGCGCCTTTTGGTTTTCAGTAGGAGTGGAGTCGATACGCTGATCGGCCTCGCCTTCTGATTTCTGGAACTCGGAAATCAGCTGGCCTTTCACCCGCTCGAACTCTTGTGGAAAGTTCTCGGCGGCCGAAATCAGGCGGCCTATGCTGCGGGCGTCTTTCTCTTTTACGTGGCCGGCTTCGCCATTCAGGTTTTGGCCGGTTGGGAAGTCGGAGCGCTCCAGCAAATCGTTAATCATGCCTTGCAAGCCCATGGCCCGGCCATCGTCAGGGGAGTAGATGCGGGTGATGCCGTGCTGCTGCAACTCCTCAATTTCGGAAGGCAGAATCACGCCGCCGCCGCCACCGAAAATCTTGACGTGACCCGCGCCGCGCTCCTGGAGTAGGTCGTACATGTACTTGAAGTACTCGTTGTGGCCGCCTTGGTACGAGGTAATGGCAATGGCCTGCGCATCTTCCTGAATGGCGCAATCCACGATTTCCTGCACCGAGCGGTTGTGGCCCAGGTGAATAACTTCGGCGCCGCTGCTCTGAATAATGCGGCGCATGATATTGATGGCGGCGTCGTGCCCATCAAAGAGGGCCGCCGCCGTCACGATACGAACGTGGTTTAAAGGCTTATACGGAGCTACGGGAGCTACTGACATAGCAGGTGGGAATTGGGTGGAATTTGGGGCAGCAAAGGTACGAAAAAAGCCCCGGCGGGTGGGCGCAGGAGCGGATTTGACGCGGGTCGATTATAGATATGCTGTTTGACTTGACCAGAGCTATTCTACTGCAATGTGTGCTGGTAGGTAAGTATTAAGGGGGACATTTAATTGCTTAGCTAAACCTTGGGCATACTCTAGAGCCACTTGTAATTCAGATAAGGGCGCTGTCTTGATTATAATACCCGTGCTGGACTGGGTAACGGACATCATTATGATGATTTCTTCGTCGCGTTTTTTTGCATCGTTCCAGATGCCCCAACTAGTTCTAGATGAGGGCGTCACATTATAGCTAATAGTAGAAAAGTATTTGAGTGTAATTCCCGCAATGGGCGGCAGCGGCTTCCAATTGCCATATGAATATCCCACTACAGTATAGTAAGTGCGTTGAAGCCCTAGTGTAATATCTACTTCAGTGCCCCAATGAACGAACCAAGATGCACTAATGCAGACTAAAGCAATGCCAGCAGATGTTATAGGTTTACAGCCAAAAAGCATTGATGTAGCAAATACGATAACTGGTAATACAAAACTCATAGCGGCCAGTGGGGCTCGGGAAAGACATATTCGCATGATAGTTTGATAACATAAAATTTGCTGATACAAATGCATTATTACCGTAACTCCGCCAGCCGCAGCCTAAATCCTGGCAATATGTCTTCACCGGATAGCTCATTGTCAAAGCCTTGCACTACTTCTGGTTCCGGCTGGCCGGGGCGGTAGATGTAGGCGGTTTCCGTCTCGGGTACTACTAGCCATGCGAGCTGCACGCCGTTGCGTAGCCAGTCGAGCATTTTTGCTTGCAGCGTTTTCGTGGAATCTGAAGATGATTTCAATTCTACTACAAACTCCGGGCAAACTGGCGCAAACTTATCCTGCTGCTCTGTAGTCAACGCATTCCACTTCTCGGCGGAAACCCAAGAAGCGTCCGGCGATAACACGGACGTGTCGGGGAGTGTAAAGCCGGTGTTTGAGTCAAAGTATTCACCTAAGTTCGGGTGCTGTTCACACCATTTACCCAATTGAAAAGCTAGGCGAGCATTCCGTTTGCCAGAGCGGCTGCCAGTAGGCGACATAAGTAGAATTTCGTGGTTGGCCGTACGCTCAATACGCAGATCGGAATTCAATTGGCAGAAGTCGAAAAATTCGTCGTCCGACATATTCGCCAGCACCGGGCTGCGCAGTGTAATAACATCTTCGGTGATAGTAGGGCGCATAGTCAAGAAGAATTAGCTACCCGGAAGATACGCAAAAACGCAGCGGCTGACCACTGAGCTATTCCGTCATGACTGTGAAGTACAGGCTCGGCTGCATGTCGTGAACGGTCCAGGCGGCTTGGCTGTTCTCGCGTTCAACCATGATTTGCCGTGACTGGCGCATCACAGGGATGGAGAAGTATTTGTCTTCTGGATCTGTCTTTTCGCTTTGCAGCCACTGCACAGTTGCCATGACGGGCTGTGCTTCCAATAGCACCTCATACGGTCGCAAATCCACGGTAAGCCAGCCTTGTTGCTGCTTGGTGCACACCAATTGAATATCCTGCGACAGCAGTGCCCGTCCCGGCCGTCCCTGCTCTACAGCATACAGGTTCAGCCGAAACCGAAGCAACTCATAGTTGTTGGCCGACAAATACATGTGGAACTCCTCTAAGTAGGTCTTCCTAACTGGCTTCAGCAACGCACCAAATTCCCAGCCCCATTCGGTGTCTACGGTTCTTTTGCCGCTGGAGCCTCCCATCCAAAATATGTCGCCCTTGGATTTGGTATTGCCTAGCAGGGCAGGGCGCATGCGGCGATGCTCCACTTTTATTTCACTCAGCACGTGCTCTTGCGGGGCAAGTTGAAATACGCGTTTCCCGGCAGCTAACGCAGTGGGGGATATAACTGCCGAGGAAAAGCCGACGCACGACACAATAAGCGTGTCGCTTAAACTAGGAGGGAGGCGCAACAAGTAGCGCCCTTGTTCATCGGCAACGGTGCCAAGGCCTCGGCCCGGAACACCTAACGTGGCGAAGGGGACTGGTTCACCTGTGCGTGAGTTGAGCACCTGCCCTTCGAGTATCTTGGTTTGGGCCTGCGCTAGATGAACGCTGATGCTTAGCAGAAAGACTAAAAGCAACCGGTAAGCCGCTACAAGTCGAGACGAAGAATATAAAGTGTTCAACGGTGAATAAGTATATTACTATAAGCTCTCTTGTCTTGGATACTGCGTAATAGCTTGGAAAGGTATAAAAAGTAGAAAGAAGTTGTAGCAAGAAAATTCAGTTTAGCAGTAAACAAAAACGCCGGACTTAAGCCCGGCGTGTAGGTGGCGCTAGGAAGCCACCTGTTTCTCTAATTGCTGCAGTAGCTCGTCCGCAGCTTTTTCTATATCCTTGTAGCCTTGCTGAGCCGCTCGTTCTTTAGCAGCAATCAAACCGTCGCGGTGGACGGTCTGGAAGTCACCGTAGGGGAAATGGTAGCGGCCCTTAATGTCTTCTCCTTTGCTCATATCCAAGCCAAGGTGCCACTGCCCGTACTCCGCAATTTCATGCTGATCTAGATAGTCGTTCTCAACCTTGGTATTGGGATTGTGTTGTCCCCAATGGCCTTCATCGTTTTTCAACTTGCCTTCCTCGATAAGCCGTTGGGCAAATTTCACAGCGGCTGGATTCAGTTCGATACTCATGAGCGCGGGAGGTTTAGGTACGTACGCAAGAGGCCCCTTGGCCCGTCAGTATGTACGCGCAGCCCCTTGAGGGGTTAATGCTCAGCTTCCTGAATGCCTAGCAAAGTCTAGCGGAACGGTAGCGCTATATGCAGGGTGCATCCTTAGCGGTATGGCTGCCTAGCTACAAAATGGGGGTTAGGCTTCCTAATAGTGTATACGGTTAGAGCCAATCCAACCCCCACTTACGCTAAGGATTGGATTGGCTCTAAAATCTACGCTAAACTGCGCAGTGAAGCGATTATTGTCCCTCTAGAGCGCGTACACCTGCTTCGGCTACGGCATGGTCATCTTCCACAGTGCTGCCCGATACGCCAATAGCGCCAAAAATTTGCCCTTCGCTGTTTTTGATAGGAATACCTCCGGGGAAGGTGATAAGGCCCCCATTGGAATGCTCTATGTTGTAGAGAGAGCCCCCTGGTTGCGAAAGGCCACCAATTGCGCCGGTAGGCATATCAAAGAACCGAGCCGTCTTGGCTTTCTTGATGGAAATGTCAAGCGAGCCTAGCCACGCATCATCCATGCGGATGAAAGCCACCAGATTAGCGCCGGAGTCAACTACGGCAATATTCATCTTGACGCCCATTTCGATGGCCTTTTCGTGTGCGGCCTGTACGGCGGTTTGTGCTTGTTTGAGGGTGATGCCCATGATGGTTGTGGAGTTAAGGGGAGAAGATTACCTCGTCAACAACGTTATTACGCCAAGCATGTTTTGAGGAATTGTCTCTGGAAGCAAGCCGCATATCCATCTTTGGTGCTATCGTGACGCTTCGCGCCACCGCTGGCCGCCTGTACCCCCAACATGCTATAAGGTGTTGAAACCAGAATTAGAATGCGTCAACGGTACGGCCTAGCTAGCATTTCCAGCCCGTTATGCGTACCTTCGCAGTTAGAAAAAACTGCCTCTAGTGAAGAACATTCGCAATTTCTGCATCATTGCTCATATTGACCACGGCAAAAGCACGCTGGCTGACCGTCTGTTGGAGTTCACCAGCACGGTGGCCAAGCGCGATATGCAAGCCCAGCTGCTCGACAACATGGACCTGGAGCGGGAGCGGGGCATTACCATCAAGAGCCACGCCATTCAGATGCAGTTTCCCTACAAGGGCGAAACCTACACGCTGAACCTGATTGATACTCCCGGTCACGTTGACTTTAGTTACGAAGTATCCCGTAGTATTGCCGCCTGCGAAGGTGCCCTGCTTATCGTTGACGCTTCCCAAGGCATCGAGGCCCAAACAATTTCCAACCTGTACCTAGCCATTGGCGCCGACCTGGAAATTATCCCCGTCCTCAACAAGATTGACTTGCCCCACGCCATGCCCGAGGAAGTGTCCGACGAAATCGTGGACCTTATCGGCTGTGACATTGAAGACATCATTCATGCCTCCGGCAAAACCGGCATTGGCATTGAAAATATTCTGAACGCCATTGTCGAGCGGGTTCCAGCTCCGAAAGGTGACCCAGAAGCCCCACTGCAAGCCCTGATTTTCGACTCGGTTTTTAATTCTTACCGGGGTATTGAGGTTCTGTTCCGCATCAAGAACGGCACCATGCGCAAAGGCGACAAGCTGCGCTTTATGGCTACCGGCAAGGAATACGGCGCCGACGAAATTGGCATTCTCGGCCTCAATCAGGAGCCTCGCCCCGAAATTGCAGCGGGCAACGTAGGCTACCTTATTTCGGGCATCAAGGAAGCACGCGAAGTGAAAGTGGGTGATACCATTACGCACGTTGTGAATCCGACCAAAGAGGCTATCCAGGGTTTTGCCGACGTGAAGCCAATGGTATTTGCCGGCATCTATCCTGTAGATACCACCGAGTACGAGGAGTTGCGCTCTTGCATGGAAAAGCTTCAGCTCAACGATGCATCCTTGGTGTGGGAACCTGAAACCTCCGTAGCGCTAGGCTTCGGCTTCCGGTGCGGCTTCCTAGGCATGCTGCACATGGAAATTGTGCAGGAGCGTCTAGAGCGGGAGTTCGGCATGACGGTAATCACCACCGTGCCATCGGTGCAATTCCATGCCATTGGCACCAAAGATCAGATGCTGACCATCAACGCGCCGTCGGAAATGCCGGAGCCGAACATGATCAAGCTGATCGAGGAGCCCTACATCAAAGCACAGATTATCACGGCCGCTGACTACGTAGGCCCGATTATCACGCTTTGCATGGAAAAGCGCGGCATCATCAAAGGCCAGAGCTATTTGACTTCGGAGCGGGTAGAAATGAGCTTCGAGTTGCCCCTATCGGAAATCGTGTTCGATTTTTTCGACAAGCTCAAAACCATCAGCCGCGGTTATGCTTCGCTCGACTACGAACTGATTGGTTTCCGCGAGTCGGACATGGTGAAGCTTGATATCATGCTCAACGGCGAGAAGGTAGATGCCTTGTCGGCCATTGTACACCGCTCCAAGAGCTACGATTGGGGCCGCCGCCTCTGCGAAAAGCTTCGCGAGCTGCTGCCTCGTCAGATGTTTGAAATTGCCATCCAGGCCAGCATTGGGCAGAAGATCATTGCCCGTGAAACTGTGAAGGCGTTGCGCAAAAACGTAATTGCCAAGTGCTACGGCGGCGACATCAGCCGGAAGCGTAAGCTGCTCGAAAAGCAGAAAGAAGGTAAAAAGCGGATGCGCCAAGTAGGCTCCGTAGAAATACCACAAGAAGCTTTCTTGGCCGTACTTAAAATTGATTGACAATACAAAACGCGCCCCCAACCGGGCGCGTTTTTTAGTGCCCGTTGCAAATACTTTTTTCATTCACTTCATACACTTCTTGAAAGAGCATGGTATGATTAATTCTACAACAAATGCTTAAAGAACTCACCAAGAACTGTACGAACGAAACCCAGTTAGAAAACATCCGCAAAGGACAGGAGCGCAAGTTCCGGTGGCGGGATGACTGGCCCGAAATGGAGAAAGAGATTTTAGCATTGGGCAACGCGGCCATCTTGTTACACGCCCGTTCGCGCGAAGCCACTACTAATCTTCCGGAATAACCACGCTAATACGCATATGACCACAGCACCCGAAGCCACTACCTACCGCCTCATCGACGGCAAGCAGACTGCCGAGGACATCAAAGTTGAAATTGCTGCCGAAGTAGAAGCTCTTAAAGCGGCTGGACAGAAAGTACCGCATTTGGCCGCCATCTTGGTTGGTCACGACGGCGGCTCTGAAACGTACGTTCGCAACAAAGTGCTAGCCTGCGAACGAGTTGGATTCGAGAGTACATTGCTGCGCTACGAAGACGACATCACCGAAGCGGAACTGCTCGCTAAGGTGGAAGAGTTGAATCAAGATGCTAGCATTGATGGCTTCATTGTGCAGCTGCCGCTACCCCGCCATATCTCTTCGGAGAAGGTGATTGAATCTATTCGGCCCGAGAAAGATGTAGATGGTTTTCACCCCATGAACATCGGCCGGATGGTGGCTGGCTTGCCAGCCTTACTGCCAGCTACTCCCTCGGGTATTGTGGAGCTATTACGGCGCTACGAGTTGCCTACCGATGGCAAACACTGCGTAGTGATTGGGCGTAGTAACATCGTAGGTACACCAGTTAGCATACTGCTTGCTAAGAACTTAGAGCCAGGTAACTGCACCGTTACTTTATGTCATTCTCGTACCCGAGATTTAGCGAGCATCACCAAGACTGCTGACATCTTAGTGGCCGCTTTGGGCCGCCCGGAATTCGTAACGGCCGACATGGTGAAGCCCGGTGCAGTGGTTATCGACGTAGGCACTACGCGGGTAGAGGACACAACTCGTAAGTCGGGTTGGGCATTGAAAGGAGACGTGAACTTTGCGGCCGTGGCACCACTCACGTCCTACATCACGCCGGTACCGGGTGGGGTCGGTCCTATGACGATTGCCATGTTATTACTCAACACCTTAAAGGCTTGTAAAGGCGATGTTTATCCGCGTTAGAATCCAATAATTACCAAGCACAGCTTTTGAATTTCAAGGCGTTGTACTACTTTTAGAGTCGGGTTGCGGGAACGAACATCGGGCATTTTTACGTTCGGAGTAACTGCCAACAGCCTGGCTTTACTTGTTTGAACACCCTACTTTGCTGCACGAACTTCCTCTTGTGTTGGCGGCTTCAACTCCCCCTGAATCCCCAGCTTCCGCACTGCCCTTAATGGAGCAGTTTTATACGATTCAGGGGAGGGCTACAACACAGGTCGCGCCGCTTACTTCGTCCGCTTGGGCGGGTGCGACGTAGGATGCGTGTGGTGTGATGTGAAAGAGTCGTGGGATGCGGATGCTCACCCCCGCGTATCTATCTCCGATATAGTAGCTGCGGCTACGGCCCACGCTGGTCGTAACGTGGTTATTACGGGCGGTGAGCCACTTATGCATAATTTAGGGCCCTTGACGCAGGCTTTGCACGCGGCGGGTTGCCAAAACTGGATTGAGACGAGTGGCGCTTACCCAATAAGCGGTGAGTGGGATTGGATCTGCGTTTCGCCCAAGAAGTTTAAGGCGCCACTGCCTTCTGTGCTGGCTCGAGCGCACGAGCTCAAAATTATCGTGTTCAATAAATCAGATTTCCGGTGGGCTGAGGAACACGCGTCCTTAGTAGGGCCCGAATGTCGGCTGTACTTGCAGCCTGAATGGAGCAAGTCTGCGCAAATGATGCCGCTTATAGTAGACTATGTAAAGGCAAATCCGCGTTGGCAAGTATCCTTACAGACTCATAAGTTCCTCGATATTCCTTAGGCTACTGCTCTATGCGCCGATTGTTATCCGTGCCGCTACTGTTGGCTTGCGCGTTGCTGCTGCCACTTAGTGCGGCAGCACAGGCTACGTTGGCTAGTTCTAATACCAAGGCACGTAGCCTATGGGACAAAGCGCAGTCCCAAGTAAAAGACCGCAACTTCGATAAAGCTATTGAGACCTTAACGGTGCTCAATCAGAAGTTTCCGTCGCTGGGTGAGCCGCATGTGCTGCGTGGTTCATTGCTTAAAGCAATGGGTGAGAACCGGCCGGCATTTGAAGCTTACCGCGACGGGCTAGCCAAACTTCCGATGGATCCTGGTCGGGCAACCGACTACTATACGCTTGGCGAGCTAGCTATGAGCTTTGGCGAGTACGAGATTGCTGCTGAAAGCTACAAACGGGTGCTGAAAAGCGGCCCGAAAGGCCAACGCAATGCTGCCCGGGCACAGCGCCAATTGTTGAACTGCGAATTTGCCGCCAAAGCCATGGCCGCACCTATTGGTGTGCAGCCTGAACGGCTAGGCGCTCCTCTTAATACGTTCCGGTTTCAGTACTTCCCCGCGCTTACTGCCGACAACCGCTTTTTGCTCTTCACAGGTCGGCCCGCAGCTGACAGCGGCGAAGACTTGTTTATTTCCCGCATGAACAAGGACGGCAGCACCGGTGACCCGGTGTCCATCTCGCCATTCATCAATACACCTTACAATGAGGGAGCGGGCGCTATTTCTGGCGACGGCAAAACCTTGGTTTTTGCGTCCTGTGACCGGCCCAATTCAGTAGGGAACTGCGATTTGTATATCTCGCGGCGCACTGGTAACAACTGGAGTAAGCCATTGAATCTGGGGCGCACGGTTAATTCGCCGGAATGGGATTCGCAGCCCACGCTTTCCGCCGATGGTCGGACGCTGTACTTTACCTCTACCCGTCGGGGCGGACAAGGCCAGGAAGATATTTACGTAACCACTCTTGATGCCGATGGCAACTGGACTCCAGCCCGCAACCTCGGGCAACCCGTCAACACAGCCGGCAAGGACATGGCCCCATTTATTCACGCTAGTAGCACCACGCTCTACTACGTAACTGATGGGTTGGTAGGCATGGGGGGGCTGGATGTATTCCGGTGCGAACAACAGGCTGCCGGACGCTGGAGTGAGCCCATAAACCTCGGATACCCGCTTAACACACACGAAAACGAAGCCTCGCTATTCATTACTTCAGACAACCGTCGGGGCTTTTGCTCCCGCTCCCGGGCCGCCGAATCAGGGGTTCGGACTGAGCGGGAAAGGCCAGTTGAATTATTCGGCTTTGAGGTACCCGAACAGATTCGTCCCCGTGAAACCAGTACCTATACGCAAGGTCGAGTTTTCGATGCTTTCACCAAGAAGCCCATTAAGGCTGACGTACAGCTCTACGATCTGAATACCGATGAGCTGACCCAATATGTTAGTTCCGATGCCGAAAATGGGGACTACACCGTGGTATTGAATGAGGGCCGTCAGTATGCCATGTACGCCGCGGCCGACAAATACCTCATGAAGAGTTTGAGCTTCGATTACTCAGACAAAAAGAATTTCGACCCGCTTACGCTTGATATCTACCTAGAGCCTGTGCGAGCAGGCCGCAGCATAGTATTGAACAACCTATTTTTTGATACCAAGCAGTACGAGTTGAAGCCAAAGTCACGTACTGAGCTTAACCGGCTAGTTGGATTCATGAAGCAATACCCGGATGTACAAGTGGAGGTTAGCGGCCACACCGATGATGTAGGGTCAGATGATGATAACCTAGCCTTGTCTCAGAACCGAGCTAAATCGGTGTACAGCTACTTAGTTAGTCAAGGGGTGAAAGCGGAACGACTACGCTTTAAAGGCTACGGTGAAAATAAGCCCTTAGTCGCTAATGATTCCGAGAGCCACCGGCAACAAAATCGCCGAATCGAACTGCGAATTCTTTAGAAGTACAATCAAAAAGCAAGTTCAACGCACCATACAAGTCCGACAACTCAAGTTGTCGGGCTTTTTTTGTTTGGTAGTATTCCTTTATGATAAGACTATTAAGATACTGGCAATGAGCATAACAGTATTATTCAACGAAAGCTTTAGATTAGAATAGTTATAAATATTCCTTGCATGTTTAAATAATACTCTATATTTGGGCCACTCAAAATTGTATTCAGCAGGTATTGGCTGTCTTTGTTGAGAGCAGCGTTAGAAGGCCCTTTTTAGCACACTTTTTCACTTTCCCCAATTCATTATCCATGAAAAAAGCTTTTCTCTTTACCGGTATTATCCTGGCTTTGGGTGCTACCGTTTACGCTAGTGGCGATAAAGAATCTACTATTGTTACACGTGCTACAGCGCTCACACGCATCCAGGTTCAGAAAGCTCGCCTTGATGAGGGCCAGTATCTGAGAGTGAAAACTCTTAACATTCGAATGCTCACTGAAATGGAAGACATCAGGAACCGGTTTGCATCGGAGCCAGCTATTCTCGACGAGCGGCTTGCTGTAGCGCAGGCTCGCTACGAGTTAGAACTTACTTCCATTATGCGCCCAGCGCAATTAGCTATGTTCAACCAGGCCCGCAACAGCATGACGGCGCTAAGTGCACCTCACTAGTAAAAGGAGCTAATTGATAGGCCAGCGAAAGACGGCTTCATTAGCGGCAGATATTAACACGTAACTGAGTAGCAGTAGCTCTAGCAGGATTATTGGAACAGCGTTCTGCTAGAGTTACTATAACACTCAAGTAACATCTCGATCAGTAGAAAGCCAATGGGTAGACACAAACCCTGAAGAGGATTTGCAAACCTTGTTATACGGTATATAAGTATCTGAAGGTTGCCTAGAATAGCATCAAAATAAATCTATAAATTATATTGACTTAATTTAATAATGTTGTATATTTAGTACAAGGCTTAGGTAGGTTATCACTACTCTTCCAAAGCTCACCTGTAGTCTGTTCCACTTCACATCTAAAAAACCATCATGAAAAAAATCTTTACTTTCCTGCTCCTATCTGCAATGATTGGCACCAGCCAATTAGCTGAAGCTGGCTCTGGCGACCAAACCAGTCCAAACGCTCGCGCCACCCAGATGGTGAAACAATTAGCCAAGAAGATTCAACTCAGCGAAGGCCAGTACGTGAAAGTGCGCCAGTTGAATTTGCGTCTACTCAATGACGTGCAAGCCGTCAAAACTCAATCGGCAGGCGATGCCGCCGCTATTGACCAGCAACTAGCCGAGCTACAGTCTCACTACGAGTGGGATTTAACTGCCATCCTTGGCCCACGCCAGATGGTAGCCTACAATCAGTCTAAAGCCGATATGATGGCAATGAGCGTAGGCAAGTAATATAGCTTGAACACAAAAAAGCCTGCTTCATTAGTGAAGCAGGCTTTTTTGTGTTCAAATGACTCTGTAAATCAATCCTAGCGGTTCTCGATGCTTACGTAGTCGCGCTCTAACTCACCAGTGTAGATTTGACGAGGACGGCCGATAGGCTCTTTGTTTTCGCGCATTTCTTTCCACTGTGCAATCCAGCCGGGGAGGCGACCCAAGGCAAACATCACCGTAAACATTTCCGTAGGGATGCCAATTGCTTTGTAGATGATGCCTGAATAGAAGTCTACGTTCGGGTACAACTTGCGCTCCACGAAATACGGGTCGGTCAGGGCGGCTTGCTCCAACTCCTGGGCAATCTTCAACAGCGGGTCGTTGATGCCAAGAGCGGATAGTACTTCGTCGGCAGCCTTTTTGATGATCTTGGCACGTGGGTCGAAGTTCTTGTATACGCGGTGACCAAAGCCCATCAAACGGAAAGAATCGTTTTTGTCTTTGGCCTTAGCAATAAACTTGCTGGTATCGCCACCATCGCGCTGGATGGCTTCCAACATCTCAACCACCTCTTGGTTGGCGCCGCCGTGCAGCGGACCCCATAGAGCGTTGATGCCGGCCGAAACCGAACCATAAAGGCTAGCATTGGCTGATCCTACTAGGCGCACGGTGGAAGTAGAGCAGTTTTGCTCGTGGTCGGCGTGCAGAATAAGCAGCTTGTTGAGGGCGCTAACGACTACCGGATTGATTTCATACTTCTCGGTTGGGAAGCTGAACATCATGTACAGGAAGTTCGACGTGTAGTCGAGGTCGTTGCGGGGGTAGTTGAGCGGGTGGCCCTGCGAGTTTTTGTACGTCCAGGCAGCGATGGTTGAGATTTTGGCCATCAAGCGCAGGATGTTCAAATTTATTTCCTCGGCGCTCTGGTCGGGGTCAATGCTCTTGGGGTAGAACGCAGTGAGTGAGCAAATGAGGCTGCTCAGAATGCCCATAGGGTGGGCCGCTGATGGGAAACCATCAAAAATCTTACGCACATCCTCGTGGACCAGCGTGTGCTTGGTGATTTGGAGGCTGAACTCGTCTAACTCAGCCTTGGTCGGCAAGGTGCCATAGATGAGTAGGTAGGCTACTTCCAGAAAAGACGACTTTTCGGCCAACTGCTCGATGGGGTACCCCCGGTAGCGCAAAATGCCTTCCTCGCCATCGAGGAACGTAATAGCGCTTTTGGTTGCACCGGTGTTTTTGTAGCCCGAATCGAGGGTTACGTAACCCGTCTGGTCACGTAGCTTGCCGATGTCGAATGCTTTTTCGTGCTCTGTGCCTTCGATAACGGGCAAGGTGTACGATTTCCCGTCGAGGATAATCTCAGCAGACTCTGCCATAGGAGAGGGGTAGAAGGGTGGTTCAGGGGCTAAGCTAAAGAATAACTGGTAAGCCAGAAAGTAGCAAAACCAGTCGAGTTCTATACTGCGATGCGCCCTGGTATGTTGTGATAGATGAGAAAGTACCTGCAAAGAAACACAGTCCGGTAAAATACGCAGTGTGTTACGCACTTTTTCAGTGATAAATCGGCGAAAATTCGCGGTTGAATTCTGCTTCTTAACCTGACTTTAACTTTTTGCCTGTCAAGCAGACCGTCTAGAAGCGTTGAAGCATTAAATAACGACCGATTTGAGGCAGGCACTAGACTTAAAGGACGAGCTGTTTCAAGCTAGTAGCCTCTTTAGAGGCATAACAAACAAGAAACCATGCAGTCGGGTTTTAAGCAGTCAAAGCAATTGTAGATGAAGGCTGATTGGTTGGGTTTTGGATATGACAACGGACCATTTCCGCTTAGGTAGTGAACTCAATACTTTCTAAGGGAGTATGAAGCTACTAGCTATCAACTGTAGTTTTCATGAAGTACAACGCACTCGGAAAAACCGACCTGCAGGTCAGCGAAATTAGCTTCGGCTGTATGTCCCTCGGCTCTGATCATGCAGCTAACCATACGCTGCTGCACCAAGCGCTAGATCAGGGAATTACGCTTTTTGACACCGCAGACTTATATCAGAAAGGTGAAAACGAGGTAACCGTTGGGAAAGCATTCAAAGGGCGCCGCCAAGAGGTAATTATTGCCACAAAAGTCGGTAATGCGTGGCGGCCAGACGGTAGCGGCTGGGATTGGGTGCCTTCCAAGGAGTATTTGCGGCAAGCAGTAGAGCACAGCCTCCGGCGCCTCGAAACCGACTACATTGACTTGTACCAACTACACGGTGGCACCCTCGACGACCCTATTGATGACATCATCGAAGCCTTTGAACTGCTGAAGCAGCAAGGTAAAATCCGGGCCTACGGTATTTCTTCTATTCGCCCCAACGTGATTCGCGAATACGTGCAACGCTCCCATATTGCCAGCGTGATGATGCAGTACAGCCTACTCGACCGACGGCCCGAGGAAAGCTGCCTGGATTTGCTACAAGAGCAGAACATAGCGGTATTGGCCCGGGGCAGTTTTGCGCAGGGGCTCTTAGCAGGTAAGGCAGCCAAAAGCTACCTGAACTATGCAGAACAAGAGGTAGCTCAAGCGGCAGTCGCGGTACAACAAGTGGCCGATATAAGTCAACGCACAGCGGCGGAAGTAGCTGCCCTCTTTGTACTGCATCACCCGGCTGTAACCTCCGCTGTATTAGGTGTACGTACGGAACAGCATCTCGCGGATGCCTTGCACATAGCTGCCACGCCCTCATTGATGGGTGCTGAAGTTGCGCTATTACAGCAAGCTATACCTCCCAATGTGTATGAGCAGCACCGGTAGGATAGCTACAAACTCAGGAAGGGTTATCAACTGGAGGTTTACTACATGTCGGACCTTGGTCTAATACTACTTGCCGATGCAGAACTGAGTGAAGATGCTGGTCAATAAATCGTCGGAGGATATTTCGCCGGTTATCTCACCTAGGGCAGCCAAGGCCTGGCGCAAGTCGGCAGCGAGAAGTTCGGTGCCAGTTCCTGCGGTAAGTCCCGCCAACACGGCATCCAATGCCTGAGCCGCGGCATCGAGGCTGCGGGCGTGGCGCAGGTTCGTGACGATGGTGCTGCTGCCGGTCCGGTCGAGGCCTTCGTTGCGTACCTGAGTTAGCAAGAGATGGCGGAGTTCGTCGAGGCCGTCGCCGCGGCTAGCGGCAATTAGGACCGTGTCAGGGCGAGTGCGGAAGACGGTAAGCTGGTCGTCGGAGGCTACATCGAGCTTGTTGCCAACTGATAGTACAGGGGTGGCGGCAGGAAGATTGAGTACTTCAATTTCCGCTTGAAGCTCAGTGGGGCTAGTTTCCGTTAAATCAAACAGATATATAACCAGGGCTGCTTGCTTTACTCGCTGCAACGTGCGCTCTACTCCTATAGATTCTACTACGTCGGTAGTGTCGCGCAGTCCAGCCGTATCCACGAAGCGGAAGCGGATACCGTCGAGGCTCACTTCGTCTTCGATCATGTCGCGGGTGGTGCCGGCCACGCTGGAAACAATGGCGCGCTCCTCGTTGAGAAGTGCATTGAGGAGGGTGCTTTTGCCGGCGTTGGGTCGTCCGGCAATTACCGTGGTGACGCCGTTTTTGATGACGTTGCCCAACTCGAAGGAGCGCAATAAACGGCGCACCAACGTCCGAACTTCCTCCAGCAGCGCCAGCAATCCGGTGCGGTCAGCAAACTCAACGTCTTCCTCGCCAAAGTCGAGCTCCAATTCCAGCAAGGCGGCAAACTGTACAAGTCGGGCCCGTAGGTCTTTCAACTCGCGCGAGAATCCACCCCGCATTTGCTGCATGGCCACTTGGTGCGAAAGTTGGGAATCGGCGGCAATCAGGTCGGCTACGGCTTCGGCTTGCGCTAGGTCGAAGGAGCCGTTCAGAAATGCACGCTTTGTGAACTCCCCGGCTTCGGCCAGCCGGGCCCCGCGGCGCGTGAAAAGCAGCAGCAACTGCTGCACGATGTAGTCGGAGCCGTGGCAGCTGATTTCAACCACGTCTTCGCGGGTGTAGGAGTTCGGAGCCCGGAACAAAGATACCACCACCTCGTCGAGGATGCGGCCTTCGTCGCGGATGGTGCCAAAGTGAAGCGTGTGGCTAGGCTGATCAATTAAGCGTTTGCCGGTGAAAGCAGCGGCCACCAAGCTAATTGCCTCCCGGCCCGAAAGACGGACCAGGGCAATGGCACCCGCGCCGGGGGGCGTCGAGAGGGCAACAATAGTATCGGAAAGTGCGGGGGGAAGAGCAGCCACAGACGGGATAGTAGTATGGGCCGCAAAGGTACGCAAGGTAGCCGGGTCGGGCAGTGCTAGGCTCTACGAGAGTATAATGCTCGAGACTATAGAACTGTCTTACGGGTCGTATTTGCTTGTAGGTTCTGTCTAGGAATCAGCACCAGTTGGCAGGGCAAGAAGCGGAATCTATGCCTGATCGGCTACAAATAAATTCCGCCCAACCTCAGGAGAAAGCATAAGAATTGTCGTACTGTTTATTTTGATTTCTAAGGAGTTGTCAAACTCTATTTTATCCAGTACTTCAATATCAGATCCTAGCTTCAAGCCAACCTTGTCGAGGTACTGCAGGAAAGCGGGCGAAGTGTTTTTTACGGCCATAAGACGGCCATGGTCGCCGGGGGCAAGGTCAGCGACGAGACGGTTTCGGGGACGTAGCACGGCACCATCTTCCGTCGGGATAGGGTCGCCGTGCGGATCGAGGCGGGGGAAGCCAAGGAACTCGTCGAGGCGACGAACGAGCAGCGGTGAGTGGATGTGCTCCATCTGTTCGGCTACGTCGTGCACCTCGTCCCAATTAAAGCCTAGCTTCTGCACCAGGAAAACTTCCCACAGCCGATGCTTGCGGATGGTGAGCAAAGCCAATTGCCGGCCTTCGGGCGTGAGCGATACGCCACGGTACCGTTGGTAATGCAACAGTCCTTTTTCCCCGAGCCGACGCAACATATCTGTTACGGAGGCCGCCCGCGTTTGCAGCGCCTCCGCAATGCCATTGGTGCTAACCTCGGAACCTGGCGAGGCTTCGGCTAGCTTGTAAATGGCTTTCAGATAGTTTTCCTCGGTGAAGCTCGGCATAAAGGGCATTTAACAATTAGTCTTTAGCAGTCAATAGGACCCCGCGCACCCCATGGGTATAGATGAGGGGCGCGGGAATCAACGACAAGCAGCTAATTGTAATTGCAAATATTAGATGAAAGCTACCATTTGATTAGCGCCGAAGCCCAAGTGAAACCGGAGCCAAACGCAGCCAGGCAAACTAAGTCGCCGCGCTGAATACGGCCTTCCAGCAGCGCTTCGCTAAGGGCAATGGGCACGCTGGCAGCGGTGGTATTACCGTAGCGCTGAATGTTGCTGAACACCTTGTCGTCGGAGAGGCCCATCTTTTGCTGCACGAATTGCGTGATGCGCAAATTGGCCTGGTGCGGGATGAGCAAGTCGATATCCTGGGACTGATAGCCATTTTGGTCGAGTGCTTCCTTGATAACTTGGGGGAAGCGGACTACCGCGTGCTTGAACACGTTTTGGCCGTTCATGTAAGGATACATATCCAAGGCGTTAGCCACGGCGTAGTCTACGCGGCCTTCCCGGTTGGAGCCGGGCTCTTTCACAATCAGTTCCTCAGCAAACTCGCCCTGCGCGTGCAGATGGGTGCTCAAAATACCGTGTCCTTCACGGGTGCTTGGGCGTAGCACAACAGCCCCGGCTCCGTCACCGAAAATAACTGATACGCCCCGGCCGCGGGTGGTCTTGTCGAGGCCCGATGAATGAATTTCCGAGCCTACTACCAGCACCGTGTCGTACATGCCCGTCCGTACAAACTGGTCGGCCATGCTCAGGGCATACACGAAGCCCGAGCACTGGTTGCGGACGTCGAATGCTGGGATGGGGGCCTGAATGCCTAGTTCGCGCTGCAACAATACCCCGGAACCCGGAAAAAAGTAATCGGGAGAGAGTGTAGCAAAGACGATCATCTGCACGTCGTCGGGGTGAGGCCGGCGGCGTCCAACGCTTTGCGGGCGGCGGCGGCGCCCATGTTGGCTGTGGTATCCTTGCCTTCCTCGAACCAACGCCGCTCCTGGATACCAGTGCGCTCTTGGATCCATTCCTCCGTCGTTTCCATGAGTTGGGTGAGGTCGGCGTTGGTGACTACGCGACTAGGTACATAGTGGCCGACACCGGCAATTTCGGAATGGCGAAGAGTGGACATAGAGATGGGAAATTTTGGAGAGAATCGAGAGAAGAGACGCAAAAGGGTGCCGAAGGTACTAAAACGCCGCAGCCCAATTCAGTAAACGGGCGGCAAAGGTCGACAGTTACTCGATGGAATCCAGTAGACGCCCTAATTTTATGCCTTCCGATGCCCAAAAAGCCTCATCCGGAATGCCTAGCGGATAGAAAATTGGCTTAGCCGGGCTCTGCAACTCCGTGACGGCAAGTAGGGCAGCGGCAGCCTCCGGTATGGAATGCAAGTCAACCACCAAGCCCGCCCCATAACGGCGGATGTACGTTTCCCAAAGCGGGTTAGTGGGAACGAGCATCGGCAGACCATGAGCTAGGTATTCAAACAGCTTGGTGGGCCGACAACGCTCCGAGCTAGGATGCGGCTGGTACAGCAACAGGCCCACGTGGCTTTGCTGAATTTCAGCTACGATGGCGCTGTGCGCGACGGGAGTGCCCCCTTGCACGAGCAGCCGGAGCCAGGGCGGATTCGTTTGCTGTAATTGGTGTAGCGTCTGCAATACAACGGGCTGCTGGCAAAAGCCGATGACCGTTAGCAGCACCCGGCCCGGCCGACGATGATGTAGTTCTTCGGCTAGCTGCAAGGCGTGGTGGATACCATTCAACTCGGAAACCGTGCCTGAATACAGCAGCCGCAACGGTTCGTGCGCCGCAGGCAGGGGCCGCGGCTGCGTGCGGGTCACTTCGTCGGGGGCAGGCTGATACTTGTTTTCCAGAACTACGACGCGGTTGGCGGGAAGTGCATCCAGAAAGGGTAGCTCCTGCGCATAGCTTTCTTCGGCCAAAATCAGGCCGGCGGCGCGGCGAGCGGCCTGGGTTTCCACCCACCGTAGCCCGGCGGCCAGCCAGCGGCGCGTGAAGCCACCGTACACGCGCTGGGTGGATACGTTGAGGGCGTAGTTTTCGCGGATGTCGTAGAGAAGCCGGCGGTTGGCACCTAACCACTGCCATAGTAGCGTGAGGGGCAGCAACTCGGGAGCGTGGACTATCACGAGGTCAGGGCGTAGGCGCTGCAATAGTTGCCAATACCGGCGTTGCGCGCCTAGCCGGGCCCAACTCAGGCGGGTACCATCGAGCAGCGTGTGCAGATGCAGGTTAGCGGGCGTTGGGGGCGGGGCAGCGTGCCGCCCGGCTACGTGCACCGTGGTATGCGGCCGGGCGGTTAAGGTGCCAGCAAATTTGCCGTACATCCGGGTGTCATCCAGAGGCTTGAGCACCGAAGCCAGTAGAATAATGCGAATTGGCGAACCGGAAGGATGAATTGGAGGCGGCATCTTGCCCGCGAAGATGGTAAGTTTGGGGTTGATTGTCGATTGTGCGCTGCTGATTGTTGTAGTGTTGTCAGGTGGCCATGCTCCGCAACCCAATAAATCAGCCCCGAACAGCCGACGCCAAACAACCAACTATTCAACTTTCATGACCGATTTGCAACAAACCATCGAGGCGGCCTGGGCCGACCGCAGTCTGCTTTCTCAAGCCACTACTACCGACGCCATTCACCACGTTATCGAAGAACTGGACAAAGGCCGTTTGCGCGTAGCTCAGCCGGCCGACGACCGGGAAGGTGGCTGGATAGTGAATGACTGGGTGAAGAAGGCCGTTATCCTGTACTTCCCCATTCAGCAGATGGAAACCTTGGAGTTGCCGCCCTTCGAGTACCGCGACAAAATGCGCCTGAAAACTGACTACGCTGGTCAGGGGGTACGCGTGGTGCCGCCGGCTACAGCGCGCTACGGCGCATACCTCGCGTCGGGCGTGATTCTGATGCCGAGCTACGTGAACATTGGCGCCTGGGTAGGCGAGGGAACCATGGTGGATACCTGGGCTACCGTTGGCTCGTGCGCTCAGATTGGCGCTGGCGTCCACTTGAGCGGTGGAGTAGGTATTGGTGGCGTATTGGAGCCCGTGCAGGCCGCACCCGTAATCGTAGAAGACGGCGCTTTTGTGGGCTCGCGTAGCATTTTGGTGGAAGGTTGCTTTGTAGGCAAGGAAGCCGTTATCGGGGCTGGCGTGACCATCACGGGCAGCACCCGCATCATCGACGTGACGGGTGCCGAGCCCAAGGAATACCGCGGCCACGTACCGGCCCGGTCGGTGGTAATTCCGGGTTCGTTGCCCAAGCAGTTTCCGGCCGGCGAGTACCACGTGCCTTGCGCCCTCATCATTGGGCAGCGCAAGCCAAGCACCGACCTGAAAACCAGCCTCAACGACGCTTTGCGCGAGCACAACGTAGCCGTTTAATGCAGTATTGGGCGGGCAGTGATACGGACTTACGCCACAAG
The DNA here is from genome assembly GCF_022921055.1 of Hymenobacter volaticus. Taxonomy (GTDB): domain Bacteria; phylum Bacteroidota; class Bacteroidia; order Cytophagales; family Hymenobacteraceae; genus Hymenobacter; species Hymenobacter volaticus. The sequence goes on from NZ_CP095061.1 coordinate 2,477,530, forward strand.
CCAATATCTTGCGTGCTTGTGGTCTACCTACTTCCCGCCCATTACTTGATCCTTATCTAATGAACTTCAAAGTTAGTCCCGCTTCCGCCGCGGAAGCCCGTGAGGAAATCCGGACCTATCTGGCCTCTGAGCTGGAATGCGCCCCGGCCGATATCCAGACCAAGGTAATCTACAACACAGAGTTGCCGTGGGTGGATGGCCGTAAGCAAACCTGCTACTTGGTGGAGTGGACTGTGGCCAACGGTCCCGACGGAGTGGCTATGGCCGGCCCTTACACCTACACGCTACCCGACGTTTCGATGGCGGAAGCCAAGCGCCTAGGTACCTTGCACGAGTGGCGCCAGCAGTTAATCAACCTGTATGCCGGTGCCGAAATAGTAGCGCATGCCCGCCTGACGCAGCCCCTCGTGGATGTGCCCGACCCAACCCGGACACGCCTGCTGCTCGAAGCGCTGCAAAATCCGACTGCTCCTCGTGTTGCAGTTCGTTGCTCAGTACGCGAGTTCGTTCGCATCGGTACCGACGAGTACTACATCTTCAACGGCGACTGGGTGCACAACCCGCACTTTTCGTACTCCCCGACTTTTGGTTTCAAGCCCCGCAAGCCTGATCCAACGTTGCAACTGCCTGCGGAGGAAGACATTCGCATCGTACCGCACAAATTTCTGACGCCGGTACCCGCCGTAGGCGCCGACGGTGCACTGCCAGGCGAAGAGGTAAGCTTTATCATGGTCAAAAACGGCCAGGTGGTAGATGCTTCCTGCTCACCTTTGGCTCGCAGCGTGGTCAATAAAGTGGCTATGTTTTACTTTCTCGGTAAGGAAAACGGCCCCTTCGCCATCACAGTTAGCTAGCAGTAGCTGACATGCAAGGCAACAAAAAAGCCCGCTCCAGTTAACTGGAGCGGGCTTTTTTGTTGGTAGCAACCGGTATTATACCGTTGCTTTTTTCAGCTTATCACCGAATACGGCTTGTACCTTCTGCACCTTGGGGCGAACCACAAACTGGCAGTAAGGCTCGTGGCCGTTCTGCTTGTAGTAGTTCTGGTGGTAGTTTTCGGCCGGATAAAAGCTTTTCAACGGCTCGATTTCCGTCACGATTGGCTTGTCGAAAGCTTGGGCATCGTTGAGCTTCTGCTTGTATTCCTCGGCCAGTCGGCGCTGCTCGTCGTTGTGGTAGTACACACCCGAGCGGTACTGCGTACCGGTGTCGTTGCCTTGACGGTTGAGGGTGGTAGGGTCGTGGGTTTTCCAAAACACCTCCAGCAATTCAGCGAAGGTAATCACCTTTGGGTCGTAGGTGATTTGAATTACCTCGGCGTGGCCAGTTAGGCCGCTGCACACTTCCCGGTAAGTAGGGCTGGCAATCCGGCCGTTGGAGTAGCCCGAAACCACTTTTTGCACGCCCTGAAGATCTTGAAAAACAGCCTCGACGCACCAAAAGCAGCCGGCACCAAAAGTTGCGAGTTCCATAGTATTGAAAGTCTTGTTGAATTAAGCTGGCATTTCTTCAAGCCCGCACACGATGAATGGTCGTCTTGTCCAGCTTGAAGGGTAGCTTATACGAGTAAAAGAGAATATAGAGCAGAAAAGTTTACTTGGATGTAGCCACTGCTATTCTGGCGGGTAGGAGCCGCAGAGCCGTTCATTATTTACCTGTGTTAGGGCAGAAAGCAACAAGCCCTCGACGGTACAGGAACGCCAAGGGCTTGCGGAATATAGAATAGTGTTTTCTTAGAAAGAGAAGCTCAGGTTGCTTAAGGTTTACTTCTGAAACCGATCTGCTACCACTAGCTCCTTGGAGCCCGCTGTGTATTTGTAAAACCCTTCCCCCGATTTTACGCCCAGTCGGCCGGCCATTACCATGTTAACTAGCAGTGGGCAGGGCGCGTATTTCGGGTTGCCAAGGCCCTCGTGTAGTACGCGCAGAATGGCCAAGCACACATCCAAGCCAATAAAGTCGGCGAGCTGTAGGGGGCCCATGGGGTGCGCCATGCCTAGCTTCATCACCGTATCAATTTCCTCGACACCGGCCACGCCCTCAAACAAGCTGATGATGGCCTCATTGATCATGGGCATCAGAATGCGGTTGGCCACGAAACCAGGGTAGTCATTGACTTCGGTGGGCGTTTTGCTGAGCTGGCGCGAAAGATCCATTACCTGCTCCGTTACGGCATCGGAGGTAGCGTAGCCCCGAATAACTTCCACCAGCTTCATGACGGGTACTGGGTTCATGAAGTGCATCCCAATAACCTGAGCCGGCCGCTTCGTAACGGCCGCTATTTTGGTGATGGAGATGGAAGACGTATTGGATGCCAGAATAGCTTCCTGCGGCGCGTGTTGATCTAGGTCGCGGAAGATTTGCAGTTTCAGGTCCACATTCTCGGTAGCGGCTTCCACTACTAGTTGCACATCGCGCACCCCGTCAGCAATGCTGGTATGGGTTTGGATGCGGCCGAGGGTAGCTGTCTTATCGGCTTCCGAAAGCGTGCCTTTGGTTACCTGACGGTCCAGGTTTTTGCTGATGGTTTGGAGGGCTTTGTCTAGGGCCGACTGGTTGATGTCGATAAGGGCAACGGAAAACCCGTGCTGAGCAAAGACGTGAGCAATACCATTGCCCATTGTACCTGAGCCAATAACGGCGACATGCATCATGCTACAAATACTATAAAAGTGGATGGGAGGGGTGACTTACCGGGAATACATCGGCAGTAACAAAGCTAATCTGAAAACTTCGACCCGTATGCCCAAGGTCTCGGGGGAGATTGTTTGCCTTAAATGTTTTGGGAAACGCCAGAAAAATTTTCATACTATGAAAGTGTCCTAGCGCTTAATTAGCGAGGTTTTTCTGGAAACACACCAGAAAAAGCCAAGATTTTTTAATCCCGATATATCCTTTTAATACCGGCCGCGTACAAATCCGCAGTCCAGCTTGAAATACGGGAATTTCCGGTGTCGAGCAGGAGCCTTCTTTTCCATCTCTCTCAATCAAATTCCATCCACCATGGGAAACCTATTGTACATCATTGCCGTCGTGCTCATCCTTATTTGGGCATTGGGTTTTTTCGGCGTTCTGGGAACTGGTATGCAGGGTAATAACCTGATTCACATTCTGTTGGTTATTGCTATCATTGCCATCTTGCTGCGTGTAATCCGCGGCGGCCGGGTAGTATAGCTTCCATCGCGGAGCTAACTACTGCCTGATAATTTTTGTCTGAAAACACAAAAAAGCCTCCCGATGCATCGGGAGGCTTTTTTGTGTTTAGTCAAGAACACGCTTATTTACCTAAATTGATCAACAAGTTGAGGCGTATCTCGGGCTGACCATAAGGAGAGGTACTATTCCCATCTGTATCTATGCCATCATTGAAGTTGTAGAGCACTACAATGTCAGCCGCTATTCTATCGCTGAAAGAGCTACGGTAACCAGCTCCCCGAGTGGGGTTTTTAGCGTGCGATTACGCTCATAGCCCTGCCCTTGATAGGTGAATTTTGCATTCGTGCGGGTTACTTCATACTCAGCATGTAGGAAGAACTGCTTATACACCATGTACTGGGCGAATACCTTTAATCCAAGGTTATTGGATACAATGGTGGGGGATAGTTATACTGTTGCTGGGTAAAGTCAGAATAACTGTTATGGGTGTATGAATAGCTTATACCAGGACCAATTGCGAATTTCTCTGAAATTCGGATGCCTAATGCTGGTGCAATGCTCGCATTAAACTGTCCGTCGCCATAATAGCTACTGTAGCCCAACCCAAAATTGGTATACAGGAAGTATTTGCGCAGCGGTGGCGGAGGCGCGGCTACACCGGGCCGGTTTGGTAGTTCCAAACCCGAAGGGCTGTCGGTAGAAGGACGGGTCGGGATTGGCTCGTTGGCAGGTGGGGGCACGGGCACCGGCACCTCCTGGCGTGGGGCCGGCGTAGTAGGAGCGGGAACTGGACGCGGCGCGGCGCCAGGAGGCGCCGTGTTCAGCTGGGGTTTTACCGTGGAGGTGCTGTCAGTGCGCTGGGCGAAGGCAGCAGGAGCCGCCAACAGCCCAGCACCAACCAGGAGAATTGCGAATAGGGGACGTTGCAGAGCGTTCATACCTTCAGGTAACGCATTAGGAAACTAATTGGTATTTGCGCTGGCGGAGCGCTTTCACGTTTTCATCCGCCAGGTATTCCTCGTAACTCATGCGCCGGTCAATGATGCCGTCGGGCGTAAGCTCAATGATGCGGTTCGCTACGGTTTGAATGAATTGTAAGTCGTGCGAAGCGAAAAGCAGCGTACCGCCAAATTCGCCTAAGCTGTTGTTCAAAGCAGTGATGCTTTCTAGGTCCAAATGGTTGGTTGGGTCATCGAGAACCAACACGTTGCCCGACTCCATCATCATCTTGCTGAGCATGCAGCGCACTTTTTCGCCTCCGCTCAACACGTTCGACTTCTTCTGTGACTCTTCACCCGAGAACAACATCCGGCCCAAGAACCCACGGATAAACGATTCGTCTTTCTCCGTCGAATACTGGCGAAGCCAGTCTACTAGGTTTAGGTCGGTGTCGAAAAACTCGGAGTTCTCTTTAGGGAAGTAAGAAGGCGTGATAGTGGTGCCCCACTTGAAATCGCCGGTATCGGGCCGGATCTGCTGGAACAGAATGTCGAAGAGGAGGGAAGCGGCCCGGTCGTCGCGCCCAACAATCGCTACTTTATCTTTCTTGTCGAGCGAGAAAGATACGTTGCTGAATACCACTTGACCGTCCACCTTCTTGCTCAGGTTTTCTATGGTCAGCAGTTGGTTGCCGGCTTCGCGCTCGGGTTTGAACGCAATGTAAGGGTACTTGCGCGAGCTAGGCTTGATTTCTTCAAGCGTAAGCTTTTGGAGCAGCTTCTGGCGTGAGGTAGCTTGCTTGCTCTTTGAAGCGTTGGCTGAGAAACGACGCACAAACTCTTCCAGTTCTTTGCGCTTGTCTTCTGTTTTCTTGTTTACTTCTTGGCGCTGGCGCAAAGCCAACTGGCTGCTCTCGTACCAGAACGAGTAGTTGCCGGGATACATGGTGATCTTCGAGAAATCGAGGTCGGCCATGTAGTTGCAGACGGCATCGAGGAAGTGCCGGTCGTGGCTTACCACAATTACGGTGTTCTGAAACGAATCGAGGAAGTTCTCGAGCCAGAGCACAGTTTCGGCATCGAGGCCGTTGGTTGGTTCGTCGAGCAGCAGTACATCGGGGTTGCCAAACAGCGCCTGGGCCAGCAGCACCCGCACTTTGTCGGAGCTGCCGAGGTCGCCCATCTGGGTGTAGTGCTTGTCTTCCCCAATGCCAAGACCAGACAACAATTCAGCGGCTTCGTATTCGGCATTCCACCCTTCGAGGTCGGCAAATTCACCTTCCAGTTCAGCGGCCCGCTCGCCATCCGCATCCGAAAAGTCGGACTTGGCGTACAGCGCATCTTTTTCCTCCATCACCTTCCACAGCCGCTCGTGTCCCCGAATAACGGTTTGCAGTACTGGATGAGCGTCGTAAGCAAATTGATCCTGCCGCAGCACGGAGAGGCGCGCGTTTGGTGGCATGGTTACCGAGCCCGTATTGGGCTCAATCTCACCGGATAGAATCTTTAGAAAGGTTGATTTGCCAGCACCGTTGGCCCCAATAAGGCCATACACGTTGCCGGGCATGAATTTGATGGTAACGTCTTCAAACAGTACACGCTTGCCATAGCGCAGGCTGACATTGGAGGTGCTGATCATATGTAAAAGAGAGACAGGAAAATCGAGAAAGAAGAGAGTAAGGCCTTTATGACAAAAAGTAATTGGCCCGCAAAAATACGTAAAATGTACGCGTGCCAGCTTTAATATAATATTTTCTGAATAAGGACTTTAAGGCACTCACAGGATTAGAGATACACTCCAAAGCAGGAGAACAATGACAACCTGGCCGTTCAATAAAGGAGTTGGCTATTAGCTATAAAACCCTTGTAAGGAGCAGAACTATGGCAACAGCGGATCCAAGCTGGTTGGTCTCAACACATCAAGCAGACTACATGTTCCCGATTGTTCACTGCTCTATCCTGATTAATAGGCACATATTCTATGTGTAGAATTTAGTTCTGCATACTGCTAGAAACGAACTCTAGCGCTACTGAAAGTGGCAACAAGGGCCGTTGTCTGCTTTATGGACGTTACGTTAGCGATTGGGCATAACAGGTGCAGCACAGCAGTATATATCTGTTTGAAAACGCTAGCTACACGGCATCTGCTTTTCCAGGACTGAACAGTGCGTATTCATAGTAGTGAAGCAAAGCCATGCGAAAAAAATAGCAAATACCCCAACTATAGCTCCTTAAATACGGTATTAAGAGAGAAAGTAGCCTTTCAAGAAATGAGCCTGAACCCGAATGGCACAGCTTGGTAGCTTCTTCTTTGCCGTCCCTTCCAACTTCAATAAGTACTTGCTATGACTGACAACCGCATTACCCCTGAAACCAACGGAGTCCGCTTCGGCCTAATGACAGCGGCCGCTTTAATCTTGTATACGTTGATTGCCATTTTTGCGGGCTTCTTCGATAATCTGGAAGCTGGGGCCCTTAACTTGGTTATACTAGCCCTTGGTATTGCAATGGCTATTTCTAATTTCAAACGGGTGAGAGATGACCGGATGGCTTACCTGGCCGGCTTCGGGACAGGCATCGTAACGTCTATTGTAGCCAGCTTGGGCCTAGGGTTTTTCTTTATTGCCGTAAGCTTCATGAAGCCTGACCTGCTCAATATGAGCCATGCCCGTGACTTGTTCGGTTACGACTTGTCGGCCTTGATGGCCTTCCTAGCTATCGTACTGATGGGCAGCCTAGGCGGTACTATCATCTCGCTGGTAGCTATGCAGTACTTCAAGAGCCCTGACCACAAGCCAATAGAAGGAATTGAATAACAAATAGAACGAGTGTTAGAAAGCCTAGTTTTCATTTGAAAGCTAGGCTTTTTCTTTGCTAAGCAGGGCATATAACCATTCGATTTATTAGTAGGAATATTAAAATAAAATAATTGTTTTATTTGTTGGTGCTGTAACTTTGTTGACATATATTTGTATAATATATAGTGCATATGAATCTGCTGTGGTTCAAGCTCATTTGCAGTTCATTTTTCCATCCTCTTGCCTAGCGTTTGCTTCTTTGACCATGAAATCAACATTTATCACCTTATTATTCCTTCTAGGTCTGACTGGAGTAGCAAGCGCGCAAGAGCAAGACCGCCATGGGGAACTACCCGGAAACAATGGCCCTTCCATTGTGCGAGTACGTGAGGTAACCCGCCAACTCTGCAATAGCCTGCACCTAAACGAAGCGCAGTACATCCGACTACGCGCCGTAAATCAAATTAGGTTGACACGCCTAGACGAAATAGCCTGGCAGTATAAAGATGACATAGTAGAACAACGGGCGCGTATCAGTGAACTGGAGTCTCAGTACGAGACGGAATGCCGCCGCATCCTTACGCCTAGCCAAATAAGTGCTCTGCGAAGTGAAAGCCAGCACGATGATATTCGCAGCACAATTGACGCTAACGAGGGAGGCGTAGGCTAATTTGCCTACAAGTGCCTAAGCTGCTCTTAATAGATAACACAGAATTGAGTTCGGTTTACATAGACAGAGGCGCATCCTATTTAGGAGGCGCCTCTTTTGCGTTAGCAGTGAATTTAAGAAAATCTAGGTGTGCACAACCAGGTTAATGCCACTAACGCAATATCCTGTTATAAAATAAGTGCTATTTATGCTTTATAGAGGCTGAGTGGTTAACACCTCTGTTACAGTGCCAAGAGCCCCAAAATGAATGCTTAATCTGTTGACGCCGGAGCGCTGGTGGTTAGGGGCACATTGCGGTCCAGATACAAGGTAGTAGTAGTAGGTTTTCTCGGTTTGCTCGGCCAATTCCTCTTCATCGGGTCGGCCTAGAAGCTCCTCAATAGTAGCTGTGGTGCTTCCATAAAGTTGCTCTTTAGCCTTTAAAAAAGCCTTGGCCTGTGGGACACGCACGTTGCGGCAGCCGTAAGGATCTTGGCGCCAGGTAGCGCTATTAAGGCCAGGTAAGGTGGGGCGAGAACGGCCGCACGCAGCAAGCAAAAGCAGGCAAACACTCAACAAAGAGAGACGTAGAAGCAACATAAGGCAAAGAGTATGGAACTGGTTGGCTTTGAAAATTGGTTGCTGCCAACAAAAGAAGTTCTGCTAAAGTACTATTATTGTAATCCCGACGTTGCTATTTCATGGCAATTGTCACCTTGTTTGCTCTTGTCCGACAGCTAGCCGATGACTAAGATAACAACCGCCTTTACCACGCTACTGTTAACTGCGTGCCTTGTTTTTTCATCTGTTGCCTCCCGCTCTTCTGCTGCTTCAAGCCCACGGACCGGGGGGCACCCAAACCACCTACAGAGCTGCGGCGAGCGCAGTACATGGCTGCTTTCGAGCAATTTGTGCTCACCAGTTACATGAAGGCCAAGCTGGTTAATTACGGGGTGCCGGTCAATGTGTACCGCGAAGCCCTGATGGGATACTATAGCCTTAGCCAGCGCGGCCAGATTTCGCCGAACCGCCAAGTGCTAACCATTATCGACTTTGAGCGCCCTAGTCGGCAAAAACGCCTGTGGGTAATAGATTTAAAGAAACAGACCGTGCTGTTTCATTCGTTAGTAGCTCACGGCAGAAATACGGGTGACGATTTAGCGCGTACTTTTTCCAATCGGGAAGGCTCCGAGATGAGCAGCCTAGGCTTCTACACCACGGGCAGCACTTACCAAGGCAAGCACGGATTGTCGTTGAAGCTGCACGGTCAAGATCCGGGCTATAACACCAATGCTGCTAACCGCGCTGTGGTCGTGCACGGCGCCGACTACGTGAGCGAAGAGTTTGTACGCCAGCACGGCCGACTAGGGCGGAGCCAGGGGTGCCCGGCACTACCAGCGCAGCAAAGCTCGGCTATTATCCGGGTCATACAGGGCGGTACAGTTATTTATGCCCACGGCCCAAGTCAGGTGCGTTACACATCGGGGTGGCTGCAACTCGACCCGGCGTTGCTGGCTTTTGCGCAACGCCAAGGACTAGCTCGCAGCTAAGAATACCGCCTACAAACAACTATCCCTGACCACAGTGCCTGCCTACTATAAAGGCGGGCGCCGTGGTCAGGGATAGTTGTTTGTAGCACCTTAAGCTCGGTCGCCGGTGGCTTTGACTAGATTAATACCGGCAAAAAAGAAAATCAGCCCAACACCGAACGGGACGAGGGAGTTGATTTTACTTAAGCTTACACCTGCTACGTGCAGGAAGCCAAGGGCACCGTAGATAATACCAATAATGCCTAGTATAGTAAGCAAGGAGCCGAAAGTGCGTTTCTGATTCATAAAGGAGAATGTTGAATAGGTTGGAAACGAGAAAAGGGAGAATAAGCCTGATACGATATATTCTTAATTTAGGTACATAAATTATAACGTATAACTATAGTAAGAAATAAGAAATATAGCACAACAGTTTGCTGATCAGTTTATTAGTTGAGCTCTAATTGCCAATTACTTGTGTTTCGTTGGTCAAACTCTCGGTAACTCTTCTAGAAAAGGCGCGTTACAAGCCCAACTAGCTTCCGCTGGTTGAGAAGCTGAATCTTGCCCCCGCTTTTACCACCTACTGCCATGAGAGGAAACCTCCGCTATATCATTGCCCTGCTAATGGCAGGGTTTACCCTCGTTACCTACTACTGCAAACGCTCGGTGAATGAAGTAACCGGGGAAGTGCAGCACGTAGACATGACCGCCGAACAGGAAATAGCCCTTGGCTTGCAAGCTGCTCCCCAAATGGCTCAACAATACGGTGGTTTGCATCCGAACCGAGAGGCTGCCGCCCGGGTCGAGCAAATAGGCCAGCAAATCGTGCGTAGCACCAAAGCCAGCCAAAGCCCTTACAAATTCCAGTTTCACCTACTAGCCGACGAAAACACCATTAATGCTTTTGCCTTGCCGGGCGGACAGGTGTTTATTACGGCCGGTTTGCTTAAACACCTAACCACCGAAGGCCAAGTAGCTGGAGTGTTGGCTCACGAAATTGGCCACGTAGTAGGGCGTCATTCAGCCGAGCAAATTGCTAAATCGAAGTTGACGCAGGGCCTGACAGGAGCTGCCGCAATTGGCATGTACGACCCCGACCGCCCCGGTACACTGGCTGGCTCGGCGGCGGCTGCCATGGTTGGCAAGTTGCTGACGTTGCGTTATGGCCGCAACGATGAGTTGGAAGCTGATCGACTAGCCGTTGACTACACGCCCCAGGCTGGCTACGACCCGCGCGCAATGGTGCAGGTAATGCAGATACTAGAGCAAAACGGCGGCAGCGGACGGCAGCCCGAGTTTTTGAGCACGCACCCTAACCCCGGAAACCGGATTGGGCATTTAGAGCAAGAAATTGCCGCTGAGTTTCCTCAGGGTATGCCTAGCAACCTGAAGCCATAGTTCTCGCCACAAGAAGCCATCATATAAAGGTATATTTCGGGCATTCCACGAATTTCACTTCGATGACTGCCGCCACCGCCACCATGCTTCGCCACTTGTTGTTTGTGTTGAACCCCATTTCCGGCGACATAGATAAGGCTGATTTAGAGCACACCATAACCACGTATTGCACTGAGCGAGGCCGCACCGCCAACTTCTACCACACCACCGGTACCGACGACCTCGCCAAACTACAGGAATACCTGAGCAAGCACGCCTACGATGCCGTGTTTGCGGCCGGCGGCGATGGTACCGTTAGTTTGGTAGCGGAAGCCTTGGTAGACAAAGGAATTCCGTTGGGAATTTTGCCGCTTGGCTCTGGCAATGGGTTGTCCAAAGACTTGGGCATTCCGCAAAACCCGCAAGAAGCGTTAGACCTGATTTGGCGCCACCAGCCGCGCGTTATCGATACGTTGCAGATTGGTGGTCACTTCTCGGCACACCTTGCTGACCTTGGGTTCAACGCTGTTGTAGTTGAACGCTTCGACCAGGGCGACACCCGCGGACCAGGGGCCTACATTCGCATTGCCACCCAAGAGTTCTTGGACTATGAACCCGCTACCTACCACATCGAAACCGATGAGGAAACCTGGGATGGGGCGGCCTTTATGCTCACTATTGCCAACGCCAATACGTTCGGGAGCAACGTGGTTATCAACCCCGACAGTGACATGGACGACGGCAAATTTGAAATCTGCCTTATCGAGCCCTTTCCTAATGCGGCCGCTCCGGGCATTCTTTACGACCTCTACACGAGTGGCTTCGATACATCCGTGTACACCCGTCGGCTGTGCTGCCGCCAAGCCAGTATATCGGTGCCCGGGGAAAGAGACATTTTAGTGCAGATTGATGGTGAGCCGATGGTTCTGCCCAATCCGGTGGAGGTAAAAATAAATCACCACAGCCTACGGGTGCTCGTGCCGGTGCCTAATGAGTAAACTGTGGTTCAGTTGCAGGCAATAGAAGGTGATGTACGCCTCCGCGTGCCAGGTCAGCTGGGCAATTCAATCAGCAAACGGTTTATGCACCACTCACTGATTCGTTGATAAGGCTGGTCGTCACGACGGGCGGGGCTACCACCGGGCCCGGCAGCAGCCGCTGACGAAATACTTCCGGCGTATTCTGGTCGGTGTTTGGCTCTAAAGTGCGCAGCCAGGCTTCGCCGTTCTCGTAGAAATCGATGCTGAAAAAGCCTTTATGCTCGTGTACGAACGTGGCATTTCCGCCTTTCTGCACGAAAGCTGTTTTGCTGCCAGCCCCGCTTACAAGGTAATGCCCACCGTACCGGTGAAAGTATTGCAGATTATGGTCGTGGCCCGCGGCATAGATAATGTTGGGGAACTGATGTAGCACCCGCAACAAGCGCCGCCGCATCTTGCGGTAGCGGGGGTGGGCCATGTCTTCAGCAGCGCCTACCACCTTACGATAAAGCGGCAGCAACGATCCAACAAGCGGCAAGGGCAGGTAAGCACGCTTGTAGACGGTAGTCAAGGGGAAAACGTGCTGCTTGGCTGTGAATTTGCCGCCGTGCAGCGCATTGGAGTAGAGTGGGTGATGCCCCGCTACCAACACCCGTTGGTGCCGATTGGCATTCAGGAGTTGCTCTAGCTGCCGAAACGGCTCCTTCGAGTCGGAGGCTGGGCGAGCACCGTTCTGCACCCACCACTGCGTGTTGAGCACCACCAGCAGAATGTCATCGTCCAACTGCACCGTAACCGGGCCGGGCACACCGCCAGGAGGCAGGTAGAGTGCCGTCGGCAACTGCTCGGCAATGTAGGCTTCCTGCCGCAGCAGATACGCATAACCATCAGCCCGGCCTTTGTTCCAGTCGTGGTTGCCGCTCAAGAACACCACCCGGCCTGGGAAATTACGCAGCACCTCAAGCAGCGTATTCAAGCGCTTTTCGGCAGCGGGCCGGCCAGCGCTATCGGCGGCGGGTAGGCCGACGGGGTACACATTGTCGCCGAGAATGACGACTGTGCCAGCCGGGCCGGTTTCCTGTTGCCAACTAGCTAAAAGCTGCAAAATCGGGTCGGTGCCGTCGGTGGCCACAGCGCCCGGGTCGCCGAGTAGGGCCACGCGGTGTTGTGGGGCTTTCGCAGCGTCAGGCTGATGCAGCAACCAGTCGTTTCGGACCGGCGCCACGTACGGTCGGCGGCGATACTGCCGTTCCTGCCAGTAGCGCAGCAATAGCCACAAAGCCGAAAGGACAGCAGCAGCTACCGTTGCATAAAGCAGAAAGGATAGAGAAACAGCCAACGCAGAAAGATAAAGGGTGCCTACCTCTATACGTGAAAACCAGTGGCTTGCGTTTGCTTATTAAGGACGAGTTGCTTGTCGGACTCTAGTATTCCTTACCAGGCACCATGGAAGGCCACTAAGCCGGCACTCAGAAGTTGGGGGAGTAAGGTTTTTGAAGTGGCCATTCAAACGAACCCGTTCTTTCAGGCGTTCGGTTTCCAGCAGCACCGGTAGGATGTGTTCCAGGTGCTCCAACACAATCTCCTGTCGTTCCGCTTCCGTTAGCGCCTCCAGTAATTGATACTCCTGCTCGGTGCTGAAACCCAGATGATGCGCTATATCATACACCCGAAAATTGGCGGGCAACTCCTGCATCAGCTTCCGCAGGCCGAGTACATCGTAGAGTTGCTGTAGCTGCTCGGAAATGCGGCTTTGCAACAGAACATCGGGTTGGTTGTCGTCGGTGAGGTCTTCCACTGAGCCGCCGGCGTACAACTTACCCGGAAGCTGTCGGTAAAATTCGTCCACCCGAAACACGCCTATAGCCTTTGTCCGAATGTCCATTTCGCCGCTGGCATAATTCTTTTCCACACCGAGCAGCTTCATTTCAGTGCCTAGCTGGCTCACTGCTTCATTCAAGAACGGAGGAATACCGAAGGTGATACCCTCCGTCAGACAGTCGCGCACCAACTGGCGGTAGCGGGGCTCGAAGATGTGCAGGTTCAACTTTTCGCCGGGAAATACGACGAGGTTCAAAGGAAATAGGGCAAGCTGGCGCATACAAGCAATTAACGCGGTTTGGAGGCTTCACCTGGAGGCCTGACGAGGCAAGCACAATGTGAGAACAACTGCTTGCGGAAATGTAGCAACTACTGCCACTCATCAGCGAAACAAGCTCTTAACAACAAGACCACCGACGTGGCAGCATGGGAGAGACTCTATATCGAATAATGCCTCGGAGGCCCGTTTGTTTTGAGAGTTCTAATGCCAGCAGCTAGGTTGCATTGGTTTACTCAACGAGAATCTTGGTAGAAGATTCACGGACAACAAGTTGCGTGGTAAGCACCGATTGGCTGGGTGCGGTAGCAGCCTTGGCCTCAACTTGCGCCAGAAAAAGCAAGGCCGCTTCCCGGCCCATTTCAAATGTGGGGTGCATCACTGAAGTCAACGTGGGCTCCACTACCGTAGCGTGAAACTCGTCGGTGAAGCCAATTAACCCAATGTCTTGCGGAATGCGGAGGTGTTGGCGCTTAATTTCCTTCATGGCCGCGAAGGCCGTCGTATCATTAACCCCGAAAATAGCATCGGGGGAGTGGCAAGAGCCAGCAACTGTTGGGTGGCCGCCGTGGCGCTGGCTATACTCAGGTCGCAGTAAGCAAGCAAGTTGGCATCGAAGGGCAGGTTGCATTCTGCTAGACCTTGCTTGTAGCCTTCTATTCGTTCGCGGGTGATGTTGAGCTGGGCCGGGCCCGCAATGTGGGCTATCCGGCGGTAGCCACTCTCGAAAAAATGGCGCGTAATGCGGCGGGCCGCTTCTTGGTTGTCGACTACCACAGTGGCTACCTCGTTGGAACGGCAGACCCGGTCAAAAAACACAAGTGGCGTTTCCGATTCCAGTACCGTATCGAAGTGCGTGTAGTCTTGAGTTTCCTGCGCCAGGCACATAATAATGCCATCGACACGCAACCGCAACAGATCCTGCAGACACTCCTTTTCTTTGTCGTAGCTCTCATAGCTGCACCGAATCACGATGTGATAACCATGCTCGTTGGCCATGCTCTCGATGCCGCTGATGATAGAGGAAAAGAAGTAGGTAACCAGATCGGGCACAATAACGCCGATGGTATTGGTCTTGTCTTTGAGCAAGCCAATAGCAAGCGGATTGGGAGTGTACTGTAGCTCGCGCGCCAGTTCCTGCACTTTCCGCGTGACTTCGGGCCCAATGTCGGGGTGGTTTCGCAAGGCTCGGGAAACCGTGGACATTGACACGTTCAAAGCCTGGGCAATGGTTTTCAGTGAAACGTGTCGTTTGCTCATGTAGGCGTTCTTTAAGAAAACCAAACATAACAAGATTTACTGTTCCCGCTAGATACAAGCGTTTGCTTGCTCCCGAAGTCACTTCCATACCGAATAGGCGACTATAGCTTGAAAGTGTGGCAGCGCCCCGGCCCTGAATTTATTTCTTCGGATAGCTGCAGCGACTTACCCAGATTGGTATGCTAAGCATTTTTAAGGGAAAGGAAAGGCTCGAAAATCGATGCGTTGCTGATGAATACCTGTTGAAATACTGGTCGAGTGGAGAGGCCGCAGTGATGCAAAGCTTTGTGCAAAGCCTTGCGGAAGTATTTATACTCAATCGATTGTGTGGCTGGTTTAGGCGCCTACTTTTGCTTGGATAGGCCACAGGTTTGGTGGCCAGAAAGTCGAGCTTCTTACACTTCTTATTCCCAGGACCACTATGCAGTACCGGAAGTTAGGCAACACAGGAATGGAAGTTTCCTGCTTAAGCTTGGGTGCGTCTTCTTTGGGTGGCGTCTTTCACGACATCGACGAAACCCAAGGTATAGATACCGTATGTACGGCCGTCGAGAAGGGCATCAACTTCATTGACGTTTCCCCTTACTATGGATTTCTAAAGGCCGAAACGGTGCTCGGGAAGGCCTTGCAGCAGATACCGCGCGCGAAGTATTTTCTATCAACGAAAGTAGGTCGCTACGGTCAGGATGGCGTGAAAAGCTGGGATTATAGCGCCACGCGGGCCGTTCGGAGCGTGGAGGAAAGCTTGGCGCGGCTGCACGTCGACTACATCGACCTCCTTAATGTGCACGACATTGAGTTCAGCGACTTAAACCAGGTTATCGAGGAAACGTTGCCCGCGCTTCACTCGCTGAAAGCACTGGGCGTGGTAGGGCACGTTGGTATCACAGGGTTGCCGTTAGAGAAATTCCGGCAAGTAATCGAGCGAGTGCCAGCGGGCACTGTGGAAACTGTGCTGTCTTTCTGCCACTACTGCCTCAATGACCAAACCCTGCTCGACTACGTGCCTTACTTCGAGGAGCATGGGGTAGGAGTCATCAACGCCTCACCATTGGCCATGGGTATGCTTTCGGAGCGAGGCGCCCCCAACTGGCACCCGGCATCCGAGCAGCTCAAGCACCATGCGGCAGCTGCGGCAGATTTTTGCAAGCGCATCGGGTATCCTATCGAAAAGCTGGCCATTCAGTTTGCAGTCAGTGATCCGCAGATAGCGACTACCCTGGTTAGCACGGCGCGGCCTGCCAATATCCTGCAAAACATCAGCTGGGCCGAAGAACCCCTCGACGAAGACGTGCTGCGGCAGGTGTTACAGATACTGGAGCCTGTGTTGAGTGAGACTTGGGAGAATTCCTGAGCTTGTTGCCGCTTCGTTAGCGCAGTTGCTTTAGTCGGTTGCGCTGGCATCCGGGCTATAGCTTTCCAAGCTTGTCTAAACGGTTAACTTGCCCGCATGGACCACCTAGAAAAACAGTCTTCTGCGCACTTCAAACGGTATTGCAAGACCCTCCGCCTGCAAAATGATGCTCGCCTGATCAATGAATACAAAAAGCTGCACGCCGCTGGAGGCAGTTGGCCGGAAATCACGCAGGGCATGCGCGAGGTAGGCATCCTCGATATGGAAATCTATTTGCTCGGCGACCACCTCTTCATGATTATGGACACAGTGCCCGACTTCGACCACGACTCCGCCATGCAGCTCCTCGCTACCAAACCCCGGCAAGCAGAATGGGAAGCCACCGTTGCCCGATTCCAGCGGACTTCCGCCAGTGCTACCGCCAATGAAAAGTGGCAGCTTATGGAGAGAATCTACAAGCTAGGCGAGTAAGCTAAGCTATGTATGTTGCTTGCCATACGCTACGGCGTACGGGCCGGGCAGCTTGTGCAGCCCTTCAATAAGATACCAGCGCTTCCCTAAAACCCACTCTATGACTGCCCGAAAAAGTACGTTTGCTGTTTTCCTGATTACGTCGCTGTTTTTCTTGTGGGGCTTCGCGCTTAATTTGAATCCCATCCTGATTCCGCACCTCAAGAAGGCTTGCCAGTTAACGGATGCACAGTCTGCTTTCATTGATTCGGCGTCGTACATAGCGTATTTCCTGCTGGCCTTGCCCGCGGGGCAGTTCATGAAGCGCTTTGGCTACAAAGGAGGCATCCTGTTAGGCTTGTCCTTGTTTTCGGTGGGAGCTTTCCTGTTTTATCCGGCGGCGGCAGCGCGTTCGTACGCCTTTTTCCTGACGGCCCTCTTCATTATTGCCTGCGGCCTGACTTTCCTCGAAACGGCGGCTAACCCGTATATCACAGTGCTCGGCGACTCGGAAGGGGCCACGCAGCGCCTCAACTTCGCGCAGTCGTTCAATGGGCTGGCGGCCACATTGGCGCCGTTTCTGGGTGGCATGTTCATCTTGTCGGGCAAGACGCTGACACAGGCCGAGGAAGCGGGTATGTCGGCGCCCCAACTCGATGCGTATCTCAACAACGAGGCGGCTTCGGTGCAGATACCGTTTCTGCTCATTGGCGGCATTGTGCTGCTGGTGGCCGTGCTACTGTACTTCACCCGCCTACCCGAAATAGTGGAAGAAGAAAGTGTGGAGGGCGAGTCACGGTCTATTTTCCAAGAGAAGAACCTGTTACTAGGAGTGCTAGCGCAGTTTTTTTACGTGGGGGCGCAAGTTTGCGTAAGTAGCTTCTTCATCCGATTTGCGCAGCAAGTGGCAGGCTTTGGCGAAAAGTCGGCCTCGCGGTACTTGGCTGGGGCGTTGCTCGGCTTCATGATTGGCCGCTTCATAGGCACTTTCCTGATGCGTTTTATCCCGGCGTCGCGGCTGTTAGCCGTTTATAGCATCGTCAATTTCTTTTTGGTGCTGCTAGCCGTGTTGCTGAAGGGCAGCTTTTCGATTTACGCGCTGATGGGCGTGGAATTCTTCATGTCGATTATGTTCCCGACCATCTTCTCGCTTAGTATCCGCGGCCTGGGTGCCAAAACCAAAGTCGGGTCCTCGCTGGTCATTATGGCCATTGTGGGCGGCGCCATCTTCCCCGTTATCATGGGCCGCGTTTCCGATGCCAGCTCCATTCAAGTGGCCTACATTGTGCCGGCCCTGTGCTTTCTGGTGGTGTTTTACTTCGCCTTGAAGAACCTGTGGGTAAAGAAAGTTAAGCTTAGCACTGCGCACTAAGTCAAGCTGGTTTACAACCTTCTAGCCTATTATAAGCAAGCATGAAAATCGACGCGCACCAGCATTTCTGGCAATACGACCCCGTGCGTGACGCCTGGATCAACGGCCAAATGGCCGCTATTCAACGCAGTTTTGCACCCACTGATTTAAAGCCGCTGCTCGACAGAAATGGCTTTGCAGGCTGCGTGGTGGTACAGTCCGACCAATCGGAGGCAGAAAACGAGTTTCAATTAGCTAATGCCGCGCAGTATCCTTTCATCAAGGGCGTGGTCGGCTGGGTTGATTTGCAGGCCGACAACGTGAGCGAGCGGCTTACTTACTACAGTGATTCCGATAAGATGAAGGGGTTTCGCCATGTGTTGCAAGGCGAGGCCAACCGGGCACTCATGCTGCTGCCGGCCTTCCAGCGGGGTATAGCCGCGCTCCAGCAGCACGGCTTCACCTACGACCTGCTTATTTTCCCCGACCAGCTTGGCTTCGCGCGAGAACTAGTAGCCAACTTTCCCAACCAACCGTTTGTGCTCGACCATATTGCTAAGCCTAACATCAAGGCCAAGCAACTCGACGACTGGGAAAAAGAGTTGCGCGCTCTGGCTACCCACGAAAATGTGTGGTGCAAAGTGTCGGGGATGGTAACGGAGGCCCGCTGGCAGGGGTGGCTCCCCAAGATTTTCAGCCCTACTTAGACGTTGTATTTGAAGCTTTCGGGCCGGCGCGGGTGCTGTTTGGTTCCGATTGGCCGGTGTGCGAAGTAGCCGGTGGCTACGACGCTGTGGTAGGGTTGGTGCACCAATACGTGGCTAAGCTTTCTGTGCACGAACAAGGCCTTTTCTGGGGCGAAAATGCCACGGCCTTCTATAAGTTATAACTACAGCTCGTTGTCAAGTAAGACCACCTTGTAGGCTGAGCTACTGAAGCAAAAGCTCAGTTACTTCTTTGAATCGAAATACGAAATGCCATGAATACCTTGGTTTGCATAGAGCCCGGCCAGTTTAGCTACGAAAACCGAGCCGTGCCCACAACGCAAGAGGGGCAGGCGCTCCTGCGCATCCGGCGCATCGGCATCTGCGGCACCGACTTGCACGCCTACGAGGGCACCCAGCCGTTTTTCGTGTATCCCCGGGTGCTCGGGCACGAATTGTCGGGAGAGCTGGTAAGTGCAGTACCCGGGTTCGAAGTAGGCGAGGCGGTTACGTTTATCCCGTATTTCAACTGTGGCATTTGCATAGCGTGCCGCTCGGGCCTACCTAACTGTTGCACCCACATCAACGTGTGCGGCGTGCACTCCGACGGTGGCATGGGTGAGTATTTGTCGGTGCCAGCTTACTCGCTGGTGCACGGCCAAGGCCTAAGCTACGACGAGCTGGCCCTGGTAGAGCCACTCGCCATTGGCGCCCACGGAGTACGCCGCGCCGGCGTGCAACCCAGCGAATTTGTGCTGGTAGTAGGAGCGGGGCCTATAGGGTTGGGCATCATGGAATTTGCGCGCATTGCCGGGGCGCATGTCATTGCTCTCGATATCAATGAGCAGCGCCTTGCTTTCTGCAAAGACAAATTGCAGGTAGCCCACACGATCAATGCCTTGGCAGCAGACGTGGACGAGCAGCTGCGCGCCGTCACGAACGGCGACATGCCTACCGTAGTGATTGATGCTACCGGCAGTTTGAAAGCTATTAACAACGGCTTCGGCTACCTGGCTCACGGCGGCCGCTACGTGCTGGTGGGGTTGCAGAAAGGCGACATTAGCTTTTCACACCCCGAATTTCATAAGCGCGAGGCTACGCTGATGAGCAGCCGCAACGCCACTCGCGAAGATTTCGAGCACGTCATTGCCTCGATGAAAGCAGGGCTGGTCCAGCCTACTACGTACATCACCCACCGGGTACCTTTCAACCAGGTGCAGGCAGAATTTGCCAGCTGGCTCGACCCAGCCACCGGCGTAATAAAAGCCATGGTGGAGGTGTAATAGCTAGCGTTGCGTCATTAAGTTGTTAGGCTTTCACCCTATCTATGTAGCTAACATAGCCGACTGCCGATACGGCGCTGACAGTGGGGTTCGGTTGAGCGCAGCGCCGTTGCTCAGTATTAGCTTGTCAACTGCGAATCTGCCGTGTTTGCTGCTTGCTGGCATGCGGATTGGACACGGAAATATGGCTTTAGGAGCAACAAATTCCGCTACTTTTGCCGCTGCTGTGGCCGTTTTGACCGCGGGCGTATATAAGGGCAGTTAAGTTTGGCAACTGATTACAAAAAAGTGTGGCGACAGGCTCGGCAAGTGCTGTTGCAAGTGGTAGTAGCTTTATTTCTAACTTCAGTAGCGTGGGTATTGATGTACCGCTGGGTGTCGCCACCGGCTACTTGGCTCATGCTCGACCGCCGTGCCTACGCTCCCGTTGGGAAAGGCTACTATGGCATTCAGGAAGACGACCGCCGCATTCGGTACTACTTTAAGGGCCTCGACGAAGTGTCGCCGCAGGTACCGTTGGCTCTTATTGCGGCCGAAGACCAACGTTTTCTGCTGCATCATGGCTTCGATGGCAATGCCCTTTTGAATGCAGCCAAATACAATATGAGCGGCGGTAAGCGGCTGCGTGGCGGCAGTACTATCTCGCAGCAGGTGGCCAAAAACGTGTTTCTGTGGCAGGGACGCAGCTATATCCGCAAGGCGGCCGAAGCGTACTTCACCGTACTTATCGAGCTGTTTTGGAGCAAGCGGCGCATCATGGAAATGTATTTGAGCGTGGCCGAGATGGGCGACTGTACGTTTGGTGTGGAGGCCGCTTCGCAACGTTACTTTCACAAGTCAGCTAACCGTATCACGGCCAGTGAAGCCGCGCTGCTAGCTGGGGTACTCCCCAACCCGTTGCGTTTTCGAGCCAGTAACCCGGGGCCCCAGGCCCGTGCGAAACAACAGCGTGTATTGCGCAACATGCGCCGGCTGGGTGGCAAAACGTACGTGCAGGAGCTGATCGAAGAATAGAAATGCAGTTATTGCCGCAGAAGCGCCGGCCGAGTATTCTGTTATCTTGGGCCGTATGAAGCCTATTCTACTTACTCTTAGCGTGGCTGCGCTGGCCGCTTGCACGTCTTCGCCGGCCGCCAAAACCGCTGAAACGCCCGCCGAAACGCGCCGCGCCATTACGCAGTTGCTCGCCACCCAAACGGCTGCCTGGAATCGGGGCGACGTAGCCACTTTCATGCAAGGTTATTGGCGCTCCGATTCGCTTGTATTCATTGGCAAGAGCGGCCTCACCTACGGTTGGCAGCCCACTCTTGACAACTATCGTCGCAACTACCCTAATGCCGCCGCCATGGGTCAGCTTCGCTTTTCCGACCTCCGCGTCACCCCCGATGGGCCTGAAGCCGCTCACGTGGTGGGCCGCTGGCACCTTACTCGTCCTGGCCTCGGCGATTTACAAGGGCAGTACTTACTGGTTTTGCGCCATCTGAACGGCGAGTGGGTCATTGTTGCCGACCATTCTAGCTGAAAAAACCGAGAGCTAGTTCTCCTACTTAAGGAGGAACTAGCTCTCGGTTTTTGCTGGGCTTGAAAGCTATTTCATTACCGGCTTGCCAGTACCCTCTCCGTCCAAATCGTTATCAGTGGCAGCGGTTTCGTCTTTGTGCTTTTCTTGCTGTACTGCCGGAATGGCTTCCTGGAAGATGAGGCCGGTTTTGGCGGCGTGTTCGGCGGCCTGTACGGTATCTTGCACCAGTAGCATTTCCACCTTGTCGTTGCGGAGTTCCTCACTAACCCGCTCTACCATGGCGGCGCGGTCGGGCCGCTTCAGAATGTCGCGGATGTATATGGCTAGAATGCGGCCCGGATGGCGGCGTACCACTTCGCGGTAGATGTTGGCATCTTCCTGCCCCGAGTCGCCGATGAGCACGAACTGAAGTTTGGGGTACGTAAGGAGCAGGTTGTCGATTTCCTTGAGCTTGTGGCCGTGGTGTGCCGTGGCATCGCCGGTTTTCTTGCCACCAATGGCAAAATCGCGCAGCAAAAGCGGGCCAGGTGGTATTTCATTCAGGGCCAGGAAGTCCTCCAACAAATCATAAAGATTCCAGGGCGAGCTGCTAACGTAAAAGAAGGGGTTGTTGCGCTTGCCATTGCGACCTAATTGCAGCGCCCGATAAAACTCGGCAACGCCCTTGAAAGGCAACCGCGAATGGGCATTGCGCACGAGCACGGTACGAGCCATACGCAGCAAATCCGTGGACGAAGTTTGAATAACCGTATCGTCGAGGTCGGAGATGATACCGTATTCTGCATCGGCGGGCGGAATAAGAACCGGGGCTGATGCCCGCAGGCCAGGCGGCGAGGTGAAAGGGTGAGGCGCCTGTTGTAGCAGCACTTCCACCGGGTACCACATAAAGTCCACCGGTTCGGGCAGGCTTTGAGGAGTTAAGTTCAGCGTGAAGTATCCTTCTTCATCGGTCACGACGGGGTGCTCGGTGCCATCGGCGGGTTGCACGAGCAGTTGCGCGCCGCTGATTTCGTTGCTCTCGAAACGGCGGTACATATTGAGTAGGTTGTGCCAGCGCGAGTCGCCTTCGCCGGGTTCGCCAATGCCCTTGTCGGTGAGCAAGCGCCCTTTCACGTAGAGGCGCGTGCTGGTGCCGTAGCTGCGGTACGGTACTATCTGGAGAGGGTGCAAGAGGCCCAAGCGGGCGCGGGTGCGGGTGATAAGGTCGTCGGCACGGTCGGCTAAGTCGCCAATCTTATTGAGTATAGACATATCCGCAAGTACGCGGGTAAAGCGGAATTTGATACTTACGCCTAATGCATCTCGAATAGAAGAGCTACCCCAAACAAAAAGGCCAGCTGCAACCGCAACTGGCCTTTTTTAAATCTTAACGGTGTTGTGAAGGCAGAGCCTTCGTTTTGAGAGTGTTAGAACGCGCTTAGATAATGCGCCGCAGTTCCTCGAAGTTGCTGTTTGACACACTGCGACCTTGGCACTTCAGTTCGGCAGCTTTCGCCTGAATGTCCTGAACTCGCGAGCCAGGGTTCGGGTGAGTACTCAAAAACTCGGGAGTGTTAGCCCCTCCCTGCGCTTCCGACTTAATGAAGAAGCCCGCTGCGCCGTCGCAGGAATAGGTGGTTTGGTTGAGGTAGATAACCGAGTACTGGTCAGCTTCCCGCTCGAAGTCGCGGCTAAATTTCAATTGGCCTAGCCCGCTCGCAATTTGCACGAGTTGGCTAGGATTTTCGCCTAGTAGCAAGCCTAAGAGCGTAGAAATGCCATATTCGTTCTGGAGTTGCCGCGACGTGTGTCGCCGGTCGGCGTGGGCTATTTCGTGGCCAAGCACGCCAGCCAATTGGCTTTCATCTTCCAGAAATTTGATCAAGCCGGAGTACACATAAATGTGGCCGCCGGGCGTGGCAAAGGCATTCTGCGTTTGATCATCCTTGATGATTTTTACGTCCCAAGGAAACTCGTTGCGGTATTGCAACTGCCCCGAGTTGAGCACCTTATTTACCACTCCATCCAGCAGCTGATAGGCCCGGGCGTTGCTAGAGCGCTCCAGCAATTGCCCTTTTGCCCGATAGGTAGAGTCGGTTTGCGCAGCTACTTGCTCGCCAAGAGCTTTGTCATCTTCAATAGAGAATAGAACAGGATTGCCGTTTTCGTCGGTGCAGGCGGCAGTACCGCCCAACGTGGCAGCTAAAGAAAGTAGGAGTAAGGGTTTAAAAGAGAAAAGTCGCATTGAAAAAGCGGATTGGTTGAATAGAAAAGTGCGTAGAATGCCTCCGTTGAAAGAAAAAACGATGCCAAAAAACAGAAGTCGGTACGGGCAAGCATTTCAGCAAGTTGCTTTTGGGCAACTCAAGGAGGTAGTGCGCGGATAATCAGGAAGAAAAAATAGTGGAAAGTCGAGTTGTGGTTCGCCTAACAAACCGCTTGTGCTAGAGCAGAACTGTTAACCTGCCGCAACTGTGGGAATCGGCAGTCTAGTATAGAGACCTTTCTGGCTTATCTGCCGTACATAACTGTCCACCCGCAACCCTGGCGCTCCGCGTTCCGTTTTACTTCTGTTCTCTATGTCTACTATTGCCCAGCCGCGGCCCAAAACCAAGAAGAAGCGCCTCGCGCCCCTAGAAGATTCGCACGAGCTATACAAAGACCCCGCTCGGCAGGCCGAATTGGCGGGCTTACGCTACCGCACCGATACCAAACCCGCCCTTACGCGCCAGCCCGGCCCCGACGGTACGTTCACTTATCACAAAGCCAACGGCGAACTAATAACCGACGAGAAAACCTTGGAGCGTATCAAAAGCTTCGTGATTCCGCCAGCCTGGACTGACGTTTGGATTTCCGATACGGCCAACAGCCACTTGCAAGTAACCGGGCGCGATGCCAAAGGCCGCAAGCAGTACCGCTATCATGTTGCCTGGGACCAAGCGCGGAGCCTTACCAAGTTCAGCAGGTTGCGTGCTTTCGGCGAAAAGTTAGCCGACCTGCGCCGGCAAATGCAAAAAGACTTGGCTCGCCCGGAACTCGATAAAGCCAAAGTAATGGCTTTGGTACTCACGCTCATGGACCGTTCTTATATCCGCATTGGCAACAAAGAGTACGCTAAGGAAAACAAAACCTACGGCCTCACCACCCTCCGCGACAAACACGTGCAGGTAACTGGCTCCGATGTGCGATTTGCGTTTGTGGGTAAGAAAGGGGTAGCCCACGACCTCACCATTCATGACCGGAAGCTGGCCCGGCTGGTGCAGAAGTGTAAGGAGATACCAGGCCAGCACTTGTTTCAGTATTACACTCCCGATGGCAAACGGGCCGAGCTGGAATCTGGCGATGTAAACGAATACCTACAGCAGGTAACTGGCCTCGCACTATCGGCCAAGGACTTCCGGACCTGGGGCGGCACCGTGAAGATGGTGGAGTGCCTGGAAACCGTTATCAACGAGGAGCCCGACTTTCCGAAGCCGAAAAGCTTGAAACGGGCGTTGCAAGACGTAGCGCACGAACTCGGCAACACGCCCACGGTTTGTTCTAAATACTACATTCATCCTCAGGTGGTCGAGCTTTTCAATACCGACAAGCTCATCGACTACTTGCGCCGTCACGACGCCGATCCATCCGAAAACGACCTGCTTACGCCCACCGAACACATGGTGCTCGATATGCTAGCAGAACTAGAAGGCGACGCGGTGAAGCAATAGGCTGAACTATCGTTCTGCTTAGTTCAGGAAGAAACTAACCGATTATAAAGACAAGCCCCTGGTTATCTACACAGACACCAGGGGCTTGTCTTTTTATAACAGGAAAAGGCGCTATGACTTCCTACAACCTCGCTGTATTACCTCCCCGAACCGTCTCGGTCGAAGGCGTGGGAGGTGACGCCGTGGGTAGTTTTGTCTTTTAGCTCGGGAGCAGGCTCGAAGGTATTGTTACGGGCCGTGTCGTAGAAGCGGGTTTTGCGGCGTAAACCGGCTACCCGCGAGTGGTCCTGCACTTCGTCTTCCTGCGGCCCGCCGTAGATGTTTACGAACGGGCTGCGCCGTACTTTGCCCCGCACCTCGAACACATCTTTGCCTTGCAAGCCATGCAGGTTGATGCTATGCGTTTCCAGAGGATTGAAGCGCCGCTGATATAGCAGTGAATCTGGGCGCGGTTTGTTGCTCACCTTGAATTGCCGGTATACTGACACCACTGTAGCTGTGTCGTTTAGGCGGTCCACTACAAATCGTTCGTCTTCGTCGGTGCCCGCTACCAGCACGTGGCGGGCCCGTAGGCGGTAAAATTCCTCGGCAACTTTAGGTAGCGCGTCGCGGCGGGAACGTAAGGCGGCAATCATACGGGCTCCTTCGTGTTGGTAAACCTCACGGGGCAGGCCTTGCCGCACAGCTCGCTCGATAACGGCGTTGGTGAGGCGCGTTTGTAGGTTGCGGGCTGTGGCGGCGTAAGCAGAATGAGGAAGTCTGGTCAGCACTTGTTCGTCTAGGTAGCCCGCGTTCCGGGTGTAGCCTTCTACGCTTTCGTAGTGGGGGCCAAACGTGCGAAACTTGCGCACTACTTTGCTGGCTAGCCAGGGAATCAAACCATCATCGAAACGAAAAAACACTTGGTCCCGGTCTTGCGGTACGGGAGTCCAGCGGGTGCCACCCTGGGGCTGGGCATACGCTGCCCAGGTCCACTGGCCTTCATGCCGGTCCCAGTCACCGAGCCAAATATCCAGCAAGCGGGCGCGCAGAAAAGTTGCCTCGTCAATGGTGTGTTGGCCGGTTCGGTACCGTTCGGCCAGCATATCGGCAGTTTCTTCCAGTGCCGTAGCACCCGGCATGCGCCCGGCAATATTGGCTTCGCCTTCGAGCTTTTCTTCTAGCATCACTACCCGCCCCTGATACAGCTCTGAGGCTGGCCCCAAGCCGTTTTCATCGGCCCGAACATAGAATGGCCGCGGGTTAGTATGAGGGATGCCAGCCGCTTCGGCCAGCGGGGGCACCACAAAGGCACCGTACGGATGACCCGCCGACGTAGCATCGCGCACCAAGTTGAGCACAAAGCTGTGGCGCAGTACTTTGGGCAGCGTACGATAAGGATTCTTGTCAATAGTCCGCAGTGCATACCCTTGCCCGGCGGGAGTAAGCACAGTCATACTGGTGGTTTGAAAGCCGCCGCCAATTTTGCCTGGCTTCAAGCCGCCCGGTAAAATAGAAGCTACTTTCAGGACGGGAAGCGTAACGGGCTCCGTCCAGGCGGGGCGATGATGCGGGCCCAATAGCACCCGCCCAATAGGGCCTCGTTGGTAGTGGCGCCCGGCCGTTACGCGGGCACTATCGGCGGTGGCAGCAAGCGGAGTCGGATCGGGCCGGGCATCGGGTTGGAAAAACTTCTGGCGGGCGCAGCCAGCTGAGAGCAGCAATAGAAAGGCAAACGAGTAGCGAGGTGTCATGCGGAGCGGAAAGCGCGGCTGGACTCCTTGAACGGAGATAAAGATGAGTTGTTAGCTATGGTTGGGCTTAGAGCTCTTTTTCTTGGCTACCATTACTCGGTAAGGTTGTTTTAAAATTTCTTAATGCTGCAAGATTCAACCCCATGCGTCGCGTTTGCGGTATAAGGCTGGCGACTAGCCTCAAAGGCGCCTACTATCTCGTTCCGTGTTACGTCCTTTTATTCCGCGCCGGGTCCAAATGACCGTTTGTTTGTGCGCTGCAGCGGTGTGTCAAGCATGCTCGGCGCCCGCGGCGCCGTCCGGACCGCCCATTTCCGCCCACATCCGCCCCGACTCGACGGTGCGGGTGGCGGCCGGTACGCAATACCTGCGGTCCAAGCTGCACCAGTTCTTTTGGGGTAAACATTACCGGGAGCTTTGGGCGTTGCCGGTGGAAGTGCCGGTTTTCAATCTCCGTACGGCCGTGCCCGGTGGGTTAGTGCCCGTGCAGGAAGGAGGGTCATTCCAAACCAAGAATTTGCGGCTCGTGGCGTCCAACGGTCGTCAGTATGTGTTGCGCTCCGTGGACAAGGATGCCACCAAAGCCTTGCCCGAGAGCTTGCAAAACGGGCCAATTGGGCGCCTAATGAAAGATCAGACCAGCGTCATCAATCCGTATGGGGCCTACATTGTGCCTCGGCTAGCGGAAGCGGTTGGCGTCTACCATACCAACCCGCGCCTGGTATACGTAGGCAACGACCCGGCCCTCGGGAAATTTCAGCAGGGATTTGCCAATGCACTCTACCTATTCGAGGAGCGGCCCGAAGGCGACCAAAGCACGGTAGCTAGCTTCGGCAATTCCAACCGGGTGGTGAGTTCGCGCCATGTGTTCACCAATCTGCTCGCCAACCCCCAGTATCGGGTGGCAGCGCGGCAGTATTTGCGGGCACGCCTTTTCGATATGTGGCTTGGCGACTGGAGCCGGCGCGAAGACCAATGGCGCTGGGCCAGCTTCCCGACTGCCAGCGGGGGCGTTGAGTACCGCCCCATTCCGCGCGACCGGGACCACGCCTTCTTTAAGTTCAATGACGGGTTGCTCACCCATATCATCGGGTGGGTGAAGTCCAACTACCAGACATTCGAGAAGGATATTGGCTTGGCCAACGTAGCTGGATTGAACCGTGCTGCCGAACCCATGGACAAGTCGTTGTTGGTGTACCTAACGCGGCAGGACTTCCAGCAAGTTGCCGATTCCATGCGGCTGCAACTTTCCGATCCTGTAATCAAGGAGGCCTTGTCGGTGTGGCCCAAGGAGGTGTATGCGCTGGCAGGTCAGGAATTCGACGAGAAGCTGCGTAGCCGCCGCAACCAACTGCCGTTGGTAGCCGATAAGTTCTACGAGCTATTGGCCCGCAACGTAGACATGCCAGGCACTAGCGCACCCGAGCGCTTTGTCGTGGAGGTGCCCAGCCCTGAGCAAGTGCAGGTAAGCGTATACCAAATTGGGCGTGCATCCCCCGACAGCCTGATTGGTCGCCGTACGTTTCAGGTTGGGGAAACTAGTACTCTAAAGCTGTATGGGTTGGGTGGCTCCGACGTTTTCGAATTCAAAGACCTCCCCGCAACAGGTATCACAGTGGGTATCTACGATGGCGCCGGTCAAGATGCAGTGCGCGCATCTAGTAAGACGGTGCCTCGGCGTACGCGCGTCACAATCTTCGATAGCGGCGACGGCAACAACTTACTGGTGCCAAGGGCGGTGAAGGTGGAGCGGCACCTACCCGCCGCCACTGAATTCGATGCTGCCGGTTGGCTGCTCCGGCACCGATTATACTAACTATAGCCCGGGCCGCCGCGCAAGTTGCCTGATTGTCTTATATTTGTATTTCCTTTTGATCGTATGCAGCAATTCTCTACTCCTGATTATCTTACTATCACTTACCGCGACGATCTACGTATGGTAGTAGCCCGTTGGTTACGGCCCACCTCATCGGTCGAAACTAGGGAAGGATATAATTTTATTTTGAAGGCAGGTATACATTTCAAGTGCCCTTACTGGCTTCTCGATGGTCGGCGGCGGCTGCCAGCTGATGCTGAAACCACGAATTGGGGCCTGTTTGAGTTCTTTCCGCAACTTAGTGCGCAAATGGGCCAACGGGTATACCTGAGCCAGCTCTTGTCGCCGAGCTACCAACAGGCCACGGATGCCATACCAGCCTTCCATCAGCTGGAGAGCACGTCTCAAACCTACCAAATGCGCCGCTTCAACGACGAAGCTCTGGCCGTTGAATGGTTACGCACGCGTCAGCAACACGTCCTACAACCAAGCTAAAAATTGCTTGACGTAGCTACGGCAGGACTTAGTTTGTGTAGATAGTAGATAGTAAGGTGCTTGCTGCTTTTAAAGCAAGTGCTTTACATGAAGCGCTAGCATTTCATGCCGCGAACTGCGGCGGCCCAGGATAGTTAGCAATACCATCCGGTACCATTGGCGGCCCCGGGGCCCCACCCAGCGGTAACGACGCTGGGCATAATCAACATAAGAGGCAGTGGAAGTAGGCTGGAGCTTGTTCATAGCGATAGGAGAGAAGGGTGGCGCACATTGATACTGTAAAACTAATCCACTAACTAACCCGGCACATCACATGTACATGTGATGCCGACTACCACCAAAAAGCTCCGAATCGGAGAGAAACGGGGCTTGTATTAGCGCAACTGCCTATAATCAGGCGTTCGTGTTTTTGAATAGCTTCACCTTGTCTTTGTGTTTGGTGCGCAGGTATTGCCTGATAATTTGCTGTACGTCTTTGTTGTCGTTATAGCGCGTGATAACCGCCTTGAAATCAGCGAGGGTACGAGCTGTAAAACTCTCGTCTACGTAGGCAAAACCCAGATACCGGCCATTCTCCACCAACACCACGGTCTTTTCCAACTCGGTTCGGCCTTTGCCTACTACCACAAATGAGCCGTGCTCGTACGTAAACGACTCAATGGCTTGCTCGACTCGTACGTTATATTCATCCGGCGGCTCTAGCCCAATGCAGGCGCCTTTGCAGCGGTGTACCTGATAGTCGAAGCACGAACCGGTGGTTTTGTATAGGTCGCATAGCTTCTGGCACAGGTTGAACTTAGCTACTTTGTGAAACAGAAAGCCCTTGGCCTTGTACTGGTTGCCGAGCGCAATAAGCGGGTGCGATTCGGCGTGGTCATCGGCTCGGCCGTAGTAGAGGTGCTTATAGCCTTGCTCGTCGGTGCGCAGGAAGATGCCAGCCGGAAACACCGAACGGCGCTGCGCACGGTTGTAAAGCGGTTTCAGCCGCTTGATTTCGTGCGACTCATAAAGCAGCGCCACCAATTCCGAACCTGTTAGCTCCCAGGTGATGTCGGCAATAGAATTCTTGAATTCTATGCTCTTGCGCGACTTGTAGTCAATGGCAAAGTGCTGCTGAATGCGCTTATAGATGTTGATGCTTTTACCAACATAAATCACCTCCCCTTGCTCGTTGTGGAAGTAATAAACGCCCGCCTCGTGCGGCAGCGTTGCTACTTTAGTCGGCGTGATATTCGGCGGCAGCAAGGCCGTGCGGATAGCATCCTGCACCGCTTTTATCTTGCGCGCCGAAGGCTGCTTGGTCGCTACGGTGGTGTCACTGGTGCCCGTAACCGGGCGTCGGCCACTCGGGGCGGTAGCATCTACGGCCGCTAGAGTGTCAGCGGCGGAAATACTTGGGTCGCGTATGGTTTCGTCTTGTTGGCTGATTTTCAGCAGTCGGTCGAAGAGGATGGCAGTAGCAGCGGCGTCGCCGGCGGCGCGGTGCCGGCCGTTGAGCGGAATGCCAATGTTCTGGCACAGCTTGCCTAAGCTATAGCTTGGCTGACCAGGCATGAGAGAACGGCTCAGGCGCACTGTGCACAACGTTTTGCGCGAATAGTTGTAGCCTAAGTCAGCAAATTCCTTTTTCAGAAAGCTATAATCGAAACGTACGTTGTGCGCCACAAATACGCAGCCCTCTGTCATTTCCACCACTTTGCGTGCTACCTCATGAAACTTGGGTGCCTCGCGCACCATATCATCGGTGATGCCGGTGAGCTGGGTAATAAAAAAAGGAATTGACCGGCCAGGGTTCAGTAGGGTTTCGTACTGATCTACCACCTTTTCGCCATCATGAATGAAAATGGCTATTTCGGTGATGCGGTCCTGCGTAGGCTGGCCCCCTGTGGTTTCAAGGTCGATGATGGCGTACAAATGCGGCGCGGTGTCGGGTAATGGAATAAGCTAAATTGGCAGTAGCATAACAAAGATAACCCTTCAGATGGTTGCATGGCCAAGGAAACACCTCCTTGCCGCAACAGCCTGAACCAGTTGCGAACAAGCAGATCTTGCTAAAGCATCAACAGAAAGTATCTTGGCGAGCGTACTTGGTATAACTCGGATAAAGCAAAAAAGGCCCGCATCAAGCGAGCCTTTTTTCAAATAAGCAATTGCAGTAGTCTAGCGGCTAACCGATTTCTGCTGCGTAATCCAGTTTTTGGCCGACAAGATTTCGCCATGCTGCTGCTGAATAACCGAGCGAGCTTCAGCGGGCAATTCTGCCGATTTCAATGCAGTTTCGTAAGCCTGTAGGGCCGTAGCATCGCCAGTTTCGCACTCGCCAAGAATAGCAGCGTCGTCCTGGCCCGTGATGGCCGATTTAATGTTGATCCATCCCCGGTGTACGGCGGCGGCGGCATCAGCTGCAAGGCCTTCGATGGTGTTGCCTTCTTCAGGATTGATGCCGTACTGCTGAGCATGTTGGGTTAGCTCGGAGGCAAATTGGGCGCGCTGCTGGCTGAACTTGCTCAAGTTAGCTTTCAGTTCGCCGCTGGAAGCGCCTTCGGCGGCTTCTTGGTAGCCTTTGGCAGCAGTTTTGTTGATTTCTACAAGGTCGTTGTAAGCGCGGGCGATATCGCCAGTAATAGCAGCCATGATCAAAGAGTTTAGTCTGTGGAAAAGAAGTAAAGCAAGCAGCTAAAGCCACTCAACAGGTCTGTATACCCACCGAACACGCAGCAGGTTGCCAGCAGGCAAGTATAAAATTTAGTGTTACGGCTAAGCTTACAACGTCGATATAAGTGGACCTGTCAGAAGAGGGGTGGTTGCTGGTCCGCACGATTAGCTCTACTTTTGAAGCCGATCTTTATCCCACTCAGCGCTCTGCGGGAGGTGCTAGTAGGTTTGCTATTTTTATTGCCTATGAAGGTTTCTCAAGTTCCGCTCCCCGTTCTGCCTTTGCTGGAGACGTTGCAAACTAGAGAAGTTCGTCCAGCCTATGTCGCCGCTGTGCGGAACGTAGCCGCATTGTTGCTCGTCGCGATATGAGAAGCCTTATGCTGCTTCCGCACACTATTCGGGTTGAAGCGTACACGCCGTCCCATGCCGCCGCCTGGGACGCATTGGTTGCTACTTCTGCCAATGGCCCCTTCCTGTTTGCTCGCCCGTTTATGGACTATCACCAAGACCGGTTCATCGACCAGTCTTGGCTAATCTGGCAAGGCACTAAGCTACGCGCCATCTTTGTTGCCGCCGTCGCCCGTGATACTACAACGCCTACCACGCTGGTTGCTCACCCCGGGCTTACCTATGGAGGCCTTGTGACGGTTGCTGGCGTGAAATACGCTGAGTTGGTGATTATGCTGGATTTATTGCGCTCGGCCTGGTGCACAGCGGGTTTTCAACAGTTGCTGGTTAGGCCCGTGCCTCGGGTATTCTGCCGGTTGCACTCCGAAAGCTTTCCTTTTTGGCTGCATCAGCAGGGAGCCGTGCTGAGCAACCGAGAACTTATTTCAGTGGTGGATTTGTCGCAGCCTGTACGCATCGGGACGTGGCGGCGTGGCAACTTGCGCAAAGCCCGTCGGCACGGCGTGGTGGTGCAGCAAGCTAGCGTGCAGGAATACGCCGCGTTTTGGCAATTACTCACCGCCAATCTGCTGGCAACCTACAATTGCCAGCCCGTGCACACCCTCGCCGAAATTAGCGGTTTGCGTGACCAAAACCCCGGTCATCTGGAATTGTGGGTGGCGTACGTAGGGGAGGAGATGGTAGCGGGCGTGCTGGTGTTTCAGGATATTCGACAGGGCTTTGCGCACACCCAATACATTGCGGGCAGCCCTCGCGGTAAACAAGTGGGAGCCGTCGATGCGGTGCTCACGCATCTTATCCAAGAGAAACCAGCTAGCTTCAAGCGCCTTTCGTTTGGTACTTCCACCAAGCAGGGAACAGGAACTGTAAACGCTGGCCTCTTAAATCAAAAAGAAGGCTTTGGCGCCACTACAGAGGTACTTGACACCTACTTGCTTGACTTGGGGAACAGTTGAACAGTGAAATAGCCCGCTCTATATCTAGAGTCGAAAACAATGAAGCCCTTGCTGTCAGGATAGGCAGCAAGGGCTTCGTTGTTTTCGGCTTAATCAGTACAGCAGGTAATCCGGCTATTGCACCGCTTTAGGAAGGTGCTCCTCGGAGTTTAGCCCACATTCGGCCAATGAAATTAGGCGTTTGGTTGGCTGGTTTCGTGGAGTCTTCGCCTTCGGCTGTGTCCCCAAGCAAGAAGCCCCAAGGCTCCGTGGTTTTATTGGAATCGAGTACGACTTTGATAACGGCCATCAGCGGAATGCTGAGAATCATGCCGGGCGTGCCCCACAGCGCGTTGCCCAAAATCAAAGCCAAGATGGCGGCCAGGGGGTTAATACTTACTTGGGAGCCCGTAATCATGGGGGTAATAAAGTTGCCTTCCAAGAACTGCACCGCCACAAAAACGCCTACCACGCCCGCCGCTTTCAGGGGCGAGCCAGTTTCCACCAGCGTAATGATAGCCGGCAGCGTGGCCCCGATCATGATGCCGATATAGGGAATGATGGCCAGCACCGAAGCAAAAATGGCAAAGAAGATGGCAAATTTCACTCCCAGAGCCAACAGCCCAATAGCATTGAGAATAGCTACAATGGCGATAACCTTCAGCAGGCCAGAAATGTAAGCCTGCACTACCGTTTGGATGCTGTCGACGGTATGCAGCACCGAAGTGCGCTTGTCGGGGGTCACAAAGCGGAACATGAATTGCCGTAGGTGGTCCCGATAAAGCAGCAAGCAGAAAATATAGATGAATACCTGCGCCAGATTACCTAACACCGCGGAGGTGGTATTCAGGGTAGTGCCCAAGTAAGAGCCGCCCGATTTCTTGAGCGCTTTAATTGAGGTGTCTTTTACTTCCTCTAGGCTCATGGGCTGGTAACCGAATTTCATGTGCGCCCATTGCTGTGCGTTGTTGAAAAACTCCATCAGCTTCACCTGCAGTTTGGGTATTTCATCCTTGAACTGCGTGAGCTGAGAGCCAAAACCGAGAACAACGCCCGCAAAAATCAATACTAGAAACAGCAAGCACAGAATAATGGCCCAAACCCGCCCGACGCGGTGGTCTTCCAGCCAGCGGCATAGCGGCAGCAGCAGCAACGCAAACAAGGCCGAAAAAACTAGTGGCAGCAGAATATCGTCGAGGACGCGCAATGCGTAAATCAGCAAAACACTCCCCAGCATGAAAAAGGCGAACTGTATGATGGGGGACTGCTTTACAGGAGCACTCACCTTTTGACTAGGTGGTGGTAAATGATGTTGAGTTGAGGGTGGTTGCATGTGCTAAAATTATTGGTAAGCGTCGGAGTTACGAAAATGCCTTTGCAGCTTTATTCTCTAAATTATTGGGGAACAAAGGCGCGTTAAGCGTGGTTGTGAACTACTATTTTGCTAACTTAGCTAGCGAAATTAAAGCGCAGAAACGGGTATTTTCTGCGTTATTTTACCTCGAATTCGATTACTGGTTATCCCGATGGCTGAACAAGAAGTACTCACTGCCCCCGTTGCCGTGCCCGACCACGGTTATACCGAAGACAGCATCCGGTCGCTGGACTGGCGCGAACACATCCGGCTACGGCCCGGCATGTACATTGGTAAGCTCGGCGATGGGTCTGCTTACGACGATGGCATTTATGTGTTGGTAAAAGAAGTTATCGACAACTCGATTGACGAGCACGTAATGGGCCACGGCCGCACCATCGACATCAAAATATCCGACCAGCGGGTACAGGTCCGCGACTACGGACGCGGCATTCCGTTGGGCAAGGTGGTCGATGTAGTAAGCAAGATTAACACGGGTGGCAAATACGACAGCAAAGTCTTTCAGAAGTCCGTTGGATTAAACGGGGTCGGCACCAAGGCGGTTAATGCGCTTAGCAATTACTTTTTGGTGCAGTCGGTGCGCGAGGGGTTGATGAAGTCGGCGGAGTTTTCTCAAGGCAACCTTGTGCAAGACCCAAAGCCGGTGAAAACCAGCCAGCGCAACGGTACGCTCATCACCTTCCAGCCCGACGATACGATTTTCCGCAACTACCGTTTTATTCCGGAGTACCTCGAAAATCAGATTTGGAACTACGTCTACCTCAACGCCGGGCTGACCATCAACTTCAACGGGCAGAAATACTACTCCGAAAGAGGGCTGTATGACTTACTTTCTCGCAAGATTGACGAGGAAAGCCGCCGCTACGGCATTGTCCATCTGAAAGCAGAGGACATCGAGCTGGCACTAACCCACGGCAACGACTACGGCGAAGAATATTACTCGTTCGTAAACGGCCAGTATACCACCCAAGGTGGTACGCACTTGGCGGCCTTCCGTGAGGCAGTGGTGAAAACTCTGCGCGAGTTCTATAAGAAAGAGTACGATGCTGCCGACATCCGAGGCTCTATTGTGGCCGCTATTTCAGTGCGAGTGCAAGAGCCAGTGTTTGAGAGCCAAACTAAAACCAAACTTGGTTCGATGAACATGGGTCCTGATGGCCCAACGGTGCGTGGCTTTATCTTGGACTTCGTAAAGGAGCACCTCGATAACTACCTGCACAAGAATCCTCTTACCGCGGAAGCCCTTCGCAAGCGCATCGAGCAGAACGAGCGGGAGCGGAAGGACATGGCCGGCGTAAAAAAGCTAGCCAACCAACGCGCCAAGAAAGCCAACCTGCACAACCGCAAGCTCCGCGACTGCCGCTTCCACCTCGGCGAAGGCAAGCAGGAGCAAGAAGCTTTAACCACGCTCTTCATTACGGAGGGTGACTCGGCTTCGGGTTCCATCACCAAGAGCCGCAACGTAGAGACGGAAGCGGTGTTTAGCTTGCGCGGTAAGCCCCTAAACTGCTTTGGGCTAAAGAAGAAGATCGTCTACGAAAACGAGGAACTGAACTTGCTTCAGCATGCTCTCAACATCGAGGAAGGCATCGAGGGCCTACGCTACAACCGCGTAGTAGTAGCCACCGACGCCGACGTAGATGGCATGCACATCCGCTTGCTGCTTCTCACGTTCTTCCTGCAGTTCTTCCCCGACTTGGTGCGCAATGGCCACGTATTCATCCTGGAAACACCGCTCTTCCGCGTCCGCAACAAGAAAACCACCATCTACTGCTACAACGAGCAGGAGAAGCAAAACGCCATGCGCCAGTTGGGTCGCAACCCCGAGGTGACGCGCTTCAAAGGCTTAGGCGAGATTTCGCCCGAGGAGTTTGGCAAGTTCATTGGCGACAACATCAAGCTTGAACCGGTGATTTTGCAATCAGACCGTAGCATCCAGCAGGTGCTCAACTACTATATGGGCAAGAATACGCCTGCCCGTCAGGAATTTATCATCGAAAACCTGCGCTTGGAAAAGGATTTGGTGACTTCTGATGTGCTGCCTGTAGCCGAAGTAGCAGAAGAAGATTTGGCTTAACGATAGTTAGCAGCAACCATAGGTGTTGCCTACACTTAGCCGCCCCGGCAGAACGATTTTACCCTCTGGTAAGGTTGTTTTGCCGGGGCGGTCTAGTGACGGAGGTTTCTGTAGTGCAGGTGCCACTGTATTTACCACCTAACCCGGCTTGTGCTAACGAGAGAAAGCTCGAGAGCAGACGGAACTATATTAGCAAATCTAATTGCTAACTATATTGGTAAAATTTTTATGAGTCTTACTCTGTTATTATTTCAATTAGGCTTAAAAAGACTGAATTGCTCAGCCATTACAGTTTGTAATAACTAAAAAAATTAGGAACTTTGAGGAAGGCGCTGTCGCTTATGCATAGTGGCATTCTGCCTAACTAGCGGTACTTTTGACGATTCTTCGTATGTTTTCTTCTGCTGACCAATCCCTACTGTCTGTGGTCAACCCCGATTCTCCCGAACACGATGTACCCGCCGAACTCTTCAGTCCCGGCGACACCATTGATTTAACTAGCGACGCTGCGACTGGCAGCACCGAGTCTGACGATGAGTTGCAGCTGGAAATGGCGGCCGTCGAGACCGAGCCGGCAACGCAAGAAATTCCGGTAACCGAAGAGGAGCCGAAGTTTGCGCCCGGCGAAACCATTCACGATGTCGCCACCGTGAATGGCATGTACCAGAACTGGTTTCTGGACTATGCTAGTTATGTGATTCTGGAGCGGGCCGTGCCGGCCATCGAAGACGGACTGAAGCCCGTGCAGCGCCGCATTCTGCACGCCATGAAGGAGATGGACGATGGCCGCTTCAACAAGGTAGCCAACGTCATCGGCCAGACCATGCAGTATCACCCCACGGCGATGCCTCTATTGGCGACGCCATGGTGAACCTGGGGCAGAAAGATCTACTGATTGAAACGCAAGGAAACTGGGGCGACATCCGCACCGGCGACGGTGCCGCCGCGCCGCGTTACATCGAAGCCCGCCTGAGCAAATTTGCTCTCGACGTGGTTTTCAACCCCGACATCACGGAGTGGCAAATGAGCTACGACGGTCGGAAGCGCGAGCCTACCACACTGCCCGTGAAGTTTCCGTTGCTGCTCGCGCAGGGCGTAGAAGGCATTGCCGTAGGCTTGAGCACCAAGATCATGCCTCACAACTTCCGCGAGTTGTGCAAAGCCAGCATCGACGTGCTCCGGGGTCGCGACATTCAGCTTTTCCCCGATTTCCCAACCGGGGGGCTCTGTGATGTAAGCAACTATAATTCCGGTCAGCGCGGTGCCAAAATTCGGCTGCGCGCCACCATCGAGAAGGTTGACAAGACCATGCTCGTCATCCGCGACATTCCGTACGGCACCACCACCACGGCGCTGATGGAAAGCATCGTGAAGGCCTCGGAAGCCAACAAGATCAAGATCCGGAAGGTGGTCGACAATACAGCCGCGGCGGTGGAAATCCAGGTGCACCTGCCCACGGGCGTGTCGCCGGACTTGACCATGGATGCGCTGTACGCCTTCACCGACTGCGAAATTAGCATCTCGCCCAATACGTGCGTTATCATTGAGGATAAGCCGCGCTTTGTGGCCGTGGAAGATATGTTGCGCCTTAGCACCCAAAAAACGGTGCGCTTGCTGGAGCGGGAGTTAGAAATCCGGCAGGAGGAGCTACAGGAGAAGTGGCATTCGGCTTCGTTGGAGAAAATCTTCATTGAAAATCGTATCTACCGCAAAATCGAGGAGTGCGAGACGTGGGAAGATATATTGGCTACCATTGATGCTGGCTTGAAGAAATTTGTGCGTGTGGAAGGGGACAAGCCCAAAGCCAACGACACGCGCCTCGTGCTACGCCGCGCTATCGAGGAAGATGACCTCACCCGTCTCACCGAAATCCGCATCAAGCGCATCAGTAAGTTCGACGGTTTCAAGGCTGAGGAATACATTCAGAAGCTGGAAACCGAGTTAGCTGAAGTAGCCGACCATTTGGCCAACATCACGCGCTACGCCATCCACTATTTCGAGGGCTTGCTAAAGAAGTACGGCCAGAACCGGGAGCGAAAAACGCAACTGCGCACTTTCGACGTGGTAACGGCTCAGAAGGTGGCTGTGGCTAACCAAAAGCTCTACGTAAACCGCCAAGACGGTTTTGTGGGCTACGGCCTCAAGAAAGACGAATTTGTGTGCGACTGCTCGGACCTTGATGACATCATTGCCATCAAGCGCGACGGCACGTTCATGGTGACCCGTATTGCCGAGAAGACTTTTGTAGGCAAAGACATCCTGCACGTTGGCGTCTACAACAAAAACGACGACCGATTGGTGTACAACATGGTGTACCAGGACGGTACTTCCGGCATCAGTTTCGCCAAACGTTTCCTGGTTACGGGCATCACCCGCGACAAAACCTACGACCTCACCAAAGGTACCAAGGGCACGAAAACGCTCTATCTTACGGCCAACCCCAATTCGGAATCCGAGGTAGTTAACATCCTGTTGGCCGACAAAGCACCGGCTCGGGTGAAGCAATTTGATTTCGACTTTGCCGAGCTGGCCATTAAAGGCAAGGGCTCGATGGGTAACATCGTCACGAAGCAGCCCATCAAGAAAATCACTCAGAAGAGCCTCGGTGACTCGACGTTGGGTGGGCGCGAAGTCTTCTTCGATTCGGTAGTGGGTCGTCTCAACACCGCTGGCCACGGCCGTTACCTCGGCACTTTTGATACCGACAATACCATTCTGGTAGTGTACAAGGATGGAAGCTACGAGCTTACGCCGCCTGATCCTGCCATCCACTTCGATGTGCCCAATATTGTGCTGCTCCGCAAGTTCGAGCCAGAAACAGTGCTTAGCACGGTGTACATAGAAGGTGAAACGAAAACGCACTATGTCAAGCGCTTCCGGATTGAAACTAGCACAATAGCCAAGCGTTTCATCTTCATTGCTGAAACCAAGGGCTCGAAACTACTGTGCGCCACCTGCCACGGCGAGCCGCAGGTGGAAATCAAGCTGCAGCGCGATAAGAAAGCCGACAAGGAAAACGAGAAGCTTCATCTCCATCAGTTCATCGACGTGAAAGGATGGAAGGCGATGGGCAACAAGCTCAACTACTACAAGATCCACGCCCTTACATTACTCACCGACGAAGGCCCTGAGCCGCAACGCCGCGAAGTAGCCAAGAAGCGTGGTCCAGCCACCTTGCCACGTAC
Source organism: Hymenobacter volaticus (assembly GCF_022921055.1). Classification (GTDB taxonomy): domain Bacteria; phylum Bacteroidota; class Bacteroidia; order Cytophagales; family Hymenobacteraceae; genus Hymenobacter; species Hymenobacter volaticus. The sequence goes on from NZ_CP095061.1 coordinate 2,517,353, forward strand.
CGGCGCGTCCGAAGAAGGCAGCGACGAGTCGAGCGCACCCCTTCCAGAACTAACCGGCCCCGTAGATATTTCGGCCGATGAAGTAGCGCAAGCGCAAGCCATCCTCAAGACGCCGAAGTCGCAGTTGAAGCTGTTTTAACCCTAGCAAAACGCCCCACCAAATCTTGGTGGGGCGTTTTGCGTTCGTGGTACGAACAAGTAAAGTCAGGATACTTTTAAATCTTACAGCGAAAAGCAACCTGAACTACTGCCGGCTTATCTGCAGTTGTGCTACCGTTCTCCCACATGCCAGAATAGCCTATAATTCATTTCAGGGCCTTTTTATCTGGTGTAAAAGCCGCAGTTTTGTGGGCTTGTCTGTTGTCATGAAGTTGCTGGGTCGCTTGTGTGTACTGGTGTTGCTGACGTGCCTTTGGGTTGCGCCAGCAGATGCGCAGTTCCGTAGAACAAAGCCCAAACCTGCGCCTCCAACTGAAACACCTCTTTCTATCGAGCTAACCAAGCTATTAGCTGAAGCAAAGTCGTTGCAGGCGCAATACAAAGAATCGGAGGCGCTAGCCAGATACGAGTTAGTGTTAGCAAAAGCGCCTGCCACGTACGAGGCGCTCTGGCGAGCTGCTGTTTTGAGCGTGCGCATTGGCTCGCGCTATACCGATGAAACCCGAAAAATTGCTTATTTCTCGGCGGCCCGGCTCTATGCCAGTCGAGCTTTAGTAGTACGGCCGGAAGGAGCCGAGAGCAATTATGCTGAAGCTTTAGCACTGGCCAACCAAGCGACGCTCCTTACAGCCCGTGCTCGGCTGCTGGCCTACCGCGAAATGCGGCCGTATATCTTCAAAGCAGTAGCAGTTCGTCCCGACTTTACGGATGCGTTACAACTACTAGGGCGCTGGCACTTCCGCGTCGATCACTACAATATTCTTGAACGAATTTTCAGCCGGCTTTTCTTAGGTGGAACACCCGATGAAGCAAGCAGTAATGCCGCTATCGAAGCCCTCACGCGGGCGCATGAGTTAGAGCCTCAGCGTATTCAGTTTGCCTATGATTTAGCGCGTATTCACATAGCCGAAAAGCACCGTACCCGCGCCATAGCGGTTTTGCAAGACGCCATAGAAATTACGCCCGTCACGGCTGAGGAACTGGAAATGAGTCGGCGCTGCCGCAAGCTTCTCATTCAACTCAACCGAAAAATGCTGAAGCAAGTCCATAGTCACCTGCGGGAAATAGAATGACCTGTAGTAGATATTTTATGAACTCAACTTGCTTAGGTAAAAGCGGCCCATTGGGGTTTAGAAAACCTTACTCCTTGTCAATCTTTACCTTTGCACACTACTTGTAGGTTGAAACTCGTGTTCGTGGCTTTTTTGCGTCCTTTCTTACTTTGGGTACCTGCTTTAGGGCTGCTGGCCACGGCCTCCTGCACCACCGCGTCCAGTGAAGAGCAGCCCGAAACTATGGTCAACTTGACCACGGTGCAAAGTGGCCCTAAGATTCAGGCCGAGGAGCTAGACGGAGCTATCAGCCGCCAGCCACGCAATGCTTCTCTGTACGCGCGCCGGGCTGCGTTTCGCCTTGATGCCGGTCAAATTGAGCCGGCCATGAGTGATATCAACACGGCACTTGACCTTGACGATACGCCCGGCGAGTTTCACTTCACTAAAGCGCGCGCCCTCCGGGCGCAAGGCAAATACGAGGCCGCCCTCGACGCCGCCGATGTGGCTTCACAACACGGCTACGCTTCGCCAGAATTGAACTTGCTAGTTGGCGAAACGCACCTTGCCTCTCGCCACTACCAAACCGCCATCGACTACCTCGACCGGGCGCTACAGCAGGAGCCTGACCACACAGCCGCTTTGTTTTACAAGGGCGTGGCTTATGTAGGGCTCCAGGATACCGTGCAGGCGCTTGATTATCTGCGAGCGAGCTTGGCCCGTGACCCTCGCCAACCGGAGACATTACATCAGTTGGCTTTTCTTTCAAATGCTTTCCGGCAGCCCGCCATTGCGGCCGTATATGCTGCCCGAGGCTTGCGGCTGGCGCCCAACTACGGCCCCCTCTTGTACGACTACGGCCGCCAATTCGAGTTGCAGAATATGCCCGACAGCGCCACGCGCATCTATACCCGGGTCGTGCAGCTCGACACCACGTTCTACCGCGCCGACTACCGCTTGGCGCTGGTGGCTTACGAAAAGCGCAAATACGCTGATGCTGTTCCGCACCTTCAACGGGCTCTACGCCGCGCCCCCCGATTGCAAGGCGCGCGGCAGATGCTGGGAGAGAGTTTGGAGAACTTAGGTCGCTACGAAGAAGCCACGGAGCAATATCGTTTTCTTGTAGCCGAAAATCCAGGTAACCGCCACTGGACCTATAAAGTGTGGAAAGTAGGCAACCGCGCCCGCGGCATCATCGTCGACGAAACACCCCGCCGCGCAGCTGCGCCAGAAGAGCGTATAGAGCCTATTTCGGTTTTGCGTCCGCGATTGTAAGCTCAAACCAAAAGGTGTACTAACTAGCTTGATGGACTTGTAAGCCTCTTTAATTGCTCAGCAATCCAACCTTTCCAGCATTAAGTCTAACTTGCAGGCTCACGCTGTTTGTATAGCTAAATTTTCTAATTCATGATTGACATCACGCTCCCCGATGGCTCGGTGCGCCAGTTTGTAGATGGCGCCACGGGCTTTGATGTAGCATCTAGTATCAGTGAGGGCCTGGCCCGTAATGCGTTAGGCGTCCGCGTCAATGGTGAGGTCCGCGACCTGCACCGCCCTATCGGCCAGAATGCCAACCTGGAAATTCTCACTTGGAACGACCAAGACGGCAAAGCCACCTTTTGGCATTCCTCGGCGCACTTACTAGCCGAAGCCCTCGAAGCCCTGTATCCGGGCGTGAAGCTTGGTATTGGGCCAAGTATTGAGAATGGCTTCTACTACGACATCGACCTAGGCGAAGGCCGAACTATTTCTAGCGAAGACTTTCCCGAAATCGAGAAGAAGATGCTGGAATTGGCCAAAAAGAAAAGCCAGTACGAGCGCAAGGAAGTAAGTAAGGCCGATGCCATTGCCTACTTCACGGAAAAAGCTGATCCTTACAAACTCGACCTGCTTGAGCGTTTAGAAGATGGTTCCATCACCTTCTATACGCAAGGTGACTTCACGGACCTTTGCCGCGGGCCGCACATCCCCGATACGAGCCCTATCAAAGCTGTTAAGCTACTCAACGTGGCTGGTGCGTACTGGCGCGGCGACGAAAAGAACAAGCAGCTCACGCGCATCTATGGCATCACCTTCCCGAAAGCCAAAGAGCTAACCGAATACCTGGAACGGCTAGAGGAAGCCAAGCGCCGCGACCACCGCAAGCTGGGCAAAGAACTAGAGCTGTTTACGTTCAGTGAGAAAGTAGGAGCGGGGCTGCCCTTGTGGTTGCCTAAAGGCACGTTGCTGCGCGAGCGGCTCGAGCAGTTTCTGCGCCGGGCCCAAGTGAAAGCGGGCTATCAGCCCGTTGTGACGCCCCACATTGGAGCCAAGGAACTGTACGTGACCAGCGGCCACTACGAGAAGTATGGTGCTGATTCGTTCCAGCCCATCAAGACGCCAAACCCGGGCGAGGAGTTCTTCCTCAAGCCGATGAACTGCCCGCATCACTGCGAGATTTACAAGTCCAAACCCCGCTCGTACCGCGACTTGCCCGTCCGGTTGGCGGAGTTTGGTACAGTGTACCGCTATGAGCAAAGTGGCGAACTACATGGCCTAACGCGGGTGCGTGGCTTCACGCAAGACGATGCCCACATCTTCTGCCGGCCAGATCAAGTAAAGGAAGAGTTTACCAAGGTTATTGATATTGTCCTTTACGTACTTAAGGCACTAGATTTCCCTGATTTCACCGCTCAGATTTCACTACGCGACCCGGAGAATAAGGCCAAGTATATTGGGTCTGACGAAAACTGGGTACGAGCTGAAACAGCTATTCAGGAGGCGGCCGCTGAGAAAGGACTCAACACAGTAACCGAGCTCGGTGAGGCTGCCTTCTATGGTCCTAAGCTCGACTTCATGGTGCGTGATGCTCTCGGCCGCAAATGGCAGCTAGGCACCATTCAGGTTGACTACAATTTGCCGGAGCGCTTCGAGTTGGAGTACGTAGCTTCCGACAATTCTCGGCAGCGCCCCGTCATGATTCACCGGGCGCCGTTTGGCTCGCTGGAGCGTTTCGTGGCTGTGCTAATCGAACACTGTGGTGGCAACTTTCCACTCTGGCTCTCGCCCGAGCAATTTGCGGTGCTCCCGATTTCCGAGAAGTACCACGACTATGCCCAGCAGATCCACGACACGCTCGTGCAAGCCGAGCTACGCGGCACGGTAGACCACCGCGACGAGAAAATCGGCCGCAAAATCCGGGATGCCGAGGTGTCGAAGGTACCGTACATGCTGATTGTAGGGGAGAAGGAACAGGAAAACGGCATTGTTTCAGTTCGTAAGCACGGCGAAGGCGACATTGGCTCGATGCCAATTGCCGACTTCATCAAAAGCTTCCAGACCCAGGTGGCTGACATGATGGACGGCAAAACCGCTTAATCTTCAATCAGTAGCGTTTTTAGCAGAACCTTATGGGCGGTTGAATGCTTAAACAAAAGCAGTCATTGCCCGTAAGGCTGTGCTAGCAACTGACCCGCTCCTTTTTCTGAGGCTTAATGGCAATTTTATATAGCCTTTTTTGAGCGTTTGGAAAAAATGGCGGATATTTGCTCGCTGATTGAACCCATTGAGCTAGTCTCATGTCATTTCAGTCTTAGAAAAGTATTTAGCTCACCCTTAAGAGAACCAGCCATAGCTACCCCTAATCGCCGCTATATTCCTCGCGCTCAGGTCGAGGAGCCGTTTAAAATCAATCAGAAGATTACGGCTCGGGAAGTGCGCCTCGTCGGTGACAACATCGAACAAGGCATCTATTCAATTGATCAAGCCCGGCGTTTTGCGCAGGAGCAGAACCTCGACCTTGTTGAGATTTCGCCCACTGCGGTTCCGCCTGTTTGCCGCGTCATCGACTACTCGAAGTTCAAGTACGAGCAGAAGAAAAAGACCCGCGAACTGAAAGCCAAGCAAACCAAGGTTATCCTGAAGGAAATCCGTTTCGGACCCAACACCGACGACCACGACTTTGCTTTCAAGCTGAAGCATGCTCAAGAATTCCTGAAGGAAGGTGCCAAGATCAAGGCGTACGTGCATTTCGTAGGTCGTAGTATCGTCTTCAAGGAGCGCGGTGAGATTTTGCTGCTCAAGTTTGCACAGGCCTTGGAAGACCTCGCGAAAGTAGAGCAACTCCCCAAGCTGGAAGGCAAGCGCATGTTCCTTTATCTAGCTCCCAAAGCAGTTGCACCCGCTAAGCCCAAGCCAGCGGGGCTCCTGCTCCCAAAGAAGCCAGCAAGGACAAAGCAACTCAGCCTGCTCCAAAAGCAGCTACCGAATAACAAGCTTTTTCAATGGCTTCGGCCATTTTGTACGCTGGCGCCCCGGCCCTAGGCAGCCGACCGCCGCAGTTTTTTCACTTTTTACCACCTCCACAATGCCGAAAATGAAGACCAAGTCCGGCGCCAAAAAGCGTTTCACGCTGACCGGCACGGGCAAAATCAAGCGTAAGCACGCTTTCAAAAGCCACATTCTGACTAAAAAGACGACCAAGCAGAAGCGTAATCTTACGCACGTTACCTTGGTAAGTTCGGCGGACATGAACCGTGTGAAAGACATGCTTAACATGTAATTGCTGAATCGTTGGTAGTTGCGCTTTGTCCTGAATAGGAAGTTGCAACCATCAACACATAGCAATTACTCATTCAAAATTTAAACCAGGCGTCCGGCTAAAAACAAAGACAAGGCAAAACGCTCTGTCGCCGACCGCCAAAAAACAAACAGGTTATGCCAAGAAGTGTCAACCACGTGGCTTCGCGCCACCGTCGGAAAAAAGTAATGCGTTTGGCGAAAGGCTATTTCGGCCGTCGCAAGAACGTTTGGACCGTTGCTAAAAATGCCGTTGAAAAAGGTCTGCTGTATGCTTACCGCGACCGTAAGACCAAGAAGCGCGAGTTCCGCGCCCTCTGGATTCAGCGTATCAATGCTGGCGCTCGTGAGCACGGCTTGTCGTACTCGCAGTTGATGGGCGGCCTGAAAAAAGCAGGTATCGACCTCAACCGCAAAGTATTGGCTGATTTAGCTTTGAACCACCCCGAGGCTTTCCGTGGCATTGTGGAGAAAGTTAAGTAGTCAGATTTCTGATTATGGTTTACAAAAGAGCCTGACCAACGGTCAGGCTCTTTTTGTTGGTAGATGTGTAAGTGCCTATAAGCAACTTAAACGGGATGTTTCAGTAATCACCTACTTGGAATAGCTTGCAAACTTATGTGGGGTACCTAGCCTGTAAACTTTGAGGCTGATGTGGCCTATACTCATAGATTAATGATAGCCAACTATTTGCTCCAACCAGGCTTAATCGTGCAGAGGGCGTTTTTTGAGCATGCCTCCGACGGCATCATCCACACTCTGCTGAACTAAGAAAGCTTGAGAGTCAAGCCGCTTCACTTCTTCTCGTAACTTGGGTAGTTCCAATCGAGTGACCACTGTGAAGATGATATTAATTTCCTCGCGGTGCTCACCACGCTTGCCAAAGCCACTCTGCCCTTTATACACGGTTACTCCCCGCCCCATATTATGGGTGATGACATGCCGAATCTCGTCGCTGCGCGTGGAGATGATAGTTACGCCTGTATACTGCTCGATGCCGTTGAGAAGGAAATCTAGGGTTTTGGAGGCTGCTGCGTATGTCAAAATGGAGTAGAGGGCTTGTGTGACTCCGAGCACGAAGGCGGCGGCCCCAAAAATGAAAATGTTCATCAGTAAAATGATGTCACTTACTTTCAGCAATGGGGTATGGCGGTTGATGAGTAAAGCCAATATCTCGGTCCCATCGAGAACAGCCCCGCCACGCATTGCTAGCCCGATGCCTGCTCCAAGGAAAACGCCACCGAATACGGCTGTCAACAACAAGTCGGGCGTGATATTAGGGTAGGGTACCACTTCCAAGCACAGCGCTAGGCCACCAATAGCCGCTGCACCTTTTAGGGCAAATTGTCCACCCATTTGCCGGTAGCCAAGGAGTAGGAAAGGAATATTGATAAGTAGCAGTCCGTACGAAAGGGGCAGTTTGAGAGTAGCCGACAGTAACATGGCGATACCCGTAGCACCTCCATCGATGAAGTGGTTGGGGAGCAGGAATGACTTCAACCCCATCCCGGCCGACAATATGCCTGCCATCACGAAAGAGGTGTTTACTAGCGCCGCAAAAAAGCGTTTCCAGGACTGAACTGAGATAGAGGATGCAGAAGAGCCATAGGCTGTGGTTTGCGTGGGAGCACGTTTCTTCAGGAGCAAAAGTTGTTGGAACAGCATAGACGAAGCAATTACTGAGCTACCACAATACCTACCTGCTGACGTACCCTTCAAAACCGGTCATCTGACTTGCTGCCGGAAGGCAGCTTCTCTTCCACCAAGTTGCGCTTCAGAAGATTAGGGTAAAGCAATATAGCTTTTTGCTGCAGCCTTACCTACTTGAATTTTAGATGTTTCATTTTGCTTGTTGCCAAGGATTAACGACTATTATTTCCTTGTTTAACAAGTACTTAGGATATAATCAGGATGGCTTATCATCCGACGCTTTGTCTCCGTCTGAGCATCGTCTAGAGTGAAGCCCGGTCTCGTTTATTCGCCATTACGGAAGCGGCATTTGTGTAGTCAGTGCCTTGACGAGCCTCAAGAGGGTGAAGAATACAGGATTTGGACTTATTCTTTACTGCCTTCTTCGTAGAGCCAAGCCATCTGGCTCCGGCTGACGACGTCTGGTAGGAAACGCATAGCCGTGTTGCGTATGCTGGTCAGCAACGGGTTTTCCCACTGGCCCACGCGGCCTAGCTGCCAAGATGTTCGCACGATGCGGGTTGTACGGGGTAGGCGCCGCTTTTCGAAGCGGCGGAAGGCTTCAGTTATTGCCGATGTGTGGCGCAGGCAGCTCGCCAATTCTGCCGCGTCTTCTATGGCCATACCGGCGCCCTGGCCCAGGTTGGGCGTAGTAGCGTGGCCTGCATCCCGAGCAGCAGCACACGGCCGAAAGCTAGCTGACGTAGGGGCTTAAGATCCAGAATATCGTTCCAAAGTACCTGTTCGTTGCGCGTGAGACCAAGCAGAGCAGGTACGGGTGCCGGAAACGAGTGAAATGCATGCTGTAACTCGGCCACTTGAAATGCGCGAAACTTGGGGTTCTGCGGGGCCGGGCTGTTGAGACAGGCAAACCAGTACACTTGGCCATTTCCTACGGGCACGTAGCCAAAACGCCGGCCCTGGTCTCCCCATACTTCCCCTGATTCGCCCTCTGGGAGTTCTAGCTGGGCGGCTTCTACCACAGCTCGCCAGCAAGTGTAGCCTGCATAGCGCGGCTCGGTCGTTGGCAGCAATTGCCGACGCACACGAGAACGGATGCCGTCGGCCCCAATCAGGAAATCAGCGTGAGTGGTGGTACCGTCTGTGAAAAAAGCCTCCACACCGGTGGCGGTTTGCTGGAAGCTTTCAAAGGGCTTGCCTAGAATAAGTGTGTCGGTTGGCAGCTCCTGGAGCAATGCCTGCTGAAGCGCTGCTCGGTGAATGCCCACATTATCGAACCCTAAGGCTCGGGTGAATACGGAGGTATCTGCGTTCTGCAACAAGCGGCCTTTCTGATCGAAGAGCTTGAGTGAGGTAACTGCAGAACCGTGGGGGCGCACCGCCTCGTGGAGGCCGAGCTGCTGCAAGGCGCGCATAGCGTTGGCGCCAAGCACAAGGCCAGCGCCTACTTCGCGCAATACTGGGGCCGCTTCGTACACCTGTACCGAATGGCCAAGCCTGAGCAAACCATGCGCAGTAGCCAAGCCACCTAAACCCGCGCCAATAACAAGGAAATGTGCCATAAATTACTTGGATGGCTTAGTGCTACTACTGTTGCATGCCATCAAGCAAAGAACGAAATAAGCGCAGGAAGGAAAGGTGTCAGCGAGCTTGGCTAGCAACTATCAATACCTAGACTGCAGTACTTAGTGGCAGGTCAACTGGAACTGAACACACAATCGGGAACTAATTATTGTGTTTCACTGACCTTGGAACATATTAGGCTGCCGACGGTAGAAGCGGTGGGCCCCCAAGGCAATTGGCAACCCGATGCACACAATGATAACAAGCAACTCCACTGCCGCATGCCCGAGGCGAAAGGGCGCAGCCGGTACGCGAGAGGCTGGCACAACCAGCATGTTCATCACTAGCCACACAAAAGTGCCGTAAAGCAAACCGACCAGCACAGGATGCAGTGAGGGACGCCAACGCGGGTAGAGCCATAGAAAGAAAAAGGCAGTGAAGAGGAAGGCGATGCTGTAGTGCAGCACTAAACCCCACACGGCCATTCCCGCGCCACCCGTTAGGGCCTGCGGGCCCCACAGGCCGCTGGCCACGTAGCGCAACACGTTTAGCGGCGAGCGGCCTGTAGTCAGGTAATATTTGCTCAGGGCCGTGGTAATATCCAGGGTGCCGGCGACCAACGCTGTGCCAATCAAAGCCCGGCCCAGACCGGGGATAAGGAAGTAGCCATGGGGGTAGGGGTGGGATAAGGGAAAGGAATGTCGCTGTCACTCAGTTACTCAGACCAAGATACATTCCTGTGCTATCCGTTCTACCAAAACAATACATTGAAAAGTATAAGAGCAGCTAATGCCCTCAAATCAAGAGGTGCTGCCAATCAAGTAGTTGCCATACCACAATGCTGGTTCTTGTTTTTGCGCCGCCTACATGAAAGCAAGTAGCGCTAAACATAGTTGGTAGTGCGTTAAGCGAATCTGGCTATTCGCTATTCGGTTGTTCACTCTTCGGCTTTGCGACTAAATAAGGCCTGCAAATAGCTCACGTTGGCAATGAGGAGAACCGTAGTAAAGTACGAAACCACCATTTCGCCCATGGCGCAGATCTGGGCCGCTGGGGAGGTTGGGTGAATATCGCCTACGCCCGCGGTGGTGTACTTGCCGAGGCTGAAGTAAAGAAACGTCAATAGAAGCTCCGCGTGGCTTTTGCGGTCAGCAGGTAAGTGGAAGGCGGCAGCGTTGATTTGGTACAGGTAGTAGTAGTCAAGCGCAAACGATAAGACAATCAGCAATACCTGTAGCACCAGAAAGCTCATCAGGTATCGGCGATGGAAAGGCGAGGAGACGGTCTGCTGAATCCAGTGCAATGTGGCAAACAGAAAACACGCTACTTTGACCACCGTCATAAGCAATACCAATCCTGTATCAACGCCCGGGCTATCAAACTTGATTAGGCCGAAGAGGTACAGCAGGCTGCTTCCCAAGAGTAAGGCTGCGAAAGGCACGGCGGCCCGCACTAGATGGAACTGCATATGAATTTAACAGAGGGTAACGTGAAGCGGGGCTAAGTAAGCGCTGGATTCTTAGCCCCGCAGTTTCTGCTTTTTTAAGACCGGGGACGCCATTTGAACGATAAACAGGGCATCAGGCAGGCTATCGGCCGGACCGTAAAAGCGAAATCCACTCCTAAGATTACATATCCTAAGAGTGGATTTCAGATGAACAGTAACAGTTTACCTCGCGGCTACTATACTGGCTCCAGCTTTGCTAGCTGCTTCCATAATAACGGCCGCTACTTTTTCCGGCTGAGCTAGCATGGCCACGTGGCTGGTGGCTAGCGTGGTGGTTGTGGCATTCATTTTCTTGGCTAGAGTGCGCTCCAGGTCCGGGTTAATCATGCGGTCATTGGCGGCTACTACGTACCAAGATGGTTTGGTTTTCCAGGCGGCCTGCGTGATTTTCTCTTTCAGGGCCGAAAACGCCTGGGGCCCCTGGGTGGCGATAAGCACCTGTTGTTCCGTTGAAGTTAGGTCCTGCGCGAAATCTTCTATAATTCCCTTGGGCGTCATGCTCACAAAGCCCTGGGCATCAGGACGGATTTCGTCGTTGCCGGGCGTTGCCGCCGCAGTTTGTACCAGATCCAAAAACGACTGGCCTTCGTCGGGAGCCGCGGCAGCCACGTACACCAGGCCCGTTACTTTGGAGTCGTTGCCGGCTTCGGTGATAACTACGCCACCCCAAGAGTGGCCAACCAGCAGCACTGGGCCATCTTGCAAGGCAATGGCCCGCTTGGTTGCCGCCACGTCGTCGCCAAGCGAAGTCAACGGGTTTTGAACAGCCGTGACGTGGTAGCCTTGGGCTTGTAGCAGCGGAATAACTTTGCCCCAACTCGTGCCATCGGCCCAGGTACCGTGTACGAGTACTATGTTTTTGATGCCGGTGGCGGAAGCAGTTGACTCATCCATGGGAGTGTTGGCCATGAGTAGGCCGGTTATAGTGTCGATGAGGATGTAAGAGATGAGTTGAATGCTAGTGACCCACGAGGGTGCTAAGCGCCGAGATACTTCCGCAGCTCGGCGGCGGCCTGCCGAATGTGAGACTTCACTTGCGGCAATTCGGCCAGGCCATTGAGCAAGCCGAAATCGTGAATCATGCCGTTGTAGCGCACGGTCGTGACGGTCACGCCAGCCTCGTCGAGCTTACGGCCGTAGGCTTCGCCCTCGTCGCGTAGCACATCGGCTTCGGCTACTTGAATGAGAGCGGGCGGCAAACCTTGCAGTTGCTCTAAAGTGGCATTCAGCGGGGAGGCATAAATTTGCGCCCGCTCCGCGGGGTCGGTGGTGTAGAGGTCATACATCCACTTCATCAGCGAAGTGGTCAGGAACCGGTCCTGGCCGTAGCGCTGGTAGGATTCCGTATCGAAGTTGGCATCCACGATAGGCCAAAACAGAACCTGGAGCTTGATGTGCGGGCCGCCCTTCTCTTTAGCTTGCAGGCAGGTAACGGTGGTCATGTTGCCGCCCACACTGTTGCCTACCACGGCCAGGTTTTTACCGTCGACGTTGATGTCGGTGCCGTGCTCGGCTACCCACTTGGTGGCGGCGTAGATTTCATGAATGGCCTGCGGATACTGCGCATCTGGCGTGGGCGTGTAGTTCACAAACACTGCCGCGTAACCCGACTCTACTACCAGGTCGCGCACCAAGCGCTGGTGAGTGGGGAAGTCGCCGAGCACCCAACCGCCCCCGTGAATGAAGACGAACACAGGTAGCACCGTATCGGCAGTACCCGTGGGGCGCACGATGTGCAGCGGCACCGTGTAGCCGTCCTGCTCAATGGTTTTCTCGGCTACTTCGATGCCTGATAAATCGACCTGCACCGACGCCTGCGCACCGACCAGCACCTGGCGGGCGTCAACCGGCGACAGAGTTTCTAGGGGTGGCCCGCCCGCGCCGTTTAGAGCTGCCAGAAACGTTTTTACTTCCCGCGAAATAGCTGGGTCGGAGGCGACGGGTAAGGCGACGGATACTTGGTAGGGCGCTTCGGAAGTTGTGCTACTCATGGCGTTGAGGCGTAAAAATGACGTCGATGCTCCCGTTCGGGAGACAGGCGGAGTGCCTGATTGACGGCACAAACGTAGCGGGCACCACTGCCCGGCAAAAGGTATAAATCATGCATTCCGTGGTATTTTTTGTGCATCGGCTGCTGCTCTGCAAAACAGGCCATTCCAAGAGGCAGTACCTTGCAGGGGCTTTGCCACCACACCCTTGTTATATGAAGCGTCTGCTGCTGTTGCTGCTTTGCGGGTTCTGGTTTACCAGCCAAGCCGAACCGCTGTATCCACTGCTTGACAGCGCCGCGGTGGCTAGATTGTACACGCAGTTGCGCCAGAGCCAACCCGATACCAACCGCGTGCAGCTTCTGCTACAATTGGGTACCGATGTGCTAGACCGGAGCGAAGAGCTTGACGTCGATTTCAAACCAGCTTGGAGCTTTTATCGGCAGGCCCAAGCCCTAAGCGCGACGCTCCACTACCAAACCGGGCTCATCAGCTGCCTTTATATGCGGGGCCGGCTGCAAAGCATTGCTTCCGCCGATACCAGCGGGCTCTCTAGTATCCGGCGGGGCATCAAGCTCAGCCAACAGCAACACCGTTCACGCTTGGAGGCATTGGGTTGGTTTCACCTCGGCAATTCCTACCCCCGCGTAGCCTACTACCTCCCGTTGAGCATTGCCTGCTTCCAGCGGGCTGGCAACTTATATCGGCAACTTGGCCGCCGGGGCGAAACAGCCTACATGCTCAAGCAAGTGGCCGATATGCACCTGTTGCAAGGCAACTCGGTGCAGGCGCTGAAAGAATTGGAGCAGGTAGTACCGTTGTACAAGGCGGCAGGCTACCGTAAGCTGCATTACTCCTACGACCTGTTGCTGGCGGCCAACCGGCAGCTGGGCAACTACAAAGAGGCGCTACGCTACGGTCTGGCTACCATCGAGACTGCGCAAGCCACCCACGACACCATTTCTATTGAGGGGTTCTACTCGAGGGTGGCCGCCCTCTACAACGAGCTGGAGGAACCCGATAAGGCCCTCCACTACTACCAGAAAGCGTTGCGCAACAATCAATTGACGCATTCCTCCGAGGTGGCAACGGCGGGTGACATTGCCAACGTCCTGGTCAAGCAGGGAAAGCCTCAGCAGGCCCTCAACTTTTATCTGCGCACCACCAAGGGCAAAACGGGCCTTGAGCAGAGGGCCCATGCCCAGCGTTTGGCCACCTTGTATGTGGCCCTAAAGCAGTACCCGCAGGCGGAGCAGCAGTATGCAAAAGTACTGGCGCTGTCGAAAAGCAAGCCGACCAGCGACATGAGCCGCATGTACCTCAACCAGACACTAGGGCAGTTTTACTTGCTTACCAAGCAGCACAGCAAGGCCCGCTGGTATTTTCAGCAGGCCCTTCAGGAAAGTGAGCATAGCGGCTTTCTGGTCGGAACGTCGCGTCTGCATCTGCTCTTGTTCCGCGTTGATTCCGCTCAGGGCAACTTCCCGGCCGCCATTGCGCATTACCAGCGCTACAAGCTGCTGACCGACTCGGTGTTTAATGAAAAGAAAAACAAGCAGCTGGCAAGCCTGGAAATTCAATACGACACGCGCAAAAAGGAGCAGAACATTGCCTTGCTCACCAAACAAACCCAGGTGCAGCAAGCGCGCCTCCGCCAACGCGAGTTTCAGCGCAATGCCTTACTTGTTGGAGCCGTGCTGCTGACACTGGTGCTGGGGTTGGGCTATAACCGCTACCGGCTCAAGCAGCGCAGCAACCAGCTTCTGGAAGAGAAGCAAGCGGAAATCAATCAGCAAAATCAGGCGCTTCAGCACTTGTTGAAAGAGAAAGACTGGATGCTTAAAGAGATTCACCACCGCGTCAAAAACAACCTGGAGATGATCAACAGCTTGTTGGAAACGCAGTCGGATTATTTGCGCGATCCTGCGGCGGTGGCAGCCCTGCGGGAAGGCCAAAATCGAGTGCATGCCATGGCCCTGATCCACCAAAAGCTCTACCAAGCCAACAACCTGACCTTGGTGGATATGCAAGGCTACATCCGCCAAATCGCGGAACACTTGCTGGACTCGTTTGACTGCCAGGAAACCGTGCAGGTGCAGCTAGCAGTAGATCCGGTCGAGTTGGAAGTAACGCTGGTGACTCCGCTGGGTTTGATTATCAACGAAGCCCTGACCAATGCACTCAAGTATGCGTTTCCAAACCAGCAGCCCGGCACGGTGGCAGTGGCGCTAGCAGCACTAGGGCAAGGACGATTTCGTTTAACCATCGAGGACGATGGAGTGGGCTTTCCGGCGGGCTATGACCTGGAACACGGCTCCACAATGGGACTTACCATCATGCACGGGCTGAGCGAGCAACTAGATGGCACCTTACGCATCACCCAGACCCGAGGCGTGCGCATCCGCCTTGATTTCGAGGCCATAACCAGCCCCACGCCCGCCAAGCCGGTTACAGTGTAAGGCTCAACGCCCGTCTTTCTTTTAGTGTCTCCTGATTACTTCATGGGGGTGATTTGGAGCTTTTTCATGCGCGACTCCAACGTAGTGGGCTTGAGATTTAGCAATTCTGCCGCCCCGCCCTGCCCGCGGATTCGGTTGTTGGATTGCGCTAGAGCCGCCAAGATTGTTTCGCGCATGGCTTCTTGCATCGGCTTTACGGTCCCGGTTGCAAAAGCCGAGGACGGTAGTGGGCTGGCTACGAGCGGTTCATTTAATTCGAGGGTCGTCGAGCGAGCCATGATAGCGGCTCGTTCGAGCACGTGTTCCAGTTCGCGGATATTGCCGGGCCAAGTGTACTGCTGCAGTTGCTGGCGCATGGCGTTCGAGAGCCCGGTGAGCGGCTTGCCCAGCTTTTTGCTGATTTTCTGCATGAAATAAGCCGTAAGCGGCAAAATGTCTTCCGGCCGTTCGCGCAAGGGCGGTACCAGCACCGGAAACACGTTGAGCCGGTAGTAGAGGTCGGCGCGGAAACGGCCGGCAGCTACTTCCTCGTGTAAATTGCGGTTGGTGGCCGCAATAATGCGCACATCTACCACTATCGGGCCTTTGCCGCCAAGGCGCTCGATTTCCTTTTCCTGAATAACGCGTAGCAGCTTGGCCTGTAGTTCTAGGGGCAACTCCCCAATTTCGTCGAGGAAGATGGTGCTACCGTGGGCCAGCTCGAATTTGCCGATGCGCTTGTCTGTGGCGCCGGTATAGCTACCTTTTTCGTGGCCAAACAACTCGGATTCAATCAACTGCGGAGGCAGCGCCGCGCAATTCACTTTCACCATCGTGCGCCCTTTGCGTTTCGACAGGTTGTGCACGGCCCGTGCAATCAGTTCTTTGCCCGTGCCCGTCTCGCCGGTTACCAGCACCGTATAATCGGTGGGAGCTACTTGAGCTATGCTGCCAAGCACGGCCAGTAGTGCCGGGCTGGTACCCACAATTTCCTCGAAATTGTGGCTGGTTTTGATTTCCTCGCTCAGGTAGGTTTTCTCTTGCTCTAGCTGTTCGCTCAATAGTTTGATGCGCTCGAAGGCCAGCAAATTTTCCAGCGCCAACGCCAGCTCGTAATTCAGGCTTTGCAAGGTTTGCAAGTCTTTCGGAGTGAAAGCATAGGCGGCCTTGCTCGCTACCACCAAGGCCGCCACCGTCTGCCCTTTGATGATAATGGGCACGTACATCGACGACTGCAATCCTAGTTGCGCTCCGTA
This sequence comes from Hymenobacter volaticus, assembly GCF_022921055.1. Classification (GTDB taxonomy): domain Bacteria; phylum Bacteroidota; class Bacteroidia; order Cytophagales; family Hymenobacteraceae; genus Hymenobacter; species Hymenobacter volaticus. Next base: position 2,533,523 of record NZ_CP095061.1, read on the forward strand.
CAGTTGCGCCACCAAGTTTCTGCCCTGCACCTCAACCGCCTGCCGCCCCACGTTCAGGGTTGGCTGCACCAGCCAAGACTCCATAGCCGCCACTTGTTGCTGCCACTCAAGCGGGGAAATGGTGGCCGGCAGCCTGATTTCATCTTCAGACAGAGGTACGTAAATGCCGTCCTTTTTTTGAACGGTTATGTCGAAAGGGGTGCCTCCTAGCACTCGTCCCACGCGGTAAACACTCAGCAAATCAATGCCAGGCAGCACGTCGTTGATGGCGGCGGCCACTTGCGGGGCTATTTCTACCATGCTTTTACCGTTCTGAAACGCGCTGGCTAAGGCCAATTCCGCTGTTTTCAGCCGCCGCCGCGCGTCTATTTCTTCGCAGGCCAGCAGGTTATCGAGGGCCAAGGCAATCTGCGAAATAACTAGGCTAATGGCTTCGTAGTCGGCGGGCGAAAAGCCGTTGGAGTCGGTGCGGGCCAGCTGCAGATTCGTAAACGAGCGCCGTTTCAGCACCACAGGTAGTACCAGCAACGATTGCACGCCGAACGTATCGTGAATGGCCCGTGCCGTCAGGTACTTGGCGCACAATTCTTGGAAGGCTTCGCCTGTGAAAATGCCTGGCTGCTCGCCTAGCTGGTCGGGGGTTTCTTGCGTGAGTTTCTCCAACAGCTCATCGGAAGCATTAGGGCCTAGCAGCACCGGCAAATGAATGCGCTCGAACGTACCCAAGGCTGTTTTGCGCAGCATCACCCAATAAAACGACTGCTCCTCGGGCAAGGCGATGCGCAGGTTCAAAAAGGAAAAAGGCACCAGCTTATCGAGCTGGGCGGCAATGGCCAAGCTAAGTTGGTCACGGTCGTGCAGGGTGATGATGGCGTTGTTGACAGCCACTTGGATTTGCTGCTGCTGCCGCAGTTTAGCTTCCTCGCTGTGGGCGTGGCGGTATCGGGCAATTTCCAGCGTCGAGAGGACGTCTTTGGCGCGAAACGGCTTGTTGAGGAAGCCAAACGGCTGGGTCACTTTCGCCGCCTCTAGCACGCTATCCGACAAGTTAGCGGATAGAAAAACGAAGGGAATCTGCTGCTTGTTCAGCCACTGCGCCAGGTCGATGCCCGTCTGCTCTCCTTTTAAAAATACGTCCAACAGCACGATATCGGGGGTGGCCTGCGCTAGCAATAGCTGGGCTTCGGCCACCGTCTTGGCTAAGCCTGTAACCTGATAGCCGGCCTTAGTTAGAATGCGCCGCAAGTTGTTGGCAATCAGAAACTCATCTTCTACAATTAGAATGCTGGCCGTAGTGGCGAGTTCATTATCAAATACAGCCATAGGACAACGAAATAGCCGATGCGAAGCTACGCGGATGACTTTTCTGCGAAGGTACGATATGGCTCCTCGGACTCCGATACTGCCTCCGAAATATCGGAGGCTCCATTTGTTCGGAGCCGTTGTTGTAGTGTCACAAAAGCTATTATAACAGTTAATAAATTGATTGTCAAATACATAATATTTATTCGATATTGCAAAATAGGTGGTGGCACTCCATTGGCTACTAGTTGGGCCCAGAACCAAGAAGTCGTTTAATCCTTCACCACTTTTTTATGAGATGCCACATTCAACATGAGCCCTTGGAAGTCGAGGAATTTGCGGCAAGTGCCCGGGCTAACTCGCGGCAACTGCGCAACCACTTCGAACTCGTTAATATCAAGAAAGGCAGCGGCGACTGTGTTATCAATTGGCACCGCTTACGCTACCTGGCTGGTGGCGTATTTCTGCTAGGCCAGATTGCCGATGAGTTGGCTCTTACCGACGTATGTCACTTGAATAAGCTGTTTAGAAAGCACTTCAGCACAACCTCTTCCAACTATCATCGTCACCTTTTGGCTCTGCCTACTGCGAGCGTATGATAACGGCCCTCGACTTTCAAGACGCCAGCGCGCCGCTCTTGTTCGACCTCAGTCCGCTGGCTGCGCTACGGCAAGCGCCACCGCCGGCCGACCTGGCCACTCGCTGGCCGCAATACACACTGGTGCTGGTAGAGGAGGAGGGGTACCACGTCGGGCCGCTCTTAGCTGACAACCAAGTGCCTCGGACTTTGTATTTCGGGCGGCCCGGGCAGACCGCTCTGGAACTGGTGCCTAAGAGGGCCAAAGGGCAAGTGCTGCGCTTCACCGACGAGTTTGTGAGGCTGACCGGCACCGACCGGGAACTACTGCTGTTCCAGTTGTTTCATCAGGCCGCCGCGGAGCCGGTGCTCGTGCCCGACGAACAGGCAATGGAAATGGCTTTTCTGGTTGGCAGCCTGCAACGGCAGGCAGCTAGCGCGGCCATCTTGCGCGACGACCTGCTCCGCTCTTACCTCAAAACGCTGCTGCTGCACTGTACCCGCCTCAGCCAGCAGCAACGCGGGGCAACTGGCAGCATGGTGCAGGCGGGGTTGTTTGGCCGTTTTCAGCAGCTACTAGAGCTCCACTACGCCCAATGGAAATCGGTAGCTGAGTATGCCGATCAGTTGCACGTGACGGCCAATCACCTCAGCGTCAGCATTCGTAAGGAAACCGGCCAGCCTGCCAGCGAGCATATTCGGCGGCGTATCATGCTGGAGGCAAAACGCTTGGTGTCACTGCGCGACGCCTCGCTGAAGGAAGTGGCCTATCAGCTCGGTTTCGAGGACGTAGCTCACTTCAGCAAGCTGTTCAAGCGCTGCACGGGCATTACGTTTTCGCACTTCAAAAAACAGATACAAGCGCAGTACAACTGCCCGCTGCCGAAGCTGATGATAGCCTAGCTAGAGCTATTAGGCATGCTGAGCTTGCCGAAGCATCTCGCTTGAATCAATGAGTAAATGCTAGACGTTGCCATACGAGTGGCACGCTTCAGCTTCACTCAGCAAGCTGTTTACCTGTTGCATTCACACACTAGAAAACGACGTTTCATGGATTTAAAATTGCAGAATAAAACTGTCTTGGTTACGGCTTCCACTGGAGGCATCGGGTTGGAAATTGCCCGTTCCTTTGCTCGCGAGGGAGCCACCGTAATTATTAATGGCCGGACCGAGGACAGCGTAGCGCAAGCCACTGCCCAACTGCGCGCCGATTTGCCCGAGGCGAAGTTGCTACCCCTGGCGGCCGACAACGGCACGGCCGAAGGCGGAGCCCGTACCATTGCCGAATACCCCGACGTGGACATACTCGTCAACAACCTGGGCATCTACGAAAACCACGACGTTTTCACCCTCACCGACGAAGACTGGCAACGTATATTTGACGTAAATATCCAAAGCGGAGTGCGGCTCTCGCGTCATTACCTGCCCGGCATGATTGCGCGCAACACGGGCCGCGTTCTGTTCATTTCCAGCGAAGCCGCCCTGACGGCTGCCGCTGATATGGCCCCGTACAGTGCCACCAAGCTCATGCAGCTTTCTATTTCGCGCAGCTTAGCAGAGCGCACCCACGGCACCAACGTTACGGTGAATTCACTGTTGCCGGGCTCTACGCTTACGCCGGGCGTGCAGGAACTAGTCAAGAAAGTTTTCCCGGACGATGAGTTTGCCGTAGGTGAGCGGCGCTTTATGGCCGAAAACCGTCCTACGTCCATTATCGGCCGCCTGATTCGGCCCCAAGAAATTGCCGATTTTGCCGTATTTATATGCAGTGGCCTGGCCGGAGCCATCAACGGGGCCGCCTTGCGGGTAGATGGCGGCATTTATCGCAGCGCCGTGTAGCACAAGCAGGTGCCAATGTGTACTTTCCGCCCGGCCGAATGCGCGGCAGCTCGGAACGGCCGTTGGTCTAGTGTCACCTAAGCAAGGTTACTCGGTATGAATCACTCTTTTGATGCGCTGATAATTGGAGCGGGCCAGGCGGGCCCATCATTAGCGGGGCGGCTAACGGCTGCCGGCTGGACGGTAGGCTTGGTAGAACGCAAAAACTTCGGCGGTACCTGCGTCAATACGGGGTGTACGCCCACCAAAGCCATGATTGCTAGCGCCAAAGCGGCGCACACCCTGCGCCAAGCGGCGAACTATGGTCTGGGCCCGGTGCCGGAATTTACGGTGAACTTAGCCCAGGTGAAAGCCCGCAAAGACAGCATTGTAGCTTCCTCGCGCGCTGGCTTGGAGAAGTGGCTGCAGCAAATGCCCAACTGCACCGTTTTCCGGGGCACGGCCCGCTTTCTGTCGCCAACTACCATGCAAGTGGGCGACGAGGTGCTAGAGGCCAAGCACATTTTCCTGAACGTAGGCGGCCGGCCCGCCAGTCCGCCTTTGCCTGGCATAAGCGAAGTGCCCTATCTTACCAGCACCACCCTATTGGCGCTGGAAGAGCTGCCAACGCATTTGGTGATAGTGGGCGCGGGGGCGGTAGGGCTGGAGTTTGCGCAAATGTTTCGGCGGCTGGGGTCAGAGGTAACTATAGTCGAGCGGAGTCGGCGCCTACTGCCCCACGACGATGAGGATGTATCCGCCGCCGTAGCCGATATTCTGGCCGCGGAAGGCATCACGCTCCGGCTTGGGGCCGAATGCATTAGCCTAGGGCAGGAAGAAGGGCAGCCGGTGGTGCATGTTAGTTGCGAAGATGATCCGTCGCCGAGCCGCGGCTCTCACTTGCTGTTGGCCATGGGCCGCCAGCCCAACACTGATGATTTGGCGCTGGAAAAAGCCGGTTTGCAAGCCGATGCCCGCGGCTACTTGCCCGTTGATGAAGAACTGCGCACCGCCGTGCCGGGTATTTGGGCGCTAGGCGACTGCAACGGGCGGGGCGCCTTCACCCACACCGCCTACAACGACTTCGAGATAGTAGCCGCCAACCTACTCGACCAAGGCCAGCGACGGCTCAGCGACCGGCTGCCCGCTTGGGCCGTCTACCTCGACCCACCCTACGCCAAAGTAGGTCTGACGGAAGCTGAAGTGCGCGCCGCCGGCACCCCGGCCCTGATGGGCAAGCGGCCCATGACTAAAGTCGGGCGAGCCGTGGAGAAAGGCGAAACGCAAGGCTTTATGAAGGTACTGGTGCACGCTGAAACCGACCAGATTTTGGGCGCCAGCATTGTGGGCACCGGCGGCGACGAGGCCATTCACTGTATCATTACGGCCATGTACGCACAGCAAACCGCCGCCTTCATGCGCCGCAACGTGTTTATTCACCCCACCGTGTCGGAGCTGATTCCCACTGTATTTGGGGAGTTGAAGCCGCTTGATACAACTGTTAAACCAGCCGCAGACAAATAGCCCGAACCAGCAAAGAGCGGCGCCGGTAAATTAGATGCTGTCCAGGAGAGCGGCCAGCTCGGCGGGCTTCGCAAAATGCGGGCTATGGCCGCAGTCTAGGGCGGCAATATCGGCCACGGTGCCATCGGCGAGCAGCATCTGCCGTTGCAGATTGGTGCTAATGCCGACGTCGTGTAGGGTTTCGATGTAGCATTTCAAAACCCGCCCGAAGTTGCCCTCGGTTAGCGTCACCTTGTCCTGGAACGGAGTTAGCGCCTCGGGGCGGTGCCGCGCTACAACTAGTTGCTGAACAGCCGGCGAGCAATCTGCCGCAAAAATGGGCACGATAGCGGCCGGCTGAATGGTGGCCGTCCGCTGGTCGGCCGATAGCACCAGGTTGGCTAGCATTAGGCTATCGGGGTCGGGAAAGTCGAAGGCGCTTTGGTTGTTGCGGGGCAGGTAGGCGCATAGGTACACCAACCGCGCGATTTTGGCGGGAAGGTACTCGGCCACTTGCGAAATAATCATGCCCGCCATGCTGTGACCAACCAGCACCACCCGCCCCGTTTCGGCCGCTACGTGCTCGATGGTAGCGGCCACATAGCGTTCAAGCGTTAGCTCAGCCAGCGGGGGCGGCTCGCCTTCGTGCCCCGGCAGGTTGAACGTCACGACCCGGTGCCCTAGGTGCTCTAGCTGCGGCCGCAACAAGTCCCAAGCGTATTCACCCGACCAGGCCCCGTGTACGAGCACAAATGTTTTTTTCATGCGGAAACTTCAGAGGTAGTTACAAGGCGTCGAGCTGCTGAATAAACTCGGCGGCCTGCGTTTCCACGTAGGGGCCGTACGCGGCTACCAGCAGGCCTTTGTTGGCGGGGTTTTTCTTGGATTGCAGTGCGTAAAGCACCATGTTATCGTCGGGGTCGGACGCACCTTCGAAGCGGTACACCTCCTGAACAGCGAGCTCATGGGGACTTAGCATTTCGGGGAGCTGCTGGCATTGGGCTACTCCGTCAATCAGGTTGTAATCGAGCACGTAGTCCCGCTGGCGCAGGTCCGCTATGGCTTCGGTGAGCGTATCGTAGGTGTTCATGGGCTGGAATTGTTGTGAGGAAAGGAGCCGAGAGCAGCCAGTGTTTAGCTGTTTGTTTTGTCTAGCTCCGCCAGGTATTTGTGCACCAGCGTTACGGCCATGGCCCCTTCGCCCACCGCCGAAGCAACCCGCTTGACGGAATTCAGGCGCACATCGCCGGCCGCAAACGAGCCGGGTACGCTGGTTTCGAGGTGATAGGGCGGACGCGCCAGGGGCCAACATTTGGGGAAGCCAGCGCGGCCTACAAGGTCGTTGCCCGTAATCAGGTAACCGTTAGGGTCCCGAATGATGTTGGTTTCGCTGGCCCAAAGGGTGTTGGGCTTGCCGCCGATGCATATAAAGAGCTTGCTCGTATCGTGCCAGGTGGCAGTGCCGTTCAGGGAGTTTACCACCTTAATCCCCTGTAACACCTCATCGCCGGCCAGTTCCTGCACGGTCGAGTTGTACAAGATTTCAATGTTGGGAATGGTGGTCACGCGCTTGACGAGGTAGTCGGAGAGAGTAGCCGCCAAGTTGCCTTTGCGCACAACTAAGTACACGCGCCGGGCAAAGCCCGCAAAATAGGAAGCAGCCTGGCCCGCTGAATTGCCGCCGCCCACCACGAATACGTCCTTGCCGCGGCAGAAAATTGCCTCGCCAGCTCCCGCGCCGTAGTATACCCCCTTATTGAAAAAGCGGGCTTCGTTCTTTAGGTTAAGCTTTTCGTATTCCACCCCCGTTGCGCAAATGTTGGCGCGGGCCACCAACTGGTCGCCGCTGGCTAAATCGACGTGAATGTGGTGGTCGTAAAACGTACCCTTAATGCCTTCGCGCAGCAGCAGAATTTCCACTCCAAACTTAAGGGCCTGCTGGCGGGCGCGTTCGGCTAGCGTAGCCCCGGCAATGCCCTCCGGAAAACCCATGTAATTTTCGATCAAGGAACTAGTGCCCGCCTGTCCGCCCACGGCTTCGCGCTCGATAAGCACGGTGCGGAGCCCTTCGGAAGCGGCGTACACCGCGGCACTCAGGCCCGCCGGCCCGGCCCCGTATATCGACAAGTCGTATTCTTGGTAGCTAGGTTTGCTGATCCAGCCCAATTCCTGGGCCACTTCCGCTACTGTAGGGTTCACGACAAGCTTGCCGCCCGGAAATTCCACAACTGAACGCACACTGCCCTTTGCCTGCGCCTCAACTAAGCTAGTGGGCAAGTTTGGCGTCGCGCCAAGGTCAATCCAATCGTACTCCACCACGCTCCGTTGCAGGAAATCCCGCAAAGGGTAAAGCTCCGGAGAATCGGGGGTGCCAAAAAGCGTTAGTTTTTTCATGCTGCCAGCAAAACGGAGTTGAAAGCGGAAGTACACTCGACGCGGGAAGACCTGAATTAAGCCGTGGCCACCAGCCTAAAAAGCGCGGGTATAGGGCACTGGCACGGGCGTTTTGGTGTGTAGCGCAGCGGCAGCCCGGAGCGGGAAGTACGGGTCGCGCAGTAGCTCCCGGGCCAGCACCACCAAGTCGGCTTGGCCGCTGGCAATGATGGTATTAGCTTGCTCGGGCGTAGTTATGAGCCCCACGGCTCCGGTCAGGACGCCGGTAGCGGCCCTGATTTTCTCGGCGTACGGCACTTGGTAGAGTGGCACCACTTTACTTCGGTCGGGCGCCCCGAACCCGCCGGCCGAGGCCGTAACCACATCGACGCCGTGCTGCTGCAACACGGCAGCCAAGCGCACCGAATCAGCTAGGTGCCAGGCCTGCGGCTCGTCGGAGAAGTCAACGGCGGAGAGGCGAACCAGCAGGGGCATCACGTCAGGGATGACGGCCCGGATGGCTTGCACCGTTTCCACGAGCAACCGAATCCGGTTGTCGAAGCTGCCGCCGTACTCATCGGAGCGGTGGTTGGTTAGCTCCGAATAAAACTGGTGAAACAAGTACCCGTGGCCGGCGTGCAACTCAATAGCATCGAAACCAGCCTGAACGGCGCGGATAGCCGCCTCCCGGAAGTCTCCAACTAAGGCCTGGATTTCTGCTACGGTCAGGGCCTGAGAAGTCTGGTGCGGGTCAAGGGAAACGGCGGAGGCGCTTTTGGTGATCCAGCCGCCTTCAGCCGGGGCAATGTAGTGGAAGCCAGCAGCAGGATGCGCGTGGCTGCCCTTGCCGCCCGCGTGCCAGAGTTGCACTGCTATTTTGGCGCCCTGCGCCTGTACAAACTGCACAACGGGTTGCCAGGCTGCAACTTGGGCTTCATTCCAGAGTCCGGTATCAAACAGCGTATTACGTCCCTCCGGGCTTACGGCAGTGGCCTCGGTAATCACCAAACCCACGCCGCCCACGGCCCGGCTGCCCAAGTGCACCAGGTGCCAAGCCCCCACCAGCCCTTCCGGGCTGACGTACTGCTGCATGGGCGACATCACTAGGCGGTTTTTCAGGTGCAGACTGCGAATTTCTAAGGGCGAAAACAGGGGAGAGTCCATGCTAGTACGTGCGGGTTGCTAAGCGTTAGCAACTGAGAGAAAATTTCGTGGCGGATAGCAGTCCGTTAGGAAGGGCGTACGACTTGCCGGGCGCTACCTGGGGCCAGCGCTGGCCGTTATAGGCAACTCAAAGGTCCCGGAGCTAGCGGCTTCACTCCATAGTCAAATCCTGCAATTCGAGGTATATATCCTAGATTCGGGCGCTGGCCGACTATCCGGTGCAGCCAGGATATGTACCTCGGATTGCAGGATTTGACCCTGTTGCTGGTCCGGCCCGGGTGCGTCCTTTGTTGTTTCATTGCAGTACGTTTCCTGCTTCACTATTTCTGGCCTTCGGTCTTATGCATCAAGAACCCCTCCGTACCGCCGGCCTGGCGCTAGCCACCGCAACCAAAGCCCTGATTCTGCTTCACGGCCGGGGCGGTAGCGCCGCCGATATCCTCTCCTTGGCCTCCTACCTGCACGTGCCCGATTTCGCCTTGCTGGCCCCGCAAGCCACGCAGAACACCTGGTACCCGTACTCCTTTCTGGTGCCACCCACCCAAAACGAGCCCTGGCTCTCCGACGCGCTGGCTGCCGTGGGCCGGGCCGTAGCGGCGGCCGAAGCACAGGGCATCACCCAAGAAAACATCTATTTCCTAGGCTTCTCGCAAGGCGCTTGCCTCACGCTGGAATACGTGGCCCGCCACGCGGCCCGCTACGGTGGCGTAGTTGCTTTCACGGGGGGGTGATAGGTGACCGGGTGTACCAAGACAACTACACCGGTAATTTCGAGGGCACGCCCATTTACATCGGTACCAGCGACCCGGACCCCCACGTGCCCGTCGAGCGAGTCCGCGCCTCCACGGCGCTGCTGACTACCCTAGGCGCCGCCGTTACGGAAAAGGTGTACCCTAACATGGGCCACACGATTTCGCAAGAAGAAATTGTCGCCGCCAACACGCTGGTTTTCAAGAAGTCAGTGGGGTAGTGCTGCTACTGCCTGGCTTGCCGACACGGGCCGGTTGACCTGTTGTCTTTAGCGCACGACCTCAAGAGCTGCTGCGCATCTAGTCTTTCATTTACCTCTCGCTTTTCACTTTTCCTATGGAATCTCGCATCTTAGGTCTGCACCACGTGACGGCCATTGCTGGCAACGCTCAGCGCAACTACGATTTCTACACCAAAGTGCTCGGGCTGCGCATGGTGAAAAAAACCGTCAACTTCGACGACCCTAGCACTTATCACTTCTACTTCGGCGACGAAACCGGCTCGGCTGGCACCATCCTCACGTTCTTTCCCTGGACCAACATCACCTCGGGCCGCCGTGGCACCGGTCAGGCCACCGAAATCGGATACTCGGTGCCCGAAGGCAGCTTCGATTTCTGGATGAAGCGTTTCGACGCGCACGGCGTGACCTACAACAAGCCGAGCATGAAATTCGGGGAGCAGTACCTCACCTTCCTCGACCCCGACGGCCTCAAGCTAGAGCTTATCGTCTCGAAAACGCCTGACGCCCGCACCCCCTGGACCACGCCCGAAGTAGGCGCCGACGCCGCTACCAAAGGTTTCCACACCGTCACCCTAACGCTGGCCAGCGTAGCCGCCACGGCCGATATCCTGACAGACGTGTTCGGGTATAAGTTGCTGGAGCAAAACGTGAACCGCTACCGCTACGTCACCGACACAGTACCAACCGCCGCCTATATCGACTTGGTGGAAGTGCCCGGCGAAGGCCGCAGCCTCACGGCGGGCGGCTCGGTTCACCACATTGCTTTCCGGGTGAAAGACGACGAAGCCGAACTTGCTATCCGCCAGAAGCTGATTGCGAAAGGCTTGCAGCCCACCCCCAAATCGACCGTGACTATTTCCATTCGGTGTACTTCCGCGAGCCAGGCGGGGTGCTGTTTGAAATTGCCACCGAAAACCCGGGCTTCACCGTGGACGAGCCATTGGCCGAGTTAGGTACGCATCTGATGTTGCCCAAACAGCACGAGCCCCGGCGCGCGCAGCTAGAAGCAACCCTGCCCCCAATCCGCTAGCTCTTAGCTCGCCGGCTGGCCTCTTACCCCACCAGAAGACCTTTATTCTGTTAAGAATCTCTCGGCTCTTGGATGGTGTAGCCAGCAATGCGTATTGGAATATTCTAACTACTGCCCGGTCTCTACAAATATGCTAGAGGCCGGGCAGTAGTAGTTTAGGCTACCTAACAAAGTGCGTGTAAATAACCGTAATCGTTGTTTTGGTGGAAGGGGCATTGGCAATCTGTCGAGTAGGCAGCGGAAACCGTCGATTGTTGGAGACGAGCTACAAGGAGGAAGTGCAAGTTTGTACCAAGCAATCAACGTCTTGGTCTTCTACACTTTCATCCCATGGAACGCAAACACTTTCTTAAGAGCCTGTTCGTAAGCGCTATCTCAACGCCAGCGCTTCTCTCCGCCTGCGGCAAAGAATCGGAGGAGGTGACGCCTGCCACCGACACAACCGGGGGCACGACCGGCACGGGCATGTCGGGCAGTTGCTCGGTTTCGCCCACCGAAACCGAAGGGCCATTTCCCACCAAGGCGCCCGCTTCCTATGTGCGCAGCGACATCACAGATGGCAAAACCGGCCACAAGATGACGGCCAAAATTACCATCACCAACACCAACAACAACTGCGCGGGCTTGGCCGGCGCGTTGGTGGACATCTGGCACTGCGACGCCGAGGGCAACTATTCCGAGTACGGCGGCACGGGCATGCAAAGCACCAACCTCCAGAGCGTACACTTCCTACGCGGCCGCCAGACCACCAACGCCAACGGGCTGGTGACGTTTACCACCATCTTCCCCGGCTGGTACTCCGGCCGCGCCACCCACATCCACGTGCACATCTACTCGGCCAGCGGCACCTCGCTGAAAGTAACGCAGATTGCCTTCCCGAAGGCACAGGCTCGGCCGTGGCCGCCGTCAATGGCTACGCCAAGGGTATGAGCGGCTACACCCTCAACGCCAACGACAACGTCTTCAGCGACGGCGTGACGCAAGAACTTGCCACCGTGACGGGCAGCACCACGGCTGGCTTCGAGCTAACTATTTCGCTCGGAGTGGCCGCTTAACGGCATCGTATTACATTCTTTATTTCCGTGTGCAAAGACGCGGCAGATGTTCCTGTGGCGTCTTCTTTACTTATGTTATGGCCGAGCGAACCATCACCGTTAGCTACCGCAAAGTTATCGATGCCACTGTGACCCGTCCGTGGGACAAGCTGGTGTTCAACGACACGTACGCTGAATTTCGTCTACAAGCGCAGTACTTCAACCAGCAGCGGCAATACCGCACGTTTGGCGAGTTGGTACAGCACGTACCGGGAGCGGAGAAGCTGCATTTTCTGGTCAGTGCCGCCGTGCGCGGGTATGTGCAGCAGCTAGGAGGTCTCGTGCCGGATGTGCTTAACAACCAAGGCCGCCACTTTCTGCCCTTCACCAAGTTTCAGTTCGAGCTTATCAACTCTGACTTGCTCGACCAGTCCCGGCACCAGGTAGCCATCAATTTCTACTCCGAGCCGCTGCTCTGGCACGACACGATTGCACCGTACTTGTTGGTTTCGGAAAAAGCCGCCTTGCCCGAGCCGACAGGTGAAATCCTTACCCACTTGTTTGAACTACAGCCTTTTGTTTCCATTCACTCCTTGCGCCTCACAGAGTAAGGCTAGGGGCATGCAGCATGGCGGAAACAAATTGCCAGTGAAATAATATACTGCGGTTTATGTGTCAGGCTCTTTCTTGCTTTGTCAGTTCCCGGACGGGCGTGAGCAAGAACTCGTGAATTCGCCAATCAAGCTGCTCGATTTGCCGGGCTGTGTCTTCTAGCTGCTGAGCGAGTTGGTCGCTAACTTCGGTAGGCACTACAAAGCCTTCGCCCAAGTAGATGTGACCTTCCTCACGCAACCGGAAAGTGAAGTCCTTTACCCACGGCTGCGCGGCCAGCGTTTCTCGCACCCGGTCTAGCAGCGGATCAGGCTTTTGGTCGTCCACGGTTTTCGGGGCTTGGTTCATCAAGTCGAACACGGCCTGCCGGAGGTTGGTGAAGCCGTCGCGCACAATATCGAAGGCAATAAAAATAGCGGCGGCTGCATCGGCCCACCACCAGCCCATACCGATACCGAGGATGCCCAATATGGCAGCCGACGCCGTCATCCAGTCGGCTTTGTTCATCTCGGCGTCGGTGTACAAGTTCTTTTCGTGCAGCTGCTTAGCTAGGGGGAGCTTTTCCTTACCCAAATAAAGCGCCGGAAAAGTGCCCCACAACAGGGCCGCAATCATCAGGTAACCCAGCCAGATCTGGTGCCCAGCAATTACTACCGTACCAATCGTTGGGTGCTCGGCTTTGAGCAACGTGGTGGCCGAATCAAGCAACAGAAAGCCACCCACTGCAAACAAAGCCACCGAACTGCACAAATACGCAATGCTCACGGCCCGATGATAGCCATAAGGGAAATCCTCGTTGGGAGACCGTAGGATCACACGCGTTGCGATATGGAAGGAAATGGCCGGGGTTAAGCTCAGGAGATCTTCAAACCAAGCCGTTTTCATGGCCTGCGACTGACCCATAGTCAGGTACATGAGGGCAGCCGTGCTGATCAGGTAAGCAATGGTGAGCCATTCTAGGCGTCTGGCCTGCCGAAACGCGGGAACAAGCTCGGGTGGGTATTCGAATCTGACTAGCTGTTTCACGGTTGTACCGATGGGGGCAGGGTAGCTTCCTGCTGATGAAGAAACCGCTCCAAGGCCACGATAAAGGCATTTTCACCTTGGATAGAAGCCAGCACGTGCTTTTCCTTGCCTACTTCCTGATAAGGCCGGGTGAAGGCTACTTTCTCCTTCCAAGGATTTTGGTCGGTGAGGCCAGCTACCACTACGTGCACTTGCCGATGTTCCAGCGCTTCAAACAGATTTTGCTCGGTGTCGTTGCGCCACTGTATTTGTGCCGGTAGCGTGCGCGCAAAGGCTTCCACAAGTGCCACTTCGGTGCCTGTAGGCCCGTTTGCTGTCTTTACCACCCACGGTGGGTTTGCCGAATAGCCAACTATCAGCGTGCCGTTGCGCACCTGATCCAGCGTGTGTTCCGGGTCCTTGGGAAAGCCGTTGCAGCCTATTAGTAACAGTGAAGTTGCTACTAACAGCCCCCGCAGCATAGGATGTAGGTTGCCTGGAAGGGGCTGACAAACGGCTTATTGGAGCAGTGATGGGGCAAGGTGGTTACCCATTGAGGTAGTAGGAGAGTGTAAAAAGCGTGCTTTACGCCAGCGGAAGCTCTTCGCTGTACTGAGGACCTCGTCCTTGGGTTACTACTATCTGTTATTCGCCTCGACTAAGATAGCTGGTGCGCAAAAGAAAGGGCACAAGGGTTTAGTGCTGAACATCACCTTGTATTAAGCTAGCCAGTGTGCTATTACCTCTTGTAGCACTTAGTCGGTGGCCTGAACTGGCACGACTACTAGTTGTTACACGCTATTTCGAGGGCAGAAGATGAGGGGTAAGCAAGGCACTGCGTGTCTATAGATGAACAGTGAAGCCTTTCAGTATTTACACTAGTTACACACCCGCGCAGCATGAAAAGCTAGTCCACCAGCCCTGAATGAAAGTCATTGATTCTGGTAATCAACTTTCGACGTTCCAAGGTTATTTGATGATCCTTACTGCGTGAACAAGGCATTCAATAAAGTAAAATCGAAGCCTTTGCACGACAAACGCACCTGCCGCTCGTGGCAGGAAGAACGCAAAAGAAAGGGCAATTCGCATTAGGCTATGGCGCTGAAATAGGCCTTTGCCTGCTCGAAGCCTTTTTGCAGCATGGTTTGCATGGCGGCGGGTTGGAACGTCAATCCGCCGGGGCCGCCTTCTGTTAACTTAGCTTTCGGCCGAATCTCATGAATCTTGGTTACTGCCGTTCCAGTGAAAGGATTAGCTGAACTTGCCAGAGCCTCGTTGATTACCGTTTGCGATACTCCACGCGCTAATAGTGTGGCCCGGATGGCCTGTACGTACCGGTTTCCCCGCTCGTAAAGTTGGGCCACCCGGTAGTCATTAGCCCCAACGTCTTCGCTAAACAAATCGATAGTACGCTCCAAAACTTGAATAGCGCTTGTTTTCGTGGTATTGTCGGCAGGTGTCTGCTCGGGATTGAGCGTAATAGCATAAATCGTTTCGGCTCCCTGATCAATGGCGGCTTGCAAAGGCGTTGCCTCGCGCACCCCGCCATCCACGTACTGCCGCACCGGTACGGCGCCTTTTCGCACTTCTACCGGTTGCATAAACACGGGTTGGCAGCACGAAGCCAGCATGGCCCGCCGGAGGTCGTTTACGTTCTGTACCCGCTCAACGTCATAATGCGGGGTAGCAGCAGCCGCTTGCGTGCTCCAGTACACGAGCCGTTCCGTTTGCAAGCATACTGTCGCCAGAAACAAGCGGACAGCTTTAGTTTGCAGCAGGTCGTAGCGCGCTTGGGTCAGTACCGTGTCAATTTGGTTTTTCAGCGGCGTTGCGTCGTGCAGCGAGATACCCGTCACGAGGTTGCCAATGGCCCCGAGCTTGACAAGTTCATCCTGCCGGAGCGTAGTGTACATCTTCTCAAGAAGGGCTATTTCGCCACAAGCAGCCAGGGGCACGATAAGGGAGCCCGTGCTGGTACCACAATACAAATCGAAGCTGGTTAGGGCCTGCACGTGCTGGTTGATGTACTGCAGCGCCCCAACGGCGAAGGCTCCCTTGGAACCGCCACCACTCACTACTAAAGCAGTTTTTGCCATGCTATTTCACTTGCTTATAATTCGGGTGGCGACTTGTGTGAGAGATTGTAGGTGAGTGCCAACTGCCCATACGTAGTAGGCGTACGGACGTCCCGATGAAGCTTGACTACTACCCCCAATAGATTACTGGTTTCTACCCCAATACCGCCGCCCACCCATTGCCGCCAGTGAGTAGAGGTGTACACCGCGGGCAAGTATTCCACCAGCACGTGTACATGGCCTGCTTTGCTCAGTAGCACCGACGGTAGCTGGAAAACCTTGAGTGTGACGCGTGCCCCTGCTAAACCGCCAATTTGATACCCCGGGTGAAAAACCCCGCCTACCAAACCCGCTCGCAATTTTTCGGGCACCAGAGTTTTCTGCCAGGCAAGCTGCCCAGTAGCCAAATAGAGTTCTGGCCCACTCCGCGGCCGAGTGAATCCTTGTCCAATTTCCACTGATAGCGCAGTAGCGCCTTTCGGCATTTCCTGCGCTAACGCGCTACATGAAATAAGAAGTACCCCCAAAGTCCCCAGCACGTGCTTCGCCATCTTAACCTTGCTCTAAGTGAGTAGCGGTGAGTAGCTGCCGAAGTTAGCCGATCGAAACAGCTAAACCGCGTATATAAGATTAAATGATTCTCACCGTGCTATTGGCCCGATGCACATGTCCAGAAGAAAAGTCCTACAGATTGATAATTGATTTGTGACGTAGGGTAAACCCATTTGTTACACTTTACTCAAAGTATGATAGGTGGAATTGATATAGTATCGGTACGTTTCTAGCGGCGGTTCTGGTCCTCTCTTAGAGTTACAGCTACGCAGCAATAGGTGTGATTTGTAAGAGGTGGTACTAAGATTTTAGCCGGCAGAAATTGTGGCTGCTTCACGGCACCGAGCAAAGTTGAGCGGATACTGAGATGTCAATGCAGGTGAGCAGCGACTCGTGCAAGTGCTGCCAGGCCAAAAGGGACGTTTCAACTGGAGATCCATACAAGGGAATTTCTTGTTCCAGCACGCTTAAGCAGTGCAACAAGCGAATGCGCTGACTGGAATCAAGCGTGTCGAAATAGAGAGCCTGCAGCTCCAGGATCGTGGTGAGCAGCATCTCTTGCAGCGCGTGCTGGTCGGCTACGGTATACGAGCTACGATTTAGACGCAGCAGACGCTGTTGCGTGTGCTGGAGTTGCGCGACGATGGTACTCATTCTTGGGGTAGAACAGTACACTGCGGATGAGCTTCTGCCGGTGGTGCCTGGATGGTTTCTGCTTGGTGGACTGGGGCGCTCGTGCTCAATGTGGCTTCCAGAGTGGCCGTTAAGTAGGTGTGCAGCAGGTTCCACGAGCCAAGGGCCACCTTGCCGGGCCGGGCCAAGGTTTGCACCTCTTGTTCGAGTAAATCGATGCGGCGCAGCAGCAAATAGGTAGAGGAAGATGCGCCCGTCTCGGCGTGCAGACCCCGTAAATTCCGAATGGTAGAGACTAGCATTACCCGCAGGCCAAGTTGGTCTTCTGCTTTATAGATGGGAATTTGCTGGGCTTGCAGGCGCTCTAGGGTTTGCTGGAGTTGGAAGAGTATAGTTGCATGCATAGGAAGTGGTGTAAGAATGGAATAGAAAACGAGCACCTACCGCGGAAAGTAGCTCATCAGTGGAAGCTGCGAACAATTCCTATTCAAAAGGAGCCATAGAAGTCATAGTGCTATCAGCGTTACGATTCGATAGAAGATGCTAATCTACAAATAAGCCAAATAGAACCCACGTTTGGCGGCCGTGCTGTTGCCGCGCAGCCGCCACCTCCCACGCCTTGCGAGCTACTCGACCTAAGCACCACACTGATATGGCGGACCAGGTATGCCACGTAGCGCTGCCGCAGGTGCTGGCTTCAGTTGAGTTGCCAGCTGATAAGCCACCTAAGTGTGATTACCGGCACGCCGAAAGGTGGAAAGGACTTACAAGCAACTCAACCGGAAGGACACCAGATAATCCGGTAGGCCACTTTACAGATAGTACAAGCGTACGAACGGGACCAAAACAAGAGAATCGACATCGAAAGGAAACGGTTGTCAACCCTATGTTTTGGTGGAGTTTAAGCGGAAATAGTGCTGAATCTGCCCCGCATTTTGCCACACAAAAATGAAAAGCCCCTTTGCAATGCGCTAAGGGGCTTTTTTGTAGTCACGCTAGGAAGCACGCCACGAACAACGGCGAACATGCGCTCTTCAAGGCTCGTTCGCCGTTGTTCGGCACTGTCTACCCGACCGCTTGTGCTACGCAATCCTATTTAACTCTCTTATACTCGAGTCCCGGGCCATCACAGGCCAGCCAGGTACTCACCAGCGTGTCGTTGGCTTTGATGACGAGAGTTTCTTTGAGTATGCTTGTCGTGCAAGAGCCAATGATGCTGTTAGCCGCTGCGTAGGTAAGAGTGGCGTACTGACCATCTGAAAAGTTTCGTAAGGAAAATGTGCCGCTAGCTTGTAGGAGTTGATCGCCTTGCTGGCGCGTTTTGGTGAAGGTACTGTCGCCCTGGAAGACATAGGTTTCTTGCCAAGGCAGGTCCGCGCCCGTCTTGATGTAGTTCGGGATTTGTCCTGTCAGTTTAACCAACTGCCACGTTTGAGGGTAAGCGTTAGCCTCGGGCTCCACCGAGTTGTCTTCTTGGCAAGAAACGAGCGAGGCTAGGGAAAGGAAAAGCACGAGTATATTTTTCATTGCAAAGACGAGATTGAAGTGTACTTGTATGAGCCTCAGCAGTAAGAAAAGGTTGCACCTATTGTGGCCAGAAAACGCGCTTACAGCTAACAAGCTAATTTCTATCCTAAGAAGATGAAGATGAGCATACGAGTGGAGGGCCTCCTGTTATTATTAGCTCCTAAAATGACCCCTAATTTTATAGAAACGCACCATAAGGCGTTTAAAACAACGCCTTTGATAAACGTCTAAAATCCGGATGCTAACGAGGGTTTTTTAATTGCGATAATTGTTCATTTCTTTTCCTGCTAGAAATAGAGGCAGGAAAAGAGCTGTTAGATTGTAAGAATCATCTAACGCTTTTTATGCCGTTTGCTAGAATGTCTATATTAAATGGGGAAGATCGGCAACTGATCTTGGATGCTGTCTTTTATGATATACAGCGGGGGGGAGAAATAACCCCGATCATGATCCTACTGGGACAACAGTATGTGGAAGGTACGCTTTCGCTACCGGAAGTAACTCAATTGACCCAGCTTTACACGGCGGACTTAGCCGCGAAGGCGCAGCGGCAGTATGCGTCTTGCTTTAGCACATTGGCTGGCGAAGCGCTCCAGTAGTACCCCATCGCGGATTTACTGCAGAAAGGTTAACTGAACCTCTAGACTGCCGCCGATGACCTTGTCCCACTCTCTGGTGCCGTTAGCATTAAGCTTGACGAGCCAGTAATCACTATCGCCCAGACTCGCTTACGTTTTGTCGACGCTTGGTTTAGAATTGGACAGGCCGCCAAGAAGATAGTCCCCCTCGCGGTTTGAAGCACCGAACTCAATATATCAGCGTTGCAGGCGCCAATGGTCTTATTTCACACTTTCGTGTCATGAGCATCCATTTTCACGACCCAACCATCAGAAGCGCCTCGACCAACTTGGGATTTATCGCCGTCAAGGGGAGATTAGGAGTAACCTGCCAAGATGTAGCCGCCATCGTGGCTTTGCTGCACACAGGTCAAATCATCATGGCTCCTACCACCAAAGGAGTAGTTCTATTGGGTGATGGAAGCGGTTTGAGCAACGATGTGGTGCGGCAGACCTATTGAGTAACATGCTAGTGGATAGCACTAGATAAGGTAATAGTTTCGTCTTATTACAAAGGAAAAATAAAATTCAGCGGATTAATCTATAGCAGCCCCGCCTGGTGCCGAAGTAACATGCTAAGGCATTCAATTACTGGTAGAGGAAGAAGCCCCAACAAACGCTGAGGCTTTTTCTTTACTTAAAGCTCTTGGCAAAGCATTGATACAATTCGCTACTGAGATTCAACGGCACCCACCGCTCAATCTTAAGCTGTGCCTTGCCCTCGTTTAACTCCAGCGTATAACAGAACTCAATCGGAAGAGCGTGCTCTTTCAGATAGGCTTTATGCCGGTCAGCTACCACTCCGACAAGCGTAGTAAATAGGTGATGGCGTTTGGTAATAGAAGGATCTAGGGTAGGGGCAACGAGCGTATGCATAAGGACAGTAGTAATGTAGAAAATGGGTCAGTCAGCAAAAACACGGCCATTTTGTTTATTACGGGCCTAGCCGCCTGGGCTCGGCTGTCTGTCCATTCATTACTGGTCCGCCCTCCGCGTAGCTGGAGCTTCCAGCGTACGAAACATCACTAAAAATGTAGCAATAGTGTAAGAAGGAAGGTTCATGACTAGCAGTGTAGTAATGCGCAGTTCCCTAAAGTGTCCCCTGAAAAAACGAAAAAGGCCTCCCTGCTATAGGGAGGCCTTTTCATGTAGCGGGGACGAGAGTTGAACTCGTGACCTCAGGGTTATGAATCCTGTGCTCTAACCAACTGAGCTACCCCGCCGGGTTTTTGGTGCCGCAAAGGTAGCAACTATATTTGTTTCTGTGCAAGCGTCTCGTTGAAAAAAAGCCGTGTATATTGCTCCTGTCCGACATTCCTCGGGGTGTTGGGAAATTAATTTAGTCTGCCCTGATATGCCCCTTTCTGCTACCCGTCGCAAACACCGCTTCACGGTCGAGTTTCCTATTAATGCGTCTCCGAAAATTCTGTATCCCTACTTGGCATCTGCTTCTGGCTTGTCACAATGGTTTTGTCAGGATGTGAGAATTGATGAAGATCACCACTATAATTTCATCTGGGATAATCAGCCTCATTATGCTGAAATGAATTCGCACCGCACCAATCGCTCCGTACGGTTCGTGTTTCTTGATGGAAATAAGCGCCATACGCCCGATGCAAATTTTCTGGATTTCAGCTTAGAGGAATCCCAACTAACGCAGGAGGTATACCTGCGGGTTATGGACTATTCTGAAGAAACCGACGAAGAGGAACTTCAAGAAATGTGGGAAAGTCTAGCTCAGAAATTGCGGGAACAGGTAGGGGGCTAATCGGGTTTTCACTTACGAACACTAAGCGCACGCGAAACACGTAGTATCTTCGTTGTCCCGCTGCCTTTTCAAGGAATGATCCTGCGTCGGGACCATTCGTAGCGTAAGCATGAAAAAACTCGATAAGTTGATTCTACGGGCTTTTGCCGGCCCGTTTCTCCTCACGTTTGCGGTAGTAGAATTTATTCTGCTCACCCAATACATGCTCAAGTATCTCGATGACCTGGTCGGTAAAGATTTGGGCTTCGATATCATTGGGCAACTCCTTTTCTTTTTCAGCGTGCTGATGGTACCGGTGGCATTACCGCTCGCCGTGCTGCTCTCGTCTTTAATGACGTTCGGGACGCTTGGTGAGCACCACGAATTGACGGCTATTAAAACGTCGGGTATCTCGCTGACGCGGATTTTGCGACCTGTATTGCTGACGAGTTTGCTGCTGGCCGGGTTTGCGTTTTGGTTTAATAACGCGATTGTCCCCCGAGCCAACTTAAAGGCGTATAGCTTGCTCTGGGATTTGCGCCAGCAGAAGCTCGCTCTTGATATTCGGCCAGGCGTGTTTTACAACGGTATTCCGGGCTACACCATCAAGGTCAACGACAAATTAGGCGAAGACGGTGATATCCTGATGGGGGTCATGATCTACGACCACACGCAAGGATCGGGTACGATGCGGGTAATTTTGGCTGATTCAGGCCGGATGTTTACTCGTTTCGGAGGGGAGTACCTGAGCCTGGAGTTGTTCCGGGGTCAGAGCTACGTAGAGCAGCCTGACGCTAGCAGTCGTGCTGGGGCTAGCTTTATTCGTCAGGCCTTCAACCGCAATATGATTACGTTCCCGCTCGCTTCTTTCGATCTCAGTCGGACCAAAGAAGAACTCTTCTCTGACAACAAAATGATGAAGAACGTGGGGCAACTCGAACACTTCATTGACTCTCTGCAGAACCGGTTGAGATCTGAGCAGCGCATGGTGCCGCGCATGGTGTCGCCTTATTACACCTACCTCCGCTTTGATACCACTGGCCGGGCTGCCAACCGCAGAGTAGAGCAATTACAGGTACCTGCCACCAAGTTGCCCGTGGTCAGTGTAAGTACGTTAGAACAAGCTACTAATCGGGCCCGCAACGTACGAGCTTTTGCTGGTAGCACCGGCGAGCGGTTGGCCAACCTAGCCAAAGAATCCAGCAACTACCGTATCGAAGTATATCGCAAGTATGTACAGTCATTTGCTATCCTGCTGATGTTCCTAATTGGCGCACCACTAGGCGCTATCATTAAAAAAGGGGGTTTGGGAGTGCCTATTCTGGTTTCTATCCTCTTCTTCATTATCTACTATATTTTCTCCATTATCGGCGAGAAGTATGGTCGGGAAGGGTAATGTCGGTCGGGTTCGGCATGTGGATGTCCACTATGATCTTATTGCCTTTTGGCCTTTTCTTTCTGTACCAAGCTCGCAACGATGCTGGCCTGTGGGAGTGGAACCTCTGGGATAAGTTACCTGCTAAAATCCGCTGGCCTTTTCGAGGGTATAAGCGCAGTGTATAATACACTTTTGAAGCCTGCTGCTTGTTCCGAATGGTTGGGTTACTGG
The DNA here is from genome assembly GCF_022921055.1 of Hymenobacter volaticus. Taxonomy (GTDB): domain Bacteria; phylum Bacteroidota; class Bacteroidia; order Cytophagales; family Hymenobacteraceae; genus Hymenobacter; species Hymenobacter volaticus. Next base: position 2,555,692 of record NZ_CP095061.1, read on the forward strand.
CTTTAAAACAGCAGCATATCCTACAACTTACAAGCGAAAACGAGCAACCAGTAACTATTTTTTGTACCTTTGCGGCCACCCCGAGGTGCGGGGTGATACTTTCTTTTCATTTTTATATCTAAGACGGGGAAACCTATCTGCCGATGAAACTCACTACCGAAGCAAAACAGGCTATTTTCGAAAAAAATAGCTTGCAAAAAGTGGCTACCGATACCGGTTCAGCCGAAGCTCAAATCGCGCTGTTTACGCACCGCATCACGCACCTCACGGAGCATTTGAAGGTTAACAAGAAGGATTTCTCGACTCGTTTGGGTCTGTTGAAACTTGTTGGTAAGCGCCGCCGGATGTTGGATTACCTCCAGCACCGCGAAATCAACCGCTACCGTGCTATTATCAAGGAGCTAGGTATTCGTAAGTAACCTGGCCCCGTTGGAGCAGGGAGCCTTTCCTCATCGAAAGGTTCCCTGCTCTTTTTTATATCGGTTGGGTACCTTTTTCTTGCCCTCGCTGTTATATTCCAAAGTATATTCCCTAGAGCAAAGCTGGGCCGTAGCCGGTCCTGTTTTTTCGGTTGCTCGCCCGCTGTCGCTTCCAAGCAAATAGATGATGCCCAACTACAACGCGGTTACCAAACACATTACCCTGCCGGATGGCCGGCAGATTTCCATTGAAACTGGCAAATTGGCCAAGTTCGCTGACGGTGCCGTTGTGGTACGGCTCGGCGATGCCATGCTCCTGGCCACGGTAGTATCGCAGCCGAGTTCGCGCGGCGACGTAGACTTCCTGCCTTTATCAGTTGATTACCAGGAAAAATTTGGTGGTGCTGGTAAGATTCCCGGTTCGTTTCAGCGCCGCGAAGGTCGCATTTCCGACTACGAGATTCTGGTGAGTCGCCTCGTAGACCGCATTTTGCGCCCGATGTTCCCTAAAGACTATCACTACGAAGTACAAGTACTCGTTACGTTGATTTCGGCCGATAAAGAAGTGCAACCCGACGCACTCGCTGCTTTGGCTGCTTCGGCTGCCCTGTCGGTTTCCGATATTCCTTTTGCTGGTCCTATCTCTGAAGTACGGGTTGCTCGTATCGATGGTAAACTGCAAATTAACCCCAAGACGGCGGACATTGCTCGCGCTGATATCGACCTGATTGTAGGTGCCACCGCCGATTCAGTGGCCATGGTAGAAGGGGAGATGAATGAAGTGAGCGAGGAGGAAATGGTAGAAGCCATTGCCTACGCCCATGAAGCAATTAAGGAGCAAGTACGCGTCCAGAGCGAATTGGCTGCTGAAATTGAGAAGTCGCACGTTAAGCGCGAGTATCCGAAGTACGAGGAAAACGAAGAGCTAAAGCAGCGTATTACCGAAGCTGTTTATCAGAGAGCTTACGAGGTTGCCAAGTCGGGTAATACCAGCAAAGCAGGCCGCAAAGAGTCTTTCGGGGCTATCAAGAAGCCACTACTGGAAGAATTACTAACTGAAAATCCGGAGCTCGATCAGAAGATGTTTGGCCGTTACTACGGTTCGGCTGAGAAGAAGGCAATCCGCGATATGATGATCAAGGAACGCACGCGTCTCGATGGTCGTCAGCTCACGGAAATTCGCCCTATTTGGTCTGAAGTCAACTATCTGCCCGGTGCGCACGGTTCGGCCTTGTTTACCCGTGGCGAAACTCAATCTTTGACCACGGTAGCCCTTGGTACTAAGCTCGACGAGCAGATTATCGACTCGGCTATGCAATCGGGGTACAGCAAGTTTATGCTGCATTACAACTTCCCGGCCTTCTCGACCGGCGAAGTGAAGCCAAACCGCGGCCCTGGCCGCCGCGAAGTTGGCCACGGTAACTTGGCTATGCGCTCGTTGAAGCGGGTGTTGCCTGCCGAAGAAGAAAACCCTTACACCATCCGCATCGTGTCGGACATCTTGGAGTCGAACGGCTCTTCGTCGATGGCCACGGTATGCGCTGGCTCGCTGGCGCTGATGGACGCGGGCGTTAAAGTGCGCGCTGCCGTTTCGGGTATTGCCATGGGCTTGGTGCAAGACAAGGAAACCGGTGAATACGCTGTACTGAGCGACATTCTCGGCGATGAGGACCACCTCGGTGACATGGACTTCAAAGTAACGGGCACCGAAAAGGGTATCGTAGCTTGCCAGATGGACATCAAAATCCAGGGCTTGAGCAGCGAAATCATGACGGCAGCTTTGCACCAGGCCCGCGAAGGCCGGTTGCACATCCTCGGTGAGATGGCCAAAACCATCAACACCCCGGCAGCCGACTTGAAGCCACATACGCCCCGCTCGCACAAGATGCTCATCGATAAAGAATATATCGGTGCTGTTATCGGGCCCGGCGGCAAGGTTATTCAGCAGATTCAGAAGGATACCAACGCCACGGTTATCATCGAAGAGAAGGACGAGAAAGGCCACGTGAGCATCTACGCTTCCAACAAGGAAGATATGCAAGCCGCTATCAGCCGAATTCAAGCCATTGCCGCTACGCCAGAAGTAGGCGAAACCTACAAAGGCAAAGTGCGCAGCATTCAGCCCTACGGTGCTTTTGTAGAGATTATGCCGGGTAAAGATGGCCTGTTGCACATCTCGGAGGTATCGCACGAGCGCCTTTCAGCGCTGGAAGGCGTACTCGAGGTAGGGCAGGAGATAGACGTGAAACTGCTCGACATCGACAAGAAAACGGGCAAGTACCGCTTATCGCGTAAGGTTCTTTTGCCGAAGCCAGAACGGGCAACCGAACAGAACGGTACGGTTCAATAACAAACCGTCGAACTTTCGCGGGTATCACTACGTTGCTAACAACTAATTGATACCCGCAGAAAGGGTTTTCAGATGCTCATTATTTTCAGAAATACATACTTCTCGCGCCCGCAATGAGACAGTTAAAAATCAGCAAGCAGATTACCAATCGCGAAAGCCAGTCGCTGGATAAATATCTCCAGGAAATTGGTAAAGTGGATCTGCTCACTCCCGATGAGGAGGTGACGCTGGCGCAACGCATCAAGGAAGGTGACCAGCAAGCGCTGGAAAAGCTAACAAAAGCCAACCTGCGTTTCGTGGTATCGGTAGCTAAGCAATATCAGAATCAGGGGTTGTCGTTGGGGATTTGATCAATGAGGGCAACCTTGGCTTGATCAAAGCTGCTAAGCGTTTCGACGAAACCCGTGGATTTAAATTTATTTCTTACGCCGTTTGGTGGATTCGTCAGTCTATTCTGCAAGCTCTAGCCGAGCAGTCGCGCATTGTGCGTTTGCCGTTGAACCGGGTAGGTTCGCTTAATAAAATCAGCAAGTCGTTTTCGGAGCTAGAGCAGAAATTCGAGCGGGAGCCTTCGCCCGAAGAAATTGCTGAAGTACTGGAACTGACCACGTCGGAAGTAGTGGACACGCTCAAGATTTCGGGTCGCCACGTATCCGTTGACGCGCCGTTTGTGCAAGGTGAAGAAAACCGCTTGCTCGACGTGCTCGAAAACGAAGACGAAGAGTCACCGGATACGGGTTTGATGAACGACTCGCTTCGCAAGGAAGTGCAGCGTGCGCTCAGCACGCTTACCAAGCGCGAAGCCGACGTTATTACGCTGTATTTCGGCCTCAATGGCGAGCATTCTCTAACGCTGGAAGAGATTGGAGAAAAGTTCAACCTAACGCGTGAGCGGGTTCGTCAGATCAAAGAAAAAGCAATCCGTCGTTTGCGTCATACTTCGCGTTCGAAAGCGCTGAAGCCCTACCTGGGGTAAATTTTTTACCCCATCGACCAAAAACCCCGGCCTTTGAGTTGGGGTTTTTTGTTGTTGAATGAAGTGAAGAACACTTCTTGGTAAGGCGCGAAATTTAGTGTTCGCTCTGCGTGTTGTAGCATCAGAGGACTGCTGCTCGACAGAACAGAGTGCCACTTTATTCTACTCACTTACCTTTGCTATCCAAATTCATCATTCCACGGCGCAAGCACAAGCGTGCGCCATCTTACTTTCATGGAGAATAACACCCCGGAACACATAAAGTGTCTGATTATTGGCTCTGGCCCGGCTGGTTATACAGCTGCTATTTACGCTGCCCGCGCCAACTTGGCCCCCGTGATGTATCAAGGCTTGCAGCCTGGTGGCCAGCTTACGATTACCAACGACGTTGAAAACTTTCCCGGTTATCCAGACGGTGTGATGGGACCAGAAATGATGGAAGACCTGAGAAAGCAGGCTACCCGCTTCGGTACCGATATCCGCTACGGCATTGCTACGGCGGTAGACTTTTCGGGACATCCTCATAAAGTCACAATCGATGAAAAGGTGGAGCTAACGGCCGATACGGTCATCATTGCCACGGGTGCTTCCGCAAAGTGGTTGGGCTTGCCTTCCGAAATGCGTCTGAACGGTATGGGCGTATCCGCTTGCGCCGTGTGCGACGGGTTTTTCTATCGGGGCAAGGATGTAGCGATTGTGGGCGCTGGCGACACGGCTGCCGAAGAAGCCACCTATCTGGCCAACTTGTGCAGCAAGGTGTACATGATTGTCCGGAAAGGAGAGATGCGTGCTTCCAAGATCATGCAGAAGCGCGTCATCGACAATCCCAAGATCGAGGTGTTGTGGAACACGGTGACCGAAGAAATTTTGGGCGACCATGCCGTAGTAGGTGCCCGGGTTAAAAACGCCTTGACGCACGAAACGCGTGACCTAGACGTGGAAGGCTTCTTCGTAGCCATTGGGCACGAGCCTAATTCCAAAATATTTCAGCCTTATTTGCACCACGACGAGCAAGGCTACTTGAAAACGCTGCCTGGCACTGCTAAAACCAATGTGGATGGCGTGTTTGCCTGTGGCGACGTGCAAGATTACACCTATCGCCAAGCCATTACGGCGGCCGGTTCGGGCTGCATGGCTGCCTTGGATGCGGAGCGCTATCTAGCCGCACTTGGCGACCATTAAGTGAAGTAGGAAAATAGAGAAGTGGTGAGTGACGTTCTGTGCGCAACTAGAACTGCACACTCACCATTTCCCTGTTTTACCGACTCTCTATTTCACCATCTCATCTTTTTTTGCTCTTGCTGAATTTTTTGAAACACTGGTTGCTGCCACTGCTATTGATCGGGCTGTTTCTTGGCTTGCCCGGCCACTTGCAGGCGCAGCGTCGGCCGGTGCCCAACCCGAAAGCTAAAGCGGGTGCCCCTACCAAGCGGAGCGACTTTTTTCGCCTCAAGTCGCCTACCATCCGGTACGTACGTCCCGATACTACTATTCTAATTGAAACCGAGGAACTGCCCGACGACGCCTCCGACGCGGCAAAGTCTATCTTTTTTAACCCGGCCAAAAAGCTCTCTATTGTCAGCGAGGATACATCGTCGTTGAACGAGGGGGAGCAGCGCATCGTGGAAGTGAAAGAAGAAGTCAAAATAGATTCCTCCTGGATTCAGGTGGCCGGCTACTATGCCATTTGGGATACACACAACATCAACCCTTACCGCGTTGATGGCCGCCGCATCCGGGATACATTGAATTTAAAACTTACGGAGCCTGAAAAGCAGCGTTACGCCAAAATGCCGCTCATAAAAACGCCAATGACGTCTGATTTCGGCTTTCGCGGCTACCGTTGGCACTACGGCGTGGATCTGGACCTGGAAACTGGCGACTCCGTGAAAGCCGCTTTTGATGGCGTAGTGCGCATCAGTAAGTGGGACGGTTCTGGCTATGGCAATTACCTCTTGGTGCGTCACTACAACGGTATTGAAACGCTATATGGCCATTTGCAAAAGGCCCTTGTGGCACCGGGTACGTTCGTGAAAGCTGGCCAGCTAATCGGCTATGGTGGTAGCACTGGTCGTAGCACCGGGTCACACCTGCATTTCGAAGTCCGGTACGAAGGCAACCCCATTGATCCGGAGCGGATGTACGATTTTCCGGATTATCGGCTGATTAAAGACAATTTTCAGATCACGTCGGCGCTGTTCAACTACTACAGCAAGTCGTTGAAATACCGCGGTGGTAGTGTGCCGGGAGCTGCCTCGCGCAGTAGTAGCAGCCGGGGTCGTCCGACAGCGGCCAGGCGCGTGGTCACGCATAAGGTCCGCAGTGGCGATACGCTGTCTGAAATTGCCGATAAGTACGGGGTGTCGCAGGCCCAGCTGCGGCGTTTGAACGGGGGAACAGCCGTTCTGCGAATTGGGCGCTCGTTGCGAGTTAAATAGTAGCTTTGTGGCGGAATATGGGGATGGTTGGTTGTTCAAATACTTGTGTTATTGAACCGCCAACCATTTCCTTATTCCGCCTTTTACTAATTCGAGTACATGAAACTAGATATTTTGGCCATAGGGGCGCATCCCGACGACGTGGAAATGTCGGCTTCGGGTACGCTGGCGGCCGCCGTAGCGGCGGGTAAGAAGGTGGGCATAGTCGATCTAACGCGCGGTGAACTAGGTACGCGCGGCACTCCGGCCATTCGAGCGCAGGAAGCTGAGGCAGCTTGCCGCGTTTTAAGCTTGAGCAGTCGCGAAAACTTAGGCTTAGCCGATGGCTTTTTCCGCAACGACCGAGAGCATCAACTGCCAATTATTGCGGCCATCCGGCGCTATCAGCCCGATGTAGTGCTTTGCAACGCTATTCACGACCGGCATCCCGACCACGGCCGCGGTTCGCAACTGGTCTCGGAATCGTGCTTTCTAGCTGGCCTACGCATGATAGAAACCCTAGACCACGATGGCCAGCCTCAGGCACCTTGGCGGCCCAAGCATGTGTACCACTACATTCAGGACCGGCAGATTCCCGCCGATTTCGTGGTAGATATATCAGCGCATTGGGGTAAGAAGTGGGAGTCCATTCAGGCATATCAGACGCAGTTTTTCAACCCCAACAGCACGGAGCCAGCAACCTATTTGTCTAGCGAAGAATTCGGCAAGTTTATGGAAGCTCGGGCCCGCGAATTTGGTCACCTAATAGGTGTGGAGTTTGGAGAAGGCTTCACAAGAGAGCGAACCTTGGGAGTGCGGCAAGTGACTGATTTTATATGATCAGTTTGGCTGTACTCAACCTCAACTACAAAAAGAAAGCCCGGCTAATGCAGCCGGGCTTTCTTTTTGTAGTTGAGGTTGGCGGCTTATCACCGTACACCTAGGCGGTTGCGCTTCCAAGCTGAGCCAGTTGTTACTGCCGAAGCATCTGAGGAGGTTACTACAGCAGGCTTCTTGTCGGTCATGAGCATGGCTCCTAGCACAGCGGCTACTTTAGCGATGGTATCATCTGGCTGAGTTGGTTTGAGGGCGTCTGCAGGGAAATGGTCGCGAATGAAATTGGTGTCGAAGTTGCCGCTTACAAAGGCGGGATGTTCGAGCACATAGCGACCGAAAGCTAAGGTGGTTTCGATGCCAGTGATTTGGTACTCGGCAATGGCCCGGAGCATGCGCGCTATAGCTTCCTCACGGTCTTTGCCGAACGTGACCAGCTTGGCAATCATGGGGTCGTAGTAGATCGGAATTTCCATGCCTTGCTCGAAGCCATCGTCGACGCGGACGCCGGGGCCCTGAGGACGCACGTAGGTGGTCAGGGTTCCGATATCGGGCAGGAAGTTGTTCTGTGGATCTTCGGCGTACACACGCAACTCTAGGGCGTGGCCGGTAATAGTAAGGTCGTCTTGAGAGAAGCTCAGCGGCTCGCCCTGGGCCACTTTAATTTGCTCTTTCACCAAGTCGAGGCCCGTAATCTGCTCCGTAACGGGGTGTTCTACTTGAAGGCGGGTGTTCATTTCCAGGAAGTAGAAGTTTTTGTGCTCATCTAGCAAGAATTCTACGGTGCCGGCACCGGTGTAGTCGCAAGCACGGGCCACATCAACGGCGCACTTGCCCATGGCGGCGCGCAGTTCGGGCGTGAGCACTGAGGAAGGCGCTTCTTCAATAACTTTTTGGTGACGGCGCTGAATACTGCATTCCCGCTCAAACAGATGCACAATGTTGCCGTGCTCGTCGCCGAGTACCTGGATTTCAATATGCCGGGGGCCGGTTACAAACTTCTCTATGAACACCGAGCCATCACCAAAGGCCGAAGTCGCCTCTGATACGGCAAGCTGCATCTGCTCTTCGAACTCGGTGGCATTGTTCACGATGCGCATCCCCTTGCCACCGCCGCCAGCTGAAGCCTTAATGAGAATGGGGAAACCAACCTCTGAAGCTATGCGCTTGGCCTCTTCCACATCGCTGATGGCTTCGTCGGTGCCGGGTACTAAGGGGATATTGTAGGCCTTTACGGCCTGCTTGGCCGAGAGCTTGTCGCCCATGATGTTCATGGCCTCCGGTGAGGGACCCACGAAAATAAGCCCGGCCTCCGTGACCATGCGGGCAAACTCCGCATTCTCGCTCAAAAAACCGTAGCCTGGGTGAATCGCATCAACGCCTAGTTGCCGGCACACTTCCAGGATCTTGTCGCCGCGCAGGTAGCTTTGAGCGGAGGCGGGCGGACCTACGCACACGGCTTCATCGGCGTAGCGTACGTGCAAGGCGTTGCGGTCGGCTTCAGAATAAATAGCTACTGTTTGGATGCCCATTTCGCGGGCTGAGCGCAACACGCGCAACGCTATTTCGCCCCGGTTGGCAACGAGCAGCTTGGTGATTTTTGTCATGAGAGAGGTGGGAGAGGCAGGAAAGAAAAGGCACGTATTACGTCTTCGACTAGACGTTATGGTAAACAGAGCCGTTTATCGTTCAAAGAAACGCCTTTCCGGCGGCTCCGTAAAACGTCTAAGTTGATTAATAGAAGAGGAATACGGGTTGAAAGCCATTCTCTAGGCGGCTAGTTTTACCAGATTGCCATAACTTTGTACATTATCCGAGGGTTAAGTGCAATCTTAACTTATCGTTTTCTTTTTCACTTTTAACCTGTTCCCTCGTGGATCTTTTCGAAAAGATTGCCGCGAACCGCGGCCCCCTGGGCAGCCACTCGCATTACGCGCACGGCTATTTTACTTTTCCCAAACTGGAAGGCGAAATCAAGCCCCGCATGATTTTTCGCGGCAAGGAGGTACTTACCTGGAGCCTGAATAACTATTTAGGGTTGGCTAACCACCCGGAAGTGCGCAAAGCTGATGCCGATGGGGCTGCCGAATACGGCATGGCCCTGCCGATGGGAGCCCGCATGATGTCTGGTAACTCCAACCTGCACGAGCAGTTGGAGAGTGAGTTGGCCGACTTCGTCCAGAAGCCGGACTGCATGCTTCTCAACTTCGGTTATCAGGGCGTAGTAAGCATCATCGACGCCATGGTGAACCGCCACGACGTAATTGTGTACGATGCCGAGTCGCACGCCTGCATCATCGATGGGGTACGCCTGCACCAGGGCAAGCGGTTTGTGTACCCACATAATGACATGGCCAGCCTGGAAAAGCAACTCCAGCGGGCCAAGCGTATCACCGACGAAACTGGTGGTGGCATCCTCGTTATCACGGAGGGGGTGTTCGGTATGTCGGGCAACCAAGGCGACCTGCGCGGTGTAATCGAGCTAAAGCAGAAATACGAGTTCCGTTTGTTTGTTGACGATGCCCACGGCTTCGGTACAATGGGCGCTACAGGGGCCGGAACAGGCGAAGAACAAGGTGTGCAAGATGGCATAGACCTTTATTTTTCGACGTTTGCGAAGTCTATGGCAAGCATTGGGGCCTTCGTAGCAGGCCCTGAGAACGTAATTGAATATTTGCGCTATAATATGCGTAGCCAGATTTTCGCTAAAAGCTTGCCTATGCCGCTTGTAGTGGGCGCAATCAAGCGTTTGGAACTGCTTCGGACCCGTCCGGAGTTGAAAGACAACCTCTGGACCGTAGTACGGGCCCTACAAAGCGGTTTGCGCGAAAAGGGCTTCAATATTGGCACCACCCAGTCGCCGGTAACGCCAGTGTTACTACAGGGACAAATCCCCGACGCTACCCAAATAACCTTTGATTTACGCGAGAATTACGGTATTTTCTGTTCTATCGTAGTTTATCCGGTGGTGCCAAAGGGCGTAATTATGTTGCGCCTTATCCCAACGGCAGTCCACACGCTCGATGATGTGGCGCAGACTATCAAGGCATTCGAAATGGTGGCTGAAAAGCTCAACAAAGGTCTTTATTCCAAGGCAGAGGTGCCAGCAGGACTACAAGCGTAGCAATTGCTAAAATCATTAGAGGCCGGAATTCCACAAGAGTTCCGGCCTCCTTTTATTGTATTATAGTGATATGGTGAGAGGTAGGGGCGAAGTTGAAATACAACTAACAAGCGTAAAAATGTGCCTCTCAAGCAGCCTAGGCCCTTTTGAAAAAAAAGTTGAGCTGTTGCTTGTATTTGAAATCCCTGTATATTAGGCCCCAACAAACCCATTGTTTCATTCCTCTCAACCCCATCAAACATGAGCAATTTTAGCCAACTCAAGGACCTCGTACTGGGCCTGGAAAGCGACTTCGAGAAGTTCTACGACAAGAAAAACTCTGCCGCTGGTACGCGCGTTCGGAAGGGCATGCAGGAACTAAAGAACCTAGCGCAGAGCATCCGTACGGAAGTACAGAACGCCAAGAACAGCGCCGCCGCTCCGGCCGCTGATGCTAAGGCTGCTCCTGCTGCTAAGAAGGCTGCTGCTCCCGCTGCTGCCAAAAAAGCCGCTCCAGCAAAAAAGAAGTAGTTTAAGCTAAACAAATGCTGCGTTTTGCGTGGCGTTTGTAATGCAAAAGGCCCTGCCGAATACCGGCAGGGCCTTTTTTATGGCAGTTGCTGCTGTCGAGCTATACTAGCTTAATTAGGAAGTAATTCTTTTTCCCCTTCTGAGCGACATAATACTTGTCGTGCAGCAGCGGAATATCGGAAGCCAATTGGTCAACTGTGACCTTGACGCGGTTCAAGCTCACGCCGCCACCTTGTATCATTTTCTTCGCTTCGCCTTTTGAAGCGAAAACAACGGAAGTAGTGGCTTCGCTCAGCAACGTCACCACATTCAGTTCTTCAAGTGAGGCACGCGGAACTTCCACTTGGGGCACACCAGCAAATACGTCGAGCAAGGTCTGTTCGTCAAGGGTGCTTAATTCTCCGCCACCAAACAGGACTTGCGAAGCCGCCAGTGCCGCCTCGTATGCCTCTTCGGAGTGCACCCGAATGGTCACATCTTTAGCGAGTGCCTTTTGGAGCGTCCGTAGATGAGGTGCTTGTGCATGTTCCGCTTCTAAAGCCTCAATCTCTTCCTGCGGGAGCAAGGTAAATACTCGGATGAGGCGCGGAACGTCGGCGTCGCTTGCATTAAGGAAAAACTGGTAGAACTGGTAAGGCGAGGTCATCGTGGGGTCGAGCCACACGTTGCCACCTTCTGTCTTACCAAATTTCGAGCCGTCGGCCTTTGTGATGAGCGGTGTGGTAAGGGCATAGGCACGCGCTTCACTGCCCGCCAAGCGTCGAATTAGTTCGGTGCCGGTCGTGATGTTGCCCCACTGGTCGGAGCCGCCCATTTGCAAGGTGCAATTGAGCGTGCGGTAGAGGTGGAGGAAGTCGTAGCCTTGGAGTAGCTGGTAGCTAAATTCGGTGAACGAAAGGCCGTCGGCACGCTGGTCGGTGCTATCGGTATCCGTGCCTAAGCGCCGCTTCACCGAATCTTTGGCCATCATATAGTTTACGGTGAGGTGCTTGCCTACCTCGCGTAGAAACTGCAAAAAGCCAAACTCCTTGAACCAGTCGTAATTATTGACCACTACCGCCGCTGTAGGGCCCGGCGTGAAATCCAGAAACTTTTCTAGCTGCGCCTTAATGCCTTCTTGATTGCGCCGTAGCGTGTCTTCGTCCAGTAGATTCCGCTCGGCGGACTTGCCCGTTGGGTCGCCAATCATGCCGGTAGCACCACCCACCAGGGCCACTGGCCGATGCCCGGCCCGTTGTAAGTGCACTAGCAACATAATAGTAGCTAAGCTGCCAATATGCAACGACACACCGGTGGGGTCAAAGCCGATATAGCCGGAAACAGGCTGTTGGGCAGTTAAATGTTCAGCGGTGCCGGGCATGGCATCGTGGAGCATACCACGCCAGCGGAGTTCGGAGAGTAAATCCAACGTCAGTTCGAGATTAAGGTAGTAGAACTAAGATGAAAGAAATGGGTAGGGGACGCTAAGCAGTTTAAGGCTGCTTGCCATTGCTACCCAATTCTTGTTAAGCAAGCCGCAAAGGTAAGAGGCAGGCCGTACCTTTGCAGTTGAAGAATTACCAGCAGCGCTCGGTCTACTTCTTAATTGCTTCATCTTACTTCCTGATTCAATTGACTCTTTCCGCCGACGAGGTTCTCAAGCAACTCCAGCAGCGGCAGTTTGCGCCCGTGTATTTCCTGCAAGGAGAGGAGCCCTATTATATTGACCTAGTAGCCGATACGCTGGAAAAAAGCGTGTTGCAGGAGCACGAGAAAGGATTCAACCAAGTGGTGCTTTACGGCAAGGATGCTGATGTAGCCACCATTTTGGGGCAAGCTAAACGCTTCCCGATGATGGCTGAGCGGTCGGTGGTGCTAGTGAAAGAGGCGCAGGCTATAATCGATTTAGAGGCCGAAAAGTCGTGGCCATTTCTGGAAGCCTATCTGAAAAACCCGTTGCAAAGCACGGTGCTGGTGTTTTGCTATAAGCACAAGTCGCTGGACGCGCGTAAGAAACTAGGAAAGTTGCTTACCGGCGACAAAAAAGAACCTAGTCCGCCCGGCACGGTACTCATGACCAGCAAAAAGCTCTACGACAACCAAGTGGCGGGTTGGCTCATGGGGTACGTACGTAGCAAACAGCGCAACATCACGCCACAGGCTACGGCTATGCTCTCCGAGTATATAGGGGCGGAGCTTGGACGCCTTACCAACGAGGTCGATAAGATGCTGCTCAACCTAGCGCCCAACCAGCCCATCGACGAGGACTTGGTGCAGCGCATGGTGGGCATTAGCAAGGAGTACAACATCTTCGAGTTGCAAAGCGCCCTTATTCGCCGCGACGTGCTGAAGGCCAACCGCATCTTGCTGTACTTCGAGGCAAACCCGAAGGCTAATCCGCTTATTCCGAATTTGACGCTGCTCTTCAACTACTTCTCCCGGTTGCTAGCGTTGCATCAGCTACCCAACCCCACTGAAGCCGATTGGAACCGCCTAAACCTGCGTAGCGCCTTTGCCCGCAAAGATTACCAGACGGGTCTCAAAGTGTTTCCCTTTGAGCGGACCCGTGCTATTGTGCACCTTATCCGTCGCGCTGATGCGCAAAGCAAGGGTATCGACAGCGGCTCGATGACGGATGGAGAAATACTTCGGGAACTTGTGTGGCTGATATTGCATCCTGTGCCACTGCAAGCAGTAATAGGAGGATAAAGTGACTTGCAAATGAAGTGTTTGATAAACAACCTGTTAATGCTAGATGAGATTAGGCTACAAAGACCATGCGTAATTGAAGCCTATAAAATATCCGATTTATACTAGTCACAGCGAAGATGAATATTGCCTTTTTATAGGCTTTCTAGGCATTTATGTTTGTGATGCCAAACTATAGCATCTACTGTTATGCAATTACTACAGCCTATCTCTAAGCTTGCACCAGTTGCAACCCAAGCATCATCGCTGCCACTTGTAGCGCTGGCCCTATTGCTTACCAAGACTGGTGTTTCTGCTGTAGCTAGTTCGCAAGTGCCCCGATTGGGATTGGCAGCATAGTTCTCTGCTTATACTATACGCTTCCGTTGAAGTAATACAACTTCAGCTAGCTGCTGCATACAGCATCTAGACACGCTTGCGCAGTAGCTATTAAGCGAAGTCGGTTGTTAGCAATGAACCATCTGGTATGTTTATTGCAAAAGCCTCGGTAAAACCATACGATGACCGAGACTGAAGTAGCATTCCGTGCCGCCTTGCACGAGGAAAAGTTCTCCACTGCTGCCGTTTTACTTTCGCAGCTAGTAGAAGCGCATTATGAGCAGAGCAATCATTTGACGCCTGTCCAGATATTGCGCTTGCAGATGGGCTGTCAACAACTATTGGTACAGCGTCCTGAAGTAGGGGCCGCCGCCTTGATTCAAGCTGCTTATAGCTACCTGCCCCCAAACTCGCCAAGAAGCATCTAGTCCACCTGTGCCGCACAGAACTCATTGACTGATGAGGTTAATTTTCGTGCTGCTTTACTAGGTACTACGATTTTTCTTTCTTAGGAAGCTTTTCCCGCTCTTGCGGTATTGGTGCTTGTTCTGGAGTTTTGGACGCCAAAAGCCACGTTATGGCTTCGGTCTCATGTTCGAAGTATTGGTAAACAGGTAAATGCATCCGTCGGCTGTATTCTTTACCGATGGCAGTTGTATCTAGCCTAGTAAACATGTCGCGGGAGAGGATAATGGCTCCGTAGTAATAGCCTGCATGCACGGCGCGCGGAAGCCAGTCTATCGATACCCATGCCGATATAGCGACGCTGAGGGTGCCCCGGCCGTTTTGGTGAAATAGTATCTTTCGCCATTGCCGGTGCTGTAAGGCTAACAGCACCTCTTCCAACAGTGCTTTAATGCTCTCATCGGATGGATAAGCATCTTGCCAGTCAAGACGGAGGTAATTACCTGCTTTGTTTTCGCTTAAACTGCCTGCTGCATTCTCAAAAATAATCATCCGTCAGGGTTGGTTTGCCTTCTTGTTTGGCAACTGCTAATTGAGCTCTAGGGTTGGTATATCCCTTATAAAACCAATATTTTATCTTTAAAACCTATATCGACGTATAGAAGAAAACTTAAGTAATAGATTGTTTGCTTGAACGAGTGCGCGCTTTGCACGGCGGAACTCCTCAGTTGTAGTTCAGGTTTATAGCTGACTTAGACAGTTCGACAAACAAGTAGTTGTTTAGTTTCTTCTTGGTATGCATCATCTTATCTATAGCAGCACTGCCGCTTATCCGCTTTCCGATACCGAATTGCAGGATTTACTTGCCAAAGCTAGGTCGCGCAACGAACAGTATGGTGTTACGGGAGTGCTGCTTTACCATGAAGGACAATTCATGCAGTTACTGGAAGGAGAAGCGGAAGCTGTGCACGCACTTTACAGTAAAATTGAACAAGACACGCGCCATACAGGCATTTTTAAGTTAGCCGACAAACCGATAAGCGCACGAAGCTTTGCTGAATGGGCTATGGCATTCCAGCCGGTTGAGGCTGATGCATTTGCTGAGATTGAGGGGTATCAACCGCCCGCCAGCTTGGATTCGGCGCCACAAGGCCTGAGTGCGGCCGATGTGATGTTGTTGAAGCTGATGCATCGATTTATGCTGCCACCAGAAGAGTAAAGAAACGCGCCAGCTTCCCTTTAGTCACATAAAGTCGGTAGTTCGGGCTGGCGAGCAAACTGAAACAGCGTAGCGAGCTGCGAAGCCGTTACCCGGTCCACGGATAAAGACAAGTCAGCTATTTCCTCTTCCCGAAACCAGCGTCCGCCCGCAGTTTCGGGAGTATCGGAGAGAAGTGACCCTCCTGTGATTTCGCAGAGCACAAACGCCTTGTACACGTACCAAGGCTGAGGCGGGTGCGGGTGGTTCTTTTTGTCGAACAGAGCCAGCAGCCGGCGAGCCTGCACGTGGTAGCCAGTTTCTTCGTGAGCTTCCTTTACGGCTACCTCAAAGGGTGTGTAGCCCACGTCGGCCCAGCCACCCGGCAACGACCAGTTGTTGGCATCCACTTTTTCTTGCACCAACAAGATTTCTTCGGTGCCCCGAAACAAAATGGCCCGCACATCTACTTTGGGCGTCTGGTAGCCAGTTTCGGAAGCAAACAGTCGCGTGATCTTCTCTAGTGGTTCGTCGTCGGCAGATAACTCTTGCAGGAGCTGTACGCTAATAGCACGAATTTCTTCGTATCGCTCGACATCATAAGCATTTTGCGTGTAGGCGAGCCCTGCTTGCGCTAGAGCTTGCAGGCGTTGAGCATGATGGAGAAGGGTAGTGGCAGTCATGAGCTAGCTAATTTAGAAGCAAGGCTGTAAGTTAGAAGCTGACAGGTTTGACAGGGGTAATTTCTATCTTGGCAACGTAGAGGGAAGCGCGTTGTTCCTAATTCATCCATCGAAAGCCTACTATTTACTACATGCAACTCCTCGACATCATCGCTATATCGCCGCAAGAAACGTTTCTCGTAGGTCACCTCGAAGGCCCTGTAAAACCTGGCCCGTGGGAATTGCAGGTAAACGGCGAAACCGTGGCTACGCTGGACGTAACGGGTGAAGCACAAATCGAGGCTGGTCGCAAAGGTAAGTTGGCGCCACCGCGCGTGCTGGTGTGCCGCGGGCCAGTAGACAAGAGCCACGTAGATTTTACCCGCGACGAAGTGACGTTAGCGCGCAAAGAGAAAGAGTAGGAGCGTTGCTTTCACTTGCTGCCTGCTATCCGCACCTCAGCAGCCGATAAGCAGCGCAAGCATGCCGTGCAAATAATCAACCAATTCACTGTGGAGCTACACTAGTTTACACCAAACCGACCTATTATGGCGTTACGCTAGCGAAAAGGCCCTTCTGGCGGCAACCCGGCCGAACTTTTCGCTACTTTTGGCTATTCCGGCCCAACAGGCCGCTTCCCGTAACGCCGAGCAATGAAGTTTATACCCCGGATTGCGCTGGCCGCCACCCTCAGCGCCACTGCCCCGCTAGCCGCCCAGGCTCAGCAAACTCAGGTGTTCGCCAACGACGAGCGCCACTTTCAAGAAGGCCTCGAACTCTTCGACCGGGGCAAGTACGGTGCCGCTCAGCAGGCTTTCCAGCGCTACACCGAGCTTACCCAGCGCCGCACCGGCGAACTAGCCGTTGGCCGTACCATCGACGCGGAATACTACTACGCCGTGGCTGGCCTCTACTTGTTTCATCCCGATGCCGAAGACCGGATTCTTGCCTTTGCAGCGCAGAATCCGGCTCACCCTAAGGCCGCAGTGGCTTTTTTCGAATTAGGGAAATTCTACTTCGACAAAAAAGATTACGCCAAAGCCACCGATTATTTGCAACGAGTGGGGGCCGACAACCTCTCGGGTGAGCAGCGTGCCGAAGCCGAGTTCAAGCTCGGCTACAGTTATTTTGCCCAAAAAGAGTTCGACAAGGCCAAGCTGCAGTTCGACCGCAACAAGCAAGGGCAGCACGAGTTCCGCTACGCTAGTTCCTACTACGCCGGTTATCTAGCTTACCGTGCCGGCGACTTCGCGGGCGCCCGCAAGGATTTGGCCGTAGCCGAGCAAAATGATGCCTACCGCCCCGTAGTACCGGCCGTCATGAGCCAGATTTACTACAAGGAAGGCGACTTCGACGGTTTGATTGATTACGGTAGCAAAGCGCTAGCGCAGACTCCGCCCCCACAAAGCGCCGATGAAATTCAGCTGCTAGTAGGCGACGCCTATTACCAGAAGAAGGATTTCAAAACGGCCGCCACGTATTTCAATAAGTATGCAGCTGGCCGCAAAAAGATAGAGCCCGCAGTTCAATACAAAATCGGGTACGCCAACTACAAGCAGGGCGACTTCAAAGGTGCTATTGGGAGCCTGAAGACCGTAGCGGCTCGCCGTGATTCGCTCGGGCAAAATGCGGCCTACCACTTGGGGTTGAGCTATCTGCAAACCAACCAGAAGCAGCTCGCCTCGAACTCGTTTGATGCAGCCCGCAAGCTCGGCTACGACCGTACCATCAGTGAAAACGCTGCGCTCAAGTACGCGCAGATTCAATTTGAGCTTGGCAATACGCCGGAAGTAATTGCGGCCCTGAAAGACTTCAACAAGAAATTTCCCCGCTCGAAAAACCAAGCGGTTGCCGATGACATTCTTAGCGAGAGTTTCCTGAACTCGTCGGACTACGCGCAGGCCCTCAATTACCTCGACAACCTCGACGACCGAAGCTCCAAGCTAAACGCGACCTACCAGCGCGTAGCGTACTTGCAAGCCGCTACGCTCTACAACAACGCCCGCTACTCCGATGCGCTGCCGCTGCTCGACAAGAGCCTGAAGTACCCCGAGGATGACGCGCTGCGCGCCGCTGCTCAGGTGTTGAAAGGCGAAATCTACAGCGTTGGGCAGCAGTACCAGCCTGCTATTACGGCCTACACTGCGGCGGCCCGCGCGGCGCGGCAGGGTGGCGTAAGTGCCAGTGAAAAAGACTTCGAGCAGAAAGCACGCTACGGCCTCGGCTACGCTTACTACAACACGCAGCAGTACGACCGGGCCCGGCCACAGTTCCAAGCCTGGCTCAACGACCCCGTAGCCAAGCCCACCGACCCCAACTACTATGACGTGTCGCTGCGTCTAGCCGACACCTATTATGTAGCCAAAAACTACCAGCAGGCCCTCGAACTCTACAACAAAGTAATTGCGGCCAACGCCTCCGATAAAGATTACGCCTACTATCAAAAGAGCGTGACGCTCGGGCTGATGGGCCGCCGCGACGAGGCCGCCAGCACCCTGAGCACCTTGCTGAAGACCACGCCCAACTCGCGCTACGCCGACGACGCCGTGTATCAGCAAGCCCAGCTCGACTACGAGGCCGGTAACTTCCAGCAAGCCGCCGATGGGTTCAGCAAGCTAATTGCCAACCGCCCGAACTCTACCCTGATTCCGCAGGCGCTGCAAAAGCGGGGCGTAGCTTACGCCAACTTGGAGCAGCACGAAAAAGCCGTGGTGGATTTCAAGCAAGTGCTAAGTGCTTACCCCCGCACCAAGGCTGCTAGTAGTGCTATCTACAACTTGCAAGAGAGCTTGTCGGCCCTAGGACGCACCGAAGAGTTCGACCAGTATTTGGCCCAGTTTAAGCAGCAGAATCCGGATAACAAGGCCACGGAAAGCGTAGAATTTGAAGCAGCTAAATCTTTGTATCTCGCTGAGAAATATGCACAAGCAATTCCTCGGCTAGAGTCTTACTTGAAGCAGTATCCCGACAATACGCTAGCGGCAGATGGGCGCTACTTTCTAGCTGATGCGCTGCTGAAAACCGGTAAGAAAACCGAGGCGCTGCCCAAGTTGAAAGCAGTAGTGGAAGAAGGCAAATCGGAGTTTGTGAACCGGGCCGTGGGCCGGGTGGCCGAACTCGAATTTGAAAACAAGAACTACCCCGAAGCCATCAAGTATTATAGCCGCCTGCGCGAAGTGTCCCAGAACAAGCGCGAAGTAGCTAACGCAGGCTTGGGGTTAATGAAGAGCTACTACGAGAGTGCCGACTACGAAGGCACCCGCCGGGTGGCCGCGGAACTGCAAACGCAGGCTGCCTCGCCGGCCGCTACCAATGCTGCGCTGCTCTACTTAGGCAAAGCCAGCCTCAAAGCCGGCAACCTCGACCAAGCCATAACCGAACTCAACACCGCGGCTACCACGGCCGCAGCCGACGAGAACGGAGCGGAGGCGCTCTACCTCGTGGCCGATGTTTTGTACCAGCAGAAGAAGTACCCTGAGGCGCTAGATGCTGCTTACAAAACTAACGCCTCCAATTATGAGCTATGGCAAGGCCGTGGCTTCTTACTAATTGCCGATGTCTACGCGGCACAAGGCGAAACCTTCCAAGCCCGCGCCACGCTCAATTCCATCATCGACAATAAATTTCCTCTGGCCGAAATCATTGAAGGTGCCAAGCAACGCTTAGCCGCCTTGCCAACCGAAACCCCGGCCGCCGGTGGCACCAAGGCACCAGCCAAGGCTACCCCAGCCAAGCCCGGCACCACCAAAACTACGCCCGCTACCAAAGGCAAAGCCGCTAGTCGTAGCTCCCTGGTGCCATCCACCGAAATGCCCACCGACACCACGACCAACCGGACCGATGGACCAGTTGGTCAAGAGGAATAGAAGTGTGAGCCTTAAATTTTTAAAGGAAATAAATAGCTGAATACTAAATGCTTGCTGTAGTTTGTTTGAACTGCTGCCTGCATTGAATTTAAATTTCCAACTATGACGTTTACCCCGTCGAAACTGCTGGCGCTAGCTGGCCTGTTGACCACTGTCCCGGTGGTGGTGCAGGCGCAAACTACGCGCCCTACTAACCGCGGCAAGATTGAAGAAGCTGAAATCGAGATTGTAAAGGAACGGGTGAATCAGCTGCCCGAGGCCACGCGTAATTTCGAGAAAATTAAAGTGGAGGCACCCGCCAAAACCGGTGCCAAGGTGAACTACACCTACCCGGATTTTCGGTTGCCCGCCGACCTACTCAACCCCTCGGTGCGGGTGCTAACCATCCGGCAGGAGGAACCGACTCTGCAAACCGGTAATTATGTGAAGGCAGGAGTTGGCAACTACGCCACCTTCCTCGGCCGCTTGCATCTGCACAACACTCGCAGCAACTCGGCTTCGTACGGTCTCGACCTGAACCACCTGGCCTCGGCTCGCGGCCCAGTCGATAAAGACAATTCCAGCCAAAGCCGTACTAACCTCGACTTTCACGGGGAAACCTACAGCGGCACTACGGCGCTTGGGGGAAAACTTGAGATAGGACGCGAACGGTATAATTTCTACGGCTACAACCGCAACGTAACCGTATTGCCCGAAGCCGATAACATCAAACAAACGTTCACTCGGGTCGGTGCAAAAGTATACGCTCGCAACCGCGCCACCGACGCTCAATTTCAGTATGATCTGGGAGTAGGCTACCGTCACTGGAACGACCGGTTCAAGGCCAAGGAAAACAACATCTATGCGGAGTTGCGCTCTGCCTACGTGCTCGGCGAAACCAGCCGCGTGACCGTCAATGGCGACTTTTCTTATATCTCATTCGAGGATTCTCTGAAGTACAGCCGGCCTTACTTCCAAATTACGCCAGCTTTCGAAGCCAACCTGAATCGGCTGGTTGTATCGGTAGGTGCTACGCTCGGCTACACCGGGGATACCATCCGGCAGGCCCAGCAGCTCAACGTTTATCCGGCGATTCGACTGGCTTACACCGTCACGGAAGACAAGTTTGTGGCCTTTGCGGGCTTGGGAGGCGCCATACAGCGCGTAACGATGTACGACCTAACCACCGAGAACCCCTGGCTGGCGCCCAACCAGCGCGTATCCGATACTCGCCGGGGCCCCACGTTGTACGTCGGCTTCAATGCCACGCCAGCTCGCTCCCTAGAAGTGAATGCCCGCGTAACGCTGAGCAACGACCGGACCTTATACTTCTATGAGAATGCGGGTTATATACAGCCAGGCGTAGTTGGTGGCCTATATCGGGGTGATTCCACCAAATTCAACCTGGTATACGACAAGAAAGCTACCCAACTCTTCAACGTCCACGGCGAGATTATTTACAACGCTGTCGAAAAAACTCGTGTGGGCTTGAAGTTTGATTACAACGGCTACAATGTCAAAACGCTGGCCCAGCCGTATCATCGGCCCGCCTTTCAGACGGTGCTGTTTGCCACGCATAATTTGTACGACAAGTTGCTGCTAGGGGCAGAGTTGTACACTTACAGTTCAAGCTACGGGACTGGTTATGATTACCAGTCATCTGCGGTAGGCTACCGCAAAGTGGCGCGTCCTACCGATTCCGTAGTGGACCTTAACCTGCGCGCTGATTACCGGATTATGGAAAAACTATCCATCTTTGCTATGGGTAACAACCTGATTGGCGGTCAGTATGAACGGTTCTTGAACTATCCGGTGAAAGGAGCTAACGTGCTGCTCGGCGCGACATACGACTTCTAAAATTAGTACACTGCGGACAGTGCCTGTTGCATACATGAACAAACGGTAACCCGATTTCATCTATCTAGGCCCAAGCACTATCAACTGTGTGTTAAGACCATTAACCTAACCTTCGACACCTTGCCGCTATCCACTCATATCCGCACCCTGCTCCGGGACCATGACTGTGTCATTATACCTGATTTTGGCGGCCTGATTGCCGACTACGCACCCGCCCGAATTCATCCGGTGCGGCATACCCTAGCTCCGCCAGCTAAGCGTGTGGCTTTCAATCAGTCCCTGACCCGCAACGATGGCTTGCTGGTGGATGCATTGAGTGTGAAACTGAACTTAAGCACGGTCCAAGCGCGTCAAATGGTACGCGAAGCCGTGGCTCGAATGCAGCAGGAATTGGAAACCAACCAGCGCACCGAATTGCCCGGGATTGGCGTGTTTCGCCGGTCGGTAGGTCGGGGGCTTGAGTTTGAGTACATCGGCACCGACAATTTACTTAATGCCAGCTTTGGGTTGCCTGAACTGGTAGCTCGTCCGGTGCGCGCAACCGACGCCATACACTCACGCGAGCGGCAACCGGCTTTGCCGCAACTGTCGGTAGGCCGTTCGGTGCGTGTGACTCGTTTGCTTCAGGGGGCGCTGGCATTTGTAATGGTTGGATTGGTGTTCTCGGCCAACTATATGTTTGCTGACCAACAGGGATATCTGCCCGACGCCCTGCGGATAGAAGAACAGAAAGCAGCAAAGCAGGTGCGGTCGTCGCAGCCCGTAGCGCAAGTAGCGCCTGCCGTTAGCCAGCAACAAGCCGCCCTTGCCACCGCCGACAACTTTGCAACTGCCCAGCCGGTAAAGGAGCCCGCTACGAAACCAGCTGTGGCAGCGAAGGCTAAGCCAGTAGTAGCACCTAAAACCGCTACACCTGCTGTTGCCACAAGTGGGTGGCAAAAGGCAAAGCCGGCAAAAGCTGCCGCCAAGCCTGCTACCAAGGCTCCTGGTTGGGAAAAAGCTGCCGCTGCCAATGCAACGGCAAGCACTACTGCCACAACTGTAAAAAGCCGTACGGGCCGCTACTACGTTATTGCCGGATCATATACAACTATGGTCAACGCCGAGAAAGGCCGCCAAGCCCTGGTACGGTTAGGCCACGCCGCCCGCGTTATCACGCCGCCCGCTGGCAGCCGCCAGTACAAGCTTTCTGTCGCCGACTTTCCTGACCGCACCTCTGCTGATCGCCAAGCCTCTATTCTGCGCAAGCGGATGGGTAATACTCTTTGGGTTCTTAATTACTAGCATGACGCTTTTGCTTTCCCTGCTGCTTCAGATGCAAGTCGGCAGTGCCCCCGCAGCAGGTGCTGCCGCCGCTGATTCTTCCGCTACAGCTGCCAATGCCGCGGCCAATGCTGCCGCCTCCGACCTCTCCTTAATTGACTTGATTGTAAAGGGCGGCGGCATCATGATTCCGCTTTTCTTGTTGTCGTTCGTTTCGCTCTACATCATTTTAGAGCGTTACATCACCATCCGGAAAGCTGCGGCCGTACCCGAGTCGTTCATGCCTGGTATTCGCAATCTGATGGTGAAAGGCGACTTACAAGGCGCCAAAATGCTTTGCGCCCAAACGGCCACGCCGCTTGCTCGTATGATTGAGAAGGGTATCCGTCGCATCGGCTTGCCCCTCAAAGACATCGAGGCCAGCGTTGAAAATGTGGGGAAAGTGGAAATTGCCCGCCTCGAAAAAAACATCAGCATCCTCGGCATTATTGCTGGTATTGCGCCGATGTTAGGTTTCGTAGGAACCATCATCGGCGTAATCAAGATTTTCTACGCCATTAGCGCCACCGGCGACTTCGGTATCGCCCAAATATCGGGCGGTTTGTACACCAAAATGGTTACTTCCGCCACTGGTCTTATCGTCGGCATAATTGCCCACATTGGGTATCACTGGCTGAGCATCATGGTAGAGCGCCTGGTATTCCGCATGGAAAACTCGGCCATCGAGTTCATGGACATCCTGCAAGACAATTAATGGTTGAATACCTGAAGTGATAAATGGTTGGCTGTTTAATGAACCATTATAACGGCTAACTATTTATCAATTCGGCTATTCAACAATCTCATAGCAATGAATTTAAGCCGGCGCCGTAAGCTTTCTTCGCACGTCGAGACCAGCTCGATGAACGACATCATGTTCTTCCTGATGCTGTTCTTCTTGATTGTGTCGACGATGGTGAACCCCAACGTTATCAAGCTGCTGCTCCCCAACGCGAAAAGCAGTAAGCAGGTGATGAAGCAGCCTATTACTGTGTCGGTAGATGCGGCCGGGGCAGTCTTCGTCAACAAGAAGCCCACTTCTGCCGAAAGCCTGGAGAATGAATTGAAGAGCCTAATTGCCAACCAACAACTGGATTTGCCTACGGTGGTACTACGCGTAGACGCTTCGCAGAACGTGCAGAAGCTGGTTGATATTCTGGAAATCGGCAACCGCCTTAAGATTAAGATGGTGATGGCCACGCAAGCGCAGCAAGCTGCTAGTAAGTAAGTTTCTCTGTTTTTCGTTCGTCGGTAGTGGTTGATACCTCGTTTGTTGATTAGAATACAGAAGTAGTTACTCTTCAACAAGTGAAGATCAACTCGAAAAGCGAAAACAAGCAACGGAGTCAATCATGGAATACCGCGAAGAACATCGAAAAGAAGCCATAGTCGGGACGGTGCTGTTGCACGCGCTGCTAGCGGCCGTGTTATTCTTCACCGTGTTCAAGGGCCCCGACCCGCCACTCGACGCGCTAGGGGGGGATGGAGTAGAATTGAACTACGGCATTGATGAGGCGGGTTCCGGCGACGTGCAAAGCATGGCAATTGCCAACAACTCGCGCAACCGCGAAGACAGCCGCCCGCCCGCTTCCAGCCCCGACCCCAAGCCGACCCCGCCGCAACCCGCTACCCCGGCTTCGCCGCCTGCGCCTCAGCAGGCAGCTCAAGAGCGAATTATTACCAGTGATGCCGAGGAAAGCCCCGTTACGGCGCCGCCCGTAACCAAGCCTGCGCCCGTGAAGGTGGAGCGCACTGAGCCAACTCCAGTTAAGGAAGAAGTGCGCGAGGCTCCCAAACCCGTAGAGCGGCCCCGTACGCTCTATACGCCTAAGGGCAGCGCCAATGGTGGTGGCAACGGTGTGAATGGTACTAGCAACGCGCCCACTGGCAACAACAACGGCGACCGGCCCGGCTCCGTCGGCGACCAGGGCGACCCGAATGGTTCGCTTGATGCCAAGGCGCTGTACGGCCAACCCGGTAGCGGTGGCAGCGGCAGTAGCCCCGGCTCCGGTGGCCTTGAAATGAGCGGCTGGGCCTTCGTAAACCGCCCTAGCGCCCCAGCACTCGATAATAACTCGGGCTTTGTACGTTTTCGCATCAAGGTGAATGCCGACGGCGAGGTGGAAGCCGTAACGAAAGTATCCGGCAATGTGTCGGCGGCCCAAGAGAAAGTGTGCCGCGACGCGCTGGAAAACGCCGAATTCCGCCGGACTAATTCAGCAGCGGGCGGCGGCTCTGGTTTCTATACCTTCAGGTTCACGGTGCGTTAACCAGCCCATAGAATAGTTTAAGGCCGCCGGTCGGATTTCTCCGGCCGGCGGCTTTGCTTTGTGGGCTGGTAACTAACCTTGTTATTTCTGGCCGCTATTAATCAGTTTCTTCGCTATGACTTACGCTGAAACCCTCGAATACCTCTACAGCCAACTACCGATCTTTCAGCGAGTGGGCGCGGCGGGCTACAAGCCCGGATTGGAAACCACCGAGAAGCTGGCTGAAGCCACTGGGCATCCCGACCGAAAGTTTCCTAGTGTACACGTAGCGGGTACCAACGGCAAGGGCAGCAGTTCTAATTTGTTGGCGGCAGTGTTGCAGGCGGCCGGCTATAAAGTAGGGCTGTACACGTCGCCCCATCTGCGCGAGTTCACGGAGCGAATTAAGGTGAATGGACAGGACCTGACCCCGAGTATTTGGTGGCGTGGGTAGCGCAATGGCGGCCTATGTTCGAGCAGGTGCAGCCGTCTTTTTTTGAGATGTGCGTGGCGTTGGCGTTTTCCTACTTCGCCGAGCAACAGGTAGACGTGGCGGTAGTGGAAGTAGGTCTGGGCGGGCGGTTAGATTCCACCAACATTATCACTCCGTTAGTTTCTCTCATTACCAATATCAGCTTCGACCACCAAAGCCTGCTGGGCAATACGCTGCCGCTGATTGCCGCTGAAAAAGCAGGCATCATCAAGCCCGGCGTTCCGGCCATCATCAGCCAAACGCAGCCGGAAGTGCAGGCAGTGTTCGAGCAGAAAGCAGCAACTGAACAGGCGCCACTGCTTTTTGCCGATCAGCACTACCAGACCACACTGGAAGCGCAGCCTGCGCCCGACCAGGAGTTTCAGGTCCTTTCTGTAACGCATGATGGAAAGCCGCTGCTACAGCACCTAGAATTGGGTTTGGTCGGGGATTATCAGCAACTAAATCTGCCGGGGGTGCTGGCCGTGCTGGACGAGCTACGCCGTCAGGGGTTTGTGGTGCCCGAAGCAGCAGTGCGCGAAGGCCTGCGAAATGTGCGCCAGCTTACGGGCTTCCGCGGCCGTTGGACCATCCTGGGCCGCCACCCGCTGGTAGTGTGCGACACAGGCCACAACGAAGCCGGTTTGCGCCTCGTGACAGCCCAACTTGCGCGGCTGCCTCGCCGGCAACTGCATTTCGTGTTGGGCGTTGTCAACGACAAAGACGTATCCAAGATGCTAGGTTTGCTGCCAACGGATGCTACTTATTACTTCTGCCAAGCATCAATTCCGCGGGCTTTGGCTGCCGCAGAGTTGGCTAGTCTAGCTGCCGCCGTAGGCTTGCGAGGGGAAGTGTATGGGCCGGTTGTCACTGCCGTAGCGGCGGCTCGTGCTGCTGCTGGCCCCGAGGATGTGATATTCATTGGCGGCAGTACCTTTGTAGTGGCGGAAATAGAAGGCCTCTAACTCGGGTTTCGTTGTTTGCTGCTCATTCCCGAATAGTAGCGAATAGGCGGCAACTTAAAAGCGCACAGACAACCCAAAAAATCAACCAACAACGAAAGTAAGTGAGTCGAATTAAGTTAAAGCGTTTCGCAGAAAACGCGGAACGAGCCGATATTGTCGAGCCTGGCAAACCTGCCTACGAACAGTTAGGTGGCCGGTGGCACCAGGAGTTCTTTCGCAATAACGAGCCAATTACGCTGGAGGTAGGTTGCGGCAAAGGTGAATACACGGTAGGGCTAGCAGCGCGTTACCAGGAGCGTAATTTCCTCGGCCTCGATATTAAAGGAGACCGAATTTGGCGGGGCAGCACCCGCGCCGAAGCCTTGGGGCTGACTAATGTTGGCTTCATTCGTACCCGCGCCCTGGATTTGCCGAAGCACTTCGCACCGGGTGAACTCAGTGAAATCTGGATAACCTTTCCTGATCCGCGCCCCCGCGACCGGGACATCAAGCGCCGCCTTACTGCGCCGCGCTACCTCGACCTGTATCAGCAGCTTCTACAACCTAGCGGGCTGGTTCATCTCAAAACCGACAACGAAGGTCTATTTGACTATACGCTGGAAATTCTGCAACAGCGCCCGGCGTCACGATTCTAGCTTTCACCAAAGACCTCTATGCCACGCCTGAACTGCTGCCACACGCCGAGGACATTGAAACCAACTTCGAGAGCAAATACCGGTCGCAGGGCGTTGCTATCAAGTATGTGCAGTTTAAATTGACGTGAAGAATTAATTTGGTGAGGTGATAGACTTCTAGTCTTGGCCGTTGAAATTCATGGCACGCGCATCATCTCTTCAATCTACTGCTTAGGCGTATGCAGCCACTTCCCGTTCTAGATACCGCCCATTTGCTGCCGGTGCTCGATCAGCACCTGATTGCCGTGTTGCGCTCGTTGGCACCAACAGATTGGGATAAAGCCACGGTAGCCCCCAAATGGCGAGTGCGCGATGTGGCGTTGCACCTGCTAGATGGCTCCTTGCGGACATTGTCGATGCTTCGGGATGGGCACTTTGGTGAACCTGGGCCCGCCAGCCCAGCCTATGCCGATATTGTGCGCTACCTCAACCAGTTAAACGAGGAGTGGGTGGCCGTAGGCCAGCGGTTAAGTCCACAGATTATCACCTGGCTCCTAGAAATAAGCGGCCCGGCCTACAATGCCTATATGGCGTCGTTGCCGCCATTGGAACCGGCCGTTTTTTCCGTCGGCTGGGCCGGGGAAGATCAGTCCCCCAACTGGTTTCACGTAGCCCGCGACTACACCGAGAAGTGGCATCATCAACAGCAAATCAGGCAAGCAGTAGGGCAGGAGGCGCCGCTCTTGGCACCGGAACTGTACCACCCTTTTCTTAGCACCTGCGTGCGGGCTCTGCCGCATCATTACCGAGCGGTAGCCGCCGAGCCCGGCACGGTGCTACAGTTCACTGTAACCGGCGCGGCCGGTGACACCTGGTATCTGAGGCGGCAAGCCAACAGCTGGGAACTTGGCAGCCACTATACCGGGCCGGTAGCCGCCACCGTCGCGCTGGATGGTTCCGTCGCCTGGCGACTGTTCACGAAGAGCTTGCCGCGGACCTTGGCGGAAGCTCATGTAGAAGTTAGCGGTGAGCAGTACCTGACAGAGCCGATTTATAGTTTGATTACCATCATGGGGTAGTTGCCACCCGAAGAGCATCGTACCTAAGTAAATGTAGCAAACTGGGGTCGTTTAGAACTTAAGCTTCCAACTCTTCAAACACAGCTTCCATCTCTGAGAAGTCACGGAGGCCGGGCTTGATTTCGTCGCCGCCCTCTAGCACAATACCAGCGGGTCGGACGGTTTCAACGAACTGGCGGACGGAGTTACTGGTGCTAGCTGCAAAGTCGGCGCCGAGCCACATAGGGTACGTGCGGGCCTGCTGCGTGAGGTGGATGAGTTGCTTGGGCGAAAGAGGCTGGGGAGGAGCTTGGGCCAGCACGAAACCAGAGGTATAGGCTTGCTGGTCGCGGAAGCGGGTGTCCACGTCTTCGGGTAGCATGTCGGGAATCCAACGCACGAGTTTGAGGACGGGCAGGGTAAACTTCGACATTTCATCGGGGGTGCGGCGGCGGTGCAGCAAGATGCCTTGCAAATTGCAGCGCTGCGCCAATTCGTTGATGGCCGCGGCGGGCAGGGTATCGAATTCGCCTAGCAAGTCTACGCCCGCTATCCAGCCACTGATTTCCTGCACGGCTTCGGGCGTGAGGTGCCCCGGAAGGGAGGGGTCGAGGTGGAAGCTAAGCCGATCGGCTCCCATGCCGGCGCAGTAGCGCGCATCGGAGAGGTTGTTGATGCCGCGCACCAGCACGGACGTAAGCAAGGACATACGCAAGAAAGTTGGGGCAGCGGCAGCAAACAGCTTCCGCTTGGCGAAGCGCAAAAGTAACCATTCCTATTCAGCCGCAACGTTCGACCTGTGGTTTGTATGACCTGCGGCGTTCAAAGAAAATGCAAAGGAAACCCCAAGCGGGCGGCATGTGTTATCTTTGCCACGTGGCCGCGGACCTTGACTCCACGGGCGCTTTTCTTTATGACGCAATTTGCATCTTCCACGCCGCCCGTTACCAAGGGCCGCGTCCTCGTCGCGATGAGCGGCGGTATTGATTCATCGGTAGCGGCCGTGCTCCTGCACGAGCAAGGCTACGAAGTGGTCGGAATGACCATGAAAACCTGGGACTACGCTTCGGCGGGAGGCTCGAAAAAAGAAACCGGTTGCTGCTCGCTCGACAGCATCAACGATGCTCGCCAGATTGCCGTGGACCTCGGCTTTCCGCATTACATTATTGATATTCGGGACGAGTTTGGCGACTTTGTAATTTCAAATTTCACCGACGAATACTTGGCCGGCCGCACGCCCAATCCGTGCGTGCTCTGCAACACCCACATCAAATGGGACGCGTTGCTGCGCCGGGCTGATCAACTGGGCTGCGAATTCATTGCGACTGGCCACTACGCCAATGTGCGCTTTGAAGACGGCCGCTACGTGGTCAGCAAAGGCTTCGATGAAAACAAAGACCAAAGCTACGCACTGTGGGGCGTGAGCCAGGAGAGCTTGAGCCGCACGCTGTTTCCGCTGGGGCACATGCGCAAAACCGAAATTTATGACGAGGCGCGCCGCCGCGGTTTTACCGAACTCGTGAACAAGCCCGAGAGCTACGAAATCTGCTTTATCCCTGACAACGACTACCGTGGCTTCCTACGGCGCCGGGTGCCGGGCTTGGAAGAGCGGGTGGCGGGTGGCCGGTTTGTGTTGCGCGACGGGACGTTTGTGGGTACCCACGAAGGCTATCCGTTCTACACCATCGGGCAGCGCAAAGGACTCGGCGTGGCCTTGGGCTTCCCGGTTTATGTAACGGAAATTCGGCCTGATACCAACGAAGTAGTACTCGGCAATTTCGACGATTTGGCGAGTAGCCGCACCGTGGTAGGGCAGTTGAATATGGGCAAATTTGCGTCGTTGGAAGGCCGGGGCTTGGTGCCGAGTACCACCAAAATTCGCTACAACCACGATGGTGCTCCGGCATTCCTGGAACAGATTGGTGAGAAAATCTACGTCTACTTCGAGGAGCCGGTGCACGCCGTAACGCCGGGTCAGGCGGCCGTATTCTACGACGGCCAGGATGTGTTGGGCGGAGGCTGGATTGAGCGACACACTATTGGCGAAACTCCCGTATCTTCGGCCGTTATTGCCACGCTATAATCCTAGTTTTTATGTTGCGCTATTCGTTGGTGAAGGGTTGGTATTCGTCGCGTTGCCTACTTGCTGCCGCCTTGTTAGCAGTGGCCGTAGCGGGTTGCAAAAACGAATCGGTGACGATAGTGCCTGCCGACACCAATTACTATCCGTTGGCAGTAGGTGACTTTCGCATCTACAACGTAACGGACACCATTTGGACGCGCAACGTGAAATCGTACAACCAGTTCCAGTTTCGGGAGCGGGTGGCCGAGGAATACGTAGACGCAACTGGTCGCCAAGCGTTTCGGGTGGTCCGGTCGCGCCGCAACACGGCCACTGATCCTTGGGTGGACGATAGTGTGCTGGTCGTTAGCCCGGCAGCGGGCAACGTACTGGTTACGCGCAACAACGTACGTCGGGTAGAGCTGATATTTCCGGTTCGGGAAGGCTACTGGAATGCCAACGCGTTTAACGATATAGAGGGAACCAAAGAAAATCTTCGCTACATCAACCTCTATGGGCCTTTCACTACCACTTCTGGTAGCACTACGGTTACATATCCGAAAACTCTAACTACCTCTACGCTCGACGACCGATTGGATCCAGACTACATCAATGCATATTATTATTTTCGGGTACGGCAAGTATATGCACAGGGTGAGGGGCTTGTATACAGGAATCGACGCAGGTTTATTTACACTGAGCCTGGTACTGTCGATGCGCCTGTTCCGGGAGTAATCTATAGAGGAGCGACGCGCACGGAGGTGCTAGTTGAGAAAGGCCGATAACAGTTAAATTCTCAGCGAAAACCGCCACCTAGTTTGCAGGTGGCGGTTTTTGTGTTTTAAGGTTGGCGTACCTGCTCGACGGTTCTAGGTGGGTGATACGGAGTGCCCTGTACTTGTTAAATGTGGAAATTCGAGCAAGGAATAAGGCTGTAGTAGCATCGACAGATTCAGTGAGTGATACCGACTCGGCTTGGTACTAAATCCGTATCTTCCGGCAGGTCTTCAACCGGTTTATTTTATGCGCCTTCTTTCTTTTGTTTCACTTGCCGGGCTACTCGTGGCTTCGGCCCTGACGCCAGTTCTGGCGCAAACCGCTTCGGGTAGTACGGCCGCCAAAGCGCGCAAGCATTTGGTGTATTTTCGTGATAAAGCGGGCACGCCTTTCACCGTAAGCCGGCCCCAAGATTTCCTTTCTGCGCGGGCTATTACGCGCCGCACTCGCCAAAGCATTCCGGTGCTGCCCCGCGACTTGCCCGTAACGCCCAACTACGTTGCGCAAGTGAAAGCAGTGCCGGGTGCAACCGTCTGGTATACTTCGCGCTGGTTCAATGCCGTGGTGGTTAACTGCGACTCTGCCACGCTGACCACCATACAAGCGCTGCCTTTCGTGCGCGCTACCCAAACCGTGAACCGGACAACGGCTGCTGTCACACCGCTCAAGTACACCGAGTTGCCCGCCGAAACCAACCAACAGCGCCCTTCGGCCAACCCAGTCTACGGCACCGCTTATCAGCAGGCGAATATGATTGGAGCCGTGACCATGCACAACGCTGGCTTCCGGGGTGAAGGCATACAGATTGCCGTGTTCGACGACGGCTTTCCAGGCGTGAATCAGTCGGCGCCGTTTGCTTCGTTGCGCACTGACGGCCGCATTGCTGATACCTACAACTTCGTGGACCGTAACGTCAACGTGTATGGGCGCGATAGTCACGGTACCAATACGCTTTCCACGCTGGCAGCTAACCAAACTGGTGTTTTCATTGGCACTGCTCCCAAGGCCACGTATCGGCTTTATATCACGGAGGAATATGAAAGAGAAAATCCAATTGAAGAAGTGAACTGGTTGGTGGCCGCTGAGCGAGCTGACTCCGCGGGCGTCGATATCATTAGTTCGTCGCTGGGCTACAACACCTTCGATATATCGTATGCTAATTACTCGTACGCCAACTTGAACGGCCGGACAGCCATTTCTACGCGAGCGGCCACTGTCGCGGCTCGGGTGGGCATGATAGTCGTCAATTCGATAGGTAACGATGGCTTACGCAGTGGTCCAAGCCTGTTGGCGCCGTCGGATGCGGATTCTATTTTGACTGCTGGCGCCGTCGATTCGTTGCGCAACTATTCCGCCCGTAGTTCAAAAGGGCCAAGTGCTGATAACCGCATAAAGCCCGACCTGGCGACGCAGGGTGTGCAGGCAGCCGTGATAGGGGTGAATGGACAGCCGGGACGTAACGATGGCACTTCGTTTTCCTGCCCAATATTAGCGGGTATGGTGGCGGGCTTCTGGCAAGCCAATCCCACACTCACGGCGCAACAGGTTATCGGCTTTCTACAGCGTTCCGGCTCGCAATTCACTACCCCCGACAACTTGCGAGGCTATGGCATCCCAAATTTCGTACTAGCCTACAGCTTAGCTAATCCGGGTGTGCCGTTGGCGACCAGCAACCGCGCTACTACCAACGGCCAGCTTGTGGTATATCCCAATCCGGCAAATGGCAGCGAGTTGTACTTGCAACTCACACCTGCTTTCCGAGCCCTGCCGCTCCAAGTGCGTTTCTATGATGCGCGCGGTGCCTTGGTGGCCGAGCATCAACTACCTGCTACCACTGCCACGGAAGTGCGCTTGCCAACAGCCTCACTTGCCAAGGGCGTGTATAGCTGCGATGTGCAGGCGGGTGCAAAAGTGCAGCGTAGCGTGCGGTTCATCAGGCAGTAGTTGTGTTGCTAGTGGTGAGGTAACAAATCAGCATTGTCTGACTAATGATGATTGTCAATATTATTAGTATAAAGCGAAAAATATTAGTATCTTGTCCGGGAATTCAACAAGCTGAATTCTACTCTTTTTTAACTCGGGTTTTCAAACCCAAAATATCAGTAGCATGCTACAAATGATGATTTCGAAGCGCCTGGGGCGTCGCCAGTTTCATTTCACCGTTCAAGGTGCTAACCTCCACGAGGTGGTGACCGAATATGAGCGGCTTAGTTTTCCTGATGTGGCCAAGTGCGGCATCTGTGGTTCCGACAACCTTGACCTGACGGCCCGCGTGGCCCAGGATAAATTCAAATATACTTCGCTGCGCTGCCTAGATTGCCGTGCCGACGTTACGTTCGGTAAGCGCCAGGAAGACGACCAGACCTATTTCCTCCGTAAGACCGAGGATGGCAAGCTCGATTGGAAGGCTTGGAATAAAGAAGAAGCAAACGCAAACAGCAAGTAAGCGTTAAACAACGCGCTGAATAAAGTGAAGGCAGGTGCTAACGGAAACGTACAGCACCTGCCTTTTTCTTTTTCTTTTTCTATGCATTACATCCACCTCTTAGCTATTTCTGCATGCACACGCTATTCTCCACGTTGGCATACTGTCCGTAATTCGGAATAATCTTGTAGCCGCTTTTCTGATAGAGCCGGATAGCTTCGGGCTGCTTTTTGCCAGTTTCCAAAACGTAGCCAGAGTAGTGCAATTCGTTTGCCCACTGTTCCAGTTCACCGAGTACCGCCTGTGCAACTCCCTGCCCCCGGTATGCGGGCAACACAAACATGCGTTTTATTTCCACTAACTCCTGGTTGAATTCCTTGAATGCCCCGCAGCCCACGGGTTGGTCGTTTTGATACGCTACTACGACGTGGTTGATTTTGTTGATCTTGTTGAATTGGGCATAAAAGGCAGACTCGTCTCCGTCGCGTATTCTTAAGTCTTGATCAAGCAGCTGGACCAACTCTCGAAAATCAAGGTTTTCAGAAGTAGCTCGGGTGAGGTGTAGCATGAGAGAATGAGTTGTGCGGTGAAAATACTTATTCTGTGAAAAGAGGGTATCAAGTTGCTTGCGAGGATGCAACGGTAAAAAGCTAAGCGTTGCAGTTGGGTGAAGGGCGGTCCTGTAATACGAGCAAAACTAGGCAGTGCATTGATGCACAACAATGCTATTTTCGGTGCAACTAATGCAACAACTGCATCAATGAACCTAGATCAGGTACGCTACTTTCTGCGCTTAGCAGATAAGCTCCATTTCTGGCAGACAGCGGAACACCTCAACATGACGCAGTCATCGTTGAGCCGCCACATTCAGAGCCTTGAGAGTGAGTTAGGGTTTCGTCTATTCGAGCGCAATCAGCGCTCCGTGCGCC
Organism: Hymenobacter volaticus; assembly: GCF_022921055.1. Lineage (GTDB taxonomy): Bacteria > Bacteroidota > Bacteroidia > Cytophagales > Hymenobacteraceae > Hymenobacter > Hymenobacter volaticus. The sequence goes on from NZ_CP095061.1 coordinate 2,590,148, forward strand.
TGACAGCGGCCGGGCAACTGCTGCAAGGGGAGTGGCAGCGGTTATTGCCGGAGTTAGAAGCGGTGCAACGACACGCGCAGCAAATTAGCGCCGGCGAGGTGGGTAGCTTGCGTATTGGGCACATCGGGGCAGTAGCTCACGCATGGCTACCTAAGCTGCTGACCGGCTTTACGGCGCGCTACCCGCTGGTGCAGTTGGAACTCATCGAGGTAATTGCTACGGAATCGGAGCAGCGCTTGCTCACCTTCCAAGTGGACCTGGGCGTGTGGCGGCATCCGGCGGGAAGTCCGGCTTTGGCTTCGGAGCAGCTTTTCCTAGAGCCGCTGGCCTTGGTAGTGCCCGACCACCATTGGCTTCGGGAGGAAGCGTTTACCTCACTGGCTGATTTGCGCCAAGAGCGGTTTGTGTTGCCGGCCCTGAACGGTGATTCGCCCTACGTGCGGGTTCTTGGGCAGCTGTTTGCGCAGTACGGCTATCAGCCGCAACTCACTATTGCCTCTGACTTTGGGGCCACTATTCTAAGTTTAGTGGCGGCCGGTTTGGGTATATCGGTGCTGCCAATGTCATACGCTGGCAGCCCGATGCAAGGCTTGCGGTTCATAGAGTTGCCGCATCATTCGCCGGTATTTATGGTGTGGCGGCACGATGATCGGTCAGCGGTACTCCAGCATTTACTGGCCGAGGCGCGGCAGTTGAAGGGTGTGCTGTACCGAGCAGCTTACTAGTCAAGCAGTCAGCCTTATTTATAACTTATAGTAATAGGTAATAACAATTTCAGGTTATTCAGCCATTTTAGGCTAGCGTACATTTGAGCAGCTAATTCCATGTGCTGCTCTCATGCCGCCACCGATTCCAAGCTACCGGCTGCACCTATTGCTGAAGCTTCCTACTCCCACTTTTTTCGCCGCTTTCACACGCCTTACGCGGTATTGGGGCATGACCTCACCTTGCGCCAGGGCGTGTTTGCCTTGTTCTTCGTCTTTTGCTTGACGCCCTGGGCTTCGCCTCCGATGGCTTTGGCGCTGGGGCTCCTGCTAGCTCAAACGCTGGGCAATCCTTTCTCCACTCATACGCGCCGCCTGACGCAGAAATTGCTGCAGTTCTCGGTTATCGGGCTAGGCTTTGGCATGAACGCGCAAGCGGCGGTGGCGGCTGGAAAAGAAGGTGTCTTGTTTACCGTAGCTTCTATTTCGGGAACCTTGCTGTTAGGCTACTTCATTGGCAAGTGGCTAGGGCTGGGCCGACAGGTAGTGCATCTGATTTCGTGCGGCACTGCCATTTGCGGAGGCTCCGCCATTGCGGCCGTAGGACCGGTGCTCCGGGCCAAAGACGAAGAAATGTCGGTAGCACTTGGTACTGTGTTCGTGCTCAATGCCCTAGCACTATTTGCTTTTCCGCCCATTGGGCATATTCTGGCCATGACGCAGAACCAGTTCGGCCTCTGGTGCGCCATTGCCATCCACGACACCAGTTCGGTGGTTGGAGCAGCGGCAGCCTACGGCGACCAAGCCTTGCAAGTAGCTACCACCGTGAAGCTAGCCCGCGCCCTCTGGATCATCCCCGTATCAGTTGGCACGGCTCTGCTCTTCAAGCAGCAAGGCGTCAAGGTCAAGATTCCGTATTTCATTCTCGGCTTCGTTGCTGCCATGCTACTCAATACATTCGTGCCCGTAGCCAAGCCGCTAGGGCCGGTGCTGGTGCAGCTAGCCAAGATTGGCCTGACGGCGACCCTATTCTTTATTGGGGCCGGTTTGTCGGTCAAGGTGGTGCGCTCCGTGGGAATACGGCCTTATATATTAGGAGTGTTGCTCTGGCTTGTTATTTCTACAGCTTCGCTCTTCGTGATCTTGCACGCGGCATAACGGTTGCCCGGCAGCTTTTGCGTTGGCATTCTCTTGCCGTTCCGATACAAGAGGCATTTGGATACAATTGTTAAATGGTTTCACTCCAATTTCTCTTCCGCTCGCTACGCAGCATTTCAGAATGATAATTAACCGTTTAGTAACGCTGCCAGATAAGTAGCAAGCGAACTTGAGCGTTTAGGTTTGCCAAGCGTTGCACAGCGAAAGTAAATGCTCGCTAATAGTTGTGTTGCGCCGATATGCCGTTACTTTCTTACTCTGTACCTTCGCGGTATGACTCCTACTCGCCGCCGGGCGCCATTGCTGGCTCCGTCCTTGCTTGCTGCCGACTTCGCTAATCTTCAATTCGAAACCGAGCGACTGGCCAATAGCGCCGCCGATTGGTTGCACTGCGACATCATGGATGGCCGCTTCGTGCCCAATATCTCGTTCGGGATTCCGGTGCTTCAAGCCATTCACCGCCACGCCAAGCAGCCGCTCGACGTGCATTTGATGATCGAGGACCCGCAGAACTACCTTTCGGCCGTACGTGACGCCGGGGCGCACATGATTACGGTGCACTACGAAGCCTGCACGCATTTGCACCGCGTGATCGAGCAAATCAAGGCGCTAGGATGCCAGGCCGGGGTGGCCCTGAATCCGCACACGCCGGTATGGCTGCTCGAAGACATTGCCGCCGACCTCGATCTGGTGTTGGTGATGTCGGTGAACCCTGGTTTTGGGGCCAATCCTTTATTCCAAACACGCTGCGCAAGGTAGCGGCCCTAAAAGAGTTGCTGATCGATAGTGGCTCGGCGGCGCTGATTGAAATTGATGGCGGCGTCAATCAAGATAATGCCTTGGCCCTGGTAGAAGCGGGTGCCGATGTGTTGGTGGCCGGTTCGTTTGTATTCAACTCGCCGGACCCCGTGGCTACGTTGGCCGATATGCGGGCGCAGCTTGCGGCGGGAGTTAATCTGGAAGAACAGGAGCCGAGCTAATGCCCCACTTTTCCGCTGCTATGGGCTGGTTGGTGCGGCCTTTGTGTTTGAACTTGTTGAGAGCAGTGCCGCTACTTGGGCTGGCACCTCTCACGCTTGTAGTAGTAGCGCCGGCCACGGCGGTGGCCCAGCAAACGCGCATTACCCTCAGCGGGATTGTGCGCGATGCAGACGGCCAACCCGTAGAGTTAGTAGGAGTAGGAGTAGAAGGTCAGCCCGGCGGTACCTCCACCGATAGCGAAGGCCGCTTCACCCTGAATGTAGTTCGCACGGGCCGCCCGGCGGTGCTGGTAGTGCGCGGGCTGCGCTTCAAGCCTCTGCGCGTGCCCCTAACGCTCACCGATGACCAGCGCGAACTACGCCTGACGCTCCAGAGCGACGCCCGGGCCTTGAGCAATGTCACGGTGCGGGGCCGCAACGACGAAGCCGATACCCGCGAGCAGGTCAGCATGATCAAGCTCGATCCGCGCACGGCCAAGGTGCTGCCGTCGCCGTTCGGTGATTTCAACGCCATTCTCAAAACCTTGCCCGGCGTAACGTCGACCAACGAGCTAACCAGCACTTACTCGGTGCGCGGCGGCAACTACGACGAAAACCTGGTGTATGTCAACGGTATCGAGATATACCGGCCGTTTCTGGTCACGGCGGCGCAGCAGGAGGGCCTAAGCTTCATCAACCCTGATCTGGTAAGCAAGGTAGAGTTTTCGACGGGTGGCTGGCAGCCGCAGTTTGGCGACAAGCTTTCGTCGGTGCTCAACATTGCCTACAAGCAGCCTGCTAAATTCGGGGCCTCCGCCACGGCGAGTTTGGTGGGAGGCGCGATGCACGTGGAAGCCACTTCGCCCAACAAGCGCCTAAGCTACTTGGCCGGAGTGCGCTACAAAAATGCCACCTACGTGCTACGCTCCCTCAAGCAGCAACAAGGCGGCTACAACCCCACGTTCTATGATGGGCAAGTCTACCTCAATGCCAATTTAGGCCCTAAGGACTACCCGGAACGCACGTCATTAGGGCTGCTGACCACTTTCGCGCACAACGACTACCGTTTCACGCCCGAAACCGGCCAAAGCACCTTCAGCACGGCTACCAACCAATTCACGCGGTTATTTATCGTGTACGATGGGCGGGAGCGGATGCAGTACGACATGTACCAGGGTGGCCTCAACCTGAAGCATAACTTCAGCGACAAGTTTCAAACCGAGTTGCTAGGCGGCCTCGTTTACTCGCGCGAATTAGAATACCGGGATGTGGAAGCCAGCTACAGTTTGGCCGATATCAACCGCGACCCCAATTCGCCCGATTTCAACAAAGCCGTACGCCAGCGTGACGTCGGGTCCCGGTTCGACCATTCGCGCAATACCCTCACCGCGCGCATTGCCACCGCCGAAGCCCGAGCCCGCTGGACGCCAGGTGCCGGCCACACGGTGCGCTTCGGTGTCAAGACGGGGCGGGAGCGAATTGAAGATGCGCTCAACGAGTACAGTTTCGCCGATTCGGCCGATTACGTGCCCGATGGGCGCCGCAGCCGGCAAATCTCGGATCTGGATTTGAGCAGCACCCGCACGCAGGGCTATGCGCAGCACACCCTGGAACTAGATTCGTTGCGCACGCTCACGTACGGGGTGCGGGCGCATTACTGGTCGGTAAACAAGCAGCTGGTGGTGAGCCCACGGGTGCAGTTTTCCTTTATCCCGCGCCAGCACGCCAACCGCTCTTACAAAGTAGCGGCTGGCTTGTACTATCAGCCGCCTTTCTACCGCGAACTGCGCGACCAGCAAGGCATGCGCGCTACGCCCGGTAGTCCGCTCCTCATCGAAGCCAGCTTAAATCCGGAATTGCGGGCGCAACGCTCCATGCACTTCATTGTCGGCAACGAAATTCGGTTCGAGCAGTGGGGCGGCCGTTCCGCTTCAATGGCGAGGCCTACGTGAAGTACCTCACCGACGTGGTGCCCTACGACATTGATAATGTGCGGCTGCGCTATTTCGCTAAAAACAATGCCACCGCGTACGTGGCCGGCATAGATACGCGCATTGGCGGCGAGTTCGTGAACGGGGCTGAATCGTGGTTTAGCTTGGGCGTGCTCACCACCCGCGAAAACATCGAAGGCGACTCTGTGACGCGGTATGACGAGGACGGCAACATTGTGGGGCGCGATGCCAAAGGCTACATCCGCCGCCCCCAGGATCAGCGCGTTAATTTGGGCGTTTTCTTTCAAGACCACTTGCCCAACAACCCTTCGGTGCGCGGCTACGTGAACATTGTGTTTGGTACGGGCTTGCCGTTTAGCCCGCCCGGCTTGCCCGAGCTGCGCGGCACCGATGCCCAAACCCGTTCCTACAAGCGCGTCGACTTAGGGTTCTCGAAAGTGGTAGCCTTAAGCAACCAGCGCGAACGGCGCATCGGTCAGCTGGAAAGCCTCTGGATTGGCTTGGAAATACTCAATATACTGGGCGCCAACAACGTGGGCGGCTACAGCTACATTCAGGACCTGAACGGCCGTACGTATTCCGTGCCCAACTACCTGTCGCAGCGCGTTGTGAATTTGCGGGTAATTGCGCGGTTCTAAGGCCAAAAGCAAGGTAGATAATTGCTTTCGTGCTTCATAAGCCATCAACCATCGAAGTTTATTTAACCACCGCCAACTTCAAGTAGCTGGAACAGAAACTATAACACTTGCAGGACGCGGATTTGTGGTCTTTAGGCTGCTAAGCATTTAACCCCCGATCAGCAAGTAGTTGTCCTGGGCATGGTGTACGGAAAGCTTGCATGAGAAACACGGCCTGCGCATCGCGACAGCGTTTTTTGGCGAGCGGCAGGTGAACAAACGTGCATCACGAGAGAAGAAGGAAGCGGCTATAGTCTCTGGTAAGCAACGGTGCAGCCTTCGGGATCTTGCAAGGTGAGAGTGTCTGCATCCAAGGAGGCTTTATAGGCCACCACGGCATCGGTGTAAGTGGAAATTTGCACCGTATCCTGATTGACGGTGAAATTGCCCACGTCCCAGACGGGTTGTACCTGCGCTTGTGCGTCGCCCTGCGCCATGTAGAGGCCATTTGGTTTGAATTCTATGGTGGCGGGGTACTTGGTGCTGCACGTTGAATCCGTGCTTTTTTGCCAATGGCCGGTTAGGTTCATGGGAGTGGTTCGCAAGGAAGTGTGAGAGTTCGTAACGCAACTTGGCCATAGCCCTCCGCCAAGTAGGCAGAGCGCTATGACCAATTGCTTATTCGTAGTTTGGAAGTGGCAAGCGAGCTTCAAACTCAAAAGTTAGTGCGTTACCAACGTGTTGGTTCCTTTCTCCGGCATGGCATCGGCTTTGCTCTTTGCTTTCGCCCGCAGAACGGTCGTCATTTTGTCTTGCGCGGCGCTGTCACCGGTTCCGGCTTGGTTGGCCAGCTTGGTGCACTTGCGAACTTCGGCCGCATTCATTACTGTGTCTTCGTCCAACAAATCTGCTGCGGCCTCTAGATTCGCTTTCCGCTTCCGGAAGGGTTGGGCCAAACGCTTGGCTTCGATGTAGGCATAGTGTGGACGCAGTACCTCATCAGTCAGCGCGGCCTGAATGGCGGCATTGCCTTCGGTGAGGTGGTCGCCGGTGAGTACCAAGCTCAGCAGCGTATCGGGCGTGTTGAGCACTTTCATGGCTGCGCGGGCATGCGAAGCGGTTTGCGCCGTCGTCACGAACACGTTCACTTGGTTGCTGAGCCCCACGTGGCCGCCGTACAAATCCCACGTTACTTCCACCTCAATGGTGTAGCTGCCGGCGCTTGGGAACAAAGCGCCCTCGGCCCCCCGCAGCAGCGTTATCGACTCGCTGATATGGTCGCCGGGCTCCATGTATTTCAGTGTCACCTCGTCCACACACAGTATCAGAGGGTTGAAGGTCCGGACGTTGCCCGCCGAATCGACCACCCGGCCACTCACGCAGCCGTATTTCATGTTCAGGCTTTCGGGAGCTGGTAGGGCGGTATCGGAGACGTTTTTTAAGCTGATTTCCAGGCGTACGGGCGCCCCAAGCGGCAATACATCCTGCACGGCCGCTACCTGCAACTCCAGGCCCACTGCTTCTTCGCGCTCGTCGTCGGGCTGAGCGGTTGGGTGGAATAGGCGGTGCCGAAGGCCAGGCCCCCGGGCCGCACGTAGATGTCGGGCATGTGTTGCAGCCGCTTCTGGTCGTCGGAGGCGTGGGCCCACTTCACGTTGTCAGGGAACTGCACGGGCGGCACGGCCCCGGCCGAAATCACGTCGGTGGTGTTCATGATGCCGAAGTCGACCGTGTTGTGGTAGAGCCCCATGGCGTGGCCGATTTCGTGCAAGGCCGTGCGGAAATAGGGGGCTTTGGCCGTGCCAAACCGCATGCCTTTCACTTTGCCCCAGTCATCGGTGTTCGGAATCATCCAGTGCGAAGAAATACCGATGCCTTCACGGGGCACGTTGTTGGAGTCGGTGCCGCCGTTGTCGTACATGATACCGCGGGGAGTGGAGTCGATGTTGTTGACGACTAGCACGTGGTAGCGCCACTCGTTGTCGAGGTTCGAGGAGTCGCGGCGGGCCAGCATAGCGGCATGCATTTCGCCGTCGGTCCAGGAGTCGCCGCTGGGTTCGGCCACGTCGGAATTGCTGGTTACGGCGTTGATTTGCCAGCCTACTTCATCAAAGACAGATTGCCAAGTATGGCCCGCGCCACTGTCGAGGGGCGCTTCGGCATCGGCTACCCGGTCAATTTCCACGGTGGCTTTGCGCAGGTATTTCGATACCCAACCCATCGTCAGGTTGCCCACCACTATATTGCTGGCATTGCGCACCGGCCCGGTCAGGTAGTCGGCGCCGGCCGGATAATTGGCCGGGGCCGCCCCAAAAGTCATAAGCGCCGTGAAAGTGCCTTCCTTGGTCCATTGCGGTGACACCGATACACCGTTGAACTTCCACATTTCAAAGCCCAGCGTGAAGGTTTTGGAGGTGCTGATAAGCTCTAAAATCTGCGTAATGCGAAGGTAGTAGCGGTAGTTGCTGCGCGAGAAAATCGGAATGCCGTTCGAGGGGTTGGGTTCGCCCAGAAAGAAGGAGGCATCGTTTTGGGGCACTACCGCGCCGCCCACCGCCTTGCCATTGACTACCGGAAAAGGCGTGGGAATCGGCCAAATCTTGAATGGTTTGTGCTGGTATAAGTCGCCGCTGGCAATGGTGTTGGTGCCAATGCGCTGCACCCGGATGGTGCCATCGTAGTGATAATCGACGCCGGTTGGCGTGAACCGGGTCAGATAGCAGCCAGTATTGAGGGAGAAAAACTTAAGCAGAGAGGTAATACGCGTGAGCTCGTCGGCAGGCAACCGAAGAAATTCCTCGGATAGATTAGGCTGGGCATTGATGGGGTCGGGGAGCAGGGGAAACTTAACCGGCCCATCTTGCGGAATTTTGGGCGACCCTTCCAAAGGTGATTCGTTGGGTGCTGCTTCCATGGCTTTGCCGTTTGCCCTTTTGGTTTCTGGCTTGGTTGTGCTCATCGGTTTGGGGAATTATGATTGATAGAAAAAACGATATGAGAAAAGTGAAAAGGCATGGGGGCAGCAGCCCGACCGAAGCACGGGTTCGGTAAGTGACATGGCTAGATAAAATCGGTGTTGCTAGTAGTGCCAGCTAAGCAGGTGTGGTAGTGCTGGCCTTGCGTTTTGGGTCCCTTCCGATGCGCCTTCTTTGCAGCAACCCTGCCCGAGACCGGGCTCGTCGTGAGGGGTGCGTAAGTATATGCAAGTTCTAATATTGATGGGGCGCTGTCAATCACATAAACGTGTTATTGACAGAAGGCTTAAACAGCGCCACCGAATACGCTTTGCGCTAGTAACTGCTAGGTTTGCACTCCATGCAAGAATTGCTTGCGGTGGCAGTCTAGCGAGACTCGTTAGCGTCGACTTGTCCGGTAGGGCAATCAGTTTTGTTTTTCCATTTCACTATTCGCTGTTCTATGCAGTTGCTTACCGCTACCAGCAACGCGCGCCTTCCCGTGAAACCGCCGTCCCTGGTATCGTTGCCTTGGATTCAAGTGGCACCGAATGCTCCCTATTTCATCACCGAAAACGGCCATAGTTGGACTCCCATCGGGCAGAACGACGCTATCAACTGGCCGGAGTTTGATGGTTTGTTCCGGCGCAAGAACATGGCTGCGGTGGAAGCACACTTGATTTGGCTGGCGGCCCACGGCGTAACCTGTCTGCGCTTTATGCTGGAATACTGCCAAACCGAAAACCGCTATATCGAGCGGCCAGCCGGCAACTTTCAGTTCAACATGGTCCGGCTCTGGGACGATTTATTTGCACTCTGCGAAAAGCACGGCTTGCGCATTCTGCTCACGCCCTACGACACGTTTTGGATGTGGATCCGCTGGAAGCATCACCCCTACAACAAGCAAAATGGCGGACCCTGCGCCTGCCGTTCGCAATGGTTGTTGTGCCCCGGCACGTTGGAAGCCATCAAGCAGCGGCTCACCTTCGCAACGGAGCGGTGGGGCGGGAGCGGAGCTTTGTTTGCCTGGGACCTGTGGAACGAGATTCACCCCGGCCACGCCGCGAAAAGCACCGCCGGTTTCCACGATTTCATAGGGGACATAGGCAGCCACTTGCGGGAGGTGGAAACCCGGCTCTACGGCCGGGCCCACCTGCAAACGGTGTCGCTGTTTGGGCCGGTGCTTTATGCCCATCCGGCCGTGGCCGACGCCATTTTCCGGCACCCGACACTGGATTTCGCCACCACCCACTTCTACGACGCCAAGACCATCGACCACCCTAAAAACACGGTTGATTCGGCCCTTCGTACCGGCGCGCTGGTGCGAGAGGCACTAGCGCATCTGCACCAACCGAAGCCGTTTTTCGATAGTGAACACGGGCCGATTCATGCCTTCAAGGACTTGAAGCGTACGCTGCCAGCGCCGTTCGACGACGAATACTTCCGCCACATGCAGTGGGCCCACTTGGCTTCGGGCGGCGCGGGCGGTGGCATGCGCTGGCCCAACCGCACACCCCATATGCTAACACCCGGCATGCGAGCTGCGCAGCGTAGCCTAGCCGATTTTACTGCTCTTATTGACTGGTCGCGGTTTCGGCGTCGCAACCTCAACCACGAAATACAGCTTTCAACACCTGCCTTTGCGGGTTTTGCCTGCGGCGACGCCGAGCAGGCGGTGGTATGGCTGCTGCGACAAGACAAGCGCGACAAAGAAAAACGGGTGCTCAAAACCGCGAAGCCGCTACATGTACAGCTGCAAGTTCCGGGGCTGCGGCCCGGTACCTACCGCGTGCATCTGTGGGATACCGTGAGCGGGTGCGAAGTGGGCCAGCTACAGGAGCAAGTGGAAGCCGATAACGTGTTGAGCGTGCAACTGCCCTCCCTTATAACAGATATTGCCTTGGCTGTCCAGCGGATAGCCTAGGTAGCAGCTGCCGAGCGGTCAGGAATACGCTACTACAAGTGCGGCGTACCTTTCTCAATAACGCCGATCTATGCAGCTGATATTAAAGTATATAAGCGCTAAAGGCTTTTGCGGACGACAAATATTCCATAATTTATATCTATGGAAAAACAACTACCCGCAGTTGGCCTCTCACGCTTTTTCGGGGCCGTAATGGGCATAGCGCTTTTGCTAGCTACTGCTCTATTTCTACCTTTTCTTTATATACTAGGCTTAGTGGTCGTATTCAGGGCTGAATATTTCTTGAGCGAGCGGTTTGCGCGGAGTAAGGGGCTCTACAAGTTGTGGATAGCCTTATTGACCATGTGCGTATTCATCGTCGTGCTATCCTTGGTCAAGGTGTTGTTGAGAAGCTACTAAGGTTGGCCTGCGGGCAATGGCCGCTGCTATTGCTGTGCAAGGCGGAAGCGAGTAAAGTTTTGCATTGGCTTGAAACCAAAGGCAGTCTTGTGTAAGGCTTTTTCTATCTTGGGCCCATGCTTAATCATTCGCTAAAACCAACTTCCGCGCTAACCCAAGCTCCGGTTTTGGAAACCGAGCGCCTCGTACTACGTAGCTATCGGCCCGACGATCTGACTGAGTTTGCGGCCATGCATCGGGACCCTAGTTTCTACCGTTACCTGGGCGGCCAACCCATTTCACGCGAGGAGTCGTGGCGGCGCATCCTGACGCAGCAAGGGCACTGGTCGTTGATGGGCTTCGGGTATTGGGCGGTGGAAGAAAAAAGCACGGGGCGGTTTATCGGCTCCGTGGGCTTTGCTGATTTCAACCGGGATATAAAGCCTTCCATCAGTGGCATGCCCGAAATTGGGTGGGTGCTAGCGCCGCGCGTGCATGGCATGGGCTACGCAACGGAGGCCGTCCGAGCCGTATTGGCATGGGGCAACCGGCATTTTCAAACCAAGGAAACGGTCTGCATCATCGACTCCGACAACGTGCCTTCTTTGCGGGTGGCGCACAAATTTGGCTACCAGGAAGTGGCCCGCACCACTTACAAAGAACAGCCCATTGTCATCCTGACCCGGCCGCAGGAAACTGCCTCGCTAGGCTAGCGCTGTCGAAAATTGCGGCCAACTCGTTATGGTTGCTGATAAAGTCTTTTCAAGCTCTTTGTGAAGCTAGGAATGGCCGTTTCCATGTGGCTATAGCCGGGGTAGATGGTCGTTAGCAACTTAATGGAGAGGGATGGATTGGCCGACAGCACCCCTACAAACGCATCGAAAGCAGCCTTCGTCGCGGCGCTTTCCGCGTTTTTGCCATCTAGCTCCTGGCCGCCCATTGTTAGATAAAGATCTTGCTCTTTGACGTGGGGAGTTGCTTTGGACGCGGCGGTGAATGCACGGCGTAGGTGTTCGTTGTCGTAGTATAAGGAGGGGCTAGCCGCAACATACTGCGTGAAGTAGCAGGTATCGGTCCGAAGCGCTTCGGTCAGCGCGTATAGCACAAAGTAGCCTCCAAACGAATGTCCCATAAGCGTGCGGTTGCTCACATCGGTTCGATAGTTTTGGTCGAGGAAGGGGAGCAACTCGCGCTGAAAAAAAGACAAGAACTTCCTGCCGCCCCGGAAAGGGGCAGACTATCAGCGGGTGGCGCGGCCGGGTACAGGTAGTCCCGCTGACGCAAAGAGTCCATTTGCCGCGCATCCCGGTAGCCAACGCCCACTAGGATGGGTTGCCTTAGGCTCTTAAGCTTCTGGGTTTCGCTGTGTACAATGTCGAAGTAGGCATTGGCATCGAGCAGGAGCACGACGGGGTACCGGCGTTTCTTGTGAGCAGCGTAGCCTTTGGGAAGCTGTACGTACAAGGAAAAAGAGTCTTGCACCGCATTGGAATAAAGCCGGGCGGAAGGCGCAGTTTCCTTGTTTTCGGAATCGTCGGGGCGGCTGGCGCGGGTGCTGCTTGCAACGAGAGCCGTCACGTAGAGCCGGTAATGGTGCGGCGGCACGCGCCAATCTGTTTCGCGGCTGGTTCTGGCGAAGCTTTTGGTGGATCCTCCGAGCTTTATTTCGTACGGTATGGAATGACGGCTAGCCATACTAGGCAGGAATTCCAAGCCCACGACAAAGTCGCTCTGCAAATGAATGCCTTGGTTGGCCAAATTAAGCTTTAGCCACCCTTGCTGAATAGCAACTCGCCGAACTATTGGCCTCGCTAGCTCTTTTGGAGTAGGCCGGTCACCATCGAAGGCGTAGAAGTGCAGCGTTAGGGTTGCGCTATCAGTTTGGGACGCCGCCAGGTACAAATTCACGGAGGTTAGGGTAGCCACCGCCGGGCCAAGCCGGATTACTTGGGCGATTTCGAAAGGCTTGCCCCGCGCCATCGTGCCATCGGTGAAATGGACTAAGGCTTTGTGGTTGGTGATGCCGAATTTCTTTTCCACCAATTGGTTGGTCGTAACCACAACCGGGCTTAGCGCTAGGGGCGTGGGTTTCAAGTAAAATTGCGCTGGCTTATCTAAGGCCAGGCTGCTAAGTGCAACCCGCAAGTTGGCATAGCCAATTCTGGAAAAAACAAGGGTGTCCTGATGGAGTTGCCGCGGCAGTGGCAGCGAAAAAGAGCCATCGGTTAGTGAGCGGGTGCTTTCAGCGGAACGCTTCAGTTGAACGGTAACGTCGGGCAGTGGTACTTTGCTCTCCTGGTCGAGTGCTGTGCCGGTTAACAGTGTTTGCGCTTGGCTGGCGAAACTTTGGGCTTCCATCAGCACGAGCAGTAGCAGAACTTTCGTCCACACCAAAACCGGCCGCAAGCTTACAAGCCAATACAGAAAGCGCAGGTCCAGTTTCATAAGTAAGGCGCAGACGGTAGTAAAACGGGCAGCTGGCTAGTAGCGCGTTGCGTAGAACTGCTTTACAACAGCACTAAGGATGGCTACAAAAAAGGGAGCCCCGACAACCAGCTAATGGTTGCAAGGAACTCCCCGTAGCGGTAACCCACTCGTTTTACTACTTAATAGCGACTCAACCGTTGCTTGGCTTGAAGCAGCGGGTGTGCTCAGGACGAACAACGCTTATTTTCGGCCTTTTGCGGCTTGTATTCGCTAGTGACCTAGCTTGCGCAGGGCCAGCAAACACAGCGCAATAGAGCCCGATACGCGAATTTTGCCGGCCAGAATCATCGCTTCCACTTGCGCCAAAGGCACGCGGAGTACTTCAATATTTTCGGTTTCGTCGAGGTGCTGAGCTGCTACCAGGCGGGCGTTACGGGCCAGGAAAAAGTAGATGCGGTTGGTGTCCTTGGTGGGGTTGTCGCTGACTGCAATAAGCTGCTCCATCTCGTCGGAAACGTAGCCGGTTTCTTCCACCAACTCGCGTTTGGCGGCTTCGAGCGGCGAGGTTTCGCCTTCATCTATCACGCCGCCGGGCACTTCAATCAGGATTTCGCCGATGCCGTGCTTGTACTGGCGCACCATAATAACGTGCTGGTCTTCGGTGACGGGAAACACCAAGACTACGTTGGCCCGCACACTCACAAAGTAGTCGTCGAGCTGCTGGCCCGTGGGGAGTTGCACATGGTCGCGGCGGAGCTTGTACCAGCGGTGATTGAAGACGAGTTCGGAGCTAAGCGTGGTCCAGGGCTTTATTTCGGAGGACATAGAGAGGTTGAAGAGGAAGCGGCAAGGTAGCAAGCAGAAAAACAGATTGCTTGGGTGAAGTTCAGCGGATGCTACGGGCCGGGAGGTAGCAGCAAAGGCTACACGTCTGCTCGATACTATCAGGGCCCTGTTTCTCGTTCCCTCTAGGAATCCTACTCTTACCTATATAGCAAGTACTAGCTTTATGCACAGCTTCAAGATTTCGGCCAGCTTATTTTTCATTGCCTTTAGCTACAAGCAAGTTATGGCTCAGTCGGATCCGGCGCCGAACTCGCAGCCAGCCGCCACCGCCACCGTTCATCTTTATCAAGGAAAGGCCTTTGGCATATTTTATCCTAAATACCGGGTGTATGCGAATGATAAGCTTGTATGCAAGCTAGGGAGAAGCAGTCATTGCCAGCTTTTACTACCGGTTGGCGCAACCACTGTCGTTGCCAAGCTGCCTTGGGTGTATCTGACTGGCAAACCTGCGGGTTTACCCCTGATGCTAGAAGCAGGAAAAAGTTACTACCTGCAAGGAATTACAACAGTGTCGGGGGTGCTCCCTATAGTTTCCTACAGCTTCACGGAAGTAGTGCCAAATCCGACAAAGCTGGCAGAATTTGCCAAAGCCAGAACTGTGCAGCCTCTTGTGTCGGCCGTAAAATAGGGACTAGTGCTTGCCAAGTTGCCGTTAAAAGGGGGAAGTAAATCGCCTGCTCAAGGTCTACACGTGAGATGATGCCCTTAGCAAACAGCAGTTTGCTAAGGGCAACGCGTGGGATGCAGGGAGGCTAAGCGTACGGTGTGCAAGGCCGAATTTTAACAGCGGCCGTATACATTCGCTCCGCCGAAAGCGCCTAAGAGGGCGTCGCGGGATTCGCTCTTCACACTACTCCTTAGTATATGCAGTATCGCAAACTTGGTAAAACTGGCTTTTCCATTTCTGAAATCAGCTTAGGCACCTGGCAGGTGGGCGGCAAATGGGGCGAGCCGTTCAGCCACCCCAACGCCGACAAAATTCTGAACGCCGCCGTGGATGGCGGTATCAACTTCATTGACACCGCCGACGTGTACGGCGACGGGGAAAGCGAAAAGGCCGTCGGCCGACTCGTCCGCAGCCGCTCCGAGCAGATTTATGTAGCCACTAAGTGCGGGCGCCAGCTGCAACCGCACGTCAACGAGGCGTACACGCCGGAGTCCATGCGCAAATTCGTGGAAGCCAGCTTGCGCAACATGCAGCTCGAAACCCTGGATTTGATTCAGTTGCACTGCCCGCCTACAGAGGTCTACTACCGGCCCGAGATATTCGAGGTGTTCGACCGGCTCAAAGAAGAAGGCAAGATTCAGAACTTGGGCGTGAGCGTGGAGAAAGTAGAAGAAGGCCTTAAAGCCATCGAGTACCCCAACGTCACCACGCTACAACTCATCTTCAATATGTTTCGGCAGCGGCCCACGGAGCTACTCTTCAAAGAAGCCCAACGCCGCGACGTCGGGCTGATTGTGCGGGTGCCACTGGCCAGCGGATTGCTCACCGGCAAATTTTCGGCCGAGACTAGCTTCTCACCGGAGGATCATCGCAACTTCAACCGCCAGGGCGAAGCCTTCGATAAAGGCGAAACCTTCTCCGGCGTCGATTACAACACGGGTTTGGAAGCCGTCGAGGAAATCAAGCACTTGTTTCCGGACCAGCCCAACTTGGCACCTATTGCCCTGCGGTGGGTGCTTATGTTCAACGAAGTGAGCTGCGTAATCCCCGGCGCTTCCAAGCCCGAGCAACTCACTTCCAACTTGCAAGCAGCCGAGTTGCCCGCCTTATCCGAAGAGCAAATGCAGCAAGTGCAAGCCATCTACGACCGGAAAATTAAGCCGCAGGTGCACCAGATCTGGTAAGAACAGAACTAAACGAAAAGAGGCAGCCCGGGTTTGATCTGAATTGTTGAACGATTCAGATCAAACCCGGGCTGCCTCTTTTATATGTGTTCAAGACTACGCCTCGCCGCGCAACACTTCCAAGGGTGGCCGGGTTAGCACGTCGCGGCTGTTGAAGAGGCCGATGAGGGCCGTCAGGGCCGTCGTAACCGCTGCTAGAATCAGGAGCGGGACCATGGTCGGCAGGAAGGGAACTTCAAACAGGAAGTAAGCCAGCGCCCAAGCTGCCCCAACGGCCAGCACTAGACCTGCTACAGCGGCCAGTAGGCCAAGTAGGGCATATTCCACCAAGGTAATGCGCAGAATCTGACGGCGGCTGGCGCCGAGCGTACGGAGCAGTACGCTTTCTTGAACTCGCTGATAACGGCTCACTATCACCGAGCTAACCACCACTACTAGGCCTGTAGCAATGCTGAAAAAGGCCATAAAGCGAATAACGAACGAGATTTTGCTGAGAATATCGTCTAGCGTCTGCAGTACCAACCCCAAGTCGATGGCCGACACGTTGGGGAAGCGTTGCACCAACTCGCGCTGCACTGCCGCCAGTACGTTGTTGTCTGGCACGCGCGTCATCAAAACCACGAACTGCGGGGCGGGCTCCAGTACGCCGGCCGGGAATACGATCTGAAAGTTGGTTTGCACCCGGGTCCAGTCCACAGTGCGAGTACCGCCGATAATGGTGTTGAGCGGCGCGCCTTGCACGTTGAAGGTAAGCGTATCGCCGAGTTCAACTTGCAGGCGGCGCAAAAAGTCGGAATCCACCGAAATACGCGGTATGCCGTCGGGGGGCAAATAGGGCGCAAGACCTTGATCGAGCTTTTCCGAACTGATTAGCTTGTTGCGGTACGTGACGCGGTATTCGCGGGTGAGCCCACCGCGGCTGCGGCCGTTGGTCGTATCCTTCTTGAGTTCCGCTGTGGATTGGCCGTTGATGGCGGCCATTCGCATCGTCACGACGGGTACTTGCTGCAGAATAGGCAAGCGGCGGCTGGTGAGCACCTGCGTGACGCCGGCCCGCTGCTCGGGCTGAATATCAAAAAGCACCATGTTGGGCTGCCCGTCGCTGGCCGATACCTGCACCCGGCTCAGCAGCAAGCCTTGGAGCAAGGAAAGCGTCGCCATTAGAAATACGCCCAACCCAATCGAGACGGTGAGCAGCAAGGTTTGATTGTTGGGCCGGTAAAGGTTGGCCAAGCCTTGCCGCCACACGTAGCTCCAGGAACTGGGGTAGAAGCGCCGCACCAACAGGCGCAAGCCTTGCCCCAAGCCCGCCAGCACGAAAAACGTGACCAGCAATCCACCCGCAAAACCGAGCGCCTGCTTCCATTCGCGGGTTTGCAAGTACGCAAAGCCCGTGATGAACACGACAATCAAGCCGTATACCACGATGCGCAACGGGTCGGGTTTGGCGGTGTCTTCCTTGTAAGCCGCCCGCAACGTGCGAAGCGGCGACACCCGCCGAATACTAAGCAGCGGCAGCAGCGCAAACAGCACGGCCACCAGCACGCCCGTCACGAGGCCCTGCGCTACGGCCGGCCACGACACAGCTACATTCACCGTAACGGGCAGGAACCCCGCAAACAGTTGGGGCAGCAGCAGTTGCACCGCCGTACCCAGCGCGGCACCCACTGAAGCACCCACGAACCCCATAGCCGCTATCTGCAGCAGATAAATCAGCATGGCTTGGCTGCCACTGGCACCCAAACACCGAAGCACGGCCACTGAGGCTACTTTTTCGCGCACGTATAAGCTTACGGCGCTAGCTACGCCCACGCAGCCTAGCAGCAGCGCGACAAAGGCCACCAGGTTTAAGAACCGAGTTAGGTCGGTGAACGAACGGCCAGTCTGCCGCTTGCGCTCCGTCACGGTATCAGAGTTGATATTCACTTTGTCAAGGCGCTTTTCCAACGTCTTGATGATGGCATCAACATTGGTGCCGGGCGCAAACTGATAATAGCTGCGGTACTGCACCCGGCTGCCCCGTTGCAGCAACCCCGTTTCCGGTAAATACTGGCCGGGAATAAACACCGTGGGCGCCACCGCCGCACTGAACCCCGACTGCCCCGGCGTTTTGCGTACCCGCCCAGCAATCCGAAACGTGAGCTTACCCACCCGGATAGAGTCACCGGGCTTGGCCGCAAACTGCACCAGCAAGGCGTCATCGACCAAGGCTACCCGCTCGCGCGAAGTCATGGATTGGCGGAAAGTGGCCACCGCTGTGGTTGGTTCCGTGAGCCAGTCGCCGTAATAGGGAAAGTTGCCGGTTAACCCTTTTATCTGCGCTAGGCGGACGCCCTGGCCTTTCGGAAACTGAATCAGCGAGGCAAACGCTACTTCGTCGCTCCGGTCGCGGCCGAGTTGGCGCAAGGTGGGTGCCAACGTCGAATCGAAGGGCTGGCTGCCGGAAAGTACCAAGTCGGCCCCGACCAGTTCGCGGGCCTGCTCGTCGATGCTGCGCGCGAGGTTGTCGCCGAAGCCTCGGATGCCTACCAGCGCGGCAATACCGAGCACGATGGCCGACACAAAAAGCAACAAGCGGGAGCGGCTGCGGCGACTATCGCGCCACGCCATGCGCCACAGCCAGCTTAGTGCCGGCCGGGTGGAAGAAAGCGGACCGTTGCTCATATAGCCGAAGAAGAAACAGCAGCCGGGGCCGTGCGCGTATCCGAGAGCATAGCCCCGCCTTTAATGCGCACAATGCGCTGCGTGCGGGCCGCCAGCTCTAAATCGTGGGTTACCAAAACCAGCGTGGTGCCAGCTTCGCGGTTAAGCTCAAACAGCAATTCCACCACCCGGGCGCTGGTGTCGGCGTCGAGGTTGCCGGTAGGCTCATCGGCAAACAAAATCTTGGGGCGGTTCACAAAAGCCCGCGCTAACGAAATACGCTGCTGCTCACCCCCGACAATTGCGTGGGGTAATGGTGGCCGCGCCCCGCCAGCCCAACCCGCTCTAGGAGTTCGTGCGCGGTTTTGGTGCCATTGCGGACGCCGCGAAGTTCCAGGGGCACCAGCACGTTTTCGAGGGCCGTAAGCGTGGGCAAGAGTTGGAAGTTCTGGAAGATGAAGCCTACTTGCTCGTTGCGCACGGCAGCCCGCTGGTCTTCGTTGAGGTTATCGAGTTGAATATTGTTGAGCCACACGCTGCCCGAACTAGCCCGGTCGAGGCCCGCGCACAAGCCCAATAAGGTGGTTTTGCCGCTGCCCGAGGGTCCTACAATGGCGAAGGTGTCCTGCGCTTGCAACTCGAAGCTCACGGATTCGAGCACCGTTAGTGTCCGGCCGCCGCTGGAGTACGATTTGGTTAGGTTTTCTACTTTAAGCACAAACAAGCTAGTTGCGCCCGCCGGTGTTCAGCGGGAATGAAGAATCAGGAATCGAAGGAATGTAAGAACGACCACTACTTTTCTGTAAAGCCACTTCGTTAACAAGTCAGTTGACGAATTAACCCGTGCAATACTTTCCGCTATTACGTACAGACCAAACAAAGTAGCTTCGTCCCTCATGAAACCTGTCCTGTCCTTGTTTAGTTGCTGTCTGCTACTGCTAGCCGGCTGCAACTCCGAGCCCAAAAGCGCTGAAGCGCCCGCCACCACTACACCGCCTACCACCGCCGCGCCCACATCCGCTGGCAAGCAAACCATCTTGTTTTTTGGCAACAGCCTCACCGCCGGCTACGGCGTCGACCCCGAAGAGGCGTTTCCCGCTTTGATTGGGCAAAAGATTGATTCTGCGGGTCTAGGCTACACCGTAGTAAATGCGGGCCTAAGCGGTGAAACCACTGCCGGGGGCCGCAGCCGCGTGGGGTGGGTGCTTCGCCAACCGGTGTCCATCTTCGTGTTAGAGCTAGGCGGCAACGACGGCCTGCGCGGCTTGCCCCTCACCGACACGCGCAAGAATTTGCAAGCCATTATTGATACTGTGCGGCGCCGCAGCCCCCAAACCCGCATCGTGTTGGCCGGCATGCAGATTCCGCCCAACCTCGGCGTCGACTATGCCACGCAGTTCAAAGCCCTCTACGGCGAGCTGGCCCGCAAAAACCAGTTGGTCTTGATTCCTTTTCTATTAGAAGGCGTCGGCGGGGTAGCCAAGCTTAATCAGCAAGACGGCATTCACCCTACGGCCGAAGGCCACCGCTTTGTGGCCCGCACCATCTGGCCCATCTTGCAACCCTTACTGCAGCAGCCGGCGCAGGCAAGCAGATAGAATAAAACTGCTACCTCCGCCGCGGGAAGAATCTAACGTAGCAATTCCACCGCTGGCCAGATTCTTTCCGCGGCGGAGGCAGCGGTTTTGATGGTTATGCCTCGAAGTGGTAGAGAAACGTAATAATGCCGGTGTAAGCGGGTTTTGGCTGGTCTTTGATTTCTAGGGTCACTTCCAGCCGAGCTTTGGCAATGCCGCGCAGGTTTTTCACCGACAATAGCGTGGCCCGCAACCGCACCTGACTATCCACAGTTACGGCTTGGTTGAAGCGCAATGCTTCAATTTCATAGTTGACTTGCATTTTCAGGTTCTCGATGGAGAGAATCTGATGCCACAGATAGGGCAGGAGCGAAACCGTGAGGTAGCCGTGCGCAATGGTCGCCTTGAAGGGTGTTTCCGTAGCGGCTCTTTCGGCATCCACATGTATCCACTGGTAGTCGAGCGTTGCGGCGGCGAAGCTGTTGATTTGGGCTTGCGTGATGGTGTGATATTCGGAAACGCCGAGTTCCTGTCCTACGTGAAGTTCAAGTTCTGACAGGCTGCGAATCGTTAGCTTATTCATCAAGGTGGTTGGTAAGTGAGAAGGCGTTTCTGGTGTACGGGTTGTCGGGTTCAGTGGCTGCGCAAGCGGCTTACAGTCTCGGACGTAGGGCCAAGGTGCGAGGCAGGTATTCGAGCGAGTTGCGCTTCAACATAGCAGGAATTCCCTGATAATAAAAAAGCCCCCTAGCGGTAGCTAGCGGGCTTTGTAGTGTGTCCGTGTTAAATCAATACGCTTTCGACTGCCACTCAATTAGTGCCACGCGCATATTGGGTAGTTGGCTCTGGAAGGTGGTGTCGTCCTTTTCGCCAAGCTTGATGGCCTTGCGCCCGAAGACGATGGCCGTATCATAGTCCTGCTTGGAAGCTAACAGGCGGGCTTTTATCCAGTTGTTGAGATACACGTCCTGGAGGCGAATCGACTCGTTGATGTAATTGAGGGCTTGCTCGCCGTTGAGGTTGTTTTGCACCAGATACTCGGCGGCCTGCGCCAGCAACTGCCAATCGTTGGGGCGGGCGGCCACGGCTTTTTCAATGCCGGCTACCACTCGGGCCTGCACATTGGTATCGATAAAGAAGCTCACAGTTTTCTTTTCCCAACTCAGGTTGAGGTGGGCGCTGCCCGTGGTTAGTTCCGAAAACCAATACAGCAGTGTTTCGTGGTGAGGGGAGGCTTCGGGCACCACCGGAATGCGCAGCACGTCGTCTTTTTCATTGTAGCCTTCTGCGCCCCAATGGGTAGTTACGCGGTTAAACACCAAGTCCCAGTCTTGGTCGGAGCGGGGCATTATATAGAACGAGTACTTGCCTCCGGGCAGCTTTTTGCCGTTGATGCGCACCGTGTCGCTGAAGCTGATAACCGTGTTTTCGTTGGCGCCGGCCCGCCAAATTTGGTTGTACGGCACTAACCCTTGCCAGATAACGCGGTTTTTCACGCTCGGAGCGTGGTAGTCGACTACCACATCGGTTAAGCCAATGGCGTGCTGCAACACGACGTGCGGACTTGGTTGCGGCAGAGGAATCAACGACTCTTGGGGCGCAGCAGGAGCAGTTTTAGTTGGAGCGGCTTGCGTAGGGGCAGGTTGCGTGGTTTGGGCAGGAATCGGAGTCGTTTGGGCTAGGGCTGCCCGAGCTGGTGGTAGCAACGATAGGAGCAAACCGCAACCTACCGTAGAGACAACGTGAGAGAGAGGACAACGCATAACAAGCAACAGGCAGGTAGAAGAGCAGGAAAGAAGCTGTGGCAGCCACAAACTACCCAGCAGAATCTAAGCAACGGATGAAGCCCAGAAACAATAGTGCCAAGAGTAGGTTGAAACGCTACCAGTAGCTAAAGTTCAGGGTTTGAGAGAAGATTTCCTGGAAAACATTTTGTTCTGTCAACTCAGCTTGTACTTTTGCGCCATCTATTTTCTTTTATGCCCGCTACCGCCGCGCCTTCATTTTGCTCTATCAGCCCCGTGGCTGCTGTCGCCCTTGGCGAAGCAGTTGGGCTGCGCGCGGCGCATCATCATCAGCACGGGCACCATTCCTCTTTTTAGAGGAATAACGCACCATATTGTCCCGTTGGGCCGACCTGTTTTGGTCGCCCGGCCACCCCAGAAAGGTGGCCCCGGTCGTCGTTGCTTGTTAAGCCGCGGCTCGTTCCCGATTTCTTACGTTTCGGAAGTGCAACTTC
The DNA here is from genome assembly GCF_022921055.1 of Hymenobacter volaticus. Taxonomy (GTDB): domain Bacteria; phylum Bacteroidota; class Bacteroidia; order Cytophagales; family Hymenobacteraceae; genus Hymenobacter; species Hymenobacter volaticus. The sequence goes on from NZ_CP095061.1 coordinate 2,612,377, forward strand.
AATCGCTGGGCGGTTACTCTTCACTTCCTTCCTTGTTTCCCCAACCCTTATGATTCGTCTTGCCATCCAGAAGTCGGGCCGCTTAAGTGAAGACTCGCTGAATTTAATTCGGGAGTGCGGTATTAACTTCGTTGCCAGCTCGTACAAGCTTAAAACCGAAGCTACCAACTTCCCCCTCGAAATCCTGTACCTGCGCGACGACGATATTCCCGGCTACGTGCAAGATGGCGTGGCTGACCTTGGCATTGTGGGGCAAAACGTGCTGGTAGAAGCTGGCTATCCCGCCCTGGAAATCGAGGCCCTCGGGTTCAGCAAGTGCCGCCTGAGTTTGGCCGTGCCGCGCGCCGCCGGCTACGATTCGGTGGCCGACTTGCAGGGCAAGAACATTGCTACCTCGTACCCCGCCATCCTCGGCAAATACCTCGCCGAGCACGGGGTGCAAGCCAACCTGCATACCATCAGCGGCTCGGTGGAAATTGCGCCGAGCATCGGGTTGGCCGAGGCCATCTGCGACATCGTGAGCAGCGGCTCGACGCTGCTTGGTAATGGCCTGCGGGAAGTGGAAACCGTATTTCGGTCGGAAGCGGTGCTAATTGCCAACCAAAACCTCTCCGAAGAAAAGCGGGAAATCCTGGAGCAATTGCAGTTTCGGATGCAGGCCGTGCGCCGCGCCCGCCGCAACAAATACATACTGCTGAACGCGCCGACTGCTTCGCTGGCCGCGGTGAAGGCACTCTTGCCCGGTATTAAATCCCCTACCGTTACGGCGCTGGCCGAGGAAGGCTGGGTGTCGGTGCAGTCGGTAGTGAATGAAGACGACTTTTGGCATATCACCGGCCAACTCAAAGCTGTGGGCGCCGAGGGCATTCTGGTGCTGGCTATCGAGAAGATGATTAGTTGATTGCCACTTAGGGTTATTGAGTAAGGACTAATCCCCACTGATCATCAACCAACCCCAATCAATCAGCAATTAATCTCCACCAATCAACATCCCAACCAATGCAAGTCTTTCAATACCCGGCCCAGCCAGATTGGGCAGCGTTGCAGCAGCGAGCCGCCGCGCAGCAAGCCCAGGATATCGAGCAGCGGGTACAGCAGATTTTCGAAGATGTGCGCCAACGCGGCGACGCCGCGTTGCTGGACTATGCCCAGCGCTTCGATGGCGCCGACCTCAGCGCGGGCTTGCGCGTAACGGCCGATGAAATTCTCGCGGGCGTAGCGCAGGTACCATCAGAGTTGCAAACGGCTATTCGGCAAGCCCACGCCAACATCTGGAAATTCCACGCCACCCAGCGCGAAGAAGAAAAGCGGGTGGAAACCATGCCGGGCGTGAGTTGCTGGCGGCGGGCGGTTCCCGTACAGCGGGTAGGACTTTATATTCCCGGCGGTACGGCGCCGCTGTTTAGTACCTTATTAATGCTGGGTGTGCCTGCACGGTTGGCGGGTTGCCCGGAAGTGGTGTTGTGTACCCCGCCACAAAAAGACGGCTCCATCAACCCCGTGATTCTGTTCACGGCGCAGTTGCTTGGTATCGGAACCATCATCAAGGCCGGCGGGGCACAAGCCGTGGCAGCTCTGAGTGGCGGCACGGAAAGCGTACCGGGCGTTGACAAAATCTTTGGTCCTGGCAATCGGTACGTGACGGCCGCCAAGCAATTGGCTACCCGCTACGGGGTGGCCATTGATATGCCAGCGGGTCCGTCGGAGGTCCTGGTTATTGCTGATGCCTCGGCTTATCCCGCTTTCGTAGCGGCCGACCTGCTCAGCCAAGCCGAGCACGGCCCCGACTCGCAGGTGATTTTGCTCTCGGATTCGATGGAGCTGATCGAGCTAACCCAAGCCGAGCTAGTTCGGCAGTTGGCGGAACTGCCCCGAGCCGCGGTAGCAACTCAGGCCCTGGAGGAAAGCCGGGCCATTTTGCTGCGTACCCCCGAGGAAATGCTATACTTCTCCAACCAGTACGCGCCGGAGCACTTGATTCTAGCGGTGCGCAACCCCGAGCAACTCGCGGAAGGCGTTACCAGCGCCGGGTCCGTGTTCTTGGGGCACCTCACCCCGAGGCGGCTGGTGACTATGCGTCGGGTACTAACCACACGCTGCCAACCAATGGTTACGCCCGCAACTACAGCGGCGTGTCCCTGGATTCGTTTCTCAAGAAAATTACTTTCCAGCGCATTACCACCGAAGGCTTGCTGCAGGTAGGGCCGGTTGTGGAAACCATGGCCGAAGCGGAAGGTCTGCACGCCCACGCCCGCGCCGTGACGCTGCGCCTAGATTCCATCCACAACGAGCAATTCGCAATGAATCAGCAGCATTGATGGGGCACCCGGTTAGCGCCTGCTCTTTTGGGCTTAGCTGGTTGCCCGCCCTCTTTTTGCTTGCTTCCTATTCATTGAAAATCCAACAAGATGTTTGCACTCGATAATCTGGTCCGGCCCAATATCCGGGCTATGAAACCCTACTCTTCCGCCCGCGACGAATTTCAGGGGGAAGCGCGCGTAATGCTCGACGCCAACGAAAACAGCCTCGGCAGCGCGGGCCCCGACCTGTTTAACCGCTACCCCGATCCGCAGCAGCGCGCCGTGAAAGCACCGTTGGCCAAGCTGAAAGGAGTGGAGCCCACTCAAATTTTCCTCGGCAACGGCTCCGACGAAGCCATTGACTTGTTGGTGCGCCTCACCTGCACGCCCGGCCAAGATAGTATCCTGCTCTTGCCCCCAACCTACGGCATGTACGAGGTAGCCGCCAACCTCAACGATGTGCGTATCGAGCGGGTACCCTCACGGCGGACTTTCAACTCTCGCCCGAAATCGTAGCGCAAGTTCTCGCCTCGCCGGCCAAGCTGGTTTTCCTTTGTTCGCCCAACAACCCGACGGGCAACTTGCTGCACGCGGAATCGATAGAAGAAATCCTGCGCGGTTTCAAGGGGCTGGTTGTGGTAGATGAGGCCTATGCTGATTTCGCTGCCGCGCCTAGCTGGACTACGCGCTTAGCCGAGTTTCCTAACCTAGTGGTGCTTCAGACCTTCTCGAAAGCATGGGGTTGGCGGGTCTGCGGTTGGGCATGGCCTTCGCCTCGGCGGAAGTCATCAACTACCTCAACAAAATCAAGCCTCCTTATAATATATCGGAGGCCACTCAGCAACATGCCCTAGCCGCGTTGCAAGACGCCCCGCACTTCGGGCAGATGCGCGAGCAACTCTTAGCCGGCCGCGGCTGGCTCGCCCAACAATTGCCCGCCCTCGCTATTGTCGAGGAAGTATTTCCCTCCGATGCCAACTTTCTCCTGGTTCGTTTCCGGCCCGATGCTACCGCCGTGTATGACTACCTGCTTGGCAAAGGCATTGTGGTGCGCAACCGGACCACCCAGCCCGGGTGCGCCGGCACGCTCCGCCTAACGGTGGGCACTACCGAGGAAAACGAGCAATTAGTGCAAGCCCTGCAAAACTTTTCGGTTTCGCAGCAACCAGCATAGACTATGCAGCTCGTTTTGTTCTGTGGGATTCAGGCGACGGGCAAGTCGACTTTCTATATGCAGCGTTTCTTCCATTCGCACGTGCGCATCAGCCTCGACCTGCTGCGCACGCGCAACCGGGAGCGGCGGCTGTTGCAGCTGTGTTTGGAAACCCAGATGCGCTGCGTAATCGACAACACCAACCCGACCCGCGCCGAACGAGCGACCTATATAGAACCGGCCCGTGCCGCGGGTTTCGAAATCGTGGGTTACTTCTTTCACTCGGTGGCGGCCGAAGCTGTGGTGCGCAACCAACAGCGCCCGCCGGAGCGCCAGGTTCCCGAGCGGGGCATCCGGGGTACGCGCAATCGGTTTGAGCGACCAAGCCGCGCCGAAGGTTTCGATCAACTCTATTTCGTGCGGGCCTTAGGGAATCAGGAATTTCAAATCAACGATTGGCAGGATGAAGTTCAATGAGATTGATGCGCGGCTGCGGGTATTCGAAACCGCCCACGACCATTGGTTGTTGCGCAAGCAAGGCCGTACGGTGGGGGAGGCGACCAGTCAAGTGAAAGGGTCAAGCACAACTGCCAAGCACGACTTACTATTTGGGGCGGGCATCAACTACAATATTCTTCCGGCTTGGCAAAAGCGGGGAGTTGGGTTTTACTGGGAAGACTACGTTAAGTCAGGGCTGAATCCTGTTAGCCAGCAGCCCATTGAAACCAGTCGGCGGCGGCTGGCTACCAATATGGAGCTTCCGTTAAGTGAAGCGTACGCACAGTGGGTTGGTACTTTGCTTTCGGCGGTCGAGTAGACCGTCGGCTTTTACCATATTATATACTATCCGTCGGGGGTAACCATTGAACTCGGCGGTATCTTTCACTCCATGAAAAAAGTTCTCTTCATTGACCGGGACGGCACCATCCTGATTGAGCCGCCCACAGATTTCCAAGTAGATTCTCTAAGCAGAGAGAAATTTCAGTTTGTACCTGGGGCCATCACCGGTCTGGCGCGCATTGCCCGCGAACTAGACTACGAGTTGGTATTGGTGAGCAACCAAGACGGCCTCGGCACCGCGAGCTTTCCAGAAGAAACGTTCTGGCCAGCGCACACCATGATGCTCGACATCCTGCGCTCAGAAGGAGTGGAGTTTGCGCGGGAGCACATCGACCGGAGCTTTCCCCATGAAAAATTGTCTACCCGTAAACCGGGGGTAGGTATGTTACAACATTACTTGGAAGAGAATAACGGATATAATCTTTCGAATTCTTTCGTTTTAGGTGACCGTTTAACGGATGTTGAGCTTGCTCAGAACCTGGGTTGTCAGGCCATACTACTGCAGCCTGAAACAGAGAGCGACGAACGTGCTGCTCTCACTACTATGAGTTGGGAAAGTATATACCAATTCTTACGTTTACCTGCTCGTACCGCCGTAGTACAAAGAGACACCAACGAAACCAAGATTTCGATCAAGATAAACCTTGATGGTAATGGCCGGCCTCAGATGCATACTGGTTTGGGCTTCTTCGATCATATGCTCGATCAACTGAGCAAGCACTCCGGCGTCGACATGAAGATTGAGGTGCAAGGCGATTTGCACATCGACGAACACCATACGATAGAAGACACGGCTATTGCGTTGGGGGAAGCTTTCACCCAGGCGCTCGGCGATAAGCGAGGACTCGCGCGTTACGGGTTCCTACTTCCCATGGACGATGTGTTAGCCCAAGCTGCAATCGACTTTTCGGGGCGGCCGTGGTTGGTATGGGATGCCGAATTCAAGCGGGAGAAGATAGGGGACATGCCTACCGAAATGTTCTACCACTTCTTTAAGAGCTTCTCTGATGCGGCCCGCTGTAACCTCAACATTAAAGCAGAAGGGGCCAACGAGCACCACAAGATAGAAGCCATTTTCAAGGCTGTAGCTAAAGCCATAAAGATGGCTTTAGTGCGTGATGCGGGCAAGATGGAAATACCTAGCACCAAAGGCATTCTTTGATATTATCCATATGTATGAACAAATGAGTAAACACGGTAATGTGTCTATTTATCAGCACTATGCATTTGCTTGGGTAATGCAGAGGGCCAATAACCGCGTTTGCCCATATGTATATACAAATGAGTAAACAGTGTTCAGCGTCATAAGTAAGCCATGGAAATTGCAGTAATTGATTACAAAGGGGGAAACGTACAGTCTGTGCTGTTTGCGCTTGACCGGCTAGGTGTAAAAGCTACCCTGACAGCCAACCACGAGGCCATCCGGCGGGCCGATAAGATCCTGTTTCCGGGGGAAGGGGAAGCCGCTTCTGCCATGGAAGAACTACGAGTTCAAGGGCTCGATCAGTTGCTACCAACCCTTACCCAACCGTTCCTTGGTATCTGCCTGGGCATGCAGCTACTCGGCCAGCACAGCGAGGAAAACAATGCCGACTTGCTTGGCATCTTACCTTTCAACGTAGTACGCTTTCCGGCTAGCATCGATTACAAAGTACCCCACATGGGGTGGAACACGCTACAGGAACTACGGTCACCGCTGTTTGCGGGCTTGCGCGAAGAAGACTATGTGTACTTCGTGCATAGCTACTACGCCCCCGTTGGGGACTATACGATTGCGCAGGCCGCTTACCCCACGCCTTTCAGTGCTGCAGTTCAGCATAAAAACTTCTATGCAGTCCAGTTTCACACCGAGAAGAGCGGCCCGGTAGGTACCCGTATCCTGGAAAACTTTCTAACCATGTGATGTAGTACCGGTGGTTTCTGTAGTGCCCCAGTGGTACTACCAGCAGAAGCCTCGTAGTAACCAATGCATCTACAAAGACAATGTACATCTACCCCAATGGAAATAATCCCAGCCATAGATCTTATCAACGGGCAGTGCGTGCGCCTTACGGAAGGTGACTTCGCGCAGCAAACAACGTATGATTCCGACCCGGTAGCCGTGGCCCAACGCTTCGAGCAGCAGGGAGTAAAACGGCTGCACCTAGTGGATCTGGACGGCGCTCGGGCCAAGCATCCTGTCAATCTGCCCGTACTAGAGCGGATAGCTGCCAGCACATCGCTGGTGATTGACTATGGGGGGGACTCCAGAGTGAGGAAGCCGTGCGGCAGGCCTTCGACGCCGGCGCGGTACAAGTCACAGCGGGCAGCATTGCCGTGCGGGAACCAGCGTTGGTAGGAGGGTGGCTTCAGTCATTTGGGGCCGAAAAGATTATTGTGGGGGCTGATTTCCGCGACAATCACATTTCCATTAATGCCTGGGCCGAACAAAGCGAACGAACGCTGCAGGAGTTTGTGCAGCAATACCTAGCAGCGGGGGCGACCACCTTTATCTGTACTGATGTAAGTAAAGACGGTAAGCTACAAGGCCCCGCGCTGGCTACTTATCGCGCCTTACGCCTGGCTCTGCCCGAAGCTCAGCTTATTGCCAGTGGTGGCGTCACGACCATTGCGGACGTTGCGGCCTTAGCTGAAATCGGGATGTATGGCGCCATTATCGGCAAGGCCATCTACGAAGGCACGATCACACTGCCTGAATTGCAGCCGTGGCTCTAAGCCCTAAGAATCGTCTTCTGCGGCTCTCCGCTTTCTAAAAGTCCAAGTAAGTGGAAGGCGAATCTCCAATAACGAAAACCGAATCATATGCTAACTAAACGTATAATACCCTGCCTCGACGTGAAAGACGGGCGTACCGTGAAGGGAGTGCGCTTTGAAGGGCTGCGCGACGCCGGCGACCCGGTGGCGCTGGCGTCGCGGTATGCCCGGGAAGGGGCCGATGAACTGGTCTTTCTTGACATTACGGCCACCAACCAGAAGCGCGCAACGCTGGTAGCGTTGGTACGGGACGTGGCGCGCGAATTGGATATCCCTTTCACGGTAGGTGGGGGTATCGGGACGGTGCGGGATGTGGAAGCCCTGCTGCTCAATGGGGCGGACAAGGTCAGCATCAATTCGGCCGCCTTGGCTCGGCCGGAGCTTATTGACGAGCTAGCCCGTAGGTTCGGTTCTCAATGTATTGTTGTAGCCGCTGATGCTCGCTACCACGAGCCCGATGGCTGGCAGATCTATACCCGGGCCGGAACCCATAACACTGGCCTTGATGCTGTGGAATGGTGCCGCGAGGCGGCCGACCGCGGGGCCGGCGAAATTCTGCTCACCAGCATGAGTAACGACGGCTGTAAGGAAGGCTTTGCGCTCGATATTACGGGGGCCGTCAGCCGGGCGGTATCAGTGCCCGTGGTGGCTTCGGGAGGGGCGGGGTCCAAGCAGGACTTCACCAACGTCTTCCAGCAAGCCCACGCCGATGCTGGTTTGGCCGCCAGTATCTTCCACTTCGGTGAAATCGGTATCCGCGAGCTGAAAGAACATCTCCGTCAGGACGGTATCCCTGTCCGCCTTTAAACCTATTTTCTGGTTGCTAGTGGTTCTAGACACGGTTTGTTTTCAAACTCAACAGTAACCTGAAATAGGAAGAACAAATCAACAAAAAACGAAATATGGATTTCGCCAAAATGCCCGACGGCCTCGTGCCGGTCATTGTTCAAGATGCGCAGACCGGGCAAGTATTGATGCTCGGTTATCAGAACGAAGAAGCCTTAGCTAAAACGCAGCAGGAGGGTCGGGTCACGTTCTTTTCCCGTTCCAAGCAGCGTCTCTGGACCAAAGGCGAAACCAGCGGCAACTTTCTCACGGTCGTCAGCATCCACCCCGATTGTGACCAGGACGCCCTATTGATCTTGGCCACCCCCGACGGTCCCACCTGCCACCGGGGTACTACCAGTTGCTTCGAGCAGCCCGAGCAAGTGGCATATCCCGCGCCCGCCGTGAGCTTTGTAGCGGAACTGGAGCGGCTGGTGCAGCGTCGGCATCGTTTCCCCGACGAAGACCCCAAGTCTTATACCGCTTCGCTGTTTCGAAAGGGCATCCCTAAAATGGCCCAGAAAGTAGGAGAGGAAGCTGTTGAAACGGTTATTGATGCGGTGGCAGGCAACCGCGACGGCCTGCAGGGTGAAGCTGCCGATTTACTTTACCATTTGTTGGTATTACTTACGGCGTCTGGTCTTTCTTTAGAAAACGTGGTGGATGTACTGCGGCAGCGGCACAGCACTATTTCGCAAGGAGTACGTCGGGAAGAATAGCCAAGCTAAAATAAGTTGAAACTAAAAAGGCTCGCCATATGGCGAGCCTTTTTTAAGTGTACGTACATTGATTAATTAGCTCAACTGTTTGCGAATTTTATCTAACAGGATGCGCACAATTTCCAAGTCGTCGGTATCCTGGATATGAAGTTGGGTATCGAGCCCTGGGCCGCTGATGTGAATCATGAAGCTTGGAGACCCTGACGAGTTGACCATAGACACTGGTACGGGCGGTGACGCTGGTACGTTGGACGCCGGTTTTGCGGCAGGTAAAGGTAGAGAAGCCTTAGGGGGCGCTGGAGTTGAGGTATTAATGGTATTAGATGCCGATTTATTATGTGCCTCTGACGGGGGCTCAGGCGATTTAGTGGGTGATGAGGCAGTCGCCGGAGTTTGAGTCGACTGGTGCAATCCAAACAGGGCTGAAATGGGGTCTGAGTCGTCGCTCTCAGGAGCGTTGGCTCTACTTATCGGCGGTGCCGGCACAAAAGGCCTACTGGCGGATGTACCAGGGTTACCGTTATTTTCAAATTCAGAGTCTAAATCATCTGGTGTAGGTTGTGCTACGTCCATAGAGTCAGCAGGAGCAGAGCCTGAATCTGTAGTTGCTTTTGTTTTATCAGAACCCTTAAACAAGTTCAGAGGCATTTCACCACTGGCCAGCTCACGCCGCGGTCCTTGTTGAGCCGCCAACTGATCTATATCGGCAATAACGTTTCGTTCATCGATGATGCCGGTCATGCGCGCTCCTTCCACAAAGGCTTTGGCTACATTCTGAGCATTTATCTCTTCTACACCAAACTCGCGGATAAGCATGATGTCAAACATATGTACTGGAAGTTCCCGATTACGAAACTTCCGGCATATCTGAGTGAAGAGTGGAGGGTGGAGAAAGGCCTCGCGATGATAAAGCGTTTCCTCTTGCTTGTCATACGCATGCTTTATACGGCGAAACAGGTTGGTTGTAGTAAGCAACTCTCGTTTACTGGTTAGTAACCCAAACTTAACCGCTGAGCCAAGAATGGCCTTGAAAGAGCCACTGACTTTACGATTGAGCTTACGGGCACAAGTTTCCAAAGAGCACTTACCACCAGTATCATCAACTACCTCTGATACCTCCCATGCGCTTTGATAGCTAGTGCGGGGGTAGTCTATGGTCTTAGGCATAAAAAGATAGAGTTTAAGTGAGTGGCAAGTATAAGAATAAAAAGTATGTAAAAGTAGCATAAAGTATAAAATAGTTCATAAAAGTTATACTTTCTTGTACTTTATGTACTTTTTTTTACTAATAGCTTTTATTGTGCATTAATAGATCATACCAATGTGAGGTATAATAGCCATAGTAATTATATACTAAACTACAGTATGGGGGGTCGGGGCTTGGAGAGGCTATGTGAAAGGTCAATTAATGCCTCTTATAAGCGCTTCCTACAGCTTAGCATCAATTATCGAGGGCAAGTTTGCCTATAATTTACATAGTTTTATAACATAGAAAACGTGTATAAACAGGCTTACAATAGGAGAGGAGACGTTAAATTTTTTCGGTCCTCATTTTACTTAAGACTAGGCATAAACACCCAATTACATCATAACGGCTGTTCATTATGTGTAAATTGTATGTAGTCCATGACTTTCGCAGTTATACTGCGCAGTTCAATTGACGACTAACCCTGCGAACTGGGAGCAAAATGTCTATACTATCAAAAAGCACATTCTCTAACCAAACAATATCTAACCGAAAAGCCTTTTCTGAGGTAACAGTTGCTAATGTGTAATCCAACCTTGCTAGCTCACATAAGAAAGTTCGAGTGTACGGTCTTAAATAATTCGCTGCTTTCAAGCATTTTTCTCTCATCTAACACATCAACAAATTAAACTTCATACTAGGAGGCTTTCTATGGACTAAGGTTCACGTAGTAGCCATAAGCGTATCAATGCAATCACCAACAGAATTTAGTGAGAGCATTTGTGCTTTGTACTCAGCTAGTCGTAGGGTCAATTCAAACCTTTAATTGGATCTGTCTGACCCACTAGCTGTAAATAGCAAGCATATTATTCAAGGCCCTTTGGCGACCAGGACATTTGTCTTATAATTTATATTATGTTAAGTAGACTTTTCAAAAACTAGCCCGAAGCCTTTTTAGGTCCTCGGGCTGGTTTCATCTGTCTCCCCTCTTAAAGGGAAAACTACTTCTTCAATCCGTCAAGCTTAGCGTTCATTTTCTCAGCATCCGCAGTGCGACCTAGCTTAGCATATACTTTACCCAAAGATGTGATGGTTGCACGATCGTCAGGCTGGATGGCGAGTGCCTTCTCAAAATACGGTACAGAATCCGTGAAGAACTTTTTACCGTCTGTCTCGAACTTCTTACCGCTTTTTTGATACGTAGCCAAGTCCATTTTACTAGCCTTGGTATACAAGTCAGCCGCTTTGTTGTAGTTATAAACGCCCAAGTTGAAGTTGGCGTCGAAGTTATTTGGATCAACCTCTACAGCTTTCCGGTAAGCCGCCAACGCTTTTTCTGGTTGCTTGTCTTGGTCATAAATGGAACCGAGAACAGCATACAGGTTGGAGTTCTTAGGATCGGCAGCAATAGCGTTTTCGATTTTGCTGATAGCTTCCTTACCACGGCCAGCGCTCAGGTACATATTCAACTCCTCCAGCATAAAGCTTTTGTTGTTGGGATATGCTTTCAAGGCTTGCTCAACCACCTTCATGGCTTCTTGCTCGTTTTTCTCCTGGCGGGCAATCTGCAACATCCGCCCGTACATCTGGGGCGATTTGTAGTTCATGCTCTGTAGTTGCGCATATGTCTGCTTGGCGCTGGCAAAGTCTTCTTTGGCTTCAGCTGCAAAAGCCGCATACAAATACGCGGTGGTATCCTGCGGACGAATTTGCTGCGCCATTTTGTAGGAAGCCAACGCATCGTCGTACTTCTTACCGTTGTAGTTCTCTACGCCAGCATTGAGCGCTAGTCCGTATAGGTTATCGAGCTTAGCGGTAGCTTGCTTGCCGAACTCACCATCTTTACCATCGAGTTCGATGGCTTTCTTGTACGACTCGTACGCAACCTTAGTGCCTTCACCGGGCTGCAGTGCCTTGCCGTAGATGGGATTGGTGGTCATGGCGTCGTAGATTTCGCCCCGCGTAAACCAGGTTTTAGCCTTGGTCGAGGTTTTCTCGTTGACAATGGCTTTGTCAATCTCGGTACGGGCTTTGTCAAGTAGACCGCTCTTCTGATTTAGAATGGCATTGGTGACCGCCGAATTCTGGGCCGAAGCGGAAGTGAGAGCTGCCGCAGCAACAAGCGTCAGAATAATCTTCTTCATGGGGTTTTTTCGTGAAGAAAGTGGATGTGGAAAGGAATTGCTGAACAAACCGCAAGAACCGGCCCGAAGTTCAGCTTACCGGTTCTGTAGCTTTTAGGAGTGGCAGAAGAAACACCGACACTTAATTTAAGTCGACCTCACTCCTGCCACTACACTAAAAAAACAACGCTTAGTTATCGCTGAGCGCGTCGGGATCAGTGAGAGATTCTAAATCATCGGAGTCTGGTACAACCTCGGCAGAGGTTACATCATCTCCATTTTCGCTAATGGCAAGGGTCGTGCCATCAGCTAGTAACTCGCCATCTAATTCCTTTTCGTCTTCGGCCGCAACTTTGGCCACCGACGAAATAGCGTCTCCGCTGCTCAATCGAATCAAACGTACACCCTGCGTAGCGCGACCAATTGAACGCAGTTCCTTGGCAACACTCATCCGAATGGTAATACCCGACTTATTGATGATCATCAAATCATCAGAGTCCGAAACAGCTTTGATGGTTACCAAAGCTCCGGTTTTCTCGGTGATTTTCATGGCCCGAACTCCTTTGCCACCGCGGTTGGTGATGCGGTATTCTTCGAGCGGGCTGCGCTTGCCGTAGCCGTTTTCGGAAACTACCAGCAACTCTTCCTGGCTGTCATTGGCAATGCACACCATCCCAACTACCCGATCATTTTCGTCGGAGAGAGTGATACCGCGCACTCCAGCAGCCGTCCGGCCCATGGAGCGCACTTTCTCTTCGGGAAAACGCACCGCCCGACCCGAGCGCAACGCTACCACCACTTCCGACTTACCGCTGGTCAGCTGTACATCGAGCAGCCGGTCGCCTTCGTTGATGGTAATGGCGTTGATACCAGCGGTGCGAGGACGTGAGTACGCCTCAAGCGGCGTTTTCTTCACGGTGCCCTGCTCGGTGCAGAACATCAGGTAGGTGTTTTCCAGGTAATCCGGGTCGCGGAGGCCACGCACGTTGAGTACCGACCGGACGCTGTCTTCGCGCGGAATTTCAATCAAGTTCTGGATCGGCCGGCCTTTGGCAGCTTTACCAGCTTCGGGCACCTCGTACACTTTCAGCCAGAACACCCGACCTAGCTCGGTGAAGAACAACAGATATTCGTGGGTGGTAGCCACAAACAAGTGCTCGGTGAAGTCGTCTTGCTTGGAAGCTGCCCCCGAGCGCCTACTCCTCCCCGACCCTGCGTCCGGTACTCTGCCAACGCAGTGCGCTTGATATAGCCGTCGTTGGAGATGGTAATAACCATGCTCTCGTCGGCAATCATGTCTTCCATGCTAAAGTCGCCACCGGCGTACTCGATCATGGTGCGCCGCTTGTCGCCGTACCGTTCCCGGATGTCGATCATTTCGTCGCGGATGATCTTGCGTTGCAGCTCATCCGAAGCCAAAACCGACTTCAGGTAATCAACCAGCTTCATCAGCTCGTCGTATTCCTGCACGATCTTGTCGCGCTCCAGGCCGGTGAGGCGCTGCAGACGCATATCCAGGATAGCGCGGGCCTGCACTTCGCTCAGCGAGAACCGCTCAATGAGTTGCGCCCGGGCTACTTCGCCGTCGCGCGAACCCCGGATCAGGGCAATCACCTCGTCCAAGTGGTCGAGAGCAATAAGCAAGCCTTCCAGGATGTGGGCCCGCTTTTGAGCTTCAGCTAGTTCATAGCGCGTACGCCGTACTACTACGTCGGCGCGGTGCTCTACGAAATAGTGAATCAGTTCCTTAAGGTTGAGCGTCATCGGACGCCCTTTCACCAAGCACACGTTATTGACGCCGAAGGACGACTGCAACTGCGTGTAGCGGTAAAGCTGGTTGAGTACCACGTTGGGCATGGCGTCGCGCTTGAGCACGTACACAATGCGCATACCGTCCCGGTCAGACTCGTCACGCAAGTCGGCAATGCCTTCAATGCGCTTCTCATTGATCAGGGCGGCCGTTTTCTCGATCATCGACGCCTTATTCACCATGTAGGGGATTTCGGTGATGACGATCTGCTCCTTGCCACTATCCAGGGTTTCGACGTGGGCTTTTGCCCGCACGACCACCCGGCCCCGACCCGTTTCGAAAGCTTGCTTTACACCCTCGTAGCCATAGATGGTACCACCCGTTGGAAAGTCCGGGGCGGTGATGTGCTCCATGAGCTCGGCAATGGTAACGTCGGAGTTGTCGAGATAGGCAATGATACCGTTCACGACTTCCGTCATGTTGTGGGGTGGCATGTTGGTAGCCATACCCACCGCAATACCCGTGGTACCGTTTACCAACAGGTTCGGAAACTTCGAGGGCATTACGCTGGGCTCTTCCAGCGAGTCGTCGAAGTTGGGCTGGAAGTCAACTGTTTCTTTGTCCAGGTCGCCGAGCATCTCGTCGGCCAGCCGCTTCAGGCGGGCTTCGGTGTAACGCATAGCAGCGGGTGAGTCGCCGTCAACGGAGCCGAAGTTACCTTGGCCGTCGACGAGCGGATAACGCAGACTCCAGTCCTGGGCCATACGTACCATCGTATCGTACACGGACGAGTCGCCGTGCGGGTGATACTTACCGAGTACTTCGCCCACGATACGGGCGCTCTTTTTGTAGGACTTGTTGTAAGAGACGCCTAGTTCGCTCATGCCATAGAGCACGCGGCGGTGCACGGGTTTAAGGCCGTCGCGCACGTCGGGCAGAGCCCGGGAGATGATAACCGACATCGAGTAATCGATGTAGGCGCCGCGCATCTCGTCTTCAATGTTAATCGGAATGATTTTTTCGCCTTCCGCCATAGGGAGAACTTAGTCGGCCGACCACTGCTTGAACGGCAGTTTCGGCACCGTGAATGATGGTTGCGTTTAGTCCGCAAGATACGCAAAAAACCCCGTTTTTCCCAGCTTCCGCCCCGATTTAGGCAGGCTAATTGCTGCGCTTAAGCTTAGTGGATGGACTTGCTTTTATCGGACTTGTGTTTGCCGGCTTTCGGGTTGTATGTCTTGATTTTTTCGCCAATAGCGGGGTTTTGTTTCTTGAAGATGGGTTGCCCCCGATACTTCACGCCATCATGGAAATGCACCTTACGAGTATGGCAGGATACAATTGGGCAGGAACGACAGGAAGTGAAAACAACCAGTAACAGAAGCGGCCAATACCGCCGCGCGAAGAATAAAAATAATTTCATGGGGTAAAGATATTCAGTTGCCAGTAGTCAGCCAGCCCCCACTAAAATCCGGCTTACCTACTAAGTTAAAAGATTACTTTAACCATATCTATTCTCTCTTAAGCACCAGATTATAAACACTCTTACATCCACCGCGTACTAGGGCTGGCAATCATGTACTTCGGCTAGCTCTAGAGAGGGGCCTCACAAACCTGTTAGCGCTTTGGCAAGGGCAACAGCGATTTTCAGGTGGCGGCGTGGCCTTGCTCGTATGTGGTATGATTTTAGGATCGTTCTACAAAAACCCAAGCATTACATAGCTGCAATAATATTTTGAGTGGAAAGGCTATGGACATAAAGCAAGACCCAACAATAACTGAACTAACCAACGGCTACCTTTTCCCAGACCGTGTTAGCCAGCTTAGCACCATAGTCGGCAAGAGCACTATAATTGTAGAGCAGGCATTGGCCCAGGTGATTCCGTGGGTGATACGTTTGCTTACCGAGCGGATGGCGCGGCCACAGGGGGCCGAAGCAATATGGAACCTGGCAAAGCAGGCTCAGCAAACCCCCATGCCCCCTCAGTTCGACAGGCTCGACATAGCAACCTGGGGCGGGCGGGGCCTGAGCCTTATGCAAGATCTGCTCAGAGACACCTATGATTCCACTACGTTCCGCATGTCAATTAAGGCGGGCTTGCCGCTTGCCTCCTTCAATCTACTATTAGAAGTAGTTGTGGCAGTTGTATTGAGCGGCCTCGGCCACTATGCCGCCGACCACAACTTCGATGCCCCTGGCCTACGCAACTGGCTACAACACTGGCTACAACAGCAGCAACCTCTTCCCGACGCCGAGCCTCAAGCAACGCCCACCAAGCAAGTGGCACCAACTCCTGATTCAACAACTCGCCGCTCTATTCCGCCACGCCCTCGGCAGTCGGCTCCTAAGTTCGAAGCCAGCGCCGGAGACTGGGCTACAGTAGGCGGCGGCAGTATTTTTGTACCGAAGCGCCGCACATTAATCGGTTCGTATCTGGGCCAGATGGCTGCCTGGAAATGGGTTCTTTTGCTGTTTCCAGTCTTGGCACTCGGTTACGGCTTTTTTAAATGGCTCCCTGCTACCAACGAAGCTCTTTCCGCCGAACAGCGTACCCCCGTGGCTTACACCGCTACCACCTCTTCCTCGCTTAACGCGGAATCCACTCCTGCAGCATCCACGCTGAGCGGGCAGACGCCCCCCGGTCACTACGACGCTGCTACCGACACCTACATCTATAACACGGGGCAACCGCTGATTATTACGCTGGCTGATGGCAGCACGCAACGAGTAGGCATGAATTCGACGGAATATCAGCTTTACCGGTTTCTGGCCGATGCCCACCGCCAAGCCGACTCTCTGAACCCCGGCACCGGCTGGATTAACGTCGACCGAGTGTATTTCAAATCGGGCGAGGCAACGCTCACACCTGAATCGCAGCAGCAGCTAACTAACCTGGCAGCCATTCTGAGAACCTTTCCCCGTGCTAAAATTCTGTTTGGTGGCTACAGCGACAGTATTGGGGATGCGGCGAAAAATTTGCGCCTCAGCGACGCTCGGGCGCAGACCGCTATGCGGGCCCTGGCGGCAAAAGGCATCTCGCAAAGCCGCCTGCAAGCCACTGGCTATGGTGAAGCCTACGCCGTAGCGTCCAATGCCGCCCCGGTAGGCCGCGCCCTCAATCGTCGGCTTAGTATCAAAGTGGTTTCTAAATCTGCGCCTCTCCCACCGGAGCCACTGGAAACTAAAACTGCTCTTGCTGCTAGCACCGCCGCCCAAGCCGCAAAATCGACCCGTTCAAGTGCCACGCAGCAACTCCGGCGGAAAAAGTCCCGTCAGCGCACCAAGGTGGGGCGCTGGATCAACAATGTCCGGCAAAAGTTTCGCTCGAAACGCAACCGACAACAGTAAGGATGCAGCAAACAAAACCCGGTCGGTTCCGCGGAACCGACCGGGTTTTGTTTGCTATGCTTGTTGCTCGGCATTCACGTCCTGGCCTTCCCACTCGCGCAGGAACTGCGTTAGGAACTGCTCCATAAACGCGTGGCGCTCCTCGGCTACTTTGCGGGCCGCGGGCGTATGTAACCGCTCCCGCAGGTGCAACAGCTTCTCGTAGAAATGGTTGACCGTGGGGGCAGTGTTTTTCTTGTAGCTCTCAAACGACTCGTGTACCACCGGCGGCACAGTTGGATCGTGCAGTGGACGACCTTTGTACCCACCGTAGGCAAAGGCGCGGGCCACGCCGATAGCGCCAATGGCATCAAGTCGGTCGGCATCTTGCACCAATTCGCCCTCGACTGAACTCATGGGAGTTGCCACGCCGAGGCCCTTGAAACTTATTTCACGGATAATGCGCTCCACGGCCTCAATCACGCCTTCCTCGGTTTGCTGACTTTCCAGCCAGGCCCTCGAAGCCCGCGGACCCGCTTCTTCATCACCATCGTGAAACTTCCAGTCGGCTACATCGTGCAGCAAAGCACCAAGTTCGGTAACAAGCGGATTGGCCTGTGGGGTGTCGCGGGCGAGGGCGCGGGCGACCTGCCATACCCGCCGAATGTGTTCCCAATCATGGCCCGAACCTTCGTGCAGGAATTTCTCGCGGACGAAGTCGGCGGTACGGTTAATTAAAGCTTGATCGTTCAAAAGCAACAGTGAAAAGTACGGCCACCCCACCGTGGGTCGGCCTAGCAAAGCAACGGCTTTGCCGCGAAAAAAAGGGTATCCCTCCTAATAATTAGGAATTACAGTTCGCGTAAGTACTGCGGAGGCACGTCATCAATAAGCCACACCCCATTGCCGGACACGTAGAAAAAGTGACCCGCAGAGTGCAAGCGGGCTGCATCAACGGCCAACAGAACAGCGGGGCCGCGGCGGTTGCCCACGCGCCGGGCTGTTTCCTCATCGGGTGAGAGGTGTACGTGGTGGCGCTTCATCTTTTTCAGGCCCTCGCGAAGGATAGCTGGCAAGGCAGCCGGCACCGTGCCATGATAAAGTACGGCTGGTGGCGTTACGGGTACCAGCCCAAGGTCGACGGGGATGCTGTGGCCTTGTTGCGCACGAATACGGGTGCCTTCGGCATCAAAGGCAAAGCGCTGTTTGTCGCTGTTGGTTACTAGTTCGTCTAGTTCGGGACGGCTGATGGGCTGGCCATGACGAGCGGCAGCGGCCAGCAGTTCCTCTACTCCTACCCATCCGCCCTCCGCCAACGTCAAATTAAGCGCTTCGGGACGGTGGCGCAGGTGTAAACTTAGAAACTTGCTGAGGCGTGTAGCGCGGGCGGAATCCATATAATCTTTAGTTCAGTTGAAGCTCAGCATAACTATTCCATACTAGCTGAAGTACTCGAAGTTGACCTTTTTTCTTTGCAGATTCAATTTCAGTACCACATGGCAACCTACAATTAACCGAATAACGGCTTAGACCCACTAGAAGACGACTTGAATGGCATGCCCAACGGAGGCAACATCACGGGCAGCAACCAATTTGGCAAGGAAAACCTCCCGCCCGACCACGACGACGCGCCGCAGGGTGATACCGCTTTCGGAGACCAAGGCAGCGACTACAATCAGCAGCGGCGTTACAGTGCCGCCAGCCCCGACGAACCTTACAGTTCGGTAGGTCGCAGCTACGGCACAGGCCGCGCCGACTTCAATGGCGACGAAGACCGTGCTTACGACGAAAGCGGCACCCGCGGTGGCCTAGGCACCAGTGGTGGCCGCGAGAACCTCTCCGACCGACAAGTAAATTCCGATACCAATGCTTTTCGCGGCGGCTACGGCGGAGGCGACTATAACCAGCCTCGCCCAGAGGAAGCTCAAAACATCGGTATGAACAGCCGTAATCCAACTGCTTCACCCAACTCAACGCAATCCGACCAGGACTTCGAGCAAAGTCAGCCTTAACCGTTTGCCCTACTCGTAAAAAGACCTCTGCCTTCTTACAAACACAGCCGATATGAAACGGAAATTGGTGGCAGCCGCCTTGGCTACCACCAATTTCCGTTTCATATCGGCTGTTTACTTAGTAACTCAGCCCTGCTTCCTATGGGTTTGTAGCTGTAACTCTACTTTTCTCGGCACAACCAAGTTCCTTCTCGTACATTTCAGGAATAGAGAGCAGGCGGCAAGCAGTATATCACGCATGGATTTCTGCTGTAAAACATAGAGAACAGCAACGACAACGGAAGAACCACTCGTAAAACTTCTCTGTCTTTCTATCCTTTGCCCCTCCTGATGAAACGCCAGCGCAACAAACGGCGCCAATTCCGACAGTGGCGGCGTTTGCTTCAACGCATAGCTCTGCTCCTACTGTTAATTTTAGGCTTACTCCTCTTCTTCTACTTGCGCAAGTAGCCGATTTAACCCTGTTGTCGGACTACATTTAATAGGTCGTGCAGCTAGCATCGGTATTATCAAACCCATTATTTGTACTTTATTTATATTTTTGCATTTTTTGATACTGCATAATCTATCTTGGTCACACTAACGCTACTATGTACTTATACCGCTGATTGCTTTTCAATGAAGCTTTTTTCTACTCTGCTCTGCCTTCTTGCCCTACCCGCCGCTGATCTGTACGCTCAAGATCATGCTTCCAGCATTCAAACTTTAGACGAAACGTACGGATTTCGGGGCGCCCGATTCGAAACTGACACATCCGCGTACCGCGATTTAGCGTTGGCGGAAAAAGCCGGTCAGACGCGTTATTATCGCCGTACTGGTGAGTCCAAACAACTCGGTAGCGGTCAGATTGCCGATATTACTTACGGTTTCTACAAAGGCAAACTTGCTATCGTGATGCTGCAGACAAATGGCCTCAGCAACAGCCGTGCTGTACTAGCCGAACTACAGCAGCAAGCTGGCCCTGGCACCCGGCGCAGCCCCTATATGCAACGCTATGCTTGGAACGGCAAACGCGTACACATGAGCTACGACGAAAATGCGATGAGCTCTGACGCTCTCATTTTGATAACTTGTAAGAAACTTAAAGAGCAGGAGTTGAAACAAGCATTGCGTACGACGCGGCCGTTTCCAGCGGGCACTTAAGCCATAATAGCAGCCAACTCAAGATATATTTTCCGAGTCCGTATATTCCCACCATGCTTGCTTTATCGTTACGCCTGTACTTCGAAAACCCTGTGGGTCGTATCCTCGAACATCCCGATGGTTACGCGCTGGTCCAGTACAAAGCCGACCCTCGTCAACTTGATCATCTACAAGCTTTCCTAACGCATGCCGGGCGCTTACTGCAATTACGCAGTTGGCACAGGCTTCTTGGTGACCAACGCTTAATGGCGCCGTTCAATGATGACGAGCGCTCCTGGATTACCGACTATTGGCTGGATCGTAAAGCAAACGAAGCGCACGCGCTCTATGGAGCCGTGCTCTTACCTCATGATGTATTTGCTCGGTTATCAGTTAGCCAGATCATGCAAGAGGCCAAGGCCGCATCCCATGACGTATCGGCTATTTCAGGAGCTGGATGAGGCGGAAGCTTGGCTGCGCCAACTAGATTAGTCCCTGCTGCTTTCTTATTTCTGGCAGAAAAGTGACAAGCGGACGGCTCAGGGAGGCTTGGCATTCTTGAATGGGGCCTTGAACATTACATTTTTAAGTCTGAACCTTAGGCACTTTCAGGTTTTCGGTCATAAAAGTTTGCGAATCGGTTTGAAAAACCCATCTAGCCGCTTAGTTTTGCACCACTTCAACGCCTCCTTAGCTCAGCTGGTAGAGCAACTGACTTGTAATCAGTAGGTCGCTGGTTCGATCCCGGCAGGAGGCTCTTGAATTTGCAAACGCCCTGTGAATCACTGATTTGCAGGGCGTTTTTGTTATAAGTTGCCAACCCGGCTTAGCAGTGCTCCTAAGCAGTACAATCTAGCTTATAGACCTAGCTCCTACTGAATGGCAATTAATGCGCCTGTTTGCGTATGGCAAGATTGGTTCGCTACTCTGTTTACAGTAGCTTGGCGGCTATGAAACGATTTCTAATTCTATCGGGGTTGGCGGTAGCGTCCTGTGGGCAAGCTGAAAAGTTCCGCTACCCTGTGGTGGTAACGGCCGACAAAGCCGCAATTTATGCGCAACCAGATACGTCTGCAGACACGAGGATTATGTTTGCTAAGCGCGGCGACACCCTAGACTTGAAAGCCGGCGCTGTCAATGGCCTCTACACCGTTGCTCCCAAGCCGGGGGCGAGCTTTTTCCCAAGCACAGTTCCAAAGGCTTTATTGACACGCAGTATCTGCAGGTTCCGGATTCCACTCTTCGTGCTGCCGAAGACCCCTCTTTTCCTCGAGGTCGCCAAGCAACGCAGAAAAAATAAGCAGCAAACAGCTCTGACGGATACTTATCAAGTAGAGCGTCAACCTTTACAGGCAACTCTTTACTGATCTTTCCATTGAGTAGCTAGTTCGAAGTTTCTTCGAACTAGCTATTATTTTACTCGCACGTACTTTTCAACCATTACGCGGTTTACACCGGCCTGCTCGACCTGTTCTTGGCCTTGCTGGATGAGAGTATCTCCCTTGAAAGCAACAGTAAAAGAAAACGTATTTCCTTCCCACTTTCGGGCAGTGCAGTAGTCTAGCTGCTCGGTATACTTATCGTTGTGCAAGGAATACCGGCCGCCGCCCGACACAAAAACCGCTGAATCCTTGCCTTTCTGCAGATCATGCTGCAAAAAGGCGAAATGCGTGTTGTTGATAATTTTGATAAACGACTGATTGCTGGTAAAATCAATCACCGACGTGTCTCCCTTTTCAATTGTCGTTGCTTTTACTAACTGCCAGGTACCAACCAGCGAATGATCAGCTGGTTTTAACTCCTTGTTTTCTCTGCACGAAATTAAAAAAATGCTAATCGCCAAGAGG
The DNA here is from genome assembly GCF_022921055.1 of Hymenobacter volaticus. Lineage (GTDB taxonomy): Bacteria > Bacteroidota > Bacteroidia > Cytophagales > Hymenobacteraceae > Hymenobacter > Hymenobacter volaticus. The sequence continues at coordinate 2,634,336 of NZ_CP095061.1, forward strand.
TAGCTATTTAGTTTCATATGCTTAGGCTTAGGCTTACGTTTCTGAACCTACTGCTCGCTTTATGCCAGCATGGCCACTAGGTTGTGTCTGCACACCTGCTAATACTATCAGGCTGCTACGCCCGAAAGGTAGCACTCAGCACGATTTTAAATAACTTGACAGTAGGCGTTTCATCGAGCTGGGATGCTACCAGCAGAGAATATGCCCAATGTAGTTTGGTGGGCGTTACCAGTTATTTTCGTTGGTAGGAGGAGCCGAACCCATCGTAGTAGTTGTCGTTGAGGTGCAGATGGGTTCCGTCTTCGTCAATATTGTAAATGGAAGTCTGCGGCTGCACCATATTAGTTCTGGGGCGTGGTAGTTGATAGTGACGGCCGGCTCCGACTGACCACTGTGGATACTGCGCAGAGTGCCGAGCGAGTAAGTGGTCGTCTCGACAAGCAAAGTTTGGCCTTGCTGCGTCTGATAAAGTTCAAGCGTATTGTTCGGTTTGAAGACTAGAGTCCGATGTACACCGGTAGAAGCAGGGGTACTGGTCGTGCCCGCAATGCCGCCACTACTCTGCTCCCACTCCCATTCACCGACTAGCCCAGAGTCTGTCGGCTCTGCTGTTTCTTTGGTGCACGCCCCGGTAGTGAATGTGAGAAAGGCTATTGCGGTGGAGAATAGAATCTTTTTCATTAATAAGGCTAACAACTAGTGGGAGTAGAATACAATCGGAAGATCAACTAGCCCAGTGGAAGGTTGCATACACGGTAGTAGAAGCCAAAAGAAGTTAAAAATTGCGGTCTTTGTGGATCATTAGCCAGATGCTTGCTCAGTTCGACTAGCGGTACGCTTCGCCCGAACGAGCAGTGCAAAATATGAGCTGATAGCAACATACCGAGAAACAACTAGCATGAATCTAATTTTAAGGGCGTTGTTATCGAAATGCAGCAGCCTAGCCAATCGTAAACCTATCCGGTAACGATTGTGATACTTTCGTTCACACATTCGTCATCTAAGGGCACCCGTTAGCCCAAATTATTTCCTTACTTGGAATTGCCTTCCAGCGAAAACAGAGCCCTGCTTTGCCAGGCTCTGGTCGGAATGGATAGGCTTGCACCGTTAGGCACTACGACATGATCCGGTTCAGCTGCTGGCTGCTTTTGCTTACTCCTTTGGTAAGTGCGAAAGGTTTCGCGCAAAGAATTGCAACGCTGGAAGTGGGGTTCCCTCCTACTCCCAGCAGTTTAGAAACACCCGTCAAAACCAGCCTGGACGCCCTTACTTTTCTGCCCGATTCGGTACTCACGCTGGTAGAAGTACAGGGCGCTAAGCGCACCAATATTCCCTTCCAAATCGAGCACGGAACCGAGCGCACTATCCATTGGATACTTGATCCGGCCGCTAGCACAACCAGCAAGCGCACCTATGAATTGGTGAAAGGCAAGGCTAGCAGAACCGATGCGACGATGCGTGTACAGGATGCACAAGGCTCGTTCACTGTCATGAGCAAAAACAAAAACCTGCTGCGCTACAACTACAAGACGGTTTACCCTCCAACGGGTATTGACACGGCTTACAAGCGGAGCGGCTTTATTCACCCGTTGTGGTCGCCGCACGGCCAGGAGTTAACCCGAATTCAGGCGCCCGACCATTACCACCACTACGGCATCTGGAACCCCTGGACGCACGTGCTCTTTGAAAAAGACACGGTCGATTTCTGGAACATCCGCGACCGGAAAGGCACCGTGCGCTTCGCCAACGCAGTTTCGACCACCGCGGGACCCGTGTACAGCGAATACCAAGTGCTGCAAGAGCATGTGGCTTTCAAGAAAGGTGGCTCGGAAAAAGTGGCCCTCAATGAGCTGCAAACCGTGCGAGTGTATCAGCCCAAAGGGCAGGACTACTACATAGCTGATGTCACCATCGATATGAATTGCGCCAGCGCCAGTCCTGTACTGCTGCTGGCTTACCGGTACGGCGGGTTTGGCTGGCGCACCACCGAAAAGTGGAACAAGGACAACAGCGAGGTGCTTACCTCGGAGGGCAAAAACCGCAAGCAGGCCGACGGTTCTACGGCGCGCTGGTGCATCGTGCAGGGCCAACTCGACAACGACTACGCGGGGGTGGTGATGATGTCGTACCCAACCAACTACAACCACCCCGAGCCGCTACGTATCTGGCCCGAAACACAGAATGGCCGTGGCGACATGTTTGCGAATTTCTCGCCCACCAAGAATAGGAACTGGCAGCTCAACCCCGGCCAAACTTATACGCTCAAATACCGCCTGATCGTGTACAACGGGCATTTCACGAAAGAAAAAGCGGAGAGTGGTTGGCAGGCTTTCAGCGCCGAGCCCAAAGTTACGGTGCAACGCAAGTGATACTTTCTTCTGATCTGTGTAAAAACCCCTCCCATGAGCGAAGAAAAACCCTCCCAGGTTTCGAGAAGAAGCTTTCTGGAAACCTCCACTAAAGTAGCGGCGGCCACCTTGGTGTTCGGCGGTTTCCCGACCATTGTGCCGGCCAGCGTTTTCGGCAAAAACGCGCCGAGCAACCGCATCAACATCGGCGCCATCGGCACGGGGCGCATTTCCCGCATTCACGACATGCCCGGCGTGTGGCAGTACGACCAAGCCCAGATCATGGCGGTCTGCGATGTGGACACTCGGCGCGCCGAAGAAGGAAAACAGCTGGTCAACGAGTTTTACACCAAGAAAAACGGCAAGCCGTACGACGGGGTGAAGGTGTACCATGACTACCAAGCGCTGCTGCAGAATAAGGACATCGACGGCGTCTTAATCAGCACGCCCGACCATTGGCACGCGCTGATTGGGATGGCGGCCGTAAGGGCGGGCAAAGATGTGTACTGCCAAAAACCAACCTCCTTGACCATTGCGGAAGGCAGGGCCCTGAGCGACGCCGTGAAAAGCACGGGGCGCATTTTCCAGATTGGCAGCCAGCAGCGGTCATCCACCCAGTTCCGCTACGCGGCCGAACTCGTGCGCAACGGGCGTATTGGCACCTTGAAAACCGTTTCCATTGGGTTGCCCGGCGACCCTTCGGGTGAAGAAGAAGTTGCCATGCCGATACCCGCCAACTTAAACTACGACCGGTGGCTGGGCTCGACACCCGAAGTGTTTTACACCGAAAAACGCGTGCACCCGCAACAAGGCTACGACCGGCCCGGCTGGTTGCGCTGCGAGCAATTCGGGGCCGGCATGATTACGGGTTGGGGCTCGCACCACGTCGATTGTGCCCACTGGGCCATGAACACCGAACACACCGGCCCCGTGGAAGTATGGGGCAGCGCCGAATTCCCTAAAAAGGGCTTGTGGGACGTGCACGGCCCGTTTAAGACTGAGGGGCGCTATGCCAACGGCGTGCACATGATTATCAGCGACAGTTTGCCGAACGGTATCAAGTTTGAAGGCACCGAGGGCTGGATATTCGTGTCGCGCGGCGATGCCAAGGCCACGTCCAGCGACCCGGTTAGTCTGCAAGCCGCCAAAGCGCTAGATGCCAGCGACCCGAAAATTATCCAGTCGGTGATTGGGCCCAACGAAATCCACCTGTACGAAAGCAAAGAGCACCACGGCAACTGGCTGGAGTGCATCAAGTCGCGCAAGCAACCCATTGCGCCCGTGGAAGTGGGCCACCGCTCCTGCTCGACGTGTTTAATTCATCATATTGTGATGAAGTTGAAGCGCAAAGTGTATTGGGACCCCGCCAAGGAGCAGTTCGTGAATGATGCGGAAGCGAACCGTCTGCTTTCCCGGCCCCAGCGCAAACCCTACACGCTGCCCGGCTAACACAACCAGCAAACGCCTGAGCGCAGCTAGGGAGCATCTTGTTTTACCGTTCGTTGAAGAAAATGAAGAACTTATTCGTTGCTAGCCACTTCTTTTTCTTGCCACTTCTGCCTTGCCTCGCACAAACGCCCGCTGCTCCCAAATCTGGCGCTCCGGTTCGGCTCATTACCCTCGACCCCGGCCATTTTCACGCGGCGCTGGTGCAAAAGTCGATGTATAAGAATGTCGACCCGATTGTACACGTGTACGCGCCAGGCGGCACAGATTTGCAGCAGCACCTGGCCCGAGTGACGGCCTACAACACTCGCGCCGAGGCGCCCACGCGCTGGCAGCAGCAGGTGTATTCGGGGCCCGATTTCTTTGCTAAGATGCTAGCCGAAAAGGCTGGCAACGTGGTAGTGGTAGCCGGCAACAACCAAAAAAAGACGGAATACATTGCCCAGTCCTTACAAGCCGGGTTCAACGTGCTGGCCGACAAGCCCATGTGCATCAACAGCAAGGAATTCAAGACCTTGGAAAGCGCCTTTGCGACAGCCAAGCAGAAGAATTTGCTGCTGTATGATATCATGACCGAGCGGTTTGAGATACCCACAATTCTGCAAAAAGAACTAACCCTGATGCCGACGGTATTTGGCACCCTGGAGAAAGGAACACCCCAGAATCCGGCGGTAGTCAAAGAAAGCACCCACTGCTTCTACAAGAACGTTTCGGGCAGCGTGCTTACGCGGCCTGCTTGGTTTATGGACGTTACGCAGGAAGGCGAGGGTTTGGTGGACGTAACTACCCACTTAGTGGATCTGGTGCAGTGGGAATGCTTTCCGGAGCGGGCGCTGGACTACAAAAAAGATATTCAGGTGCTATCGGCCAAGCGCTGGGCCACCCCTATGAGCCTCAGCCAGTTCAAGACTATCACCAAGCAAAACAGCTTTCCTGAGTACCTGAAGAAAGACTTGGTCAATGATAGCCTGCTGAAAGTGTACAGCAACGGCACGATTTCCTATAAGCTGCTCGGGGTGCATGCGCAGGTATCGGTGACCTGGGCGTACAAAGCCCCGGACGGCGCCGGCGATACGCACTACTCGCTGATGCGCGGTACCAAAGCCAACCTGGTAATTCGCCAGGGAGTTGCCCAGCAGTACAAACCGACGCTGTACATCGAGCCCCGCGTACGTGATGCTGCCTACGAAAAGGGGTTGCAGCAAGAACTAAAGAAGCTCCAGGCGAAATATCCCGGCGTGGCGCTCAAAAAGGTTGATCAAGGCTGGGAAGTACTCATACCCGACAGCTACCGTGAAGGGCATGAAGCCCACTTCGCCCGCGTAACCGAGCATTTTCTGGAGTACCTCGAAAAGCGAAATATGCCCCAATGGGAGGTACCCAACATGCTCGCCAAATACTACACTACTACTAAGGCGCTAGAAATGGCTTCGGAAAACCCCAAGCCATAGCGTTTCAAGTGCCTCTTATCATACAGCGCTTTAGCAGCACAGCCATGCGGCCTCCCGCTCTCCATTCGAGTTCAACGACCCACCCCGATGAAAACCACTTTGCTAGCTATAGGAGCCCTGTTGACTGCCAGCTTCCAAACGCCAATAGCGCCCTTACCCTCTGCTGTTTACAGCAAGCCCAAGCAAGCTCCAAAGCAGGATGGCAGTAGGCAAAGCAGTCTATTCGCTAAAGGCAGCACGCTTGATCTGGCCGAGTTGGCCATCCATACTTCCACCCTCAAACCAGGGCAAACCAATCATCCGCTGCAAGCTTACAACGATTCGGAAGAACTGGTAATCGTGCAGGAGGGTCGCCTTACCGCTACGGTGCAAGATTCCACCAAAACCCTGGGGCCCGGTGGTTTACTGCTGATTGTAGCAGGCGACAAGCAAAGCTTCCGCAATGCGTCCGATGCGCCGGCAACCTACTATGTATTGAAGTTCAAGGCCAAGGACCCAGTGGATAGGCAGCGGGGACTTGCCGGTGGGGGCTCTTTTCTGAAAGATTGGAGCCAGTTTAAGGTGGTGAAAACCGATAAAGGCGAAACCCGCCCCGTGTTCGACCGGCCATCCTCCGTGTTTAAACGCTTTGATGTGCACGCCACCGTGCTCAAGCCGGGTATCGCCAGCCATGCGCCGCATACGCATCGCGCCGAAGAAATCATTTTGATGACCAAAGGCAGCGGCGAAATCCTGATCGACAAGCAGGCGCACAAAGCTGCCGCCGGCGACGTGGTATTGCTTCGGGCGAATGTGCCCCACGCATTCACCAATACGGGCAGCACCGAATGCGGCTACTTTGCCATTCAATGGCACAGCAATGCGGAATAGCCAGAAGCCTACTTCTGCTACGCCTAGCTGAACCGTATCGGCGTCAGCAAGTCCTCTGCGAATGCTGCATGGGCCTTCGCAATAGCCGATGCTCCGAGGTGCTACCCTCCTATGTGGTGGCTGCTGTACTTATCGAGCAGGCAGCACCAGCACGGGCAACTGGCTGTGCAATAGTACATGCGCAGTAACACTCCGGTGAAACAGTTGCCCAAGCACGCTACGCTGACGCCCAATCAGCGCAACCATATCGAATTCCGGGGCTTGCGCAGCTGCCAAAATACCCGCAACGGTACTCTTGCCAGTCACGACGCGGGTGCGCACGACACCCGGCAGGTCGGTGGTAAGGCCTGTACGCGTCACTGAATTTAGAATGGCCACATCATCAACGGCGGCCGCCTCGTTAGGAGCAACGTGCAACACAGTTAGCTCCGCCCCAAAAGCTGCGAACAGTCGGACGATAATGCGGGTATGCTCGTCTAGAGTGAATTCCTCTCCGTCTACATTCGGACCCTGAGCGAGTTTCGGCAGGAAGGCCTGATTGAGCTTACCCCGAAAAACATCCGGGTGCTACAACCCGAGAAATTTCGCTGGGCGCACTGGTAAGGCAGTTGGACTACCGGGCGGCTAGTGGCGAGTGGCGGCCCGGGCTTACCGGAAATGGCCTGTCTTCAAAGCAACGAAAGCGGATCGCGCTTGCGCAGCCGGAACTCAAATACCGAGGCAATATTGAGAGCCCGCATTTTTGCTTCGTTGGCTTTGGGACCGGCAAACAACTCGTCTACCGTGGCGTTGAACAAGGCCAGCCAGCGCTGAAAATGCGTGACGTCGATGGGCAAGGGCATATGCTTGGGAAACGGCCGGCCGCGGTAGCGCGACGTACCCAGCAAGATGCCACTCCAGAAGTCGTACATGATGGGCAGATGTCGGCTCCAGTCCACACCGGCAAAGCCATTAAACACGGGGCCAGCATATCGTCCTGGTTTACCTTCAAGTAAAACGTATCGACCAGGAGCTTGACGTCGGCTTCGGATTGAATATCGGGGCGGGAAATAGTCATAACGAGGAATCGAAAATCGAAAAGTATTTAGGCCACGGGCTCAGCTTGACGGGCACGAACCTCGGGCCGCGCGCTACCTGCAACGCCCACCGATGCGCCCAACTGCCGGTTAGTAGCAAGGCCAACAGCTTCACCACTTCCAGCCCGATATACACGGTGTGCAGTGAATTGGTCGGGGCCGGGTGCCCGGCCAGCAAAGCCAGAGCGCGCACATCCAGGGTGGGCAGCAGCCAGAAGGTTTGCAGCAGCAAAATGCCCCCAAGCAGCCCCAGCGCACTAGCAATGCGCGTCGGGACGCGCAAATACACGGCGCTAAGTACCGCCAGCGTGGCCAGCAACAACTCCACTTTATTGAGCGCCGCAAATACAGTGCGGCCAATGCCTAACCCAAGCGCCACCGTGATGTGGGGCGCCGTGAACTTGAGTGGAGCTTCCAGAAAGGAGATACCAGCCACCAGGCCCGCCCACACGAATAGGGACAGCACCAGCAGCAACGAACCAAGAGCGAGAGAACGGGGCATAACGAAGCAACAAACCAGCAGGCAGCGTGCCTATTTAACAAAGGTAGACGGCAAAAGTGCAGCGCACAGTGTGGCTTCTACCTGAAAAAAATCAAGCAGGTACCTGACGTTCGTCAGCTTTTAAGTTGGCCGGGCAGGGGAGCTTTGAGCTACTTCCGCACCAGTCCAACGCTAAAGGTGCTGGACCCATGGGCTAGAACAAAGGAATAAAGTAGCAGCAATCTGTTGCAGCCTAGCCGACCATCCTCTTGTATCTAGCTCAGGAATAGGGTAGTTTACACCCAGCCCCAACGCCGGGGCTAGGGTAACGCTATCAGGCAAATGGAACTCCGTTGGTTGTTGGTACTTTTGTTGTTTACCACTGCCTGCTTCGGGCAGGAAAACGTTTCGAAGAAGACCTTTCCCGAAATTGCTCTCACCAACCAAATCATGTTTGCTGATCCGCAGTTCAATCAGCCCCGGTTTTCGTGCGGATTTCTGCTTAAGCATCAGAACGACACGTTCGCGGTTACTGCCAAACACCTCCTGAAAGTATTCAAGCCCAAGGGTATGAAGGCTGTTTCGTTCGGAAACAGTGTCAAATCGTGGTCGTTGTTCCCGCTGCCGGATAAGGCGCGCAGTGTGCTGACTGAACGCTTGTTGAACGAGAATAAAGGTGAGTCATTAGAAGCCAAGGCGACCTACGATCAGGATTGGCTGGTCTTCTCGCTCCAGTCGAACCACTCTGGCGTTAAACCCCTGGAGGCCCGCATCACACCGCTACAGCCGGGGGAGAAACTGTACGTAGTTGGCTGGACGCGCCACATGGAAAGCGGCCCGCAACGGGTGTATGAATTTGAATACTACAAGACGATAGACAATCGGATTCTGGTAAAAGACATCGTAGTGCCGGAGCAATTTGGTGGACTAAGCGGCGCCCCTTTAGTCGACGAGCAAGGCCAGGTCGTAGGAATTGTCTCCAACGGCACAGTCGATCCGGCATCAGGCAAAAAGTATTTTTCTCCTTGCGCCCTAACGGGGCTGCTGGCCTTTCTCGAATCTTATCAGAAGAAGTAAGAAGCTAAGCACACGCGTGCTGCTCTAGAAAACCCTTGCTATTTTAAGCAACGCCGACCCGCTAGGACCGTCTGGTTAGAAGGATCTGCTAGGGCAGTTCTCAGGGTTATTCAAATTGGACGTGTAGAAAAAAATGTCATTCCGACTAGCGGGAGAAGTCTCGCATGCTCCCGCTAATCCTCTACAACTGAAAGTAGCAGTGTACGCAGCTCCCTTTCCGGCTGAATGGCAGCCAATACCCTAGCCTCATTAGCCGTGTTGCAGGTGCTTGATGATGGCAATGACGTCTTCGTCGCCGAGGGTAGGCTCGGCCTGCTGGAAGGTTTGGTGGACTATCTCGCCTAGGGGCGTGTTCAGGCCTTCAGCTTTAGCTAGGCGCAGGTCTTTGGCCAAGTGCTTTAAAGCAAAAGCGGCCTGGTAGTTATCGGCCATAATGGCTTCGCCCTTGATCTTCGAGAAAACGTTGCTCATGGCGCCGTTGCCGATGATGGTTTGCATGTCCTCGGGTTTCAGGCCGTGCTGCTGAGCAAAAAGGAAGGTTTCGGCCAGTCCCTGCGCATAGAAACCCAGCAGGGTGTTGATGGCGAGCTTGGCAAGGTTGCCGTTGCCGGTCGGGCCGAGGTGAAGCGCGAGCTTACCGAGGTGCTCGAAGAGCGGCTGCGCCTGTTGGAACGCCGGTTCATCGCCGCCCACCATGATAACCAGCTGGCCGCCTTCTGCTTGCTTGACGCTGCCCGAAACCGGCGCATCGAGGTAGGTGTGGCCCTTCTGTTGGCTGAGCGTCGCCATTTCCTGGCTAATGCCGGGCGAAACCGTACTCATATTAACAAGCAGCTTGTCGCTTGCTTCGGCTTGTAGCAGCCCGTCCGGGCCGGTGAACAGGTCGCGCACGGCTTGGTCGTCAGATACCATCAGGAATACCACGTCGGCTTGCTGCACTAGAGCAGCCGGCGAGTCGGCGGTGGTGGCACCGGCGGCGCGCAGGGCTTCCTCTTTTTCTTTGCTACGGTTATAAACGGCAACCGGGTAGCCAGCCTCGATCAGGCGGCGCGACATCGGATTGCCCATCGTACCGAGGCCAATCCAGCCTAGTTGGGGTTGTGAGCTCATGTGCAGTGGTTGGTGTAGTAGATTAAGAACGCGGTATGCTATACCACCAAGCCCGGAATTGGTTGGCATGTGCGGCAGGAATGCACCGAGAAGAGCTGGCTTATACGCAATGCCACTGTTGTGGGGCCTCTCATCAAAATCATTACAGCGCGGTCGCCTACTTATTTCTTGGGTAAAAGTCACCCTGACTGACTGATTTTTGTCATGTCGGCTCTTTTAACAGCTGCCGTATTTGCCCCCAATTCAAGCAGTTCCTTCACCGATGCTTTGGGCAGGTTTTCTTTTTGGGCTTCTGGGTAGCTTCCACTGCGTGGGCATGTGCGGGGCTATTGCGCTGGCGCTGCCCAGCCCGCGGGCGGCTACTGATCTGGCTGGAAGCTTGGCAGCACGTCAGCGGCGGGGGCGGCTGCACCCGGGTCATACAACAAGGGCAGGTGCTGGAAAAAGGAGGCGTCGCGTTTTCGGCCGTGTGGGGCAAAATGAGCGACAAAGCGGCCCAGCAGTTGTTCATGCCCGACTCGCGCTACTTTGCCACGGGCGTCTCCGTGGTACAGCACCCGCGCAGCCCCATGGTGCCGATCTCGCATATGAATGTGCGCTACTTCGAGGCCGGCAACGGCGAAGCCTGGTTTGGCGGTGGGCTCGACCTGACCCCTATCTACGTGGATGAGGTGCAGGCCCGCTGGTTTCATCAGCAGATCGAGCAGGTCTGCCAGCAGCACGACCCCACCTATTATGCCCGCTTCAAGCCCTGGGCCGATGAGTACTTCTACCTGCCCCACCGCCAGGAAACCCGTGGCATCGGTGGCATCTTCTTCGACCGCCTCACCGTGGGCCAGGATGGCTCGTTCGAGCAATTGTTTGCCTTTGTGCAGGACGTGGGCCAAGTATACGGCCGCGCGTACAGCACCATCATGCGCCAAAACCGCGACCTGCCCTACACCGAACGCCAGAAGAAGTGGCAGTTGGTACGCCGCGGCCGCTACGCCGAGTTCAATTTGGCTATCGACAGAGGCACGCGCTTTGGGTTGGAAACCGGCGGCCGCACCGAGAGCATTCTGATGAGTTTGCCGCCCCAAGTGGAGTGGCACTACGACTTCAATCCTGAGCCAGGCTCCCCGGAAGACGCCACGCAGCAATGGCTGCGCAAAGGAGTAGACTGGCTCTCTGAAGTCGGCAAGAAAGTAGCCGAAATGTAAGTGGTCGTTGGCAAACGTACCGTGGCCGGCGCCATACCTCACCAGAAGGGATTGTGGCGGCAGCCACGCTGGTAGAGAGCAACGCTTAGCGAATAGCCGACGGCGCCCGACGAGCGGAGGCATGCGCGCTAGTAGCAGCGGGCTGCGGCTGGGCCGGCAATACCAACACCGGCACTGGGCTTTGTAGCACTAGCTGCGCCGTTACCGTCTGCCGGAAGAGAGACCACAAGAGCGTGTGGGGACGCGCCACTACGGCCAACAGATCGGCGCGCTGCTCTGCCACAGCCTGCAAGATGCCCGTCGTGGGCTCGGCGTGGCATACGTGCGTGGTTGTTACGGCAGGCAGATTAAGCGTAAGCCCCGTTCGCACCACCGATGCCAGCGCCTGCGGAGCCGTATGCTGGGTAGCCGACTCGGTGACGTGCCCTACAATCAACTGCGCATGCAGCGCTACGAGCAAGTTACGGACAGAATCTACGCAAGTTCCTAACGTAAACTTGCCTCCGTCGGCGGCCAGAAGCACCCGCTCGGGCAATCCTACTTTGGACGTTGCTGGCACCACCAATAAACCGCAGGCATGGCTGCGCAGCACATTCAAGGCAGTGGTGGTTACAGGCACATCGGCGGTAGTCGCCCCCATTGGCCGGCTTAGCACAATCAGCGTGGGGTGGTGGCGGCTGATGGCGGTCTGCAGCACGTCTTCCATCGGGCCCACCCCCACCTCGCCTACGGCGGGCACGGGCAGCGCCTGCGCTAACGCGTGCAGCGCTTGCGTGGCCGAACTTGAAACCGGCAGTTGAGTGGTAGACTGTTCTGCCTTCAACGCCTCAACATCCTGCATATGCAAGAGCACGAGCTGGGCGCCGAGAGCTTGCGCCAAAAGCGTGGCAAAATCCAGAGCCGAGTTGGCACCGGCAACGAAATCCGAGACGATCAGCAGAGTGGGAGTCATAGTTGAGTAAGTAGTTAGCAGACAATCAAATGTGACCGTTTTACCTTTTACGCTTCCTGCGCCAGATCATCTCGAATCCTGGTTTTCCTCACCTTGCACCGCCGTTTTTCTGCGGCTGCTTCCCTTGGTGCATCCATCCGAGTGGGCGCTCCGGCAACAAGTAAGCTAAGTGCATCATAATGCACCGCACCATGTATACCTATTGTACCGGTAACACTGATTTCGAGTTGAGCTAAACTGTGCGTTTAAGCTCAACTAGCAGCTTAAATACCAGTTAGAAAGAAACTGTAAGGCACCGCCAACCGGAAAGCAACGACGTATTAGCCTCCATTAATACAGAAAGAATGGAAGCTACAAACGACATGGATAGTGGTTCAGCACAGGCTTTCGACGCTTCTAGTGCTCCTCCCACTTACTGGCTCACCCGCTTTGTTATTCTGCGCCTGCTAGGCCTACTTTATGCCATTGCCTTTCTGGTCGCCATCAATCAGATAGTGCCGCTCATGGGCGCGCATGGTCTGCTGCCGGTTGGCAACTACTTGCGGCAGATAAGCGAAGCCTTAGGGTCCGAAGGCGCTGGCTTTTTGCGTTTGCCGTCCGTTTTCTGGCTCGGCCATTCCGATGCGGCGCTGCTCACGGTGGCCTGGATTGGGTTTGCGCTTTCCTGCGTTGTGGTGGCGAGCTATGCCAATGCCTTGCTGCTGGGAGTGCTCTGGTTTCTATATATGTCCATTGTGCACGTTGGGCAAGAGTGGTACGGGTACGGGTGGGAGATTCAACTCACGGAAACTGGTTTTCTAGCTATTTTCCTTTGCCCGCTGCTCGACTGGCGGCCGTTTCCTCGGTACGCGCCCCCGATGCCCATCATCGTGTTGTTCCGCTGGCTGGCCTTCCGCGTTATGCTCGGGGCCGGTTTGATTAAGGTTCGCGGGGACGAGGTATGGCGCAACAGCACCGCCCTTTACTACCACTTCGAGACGCAACCTATTCCGGGTCCGCTGAGCCGCTGGTTTCATTTCATGCCGCGGTTTTTTTTGCAGGTGGGCGTCTGGTTTAATTGGCTGGCTGAGTTGGCCGCGCCGTTTTTCGTGTTCGGTCCCCGGTTTGCTCGCCACTTGGCTGGGGTAGTGATTGTGTTGTTTCAACTCAACATCATCGTCAGCGGCAACCTTTCTTTCTTGAACTGGCTGACCATCGTCCCGGCGCTGGCCTGTTTCGATGATGGCTTTTGGGCGAAGCTCCTCCCCCGCCAGCTCGTGCGGAAGGCGCAGGCTGCGGCTGACCGTGCCGAAACCTCCAACCCCATGCTTACCACCTCCTGGGTAGTGACGGCAATCATTGGGATACTCAGCATTCAGCCTGCCTACAATATGGTCTCGCCCGGCCAAATTATGAACACCTCATTCGATCCACTGGACTTGGTGAACACCTACGGGGCCTTTGGCAGCGTGGGCAAAGAACGCCTGAATGTAGTGTTCGAGGGAACCATGGACCAGGATTCCACCGACCAAGCCAATTGGCAGCCCTACCTCTACAAAGGCTTGCCGGTGCTGCTCGACCAGCGGCCACCCCAAATTGCTCCCTACCAACTGCGCTTGGACTGGCAAATGTGGTTTGCCGCCATGTCGTCGCCGGCAGAGTACCCCTGGACCATACACCTGGTGTGGAAACTGCTGCACAACGACCCTGCAATAGTTGGCTTGTTTGCCCGCAACCCCTTCCCCGACCAGCCGCCGCGCTACATCCGAGCGGTGCGGTACCGCTATAGGTTTGCCCCACCCGGCAATCCGCAAAACCTTTATTGGCAGCGCGAGCGGGTAGACCTCTGGCTTCCCCCACTTTCCACCAACGATCCGCGCCTGGTTGAGTTCCTAAAAAGCGCAGGCTGGATGCAGTAAGCTAGCAGCCGCTCCCACGAGCTAGCAGACAACACACGCTCATTGTACACGCAAAAATGCTTCAAGTGCTCCGCTAGAAGCATTTTTGCGTGTACAATCAGTACAGCCTAGCGCAAAATAAGCACGCGCACGGTCTGGTGCTGGCTGTTAATTAACAGCGAACAGGTATACAAGCCTGGCGCGAGGGTCTGACTGTGGAGCGTCTTATCCGCAGTCCTGATGCGCTAGCACTGTATATTTACTTAACCATACGCCTGATTTGGTGGTTAGCAGATAATGGAAGTACAGCAGTTGCCCACCTTCAACTTCAATGCCTACCCGCAAACAACGGAGCCCGCCATCCGCGAGCTGCCTACGGAGGCGTTGGAACAGCTGGTGGTGTACCGGCGTGAAGAACGGTTTGCCACCTGTCGGCAGCACATCGAGCTGCACCGCCGGTCGTTCTACAAGCTCTCCTTATTTGGGGAAGGCGGCGGCACGTTCACCCTCAACGACGAGCTAATCACGGTGGCGCCGCAGTCCATCTTGCTCGTGAAGCCGAACACGGCCCTGAGCTGGCGCTTGCACGAAGGTTCTCAGACCGGCCTGTATGGCTTTTTCTCCCCCGATTTCTACAACGCGGGCTTACTGCCAGCCTATCAGATTGAGGCGATGCTGGCCGGTGGCGCACCTTACGTGTACCATGCCTGCACCCCAACTGAATATGCAACGCTTCAGTTGAGCGGCGAGCAACTATTCGCTCAACAACAGCACCTGGAAAAAGCCCGCCTTTACCTGCGCCTGCTGCTGACCGACATCCGCGACTGGCAAACTCCCACCGCAACTGCTCCCGCTTTTTCGGTGGTGCAACAGTTTCTGCAGTTGATAGAAGCGCGCTTGGCGGCCCACGAGTCCGCGCTGGCGCTGGACGCCTATGCCGAGGTGCTGTGCGTCGATGCCAAGTACCTGAGCGCCTTATGCCGCAAGGCCACCGGCAGAAGTGCGGCGCGCCTGCTCAAGGAGAAGGTAACCACAGAAGCCAAAGTGTTGCTGACGGGCACGCAGCTGCCTATCAGTGATATTGCGTATCAACTGGCATTTTATGATGTAGCCCACTTTTCCCGCTGGTTCAAGCAGGTAGCTGGCCAAACACCCTCGGCGTACCGGGCGCAGTTTACGGGGTACAAATAGTTCGGCGATTTGTACAAAGCAGGGCACAGGCGGGTTCCGACCTTTGCCCACAGGCACCCCTCAAGGGGAGCCACCAGGAAATAGCCGCTTGTTGCTACCCCTGGTTTCGCTTTCCCGTACACACGCTCATGGATAAAATTGCTTTAATTGTTGGAGCCAGCGGCATCATTGGCAGCAACTTGGCCAAGGAACTGCTAGCCAATGGCTGGACCACGTACGGCTTGGCCCGAAACCCCAAAACCGACATTGCCGGTTTGCACCCAGTAGCCGCCGACCTACTCCACCCGGAAACCCTACAAACCGCCCTGGCTGACGTGGCACCCACGCACGTCTTTCTGACCAGTTGGATGCGGCAAGAAACCGAAGCCGAAAACATTCGGGTGAACAGCGCGATGGTGCGCAACCTGCTTGCGGCGCTGTCGCCCAAGCACACGGTGCAGCATGTGGCCCTGGTTACGGGCCTCAAGCACTACCTCGGGCCGTTTGATTCCTACGCCCGGGGCGGCTCCTTGCCGGCTACCCCGTTGCGGGAAGAGCAGCCTCGCCTCGACCTCGAAAACTTCTACTACGCCCAGGAAGACGAGGTTTTTGCTGCTGCCGCGCGCGACGGCTTCAGTTGGAGCATTCACCGCCCGCACACCATTATTGGCCAGGCAGTCGGCAACCTCATGAACATGGGTACCACGCTGGCCGTGTACGCCAGCCTCTGCAAGGAAACCGGCAAGCCCTTCCGCTGGCCCGGTTCGGAAGCGCAATGGAACGGCCTCTCCGACGTAACCGACGCCCGCGTAATTGCCAAGCAACTGGCCTGGGCCGCCACAACCGAGGCGGCGCACAACCAAGCGTTTAACATCACTAACGGTGACTATTTCCGCTGGAGCTGGCTGTGGCCGCGGCTGGCCGATTGGTTTGGCATTGAATGGGCAGGCTACGATGGCACCGTGCACCCGCTCGAAGCCGAACTAGCTGATGCCGCCGAGCTCTGGCGCGACCTCGCCACTCGCCACCACTTGGCCGTTGCTGACCTACATAAGCTGGCTTCGCCCTGGCATACCGACCTGGATCTGGGCCGCCCCATTGAAGTAATGACGGATATGTCGAAAAGCCGGCAATTGGGCTTTATGGTGTACCAGCGCACCGAAGATTCGTTTTTCGACTTGTTTGCGCAGCTGCGGGCAGACCAACTGATTCCGTAGGCGGCAACCTCGGGGCTACCAACTGATCTACGGGTGGTGGCCCCGTGAAACACGCCTTTCCCGAGGCGCAATTTCTCTTGTTTCAGCTACAACTAAGACCCTAACCTACTACCGGTTAGGGTCTACGTTCTTTTTGCTTATTTACTATGTCCACGCAGCCAAACAGTTCCACGAACGATGATTCTCGGGCCGATAACCGCCACCGTCCGCCCGAGCGCACCTCTTACCGTACCACTACGGAGCCGCTTATTGTCACGCCAACCTTCCTCACGCGCGCCGATGCCACACCCCGCACGCTACGCCCCTCGACCAAGGTTTTACCCGCAGCCGCACGGGCGAGGCGCTGGAAAACCCGGACACCGAGCCAGCTGAAATTGCGTTGGAAGCTGATTTAAACCTGTCCTTCGAGCACTGGGATGAATACTGGCGCAAGGTGCACGGCCCTAAGTTCGCCTACGAGGAGCCAGGCAGTACCTCGGAACCCGTGCTGCGCTACGACCAGGTGCACCGCATTGCTGGTGGGCCCTCGTCGTATTTCCACCCTCCTTACCAGGCCATGACCCAGGAGAATGGCAAGCTCGTAGCCGATCCTCACGCTCATGTGCCAACCTATGAGCGTCCGCGCTGGGACGGTTTCGCGTACATCGCCTACGCCGCGCAGGCCGACATCGAGCGGGTGCTAAAGCAGGAACAGTACGACAAGCGCATTGCCGCCGACGAGCAAGTGGCGTTTCGCATGGTTACGCGCTCCATTACCCGCGAGTACATTTTGCTGCCCAGTGCCCAGCATCGCGACCCGATCAGCTTGGTTAAGATTCATTACCGGCGCCCCGAGCTTACTCGTGAGGCGTTCCAGCAGCAACTGCTCAGGCAACATGCCCCGCTGGTGCTGGCCCAACCCGCTACCCACCAGTATGTACGCCGCTACGCCCAGCTACACAACATCGGCTCGACGCAGCACGACCCCGAAGGCAGCTTGATGGACGGCATCTCGGTGCTGGCCTTTGCCTCCCTCAACGACGTGGAAGACTACTTGGTGAGCGACGACTACCGCGCCATTGCCGCCGACGAAGCCACTTTCACGGACGTGGCCCAGTCAGAGTATTGGACCGGCCTCAACTACAGTGTCATCAACCGGCTGCTGCCTGAGCTGGCCACCAAGTACTAAAGTAAACAGGCCGAAGAGCCAAGCAACTCTAGTATACTATATAGCAGAGCCGGGCTAGCGTCGAGTTGAATCGGCGTCACACATCCAGCCGGGAGCCTTAAGTAGTGACAATGTGGAACAGTTGATGGCGGGAAGGCAAAGCATTTTAAGTAAGTTGAAGCTTCCTTTGATTTTCAACTGGCACTTATGAAGGCTTTGTTTTCTAGCGGTCTGCTGCTGTTTATAGCCGGCACTGCGGCTGCTCAGACCCGGCCGGCCTCGGTTACGTTTCTTAACCCGGCAACGGTGGCTCCGGCCAAAGGCTATTCTCACGCCGCCCAGGTGGACTTGGGGTCCTCTACCATGCTGATTATCTCCGGTCAGGTGGCCCTCGATGCGCAAGGTGCCGTAGTCGGCCCGGGCAACGTGGGTCAACAGGCCGAGCAGGCTTTCGCCAACCTTAAGGCCATTGTGGAAGCTGCCGGTGGCACTATGCGCGACGTGGTGAAACTCTCGTATTTCTTGCTCGATGTTTCCCAGCTGCCAGCCGTACGTACCGTCCGGGACCGGTATATCAATACGAGTACTCCACCAGCCAGCACGGCCGTGCAGGTCAGCAAGCTTTTTCGCGATGAACTATTGCTGGAAATTGAAGCCACGGCCATCATTCCCAAAAAGCAAAGCACCCGCTAGCCGCGCCGCAGTTCAGAGCAGGCGCAAACGCAGGCATAGCAGAATTTAGAGCGTGCGTTTGCTTTTCAGTCAGTAGGCATAGTAGGCATGCTCGAGTTGCGTACCTTCACTTCTTGGGCCACTTTTCTTTAGCTACTTAGCAGCGGCAGCGCAGTACAGCTTATCAGGCACGCGCGTACTTGAATTAGACAGACTTGTGTATGGACACGTTCAAGGCCCTCTACTCCAATTCTATTACCCTGCACCTCATTAACGAGGACAACCTAGCGCAGGTCGATTCCTTGTTTCAAGGGTTTTCCGACTCGGCGGGCATGGTGGCTGAACTTCACGATAATTACTTGCCCGAGTACCGCCGCGGCCGCCGCATGAACTATGGCTTTTATTCCATGCTAGGTACCGAGCTGGCTGGCATGACGTTACTGTCCATCGACAGCTGGGAAGAAAGCACTGGCTCGACCGGCGCCGATATTTTTCAACACATGCGCGGCCGGGGCATAACACCAGGCAGCAAGCCGCACTTGTTTTACCTGGCGTTCGAGCTGCTGGGCCTCAACCGCGTGGCCACCGGTCACCGAGTGTCCAACTTATCATCGAAACGCTCCATTGCCAAAACGCCGGGCTTTCAGTTCGAGGGCATTATGCGCGAGTCGGGCGTAAACGAACAAGGCGAGTTCGAAGACGAAATGCTTTACGCCATTCTGCGCCGCGACTGGCTGCAACTCTACGACAAGTCGCAGGTACAGGTGATTTACTAGCCGCTCTGCAACAACTTGCTTGCGTTGCGTCAATTCAATAGTAGTCTCCATTGGAGAGTAAGGCTTTTATGTATTTATAACATTGGCACGATTTGCAAGCTAATACGCGAGCCTACAAATGATTAGTCAAGACATAAGTAGCAGAGCTACGTCTTTTATTCGAGCAGACAAGGTAAATGAAGCACAGCGGCTAGTTAGACAAAATAGGTAGGCAGCTACATTCCTGGCAGCGACCCTCAACTCCACACTGTTAGCGAAGAAGCATAAATAATGGGGTTTTAGCCGTTTGACACAAACGTTTGCGAAATATCACTTGAATTTTATAGGCTAGTCATTGACAACAATAAACTTGCCTCAGAGGCTAAAATGAGCCTTTAAGTGAAATAGGCTGTCGGAGGGTAGCGTCCCAAATATCTTTCAAGGACACCTTTTATGCTACTGAACGACCTACCTAAATACAACCCTACGCTAGAGTTTCTATTGCATCCAAAAAGGCACCTATGGAGTGTATTTACAAAGCAGTATTTGAATAAGTCAAAAACGCATCCATTTATTAGACTTTACTTAGAAGGGCTATACTTTTTATGAGCAACAGATGAAAACTGAACATTATTTTGCATATGTTACGCAAACGATTGTGAGAGCCAGTTTCTGCTTACACAATCCTTTGCGTAAATGTGCTTTCACCTTCTGACGGCATTCTATTCTTTTAAACGATGAGCCCATAATTCATCCAACGGGCTACTAGTTGGCCTGTGCGCTCTTACCAGTCAACTCGGGTCTGGATACTGTTCCGCCAGTTGCTTTTGCAGTACTGTTTCATTCATCAAAAAACCCACATGCGTATGAAAAACAGAGTACGAACTAAGTCAGTACATGGCATCATTCGGGGGTCGTTGGCGTCGGCTGTTTTGTGTGCTTCTGTCGAGGTTGCTTTGGGCGCCACCGATAAGAGTGCACCGGGAAGCCCCGCTGCATTTCCCGTTTCGCCAGCTATTGACCTGAGCCTGCCCGACGTACCCGTTCGCGGCACCGTAACTGACACCAAAGGAGACCCTCTGCCGGGGGTGAACGTGGTGGTTAAAGGCACCACCAACGGCACGCAAACCGATGCCCAAGGAGCGTTTAGCATCAGCGCGCCTGAGGGTGCTACCCTGGTTTTCTCGTTTATCGGCTACAAGCCGCAGGAAGTAGCCGCTTCCGCTTCACGGCTGACCATCCAGCTTTCCTCCGACGACAAAGCACTCGACGAAGTAGTGGTTGTGGGCTACGGCACCCAATCACGGGCCACGGTAACGGGTGCCGTGAGCAGCGTCAAGTCCGAAGAGATTCTGCGGACGCCAGCCGTTGCGGCCACTAGCGCGCTGGTAGGTCGTGTGCCCGGCATCACGGCTCGCCAGGCCGACGCCCGGCCGGGTAACGGCTCCACAATTCAGATTCGCAATCTGGGCGATCCGCTGTATGTAATTGATGGTATTGTATCGGACGTAGGCCAGTTCAACAACCTTGGCATCAGCGACATCGAGAACATTTCCATCCTGAAAGATGCTTCTGCGGCCATCTATGGCTTACGGGCGGCCAACGGGGTAGTGCTGGTAACTACCAAGCGAGGCAAAACCAACCAGAAACCTACAATCAGCATCTCGGGGTACTATGGCTTGCAGAACTTCACGAAGTACCCGCATCCGGCTAATGCGTATCAGCATCAGCGCGCCCTCGTGGAATCGGAGCAGAACCTAGCGCAGCAGCAACGCCGCTCTCCAAACGCCGTCAACGACCCGGTGAGCGGCATTCCGCTGACTGCTACCGAGCTTGAAAAATGGCGTCAAGGCACCGACCCAGGCTACAAAAGCTACGACTACTACAAGATGGTGATGCGGCCCAACGTGCCGCAGTACTTTGTAAACGGTAGCCTCTCGGGGGTAGCGAGAACATAACCTACTACCTATCGGGCACTCACCTAAGTCAGGAGGCGCTCATCAAGGACTACCACTTCAAGCGCACCAACCTCCAAGCCAACCTGGAAGCTCGGGTAACGTCGCGGTTGAAGATTGGCTCGCAGCTGAGTGCGCGCTACGAAGACCGTTTTCAGGCCGGCGTACCTGGTCTGGACGACTACTTCAACCCTTTCCTGAGCATTTTTAGTATGTGGCCCACCGAGCGGCCGTATGCCAACGACAACCCCAACTACATCAACCAGACGCACAACGTCAACGTCAACCCGGCTACCTACGACACCAACATTACGGGTACCATCCAGGAAGATACGCGGGCGGCCAAAGCCAACCTGTACACGGAGTACAGCTTCGACTTTGGGTTGACGGCCCGGGCCACGGGTTCGTACAACTTCACCAACTTCAACTTCGACGGCTTCGAGTACACGTACAATGCCTACCAGTACGATGCGGCCAAGGATATTTACTTCACCCAGCCGGGTTGGGGCAACCAAAACCCTTGGCGCGAAACGCGTCGTCGCAACATCATCGACCGTTTCGGGCAGTTGCAGCTTAGCTACAACAAGCAATTCGGCGACCATGGCGTGGCGGCCGTAGCTGCTTATGAGCGCTACGATACCGATAACCGCTACAGCATTATCCATACCGTACCGCCCAACAATACCATTCCGATCCAGTTGTTTGCCAGCCAAGACTTTTTGGCCGACGAGCGTAACGAGCGGGCCAGGGCGGGCTACATTGGCCGGGTAAACTACAACTACAAGCAGAAATACTTGGTTGAGGTGCTAGGTCGCTACGACGGTTCCTGGCTGTTTGCGCCGGGTCGCCGGTACGGCTTCTTCCCGGCGGCTACGGTTGGCTGGCGCCTGACGGAAGAACCCTTCCTCAAGGAACGCGGCACCGGCGTGCTGAGCGAGTTGAAGCTACGCGGTAGCTATGGCCGCACCGGCGCCGATGACTTAGATGATCCCGACAACAACAACTACGTAGTGGCGCCCTACAGCTACGTACCGGGCTACGACTTCCCATCGGGCAGCGCCATCTTCAATGGCAACTACACCTTTGGCGTACGGCCCCGCGGCTTGCCCATCACAACGCTTTCGTGGGTAACCAATATTACGTCGAACATCGGGGTGGATGTTGGCTTCCTGAATGGCAAGCTGACCGGCCAGTTCGATGCGTTTGAGCGCCGCCGCAAAGGTTTGCCTGCCGCGCAATACGACATTCTGCTGCCCAGCGAAGTAGGCTACGGACTTCCCCTAGCCAACCTCAACTCGGAAGCTACGCGCGGCGTGGAAGGTGCGCTATCGTATTCCAGCCAAGTCGGCGACTTCACCTACACCGTAGGTGCCAACGCCACTTTGTCGCGCCGGCGCGACTTAGAGCAGTATAAGCCCCGCTTTGGCAACTCCCTAGACGAATACCGCAACTCTTTCATCGATAGATGGGGAAGCATCGGCTGGGGCTACGAAGTGATAGGCCAATTCCAGTCGGAGCAGGAAGTTGCCGCCTACACCGTTAACAACGACGGCCAAGGCAACCGCACCCAATTGCCGGGCGACTTCATCTACAAAGACGTCAACAACGACGGCCTAATCAATGGCCTTGATGAACGGCCGATTGGCTACGTGGAAGGTGCGCCGCCCTTGGTTAACTATGCCCTGAACACCTCGTTTGGCTACAAAGGCTTCACGCTGAGCTTCGACATTGTGGGGGCCGGCATGCAAACCTTCCGCCGCGAAGTAGAACTGCGCATTCCGTTCCAGAACAACGGTACCTCGCCGGACTACATCTTCGAAGACCGTTGGCACCACGAGGACCCGTACAATGCAGACAGCCCTTGGATACCAGGCAAGTACCCTTCCATTCGCCGCGACAATGCGGGTCATTCCAACTACAATCGTCGCAATGATTTCTGGGTTACCAACGTCCGCTACGTGCGCCTGCGCAACCTGGAGGTAGGCTACAACCTGCCCAAGCCTTTCCTGAGCAAAATCGGCATTTCGGCCTGCCGGGTGTACATGAACGGGACCAACCTGTATGTGCTCACGAACATCAAAGACTTGGATACTGACCCCGAAATTTCTTCAAACGGCGGCTTGGTGTATCCACCTCAGCGCCTGTACAACGCTGGTTTCGCGCTCAGCTTCTAATCCTGCCCTCCCTATGAAGTTCTCTTATAAAACCTTTGCCCTGAGCGTAGGGCTTGTGATGGGTTTGTCGGCTTGTGAGAAAGAATTCCTCGACCGCCAATCGCCGAGTATTGTTCTCGAAGACCAGATCTGGAACGACCCGAACCTGATTAACAGTTTGCTGGCCAACTATTATGACCGCCTGCCCTCTCACTCGCAGATTGATGCCGGTTGGGAGCAATACGCAGCCTACGACGAAGCGCTATGGTCCGGTAACGGCAATGGCCCTAATGACTTATTCACCTTTGCTACCAACCGCTGGACCTATTGGGATTATGGCCTGATTCGGGACATCAACCTAGCACTCGACAACCTCGATAAGTTCAGCACGACGCTGTCGGATGAGCAGAAAACACAATTCAAATCAGAATTGCGTTTCCTACGGGCCTACGTATACTTCGAGATGGTGAAGCGGGTAGGTGGCGTACCTATCGTCACCAGCCAGTTGATCTATGACTTCAGCGGCGATGCTTCTCCCCTGCAAAGCCCACGCAACACGGAAGCTGAAGTCTATGATTTCATTGCGAGCGAGCTAGACGCGATAAAAGTATCGCTCGGCAATGACGGTAGCAGCACCCGCGCCAACCGCTACACGGCCATGGCGCTGAAGAGTCGGGCAATGCTGTATGCCGGTTCCATTGCCAAGTACAATGCTTTGTCGGGCCTTAATATTCAAACGGCGGGCGGCGAAGTAGGCATTCCAGCATCAAGGGCAGCAGAGTATTACCAAAAGTCGCTGGATGCTTCCAAGGAAATAATTGCCGGGCCTTATGCCTTGTACAAAACCAATCCTAATCTAGGAGAGAACTTCTTTGACGCGATTACCAAAAAGTCGCCTAACTCGGAAGTGATTCTAGCCAAGGACTTCCTTACGGCCAAAAACCGGCGCCACGGCTTCACCTACGACAACATCCCGCGTGGTATTCGCGAAGACAACCTTTCGTCTTCGATTATCACGCCCATTCTGAACTTGGTGGAGGCGTACGAATACTTGGACGGCACGCCGGGCGAAATCAGAACCCGGAATGCAACTGATACAGATTACATCTACTACGACAACCTGAGTGCTCCGTTTGCCAACAAGGATGCGCGCCTCTACGGCACCGTGATTTATCCGGGCACTACCTTTAAAGGCCAGGAAGTACAGATTCAGGCCGGCGTAAAGGTTTGGAACGCAGCTAACAACTCCTACCAAACCGTTGAAGGCGGCCTATCGAGCGTGTACGGTGGCTCGGCCTTCCCTACCGGCGATGGTAAACTGCTCACGGGTAGCTCAGGCCCGCAGGCCACCCAGGTAGAAGTTTCCAATACCGGCTTCTACCTGCGCAAGTACATTGACCCCGTGCCGAAAACCAGTACTCGCGGTATTCTGAGCGACGTGTGGTGGGTGCGCTTCCGCTTGGGCGAAATATTGCTTAATGCATCCGAAGCAGCCTTCGAGCTGGGCCAGACGAGCGACGCGCTTACTTATGTGAACCGCGTACGGGAGCGGGCTGGTTTCCCTGCCAATAGCCTCACGGCTAGCACCCTAACGCTGGCTCGCCTCCAAAATGAGCGCCGGGTAGAACTGGCCTTTGAAGACCACCGGGTGTGGGACTTGAAGCGGTGGCGCATCGCGCACCAGGTCTGGAACGGCAATGCCAACAACTACAGCGCCGTCGCCTACGTGCTCTTCCCCTACCGCGTGGTACGGCCCGGTAGCCCACTCGATGGCAAGTACGTGTTCGACCGCAAAGTGGCGCCTCGTTTCCGCACGCCGCGCAACTTCCAGGTGCTCAACTACTACTCCTTCATCGACCAAAGCGTCATCAACAACAACCCCAAGATTGTTCGCAATCCTTTCCAATAAGGTCTTCTCATGAAAGCACTATTCAACCTTTTACTGGTCGGCGCCTTCTTGTTGACCGGTTGTGAACTCGACAACGTAGATCCACCTAGCTCCACCCTCAGCGGGCGCGTGGTGTACCAAGACCAGCCCGTGGGCGTGCGTAGCAACGGCGTGCAGTTGGAGCTATGGCAGCGGGGGTACCAACTCTTCACTAAAATTCCGGTGTACGTAGGCCAGGATGGTACTTTTTCCGCTACCCTCTTTGACGGCAATTACAAGCTGGTACGCCTCCGCGACAGTGGCCCTTGGGTGAACAGCACCGATAGCATCGACGTGCAAATAAAAGGCAACACGGTGGTCGATGTGCCAGTGCAGCCCTATTTCGTGGTGAGCAATGCTAGCTTCACGAAGTCGGGCAGCATTGTTAATGCAACGTGCCAGGTGAGCCAAGCCGTAGCTGGCCGCACCATCGAATCCGTCACGCTTTTCTTGAACTCGACGCAGTTTGTAGATACCAACAACAACCTGATCGGTCAGACCAGCAAAACCGGTACGGCCCTGGCCAACCTCTCGCAGCCCCTTGCTTTCTCGTTTACTCTGCCCAACACTGTGCGCAACTTTTGCTACGCCCGCATTGGGGTCAAAACTCAAGGGGTAGTGGAGCTATTTTACTCGCCAGTGCAGAAGATAGAGCTGTAAGGGGCGCCCACGGCTGCTCTAGTTGAACCGCTTCTTTGCCGAACGAAACCTGCCTATAGGAATAGAGCAGGTTTCGTTCGGCAAAGAAGCGGTTTTTCGCTTTTAGGAGTCGGTGTTAGCTCTGGGCCGTGGGGCGAACTACCACTTCTCCCACATCCACATCGGCGGGCTGTTCGAGGGCGAAAGCAATGGCCCGGGCAATGGCTGCCGGCGCAATGCCGATGTTGTCGCGCATGCTCATGATTTGGGCCTTCACCTCTGGATTAGTCATGGATTCGACGAAATCAGTCTGCACCACGCCCGGCGTAATCAAAGTGACCCGCAGCTTGTCACCAGCTTCTTGGCGCAGACCCTCGGCTACGGCTCGTACTGCGAACTTGGTACCAGCATACACGGCCATCGTTGGCACAACTTTGATTCCGGCCGTTGAGGCAACTACCACAAAATGCCCGAACTCTTGTTGGCGAAACACCGGCAGCGCCGCCGCAATGCCATACAGCATGCCCTTGAGGTTGACGTCAACCATTGCTTCCCAATCCTCGACGCGCAGTTCATCGAGCAGCGAAATAGGCCCAATGCCAGCATTGTTGATAAGCACATCCAGCCGGCCGTATTTCTCTCTGGCCAACTCAACTAATTTGGCGACATCGGCCCGCCGCGTAACATCGGTGCTGCTATAGGCGGCTTCTCCTCCGGCCGCCACAATGCGGGTTGCCAGCGCGGCAAGGCGGTCTAGGCGGCGCGCGCCCAACACCACCTTGGCTCCGCGCTCAGCGAGTAGCAGCGCCGTCGCCTCGCCGATGCCGCTGCTGGCGCCCGTAATAGCAATGACCTTGTTTTTCAATCCGTTTTCCATCGTGTTAGCGTTAACTGGTGATAACACAAAGGTCGCGGCAGCGAGTCAGGCATAATTATGCCAATCAATCCATTACTTATGAAAGCACCATCAGTTGTTGGCGGTATTGATGAGGAGGCAAACCGGTTTGTTTTTTAAAGAAAGCGTTGAAGTTCGGGGCATGTCCGAAGCCTAGGCAATAGCCTACTTCAGCAATACTCCAGTTACTGTGCTGCAACAGGGCCTTGGCTTCGTCAATCAGCTTTTCGGTGATGTGCTCGGTGGTGGTTTTGCCTGTAACTTCCCTTAATACCTTGTTTAAGTGATTGGTGTGCACGGCTAACTGCCCGGCAAACTCGTTCGCATTTTTGAGGACGAGGGGTTGCTGCGGGGAGGCCACCGGAAACTGGCGGTCCAACAGGTCCAAAAACAGCGTGCTGAGGCGGGCCGCAGAAGTAGCCGGCAGGTAGCTGGGGGCAAGAGGCGCTATTTTAAGGCCCTCGTGAATAAGGAGTTGCACGTAATTGCGGAGCAAGTCGTACTTGTTGGCGTACGACGTCTGCATTTCTTTTAATAGCTGTTCGAAGAGGGCCTGTAGTTGGTGCACCGACTCCGATGGCGGGAATAGCACGGGCGTACCGCCCACGCGGAACAATGGCGAGTTGGCTACACTCGCGGTTTTAAGCTGTTGCGTGACAAAATTCTCCGTAAATAAGCAAGCAAAACCGGTTTCGCGGCCAGCGGTTCGCTCCCAGGAATAAGGAATCAATGGATTGACGAACACCAAGGCGCAATGCTGAACTGCCACTTGACGGTCGGCATAAGAAAGAATGCCTTGCGCGTTGCACAGCAGCTTTATCTTGAAGAAGTCTCGCCGCACGTGCGGAAACGCCACGGGCGTAGCCACGTCCTCGATCCGGTAAACCGTAAACTGACTGGTATGGGGCCGCCCTCGTCCGTAGCGCTGATAATACTCCGTAAGGCTTTCTCTTGCTTGCATATCGCAAGATATGAAATTCAAATATCGTCTCTACCCCTAACTCCTACGCGAGGGCACTCGACTTGCTAATGGAAACCAGTTAATTTTCCACCGAACCGCGTAATTTTCTCTTTGAGGCACGACCATTGTGCATACTAGCTCGCCTTACACTATCAGAAATTTCAGATGCATTATTTATCCTAGTTATAACTCGGAAAAGACGCGACTTATTGGAGTAGAAGCCGCCTACTGGGCATGACCTTGGCGCACAAGTTGAAGCTTATAGGGCGCTGCTCAAGAACAAAACGGTTGTTGAAAAATCCAGTATGCCTATGCTTAACGTTTATCCTAGTGCGAAATCCTAATCATGGCGCTTCTGTTATCGGCACGTTTACGGCGGAACCTTGAGCATCTGCAAACCATGCGCTTCGAATTGCCCCCGTGCCGGGCGAGTTTCAACTTTCTGATATTTTAGTGGCCACACTAGAGGACTTGCACAGTCTCTACCCGGACCACACCCCGAAGGGTATCGGTATGCACTCCTGCAGCACCTCGCTGTGCTGGATTTACAGCAACAATCGCTGCTGGACTATCCCCATTACTTGAAGGTGCAGGCCAACTGGCAGTTTTTACACAGCGCCCTCACCGCCGCCATCAACTTCGCCGTTACCTATACCGTACCACCGCTACTTTAGCCCGTACCTAGGTATATCGCCCGGGAAAGCCAAAGCACTTGCAGAAGCCTTATTCCCGCGCACGAATCCTTCTTACCTATACTACATGTCTATCTCTCTTCTCAACGGCTTCGGCAAAGTTTACTTGACCATTGAGTACGACGCCATTAACCATTGGGTCCACAATCAGTGGATTGGCTCGCAGACGTACGTTGGCATTATTGCTGGCGCGGATGCCTGCCTGCACCCCTTATCGGAGAATGCCTGCTCTTACCTGCTCAACGACAACCGCCAAGTGATTGGCGGCTGGAACCATGCCGTGGAATGGATTGCATCTGATTGGGCACCGCGGGCCGCGGCGCAAGGCCTCACCCACTTTGCCCAGGTGGTTAGCCCCGAGTCATTAGCCGCTCTCTCTGCCGAAGCGATGCATACTAACATTGGCGACCGTTTGCAAATACGCATGTTCAGCAACATCGACGCAGCCCAGGCCTGGCTGCGCGACGTTCAACGGAAAGCGGCAAATTCGCTTGCTTAAAGCCCTATCTAACTCGTCATGTAGTTACCAAACACCCCTTGCGAATACTAGCCTCGCAGATTAGCTGCTCGGGCAGGAAGTGCTTGGATAGACCGCTAAAATCGCACAACAGGCGGCAGCCTCTTTTATGCAGGTGCAACCTGGTGGCCAGGGTGTTGAAGCAGGCGTACATGGCCTGAACATAGGGAAAAAGCAAACTCTTTTCATTGTCTTTGTGCCTACACCGCTATAGTGCTCCGCTTGCCTTTGAGGCAGCTATGAGATTCAATTCTGCTAAAGAATCGGCACAACCGGGCGCATGATACTAGGGTGTGTTGAAGTCAGAATAAAGGAGGACTTCGCTGAAGCCGTCGCTTGTTTTCAAGCGCCAAGCCTGTAACCCCTTGAAATACAGAGAGCCGGCCAGTTGCTGTATAACAACCGGCCGGCTATCTGTATTTAGGTTTTCTGGAGCGCCTGCGGGCAACGCTGGGCCGGCTGTTCTATCGTATGCCAGCTCAGGGTGGCCACGACTATTATTTCTGCAATTCAGCCACCATTTTCTGGGCTGAACCAAGGCCAGGAGACAACTTAAGGGCTTGCGTGTACTTTTCCAGCGCTTTCTCTTTGTTGCCTTGCCGGTAGTAGGCTTCCCCGAGGCTATCGAAAGCGTTGCCGGAGGTTGGGAACAGTTTGGCATTGTACTCAAATATCATGACAGCATCGGCGGGGCGTTTTTGCCCAAGCAAATAGTACCCTGTTTCGTTGAGAAGTTCTTCTTTATTGAACCCATACAGAGTGGGCGTTTCGTTTTTCACTTTCTCGTATAGCGCCAGCACTTGCTGCCCGTCCATTTTCTCGAAGTCGCGCTGAAAAGTACTGAGAAACGACTTAGTGATTGGCGAATACGGCTTCCCATCCAGCAACGCTTGAATGATCTCAGCTATATCGTGCAGATTGTTTTGTTTGTTGTTGGTTTGCAGCAGGATGGTTGTGCCGGAAGGCGGCGTGCTCACCAGCAAGGCTTGGTAGTTACCCGACGTGCCGTCGTGGACGTGGCTTACAATTCGCCCGCCTTCCATTTTTCCGCCGCCAAGCCCAGTCTGCGAACCCCGCGCGAAAGGCTGCAGCAACTCTTGCGTGGAAGCCGGGCTGATTAGTTTAAAGGAATTGATGCCTTCCGACCAGCGGTAAAAATCGTGTATGTTGAGGGCCGTCCAGCCGGCAAAAGGATAAAAGAGTTCGTCAACTACCCCCTGGTTGTTGTAAGCCCTGGCAACCAGTTTGTCCGCTGCTGTGGGGTCCACAATGCCGCTCTTTATTCCGCAGGGTTTCAGCAGCTTCTTCTGCACAAAGTCGTTGAAAGACATGCCCGTTATTTTCTCAATGATTTGCCGTTGCAGGTATACGTCGTTGAGGTTGTAGACGTACTTGGCACCTGGGGTGAAGTCGAGGGCCGTTATCTGTTTCAGCCGCTGCATATTGTCGGCGTCTCCTTTCACTTCGCGCCAGTTGCTTTGCGGCACGCCGCTGGTGTAGCGCAGCAAGTGCCTGATCTGAACTTGGCCTGCCCAGGCCGGTAGCTCGGGCAAGTAGCGGGAAATGGGGTCCTCGAGGCGCAGCTTGCCTTGTTCCTGGAGCACCATGATACCCACGGCATTAAACTCCTTGGAAATGGACCCGATATGAAAGCGGCAGGCCTCTGTTAAGCGGTTTTCGGGGCGGGCATCGGCCTGCCCCAATGCTTGCTGATAAATGATTTTTCCCTGCTCCGCGACCAGCACATTGCCGTTAAAAACTCCTAGTCGGTGTGCTCTCTTCAGCAGGCTATCCAGTTCAACTGTTTTAGAGTTGGTCTGACCATAACTGAAGTTTACACTAAAAAGCCCGCACAAACAGAGCAGTAAAAGTTGGAAAGCTTTGAGCATAGAAGAACTATAGAAGAGTGGAATGGGTAGGCAGGTGGGTAGTGTCACCTGTTTCAAGTTAAAAACATGGACCTGGCAACAGGAAACGACTGCTAGTCGGTAAGTATTTCAGCAGCGCAGCAATTCGTATTCGCACAGCGCGAAACTGCCCTGCGCAGTAGAGACTAGCGCAGAAAGGTAAAAAGGAATACCTAGAAGTTTGCAGCGACTTCCACGGTTAAAGCACTACGTTTGAAGCAATAAAGCAACAGTAGCTTAAGCACTTTTCAGCACGCGCAGCTAGCAGGCTATAGCCAGAGTTCGGGGTATAAAACTACCGTCCGCGTAGCGCGGTGGGGCTTATACCGAACTTCTTTTTGAAGGCGGCACTAAAGTGCTGCACCGAAGAGTACCCTAGCTCGAAAGCCAATTCGCTGGCCGTTTTTTGGCGTTCCTGCAGCTGCGCTTTCGCATCGGCCAGCCGGTAGTCGCTCAGGTAGCCGAACACAGTTTGGCCGAACAGTTCCTTGAAGCCTTTTTTCAGTTTGAACTCGTTGAGTCCAGCTAGGCGCGCTAATTCGGGCAGGCTAGGTGGCAACGCCAGGTGTTGAACGAGGTAATCGCGGGCAAACAGGAGGCGTTCCTGGTCGTGGTCGGTGCGGGCGTGGCGGCGCGACGCTTGGGCTTGCTCGAAGGCATCGGCCTGCAACACCAGTATTTCCAGCGCCTTGGAGTAGAGAAACAGCTTTTTCAGCGGCCCCACGAAACGGCAGCTTAGCACCTCGCGGATGGCCGTGTGCAGTGGCAGGTTAAGGTGCAAGCCTTGCGGGTTGAGCACTAATTGCTGCCCTTCCAGCACAGCGGCACAAAAGCGGCGCAGCGGCTCGTTGGCGTGCTGCGCCAACGCCAAGAAAGCGGGCTTGGTGAACTGCAGAATAAAGGTTTCCGACTCCAACTCTTCGTGGCGCATGGTTCCCTCGAAACCGTGGGCGTAGGACAGATTGTGTTGGTAGCTTTCCAACTGAACCAGCGTATTGGCCCGCCGGTTTTCAATGATTACCCGACCTCGCAAGTTGAAGTGCAGGTGCACCACATCCAGATCGGCGCGCCACTCGGCCGTAAACGGTTCGTGGTAGTGCCAACGCGCATAAGCCATCCGGATGCCGTCGAAATACCAGTGGGCCAGGTAGCCCTTGCCCACCGGCAAATCTAGCTCACGAGCCTGCTCCACCAAGTCGCTGACTTGGAAGTCGCTGGCTACATAGTCGTTGCCGTGAATGAGGCGCTGGTCGCCGTGGTGACGCACTTCGAGAGGCATAACCAGATAGAGATTTACGGTAAGTTACTTCATCAAGCGCAAGAAAAGCTTGGTTAGCGGGCCGGGCCGGGTAATTCGGGTGTTCTGGAAGGCAGCGAACAACCAGTTTCCGGTTTCCTGCTGAACAGCCACCAGAGTCTGAATGGAATTACGCCCCACCGGCGCCTTTTTTTGCCAGCGCATTCTTACGGCCCCAGTGCTGTGCAGCAGCGCCACGGTAGGCGCCAACAGTTGAAAATCAGTGACTGAACTTCCCACTAACTCCGAGCCGCGCATCAGGCCATCAAACAATTCTTGATGAACCTGCGCAATGGCGGCGCGGCCGCGCAAATGAGTGCCATCGAAGACCACATAATCGGCATTTTCGGTGAAGCTCGCGGCAAATTGCTGGCCGTCGCCGGCTTTCCAGGCGGCGCTTAGCTGATCGAGCAAAAGTTGGATGTGGTGACGGGCACTTTGGGCATGCTGTTCCATCGGCAAGAAGCTACGTGACGCTACAAAGGTCTGACTCAGAGGCGCTGGCTTGTTTATAGAAACCGAAGTTCAACTTATACCAGCCGGATTTTCTTGTCGCTTTTTAACGCACGCTCCGGCTCCTGTACATCTGGCTCCGGATTATGTAAGTGGCACAGCCGGCGCAGCCCTGAGTTTTGCAGCAGCCTTGGCGTTCAGAACCGCCAGACCTTCTTGTTATGCCCGAAACAGAAGTTTTCCAAACCAACGTAACCAACCGCCGCACAGCAGCCGCGCTGTTGCGGTGCTTGCAGGCGCAGTTTCCTACCTGGCACATCACTTTCGACCTCGACGACTGCGACCGGGTATTGCGCGTAGCAAGCCTTGATGGCCCCCTCGACGCGCCCGCTGTGGCAACGGTGCTGCAGGCGCGCGGCTACCGCTGCGTCCCCCTCCCCGACTGATTCACTTCTGTATGTTTTCCTTTAAACACCTACGCCAGCTTATGCAAATCCAAGGTAGTGGCACCCTCGCGGTGCGTAGTCAACCCGTCAGTTCGTTTACTCGCCTGCACCTGAGCGTGCATGGTACCGTCGAGCTGCGCCAAAGTCACGAGGAAAAGGTAGTTATCGAGGCCGACGACAACCTGCTCGAACACGTGAGTGTAACCAATGCCGGCCGCACGCTCTTCGTCAGTACCGAAGACAAGCTGCGCCGGCCCGCGTACTCACATCTGCTGGTGACGGTGTACCTGCGCCAGTTGCAACACCTAGACATTGCCAGCGAAGGCCACGTGACCTGCGCCGCGCCCCTGCTGGCAATAGAGCCGCTAGAAATCAAGATTCGCTCCATTGGCAACACCCAACTTCTTGTCGAAGCCGATACGCTTAAGCTGCACTGTGCTTGCGAAGGCCAGGTATCGGTAGCCGGTACGGCCGGGCAGGTGAAAATCACCAACTTATCAGAAGGCGACCTTGACTGTGGCAACCTAGCTGCTCAGCACCTCACCCTGCGCAATCTGGCCGCCGGCAACGTGCAGCTACGCGCCGAGCAAACCATTCGTATTCAGCACCTCGGGGCGGGCTCTATCCACTACGCCGGCTCTGCCCGGCTGCTCGATGTGCGCCACTACGGCGAAGGAGAAATCAGACACGTCGGCTAAGATTTTATCAGAGCAGATCACACTAATGTAGCCAGCAAAACAGTCTCTCCGACTTGTCTAGGCTATTTTACTGGCTACGAGAGCTGGTGCCAAATTCTAATTCCGTGGGTTCTAAGTGAACCTAAGACTCGACGGAAAAGAGCATCCAACTTATAAAGCAGCTTTGATGGTGCCACCCAGGTGGCTAGCGGCGGCCGTGTCGCCTTTGGCAATGGCCATAGCCAGCTTTGGCGCGTATTGCACCGCTACTTTGGCATTGAAGACGAGGATATTGGGGTCTACTAGGGCGTCGATGACTACTGGACGGTCGGCTTGCAGCGCGAAGTCCAGGGCGGCATCTACTTGGTCGGGGGTTTCGATGCGGACGCCGGCCAGCCCCAGCATCTCGGCGTAGCGGGCGTAATTGAATTCTGGCACGTCCTGCGACTCGGCGAAGCGCGGGTTGCCTTGCATGAGCCGCTGCTCCCAGGTCACAAAGTTTAGGTCGCGGTTATTGAGCACCAAGATGATAAGCTGCGGGTTGCTCCACCGCCGCCAGTACCGCTGAATGGTAAGCAGTTCCTCGTTGCCGTTCATCTGCATGGCTCCGTCGCCCACGCAGGCAATAACGGGCCGCTCCGGGTAAGCAAATTTGGCGGCAATAGCGTAGGGCACCGCGCAGCCCATGGTAGCCAGCGTGCCCGACACCGAGAATTGCATGCCCGCGCGCAAGCGCAAATGCTGCGCCACCCAACTCGAGGCCGAGCCTGAATCGGCGGCCAGAATAAGGTTGTCGGGCAGGCGGGGCGAGAGTTTCTCGAACACCAAGCGCGGATTCACGGGTTCTGCTTCCTGCGCGGCTAACTCGGCTACCTGTTGCCACCAGTCTTGTATGCTTTGCTCGATTTGGGTGCGCCAACTACGATCTTCTTTGCGCTGAAGCAGCGGCAGCAGAGCCCGCAACGTTTCGGCGCTGTCGCCCGAAAGCGGCACTTCCATGGGGTAGCGCAAGCTGAGCATACTGGCCTCCAAGTCTATCTGCACGCCGCGGGCTTTTCCTTCCTTAGGCAAAAACTCAGCGTAAGGAAATCCTGACCCCACCATCAGCAGCGTGTCGCACTCGCTCATCATCTGGTGCGAAGCGTCGGTGCCAAACAAACCGATGGCGCCCGTCACGTACGGCAAGTCGTCGGGCAGCACGGCTTTGCCTAGAAAGGCCTTGGCAATACCGGCGCCCAGTATTTCCGCTACTTGCTGCACTTCCTCGGCCGCGAACCGGGCGCCCGCGCCAATAAGCATGGCCACCTTGTGGCCGGCGTTTAGTACGTCGGCGGCGCGCTGCAACTCGGTGTCCTGCGGCAATACCCGCGGAGCCACGTAGCCAATGCCAGAGTGAATGGTTTGGTGCTCGTGCTTGGGGTCTTGGTAGGTTTCCTCCTGCAAATCGTTGGGCATGATAACGCACGTAACGGTGCGCTCGGCTTTGGCAATCCGGACGGCGCGGTCGATGAGGTGGCGCACTTGGCTGGCATCGGAGGCCTGCTGCACGTAGGCACTGGCCACGTCTTTAAACAAGGACAGCAAGTCCACTTCCTGCTGGTCGCTGCCCCCGAGCGAGGTGCGCGCTTTCTGCCCGATGATGGCCACTACGGGCTGGTGGTCGAGCTTGGCATCGTAGAGCCCGTTGAGCAAGTGGATAGCGCCGGGTCCGGAAGTAGCCAGACAAACCCCTACTTCGCCGGTGAATTTGGCGTGGGCGCAGGCCATGAGCGCGGCCATCTCCTCATGGCGCACCTGCACGAACGACATGGTATCCTCGGCCTTGCTGAGGGCGCCCATAATGGCGTTGATACCATCGCCGGGGTAGCCAAAAATGCGCTTGATGCCCCAATCAGACAGGCGTTGAATCAGAAATTCGCTTACGAGCTGCGACATGAGAATGAAAGTCAGATAATGGAAAGTAGCTACTCGGTCGGGTGCCCCACTGGTCGCCTCACGGACTTGACAGGTGGTTTTTGATGGAACCAGACACTGAATACGAGTAGACACCAGCGGGCGCCACTCAAAGAATGTCTTTCTATGACGTAGCGGAAGCGCGCTTCGTTGTGCATCCTCATGTTGGGAGCAGTGCAACTGCTTTGCATCCGGTAGAGCTTCCTTTCGGGCAGAATCTAGGGCACAAGGCGCAATTCAAGCATTTGCGAGGCCCGCCGCTACGGTATTTTCTAACGAAAAAAATGAACTCACAACCGTAGCCTACAGGGCATCAGTCTCGCGTAGCTTTCGACTACTTGCTTGCTTAAAGGGGCATGGTAATGTCATGAATCCTAGTAAATTACATCTACTACACCCGAACTTCCTTCCAACTCCTATGAAACAAGCTCTCCGCCCCTGGCGCTGGCTGCTGCTGGTGCTGTTTGTATGCTGCCTCAACAGTTGCCACGACGATGACGACTCGAACCCCGGCCCCGTAGTTTATAGCGGCCAGCAGCTCTTTGTTTCAGCCAACCAAGTTGTTACGCTGTCTAAGGTTCAACTGCAAGCTTTGGCAACTTTAGCGGGCTATGGCGCCTTCGCTCCGCAGCTGAAGTACGACGTCACTTTCTACAAATTCCTTTACAAGACCACTTATCAGGGGCAGTTACTGCAAGTATCGGGCATGTTGGCTGTTCCACTCAACACGCCTACCCCACCGGCCCTGCTCAGCGCCCAGCACGGCACCATGTTCCGGTACGCCGATGCGCCATCCAACTTTCCAACCAGCTTCACTGGCTTCGAGTTGTTTGCCTCGGCTGGCTTTGTTACCGTCATTCCAGACTACATCGGCCTGGGTGCCTCACAGCAGGTAGTGCAAGCTTTCTACGACAAGTCCACTTCGGCCACGACGGTGGTAGATATGATCAAGGCGGCGCAGTACTACCTTCAGCAACAGCAAGTTCCCCTGAATCCGCGGCTGTTTCTGGTGGGCTATTCCGAAGGGGGCTACGTGACTATGGCTGCCCAGCAGGAAATCGAAACCCGGCCCGAGCACAATCTCACGTTGACGGCCGCCGCGGAAGGTGCCGGTGGCTACGATCTAACGGGCATGCTCACCGGTATTGCCTCGGCACCGAATTATGCCAACCCGTCGTTTCTGGCCCTATTTCTTAATTCCTATAATACCACCTACACCTGGAACCGTCCGCTCTCGGACTTTTTTCAGGCGCCCTATGCGGCCAAGCTTCCAGCCTTACTCGATGGCAGCAAGACCCGAGAGGAAATCAACGCCGAGCTTACTACCAGCCCCGCCGCGTTGTTTAACCCTACTTTCTACGCCAGCCTAAGCAACCCAAGCGGCGAGCCAGTGCTCAAGCAGCAACTAACCGCAAACAGCTTTCTGGATTGGGTACCCAAGAGCCCTACGCGACTCTACCACGGCACCAACGACGAGAGTGTTTTCTACCAAACTTCGGAAACTACCTTCGCGCGCTTTCAAGCTGCGGGCGCAACCAACGTTGAATTTTTCCCAATTCCTGGTGGCATGCACCAAACCAGCATCGGCCCCATGATGGCTAATGCCCTACCCTGGCTGCAGTCCTTGGATAAGTGAAGTGCGCCAAGCTAGCCGCGCCTCAGTTCCTGCTTGCGTAAGCAACGATTAGAACCCAATGGAATTGCCACCATCGACGGGCAGCAAAGCCCCCGTGATGTACAGGGCCGCCTCCGAGGCCAGCACCTTGACCATGCCCTCCACCGCCGACTTGGAAGCGGCATAGGCCACCACCCGGTCGATGCCGTAGTAGGCCGCCATCGAGGAGATCATCAGGATCACGCCCCGGCGCCGCGCCACTATGCCCGGGCGCAGGCGCGGGTCAGGGCGAAGACGGCGTGCAGGTTGGTGTGCAGGATGCGGCTGAACTCGGCATCGGTCACCTCCAAAGCCGGCTTTTTCAGGTTCACCCCCGCGTTGTTGACCAAAATGTCCAGCGGCCCGTACGTGTCCTCGATGTGCGCGACTAGCGCTTCCAGCGAAGTTAAATCATTGATGTCGTTCATCACATAGTGAGATGACGCACCCAATTCTGCTACCGCTTGCTCCAGCACCTCTTGGCGCCGCCCAGTGATGACAACGGTAGCACCCGCCTGAACCATGTACCGCGCCGTGGCCAATCCTATGCCAGTACCTCCGCCCGTGACAAGGGCTAGTTGGCCAGTCAAGGAATAAGGAGCCGGTATCGACTGCCGGCTTGGTTGAGAAGGCGTCGAAAGTGGTTCCTTGGGATGATTTGGCATGTGAATACTGAAAACAAGTGGTTGCCGTACCTAGCGAATCGCGCTAGTTCACCTGGTTGCAGACAGCACGAGTTGCGTGGCGGATAGCTGTTTAAGCAACAAGAATGACGTTCTAAAGACCTTCACACGAGCTTAGCTGCCACATTCCTACCTCTTTAGAAGGGCTGCTGAGTTTAAGTCAACTCACTGAAATTATACTGCTTCAGTTGACAGACCATTCCCGCATAGGCTATGACTACTGGCCGCTTGCTTAGTGATTTTGGCCTGCTTACGAGCTATTGCTTTTTCGTTTCCGGGATGGTGCCATATGCTTGCTGCAAGCCCCCGAGATTGATGGTAATTCTATCCAACGTAACCCCAGGGTCAATCAAGTAAAGCTTGAGCGTATGCCGCCCGGGGGTGATAAGCGGCTCCTTCACTTTACGCTGCGCATTGTTGCGCAGCACGTTTTGCTTCCACTCTTCCGAACGGCCCACAGTTTTGAAATCCACGATTTTGATGGGGCCATTATCCAGGGCGATACCGTAACGCAGGCGGGTAAGGCGCGTAATTTCGTGCGTAGGCAAAGTAAAAACCGTTACTTCCGGTGCCGCCGCCGTGAGCATGTAGAAGTCGTACTCCACCACGGGGGCCGACTGCTGAACATTGGCTGTATCAGTGAGCGGCACGGCCTGCAACGGCTGGGCTTGCACTGCTTTTCCCGTAGAGCCTAGGTCGGCAACGGGCGCCCACGAACTAGCCGGCTTATCGGTTTTGCGGCTGTAGTTGCCCGCAAACATCGACACGTAGCCGTTGCTTTCTACAAACCCTTCATATGCCTGCAATTCCGCGCTCATGGCCGGCGCCGCATGCACTGTAACTTGTAGGGTTTTGCCCGCGCCTTTAAAGGTAATCTTACCAACTAGGCCGCCGCGTTTAGGCGCTTTGCTCCAGTCAATGCCGACTTGTAGGCGTTGCTCTTTCTGGCCCATTGCCGACGTTAGGCGCCCCTTTTTCGCGGAAATCACCAGCCACTTCGCCGAGGTTTTGGCCTGCCACGCCACTGCTTGACGGCCACTCAGAAATACGTCAACAAAATAAGTTTGTGGGCCCCAGGGGTAAAACGTGGGCAAGGCCACAGCCCGCTTGATCTTGAATGGGTTTAGCTGAGTTGAATCCGGTACACCGAGCCCTTCGGGTGCTAAACCCCACACTTGCGTGGTGTCCACTCGCATCGGGGTGGCAGCTGGGGCTTGGTAAACGGGCAGGTCGCGGGGCTTCATCGACATCATGCCTCGCCACTTGCCGCCGGCTAGCTGCTGGTTGTAGTACTCGGTTTCCTGCTCGATGCGGACGTAGGCTTGCCGCGCCAGGTCGGCGTAGTCGGTGGCGCTGGCCCGGTTTTGTTGGGCGTACCAGTAGCTTTTGTCTTGGTAGAGAAACTTCTGATTCATCAAGGACGCCCCCACCACTGGGTAGTAAACCAGTTCGAAAAAAGCATCGGCCCGTGCCGGACTGATCAGGGGGCGCAGTTGTTGGACTTGCTGCTCGAGGGCGGCATAGCGGTCGAGCCGGCGCTGGGCTTCGTCGCCATAATAGAAGTGGTTGTAGTCGGTGCGGCGAGTTTCGGTGGTGGGTTCGGTCTGGCTCCAGCCCATAAACTCGGGGCGTCGTTCGAAGGCTAGGTCGTAGTATTTCCACAAAATATCCCGGATAGCGGCGGCGTGCTCTTTCCCGAAAATCTGCGCTGTCCACTGCTCTAAGTGCTGCGGCACGTATTGGCTTTGCTGGAAAGGCGGCGCGTGGTAAGCCATATCCAGAAACAGCTGAATGTTGTACTCCAGCGGCTTGATGTCGCCCACGTTCATCACCCACAGCTTGTCGGTCTTTAGCGCGTAAGCTTTCATCATCTCCTCTCGAATCAGGGCCGGGTGCGTGGAGCCGAGCCAGAGGTAATCGTGGGGGCGGCCCCAATACGAGGCGTGGTAGTACACGCCCGTGCCGCCGGGCCGGCGCTGCTCCTCGGCGGTGCTTAAGCGACTGATATAGCCATAGTTGTCGTCGGGCCAGGCCAGGATGACGTCGTCGGGTAACTTCAGGCCGGCGTCGTACACGTCGAGCACTTCTTTGTAGGCCGTAAACACCTGCGGCACGCGGGTCACGTCGGGGGCTACGTGCCGCCGCAGGATGTCGCGCTGGTCGGTGAGCACGCGACCTAGCATCTGAGCTGCTTCTTGGGGTGTTTTTGCTCCTTCCATGCCGCTGTCGTGCACGCCGCGCATGCCCAAGGAGTACATGGCTTCCAACTTGCCGGCTTGTTTGGCGCGCTGGTCCCAATAAGAATAGACGGCCGGTTGGTTGCGGAAGTAATCGAACGGACCCATCGTGGGCTCCTGCCACTCGTCCACGTTGTTGCGCAGCATGGGCTCGGCGTGGGACGTACCCACCAGAATGGCGTAGCGGTCGGCCATTTTCGGGTTGCCAGGGTAATGGAAGAAGGCCTTGGTGCTTGGGTGCATGGCGGGCCAGATTAGGTTGGCCTTCAGCCGCAAGAGCAACTCGAAGATGCGGGCGTAGGTGTTGGGTCCGATGTCCTTCACCTCCTGATCAAGGTTTTGGGCGGCCCAGGGTTGCAGGCCCCAATCTTCGTCGTTGAGGAAGAGGCCGCGGTATTTCACCGACGGAGTTTGCGCTACATAATTGCCGGCGCTTAGGTACAAGTTGGGCTGGGGCAGCGGCGTCACGTCGGCCCACCAGGACCAGGGCGAAACCCCCAGTCGGCGCGACAACTCGAACACGCCAAAGGCGGTACCGCGTCGGTCGCTGCCAGCCACCACCAGCGCTTTGCCGGCTTTGCCAAACGGCTTATCCACGACGCTGATGCTAAACGTTTCCCACTGGCCCTTGAGGTTGGCTAGCTGGCTGGCACCGCCGGCGGCCAGCTGATCAATCCGCTTGGAATGGCCGAGCGTACCCACCACCACCGAATAGGAGGCTAACGGCTCGGTTGCCCCGCGTAAGGCCGGCGTGGTTCCGGTAATACTGTGGATGTCTTTAACCAAGGCTTCGGCCGCTACGCGCACCACTTCCGCATCTTGCGCATCCACGTACACTGCGGCCGCCTGACGGTTGTGCACCAACGGAAACGCCTCGGGGCTATTTGCTACCAGCGTCAGCGCCTTTTCGGCGGGCTGCTGGGCCAGGGAGGGATACTGAGCCTGAAGGAGCAGCAAGAAAAGCAGGAAGGTTATGCAGTTTTTCATCAAGCAACAGGCCACAGCCTAGAAAGCAACAGGTAAGAAAATCAGGGCTCTTCGTAGGAAGTACAGACTCTGAAGCTGCTAGAGCAGAAAACCCAAACCTAGGTTTCACTCACTGCCCACGGCGGGCTGCGCACGGGGGCTAGTAGCCGTAGCCCCTGCACTAGCTACTACAATAAAGACCACTGCCAACCATTGACCAAGCGTTAGTTGCTCACCCAGCAGCGCCCAGCCCGACAATGCAGCCACCACCGGCTCCAGGCTCATCAAGATGCTGAAGGTGCGCGTGGGCATAGTTCGGAGCGCCTGCATCTCCAGCGAGAAAGGCAAAATACTTGAGAATAGCGCCAACAACGCGCCTAGCAGCAGCAGGTGCGGAGTTAGGGCCGATAAGCTCCCGCTAGCCACACCGAAAGGCAGCACCGGCAGGGTCGCGAACAGCATGCCCACCGTGACGGCCACTGGGCCCGGTAGCAAGGCCGCCGTTCGCTGGCTCAGCACGATGTACCCAGCCCAGCAGCCACCGGCTGCCAAGGCAAAGCCAAGACCGAGCAGGTCGATGTTGTGGCCGCTCCAGGGTGCCAGCAGCGCAATGCCCGCTCCAGCCAGCGCCACCCACACCACGTCGATCAGGCGGCGCGAACCAGTCAGCGCCAAACCCAGTGGCCCGACAAACTCCAGCGTCACGGCTACGCCGAGCGGTATGCGGGCCAAGGCGCAATAGAAGAGGAAATTCATAGCGCCTAGCGCTAGGCCGTAGGGCACCACCGCCCGCCATTGCGCGGGTTGCAGTTGGCTGAACCGAGGCCGCACAACCGCCAGCAGCACCAGCGCCGAAAGGCCGATCCGGATGCTGGTGGTGCCTGCGGCCCCAAGCACGGGAAACAACCCTTTGGCAATGGCAGCCCCACCTTGTACACTAATGATGGCGAGAAGCACGGCAGGCACCGCGGGCAAAGTAAAGCGCGAAGAATCTGGCATAACAAGTAGACGGCCATCGTGCGTTCGACGGCAGTGACAGCCGCAAACTTCGACAAGTATCGAGTAGTATTACCAGTATAGATCAACTTATTCGCCTGCACAAGCATGCGTAGGCTGGTGTCTATCGTAGTTTTCTAGTGGTGATAGAGCGTACGAGCGACGGGCCAACTACCCCTATTCACTAGCCAACGCATGGCTTGCAAACACCTAAGAAGCTGCAAAGGCCTGTAGAACACACGAGAAGAAGAATTTTCTGAAACGCACCGAGGTGTCCGCTCCTAAAATTGTTAAGCACTATCTTGAAATAGCTTAATTTAAAACACCAGCATACAAAGTTGATCGTTACCTTGTCAAACGATGTCGCTACCAGATTCCCTTATTCCGCCAGACGATTCGCAACGCTTGGAGGCGTTGGCGCCCTATCTGGTACTCGGCAATGCCCCGGATGCGGTATTCGACGAACTTGTACGGCTGACGGCTAAGCTCTTCAACGTACCGATTGCCTTGGTCTCCTTGGTGGAGGAAGGCAGCGTGTGGTTTAAGGCCAATTTTGGCCTGGCGGGTGCCGAGCGGGTTGCCCGCAACGAAAGCATGTGCTCGGTGGCCATTTTGCAGCAAGAAACCACCGTGTACGCCGACTTAGAGCGCGAACCTTGTCAACTGACCGAGCCGGGCGTTGTCGAAGCCTTGCAGCTGCGCTTCTACGCGGGGCACCCCTTGCGCACTTCCACGGGGCAGGCCATTGGTTCGTTGTGCGTAATCGACCGGCAGCCGCGCGTACTTTCGGCCACGGAAATAACCCGTTTGCAGGCCTTGGCGGGCGTGGTAATGCGCATGCTCGACCTGCGCCTAGCCCTGCGCCAACAAGAGTTGCCGAGTAGTGGCCTGTGGTTGCAGCTGTATCGCCACTTAGATTTGTCGCTCAATCGGCTCGATACGCTGTCGGAATTGGCTCGATGGGAAGAATCGCCGGATACCCCGGCTGCAATACAATATCAGCAGTCGCTGGACGAGGAAGCGGAACTCGTGACGAAGGCCCTGGACCACCAAATCAACGCCGCTTTAGCGGCGCTGGGCAAGTAGCGCCGCCTAACCCTTAAAACGCACAACGTTCAGCTACGGGTAGGTTCGGTACGAGGGCTGAAAATCAGCCAGCCAATTATGAGTGGCAATGACACTGTGCAAGTGCAGTTCACCGTCACCAACACCGATAAACGCGCCGGTGAGGTGCTCGCTTGGCTATTGTTACTTGTTTGTTTGCCCCGCAGTGAACTATGTCTCATAAGCGAGTGGGCAGCAAGAAGGCTGCCCACTTCACTGCTACACCGATGCTAATCCGTCCTAGTGGCAAGGCATGCTGCACGGCGCCTGATGCTGATGGCACTGTTCAACTACCGCTCACGGCGCAGTCTCGTAGCGGCGGCCTATGCGCTGTCGAAGCCCCTGGCGCCGGCCCTGACCGCCTGGCCGGCTCATGCTTCGAGTGGCAAGTGGTGGTAGCTAAGTCTGTCTAGTTTATATTGCGCTACTTACTCTTCAGTAGCTGAACAGTAACATCCACCTCGGAATAAGGATAGACCAAGAGCACATTGCACATTTCTGGTAAGCAGAACATAAGCCGGAGTACTATTCCAGCAAAAGGCAGAAATTATTCTGCGAATTGAAGTAGTAATGCCGGTTGGTGCGAGAGAATTTTTATATTTCACCGCAAACTTACATCCTTCACCACAATGCTAGCAGCCAAACAATCACAAGTAGACGACGAGCCACGCGACAAGCAACAGCTAGACGACTCCGATGACTTCGATGAGGACGTTGAAGATGATGCTACAGATGATATCGACGACGAGGACGATATTGATGATATCGATGACATCGATGACGACGAAGACATCAAAGGTTTAGGAGATGATGCGCTCTACCTCGATGACGACGATGACGATGATGATCTTTAATAAACTTCAAAAAAAAGGCCCTGGCTTCGCCAGGGCCTTTTTTAATCACCTGTTTCACGCCCTTATGCTTGCGGCTGGCATACGTATTCTAAAATGGATTCCAACTGTCGGCTCTGCTGCATAGGGTTGTAGAACTGACGCACGTGGGCGGCGGCCCGCTCGGCTAGCAACAGTGACTGCGCTGGAGCCGACAGCGTAACAAACAGTTGCTTGGCGCAGGTAGCAACGTCGTGCGGGGGAAAAAGGCGAGCCGTATGGCCATGGAGCAGTAGGTCGGCGGCATCGGCCGTGTGGGCACTGACCAGCGGACAGCCCGAGGCCATGGCTTCGAGCACCGCCAGGCAGGTGGCATCCTGCGAGCTAGGAAGTAGCAGCACGTCTAAGGGCAGTAAAGCAGAAAGGGCGTGGCCGCGTGGTGCAAGGGCGCAGGTGCACCCGATGACTTAGGTGCAGTTGCTGAGTTAACTCCTGCAGGGCAGCCCACCGAACGGGGTCGGGCGGCGTTGCCGGACTGCTCAATACCACCAGTTCAGCATCTGAGTTGTGTTCCTGCTGCAGGCGGTACAACACTTCCAGCGCAAACGCCGGACCATCTCCGCCATGGTCGAGCACCCCAATAAGCTGAGCAGCGGCCGGCAACTTCAGCAAGGAGCGACCTTGCCGGCGGGCATTGCCATCGTCATTGGTGAAATAGGATAGCAGCGTCGCCGGGGGCACTACCCACAGCTGCCGGCTACTGAGGGTGGTGTGGGTGAGCATCTGCTGCCCACTGCGGGCAAGCGGCGACAGCCAAGC
The DNA here is from genome assembly GCF_022921055.1 of Hymenobacter volaticus. Lineage (GTDB taxonomy): Bacteria > Bacteroidota > Bacteroidia > Cytophagales > Hymenobacteraceae > Hymenobacter > Hymenobacter volaticus. The sequence continues at coordinate 2,678,945 of NZ_CP095061.1, forward strand.
ATCAACGGCCTTTAGTTGCCAGTTCAGCCACCATCGGCGTGGCCAGCTACGGGAACAAATTGACTCGAACTGCCGATGTATCAGCAACAGCTTGCTTGGCGGCCAGCGTTTTATTAAACCAGCGAATCCTAGGTCAGCTAGCCGAGTAGTAAGCAACAGTTCAATTGCTTGCTGCCGGAGCCAGCGGCCAAGGTGAACAGCAGTCCATAGCTTAGCCGGGAAGGCAACTTCGGGATAGGCAAGGCACGGAATTCCTTGTGCTTGGGCTTGTTGGTGCAGCACCGAACCGTCGCGTACTATCAGCGTAAGAACTCGGCCCTTTTCGTGCAGTTGAATGGCCAGCCACAAAGTTTGCTGTTCCGGGCCTTGCCAATCCTGCGAAAAGCAGAGGATAGCAAGGGCCCCTTTACCAGCTGGCGCATCCTCCATAAGCGCCAGCATTTCTGGCGTAGAATAAGGAACCATAGAAAAAAGGGTTAAGGACCAGGAGTTTAAACCTAGTGCCCGTTAGCCCTTTGCCCGCCTTCACTAGACGACGGGACCTATTACCTCGACGACAACGGCTTATTGGCCTACGACTGCCCCTATCTCAACCGTTTCTATCTGCCGCTAATTGCCAGATTATTTCTCTCGCAACTGTAGTTGTTGTAGCGCCACTTTGCTGCGCAACGGGTAGGTGTTTCGTCGTAGGAAGGCATAAGTTTCAACTGAACGGGACGTTCTCAAGCAAGCAAACTTACTGTGCCGGGCGGCGGCTTGCTGGGCTAGACTACCACCACTTGCAAGCGGAGACAACCGCATCGGTATAGCAAGCAAAAAATCGGTAATTGTAAAGCCTACAACTAATCCACCCTTAAGCTGGTGCTGTATTCGGATTGGCCAAGAACTCTTTGATTTCCTCCACGGTGGTGCGAGCCGACCGTCCTACGCCAATCAGGGTGGCGGAGGCAAACCCGGTCCAGTTGCCGTAGCCCACCAGCCATAGTCCCGGCTGCGCGGTGGCCCGCGTGCCCACGGTGGCTACTCGCCCATCGGCTTGCACTATCCCCAATTCCGCTAGAAACGATAGCGCCGGTCGGAAACCCGTGCACCAAATCACGGCATCTACTGCTTCCTCCCTCCCATCGGGCCAGACCACACCCGCGGCGGTAAACCGCACGAAAGGCCGCACGCTGCCCAACACGCCCCGGCCGCGGGCCTCTTTCACAGAATCGACCATTACAACGTTACCTAAGGCTGGCGACGGAGCTGGCACTGTGCCACTTTGGGCATGGTAGCGCTGGGTGGCTTGGATGAACAGAACTCGACCGTCCACGTCATCGGGCAGGAACCGAGGTTCTTTTTCTGTAACCCAAAGCGTATGGGCCACCCGCGAGACTTCCGCCAGCACTTGCGCCCCAGAGTTGCCGCCCCCACTACCAAAACCCGCTTTCCGGCGAAGGGCAACGCATTACGGTAATAAGCAGAATGCAGCTGCACTCCTTTGAAGGTGGCCCGGCCGGGGTAGTCGGGTAGGTAGGGGTTACGCCAACTGCCGGTAGCGCACACCACGGCCCGCGCTTGCCACGTTCCCTGATCGGTGAGGACCACAAACCCGGCACTGGCTCGCCGCACATGCAGTATACGCACCGGGCGCTGCACTGGCAGCGCATAGCGCTGTTCGTACTGGGTGAGGTAGGTTATGACGGTATCCCGCGTCGGAAACCCATCTTCTTCCGGCGGAGGCATCAGCCAGCCGGGCAAGGAACTGGCCGTTGCCGGTGAAAACAACTGCAGCGAATCCCAACTCTGAAGCCACGCACCACCCGGCGCCGCTTGGTCGTCGAGCAGCACAAAGGTCAGGCCCGCCCGCCGCAGGTAGTAGCCCACGGCCAACCCGCTTTGCCCAGCCCCGATAACCAGTACGTCGATAGTTTGGTCTGCCACTAAATAAGCCTAGGTGCGCTGAAACTGCGCTCGTACGAAGTCGTGCGCGTAGGTTTTTATTTGGTCGCGCACGGCCCGAAACTGCTCTATAATTTGCTCTTCGGTGCCCGTGGCCTTGGCCGGATCCGGGAAATTGTGGTGCAGCTTCTGGGTTGACGCAGGAAACACGGGGCACACCTCCTGGGCATGGTCGCACACGGTCAGCACGTAGGAGAAAGGCACCGCGGCGTACTCATCCATGTGGTTGCTGGTGTGGTGCGCAATGTCCACGCCGTCTTCAGCCATCACGCGCACGGCCCGCGGGTTGAGCCCGTGGGTTTCCACCCCCGCACTGTAGACGGTGGCCTGCCCGTCGAGCAGTTGATTGAGGTAGCCATGAAGCAGCTGGCTCCGGCAGGAATTGCCGGTACAGAGCACTAGGATGTTGGGTTTTGTAGCGTGAGCAAGCATAAATAGCTATACGTTAGCTCTAACTTAACAGCAACCGCCACCAGGGGTGCAGGCCGGGCCTTCCGCCAAAGTAAAAGCCATAGGAGCGGTTTCCAACTGCTCTGTCGGTAGGGCTACCTGCTTGGCGGCGGGCGCAATGCAGCACTGGCTGTTGCTGCCGACGGCCTGGTCGTACTCTTCTTGGTAACGTGGATCATTGAACTCGGCATCTTCGTGGAAATAATATACCTCCCACTCCACCCCGTCCGGGTCGTTCACCCAGAACTTGTCTTGCTTGGCATAGCAGCAGTTGGTGCCCATCTCTTCGCGGGCAACTAACCCGGCTTTCTGGGCCACAACCAAGCGCTGCTCCATTTCTTCTACCGTCTCCACCTGAAAGCCCAGGTGCCCAAAGTTGGACGCCACCCGCTCCGGATTCTCGACAAAAGAAATAATCAACGCAGGCTTGTCGAGCACATACTTGGCATAGCCGCGCCGAATTTTAGCGGCGGGCTGCCCGAAAAAAGCGGTGTAGAAATTAACAGTAGCAGTGAGGTCGGACACGTACATCGAGACGTGCATCCGAGGAAAAACAGTTGTATCCATGATGCTAGAGAGTAAAAGAGAAACAAAAATTAGCAGGCGCAAGCGGTGCCAGGGCCACAGGCTGGGTTCGTGGTGGCTTCGATAAAGAAGGCGGCGAACTGCTGCTGCACTTGGCGTAGCAGTTCGGTGTTCAGGCAGTAGCAGACGGTGAGACCATCAATTTCTCCGCGGATAAGGTCCAGAGCCTTTAGCTCCTGTAGATGCTGAAAAACTGTAGTGCGAGACAGAGGCAATTCGGCCGCAATGTCGCCGGAAATACAAGTTTGTTTGCTAGCCAAAAGCTGAATAATGGCCACCCGGGCTGGATGAGCCAGCGCCTTCGCCACACGGGCCAGTTGCTGTTGCTCGTCAGTAAAGGCGGCGGTCTTGGCGTAGGTCATAGAAGAAGCAGGAAGTATGTCGTAAATATACGACATACTGTGACGCATGTTTACGACATAACAAATTATTTTATCTAGGCTTATTTCTGAAACCAGCTTCTTCGCATGCCAACCGGGGTGCGGATTCAAGGAAAAAAAGCCCTTTCTTCTAAACGAGTGGGCATTGTCTGCTGTCCGTTTCAGCAAGAATCTCATGCCTAGCTGCACTGCGGAAGGCCTGCAAGAAGCCGAGGAGCTTGCCCTGATAAACCAACGCGGACCAAAAGAGTGCGTATGCAACAGGGCGTCGTAGAGTGCGGCGGCTGTTACCCGCTTCGCTATTCGGCATGCATAGAACCTTAGAAATCACTGTCCCCACGACCACAACCGATGCGCTGTGTCATGAATTGACTGATCTTGACTCTGTAATTGGGTTGAGCGTGCAGCGGGGTGCCTCTTGGAAGCCGCCTGGCGACGTATTGATTGTTCACGTACTGAACCGGGGCGCCGATGAGGTGCTACGCCGGGTTGGGGCCGCCGTATCTGACAAGAACGCGTTGAGCGTAGTTACGAGTGAAGTAGCTAGTATCATCTCGCCACAGTCCTACAAAACCGTCGATAACGACCGTGACGAGGCCATTTGGGAGGAAATGGAAAGCGGCTTGCGCCACCAAGGACGCATTACACCCAACTATTTGCTTTTGATGGCCTTAGGTGGCATAATTGCGGCCGTGGGGCTGGTGTCGGAGCCGGTGCCGCAGGCGGTAGCTTTCGTGGCTTCGGCTATTATCGCGCCGGGCTTCGACCCTATGACCAAGGTTTCGCTAGGGTTGGTCCTGCAACGTTGGCGACTGGTCGGCCGAGGGCTGGTTTCTGCTTTGGCTGGCTACGCCATATTGGTGCTAATGGCGGGCCTGACAATGGCACTACTCGTGGCGGTGGGCGAAACCAGTGCAAGTGCCTTGGTCACCAACCCGGAGGTAGAACACTTGCAACACCCCAAGTGGATGGAACTGCTAGTGGCCGCGGCCGGAGCACTGGCGGGTGTAGTGATGCTGGCCGCTTTCCGACGCAGTTTCCAGGCCGGCCCCCTGATTGCCATGGCCTTTATCCCGGCGGCAGCTTTGATAGGCGCCGGCTTGGCGGTAGGGCGAGTGGACTTGGCGCGCGAAGGGCTAGAACGGTTTTTGGCTGACTGGGGCTTTATTGTAGCCCTTGGAGTGCCCTTCTTGTGGCTAAAGCAGCATTTTCTGCACAAGCGCGAGCCCCTGGTATAAAGCAGCACCGTTTCCCGAAAGGAGCTTTGACGGCTTCCTACCTCACAAAAAAAAGCCTCATCGAAAGACGAGGTTTTTTTTGTGAATATTTATTCTGTTGCGAGCAACAGGAAATGAAGTGCGAAGCAAATAGGAAGCAGTGTTGCACTGCCTGAGCCTTACTGCTGCGACTCTAGCCGCTTCAGTTCTTGGTAGGTCTTCTGCGACTTTTTGTACTGATTATTTATTATCGAGCGGATAGAGCCAGTCAACGAGTGGTCTTCAAGCGCTTCCTCATAGGCAGCTATGGCCCACTGCTCGCCGTGGATGTTAGTGGCGAGAATGGCTTTCTCGTCGTGCCCCGTTACGGCGGCTGTAGCTTCCATCAGGCGGCGGTAGAGTTTGCCTTTGAGGGTGGTGCTCGATTCGCGCTGGCCATCAATGCGTACCAACACGTTGTTGAGCTCATCGGCAAACCGCTGGCTCTGGCTGGCTAGCTGCTGATAGTAGTTGCGCAGTTGCTGATCCTTGCTTTCTTCAGCGGCTTTGTGGTATCCTTCCACCCGGTCGTTGACGAAATGCAGGAGTTCGTGCAAGGTATCAGCTTGTTTGTTGTGGCTTTTACCGCCGCGGGCTAGTAAGCCTACCCCGATCAACACTAAAGCGCCGCCTAGCACCTTCTCGGTGGTGGTGAGCTTGTTGAAGCTAGTGGCGACTTTCGTACCGGTTTGTTTTACGGATGGAGGCAATTTGTCGACTAAGCCGGTTACGCCTTCTTTGGAGAATGTTTGCTTGGCTTGGTCTACGAGAGGCTGTACTTTGTCTACTAGGGGCTGTACTTGGTCAAGTAAAGACGAGTTGGCAGCTTGGTCGTTGGCGGTAGAATCAGCACCTGTGTTATCAGGAGCGCCGGACGAATTGGGTTGCTGAGGTTGCTTCATAGCAGAAAAGAGGGATAAAAAGGAACAATAGAAAGGCTTACGGCTACGGTTGCCTTGGGTTAGGTCGAGCTTCATGATTAACCGGGCATCCAGCATGTAGACCGCCCAAGGAACGGGTAATGCAGCTTCACTTCAACTATATAGAGCCACGAAGTACATAGTTAAGGCTATTCTCCTTTTTCCGCCTATCACAACCGATGCCGATACGCTACCGCAAACGGTTGCATATTTCATTGTTTAACGGGATGCTTATCAGGCTATTATAGCCGAGTGGGAAGAAATATCTTGGATGCAAAGCGGCCGACCTACCTGCCGTTCATTCTCTGTTCCTGTTTCTCCCACCACAACCCGTTTTACTATGCTTCGACATAGACTTCGCTTTCTATTTCTTCCCTTATCCTTGCTTGCCTTCACCGTGCAGGCGCAAAATGCGCCCGTGCCGCAGCAAGCAGAAGCAGGCACGCTTGGCGCCGATTGGACTACCCCACCCGCCCAAGCCGGAGTGCAGTACGTGACGGTGGTGCCCACCGCTACTATTAATTCCAACAACCCGGGTACGGCAGCCCGCATCATCACGTATTCCGTCACGTTTCCCGGCCCCGGCAGCTACGACTTGTACGCTCGGGTTCGGGTAGGCACTGGCGGCGCCAACGACGACAGTTTCTACTACGGCAACGGCTTCGGCAACAAAGCAGCCACCGACGACACCAACTGGATTACCGTTAATCAGCTCAACAGCGTAGGCTATACTGGCGCCAACGATGTGGTGGGCAACGCCGGCGGTGGGCAGCAGCAGGTGTGGAAATGGCTGAACTTATCGACTTTCAACGGTGGGGAAGCGCCCACTGCTTTCACCGTGACGGCCGGCAACCTCACCCAAACGTTCCAGATTGGCGCCCGCGAAGACGGCCTCGACATCGACAAGTTTGTGTTTGGTACTACTGGCCTGTACTTCACGGTAGCTAATCTGGACGCAGGGGCGCAAGGTTCCACCACGCCGCCAACTGTCTTCACGCCCACCGGCCCGCCTATGGCTACGGGCAAGCCCAAGTTTCTGGGTGGAGTGTACAGCACTCCGCAGAAGCCGTTTTTCAACAACTATTTCAATCAGGTTACGCCCGAGAATGCCGGTAAGTGGGGCAGTGTGGAAAGCACCCGCAACGTAATGAACTGGACCGAGCTGGATTCGGCTTATGCCTTGGCGCGCACCAAAGGCTACCCCTTCAAAATGCACACCCTGATTTGGGGCAGCAGCAGCCACTTTGGATAGAAGACCTTCCGGCGGCGGAGCAACTCATGGAAATCAACGAGTGGTTTGCGGCCGTAGCCGCCCGCTACCCCAACATCACGCAGATCGAGGTAGTAAATGAGGCAACCAACGACCTGCCCCTCAACGGCTCGACCGGCCCCAACGGACCCAACACCCCCGGCAGCGGTGCCGGCAACTACTACAATGCGCTTGGGGCGCCGGCACTACCGGCTGGGATTGGGTGATTAAATCCTTTGAATTGGCCCGTCAGTATTTCCCAAATGCACAGTTGATGATCAACGACTACAGCGTGATAAACACCACGTTTAACGTGCAGCGCTACCTAGGCATCGTCAACTTACTGGTGGCCCGCAACCTAGTGGATGGCGTTGGTATTCAGGGCCACGCGTTTTCCACGCGCGGCGTGCCTGCCACTACGCTGGCTACCAACCTGAGTGTGCTCGCTACGGCTGGCAAGCCCCTTTATATTACGGAGTTGGACATCGATGGTGTAAACTCCGCCATGACACCGCAACTCGATGATGCCATTCAGTTAGCTGAATACCAACGCATTTTCCCCACCCTATGGGAGCATCCGGCGGTGAAGGGCATTACGCTGTGGGGCTACCGACTCGGTCACTGGCGCACCGCACAAGGCGCCTACCTCGTCAACAGCGACAATACCGAGCGTTCGGCGCTGGTTTGGCTGAAAAATTATGTGCGCACCACTGTGCTGAGCACCAAAGCCAACCAGAATGCTGCGCTTACCCTCTCCCCTAACCCTGCCACCAATGGCCGTTTCGTGTTGCAAGGCATGGAGAAGGCGCAAACTATTCGAGTGCTCGATTTGAATGGCCGCCTAGTCAAAGAGGTGAAAGGAACTAATCAGACGACAACCGAAGTGGCATTGCACGTCTCGCCTGGTTTGTACGTGGTGCAAGTTATCGACGGGTATGGCGTGACGTCTCGCAAACTGCTAGTGGAGTAGGTCAAGCTAGCGTAACAGTACAATCAAACAAGAAGGGCCGCGTCGGATGACGCGGCCCTTCTTGTTTCACCTGCTTTTGTATGGCGGGTGCATTACGACGCAGCCTCCGTGGTTCTTGTTGAGCACTTTCAGAATAAGTGTATCTGCCGTAGTTGTTAGCAGCACCTCAAAACGCTAGCGCTGGCCTACGCTGCCTTTCTCTTCTTTAGACGTTTTCGAGTTGCCCGAGGCACTTTCTGGCGGCCCCAAATAGCTGGGCTTCACCCCGCCTAAGTTTACCACCAGCTTTTCGAGCACCACGCCCGGGTCTACGCGCCAGAACTTGAGCACATGCTCGCCGGGCTTCCCCAAAGTGTGCTTCGACTCCTTGATAATGATGTTTTCGGCCACCGCTTTTTCCCAGGGCCTGTTGCCATTATCGGCCACCATACCGGTGTGCAGGTTGATAATCTGTGGGGCCTCATCGTCGAACGAAACGGCATAGCGCAAACCCTCACCGCCAACGAAATTCAGCGTGGGCGCGAGGTAAGCTTGCACGGTTACCGGGCCGGAGCTGGTGAGTTGCACGCGGTACTCTAGGTGCGGCGTATTAGCAGCCGGCAGCTGGGTGGGCGCGGTAACCGGGAGCGTAGTAACTGCCGAAAGCGTGCGGCCCAAGTCTGGAATGGTCTGCCACTTCGCTACACTACCGTTCACGACCTTGCTGTAATGCTCGGCATCTATGCTCACATAGCCATCAGCCTCCACAAAACCGGCGCCAGCGGCTACTTTCGGTTGTGGCTTCTGTGCTGACGCCGCCGGGGTAGCAGCTGGGGCAGTCGTGGCCGTGGGCTGGGTGATGGTTTGCACGGCAGGCATAGCGTTTTTCTCGGGCTGCTGCCAATAGGTGTAGCCGATGTGGGTTTGGTCCATCATGTGGCTCCACTTGCCGCTAGCTACGGCATGGTAGCGGCTGGTAATTTCCGCGTCTTTGGCGTACAGCGCCTTCACTTTCTCAGCCAGTTCGTTGGTAGTGGCTTGTCCGTTTTTGGCCGCTTCGTGGTTCTGCGCAACCGTGTAGTACATCTCGTTGAGGTTGGCGCAGGCTTGCACGGGGTGCAGCACTAGTTCATAGTAAGCGTCGTGGTACTCAGCTGGCAATTGCTGGTTGATAGCTTCGGCCTGGGTTAGCAGCTGGTTGTAGTCGGCCACCACAGTTTCCCATTCGCGGTAGTTGGTTAGGCTGTAGGTCTTCTGGTCGAGTAGTTCGGGCTTGCGCCGGGCGTTGTACTTGGCGTATTTAGCTAGGATGTCGGCAATGCCGGTGGCGTACTTAGGTCCAAATTGCTTGGCGGCCCACTCCCGGCTATAGTCGTCGAGTTGGTCGGCCCCAATTTTATCTGGGTTCCAAGCGTAATCGAGGAAGAAGCTGATGGGGAATTCCATGGGCTTGAGGTCGCCCACGTTCACGATCCAGATTTGGTTGGCGCCGTACTCGTGGGCCAGGTGCATCTGCTCCCAGATACGGGGAATTGGGTTTGTGTTGAGCCACTTGTAGTTGCGCGGCCCGCCTACGTAGTCAAAGTGGTAGTAGATGCCGTAGCCACCTTTGCGCGGCTTCTCACTTAGCTTGGGCAACTTGCGGATGTTGCCCCAGTTGTCGTCGCACAAGAGCAGCGTCACGTCGTCGGGCACGCGCATGCCTTTGTCGTAATACTCCTGCACTTCCTTGTAGAGGGCCCAGAGTTGGGGCGTTTGCTCGGCGGGTTTGCCGGTTTCTTCGGCAATGATTTTGCGCTGATCGGCCACGATGCGCTCCAGCAAGGCAATGTTGCTTTCCTGGCTCATGGGCTCGTCGCCGTCGCCGCGCATCCCGATGCTCACGATGTTTTCCCGCGTGCCCATGCGCTTCATTCCACCGCGCCAGAACTCCTGCAAAGCGGCGGCGTTGGTTTGGTAGTTCCAGGCGCCTTTGCCAGCGTGCTTCCATTCCTCGTGGGCCCGCGTGAGTGGCTCGTGGTGCGAGGTACCCATCACAATGCCGTACTCATCGGCCAGCACGGGGTTTTGCGGGTCGTCCACGTTGAACATGTTGCCCCACATAGCAGGCCACAGGTAGTTGCCTTTCAAGCGCAGAATCAGCTCGAACATGTGCGTGTACATCTTCGAGTTGACGCCGCCGAATTTCTCTTTCGACCAATTTTGCAGTGCCGGCGCTTCATCGTTGATGAAAATACCGCGGTATTTCACCTTCGGCGTGCCCTGCGAATGGCGGCCTGGCGCTACATACAGCGCCGTTTGCGGCTTGGTCGGCACATCGGCCCACCAGTACCACGGCGACACGCCAATCTGCTGTGACAAATCATAGATGCCGTAAATAGTACCGCGCTTGTCGCTGCCGGCAATTACCAGCGCGCGCTCTACGCCCGGCATCGGCTTTTCCACCACTTGCAGCACAAAGGTTTCCCACTTGCCTGCTACTTGTGAAACGTCGAGCTTCTTGCTTTTTACTAGCCCATCAATCAGCGGGCTTTTACCCAACGTTCCTATCAGCACCACTTCGTTACCGGTCGGTGCTTTGTCGGTGGTGAAAGTGGGCGTGAGTTTGGTTACGCGGTTGATGTCGGCCTGCAAATCGCGGGCGGCTCGTAGCACACCCGGCCAGTCGGAATTGCTGGCAAACAGAGCCGCCGTTTTGCCGGAGGCCGCCAGCGCAAAGCCGCTTTTGCCTTTCTCAGTTGATACGTAGGTGTCAGTGAGTTTTGTGGCCGGGGTTTGGGCCTGTGCTACAAACGGCACGAGTAGCACCAGCCAGAAACAGCAGGCAGTGCGGAATCTAGAGTTATGAAAAGGCAGGAGTTTCATCGGCATCAAGTAAAATGGCGCAGCAATGCGAGAACGTAGAATTATTAGAGAAGTAGCGGCTAGTTTCCCCTTAGGGGCTTAGAGGTGGCTGACCTATCATTGTTTGCCTAGACCGTCCTGCGGAACATGTAGCGCCCCAGGCCTGGGACCGAAGCCTCTGGCGTGCTGACATTGTCACGGTATATCGGTCATGCTAAGCTTGTCGAAGCATCTCGCGTGCTGACGCAGGAATGGTAACGGTCATGCTGAGCGGAGACGCAGGCGTAGTCGAAGCATCTCGCGGGTTGAGGTTGTAGTACTAATTCAACGATTCAAGCGAGATGCTTCAAATCAGCTCAGCATGACTGATATACCGTGACAACGTTAACACGCCAGAGGCTTTGGCTTCGTTGCACTGCCCTCAGCATGAAAGTCGCTACTATAACGGCAACACGCGAGATGCTTCGGTCACTGGCTTAATGCGCCACATGCTCAGCAAGACCGTTACTTTGGCGACGCCAGCAACGGGAATCAATTACCTCTAGCACCTCCTTGGTAGATACGCAACCGCAACTGAGGGGAACTAGCGCTTGAGGGGCTTCTAAAACTTCACCACTTCCCAGTAGGCTTTTTTAGGCTTCTGGTTCTGGTCGAAAAGCAGCGGGTAGTTTTTGCGGCCAGGTACAGGGTAGGTATCCAGCCAAGTGTACCTGTCGGAAATGTTCCAGAAGGTGACGCCGGTCAGTACGTTTTTGTAGTCGCGGAATACCTTAAAGAACATCTTATACTGCTCGGTCTGCTTCTGTTCCAGCTCGGGCGTGTAGGCGTCGGACTCACCGGGACGCTTTTCCCGACGGTCTTTCTCCCAAGGATAAATGGACACATCCAGCTCGGTGATTTGTACTTTCAGGCCCAGCGAGGAATACTGCTCCATGGCTTTGCGCAGTTCAGCTTCCGTGGGCTCTTGCAGCGACCAGTGCCCCTGCAGCCCAACCGCGTCAATCGGCACTTTGGCGTCTTTCAGCTTCTTGAGCAGCTTATAGACCCGCTCCCGCTTTTCGAGCCGCTCGGTGTTGTAGTCGTTGTAGAAAAGCACGGCATTGGGGTCAGCCGCGTGGGCGTACTCGAAAGCTTTGGCAATGAAGTCTTCCCCGCAGATCTGATACCACTCCGAGTTGCGCAGAAATTCCTGCGGGTTATCGGAAATGGCTTCGTTGACCACGTCCCAGGCGTAGATCTTGCCTTTGTAGCGCTTCACCACGGTATCGATGTGGCTTTTGAGGCGCTGAAGCAACACTTCTTTAGATACTTGTTTGCCAGTTGCATCCTTGAACAGCCACTTCGGCGTCTGCTCGTGCCAGAGCAGGTTGTGGCCCCGCACACGCAGTTTGTTGTCTTGCGCGAACTGCACAATTTCATCGGCGTCCTGCCAGAAATAGCGGTTTTCCTCGGGGTGAATAGGTCCCATCTTCATGGCATTCTCCGGCGTGATGCTGTTGAAGTGCTGCTTGATCAGGGTTGATTCGGCGGGGTTGCGTAAGGCTTGTGGCGAGACGGCTACCCCCATCAGAAAATAGTCTTTATAGTAGTCTTTCAACCCTTTTTCCGGGGCCGGCCGGTCACTGCTGAACACAGTGAGCCCCGCCAGCAGCACACCAGTAGTGGCGAGCTGGCGCAACGAAACAGTAGTTTTCATTTCTCGCTTATGGTTAGTTCTACTCTCTTAGTCAGCTATGATGCCCACTCTACATCTCTCCACGTGCGGGGATTAAGAGTTAAAACAAATCGACAATTGCTAGAAAGCTTGGTATCGTGGACGGTTAACGCCTCACTTCTCTCCTACTTCAGTTTCAGCACTAGCACCACTTAGCGGCAGGTACTTGCTGCCCTTGACTTTATCTTCCGATAGCGCTTCCCTGTGGCTCTGGCACCATAAAAACGGGCCAGCATCTGCTGTAGCTGCTGGCCCGTTCAATGGTTCATATCCCCTTACCAATACACAGTGTAGAGCGTGGTGAGCAGGGTTACAATGACCAAAGCCCCGATAGCGAAGCTACGCTGCGGGCGGAACATGCTCGCGTCCACTTCCAGGCCGTTGGTGCGCACACCGCGGCTGGTTTCGATCAAGCTGATGACCACCATCACCGCTACGCAGATGACAAACACGAAGCCCATGCGGTCGAGGAAAGGAATTTCGTACACGCCCTCAGCATTCTTGACCGCAAAACCCAGCGGTGCTAGCCAAGACAGATCGGTGAGCGTGGGCAGTGCCTTCAGAATAACCGACAAGACAAACCCCCCAATCGTGGCGAAGAGGGCGGCCGACGACGTGGTCCGCTTCCAGAAAAAGCCCAGGATAAACATGGCGAAAATGCCCGGTGACACGAAGCCCGTGTACTCCTGAATAAACTCGAAGCCGCCTTTCTTGTCGATGCCCAAGTGCGGGGCAATCAGCACGCCTAGCAGCATGGCCACCACCACGGCAATCTTGCCCACGCTCACCAAGCGCTTCTCCGACGCTTCTGGATTGAACACCTTGTGGTAGATATCGAGCGTGAAGATGGTAGCAATCGAGTTGGCTTTACCCGCCAGCGAGGCCACCACCGCCGCCGTGAGCGCAGCAAACGACAAGCCTTTCAAGCCCACCGGCAAGATGTTGAGCAGCACCGGATAAGCGCGGTCGGGGTTGAGGTTGGCACCCTGGCCAAATTCGGTGGCACCAAACACGTTTTCCTTGTAGAGCACGTAGGCCGCGATGCCAGGCAGCACCACGATTACGGGCATCAGCATCTTGAGGAAAGCGGCAAACAGCAGACCCGAACGGGCCGTGGGCAGGTCGGCCCCAAGGGCGCGCTGCGTGATGTACTGGTTGCAGCCCCAGTAGTTGAGGTTCACAATCCACATGCCGCCAAGCAACACCGTCAGACCCGGCAAGGCACTGTAGTTGGGGTTTTCCTGCTTGAGAATCATGTGGAAGTGGTCGTTGGCTTGCTCGCTCATCAAGCGGAAACCGCTAAGCACGCCCGTCTGGCCGAAGTGCTCGGCCACCAGGTTCAGGGCCAAGTACGTGGTAGCTAAGCCACCGAGAATCAAGAAGAACACCTGAATTACGTCGGTGAAGCCAATTACCTTCATCCCGCCGAGCGTGATGACAATGGCAAAGGCTGCCAGCGCGTACATGCAGAACTCCAGGTTCAACCCCGAGATGCTGCTGACGGCAATGGCGCCCAAGTAGAGAATGGACGTTAGGTTCACGACCACGTAGAGCATCAGCCAGAACACGGCCATAATCATGGCCACGGTGCTGTTGTAGCGCTGGTAGAGAAACTGCGGCATGGTGGCAATCCGGTTTTTCAAGTACACCGGAATGAAGAACACCGCCACAATAATGAGCGTCAGGGCGGCCATCCACTCGTAGGTGGCAATGGCCAAGCCCATTTTGAAGCCCGAACCGGCCATGCCCACAAATTGCTCGGCCGAGATGTTGGAGGCAATCAGCGAGGAGCCAATGGCCCACCAGGTCAGGGAGCCTTCCGCCAGGAAATAGTCTTTGGAGTCGCCTTCGAGCGTGCCGTCGTGGCCCGTTTTGCGGCGGTAAATCCAGATGCCATACCCGGAAACAATGAGAAAATAAACAAAGAAAACGATGTAATCGAGGGTGGCAAGTTGATGTTGCATGAGAAATAATCAAGCCACCCGAAGGAGCGGCTAATACGAGAAAAAGCTGAAGCGTCACCCACGGACGCTCCAGCAACTAGCTGCTTTTTACTGGCCACGACCAGCAACAAAACCTCCCCGGCTGGCCCCTCTCCAAGTTCCCACTCCCTTCAAAAGACCCGCCAGGTCGGTTTTTATGTGCTAGATGTACTGGTTGATAATTGCCTCAAGCCACTCCTGCTTGCCGCTTTTCAGGATCGGCTCGCCAGTCTTATGCGCAATAGTGCGCAGATCTTCCAGCGTGAGTTGGCCTTTCTCGAAGGCAGCGCCTTCGCCGGAGTCGAATGAAGCGTAACGCTCGGTGCGGAACTTACGGTAGGGCGACTTTTCCAGAATGTCGTTGGCTACCACCAAGGCCCGGGCAAAGGTGTCCATGCCGCTGATGTGGGCAATGAAGATGTCCTCTAGGTCAGTGGAGTTGCGGCGGGTCTTGGCGTCGAAGTTGATGCCGCCTGGCGTGATGCCCCCGTGCTCCAGGATGATGAGCATGGACTCGGTCAACTCGTTGAGGTTGTTGGGGAACTGGTCGGTGTCCCAGCCGTTCTGATAGTCGCCGCGGTTGGCGTCCATCGAGCCCAGCATGTTCGCATCGGCGGCTACTTGCAGCTCGTGTTGGAAGGTGTGGCCCGCGAGCGTCGCGTGGTTGACTTCCAGGTTAAGCATGAAATCGTCTTGCAGGCCGTACTCTTTCAGGAAGCCAATGACGGTGGCTGCATCGAAGTCGTACTGGTGCTTGGTCGGCTCGGCTGGCTTGGGCTCGATAAAGAATTTGCCCGTGAAGCCTTGCTTGCGAGCGTAGTCGCGGGCCATCGTCAGGAAACGGCCCATGTGCTCGAGCTCACGCTTCATGTTGGTATTGAGCAACGTCATGTAGCCTTCGCGGCCACCCCAGAACACGTAGTTCTCGCCGCCCAGCGCGATGGTGGCATCCAAGGCGTTGAGCACTTGCGTGCCAGCGTGCGCCAACACTTGGAAGTCAGGGTTGGTGCTCGCCCCGTTCATGTAGCGCGGGTTGGAGAAGACGTTGGCTGTGCCCCATAGCAGCTTCACACCGCTCTGCTGCTGGTGCTGCTTGGCGTAGTCGACGATGGCGCTCAGGTTGCGCTCGTACTCGCTCAGCGAAGTGCCTTCGTCCACCAAGTCGATGTCGTGGAAGCAGTAGTAAGGCGTGCCGAGCTTGGTGAAAAACTCGAAAGCCGCGTCCATCTTGTCATGGGCCCGGCCCAGGGCCTCGTGGTGCGCGTCCCAGGCAAACTGCTTGGTGCCGGGGCCGAACGGGTCGCCGCCGGTGCCGGTGAAGGTGTGCCAGTAGGAGACGGCAAAGCGCAGATGCTCTTTCATCGTCTTGCCGGCCACTACGCGGTTCTCGTCGTACCACTTGAAGGCGAGCGGGTTATCGGACTCACGCCCTTCGTATTTGATGGGCTCGATGCCCGTGAAAAATTCAGTTTTCGACAGCGTGTTGGTTGACATGAGAAAAGAACTGTAAGTGAACTATTAGTGGAGGGGCTTCAAAAAAGGATGATTTGTGAGAGGCAATCTTGGTGGCTGCTACGCGAGAAAGGTAGAGAAAATAGCTAGCCAAAATAAAGAAGGCAGTAGAGAAGGGCAGTTCGAGGGTTTGCTACACCTATTCCGCCGTTCGTGTTTAGGGCACCACGGGTGCAGTAGCGGCCTCGAAAGGCGAAGCGGGCAGCCCCTCTTTGTTGTAGAGGTTGGCCCCTTCTGGGTTGTCGGCCCAGGCGTAACGCACTGTCACGGGTGCCGTTACCTGGTCGTTCCATACTACCACCGTATTACCCTCAATCTTAGCTTGAGCCCAAACGAATTTTTTGTCGGTACCAGCTACTGCGAATCCTTTCAGCGGACCGCCGCCCTTGGCTATTAGTCCACCGCCTACGTCGGTAAACTTCAGGGTAACGTGATTCCCAGCGGGTTGAGCTGCTTGATAGAGCGGGCCCGAAGCCACCACCTTCTTGTTGCCGTATGCCACCTTTTCAGCAGCCAAGGCCAGACGGTGACCTACGGTCTGTTTGTCGAGGGGGTGAATGTCGTTCCATTCGCCAGCATCCGTAATCACGGCCATACCGGTGTGCGGCACGGCCAACGTGCGGCGCTGCGCATCGCGCACGGCTGCCCAGCCGCTTTCACTAGGCTCAGGTTTAGCGGCCATGAAGTTGGCTAATTGCACGTATAGGAAAGGCAATGCGGGCCGTTGATAGTGCTGGCGCCAGTCGTTGATCAGGCTGGTCATCAGGGCCTGATAGTCTTGCGGACGCCCAGCGTTGCTTTCGCCCTGATACCAGAGCACACCTTTGATAGCATAGGGCAGCACCGGCGCAATCATGCCGTTGTAGAGCGCACCAGGCTGAAACTGAAACGGAGTGGTGCCCGGCGTGGGCGGCAGCGTAGCCCCTAGCTGGTACTGCCAAGGCCCGCGCAGGTCGAGGGTCTGGCCACCTGCTCGGAGCTGGTAGTTTTTGTCGGGCGTAAAGCCCCCGCGCCCGCCGTTGCTAATCAGGCGCACTACCACCACGTTTTTCCCCGCCTTCAGCACGCCCGGCTTCACCTCGTACTTGCGGGGCGGGTACTGATACCCCGTTGTGCCAACCAACTGGCCATTGATGTACGTCGAGTCGGCGTCTACTAGGGTGCCGAGTTCCAGGCGAGCGGGCTGGTCAACCATGCTAGCGGGCACGTCCACTTCCTTGCGAAACCAAACCACCCCGTTCACTGGTCCGAGCGGCGTCTGGTTGGCCCAGTAGCCGGGCACTTGCATGGTAGCCCAGCTGCTGGCATTGTAATCCGGAGCGGACCATTTCTGCTGGCCCCGGGCCTCGCCTAGATCCGCTTGGTGCAAGCGCTTGTGCCAGTCGGCAACAGCGGCGTTTTCGCGCTGCCGGATGCCTGCTACTACCGTGCTGTCTTGGTACTTGGCGGCCTGTTGCTCGTAGGTCGGAAACTGCCGGAGCGCGTCGGGGCTCAGCCAGGCCTCGGCAGGCGAGCCGCCCACGGCGTCTTTGATGATGCCCACTGGCACCTGGTACTTAGCGTTGAGTTCCTTGGCGAAGAAGTAAGCTACGCCCGAAAACTGAAGCACGGTTTGCGGGTCGGCTGCTATCCATTTGCCGCCAGCCACGTCGGTGCGGGGGCGCTGCAAGGAGGAACTCATTGGCACCTCGAACTGCCGGATGCGTGGGTTGGCCGCTTGGGCAATCACCTCCGGAAACTTGTCGCGCAGGCGGCTCATGGGCGTTTCCATATTCGACTGTCCTGAGCACAGCCACACATCACCCACCAGCACATCTTTTACGCTTAGCTCGTTGCTGGCCTTGATGCCCATGTCGAAGGGGCCGCCGGCTTTCATAGCGGGCAGTGTCACGCGCCAGTGGCCGTCGGCACCCGTAGTGGCACGGTAGGTTTTGCCTTGAAAGGCTACGCTTACGCTTTCCCCAGGCTTGGCCCAGCCCCAAATGTGTACTGGCTGCTCACGCTGTAGTACCATACCATCACTTACTAGGCGTGGCAGCCGCACTTGCGCCGTGGCATGGTGCACAGCAGGCAAACCAAGCAGCAGGCTTATTACTATGTATTTGATTTTCATAGGGATGAAGCACATTTTGTGGCCATGGAGCTTAAAAGCAGTAGCCTCTCATAAATAAGCCCAGGTTTCGGAGTGAAACCTGGGCTTATTTATGAGAGCAAAAAACTGGGCACTTAGGCCTGCAAATACCCCTTATAAGGGACGAAGAAAGGGTACTTACCTAGAGCAGCCATTTCAGTGCTCAGCTACTCCCCTGCTTACTGTGGATAGCCAGGGTTTTGCGTAATCTTACCGTTCGTCCGGTCAATTTCCTGCTGCGGAATGGGGCGCAACACGTGGTAAGGTTGGATGTTCTTTGCTGCATCCGAACCATAGGTGTCGGTAGCACCGGGGATGGGTGATGGCTTAGAAGCTACAAATGCGGGCACGTACTTCTTCACGCGTTCCACCAACTTGCCGGTACGTACCAAGTCAAACCAGCGGGTCTGCTCGCCACAGAGCTCACGGGTGCGCTCGTCGAGGATGAAGTCGATGTTCAACTGAGCCGTGGTAATTTCCATTTGCGCAGCTCTGCCAGGTGCAGCGGCCCGACGGCGGACTACGTTGATGTAGTCGCGGGCTTGGTTGAGGTTGCCGAGGTACATGTTGGCTTCCGCCGCAATCAGGTACGTCTCAGCCAAACGATACAAGATCAGTGGCCGGTCGGAACTGGTATTAGTGGCCGAACGCGTAGCATCGTCGAACTTATTGATGTAGGGCGAATACTTGGTGGTGTAGGTGCTAGGCGTACCTACTACGTAACGACCGTTCGGACGAGCATTGATGCGCGCCTGTTCTGCCGCCGTGATTTCGCGGCCGGCATACCACGCGGCGGTATCTCCAATTACGGCCTTCGGGTTGAAGGCAACGCCACTATTGGCCGCGCCGGTACCCGTCGAATTGACAAGCCACAGTGTCGTGAACCACTTATTGTAGCGGGTATCAGTTGTGCGCCACTGCCGAGGGTTGGTCTCGGAAGGCAGTATATACGAGGTCAGCAAATACGGGGTCGAAGCTAAACGACCGAAGGGGCGGCCGTATACAATGCTACGGGCCACGTTGGGCAACTCGTCGTAGCGGCCCCGGAACAAGAAGTTGGTTTGGTTTTGACCAGCGCCACCGGCACCGTTGTCGGATATGCCCGTGAAGGTGGGGTCAGTGTTGAACTGCACATTGAAAAGCACTTCCTTACCGTTCTCGTTGCCTTCCTTGAATACGTCGGCTGGGTCAGCCTCCAGTCCTTTGCCATACTTGCTGGCATCGGTGATAAGTTCGCTGGCGTACTGAGCGGCTTTAGCGTAGTCGTCACCTTGCTTGCCTGTGGAAGTAGCCCGGGTCAGGTGCACTTTGGCTAGCATGTGCAATGCCGTAGCCCGCGTTACGCGGCCAGGCTGCGCCGCCGTACTAGCAATGTCCTTGAGGGCATCGTTCAGATCCGTAACAATGGCATTGTATACATCGGCGGTGGAATTACGTGAAAAATCCTTTGTTGGTGCATCCACGAATGTGAGCGTCAACGGCACATCACCGAAAGCTTGCACCAACTGAAAGTAATACCAAGCCCGCAACACTTTGGCTTCTGCTACAATCTGGGCGAGAGCGGGGGCAGTTAGCCCCTGCACCGTACCCGCGTACTGAATAACGCCGTTGGCGTCGTTGATATAGCGGTAATAGGTAGCCCACAAGTTGGTAGCCGTTCCGTTGTTGTTGTTGAGTAGGCCGCCGTTGTAATCTTCCAGTCCATCACTTGCGCCAAAACCGCGCATAAATTCATCGGTACCCTGCGACATGAAGTTGGAACCTCCCTGATCGGAAGTTGCATTGCGTAGGCCCGAGTATACCCCTGCCAGACCAGCCTGTAAGCCGTCGGGCGTGCCTAAGAAACTAGGGACCAGAACTGAACGAGGATTCTCGTCCAAGATGTCTTTATCGCAACTGCTGGCGGCCAGAAGCAAAGCGAGGGCCGAGCCAGTAAGAAATATCTTTTTCATATATGAAAAGGGACGCACACGTGCGCTAAGAAAAGTTGAGAAGAAATTAGAAGCCGACGTTCACACCGATAATGAATGCCCGGGTAGCGGGATAGTTCACGCCGCGGCCAGCCGTACCGCTGTTAACATTGCTGTTTAGGTCGCCTTCGGCAAAGGCAATACCATTGTTATTGGAAGAGCTGCCGCTAAAGCGAGTCGAGTATGACAGTGCATCCGGGTCAATGGCTTTGTTTTTCTTGTAGAAATCCTCTGGCGACCAGATGAGCGGGTTTTGTACCTGCAAGTAGATGCGGGCAGTGCTCATTTTGGCTTTCTGCACAATGCTAGCCGGCAACGCATACCCCAAGTCGATGCTGCGCACCTTGATAAACGTACCACTCAAGTAAGACAACGTCGAGGAGTTGAGCACGAAATCGTTGAAGTAGGTCTGGTTGGGCTGTGGGTACGGGTTGTTAGGTGTATCGGGCGTCCAGTACGGCAGGTTCACCTGGTTGCGGCGACCACCGAACGTGGTGAAATACGAGGTAGGGTACAGCAGCGGGTCAACCACGGTAGCACCCACGCGGGTGAGAGCCACAGCCGTCAAATCGAAGCCTTTAAACTTGAAGCGTTGGGTGGTACCGGCTTCAAACTTCGGCTGGCGCGACCCGATGATTTGCCGGTCGGCGGGGTCTACGGTGCCGCTGTTGTTGAGGTCCTCGATTCTGATTTGGCCTATCCGGCTGGCGGCTTTCGCAATAGCTGCCTCTTCGCCGGGCTGCCAGATGCCCGCTTTCTTGTAGTCATAGAACACGTACAGTGGCTGACCAATGAAGCGCTGGTTGCTGATGTCGCTGCGGGGGTTGCCGTTTTCGTCGTCGCCTAAGCCTAGATCGAGCACTTTCTCACGGTTCACGGTGAAGTTCCAGTCAGAATTCCACTCGAAACCACTGGCCGTGCGCACGTTCACCGTCGAGATGCCGATTTCAAGACCACGGTTTTGCGTTTTACCGATGTTACGCGTGAAAGAGCCGTAGCCGCTCACAGTTGGTAGCGCATCGGGCAGCAGCAAGTCGCTGGTGCGCTGCTCGTACACCTCTATCGAGCCGCTAATGCGGTTTTGCAGGAAGCCGAAGTCAAGGCCGAAGTTAGTGGTAGCCGTGTATTCCCAGCCCAGGTTGGGGTTAGGAATAGAGGCCGGAACTACCCCAACTACACCCGTACCCCCGAAGCTGTAGTAGCCGTTGCCTAGGCCCGACTGCAAGGAACCAAGCGTTTGGTAAGGGTTTACGGCAGTGCTGCCGGTGCGGCCATAGCTGGCACGCAGCTTCAGGTTGTTCACCCAAGCTTGGCTTTGCATGAACTGCTCATTGACGATGTTCCAGGCCAAGGCACCCGATGGGAAGGCTTTGTACTTGTTGCCAGGAGCCAAGCGCGACGAGCCATCGGCCCGAACCGTTACGGTAGCCGAGTAGCGGTTGTCGTAAGCGTAGTTCACGCGGCCCATGTAGGAAATAATGTCCCACTGGTTTTCGAAGCTGCCAGGCGCCGTAGGTGTACCCGCACCTAGGTTAGAAGAAAGCTGGTAGTTGGTAGGCAAGTTTTGCGAACCGGCATTGAACCCATCGGTACGGAACTCCTGCGCGCTGTACAAACCCGTGAAGTTTACATCGTGCTTCCCAAACGTGCGGTTGTAGGTCAGCAGGTTTTCAGCCAGCAGGTTGAAGGCGAGGTTCTGCGAGCGAGAAGCAGCGTTCTGGCCCCCGTTACGGGCCGGCGTGTTCGAGGCGTTAAACGATTCGCTGTTTTCCGAGCGGCCATCCAAGCCAACATTGAGGCGGTAATCCAGCCCTGGCAGGATGTTTACCTGCGCATACAGGCTGTTGAAAGTGCGAATACGACGGCGTCTGTCTAAGTGCGCGTCCGGCACATAGTACGTTAACGCGTTAGCCGTTGCCTGGTCGTTATTTGGGAAGAGGATCGGGTTACCGTTGGCATCAAATGGCGAAGCAAGCGGGCTAGTCGTCAGGATGTTGTATAGGATGTTGATGTTCGGATCGTTTTGCTGGGTGAAGCTATTAAGCGTATTCAAACCCACTTTCACCCGTTTGCCGATCTGCTGATCCAGCGTGCCGCGCAACGAATAGCGCTTGATGCCTTGAACGGGAACGATTCCGGTCTCGTCATAATAACCGAGCGAGGCCGAATATTGCGTCTGCTCGGTGCCACCACTCACGCCCAGTGCGTGGTTCTGGATGCGGCCATTCTTGAAGAGCAGATCCTGGTAATCGAAGCTTTTTCCAGCAGCGTAGTTGGCTTTCTCGTCATCGGTCAAGAAGCCGGCGGCTGTGTTGGGGTTTTGCCCGGCAGCGCGGTACGCCTCAGAGCGGAAGTTGTAGTACTCTTCGCCGTTTTGCAGATCAAAGAGGCCATAGGCTCTCTTAGTGCCATAGTACGCGTTGTACGTGGCCTTTGGAGCGCCGTTCTTACCACGCTTGGTGGTAATCAGAATAACCCCGTTAGCACCCCGAGCACCATAAATGGCCGTCGAGGAAGCATCCTTCAGTACTTCCAGCGAAGTAATATCGTCAGGGTTCAAGTCGTTTAAGCTACCATCGTAAGGCACGCCGTCCACTACCAGCAGCGGATCGTTGCTGCCCGCAAAAGAGCGGTTACCGCGGATACGGATAACTGGGTTCTGGCCGGGCGAACTGCTTGCACTCGAGATGTTGACACCCGCAGCACGGCCTTGCAGAGCTTGGCCAATGTTGGCTACTGGCACATCGCGAAGCTGCTGCTCGGATACCGACGTAATGGCGCCCGTTACCTGGCTTTTTTGCTGCGTTCCATACCCTACCACCACTACCTCATCTAGCGCTTTGGTGTTGGTAGCCAACTTAATGTTGACCGTAGTGCCGGAAACGATTGCCTCCTGGCTAACAAAACCGATAGCGCTAAAGACTAACGTGCTGCCGATGGGTGCAGATAACGTAAACCCACCATCGCCATTAGTTGAAACGCCATTCGTGGTGCCTTTCTGCAATACCGTAACACCGGGTAGGCCTTCACCGCCTTCAGCGCTGGTAACCTTACCGGAAATCGTTTGCGCAGCTTGCGCGAAAACGTGGGAAGTAGGTAATAGTAGGCTGGCCATGGGCAGTCCTACGGCCGCAAAAAGCGGCAAGCTCAGGCCTAGGGCCGTCTTGCGTAATGGAAAAGACATAGTTTGTGGGAGTTTATGGTAAAATTTCAATCTTAAAATCCGATAGAATTGCCGCCGTCAACGGGCAGCGAGGCGCCGGTGATGTAGCGCGCTGCTTCCGAGGCCAAGAACACGGCCGCCTGCCCGATGTCCTCGGGTTGGCCGAACTTGCCCATCGGCGTGCGCCGCATGGCCCGGTCGCGCCGCTCCGGGTCCGAGTTCATGGCCGTGCGGCTCATTTCGGTTTCGATGAAGCCCGGAGCAATAGCATTGACGCGCACATTGTCTTTCGAGAACTCCGAGGCCAGCACCTTGACCATGCCTTCCACCGCCGACTTCGAGGCGGCATAAGCTACTACCCGGTCGATGCCGTAGTAGGCCGCCATCGAGGAAATCATCAAGATTACGCCGCTGCGGCGGGCCACCATGCGCTGGGCGCAGGCCCGGGTCAAAGCAAACACGGCGTTGAGGTTGGTGTGGATGATGCGGCTAAATTCCTCATCCGTCACCTCCAGGGCCGGCTTCTTCATGTTTACCCCCGCGTTGTTGACCAGTATGTCCAGGGGGCCATAGGTGGCTTCAATGTGGGCAACCAAACCGTCCAGCTTGTCTAGCTCGCAGACGTCGTTGGTGAGGTAGTGCACCGATTCACCGAGGTCGGCTACTGCTTCTTGCAGCACCGATTCGCGGCGACCCGTGATGATAACCGTAGCGCCGGCCACGGACATGCAGCGGGCTATTTCCAGGCCGATACCGCTGCCACCACCGGTGACGAGAGCCAGCTTGCCTTCCAGGGAAAACGGGTTGAGTTGGTGTTGCCCAGCAGCCTGGGTGTGGGTGGAGAGAAGGGGCTCGATACGGTGCATAAAGTAGGGAGTGCTAAGTCGGGAGAGAATTATTAGCGCAATTGGTAGATATCCACTAGCTCTTTGATTTCAGCTAAAGGGCGAGTGGGCGGCGGAAACGCAGGCGGAATAGGTTGCCGCGAAAAAGTTTGGAAGTAGAGCACGCAGGCATCGCGCCACCACAAGGCTTCGTGGTGCTGAATCCGCAGGCGGGAAGCCACGTCGGTGTATAGTTCGGCATCCACGGCAGGCTTGGCTTGCTCCCACTGCCGCTGCATCCACAGTACCGAGTCGGCGCCGGTGTAGTAGCGGGTGCAGAGCTCGTTCCAGAGGGTGCGGCCGGTGCTTAGTTGCTGCTTCCAGCCCACATGATGGAACCAGAGCAAGTAGTCGGGTGGGCAAGTGGCCGGGTTGCCCCAAAGTTTGCGCACCCCGGGTGCGTATAAAGCCAGCGCATTAGAACCACGCTCCGTGCGGTCGAAGCCTAGGCCCATGGAATCGGCCTTGTGATAGTACACCGACGTCCAGTCGGGCCGGGCGCTTTGCGAAAGCCAAGGCTCAGGGCCGTAATGGATGCTTTGCCCCATGATGTGATGCAGGCCCAGGGGCGTGGTGTAGCGCACGTAGATATTGCGCGACTGGTTGAGCACCTGCGTGATAGCCGCTACGGCAGCGGGCTGCCGGGTCAGCGTCATACGGGTCCATTCTTCACTGATAGCGGCCGAACTCAGGGTATGGTCCCAAGCCAAGCGCCCAAAGGCGTACCAGTTGGCTTGGCCCACCGGGTGGCCGGTCCAGTTGCGGTCCGAACCGATGTTGGCGACGCCGGCAATACCACTTATGGTGTGCTTTTCCAGGCTGCCATCCACAACCTTCGCCACCGTCGAGCCGGGGCCCTGTGTGTGGGTGTCGGCCTCCAGGCATTCCTTTATGAGCGGCCCCAAGTACACGAGGTGCGTCGCGAAGCCTAAATACTCTTGGGTGAGCTGCACTTCCAGCACCAACGGGGTGCGCGGCATGGCCCCAAATAGCGGGTGAAATGGCTCCCGCGACTGGAAGTCAATCGGTCCGTTTTTCACTTGCACCAGCACTTTCGGCGCGAACTTGCCGTCGAGAGGCTGAAACTCCTGATAGGCTTCCTTGAACCGGTCGCCCTTGGAATTGGCTTTGTACACGAAAGCGCGCCACATTACAATGCCCTCGTGCTGACCCAACGCTTCGGCCAGCATATTGGCGCCGTCGGCGTGGTTGCGGCCGTAGTCCTGCGGGCCCGGCTCGCCCTCCGAGTTGGCTTTTACTAGAAAGCCTCCGAAGTCAGGGATGGTCTTGTAGATTTCATTGGTGCGGGCAGTCCACCACTGTTTCACTTTGGGGTCGAGCGGATCGGACGTCGGCAAGCCCCCTATCACCTTAGGCGCGGCCCACAGCACCGACAGGTACACCCGGATACCGTAGGGCCGAAATACGTCTGCCAAGGCCTTCACCTTTTGCAAGTACTCGGGCGTGAGGTAGCGGGCACTGGCATTGACGTTGTTGATAGCCACGCCATTAATGCCAATCGAGGCGTTGGCGCGAGCGTAGTCCTGGTAGCGCGGGTCGATGCGCTCGGGTAGCTCGTACCACTTCCAAATGGAAGAGCCGGCGTAGCCTCGCTCCACGGTGCCGTTCGGGTTGTCCCAGTGGTTGAGCAGCCGGTACTGAATGCGGGGCTGGCTGCTTAGTTTCAGTTGGTTGGGCTGCTGCCCGGTTTGCACGTGGCGGAGCAAGGCAAAGCAGCCGTAGAGCACGGCCGCATCGGTAGGACCCGTGATTTCCAACCCATTTTTCTGCGTGCTTACCCGGTAGCCTTCGCGGCCCAGCGCTGGATCGGGCGCCACGCGCAAATGAATTTCACCTTTGCCACTCCCCTTTCCCACGGGAACCGTTTGCCCGAGCAAGCCCTGTAGCCCGAGTTGTAACTCGCTGGCGGCGGTTTGCAAGATGGGTGTAGTAGGAGATTCCAAGACGATGCTCCGCGCTTGCGCCTGCCACGCTTTGCGTAGGCTAGCCTCGGGCATCTGGTCATACTTCAGCCACAAACGGTAGCCATCATCGGCCCACCCCAAACAGGGAGTACCAACATATAACAAGGAAAGCAGCAGGAAGCGAAGGAGCATAGGTGGGTGGGAAGGCGGTGCAGAGCGGTTAAACGAAGCGGGGTACGGACGACTCGGTGCGGATTTGTTCGGCTGGGCGCTTCTTCTCGGTTTGTAGAGTGCGACGAATGCCGAGTTCGAGACCACGCAGTTCAGCAAGTCCGCGCAGCCGTCCAATGGCCGAGTAACCGGGGTAGGTTCTCTTGCCACTGGTCAGGTCGTCGAGCATCTGGTGACCGTGGTCGGGGCGCATGGGTATAGTAGGATTTCCCTCCCCGGTGGTAGCCCGGCGCAGTTCTTCTACCACCAGCGCCTTCACTACCGCGTACATGTCCACATCACCAGTTAGGTGGTCGGCTTCGTGGAAATTGCGTGGATTTTCTTCGCGCTTAGTGGCGCGCAAGTGCACAAAGTGAATGCGGTGCCCGAGGCGCTGCACGATGCCGGGCAGGTCGTTGTCGGAGCGTACACCCAACGAACCGGTGCAGAAGGTTAATCCATTGGCGGGCGAGTTGTACGCTTCCAGCAGACCGTTGAGGTCGGCTTCAGTGCTTACTACACGAGGCAACCCGAGCAGCGGGTACGGCGGGTCGTCGGGGTGAATGCACAAATTGATACCTACTTCCTCGGCCACTGGTCCTATTTCCCGCAGGAAATAATACAGATGTTCCCGTAGAGCCGCGGCATCAATGGCGGCATATTCATTGAGCAGGTTTTGGAAGTTGCTTAACTCGAAAGCTTCTTCGGAGCCAGGCAGACCGAGTAACACCGTATTAGTTAGTTCTGCCCGTTCGGTGGCCGACATAGCATCAAACTGCTGGTGAGCGGCAGCCACTACGGCCGGCTCATAATCAGCTTCGGCGTGCGGACGGCGCAGGATGCACAAGTCGAAAACGGCGAAATCCTGCCAAACAAAGCGTAATGCCCGCGAGCCGTCGGGCATCTCGTAGCTCAGATTGGTGCGCGACCAGTCCAGCACAGGCATAAAGTTGTAGCACACCGTTTGGATGCCGCAGGCAGCCAGATTGCGCAACGACTCCTTGTAGTTATTGATGTATTGCGTGCGCGTGGGCAACCCCTTCTTGATGTCTTCGTGCACGGGCAGGCTCTCTACCACTGCCCAGTGCAGTGGAGCGTAGCGCTGGTTGTCGGCTTCAATTAACTGCTGCCGCTCCTGAATTGCTGCTACTGGCCACACACTACCTACTGGTAACTGGTGCAGGGCGGTTACCACGCCAACGCAACCCGCCTGGCGGAGTGTAAACAAAGATGTAGGGTCTTGCGGCCCGAACCAGCGCATCGTCTGCAGCATGGGATACCTATTGAAAAATTACAATTCTATTTCCACTGTTTCAGTGGGTGATAGCTACCTACTGAACAACCGGTGCAGTATCCTTAGTAGCTACTTACTCTCGAATATAAAACAACTACCGATATCTCCACCTATCTAAAAAAGGCCTAAACAACTTGTTTTGCGAATAAAAACGCCGAAACCGTTTCCGGAAACGGTTTCGATAGCTATTCTTTAATTAGTAGCATGCAAAAAAAAATTCGTAGATTATCTTCAAATAATTAAACGCACTTTTAATTACCTCAATCCCACCCTTGGTTTGGTATTCCATAAAAATACCATTTACTCTATGATGAAATGCATCAAGTGCGGCTCGGCTGATGAGGTGAAGCGAGCAGGCTTTATTCGGGGCCGCCAACGGTTCTTTTGCAAGGCCTGCAACTGCCACTTCACCGATCCACGCGCACTACCTGCTCCCGAGCGGAAGCGCCACCAAACTACGATCAGCGACGTAGCCAAAGTGCTTGGAGTAGCGGCTTCCACGGTGTCGCGGGCTCTGAACGGACACTCCGATATTAACTCCAACACCCGGCAGGCCATTGTGGATATGGCCCGGCAGCTAGACTACCAGCCTAACTTGCTGGCACAGAGCCTGAAAAGCAGTGCTACTCATACCATAGGCGTGGTCATTCCCGACATCGAGCGGCCTTTTTTTGCTACGGCTGTTAGTGGCATTCAGCAGGTGGCGGCCGAGGCGGGCTACCGGGTTATGATTTGCCAGTCCAAGGAGTCGTACGAGATGGAGGTGAGCAATGTACAGGCCTTGATTGCCAGCCGGGTAGATGGCCTGTTGATTTGCCACTCCCGCGACACCGAGAACTTCGAGCACGTGCAGCAGCACGCCAGCCGTGGCACGCCCATCGTTCATTTCGACCGGGTGTGCAACGAAGTGGACAGCGCCCAGGTGGTACTTGATGACTGGGGCGGCGCCTACGCTGTAACCGAGCACCTAATTCAGGAAGGTTGCCAGCGCATCGCCATTCTGGCTGGTCCCGAGTCGTTGCTTATTAGTCGGCAACGAATTAGTGGCTATCAGAACGCCCTGAAGCGCTACCGCCTGCCTATCCAGCCGGAGTACGAAGTACATTCCGACTTCCAGCCCGATTCAGCCCTAGCCGCCCTCGATACTTGGTTGGCACTGCCCGAACCACCCGATGCCATATTCGCCATCAACTACCGCAATGCTTTCGACCTTATGTTGGAGTTGAAGCGGCGGGGCCTCCGCATCCCGCAAGACATTGCCGTGGTAGGTTTCGGCGACGAGTTTTTGGCGGCTCTGGTCGAGCCGGGCCTTACAACCATCAACCTGCACCCCTACCGCTTAGGCCAGCACGCGGCACGCTTGTTTTTAGAGCAAGTGCGGCAAAAAGACCAGTTCAAGCCCCGAACCTTCGTCGTTACCGGGGATTTAGTTATCCGCCAATCATCCCTAAAAGGGACTGGCGGTTATTTCAACCTCGAGATTTAAATAGAAAAGAGGTCCGCTGAAGAAGGATGACAATTGTCGACCTTCTATCAGCGGACCTCTTTTTGATTGGGGTTAGCTAGCTAACCGCTCGTGCGGCGTGCTACTTACGGATTGATGAGTTCGATGCTGCCATCGGGCTTGCGCTTCAACTCGGTAACCTTCACGTTGCGGAGCCAGGTTTTGCCCGATAGCTCGGTGTCGTGGTAGAAGATGTACCATTTGCCGTTCACTTCCACAATAGAGTGGTGCGTCGTCCAGCCTTCCACTGGGTTCATGATGACGCCTTGGTACGTGAAAGGGCCGTAGGGTGAATCGCCGGTGGCATATGCCAGCAAATGGGTGTCGCCGGTGGAGTAAGAGAAGTAATACTTGTTGTTGTACTTGTGCAACCAGCCACCTTCAAAGAAGCGGTGCTTGTTGTCGCCCGACAAAAACGGCTTGCCATCCTGACCAAGAATCTGCACTTCCTTCACGGGCTCATCGAAACGCAGCATATCGGAGGTGAGACGTGCCATTTTCGGCCCTAGTGCCACTTCCTTGGGGCCTGGCTCCTGCTCTTTGGGCTTGCTGGCATCGTACTTGCCGGTGCGCCAGCGCTGGAGCTGCCCGCCCCAAATACCGCCCATGTACATGTAGGTCTTGCCATCGGTGTCGGTGAACACGGCCGGGTCGATGCTTAGGCTGCCGGGAATAGGCTGGGGCTGCGC
This sequence comes from Hymenobacter volaticus, assembly GCF_022921055.1. Lineage (GTDB taxonomy): Bacteria > Bacteroidota > Bacteroidia > Cytophagales > Hymenobacteraceae > Hymenobacter > Hymenobacter volaticus. The sequence goes on from NZ_CP095061.1 coordinate 2,708,500, forward strand.
TTTGAACGGTCCTGTTGGGGACGCACTGGTGGCCACGCCAATCCGAAACACGTCCTGTTTGTCCTTCACGGGGAAATACAGGTAGTAGGTGCCGTTTTTGAAGGCGGCATCCGGGGCCCAGAGTTGGCGGCCGGCCCACGGAATATCCTTGACATCCAGCGCAACGCCGTGGTCGGTTACTTTCCCCCCAATGCTGTCCATCGACAGGATATGGTAGTCGCGCATGGCGAAATGGTCGCCGTTGTCGTTTTCTGGCATACCCGTTTCAATGTCGTGCGACGGGTATATGTAGATTTTGCCGTTGAAGACGTGCGCGGAGGGGTCGGCGGTGTAAATGTCTTTTACGAGTGGCTCTGACAAGTACTTGCGGCTGCTGGCAGCAGTGGCTGGGGCAGTTGCTTTGTCGGCGGCGGTTTTGCTTTCCTCACTCTTGTTTTGGCAGGCCGTAAACATAGCCAGCGGCATCAGGACAGCTAGTGCCGACAAGGTGGGCGACACAAAGGAGGGGTGGTTTTTAAACGACAACGGGCGAGAATTTAGGTAACTGGTACTACCTGCTGACAAAGTGTACAGCAGTGGAACAAGGAAATAGTAAATCGGTGAAAGCAGTCAGCCATGTGAGGTATTCAACCGTTATAAAGTTGCACCTAGCTTGACAAAAGGCAGACGAAACCGCCCTGCCTCTACCGCCAAATATAGCTTTCCTCCTGACGAGTGGACTACTAGTACGCCTACTATCGCCTTACATAAAGTATCTAATCGATTTCGGTAGGACCGCTGGTTTGGCATGCAGGATACTGCAAGCCAGCCCGCAGTGCAGCAACTGAAAAAGCTGGCCAGGGCTTGTGGACACTAAGAGTTTCTACTCAAAACAGGACTATCATGCTGAGCGCAGTCGAAGCATCTCGCTAGTGTAGTATACCCTTTTGCCATTGCAACGATTCGAGCGAGATGCTTCGACTGCGCTCAGCATGACAATACCTATATAACGTCAGCACGCGAGTGGCTTCGACTCCGCTCAGCAGGACGTTCTTTTTGTTTGCTGCCCACACACCCTTGCAGACACTCTCAACCTAAGTAAAGCGGCGCAAGTATGGTACTGAGGCAATTTCTTTCCGGATAATCAGCAAGGTCAACCCATCTAGAGTATGACTGATGTGAATTGCCTTGGCTTCCCTCCCGCTTTACCGTTCAAACTTCTTGATTTCCATTTTGCGTTCGAGACCGGGGATGTAAAAAGAGGCAATAGCACGCGCAAAATCGGGTAGCAGTTCGCCGTCGTTGGAGAGCACAATCACGGTGTAGCCTTCCTCGGGAAACCGCCACACGTCACCTAGGCCAGGTCCGCCACTGTGCCCAGCATACAGGACGTTCTTTTCTTCTCCTAGCGCCCAGCCGGCTTTCGTGAATTCGGAAAGTTTAGTACCCACCGAGTCTTGCCCGTACAAGAGGGGGCGAGCAAAGGCGTCGGGGAACAGCACTTCCTTGTCGAGCCCAATTACCCAGTTCACCATATCATCGAGGGAGGCAAAGTAGCCCCCGGCGGTGTAGGTGTATTGGGGATAAATAAACTTGTAGGCGCGCAGTTGGCCATCGAGTTCGTAGTAGGTTGTGGCTTTTTGCGGCACTAGGTTGGTGCGCATAAAAGTGCCCACGCGCTGTTCCATATCGAAAGCGCCATCCTTCATATTCAGCGGGCTGGTTACTTCGTCTTTCAGGATTTGGGGAAAGGGCTTGCCGTATATTTTCTCTAGGATGTAGCCAGCTATCATAAAATCGGCCTGAGCATAGTGCTGCTTGGTTCCCGAAGTGTATTCCAGCGTGGAATCCATAAGGGCTCGTACAACCGTGGCGGTGGAGACATACGCGTCGCCCCGGAATTCGCGGATGCCGCTCGAATGGTTGAGCAGGTGCTTGACATGAATAGGTTTCCAACTAGCCGGAATCGAATCAAGGTACTTCCCGATGGGGTCATTGAGGCTGAGTTTGCCGGCGTACACCGTTTTCAACACCAGCGTAGAGGTCAGCAACTTGGTGCAGGAGGCTATTTGAAAATTGGTGTGCTCGGTTACCTCACGGTTCCACTCCGTGTTGGCTTGCCCATAGGAAGCCACTTTTATCTTTTCCCCGTTCTTGACAACCGCCACCGCAAGCCCAGGAATGCCCAGCGCTTTCATTTTACTGGTCACAAATTCATCCACAGAATGGCTGACTGCTTTAGGCGTTTGGGCAGCGCTAGGCAGCGCAAGAAAAGCAAGTAACACCAGACGCACGAGGTACTTGGTCATACTGAAGTAGCTGATTTACAACGAAAATTTCACCTGAACACTTCTTTCCACTCACAAGCGGCGAGCAGTAACGGCGGGAGTACCGTGCAGATAAGCTATCCGTTACAAGGGGCAACTAAAATTCAAGATTAGAAGCGTGCAGGCAGAAGAACTCGTCGTCTCTCACGAACGACGAGTACCGTAGGAGCGCAACCTAAGAGCCAGGATTTTCGGTTTACACCGTTATGCTTTCCTCGATTGCCTCCGCAATGTCAATTTCTTCCAGCGGCGGCACAGGGGCAAATCGAGACTCGTGAAAGTTAGCTTCGGGAAAGCCTGGTGCTACGTCGGCATTGTTGATTTCTGCTAGGGTGATGCCGTAGCCGCGGTGCGTGTCGTAAATGCCGCGCACCGTGTAAATGGGGCCGCGCTTAGGCGTCTGGATATTGGGGTTCTGCACGAGCAAGAGCGTGAAGTCATCGTTGATGCAAATGACTTCCTGTCCGGGATGGAAAAGCGGCGGCTTCATATGTGGCAAAGGTAGCGGGTAGCTACAAGTGAAAGTAGTTTTCTGGTGGAGAATGCAGGATGAAATACGCCTTGCATTCACAATCGACTGCCTTGTTTTACTTGCTTGAAAAACCCTTTTCGTCCGCGCTGCCTAGTAAAACTTTTCTTATAAAACTGAATCTCCAGAATGGTGAGGCTATAACTCTATAGCACGTAAAATCGGCGCGTAAAAAAGGCTCTATTTTCACTAGCAAGCTGAACAAATGCGTGCCAGCTAACAGTTGAGTTAGTAATATTTCTCTACCAGCATTTCTATGAAAACAAGACGGCCTTACAATTCACAGTCCAATTCATAAACGTGTAAGAAGCAAATATTTATAATAATATTAGTATATCTACTGGGAGAGAGACACGTACAAAAGGCATGCAAAACTCTCCTTCCGACACCCTTGCTCAACGGCAGCGAGCTGTAGCAATGGCTGTTGCCCTGACCACCGATACGTCGTTGGCGCCTCAACGCTACGAGCGCCACTTGCTGTCCATCTACCAACATGGCATCCTCACGATTGAGGAAGTGGTGGAGTTGCTCGACCTCAGCGTGTACCAAGTGCTATACCATAGCCGGGTCACCAAGCTGCCAAGCGAGGCCGATTTGGCGAACTTGCTAGAATGGTCGCGCAACTTCAACGCCGAACATCAGATTACCGGCATGTTGCTTTACAGCGAAGGCCGGTACGTGCAAGTGCTGGAAGGACCCGAAGCCGACGTTCGGGCTCTGTACAGCCGGATCAAAGCGGATACCCGCCACGAGCAAGTGGTGACGGTACTAGAAGGGCCAAGCCCAGAACGCCGCTTTGCCGACTGGAGCATGGGTTTTGGGCTGCTAGCCGTGCCCCAGGTAGACCAGGTGCTAGACGCAGTCAAGAGGCAGGTACCTTACGCCGGACTAGCAGTGGACGACCCGCATCTGCAAGCGCTGCTTGAAGCATTTGGAAGTCATGTCGTTCCAGAGCAAGTGCCTGGGCCGACGAGCGGCATCCACTTCACACAATCGGTAAGCATTTAGCGCTGTATATAAATCCGTATAAATCCTGCTGAACGCCTGGTACAGCAGCCCGTACAACTAAACCGGGAGTTGAAACTGGTTTTGTCGTTTATGGCTCATCTAGCCTGGTATTGCCTAAGGTTGCCCCTATCCCACGTGTATTCATTTAACCTGCGCAACAAGCGTAGCAGTACCATGCAAGAAGAAAATAAATTGAGCAGACGCCAGATCATCAACGGCTTAGGAGCCACTATAGCGGCCGCTGCCATTTCCCCAGTTCTCTCGGTTGAGGGCGCACCCGTTGCTGCCGATTCGGCGCCAGTTCCCCTGCTCGACCCCACCAAAACTTATCCTAAACCGCCATTTAAGAGCCAGTCGCAGCCTTGGCCGGGTCTTGTCAGCCAAATGGAGCCGCGGCCCGACCACGGCGAGAAAAGCTACAAAGGCTCGGGCCGCCTAAAAGGCCGCAAGGCCCTGATTACGGGCGGCGACTCTGGTATGGGCCGCGCCGCCGCCATTGCCTACGCCCGCGAAGGCGCCGATGTAGCCATCAACTACCTGCCAGCCGAAGAGCCCGATGCCAAGGAAGTTATTGCCCTCATCAAGGCCGAAGGCCGCAAAGCCATTGCCATTCCGGGTGACCTGCGTGACGAAGCATTCTGCCAGAAGATGGTAGCCGATGCCGTGCGTGAGCTCGGGGGACTGGATATTCTGGTCAGCAATGCCGCCCGGCAGCAAGCCCACCCGTCGATTCTGGACATCTCGACCGAGCAGTTCGACTGGACGATGAAAACCAATATCTACGCGCCGTTCTGGATCATCAAAGCCGCCTTGCCGCATATGCAGCCAGGCTCAACCATCATTGGTACCACTTCGGTGCAGGCCACCGACCCCTCGGCAGATCTGTACGATTATGCCCAAACCAAGGCGGCCACTACTAGCTTTGTTCGCTCGTTGGCCAAGCAACTTGGCCCCAAAGGCATCCGGGTAAACGGCGTAGCCCCAGGTCCAATCTGGACGCCTTTGCAAGTGAGCGGCGGTGCCACCCAGGAAAAATTAAAGAACTTTGGCGGTACCACACCGCTAGGTCGGCCTGGCCAGCCCGCCGAGTTGGCGTCTATTTATGTGCAGTTAGCAGCTAGTGATGCGAGCTACGCCAACGGCCAAGTGTACGGAGCTGCCGGCGGCGATGGGCAGCCATAACGGTTGATAAGTCAAGCCTGTTCAAGAAGTAGACTCCAATAAAAGCAACGAGCGAGAAAGCAGGAAACCTGCCTTCTCGCTCGTTTTGTTTGTAGCAACCTAGCTTTAAACTTGTTAAACACTTCGTCCGGTATCAGGCCAACACTTATTGCAGGCTAAAGCACCTCTCGCAAGTGTTTGTAGTTGGCTTTCACGGTGTCGAGCACGTCGTCCATGCGACCACTGAGCATAAGCTTACTCATTGATACGGCAAAGCCGGCCATCTGCTCGATTTCCACTTTGGGCGGCATTGCCAGGGCATTAGGGTCGGTTAGCACATTCACCAGCATGGGCCCATCGAAGGCCATGGCATGCTCCAGAGCTTGGCGCACTTGCCCCGGCTCGTGCACCGTCACGGCAGCAATGCCCATGGCTTGAGCAATGGCGGCAAAGTCGGTATTGGGCATGTCGGTTTGCCAATCGGGCAGGCCAGCCACTTCCATTTCCAGCTTCACCATGCCCAAGGCCCGGTTGTTGAACACGATAATCTTGATGGGCAGCTTGTATTGCACAATGGTCGACAAATCGCCGAGCAGCATGGTGAGGCCACCGTCGCCGCACATGGCAATTACTTGCTGACCAGGCCGCGCTAGAGCCGCCCCAATGGCTTGCGGCATGGCATTGGCCATCGAGCCGTGGTTCCAAGAGCCCATCATCACACGCCGACCAGTGGCCCGGATGTAGCGCGCGCCCCACACGCAACTCATGCCCGTATCGACCGTGAAAATGGCATCATCGGCGGCCAGCTCATCGATAACCGTGCTTACATATTCGGGGTGAATGGCGTCGTTCTTACCCATGTCTTCCACGTAGGCGCGCATGTTTTTCTGCACGTGATGGTAGAGCTCCAATTGAGCCTTCAGGAAGCTGTCGTCGGTTTTCTGACGAACCCGCGGCAACAGCGCCTGCAACGTGTCTTTGATGGAACCGCACAGCCCTAAGTCCACTTTGGCGCGGCGGCCCAGGCGCTCGGCCTTGATGTCGATTTGCACGATTTTGGGCTTTACCGGCATAAAGGCCGTGTATGGAAAGTCGGTACCAAGTAGCACCAGCAAATCCGATTCGTGCATGCTATGATAGGCCGAGGGCATGCCGAGCAAGCCCGTCATACCCACTTCGTAGGGGTTGGCATACTGGATTTCCAACTTACCGCGAAACGTGTAGCCGATAGGCGAATGCAGCAAGTTTGCCAACTGTATCAACTCATCGTGCGCTTCCGCAGCTCCAATGCCGCAGTAGAGCGTGATTTTCTGATGGTTGTTAAGCATGTCTGCCAACAACAGCAGTTCGTGGTCGGAGGGGCGGATAATGGGTTTCGTCTGGAACACTTGCATGGCCGTCATGCTTTCTTCGGCTTGCGCGGCGGCCACGTCGCCGGGCAACCCCACTACCGCCACGCCTTTGAGGCTAATGGCGTGCTGGATTCCGGCTTGAAACATGCGCGCAAACTGCTGCGGCGTGCTGGCAATCTGATTGTAGCAGCTACAATCGTCGAACAGCTTGATGGTATTGGTTTCCTGAAAGTGCTCGGTACCGAACTCGAAACTGGCTTCGGTGGAAGCAATAGCAATAACGGGCGCCCCGGACCGGTGGGCATCGTACAGGCCGTTGATGAGGTGTACGTGGCCGGGTCCGCTACTGCCTGCGCAACACGCTAAGCCGTTGAGTTGCGCCTCGGCTCCGGCGGCAAAGGCTCCTACTTCCTCGTGCCGCACGTGTATCCATTCGAGCTGCCCGTTGCGCCGTACCGCGTCGTTAACTTCGTTGAGACTGTCGCCGGTCACGGCGTAAATTCTTTTCACGCCGGCCTCGACCAGCATTTCTACGAGTTGTTCTGCTACCTTTTTAGCCATGCCTAAACCAGGATATACCGCCTAAGGAAGGTCCCTAAGTGCTTGGGTATACGTTCTGGCCTGCGGATAAGCGGTGAAATAAAGCCGGATTTTTCGGGCGTGCTACCAACAAAATCAGTGTCTCCTAGTCGGTAAAGCGCTGGCAAGAGCAACTGCTGCCTAGTCCTGAGTATCTAAACTCGAGGTCCGAAATGAATACGGCTCTCTTCAGAAGGGCCTACTTCCTGGATTTTGCCCGAATTCAATAATCAAGGCGCTATACCGCCAACTACTTGTTTGCGTAAACCATCGAGTGGCAGAAATCTGCTGTCAACTACTTGTCCTTTATTCAAACATTACTTTATGTGGCATAAACATTCTTGGCTGATGCCCGCGCTTGGGCTACTAGCGGCTTGCGGCGACTCGGCGCAACAAAATCAAGCTTCCCAACAGGAAACCCAAGGCGCAGCCGCCTCCGCCGATACCTCACTAGCGGCGGCGCAGCTCCAGCGTCTACCGGCCCCAGATACCACGCACGATGTGCAAAACTTCAGTCAAGTGGTTGGGTGGCCTGCCGGCAAAATGCCAAAGGCCCCACAGGGCTTCGAGGTAGCCGACTACGCCAGCAACTTCCAAAACCCGCGGTGGATTTACCAGGCGCCCAACGGCGACATTTTCGTGTCTGAATCCAACACGGTGCCCCAAACTTCTACGGCCAAAGGCGAGAAGAAACAGGGGCTCAAGCAGTCGAAAGCAATGCGCGAGACGAGTGCCAACCGCATTACGTTGCTGCGCGATGCCAACCGCGATGGCCAACCGGAAGTGCGTGAAATATTCCTGACGGGGTTGAATCAGCCGTTCGGCATGCTCGTGATGGGCAACTACTTCTACGTCGCTAACACCGACGGCGTAATGCGGTACCCTTACCAAGCAGGCCAAACTAAAATAACAGCGGCCGGTAAGAAAATTCTGGCTTTGCCAAAAGGCGGCTACAACAACCACTGGACCCGAAACTTACTTCCCAGCCTCGACGGCAAAACCATTTTCGTATCGGTGGGCTCCGGCTCGAATGTGATGGAACACGGAGCTGAAAATGAAGTTCGGCGGGCCGATATTCTGCAAATCAACCCCGATGGTTCCGGCGAGAAGGTGTACGCTGCTGGGCTGCGGAACCCCGTAGGCTTGGCCTGGCAACCCGGCACCAACCAACTCTGGACCGCCGTAAACGAGCGTGACGGCATCGGCGACGACTTGGTGCCCGACTACATTACCAGCGTTAAGCAAGGGGCTTCTACGGTTGGCCTTACGCCTACCTCGGTCCGAACGAAGACCCTCGGCGCAAAGGAGAACGGCCCGACTTGGTTGAAAAATCCATAGTCCCCGATGTGTTACTCGACCCGCATTCCGCCTCCCTAGGCTTATCGTTTTACGACAAGCAGGCTTTTCCGGCCCGCTACCAAGGCGGTGCTTTTGTGGGGCAGCACGGCTCTTGGAACCGATCTTCCTTCACTGGATATAAAGTGGTGTACGTGCCGTTCAAAGGAGGCCGTCCCGCCGGCAAGTCCGAAGATTTCCTAACAGGATTCTTGGTAGGCGACGGCACCAAAAACGCCTATGGTCGCCCAGTGGGCGTTACCACCCTCGCCGACGGCTCCATGCTGGTTGCCGACGACGCTGGGAATCGAATTTGGCGGGTTAGTGCTACGCAAGCCTCGCAGAAAAACAACGGCGTTGCCAGCCGATAGGCTTTTGGCTAGGCTACTACTCTGCTTTCGCTCTCATAGCAGATAGGCTCTGAAAGGCGTTGAGAAATCATTGCCCGGGGCCGGTTTGTCCGGCTCCGGGCTTTTTAGTTGTTATAGATCGGGGTAAGCCCAAGCTAGCATACGATATAGCAATTGAATAGAGCGCTGGAATTCGTGTCTGGCTACCTCACAGGTAAACAGAAAGCATTCAGCTAGTTATTCATGATGCGCTCTTAACAGCAAGGAAATGTACCATTCAGGCAACAAGTCACGGTGCAATACTATTTCGTCACTTTATAGATGTGTAAGAGCTGGCAATAAGCCATTCTCGCTTATAGCTTTGCTTTTCTAATAAGGAATATAAGATTTCAGACAAGTGTCTAAACTCAGACGGCTCTGCTGAGTACTACTCCTAGTTGATTTGTTTCGACATACTGCCTATCTGCCACTGATATTGTGCAATAACAAGGCACCTAAAGTCAGTTACGGCTTTCGGCTACCTGCGCATGAATGGTTTGAATTTGCAAGTCGTCGAGAGGCTTATGAATCAGGCCCGCTACTAGCGGAAACTCGTACACGCGCTCTGAGTCGGAGGGGGCCAGTGACGATGTAAGAACATAGATAAAGCAACGACCCGCTAGTTGCGCTTCGTAGGGTCGTAGGGCCATTAAAAAGTCCCAGCCGCTAATAACTGGCATGTTGAGGTCAAGCAAAATCACGTCGGGCATGTTGTGCGGGATGCTTTGCTGAACGTGGCGTAAAGCTTCCTCGGGAGATTGAAATGAACATAAACCCTCTGACAAACCCTCTCGCTTTAATATTTTCTCGGTAAGAAACACGCTGATATAATCGTCATCTACAAGTACGGTTCGCATATATCCTTTTAGTGTAAGAGCAATTGAAATTCAGTCCCGGCATCTGGCATACTATGCACTTCAATGCGGCCGCCCATCGCTTCGACGTGCGCATTGACCAGATACAAGCCTAAACCGCGGCCAGCGGGTACCGAATGAAACCGTTTGTAGAATTTAAACACGTCTTCACCCGCCTTTTCTCGATCAAAACCTGAGCCATTATCCATTATAGTGAGTCGCACCTCACCATTTGGATTTGAATTTCCTGTTATAGTTACCCAAAGTGGGCGTTCTTCAGCTCGGTATTTAATTGAATTGGAGAGCAAGTTAAAAAAGATACTGAACAGATAGGCGCGCTTGCCGTGTACTTGCAGATCATCGGGAACATTCAGCACAATTTCGCCGCCGCATTGCTGGAGTGACTCCTGTAGACTGTTGGTTACTTGCCGCAGCACGTCAAGCACCAATACCGCTTCCGAGGACTCTACCACGCCCTGCCTGTCCCGGACGGATAGTATGGTATTCAGGTCTTGCAGGATGGAATCGAGTTGGTGTAGACTCGTATGCAAGTGGTCTAAGAGCGGGGCCTGCTCAGGGTCGTCGACTTTCAGGAGTTGGGTTAAACCTAAGGCGTTTGCCAATGGCGCCCGCAAGTTATGCGACACGATGTATGTGAATTGCTGCAGATCCTGGTTGTGGCGGTACAGGTCCTGTGTTAGCCTTTCCTGTCTGGCTTCCGCATCCCTACGGGTAGTTATATCCGAGAAATACACCGACAAGCCCTCTTCTGACGGAAATCCTTTGACTTCAAGCCACAGCCCACCCGTGGTGTAGTATGCCTCGAAATGTACTACCTGGCCCGTAGCCATGGCCTCGTGGTATTCCTGATAGAAAACGCTGCCCACTTCAGCCGGGAACATTTCCCACACGTTTCTGCCAACGGCTTGCTGGCTTTTCACCTTCAACAGGTGCTGCGCCTCTTGGTTGAGGAATGTTATGTTCCATTCCCGATCGAGCAGAATAAGCGCATCCGTAATGCTTTCGAAAAGGATATTGAGTTTGTGGGCTTGTTCCTCGATTAGTTGATTGGAAGCTGTCAACTCCGTTATGTCCCGGCCAACCATGTGCACGCCCACCACTGCGCCATCGATGACTAAAGGCACCTTGGCAATGCTGAGTACTTTCGGTTCGGCTCCCTTGAACTGTACTGCCACATCAAACTGCACTGGTTTTCCTTGGAAAGCTTCGTATAGCTTTTGCCTAAAGAATACCACTAAATCCTCGGGCAGAAAATCATCGATAGAATGCCCTATTACCTCGGACTTCTCGCGGTGTAGCAGGGAGAGGAAAGGCGTATTTGCATCTAGAATGATGCTTTTTTCGTTTTGGAAAAGCAACAGATCTAAGTTGTTTTCAAATAAAGACCGGAAGCGTTGCTCACTATCAACGAACTGCTCGCTCACATTCATGAGTAGGTGGTACTTATATAAGGAAACGGCATCCTGCTACACTAAAGAGGCAAAGAAATCAGTTTTACATACTCATTTTAAAACAGTACGCCAGCTTCTATTCCGGCGTTACGCTCCAAATACCGCGTATTTATCGAAATTTTGCAATAAGTCCTCAAGTGTAACTTGGAGCGTTGGTGCTATCATAAAAGGAAATAGATGACGAACAGGCAATATAGATTACTAACCTAAGCAACTGTAGTCCTTTGACTTTGGCGATTAGCAACAAAAAGCCGGTTCTTGAATCCAAGAACCGGCTTTTCAATAAGTTGATGACAGAAGTTAGTCGGCTTTCTTTTCGTCTTTACCGTCGAATACGCCTTTCACGGCGCCTCCAACCTTTTTACCGACTTTCACGGCGCCTTGTCCTATTTCTTTACCAGCCTCTTTCACGTCGCTACCCGTGTTTTTGGCTGCGCGCTCCACTTGCACGCCCTTGCCTTTCGCTTGGGCCTCGGCCTTATCCCCGGTTACCACGTCAGCACCTTGCGACACGCGCGACTCGGTTTTGTCGAAGGATTTGAAAGCAGCGTATTTCAGTTTCTCTTTGGCAATTTCTGCTTTGTCTTTGCCGCTCACATCACTTTTTATTTGATCATATTTCTGATCGAGGGCCCGCCATTCGGCGTTGATGACGCGCCAATCGCCAATCTCATACTTGTCTTCGTTGGCTTTCACTCGCTGAACGAAGGCTTCGTAGGTAGCACGCGCATTGGCTGCGGTCATGGCAGCAGCGGGGCTGCTGGCCTTATAGAGCTTGGCAGGCGCCTCGCCAGCAGGCGCAGGAGCGGGTGCAGGTGCAGTCGTAGTTGGGGCTATTGGGGCTACAGCGCCCGTGGTATCTGCGCTAGCCGTTGCGGTGCTGGTGGCCGTTGTGCTTTGGGCAGCCATGTAGCGCTGTTGTAGACGCCGAATTTCAGCTTGCTGGGCCGTATCATATTCTGCCGAATAACGCTGTGTTGCAGCCAGACGGGCAGCAAAAGTATCAGCTACCGTAGTAGTAGGTGTTGTTTCGGCTTCAGTTACGTACGTCTGCAAGTTGTCGTAGGCACGCTGACCTTCCTGCGAAACTTCTTTTTTGCTGTTGGAAGAACAGCTGGATAAAGCGAGAGTGCTACCACCAGCTAATAAGGAGGTGGCTAGCAGTAGGGTGTTGAAGCGAAGTTGGAACATAACCTTGGAAATAGCACGAGTGAAAAACAGACAAGTGTTGACTGTCTGGCTTTTAACGAAACCGGATGTCCCAAGGTTGGAATTTAGCCGAGGTAGCTTAGGCTTCGCCCCCTACTTAAGTGCTGCTTATTGTTTTATTTGTACAATTTCTGAGGAGCATCTTGACGAGCCTAACACCGTCTCATCGTTATGTTTTCCGTCGATCGTTAACACGTAAATAGGCAGCTCACTTTCTGTAATTTGCTGAGTGACGGATACCAAACTTTAAGTTCAGTACAGGGCTTTAGACGAGGTTTAAAACTTGTGCCACACGGTCGGCTGCCTATATTTACCACCCCACAGCTAGGCTGTGTACCGTGAGCCGGCACAGAAACCGGTTATTATCTTCTTGCTCTGTTTAGTATGCTGTTTGGAAAGCAAAATGGAAACTGCCTCTGTTGTTGTTGCCCCGCAACCATCTGACCCGGCACTTGAGAGGCGCAAGCCACTCTTTTCCATTTCTTTCGCTACTTCGCATGACTTCTCCCCCGGCTGCTGGACAGCCCGATTTGGTACGTGGCATACGCCGCTGGGACTTTGTGGCCCTTATCGTCAACATCACCATTGGTGCCGGCATTCTGGGGCTCCCCGCCAAAATTTACGCTTTGGTTGGGGCTTATAGCCTCGTCGCCTATGCGGTTAGTGCGGGAGTAGTCACGCTTATTATCTTATGCTTCGCAGAAGTTAGCAGCCGGTTTAGCGGCGCGGGTGGACCTTATTTGTACGCCCGCGAGGCTTTTGGGCCACTGGTGGGGTTTGAAGTGGGCTGGTTACTGTGGATTTCGCGCCTGGCTAGTTTCGCGGCGCTTTGTAACCTGTTCGTTGACTACGCCGCGTACTTCTGGCCCGTGGTGGGCGCTGGCGCTGGGCGCGCTATCGTGATGGCCGCGCTTATTGCGGGTCTTACGTTACTCAACTTAGTGGGTGTGCGTACTGCTTCACTGGTCAATAATCTGTTCACGGTCAGTAAGCTGCTGGTGCTGGTGCTATTCACGGCCGTGGGCTTGTTTTTCGTGGATTGGCAGGCGTTTTCGTTTGCCGTTGCGCCCACGTACACCAATTTTTCCGGCGCTGTGTTGCTGCTCATCTTCACCTTTTCTGGTTTTGATGTGGCGGCCATTCCGGCCGGCGAAATTCAGCAGCCGCAACGCAACGTGCCCTTTGCGCTGTTCACGGCCATTGCCACGGTAGCTGTTTTGTTTCTGCTCGTGCAGGTGGTGTGCATTGGTACCCTACCTGACTTAGCTACTGCCGAACGACCCCTAGCCAGTGCCACCCAACGATTTTTAGGTCCGGCCGGCGCGGCTTTTGTGGCCGCCGCCGCTATGCTCACGGCCCTTGGCACACTCAATGCCCTCATGCTGACGGGGCCGCGTCTACTGTTTGCGTTGGCCGAGCAAGGGCAGATTCCGGCGTTTTTCAAGGCCACCCACCCCCGGTTCCGCACGCCCCACGTGGCCCTGCTCGTGTCGGCGGTGTTGAAGCTGATTCTGGCAGTTTCGGGCACCTTTATTTACGCTCTCACGCTCAGCACCATTATTCGGCTTACTTATTTCGCTCTTACCTGCGCCGCGCTGCCCGTGCTGCGCCGCCGCTACCCTGCTCTGCCGCCCCCGTTTCGGGTGTGGGGCGGAGCGGTGGTAGCTGCTTTGTGCGTAGCGCTGTGCTTGTGGCTGCTTTCAAGCAGCAAAGGCAACGAAGCGCGTGATGTAGCCTTATTCGCCGCTGCAGGATTGGTGCTTTACTTTGTTTCGAACCGACGGCCAGTAACTCAACCCCAATAGCGGTGTTAAATTGATACTTCGGCGGCGCCCACAAGCCTACTTTTCCAATTTGGCGCTGCTTTTTCCTCGGTTTCTGGTCTACTCCTAGTTTATGTCTCTCTCCACTCCTATTACTTCCGTTGCCATCCGTACACCCCAGCGCGTGGCCGAAATATCCTGGTTTGACGACCTCTGCGGGGGCGACACGCAGTATCTGAGTGTGCTCGATGGTGCTTACCGCAGCTCCTGGGCTCACTGCCGCGACATTGTGCTTGCCTCCGAGCAGCTAGGCTATTCCAACATCCTGCTGCCCACCTCCTACACCGTGGGCCAAGATGTCATGACGTTTGCCGCTGGCATTGCCCCGCAAACCTCGCGCATCAACCTGCTGACTGCCATCCGGACCGGTGAAATTCACCCGCCTATGCTAGCGCGGGCCCTGGCCTCGCTCGACCATATGCTGGCCGGTCGCCTCACCATCAACATCATCAACTCCGATCTACCCGGCCTGCGCGAGGTACCGGAACTACGTTACCAACGCTGCGCCGAAACCATCGAAATCTTGCAGCAGGCCTGGACGCAGGAGCGCATCGTGCATAAAGGCGAGCTGTACCAATTTGATATGCCCGCTGACCCGGCCAAGCCTTACCAGCAAAATGGTGGCCCCCTGCTCTACTTCGGTGGCACATCGGAGGGGGCCCGCGCGGTGTGCGCCAAATACTGCGACATGTTCCTGATGTGGCCCGAAACTGAGGAGATGCTCTACGAGACCATGCAGGACATGAGTGCCCGCGCCGCCACTCACGGTCGTGAAATCGATTTTGGGCTCCGCATCCACGTCATCGTGCGCGAAACCGAGGACGAGGCGCGGGCTTATGCCCGCAAGCTTATGTCAAAGTTTGACCCGGTGAAAGGTGCCGAAATCAAGAGTCGGGCCCAAGATTCGTGGTCGTTGGGCGTGCATCGCCAAAACCAACTCCGCGAGCACGCCGACATGGAAGGCTTTGTCGAACCTCTGCTCTGGACCGACATCGGCAAGGCCCGTTCCGGCGCCGGCGGGGCGCTGGTTGGTACCCCCGACCAGATTGTAGAAAAGATCAACCGCTATATGGACATGGGCTTCCGGGCCTTCATCTTCTCCGGCTATCCCCTGCTCAACGAAGCCGATTATTTTGCTCGCTATGTGCTGCCGCGCTTGCCCAACGTTTCCATGCCACATGTGCAAGGCCGTATTCCGCTCGAAACGCCAGTCACTCCTCTCACAACAGCACCACTGCGCTAAGGAGTTGGTCAACACGGGGCAGAGACGCACGTGCTTTTATGAGGTAGTGAAAAGATTAACGGACAGGTTTATAGCAAGAAACCTAAAGTTGAGGCTGGCGAAGGAAGTTGCGAGGCAAGCCGGGTGTATGCAACTTAGGGGCTGACTTCGCTGCTCCCGCTTATTTTTTCGCTGCATGGACTTCTCTGCTTCCCGTACCCCATCCGCCGCACAAGATGCTGAACAGCTTGATGGCAGTAGCCTCGACATAGCGGCAGAGAAGTTGGCGCAGCTCCGAGCACTGCTGCCCGATGCCTTCAGCGAAGGCAAGCTCGACGTTGATAAGCTCCGGCTGGCACTCGGCGAGGCAGTGCATACCGGCGAGGAGCGGTACGGCCTGAACTGGCCCGGTAAGGCGGACGCCTACAAGGAAATCCAGAAGCGCACCACCGCTACCCTAGCCCCGACCGAGCGGGCAGCGTGGAGTTCGACACGTCGGAAAATGTGTTCATTGAAGGCGAAAATCTGGAAGTGCTGCGGGTGCTGCAGAAGTCGTATTTCGGGCAAGTGAAAATGATTTTCATTGACCCGCCCTACAACACCGGCAACGACTCGTTTGTGTACCCCGACGACTACAGCGAGCAGCAGGCAGCCTACAAAAAACGGGCGGGCATCACCGACAACGCGGGCCGTCTTAACAAAAGTGACTTGTGGCGCACCAACACCCGCGAGAACGGCCAGTACCACTCGGTTTGGCTAGGCATGATGATGCCGCGGCTGTACTTGTCGCGCAATTTGCTGCGCGATGATGGCGTCATTTTCATTTCCATCGACGACAACGAAGTCACCAACCTTCGGCACTTGCTCGATGAGATTTACGGGGAGGAAAACTTTGTCGCCAGCATTATCTGGCAGAAGAAATACAGCCCCCAGAACGACGCCAAGTGGTTTTCGGCCATGCACGACTACGTGCTGGTGTACGCCAAAAATAAAGAACTGTGGCGCCCTTATCTGCTGGAACGCACCGAGGAAATGAACGCCCGTTATACCAACCCCGACAACGACCCCCGCGGCCTGTGGAAGTCGGGCGACTTTCTGGTGAAAACCTACTCGGCCGATTACGACTATCCTATTACTACGCCTTCGGGCCGGGTGGTCAGCCCGCCGAGTGGCAGTTGCTGGCGCACCTCCCGCACCAATTTCCAAAAGCTAGTCGACGACAACCGGATTTCTTTTGGTAAAGACGGCAGCAACATCCCGGCTATCAAGCGTTTTTTAAGTGAGGTCAAGCAAGGCGTGACGCCTTCCACGCTGTGGCTGCGGGCCGAGGTGGGCGACAACCAGGAAGCCACCAAGGAAGTGCGCGACTTATTCAATGGCTTGCCCTTCGATACCCCCAAGCCCACTCGCCTGCTAAAGCGCATGCTCGACCTAGGTACTCGCCCCGACGAGCAGCACTTGGTACTCGATTTTTTTGCGGGCAGTGCTACTACCGCGCACGCCGTTATGGCCAAGAACCTGGAGGATAGCGGCAACCGAAAGTTTATTTGCATTCAGCTACCCGAGGCTGTAGATAAAAATAGCGGTGCGGCCAAGCTTGGCTACACCAACATTGCCGACGTAAGTAAAGCCCGCATTGAGAAAGCGGCAGCAGCTTTGCAAAACGCCGCAGCTAAGTCGGTGCTGCATCAGGCCAGTGCTGGTAAAGGCCTCGGGTTCCGCTCGTATCGGTTAGTTGACACAAATTTCAAAGTCTGGCAGCCGCGTTATGAAAGCAAGGAAGCACTGCTTCAGCAGTTAGAACTGTTCACTGACTCGTTGCAACACGAGCAGCTAGATGATGAAACGCTGCTAACTGAAATTTGCTTGAAAGCAGGCAAGCCACTCACCATCAAGCCTAGCAAAATATATTCTGAGCCGCACATTTATCAAATAGATAGCAGCTTGTGCCTAGCTACGGGCACATTAACTTCCGACGCGCTTGGCGTGATTAGTGGAGTCAAACCTAAAGAACTACTCGTGTTAGGCCGCGATTATAACACCGCATCCGGCGATGCTACGCTCAGCAACATCCGCCTCGAATTACGCGAAGCGGGCATAGCACTATCCATTTTGTAGCTTATTTGCTGTTGCGCCATGCACACTACGAAGCAGGATTGGCTGAATGATGCCCTTGCAGCGAATGGCTGTTTTGTATCAGGCCATGCGAGCACCGAACGATTTCTTGGCCTAAAAGGCAAAGCGGAAGTTCGTTTTGCGATGCTTAAGGATGGTACTGTGGTTTATTTCTTAACTATTCGGTCGCCCAATCCCGACTATCGGGCGGTGTACTGGAAAGCGTTTGAAACGAATATGCTCGGCTGGCTGCGGTCGGTTTACCAGCCTATCATCCAGCTTTTTTACTCCGACGACCAGGAAACGTTCGATGTGTTTTTTCCGGGTAAAGGAAGTTTCAGGCAACTCTCTTTTCAAGGCCTCGCCGATCTGGTGGGCAAATACAACAGCCATTTTGTTGCTCGGCCAGGCACGAAAAAAGACATCAATAGCAGCACCAACGATATTTTTCAGGTCTGGACTCGCCAGTACTTGTCTTCGTCTTGCGTAGTTGCCGACCTTGATGCTTTCACCTTCAACATGCACCAAGCGGTATTCTACGAGTTGAAGCGCGTAAAGGAATCGTTGCAAACCTGGCGGCCCTATGTCGATGACAACCGCAATTATGCGGCCCTAAACAGAATTGCCCGCTCCCACGGCGGTGTGGCAATAACTTTAGCGTATCAACCCGCCAGTGACCCGGTGGTGGCCATGCACCGTAACCTGGATTTGCAAGAGCAAGCCTGCATTAGAGGCCAGGTGCAGCTGCTAGACAAAGAAGTAGTGGTCAGGCATCCCCTATCCGTCGACTTTTCCGGCCTTAGCTACTACACCAGCACCAACAAACGCCAGAAATGAAACTCCAGTTTGATAGCTCGCAAGACTACCAACTCGACGCCGTGCGAGCGGTAGTGGACGTATTTCGGGGGCAGCCACTCCAGTCCGGCGGGGCAGAAACGGTGTTTCAGCAGGAAGGCAGCTCACTGAACTTCAACGACCACAGTGTGGGCAATCAGCTAGTAGTGGCGGAAAAGCAATTACTGGCCAACGTGCGTGAAGTGCAAGCCCGGCAACAGCTAAGCCAGTCGGCAACCTTGGCGCGCACCACTTTCGAGAAAGACAGTCAGCAACACGTAATTCCGCTAAACCTGACTGTGGAAATGGAAACGGGCACTGGCAAAACCTACACCTACCTGCGCACGATCTATGAACTGCACCAGCACTATGGGTTTCACAAGTTTGTGGTGGTGGTGCCCAGCGTGGCCATCCGGGAAGGCGTACTTAAAAACCTGGAAATAACCCACGAGCATTTCCAAACGCTCTACGGCCAAGTGCCCATCAATTTCAGCTCCTACGACAGTAGCCGCCTTGGGATTTTGCGCAACTACTCCGCTAGTGACACGTTGCAGGTGCTGGTCATGAACATCGATGCCTTCACCAAGGACAGCAACATCATCAACACCAAGCGCGAAACGGGGGTCCGGCCGATAGAATACCTTCAGCGGGTGCGGCCTGTTGTAATCGTTGACGAGCCACAAAACATGGAAACCGACGTGCGCCGGGCGGCCCTGGCCAACCTTAACCCACTCTGCTTGCTGCGTTACTCGGCCACGCACAAGCACCTCTACGACCTGGTGTATAGCCTCAACCCCGTGCAAGCTTACGACCGGGGCTTAGTGAAGCAAATTGTGGTGGATGGCATTACGGGCGGCACCAACCACAATGCGGCCTTCGTGGAGTTGCAGGCCATTGTGCCCGGCAAGCAGACGCTAGCCGCCAAGCTGCGTTTTTTTGAAAACGGCAAAACGGGCGTCAAGCAGGTGGAAAAACGTCTCAAGCCCGGCGACGACCTGTTTACGCTTTCCAATGGGCGAGATGCGTATCAGGAAGGGTTTGTGCTCAATGAAATAGATGCCGCAGCCGGCCTTGTGCGCTTCAGCGGAGGCCTAGTGGTGCATCTTGGAGCCTCACAAGGCGCCTCAACCGAGGATGTGCTGAAGTTTCAGGTTAAGCAAACGGTGCTGCACCACTTTCGGCGCGTAAAGCAGTTGCGGCCGCGCGGTATCAAGGTGCTGTCGTTGTTTTTCATCGACCGGGTAGCTAATTACCGAGGCACCAACGAAGCTGGCTTCCCTATGCTTGGCAAGTTGGGCGTTTGGTTTGAAGAGGCTTTTCAAGAGTACGCCAGCCAACCCGAATACCAGGGCCTGATTCCTTACGCGGCCTCGCAGGTGCACGCCGGATATTTTTCGCAGGACAAAAAGGGGGTGAAGGACACCAACGGCACCACCAAAGTCGATGATGACACCTACAACCTCATCATGAAAGACAAGGAGCGGCTGCTCAGCCAAGCCGAGCCGGTGCAATTCATTTTCTCGCACTCGGCCCTGCGCGAAGGCTGGGACAACCCCAATGTATTTCAGATATGCACGCTCAGCGAGGCAAAAACCGCTTTGCGCAAGCGCCAGGAAATCGGGCGTGGCCTGCGCTTGCCGGTAGATGCGGCCGGCCAACGCGTGCAGGACAAAAGCTTGAACCTGCTGACAGTGGTAGCGAATGAAAGCTACGAAAGCTTTGCGCGGGCTCTGCAAGCAGAAATTGAAGAAGAAACGGGTGTGAAATTCGAAGAACGAATCAAAAACGCCCGCGAAGTAGCTTCCATACAACTCACGAAAGAGCTGACCCCAGAGGCTTGCCCCCTATTTTTTGAAGTTTGGTCACGAATCCAGCACAAAACCCGCTACCGAGTGCAGTATAGCTCGGTGGACTTGGTTCGGGAGGCGGTTGAGGAACTGCGGGACTTCACACGCGTACCCCTGACAGGGTCGGCGAAGCTGATGAGCGAAACGGCCTACTTAACCATGGGCGAGAGAACTGGTGTACAAGCTACGCAGCAAACAGCCACGGCAAGCCAACTGCCTGCCGCCAATTTCGCCATTCCGGATGTGTACGCCTACATTCAGCAGCGCGTAGACGTGACGCGGCAAACCATCTTCGAAATTCTGAAACAGTCGGAACGGTACGATGAGTTGGAAATCAATCCTCAGCTTTTCCTCGATCAGGTAGTACGCGTACTTCAACAGAAACTCAATAAACTGCTCGTAGCTGGCGTGCAGTACGAGCGCCTGCTTACCCAGCAACACGACCTGCACATTTTCGCCGACGAAGAGCGGGGAGCTTTCCAAAGCAACCTGTTTGCTGTGGACGTTTATCCGGAAAAAACGCTCTACAACTACGCCTACGTGGAAAGTGACACGGAGCGCGCCTTTGTCCGCGACCTAGAAGCAAATGAGGCGGTAAAGTTCTTTTTCAAGCTTCCCCGCGGCTTCAAAATTCCCACCCCAGTTGGCCACTACGTACCTGACTGGGTTGTGCTGCTAGAAGCAGATGGTCCCGTGTATTTTGTGGCCGAAATAAAATTAGCCTTGGATGAGCAGCGGCGAGAGGTCGAAAACCTGAAAATTCAATGCGGCCAAAAGCATTTCGCTCTTTTTGCAACCGAGGCCGTGTACTACGATGTGGTAGCTACTGTGCCAGAGATGCTTGACAAAATCAAATCCCGCAGCCGCATAGCAACGGTAAATTAATCTAGCTTGAACTGCCTTATTGCATTCTTTGCACCTTCACTGCTGTGCTAACAGCCAAATCAAAGCAGTTTTCTCTTCCTCGAAATGCCGATATACAATTGGAAATTGAGCTTGCGCTTGCTGCGTCAAAGAGTGAAGATCTAGGCGGCTAAATACATTTTTTGCCGATAAAACAGCTCCGTACCGGTACAACCTGTGCTTGGTAGCACGAGGCAACCAATCCAACATAAGCCAAGCGGAATCTTCCTCGGACAAGGGCATCAATACCCGTTGATCGACCAGCACCTTGCCCCAACGCAACTGCTCCAGTTCGATCAATAAATGTTCCAATGTTGCACGATTTTCAGGGCTGGATTCTGCTCCTGGCAACCACGTCACGTGCAGGTACTTCTCTTCGGCTTTGGTGATACAACTAACCTCGTTCTTAAAACAGACAGAGGAAGGGCAGATGTTCAAAAGAGTAGCTTGTGAAGAGAAGTGAAAAAGTCCTTAGTGAAATAGGACTAAAACATAAATGCAGTAGCAAAGCTAAAGCAAATAAGCCCGTGCAAGTAATAATATTCATAACCCTCTAGCGCATGATTACTTACCTCATCAGCGCAGTTTACTTTTCTTCTATTTAGGTGCCGTAATAGTTCGCAGCCAAGAATAAGCAGATTCGACCTCATCGAAGGTGTCAACGAGTGGGCGAGTGGTGTAGCTTAGTACCCGCTCGATATCAATACGAACAGGCCAATCTAGGGGCGATACCCAAGCAATTGCTTGAATGCTATTATCCGCAAGCGCCTGAAAAAAATCTTGTCCAATCCACTGTACTGCTTCGCTCCAACCGTCACGCACTTGGCTGCTGTCGTTCAAGATGGCCGTGCTCTTTGTTTGGCGCACTTTGTTTAAAATCATAGCGCAGCCTGCTATTGCCGACTCTTTATTGTGCTCACCACGCCAAGTTACATGCAGCCATTTATTAATTGGGTCATGGGCAATGGTTAAGCCAGGAATATCGAACAAGGTTTGCATATCCCTTTTATTGAATTTGAATTACAAGTAATACAGCCAACTAGCTTACAGGTCAGTACCTGACGCTTCATGACGCAACCAACTTCTCTGTACTCAGGCCGTGGTTTGGCAGTAGAGGATAAAAGGATATACGACTTTATATAGTATATCGTCTTTATTTCTTATTGAAACAATCTTGCGTTGGCCTCTTCTGCTGCAACCTTGCTTTTCTTTGGCTATCAGCCAGATACTGTAGCATCTTCTAAAACAAAAAACCCTTGGCAACTGGCCAAGGGTTCCTTGTCTTATTCCTTATCCTACTCACTTAGCTTCGAATTACGCGTAATTGCTTTTTCAGAGCGTCAATTCGGTTTTGCGCCTCATCAATGCGGCCCTGATACTCTTGGCGGAGCTGAGCAGCATTCTTAGAACGAGCAAAGAACTCGAGGTTGGTTTGCAGCGTCGAGATGTCGTTTTCTAGCTCGTTGATTTCGCGGCGCAAAGCCTGCTCTTTTTTATAGAGTTGTTGCTGCGAGTCGGGGCTGGACTTGAGACGCTCCACTTGCAAGTTGAAGAGCAATTCAGCGCGCTCGGCATAGCTTAAGCTCGGCACCATATCAAGGTACTTGCCCATCAAGCTTTGGAACCGCTCATCGGCCCGCTCGTTGTTGCCGCGCGGGTTGCTTTCGGCACTTCCAAAATCCCGCCACTCCTGCACATGCTGGCGGAAGCCATCGAGAGTACCGGGGGTGTCCGCTGACAAGGATGCTACGCTTGCGGCCAGTTGGTCGAGGTAGCTGGTTTGAGCTTGGCTAGCTTGCTGCACCTTTTCCTGGCGCTGCTTTACTTCCTGATTTTTGCGGTCGAAAAACGCGTCACATGCAGTCCGGAAACGGTTCCAAACCTTATCGGACTGTTTTTCGGGCACGCGGCCGATAGTTTTCCAATCTTTCTGAAGCCGAATCACGATTTCGCGCCCTTGCTCCCAGTCGGGATTGGCCAAGGCTGCTTCGGCCTGATCGATCAGCTCTAGTTTGCGCTTGAGGTTGCTGTTTTTCTCTTCGTCGAGAGCCTTGAAGAACTGATTTTTGTGCTGGAAGAATCCCTTATAAGCGCCCCAGAACTGCTTGTTCATGGCATCGGCCTTGTCGCGGGGCACCAGGCCAGCAGCATCCCATTCTTCTTTCAGCTTCTGCAGCTCATCGGTTTTGGCACGCCACTCATTCACGCGCTCCGTATGGAATTCACCGAAGGGCAGCAACTGCTCTAGCAAAGTTGTTTTACGAGCTAAGTTGGCGTTTTCCTGCGTTGAGCGCACATCCAAGAATTCTTTCTTGCGGTTGTGCACCTGCTCGGAAGCTTGCAAGAACCGCTGCCAAAGCGCTTCGCGCTGCTCGTTGGGTACTGGCCCGATGTGCTTCCACTCCTCGTGCAGCTGCCGCAAATCATTCAGTGCCTTGTTGATGCTCGACTGCTGGGTTAGCGCCTCGGCCCGGGCAATAAGCGCTTCTTTGGCTTCTAAATTGCGGCGGCGGTCCAGCTCTTTCATCTCGAAGAACAGGCCGCGGTTGTTGTAGAAAATATCGAGCAGGGCGTGGTAGCTGTTCCACAATTCCTGCGTGTCTTTCTGCGGTACGGGGCCAGTAGCTTTCCAATCGTTTTGCAGCGCCTTGATGCGGGCCGAGCTATCCTTGGTTTCGGCCGACTCGACAAGTACCCGCAGCTGGGAAAGCAGATGTTGCTTGTGCAGCAGGTTGCGGGCGCGCTGATCGTCTTCGGCTTTGGCATCTCGAACGCGACTATCGCGGAACTCCTGCATCAGCTTGCTTAGTTCGGCATAGCTTTCTGGACCTGTATACTGAAAGTCCTCTCCTTCATTACCAGCTTCGGTGAAACGCTGGCGGGCAGCAGTACGATCGGCATTGATGGCCGTTTCGTACTGGCGGTAGAGGTCGGTGATTTGCTTGCGGTTTTGGCGCGCATCCGAGCGCCGGAGCAAGGTCAGCAGCTGGGTTGTCTGCGCGGGCAGGTCGAGCGTGGCAAAATCTGAAATGGCCGTCTCCGGCACAAACTCGTCTTCTTCCGAGTGAGCCTCCCCTTCCGAAGCTGTGTTTTCGGGAGTTGCAGGCGTTGGTGAGGAAGTGGTGAGATGCGCAATGCCTTCGGGGAAATCCTCGATTTCAGGTGCGGCGTGCAGCTCCTCAACTGGCAGTTCAGTATCAGGCGTTGCAGCAACCAGGGTTTCCGTGTTCGACGCGGATTCTTCGCTGGCTACTACTTCTTGCTCGGGAGCAACGGTCAAGGTATCGGCCTCGGCGGCTACTGCCGATGGAGAGGTAATAGAAGGATCTTCATCAATACTACCGGAACTACTTCCGGCTGGTGCCGTTGACGATATACTTAATTCTTCGGCGGGTGCCGCAAAATCGGTAGCCCCTGCAGTAGCTGAGGCGCTTTCGTCGGTTGCTTGGTGAGCACTTAACACTCCTGGGTTCTGGTCACCATAATGGTCCTCGGCGCGAGCCTGCGGATCAGAAACGGATGGATCGTGCGTGGGCGCCTGCGTAGCGGCTGAGCTCGCCGTTACGTCGGCAGGGAGTTCGGCGGTGCCGGCCCCAGCTGGTTCCCCAACAGTTGGATTCACTTCTGTGGCGGGACGCTCCGTGATGTCGTCGGCAGAAGTAGGCTCTTGTTTGGAGCGGATTTCCGCCAGACGGCGCTCTAAGATGCTTAGCGGCGATTCCGAATTATTATCAGAATTAGCGGGGGCGGCTTGGTCGTTTTCGGGTAGCATGAGTTCAGCAGAAAAGGCCCGTGAGGGTACCTAGGTGGGCGTAGGTGGTGGGCGACGAGGAAGAATCTAATTCAGGCGCGGATCAACGGGGTAGTTGGACAGAGCGCGGTAGCGTCCGCCTTTTTCCCGCAAAATTGCCTGCCAAAAAGCATCATTGTCCAAAGTAAAGACTTTCCCGGCAGCATCCGGATGCACGATCCAAACATTGTCCCCGATTTCGTCGGCTAGTTGCCCGGCCGTCCAGCCCGAGTAGCCGGCATAAAAGCGTACCGCGTCTGGCGAAAGGTCACCGCTGAGCAGTAAACCCATCAAAACAGTGAAGTCGCCGCCCCAATACACGTCCTGCCCTAAAGCAATGGATTCGGGCACATCGGGGCGCTGGTGCAAATAGTGGAGCGTGTCGGGCTGAACGGGACCGCCTATATACAGCGGCATTTGGGCTACCTCCGAATCAGTGGAAATAGGTAGTTGCAGTACATCAGCTAGTTGAAGGTTGGAGGAGCAGTTGAGCACGAGCCCAAACGAGCCTTCTGTTTCATCGTGACGGCACAAGAGTACTACGGAACGTTCAAAATTAGGATCACCAAGAAAAGGCTGTGAAATCAACAGACTGCTGGAGCGAAGACGAGGCATAGCGTTGAAGTTAAGCTTTAGCAATTAAGCACTGGATAACAAGCATGTGGGGAAAACGGAGGCCAGCGCTTTTTGTCACTTACCACACAGTATCCCTATTTAGTACGTGAGACGGGGCACCGGAGGTTCCCAGCCTGCCCGCATTGTACTACCTTGCGGCCAGTTGACTGGTTGAAATACGAAGTAGCAGCCTATCAAATGGCCGACTGCTTGGTTATTCACCCACTACCCTTCAGCACTTATTCTATGCTCGACCCGCACCTGGCCGACCTGCGCAAAACCTACGCTCAGCGCACCCTTTCGGAAGCGGACGTACTGCCCACCGCTGTTCCTCAATTTCGGGTTTGGCTGCAAGAAGCCCTTCAAGCCCAGCTCGACGAACCCACAGCCATGACCGTGTCTACGGTAGCCGCCAACGGGCAGCCTTCGGCGCGGGTGGTCCTGCTGAAAGGCTTGCCCGACGACGCGGCCTTTCTCTTCTACACCAACTATGACTCGCGCAAAGGCCATGACCTAGCCGAACGCCCGCTGGCCGCCCTTACTTTTTTCTGGCCGGGCCTGGAACGGCAAGTACGGGTAGAAGGCCGGGTGGAAAAAGCCCCCGAAGCCTTGTCGACCGAGTACTTTCAAAGCCGCCCCCGCGGCAGCCAGATTGGGGCTTGGGCCTCGCCCCAGAGCCAGGTGATAAGCAGCCGGGAAGAACTGGAAGAACGCGAGAAAAGCATAGCTGCTGATTTTGACGGCCAAGAACTGCTGCCGCGCCCACCACACTGGGGTGGATATCTACTACGTCCGCACCGCATCGAGTTCTGGCAGGGCCGCCCAAGCCGCTTACACGACCGAATCGTGTATGAACTGGAAGGCGACACTTGGCGCCTAAGCCGCTTAGCTCCTTAATTATTCAAAAGTCAACACCTAACAGTAACCCATCAGCAGCCCGATGGCTAGCTGGTACAAGCTGTTGCCAAACGCCCTACTGTTGCTAGATGATTGTTAGGTGTTGCCTCTTGAATGATACCTGTTACATGATAAATGACTGATTTTGGCTGAAATTCAACCTTTACGTGGCTGGCGGTACAACCCGGTTTTAAGCCAGCACATCGACGACTACGTTTCGCCTCTCTTTGATGTCGTGTCGCAGAAGCAGCGAGAGGCGCTCTATAGGAACCAGTTTAACAGCATCCATCTTTCAGTGCCGCGCGGCCAAGATGCCGCGGGCGAGGCGCGGGAGCGACTGCAAGAATGGCAGCAAACGGGCGTGCTGCGCCAAGACGAGCTACCGGGCATCTACGTGTATTATCAGTACTTCCGGCTGCCGGGCAGCACGCGCGAGTTCTGTCGCAAAGGCTTTATGTGCCACATCCGGGCCTACGCCTGGACCGATGATGTGGTACTGCGCCACGAAAATACCCTGCCTTCGTCCGTCAACGACCGAGCTGAGTTACTGGCCCGCACCGAGTTCCAAACTAGCGCCACCCACGGCCTCTACCGCGACGACGCATTTGAGTTGGAACGGTGGATGGATGAGGCCATGCAGGACCCACTCTACCAGACCGAAGAAGATTACCAAGGCGCCCGCGACGTGCTGGCCGTCATTCAGGATGCCCGTATCATCGACCGGTTTCAGGCGGTGCTAGCCCAGCGCCAAGTGATTCTGGCCGATGGGCACCACCGCTACGAAGGCTCTCTTGCGTATCGGCAGGCCCGGCTGGCCGCCGACCCCACCGCTACCGGTACCGAGGGCTGGAACTACCATTTGATGTACCTCACAAATTCGGCCGCCGATGATCTGCGCATTCTGCCCACGCACCGTCTGCTGTTGGAGTTGCCTGGTAACCCAACGGATGCCGAACTACTGGCCCGGCTGGAACCCTATTTCGTGGTGTTGCCCAAGGAAGATGCATACGACTTGCCCGAATTAATTGCCGGTAAGCAGTGGGCATTTGGATTGTATCTGCAAGATGGGCAGGCGTACAAGCTACGGCTGCGGCCCGAAGTACATACGCAACTCGACTGGGACACCACCCAAGAAGTGAAAAATCTGGACCTGACGGTGCTCCACTTTTTCGTACTAGAAAAAGTGTTAGGTATTGTTGGACCGGATGCGCAGCGGCAGTGGCCGGGCGTGGCCTATGTGCGAAGCTTCTCGGAGTGCCTCAAGCGCGTAGATGCCGGAGAAGCCCGCGCCGCCCTGTTCACCAACGAAGTTACCATGGACGAGGTGGAACGAGTATGCCATTCGGGCGCTGTTATGCCGCCTAAGTCCACGTTCTTCTATCCTAAAACCATCGGTGGTTTTCTCTTCAGTAGCATCCGCACCGAAGAAACCGCACATCCTTTTCTGGTTGGTTGATAATGATTCAGCGTTGATCAGCAGTTGGTGATGCACTTAATCTAACGGTTAATAAACCTACCAGCAACTATCAATAAATCAGCTACTACTTGTCCAAAATGAAATTAGTTTTAGCTTCTAATTCGCCGCGGCGTCGGCAGCTACTCACCGACTTGGGGGTACCTTATACCGTGCGCCTACAGGAAGTAGACGAGTCCTTTCCTGAGCACTTGCGCCGCGCTGAAGTAGCCGAGTATTTAGCTGCTCACAAAGCCGCGGCCTACCGCGCAGGTCTGGCCCCCGACGAGGTAGTGCTAACGGCCGATACTATTGTTTGCCTCGACGACGACGTGCTCAACAAGCCCGCCGATGACGCCGAAGCCATCCGAATGCTTACCCGCTTGCAAGGTCGCGCCCACGACGTATTCACGGGCGTGTGCCTGCTCGGCGGCGATGGTCGGCAGGTGGTATTCTCCGATCAAACCCGAGTCGTTTTCCGCGCCCTTTCGCCCACTGAAATCGAGTATTACGTGCACCAATACCAACCCCTCGACAAAGCTGGTGCCTACGGTGCGCAAGACTGGATTGGCATGGTAGCCGTAACTCGCCTCGAAGGCTCTTACTTCAACGTGATGGGCCTGCCCGTACACCGGGTTTGGGACGAGCTACTAAAACTAGGCTTCCCTTTCAACGTTTAGCGCCTCACCAACCGGCTTCGTGTTTCGTACAGCTCCTTCTGTCCCTACCCGGTTTATTATTGTGCTAGGGCTGTTTTGCTTTTTAATAAGCAGCGGGTTCCTCTTCTTAATTTACGGGTTTACTTCCTATGAGCAGGTACAGAGCCTAAGCAAGGTGACTTACCACGAGGGCGGCTACAAGCACCTAGCCTTGGCGGTAACGCCTGCTTCCTACCAGTTGCTCCAAATTGGCTTGGCTGCTATAGCTGGCCTGAGTGGCAGCTTACTAATGGCCTTACGCTATTTTCAAAAAGCGTCTATACAGGCCGAAATCCGCCTATTGCAGATCGAAATTAGAAGGGCTTCAGTAGCTCTCGGCAGTACAGTGCGTGGGCTATCGAGGCTAGAGCGTGGGGTATTTGCGGGGCTACTGGTCTTGATTCTGGCGGTGCGAGTGTGGTATCTAGTGGCCTACGTCCTCAATACCGACGAGGTAGCGTCTTACGATTACTTCGTGCGGCAGGGCCCACTCGGCATTAGTAGCTTCTACCCTATTCCAAACAACCACCTGCTGTTTAATTTCATCTGCTGGCCCTTGTCTCTAGTTTCCGACAATGTGAGGGTGGTGATGCGTGTGCCCACCTTTGTGGCAGCGGCTGTGGGCACCATCTTAGGCCATTTGTTACTGGCGCGAAGGGGTGGTTTTTGGGCCGCCACTTTAGCTACGGGCTTGTTTAGCTTGTCGCCGCTGGGTTTGTACTATGCGGTAGCTGGCCGGGGCTATTTTCTGCAAATCACACTTCTGCTGCTTGCTTTTTCGGCGACAGTCGCACTGCTACAATCACCGATGTATCGGCGAGTGGGGTGGCTGCTTTTTGTGGGGGCCAGTATTTTAGGATTCTACACTATTCCCACTTTTCTGTACCCGTTCGTATCGTTGAGCCTAGGGCTGCTGATTGGCTTTGTGTGGCAGCGGCGTTGGCTGGAGCTGGGTCAACTTGTGCTGGCGGGTGGTATTGTAGGGGCCGTAAGTGCGTTGCTTTACTGGCCCGTAATGTGCGTATCCGGCTTCACACAGCTGGTTGGCAATCACTATGTGGCTAAGATGGCTGCTACCGTTTTCTGGCGCAACTACTTAGGCTATTTACGTAACCTTGCTGATATGCTGGCCGGTAACGGGCACTTAGGAATGGTGGCGGGTGGCGGCCTCATGATGCTTGGTCCCTTTTTGATACGTCTGTTGCCCCGCCGGGCTAAGGTAATAAGCGCGCTGGCGTGGCTACTACTCGTCGTGCCATTGGCACTAATGGCCGTGCAACAGGTGCTGATTCCAGCGCGAGTGCTGCTTTATCTCAGTTATTCTGGCTGTGTTCTTGGCAGCTTAATAGGCATCACGCTCCTTTCACGCCTGCGAGTACCGACTACGTACCAAGCACTTCTGTGCTTGGCAATAGTAGTTGCCTACGGAAGCTATCAGTTTGAGCGGCAATTAGCTCCGCATCAAGTAGAAGTGCGTGAGGAAGAACAGATGGAAGCTGCTTATACTTGGCTAACCAGTTGGGGTGGCCAGCGGGTGCTATTAACGGCTCCCTCCTACGAGTTGTTCTTTTATCATTATGCGCTTCAGGAGCATCGGCCACTGCTTTTGCATTCCTCCTCCGTTCCTAATCAAACCTACGACTACGTTGTGCAAGCACGCAGCTCCGATCCTCTGCCCCTCTGGGTGAAGCCTCCCCTCTATACCCTCGTCTACGAAAATGAATCCGTAGTCATCTACGGGCGCACGCCGAAACAATAGGCTAAACTGACAGAAGCTAACTTATCATTCTCGTTAGTGGCCACGAGCAAGTAACGCAATACCACCCACCACTAGCACCAGCCCTAGTGCCTGAGGCCAAGCTAGCGCTTCGCGGAGTACCAGCACACCAAGCAACGCCGTAAGCAGCACGGACCCACCCACAATGAGTGGGGTACCTACGGAAGCCGGTGCCCCTTTGCCGTACACCACAAACGTGAGAATTTCGGCTACCCCTATGCTCACACCAGCTAAAGCGGCCAGCGTGATGCCCGAGTAGTAACCAGATGAGTTGGCAATCCTCCACGCAGGTATAGCACCAGCAGCAAGCCAGCTCCAATTAGCGCGGCCACTACCTGTAGTACTACCGCTCCTACCATCTGGTGAATGTGGCCTGCCGCCGCCTTGATGAACAGATTATAAAGCGCCATGCCTAGCGCGGCGCAGGCGGCTAGCTGCAACCAATTCATTCGTCTTCGCTGTCTTGGAGACGCGTCAGCAGGTTTTGTTGCAGCTGCTGCCAAGCATCGTAATCCTCGCCTTTGGCACGCTCTTCTTGTAGCTGCGAGTTGGCCAGCACTACTTTTACAGCCTGCTCGGCTAATTCGCGCAGGTCGTCTCCGTCAGCATCGAGGTGTGTAATGGCCTGTACTAGGCCAGGAGGCAAATCCTGGGCTGGCTTACCTAAGATGCCGGCCACAATTTCGGCCGCCGCTAAGGCAACACTAGCATCCGCAAGTTCTATTTGGCCTTCTTCCTCAGCCGCCGTAGCCAGTGCTTCGTAGAGCACGGCCTCGTTAGGCTTTTCCAGGAAAGTCTCGGCAAAATCAGCTGCCGCGTCGTTGTCGAATGTGTAGTAGCCCCAAGTGCTCATAGGATGTTGGTAGGTTTAAGAGGTAGCATTACTACGTACAGAGGCAGTGTTGTGGTCAAGATGAACTGCTGTTGACTACATTCAACTCGCCTAAAATAGAGGCAGGAGCTCAACTGTGATAGTAAAATTTGTTGTGTTGGTATAGAAGTTACTGTTATGGAAGAGTGTTATCTGGCTTATGGACAAATAGAAACCAACTGGAGTTTACGTAAACTTCTATCCGTATTCAGTAATAGCCGCGCTCAAATTAGAGAGTCGAGTCTTTATCGTGATGAAGAGTATTTGCTGATCAGCGGCGCACAGGATGCGCAGGTTTCGTTTGAGCGAATCGCGGAAGATGAAATCCTAATACGAGGTGATGCGTCATCTAAAGATGAACTAACCAGCATCTGCAATAGTGTTTCTACAGTTTTGTCTTTACAAAACCACAAGCACCGCATCGAACTTTACGACGAGAAACACCTGCTCTTCGGTTATTACCACATCACTTGGCCATTAAGCTAACGCAACGGTGCGATTACCTAAACTTCTCTCGCAATAGCTCTATCTCTACAGCCGGCGAAATCTTCTCATAGAGAATATGATAGGCCGCCGACGTAATGGGCATAGGCACCATTAGCTTGCGATTGAGTTCGTAAATACTCTTGACGGCGTAGTAGCCTTCGGCTATCATGTTCATTTCCAACTGCGCCGACTTCACGGAGTAGCCGCGGCCCACCATGTTGCCGAAGGATCGGTTGCGCGAGAACTGCGAATAGGCCGTTACCAGCAAATCGCCGAGGTAGGCTGAACCGGACAAGTCGCGGGGTTGCGGGTTAAGGGCGTGCACGAAGCGGCGCATTTCTTGAACGGCATTGCTTACCAACACGGCCTGGAAATTGTCGCCGTAACCGAGGCCGTGCGCAATGCCAGCCGTGAGGGCGATGATGTTTTTCATCACTGAGAAATACTCGATGCCATCGAGGTCCTGAGCGGGATTGGCTTTTACGTAGCGGTTACGCAGCAGGCGGCAGAAATCCTCGGCGAGTACTGAATCGGGGAGCCAATGGTGAGGTAACTCTGCTTTTCTAATGCCACTTCCTCGGCGTGGCAAGGGCCCGCTACCACGCCTACCTGCGCGTGTGGCAAACGAAATCGGTCGGCCACGTAGTCGGTTACCAGCACGTTTTTGCCGGGAATCATGCCCTTGATGGCCGAGATAACGCGCTTGTTGCGCAGGGCGTCGCGGTCCAACTTGTCGAGTACGGCTTGCACAAACGCTGCGGGCACGGCCAACACCAACCAGTCGGCTTCGCGTACTACTTCTTCCAGATCAGTGGACGGAAACACCCGGGTTAGGTCGTGGGCGACCGATGAGAGGTAACGGGGGTTGTGGCGGGTGCTACGCAGGTGCTGCACGTCATCTTTGGAACGCAGCCACCAGCCTACCCGGGCCCCATTCTCTGATAATATCTTGGTAAGAGCAGTGGCCCAGGAGCCGCCGCCGAGCATGGCTATTTTTTCCAATCTAGGGAATAGATGATAGGTGACAAGTGGCCGGCTTGAGAGACCCAGCCGATAGGAAGCCCAAATGTGCGAAGTTTCTTTAACAGACAAGCCCTTGCCGCGCGAACCGACGGCAAGGGCTTGTCTTATTAGCAGGCTGACGGCAGGAGCGCAACTAATTTTCCTTCGCTCACCTCGTGCCAATAGCAGGTTATTGGTCGTCGCCAGGGCCCTCTTTCAAGGCTTCTTTATTGAGGCTTTTAGCATCTTTTACTACAACGAGCGCCCCATCTTTCAGGGTTTTGGCTACGGCCCGGAATGGCCCGCTCACCACCTGCGCACCTGCCTGCAAACCGCTCAGGATTTCAATGTTTTGAAAGTCGCTGATACCCGTCTTAACTGGTGTCATCACGGCTTTACCGTCGCGAATCACAAAAACCACTTCCTGCACATCCGTGACTTTAGAAGCCTGTTCGTCTTCGTCTGATCCACCGCTTCTGCGGTTTACCTGCACAGCGGCCGCTTGCCCATTAGCAGCGGTGCTGTCGGTACGGGTGGTAACGGCGGCTAGTGGCACGCTCAGCACACCCGATTTGCGGTTCGTGATGATGTCGACGGAGGCCGTCATGCCGGGCGGAAAGGCACAACAGTGCGACCTTTGGTGCTGCGCAGCAAGTGGCGGTAGGATTCGGGCAACAGCCGGATGCGCACTTCAAATTCAGTTACAGCTTCGGCCGTCAGCGCGTCTTTGGCCGTGTTGGCAATGCTGGTTACGAGGCCGCGAAACTTCTCGTCTTTGCTGGCATACGAGTCAACTTCTACAGTGGCAGAGTCGCCGAGCTGGACGTTGATAATATCGTTTTCGTTGACGTTCACGCGCACTTCCATGGAGTTCAGGTTGGCAATGCGCATGATTTCGGTACCAGCCATCTGCGAAGTACCAACTACCCGTTCGCCTTTCTCCACGTTCAACTTGCTTACGGTGCCACTTACGGGAGCGTAGATGGTCGTTTTGTTCAGGTTTTTGCGGGCTTCCTCCAAGCCTGCCTGCGCACTTGCCACGTTGCTTTGGGCGGCCCGAATGCTTTGGCGGGCGCTATTCAGTTCTTCCTGCGAAGCATCGTACGCTGCTTTGGCAGCCTCATAATCGGCCTGCGAAATCACTTTTTGCTTGTAGAGGGAAGCATTGCGCCGATACGTCAACTCCGTTTGCTTGGCGTTGGCAATAAGCTGTTGCAACCGGGCCTGGGTCTGGCCCACGTTGGCCCGTTGCGAATTCACGGCCGCCGACTGCTGATTGACCATGGCCTGGTAGTTGTCGGGGCGGATGCGCAGCAGCAGCTGGCCCTTCTTCACCGAATCGCCTTCTTGCACGTACAATTCAATTATCTCACCCGACACGTCGGGCGAAATTTTCACCTCCGTCTCCGGCTGCACCTTGCCCGAAGCGCTTACTTGCTCCACTATATTGACCGTGGTAGCCTTGGCGGCCGTCACCTCCGTGCCGGCTGGCTTGCCTACCCACCCTTGCTTTTTGGCTATTACAAAGCCAATTGTCAGCAAAACAATAATGGCTAGCAGACTATATAATAAGCGGTTGTTCTTCATGAAAGGGTAACTGAGTGTCTGGGTAGCGAAGTAAGGGAAAGGCAGCCAAGGTTTGTCGTGGCAAAAGTACTGAGCTGCTTAGTTACTTGGCTATTTTATAGGGCAATAGGTTTGCCTTGATAGAAATCCAGCACTTTGCGACGGAAGATGAACTGATACTTAGCCTGAATCATGCTCGACTCGGCAGCCGTCAGGTTGTTTTTGGCAATGTTGAACTCGGTGCCATTGAGCAACCCGTTGTTGAAACGAATCTCGGCATTACGATAAGCAGCACTTAGTGCCTGCACCTGCTGGCGCGAGGCAATATACTGCCGCTGAGAAGCTAGCGCATCGGCGTAGGCCTGCTGTATATTCTGACGCAGCGTAAGCCGGGCCTGATCGAGCCGCAACTCAGCTTGCTTTACCGCAATTTGAGAGCGCTGCACGTTGGTGCGCACCTGCAACCCATTGAGAATGGGTATTTGCAGAGCAAACTGCACCGACCGGCCTAGGTTGTTTTTGATTTGGTCGGGGAAGTCGCTGGAAGTGGAACTGCGCACTGGCTGCTTCGGCGACAGCGCCACGAAGGAAGTGGGCAGCGGTTGGCCCGTTGCAGGGTCGAACTGAAAAACCGGCAGCGGCAGTTGCACCGAATCGCCGGTGATGATGGGACGCGTGTAAAGCGAAGAGTAACCCGTAAAGATACTGGCGTTCAAAAACAACCGAGGATAATAGCCTCCGCGAGCCACATCCACGTTGCGCAGGGCCGAGCGCACGCGCAAGTCAGCCGCTTTAATGTCGGGCTGCTGCGTCTGTGCCGTTTGATAGGTTGCTTCCGGATCGGTATCGTCCAACGACCGTTCATTGGGATCAGCCAGTTGAGGCGTTGTTACTTGTAAGGCGCGGGTAGCAGCCGCATCTAGGTTCATAAGCTGAGCTAGTTGCAAGCGCGCAATAGTCAGCTGATTTTGAGCCGTAACCACGTTGTACTGATCGGTGGCAAGCTGCGCCTCGCTATCAAGCAAGTTGCTTTCTGCTACACTGCCAGCTTTTAACAGCTTCTTCGTGCGGTCTACTTGCTGCTGCGAGCTATTTACGCGCACTTCGTTGGAACGTAGCAGCTCCGCGGCAAGCACCGTTTGTAGAAACGCCGAGGCTACGTTCAGGGCCAGATCGTTGCGCGCCTTGTCGGCGTCGTACACGCCGGCTTCGTACTCCAAGGCATTACGCTTCACCGTGTTGCGCAGCTGAAACCCAGAAAACAGCGTTATCTGCGTGTTACCCGAGAAGTTGTTGGTGCGTGTGGTCTGGTCCTGAAACACGTTGGTCAGCGGGTTCACCGTCGTACCATAGTTCCACGCTTGCGTGCCCGACACGTTGGCGGTAGGTAATAGCGCAGCCTTGCTCTGGCGCAGCGTTGCCCCATTCAGATCCGATGACAATTGACTTTGGCGCACCGTTAGGTTGTTTTGCAACGCATAGTCAATTGCGCTTTGTAGCGTCCAGGGCGCCGTAGGCGACGCCGCCGGGGCTGTTACCGTACCCGCCGGTGGCTGCGCGGGCGTGGTGGTTTGAGCCGTAGCTACATTACTCAGCAGCAGCGCGCCGCAGCCGGCCGCCCACAAAGGGTGTAACCGAGAAGTAAAGCGTGGTTTCATAAGCACCAGACAGGCAAAAGGTTAGGTAATATTGGGGATATAAGTAACGCGGTGTACCCAGCGCAGCTGGCGCAAGTATTCCAGCGTAATGTCTTTTAAATCGGAATCC
This sequence comes from Hymenobacter volaticus, assembly GCF_022921055.1. GTDB lineage: Bacteria > Bacteroidota > Bacteroidia > Cytophagales > Hymenobacteraceae > Hymenobacter > Hymenobacter volaticus. The sequence goes on from NZ_CP095061.1 coordinate 2,744,360, forward strand.
ATCTCAATGAAATGCCGTGCACGGTCGTTTTTGCCTTTCCGTGAGACCGACATAGTGGCAATATTGCAGTCGTCGTGCGCAATCACAGAGGCGATAAAGGCAATAGAACCCGTGCGGTCTTCAGCATCCAAGATGAGCGTGTGTAGAGAAGCCGAGAAATCAGCTGGAAAGCCATCGACTTCTACAATTCGAATCACGCCGCCACCCCTGCTCTGCCCCACTACCTCTACCTGCTGGCCCGTGCGCTCGTCGCGCAGTTGTACCTTGATGGTATTGGGGTGCATCGTCGAGGCGTTGCCTACGCTCTGAAACGTATACTGCAAGCCCGCTTCTTTGGCATGGTCGAGTGCCTCGCGGATGCGCACATCGTCAGTCGCATAGCCGAGCAGGCCACCAATAATGGCGCGGTCGGAACCGTGCCCTTCGTAGGTGCGGGCAAACGAGTTGTAGAACGTAATGATAGCATGGGTGGGAATACTGCCCAGAATACGGATAGCAGCGCGGGCAATACGCACCACACCCGCCGTGTGCGAGGAACTGGGCCCAATCATAACGGGTCCAATCATGTCGAAAATACTGCTTTTCTCAGCCATAAGACGGGGTAAAGGTATCAGATTCGACGGGGATACCAAGTGATTAAACAGCAGGTGATTTTTCGACTACGCCGCACTCTCAAGCGCTACCAGACGTATAGATGCAGTCCGTCCACCAGGGGTTGCCCGACGGGTGCCAATTCGTTGCCTTTTTCGTTCTTTGTGCTAGATTCACACACCGCCACCCTCCCTTATGCCTATTCCCGAGGACGAGTTTTCGCCCGCCGTATGGAACCAGTTGCGTCTGTTACAGGAGAAGTATGCTGCTGATGGTCAAGATTTAGCTGCCTACCTAGAAGGACTGTACTACGCCGATTACGTCAACTATTGGGACTATATCAATCTCGATACGCTCCTAAGCTTGCAACGTCCACTCACCAAGATTCCCGACGAGCGAATCTTTATCATGTACCATCAGATTACAGAGCTGTACTTCAAGCTTTGCCTCTGCGAGTACGAGCAACTTGGCGAGTTGCAGCACCCAACGCTACAGGAAATAGTCTTGCGCGTAGGCCGCATCAACCGGTACTTCGAGAACCTAATCGACTCGTTCGACGTGATGGTCGACGGCATGGACAAGCAGCAGTTCTTGCAGTTCCGCATGTCCCTGATGCCGGCATCAGGCTTTCAATCGGTACAGTACCGCATGATTGAAATTGCCAGTACCTCCCTCGACAACTTAGTTGACAAAGAGAAGCGACGCCTGCTAGGCGAAGCTGCCGCCCACGACGAGTTGCTAGGTTGCATCTATTGGAAAGCGGGAGCAACGATTGAAGAGAGCGGTGCCAAAGCCCTTACACTCATTCAGTTTGAAGAAAAATATACGCAGCAACTTGCTACCCACGCTGCCCACTACCGCGACCGAAACGTGTGGAGCGTAGTGCAGCGCCTACCCGAAGCCGACCAGCAACATCCGCGCTTGCTACGCCAGCTCAGGCAGCTCGACGTGAATGTAAATGTCAACTGGCCCTTGATGCATTTCAAGTCGGCGGTACGCTATCTGGAGCGTGACCCAACTGCCATTGCCGCTACCGGCGGCACCAACTGGAAGAAGTACCTGCCTCCCAAATTTCAGCGCCGCATCTTCTACCCCTTGCTTTGGAGCACACAGGAGTTAGAAGACTGGGGCAAAGGCTGGGTGGAAAGTGTGCTTGGTAATGAGATAGGGACATAAAGTATTGTTATCTCACTTTATGCCTTTCCCTACTTATGATTCACCTGCATCAACAAAATATTTTCCTGCTTTAACTGGGATTCGGGCAGTAGCTGCTTTTATGGTAGTACTATTCCGCTTAAATCCTTTGGTTTATGCAAATCAGCAGAACATAGCGGTACGTTGGCTTAATTATTTTATTCAGCCACTCCATGTAGGTGTACCTATTTTCTTTGTTTTAAGCGGTTTCTTAATAGCCTATCGTTATATCGACACTGTTGAATTATCTGCGAACTGGATAAAGCAATACCTATGGAATAGATTCACGAGAATTTATCCTGTGTATTTTATATTAACCAGCATTACATTTCTACTGCTACAATATAGTCCAGCTGGCAAGGCTGGTGCGTGGCAAACACCTGATTTTTCTTGGAAGGATAAGGCAGTTACTACCCTCTTGAATTTAACTTTACTAAAGGCCTTTTTCAAAACTTTGCTTACCTCGGGCTTACCTACTGCCTAGTCTTTGACTGTAAGGAAATTTTTTACGTTTTAGCACCGTTTTTATTAGTTGGGGTGCGGCAGAAAACAAAATATATAGCTATATCCCCGGTTGTGTTGTTGCTTACAGGAACTCTACTGGTTTTTCTCGCTTCCCTAGGCCTCTATTTCCTATACGGCTTCATGAAATCCATGAATTTCATGCTACGCTTTACATTTTTTGGTCGGTGTATGGAATTCATGTGTGGCGTTGCATTGGCTGTTTATATAGTAAAGAAACGCCCTTTACCTTCTAACAAATTAAATTTCACTGTTATTGGCATAATAGGAATCGTTTTCTGTAAGATATTTTTAGCCCTATTAAAATTCAACCATACCCCTTCAGATCTATGGCCTACGCCCAAATGGTCTATCCTAGTACAGAATTTTATTCTACCACTCTTTGTAACCTTATTATTTCATGGTATCCTAACTGAAAAATCTCTATTTTCAACCTTATTAGAAACTAATATAGTTCTTCTCTTAGGCAAAAGCTCATACGTCCTATATCTACTCCACGTAGGCCCAATTGACAACTTCTTTGTATACCATATTTCTGAGAACATATTAGTAAGAATGATCTTTTATTATGCGATTTCAATATTTATTTTCTCATTTATTGAAGAATCGATAAGAATAAAATTGCGAAACCAGCTAAAGTTTTATTCAACTAAGTCAACTTAGATGAGCGCGTATTCATTTGACTCACAAGTTGAATTATATCAAAATGTTGATCATAATAAAAAGGCCGAACCACTAAGTGGTTCGGCCTTTTTATTATTTAATAGTAGTTGCTACTTCACGGTGAAAGCGGCCTGCGAGTTTTCCCAAGCCAAAGTAATTATGCCGGCTTTGTCGGCTGTGATGGTGAACTGCTCGACTAGTTGCGGGGTCTTGCTAGGTTTCACTTTTACGCGCAACGCATCTTGCTTTTCATCGTATTTGAAAGCCCCCACTGCTTGGCCGTCTTGTTGAAAATGATGGTCCACTCTTGCTCGCCGGGAATAGTGAAGAGCGCGTAGGTTCCTGCGGGCAAGGCCTGCCCATTGATTTTAACGGCTTGCTTGGCTTCAAACGTGGTGGCCTCATTGGCGCCGGTGCGCCACACCTTCCCATAGGGCTCTAACTCCCCAAATATCTTGCGGCCCTTTACCGAAGGCCTGCTATACTCAATCGTGAAGTTGGGACCCGTAATGGTAGCCGGTGGGCTAGGCCGCTTCGACTTGTCTTCGGGCATTTTGGCTTGGGCAAAAGCACTGCCACTAAGTAGCACGGCCCACATGAAAAGCAGTAGGAATTTGAGAGACTGGTTACGCATGACTGTAGTGTGGAAGAGTTGGGTAGAAGTGAACAAAGACAAGTGTCGAGGTCATAGACACTGTTTTTACAACAAAGACGTATGCCTACTAACGGCTAGACAAATAACCTGCCATGCTAGGGAGGTTTGCTTGAACTACCACAATAAGGTAGCCGCAAATGCTCATGCACAATAATAGCACCAGCTTAAGAGGACAGTTTAATAACTCACAAATAGCTGTCGAAATTGCTGTAACTACCTCTACTGTTGTTCTTTGTCGATTTGTACTCCGGGGATTGATACAAAGCCGTTTGAGACTTGTTCACCTTCGTTGCCATTAATCAGAGTAAGTGATTGGCGCGCATTCTGCCAGTATAAAGGGCTGTAAAGAAGTTCGAAATTCGGTGAATTACCTGCCTCAGCAATCTACTATCTACCTTACTGTACCCATCATCAGCTAGTTACATAGGGTATTGCTATATACTGAACCTTTTCAGCTTCAACTCTAGTTTATCGTTCCAGCCAGCAACTCAATTAACTGTCATTGCCTGTTGAAGAATGGACCAGCAGTATCATCCTGACTTAAGCGCACGTTTGGAAAAATCATTTGAAGAAGCCGACAAGGCCCGCGAGATGCTGACCGAATCAATGGCTAATGCACTCGCCACCAACTGCGACCTACTGCATCATGGCCTCGTCAGCGCTAAAGGGCTCGAAGTTACCACCGAGATGTACCGTTACATGCTGGGCAAGCTGCTGCGTAATAGTTCTGGTGAAGTCCGGGCGCAAGTGCTGGATTCTTTCAACCAATCTATGGAGAAGTTCTGGCCCCGTAAAAGAGCAGATGGTTCCGACCTTGCGGCACCGACCCAATAACTAGGTATAACTGTAGTACCTACTAGTAACACCTATACTATAAGGTGTAACCATTCCAGCTTCGCAACCACAGTTTCGGGCTATTCTGGCTTGTTGGAGTTCTACCACCAAGTAGCTGCTTCAGCGGTGTGAGCGCCGTATCTTTGCGGAAACCTATTTCAATACTGGTTAAAAGGATAACCACCTTTCACCATTTTCATGTCTGATAGCAAACAAGAAATCGAGGTACTGCTGCCACCAGCCGTAGCCTACGACGAGTTCAAGCGCTATAGCGCCATTCTTTCGGCCGCGGGCCTAGCTCCTGGTGAAGCCGATTTCGTCCACCTTCGCAAACGGTCTATTGATGCCCGCGGCCGCCAGCCGCTGGTGCGTTTACGCGCCGACATCTACCATACATCCCCACCGGCCGAGTTGTTCGGGCCCTGGTTTCAGTACCCGGATGTGCGCCAGGCCAAGCGCTCTGTCATCATTGTAGGCGCAGGACCAGCCGGTTTGTTTGCCGCTTTACGAGCGATTGAGCTAGGTGTCCGGCCGATAGTAGTGGAGCGGGGCAAAGACGTGCGTACTCGCCGTCGCGATTTGGCAGCTCTTAATAAAGAACACATCGTTAATCCCGACTCTAATTATTGCTTTGGAGAAGGCGGCGCGGGCACTTATTCAGACGGCAAGCTCTATACCCGCGCCACCAAACGTGGCGATGTGGGTCGCATTTTGCGCTTACTAGTGCAGCATGGCGCCACGCCCGACATTTTAGTGGACGCGCACCCGCATATTGGTACTAACAAGTTGCCTTTAGTGGTAGCAGCTCTGCGGGACAGCATTCGCCAGGCCGGTGGGGAAGTGCGTTTTGATACTAGAGTTACGGATTTGGTGCTGGATAAAGACCATTTGCGCGGCATAGTAACAGCTAATGGCGAAGCAATAGAAGCTAATGCCGTTATTCTAGCCACTGGCCACTCCGCCCGCGATATTTACGAGTTGCTTGACCGCCGCGGTGTCCTTATCGAAGCCAAGCCATTTGCGCTAGGTGTACGCGTAGAGCACCAACAGCAGTTGATCGACCAAGCCCAGTACCGATTGCCAGATCGAGGCCAACTGCCTGCTGCTTCCTATTCGTTAGTGCACCAGACGCAGTGGCAAGGTCGCCAACGGGGGGTATTTTCTTTCTGCATGTGTCCGGGTGGCTTCATTGTGCCAGCCGCTACGGCGCCGGGAGAAGTGGTAGTGAACGGCATGAGTCCTAGCCGCCGCGATTCGCGATTTGCTAATTCAGGTATCGTGGCCGCTATCGAGCTTGAAGACATGGACTTGCGCCGACACGGTGCGCTGGCTGGCTTGCGGCTTCAAGAGCAGATAGAGCAACGCGCTTGCCATTTGGCTGGCAACACCCAATTAGCTCCAGCTCAGCGGCTCGGCGATTTTCTAAAGAAAAAAACGTCCTCGGAACTGTTGGAAACCAGCTACCAACCAGGGCTCGTTGCTTTATCTATGGATGAAGTGCTGGGCGCGGGCTTGGCTGAACGGCTGCGCCAAGGTTTCCGCAACTTCGGGCAGAAGATTCCGGGTTATGCCACCAATGCTGCACAGATTGTGGGAGTCGAAAGTCGTACTTCCTCGCCTGTACGCATACCCCGCGACCGAGACACCCTAGAGCACCCAATGGTGCGAGGCTTATTTCCCTGTGGCGAGGGCGCCGGGTATGCAGGGGGTATTGTGTCGGCGGCTATGGATGGGGAACGTTGTGCAGAAGCAGTTCTTAAAAGTTTCTAAAGCTCTTTTATTAATTGTTGCGGGTAGTGTTACGTATACCATAAGTCATTACCCTGTTTGCTTACCACCACATTGCAGCCTTATATGGGCTCAGCAACAAGAAACCTAAATCGCTATGAAAAAGACTTTGGTACTCGGCGCGAGCGATAACCCCGCCCGTTATTCATTCCGAGCAGTACATCAGCTAAAGAAGTATGGGCACGACGTAGTGCCTGTGGGAATTCGGAAAGGCCAAGTAGCTGGCTATGATATTCACACAGACCGGCCCGCTGCCACTGCCGTTGATACGGTTACCTTATATGTAGGTCCACAAAATCAGCCGTCTTGGTACGACTACATCCTTGACTTACAACCCAAGCGCATCATCTTCAACCCGGGCACCGAAAACCCAGAGCTGGAAAGGCTAGCGCAAGAACGGGGCATCAGAACAGAGGAAGCTTGCACGCTGGTAATGTTGTCGGTAGGACAATATTAAGTTTATCAAATATTATAGCTGCCTTGAATCTATAACTTAAGATTCAAGGCAGTTTTTTTATTGGGGTAAGCGAGCAAGCACCGGTATACAAGCTAGTACCGAATTCGAGCACCTTAATTTCTTGACGCAAAGATTTTTTATTCCTTTTTCTAAATTTTTTTGGACTATGAATAGTGCTACGAAATCGATTTACATCTAAATACAGTGCAATAATCATCAAGCCTGTACTATTATGCCCAATTTGTTGAATAGTTTTTTTGTCTAGATTTGAAACCATTAGCAGGTGCCGACGTTTAGGGTGCTGATTCCACACACTGCTTTCAACATTTACTTAATATAATAATAACTTTGACTTTTCCAATAAAGACCTAGTTATAATTATAAGAAATCGGAGAACAATGTATTCCGCTTTTTATAGCATTCATTTTCTTCGTACTTTTATGTCAACATTTTGTCTCCATCTCTGCTCATGATTACCTCAGAGATTTGCTCCGAACGCCGCTCCTCATCTGAACCCGCCCCAATGTCCAGCACATATGAACACAAAAGGCGAAAAGGTATGTCAAACCACACTACGTCCCATCAAGTGAAGAGCACCGTCAATGACGTTGTCAAGCGCGCTTTCGACTTGTGTTTTGCCTCTCTCGTTGTTATTCTACTGCTCAGCTGGCTGGTGCCGCTGATTGCTCTGCTGATAAAGCTTGACTCTCAAGGCCCTGTTTTCTTTAAGCAGCTTCGTACAGGCAAAGGCGGTAAGCCTTTTTACTGCCTGAAGTTCCGGAGCATGCGAATCAACGCAGATGCTGATCACCGTCAAGCAAGCCGCGACGATAACCGCATCACGAAGCTAGGTGCTTTCATGCGCAAGACTAGCATCGACGAACTACCTCAATTCATCAATGTCCTTCGGGGCGAGATGTCGGTGGTAGGTCCGCGCCCTCACATGTTGCGTCATACCGAAGATTACTCTCGTGTAATCGCCAATTTCATGGAGCGCCATCTAGTTACACCAGGCATCACCGGCTGGGCACAAGTAGAAGGCCACCGTGGAGAAACCAAGGAAACGGAAGCAATGGAGAAGCGCGTAAACGCCGACATCCACTACATCAAAAACTGGTCTTTCCTACTGGACTTAAAAATTGTAGCACTTACGGTTCGCCAAGCTATTAGAGGCAACGAAAACGCTTTCTAAACAAAAGACTCTTAAAAGACAATACGAAGAAGAACAGCAAGGTGCTATTCTTCTTCGTATTGTCTTTTAAGAGCCTTTAGCTCTGAAGTCAGGCCATCTAGCTTCAACAACAGTGCTGCTGCTGCTTGACCATAGGGCCCATTGCTATTGGTCCAGGCTAGAAATTGCTGAATTTCCTGCCTAGCGAAGTAGGTCATTGTAACCGCATTATCTAAAAACTCTTCCTCAGGTTCCATATCGAATCGAACTCAGTTTCCACGCCAGAGGGTTGGCCTGCCGAAACTAGGGTTATAGATCAACAAAGGCCTACTTTAACAAGTTCTGCTGTTAACTACGGCCACATGATAATCATTAATCCATAAACCTGAATAAGTAGATTGCGCTGAACAGCTATTTCCAGCGTTTTTTTGCTTTAGTACAACTCTATCTACTTTTCATTACACGCCCAAAGTTCATAAGGAATACGCTCATTCCCGGCGGCATTAAGCTCTCCCGCTTAATTAAGTGCTCCCTTCTTTCACTTTCAACAAGGGCAAGACCATCAAGCAAATACTTGATAGTCTTGCCCTTGTATATTTCTAGCCGAGTCAATATCAGAATCTACGTGCTTTGGCCTTTGCGGGAGCACCATGCATTTCTATAATTCTATAGCCGCAAGATTCTTTACTTTTCAGTGGCAGACTGGCACTGCTTGACTTTGTCATCTTTGGTCTGAAAATACAGCTTGAAAATAGTTGCTGAATTTTTCGCTAGTCAGGCAACGGTTGCCTTCTACTTGCCATCTACCCTGCCAAACGCCCTGCTTCTGTTCTGAACTCTACTCAACCAACCGTGACTGATGCTGACCTCATTGCCGCCTGCTGCCAAGGCAGTGGCCGCGCCCAGAAGCTGCTGTATGAGCGGTTCGCGGGTATGATGCTGGGAGTGTGCCTGCGTTATCTGCGCCGCCGTGAGGATGCTGAAGAAGCACTGCTAAGCGGCTTTACCAAGATGTTCCGGGCCCTAAGCCAATATCGGCATGAAGGTAGCTTCGAAGGTTGGATTCGCCGTATCATGGTGAACGAAGCTCTTGGAATGCTTCGCCGTAAAGAGCCTTTGCACATGGCTATCGACGACCTAACGTACGACGTACCAGCAACCGCCGCTGAGGCGGAAAGTCAGCTAAATGCTGCCGACCTCATGGGCCTGCTGGCCGAACTGCCCGCCGGCTACCGCACCGTATTCAACCTCTATGCCTTGGAAGGATACACTCACCCCGAAATCGGCGAGCTGCTCGGTATTTCGGAAGGCACCAGCAAGTCGCAGCTCAGTAAGGCGCGAGCTATGCTCCAACGCCGCCTGATAGCCGCCAACCAAACGGCTACTCCTTCTTCTAACGCTTCACCGAAAGAATTATATGCAACCGGAAGATATTGATAAGCTATTCCGGGACCGGCTTGAAGGCCATGCTCCCGTCCCGCCGGCCTACCTCTGGAATCAACTCGAAGAAGAGTTGCAACCCGCCAAGAAGCGCCCTGCGCTTTGGCTATGGGCAGCCGCAGCCGCTGTGCTACTCTGCTTTGTAAGCGGCTTGCTGTGGCTGCAACTAACTCCTACAGCGGGTGTGGGTTCCGCTCCACTAGCTACTAATACTAAGTCGGCGCACTCTACCAACCAAGAGTTGCAGCCTGCCGCTCAGCCCGAAAAAAAATCAGCTGAAGTTGCTGTTTCGCAGGCAACCCCCTCCCCGGCTCTTGCATCTACCCTCCCGAAAGCGGCCGCCGCTGCAGCCCCGACCGCTCCGCTTCGCCAAACCAAGGGTGCGCGCCCCGAGGCTCGGCAGCAACTTACCGCTTCAACCACTCGTCCAGCCCGCAACAACAAAACGCTCCCCTCTACTCCTGTCCCCAAAATTGCGACACCACAGCCAGCCCCGAGGCTATAGCCGCTACCACTCCAAAGACGCAACCAGAGCGGTCTTTACCATCAGCGGAAGCGTTAGCCCCGGTCCAGACTCCAGCGGTTATGGCTTTAGCAGCTACCCCATCGGTACCGACTGGACCAATTGAGGTGGAAGTGCACCGCAGCAACGACGCCACCGCTGTGGCCTCGGCTGATGAAGCCGGCAGCTCACGTCGCAGCCTAGGTGGCATCCTGCTTCGCCAAGCTCGTAATGCTGTTAAGGGCGAACGAGTTAGCCTAGCTGAAACTGGACTGCCCGAAACGGTGACGGTACAGGCTCGCGTGGGCAACCGCACCCTTACCAAAGTGATTCAACTTTAATTATTCCCCTTGTCATGAAACGCCTCTCCTCTCTGCTGGCTGCCTTCGTGCTGCTAGCCCTGGCTTCGCCTTGCTTTGCCCGTCCTACCTTTCCTGCCCATCTCGACGACACCATTGTGGTGAAATTGCCGAATCAGGCTACTATGACGCTGTTCGTGAAAAACAAACAGCAACTCCGGGAGCTGCGGGCCTACAAACTCGATTCGTTGATGATTCTGCTGGACACGTATATCAGTCAAGCAGAAGCCGCTGGTAAAAACTCGAAGTCTGAGCAAGTGACCATGGAGTTTTATCCAGCTAAAGACCGGCCTGGCAAGCAAGTACCCGAGCAAATCCGCATTACGATGCGCAACGACGAAAGCAGAAATTCTACGGTCAAGGAAAACAACGTGGAAGTGCGCATGGGTCGGGTATTCGGAGTTTCTGTGCAGGAAAAGAGCGACGGCAGCAAAGACCGGGTGGATATTCACGTAGGCAGCACGCCCAAGGACGATTCTATTGCCGCGGCTAAGCGCAAAGCCAAGCAAGAAGAAAAGCAGAACCGCGCCGTACACAGCAACTTCAATATCGACTTGGGCTTGAACACCCTAGTTAATGTGGAGGCACCAGCAGGCCAGACCGAGCCCGACCTGAAACCGATTGGCTCCCGCTACCTGAGCCTGAACTGGCACTACGACATCCGGGTAGGACAAAAAGGCTCGCCTCTCCACCTGCTGACTGGCCCGGAACTGGCTTTCAACAACTACATGCTCGACGACAACTCGCGCTTTGTAAACACAGCCGGTATCACTACCCTACAAGTAGATGCAGACCGGAGCCTAGAGAAAAGCAAATTGGCCGTCACGACGCTCAACCTGCCCCTGATGGCGGTTCTCGATTTTCAAGACAAGAAAGGCCGGGATGCCTTCCGCATTGGCGCCGGTGGATTTGTAGGCTACCGCTTGGGTTCACACACCAAAATCAAGTACAGCGAAGACGGCCGAACCCACAAAGACAAAGACCGGGGCAGCTACAATCTCGAAGACTTTCAGTATGGCCTGCAAGGCACTATAGGCATCCGTAAGCTCGACTTGTTTGCCAAATACAGCCTGAACGATTTGTTCCAGAGCAACCGCGGTATACAAGCCCAAACGTTCAGCTTCGGCGTCTCGCTGCTACGCTAAGAAAAGTCAAGTAGAAAAAGCCGTCCTGCTGCGCTTACCAGAGGATGTAGGTACTATAGTAAATCAACTACTATGCTACTCACATTCTTTGGTAAGCGCAGCAGGACGGGTTTTATTTAACTTCGTTTCGGTAAAAATTATCCAGCAGAATTGCCGCTGAAATAGCCACGTTCAAGCTTTCGGCTTCGCCTCGGCCGGGGATGTGCAAGCGTTGCGTGAGGCACGCCTCTACTTCCGGTGTAAGTCCGTGCGACTCGCTGCCCATTACGAGGACACCGGCTGGTTTGAGCGTTAGTTGGTGCACATTATCGCCGTGTAGGTCGGCGCCGAATATAGGCAACTTAGGCGGTAGCGTGGCCAGCCAAGTGGGCAAGTCGCGCTGCCAGACAGGCACCCGGGTGAAGGAGCCCATAGTAGCAGCTACCGTTTTGGGCGCCCACGGATCAGCGCAGGTTTCACTAAGCACTACGCCGGGCAAGCCGTACCAATCGGCCAGGCGAATAAGGGTACCTAAGTTGCCTGGGTCGCGCACTTGGTCGAGGGCGAGTAGCAGCCCAGGCGTGGCAGGCTGCAAGGGGCGTTCCTCGGGCAGCCGAGCAATGGCAATAGCTGTGTTGTTGGTAGCAAGGGTGCCAAGGCCCGTCAACTCCTGTTCGGTGACTACCTCAACGGGAATATTGGGTAACGAGCCAGGTAATTTTGGCCTAAATTCTGCCGTTACCAGCACACGTTCCGTTTGAAGTCCGGACCTTAGCAGTTCGAGTACGCTCTTGCCCCCTTCGACCAAGAAGGCGCCGTGCCGGAGCCGGTACTTTTTCAGGTGCAGCGCGTGTACGTATTTTGCTACTGCTTTTGAGACCATACGCTTCACTAAACAGACGCCCAACCGGGCCTCAGATGATAGATAAGAAAAGTGGCCCAACTCGGCCTGTATGCCTAACACTGCTGCTGTTAGCCTTGCTGGCCGTGGGCTGTTCGCCCCTCCGGCTGCTAGGACCTAACCAGCTGTTGCTTAGTCAGATCGAGCTAGAGGGCGTCAAGCAAGCGGATGCTGAGCGCCTACAGGCCTTGTACCGACAGAAGCCCAACAGCCGCTTTCCACTGCCAAAACTAGCAATCTATCAGCTAGGCCGCAGCTTCTACAACTCTGGCCGCATAGAACGCAAGCTCGATTCGACACGGGCCGAGTACAGCCGCCGCATTCTGGCCGCCCGACCCGACTCGGCCAAAGTTGGTAAGCTCCTCACCCGCCGCGAACGGCAAACGCGTCGTCTGCAATTAGTGCTAGACAAGGGCAATGCCATCATGCGCTTGGGGGAGCCCCCTGTAGTCTACGATACTGCTCTGACCCGCCAGACCGCCGACCAGCTAGCTACGTTTCTGAAGTCGAAAGGCTTTTTCCGCAGTCGGGTCAGTTACTCCGATACGCTTGCTGACCGGCGTTTCTCGTTAGGCCGCCTCTTTGGCGGCCCCGACAGCCTGCACCGCCGTCGCGTGGTGGTAACCTACCGCATCACCGAAAACGCGCCCTTCCGCTACTCTCAACTCGACTACGACATTGCTGACTCGGTGGTGGCGCAACGGGTGCTGGCTTCGCAGCCGGCCTCGCTGCTGCACGTTGGCGAGCAATACGATGAGGAGTTGATTGGACAGGAACGCGCCCGGATTGAAACGCTCCTCAAGAACGAGGGCTACTTCGATTTCCGTCAGCAATATATCACCCTGGAAGCCGATACCAGCTTTGCTCCCACTACTGTTCGGCTGCGCACTATAGTAGCCAGTCCGGGGCCGGGCCTGTTGCACCCACGCTATACCATTCGGCGGGTGCGTTTCATAACCGATGCTGGCACAATCCGTTTCGGGCAGAAGCGCGACACGCTGGTACAGGACTCAACATTGTTTCTGGCTTTCAAGCATCAAATCAGCCCCCGCCTGCTTAACCGTAAGGTGGCCATCGATGCAGGCGACTACTACAGTCTCACGGCCACCCAGACCACTCAGCGCCAGCTCAGCCAACTCGACGTGTTTCGTTTTGCCAACGTGAACTACCAGAAAGTGCGCCCCGTCACGCTGGAAGACAGTTTGAACCGCCAGCTTGATGCCAACATTGCCGCTTCGCCCGCTAAGCGTTACCAAGAAACGGTGGAATTTGGTGGGACTTATGTGGCGGGGCTACCCGGACCATTTGGCAACCTTCGCATCAAGGCGCGCAACCCGTTCGGGGGGCTGAAGTGCTTGAATTAGGCCTACGGGCCGGCTTGGAGGGGCAATATCGGCGGGGAAACATCAATGATTCCGAAAACTCTCCAGACAATGTGCTGACCACTCAGCTTGGGGCCAATATCAACTTGATATTGCCTCAATTTATGGTGCCTTGGCGGACTAACCGCTTCTTATCCCGCTACAACCCCGTACTCGTTTTAATGTGGGATATAACTATGTGAGCCGACCGGAATATACGCGTACCAACTTAGAAGGGACCTTTGATTATATCTGGCAGCGCACGCCCTATCATCAGCTTGTTTTCACGCCGTTTGATTTAAGTTTGGTAGACGCTATCAAGGTTGACGAAGATTTCCTTTCCTCGCTTCGAACGCAATTTCCTGATAACCCTTCAGTATTAGTTGCTTTTCAGCGGCAGTTCATTCCTAGTTTTAGCTTTACATCGCTCTACAACTCCAATGATTTCAACGAAACTCGTAACGCTGTCTATTTCCGGTGGTTTGTAGAACTAGGTGGCATTACCCGCCCTTGTACCAAAAAGCTCTTGGGAGCATTCCGGTTTATGATTTTTACAAGTTTAACGCCGATTTTAGGCGCTATTATAAGCTCGGGCCAAGATCGTTTTTTGTGTACCGCCTTAATGGCGGCATAGTACAACCCTTGCGAAGGAGCAGTGAAATTATTCCGTACGAGAAGTATTTCTTTGCTGGCGGCAGCACCAGCGTTCGGGCTTGGGGCCGCGTCGGTTGGGTACAGGTTCTAATCCAACGTATCAGTTAGATCAGGATGAAACATCCGGTAATTATGGCAAACCTGTATTAGATACAAACGGCAACCCTATTCGAAATTATAATTTTGAGCAGCCTGGTGAGTTGCTCTTGGAAGGCAATCTGGAATACCGCTTTCCGCTATTTAGCTTTATTAATGGAGCACTGTTCACAGACTTCGGCAACGTTTGGGCTCAACAACCCGACGGCCGAAGTGATACGCGCTTCGAAGCGAAGCGCTTCTACCGCCAATTTGCTGTAGGCTCCGGATTTGGATTTCGCTTCGACTTCACGTTCTTGATTCTGCGCCTAGACATAGCAACGAAGGTGTACGACCCAGCTGCGCCGGGTAGCAAATGGGCCATCCGCAATATTAACGTTATTAATCGCAATCAAACGGCGTTGAACCTTGGTATTGGGTACCCATTTTAAAAGCAAGGGAGTGCGCTTGATGTTCCAGGTGCATACTGCCTTTTTGGAACTTCAGGCGCACTCCTTCACTGTCTACCACCCTAGCAGTTCCGTTAGGGCAGCGGCTACTTTGTCGGAGTTGGGGAGCATCTGGCGCTCTAGGTCTACATTAAGCGCAATAGCAGGCAAGTTAGCGGCGCCGAGGGTGAAGACCGGAGCATCAAGTTGCTGGAAACAGGTGCGCTGAATGCGGCCTGCTAAGCTTTCGGCGAAGGAGTTGAGCAGCGGCTCTTCCGTCAGAACCAGTGCCTTGCCGTGGCGACGAACAGCGGCTTCTACTGCCTCATAGTCGAGCGGGTTTAGGGTACGCAAGTCCAGAATTTCCACCTGGCCGGGAAGCTGGCGGCTGGCGGTTTTGGCCCAGTATACGCCCATACCATAAGTGATAACCACGCATGTTTCACCACGCTGCAACTTCTGTGGGTCGGCGGCTTGCGCTACGGCGGCTTTCCCGAGCGGAATGACATAGCCGGCGCCGGGTTCTACAGTTTTCGCGTCTTCAGTGCCGGGCACCTTGCTCCAATACAAACCCTTGTGCTCTAGCATCACCACCGGGTTTGGGTCGAGAAACGCGGCGCGCATCAGGCCTTTCATGTCGGCAGCGTTGCTCGGATACACCACCTTGATACCCCGAATGATGAGCAGCGTACTTTCAATCGAGCCGGAGTGATAGGGGCCGCCGCCCCCATAGGCCCCGATAGGCACCCGAATCAGGCTTTGCACCGGAAACTGCCCATTCGATAGGTAACAGGACTTACTGAGTTCTTCCACCAACTGGTTGAGGCCCGGCCAGATGTAATCAGCAAACTGAATTTCGACAATGGCCTTGGCGCCCACCGCACTCATGCCGGCAGTGCTGCCCACGATGTAAGCTTCTTGAATGGGCGTATTAAACACGCGGGTATCGCCGTACTTTTTGGCCAGCAAAGCCGCTTCCCGAAACACCCCACCTAGCTCACCGCCCACATCTTGGCCGTAGAACAAGGCCTCCGGAAACTCGCGTAGAATATCATCGATGGTGTGCAAGGCGGCATCAACCATCAAGGCTTTTTCGGCGCCAGCGGGGCTACGCTCCCCGGTCTCCTCGGTTACGGCGGGGGGGCAAACTCGTGGTCGGCAAAGGTGGCGGGGTCGGGCGCGGGTGCGGCTAGAGTCCGCTGGTAATCGGCTTCCACGGTGGTACGGGCTTCGGCAGCTAACTGCGCTAGCGCGGTTTCGGTGAAGCCGAGCGTTTGCAAGTGCTGGTGTAGGCGGGGCAGCGGGTCGAGTAGGTTGTGCTCGGCTAGGTTGTCGCCGCGATACCATTCGCGCCGCACTCCGCTGGTATGGTGGCCTAAGAGCGGGCATTTGGCGTGCACTAGCACAGGGCCGCGCCGGGCCCGCACATACTCGAAGGCGTCGGCTAAAACAGTGTAGCTGGCTTGAAAGTCGGCGCCGTCAACCTGCAACCGATGCAAGCCTTTGAAGCCCGCCGCAAACTCGTAGGCGTCCATCGTCCGCATTTCGCGGCCGGTAGCCGAGATACCCCAATCATTGTCCTGCACCAAGTAGATGATGGGCAATTGGTGCAGCACGGCCATTTGCAGCGCCTCACTCACCTCACCTTCCGTCATGGCTCCGTCCCCGATAGAACAAAGAACCACGCTGGAACTCTGATTTCGCGCCTCCGAATTACTTTCCAGGTACTTGATACCATGCGCCATGCCGGTGGCAGGAATGGCCTGCATGCCGGTGGCCGAACTTTGGTGCGGAATGGTAGGAAAGCCCGCTCGCCGCAGTGAAGGGTGGCTGTAGTAGGTCCGGCCGCCACTGAAAGGGTCGTCGCGCTTGGCCATGAGCTGCAATATCAGCTCGTAGGGTTGCAGGCCCAGGCCGATAAGAAATGCATCATCGCGGTAGTATGGAGCGGCGTAATCAACAGGCCGCAGGTGAAAAGCGGCGGCCAGCTGCACGGCTTCGTGGCCGCGGGCGGTGGCGTGCACGTATTTGGCTGTCACGGCTTTGTTTTCCTCGAACAAGCGGGCCATTTCGGCGGCCGTGTGCATCAGGCGATAGGCACGTTGCCAGGTGGAACGGTCGGGTTGAGTGGTAAAAGCGGGTTCCAGGGGTGGGGCGGATTCAGTGTACATGCAAGAGCGATGGATGGGGAAGCGAAAGTACAGGTTCGGCAAGGACTTCGCAGGGTAACGAGCCCAAGTGCCCGAGTGTCGCAGCAAGAAGGCGAGTTGATCGACTGTTAGGTAACGTTAAACAGCTTGCCCGGCAACTCAGTTACTCAGCCTTAGTTACTTCTTTTACCTTCGCTCTATGCTTGAAGAACTCTCTATAAAGCGCGCCACTCCCGCCGATGTTCCCGCGCTGGTAGCGCTTGTCAACAGTGCCTACCGAGGCGAACAATCCATGCAAGGCTGGACCACGGAGGCGCACTTGCTTGGCGGTCAGCGCACAGACGCTGAGGCCCTCCTAGACTTACTGGTCCCTACCGAGGCAACCATGCTGCTATGCACCACCGCCGAAGGGCAGCTTTGCGGCAGCGTATATCTCGAGCTGCAAGGCGAAACATTGTACATGGGCATGCTTTCCGTGGCTCCCACTCGGCAGGCGCAGGGCATCGGCAAACGCTTACTTATAGCCGCCGAAACCCATGCCCACCAACACGGTTGCACGCACATGCGCATAACTGTCATTTCCGTCCGGGCCGAGCTAATTGCATGGTACGAGCGGCACGGTTACCATCAAACCGGTGAAACCGAGCCCTTCCCCACTGATACCCGCTTTGGCATACCACGCCAGCAGCTGGAGCTACTAGTGATGGAAAAGCAGTTATCGTAACAAGGCAGTTGTTCATAGAAGTCACCTACCCTCGCTCTGCTTTTCCACATGGCACATATTGCCTTTCGCACATCTAATTCCTTGTCCTATGGTTGGCTTCGGCTAGCTATATGTGCTCTGCTACTCTCTTTTTCTGCCTTTGCTAGTCAAGCCCAGCAGAAAGACGACCATTTACTGCCTGCTAAGGGGCTGCTTACCTCCTACTCTGTTCAAAATCAATACTATACCAAAGTGCGAGAAACACTATATGTCGGGCTCGACTTGAATCCTCTTGCCCGCCTAGTGGTACTCCCCTCTTTCGAGCCGGAGTATGTTCTTTCTATTGACCAGAAAGCCAACAAATACTACTTGACTTACAACCAAACACCAAAATCAATCTGGTCAACTACGCAAGCGCAAAGCAGCTCAAACGTCGAGGCACAGGCTAAGTCGGTTGAGATAAGCAAGGACATGGCAACCACTATTGAGGTGCTATTCAACACGGCACTCGACCAAGTACGATACCCCGCCCCGGTTATGTCGATACGTCGTGATGGCACCACCTACACCTTTATTGCTTTTCGAGCAGGCAATGGCTTACGCGCTGGTGAAACTTGGTCGCCAGATGTAAAAACCAAGATGGCAACTTTAGTAGCTGTGGCAGAAAATTTGAAGGAGCTAGCGGCAACTCCCACCAAGCAGCAGCTAGAGCAAGACCTGATTCAGCATGCCAAGCAGTTCACCACTGAATTGAGAGCTGAAAAATGACTTGCGGTAGTAGCCACTGAAAGTACAATAGCGGCCTTCATGACAACCAAAGGCTTGAATCCACAAATCCGTACCTTTACGCCCCAAATCATAGAGCACACTCTTTTATTCGCTTGATTTCCTACAAGCTTCGCTTGCCAGAGGAGTCTGCGGTACTTCCCCTCATGCCCACTCCTTTTCCCACCGTTATTCCTGCTCCTACCTTGCGCGCCAGCGTGGAGGTTTGGTTGCGGGCGTTTCAGGACTGGCTTTGCCAACAATTAGAAACTACCGACGGCGCTGGCCGCTTTCGAGAAGATGCCTGGCAGCACCACAGCGGCGGCGGCGGACGTTCGCGCATCCTGACGGGCGGCAACATCATCGAGAAAGGAGGCGTGAATTTTTCGGCCGTATCGGGCACCATGAGTGAGCAAGCTGCCCGCGTGCTGCTCATGCCGAACCCCGAATATTTCGCCACGGGCGTCTCGGTGGTGCAGCACCCACGTAGCCCCATGGTCCCGATTTCGCACATGAACGTGCGCTACTTCGAGGCCGGCAACGGCGAAGCCTGGTTCGGCGGCGGGCTCGACCTGACCCCTATCTACGTGGATGAGGCGCAGGCCCGCTGGTTTCATCAGCAGATCGAGCAGGTCTGCCAGCAGCACGACCCCACCTATTATGCCCGCTTCAAGCCTTGGGCCGATGAGTACTTCTACCTGCCCCACCGCCAGGAAACCCGTGGCATCGGTGGCATCTTCTTCGACCGTCTCACCGTGGGCAAAGACGGCGACGCCGACAATCTATTTGCCTTTATTAGGGCAGTGGGCGAAGTTTTTGGCCGTACCTATACCGAGTTGTTGCGCCTGAATGCCGAGCGGCCCTACACCGAGCAACACAAGCAATGGCAGTTGGTGCGCCGCGGCCGCTACGCCGAATTTAATTTAGCTATTGACCGAGGCACACGCTTCGGGCTAGAAACCGGCGGCCGCACCGAAAGCATCCTGATGAGTTTGCCGCCCCAAGCTGAGTGGCATTATAATTTCGCTATTGAACCAAACTCGCCCGAGGCCACCACGCAGCAGTGGCTGCGCAAAGGCGTAGATTGGCTCACTGAAACTCTCCTTTCCGCTTGATCGAGAAGCTGCAAGCCCTTGACCGCTGGCTCGTAGTGGCCGCCAATAGCCACCGCACGCCCAAGTTGGACACCCTCATGGTGTTCTTCACGGAGCGTGAGGTGTGGTTTCCGGCCTATTTCGTGCTGTTGGTGCTGTTGATCTATATCTACAAGCGCCGCGCGTTTCTACTAGTGCCGCTGCTCGGCGCCAGCGTGGGCCTTGCCGATCTTATATCGAGCCGCTTCTTCAAGCCTTACTTCGCTCGCCTCCGCCCCTGCCACGACCCGAAGCTCTCCGCCACCCTCAATCTGATTCATGGGTGTGGTGGACAATTTGGCTTCATGTCCTCGCACGCAGCCAATGCCTTTGCTTTTGCTGTATTCGTGAGCTTGGTGCTGCCACGGCAATACCGGGCCGCAAAATGGCTGCTTTTCTTGTGGGCCGTACTGGTAAGCTACAGCCGAATCTATCTAGCCGCCCACTTTGCCTCCGACGTGCTGGCAGGGGCTACGCTAGGTAGCTTACTGGCCTGGATGAGTGCTACTATCTACAAGCGCCTAACCACTCCTACTACATTGACTGATATTTCCGGAGCCAAGCAACTCAACCACCGCTAGCTTTCCAACGGCATTCATGTAGCTACTTACCCAAGACAAAGCCGCTACCAACTAATTGGTAGCGGCTTTGTCTTGGGTAAGCAATTTGTTACTTCGCTGGTTTCCGATTGCCAGTATGACCATCACCACGGTCGCCCTGGCCGGGCTTACTCGTGATTTTGGAATTATGCCGGTCATCTTGCGACAACGAGCGATGTAATTCTACTTCGCTGGTGAATTGGCCTTTTGCATTGCGACGCACATAGCGTTTGTCGCCGGGAGTGGGTTCGATTAGTTCACGTTTAGACTTTGGCATGGCGGCGGCAGTTATAAGAGTCTATAGATCTTATATCTACGTAGCCGCTGCTAGGTGGTTTAGTTATTTGCCAAGCAGTTTCGCCACGTATTTACCGACGATATCGAACTCCAGGTTCACCTGTTGGCCGGGGCTCAGGTCTTGGAACGTGGTATGCTCGTAGGTGTAGGGAATGATAGCGACGGAGAAACCATCGTCAGTAGAATTAAAGCAGGTGAGGCTGGTGCCGTTGATGCAGATCGAGCCTTTTTCGACGGTTACCCGACCCTGGCCGGGCGCATGACGGAAACGATAGAGCCAGGAGCCGTTCTGATCCTCGACGGACTCGCACTCGGCCGTCAGGTCGACGTGGCCCTGCACGATATGGCCGTCGAAGCGGCCGTTGGCGGCCAGGCAACGCTCGAGGTTTACGCGGCGACCGGGTTGCCAGTGCGCCAAGTTGGTTTTTTGCAGCGTCTCGTCAATGGCGGTTACCACGTGCGTACCGGTGGCGCCATCAACGGCCACCACCGTCAAGCACACGCCATCGTGGGCGACGCTTTGGTCGATGCGCAATTCAGCCGCAAAGGGCGAGTGCACGGTGAAATGAATATTAGTGCCTGCGCGGCGCACATCTTGAATGGTGCCAAGCGCTTCGATGATGCCAGTGAACATGAATTCTGATGGATTGAATTTCTGGGATGTTAAATGGCTAAGTAGAATCTCACTTTAATTGAACAGCCGACCATTTAACAACTCAGCCACTCAATTCTCCCATTTATTTGCCTCGTCCCTCAATAATAATTTTGAGCGTGTAGAGCAGCACGCGGAAGTCCATTGCGAGGCTCATGTTTTCGATGTAAAGAATGTCAAACTTGAGGCGCTCAACCATCTGGGAAACGGTTTCGGCGTACCCGTATTTCACTTGGCCTAAGCTGGTCAGGCCCGGCCGGACGCGGTGCAGATGGCGGTAGTGCGGCGCAATCTTAACGATCTGGTCGATGAAAAACTGCCGCTCGGGACGGGGCCCTACGATGCTCATGTCGCCGCGGATAACGTTCCAGAACTGGGGCAACTCATCGAGGCGTACTTTGCGCATAAAACGGCCCCAAGGTGTAATGCGTGGGTCGTGGTCAGAGCTGAGAGAGGGCCCCTGCTGCTCGGCATTCAGGTACATCGAGCGAAACTTGTAGATGCGGAACGGATGCCCGTGCCGACCAATACGCTCCTGTGAATAAAACACCGGCCCCGGCGACGACAACTTCACCATGACCGCCGTAAACGCATATACGGGCCACGCCAGCAGCAGAAATAGCGCAGATGCTACCACATCAATCATCCGTTTTAGCACCCGCTGCCAGACCGGTAGTAGGTCCTGCTTGATTTCAATGAGCGGCGTACCAAAGATGTGGCTCACTTTCACCGAGCCAAGCAGCATCTGATAGAGGTCGGGCAGCACGCTTACACGGGCGGGCGTGCCTTCCAGCAACGTCAGAATCTCCTCCACCAAGCGGTGTTCGGAAGGCTCGATGGCAATAACGATCTGCTCGATTTTCAGCGCCCGCACCAAGGCAGGCAGCCGACGATACGAACCGCGGGCGGGTATTTCGGCAGCCAGTCCCACGTCGACAGTTTCGCCAACGGGAGCAAAGCCCACCAGCTTTAGCCCAAGGTGGCGGCTGTTGCGGCGTAGCTCGTGGTAGGTTTCGAGGGCCAAGGCGTTGGAGCCCACCAGCAAGGTGTTGAAGAAGATCGTACCGTTGCGAACCAAGTGCTGCACGCTGCTTACGGCCATCGTCCGGAACACCGCTGATATGGTGAAGTGCAGCAGGAAGTACGCCGTAATAGTTTTGTAGTACAGCTGGTACTTGCTTACCCCCTGATCGTCAAGCAGAAAGGCAAAGAAGATAATCAGTGCGCCCAGTACCGATACGCGTCCAAGACGGATGATTTCGCCGAGGCGTGACTTGCGGAAGATGTCGCGGTACTCGCCGATCAGCGCGTAGAGAGCCGTCCAGAAGAAGGCTATCATGAACGCGGAACCAGACAAATAGAACAACGCGTCCTCGGTGAAGCGGTAGCCTTCGTTGATTTCGCTTAGCAGGTACTTGCGCAGCAGGAAGAAGCACACCCAGGCTAGAAGTGCCGCTCCGAAATCGGCGGCAATCAGCTTTAGTTGTTGCAGGGTGCGAATCAAGGGCCGTACTGTCGGGCCGGCTACAAAAGCCGGCAAGTGGTTTTATGGGGGCGAATGGGTAGCTTCGCACCGAAACAAATGCCTGAACGGACACGGATGGCCCGTTTTGAGCGGGGCAAAGGTAGGGCAATAAACCGAAAACCGGGAAAACCGTGCCAATCCTTCGCTCGCCCTCACGCACTCCTTAGGACTGCTTCTCTTCCATGCACGCCGACACCTACCGACACCGCGGCCAACGCCGCACCCTCGTAGACGAGCTACGCCGCAAAGGCATCCGCGACGAGCGGGTTCTAGCGGCTATACTGGCCGTGCCGCGCCATGCTTTTTTTGAAACAGCTTTTCAAGCCCACGCTTATCAAGACAAAGCCTTTCCGATTGGGGAAGGCCAGACGATTTCGCAGCCCTACACGGTAGCCTACCAAACAGAACTCTTGCGCCCCGAGCCGCAGCATCGGGTGCTGGAAGTGGGCACTGGTTCGGGCTACCAATGCTGCGTGCTGCTTGAGCTTACACCTCATGTTTTCAGCATCGAATACCAGCCGGTGCTTTTCGAGCGCACGCGCCGCCGGTTGGCGCATTTGCACCGGACTGCGAACCTCTTCTGCGGCGACGGCTCGGTGGGCTTGCCCGAGCACGCGCCTTTCGACCGTATTCTGGTTACGGCCGGGTCGCCTACCTTGCCCCGGCCCCTGCTTCGGCAGCTGCGGGTTGGTGGTTGCCTGGTTATTCCGGTCGGCGACGCGCAGACCCAGCGCATGGTGCGCGTCACGCGAGTAAGTGAGGAAGAATTCACGCGCGAAGAATTCGAGCAGTTCCGTTTTGTGCCGCTACTAGGGCGAGCGGGCTGGGCTGGGTAAACTGCCACTGCTGGTTGGCATTCCATTCGAACGCTGCTGCGAGGCCACATTGTCTTGATAAGGCATGCGGCAAAAGCTTCGCGCTACAACCCGGTAGCCTATCTTTGCAGCATTCATTTCCCCGAGAATTTCACTGCATGATGCGCAAACAAAGGCCCGTAAAGGACTCGTTCGTTATAATGACTGAGTTGGTGCTACCGAACGACACCAATACCCTCAACAACTTGATGGGTGGGCATATGATGCACCTCATGGACATTGCCGCCGCTATTGCCGCTCAGAAGCATTCCAACCGCATCGTAGTAACCGCATCCGTCGACAACGTATCGTTTCGTGATGCTATCCGCTTGGGCAGCGTAGTTACGTTGCAAGCGCAGGTGACGCGGGCCTTCAGCTCGAGCATGGAAGTACACATTGATGTGTGGGCCGAGGATATTCCGAGCGGAACTAAGATGAAAACCAACGAGGCCTTCTTCACCTTCGTAGCCGTCGACCAGTCGGGCCGCCCGATTGACGTGCCAGAGGCAGTGCCCGAAACGCCAGAGGAAATTCAGCTGTACGAAGGCGCTCTGCGCCGGCGGCAGTTGCGACTGGTGCTCGGGGCCGTATGAAGCCCGCCGAAGCCACCGAACTGCGGGCCTTGTTTGATATGGAGTAGCGCAGAAACGGTACAATCGGCTATCTTGCTAGTACCCCGTGAGGCCATTATAAACACAAACAAGCCGAACTATTCACCCTATGGCAAGCGCTGATTCACTGGCTTTCTTTCAGAACTTTTATACGGATGTGTCGCTGTATGTAGTGGCCGAACGAGCGACGGCTCCGGTTGCTTCTTCCCTAGTGACTTCTCCTACAGAGATAGTCCTTCCGGCAGTTGCTCCCGTGGCGGCTGTTGCTCCGCCTACGCCACCTGTCTTTTCACCGCCTGCCCCGTTGGTAGCGCCTCGCGTGGAACCGGCACCGGCGGTTGTGCCAATAGCGGCTGCCACACCACCTGTAACACCCGCCGTACCGCCTATCACCCCTGCGCATGGCAAATTGCCTTCTTTGGCTAATCTTACGCTAAGTCCGTCACCGACTACGCCGGTCCCACCGCCTGTACCTACAGCACCGCCCGCTCCTGACCCTGGCCCGCTGTTCTCAACACCAACACTAGCAGAACTTCCGGCTGCTCCTACTGCGCCAGCTTCGCAGCCAGGTCGGATTCAGCCAACGCCCACCCAATCACCGGTGGCACACATCCCGTTTGCTACGCTGGGCAGCAACCCCAATGGCTTGCTAATCTTAGTGCGCGTGTCGCCCGATGAATTCCGGAAACTGCCCCGCAACGTGTTCCTCAACAACATCCTAAAAGCCATTCGGCTGGTGATGGAAGACGTGGTGCTGGTGAACGTGGAGCACGAAAAGTTTCCGGTGGCTCTCTGCTCCCTCCGCAAAAATCTGGCGGCCAAGCAATTCCTAGCATTCGGCAAAAACTTGCTCGATGTAGCGGTTTATACCACCCAACCTTACGAACCTGTATTGCTTTACGGCGACACGGCTTTCTTGGGAGCCAGTGAAATCAAGATGCTGGAATATGACGCTGGCCGTAAGAAACAGCTCTGGCATGCTATGCAGCGCATGTTTCTTTAAAATAGCTGATTAGCTGAACAATACACCCACTACTTGTTCAACTGTCATTTCACAAACACAAAGGGCCCGCCTCCATTTAAGGAAGCGGGCCCTTTGTATACTAACCGCCAATAAATTAGCTATTCTATTAGCTGTTATTTCAACACCGAAGCCAACTTAGCTTCCAGCGCTTCTCCACGCAGGTTTTTACCGATGATGCGGCCTTGCGGGTCGAGCAGAATGGAGGCAGGAATTGACTTGATGCTGTAGGTTTGGCCAGCGGCGCTTTCCCACCCTTTCAGGTCAGAAACGTGCTTCCAAATAAGGCCATCGGCTTGAATAGCTTTCAACCACTTTTCCCGGTCTTGGTCGAAGCTCACACCGTAGATTTCAAAGCCTTTGCCCTTGTACTTGTTGTAGGCCTTCACCACGTTGGGATTTTCGCGGCGGCAGGGTCCGCACCACGATGCCCAGAAGTCGATGAGCACATACTTGCCGCGCAGGCTGCTGAGAGCTACGGGCTTGCCATCGGGAGCGGCCAGATTGATTTCTGGTGCTTGCACGCCCACAGCAGTTGAACGCATCGGCTCTAGCTTGGCTACCAAGGCTTTGGTGTAGCGCGACTCGGGTTGGCTGGTTTTGAACACCGTTGTCATCGAATCGGCGAAAGCAAATTGCTCGTCGGGATTGATCAGGTTGGCAACCACGAAACCCGAAACCACCGAAGCAGGATTGTCGCGCACCAGTTTTTTAATACTCTCGGTGCCACGGGACTGCAAGGCATAGAATTGCTTCTCTATGCGTTGCATCGAGTCGGGACGGTTGGCTTGGGCGTTCTGGTTGTAGCGCTGCTCTAGCTGGCCCATTTGCGTCTTCGACTGCAACATAGTGCGGCTGAGCTGCTGCAACACTTCCGAGTCCTTGGAGCCCTGCACGGTGTAGGTGTCACTCAGCTTCTGCGCGTCACCGGTTAGGGAGAGGCTGCTGCCGTTAGCCAGGGCTACTAGCACCTGGTTTTGGTCGTTTACCTTCACTTGGTATAAGCCAGCTTCGGGCACCGTACCCGTAAACTTGAACTGCCCTTTATCGTCGACGGCAGCCGTATCGCGCGAGATAAACTGGGTGTCGCCGAGTTCGGCGAGGTATACTTTGGCTCCGGCCGGAGCATTCGTAAGCTGGCCCGTAATCTGGTAGCCGGTGCCGTTGGCAGCCGTGCCGGTAGTAGGCGGCGTGGCTTTGTTGCAGGCGTTGGCCATGCCTAGCACAGCCCCGATCAACAGAATGCTTTTCATATTGTACATCATCTCAGACGAAAGCGCCGGTACCAAGCCGGCGGACTAGTTTGCAAGTATCAGGCGTAGGGGGCGCAAGTTGCCGATTTAAGCGGGAATGCAAAAATACTAGCCGCCTGTCCTACTTAGTACTTGCTACTGAAAACCGAAAAGTTGCGCCTTAGTTCCTTGGATGAGTTGCAAGCAGCTCAGTTACGGCAGCAAGAAACAATGTTTGCTTCCAACCAGCCCTTGTACAGAAGGGGCCTTTAGCTGTAATTAAACAAAAAGCCCAGGCCACCGAAGTAACCTGAGCTTTGTTGAAAGCTAATTCCTTGCTGCTTAAGCGTCCAGCTTCTGGCGCAAGAGCTGATTGGCTAGCTTCGGATCGGCTTTGCCACCGGTCAGCTTCATCAACTCGCCCATAAACATACCGGTCAATGACTTCTTACCGGCGCGGTACTCAGCCACTTTGGCCGGGTTAGCGTCCAGCACCTGCTGAATCATAGCTTCCAGCGCCCCACTATCCGACTGTTGCAACAAACCTTGGGCTTCGGCTGCAGCGGCGGCAGTTTGCGCAGGATTTTCGAGCAGGTATGGGAAGAGCTGCTTGGAAGCTACCGAGTGGCTGACCTTGTTGGCGTCGATAAGTTGGATGATGTCAGCCAAGTGCTGCGTGGTGAGCGGGAACTCCGCCATGGTGAGGGCCCGCTCGTTCAAGAACGACTTCACCGGACCTTGCACCCAGTTGGCCGCGGCTTTGGCATTGGGAGTCAAGCGGGTGAGTTCGTCAAAGAACAGCGCCACGTCCTTTTCCACCGTAAGCACCGAGGCATCGTAGTCAGAGAGGCCTAGCTCGCCGGTGAAGCGAGTGTAAAGTTGCTGCGGCAGGGCGGGCAGTTCCGCCTGCACGCGGTGCAACCACTCATCATCGATGATTACCGGGGGCAAATCGGGCTCCGGGAAGTAACGATAGTCGTTCATGGTTTCCTTGCTCCGCTGCCCGCCGGTGGTGCCGGTGGCCGCGTCGAAACCCCGGGTTTCACTGTCGATAACCTCGCCACGCTCCAACATCTCAATTTGCCGTTCGATTTCGTAATCGATGGCGCGCTGCACGTTGCGGAACGAGTTCATGTTCTTCACCTCCACTTTGGTACCGAACTTGTCGGCCCCTTTCAGCATCACGGAGATGTTGGCGTCGCAACGCAGCGAGCCTTCTTCCATGTTGCCGTCGCAGATTTCCAGGTACTCAACCAGCTTCTTGATTTCGGTGAGGTAAGCATACGCTTCCTCGGAAGTCCGAATGTCCGGCTCCGATACGATTTCAATCAGTGGCACGCCCGCGCGGTTCAGGTCTACGAGGGTTTCTACCTCGCCGGCTAAGTGTATGCTCTTGCCCGCATCTTCCTCCATGTGGATGCGCGTAACGCCGATTTGCTTGGTCGAGCCATCGGAGAGGCGCACTTCTACGTGACCCTCGTAGCAGATGGGCGTTTTGTCTTGGGTTATCTGGTAGCCCTTCGGAAGGTCGGGGTAAAAGTAGTTTTTGCGCGCAAACAGGTTGTCGCGGCGGATGTGGCAGTTGGTAGCCAAGCCCATTTTCATGGCGTATTCCACGGCCGTGTGATTCACGCGGGGTAGCGTGCCGGGGTGGCCGAGCGTAATAACGCTCAAGTTGTTGTTGGGCAGCGCGCCGTACTCATTCTCGTCGGAAGAATACATTTTGCTGTGCGTGAGCAACTGCGCGTGCACTTCGAGGCCGATGACGGGCTGGTATTTCGCTTTAATGCTTTCGTCCATACGTAGTAATTAGGCGGGTATGCCGCCGGGCTGCAAGTTAAAACTATCTGCCCGAGAAAAAGTATCCCGTTTACAACAGCAAAAAGACCTTTTCACATCGGAACAGGCTGTGACTTCACTCCTTGTTCCAACCTGAAAAGGTCTTTTCTTATTCCAACCGGCTAAGACCGATCAGTAACTCATGCACTATCCCTAGTCGTTGAACACGGGAATGTAGGTAGCCTGGAAGTTGTTGCCGGCTTGGTTATAGGCCGTAGACAGCTTTTGGTTTTGCGAATTGTAGAGGTTGATGAAGCCATTGAACTTGTCGGCGTCGGCTTTGGTGAAGCTGTCTTTGCGCTCCATCAGTACTTTCATCTGGGCGGCTTGGTTGGCCGCGAAAGTCGCGTAGAATTTAACCAGGTTGCGAGCCGCATCCCGATACTGGGCGTCTTTACCGCGAAAGGGGGTAATAGCCGTAAGGCCGGCCGCTGCGGCTTTGGTGTCTTCAATCAACTGCAGGCGCGCCTGCTCAAAGGCTTCCGCGTTCTGCGAGTTAAGGGCATCCGTGAGGCGGGCATTGGCCTTTTCCACTCGAAACTGCGCCAGATACACTTTGTGCTGGTAAGTATTCACTTCCGAAACCTGCCGCATATAATTGGCGAGGCGCTTGCCTTCCGCATCTTCCGAAAAGGTCATGTTGTGGCGTCGGGCAAACCGGCGCTGAGCGGCATCCACGCTGTCGTTGACCACCTGAAGCTTGGCTTCGGCAATTTCCTGAAGTTTAAAGTACTGCTCCATATTTTCGATGGTAGCGGTACGCGTAGCGGCCATCATATCCACGGCTTTGTAGTCCTCGGAGTAGACTTTCAGCAGTTGATAGAAGGCCTCCGTGGTTTGCTCCTTGAAGCCTTTGTCGTCCTCAAAAGCGGGCATTTTGGCCACTTTGTTCAGCGAAGCCTCAGTTTGCTTGATCAGGTCGAGGCGCTTAGCGTCAATCTTCTTCTCGTTGTCGGAATGAGCGGATTTGCTGATGTAGCGCAGGTTTTTCTTGAGCATGGCCCGCTGCTCGGCTATAATGGCATTGTTGTAAGCACCCGGGTCGGTGAACACCTGGGCGGAAGCGGTGAAGGAAAAACCGGCCGCCAACACGGCCGTGGCAAGAGTAAAAAAACGCATAAGAAAGTGAGGAAACGGAATTAGTTGATTGTAAAAGTGACTGGCAACGTGAATAATACATCCGTTAGCTCCCCATCAAGCCGAGCAGGATTCCAGCCTCTAAGGCTGTTCACCACACGTAAGGCCTCTTGGTCGAGTAAGGGACTGACGCTTTTCCTGACGCGGGCATCCTGCACCACTCCCCTACTGCTCACCACAAAATCAACTAACACTTTTCCTTGCTCCTCATTGCGTAGCGCCTCTTTGGGGTACTCCGTGTTGCTCTGGATGGCTCCGAGCAGCTTAAGCAGCCCACCGGGGTATTCAGGGAATTGCAAATAATCGAAATAGGCAATGGATTTGCCATCGGCGGCAAAACACTCGGCTTTCACTTGCTTGCCCTGTTTGTACTCTTCCCGGCGCCGTAGCGTGCCGTTAGGGTAATAGGTCAGCAATTGACCGTGCCGTTGGTTGTTGGCATACTGTTCTGTTGCCTGCACTCGCCCATTTTCGAACCAACGGGTCTGGGTGCCGTGCAGCTCGTTTTTGCGCGAAAACAGATACGGTATTTCCTCCTGTTTCTGCCCGCTGGCGTAATACCGAATAATTGCCGCTGCCCCATTCGTACCGCGCACCGTATCAGTGCGCGACTTCAGCCCATTGCCGAAATCAACATCACTGTGACTACCTGGTTGGGCTTTGAAATACGCATCAATAGATTGAGCGGCAGTTTTAGTGTTAACTGTCAGCAGACAGCCTACTATCAAAAGAGTATAACAACTCATGTAAAATCTAATACCTAATAATATACGGCTGGTTATCTAGTGTTTAGCTAAGGTTACTGTTGACTTCGATTATAATAATAGAATTGCCTGGCAAGATAGGAAACGCTTGGGTTGCCAAGAAACACTTCTATTTAGCTTCTATGTAACTAAAGTCAGGCAAGCGTAACGGGATACACACTTCGAAGCCTGATGACAGGCTAGCATTTAGCTTTGGTGCTTTCAGCTATGAAATGCTGATTGCAATGTCCCTTATGCAGCCTCTAGCTTACGGTTTATATAAGCAGACTCGATCAGCGAAGTTGCTCATGTAGACAGAGCTTACTGTATGGCAAAATTAATGGGGACTTTGAAGGCAACAGAAACAGCTTCTCCGTCTTGAGTGGCTGGCGTGAGTTTTTTAAGTTCTTGCACAACACGAATTGCTTCGGCATCCGTCGAGGGAGTGAGGCCTTTGGCAACGCTCACATTTTTGACGTATCCATCACTTCCAACTACGAAGCTTATAATAACCTGCCCTTGAATTTCACTGCTTAGAGCGTCGTCAGGGTATACCAGATTCCTACTTAAATCCCTTAGAAGACCGTCAATGCCACCTTCGTACACTGGCATACACTCATACGGTGTGTGCTTACGGGGTTTTCCATCAGGTCCAAAACATTGGCCTTTGGTAAATTTATCTTGTGCGTATAAATCACGTCGTTTGAGCTTGCCATTAGGATAATACACCAGCAGCTCTCCTTGTCGTTTGCCATTGACGTATTTTTCCTTGGCGTGAACATTACCGTTTTCATACCAAGAAACCACTTCACCATGTTGTAGCTGTTTCTTGATATTCTTATAGTGCACAGATCGACGTGGCTTACCCGATGAGTAATACATTGTCTCCGTGCCGCTCACACTGTCCGCGTACACTGTTTCAATTTTGTAAGAAGCATTTTCTGCCGAGCTAAGCTTGACATCATTTGCATCATAGTAATCAACAGTGGTTGCTGGAATAATAGCACCAGACTTAGCCTGCGCGTAGGCTAAGTCTGAATGCCACAAACAAAACAAGACAAGAAGTAGACACCAAACTCTCATAAGGCTCTTACTAACTGACAAATAAGAGCTTACAATGATTTCTCCACCAACTCCTCGGCTTTGCCAATAGCGGCCGTCAAACCGGCTGCATTCTTGCCGCCGGCCGTGGCGAAGAACGGCTGTCCGCCGCCGCCGCCCTGGATTTCCTTGGCCAGTTCGCGCACTAGCGTTGATGCATTCAGCTTTCCTCCTTTAGCTAGTTCATCATCCAACATCACGGCTAGCTGGGGCTTGCCGTCGATTTCAGCCCCGAGCACAGCTACAAGGTTAGGCACAGCCTGGCGCAGGTTGAAAGCCAGGGTTTTCAGGCCGTCGGCCGACGTTACCTGCACCTGGGCCGCCAAGAAGTTGACACCGCCCAGGGGTTTCACCTGACCCACTAGCTGCTCTTTCTGCTGGTTGATGCTTTGCTGCGCGAATTGCTCGATTTGCTTGCGCAAACCGGCGGTTTCCTCGCTGAGCTTCTCAATGCTGGTCAGCAGCTGCTGCGGGTTGCCGAGGGCTTCGCGCACCTGGGCCAGCAAGTCGAGTTGCTGATTGACGTAGCTTTCGGCAGCTTCGGCGGTTACAGCCTCGATGCGGCGCACCCCGGCGCCCACAGCACTTTCCGCCGTGATTTTGAAGTAACCGATGTCGCCGGTGGTGCGCACGTGGGTGCCGCCACACAGCTCCACCGAGAAGTCGCGGTCGAAGGTGATGACGCGCACGAACTCGCCGTACTTTTCCCCGAACAGCGCCGTAGCACCCAGGTTTTTAGCCTCGGCAATAGGCACGTTACGGCGCTCATCGAGCGGAATTTGCTGGCGGATTTTCTCGTTGACGATAGTTTCCACCTGCCGCAGCTGGTCGTCGGTGACTTTGGTGAAGTGCGAGAAGTCGAAGCGCAGCAGCTTCTCGTTTACGAGCGAGCCTTTCTGCGCTACGTGGGTGCCTACTACATCGCGCAGAGCAGCTTGCAGCAGGTGGGTAGCCGTGTGGTTGCGCTGAATTTGGGCGCGGCGGGCGTGGTCGTAGCGGGCCGTAAACTCGGCGTCCAAGTCCTGCGGCAACTCCAGCACCGTGTGCACGATGAGGTCGTTTTCCTTTTTGGTGTCCAGTACCCGCACTTTGCTCAACGGCGACTCCAAGTAGCCGGTGTCGCCAATCTGACCGCCCTGCTCGGCGTAGAACGGGGTTTGGTCGAGCACCACTTGGTACTCGGTTTTGCCTTTACGGTCGGTGCGGCGGTAGCGCAGGATGCGGGCCGGGGCCTCGTCCTGGTCGTAGCCTACAAAAGCTGGCTGCTCTTCCGATGGCGTCACGATGGTCCAGTCGCTCTGCTCAGCTTCTTGGGCGTTGCGGCTGCGGTTTTTCTGAGCTTCCAGCTCTACCTTAAATCCTGCCTCGTCTACTGTCAAGCCTTTTTCACGAGCTATAAGAGCCGTAAGGTCCAACGGGAAACCAAAGGTATCCGAAAGTTCGAAGGCGGTTTTGCCATCGATGCGGTTGCCGTTGGCTTTGGCCGTTTCTTCCAAAGCATCGAGGCGACGCAAACCGGTTTCCAGGGTTTTCAGGAAGGCAATTTCCTCTTCCTCAATCACGCGCTGCACGAATTGCTGCTGCGCTTTCAATTCGGGGAAAATGTTGCGCATCTGGTCGGCCAGCACGGGCACTAGTTTGTACAGAAACGGTTGCTTCTGATTCAGTGATGAGAAAGCATAGCGCACCGCCCGGCGCAAGATGCGGCGGATTACGTAGCCAGCCTTCACGTTGCTCGGCAGCTGACCGTCGGCAATGGTGAAGCTGATGGTACGGATATGGTCGGCAATAACCCGGATGGCAATATCAGTTTTCTCGTTTTCGGTAGCGGGTTGGTCGTTAACCGTGGCGGGTGAGGTGCCGTGGTATTCCAGGCCCACTTCCTTGGCAATGAACTGAATGAGCGGCTGGAATACGTCGGTGTCGTAGTTGGACTTTACGCCCGACACGGCCATCATCAACCGCTCGAAGCCCATGCCGGTATCCACGTTCTGCTGCGGCAGTTTCAGCAGCGACTTGTCGGCACGGCGCTCGAACTCCATGAACACGTTGTTCCAGATTTCCACCACTTGCGGGTGGTCGGCATTCACCAACTCGCGGCCTGACTTGGCGGCTACTTCGGCTTCGTCGCGCAGGTCGATGTGAATTTCGGTGCAGGGGCCGCACGGACCCGTATCGCCCATCTCCCAGAAGTTGTCTTTCTTGTTGCCGGGCAAAATGCGCTCCTCAGCCACGTACTGCCGCCACAGGTCCTGCGTCTCGGTATCGGGGCCGAGGCCGTCACCTTGGTCACCCTCGAAGTACGTAACGTAGAGTCGGTCTTTGGGCAGTTTGAATACGTCGGTAAGCAGTTCCCAGGCCCAGGCAATGGCCTCCTTCTTGAAGTAGTCACCGAACGACCAGTTGCCGAGCATCTCGAACATGGTGTGGTGGTAAGTATCATAACCTACCTCTTCCAGGTCGTTGTGCTTGCCCGACACGCGCAAACACTTTTGGGTGTCGACGATGCGCTTAAAGGGCGCGGGCTTGTTGCCGAGGAAGTAATCCTTGAACGGGGCCATGCCCGAGTTGATAAACAGCAGCGTGGGGTCATCCTTCACCACAATCGGGGCCGAGGGCACGATGTGGTGGCCTTTGGAAGCAAAGAAATCAAGGAATTGCTGGCGGACGTGGCTGGCGGTAGGAAGTGACATGGGCAGTTAGAACACCAAGCCCCAGCTTGGCGAGTCGTAAGGGGCGTTGAACGAAATGAGCTGAGCCGATGAAATTGGCAGCGGCCGGTATTTTGGTTACTTTTCGCAATTAAAGGTAATGGCGCTTGCGGCAAAGGTAGCCGACCTGAATTGGAAAGCGAAACGTCGGCTAGCAGCCGAAGTTTGTGCATTAGTTGACCGCTATGCCGCCGTCCTATTACTACCGTTCAACGAGACGTGAAGCGCAGCCTTCGCGCTACAGCCTACGCTATGCCTTATAAAGAGCGCGACATCGAAAAGCAATACTTCACCATCGGCGAGGTAGCCGCGCAGTTCAACGTGGCGCCGTCGCTGATACGGTTTTGGGAAACCGAGTTCGAGGAATTGCGCCCGCGCAAAAGCAAGAAAGGCAACCGCCTCTACACGCCCCAAGACATCGACATCTTCCGCACCATTTACCACCTCGTGAAGGAACGCGGCTATACCATTCCCGGTGCCCGCGACATGATCAAGCAGAAAGGCCCCCAGCTCAAAGAGAAAATCGACGTGATTCAGAGCCTGGAGAAAGTGCGCAAGTTCTTAATCAACATGAAGAAAGAGCTGGACGCCATCGGTAAGGCGCAGAGCTAAGTAGTGTCAGCCGATACGCTTCTCACTGAGCAAACTAGAAAACCAGCTTCACTCCTCAAATGAGGAGGGATTGGGATGAGGAACTTACACCAGAACAACTATTAAATACGTCATGCTGAGCGCAGCCGAAGCATCTCGCTAGTGTGGTAAAATCAGTTAGCACTGCAACGAGTCGAGCGAGATGCTTCGGCTGCGCTCAGCATGACCGCCAGTAGATCAACTATACTCAACCCCTCCTCAGCTGAGGAAAGCTAGTTTTAGCATTTCTATCCAGAAAGTAAAATCTACAAGCACACTCTTTATTATATGAACGATACGGATACTCTACTATACGAAGTCGCTCTTACCCTTTTTCCTGGCATCGGGCCGCAGATGACGCGGCAGTTAATGAGCTACGGTGGTTCGGCTAAGAATGTGCTGCACCTGCCCCCGGGCAAACTGCGCAAGGTTCCAGGCGTGGGGCCAGCCACAGTGGCTATCCTGACGGGCGCCGAACGTACGGCGGCCTTAAAACAAGCGGAGAGTATACTCCACAAAGCGGAAAAGGAGGAAGTGAAGCTACTTTTTTATACCTCCAAGCAGTTTCCCGCGCGGCTAAAGCAAATTCCTGATGCTCCTACGCTGCTCTACTACCAAGGCACTGCCGACCTCAACCAACCAAAGATTATTGCTCTCGTTGGCACCCGCAAAGCCACAGACTATGGCCGTGAGCAAACCGAGCGGCTGGTACAAGGCCTGGTACAGCACCGCCCCCTGGTGGTAAGTGGCTTGGCCTATGGCATCGACATTGCGGCCCACCGTGCCGCCTTGCAGGAAGGCTTGGAAACCGTGGGCGTCATGGCTACGGGGTTA
The DNA here is from genome assembly GCF_022921055.1 of Hymenobacter volaticus. GTDB lineage: Bacteria > Bacteroidota > Bacteroidia > Cytophagales > Hymenobacteraceae > Hymenobacter > Hymenobacter volaticus. The sequence goes on from NZ_CP095061.1 coordinate 2,779,637, forward strand.
GACATTATCTACCCGCCGGCTCATCGCAAAACCGCCGAAAAGATGCGTACCCAAGGCGGTTTGCTTACCGAGTTTCCGTTTGGCACCCAGCCCGACAAATACAATTTCCCGTCTAGAAATCGAATTATTGCCGGGCTGTCCGATGGCACGGTGGTAGTGGAAGCGGCCAAGAAAGGAGGCGCGCTTATCACTGCCGATCTGGCAATGGGCTACAACCGGGACGTGTTGGCCGTGCCTGGCCCGCTCGGCTCGGTGGCTTCGGAGGGCTGCCATGAGCTCATCAAGGCAAACAAAGCCGCTCTTTACTCCGAGCCCCAGGACCTAGAGCAGCAGCTTAATTGGGATTCGGCTTTGCAGTTTCATGGCAAGCATAAGGGCCCGACAACTCATGATTCGGCGGATTTCACGGCGGCCGAATTTAGCGTAATCGAGGTGCTGCAAGCCACAAAGGAGGAGCACATCGATAACCTAGCATGGAAAACGCAGTTACCGATGCACCAAATAGCCTCTCTTCTACTTGGCCTCGAATTTCAAAATATTGTTAAGGCGCTGCCTGGTAAGCGGTTTACCTTGCTGTAAGTTGCCAAGGTTGCTTCAATCGATAATCGAGCTTCTCAACTGGACACCAGCAACGAACAATTGTTGAACGATACGCATACTCAACCTTTACGCCCCAGGAAATGCTCCTCTACAATGGTCAGTTGCTACTTGATGAAGATTTTGCGCTGACCTTACCGAACCGGGGGCTGTTTTTCAACGATGGCTTTTTTGAGACGCTGGTGTGGACCGATGGCAGCATCCGCTACCTGCCGCATCACCTAGCCCGAATGGAGCGCGCGGCGGCAGCATTGGGTCTTACGTTACCGCCCGAGCTAGTTACGGCCGAAGGCCTGACGCATATGCTCGGCAAGCTAGCAACCGGCAGTGCGCACCGTCTTCGGTTGCAATTGTGGCGCAGCGGTGGCGGCCTTTACGCTCCCGAAACCACTGAGTGTAGCTGGCTGGCCACAACGCGGCCATTTCAGCCCAACGATGCGCCGCTAGCTACGACTGGCTTTGCCGAAACGGTCCAAACCCGGCTTTCACTGGTTTCATTCTGCAAAGGCCCCGAAAGCTTGACGTACGTGCTAGCCGCTCGGGAAAGAATTCAACGCAACCTCGACGAACTGATATTACTGGATACTGCCGGCCACGTGGCCGAAACCGTGTCGGCAGCCATTTTCTGGATATCCGACAACTGCCTGTTTACGCCCGCCTTAACTACGGGATGCGTAGCGGGGGTACGACGTGCACACTTGCTGCAAGTAGCGAAAAAGCATGGATTGGAGTGCCAAGAAGGACTATTTCAGCCCGCGGCTCTACTACGAGCAGAAACTGTGTTTACCGCCAACGTGGCCGGCATCCGGGTGCTAAGCGGCGTAGGTGAGGTTCGATGGGATACGGTGTCTCCGCTCCTATTCTCGATCCGAGGTTGGGAGGCGGGGCAATAGGTAGTTGGGGTGCAGCGGACGCCCACACAGCACCCGCCAACTCTCCTCGAATTCGTTTAGATCTTCTTCGGTTACTTCATTAAGGCGCAAGATTTCAAGTCGATCTTGAGCATTACTAGCTAAGGAATAAAGAGCAATCAAAGCCCGGTGCCGACGGGAAAGCGGACTTGGGTTTGTGCAAGATAGAGCCATTGAGTTCATGACCCGTAAGGTACAGACCCAAATCATATTTTGCACTATTACGCTTTGATTGAATTTTTCTAATAGCCTATAAATTAGCTTTACGAGTATGCAATCTGCTAATTTACTGCATTTTACAAAGACAACTTATTGCGTGAGTAAAAGTCATAGCAATTCACTGTCTGCTGCTACATACAGGCAACATACCAACAAATGAAAATACCCATCTTACTATAATGCAACTAGACTGCTACTGGCGCTTTAATAGCTGGCCACGACTCGTAGTTGTCTAGTTGAAAATCTTCAAACTGAAACGAGAAGATGTCCTTCACCTCGGGTTGAGGCGCATTTGGGGTAACGGATGCGGCTCCCGGGTGAGTTGGAGGCGAGCTTGTTCGAGATGGTTGCTATAGAGGTGCGTGTCGCCGCCAGTCCAAATGAACTCGCCGGGCTGTAAGCCGGTTACCTGCGCCATCATCAGCGTGAGCAAGGCATAGGAGGCAATGTTGAAGGGTACGCCCAAGAACACGTCGGCGGAGCGCTGGTAGAGCTGACACGAAAGCCGCCCTTCGGCCACGTAGAACTGGAACAGCGCGTGGCAGGGTGTAAGGCGCATTTGCGGCAGGTCGGCTACGTTCCAGGCCGACACCACCATGCGCCGCGAATCGGGCTGCGTACGGAGCAGGCGCACCATTTCGGCTATCTGGTCGATGCTCTGGCCGTCGGGGGTTTGCCAACTGCGCCACTGCTGGCCGTAGATGGGGCCAAGGCTACCATCGGCATCGGCCCACTCCCGCCAAATCTTCACGCCTACTTCTTCCAAGGAATTGTTGTTGGTGTCGCCGCGCAGAAACCACAGCAATTCGTGGATGATGCTTTTGAGGTGCACCTTCTTGGTGGTCACCAGCGGAAAGCCCTGCGCCAAATCAAACCGCATCTGCGGGCCGAAAACCGAGAGCGTGCCCGTACCCGTGCGGTCGGTTTTGGGGGTGCCGTGGTCGAGGATGTGGCGGACGAGGTCGAGGTATTGGCGCATGAGCAGAAAGCTGATTGGGATATGGCGTCAAAAGTAAAGAAAGTAGTTTGAGGCCGACAAACCTTCTTCCTTGTAATGCGGGCGCCGCGGGTATCTTGGAAAGCAAAAAGCCGCCTGGGTGAGGCGGCTCTTGCACTTTAGTTGCAAGGCAGTTTTCTACCGCTTGCTGATCTTGTTCATCGAAATACTTCTCTGCTGGTTGGCTTTGAAATGACGAGGTTCTTCGGCTTGTAGGGCACGGTGCTTGGTGGTGCGGCCAGCCATACGCTTGCGCCACATGCGAAACGATGAAGGCTTCATTGTGGTCCGCATCAAGGCAATTACCTCTTTTTCAAGTAAACCAAACTGCGCTTCTATCGCCTCAAAGGGAGTTCTGTCTTCCCAACCCATCTCAATAATGCGGTCCGTATCGGCCGCCGATAGGCTCTTGGCTACAATGGTTTCCTTGCTCATACGACACTAGCTAAAGTAAAAAGGATAGACAGACGAGTCTGCGAGTTATTTCACCTGCAAACCACCCTGCTTACTCTTACAACAATTTCGCGCCGAAATTGCCTTGGCAGTAACTACTTATTTGCTGTTGCCCCGAGTTTCTTGAGGTGCTCGACTGCGCCGGTATTCTTCGGATTCAAGGCCAACGACTGCTTGTAGTTGCTGATGGCAAGCGCGTTGTTGCCAGTCATTTCGTAGGCTTCTGCTAAGCTGTCGTAGGTGTTCCAGCTGTTGGGATGCAGGCTGACATTTAGTTTGAATAACTCGATAGCCTGCTTGGGGTTGCCTGCACGAGCTAGCTTATAGCCCCATTCATTTACGTACTCTTCGGTAAGGTGCAGGTCAGGATGCTTTTTCTTGACTGCTTTATACACGTCGAGGGCTTGGTTGTACTTGCTCGTAGCTAGGCTGCTTTGGAAAGCTTGAAGACCGGGTGGTACGCCGTAGATGCCTGCTACTATCTGGTCGGCTACTTCATAAAGCCGGCCTTGCGTTCCTCTATCCGATTCGTTGGACAGCACCACAATGCCAAAGCCGAGTTCGGGATAAAAGCTACAGTAGCTAGCAAATCCAAAGGTGCCGCCCGTGTGCAAAAGCTGACGTTTGCTGTCGGCGGTCTTGCGCATATTCCAGTTCAAGCCAATGGCCTCTTCCTCCAAGCTACCCCACGTTGGCTGGTGACTTAGCACTACAGCCTTATTGGTTTCTGCGAGCTGAAAAGCCAGATACTTCACCATATCGGCCGCGCTGTACCGCAACCCACCCGACGGCTCCAAGTTATCAATGAAGTGGTAGGGCATGCGGCTGCCCTTTTCGTTGTGCCCAACCGCCAATAAGTTGTTGCCGGCTTTTACACTCGTGGCGCTCTGCATGTGCAGCGGCTTTTCAATGTACTTCTCCACTAGCTTCTCGTACGGAGTCTGGTAGACGTTTTCGAGGATGTAGGCCAGAAGTTGAGCCCCGGCATTGGAATGCCGCGGAATTAGCCCGGGCACGGTATCGAGCTTAACGGTATGCAGGTCGTCGTAGAAATTTTGTTTGGTGTAGGTGCGAGCGGCTCGGAGAATAAGCGCCGGTATAGAATCGGGGTTGGCTTGTTGCAGTACAGCACTTCGGTCGGGCAGATTGTCGGGTAAGGCGGAAGTGGTGTTGGCCAGGTGCAGCAGCTTGATCGGCTTGCCGGCGTACGCCAGGTTTGGATAAGCCCCTTTCAAGTAGTTGCGCACGTCATCCTCTAGGCTTAGCCGCTTCTCCGCCACGGCCTGCGCCAGCAAAAGGCTAGCAAACGTTTTGCTGACAGAGCCGATTTCGTAAACGGTGTTCTGAGTTGGCGCTTTGTTCGTTCCTTTCTCGGTGGTACCGAAATTGTAGAAGTAGGTTTGCTTGTCTTTGATGATGCCAATTGACAGCCCCACTCGGGTCGGCTCTTTAATAAAGGCCGCCCCCTCCCGCTGCACAACTAAGTCTAGCTGACTTTTCAAGTTGCGACCTGTTGCCGGCGCAGTGGACTGCGCTGAGGCGAATGAAAGGGTCGAAGCGAACAACCAAGTGAGAATAGCGCAGCGGTTTGCAGTCATAGAGGTTTGATTTTCGCGGGACACCTTTCGTTTAGCAAAAGGTTACAACATACAGCCTACAATCTTTAGCGCTGAAACGCATAAAGTTGAAAACAGAGAAGCCACCCAATTACGGGTGGCTTCTCTGTTTCTTAGACGAAGGACTAAGTGATTTACAGCGACTTCACGGTGGGGGCGGCCGGAGTGGGTGTAACAGCCGCAGTTTTGGCTCCTTTCTTCATGCAGCACGAGCCGCCCATGGCGGTTTTCTGCGCGGCAGAACATTCCATTTTAGCAGCGCCTTTTTTGGCTTTCTTGGCGTCTTTGTCGCCGTGGGCAGCGGCGGTACCTACGAAGGCGAACAGGGCAAGGGCGAGCAGAGCGTTTTTCATAAGGGTATTACGATGAGAGTGGAAACAAAACGAGGAAAATGACGGTTGGCTTCACTGTGCCTTAAACTTCGGCAACCACCGAACCTAAGGTAGCGAATAAGGTCTTACCAAGGTGCGCCTAGCTCCAGCTACGCGCGTCGTCGAACGTTCTTTGTTGCAGCGGCGCGTTTGGCGCCGTTCAACTATTCACCGAGCTGGAGCTTGGTGATACCCTCTATGCCGCTTCGTAAACTCAGTTATAGCGTTCTGTTTGCCTTGGCCTTGGTGTCGGGGCTGGCGTTGTTTTTCGTGGCACAGCTACGATTTAATTACAACTTCAACGACTTCTACCCCGCCGGCGACCCCGACCTCGACTATTACCAGCAGTACTCGGCCCGCTTCGGCAACGACAACGACTACGTACTGCTCGGCTTAGAGGCCCCCAAAGGCCAGACTGTATTCGAGCCCAAGTTTCTTACCCGGGTTGATTCGCTCACGCGCTTTATTGCGCAGCGCCGACACGTGACGCAGGTTTCGTCGCCTACCACGGCCAGCAACCCGGTAGTGGAAGGCTTGGGCGTGTTCAACATTCCGTATCTGAACCCCGCCGACCCGAGCCGCCGGGCGCAGGACTCCACGCTCGTATACCGCACGCCGGGGCTAGTAGGCAACCTGATTTCGCGGGATGCCCGCGCCGTGACGGTGCTGTTCCAAACCTCCCCCAACCTCAGCAAGCCGCCAGGCGACTCGCTGCTAGCGGCGGTGCGAACCGAGTTGAAACGCCAGGGCTTTCAGGAAAGCGAGTACCACATGGCCGGCAAGATGGTGGCCCAATCGGTGTTCGTGGACCGGCTGCAAATGGAGCTGATGGTGTTTATGAGCCTCTCGGTGGTGCTCGTGACAGGGCTGCTGTGGCTCACGTTCCGGACCTGGTGGGGCGTGGTACTCCCGCTAGTAGTGGTGCTGGGCGCCATCTTATGGGGCCTCGGGCTGATGAGTGCCTGCGGCGTGAGCATCGACTTGATGACGGCCTTGCTGCCGGTGATGCTGTTCGTGGTGGGCATGTCCGACACCATCCATATCATCACGCGCTACGTGACGGAGCTCGGCTACGGCGCCTCCAAGAAGGATTCGCTCTGGATAGCGCTCAAAGAATCGGGGTTTGGCTCGGGACTTTCGGCCCTAACGACCAGCATCGGCTTCTTCACGCTGATGACCAGCACGATACGCCCGATTTACAACTTCGGGCTGTTTACGGGTATCGCAGTGCTGCTCACGTTTGCGCTGAGCTTCACGCTGCTACCGGCCATGCTTCTGCTCTTGCGTAAGCCGCAGTTGCGGGTGCCGCGCGAAACCGGCCACAGCTGGGACGGCGTGCTAGGCGGCTTGTTCCGAAAGGTGCTGGCGCGGCGACAGTGGGTAGTCGGCATTAGCGCGCTGCTGCTGATTGGTTCGGTGGCCTCGGCCTCGCGCATCCGCATCAACTCTGCCCTGCTCGACGACCTTTCCAAAAACGACCCGGTGAAGCTGGATTTCCAGTTTTTCGAGCGGCAGTTTGCTGGCGTACGGCCCTTCGAGCTGGACCTGAAACCCGCTCCCGGCCGCACCATCTATGACTTGGCGGTGCTGCGCGAAACTGAGGAAATAGAAAGGTATTTGACCCAAAAGTTCGGTTTGAACTTCGTGGCCTCGCCCGTCACGCTCGTAAAATCGGTGCGGAAAGCCCTGAATGGCGGCTTACTCAGCGAGTACCGCCTCCCCGATTCCGAAGCTGAATTGCGGCGCATTACCAGTAAAATCAAGCTATTTCGGAAGAAGCCGGAGTTTCGGGCGTTGGCACTGCCCGATGGGTCGGAAGGCCGCGTGACGGGCCGTATGCCGGACGTGGGTAGTATTCGGGCCGATAAGCTTAATGCTGATCTGCGCGCTTTCCTGCGCCAGAATACCGACCCTGCTATCCTGCAAACCCGCCTCACGGGTTCGGCTAACCTCATCGACAAAAACAACGAGAACCTGACGCTGAACATGATAACCGGCATGACCATCGACATTGTGATGGTGACGCTTATCGTGCTGGCCTTGTTCCGGAGCTTGCGCATGACGCTGGTAGTGCTCATTCCGAACTTGGTGCCCATCCTGATTGTGGCGGGCGTCATGGGCTTAGCCGGCGTCAGCATGAAGGTGAGTACCAGCATCATTTTCACTATTGCCTTCGGCATTGCCGTCGACGATACGATTCACTTCATCAGCAAGCTCAAGCTAACGCTACTCAAAGAACCCAACCTGTTTAAAGCAGTGCGGCACACGTACCTGCTGGCTGGCAAGGCAGTTATTGTCACGTCGTTGATTCTGGTGGGCGGCTTTTCCACGCTGATATTTTCGTCGTTTGACGGGACGTTTTATGTAGGCTTGTTGATTGGCCTCACGCTGCTGTTTGGGGTAGTAGCCGAGCTGACGTTGCTCCCGATTCTGATTCTGGCTTTTTACCGGCATCGGCCCAAAGAAATCCGTCAGCCAGTCCCGGCGCTGGGCGGGTAAACAGGTGTAGACTTCTTGCAAAGCACAGAATATTGTGCAGACGCACGCATAGGCTGGTTTTATGCGTTAGCCTGCAAAAAACACTGTGTCCTTACGCGGCAACTAAGGTCCGCGCATATTTGCAGGTATGAAACGTCTCCTCCCTTTCCTTTTTTTGATTTCCTTCGCCGCTCACGCCCAAACGCCCACCGATTCCCTGGCTGCCGACCCGCTGACGCCGCTTATTAAAGAGCGGGAGCAAATGGTGCGGCAGTACGAAGAAGCCAACGCCCAACGCAACAGCCTGTTCGGCAACAAGCCAAGCAAGAAGGACCTTGAAGAAGTGGTAGCCGCCCTGAAAGGTATTATCCGCAAAGACACCGAAATAGTGCGCGCCGTGCAGGCCGCTACCCTGCGCCGTACCGCCAACATCCTGGCCGAAAACCAGCAAGTGAAGCAACAGGTAACCGTGGCCCGCAGTGACCAAAGCAGCACCCAACAACGCTTCTACCACCTGGAAAACCAGATTGCCAACCTTCAGCTCCGCGACAAACAGCGCCAGAAGAAACTAGTAGAGCTACAAGCCGCCGCCGAAGAAGCTATTGAAGAACGCACCAGCCGCGACCTGCTAGCCGCCGGCTTAGCTGTGTTAAGCTTAGGCTTGCTAGGGTACGTAGTAAAGCTGCGTGGCCAGAAACCAGTTGCGCGGCGTCGAAAGTAAAAAAACGACCAGTACGGCCTTACTCGTTGAACGGCTGTAGAGACGCGACACTTCGCGTCTCAGTGTTGCTGATGTTGTTATGTTATGACTGCGCAGTTGGATTTATTTAACGCCGAGACGGGAAGTGTCGCGTCTCTACATTGGTTCTAGTTGCGTTAACGTCAGCCGGCAAGATGCTTCGCACATTCTCTAACCTTCCCCACCCATGCTTGTCCCGGCTGCTGACTACCTTACCTACGCCGAGGCGGTGGCGCTCTACAATGACTTGCGAGCAGTGGACATAGTGGCCCTGGTGAAGTCGGCCGGGCCGCCTACGTTTCCTTACGGGGAAGGCATGTATTACCAGCTCTGGATAGAGGAAACCGAGGCCGCGGCGGCACGGGAAACGGTGGAAGCCTTTGAGGCTGAACGCGTCAGCGTACGAGTGCTGCGCTGCCCGAAGTGTGGCACTCCTGACCCGCCAATCAGCGCGCATCCGGCGTGGTGGAAACGGCTGTTCTACGCGGGCACCGTCCTGCACAAATGCCCGAATTGCGGCGCGGAATTTTCGGCCTGAACCACTACTTTGCCGGGGTCTACCGCTCCGCTTCGGCGGGCATAACTCCTGCCTCCTTGACCTGGACCGAAGAACAGGCCCGCGCCCTGATAACCGACTCTGGCACCCTGAAACGGGGCCTCGAACTAGCCGGCCCCGCCAAATGGAGCAACCTAGGCCAAACTGCTACCGCCGCCTGGGGCGAGTGCAAAGGCAGCGGCTCCAAGCCCTACCAAACCAGCATCGACCTAACCGAGCCCGCCTTTAAATGCTCTTGCCCGAGCCGGGTGTTTCCGTGCAAGCATGGCGCTGGCCTGCTGTTATTGCTAGCCCGCCAACCGCAGCTTTTCGGTAGTACGGTTCCACCTTCTTGGCTGGAAGAATGGCTGGAAAAGCGCCAACAAACGCAGGAAAAGAAAACCACCAAAGCTACCCCCAAAGCCCCGGCGCCTCAGGAAGTGCCACTGGATTCGTTGGCAGCACCGGACGCGGAAGTGGCTACCGACGAAACTGCTGGCGCCAAAGCCTCGCAGGCGCTACAGAAGCGGCTGGCCCGCATGGCGCAGGGTGCGGCGGAGCTGGAAGAATGGCTGCTGGACCTAGTGCGCGCCGGTACGGCTGTGGCAAAGAGCCAGCCTCACAGCTATTGGGAAGCTCCGGCGGCTCGCCTCGTCGACAATCAGCTGCCCGGGCTGGCCAGTATCGTGCGGGAGTTGCCAGGCCTTTGCCACAGCGGCCCCGACTGGCCCGAGCGGCTGCTGGCCCGCCTCGGCGAGCTGTATCTGCTGCTGCGCGCCTTCCAGCGCCTCGACCACCAAACGCCGGACGCTCGCGAGGAAATTCTGCAGCAGGTCGGTGTCAATACCAAGAAAGAAGACCTGCTGGCTCGCCAACCCGTCGTGGTAGATGAGTGGCAGGTAGTGGGGTTGCACATCGAAGAGGAAGAGCGCCTAACGGTACGGCGCGCCTGGCTGTGGGGCCGCCACACGGGCCGCTACGCCTTGGTATTGGAATACGCATTTGGCGGCCATCGTTTTGCTACCTCTCTGGCCCCCAATGTCGTGTATAATGGCGAATTGGTGTTCTACCCCGGGCTGCTGGCGTTGCGCGCTATTCCCGTTGTCCTCACAGTACAGAACCCCGCACCGCCCGACGTTGACCCGCCCGGCCAGAGCCTAACGCAGCTCCTCGACGAATATGCTACGGCGTTGGCCCGGCATCCGTGGCTGCGGCAGTGGCCCGCCACGTTACAAGAGGTGCTGCCTACCTACCTCCCGCCGACGACGCGTGGGTGCTGCACCACGCCACCGACCCAACAACACTTCCGCTGCGGCTGGATGCAGAAACCGGCTGGCAACTGCTAGCGCACAGCGGTGGCCAGCCCATGAAGGTATTTGGCGAATGGAATGGCCGCACATTTCACTTGTTAACTTATTTCATTAGCGAGAAGACGGGCCAGCCGCTAGGAGCTTGAACCTAAAGCAGAAATAATCACCGCTCTATGACCACTTCTCACTCGCAGGCTTCATGGCCTCAACTGCTCCGGGTAGCGCTGTTAGGCACTCGCCAGAGTGGTGAGCCAGTGCCTGCCGTGCTAGCCACTGCCGACACCGCCACCAGCGAGGACCGCGAACAGCAAGTGCTGCTGGCCGCCGGGGCGTTGGCCCTGATGCGGCGCGCGGGCCACCAATTGCCCACAGCAACTGTAGCCACCCCCGCACCGGCCCCGCCCGACCCGCTGCCGCCGCTTGGCCCACTCGGTACGGCCTGCCTGCAACGCCTGATGGTCGATGAACTGTTTGTGGACTTGCTGCCCGACTACCTACGCCAAGTAGCGGCTGTTGGGCGCCGGGTACCCGACTCGCTCCTGGCGCACCTGTTGCGCCACGCCAAGCAGTCAGTTGAAACGGCGGCTGTGCTTGAACCAGTAGCCGGCACCCGGGGCCGTTGGCTGGCGAGCCTCAACCCGGAGTGGAAGAGCCTGCTGGCCCCGCCTGATACCGACGCCCCTGACTTGCAGCGCTGGGAAACCGGCACCTTATCGGAGCGGCGCGCCTGGCTACGGTCCCGCTTCCGACAAGACGCCGACGCAACCCGCGCCTTGTTACTAGTCGCCTTGCCCACCGAACCAGCCAAAGCGCAAGAGGCTTTCCTGGAAATCCTGGCCGACTATCTGCACCCCGACACCGAACCCGTACTGGAAACCCTTCTTCGCGCTCGAGGCCAGGAAGTACGCCGCCAAGCCGCCGCGCTGCTAGTGCAGCTTCCCGGTGCAGCGCTAGTGGAGCGGCTTTGGGCGCGAGCCAAACCGCTGCTTGCGGTGAAGCGCGGCTTGTTGGGCCTAGGCAAAACCACGCTGGACGTTACGCTACCGCCTACCTGGGACAAAAGCTGGCTGGCCGATGGCATCGAAGAAAAAAACGACCAATACGCCTACTATTCCGGCACTGGCAACCGGGCCACGCCACTTGGTCCGAGCGCCATCCGGCTAGGCAATATGCTGGCGCTGCTCCCTCCTAGCCGCTGGACAACTCATTTAGGCGTTTCGGCCGAGGAGCTGCTGGCCGCTGCCTTGGCCTCGGAATGGGTGGTGCCGCTATTACCGTGCTGGGCCATCAGTACCCTCACCCACCAGGATGCCGACTTTGCGGCCGCCTTCCTGAAGCTGTGGCTGCACCAGCGGCCCACGCTACAAAAAGCCCACGCCGACCGCAACATCGATTGGGCAGCCCTCACCGAGTTGCTACCCGTGGCCACTCGACAAGAACTGCTGCTCAAGCCTATACTGCTGCGCGTCCGGCGCCAAGAGCCCAACTGGACCGACGACCTGCTCCAACTCCCCACGCCCTGGCCCCGTGAGCTAACCACCGAGGTCTTGCAAAGCCTGAGCGCCAAACTAACTAATTCGGCCACTCTCGAACGGTTCCACACCGACCTCTTCCAACTTAGCTACTTCATCAGCCAGCACCTCGCCCCGGCCCTCAACCCCACCGATGCGCCCCTGGTGGAAACCACCCTGCTTGCCCTGCCCGAAGTGCACAGCACCTTCCAAAACAGCGTCCATAACATGCTCGAAACCCTGCGCTTCCGCGTCGAACTGGCCGCTTCGCTGGCTGAGGAAGCTAGAAACTAGTTCCTCTCATCAGCTGAGTAAAATAGCTTGTTAGACCTTCTAGCTTTACCCTTCAGCTTCCGTTTTTTCAACTCATTCCGTCACCTCAGCTTATCCTATATGTCCGCTACGTCAACTGAGAACCTGCTCCGCCCGCACGCCGAAGTCCTATATGCCGAAGAACTAGCCGCGCTGGCCGCTGTTGACGACCGGCCCAAGCCCACCAACTGGAAACTCTCGCCGTGGGCAGTGGTAACCTACCTGCTGGGTGGCAAGCTCGACAACGGATTTGAAATTGAGCCCAAGTACATCGGGCAGCGGCGGCTGATGGAAATTGCCGTGGCCACTCTCGCCACCGACCGGGCCTTGCTGCTGCTCGGGGTGCCGGGCACGGCCAAAAGCTGGGTTTCCGAGCATCTGGTGGCGGCCATCAGCGGGCACTCCAACCTGCTGGTGCAAGGCACGGCGGGCACCTCTGAAGACGCCATCCGCTACTCCTGGAACTACGCCCGCCTGATTGCCGAAGGACCTTCCTTGGGCGCGTTGGTGCCCTCGCCGCTGTTCAAGGGTATGCAGGAAGGCAGCCTCGTGCGCCTCGAAGAACTTACCCGCATCCCCTCCGACGTACAGGATACGCTCATCACCATGCTCTCGGAAAAGGTGCTGCCCATCCCCGAACTCGCCACCGAGGTACAAGCCGCCCGCGGCTTCAACGTCATTGCCACCGCCAACGACCGGGACAAGGGTGTCAACGAACTGAGCAGCGCCCTCCGCCGCCGTTTCAACACCGTGGTACTCCCCCTCCCCAATGATCTAACCGAGGAAGTGCGCATCGTACAAACCCGCGTTGCCAAGCAGGGCAAAGCGTTGCAGTTGCCGGTGGAAGCACCCGCCGTCGAGCAAATCAACCGCCTCGTGACCATCTTCCGGGAGCTACGCAGCGGCGTGACCGAGAACGGCAAAACCAAGCTCAAAAGCCCAAGCGGCACCCTGAGCACCGGCGAAGCCATATCCGTGATGAACAGCGGCTTGGCCCTGGCTGCCTACTTCGGCGACGGTAGCCTCCGCGCCCACGACTTGGCCGCCGGCCTCACCGGCGCAGTGGTGAAAGACCCTGTGCAGGACCGCACCGTCTGGCTGGAATACCTGGAAACCGTAGTGAAAGAGCGCGACGGCTGGAAGGACTTATACCGCGCCTGCCGGGAGGTAGTGGAGTAAATGCCTTTTACATACGCTGGCATGCCATCCAAAAAGCTCTAGCTCAGGCTGATGCCTTGGTTTCTAGTTGACCTACTTCATTGATTAAGTCCGTATGCCCCAAGATTCTCTGCACCGTATCACGCAGTGGCTTGCCACTCACGCGCCGCGTATTCTGCACGAGTCGCTGAACCCTGGTGCTACCGACGAGCAACTGGCGGCGCTAGAAGCGGCGGTGGGCAAGCCCTTGCCGGACGACTATAAGGCCCTGTATCGGTGGCATAATGGGTTGAATGAGGAGGCCGAGAATTGGGCCAGTCTGTTCTACGGCATGAGTTTTTTGCCGCTAACTGAAGTGCTGGATGCTTACCTCTACCAAGCGCCGCAAACCCTAACCTCTCCCTTACTACAGGCGGCACCCACCCTGAAAAGCGCAGTAATGCAGAACCCGTACTGGCTGCGGCTCGGTTTCGATGGTTCGCATGGCTGGCTACTCGTTGATCTTGACCCAACGGAAACCGGCAGTTATGGGCAGGTGCTGTACGTGTACGAACTAGATGAAATCGGCTTTCGAGTGGCCAGCTCGATAACGGAGCTTTTAGGCACTTTCGCCCACGACCTAGAACGCGGCTTGTATACCCTCGACGAAGGGGCAGCCGACGACGGCAACGAGTTTCTGGTGCCAGCTGCGCATATTGACCCCGGCAATTACAACCAGCCCGGCCGCTGGCAACAAGATCTTTCCCAAACCCCGTAACCTTCGCCATGCTGACGCATTCTTTTTGGGGAACTGTAGAAGAAAGTTGGGCGGGCCTCTGCGCCGAACACCCGGTTTCGGTACCTGGCTTCCAGAAACAAGTTGAAGTTTTCTTGGGCGACGAACTCTTCGAGGAAGACGAAGAGTACGACCTTACGCCCACGCAACTCGACGAATACGCCGCTACCTTCCAGGATTTTGTGTCCGATGCTCCGCGCGTGCTAACCCAACTAAAGCAGCGTGCTTTCGAGCAGTACCAGGAGCTCTACGCTGCTCACTACGACGACCCCGCTCAGTCGGGCGCGCCACCCCTGTACCTAACCACCGCCGACCAGCACTTCGCCTACATGCAGAACATAGGCTACTTGCGTATTTCGGATGGCAATGCGCTCCGCCTCATCATCCACTACGACCTAGATACGGAGCACGGCCTAGAGGTCTTGTTCGTGAACAACGAGTTGGCTGCCATGGGCGGCATTGCGGAAACTTAAGCCGTAGCTCGCCTTACTGCATTTCTCTACTGCGAAGCGCTAATCTCTTCTCTCCTAATGCCCACGCCCGACCTTCGCCTCTTCGGTATTCGCCACCACGGTCCTGGCAGCGCCGCCAGCCTGCGCCACGCCCTCGACGAGTTCCAGCCCGACATCGTGCTGCTGGAATGCCCCGCCGATGGCGAAGCGGCCGTGCAAACCATCATTCAGCACCCCGACCTGCGGATGCCGGTGGCGCTGCTGCTCTACAACCCCAAGCAGTACCAGCAGGCTTCGTTTTTGCCTTTTGCCACATTCTCGCCCGAAACGCAGGTGCTCCGCTACTGCCACGAGCACGGCGCCCACCTGCGCTGCATGGACTTACCGGCCGCGTTGCGGTTTGCCCTCCCCGATGCCGTGGAAAGCGTGCCGGCGGGGACCTCACCCCCTAGCCCCCTCTCCCCAGGAGAGGAGGAACTAGACATAAATTCTAGCTCTAGCTTAGGAGTAACAGAGCATGCAACGACACCAGCCGTTAATGAACTAGAGCTAGAAGCAAAGCTAGAAACTAGTTCCTCCTCTCCTGAGGAGAGGGGGCTAGGGGGTGAGGTCCGCCGCGACCCTATCTCCTACCTCGCCGAGTTGGATGGCTACCAGGACGGGGAACGGTGGTGGGAGCTGCGCTTCGAGCACAATGCCGGCCACGCCGATACGTTTGGGGCGGTGCTGAACATGATGACAGCCTTGCGGGAGGGACTGGCTTTACCAGAAAGCCCGGAAACTCTGCTCCGCGAAGCCTTCATGCGCGAGACCCTGCGCAATACCCTCAAACAGGGCTACCAGCGCGTGGCGGTGGTCTGCGGAGCCTGGCACGCGCCCGTGCTGCATCCTGATCTGCTGAAGCGCGAAGACAAAGCTCTGCTCAAAGGCCTGAAGAAAGTACCTATTGAAGCCACCTGGATTCCATGGACTTACGAGCGGCTGTCGTATAGCTCCGGCTACGGGGCGGGCGTGTTGTCGCCGGCCTGGTACGAGTTGCTATTCACCGAGCCGCATACCGAAGTAGTGACGCATTGGATGGTGCGGGCGGCGCGGCTGCTGCGCGGGCAAGATATGGATGCGTCGTCGGCGCATGCTATTGAGGGCGTGCGGCTGGCCGAAACGCTGGCCGCCGTGCGGGGCCGGGCACTACCGGGTATCGAGGAGTTGCAGGAAGCCGCCGTGGCTATTTTAGGTGGCGGCTACGAGGAAGCCCTAAGCTTAGTACACCGCGAACTAGTGATTGGGGTGTGCATGGGCGAAGTGCCCGCCGAGCTGCCCGCCACGCCCTTGCAGCAGGACCTCACGCAGCAGCAGCGCCTCACCCGCCTCAAGCCCGAAGCCGCCGCCCGCACCCTCGACCTAGATTTGCGCAAAGAATTGGATTTGAGCCGCAGCCACTTGTTGCACCGCCTGCGGCTGCTGGATGTGCCGTGGGGCCAGCCGCGCCGCGCGCAAGGCAAAGCCGGCACCTTCCATGAGTTATGGGAGCTGCAATGGCAACCCGATTACGCCTTGCACGTGCTCGACGCCGGTCGGTGGGGCAACACCATTCTCGATGCCGCCGTGGGCCGCGCCCGCCAGCGCGCCACTGAAGCCCCCGACCTGGAAACCGTCAGCAAGCTGCTGGAAGAGGCCCTGCAAGCCGACCTTGGTCCCGCCATAGCCGCCCTGGTAGCCCGCCTAGAAACCCTCTCAGCCGGCACCCGCGACGTAACTCATTTGCTAGCCGCCCTGCCTCCCCTGGTAAATGTGCTGCGCTATGGCAACGTGCGCCGCACCGAAACTGCCCAAGTAGCGCAGGTGGTACACCACTTGGTGCCGCGCCTCTGCATCGGGCTGCCCCAAGCTGGCACCGGCCTCGACTACGACGCGGCCCGCCAGCTCTTGCCCCGCATCGAAGGCACGCACCAAGCCATCCGGCTGCTCCAAGATTCTGCGCAGGAAGAAGACTGGTACGGGGCGCTGGCCGTGGTATTGCGCAACCCCGCCAGTTCGGGTTTACTAGCCGGAGCCGCCGGGCGCCTGCTATTTGATGCCCAACAGCTTTCTTCGGAAGATGCCGGCACTGCCCTTGGCCTGGCCCTGGCTCCCGCGCAGCCCACCGCCTACGCCACCGCCTGGATTGAGGGCTTTCTGAGCGGCAGCGGCCAACTTTTGCTTCACCATCGTCCCCTCTTTGCCTTGCTCGATCAGTGGCTAGGGGAGCTGAACGAAGACACCTTCCGCGAAATCGTGCCCCTGCTGCGCCGCGCTTTCACCGATTTTAGCACCCCGGAGCGCCGCCAGTTGCTGGAGTTGGCCGTGCAAGGTGGCCAGCCGGCTGCGGTGCTAGCTGTAGCGGAAGATTTCGACCTGGAACGGGGACAACGGGTGTTGCCGATGCTGCGGGAACTGCTAGGGTTTTAGCCTTCTGGCAACGTTCTATGCTCTATACTTCACTTAGAGGTGTATTTGACCCGCCCAACTTTCTACTGCTCATTCACTACTTTTTGCTTGTTGCCCGCCCCCGAAAAAATCTAGATGAGCCGCAATATTTAGGCACTTGAATAGTTAACTACCTACTACCCGGCACGCTCCGGCTACTATCGACTTCCTCTTATTCTTCATACTATTTATTGAGAGCTATGGCTTACTCGCAACTGGCCACTTCGGCCCTGTTGGTTGGCATGTTGGGCACACCCTCGTTGGTCGTCGCTCAGCAAGCGCCTCACACTATCAGCACAGCTGTTCCAGTTCTGACTTTGAGCCCCGATGCGCGCTCGGCCGCACTTGGCGAAGCTGGAGTGGCTTCGTCTCCTGATGCCAACGCCGCATACTTCAACGCTGGTAAGCTTGGATTCGCGCCAAACCGCTTCAGTATCTCGCCCTCCTATTCGCCGTGGCTAAATTCGGTCACGAATAAAGGAGGCCTGTGGTATCTATCGGGCTATGGCCGGCTAGGGCAGCGCTCTACTTTGGGCGCTAGCGTGATGTACTTTAGTCTGGGATATACCGGCGCTATCCCGGTACGCGGCAACGAAACAGCTTATAGTGTTTCCTACGGTCATACATTCGGTGAGCACTTTGGTGTTGGCGCCTCGGTGCGCTACATCCGTTCTACTCTCTCCACCTATTTTTTGGGAGGTGGAGGCGCAACGGCTGACGCGGCGGCAATGGATCTGGGCGTCTATTATACCAAAGACATACCGGCAGGTACCGATGCCTATACCCTAGCACTTGGCGCTTCTATTGCCAATATCGGCAACAAAATGACCTATTCTAATCCGTCTCAAGCTGACTTCATACCTACGAACCTGAAGATCGGTACGGCCCTCACGCGGGCATTTGGCCCCTCCCATAAGCTGACGCTCGTGGTGGATGCCAATAAGCTCTTGGTACCCAGCCCTTATTACGAAGAGGGCACCGATACTACTCCTGCTGCACTAGCCGCTAGAGCCGCCCGCACTAAAGAGGAAAACGATAAACGCCGCGCCAAAGGTACTATTGCGGGCGCATTTAGCTCGTTTAGTGATGCCCCCGGCGGTTTCCGCGAAGAGCTGCGCGAAATTAGATTGTCTACTGGCGTAGAATATGCTTACCAGAACACCGTATTTGCGCGCGCCGGCTACTATTACGAGAACCCTGTAAAGGGCGACCGGAATTACCTGAGTTTCGGGGTCGGTGGACGATACCGGGCCTTTGGTGCCGACGGCGCCTACCTGATTCCTAATTCAAGGAACAACCCGTTAGCACAAACTCTACGGATATCCTTGCACGTTTCCTTCAGTAAGGAGACATTAGCCTCGGGCGCTCAGACAAGCAAGGCAGATATCTAGTAGCCCGGGCTAGCTGGTTGAGGCAGGGCAGTGGGAAGGGAAAGCCACTTTTTCAACTGATCCTTACATCACTAGCTTTTCGGCGCGGAACACGTCGTCGGCGGCTTGTAGGAGCTTGGCGCGCAGCTTGGGGTTGTACTGCGGATGCGCGGCCAAAAACTCCCGAACGGTGCGGGCGGCGGTAGGTGTTTGGTAGGAACCGAGCGTGGCTTGCAGCCAGGAGTACGGGAAGAAGATGTCGCCGGTCTGCTGGATTTCTTCGAGCAGTGCCAGGCTTTGAGGCAAGTACTTCTCGGAGGTGGCGGCGCGCAGCGGGTGGTGCAGATACCCCAGCGCCGAAACCACCCACGCTTCCTTTTCGCGGTTCTTTTCGTCTTTCAGCGAAGCAAAGAAGGCGTCGCGCGTGGCCACATCGGGCGCGAGGGCGGGCATCAGGAACTGCATGCGCTTCTGGCGGTCGGGGTTCTGGATGCGAGTAAGCTGCGTGGGCAGAATGGGCGTGGCGGCCGGGTAATCGCGGACGGCTAGGGCCAGGGCCAGCGCGGTGTAGTCGTCCTCGGTGAGCTTGATGCCGGTGGGTGCTTGCTGCTTGTTCCAGATAGTATAGAGTTGCGTTTGGGCCTCCTTGGTCAGCGCTACCGATTGGTAAGCTTTGAAAAGCAGCTTCTTGGAGTTGGGCGCCGGGTTTTGCTGCATCACTTGCCACAGCTCTTTTTCCAGCGCCGGAGCCAGGGCGAGGCGCTCCTCGGGCTTGAGCAGCCGCCAGAAAATGTCGGTGGCCTGGCCCGTGAGCAGTTTTATGTTCAGTTCTTCCTTCTCTTTCGGCAACACTTGGCGGTACACCTCCAGCAATTGCCGCGGCGCAACGGCGCGACCGTTGAGCATGTTTTCGTAGAAGTTGACGTAGGCCGTGGCGCGGGCTACGGGGTTTTGCAGCTTGGCGAGACTGGTTGTCAGTTGCTTGTCAATTGGAAAAACGCCGTAGCCTAAGCCGGTCGAGTTAAACAAGATAAACGCGGGCACGGCTTCGCCAACCGCCTCAGGCAGCAGCACTTGGCGCTGGTTCATGTTCACGGTCAGCTCCTTCACGCGGCCACTAGGGTACACCAGCAACACCTCAAACAGCTGCGGCCACAGCCGATCCGACTTGTCTTCGGCTTGTTGGGTGAGTTGTAACGCGGTGATTTTGCCGTTCGCGGTTTGCAAGGAATAGTCGAAGATGGGGCGGCCGGGTTGGTTTACCCACACTTGGTTCCAGGCTTGCAGGTCGGCGGGAGTGCGAGCGTCAAGAATCTGGATAAGGTCGGGCCAGGTGGCGTTGCTAAAGGCGTACTTCTTGAGGTATTCTTGCAGGCCCTGGCGGAAGGGCTCCTCCCCCATCAGCCGCTCTAGCTGCCGCATCATAATGGGCGCTTTGTGGTAGATGATGTTGCCGTAGAGCGAGCCGGCGTCCTTCAGGTTTTCCAGGTCTTGCCGGATGGGGTTGGCGCCCGTGGTACGGTCCACGCCGTAGGCCGCCGGGTAGTGGTCAATGACGAACTTGAGGTCGTAGTTGGAATTGGCAACGGCTATTTGGGTGATTTTGTCGGCCATGAAGTTGGCAAACACCTCCTTCATCCACACGTCGTTGAACCACTGCATGGTCACCAGGTCGCCAAACCACATGTGGGCGGTTTCGTGGCTGATCAGGTTGGAACGGGCTATTTTCTGGTCTTGGGTGGCGCCTTCGTCCAGAAAGAGCGTGCTGGCTTTGTAGTCGATAGCTCCCACGTGCTCCATGCCGCCGTACTGAAAATCGGGCAGCGCCACGAAATCGAACTTGCGAAATGGATATGGGATGCCGGTGTACTGCTCCAAAAACTTCAGCGCGTCGGCGTGAATCTGGAAAACAGGGTCCAAGCTCAGTTTCAGCTTGTCTTGGTCGGTTTCGCGGTGCAGAAACTGCATTTCGCGCCCGGCCATGCTGCGCGAAATGCGCGTGAACTTGCCCGCCGCAAACGAAAACAGGTAGGTGCTGATGGTGTCGGAGGGTGCGAAGAAATAAATGTTTGAGCCAGGCAGTACCCCATCGAGGACGAGCTGAGTCGAATCCAGCGGCGCGTTGGCCTGTGCCTCCCAATCGGTAGGTACGTCTAGTATGAGTTTGAACGAGGCCTTGAGGTTGGGCTGATCGAAGACCGGAAACACTGTGCGTGCGCGGTCGGGTACGAGCAGCGTGTACAGAAAATCGTCGTTGCGGTTGAGACTCTGGTTGCCGGCAATGAAGTCGATTTCAACCTGATTCAGGCCGGTTTTAAGGCTGGCCGCCGGCAGCACCAAATGCTCTTCCCGAAAATCAATGGCGGTGGTTTTGCCATTGATGGTTAAACTTTTGAGATGGTCGGCTTGCTCCTTGAAATCGAGCTGCACCGGCTGACCTGCATCCGTAAGATGAAACGTGACGGTTTCCGAAGCGGCAATCGACTCGGCTTTACTGGCCGGAATAGTAAAGATTAAGTTGTAGCCGAGCCGGGAGATGCGGCGGGCCCGGTCCTGCGCCAACTCCAGACTCACGCCGGGCACCACCGCCACAGTGGGCCCGGCTAGCACGGGCTTAGAATCGGAAACAATCGGTTTTTTCACGCAGCTACCAACGCAAAAGGCCAGCGCGAAAGCCGCGCCGTGTATGTAAATGCTATTTTGAAACTTCATTCGTGGAGTCCATCAAGTCGAAAACCCAAGATAGAGCACTTTCTGCGTCCACCCGTATACCGCGCCGCGTATCAAGCTCACCTTACGGCAGTCTGCGTTTCCTAGGTGCTGAGGTTATTCAACTTACCGCTGTTTCTGGTCCCACGAAAAAGTAGAGACCAGAAAAACTAGTTTCCCTCCTTATCTGAGGCAGAAAACTAGTTTTCTGGTCTTTCTAGCTTTCTTAGCTGACACGTTCAACTTTAGCTTACTCAATGTCCCTTTCGACTGGCAGCCTCTTAGTTGAAAATCCGGTGCAGCTTTACCCGCTCGGCGATTCAGCGGTTGTTTTGCAGTTCGGCGAGGGTATAAACCAAGCCACCCACCGCGCCATCCAGGCCGTAGGCGCTTATTTAGAGGAGCATCCGTTTCCGGGCTTTACGGAATACGTGCCGGCCTTCACCACCCTCACCGTGTATTACGACCCTTGGCGGGCCAGCAAAGCCGGCCACCTTGACCCGTACGCGGAAGTAGTACGCCACTTGCAGAAGCTATTGCGCGCAGTGCCGGCCCCCACTGACGTGGCCGCTTCTGTGGTAGTAGAAATACCAGTGTGCTACTGCGGCCGTTTCGGACCCGATTTGGCGTGGCTGGCCGACCATATAGGCCTGACGCCCGCGCAAGTTGTTGCCTTGCACACCGAACCGGAGTACTTGGTGTACATGATAGGGTTTGCGCCGGGCTTCCCGTATTTGGGAGGCATGAAAGAGTTACTGGCAGCCCCGCGCAAAGACCAACCCCGGGCTCTGGTGCCGGCTGGTTCGGTAGGTATTGCGGGCAAACAAACCGGCATCTACTCCCTGCCCACGCCAGGCGGTTGGCAACTGATTGGCCGAACGCCCCGGCGCCTGTTCGCGCCCGAGGCGGCATCGCCGAGTTTGCTGCGGGCGGGGCAAAAGCTAAGGTTTGTGTCCATCACCGAAGACGAATACCAACACCTGCAAGAGCATGAGTCTTAAGGTTATTCGTCCGGGTATGCTGACCACTATTCAGGATGCGGGCCGATTCGGCTACCGGCAAGCCGGTGTCATTGTGAGCGGGCCGATGGATGCGCTGGCGCTACGCGAAGCCAACCTGCTGGTCGGCAATCCGGAGCAGTTGGCCGGATTGGAAATCACCCTCAGCGGGCCTACTATTCAGTTTGAAGCCGACCACCTGATAGCGCTGACCGGGGCCGACCTCTCGCCTACACTCAACGGCCAGCCTATGCCGCTGCGGCGGCCTGTGGCTGTAATTCGCGGCTGCGAATTAGCTTTTGGCGCGGCCCGGACGGGCTGCCGAACCTACCTGGCGGTAGCGGGCGGATTGGCGGTTCCGGAAGTGCTTGGCAGCCGGGCTACGTACTTGCGAGCGGGCATTGGGGATTGCACGGCCGCGCCTTACAAGCCAAAGACGTAGTGCCCGCCACTGGCCCTACTGAACTCGGCCGCCAAGTACACCAACGTCTCATTGCCCACCATCCCGACCGGCCGTGGGTGGCGGCAACCTGGAGTATCGCGCCGGCAGGGCGGGCCTCTCCTACCGGCGTGGCAACTGTTCGCGCCGTTCGGGGGCCGGAGTATGACTGGTTTACGGCGGCTAGTCAACAGGATTTCTGGACGCAGCAATTCACCGTAACGCCAAGCTCCGACCGGATGGGCTACCGACTCCAGGGGCCGGAATTGCGGCGCCATACCCACCAGGAAATGTTGTCGACGGCCGTTACTTTCGGCACGGTACAGGTACCAGCTGGTGGTCTTCCCATTATCTTGATGGCCGACCACCAAACCACCGGTGGCTACCCGCGCCTGGCGCAGGTGATTTCAACTGACTTTTCCTTGCTCGCCCAACTGCCCCTGGGTGGTAAGTTTCGGTTTCAGGAAGTGTCGCTGGCGGAAGCCCACCGCGCCTACCTGCACCAAGAACGCACCTTTCATCAACTCGCCCGAGCCATCCAGCTCACTGCCCGCCACCAATGACCCAACCGTACTCCGTCGATTTGAACTGCGACATGGGGGAAAGCTTCGGCGCCTACTCCTTGGGCCACGACGAAGCCATTCTCCCCTTCGTCACGTCTGCCAACATTGCCTGCGGCTTCCATGCCGCTGACCCCGCCATCATGAAGCGCACCGTCCGCTTGGCTTTGCAGCACCACGTCGCCATTGGCGCCCACCCCGGCCTCCCCGACTTGGTAGGCTTTGGGCGGCGCGAAATGGCCGTTTCGGCGGAAGAGGCGTACGATATGACCGTCTACCAGATTGGGGCGTTGCAGGCCTTTGTGCGGGCTGAGGGGGCACGCTGCACCACGTAAAGCCGCATGGCGCGCTTTACAACATGGCAGCCGTAAACCCCGCCCTAGCCGAAGCCATTGCCGAAGCCGTGTACCGCGTGCATCCCCAAGCCTGCCTCTACGGGCTGGCCGGCAGCGCCCTGATTAGCGCCGGCCAGAAGCTCGGCCTGACCACCGCCCACGAGGTTTTCGCCGACCGTACCTACCAACCCAACGGCACCCTCACCCCTCGCCGCCAACCCGATGCGCTGATTACCGACGCCAGCGCGGCCATCAACCAAGTGGTGCGCATGGTGAAAGAAGGCCACGTACGGGCCCTGTCGGGCGAAGACGTAGCCATTCAGGCCGATACGGTGTGCATCCACGGCGACGGCGCGCACGCCCTAGCGTTTGCCCAACAGATTCGAGTTCGGTTGCAAGCGGAAACCATTAGCGTGCAGGCCGGCCTGCGGAACGCCACCGCATGAAGCCAGCCCGCAATTGGGGGGTGCTAGCAGGTGCCGCCTTCCTGATGGCCACTTCAGCGGTCGGCCCCGGTTTCCTCACCCAAACCACCGTCTTCACCGAATCGTTGGGGGCCAGCTTCGGCTTCGTCATTCTGACTTCCATTATCATCGATATCGGGGTGCAGCTCACCATCTGGCGGGTTATTGCCGTGTCGGAAATGCGGGCCCCCGACATTGCCAACCGGGTGCTGCCGGGCCTTGGTGGCTTTATTTCTGCGCTCATTGTGCTCGGTGGGCTTGCCTTCAACATCGGCAACGTGGGCGGCGCGGGCCTCGGGTTGCAGGTACTGACGGGCCTGCCGGTTTCGCTTTGCGCGGTGCTGGCCGCAGCCATGTCCGTGGCTATTTTCTTGGTGCGCGAGGCGGGGCCGGTCATGGACCGGTTTGCCCAACTCATGGGGCTCGTGATGATTCTCATTATCATTTACGTAGCCGTCACGACGGGCCCGCCGGTGGCCGAAGCCGCCCTGCGCACCGTGGTTCCTACCCGCATTGATTTCACGTCCATCGTCACGCTGGTCGGTGGCACGGTAGGCGGCTACATCACCTTTTCCGGTGGTCACCGCCTCCTCGACGCAGGCATCAAAGGACCAGATGCCCTGCCCCACGTGACGCAAAGCGCCATCATGGGTGTATCGGTGGCTTCCCTAATTCGGGTGTTCCTGTTCTTGGCCACGCTCGGGGTAGTGAGCCGCGGCCTTGCTATTGATGCCAGCAATCCGCCGGCTTCGGTGTTTCAGCTGGCGGCCGGACAGGTAGGCTACAAGTTGTTTGGCGTGGTGATGTTTGCCGCGGCCATTACGTCCATCATCGGCTCGGCTTACACCTCTATTTCTTTCTTGAAGTCCCTACTGCCAAGCGTAGCCGCCCACGAAAACCGCTTTATTATCGCCTTTATCGTGGTGTCGACGCTGGCCTTCGTGACCATCGGTAAGCCGGTGAGTTTGCTGGTGTGGGCCGGAGCGCTAAACGGATTCATCCTGCCGATTACGCTTGCAACCCTGCTCATAGCAGCCTACCGCCGCGACGTAGTTGGCACCTATCGGCACCCGCTGTGGCTGGCCGTGTTTGGGCTGGCAGTTGTGCTCATCATGACAGGCATGAGCGGTACCGTGCTGGTGGAGCAGGTATCGGCGCTGTTTAAGTGAGAAATAACAACACTTAATTAGCCCATTTGACTGAGCCGAGTGTACTAAAGTTTACACCTCTCAGGTACCGACCTTGCCAAAGTATATCTGTCATGCTGAGCGGAGCCGAAGCATCTCGCGTGCTGATGTTGCTTTAGTAAGGAGTTTACTAC
Source organism: Hymenobacter volaticus (assembly GCF_022921055.1). Classification (GTDB taxonomy): domain Bacteria; phylum Bacteroidota; class Bacteroidia; order Cytophagales; family Hymenobacteraceae; genus Hymenobacter; species Hymenobacter volaticus. The sequence goes on from NZ_CP095061.1 coordinate 2,804,733, forward strand.
ACTAGCGAGATGCTTCGGCTGCGCTCAGCATGACGTTCTAAAATGCTTATGGTTGATAAGAGCGTTTCCAACCGAGTTTTGCCTTTTTTGCTGACATTCTTTACCGCCTGCTATGAAACTTGTCTACCGCTTACTTGCTTCTACTCTCCCGTTGCTAGCCGCAGGTTATGCCAGCCGACAGCCCGCACAAGCTTCGTACGACCTCGTCATTACGCACGCCAACGTGGTAGACGTGGAAACCGGCCGGGTTTTGCCCGACCAAACCATCGCTGTCAGCAACGGTCTGATTCAACAGCTAAGCAAGTCGACTATTGCTCCGCTGGCCGCCAAACAAACCCTGGATGCGCGCGGCAAATACCTGATTCCGGGCTTGTGGGACATGCACGTGCACTTCCGGGGCGGCGACTCGCTCATTACCGCCAACCGCAACCTGCTGCCCCTCTACCTCGCCCACGGCATCACAACGGTGCGCGACGCCGGCGGCGACCTAACACCGGCGGTTTTCTCTTGGCGCCAGCAAATTCAGGCCGGACAATTGGCCGGACCGACCATCTACACCTCCGGCCCCAAGATAGATGGCCCGAAGGCGTTTTGGGCCGGTTCGTTGGAAGTCGAGACGCCCGCGCAAATTGAAAAGGCCCTGGATTCGTTGCAAGCCTTGAAGGTGGATTACGTGAAGCTCTACGAAAGCACCATCTCCCGCGACGCCTTCCTGAACACCATTATCGCTGCCCAAAAACGGGGCATGACCACCACCGGCCACATGCCCTACACCGCTACGTTGCGCGAAGCTTCCGAACGGGGCCTCGATGCGTCGGAGCACCTCTACTACGTGTTTAAAGGCTGCTCGGCCAAGGAAGACAGCATCACCAAGGCCGTTGAAAACAGCCTCAGCACACCCAAGCCGCTCGGTTTGTTTGCCGTGTTGCCCGCCATCTACCGCACCTACGACCCCACTACAGCCACCCGCCTCTACCGTACGTTGGTAGCCAACAAAACCGCCGTCGTGCCCACGCTCTACATCCAGAAGCTGCTGGCCGAACTCCCCGAAACCGACCACTCCCGCGATACGCTGCTCGCCTATATCGACCCCAAGATTCAGGCCACCTACGCCCGCCGCTTGGCCGGTGCCCGGGCGCAATCCGCCGCAACTCGCGCCTTCAATAAGCAGCTCGGCGCCAAGTTCACGACCCTAGTACCAGCCATACAAAAAGCCGGGGTGACCCTGCTAGCCGGCTCCGACAGCGGCGCGTCCAACTCCTACGTGTACCCCGGCACCTCCCTACTCGGCGAGTTAGAGTTGATGGTACAAGCCGGCCTCACGCCAACGCAGGCACTACAAGCCGCTACCATCAACGGCGCGCGTTTCCTGAAAGCCGACAAACGTTCCGGCACCATCCAGAAAGGCAAAGATGCCGACTTGGTACTCCTAGACCAGAATCCGCTAGCAAACATCACCAACCTGCGCAAAATCAACACGGTAATCACGCGCGGCAAGGTGTACAGCGCCGCCGACCTTCGGCAAATGATGAAGGCCGTAAAACACTAATTTAATAGGGCTAATCCTCAGATGAGGAGGGGTTAGGGATGGTTGACCACGCATTGTTTACTTCGACCGTCATGCTGAGCTTGTCGAAGCATCTCGCGTGCTGACGTTGCAATGCTAACTCAACGATTCAGGCAAGATGCTTCGGCAAGCTCAGCATGACGGTCTAGGTAGATTAGGAAAAGAAACTGCTCCTAAGCCTTCCTTATCTGATGCAGGAACCTAGATTTTAACTCTCCTTTAGAAGAAAGCTCCTATGCCTATTCGTGATATCCTCCAGCTTGGCCACCCTGTTTTGCGCCAGATAGCCCAACCCGTGCCGGACCCCACGGCGCCGACCGTGGCTGCCCTCGTAACGGACCTGACCGATACAGTAGCCCACTGGCGCGAAACCACCGGCTATGGCCGCGCTATTGCGGCCCCGCAGATCGGGGAATTGCAGCGGGTGGTTCTGCTACGCTTGCCGGGCCAGCCAGTGTGGCCGTTCATCAACCCGAGCATAGTGGCCTACAGCCCCGAGAAGACGGTAGTATGGGATGCCTGCTTGTCTTTTCTGTCCATTTTCATGCAAGTGGAGCGCTACGAATGGATTATGGTGCGCTACCAGGATCTTGCGGGCCAGTGGCACGAAACCTACGCCGGGCGCGAAGACGACCTCGCCGAACTACTCCAACACGAAATCGACCATCTTGACGGTATCCTCTCCATCGACCGAATAGTGGACATAAAAACCCTCTGCTCCCGCGAGGAATTCGAGCGCCAATACCGCGCCGACAGCCCGTACGGAAGGTCCTAGACGGTAGTCTTACCGCTACCCCCGTTGTCCTGCCGAGCAGGTGGCGCATCCGAAGCATCTCGTGTGCTAACCCAATGAATCAGGCAACATGCTTCAGCAAACGTATACTAGCTTAAGCATGATAGATAATTTGGTTTCGGGCAAGGAACCAAGAGTCATGTGCTACCGCCTTACCTTTCGACCATGGCAAATAGTTACGCTCCTTTCGTTGTCTACGATTTACAGGAAAACGCAACCCCTGAGCGCAAGTACCGCATCGTGGTGGATTTGTCGGAGATGGACGACTACTACAACGTGTTTGAGAAGCATGGGTACAGCGGCAGCGGCGCCTCCTGGGCCGAGCACATCGAAACCATCCTGGAAGAACACGCTCCCGAACTGCTAGACCACGTGGAGCTAGCCGGCGAAGGCGAAATATTCCGCGCATACACGGATAGCCGCAGTTCCGCCGAGCAGTTCCTACGCCTGCTCCACCCCATCTTCGGCGACCTCGACAGCCTCAACAAGTACCTCAGCCAAACCGACCCCGGCGACTTTTTCGAGTAAAGACACTTTTCTTTGAACTAGCATTTGCTCTATCAATGGTCACCCCGACTACGCCGCCGCAATTTGTCTTCAACCCCAATGCGTACCAGGTAGGCCTTTTCGAGCAACAGGATATTGTGTGCGAATGCTGCCAGCAACCACGGGCGTACAACTATGCCGGGCCGATATACTGCGTGGCTAATGTCGAGGAGTTATGTCCCTGGTGCATTGCGGATGGCTCGGCAGCGCGAAAATGGGACGCAGAATTTCAGGATTGGGCTTCTATTGAGGGACACGACCCGAACCCACAAGGCACCCCACCCGCAGCTATCAATCCGGCTTCGTTGGAAGAAGTATTATTTCGCTCACCGGCCTACAACTCCTGGCAGCAAGGCGTATGGCTGACGCATTGCCAGGATATGTGCGTGTTTCTCGGCTATGTAGGCGGCAACAACATTCGTCCCCTGCTCGATGAATTGCGTCCGGACTTAGAAGCGTGGCCTGATGAAGACTTTCTGTTGCGTAATCTGTCGGCCGATGGTAGCCTGACCGGCTATCTGTTTCAGTGCCGCCATTGTGGCCAGCATCGGCTGCATATCGACTGTGATTAAGTAGCTTCCGCCTTTCAATTATCTGCTCCTTGTTATGCCCGAATCTGCTGCTGCCCGCTGGAAACTGGTGCTCGGTTCCGCTGCCGACGCCAACAATCAAACGCCTTTCTCGCCCGACTACCAGGGCATGGACCAAGTGCTTACTGCTCTCTACGACGAACAAGATGGCAAAGAGCGCAAAGCGGGCCTCGGCGGTTCGGCTCCGCGCGTGAGCCGCTGGCTCGGCGACATTCGCACCTACTTCCCCTCCGACGTGGTAGCCGTGATGCAGCGCGACGCCATGGACCGCCTTGGCTTGCAGCAACTCCTGATGGAGCCCGAAATCTTGCGCACCGTGCAGGCTGACGTGCAATTGGTGGGCACGCTGCTATCGTTGAGCCGCGTGATGCCGCAGAAAGTGAAGCACACGGCCCGCGAAGTGGTGCGCAAAGTGGTGCAAGAGCTAGAACAAAAACTTTCCAACCCACTGCGGCAAGCCGTGCAGGGCGCCCTGAGCCGGGCCGTGCGCAATCCGCGCCCCCGCTACCGCGAAATAGATTGGGGCGCCACGATTCGGGTGAACCTAAAGCACTACCAGCCGGCGCAGCGCACCATTATCCCGGAGCGGTTGGTGGGGTTCGGGCGGCGCGGGCAGGCACTCAAGGAAATTGTGCTGTGCGTAGACCAAAGCGGCTCGATGGCTTCGTCGGTGGTGTATACGGGCGTTTTTGGGGCGGTGCTGGCCTCCATCAAGGCGGTGAAAACGCACATGGTTGTGTTTGATACGGCTGTGGTCAACCTCAGTGAAAACCTGCAAGATCCCGTGGATTTGCTGTTTGGCGTGCAGCTCGGCGGCGGCACCGATATCAACTTGGCCCTCACGTATTGCCAGCAGCTTATCACCCGCCCCACCGATACCATTTTGGTTCTCGTTAGCGACCTGTACGAAGGCGGCAACGAGGCCGCCATGATCAAGCGGGCAGCAGCCCTCAAAGCCGCGGGCGTCACGGTAGTGGCCCTGCTCGCCCTCTCCGACGAAGGCGCCCCGAGCTTCGACCGACGCGTAGCCGAAAAGCTCGCCACTTTCGATATTCCTAGCTTTGCCTGCACCCCGGCGCAGTTTCCAGAACTGATGGCCGCCGCCATTCAAGGCCGGGAGCTGAAGGTGTAGCGGCAACCTTCCTTAACTGACACCGAGCAAAGCTAGGGCAACAGGGTAGTTTCGAATGAAGCCCGGCTGAGGGTTGAAAACGCGTGGCGCTATGCCCGGAGGCTGTACATTCGTCCCCGAGTCGACGTTTTGACGCCCCTATGAAACATACTGCCCTAGCCTTCGTCTTGCTGCTCTTAACTTCAGGTATGCAAGCCCAAAACCTACCCGCCAAAACCGCCCTCTTCGACGCTGGCTGGCGTTTCCACCGTGGCGGGGCGCAGGGCGCAGAAAAAGCAGGCTTCGACGACGCCAAGTGGCAACCCGTCGACCTGCCCCACGACTGGAGCATCGAGGACTTGCCAGGCACTTCCTCGCCTTTCCACCCCGATGCCATCAGTCAAACCAGCGGTGGCTTCACTACGGGAGGCACTGGCTGGTACCGCAAAACCTTTGTGGTGCCCGCCGCCCAAAAGGGCCAGCGCGTGCAGTTGCAGTTCGACGGCATTTACATGAACGCCGAAGTGTGGCTAAACGGGCAATCCTTGGGCCGACACCCGTACGGCTACACCAGCTTCTGGTACGATGTGACCGATAAAGTGAAGTTTGGGGAAAGCAACGTGGTGGCGGTGGAAGTGAAAAACGAAGGCGCCAACAGCCGCTGGTATTCGGGCTCGGGCATTTATAGGCACGTATGGCTCACGGTGCAGGCGCCGGTGCACATCGAGCAGTGGGGCACCTACCTGACCACCCCGGAAATCACCGCTACTTCGGCGCAAGTGAAAGCGGAAACTCGGGTGCTTAACCAAAGTGCGCAGCCCGCCCAGTTCACCCTAGTTACTCGCCTCCGCAACCCCAAAGGCAAGGAGGTGGCACGCACCGAATCCAAGCAAACCGTAGCGGCCGGCGCCGCGGCCACCGTGGCGCAGACCTTGGCCGTCAAGTCGCCGGAACGGTGGTCGGTGGATAAGCCCGCGCTGTATAGCGCCCTGACAGAAGTATATCAAGGCCAGCAGTTGCTCGACCAGCAGGAGACGCCGTTCGGCATTCGCACGATTTCGTTTGATGCGCAGAACGGTTTCCGGCTGAACGGCCAGGCCATGAAGCTGAAAGGCGGCTGTTTTCACCACGACAACGGCCCTCTTGGCGCTAAAGCCTACGACCGGGCCGAGGAGCGCAAAATCGAGTTACTGAAAGCCAGCGGCTACAACGCCATCCGCTGCTCCCACAATCCGCCTTCCCCGGCCCTGCTCGCCGCCTGCGACCAACTTGGTATGTTGGTCATCGACGAAGCGTTCGATCAGTGGCGGGAAGCTAAAAACCCCTACGACTACAGTCTTTACTTCGATAAGTGGTGGCAAAAAGATGTGGCTAGCATGATGCTCCGCGACCGAAACCACCCGAGCATCATTCTTTGGAGCCTCGGCAACGAAATACCCGAACGCGGCAAGCCCGAAGGCGCCAAAACTGCCCACGAGCTAGCCGACTTCATTCGTACCCTTGACACCAGCCGACCTATCACAGCAGCCGTCAACGGCCTCGCTCCCGACAAGGACCCGTATTTCGCCGAACTTGACGTGGCCGGTTACAACTACGCCGCCGGCGGCGACCATCACCAGAAAGACATCTACGCCCAAGACCACACCCGTCTGCCCAACCGGGTGATGTACGGCTCGGAAACCTACCCGCTCGAAGCGTTTGATAGCTGGATGAAAACTCTGGACCATCCCTACGTAATCGGCGACTTTGTCTGGACCGCCTTCGACTACATCGGTGAAGCCAGTATTGGCTGGCTCGGCTACTGGCAATACCAATCCTTCTATCCCTGGAACCTGGCCTTCTGCGGCGACATCGACATTTGCGGCTGGAAACGGCCCCAATCCTACTACCGTGATGCCCTCTGGAAAGAAAATCAAGTTTCGCTTTTCGTGAAGCCACCCACGCCGTCTTTCCCCTTGAACCCGACCAAAGAAGAGTGGAGCAAATGGGAATGGCGCGACTTGCTAGCCGACTGGACTTGGCCGGGCCAAGAAAACAAGCCCCTGACCGTGGAAGTGTATTCTTCCTGCGAACAGGTGGAGCTGTTCCTCAATGGCAAGAGCCTCGGCACCAAGCCCACCATCCGCTCCACCCAGTTCACCGCCACCTGGACCGTACCCTACCAGCCCGGTGAGCTAAAAGCCATCGGCCGCAACGGCAAAAAGCAAGTGGGTGTGGCCGAACTGCGCACCGCCGCTCAACCCACCCGCCTAGCCCTCACCGCCGACCGTAAGTCCATCAAAGCCGATGGCCAGGACCTAAGCTACATCACCGTGGAGCTGCTTGACAGCAAAGGCGTCCGCCACCCCAAAGCAGAAAACGCTTTGAAGTTCGAGTTAAGCGGCCCCGGCACCATCGTTGGGGTCGGCAACGCCAACCCCATCAGCACCGAAAGCTACCAACGCCCCCAGCGGAACGCTTGGCAAGGACGCGCGCTAGTTGTAGTGAAGTCAAATCAGCAAGTCGGTAAACTCACCCTTCGCGCCACAGCAGAAGGGATGCCAGCCGCCGACGTAACGGTTGAAGTTCGTTAGCTTATCAGTTTCACAAAAAAAGGGGTCGAGGCAATGTGCCTCGACCCCTTTTTTTGTGAAGGTGTCACCTGTAAGTAAGCTGGTCAGAACTAGGAGATATAAACTAGTTTCTAGTTCTGGCCTGAAATGTTTGCTTACTGACTATCCAACTGAAACCGCTCGAAGGTGGCAGTGGCGGCCACTGGCCCGCGGGCCAAAACGCCTACGCGCACACCTCGGTCCCACGGCGGCAGGTACGTGCCATTGATGGCCGCAGCACCGGCGGCGGGCATGGCCTGCCAGGTTTTGCCGTTGTCGGCGCTGTAATCGAAGCGGAACTGGTTGCCGCTTTCAGCGCGCAGGCGAAAGGTTAGGGCTGAGGCGGTGGGCAGTTTCATTTCGCTTAACGTTTTCTGTTTGCCTTTTTCCAGTTGCCAGAGTTGCAACTTGCCGCCGCCAGCGGTAAGGGCCAACGTGTTTTCCGGGTCGCCATGGGCGGCAATTCCGGCCACGGTGCCAGCAGGTAAGGTGCCGGGGTTCAAGAGTGTAGTAATGGCGGTGTAATCGGCGGTAGTGGTATGCTGGCCCAACACCGCGCCGCTGTGTTGCGGGCGGGCGGTGAGTTGCAGTTGACCACCGCGCACGGCTACGGTAGGCCGCTCTTCCACCGGCCACTGCCACGACGGCAACAGCGTGGGGCCATCAAATTCGTCGTTTAGGTCGCGAGCGGCTGCTGCGGGCGCGGGATTGGTGGGTACGGAGCCACCGCGGAACTCGGGCCAGCCGTCGGCGTTCCAGGTGAACTCGCTGAGTACGCCTTGGCGGCCCACAAACTCGAAGCTGCGGGTGTCGTAGGCGTGGTGCAACATGTACCACCGGTCGCCGCGGTTGAACACGGTACCGTGACCTGGGCAGGCCCACTTGTCGTTTTTGGTGAGAATGGGGTTTTTCTCGTACTTTTCCCAGGGCCCGAGCAAGCTCTTGGCCCGCGCAATACCGGTACCATAGGTGCACGTATGCCCGCAACAGCCGTTGGCGGCGTAAAAAGCATAGAAATAGTCGTTGCGCTTGATCATCGACACGCCTTCCACAAGGTTGCCTTCCCAGGGAGCCGTATTGCGAAACAGCTCTTTTTTCTCGCCCAGCAGGGCGGTGTGCTCTTCGTTGAGGCGTTGCGCCCAGATGGGTGTGGGCAGGTTGCGGCTGTTGCCGTCTTCCTTCCAAATCAAATACAACTCACCTTTCTCGTCGCGCATCGGGAAGCCGTCAATCGAACCCACCTCCTGCCCAACCAGCGGGCCTAGGTCGCGGTACGGGCCAGCGGGGTTGTCGGCCACGGCCACGCCTACAGCTAGGTTGCCCCCTTTTTTGTGGGCCGTGTAATAGATGTAGGTTTTGTCGCCCTCCTGGCTGATTTCGGGAGCCCAGAAATAGTAGTCGGCCCAAGCGGGCAGCTCATTGGGAAATACGTGGCCGGCCAGCTCCCAATCGGTTAGGTTGGTTGATTTCAGCAGCGGAAACACCGGGCCCCAATTCGAGGAAGTGGCCGTGGCCCAGTAGGTGTCGCCTACTTTGGTGATGGAAGGGTCGGGGAAGTCGCCGGCGAGTACCGGATTGACAATGTTTATGGCCGGCTCCGCCGCTTCTGCCTTGGCTTCGGCGGTGGTGGAGGTGGGCGTACTGACGGTGGTGGTTCTGGTTTCCTGACAGGCGCTTAGCATGCACCAGGCCAAGCCAAGCGTCAGGTTAATCTTCGTTTTTAATGCCATGAAGAAGCTACAATTAGGGGTGGCTTGAGACAAAAGCTATTCAGTACTAGAGAGGAAAGTAGAAGCCACCGCCATCTGAGAGCAACTAGCTTCTATCCCTAATCAGCTTCGCAGATTGCAAAAAAGATAGGCGTTACTCACCGGCTGGCTCGGGCAAAGCAACACCGATTGGTACGGGCGTGCCGAAGTTAGGCGTACCGTCGGGGTTCCAGGTGAACTTTTGCATGCGCGGGCTACGGGCGTCGCCGCAGCCTTTGTTGGGCTCAGCGTTGGCGTGGTATAGTATCCAGTCCTCCTGCCCATTCTTCGACTTGAAAAAGGTGTTGTGCCCCGGCCCAAACACCCTATCCGTGGGGTTCTTGGTGAATACGGGCGTGCTCGATTTAGTCCAGGCAGCGGGATTCATGGGGTCGGCGGTGCTGGAAGCGGTAAGTAAGCCCAGGGCGTAATCGTCGGTGCTGCAGTGACTGGCCGAGTACACAATAAACGTTTTGTCGTTGTGCTTGAGCACTTCGGGGCCTTCGTTCACCTTTGGGTCACCGAGGGTTTCCCAATTGAATTCGGGGCGACTAAGTTGCGCGCGGGACCCAGTCAAAGTCCAGGGGGTGCTCATCTGGCAGATATAAAGGCGCTGCTCTACCGAACCCACCTCCTGCCCCGACCACACCATATACCGTTTGCCGTTCTGCTCGAGGATAGTAGCATCAATGGCCCACAAATCCTGACCTGGCACGGCAATCTGCCCCTTCTCAACCCAAGTACCGGTGGTGGGGTCGGCGGCCGAATTTTCCAGCACCCATAAGCGCTGACCGCCGCAGCAATTGCCTGGTCCCGCCGTGAAATACACGTACCATTTACCGTCGAGAAAGTGAAGTTCCGGTGCCCAAATATCCCGCGAAGCCGCGCCCGTGGCCTGCGGCGTCCAGATGACTTTGCTCGGCGCCGAACCTAGTTCCGACATCTTTGCCGTTTTCCACAGCGTCAGATTCCGGCCGGTGGTGTGCATGTAGTAATAGAAACCGTCTTTTTCAATCACCCACGGGTCGGGGCCGGAAGCAAGTACCGGATTGCGGTACGTGGTTGTTTCCGTAACGGGTCCGGTCGGCGTCGTGGCCGAGGGGGTGGACTCTTTGGTGCAAGACAGCAGTGCAACAAGCAGCGCCGCGGGCAGGAATCGGTGAAGCGAGATGGGAAGCATAGCAGATGGAAGAGGCGAGCAAATAAGTTCGGCAAAGTAAGCTAAACAACGAGCTGAACCGGCTATAGCCAAGACAAACAGCCGCCCCGACCAGGGCCGGAGCGGCTGTTAACACGAGAAGTTAGACAACTTACCAGTTTTCGTTCTGCGCAAGTTTGTTTAGATCCACTTCTGACTGCGGCAGTGGCAGCAAACGGGAGCGGTCCACCCGGAAAGTGTTGAAATCGGGGTCGCGCGCCTTCAATTGATCTACACTTGCTTGGTTGCTAAGCAGGCCCCAGCGCTGCAAGTCAAACCAGCGTACGCCTTCGCCCGTTAGCTCGGTCACGCGCTCATGCATAAGTTGTGTGCGCAGGGTTTCGCGGGTGAAGTTATTCGTTAGAGGGGCCAAGCCGGCGCGCTGGCGCACCCGGTTGATGAGCGGAATAGCGGCGGTCGTCTGGCCTTGTTCGTTGAGAGCTTCCGCTTGCAGAAGCAACACATCAGCGAAACGCATTACCCGCTGGTTGATGGGCGAGTCGAAGTCTTCGAACGTCCGATAATAATCGGTTTGGTACTTGCGCCAGTACACGCGGGCCCTGTTGCGTGCATCTTTACCGTAGCGGGTCAGAAAACCGGTACCGTAAGCCAACGTGTCGGCATCGACGGGTAGGGAACTCGAGAACTGCATTTGGTCGCGGCGGTTGTAGAACACCGTAGCGGCCAGACGCGGGTCGCGCTGCCCGGTGGCGGTGGGTTCCTGCAAGAACTCGCGCACCACCCACGGCCGTACTTCGCCATCATTGAAGCCGAAGCCCGGCACGCCCCAAAACTGCGAGCGTTGTCCGCCCTGCGACGAGGTGGCATCCGGGCCGCCGCCGGCGTCGTTGCCGCCTTTTTTCTCGTCCGAAAACTGTACCTCGAAAATAGATTCAGGGTTGTTTTCGGTGGTATGGCGGAAGTTGTCGGTGTATGAGACGTCCTCTACTTTATAGAGTTTCGAATCGATTACCTGCGCAAACTGTGCCTGCGCGTCGGCCCAACGCTTGTTTTGCATGTAGGCTTTGCCAAGCAGCGTAGTGGCTGCACCTTTGGTGGCGCGCCCAGCATCGGCTGCCGGATACGTAGGAGGCAGGTCAGTCTGGGCGGCTTGCAGGTCGCTGATGATTTGGTCCCACACCTGCGCCTCGGTGCCCTGCGCAAACGACTGGTTCAGGCCAGTGGAATATTGCAGCGCCAGCGGCACTTTGCCGTAAAGTGACACCAAGTTGAAGTACGACAACGCCCGCAGGAACTTAGCTTCGGCCACAATCCGCTTCTGCAGCCCCGCTTCCATTCCTTGAATGGTCGGTACTCGGTCGATTACCTGGTTGCAGCGGAAAATAGTGCGGTAGTGGTCGCGCCAGATGTTGTTCGACACCTCGAAGTCGTAATTCACCTGAATGAAGTGGGTGAAATCGGCCAATTCACCCCAGGGACTTTGGCTGAAGCCGGTATCGTCGCGCAAATCGAAGGCAAAGTTGAGCCAACGCCGGTACATACCCAAGCCTTGCAAACCCGCGTAGCAGGCCACGGAGCCCTTCACGGCATCATCGGAGTTGTTCCACGAAAGCTCGGTGAGGGGCAGGTTAGGGTTGGACTGGTCGAGCAGATCTTTTTCGCAAGCTGTGGCGCTCAGCAGCATAGTGCCCGCCAAACTTAGCCGCGTGAAAAAATTATTTTTCATGTCAATAACTGATTGAAAAGTAGGAGTTGAGGGTGGCGCCTAGATTGCAGCGCCTACCGTTTAACTGGCTTAGAAACCTGCCTGAATGCCCAGCGTGAATGAGCGCAGGTTAGGATAAGAACCTTCATCAACGCCGCGGGCCAAGTTGTTGCCGATGGTGTTGAAGGCTCCGCTGCCCACGGTTTCGGGGTCGTAGCCGGTGTAGTCGGTTATCGTAAACAGGTTTTGGGCAGTGGCCACAACACGCAGCGAGGCCACGTATTTGGTGCGCTCTAGCACTGCCTTAGGCACCGAGAAGCCCAGTTGCAAGTTTTTCAGGCGCAGGTACGAGCCATCTTCCAGCCAGCGCGTCGTGTTGAAGCGGGCGTTGCTACCAGCGGCATCACCATTCTGCGGCCCGCCCGACTTAATAGCCCGCGGCGTGGTACTGGAGGGGTTGGTGGGCGTCCAGGGGCTGAAGTCTGCGCGGTAGTTGCTATTGTCCGCTGTGTTGTCGGTCAGGAAACGGGACAGGTTCATTACGTCGTTGCCTTGCACGCCTTGGAAGAATGCAGTCAAATCAAACGCACCGTAGCCTACATTTAGGTTCAGACCATATTGCAACTTGGGAAACACCCGACCTATGTGTGCGCGGTCCTTGTCGGTGATAGAGCCGTCGCCGTCGAGGTCCTTGTAGCGCACGTCGCCCGGAGCCCGCCCAGCCGGGATGTTGGTTTCGCCGGTTTGATAAATGCCGTCGAACTGGTAAAGGTAGAACGAGCCAATTTCGTGGCCCACTTCGGTGCGCGTGATGTCGCGGGGCCCGCCATTAAAGAAGTTAGGCGCACCACTTCCTTCTGCGCCGGTGGTGCCCAGGTCGAGCACGGTGTTTTTCAGCGTGGTTAGGTTAGCCGTGGCGCCATAGCGGAAGGGTTGGCGATTGTCGCTGTAGCCCAGTACGGCTTCCAAGCCCTTGTTTTCGAGCTTGCCCAGGTTGCGGTAGGGATTGTCGCCGGCGTTGCCCAACAGCAGCGGCACAGGCGGATTAATTAGTGCATTGTTGGTTTGCGACACATAGTAATCAGCCGATAACGTCAGCCGATCTTCCAGAAAGCCAATGTCGAAGCCCACGTTGGTGGTGCGACGATCTTCCCACCGAATGCCCTCGCTGGCGTAACCGGTTTGGATGGCTCCGTTTTGAATAGTGCCGCCCAGCACGTAGTTGGCGTTGGTATTCAGAAATCCTTGCGAGACGTATGACCCTCCGTAGGCACCACTAAGCAAGTCGTTGCCAAGGCGGCCGTAGGAGGCCCGGAACTTGAGGTCGGAAATAGCGGTAACGCCCTCAAAGAAGCTTTCTCTCGATATCCGCCAGCCCACAGAAGCCGCACCGAAGTTGCCCCAACGCCTGTCTTTCTCAAAGCGCGACGAGCCGTCGCGGCGAAAAGCGGCCGTTACTAAATAGCGCTGGTTGTAGTCGTAGGTGGCTTGCGCAAAAAACGACTGCTTACCCCACACGTATGATGTGCCAATGGCTTGTGGTGTTGTGGTACCGGCATTTAGCTCCCAGAAATAGTTGGGTCCGGTGCCGTAGCCGAAGTTCACGCCCCGTGTGAGATCCTGCTGAAAACGCTGCTGGCTGTAGCCGCCCACCACCGTCAGATTGTGGTCGCCGAAGCTCTTATCGAAGGTCAGCGTGTGTTCGGCCATGCCGAAGAACTCGTTGCCTTGGGTTTCGCCGAAGTTAGACAGCTGGGTGATGTCGTTTTGCCGCCAGATCCCGTATTTCCGCTTCTGCTGGTCGTGGAAAGCGTGAAACTCCGTAGCCAAGTTGAGGCGGTAGCGCAGGGAACTGAAAATATCCACTTCGCCGTACACGTTGCCCTGCAAGCGGTTCGAGGTACCCGTGTCGTTCAGCAGATTTTGAGAAGCAATGGGGTTAAGTCCAAACGTGCTGGCGTTGCCGTTGCCGATGCCAAAGCCACCGGCCACCGTGGGGTCGTACACGGGGTTGACGGGCAGCATCTGCACCACGTTGTAGAACGGGGAGCCGTAATTCGGAATGACGTTGAGGCGCGTCTGGTTGGTGCGCGAGAGCATGGCGTTTTCGCCGAACCGGAACCGTCCGCGGGTGAAGCCCGTGTTCACTCGGAAGCTATAGCGCTCAAATTTCGGCCCCTGCACCGTGCCTTTTTGGTTGAAGTAACCACCCGACACGTTGAAGTTCGAGTTTGGTCCCCCACCCGAAAAGCCCAAATTGTAATCCTGAATCGAGCCCTGCTTGAAAAACTCTTCTTGCCAATCGGTATCGATGCCGGGCAGGTTGGCAGCGTAAGGCTGGCGCGCCAATCCGGCATTTTCATACGCCTGGTTGTTGATGGTTGCCCACTCGGCAGCGTTCATCAAGTCGAGGCGCTTCACTAAGTTTTGCACCCCGGCCGTGGCGTTGAAATTGACGGCCGTAGCGCCAGATTTGCCTTTTTTAGTGGTGATAATAATCACGCCATTGGCGCCCGAGGCCCCATACGGCGCCAATGCCGCCGCATCCTTCAGCACCTGCACCGACTCTACGTCGGCGGGGTTGAAGTCGCGCTGGCCGCCTTGGCTCTGCACCCAAAGTCCATCTATGACATAAAGCGGGCCGCTGCCACTGGCAATGGTGCCTAGGCCCCGGATGTTGATGTTGGGCGCCTGCCCCGGCTGTCCGGAGTTGGTAACCTGTACGCCTGGCAGGCGGCCCTGAATGGCCTCACCTACCGAGGCAACTGGGGCCCGGCGCACGTCCTGGGCGCTTACAGTGGCCACAGAGCCGGTTACGTTTTGGCGCTCCTGAGTGAGGTATCCCACTACTACCACTTCATTAAGGGCTTTGGCGTCGGGAGCCAACGGCGTATCGATGGTGGTACGGCCACTCACTGGCACTTCCTTGGCCGTGTAACCCACATACGAAAACACCAGCGTAGCATTATCAGGTACGCCGGCAAGGGTGTAGCGGCCTTCTATATCGGTTTGGGTGCCATTAGAGGTGCCTTTTACCAGCACGTTTACGCCGGGTATGCCCTCCCCTTTTTCGTCAGTTACTCGGCCCGTTACGGTTATATCGGGATTGGGAACAGTGTCAGAGCGAAGAACTGGCAGTTCAGCGCCAAGGGCTACAGGTGTTCCGGCTACCATAGGCAGGCAAAGCAGCAAAGCCGGAAAAGCATAGCGTCCAGGTTTAGGTACAGGGTACTTCATGGGAATTTGGATATTGGGTTTAGGAAAGAAATCAGCATTTAACCACAAACGTTTGCGGCTCACGTGTTTAAAAGGCTGTTGTTAAAGACGAGGCTGGAAAAAGACAATTCTTGTTTTTCTACTTAACTCCGCAAATCAACTAACGCCTCTACTGATGAGCTTACTTGCAATTATCCGCCAATACGGCTCCAAGGTAGCGGTATTCCAATTAAAACTTGTGCTCAGGCTGCATCACACCCTGATTAATCATTGATCAACTATAATCTTCTCTTTAAAGAGTATGCAGTGGTAGTCTCCGCTTCAAATTGTCAATTAGCTGATTCCCCCTACTTTTTATGGATACTATTTATTAAATATCTCCTATTATTAAAAATTTCCTCGAATGCAAACCTTTGCATTTAAACATTTATTGTTTCTCCATGTTACGGCTAGCTTTTACAATTACTATTGGTCTTGTCATATTAGTGCGCACCTTTGCCGGTGGTATCACTCCTTGTCGCTACTATGCCCTCTGCTGTATCTCCTTCCCGCCGGTCGTTTCTGCGAACCACGGCCTTAGGCTTAGCCTCCTTGCCCCTGCTTTTGGAAGCCTGCACCACTGAATCTGCTAAACAAGGCACTTACACCAACCCGGTGTACCCGCACTCTTTCCCCGACCCTTTCGTGCTGCAACATGAGGGCATGTATTACGCTTTCGGTACCACCGGCCAAGGCCGTACCAGCCCCGACAACCGAATTTTCACGGTCCTTACCTCGCCTAACTTGGTTGATTGGAAGCCGGCGGGTGGGGCCTTAGTGCCACCAGCTGGCGCTGAAGGCGCCGACTTTTGGGCCCCAGAGGTCGTTTTTCATGACGGTACGTTCTACATGTATTATTCGATGGGCGGCGGGGCCATTGCCGCCACGGTGGGCCACCGCTTGCACGTGGCTACCAGCAAAAACCCGGCGGGCCCCTACGAAATGGCGGCTTTGCTCGATGTGCCCGAAAGCAAATTCACCATCGACGCCCACCCTTTCCGCGACACCGACGGGCAGTGGTACTTGTTCTACGCCCGCGACTTTATTGACACTGACAACGGCTACCTTCCCGGCACTGGCCTTGCTGTGGATAAGCTTGTGGGCATGACGCGCTTGGCAGGAGAGAGCCGCACCGTCATGCGGGCCCGCCACTCCTGGACGGTATTCGAGAAGAACCGGACCATGCCGCTCTACGACAACCGCACTTTTGCGGAATGGCACACCCTGGAAGGGCCCTTCCTGCGCCGCCACGAAGGCAAGTACTACTGTTTCTACAGTGGCGCCAACTTTCTCACCGACCGTTATGGCGTTGATTACTGCGTGGCCGATTCCATCCTCGGCCCCTACTCCGACGCCGGCGCCGAAAACGGTGCCCGAGTACTGCACCAAGTACCCGGCAAAGTGCGCGGCCCCGGCCACCACTCCCACACCATGGGCCCCGACGGCAAAACCGAGTTTCTGGTCTATCACGCCTGGGACACCGGAATGAAAGAGCGGCAACTCTGCATTGATCGGCTGCATTGGACGGCGCAAGGCCCTCGCGCCGTGGGCCCAACCTACACGCCGCAGCAGCGCCCGTAGCTGGATTCCTGGCTAGTACGGCTTTCGCGCCTTCCCTGTAGAAGCAGGTTTTGCCTTAGAAACTGTTGTTCGTCTCTAACTCTAAAACTCAAAGGCTCTTATCAAACTGGCAGATTAGCCAGCTCGATAGGAGCCTTTGAAGGTTATGCAGGGTATGTTGCAGCAACTGGCGCAACATACCCTGCATTAGGTTAGCGCCATCAGTTACTTACATAATGCTGATGGCGTAGCCGCCACCGGGGGCGCAGAGCTGCGAAAGTTTCGTCTTGTTCGTGACGGAGACTTTGCGAATTTGGTAGGCTTGCGGGTTCTTTTCGTAATGGGCGTTTTTCGCGTCGGCGTAGATGGTGGCCGTGTATTTTTTGCCCACGGGCAGGAAACTCAGGTTGATTTTAGAGGTGCGCCCCTGCTCGTCGCAGGTGCTGCCCACAAACCACTTGTCTTGGCCTTTGGCTTTGCGGGCGTAGGTGATGTAGTCGCCGGGCTCAGCTTCTAGCACCTTAGTATCGTCCCAATCCACGGCCACGTCCTTGATGAACTGGAAGGCGTCGAGGAATTTGTTGTAGGTTTCGGGCAAGTCGGCGGCCATTTGCAGGGGGCTGTACATGGTCACGTACAGGGCCAATTGCCGGGCCAGGGTGCTGTGCACAAACGACGTGTTCTGCGGATTGTAGGCGCTGACCTTGGTTTGGAAGATGCCCGGCGTGTAGTCCATCGGGCCGCCAATGAGGCGCGTAAACGGCAGAATAGTGGTGTGGTCGGCGTTGTTGCCCCCGAAGGCCTCGTACTCGGTGCCGCGAGCCGCTTCGTTGCCAATCAGGTTTGGGTAGGTGCGGGCCAGGCCGGTTGGGCGCACGGCTTCGTGGCCATTCACCATGATTTTATGCTCGGCCGCCTTTTCCAGCACGTACTGGTAGTGGTTGTTCACCCACTGGTCGTAGTGATGGTGGCCCAGTGGCACAATGTCGCCGACGTAGCCGGTTTTCACGGCGTTGTAGCCGTACTTGTTCATGAATTGAAACGCCGAATCCAAGTGCCGCTCGTAGTTGCGCACCGAGCCGGAGGTTTCGTGGTGCATGATGATCTTCACGTTTTTGCTGGCGGCGTAGCGGTTCAGTTCCACCACATCGAAGTCGGGATAGGGCGTCACAAAGTCGAACACATAGTCTTTGTGCTTGCCGAACCAGTCTTCCCAGCCGGTGTTCCAGCCTTCCACCAACACGGCGTCGAAACCATGTTTGGCGGCAAAGTCGATGTACTCCTTCACGTGGGCGTTGTTGGCGCCGTGGGTGCCGTTGGGCTTCACCTTCGAATAGTCGATGGAATCGAGCTTGATGTTTTCCTGGTTGGTGTACGACCACGTGCTCTTGCCCGTAATCATCTCCCACCACACGCCCACGTACTTCACAGGCTTAATCCAAGAAGTGTCCTTGAACTTGGTGGGCTCGTTGAGGTTCAGCACCAGCTTGGACTCCAAAATATCACCGGCTTTGTCGCTCACAATTACGGTGCGCCAAGGCGAGTTGGCCGGGGTTTGAATCAGGCCCTTGTCGCCCACGGCGTCGGGCGTCAGGTGCGACTCCAGCACGAAGTTCTTGTCGTCCAGCTCTAAGTGCATGGCCGAGTAGTCGATCAGGGCCGCCTCGTGGATGTTGATGTACAGTCCGTCTTTGCTTTTGAGCATAAGCGGCGTTTGTACTCCCGTGGCTGAAAAAGGCGTCTGAGAGGCGTTGGGCGTCGTAGCCGCTTTCATTTTGCCCCGTATTTCCGACAAATTGGAAGTGACGGTGCTGTACTCCTGCGTGTCGTAGTCGCCGGGCAGCCAGAAGGCTTTGTGGTCACCAGCCAGAGCAAACTGTGTGCGTTCTTCTTTAATGGTGAAGTAGTCGAGCTTAGGCTGGCGGGGAAACTCATAGCGGAAGCCCAGACCGTCGTCGAACACCCGGAAACGCACCAGCATGGTACGGCTACTGGTTGCCTGCGTCAGGGTCACGGCCAGCTCGTTGTAGTGGTTGCGGATGGTTTTCACCTCGCCCCACACGGGCTGCCAGGTTTCGTTGAAGGTAGCCGTTTTGGTGCCGGCCACCGCAAAGCCGTTGGTGAGCGAAGGCGCGGTTTTTAGCTCCAAGCCCAGCGTGCTGGTTTTCAGCACCGGGCGGCCTTTGTAGGTAAGTTGGTAGGTCGGAACGCCGTCGGCCTGCAAGGCGAATGTGAGCGTCAGCTGGCCGTTGGGCGACTTAACGCTTTGAGCCTGGGTGGTCTGCCAGAGCAAACACAAGCCCAGGAACAGCACCGTGCGGCTGGCCCGGCCGAGAGTAATAGCAAGCAGAGAAAAGGAAGAGTGCTTCATGTGGGAAAAGAAATGAAGTAAGAGTGTGACGACAGGCGAACGGCACGCAAAGTACTAGGAGTCTGACAGCTGAGAATAAAATGGCGGCTCTTGGCGTTGCTGCGCTGCTACAGAAACTTACCGCTTCTTTCACACAAAGAACAGCAGTTGCCCCTATCTGCTTTCCACGATAACTCGTGCGTTACCTAATAAACAAAACAGAGCGGGTCACGCCACTTGAAAAGCGCTTTTCAGCACGTACTCAAGCACAGTAGCCGCTGAACGCTACAGGTTTTGTAGCGCCCAGCGGCTTCGTTGTTCAGAGTTGGTTAGTAACCAGTATTCTGCTTTAGATTCGGGTTGGCAACCAAATCGGTATTGGGCAGCGGGAACACCGTGCGAAACGGCTCGATGTCCTTGCCAGCTGCTACGCCGCCCTTGAAGGGCCAGTTGTAGCCGGTGGCATACTTACCGAACCGAATAAGGTCGGTGCGGCGGTGGCCTTCCCAATACAGCTCCCGGCCCCGCTCATCGAGGATGTCCTGCAAGCTCACGGTGGCCAGGGGCGTGGCCTTCGCGCGGGCTCGCACTGCATTCACCTGCGAGAGAGCCGTGCCAGCGGTGCCACCCGTACCGCCACGCAATACGGCTTCGGCATACATCAGCTGCACATCGGCCAAGCGGAACAGTGGGTAGTCGGTATCCACAAAGTCGCCGTTGCCAGCAGGCGGGAAACCGGAACCGGGCAGACCAGTCGAAGTAACGTTGCGCCACTTGGTGGAGGCATACCCATCGTTGAACGACGAGATGGTGTTGATTTGCTTGGTTTGGCCGGCCGTGTAGAACAAGGCCCGCGCATCGGTGCTGGCGCCGCCACCGGGAAACAAGTCCACGAGGTTGCTCTTAGCCCGAATACCGAACCAGCCGCCATTCACGCCAGCCTCCGTGGCCGACATGCTCCCTCCTACCGACGCGTGCACCAGAAACGTGGTGTTGCCGAAGCTTTGGGTGCGCAGTCCGTCGTTGACGACAGGCAAGATGATTTCGTTGCGAGCAACCGACGTGTTGTTGTCGGCCAGAAACAGGAACCGGTACGTGGACGACAACTGGTAGCCCGCCGAGGGCGCCAACACTTTGTTGGCGTACGTTACGGCTTCGGTGTTGCGCGCCGTGCCGGTGTACACCTGCGCATTCAGATACAGCTTGGTAAGCAGCGTCCAGCAGCAGGCTTGATCGGCGCGGGCATAACCGGGCTGGCGCGGGGCACCCAACGAGCCTTCAATGGCTTTCAGCTCGGATTCGATGAAGGCAAACAAGTCGGCGCGGGATATTTGCGTGGGTAGCGCCCCGCTGCCCACCTGGAAGGTTTCGTCGGCAAAGGGCACGCTGCCGAACAGGTCGAGGGCGTGGTAGTAGCTCAGGGCGCGCAGAAACCGCACCTCTGCCCGGTACTGACGCACTTGGTCGGCGCTGGCCCCGGTGATGCCACGGCTGGCTAGCTGCTCGTCGGTGGTGTTGCGCAGGAAATCGTTGCAGCCCGACACCTGGAAGAAGATCTTCTCATACATGCCCCGGATAAACTGGTTGTCGGCATTCCAGGTGTTGGTGTTGAGTTCGGGCAAACCGGCGTCGCCCCAGGCAATAATGGCTTCGTCGCTGGTTAGCTCCTGCACCTTCCAGTAGGCGCGCAGGTAGTTGGCATAATCGGCCGGGATGAACGAGAGGTCACTGCGGTCGACGCCGCCGTTTTGCCCGCTCACCGAGAGCGTAGCGTAGAGGCGGGCCAGCACCTGCTGAATCTGTTCGGGGTCGCGGTACACCACCTCGGGGCTAGCCAGGTAGCTCGGTGACTGATCGAGGTCTTTGGAGCAGGAAAACGCAACCGGAGCCAACACGGCGGCCAACGCCAGCACGCGCAAACGGCTATTTATATAGGTAGGAAACATGGCAGAGCGAAAAGAAGGTGGGAATTAGAAGCCCAGGTTGAGGCCCACCGTAATGGTGCGCGCCCGGGGGTAGATGGTGTTGTCGACACCGGTGTTTATTTCCGGATCCAGCCCTTTGTAGTCGGTAATCAGGAACAGGTTCTGCGCCGCCAACGACACGTTGAAGGTGGTGCCTTTACGCACCAGCTCCCCGAAATCGTAACCGACCGTCACGTTTTGCAGGCGCAGGAACGAAGCCTCCTCCACGTAGTAATCAGACAGGAACTGGTTGCTGGCGTTTTGCGTGAAGCCGGAGTACAGCAGTTCTTCCCCTGAGTTGCGGATAAAGCCGTTGGAATTCTGCGAGAACAGCGAGCGGGAACGCAGGTTGTTGTAGAGGTAGCCGCCCAAGTTCGAGCGGAACGTGAAGGCCAAGCTGGCCTTGCTATACGTCAGGTTACCCCGAAACCGAGGATAGCCTTCGGGCGCGGCGACTTGTAGCGGTACAGGTCGCGGCTGTCCACGGTGCCGTCGGCGTTGCGGTCCACAAACTCGTTGACCAGCGGCTTGCCATCGGCGCCGTACTTCTGCTCATACACGTAGAACGCGCCTTCCTGGTAGCCGACCGTGTTGATTTGGGCGTTCTGGTTGGGCTCCCCGTCGAAGTTGTAGATGGCGCTGTTGCTCACCACCACCCCTACCGCGTTCGGCGAGTCGGAGTTGGTGAGCTTGGTGAGTTCGTTGCGGTTGAAGGTGGCGTTGGCGTTCAAGCTCAAATTCAGCTGGTCACCTTTCACGGCGTCCACGTTCACGGCCACTTCCACGCCTTTATTGGTCAACGACCCCACGTTGATGGTGCCGGCGTTGGTTTGGTTGGTCAGGGCCGCCAAGAACACGGTGTTAAGCAGGTCCTTGGTGTCACGCTTGTACACGTCAACCGAACCGTAGACGCGGCCCCCGAAGAAGCCGTAGTCGATGCCCGCGTTGTAGGTGGTGGTGGTTTCCCACTTGCGGTTCAAGTCGTAGAACTCAGCCCGCAAGGTGCGGTAGTAGTTGCTGCCCTGCGGATACTGCGAGAGGTTGGAGCTAAGCGAGTAGAAAGGCAGATAGCCGTAGAGGTTACCGCTGCCGGTTCCAATATCCTGCTGCCCGGTCTGCCCCACCCCAAAACGGATTTTCAAATCAGAAATAGCGTTCGACTCTTTCAGGAAATCCTCGCCCTTGATGCGCCAAGCCACTGCCCCGGAAGGGAAATAACCCCAACGGTTATCGGGCGAGAAGCGCGACGAACCGTCGGCCCGCAGCGTACCCGTCACCAAATACCGGTCGTTGATGTTCAGGTTGGCGCGGCCGTAGTACGACAGCAGGTTGTACTGATCGGTGAAGCTCAGTTGGTTGTCGTAGGTGCGCTCGGCGGCCACGTACACCGTGCCATCGGCCCGGTTGTCGTCGAAGCGGTATTGCTCGTTCTGGAATTGCTGCCAAGAGTAGCCGCCCAGCACTTCCAGCTTGGCTTTGCCGAAGTCGCGGTTATACTTGGCGTAGGTTTCCAGCAGCGTGTTGTTGAGCCCCTGCTTATACTCGCGGTTGATGCCGCCACGTAGGAAATCGGAACCGGCCGTGCCGGGCACGAACAAGTTTCCGTCGCTGCGCTGCACATCGTAGCCCAAGTTCACGTTGGCCGACAGCCCTGCCACGAAGGGCAGCTTGTAATCCAGCTGAATGTTGCCGATGCTGCGCTTCACGGTGCTCAGGTCCTCGCGCTGCTTGATGAGACCCACGGGGTTGCGCGGGGCCAGCGTGCGGATGTTGCCGTTGTCGGTGAACTCGAAGAAGCCACCAAACTTGGAATCGGTGGCGTACACCGGCTGCGTTGGGTCAAAGTACACGGCCCGGTTCACGGCGTCCTGCGCCGAGAAGTTGTTCTTGATGACCGAGCCTTTGATGTTGATATCAATGCGGAGGTTGTCATCGAGCAGCAACGGCGTCACACCTACCGAGCCGGAATAGCGCTTCAAACTGTTGTCGAGCAACAGGCCCTGCTGGTTGAGGTAGCCACCCGATACCCGGAACGGCACCTTGCCCGCCGAGCCAATCAAGCTCACCGTGTTGTCGGTGGTGTAGGCAGTGCGGAAAATTTCTTTTTGCCAATCGGTGCTGGCCGTACCGAGCGTGGCCTTCTGCTGGTCGTTGCCGTACTGGTTTACCGTCGCGCGGAACTCGCTGGCCGACAGCACGGGCACAAAATCGGCGGCCTTGGCCAACGAGTGCTGCGTGGATACGTTCACCCGCAGCGCCTCGCCCTGCAAGCCGCGCTTGGTGGTCACGATAATCACGCCGTTGGACGCCCGCGAGCCATAAATGGCGGTTGAAGAAGCGTCTTTCAGCACCGTAATGCTTTCAATATCGTTGGGGTTGATCAACGACAACGGGTTGCTGTTACCGGCCAGGCTGGTGTTGTCCACGGGCACGCCGTCAATCACAATCAGCGGCGAGTTGGACGCATTCAGCGACGAGCCACCCCGAATGCGGATGTCGGAGGCCGCTCCGGGCGCGCCACTGGCCGTCGTGATTTGCACGCCGGCCACTTTGCCTTGAATCAGTTGCTCGGGGTTGGTTACCTGCCCTTTCACAAACTGCTTCTCGTCGATCTGCTCAACGGAACCGGTTACATCTTGCCGACGCTGCGAACCATAGCCGATTACCACGGCTTCGTTGAGCAGCGTGGTGTTCTCGGCCAGAGTAGCCACGGGCACCGCCGTAGTGCCGCCTTCCGTGACAGTAATGGGCGTGCGGTTGGCTTTGAAGCCCACGTAGGAAGTGACGAGGGTATACGAACCGGCCGGCACGTTGGAAATAGAATACGCCCCGGTAGCATCGGTGCTCGCACCGAGGGAAGTGCCTTCCAGCACCACCGTTACGCCGGGCAGCCCTTCGCCGCTGGCATCAACAATCCGGCCCGTAATGGTGCCACCTGCAAGTGGCTCCATCGCAAGAGATGACGCATTGGCTGCCAAGCCAGCTGGGTTTGCGGCTGCAATGCCGGGCAGCAACACGATGCCAAGCGTCGGCAGCAGAGCCCACTGGAACGACCTAGGCCGCCGGGGTACTAGTAAGGAAAAAGGCATGCACTGGGGGAATTAGGTGAGTGATTTAAAAAGCGTTTTTTCACTTGAAGTCCATGAACCCAAGCCCAATTGCTGAACGGGTAGGCATCGAGCTTCAATGAATCTGAACCTCGCGGCCAGTTTGAATCAAGTACTAGAAGCCAGCACTTTGGACTGCGAGACAACGGGGTATAGAGCCGGCTAGAGCATGCGATAGATGCCTTCTTGCGGGCGTTGGTAAGGGGGTATGCCGGTGTTGCTTTTAGAGCCGCGGCTTAACTGAATCAGCAGGTTTAAGGCCGCCTGTGTGGCGCCGAACACGAACTCCGTTCGGAAAAGCTAAGTGGATTGCTGAGGCGGGCCGGCTGAGGGAGCTAGGCGGCGAAACAAAGCCTAAGCGGTAAGGCCTTCATTACCAGCATTAATGGCGAGACAGTAGTCGGGCCGACAATACTGGTATAGTTGCATTCGGGGCATTCATGAATAGAGGGGCTGAGTGGGGATACAAATAACGCTCAGCCGCTCGCCCGGCAGTTAGAACATAAATTGCCGTTTTTAGCACTAAATTGTTGTCGCTTTAGCCTAAAACGGTTTATCAGCTTACAGTTTCACCAAAAAGTGCCGATGAAAATTGTCCGGGAACACATTGAGCCTGACGCAGAAAGCTCGTTTCGCCTCCTATTCACGCCCTGCATAACCGACATTTTCTTCTGGCACTACCATCCCGAATACGAGTTGGTGTACATCGAAGGCGCCAACGGCACGCGCCACGTCGGAGACCATATTTCGCGTTACGAGGGCAGCGACTTGGTTTTTATCGGGCCCAATATTCCGCATCTGAACTTCGACTACGGCGTCGCGACGGAGCCCAAAAAAGTGGTGGTGCAGCTCAAGGATCATTTCTTGGGCGATGCCTTCAAACAAACCCCCGAATTTGCCGCCATCACGCAACTGTTCGAGCGGGCCCGGTTTGGCGTTTCTTTTCACGGCGACACCAAAGACCTGATTGGCCGGCAATTAGCGCAGTTGCCCGAACTTCCGCCATTTGAGCGACTACTTACCTTGCTGCGCATTTTCCAACAACTAGCCACCAGCACCGACCACACGTTGCTGCACGGCTCCGCCGTCACGAGTTCCTACAACCTACAAGAGCAGCAGCGTATTCAGCGCGTGAGTGAAGTGGTGGCGGAGCACTACCCCCGCAAAATCGAAATCCGAGAGGTGGCCGCCCTCACCAACCTGACGGAAGCCGCTTTTTGCCGCTATTTTAAGCGCATCACCCGGCTCACCTTCACACAATTCCTTAATCAATACCGGGTGCACCAAGCCCAAAAGCTCCTCTTACAAGACACCACCGTTTCGGAAGCCTGTTTTGCCTGCGGCTTCGAGAATTTATCGTATTTCACCAAAACCTTCAAACGGGTGACCGGCGAGAATCCTTTACAATTTAAAAAGCGCCTACAAGCCTAAAGCAAACAGAAGTAAACGGACAGATTCCTTGAACGCTCGCTAATACTCTATCCGATCTTCAACTGCCAATTTGCTGTTCTAAAGAACGTGTTGCCGAGCGGCATCAACTTCCTCACCTATTAAGCTCTCTTTCAGGCCTTTGCTAAACTATCTACACTACATAAGGTTTACCTACTTGCCATTTGCTTTATTTCTTTTTTGCTGTAGTCACGACAAAAGAAGCAACATAACATATAAGGCATCTTCAAAGCCTGCTGCAACTATTCACTACACCTTGAAGAATTCATTTCCTTTCCAAGCTGCACCTACTCATCTAACCAATCCTAGTCGGCGTTTTAGCATTCAAGTTCCGGTAGGAGAAGTAGAAGGCTATTATAATCTTTTCACCAAACACGGATATGGCGGCAATGGCCCATCATGGGTAGAACACATCTGTTTCATATTAGAGGAAAAAGACTCCGCCATTCTTGATCATCTTGAATTTGACGAAGAGGCCGACACTTTTTTGGTATATGCCGATAGTGAAGAAACCGTTTCTCGTTTCATGATCAGTGTCCTGCCTGTTTTTGGCTCACTGAAATCATTGAACCAATATTTCGAGCACGTTGACTCCGACAAGTTCACAGAATAGTTCTGCCCCTTTGTTTCCTGCTCTAACTCTACACGCGAGTAAAAGCAACGTTTTTTCTTTCCGACCTTCGGCCACCAATTTCCCGTTTTCGTTGTTACCAACGAATGCACAAGACCACTCTGTTGACTGAACAACCTACTTATACCGACCCTTACGCTATAGAGAAAGAGCTGCGTAAGGTACAGGCCCTCATGAAGCTGGAACAGCAAGAGGACCTAGAGCAATTCAAAATCAAAAACGCCAAAGCCAGCATTGCCGAGCGCCAACAGCGCGGCCTCACTTGGTACCCCGTCAAAATTACCAAGGAAGACATCGGCTTCGGCGGTAAGCTGGTGATTGAGTTGGAACGCCCGGCTTCGCAAAACGGCTTGCACCTGTTTCAGGTGGGCAAGAATGCGGCCTTGTTTGGCAACATTCCCGGCCGCTCCGGCTCCGACCGTCCCACGCTCAACGGTGTAATTACGGCCGTCAAGCGCAATAAAATATTGCTCGCCACTACCAAAGAAGACCTCCCCGATTGGGTGGAAGAGGGCAAACTCGGTGTGGACTTGACGTTCGACGAGGTCAGCTACCGCGAAATGGAGTACGCCATGGGCAAGGTGATGGGTGCCTTCGATGGCCGCCTAGCCGAGCTGCGCGACGTGCTGCTAGGCGCCAAACCCGCCCAGTTTCGCCCCGAAAAGGAAGCGACCCTCTATTATCCTAGCCCCTCAACGAGTCGCAGCTGGCGGCCGTACGGCACGTGCTGGCGGCCAAGGACGTAGCCATCATTCACGGCCCGCCCGGCACCGGCAAAACCACCACGTTGGTACAGGCCATCATGGAAACCATCCGGCGGGAGCGGCGGGTGCTGGTGTGCGCTCCCAGCAACACAGCCGTGGATTTGCTGACCGAAAAGCTAGCCGAGCGCGGCGTGAACGTGATTCGGATGGGTAACCCATCTAGGGTATCGGATTTGCTGCTGCACCACACGCTGGAGGCGCAGATTATGGAGCACAAAAGCTACCCCGAGCTGAAGAGCATGCGCCAGACTGCCGAGCAGTACCGCGAAGCGGCTGGCAAGTTCAAGCGCCATTTCGGGTGGGAAGAGCGGGAAGAACGCCGCGCCCTCAAAGAGCAGGCCCATCTACTGCTCCAAGACTCCGACAACCTGGAGCGCTACATCACCGAGGATTTGCTGGATAAGGTACAAGTAATCACCTGCACGCTGGTGGGCGCCTCCAACCGCGCCATCCGCCACCTCACTTACGAAACCATCTTCATCGACGAAGCTGCGCAAGCGTTGGAACCAGGCTGCTGGATTCCTATAACCAAAGGCAACCGCGTGGTACTAGCCGGCGACCACCAGCAGTTGCCTCCTACCGTCAAGAGCGAGAAAGCCGCTAAAGATGGATTGCGCGAAACATTGTTCGAGAAGTGCATTCTGCGCCAGCCCGAAACGGCCCGCATGCTGCAGGTGCAGTACCGTATGCACGAGCAGATCATGGAGTTCAGCTCCGAGCAGTTCTATGACGGTAAGCTACAAGCCGCGCCCACCGTAGCCCACGCCGACTTGCCCGAATACGACATCCGCTTCGCCCCCGACCAAGCCGTAGAGTTTCTGGATACCGCTGGTTTTGGCTTCCAAGAACTTGGTATTGCGGAAAGCCGCTCCATTGCCAACCCCGAAGAAGCGGACCTGCTGCTCAAGCGCCTAGCGCAACTGCTAGAGCCCTACGATGCCGCCGACCACACCGAGGACCTGCTGACCATCGGCGTCATTGCTCCCTACCGCGCACAGATTAATTACCTCAAAGATGCCATCGAGGAAAACAACGAGCTTGCTGGCCTCATGGAGCACCGTATGTTGAGCGTGGGCACCGTGGATTCGTTTCAGGGCCAGGAGCGCGACATCATTGCCATCAGTCTTACCCGAAGCAACACGCAAGGCGACATCGGCTTCCTTTCCGACATCCGCCGCATGAACGTGGGCATGACCCGCGCCCGCAAGAAGCTTCTCATAGTCGGCGACTCGTCTACGCTCGGTTCGCATCCATTCTACAAAGCCTTTCTTGATTATACCGAGAGCATTGGGGCGTACCGCACAGCTTGGGAATTGCAGTAGAAAGATACTGACGATTATAGTGCTGCTCACACAGTTAACAATGAGCAGCCAATGCGTATCGACTATTAAATTAAAAGGGCATCGGCTTACCAGCCGATGCCCTTTTAATTTCTAGATATAAGCAAGCTTACTTATCTGTGTTGTTAGAGTGGTAGTAAGTTTCTTGTACATCAATCGTGAGCAAAAGCTGAATAGGCAACTATAACTTGATAGGTTGCAATCCTACCGTATTAGTTTGGGTGGAAATCCAACCATAAACCGGATATTCTTCGCTATGGTAGATAAGGTTATTTGGCAATACTGAGATTAGCTGATACAGGACTGAAAAGTAATAGCGTTGAGTTTTAGGATCATAATGCCCTATGCCATCGCCTAGCTGATTCAAGCTTTTCTTTGCGTTAGTTCCAGCATAAGCCAGAGAAAGCTTTTGGATAGAATGCTTCTCAGGTTTCAACTCAATCTGTAAGTAGAGTGTGCCTGTTGAATCGCGCTTACATGGTAGCGAGGCTGCGTACCCAGTTGGAGATTGTATTACATCTCCATCGGATAGCTTAACCTCTCGGTAAGGAATGAATGGGTCCGGGTCGAATGATTTAGCCTGTCCAGATTGTTCGATATGGAACCCTTTAGTTGCGGCCTGAAATTTTGTACTTTCTGCAGTTTCTACTTTCGTTTGTCTTTCACCTTTTGAAACAGAAGGCGCAGAAGTGTTGAAACTACATTCACTAAAGGCCAAGCCTAATAGAGCTAGTACAAGTAATCTTGAAAATTTGCGCATAGCTATATAAAGTAGAAAATTGAGTTTGTATTTAACAAGTATACAGAATTTTCAAGCGCCTACTTGAATAATAGCATTATAGGCGCTCATGCTTATTACTGCACGTCAATCACCGACATAGTGTGCGGCGCGTCAGATTTCTTATTGATGAAGTTTTTTTCGGGCTTATCGAAGTCGGAGACATAGAGGCGGTTGCCTTTGAGCAGAACTTCAGCTGGCTGGTCGAGGAGACCGTTCGTGCCGTCGGTGTCGCCATTTTGGGCTAGGGTCGTGACGGTGTTGTCTTTCAGGTTGACGACTTCAATGGCGTTTTCGCGGGAGTTGCAGAGGTAGGCTTTGTCGGTTTTGCGGTCGATGATGAGGCCGTCGACGCAAGTGATTTTCTTACCCTTGAGCGTCAGAGCCTCTTTTTTGGCGAGGGTACCGTCGGGCTTCATCGTCATCTTATAGAAGGTACCGTCGCCGAACGAGCCGGTGTAGAAATTGCCTTTGCTGTCGTAATCGAGGCCGTCGGCCCCGTTATCGACGCCAGTTTCGTTGACTTGCGTAGTGAAGGTGGTTAGTACGTGCGGGTCCATGGTTTTGGGCTTGAGGTGCACGGGACCTTGGTTAAGTTCGGCTAGCGTGAAGGCTAGCACGGCACTGCCTTTGTCGTTGTCGGGCATGTCCCACTGGCTGTCAGTCACGTAAATTTTGTTGCCTTTCCAGACCACGGCATTAGCCAGCGCAAAGTTGTCGACCACTGTTTCTACGGCGCCGGGCTTGCCGTTTTGAACCCGCACCCGCATCAGTCGGGATTTAAAATCCTTGCTATTTTCGTATTGGTTTTCGGCGTAGTAGAGGTTGCCGTCGGGGCCGAACGCTAAGTCCATGGGGGCAGCTTTTTTGGTGGTAGGCTCGACGGGTAGGTTGCTGAGGTAGGGCTTGAGGCTGGTGTCAGTCATCTCCACAAGTACCGCCGGCTTCGAGTTGTCGGCCAGGTTGGGTACCGACAGGATGATGCTGCCATTGGGTGCCAGCGCTAAGCCGTCGGGGTGTTGTGGGCGTCGTCGAGGGTATGCAGCAGCTTGGGACTGCCAATTTTGGCGATGGTGTCGGTAGCGGCGGGCGCGGTGGTAGAGTCGCCAGGCATGGCGGGCAATTCGGGCGTAGTTGGCGTTTCGGTGTTAGTGTTGGACTGGCAGCCGGCCAGTAGCGCGCCACTGAGAAGCAGCGGAAGAAAGTTGGTTTTCATGGTATGCTTAAGGCAGAGGATCAGCGTAGAACGATTTAACTGCTTAGCTTAACGAGCGGCCGATGAGCTTGATAGTGGATGCCAAAATTTTACTTCTCACAACCCGTTCGTACCCGTTGAAGTATCACCTTGTAGCGGCAAGAATTTCCAACCATTTCCGTAACTAGCCGACCGAATCCCATTTTCCAACCACACCAGGACTCACCCGTCCCCTGCAGTATGGCTCAAATCAGCGAAAACAAAGTCGTTACGATCACCTACGATCTGAGCGTGACCGACGACAATCAGCAAAAAGTGCTCGTAGAATCAGCCGAAGCGGATGCGCCCATGGTGTTCCTGTTCGGCCAGAGCGGCCTACCCGAGGAATTTGAGCGTCAGCTCGACGGCAAGCAAGCCGGCGACTCGTTTGCCTTCTCCCTTACCCCGGAGCAAGCATATGGCGAGTACGACGACCAAGCCGTAGTCGACATCCCGAAAAACGTATTCGAAATCGATGGTCAAGTAGACCAAGAAATGCTGCAAGTTGGCAATTTCCTCCCCATGGCCGACAACCAAGGCCACCACATGCAAGGCAAAGTGGTAGAAATTGGCCCCGACAGCGTAAAAATGGATTTTAACCACCCGCTCGCCGGTATGGTGATGCACTTCGACGGCAAAGTAGCCGAGGTGCGCGAAGCCACGCAAGAGGAGCTGGATCATGGCCACGTCCACGGCGAGGGTGGCCACGCCCACTAGGCTGTTACTTATCTGCTGATACAAAAAACGGGGCCGCTTGGCCCCGTTTTTTGTTGCTAAAGCCCGCTTTCCGGCTCTCTACTGCTATTTTCAGCTTTTACCGCTGCCCGCAGTTCCGGCCAAAACTCCCGAAAATCCGCTTCGTAGGCGGGCAATTCTGCCAAGAACGCGGCGGCGCCTGTAGCCAGCACGGCCCCAGATGGTGCGCGGCGGCTCAAGCCTAGCAAGGCCCGCTCTAGGCCTTGGGGAAGCGCGTAGCCGCTGAGCCAATCGTCGCGGCGCATGTAGTAGAGCGTTTGCTGTAGGCGCTCCGGCAACTCTTGGCGGCGGGCGTGGAGCAGGGCGTAATGCCGTTGGGCGAAGGCTGCCAGCGGCTCGGTAGGGTCGTAGTGATAATGCGAGAAGTCGCGGGCCAGTAGGTGGTCGAAACCGACATCAGAAACGACGCCCGCCCATTTGCCAAGGCCTGATTCGCGCAAGCGGGCGGTGGTGCGGCGCACCAGCGGGTGCGCATCGGTGAACGAGTCGATGAAGCGGTGCAGGCGGATGCCGCGCTGCACGGCCGGCGGATACGCTTCCAGCGCAGCACGACCCCGTACGGCTTCGGCGGCAAAATTGCCGATTACCACGTCAGGATAATTTGGCGCGGCGGGCGTATCGGAGAGAACTAGGTGGGCCAGGAAGTTCATGAAGTAGTTGTGGACTGCTGCTAGTTGAAGGTAAACTACTTGTTTACACCTACTGCTTAACAAGCAACCATCAACAATCAGCTGCCAAAATAACCTTCGCGGAGCAGAGCCGTATCCCTAAGCTCCAACCTACACTACCAAAACTCTGAAATTATGGCCGAGCAAGTTGCCGTTAGTCACGATGTTACTGAGCTGATCAAGCGCATCAAGGACATCAAGATTGCCATGCTGACTACTGCCGAGCAAGATGGCACCCTTCATAGCCGTCCGATGTACACCCAAGAGCCGCAAAACGACGGCACGCTGTGGTTCTACACCGAAAAGGACTCCGCTAAGATTTTCGAAGTAAAAAAAGATCAGCACGTAAGCCTGAACTATTCCAAGCCAGAGGATAACCTTTACGTGGCCGTTTCCGGCACAGCAACGGTTACCACCAACTCCGAGCTTATCAAGAAATACTGGTCGGAAGGTCTGCGGGCTTGGTTCCCGAATGGTCCAGAGGACCCGAATATCGCCTTGTTGCGTATTGACATTGTGCGGGGCGAGTATTGGGACCAGCCGAGCAACGTACTTGTACGCGCTTTCGGCTATGCAAAAGCCGTAATAACCGGCGAGCGGTACCAGCCCACCGGCGACGAACACACCCAAGTGAAACCCTAAGTAGTTCTGCCCTCCAACGTGAAGCTCTGCTTTCCTGCCTAGCCCTTCGATTTGTGAACTATAGTCGTGCGGCGGGCAACGAAGTAGAGCTTTGTGCTACCAACCCAAACCCACCAACAACCCAACAACAACCCAACCCTAACTGTCTTTCTGAGCTATCTATGAAGGGGCGGAAGCAATTCCGCCCCTTCTTTGTTGTTTTGGAGCATGCGTGATGTGGGGTACACGTTGCTGTTTGTGCCCTACTTCTGTTTGCTCCGCGCTAGCTGATAAAAGCGAAAGCGCGCTTCACATTAAAGCTGCTGCCCTTGCTTACCACTCTTACCTTATTCACGCTTCAGCCTAACCAGAAACGGTGGGGATTGGCTCAAATGGGCACTTCGCCGCCGCAGTTGCAAAAGGTATCCGGCCTGCGCTTTTTCAAGCTGGCGGGTAGCGGCAATGCTAATGGCTTCGGGCTTTGGCCGAATTTGCACCGCTACGGCTTCATGGCCGTTTGGGACTCGGCAGCAGCGGCAGCAGCCTTTTTCCAAGAGCATGCTTTATGGCAGGAATACCGTCAGCGCAGCGTTGAAACCTGGACGCTGGATTTGGCACCGCTGAAGTCGCACGGCCTTTGGGATGGGACGAATCCATTTGACTACGAAACGCCAGACTTAGCTCCCGCCGACAATGCCCCCGTGGCCGTACTAACCCGCGCTTCTATCCGGTGGCAGAAAACCTGGCGCTTCTGGCAATACGTAGCCCCCACCAGCGCCGCCGTAGCCCACGCCGACGGTGTGCGGGCCGCCATTGGCCTCGGCGAGCTTCCCATCATCCGCCAAGCCACGTTCAGCGTGTGGGAATCAGCCCAAAAGATGCAGCAATACGCCTACCGCGACGCTACCCACCGCGAAGTTATCAAGCTCACGCGCCAAGAAAAGTGGTACGGCGAGGAGCTATTTGCCCGCTTCCAGGTGCTGCGCAGCGAGGGCACGTTAGATGGCAAGAACCCGCTGGATATGCCAGAAGTAGCGCCTCCAGCCTGAGTACATTAGACTCTTTGCTGATAACGAGACACTTGCCTTACTACAATGCCCCTTGGAGCTAGCAAGGCTGAAAAGCTAGTTCCCCACCTCAGATGAGGAGGGGTTAGGGGTGGTTGACCAGTCGTGGAACGACACCACCAAAACGTCATGCTGAGCGCAGCCGAAGCATCTTGCGTGCTGACGCTGCCAATACCAATAGCCCGTCATGCTGAGCGCAGTCGAAGCATCTCGCTAGGGTGGTGAACCCTGACGCGTGTGCAACAAGTCGAGCGAGATGCTTCGACAAGCTCAGCATGACAATACCTCTATAACATCAGCAACGACAATCAACTGCCTCTAGCCCCTCCTTATCTATGGAGGGGAACTAGCTTCTAGCTTTAGAAAAGCTGGTTTGTGATG
The DNA here is from genome assembly GCF_022921055.1 of Hymenobacter volaticus. Lineage (GTDB taxonomy): Bacteria > Bacteroidota > Bacteroidia > Cytophagales > Hymenobacteraceae > Hymenobacter > Hymenobacter volaticus. Next base: position 2,838,468 of record NZ_CP095061.1, read on the forward strand.
AAATACTAGATAACTAGGTCTTCCCTCACACCCATCCGTTCTGAAAAATACCCTTCCGTTTTGGTAGGGTTTCGAACACCTCTTGATATAGCATCAGGAGGTGTTTTTTATTTTATTATATTGAATATCAAGTATTTAAATGGTATTCAGCAAGAAAAATAGGATGCGGCATTGGTCTTGGATTCTGGCATTCATCACCAATTCACCAACACTCCTATGAACACGCTACTACCTACCGATCAACCGACCAGCTTGCCGAAGTGGCAGCAGCCCGAAAAAGTGGCGGGGTGGGTCTTTCTGGCTGGCCTTGTGGGGGCCGGCGTGTATAGTTGGGGCGTCATCGTGCCCTACCTCGTCGACATTGTGTTCGACACCGTGAAGCTCGGCATTGGGCTTGGGGTGCTGTTTGCCTTGTTTCTGCTGGTCACCAACCAGCGCGTGAAGGCGGGGCTGTGGTACGCCGGGCAGCGCATCTTCCGCACGGCGGCGGGCATCTTCGTCAATACCGACCCCATCGGTATCATGGAAGACTACATCCGCAACACCGAAAAGGAAGCCAAAAACATGGCCGCCGAAGTGGGCCACATCGAGGGTGCCCACGAGCTGGTGAAGCGCAAGCTGACCGACAACCAAAACCAGATGCAGGACTACCTGAACCTGGCTGCCTCCGCTACCCGCCAAGGCGAAAAAGATGCGGCCGACAGCTACGCCTCCCGCGCCGCCCAGCTCCAGGACTACAACCAGCGCCTCACGCCCATGCTCACTACCACGGCCAACGTGAGCCTGGTGATGCGCCAAATCCTGAAAGCCGCCCTGCGCCAAATTGACAACAGCAAGTTCAAAGTAGGCCTGCTGAAAGACGAATACGCCCTGGTAAAACGCACCAGCTCGGGCATGCGGGCCGCCATGAATATCCTGCGCGGCGACCCCGACAAGAAGTACTTCTTCGACCTCGCTACCGACCGGGTGGCCCAGGACATGGCCGCGCAGCTCGGCCAGATCAAGCAGGCCATGCGCTACTCGCAGGAGTTCGTCAAGGAAATGGACATCCAGAACGGCGTGATGAGCGAGAAAGGCCAGCGCCTGCTCGGCATGTACCAGAAAGGTGACTTCAACGCCCTAATCAACGAGAAACCCCAACCGCCGCTTACCACCACGCAAACTCGTCAAGCCACCAACGATGCCTATTCTAGCCTGCTTGATTAGTTTTTTGCTGGTGCGGCTGGTGCTCGTCGGCCTGACTTTCTACCTCCCCGCGGCGCCCCTTAGCCAGGTGCCTCACGCGCCAACCTCGGCGGCGCACGCCCACTTCACTTTCCCTGCATCAGCTTCGAAAGCTGCTCCCCTAGCGGCATGGAAACCCGCTCTTCCCCAATTCTAACTCCTTCAAAAATCATGACTACTCGCGGTAAAATTGTAATTGGCCTTCTCCTAGTAATTGGCCTGTATTTTGGCATCAATAAAGTGGTTTCCAGCGGGGCCGTGTTCAAGAAAGCCGACACGCAGTCGGTTTTGCTCAACTCCATTGAGCTGCCTACCACCGCCAGCAACGGCAACCGAGCCAACATTGCGGTGCCACTGGCCGACCTGCCCGGCACCACGCCCGCCGAAAAGGGCACGCCCATCACGTGGGAAGTAATGGCCTGGAACTCGCAAATGGCTGGTATGCTGGCCAACGGCGGCCCCCGCACCACCCAGGGCTCGGCCATGGCTGCCAACGGCGTTGACCTTCAGATTATGCGCCAAGACGACGTAACCAAAATGCAGGCCGACCTGGTGAAAAATGCCGCCGACCTCGACGCCAACCCCAGCACGCCCGGCCTGATTGTGAGCATCATGGGCGACGGACTGCCCGGCTTCTCGGCGGTGCAGGAGCAGCTTAAGAAAGTGGGCACTCAGCTTCAAATCATCCCCTACTCAGTAGGCAAATCGTTCGGCGAAGACAAGCTGATGGGCCCGAAAGAGTGGCTCGACAACCCCAAGCTGGCCGTGGGCAAAACCATTGCCTGCTACCTGCGCGACGGTGACCAGAACATTGCCCTGAAGTGGTGCGCCGACAACGGCCTTAAAGTCAACCCCGACGAAACCACCTACGACCCCGAAGCCGTGAACTTCCTATCGGCCTCTGATTTCCTGGTGGCCGCCGAAAAGTACATCGTTGGCAAGCCCGAGCAGCGCACCAAAGTGGTAAACGGCAAAAACACCGGCGTGAAAATCGACGTGGTAGCCGACGCAGTAGCCACCTGGACGCCCGGCGACGTGAACATCGCCAAGCAGAAAGGTGGCCTGGTGAGCATCGTGTCCACCAAAGACTACTCCAACCAGATGCCCAACATCATGGTGACCACCAAGCGCTGGTACGACGCCCACCAGAAGGAAGTGGCAGGCCTGATGACCGCCTTCGCCGTGGCTGGCGACCAAGTGAAGTCGCACCCCGAGGCGCTGAAGCGGGCTGCTGACATTTCGGCCGACGTGTACGCCGACAAAGATAAAAACGGCGCCTACTGGCTGAAGTACTACAAGGGCGTGAGCGAAGCCGACCGTACTGGCGAAGTGGTGGAACTCGGGGGCAGCAAGGCCTTCAACTTCGCCGACAACCTGGCCTTGTTCGGCCTCGAAGAAGGCGGCACCAACATCTACGCGTCCGTCTACAAAACCTTCGGCGACGTACAAAGCAAGCTCTACCCCAAGGAGTTGCCCAGCTACGTACCCCTCGACCAGATGCTGGACCTCAGCTTGCTAAAGAACATGCAGGCCCAGTACAAAGGCAAAGCCGTAGCCCCCGCCGACCAACAAAAGTTTGCCGCCGACGATGAAATCCGCCGCAACGTGAGCAAGCGGGCTTGGAACATCGAGTTCAACACCGGCCAAAGTTCCTTCACGCCCGCCGCCGAGCGTGAACTCAGCCAGCTCTTTGACGACTTGATAGTAGCCGGCAACCTGAAAGTAGCCGTGCACGGCCACACCGACAACGTCGGCGACCCGCAAAAAAACCAGCAGCTCTCCGAAGACCGCGCCATGGCCGTGCGCGAGTGGCTGCAACAGAAAAGCACTAGCGCCTTCCCCGAAGGCCGCGTGCAAGTCTACGCCCACGGCGCCACCGAACCTGTCGAAAGCAATGCCACCCCACCGGCAAAGCCAAGAACCGCCGGGTAGAAGTGGTATTGGGCAACTAAGTGGACCTCACCCCCCGGCCCCCTCTGCTCAGGGAGAGGGGGAGCAACGGCGGTCTTGACTCTACATGAAAACTTGTCTTATCTGATTCGCATAAACCATTCACATCTAAAAAGCCTTCGTCAGGCTCCCCCTCTCCCTGAGGAGAGGGGGCCGGGGGTGAGGTTGACCTATGAAAAATCTATTCATCCCGAATGCCCAGCCGCGCCAGCCGGTTTTCCTGACCATGGTGGCGTGTCAAGCGCTGGTGCTGTTGGTGCTGTGGCTGCTGTATCCGCTCAAGCTGTTCCCAACGCTCGGCGAGGTGCTGACAGCGTTTCAGGATCTGGTGCGCACGCAAGGGCTGATTCAGGAACTGTGGGCCAGCTTGGCAACGGCCATTCAGGCAGTGGGCATAGCGACGGTGCTGGCCCTGTTCATCTCCTACCTCACGGCGCTGCCGTTCTTTCGGCCCCTGGCCTACGCCGCCACCAAGCTACGCTACCTTACCCTCACGGGCCTCACGTTTTTCATGGCCCTGATGCTTAGCTCCGGCCACCAAGTGAAGCTGTCGGTGCTGGTGTTCGGGGCCACGGTGTACTTTGTAACGGGTATGACCAGCGTGATTCTGACCACCACGCAGGAGGAAATGGACCACGCCCGCACCCTCGGCATGAGCGAGTGGCGCAGCTTTTTCGAGGTGATTGTGCTCGGCAAGCTCGATGACATGCTGGAGGTGGTCCGCCAAAACTTCGCCATCATCTGGACCATGATTACTCTGGTCGAGACGCTCTACCAGTCGGAAGGCGGTATCGGGCTCCTGCTCTACAAGCAAAACCGCTACCTGCACCTGGCCGGCGTCGTGTCCATTCAGCTAGTTATTCTGGCCGTGGGCGCGTTGCAAGACTACCTGTTCGTCCTCCTGCGCCGCGTGTTTTTCCCCTACTCCGAACTGACTACGGCGAGGTAGTTGAATTCAAAAGCCCGTCCTGCTGAGCATGTGGCACATTAAGATAGGGAGGCAACGAGGCTGAATCTCCAGCGTGCTCACGTTGCCAAACTATATCCGTCATGCTGAGCTTGCCGAAGCATCTCGCTCGACTCGTTGAGTTAGCATGGCAACGTCAGCACGCGAGATGCTTCGGCAAGCTCAGCATGACAGGTGCGAGTTGTTCAACGGCTCCAGTATTAATCACTCACCAGTTCACAACTCACCAAATCACCTCCGTGACTCCTCTACCCTACAACTACAAAGAACCGGTACTTACGCTGCAAGGCGTATCGATGACGTTCAACGGGGAAGTTGTTTTGCGCGACATCAATGCACAGGTCCTCGACGTGACTCGACCAGGCATGAACCAGGGGCAGGTCGTGGGGTTCTACGGCCGCTCCGGCATCGGCAAATCGGTGCTGTGCCGCATCATGGCCGGGCTGCTGGCCCCGAGTAGCGGCACGGTGCACGTGGGCGTCAATCAGTTGCCGGTACGGCCGGGCATGGTGGGCCTCGTGCAGCAGCGCTACCCCCTCTTCGACCACCGTACCCTCCACGACAACCTACTAGTGGCCGCCCTCCGCAAACACACACCCGATGAAGCGCAACGCCAAGTAACTTCCTACCTCGACCGGTTTTGCCTCACGCCGCACCGCAAGAAATACCCGGCGCACCTCTCGGGCGGCCAACGCCAGCGCGCCGCCATTGCCCAACAACTGCTCTGCTCCGAGCACCTCATCCTGCTCGACGAGCCCTTTTCCGGCCTCGATGTGGCCATGATCGACGAGGTCAAGAAAATTATCCTCGAAGTCACGACCATGGACGAGCTCAACACCGTCGTCATCGTCTCCCACGACATTGCCACCACCACCGCCCTCGCCGACCGGTTGTGGCTGCTCGGCTACGAGCGTGACGCCACCGGCCAGCTCATCCCCGGCGCCACCATCACCCAACAGCACCAATACAACCTCGCCGAAATGGGTTTAGCCTGGCACAAAAACGTGGAAGCCGAACCCGAATTCGCGCAGTTCGTCGAGCACATCAAAGATGAAATTCGCTTGTAGCTAGGCTAAGGCCTGAGGTAGGTGCTGCTTTAGCTGACACCCTATTCCTAGCGTCCGAACACGAAGTGCAGTACCGGACCGATAAGACTGAATATGATGCATCCTATGAATAGGTAACGCTCTTCTTTCTCGTTTTCAGGAGTCGAATACATAGGTTTGGGCTTGTTAATAACGATTCAAATTGGGTGGAGCGCCAAAGTAGTTAGAAGAGCAAATTTCCTGTGTACATAGGGCAGCAAAACTCGAAGATTATGAAAGTCTATAAATCTAAAATTGGCGTTGAACTGGTAGCGTTTCTCTCGCTCGTGCTCGGTGGAGTTGCCTTGTTGCTAGCCTACAAAGGTCATTGGCTAGGCCTTCTCTTTGTGCTACCAGAGGCCGCATTCATAATGTATCTATTTATGAATACGTACTACACGGTGGATGGGAAGACCTTAAAAATCAAAGCTGGTATACTATTCAACAGCTCAGTTGATATTGACACAATTAGGAAAATAGCAGAAACGAATAACCTGCTCAGTTCTCCGGCCGCTTCCCTTGATAGGCTAGAAATTGAATACGGCCGGTTTGACAGCGTGCTTATCTCACCTAAAGACAAGCAGGGCTTCATAAGCCATATGCTCGCCATTAACCCCAACATTGAGGTTCAATACAAAGCGAAATAATTAAAACTAGCGGCTTCCACCACGCGCTAGTTGCTTGAATGCATAGTGCAGACCTAAAGTGCTTGTAATCTTATAGTAGGTTGCTGTCCTGCTCCCGCCGGAGCTGCTACTACACCTTGGCTTTTCGCAAGCAAATCGGCTTTGTCTGTTGGGTAAGCTACGCCTTAGTTGCGCTTCCTGTATTTTCAGCCTTCTATTTCCTTTCCCTTAATCATGCCCTCTGGAACACTTCTACTCATTGACGACGAACCGCGCTTGCGCCAACTCTTGGCGCGGGTCTTGGAACTGGAAGGCTACACGATTCTGCAAGCCCCCGACGCCCGGCGCGGCCTAGAACTGCTGGAACAACACGCCGCCGATGTGTTGGTGGTAGTATCCGATGTGAAGCTGCCTGATGCCAACGGCGTAGAGTTGCTGCCACGCCTCAAGGCCAAAGCGCCCGACATGGAAGTGATTTTGCTCACCGCCTTTGGCACCATTCCCGATGGCGTGAAAGCCATGAAGCAGGGCGCCTTCGACTACCTCACCAAAGGCGACTTCGAGCAGCAATTGGTGGTGGTAGTGGACCGGGCCGCCGAAAAAGCGCGCCTGCGCCGCCGGGTGGCCGAGTTGGAGCGCAAGATGGGCCAGCGGCACAGCTTCAGCTCCATGATTGGCTCGTCGGGGGCGCTGCGGCGGGCCCAGACCATGGGCGAGCAGGTGGCCGTAACGGATAGCACCGTGCTGCTGGAAGGGCCCACAGGTTCGGGCAAGGAACTGTTTGCGCAAGCCATTCACGAGGCGAGTCCGCGCAAGTCGAAGGCGTTTGTGGCGGTGAATTGCAGCGCGTTTCCGCGGGAACTGTTGGAATCGGAGCTATTTGGGTACAAGAAGGGCGCGTTTACGGGGGCGCTGGCCGATAAGAAAGGCTTGCTGGAAGAAGCCAACGGCGGCACCTTGTTTCTCGATGAAATCGGAGAATTGGAGCTGAACGTGCAAGCCAAGTTCCTCAGGGTGCTGGAGTTGCAGCAATTCACCAAGCTCGGCGACACCAAACCCACCAACGTGAACGTGCGCCTGGTAGCCGCCACCAACCGCAACCTCAAGCAGGAAGCCGCCGAAGGCCGTTTCCGCCCCGATTTATACTACCGGCTCTCGGTGTTCACCATCAACGTGCCGCCGCTAAAAGACCGGCCCACCGACGTACCTGCCCTGGCCGAGTACTTTCTACAATACTTCGCCGCCAAGCTCTGCAAGCGCCTGCCCAGCCTTGATGTGGAATGCCTGCGCCTGCTCCAACAATACCCCTGGCCCGGCAATGTGCGCGAGCTGAAAAACGTGCTGGAACGCGCTGCCATCCTCGCCCCCGCCGACCAGCCCCTAGCCGCCGCCTACCTCCCCGACGAGTTCCACGCCCCGCCCGCCCCGCTCAGCCTTACCGATGCCAACCCCGACGATAATAGCCTCCGCACCGTGGAAGCCCGCCACATTCAACTGCTGCTCCACCGCACCCAAGGCAACAAAACCGAAGCCGCCCGCCAGCTCGGTATCGGCCTGACTACGCTCTACCGCAAAGTGCAGGAGTACGGCCTGTAACGCCTAGCCAACGCTTAGTTAACGCATAGTCTACCTCTACCCACGTGTGTCATGCTGAGCGCAGCCGAAGCATCTCGCTAGTGTGGTACCCCCTTTTGTCGTCGCAACGACTCGCGCGAGATGCTTCGACAAGCTCAGCATGACGGTCTATCAAGGTTTCTAAGATTTCAAGTAAAATCTCTTAACAGACACTCGTTCGGTTGAACGCCAATTTAAAGTTGGTGTTACTTTTCGTTCCATGACCTTAAAAACCAAAATCCGCCTCAGCATCCTGACCATGTTGGTGTTGCTGCTGGCGTTGGGCGGATACGCATTTCAAACGATTCAGCGGCTGGAAGGCGGCGCGCGTGGGGTACAGCAAGCCAACTTCAACTCGGTGGAATATGGCCTTCAGATGCTGCAGGCCGTGGAGCAACTCGAGCAACAGCCCGCAGCTGCCGCGCCACTAGAGCAGTTTCGGCGGGCCCTTACCCGCGAAGCCGCTAACATCACCGAACGGGGTGAATTAGAATTAGTGGACACGCTCACCCAACACCTAGCGGATTACCAAACCCTGGTGGATGAGCAGGCCCCGCTGGTAGAACAGCAACGCAAGCTGCGTCAGCTGCAAGCCGAGATTCACCGCGCCGTTGACCTCAATACTGTTTCCTTTAACGCCAAAACGCAGTCTGCTACCACTAACGCTGCCCGCGCCCTGCAGATGGTGTTGATCTTCGTTAGCCTAAGCGCAGCCATTGGCTTGGCTCTGATTGTGCGGCTACCGCGAGAAGTGCTGCGCCCCTTGCGCCGCCTCACCGCCGACGTAGAAGACGTAGCCAGCCCCGGCCCCACCAACTTGGTACCCATTGCCAAAAACGATGAAGTAGGCGCCGTGGCCCTCGCCCTAAACCGCGCGTTCGGTTACATGCAAGACCAGCGCAGTGCCACCCGCATAGCCCTAGCTACCGAGCGCAACCGCCTGGAAAGCCTGGTCGAGCACCTTGATGAAGGCTTGCTGCTATTAGATGAAAGTGGCTGCGTACTACTGGCCAATCCGACGGCCCGGCGCCTGCTCGACCGCCCCGCCGCCGACCTGGTGGGCCGCAAGGCCGAGGACCTTAGCCGCGAATCAGAATTGCTGCACACGCTATTTCAACCGCTGCTGGAGCCAGTCACTAAATCAGCTGATAGTGGTGCGCAGCCGCCGCTGCTCACGTTTCGGCAGCAGGGCGAGGACGTGTATTACCGGCTTACAGCCAGCCATATCGTATCGTTCAACAAGGAGCTGCGGCAGACCGAGTTTGCGGGCCACATTTTATCGTTGCGCAATGTTTCGGAGTTCAAGAAGCTAGATGAAATCAAGTCCAACTTCCTGGCCACCGTATCGCACGAGCTGAAAACGCCACTGGCTAGTATCAACCTCAGCCTTATGCTCCTGCAAGACGAGCGCACCGACCCCGAAGAACGCCTGCGCATCGCCGACGGCATCCGGGAGGAAACCACCCGCCTGTTGGGCATGGTGGGTCAGCTCATCGACGTTTCGCGGCTCGATGCCGGGGCCGGCATCAAGCTCGATGTGCGCTCCGTGGCACTGGCCGACGTGGTGGAATACGCCGTAGACACCGTGCAGCCGCAACTCCAAGACAAGGAACTGTGCCTGGAAACCAACCTGCCACCCACCCTACCCGCCGCCCGCGCCGACCTCGAAAAAACCACGTGGGTGCTCATCAACCTGCTCGCCAACGCCATTCGTTACTCGCCCCGCGGTGCCCGCCTGACGGTGCAAGCCACCCAACTACCCGGCCACGAACTACAAGTGAGCGTGCAGGACTACGGCCCCGGCATCCCAGCTGAGTACCACGAGCGAATTTTTCAGCGCTTCGCCGAAGTACCTAACCCCGCTGGCCACAAAGGCGGTTCCGGCCTCGGCCTTAGTATCTCCCGCGAGTTCATCAGCACCCAGGGCGGGCGGCTATGGGTGGAAAGCTCCCCTGGCACCGGCAGCCGCTTCCTATTCACGCTTCCAGCAGAGAGTAATTGAGCAGAAAAGGAAAGAAGCCATAAAACACCGGGCTTCGATAAGCGGACACTAGATCAAGCAGACGTTTTCCCCTTTGGCTGGCTCCGCTTCTGGCTACAAATGCCGTTGAAAGTGCATTTGCAGAATGGTATCGACTTTTTCTTTGGTGAGAGGCTTGTTAACTAGGCCGGCAATGGGCAGTTCCTGCACCCGCTCTAGGTCGCGAGAGTGCAGGGATGTTGTGAGCATCACCACCACAATGGCCTGCCGTTGCTCCTGAGGCAGCTGGACGTAAGATTCCAAAAACTCGATGCCGTTCATGACGGGCATGTTCACGTCGAGCTGAATAAGGGAGGGACTAGCTTGGTTGAGGGTGGTAAGGGCTTCCCGGCCGTTTTGAGCGATGAGCAACTGGTCGGCAACACCCAAGCTTTTCAGTAATAGCTCGTTAAGAAAGTTGGTCGTTGAATCGTCATCAACTAAAAGAATACTCGGAAGCTTATCCATATACAAACAACTGTACCGAAAGTAGAAACCAGCAGCCCACCACAAACTGAGCCGAGCGGTACACTCATCTGTATACGTGTTTAACAGGGAAAAGAGACGGTAAACGTTGAGCCAACGCCCGGCTCACTTTCCACCTGAATATTCCCGCCCGCATTCTCGACCATGCGCTTCACCATGTAAAGCCCGATACCCGTGCCTTCTACGTGGTCGTGGAGGCGCTGAAACATGCCGAAAAGCCGTACTTGCTGGGCCGTATCCAGCCCGAGGCCATTGTCCTGCACTTCCAGTTTGGCGTAACCGTCGACTTGCCGGCAGCGGATGCACACCCTGGGCTGGCGGTTGGGGTGCCGGTACTTGAGAGCGTTGCTGAGCAGGTTGTAGACTACGCTACGCAGGTTTTTCTGGGAAAACGAGATGGTAGGACACTGGTTTACGTCTACTTCCAACTGCGCCTTTGTCGATTCCAGCAACGGGGCCAAATCCAGACGCACCTCCTCCACGATAGCCACTAGATCCACAGACTGATGGAGTTGCACATGCTCTTTTTGCAGCTTCGTGAGGTCGGTTAGGTGGTCGATAGTTTTCTGGAAACGCTCCACCGACCCTTGCATCATTTGCAGGATGGCCAGCACCTGCGTATCGGTGGCACTGGCTTCGGGTAGCTGCTGCGCGAGGGCGTGCAACAGGCCTTCGATATTGGCAATGGGAGCCCGCAGGTCGTGCGAAGCCGTGTAGATAAAGTTGTCGAGGTCGACGTTGGTGCGGATGAGTTGCTGGTTAGTATCCAACAGTTCTTCGTTGGTGGCTTGCAGTTCCTCGTTGATGACGGCTAGCTCCTCGTTTAGCTCTTCCACTTGCTGCCGGCCCAGCACCTGGTCGGTGATGTCGGCCACCATAGAATAGAACCCTATTACGTGGCCATCTTGAATTTCGGGCACGTAGCTGGTGCGGATGTAGCGAATGAAATCGTCGCGGTACGGCATCCGCGCTTCGAAATCGAGCCGCTCTCCGGCCAAGGCCCGGGCGATGTAGGGTTGGACGCCATTGTAGGCCTTTGCGCCGAGCAGTTCGCGGGCCGACTGGCCCAAAAACTCTGCTGGATCCCGCTTAAACCAGACCTCGTATCCGCGGTTCACAAACTGGTATCTTTCTTCCTGGTCGATGTACCCGATAAGTACGGGCAAGGCATCGGTAATGAGCTGAAGCCGCCGCTGGTTTTGCTCGCGCTGCTGGCGCGCCCGCACCTGCTCGCCCACTTCATAGGCAAACACCGAAACCCCCACTATTTCCCCTTTTTCGCGGAAGGCTTGGTACGTGAAATTGAAGTAATTGACCTTGGGAGGAAGGTCGCCCGGCTGGTCGATGACGAGTTGCAGTTCGTTGCCGTAGAAGGTTTCACCGGTGTTGTACACCTTGTCGAGCAAGGCCACAAACCCCTGGGCCAGCGCATCAGGCTGGATTTCGGCAATGGTACGGCCGTGCATTTCACGACCTGGAAACAGCTGTTGGTACGCTTCGTTGTGGTATTCGACGCGGTGTTGGGGCCCGCGCAGCAACACAATACAGGCCGGCGTCTGCTCGAACACCTGGTAATAACTTTCGCGCTCCTGCACAATGCGCTGCATCCCGGCTAACACCTCGGCTTGCAAAGCATCGGCCCGCTGGCGGTCTAGCACCTGCTCTGTTACTTCGAAGGCGAACACCAGTATTCCGTCTATTTGGCCGTGCTCGTTGTAGCGGGCCTGCTGGATGTAGTTGAAATACCGGTCTTCCAGTTCTCCGTTCTCGGAGCGCCGCATCGGCACCAGCAGAACCGGCTCCTGGTGCGTTTCGCCGGTTTGGTATACTTCAAGAAGCGTTTTGTGCACCCTATGGCCTGCTATTTCCGGCATGGCCTCCAATATGGGTCTGTCTTGCAGTTCCCTTTCCGGAAACAGCCGCTGGTATTCTGGATTGACGAGTTCAAATACCAGATCAGGACCATCTAACACGCAGATAGCTGCTGGCGCCTGCATAAAGAACCGTTCCAGGCGGGCCTGCTGCCGCTCTGCCTCTTTCTGCGCCTGTTGTGCTTCCTGGGTCCGCTCTACCACGCGGTTCTCCAGGTCGATGTTGAGTTCGAGCAGGGCCTGCTCGGTGAGTTGCAACTCGGCTACATTGGCTCTGATTTCATCGTTGGCCACAAACAGTTCTTCATTGGCACTCGCCAGCTCTTGGTTTAGCTGCTCTACCTGCTGCCGGCTTTGCTCCACCTGCCGCCGAATCTGCACCTGTTCGGTCACGTCGTAGGCAAAGTTGAGGATGCCGTTGACGGTTCCATCTGCATTGCGCAAGGCTTGCAGAAACAAGTTGAAATAACGCTGCTCTAGCTGGCCGGTATTGGTGATATAAACCCAGGTTTCGATTTCAACCCCGTTGAACGGCTCCCCCGTCTGATATACTTGGTCAAACAACTCAAAGAAATGCTGCCCTTCCAATTCGGGCATCGCCTCGCGGAACGTTCGGCCCTGCAGGCTACGCCCCGGAAACAACTGCTGATAGGGCGGATTAACGAGTTGGTAAACGTGGTCGGGGCCGTGAAAGGTAGCGATACTGGCCGGTAGCTGCTCCAAAACGTCGTGGAGGCGCTGCCGCTGCGTCTCGGCTTCCTCCTGCGCCTGCTCTGCCGCACGCACAGTGGTTAGCAACGCTTGATTGGCGGCTTCCAGTTGCTGGTTGAGTTGTTGGAGTTGCGCCTCGTTGCGCTCGATGCCCTGGCGGGCTACTACCTGCGTGGTTACTTCGTAGGCAAACACCAAAATTCCATCAATGCCCCCTTCTAGGTTGCAGATGGCTTGGTAGATGAAGTTGTAATAGTTTTCGCCGAGGCCACCCGAGTTATCATGATCGAGCTGCACCAGCATTTCGTGGGCGTAAAACGTTTCCCCGGTGTTGTACACGTTGTCGAGCAAGCCGAAAATGGGCTGCCCGGCCAGTTCCGGCATGGCCACCGCAATGGGCTTACCCAGCAACGGCCGCTCCCCTACCAACTGCTGATAAAGCGGATTGACCAGCTTAAACACGTGCTCCGGTCCCTCGAAAATGCAAATCATGGCCGGAGCCTGCATAAAAATATTATGCAGTTGCTGACGCTGAAGCTCCGCATCAGCGCGGGACGCTTGCTCGCGGGCCTGACTTTCGCGCAGGGCCTGCTCTACAGAAGAACGGTCTTGGTCGGAAGTATCGGAAAAACTAACCACCAGCAGGGACCCGCTGCGCTGGGCGGCCAGATGAAAATAATTATCGAGTCGGTCGTGCTGATAGTTTACGTTGTACTGGCCCGCTTTACCAGTTTCGAAGCTGGTACAATAAAAATCGAAGATGCCAGCGTCCTTCGCATTCGGATACAAGGTCAGAAACGTTTGCTCGGGTCGTTCGGGTAGCTGTAGCATCCGCTGAGCCGCCGGGTTGAGGCGCACATAGGCTAGGTCCGTAATTGTCTGACCATCGGGCGCATACACGGGCTGGAATAAAATAAATCCCGTCAAGGACACCTCCATCAGAACGTGCATCAGCTCGTCGGGCGCAGATAATTCAGCGGGTAGCGGAATAGTAGGATCGGGCATAGTGAGAACATAGAAAGCCAGCTAATAAGCTCGGCAGACGACGTACGGGCGAGAAAGTTACCAGTGTAAATACAATATCTGGGAGAAGAATACAACCGCGAAGCGCGCTTCAGTGTTTGGAATTAGCCCTTCCCGGCAATTCGCCGTAATTTCGCGGTCCAAGAACTTATTGGACCAACTTAACATCCATGCCCGGTTACAGTCCCCAGGAAATCGAGAAGAAGTGGCAGGCCCACTGGCAAGCAAACCATACGTTTAAGGCGGATAACAGCTCCAACAAGCCGAAATTCTACGCGCTGGACATGTTTCCGTACCCCAGCGGCGCGGGTCTGCACGTTGGGCACCCGCTCGGCTACATTGCCTCCGACATTGTATCACGCTACAAGCGCCTGCGCGGCTACAACGTGCTGCACCCCATGGGCTTCGACTCGTTTGGGTTGCCGGCCGAGCAGTACGCCATCCAAACCGGCCAGCATCCTGCCCTCACCACCGAAAAAAACATCGATACCTACATTCGGCAGCTTAGCTCGCTGGGGTTCAGCTACGATTGGAGCCGCGAAATCCGTACCTCCGACCCGGCCTACTACAAATGGACGCAGTGGATTTTCCTGAAGCTGTTCAATAGCTGGTACAACCTCGACACCAACCGCGCCGAGCCCCTCAAAACCCTGCTCGACAAGTTCGCCGAGAACGGCAGCCAAGGCATCCGCGCGGCCGGCGACGACGAGGAGCGGCACGATTTCACAGCCGGTCAGTGGCAGATGATGAGCGAAAAGCAGCGCCTCACGGCCGTGCATCCTTACCGCCTCGCCTACCAGCAAGACACCTTCGTGAACTGGTGCGCCGGCCTGGGTACGGTGCTATCCAACGACGAAGTGAAAGATGGCCTCTCGGAGCGCGGCGGCTTCCCCGTGGAACGCCGCCTGATGCCACAGTGGAATTTGCGCATCACCGCCTACGCCGACCGCCTGCTCCAGGGTCTCGACACACTGGACTGGCCCGATGCCGTAAAGGAAATGCAGCGCAACTGGATTGGCCGCAGCATTGGGGCCGAAGTAACGTTCCCGGTGCAACACCACGCCAGCGCCCAAATCAAGGTGTACACCACCCGCGTGGATACTATTTATGGGGCTACGTTCCTGGTATTGGCGCCCGAGCATGAGTTGGTGAAAGAACTGACCACACCAGAGCAGCAGCAAACCATTACCGACTATATCGACGCGACCAAGCGCCGCTCGGAGCGCGACCGGATGGCCGACGTAAAGGCCGTTTCGGGTGCTTTCACGGGGGCGTATGCTCTCAATCCGGTGTCGGGTGAGCCCGTGCCGATCTGGATTGCCGATTACGTGCTGGCAGGCTACGGCACCGGCGCCGTGATGGCCGTACCTTCCGGCGACCAGCGCGACTACCTGTTTGCCAAGCACTTCGACCTACCCATCGTGCAGGTAACCGACGCCCAGCAAGG
Source organism: Hymenobacter volaticus (assembly GCF_022921055.1). GTDB lineage: Bacteria > Bacteroidota > Bacteroidia > Cytophagales > Hymenobacteraceae > Hymenobacter > Hymenobacter volaticus. The sequence continues at coordinate 2,853,492 of NZ_CP095061.1, forward strand.
CCTCGATGAGCAAGCCGACCCGACCAAGGAAGGACGCTACATCAATTCCGGCATCATCGACGGGCTCGGCTACAAAGAAGCTACTGCCAAGCTCATTGCCTTCCTCGAAGAAAAGGGTCTCGGCAAAGGCAAAACCAACTTCCGCATCCGCGACGCCATTTTTGGCCGCCAGCGCTATTGGGGCGAGCCGATTCCGATCTACTACAAAGACGGCGTGGCCTACGGCGTAGCCGAAGCCGATTTGCCGCTGGTGCTGCCCGAAATCGACGAGTACAAGCCCACCGAAACCGGCGAGCCGCCCCTTGGCCGCGCCAAAGACTGGAAGTATAAAGGCCAGTACGACTACGAACTCAGCACCATGCCCGGCTGGGCCGGCTCTAGCTGGTACTACCTCCGCTACATGGACCCGCACAACGCCGAGCGTTTCGTGGGCGAGGAAGCGGAAAAGTACTGGCAGAATGTGGACCTCTACCTCGGCGGCGCCGAACACGCTACCGGTCACCTCCTCTACTCCCGCTTCTGGCACCTCTTCCTCAAGGATTTGGGCCTCGTGTCAGCGCCCGAGCCGTTCCAGAAGCTCATCAACCAGGGCATGATCTTGGGCCGCTCGAACTTTGTGTACCGCATCAACGGCACCAACACGTTCGTAACACTCGGCAAGAAAGACCAGCACCAAACCACCGCCCTGCACGTCGACGTGAACATCGTGCACAACGATGTACTCGATACCGAAGCCTTCAAAAAGTCGCGTCCTGACTATGCTAGTGCTGAATTCATTCTGGAGGATGATGGACGCTACGTGAGTGGTTGGGAAGTCGAGAAGATGTCGAAGGCCAAATTCAACGTGGTCAACCCCGACGTGCTGGTAAGCCAGTACGGGGCCGATGCGTTGCGCGTGTACGAAATGTTCTTGGGGCCGCTGGAGCAGTTCAAGCCGTGGAACACCAACGGTATGAGCGGCGTGGGCGGCTTCCTCAAGAAGTTCTGGCGCCTCTACCACCCTGTCGATGGTGCCTTTGCCGTGACCGACGAAGCTCCGAAACCTGCGGAACTGAAGGCGCTGCACAAGGCCATCAAAAAAGTGGAAGAAGATATCGAGCGGTTCAGCTTCAACACCACCGTTAGTGCCCTGATGATTACGGTGAACGAGCTAACGGCCCTCGAATGCCACAAACGCGCCATTTTGGAGCCGCTAGTGGTTATCCTTTCGCCCTACGCGCCGCACTTGGCCGAGGAGTTGTGGCAGTTGCTCGGCCACGAGGCCGGTAGCATCAGTTCGGCTACGTATCCGGAGTTCAAAGAAGAATTCCTGGTGGAAGATACCGTCAATTACCCGGTGGCCATCAACGGCAAAGTGCGCGAGCAGCTCCAATTTGCCGCCACCGCCACCGCCGCCGACATCGAGGCCGCTGTATTAGGCTCCGACTTCCTGGCCCGCTTCGGCGACGGCAAAACCGCCAAGAAAGTCATTGTCGTGCCTGGCCGCATGGTGAACGTGGTGGTATAAGTGCTACCTAAAAAGAACGGACATGCTGAGCGGAGTCGAAGCATCTCGTGTGCTGACACTAGAGTAGTAATCAGACATCAGCATGCGAAATGCTTCGGCAAGCTCAGCATGACTGTTCTACTAGAATAGTTAGATAGAAAAGTTTCACAAAAAAGCCCGCTGTAAGTATCCAGCGGGCTTTTTTGTGAAATACAACTAAGTAGTTGTTGCATGTAGTTTCAACCGATCAGCACGGTGTAGAGATGCAACAGCTTGCGTCTCTTCGTTGAACGATCGGCACTATCTAACGTGCTACTTGCAGTGGAGCAAGCTTAGAAAGACAGCTGATCTAGAAAATCATCGGTTTCAATGCCAAACCCCACGATCTGCACTGGTTTGGTGAGCACCAGCGTCCTCTTGAATAACATCTCAGGCAAATTGCGGCGCGTAATCGTGTGCGAAGGCTGCGAAGGGCCGGGGCGCCTGGCCAGTAGCTTCTAGCACGCCGCTGGCGACGGTAGCTGCCTCGCCGCGGTGATAGTGGGCGTAGTCTTCCACTAGGCCATCGGCCTGCCACCTTGGAAAACCTATTTCCAACACGGCGGCGTGCATAACCTCCGGTGGCACATCCTGAAACCGGATCGGCTTGCCCAAGGCCGCAGAGAGTTGAGCAGCCATTTGGGCGTGCGTCAAGGCTTCGGGGCCAGTTAGGTTGTAGATTTTGTTTTCGTGCCCCGATGCTGTGAGGGCCGCCACGGCTGCCGCGGCTATGTCGCGGACATCCACGACGCTGACCTTGGCTTCGCCAATGGCCGCAAAAAATTGGCCTTGGGTCCTTATTGAATCCCGAAAGGCCAGTAGGCCCTGCATAAACAGGTTGGGACGCAGGAAGGTATATGCCATATCAGTAGCTCGAATAGCCTCCTCGACCACAGCATGGTAGCGCAGAAACCGCACTGGCGAGTTCCGGTCGGCGGCCCACTGCGAAAGCTTCACCAGATGGCGCACCCCTACTTGCCGGGCCATATCCACGAAAGCGAGTTGCTGCGTTTCGGCTTGCTCGGAAGAATTGGTTAGCAGAAAGGCTCGTTCGATACCAAGCAGCGCCGACGCGACCGTTTCCGGCTTGTTTAAATCGCCGATTACTAGCTCAGCTCCGGGCAGAGTTTGCAACTGCTCGGCTTTAGGATCTTGCAACGAACGCACCAGCGCACGAAACGGAACGCCTGCGGTTGAAAGCAGCTTACTTACTTCGGTGCCAATAGTACCCGTGGCACCCGTCAGCAGAATAGTTGGAAATGCACGGCTAGCAGAGGCACTAGATGCAGAAGCAGGAAGGTTTTCCATGAGAAGCAGTGAAGGAATGAAGTAAGTGTGACAGTCTCCCGACGCTGTTGTGATTAGAAATTCCGCGCCGGAGAAAGGCGCTAGCAATGGGCTTGTTTGTCGCCTACTTGCTAGAATTGATGTAAACCTACTGGCTCGCTTCGCCGAAAAATTGTAAGAAAACGAAGCTATCCTACTCCATCATTTCTCATCCGTTCAATTCAACTTTTCCCTTTCTGCTTGCTTTGCACATCCGAGTACTGCTTACCAACTGCGCAGACTGCATTCAATACGGGCGAATCGCGCATAGCTTAGCGCTAAGCATTAGCGCCTTCAATCTCAAACAACCGGTGTTTCTCAACTCTAAAACTGCCGATACCGATGAGCGTGTTGCAAGAGCAGTTTATCGTGGCCCCTCGCTCCTTGCAGCAGGTGCTTCAGTATTTTGTGTTGTTGACGGTGCAAGAAGGCGCCGCGCCGGTGGTACGTACGCTGCTGCCCACCTTCCAAATAGTCATGCTAATCAACCTTGGCCCAACGGCTGAAATGTGGCACGACGACGGCACGCTGGCGCAAGTCCATCAAATACATGGCATTGTGGTTACGGCTCCCCTCAAACGAGCCTTTCAGTATCGCTTGCCCGGAGGCAGCCGCATACTCACGGTCAATTTCACGCTGGAAGGCTTTTTCCGCTTGTTCCAAGTGCCCGTAGAACGCCTTACCGACGATTTCACTGACCCCGACGACCTGGTGCCACATCGTCCGTTTGCGCAACTGTGGCAGCAGCTTCGCTTGCTTCAAGCCCCAACTGACTTGGTTAAGGCTATTGTTGATTTCAGTTTGCCTTATCTACGGGCTCTGGAAGGACCGCACGCTGAGCTCATGGCCCAGCTGCCGCTGCTGGCCAAGAGCCAGCACCTGAACCCGCTGAAAGTTATGGCGGCAACTACGAAAGTATCGGAGAGAACTTTGCAACTGCGCTTCCAGAAATACTTAGGCTTCTCGGTGAAAGAGGTGTTTCGCTTCATGCGTTTCCGTCGGCTGCTAGGCAAGCTAGAACAGCGAGAGGTAAGCAAGAAAGAGGATTGGCTGGCTCTACTGGAACAGCATGGCTACTACGACCAAAGCCATCTGATTCACGATTTCACACACTTCCTCCAACAGTCACCCACCAAAGTATCGATGCAATTGCTGCAAGGCGACGTTATCTGCTTCACGCGCACCGAACTGGTAGAATAAACGCGTTTCAGAAACTGCCAAACTGATCGGAGTAGCGAGTTAAGTCGCAGCCTCTTGCTAGCAAGGTCCCCTCGTATCGGTTCAACTAGGCGAGCGAGAAGCGGAATATTTTTGAATTACTAGCCTTCTAGCTGTTCGCTTTGTGCTAGTTCTTCGCGCTGCTTTTTTGGCAATGAGGCGCGTACTAAATCATACGAGTGGTCTATAAATTCGCTTAGCTGCGCGTTGGAAACACCAGTGCCGATCAGGACGGTGTTCCAGTGTTTCTTGTTCATGTGGTAGCCGGGCAATACATAGTCGTGTTGCTCACGCAGTTCTACGGCACGCTCAGGGTCGCACTTCAGGTTGATGCTACCAAACGTATCGATATCGGTAAGGGCGAATACTTTGCCACCGACTTTAAAAACCAAGGTATTGGGGCCAAAGGGGGTTTCTTCGGTTACTCCGGCCTTCAGCAGGCAATAGTCGCGGAAGTCTTCGATGTTCATGCGGCGCTACAACTAAAAGTCACAAACAAGGCAACGCCAACCGGCGGTTAGCAGCTCTCTGAATAAAGCACTAGTGCTCGGCTCAAAGAAGCTGCCAACTCCTCGGTTGGCGTTGCAAAGAAGGGATTATCTAGCGAAGAAACCAGCGGTAGAGTAGCACGAGAAACCCCACCAGGAACATGGCCATGGAGAGTTTATTGATGAAGTGCATCGTCCGCAAGTTGAAATTAGAAGTGCGGTTCGGATCGTTTTTGCGGAAGAAATAACCGAAAACAGGACCCAGGTTAAACAAGCCTTTCATGCGCATAATACAAGTCTTCTAGTGTGCCTATATAACACTCCGACCCCCGGAATGATTTACTTTTCTGGCTATATTCTTATTTATTTATCAGCGGTATAGCCCCTCAATTAGCTGCTGATAGTTCTGGCTGACAACCTTGCGTTTCACCTTTAAAGTAGGGGTCAGCTCCCCCGATTCCACGCTCCAAAGTGCTGGCACTAAGGCTACTTTCTTGATCTGCTCCCATTGTGCGAAGGCGGCGGTAGCTTGGTGCACTAGTTGGTCGTAGAGGTGTTGCACCTGCGCGTGAGCCGCCAACGCAGCATCCGACAGATCGGCCGGCAGATTGTGATTTTTGGCCCAGGCGCGCAGCTCCGCGAAAGCAGGTACCAGCAAACAAGCCGCATACTTCTGCCCTTCGCCCACCACCATTACCTGCTCCACCAACGGCGACTCCGCCAACCGCGACTCCAGCGGCTGCGGGGCAATGTACTTGCCGTTGGATGTCTTGAACATCTCTTTTTTGCGGTCCGTGATTTTCAGGAACCGCCCCTGCACCAGTTCCCCAATGTCGCCGGTGTGCAGCCAGCCGTCGGCATCGATGGTATCGGCCGTGAGGTCGGGACGGTTGTAGTAGCCTTGCATCACGGAAGGCGAACGGGTCAGAATTTCGCCGTCGGGAGCCAGCTTCACTTCCACTCCCGGTATCACCGGGCCTACGGCTCCAATAAGGTTGCCACTGGCTTCGGGCAAGCTGGCGGCAATAACTGGCGAAGTTTCCGTCATGCCGTAGCCTTCCATCACCCGAATACCGGCCGCCCAAAACACGCGCGCCAACCGGGGTTGCAGGGCGCCGCCCCCGCTGACGATGTAATGCACCTGTCCGCCCATAGCTTCGCGCCACTTACTAAACACTAGCTTGTTGGCCAGGGCCAATTGTGTGTTGTACCAAATGCCCTGGTCTTTCTGCGTATCGTAGCGCAACCCTAACTCCAGGGCCCAGTCAAACAGCTTTCTCTTCGCACCCGTCAGCTCCTGGCCTTTGGCCACGATTTTGTCGTAGATTTTTTCTAGTAGGCGCGGCACCGTTGTGAACACCTGCGGCTGTACTTCTCGCAGGTTGTCGGCGATGCGCTCCACGCTTTCGGCGTACCAAATGCTGAAACCTAGCATCAAGTAGAGCAAGGTGGCCGTGCGCTCGAAAATATGGCTTAAAGGCAGAAAGCTGAGCGCTTTTTGACCAGCTGGCAGCGGTAGGTAACCGGTCAGGTTTTCGCAGTTGTAAAGCAAGTTGCGGTGGCTAAGCATCACGCCCTTTGGCCGCCCAGTAGTGCCCGAGGTATAGATAAGCGTCAGCAAATCATCGGGTTGTACAGCAGCTTTGAGTGCCTCAAGGCCTACTGCATCGGCAGCTTCGCCCAAGGCCAGCAGTTCGACGAAGGAGCGGGCCCCCTCTAGCTTATCGAAGGTGAAGACGTGCTCAGGGCCGTTGGGCATTGCTTCTACTGCTTCCTGCACCCGGCTCAGTAGCTTCTTGTTTTCCACTAGCACCACCCGCACGCCGGCATCTTGGAAGATATGGCGGTAGTCTTGCACGGTGATGGTAGGGTACATCGGTACGCTCACGGCTCCAAGCTGGGCAATGCCAAAATCGGCTATCACCCACTCGGGGCGGTTAGCCGAAATGATAGCCACTTTATCGCCGTGCCCGATGCCTAATTGCAACAGCCCCAGACTTACGTGGTTGCTTTGCGCTTGCACCTGCGCGGCACTTAGCGGCTGCCAGGTGCCTGCTTTCTTTTCCACCAAGCAATCCGCTTGCGGCGTGGTTATGGCCAAACGAGCCAGTAAATCAAAGGTGCGACGGATTTCCATGGATGGGCAGAAAGCAATAAACAGAGCAGTGGCAACAACAAAAATAGCTTGCCTGGGCGCGAATAGTGGAGCCAGGCCGCAATCTTACTGTTTGCTCTGACCACCTATCAGCCACCCATCCTGAAGCTAGCTATGAGTTCTCATACGGAAATACCGAAACCCCTGCTGTGCTGACGCTGCGCTTCTAGCGCTAAGAAGTAGAACCAAACAGCGCATAGTGCAGATACTTTGGCAACTAAGCTGCCTGATTGAATACGAAATCTATTTGCCCATCCAGCTGCCTATGTCCGCAACCGTATTAGCCGGTTGGTGTCATTGCTTCCGCTTAACTTCCTGCCCATGAAATACCTGCTACTCTCTGCCCTCCTGCTACCCGCTACCTACGCCACGGCGCAAACTGCATCTGTTGAAACCGAAGCTGTCAAGAAAACCATCCAGACGTTTTTCGAGGGCATGCGCAAGGGTGACAGCACGCTGGTGCGCTCCACATTCGCTCCTGGCGCCGTCTTCCACACCATTGCCAACCGCAACGGCACCACCCAACTCATGCCCGAAAACCCATCAGATTTTGTGAAAGCGGTTGGCAAGCCCCATAAAGAGGTATGGGACGAGCGCATCACCTTCGATAAGGTCCTGATTGACGCCAACCTGGCCAGCGTCTGGACCCCCTACGAGTTTTACCTCGGCAGCACCTTTAGCCACTGCGGCTACAACTCGTTTCAGTTGGTGAAGCTGGCCGGCGGCTGGAAGATTGCGCACGTAATTGACACCCGCCGCAAGGAAAAGTGTAAATAGGCAGCTGGAGCACTCCGCAAAAATCTTTTGCTAGTCATATGACTGCCATGCTGAACTTTGCGGAACATCTCGCTCGCATCGTTGAGTAAGCGTTAGGGTGTACTACCCTAGCGAGATGCTTCGACAAGCTCAGCATGACGGGCTGATAAAAACTGGCTCCAACGACTCATTACATAATTCTTGCTAGCTAAAAAGCAGGTATGCGCAGGAGCGGACTATCGTCTGTTTTCCAATAGTCAAGTTCGTACAGCTCGCCTTCCTGGTCTAGATAAAGTGAGGCGAATACCAGGATTCCATCCTCGTCTAGAAATTGGGTGCTGGCAATTCGCTCGCCTAGCCGCCGATTTGGCTGGTAGTTAGTGAATCGCAAGCTACCTATTTCTTCTGGTCCTATCTCCGCTACTTCCACCGTGTGCAGCAGCCCTAACATGCGTTCGGCATCGGGTTTGCCGCGGAGCATAAAGATAAGCAAGCCTAGTTCCGGCAGTTTAAGTGAACGTTTGGCCATAGGTCAGAAGCCGCCACAGCTACGTCACCTGCGGGAGCACCAAACTAGTTATACGGCCGGAGCAGGATTAGTAGATTCTGGAAACGCCAGAATTGTGGCCGCGTCAAGCTCTTCCAGCTTTGCCACAATACGGTCGGCCTGGTGCAGATCCTGCCCCTGAGAATGCTCGCTCAGGAAGCCGATGCAGTACATACCCGCTGCTTTGGCCGCGGCTACGCCGTTGGCGGCATCTTCAATGACCAGGCATTCCGTTGGTGGCGTGTCGGTTAGCTCGGCCGCGCGCAAGAAGATTGCCGGGTCAGGCTTCGACTTGGTGAAATCCTCGCCACTGACAATATGCGCAAAGAACGGGTACAGTCCGAAGCGCGTGAATACCCGGTCGATGGTGCCTCTAGACGCAGACGATGCCACTACCAGCGGCACGCCTTGGCCGTGTAGCTCTTCTACTAGGTGCCGGGCCCCAGGCAGCAAATCCAGCTCCTTGGATTCATCGAAGGCTTTGGCAAACAGCTCCCGCTTTCGGTCCATCAACTTGTCTATATCCTGCGGCAGGTTGAAGTGCTGCTTGACCTGCTGGTATACGTTGCGGGTAGAAGCGCCTAGAAATGTGCCGTACAACTCGTCGGACACCGTAAGGCCTAGCTCGGCGAAGTGGCGAAAAAAGGCGTCGTGGTGCAGGGGCTCGGTGTCAACCAAGACCCCGTCCATATCAAAAATGATAGTGCGAATCATGCAGAAGCGGATGTGAAGAACGCGGTAAAGGTAATGAACCTAATTACGCGGTTTTCACGCCTCATCATTTGGATTCCAGTCGCCAGTGAATTCTGCGCCCACATAAGCAGCAGCTTCATATGCGTCGATCGGGTAATCTTGCACGGATACCGAGTTGTAAAAGAATTGACCGAGAGAACAGTCCATTTTAATTAAGTACTTCCTCGGATCTTCCTCTTCCTTTTCCCAGAAGTAGTCATGGAATAGGATTCCCACCTGATAATCTTCCAGATCAAGCACAACTATATCTCCATTCCTGGCACTCCCTACCAGCAACAGATTAGTTTGAAGCGCACGCTGAAAATCATCTTCCCAATCATAGTTTTTCTTAAGGCAGTTTGCCTGCCGATAAGAAAAAGCACCTATTTCTATTTCGGTATCAAAAGAGAATTCGACAAAGAAATTTTGCGTTTCCTCCTCTACTCCGGCACTTCGCAGAATAGCTAAGTTTTCATTCCGTAGTGTTTCAAAATGGCTCTTCAAGTTGATATCAACTGAGGCCAGAGCAAGCCGCATTTTTTCGTTATCCACTAGCACCACACTTTATAAATTCTTGACTTTAATCACCAAATCCCATAAGCCCGCATTTCATATCCGTGGCTTTCCGCAGCATCTCTCTGAAAGCCGTTCGTTCTTTCTGCAAAGATGTTGCGTGTGGCTGCTGTTGTATCCTGGAGAGCATTCGGGCTATTAACTCGCTACCCCAGCGAAATTTGCTATAGTAGTCGAACCACGGCTCTATGATACCCTCATGCTGAAGCTGGAAAAACAAATTATCCTCTATACCTCCCGCTCGCTCTAAGACCAGCCTTTTGCTTGATGGGTTTTGGCTATCGTGAATCAGATAGAAATCTAGCATGCTCTGTACATAAAAGCGGACAGACTTATGTAGCCTGCCCGATTCGCTTTTCTGTTACGCCCCTACTGGCTCTTCCAGCACTTCCTTCTCGATCCAGCGGCCGTCTTCGCGCATGAGTTCGATCAGTTCGTCTACGGCTTGGGCTTCGGGCACGGCTTTCTTGATAACTTCCTGGCCGCGGTAGAGAGCTATTTTGCCTTTGCCTACGCCCACGTAGCCGTAGTCGGCGTCGGCCATTTCGCCGGGACCGTTCACGATGCAGCCCATGATGCCGATCTTCACGCCCTTGAGGTGGTCGGTGCGCTTGCGGATCATGGCGGTGGTTTCTTGGAGGTCGAACAGGGTCCGGCCGCAGCTAGGGCAGCTGATGTACTCGGTTTTGGACATGCGAGTGCGCGCCGCTTGCAGAATGCCAAAGCTGAGCTGGTTGAGTTGGTCGATGTCGTGCAGCCAGGCGTCTTGCTCTTGCTCGGGCAGTAGATCGGTGCAAAGGGCAATACCGTCGCCGAGGCCATCAATCAGCAGGCCACCCACATCGGTGGCAGCATCGAGCTGCGTTTGGGGCATGTTGTGCGCTGTGTACACGCGTCGAATCACTACCGGGCACGTGACGCCATAATCGAGCAGATCGAAGAAGGCTCGCCGCAACTCGGGCATGGCGTGGGTGTTGGTGGTGCTCAAAGTGAGCACCACGCGGGTTTCGGTGCGCAGGCGCTCCAGCAGTTCGGCATCCAGCGTATCCAACTCCACAACCAGGAAGTTGAGCTGTGGGTGGAGCTTCGTGAAATCTGCCAGGTAAGTGTCGGCCGTGAGCAGGGGGTAATGGTCGAGGCGCTGGCCGCCGTCCATCCAGGCACTGTACGTCACGATTTCCTTGAGGCCGTTGGGCAGCATATAAGGCACGGGCCGCTCACCCGTGTAAATGTAGTCGGCACCCAAGTCGCTCATCTGAAACTTGTCGAGAAACGACGAGTACAGGTGGCCGGCAGCGCGCAAATCGGCATATTCGAGCCGCGGCAGGCGCGAAAGGTCCGCCACTACGCGCGGCACGTTCAGGCCACCGAAATTCAGGACTTCGTGCGTGACGCGGCGGTGATACTGAAACGGGTCGAGCGGCTCTTCTTCCAGCAGTGGCCGGATGGGGTCAGCTGTGGCTGCGCGGTTGGTGTACCGATCAATTAGGGCTTTAGCAACAGGCGCTTCTGCTTCGGGCGCTTCGGTAAGGCTCACGCGCACGGTGTCGCCGAGGCCGTCTTCGAGCAGCGTACCGATGCCTACGGCCGACTTGATGCGGCCGTCTTCGGCTTCGCCGGCTTCCGTTACGCCGAGGTGCAGCGGATAGGGCTGCAAGCCTTCTTCGTCGAGCTTCTGCACCAGCAGGCGGTAGGCTTGTACCATCACCTGCGTGTTAGAAGCCTTCATGCTCAGCACCACATCGTAGTAGTTTTCTTCTTCGCAGAGGCGCAAGAACTCCAGCGCCGATTCCACCATGCCAAGCGGTGTGTCGCCGTAGCGGCTCAGGATACGGTCGGACAAGGAGCCGTGGTTGGTACCGATGCGCATGGCGGTGCCGTACTGCTTGCAGATTTGCACCAGCGGCCGAAACCGCTCCCGAATGCGCTCCACCTCGGCGTGGTACGTGGCATCGGTGTACTCGATGAAGTCGAATTTCTTTTTATCGGCGTAGTTGCCGGGGTTCACGCGCACCTTCTCCACAATGCGGGCAGCCAATTCGGCAGCGTTGGGCGTGAAGTGAATGTCGGCAATGAGGGGCACGTTGCAGCCCCGTTTGCGCAGTTCCTTCTTGATTTCGAGCAGATTTTGGGCCTCCTTCACACTCGGCGCCGTAATGCGCACGTACTCGCAGCCTGCTTCTACCATGCGCAGCGTCTGCTCCACCGACCCTAATGTGTCCATGGTGTCGACGGTGGTCATGCTCTGCACCCGAATAGGATTGAGCCCACCCATGGGCAGGTCTCCAATTTTCACTTCGCGGGAGAGGCGGCGCTTGTACTCGGTGAGGCTAGGGCAATAGGTCTTGTTCATAACCCGAAGGGGAGCTGTTTCTTGTAATAACAAAGGTACGGAAGGTTCGTTGTTGGCTGTGTATTTGAAAAGCCTTCCTGGCTCCTCACTCACTCCTATTGCCTGCCCATTCGATGGCCGCAACTTCTGCCTAGTGGTGGTTGTCTATAGAAAACTCACGCTCCTTTTCTCTTTCATGAATCCATTGAAATACCTCTTCTTGGCCGCGGCCCTACTTCTAATGCTGCCCAGCCAGGCTCAGCAAGTGGCTTTAATTAAACTACCGGATTTGCAAAAGCGCCTCAACCGCAAAACCGACACCACGTACGTCATCAATTTTTGGGCCACCTGGTGTGCGCCTTGCATAAAAGAGCTACCCTATTTCGAGCAGATAAACACCACTTACGCCAAGCAAAAAGTGAAAGTGCTGCTGGTAAGCATGGATTACGCCTCACAGCTCGACAAGAAAGTAAAGCCCTTCGTGCTCAAGCGCGGCTTGAAATCGGAAGTGGTATTGCTCAACGAAACCGACCCCAATACCTGGATGGATAAGGTGGACGGTAAATGGTCGGGCGCCCTGCCGTTTACACTCCTAATCAACAACAGCAAGCAGAAGCGCATGGCCTATGAAAAGGAATTCACACAGCCTGAGCTAACGGCTGCTTTGCAAAAGTTTCTTCAGTAACTTCAGTCAGCAACAAGTTTTCGTTTTTCAACCAATCAAATTTCACTATCATGAAAAAGCTTGTTCCTTTTCTGGCTGCCTGCCTCCTGCTGGTGCTGAGCAGCTACATTCGGCCACTGGCGGGCTATCAGGTGGGCGACAAAGCCGCTGATTTCAAGCTCAAAAACGTGGATGGCAAGATGGTTTCGTTGGCCGACAACAAAACCACCAAGGGCTACATCGTGGTATTCACCTGCAATACTTGTCCCTACGCTCAGGCCTACGAAAGCCGCATTATTGCACTGCACCAGAAGTACGCTAGCCAGGGCTACCCCGTCGTAGCCATCAACCCCAACGACCCCGGTATGGCTACCGGCGAATCTTTCGCGGCCATGCAGACGCGGGCTAAAACCAAGAATTACCCCTTCCCCTACCTCGTTGATGAAACCCAGCAGGTAGCGCAAACCTACGGCGCCACCCGCACACCCCACCTCTACGTGCTCACTCGCCAGGGCACCGGCAACGAGTTCAAGGTAAGCTATATCGGCGCCATCGACGACAACTCCGAGGATGCCAAGCAAGTGAAAATCAAGTACGTGGAAAACGCCATGACTGAAATCTTGGCTGGCAAACCCGCCTCCACCAGCTCAACAAAGGCTGTTGGCTGCGGCATCAAGTGGAGAAAGGCGTAAACTAGATTACTGAATGCAAACAGAAGAGCCCGCTGGCAACGCGTTGCCAGCGGGCTCTTCTGTTGTTGGCGGTGCCGATTTATTGGGTGCCGGCTCGTTTGAATACCCCTTCCAGAGAATCGATTTGAATGCCAGGCTTTTCATCGAGGGCAGCATTGATCATGGCTTGCGCCACCTCCCGGCCGTGAATAGGGCGGTAAGGAGCAAGGCCAGGTACGCGGGCCACCAAGGCTGCTAAGGGCAACGCAATCCGCTCAGCTAATCGAGGTTCTCGGCGGTTTCCGGTGAGCATGCCGGGCTGAATAATGCGGATTCGCTGAAACGGCAGCCGCTTGATTGACCGTTCTAGTTCGCCTTTCATACGGGTGTAAAATACAAACGATTCAGGGTCAGCAGACGCGGAAGACACCAGCACATAGGTTACCACGCCGTTTTGGGCCGCTGCTTCCGCTGTCCGGTACTGGTAGGTGTAGTCTACTTTGTATTGCGCGCTTTGGCTGCCTGCTTGCTGGAGCGTAGTGCCAAGGGTTGAAAACAGAACATCTCCCACCAACAAATGCTGCCAGTTCTCGGGCTCATCGAAATCCACGAGGTATTCTTCTAGCTTGTCAGGGTTCTGATAGCCAGTGGGGCGACGAGTGAACACCTTGATGGTAGCAAAACGGCTGTCGGAGAGCAACTGACGAAGTAAGTAGTCGCCAACGAGGCCGGTAGCCCCAATGAGTAAAGCAATTTTCATGAAGCGTAAACAGGTGTGAAGCGAGGACGGGCGGGCTCTATACGAATAGGATAGCAACTATTGGGTTGCTGTTGAGCTTCTACGCAACTTCTTTACTTATGGCTACTCTCTAATCATCTCATTTAGAAAGTATTTCATTTCTCGATCAGGACCTGCAATGCGCGAACAAGTTCCGTAAGCCAAGGCTATGCGCCCACGGTCAGCACTATCTTGCCAATGTGCTCACTGCTTTCCAGAAGGTGGTGAGCCGCCGCTGCTTCCGCCAACGGAAACGTGCGGTAAATAACGGGTCTAAACTTGCCGTTATGAAGCAGCGGCCATACACTGCGCTCCACTTCCGCCGCTAGCGCTGCCTTGAAATCGGCGGAGCGGGGACGCAACGTGCTGCCACTGATGGTCAGGCGGCGGCGCATCACCTCCAGCGCATTGAAGGCGGCGGTGCCACCCTGCATGGCGTTGATGAACACCAAGCGGCCGTCGTCGCGGAGCAGGCGCAGGTTTTTGGGCGTGTAGTCGCCGCCTATCATGTCCAGCACCACATCGGCCCCACCCATAGCCTGCACCACTTCCTCGAAATCTTGCTCTTTGTAGTTGACTACCGTATCGGCCCCTAACGCCCGTACGGCTTCGGCTTTGGCGGTGCCGCCTACCGTAGCCGCCACGCGGCTACCAAGTGCATGAGCTAGCTGCACGGCCGTAATACCTATGCCGCTGCTTCCGCCGTGTACTAACAGCGTTTCGCCGGGTTGTAATTGTCCGCGCTGAAACACGTTATGCCAAACTGTAAACACCGTTTCAGGCAAGCTAGCGGCTTCTACAAAGCTCCAGCCGGTTGGCACAGGTAGGCAGTGACGGGCATCTACTACCGCATACTCGGCGTAGCCCCCAGCAGCCAGCAAGGCGCACACTTCGGTGCCGGGTTGCCAGCGCGTGACGTCGGCACCGCACTGCGTTACCGTGCCCGCTATTTCCAGACCGGGCACGCTGCCGCTTACGTCGCCCGAGCCGGCGTATTTGCCTTGCCGAAGCAGCACGTCGGGGCGGTTGACGCCAGCGGCGTGTACTCGGATTAGCACTTCGTGGGCGGCAGGTTCTGGCGTGGGTTGTGCTTCTAGGCGTAGCACGTCGGGGCCACCGGGTTGGGTGATGACAATAGCGTTCATAGTAGAAAAGTAGCGGACAATAGTGACTGCAAGGCACTGTAGCGGTGGCAGCAACGGTCAGTACTACGCGAAGCAAAAGCTCCGCGCTGCTTTCCTGCTGCATTTTCCGTTTCTTGCCTTCAATGAAGAAGCTGACTCTACTCCCCCAACTCTTTCGCACTGCCGGCCAACTAACGGGTATGGCGGCCTGGCAAACCGGCCGACTGTTCCAAAAAGCCGCCGCCTCGGCCCTCGAGTCCATTCAGGAAGTGTTGCGGGCGGAAGTCAAGAAAGGCAATGCCAAGCTCGTCGCCGACTTTCTCACTGACAAGGCCTTGCCTGCCGCTCGTGCCCTGCTGCTGGAACGCATGACGGCTCGGCTGCTGGTACGCCTAGGCTTGCGCGGGGCGCTGGCTTCCAACGTAATTGGCTGGATTTTGCCCTTCGTGCTCGAACAGATGGTGAAAGTCGGGCAGCGCACTGGCCTTTTCGACAAGCTCCGCGCCAACCCCACCGTGCAAGACAGTTTGCTGCGTCTCGAAGAGCTAAAGCAAACTGTCTGGAAACGCCTCGTTCCTGACCACGGCACGGGTGCGCAGGTTCTGGAAGATGACGACACCGAGCCACCGCGTCAGTTACCCGCTTAAATAAAAAGCAACAACTCACACGAACGTCCTATTGCGCTTATTGAAGCATCTCGCTCGTATCGTTGAGCTAGCAATGCAACGTCAGCACGCGAGATGCTTCGGCTGCGCTCAGCATGACGTTCGTATGAGGCGTTAAGGGTAGGTTAGCCGCCCCTAACGCTTCCTGGCTAGATACCGAGAATCAGCCTTTTAGCTCAGCTTTAGTAGCATAGCACGTCAAATGCTCGGGCTAGCGCAGTAGGATAGGCATTACCTCCATGCTAGTCTTGCTTGCCTACCTGCCTTACTTGCCGCCCTGCGTAAAGTCAGCCGTAACAAACAAAAACATCGGCGAGGGAATCTCGATGGACTGACCAGTGGGACGCAATTTGCCTGATTTCTGGTCGACGTGGTAGGTAAAAACGTTGTTGGAATTCTGATTACCTACCAACAATAAGCGCCCAGCCGGATCGAGCGTGAAATTGCGCGGTGTTTTGCCCTGGGTGCTTTCGTGCTGGATCAGGGTGAGGTTGCTGTTGTTGTCGATGGCGAATACGGCGATGCTGTTGTGACCCCGGTTGGATGCGTACAGAAACTTGCCGTTGGGCGAAACGTGAATGTCGGCGCAGGAATTGTCGCCTACGAAGTCAGCGGGCAGCGTCGAGAGAGTTTGTATTTCGCTGAAAGTGCCCTTGCTGGCGTCATAGGCCAAGGCTGTCACCGTGGAGTTTAACTCGTTGATAAGGTAGGCGTTGCGGCCGTTGGGGTGAAACGTGAGGTGGCGGGGTCCCGCGCCGGGTTTGGTAGTGAAAGCGGGTGCGGGGTTGTTGGTAAGCTTGCCCGTCGCGGGGTCCAGTTGGTAGCCGTACACCTTGTCGGTGCCGAGGTCCACAGAAAAGCTGTACTTGTTGGCCGGGTCCGGGAGGATGCAGTGGGCGTGCGGCACGTTTTGGTTTTTGTGCGGTCCGCTGCCTTGGTGCTGGTCCATGGCGGTGGGCGCCCCCACCCGTCCATCGGTTTGCACGGGCAATACGCTCACGTTGCCGCCCATGTAATTGGCCACCATCACCGCTTTTTCGGTGCGGTCGAGGCTAATGTAGCACGGCGAAGCCCCTGCGAAGGTTCCTGGCTGAGCAGCGTTAGGCCCCCGGTCTTGGGGTCAACGGCAAAAGCACTGACTGCTCCACTTGGCGCCCCCCGAAACGTATTGGTTTCATTGACGGCGTACAAGTGTTGCCGCTTGGCATCCAGGGTCAGATAGGTCGGGCTGGCGCCTCCTTTCAGCCCACTGACTTGCGTGAGGGCGCCCGTAGAAGGATTGAGGCGGTACAAGAAAATCGTATTATCAGTTTCTGAATTGATATTGGTACCGATGTACACCAGGTATCCTGGTGCATCGGTGACGGGCGCAACACGGGCGCAACCAAACACAGAGAAAGAAGCCACCACCAAGCCCAGCCCGGTGTTCTTGAGAAAACTGCGGCGCGAATACGATTGTCGAGTCATTAGAGCAAGTAAAGCAAGTAGGACGTTGTATTGCCACCAAAAGCTACCGTACTATCGGCCTTTGGTGAAGCGCAAGCAAACTACAAAAATCCTTAACCTACTCGTCTATGCTCCTACAGCCACTATCGTAATCCGAAGCGTAGGTAAAACTCCCTAATTCCACTCGTAGCAGTAGCCCCAACAACAAAAAGGTATCAACTAAGACTTCGCAGTCGAACGGCTAGTATTGCGCGGCTCACCCTGTAGCAGCCACCATACGAGGTGGTGATTTAAGATATTCGCTCGTGTTTATTACTGTTCATACGGTTAATAAACACAGCAAATACTCGCTCTAACACCAGACGAAAACCATGTTCCAACAACATTTGTGCTGGTTGCATGGTAGGTTTGCAGGCATTTTTTCCTTCTTACCTCCGCTATGAAAGGCTTTATCTTCGATTTGAATGGCACCATGATCCACGACATGGAATACCATACCCGAGCTTGGCAACAAATTCTCAACCACGACCTTGGCGGGAATTTCACGTGGGAAGAAGTTAAGCCACAGATGTACGGCAAAAACCAAGAAGTATTGGTGAGAATGTTCGGACCCGAGAGATTCACGGAGCAGGAAATGCAAGACCTGTCCGTTGCCAAAGAACAGCGCTACCAAGAAGAATTTCTTCCGCATCTGCAGCTGTTGCCCGGTCTCCACGAGTTTCTAGAAAAGGCCCATCAGCGTCGTATTCCGATGGCTATTGGTTCGGCGGCTATTCCTTTTAATATCGATTTTGTGCTCGACAACTTACATATCCGGCACTATTTCAAAGCCATTGTCAGCGCCGATGATGTGGTATTGAGCAAACCTCACCCCGAAACCTTCCTCAAAGCCGCCGAATTGCTAGACGTTTCGCCTGCCGACTGCGTCGTTTTTGAAGATGTACCCAAGGGTGCCGAAGCCGCCCAAAACGCCGGTATGCAAGCCGTTGTACTAACAACCACCCATCAACCCTCCGAATTTATTCATCTGCAAAATGTACTGCATTTCGCCAACGACTTTCAGGACGAGTTTATGCAAAGGCTTTTGTAAGTAACAATCCTAACTCTTGCTGTCTATTTGTAGGAGTTAAAACGTTGTTCATTCAAGCATAAGCGAGTCACCGAATAACAACACGCTGCCCCCAACTACTTCTCACTTGAGAGACAGTTAGGGGCAGCGTTTTTAGTTTCTCCGCCGTGAAAGCAAAGTAGTAGTAACTACTATAACTTCATAAAACTCGTACTAATCGTTTTCAAGTAACGAAACCAAAATTATAGAAGCTTAAGTATGAATTAAATAACAATAGCTTGTACCTTTTTGGAATTGTTCGTATATACCTTCGTGTTTGGCGATATATTTACTTGCTTTTAAATCAATCCCCTTCTCATGGAAAATGCAGTTGCAGTAGCTAAT
Organism: Hymenobacter volaticus; assembly: GCF_022921055.1. Taxonomy (GTDB): domain Bacteria; phylum Bacteroidota; class Bacteroidia; order Cytophagales; family Hymenobacteraceae; genus Hymenobacter; species Hymenobacter volaticus. Next base: position 2,871,945 of record NZ_CP095061.1, read on the forward strand.
TACTTCGTCAGGAAGTCATTGGACTCGGGCATTCCTGTCACGCCCATGAAGCTAGTGAAGTTGGTATATGTGGCGCATGGCTGGTACTTAGGTTTAACTGGCGAGCCCCTCATTGCCGAGGCTGTACAGGCTTGGAAATACGGGCCCGTTATACCCTCAGTTTACGACAAGTTCAAGATGTATGGGGGCGCTCCTATCACGGAGCCAGCCGGCATGCTAAGTCCCAACGGCCAGAGTGTTTACTACAGCATCAGCAAACCAGAACTAGCCGCCTTCCTCGACAAAGTTTGGGAAGAGTATAAAGACTACTCAGCGGTTGAATTATCGGCCTTGACGCACCAGGAACGCACTCCTTGGTTTGATACGTGGCACAACAAAGGCGGCAAAGTTAACCGAGCCGTTCCGATTGCCAACGATGCTATTCAGTCGCACTACCATATGTTAGCGAGTGCCAACGTCGCCTAACCCCAAACCCACCCCCGACCTCAGCGCCATTCAGGCTGAAAAACGTCCGACCCGCCGCGGGCCCTGCAAGCTGCCGAGCAGGAAAAGGATTGGTTTGAAGAAGATAAGCGCAAAGGCAAGCATCGCCGCGACCAGCAAGCCCGCAATCTATTGCACTGGGTTCTGCTGGTTTTGTTGGTAGTGGCAGGCATCATTCTGCTGGTTGGGTTGATAATCCGGGCCTGCCACGTTTTCCTGCCGCCCGACCAGTTCTGGCTCACGAAAGAGCAACTCGATTTTATCGACCATTTGTTTCAATTGGCTGGCTCGGGGTTTTTGGGCGGCTTAATGACACGATACTTAACGCGCAATATTGAAGACTAAAGTACCATTGCCGCAGTAAGCTCTAATAATTGCGGTTGATTCTGCTCCCGAAAAGGATAAGTAGTTGAAGTGCAGCTCATATAAATCTTTGTAAACTGCTGGGTAGCTAACTGACCGTGAATGCTACAGTGCTTTCGTTTATAGTAATATTCTGACGGAGAAAAGGTAAACAGTACACATTACGTTCTTTTTTCACTTGCTTGGTAAAAGTCTAGCTCTCAGCAGCATGAAGACAGAAATACGTAATGCATTTGGTGAGGTCTACCTCACTATTGAGTACTTAAAGGCAATGAATGTTGTTTACAATAATTGGATTGGATATCAGACCTACGCTGGCATTGTAGGTGGGGCTAATACCTGCTTGACGATTATTGAGGAGCACCACTGCCCTTATATGCTCAACGATAACAGCAAAGTAGTTGGCCCTTGGGACCATGCCCTAGAATGGCTTACCACCGATTGGGCTCCGCGAGCTATTCAAAGCGGCCTTACGCATTTTGCTCATGTAGTAAGTGTAGAATCCTTCGCCGCTTTCTCAGCGCACAACCTGCACACCGGCATTGATGAGAAGCTGCAAATGCGCATCTTCGACAATGCTGTTGAGGCCTTAGAATGGCTACGAACCGTTCAACAAACTCTCTCCCCTCCACTGAATTAGCTACTCTATAATTCTTAGCTCTTCCATTAGGGCAGAGAAAGATACGCAGCTTCTGCAAGTAATGGCTAAAGGCAGAGGATCACTTGGCATTAGAGTAGCCCACATGGTATGGCTAATTTCAAGCCGGGCTTCCTAAGTAGCTAGTATGAGCAAAACTAAAAATACCATCACCCTATTGTTAGTGTGGGCTTTACCCGCGCTATTACTTCTGCTTACTAGGATCATTTTAGGCTGCTATTACGAGTCGAACGATGATGTGGCGATCAGTCAAGTAATTCGCGGCGAAACAGCTTTAGCCCCTGTTACTAATATGCATTTGTACTTTCATGGCTTATCCTATCTATTGGCTAGGCTCTATCACCTACTGCCCAGCTTCCCGTGGTATGGCGTACTGCTTTATCTGCTACTATATGGAAGCCTGGTACTGGTCTACCAAACATTGGTTGATTTGTTGGCGTCCTACCTGTCCTTACTAGGACTTACCACCTGTCTAATTGCCATCTATTGGTTTGCCTGGCAGGAGACCGCCCTTCTCATGAATTATACTCGCCTCCCTTTATTATTAGCAGGAACAGGGATCTTATATGCGGCTAGCCGGCGAGATAGTCGATGGTCTTTACTTCTCGCTTTGTTGGTGGTCGCTATTGGGTGGGCCATCCGGCCCAGTGCGGCGATACTAGGTTTGGTGGTTGCCCTCCCCGGCGCCTGGTGGCTCGCCGGGTTTCAGGCGGCGGTTCCGATTACAAGCGCTGTTGCCCTGATGGCGATTGCCACTGGCATTATGTCGGCCAATTACTCAGCTATCGAGAAATCGTATCGCCAGGTGGATATACAACTCGTTAGCTATTCTGATTACCAGCTCTATCAGCCACGCCCTCTATCGGTCGCGGACAGCTTAGGGCTTCTTTCCGTAGACAACTGGGCTTTGGGTGATTCCACTCTAGTTAATGAACGACTCTTTAAGCATAGCCTGCAGTTTGATCAGGCCGTTTTTTTGCACCACACATTGCCTCGGAAAGCGCGGGCCTCCTATTATATGTTGCGGGAGTATTATCAGTGGCTCATCCTTTTTCCGGTGCTACTAGGAGTCTGGCTGCTTCTACAGAACCCTTGGCGAGAGCATGGGGAATTCTGGGCCGCACAAGTCGCTTTTACTGCTTTGCTATTATTTTTAATTGCTTTCCTGAAACTACCACAACGGCTAGCATCGCCTCTGTTTAGTATCTGGACGGTGAACTCCTTACTTTATGTGATGCAACGCAGCCCCGGGTTGTTACGCTTTAGCAGGGCGTGGCAGTGGATTCTTTGTTTGGCTTTTTTATTAACCAGCGTCAAAGTGTGGCGTCAAAGCCGGATGTATCACCAGCGACAAACACAGAATGAGGCCTATATGAGCCAGGTATATGCGGTGGCGAAACACCATATATTGGTCGCTGGGGGAGTGGAATGGGCTTATATTTACCTATCCCCTTTTAAGACCTATGAATTATCTGATTCCCCGGTAGTTACTCTAATGGGATGGCTCGCGCTGGAACCCTCCCTCCCTCCCTTACGGAAGCACCTGACAGGCACCCGCGATTTCGAGGAAAGCCTGAATCGATTAGCGACTAATCCGAGTGCTATCTGGATAATGCAGGATGCGTTTGCCTTGTATTTGCGAGTATATGCGCAACGACACCGTCTTTCTTCCACCAGCAAACTCTACCCTGTCTACCAGCGGTCTTTATCCCCTAATAGAGAATTTGCTAGTCTCTATAGGGTCCAGTTGCGCACTCGTAGAGCCACCCGTTAGTCTAACGAAAAGCACTACGATATAGCAACGTTTGTACTGCCTGTTGTGCCTATTCTGACTGTTTACATACACATGGCGGCCATTTTAACAACAAATTAGAAACATATTTTGGTCAGTTTTAGCACCTACGCAGCAGGCTCTAAAATTCATTCTACAAGGCCTGTTGAAGCGTTCTACTGTTCCAAAAAGATCTGTAATTCGAAGACTATTCCCACCCCCGAAAACGCCCTCTATAAGGCGGTTTTTCGGGGGCATTTTTCAGTAGATAATCTGAACACCTTCTTTTACCATGTTCAGGTTAACACGAACTGTGTTGAAAGTCAAAGGTTGAGGGCCAGTTTAGAAGTGAATTCTGCGTGATAGGGCACCCCCGATCTGACAATGGCGAAAGCTTGCTTAAGCAGCTTGTTGCAGACGGCAATCAAGGCCAACTTCTTATTCTTGCCTTTCGCCACGAGGCGGTCGAAAAGGGCTTGACACGCCGCATTTGACTTCTTTGCCGAGAAGCTGCACATGAAGAGCTTAGTCCGGATTAAGGCCCCACCCATCTTGGTGATGCGTACTTTGCCGCGGATGCTGGTACCGGAGCTGTGCTCCCGAGGTGAAAGGCCCGCCATGGCAATGAGTTGGCGGTAGTTGTCCAGACGCATGAAACCACCCGCAAACAAGAGGAGCAGGCCGGCCGTTTTGCGGCCGATGCTGGGAATGGAGCACAACAAGGCCATTTCTGTCTGAAAACGCTGCTCAAGTAACGCGAGCAATTCGGCCTCCACCGCTTGCAACTGCCCTGTAAGGGCTTTCAGCAGCTGTTGCAGCCGTTTCACGGCGAGCGTACTGATGATGGGCTGTTGCTGCAAGGCCTCTAAGGAATTGCTGACCATGGTTTTCTGCTTGAGCAACTGCTCGCTGACTTGTTCGAGTTGCCGGCACTCGACCAACACCTGTTCATCGGGCTGCCAGATCGTGACAGCCTGCTGCTGGCCATAGCGCAAGAGCTACTGGGCATCTTTGCGGTCGCTTTTGCCTTTGCTCAGATGCATCTGGATGAAGCGGCGGATCACGAGCGGATTGAGCACCGCTACGTGGCCACCCTGTTCATGTAGGTAGTAAGCGACCGCCAGACTGTAGGTGCCGGTAGCTTCCAGCACAAACAGGCAGTGGGTACCACAGGCCTTTATCAGGTGCTGAAAACCGGCTTTGCTGTTGCTGATTTCTAGGTGCTGGACCTGTTCTTGCCGCAGGTAACACACGGCCAGCGTCGCTTTGCTCACGTCGATGCCGACGATTGGGCGAGATACTACTTGAGGATCCATACCAAAGGGGAAAGAAATGAAAAAGAGCTAAAAAGGACTTCTAGGGCGTCTTTTCTTATCCTAATACAGGCTCTGTGGCCTCACGGAACTGTCCAGAATGGCCTTAGAAAAAGGAGGGGATTGTCATGTTAAACGAGCTCTCGGGCTCCATAAAATCCGAATCTTACTCCTCCCTTTTCCTTCTCAGCAGCCATCTTTACGGCGGATGGACGAACATAGGATAAGCTTTACTTCTCGGACAAGAGCAGAAGTTATTAATGGATAAGCTTCTCCTTGATTTAGAAGAGTCAATAACTCGTTATATTCTTAGTTACACACAAGTAATGCCTTACATCTCACCTCAGGTGCTTTTTCCTAGTCTCTGCCTTACGCTTTCCTTCTCTGCTCTGACACATATAAAAAAAGCCTTGGTCATCTTCAGCCAGCCAACCCCGTGAGCACCTACCGCTACATCGCTCAGCGGGCCAGCCAGGTGCCGGTGCGCCAGCTTTGTCAAGTGCTACGCGTGGCGCCGGCCGCCTACTATGCGTGGCAGCGTCGCCGACCGCGACTAGTGGTCGAGCCAGCCTGGCAAGTGGCGGTGCGCGAGGCGTTTACCGACCACAGCCAGCGCTACGGCACGCGCCGGCTGCGCGCCGAAGTGCAAGCCCAGGGCCACGCGGTGGGCCGCTGGCGCATTCGCCGTGTGCTCAAGTCCCACGGGCTGCGCGCCCAACAGCCCCGTTGCTTCGTGCCCCGCACCACCGACTCGGACCCGGCCGTGCGCGCCGCGCCCAACCGCTTGCTCGGCCAGCCGGCCCCACTGCCGCCAACCGAGTGTAGGTGGGTGACATCACGTACTTGCCCCGGCAGGGCGGGGGCTGGCTCTACTTGGCCGTCTGGCTGGACCGCTGCTCGCGCAAGATTGTGGGCTGGGACGTGCGCGACACCATGCCGGAAGACTTGGTCAGCGAGGCCCTACGCCGCGCCCTAGCCGTGCGCCGCCCACCGGTCGGACTTATCGTGCACTCCGACCAGGGCAGCCAGTACACGGCCACGCGCTTCCAAGCCCTGGTCGCCAAACACGGCGCGCAGCAAAGCATGAGCCGGCGGGGCAACTGCTACGATACTGCTCATGCTGAATCCTTTTGGAGCCGCTTCAAGGCTGAATTACTCGACGGCGGCAGTTTCCCCGGCTTGGCCGAAGCCAAGCTTGAAATCAGCCATCACATCGCCTACTATAACGCCGAACGACGGCATTCTTCACTCGGTTATCTGGCCCCCAACCACTTTGAAACGCAACTTCACACCACGTCCTAATTGTGTCCAGCATAGCTAGACCACCTCACTGCCCATACGCTGCGAGAGCGGGCCACGGGATACGGGGCTTATCGGGTGAGAAGAAGAATGCCTGGAGCGTGATCGTGCCGCCGTGCCGACCGACCTTGCCGATCTTCATCCAGCGCTGCACGGTAGCGCGACTCACGTCGCACTCGCTCATGGCATCCTCGATGCTGAGCAGACGCGGCGGAGCTGAAGTCACACCTCCCCTAGTCGGCACCGCCAACAGGCGTTGGGCCAACTGCTCGAGGCATTTTTCCAGGTGGTCGACCGTGACTAGCTCTTGCGGCGTCATAGCTTACTGGAGGTAGAAGATGAAAAGGCGGCATTTTAGTACTTGTGCCCAGCACTCCGTACTGCGCACTAACAGGGCAAAAACGAGCGCAAGATTCCGGGACCCTGCAGTCGTAGCTGCGGACCCTTGAGCAGGGATAGACGTTTTCATGGCCTTAGCGAGCTGCTGTAGCCAAAGGCAGTTGCTGCTGGTGGCCGGCCAGTAAAGCGGGTGGCAGCTCGTCCGCGAAGAGATAGGCACTCTTACCTTTGAAATGCTGCTGGAGCCAATCGCGCAAGTGTTTGGTCTCACCTACCGTCATACCAAGTCGGCCGCTGTTAGCCACTAACTGGTTGAAACGGTGTGAGGTCATGCCCCATTTTTCAAGTTGCTCCTTGGAGAAGCGAATTTCGACAACCCCTAAATCGGCGAAAATTTCTGATAATCGGTTCTTGGGCTCCATTCGATTTTTCAAAAAATGCCCTCTACTTTTTGATTTTCAGGGCTGATTTTTACAGATTTGAGCAATAGTAACACGACAAATGTATCATATTTGTCAAATAGTAAAAACTTTTTAACTAATAATTTTTGGCAAATAGAACAAAATGTTGCTGCTAGGTAAAAGGATTGAACAATTCGCTCAAAAAAGAGGATTTAAGCCGGCAGATTTAGCAGCTGCTATAGATGTGAGTTTAAATTATGTGTACAAACTGTATAAAAGTGAGCATCTCAATACAGAGTTGCTACAGAAGCTTAGCTCTGCTTTAGATATTCCAATGGCTAGCTTTTTTCAAGATGATGGAGCCTCAGCCGCTACTATTTCTCAGACGGGTTTCGCCAACGTATCTGGAACTGGCAACCGCCAAAAAATAATGCCCGGCACTGAGAGCACCGGACACACTAATTTGTCTACGAATACCAACGATCTAGCTAGTAAGTTGGCTGATTGTGAGAAAGATAAGCTATCTCTTGCCCGCGAACTCGACATTACCCGTGAGTTGGTGCGAGCTAAGGATGAGATGATTACGCTGCTACGTAGCAGCCGCGATAATTCTAATTAGACTGTATGACCGACGAACAATTTGAGGCGCTTACGAAGCAGCTATCACGCATTATTGATAATCAAATTATTATTGGCAACAACCTCAGCCGCGTCGAAAACAAACTCAACACGCTCCAGGAGGATATGGGCGTGAGTATCCGCAATGAGAATATTCTCGGTCATGACCAAGACAAGCTCATTGCGGACGTCAAAGAGGTGCTGCGGCTACTTAATAAGTATATTGATTTGAACACCCGCACCTGAAGCGACTGCTCGGGTGAAAACTTCGAGGGCAACTGTAGCTTTACTGTCAAACCGGATGCTTTCGCTTTGCCCATTTCGACTTGTAGTTGCTCGACTAGATGCTTGATACTGGTGGCTAGCTCTTGTTTGGTGCTCTCTGCCATATTGGTAAGATTAGATTTTTACAAACCTACTATGTGACTCTAAACCGTTTTGGGACGTAAAAATGCTAGATACTGCACGTGCTAATTACTCATCCAATTACTTCAACTTCAATTGAAAAATACACCAATAACTATATTTAATAAGGAGCAGCTTATTCTATTACTGTGTCTTGCTACACCAGTTATATCAAAGGCACAAAAACTTCAGGCTACCGAACCAGCACGCACTTACCAAGTAGGTCCACAAAAAGCGCCGCTTTACCGTAGCGCCGCCGACACTTCCGACGTCAAAGTGCCCTTTCACTTGGCAGCAAACTCTAATGCCACAGTGGTAGGCCACTACTCCCCACGCTGGCTAGTAGTGAAGCGCCAAGGCTTCCTTTACCTGGCTCCCAGTGCCATGCTTTTTTCTCCTGATGGGCCCACAAGGCTGCTGGACGGCACAGTTTTACCCTTTGACTCAGATACCAAGAGAATTAGCTATCAGGGTGTGGTGGAAGTGCCTGGCACCACCAAAGACCAACTTTATGTCCGCGCTTACGAATGGCTAGCGAAAACTTACCGCTCAGCCAATGCCGTTATCCAGATGCAGGACAAGGAAGCAGGCCGGCTAGTGGGCAAAGGCGTGATGAAGGTTACGCTCAGGGGCTTTAATGCTGGCTACGTGCAGCATACCATTACGATCTACCTAAAAGACGGCCGATATAAATACATCTTGACCGATTTCGCTCACGAGGCTGGCGGAGCCAAAGACGTCTATTCGGCGGGGCCTCTTGAACGGCCAGACGGCGAAGTAATGGCTTTTGGGGATAAGAAAACGTGGGACAAGGTGAGGCGCGATGCTACTGCTGATGCCGAATTGCTAATAAAGGATTTGCAAGCAGCTATGACTGTAAAAGCTGGGAAAGACCCTAGTGACTTCTAAGAACTAAATAGCTGAACTGCACTTCATGGCAACTAGAAAGATTGATGGGAAAGCTTACTCTATTGGCGAAATCTTGAAAAGAGGCGTCCAATATCGAGTACCTACATACCAACGCGACTTTGCATGGACAACTGACCAAATAGAAACATTATGGGATGATATTATACGTGCACTTAATAATGAAAAGAAAGAATACTTTTTAGGTGCAATTGTAACTAGCCATACCGATGATATGAAGAAGAGAGATATCGTCGATGGTCAGCAGAGACTTACTGCATTATCAATGATTTTCTCGGGTATTGTAAATACATGGAAAAATCGTGGCGACGGTCAACGCTCGCAATTAGTTAGAACTGAATATTTAGGGGACGTTGATATAAGAACGTTGGCAGTAACACCAAAGCTAACTTTAAATGAAAACAATGAATGCCGTGCTCGACCGCTGGAGCAAAGCCGCCACCGATTCCTTATTTCGATGACGACGTGTTCAAGCCGGTGGCCTTAACAGAAAAGTACGCCCCACAGGCCTTGCCCACCTGCCTGCCCGTAGTGGCCACGCTCGATGACTACCTGCCCCACATTGCCAAGCTCGCCGGCATCACCCAGCTTACCTCTAAGATTGGCCGCAAGACGTTTGCCACCCTCAAGATATTTCAGGGTGTACCCCAGCGGCAGGTGATGCTAGCCACTGGTCACACCACCGAAAAAAGTTTTAACCGCTACCTGGGCATTGATGAGCAGGAGCTGGTAGACATCTACAGACGCACAGCCCGTCGGATATAAAAAGTGGTGGCAAAACTGGTGGCAGGTCCGTGCTTAACGGTGCATAACCCTGCTTAACGCTAAAATTAAAAAGGGCTCCTATGCTAGCGCAGAAGCCCTTTCCTTATGCATGAATATGCAGGCAACAAAAAAAGCCGCCCCCACCCGGAAACGGCTTTTTTGAAATCGATGCGCGGAGAAAATTCCCACCCAACTCCGGCCCGATTCTGTACCCTGTGTTTAGTGCCGGAACAAAAGTTCGCGGTACTTCACGAGGGGCCAGTCCTCATCGGCTACCATCAGCTCTAGTTTGTCAACTGAGCGGCGAATGGTGTCGAAATGTGCTTTGACATTGTCGCAATAGGCTAAAGCCCGTTCGCGAGTGTCATCAATCTTGTTGGCTACTTTGCGTGCATTCGTCATCTCATCCACTGTGGTCTTGATGATGGTAATGTGGCGCGAAATAGCTTTAATGGTGTCTACGGTTACTTGCGTATCGGCGTCGTCGAGGCCTAACTCGCGCAGGCCGCGTACGTTGGTGATCAGCTTGGTTTGATAAGCTACCGCGGTAGGAATGATATGGTTGATGGCCAAATCACCCATTACACGGCTTTCTATTTGAATCTTTTTGATATACTCCTCGAGCAGAATTTCATGCCGTGCGTGCAACTCGACGTGTGAGAAAATCTTGTGGCGCTCAAACAAAGATAATGCATCTCCCGTTACCATCGCATCTAAAGCTTGCGGTGTAGTGGGCACATTAGCAAGACCTCGCTTAGCTGCCTCCTCTTTCCACTCGTCGGAGTAGCCATTGCCCTCGAAACGAATGTTCTTCGAGCTAATAACGTACTCGCGCAGCACTTCCACAATTGCCACTTCCTTCTTCTTGCCTTGATCGATGAGCTGATCTACCGACGTTTTGAAGTCGATAAGCTGGTCAGCTACAATGGCATTCAGCGTCGTCATAGCCGAAGAGCAGTTCGCAGATGAACCTACGGCGCGCAACTCGAATTTGTTGCCGGTGAAAGCGAAGGGCGACGTACGGTTACGGTCGGTATTGTCGAGCAAGATGGCCGGAATCTTGTCGATACCTAGCTTCAGGTAGATGTTGTCGCCTTTGTCGAGCGGCAGCTTGGCCGTGCGCTCCAACTCATCTAATACCGAGTCCAGCATCGAGCCCACGAACACCGACATGATAGCCGGCGGAGCTTCGTTGGCACCGAGGCGGTGGTCATTCGAGGCGGAAGCAATGCTAGAGCGCAGCAGTTCGCCGTAGGTGTGTACCGCCTTAATGGTGCTGATGAAGAACGCCAGGAACTGCAAGTTCTCTTTCGGGCGGCGACCAGGGGCCAATAGGTTTACACCCGTATCGGTGCTCATTGCCCAGTTGTTGTGCTTGCCCGAGCCATTCACGCCTGCAAAAGGCTTCTCGTGCAGCAGCGCCCGGAAGTTGTGCCGATCAGCCGTCCGCTCCATGATGTCCATCAGGAGTTGATTGTGGTCAACGGCGAGGTTGGCATCTTCGAAAGTAGGAGCGCACTCGAACTGGTGCGGCGCTACTTCGTTGTGGCGGGTCCGCAGTGGCACGCCAAGTTTGGTAGCTTCTTCTTCGAAGTCTAACATGAAGGCATGCACCCGAGCTGGAATCGAACCAAAGTAATGATCTTCCAACTGCTGGCCTTTTGCTGGCGCATGGCCAAACAGCGTGCGACCAGTCATGACGAGGTCAGGGCGAGCGGCATACAGGGCCTTATCAACCAGGAAGTATTCCTGCTCAATGCCTAACGTGGTGTGTACGCGGCTTACATCTTTATCGAAGTAGTGGCACACGTCAACAGCTGCTCTCTCTAGCGCCGCCAACGACTTCAGTAGGGGCGCCTTATAGTCCAGTGCTTCACCGGTGTAGGCCACGAAGATCGTAGGAATGCACAGGGTTTTGGCACCGGCAGTCTCGATAATAAAGGCAGGCGAAGTTGGGTCCCAAGCCGTGTAACCACGAGCCTCGAATGTGTTGCGAATGCCGCCGTTTGGAAACGACGAAGCGTCTGGCTCCTGCTGAACCAGCGCGGAACCTTTGAAATTTTCTATTGGACGACCGTCCGAATTTAAATCAAAAAACGAATCATGCTTCTCGGCCGTTGCGCCGGTTAGCGGCTGAAACCAGTGCGTGTAGTGCGTAGCACCCTTCGACATTGCCCAGGTCTTCATGGCAGAAGCTACTGCGTCGGCTACGCTATGCTCTACTGGAGAACTTTGTTTGATGGCTGCCTGTAGCTTCTTGAAGTACTCACCGGGCATTGTTGCCCGCATCGCTTCCAGATTGAAGACATTTTTGCCGAATGTGTCGGAGCGACGCTCACCATTGCCCTCTATTATCAGCGGTTTACGCTGGTCAACTAACTCGAGTGCTTTGAAGCGAAGAATTGCCATGTAAGGGTGAGAAGGTTAAGATGAGCCGTTTTTGATGATGGCAAATGTGAAGCGCATTTTTTGCTTTTCCAAACTCACCCTTCGAAATTCGGAAGTTATTTTTCAATTATTCATCTTTTTTCATCATCACCCCCTTTAAAATCGGTACCATTTCAGAAAAATTAATAGAAATATGGAGCTTAGGGGTATTTCGGAATCGATTGCGCAACTTGACAAAAGTACTTCATGCAGCTGTTTCGGTAGCCGTAGGAACTAGCCCCCGCAAATCTGGGTAGCTACCCTCCATTCCGGGCCGATGACCGTTACCTTTGCTCCGTGAAAAACCGATTTCAGTTCCAGTGGCGCTACTTTCTGTTTTGGCTAGCTTATTTCGTAGTAGCCAAGGCGCTGTTTTTGCTCTATCACTTCTCTAAATCAGCTGCTTTACCGGCCCCTACGCTTGCCGGCATATTTGGCTATGGCTTGCGGCTAGATGCTTCCACAACGGCCTATCTGAGCGTTGTTCCTTTCACGCTCTTCATCTTGGGCTCCTTGCTTGGGCCGCGCTTTCCGTTTGGGGCGCTTGTTAAAAGCTATACGGCAGTAGCCGCGCTGCTGGTAGCCTTACTAAGTATTGCCGACTTGGAACTGTACCGGGTGTGGGGCTTCCGGATGGACGCTACCCCATTGCAATATTTAAGCTCTCCTACCGAAATGGCAGCATCTGCCGGAAGTGCGCCTTTGCTGGTACTTGGGTTGGCCCTGGTAGTACTTTTGGTGGCAGGCGTACTCCTATATAATAAGGTAGTAGGGAAAGTACCACCGTTACCAGCTGGCTTTGGTCGTGGACGGGCGGCGCTGGCAGGCCTGCTTTACACGGCTTTGCTGGTTGTGCCGCTGCGGGGTGGCCTGCAGCAAATTCCTATTAACCAGAGCGACGTATATTTCTCTGCTGTTCCGTTTGCCAACCACGCAGCGGTCAATTTGCCTTGGAACGTCGCCAATTCTGTGCGGCTGCGTGATAAAAACACCGATCGTTATCGCTTCATGCCCGACTCGACGGCTACGCGCCTTGTGCGGCCCCTCTATACCTATACTCAAGCAACCCCCGATTCCTTGACCCACGCTTTGTTGCGCAGCAAGCATCCCAATGTGGTGTTCATCATCTTGGAGAGCTTCACATCCAAGTTAGTGGGTAGCGTGGGCGGCGAGTCAGGCGTAACACCAAATTTGGATAGCCTGGCTCGCACGGGAGTTTTATTCAATAACATATACGCCGCCGGCGACCGAAGCCAAAAAGGATTGGTGGCGCTGTTATCCGGCTTTCCTAACCAGCCCAACAACAGTATCATCAAGTATCCGCGCAAAACGGAACAGCTAGCTCACCTATGTCAGTCGCTGAAACAAGTCGGTTATAGCTCCCACTATTACTATGGGGAGAACTGGCTTTTGCCAACATGAAAAGCTACATCGTAACGGCTGGCTACGACAAACTAACTGAGCGCGACGACTTTCTTAAAAGTCAGCAAAACTCGAAGTGGGGCGCCCACGACCATATTGTGTTCGACCGGGTGCTGCAGGATCTTAATTCGCAGCCGCAACCTTTCTTTAGCACTATTTTCACGCTGAGCAGCCACGAGCCGTTCGAGATTCCTATTGCGCGCAAATTCAAGGGCACCGACGAAACGGCGCTATTCCGCAACTCCGTATACTATACCGACTGGGCCCTCGGGCGCTTTCTGCAGGAAGCCCGCCGCCAGCCCTGGTACGACAATACGTTGCTAGTACTTGCGGCAGACCACGGCCATCAACTGCCAGGCGATAATTCTGTGGAAGATCCGGCTAAGTTTCGGATTCCGCTGGTACTGGCCGGCGGGGCGCTACGCCCCGAGGTGCGGGGCCGTGTAGTATCGGACCTGGGCTCCCAGACCGATGTGGTTGCCACCCTGCTAGCACAGTTGCACCTTCCTACGACCCCCTACCGCTGGAGCCGCGACCTGCTGCGCCCCGTGCGTCAGCCGTCGGCGTTTTATTGCTACACCGATGGCTTCGGCTTCGCTACGCCCGCTGGCCTACTGCTCTTCGATAATGTCTCGCGCCGAGAAATTAGGCGCGACACAGGCGTCCCAACTAGTCAGTTGCAACAGGGCCAAGCATATGAGCAATTAACGTACGCGGACTATCTAGCGAAATAATTTAGTGAAGGAGGCCGAAGCTGCTTTGATCTCCAGTACAACTCGCTGCTTGCCAACAAAGCACATTGCTTCCGATTAAGTGCTCTCTTGGTTGAAGCGCCGCAGGAGAGCACAGGATAGCTGCGCTGCTTAGAAGCTGCTATTTGGAAGTGGAAAAGGGCGCTCTATTGCTTTTCCCATGTCACCTCTATTCTCTTAGTTAGGATGCTTCTTCTCCTACGCTGCCTGCTCTTTCTGCTGCTCTTGGTTCCCACTACTATGCAAGCGCAGCAGAAACCGGTTGGCAAACTTGCACCCAAGCCGTTGTTTCGGGACCCGATTTACGATGGTGCCGCCGACCCAGTGGTTATCTGGAATAGGAAAGAGAAGAAATGGTTTATGTTTTACACCAACCGCCGCGCCACTGATACCACGGCGGCGGGGGTTACGTGGGTGCATGGCACGCGCATTGGCATTGCCGAATCAGAAGATGGTGGAGCTACTTGGCGTTACCGCGACACGGCCAACATCAATTACCGCCCCACGCCACAGTACACGCACTGGGCTCCCGAGGTAATAGAAGACAAAGGAGTGTACCACATGTTTCTAACGTACGTGCCCGGCATTTTCACCGACTGGAATCACGCGCGCAGCATCTTGCACCTAACAAGTTCGGACCTGCTGAATTGGAAGTACGAGTCGAGTTTGGTGCTGGCTACCGATAAAGTGATTGACGCTTGCGTGTACCAGCTGCCCGATGGCACGTGGCGAATGTGGTACAACAACGAACGGGATGGCAAAAGCATTTATTACGCCGACAGTCCCGACCTCTACCACTGGCAAGACAAAGGCAAAGCCTTGACTGAGCGCGGCGAAGGCCCCAAAGTATTCCAGTGGCAGGGCCGCTACTGGATGGCGATTGATAAATGGAAAGGTTTGGGGGTTTACAGTTCCTCGGACCTCAAGCAGTGGCAGGCCCAGCCCGAACGTCTACTCGAATTACCTGGCAAAGGCCCTTTCGATCAGGCTATTGGCGGCCACCCTGACGTGCTAGTGCAAGGCGACCGAGCGTTCCTGCTCTATTTCACTCATCCTGGCCGCACTTCCGCTAGTAACGGCATCGACCCCAAACGCAGCCTGATTCAGGTAGTAGAGCTGCATTACCAAGCGGGTAAGCTGACTGCCGACCGTGACCAACCTACGTATATAAAGCTCACTCCACCAGCCGCCCGCAAACGTCTGAAGCCGTAGCACTGCTATTGCCATCGTCTTGGTGAGCAGCTAAAACCAACCGGAATTCAGGCGTGCTCAGCCTCTTTTGCCCATGACTGAACTACTGTTTGTTTATAATGCTGACAGCGGCTTTTTAAACGGGGCAATGGACGCATTCCACAAAATTCTGTCGCCTAAGACCTATCCCTGCTCACTGTGTGCCGTTACGTATGGCAACACCAGTATGCGGACTGAATGGAAACACTACATCCAGTCTTTGCCCGTGCAAACCCGATTTCTGCACCGGGACGAATTCTTGGCAGAATTTCCTCGGCTAGGAGAATATCCGTTGCCTGCTGCATTTCAAGAAACGGGTGAGGGGTGGCAGCTCTTTTTATCGAAAACAGAGCTTGACAACCTGGATTTGCCGGGTTTGATGGAAACAATAACGGCCCGCCTTGCTTGAACTATTCGTGTAGTGATACTACCAACGGAGCGTACGAGCCAGAGTACAACAGACCAAGGCACAGTTTTTTCGTACTAGGTAATAGTCCACCTGCGTAGCTGCACCTGCTATCCACGCCTGCCCGTTGCTTTAGGAACTACGGATTCACTTCAGGCGCAATGGATTCTGAGCGGGTCTACGTAGCACGCCAAGCTTATTGATCTGCTATGCCGACCACTCCCTCCCGCCTCACTTGCGTTATCATCGACGACAACGAAATGAATCGTCTGACGCTGGAGCACTTTGTGGAACTCACCGATTCTCTCACCTTAATGGCCTCGTTTTCGGGCAGCATAGAAGCCTTGGCCTTTCTCAAATCCAATCCGTCGGTGGATGTGCTGCTGCTCGATATTGAAATGCCGCATCTTTCGGGCTTGGACTTGGTGAAAATTCTACCCCAACCGCAGCCCGAGGTTATTCTTGTTACCTCGCACCGCGACTTTGCGGTAGAAGCCTTCGCCCTGCGCGTGGCCGACTACCTAGTAAAACCGGTAGAGTATGCACGCTTTGTCCAAGCTATGAGCTTAGCTGCCGACCGACGCGCCGCATCCAAAGCGCCTCCCTCTGAACCCAGCGCCGAAGCGCAAGTACCTGCTCAAGGCTCGGTACTCTTCGTGAAGGTAAACAACAAGCTGGTGCGCCTCAACTTCGACGAGGTGCTCTATATTGAAGCGATGTCGACGTACTCAGTAATTGTAACGCTCACTCAAAAGCACATTGTGTATGCTTCCCTCAAAGCCTTGGAGCAACGCCTACCATTTGCTCACTTCCGGCGGGTGCACCGTTCGTATGTTGTCAACACGCACCGTATTTCGTTTATCGAAGACAATATGCTGGTGTTAGGCCCCTACGAAGTGCCAGTGGGCAAATCGTATCAGGAAGAATTCTTCCGAAGTCTGCCCAACTTATAGCCTTTAGAGGCCCTCTAAAAAGAAACCGGCCCCATACTCTGTTTTGAGTTTGGGGCCGGTTTCTTTTCGCACCTCAAGAACAGAGTATGAAAAACAACCTGATTGACTGCGTGGTAGCAAGCGGTTAGTAAAGGGTTCCTGCGCTAGCAGATGCGTTGCTCAACAGCAACAATACCGTTAGTAGTATGGTGAGAAAACCTGCTAAGTAGAAGCGAGAATACCGATGAATGTTGTCGATCAGTCTTGAAGAGAAAGAAGAAGTGGTAATCATAGCCATGATGTGCTCTGGGACCTAGTACTGTGCTTGTGGTTATGGATACAAACCTAGCTACTACTGCCTCTCTTATGTGAATATTTCGCTAAACAATAGTCTCTGCTACATGAACGGCCAGTTTATCTATGCGAACGAATAGCACTAACACAGGATTCATTTGCTTGGCATAACCAGGCACAAAAACAGATTACAGTAAAGTGCAATATTTATGAATTTGTTCAATCCTATAATTCACTGCTACCACGTGCATTAGCAAGTGTCTTCACTCTACTTTTTTACTCTAGAATCCAGTGTTGATGAACTTCTATCCCCCTACTGTAGACAACTCAGAAGGCAATTCCTGCAACGCCTGCTCTACCGCCTTCAACAACTCATTTAACGCCTGCTTCAAGCTCTCTGATTGAAGAGGATCTGCCTCGGACGCCGTGTGATGTACACGCTCCAGTATGGCGACCGGCTCATCAGTACCAGCAACTGCCAGGGCAATTAAATTAGGCTTGATATGGTGTATGAGGCGAGCTACCTCGTGCCAATTATCGGCCGCAGCGGCAGCGCGTAGCTCCTGTACGTTGATGGGAATGTTGGTGAGAAAAGACCGAATAAAGCGCTCTACAAACACGGTACGGCCCTGAGCTAGCTCCCGCAAATGACTCAGATCGTACGTTGGAGTAGTTGTTCTACCTAGTAGCACTTCTATTTTGTGGTACAGTTCTTCTTCGTCGAAAGGCTTGGCCAGATAGTCGTTGAAGCCGCCGGCAAGATAGCGCTCTATATCAGCGCGGAAGGCATTGGCGGTAACTGCAATAACCGGCGTAGCAGCCCGCTCAGCATTGGGCATTTCTCGCAAGCGTTGCGTTACCTCCACTCCGCTCATACCGGGCATCTGAATGTCCATTAGCACCACATCATAGGTATATTGCTCCAGCAACGTCAAGGCAGCCGGGCCGCTCGTGGCTTCCTCCAGCACCACTCCCCAAGGCTCTAACATCATGCGGGCCACCGTGCGGTTGATGTGGTTGTCCTCAACGAGCAGTATTCGGATGCCAGCCAGGCTGCCCGTATCAACAGTTTCGTCGATTGAAGACGGTAGGGCCTCGGCTGGCGCTTTAGGCAAGGTCAGCGTAAAAGCAAAGGTGCTTCCTTTGCCTACTTCACTTTCCAGGACCAGTCGCCCCCCCATCTGCTCTACGAGTCCTCGTGAAATGGTGAGCCCTAAACCAGTGCCGCCGTGCTGCCGGGCAGTGTCGGCGTATGCTTGGGCGAAGCTCTCGAAGATGTAGGCTTGCTTTTCGGGCGCGATACCGGGACCGGTGTCTTGCACACTAAAGCGCACAGTAAGCGTATCTTCAGTTTCGCTGAGCATTTCGCCCTTGATGGTAATTCGCCCCTGCGACGTGAATTTCACGGCGTTGCCCACCAGGTTTATCAAGATTTGGTTGAGTCGGTGCGCATCGCCTATTATCCAAGGCACCGGGCACGAATTGCGCAGCGGCACGCCTACCACTTCCAAGCCTTTCTCTTGCGCTTGCAAAACCAGGGGTTGCACAGCGGCTTCCATGGATTGGCAGAGGTTGAAAGGTAATTGCTCTAGTTCCAGTTTTCCCGCCGTGATTTTAGCCATTTCGAGCACATCGTTCAGCACGGCCAGTAGGTGCTGACCCGACGAACGGATAATGCGAACTAGCTCTTGCTGACGGGCGTCGAGGCGGGTTTTGGCTAATTGAGCCGTCATGCCTAGCACCCCGTTCATGGGGGTCCTAATTTCGTGGCTCATGTTGGCCAGGAAGTTTTCGCGGGCCCGCGCGGTGGCTTCGGCTTCCTGCCGGGCCCGCTTCATTTCCTGCTCGGCCCGTACCCGGTCGGTTATGTCATGCGAGTGCGAAATCACGTAGGGTGCTTGCCCTGGTTGGCGCACCACGAAGTTGCGCGACAAGAGGTAGCGCAGTTCCTTACCGCCCTCAGGCTGTATCCGCATCACGCCTTCTGCTTCACCTTCCATTGCCATGCGCGCGAGCTGAGCATCGAAATTTTCGCGGTCATCAGCCAGCAGGTATGTAGCAACGTGCTGGCCCAGGAGTTCAGCACTTGGCCGGCCGATCAGCGCCGCCAAAGCGGGATTCACGGAAAGAACTATGCCGTTGAGGTCGTATGTGCAAATCAGTGCCTGCGCATAATACACCAAGTCGCGGTACTTTTTTTCGCTTTGCGTCAGCGTGTGCTGCGCCTGTTTGAGCGCGGTGATATCGGTACTCACCCCTAATATATCAAGGGTACCATCGGGGCGCTGAAGCGGGCACTTCACGCTCTGAAACCAACGCTTCTCTCCTGTAGGCAGCGTGATAGGGTCTTCGGTTATCACTTCTTCGCCGGTGGCCAGCACGTAGGCATCGGCGCGAGCATAATGGGCTCGTTCGCGGGCTTCCTGGCTTTCCGGATCGGCAGCAGCGCGGTCTTCCCGATTGCCCAGGGTCTGCTGGAAGTCGCGCATGGCCCGGTTAGCAAACGTAACGCGGGCGTCGGCATCGCGCACGTAGATAAGATTAGGGGAGGTATCGAGCACAAGCTGAGTGAACTCCTGCTGCTCCCTCAAACGTGCTTCGCTGGCCCGTAGGCTTTCTTCCGCCTGCACCCGTGCCGTGATGTCGGCGAGGTAGATGTTCACACAATCTTCCTTCTCGAATGGCACTACGTAGGCCTGCAAGTAATATTGCCGGGTCCGTACTTCAGCTTGCTGAGGCTGCCCCAGCCGCACACTGCGCCTTGCTAAACTTCCAAGTCGAATGTGCAGTTCGTAGAGTTCGGCCTCGGAAAGCTGACTGCGAAGCTGCTGGGCAGCGGGGTTAGTATACACTTGTTCGCCCGCCAGGTTGAGGCGCAGCAATGGATTCGGGTTTAGCTCAGGAATGCGGGCCAGCATGCGCAGCTGTACTATGTCAGGTTCGGCCGCTGTTTGGGTAGAGGAGGCAACTGCGGCTTGCTCCAACTCTCGAATGCGCTGCTGCGCCTGGGCTAGCTCATGCTGCAGTTGTTCGAGAGATTCAGATTGGGACGGCGAGGGAGCATTCATAGGGTACGAAATAACTTTCAACCTACTGCCTAACGCAACAAGACGAAAAGTGTAGGAATCGAGACGCTTGCTAGGTGAATTTGGAAAGTAAAATATAACGCAAAAGCTCGCCCCTTCACGACAATCCGAATGGAAACGTGACAGGGCGAGCTTTCAATTGCTCATGCGGAGTCGAAAAGGACTACCATTCTTGAACGCTACTTTAGCGCAAAGCCAGTGCAGTAGGCGCAACGGCCTCCCCTTGCCAAGCTTGAGTCAGTGCTTGGTCGCGGCCGTAAATATCGGGCAGCACCCGGAGCCGGTCGCCATCGGCTTCACAAGTAAGGTAGCGCACCATCAGCGGCACGGGCGCCTGCAAGCCGAATCCTTTGGTTTCGCTGCGGTTGAGGCTAGTTTGCAGATCGTGGTTGAGGTCGTCGGCACGGGCAGGATTGTCGCGCTGCAACAGGAAGCGGGCCAGTTCCAACGGTTTCTCAACCCGGATACAGCCGTGGCTCAACGCACGGTTGGTGGCCCGAAAAGCTGCTTTGGTGGGCGTATCGTGCAAATAGATGGAGTATGGATTAGCAAACCGAAACACCACATTGCCCAGCGCATTGTCGGCTGATGGCAACTGACGGATTTGGTAGGTGAACGTTTCGGGCTGTACCTGTTTCCAATTCACCCGGTACGGATTCACGCGCTTACCGGCCGCCGTGAACAGTTCAAACCCTCTTTCCGTCAAGCTGCTTGGGTCGCGCCGGAGCTTGGGTAGCATTTCGTTGGCGCTAATGCTTTGGGGCACACGCCACTCTGGGGCCGCCTGGAAAAAAGTCAGGCGGCTGAAAAGTTCTGGCGTCGGCGTTTCCGTTTTGCCTACTACCACGCGGTGAGTGGCCACCACCTTGGCCCCCCGCACCACTTGCAGGCTATAGGCTGGAATATTAACTACCAAGTAGAGCGAGTCGGCGCGTGGTTCCCAGCGCAGACGCTCCAGGTTTAGCGCCACAGGTAAAGCCACGCGCTTGGCGGCCGCGCTATCGGTTTGTAGCAAGCGCTGCCAGGCCCACATTAGGCGCACATAGCTGCGTGAAGTAGGCTGAGCAGTCAGCATGTACTCCGTGAAATGGCCGCTGCGCACGGCCTGTTGCAAATGGGCCACAGCGTCGAACACCAACTCGCCAACGGGCTGGGCCGGGCGGAGGCTAGAGTCAGTGATGCGGCCATCGTGGAGGTGGTACGCGAAGCGCAGCAGAGCGGCGGTAATCTGCTGCTCGGTCCGCACGCGCAACTGCATCGACTCCGTGCCACTGTGGCTCAACGAATCCAGCATGGCCTGCAACAGGGCTACATTGTACTCGGCAGGCTTGAGCCCATAGCGTTGCGCCTGGGTTAGCAGTTGCAGAGCCGCTTGGGCTTCTGGCGTCGGGCCGCCGGGCTGCGTCCAAACCGGAGCATACTCCAAGCGGGAATAGAATGCGCTAACTGAACCTGCACCGGCCTTAGCTGCCTGCGTACGCAGTTCAGTGGCTACGCTGGCATCCAGTGGCTCCGTGGTTCGGCCCATACCGAATGCGTCCACACTCACTGAAGCTAACACTAGAAATAGTACCCCAGCGTGCCGCAAACCTGCCCCAGCCGATTTGGCAACTGCTGGCAGCGCCTCAATTCGGCGCTGAAACCGAGGAAGCAGTATTTGAAGCAGAATGTGTAAAGAAGTTTTCATAGCAGGAAAGCGGAGCAGTAACTGGAGGTCTTTATAAAACCTTGATCAAAGCTACCTCGGCGACTTTCCCTATGTCTGGATACTAGTCCAACGTATTATAATACCATGCGAACAAGTGGAATTTGTAGTTAAACGTTTGGATATATTCCAGCATCTAGCTTCCTCCACTGTCTATCCGACCACGACATTTGGCTCGGCAGTGTAACTCCGAGACATGGGCCGCTTCTACCTTTTAAAGCAACTCAGGTTATGATAGGGCTAGCCAACTCTATACAAGTGTGGATTCATGAAACTTTCAAAGGCCAGTAAGCTGTATCTTTGCAGCCTTATTATGGAAACGAAGAAAGTTGCCTTTTATACGTTGGGCTGCAAGCTCAACTTCTCGGAAACGTCAGCCATCGGTCGGCAATTCGAGGACCATGGCTTCGAGAAAGTAGCCTTCGAAGACGCGGCCGACATTTACGTCATCAACACCTGCTCCGTCACAGACCACGCCGACCGTAAGTGTCGGAAAGTGGTAAAAGAAGCCTTGAAGCACAACCCCGACGCGTTTGTAACGGTGGTAGGCTGCTATGCGCAGCTTAAGCCGCAGGAAATTGCCGAGATTCCTGGGGTACATGCCGTTTTAGGCGCGGCCGAAAAATTTCAGTTGGTTGAAACGCTGGCCGGCTTTCGCAAGCCCACACCAGGCGAGCCAGGCCGAGTATACGCTTCTCCTATTTCGGCGGCTACCGAGTTTCATGCGGCGCAGTCCTACGGCGAGCGGACCCGCACCTTCTTGAAAGTGCAAGACGGCTGCGACTATTCCTGTTCGTTCTGCACCATCCCGCTGGCCCGCGGCCACAGCCGCTCCAACTCTGTGCAGAGCGTAGTGGACCGGGTGCAAGCCCTAGCCGGAACCGGCGTCAAGGAAATCGTGCTAACTGGCGTTAATCTGGGCGATTTTGGCTTGCAGGGCCCGGAGCGCGAGCGAAAAGAAAATTTCTATGATTTGGTACAGGCGTTAGACGAAGTGGAAGGCATCGAGCGGTTCCGCATTAGCAGTTGCGAGCCTAACTTGTTGTCCGACGAGATTATTCGGTTTGTAGCGCGCTCCAAGCGGTTCATGCCCCATTTTCATATCCCATTGCAGTCGGGCTCCAACAAGATTCTGGGATTGATGCGCCGCCGTTACCGCCGTGAGTTGTACGTGGAGCGGGTTCAGCTCATCAAGGAGGTGATGCCCCACGCCTGTATTGGGGTTGATGTGATTGTGGGCTTTCCGGGCGAAACCGAGGCCGATTTTCTGGATACCTATCAGTTTCTCAACGATTTGGACGTAAGCTACCTGCACGTCTTTCCGTACTCAGAGCGCGAAAACACATTGGCTCCTACCTTGCCCGGCCGCGTGCAGGACCGCCACCGCCACGACCGCACTACACAATTGCGTAGCCTCTCGGAAAAGAAAAAGCGTTGTTTCTACGAACAGCACGTAGGCGTTGAAACCGCCGTACTGTTCGAGGACGATGTAACCAACGGTCATATGGAAGGCTTCACGCCCAATTATATCCGGGTTACGGCCAAATACGACCCTTTGCTAGTTGGCGAACTAAAGCGCTTGCGCCTGACAGCCGTAAATCCGCAAAACCTGATGGAAGCTGAAGAGCTAGGCATAGAGGTTTTTCAGCACTAGCAGCAGCTAATAGCATAATGGATAAAGAAAAGACCTGGCTCCTAATACTGAAGCCAGGCCTTTTCTTTATCCATTATGCTATTAACGTACCAGTTGCCGCTGCATCAGATCCATCATCTGCTGCATAAGGCGCTGCTGTTCTTGCAAGTGTTGATTACGCAATTCTGCCATAGCTAGCTGGTGAGCCATCTGCTGCGTGTAAAGCGCCGTTTGCCAACTTGTATCGCTAGTCGCAGCAACCGTTGTGGGTGCGGCCTCTGCTGTTGGACTGGCTACCGCAGCTTGTGACACCGGCTGGATGGGCATTGGCGTTACTGGTTCACTTACTACTGGTGGCGCTTCGGCTGCTGGCTTTGCGGCAGGAGGTGCCGCTTGCACTTGATCCGGTTGAGGTGCTGCTTTTGGTTTTAGTTCTTGCGCTGCCTCAGTCGACGGAACTGGAGCTATGGTTACTGCTGTGGGCGGAGCAGCTTTGGCGGCTGAAGTTAATCTAGCCTCCTGAACCGAAGCACTGTTCTTACTCTCATCAGTCAGCATCGGACCTTCACCCTGCAACAGCCAATCTTTGGAAACATTTGGATAAACCTCAAACACCTTGCGCAAAAGATCAAACCCCGGTTTATTTCTTTCATCTACCAGATGCTGAATAACCGTAGCTGTCTTGTCTAACGACGCAGCAAAAGCATTTTTGCTTATCCCCAAATGAGCAATAAGCTGAGTAAAGCGTTGACCTACAGTTTCTGACTCTGCCATAGATTGATATATTTACAACAAATGTATAAAATATATCCATACGGTAGCAAAGGCCCTATTAACTGGCTGCTCTCGTTGTTTTAAACCTATAGATGTAGCTGCTACCAGCAGTTTTGATATTGAGGTGCAATCAAATACCAAGCTGTAACAGATTTCTATGTGGCTTATTATTGAGTATTATATACGCCTTGATTATTGCGAGATAAGCCAGTCTTTCTACACTATCAACCTTTCTCTGCAGATTAGAGGATGCGGCTCTACATCATTCGGCATTCTGTTGCTATCTACTTGCGCAAAACATCATGACTCGCAGAAACGCTATTCAAAGTAGTCGTTCAGACGCGCGAGAAGTACAATCTTATTTTAGGTTGTCCCTAGGCGTTTAACCATTGGCGGTAATAGCAGACAACTTTTGTAGTTGGTGCCTAGGTTCTATACAAGGAGTTACATGGTGTGTATAGAACCGCTCTTTATTCCATGGAAATGAAATTGGACTCTACTAGCCTATTCAATCCTCGAGCAGACAGGCTGACCTCGAGCAGATAGGCTGATACAGTAGCTACAATAACAACTTATGATACAGCACTGATAGTCTTATTGGCCTGTGGAAACCATAGTATCATTTAAAAACGAACGTCTTTATAATGCTTTATAGTCATGGCTCCAGCCCGGTGGGACAAGTACAATTCTTCGCACAAAGCACATTATAAGAGCTGCGGCGGTAGCTACACTGAAAGCAACTGAGCAGTTAAGGTCAGGCCGTGGCCATCCGAAAACCAAAAGCAAAAATGAGGTAACTAGAGTATCTAGACCTCTGTGCGCACCTGCTATTGATGGTGCTTCCTACTATTTGATGCTTTGCTTTGAAATGGCATGTCTCCCTCAGCATCAGATTGAAAGCTGGAGAAACTCAAACAAGTTGCTTTGCCCCTACTCTACTCGTAGCGCAGACTTTCAATAGGATCGAGGCCAGCGGCTTTGCTGGCGGGGTAATATCCCGAGGCTAATCCTACCGTGACGCAGATGACGAGCCCTAAAATCATCCAGAACCAAGGCACCAGGAAAGTGCCCTCGCCTACAAACAACGACACGGCATTACCCATTGAGACGCCCAGGATGATGCCGAGCATTCCCCCCATAAGGCAAATAACAATGGCTTCAATCAGGAATTGCTGCCGGATCTGGAAGGCTGTTGCACCTAACGCTTTGCGGATACCAATTTCGCGGGTGCGCTCAGTTACCGACACCATCATGATATTCATCAACGCAATGCTGGCACCAAGCAGGGTAATAAACCCAACCAAGAAACCACCCATTTTCAGTCCCCCCGACAGTTCGTCGAGCGTAGCGGCCATAGAGTCGGACCGCTCTACATTGAAGCTGTCTTCCTGCCCTAAAGGATCGTGGCGCACGGCACGCATAATGCCGGTAGCTTGACCGGTCAGATAGTTGAGCTCCTCGGGCTTGGGAGTAGCCGTTTTCACGTCGAAAGTGAGGGCGCGCTGGCGCGGGAGTTGGTTGCCCGTTTCCAGCGGAATCAGCACGAGACGGTCGGCGCCGCCACCCTGGCCGGTGCTGCCACTTTTTTCAAGCATTCCAACTACCAGAAAACGGCGGCCCAGCAGATAAACGTACTTGCCGAGCGGACTCTCGGTGGGATAAAGTTTGTCTTTAACTTCCGAACCAATTATGGCCACGTTGGTGCCATTCTCTAGTTCTAGCGGCGAGAACACCCGCCCTATTCCTAGGTTATAACTTTGAATCTGCAAGTAGTTCTCGTCGCCGGCAACCACTTGCACGTTTGGGTTGGTTTTCTGGCCGTTGGCTTTTACTTCGGTAGCGCCCGAGATAAAAGCAGAAACACCCACCTTCGCCTCGTCGCCGAGGGCTTGCTTATACTTTTTGGCTTGCAGCAGACTGATTGGCGGATAGATCCGGCCTTGTACCCCACCTCGCCGGAACCGGTTGGTGTAGCCTTTGGCCTTCATTTCAAAGGAGTTGGCTCCTAAACTGGCAAAGGTTTGATTCAGAGAATACTTCATGGCGTCGATAGCCGTTAGAATCCCGACCAAAGCCATGATGCCGATGCTCACAATGAGGGCCGTTAGTACGGTGCGCAACAGATTACTTTGAATGGAACGGAAAGCCTCCTTGATGTTTTCTAGCAGATGCATAACGACCGAACAAAAAGGCGCGAGCGGCGCGAACTCCAGCTTAACAACCAAAATAGCCGTTCTAGGAGCTGGATGGGACACGCAATGTAGTGGGTTTCCGGCAGATTTAAGTTGCCCCTAATTGACGTTAGCAGATGCCAACGATATTTGATTATTTTAATTTTATAGTTTCTACAATAGGTCCAAGTTTCGAACATTATTCCTTAAATTAGGCTTCACTGAAGACGTGGATATACTTTCCACCTTGCTTTATTTTCAGCTTGCCGGACGCTTTTAGTAGCATTTTAGCGTTCGATACTCAACCTCTGCTTTATGCCTTTTCCTCGTCTTCTGTTGCTTCTACTGGTTATCACCGGCTTAGCTGCTCCCATGACGGCTCGCGCCAATCATGTGCTTATTCCGATGGATGACACGCAGAAAGAGCACCTTAAAGCCTATGGCATCGCTTACTGGCTGCTTACCAAGCAGGTAGAAGTAGACTGGCTGCTCAATTATCGTGGTGGCTCTTTTGCCTGTGAGGTAGCGGCAGGCGTGGAAAATGAAATGGCGGTGCGCAACGTCACCTACCAAGTCATCAGCGAAGCACAATACACCAGCATTCTTTCGGAAATAGCCGATCCCAATGCCAATATGGATGTGATGAAGCTAGAGAAGGTACCTAAGATTGCGGTGTACACGCCCAAAGGCAAGCAGCCCTGGGACGACGCCGTGACGATGGTGTTAGGCTACGCTGAAATTCCCTACGACCAAATTTATGACGATGAGGTGTTAGACGGTAAACTGCCTAAATACGACTGGCTGCACTTACACCACGAAGACTTCACCGGTCAAAACGGCAAGTTTTACGCTATGTACCGCAACCGGCCCTGGTACCAGCAGCAGATCCGGGATTCCGAAGCCGCTGCCAAGCGCCACGGCTTCAGCAAAACGTCGCAGATGAAGGCGGCCGTAGTAACCAAAATGCAGGAGTTTATTGCCGGGGGCGGCTTTCAGTTTGCCATGTGCTCGGCCACCGACACCTACGATATTGCCTTAGCGGGCTTGGGCTTAGATATGGTAGAAAGTATGTACGACGGCGACCCCGCCGATCCTAGTGCGCAAAGCAAGCTCAATTTCAACCGCACGCTGGCTTTCAAGGACTTCCAAATTGTGCGCGACCCGTACCAGTACGAGTTTAGCAACATCGATATGGACATGCGTGAGCGGGGTGTGTACGAAGACAACGACTACTTCCAACTCTTCACCTTTTCGGCCAAGTACGACCCAGTGCCGACCATGCTCACCCAAGACCATGAGAAAACCATCAAGGGCTTTATGGGCCAGACCACAGCATTCCGCAAAAGTCTGATTAAGTCGGATGTGGTGGTGATGGGCGACAACAAGGCCTCGGGTGAGGTACGCTACATGCACGGCACGCTCGGCAAAGGCACCTGGACTTTCTATGGCGGCCACGACCCCGAAGACTACCAGCACTTGGTGGAAGAAGAACCTACCGACTTAGCGCTGCATCCCAATTCGCCTGGTTATCGCCTGATTTTGAACAACGTACTGTTCCCGGCCGCCAAGAAAAAGAAGCAGAAAACCTGATTTGTAGCGTAGTAAAAACGTATCCTTCCGCTGAAGAAAGAATCCGGTAAGCCTCTCGACGGCTCCACTTGGGTTCTTTCTGCAGCGGAAGGATATCTTTTTATAGTCGCTATGGCGCTGTTTCAAGCTGGATTACTAGCCGCTCCGGTCCTATTAGAGAATCGGTGTAATGGCAAATCCATTTATCTGCCGGCGTGATACCTTGAATGGTGTTGCCGTCTTCGATGATGGGGCCTTTTTCGAAGACGTAATAGCTGTAGCTCATTAGTGCGCCCACTACTTGGTTTGGGTCAAGGTCGGCGAAGCGGATTTGAAAATCTGGCAACCCTAGCGCGTGCAGCCCCAGAGTATCGAGAAACATTTCTTGTGTGGCGCTGTCGGCGATGTTGAAGAACCGCACTTTCAGCAAGCCGTCCAGCACGGCTCGTCCTCGCTCTAGATAAGCAACTGGCTCCACCACTTTATCGCTGGTAGTAAAGTAAATGGCTTGCGGATTCAGAAGTTGAACAAAAGCGTCCAATGCCTTCTGAAACAGTTCCACTCGCACAGTGTACGCTAGAGTGCGAGTCATGAAGTCGGTGACTATAACTTCGTGGTCGCACATAGCAACTACGGTAGCAGCTTCGCTCCAGTGCCAACTTTGCTGCAAGGCGGCCGCTAAATAATCGGCCCCGGAAGGTCTTTCTGCGGCGGCTACCATTACCTGCGCGGGCAGTTCGCCTTCTTTGAACGTGACAGGATAGTCAGGAAAAAAGTACAACAGCGAATCTTCTGAATTATCAACTTGCTTGAACTCCTGACGTAGCGCAGCGGCTAGGGAGGTAGCATCTAAAGAGGGCTTAACAGTGAAAAGCAGCCGAGCCGACAACAATTCCGGAATATTACTGTCTTCCATGACACACAGTTTTGGAAAATCTAATTGGATTTACGAAGTGCTGATTCAATAAGAGGACAGCATAAAAGGCTTTTCTCACGTACTTTCCTAAGCCCGGCCATTATCCACCAGCTAGCTGCATTCGGCTTTCGCCTAGGAGGATGGCACATATTCTTCTAAACCAACCCTTTATGAATTCCGAGCAAACCAACTACGGCTTATCTATTAGTCAGGAAGAGCTGAACGTCCCGGAACCATTTCTTAACCCCCTACCTCGCGCCGTACTGCGCTTCAACACCCACGTGCTACTCGATGGCGACTGGCACTTTGCTTTAGATACCGAGGATACTGGCCTGCGTGATGGTTGGCACTTAGGCCATTATTACGAACACCGGGCCCAATGGCCGGGCTCGGTCGAGGAGCACATTGCCCAGGCGCACGGCCAGCAAGAGCCTGCTACTTGGCAGGATAGCGTGGTAGCGTGGTATGAGCGCGACTTTCCGATGCCCGAAATGAGTGAGTCGCTAAACCGCTCGATGTTGCAGCTCACGTTCGGCGCCTGTGGCTACGAAACCCGCGTCTGGCTTAACGGTCGCCTGCTGCGCACTATTGAAGGCGAAGAAATTCATTATGGGGAATACACGTCGTTTTCCTACGAGTTGCAAGCTGAATACCTCCGTCCTGTCAACCGCTTAACTGTGCGCGTGGCCGATACGCTGGACGCTGAAACACCACGTGGCAAGCAAGAATCGCACGTCTACAAGCGCGGGGGCATTTGGTACCAGACCTCTACTGGCGCCGTGCGCAGCATCTGGTTGGAAATGGTGGAGCGTAACCGCCTTCGCTCCCGGGTGGGCGTGGTAAGTGTGGTGGAAGACCAATTGGTTCGTTTCACCGTCACGCCCCGCATCCACGACCCAGGCGACTATACGCTACGTCTGCAAGTATTCGAGCGGAATGCCGCACCAGAGACAGCGCCGCTGGCTGCTTCCGATTTTCCGCTTCGCCTGGAAGCTGGGCAGCGGCAGCAACGCGTAGTAATGGAAGTTCCCGACGCCCGCCTTTGGTCGCCGGAATCGCCTAATCTTTACCGTCTTGTGGCCCAGCTCGTCGACCAGAATGGTTACGTGGCCCAGATTGAAACGTATTTCGGTTTGCGTAAAATTGAGGCCCGGGGCCGCTACGTGTACCTCAACAACCAACCCGTCTATCTAGATGGCATTCTATATCAACCTGGTACGGCCACTTATGCTGAAATCAGGCGGCATATGTATGCCATGAAAGAGCTAGGCTGCAACTTGGTGCGCGTACACATTGCCGGTGTCGACCCGCGCATCTACAACCTAGCCGATGAGCTAGGACTGCTGCTATGGGTGGAAGTACCGAGCCCACACAGTTCCACTGCTCGCAGCCGTGAAAACCACAAGGCCGAATTGCTGCGCATGCTTACCCTGATTGGTACGCACCCCGCTGTCGTCATCTGGAGCCTATACAACGAAGACTGGGGAGCCCAGGACATTGCCACTAACCCGGAAACGCGGCGCTATATCGTGGAGATGTACCATTTCATGCAGATAGCGCATCCGCAATTCCTAGTGGTCGATAACGACGGTTGGCACCATATTTCCTACGAAGGCCGCCTGAAATCCGACCTCCTCACGGCCCACCTTTACACGCCCGATTTGCGCCGCTGGCAAGAATTGCTTGACCGGCTCGTGCAAGGTGAACTGGAAGGTACTGCCGCCTTTCCCCTGGTTGTCGGCGACCCATTTTTCTACCGCAAGCAAGTGCCATTGCTGGTCAGTGAGTGGGGTGGTTTTGGCTTTTCGGACTATGGTGGCCCGAAAGATGCTGAGTCGCGCACCGAAGACATTCGGCTATTCAAGCAGGAACTACGCTCCCGCCCCATTGCCGGCGATGTTTATACCCAGGCTACTAATATCGAAGACGAGCGCAATGGTCTTATTGATCCTCATACCGGTGCTTTGTCGGTGCCGCCGGGGCTACTGAACTCACGTAATTCACACCAAGCCGAAGCTCCAAAAGCGGCACAATAACTCACGCTTCCGCTGAATGCCACAACTAAAATCCCGCCTCATAACTCTTTATGAGGCGGGCTTTTAGTTGCTCCACAATAAACTTTAGATTGAGCTTACTCTCGAGAAATGAGCTTACCAACGATAGCGCTGTTCTTTTAAGTTGAATGCGGATTGTTGCTAACATTAACAACCTTCTTGCTCGAATAATGTCTTAGTGCATTCGGTCGTCGCGGACGGGCAGGTTTGTTACGATTTCGCCTTCTACTTTGAGCAGTTCCTGAAGGCGCGTTTCCACTTCTTTCGGGTCGCAATATTCTTTAGCGAGGTCGACATAGCTCACAAAATGTCCCGCTTCGGATACCATAAGCTCGTAGTAAAACTTGCTGAGTTCGGGGTCGGGAATGTGCTTCCAGAGCAGCTTAAACCGCTCACAACTGCGGGCCTCGATGAGGGCCGACACTAGCAATTGGTCCATGAGCTGCCGCTCGCGTGGGCCACCTTTGCGCACGTGAGCTAGCAGTTGCACTACGTACTCGTCGCGGCGGGGGCGGCCGAGTTGGTAGCCACGCTTCCGCAATTCCAGCAACACTCGTTCGAAATGGCTCCACTCCTCGGCCACTAAATCAGTCAATTCATCCACTAACCGAGTTTTCTCGGGGTAGTGAATAATCATACTGATGCCAGTACTTGCCGCTTTCTGCTCGCACCAAGCATGGTCAACGAGAATATCCTCGATGTTTTTGCTGGCAATATCCACCCACCGGGGGTCAGTATTGAGTTTAAGCTTGAGGATAGTCTTTTCTTTTTCCTGAGGTTCCATATAAGCTATGCGTAAATGCTCCTGAACCGGCTAATACTCTACTGCTTTGCTAACCAATATGGTTCCCTATGCTCCCGAGTTGGCTTGTTACAGCAGGCCGTTCACTTGGTCGTCTCCTACTTTTAAGATAGCCGCAGCACCCTTATTAATCGAAGAACTGCCAGCGGATGCCAAGCTCGAACCGGCGGGGCAAGCTAGTATAGTAAGGCGTCACAAAATACCCGTCGCGCAACAGCCCTTGGTTTATATAAGCCATTTTCAAGAAGACGGCTACCGTGCGGATGTCACCGGTTACGAACACATCGGCCACAGCGAAATTAGCGGCGGTGAAATGGTTTTGCAGAAAAAACTGCTGCGTACTAGGACTGTAGTCGTAAGGCTGCCAGCTTGATTGGTAGTACACCTCCGCCCCTATTTGCCCGAATATCGCTTTCTTGAATAGGTAGCCTTGGTAATACACCTTGCTGTTGGTAATCAAGTCGGGAATACGAATCTCATTTTCCTGACCACCTCTCGTTACGTGGACTTGGTTGTCGAAAAACATGTTGCCAACATTGAACCGGTGGCGCAACGAACCCGTGAGCAACAGGCGGGAACCGCCTGACTGTGCAGGCTCGGCAAACTCATCATAATACACAAGGTCAGTGACATTTATAAGAGACGCTGACCCCTCAACCCGATGCCGACCCAGCGTTTGGTCGAGGCGCGCTGTAACCTGCTGAACCTTCGTATTCTTCAGCCCAAGGTCATTCTTGTAATCAAATTGACTTGCATCAAAGTCTTTACCCCAACGATAATGATTGCCACTGAACTGCTGCTGCGTAAGAGTTGGAGAATAGCTGGTACTAAGTACCTCCCCGTCAGCGGCCCGAGGCGTGCCAACCCGCTTACCCAGTATTCGCCAAGTGGAACTTCCTTGTTTGGTAGAGCATATTCTCCGGCGGTTTCAATAGCAAATATTTTGTAGCGGAACTTGGCTGTACCCCCTAGAAATACATTGTTTTTACCTTCTGTTCCAGCAGAAGACGAGATACCAGGATCACCCACGCGCCGACGGGTGATGTAAGAAGCACCCCGATGACGACTATAAAGGCGGTAGTTAACTGTTTCACTCCTTCCTAATACGCCTACTGTATTTTCTATCTGATGCAATTCTGCGCGGTCGTCAGTGGCCGTTCGACTCAAGAATGTCACTGGAAAGAAATTTAGGTCGTTGGTATTAGACGTAGAGTTCCTAGTGAAATCATCCTGAAAACGGTTCATCTGCCGATGCCAATCCACAATGTGGTACGCTGTTAAGCCACGGCCGAGCAGCCGATATGTGTGCATAAATCGCAGACCGTCGCGATGTTCAATATTAGAAGCAAAGAACAAACGAGGGACTTCCTCTCCATAACCAAACAAGTCCCCCGGTACGCTATCTGGTTCACTGTTGATAGTACCATCTTCGCGTTTTACCGCATCTTGTGGTTGAATACCACCTTGCTCCACGGACCGGTGACGCACGTTGCTATAATTGAACAGTGCGTGGTATCGTTCGTCGGTGCTTTGAAAGCGAGCAAAAAGCAGGAAGTTGGTATGCTCTACTAGTCCTGACCGTGGATCTGTGGAGTATAGCTTATTGGCCGCGAAACGTTCGTAAGCCAAGCCCACACTGGCATTCTTGTTGATGCTGCGCGTGTATGATAGTTCAAACACCTGCTCGCCATAGCTGCCTTGGATGAAGCGAAAAAACGTGTATGGCGACTTGGTATCATAGTACGGAATAGTGGCTGGATCACGGGCGTAGCGGTCGAAAACGTTGCGGCCTAGGCGGGTGCCCAGTTGCGTATTCGTGCGCCAAAGCAGCGGCCGACCCGCCGTACCTACGTGCCCCAGATCCTGATAAAAGGTACTGTCGTGGTACCAGTTACGGGCGGAAGGAAAGTTGGTGAGTGTGGTATCGATGATGCGCCCCTCGGTTTGGTCGCGCAGCACATCGTCCTCCCGAATGATGCGGGTGGTACGAGCGCCATAGAGGTTCCTGGTAGAATCGTCGAGTATTTGGGCCTGTACTGAGGCTGTGTTGCTAGCCAGCAAGAGCAGTATAGGCAGCACAAGCAGCAGGCAGCGCCGAAACCGGTTTGCAAGAACCGTGAGGTGGCGCAAGGGCCAGCAAGTTGAAAACGCGGAGAACAAGGGGTCAGACAACAGCTTGGGGCTGAATAGCGGCCGGAAGCAACTGGCGCAGGCGATTTGCCCCATCGGCCAGAAACTCCACAGCAATTGGAATGTAGAAAACGGATAGACTTGCCATTTCCGTATGCAGTGCGGGGTCGAGCAAACGAGTGGCATCTTTCTGAGTTGTAAAAATACGGCGCCCTGGCCCGTTATACGCTTTTAGTGCCGCAATTTCCTGCGCAGTGAAGACGTGATGGTCGCTGAACTGGGCGTGGTGCACGATGTGATAGCCAGCTGCTTGTAAATACGCTCGCAGTGGTCCCGGCTGCGCAATGCCTGTCAACAGCACAATTTCCAACGAATAGGCTGTACCAGCGCGTTGCTCCGTACTAGCTAACGGTACCGGCTCCCCATACGCATACGTGCTGAACAACACGGGTACGCCCGGCCGAATGTAGCGGCGGATGCGTTGCTCTATGGCAAGCTGCTGAGCTACCGCCAGGGTCGGTTCGCACTTGGTGACTATGACCACATCGGCCCGAGCCGCACCAGCGCGGCTTTCACGCAGGCGTCCGGCAGGCAATACTTCATCATTATAAAAGGGCCGTTGGTGCTCGGTAAGCAACACGCTTAAGTCGGGGCGCACCCGGCGGTGCTGGTAGGCATCATCGAGAACGACGGTGCTAACGGCGGGGTGTTGTTGAAGCAGTTCGCGTAAGCCTGCCTGCCGGTCTTCGCACACCGCTACGGGTACCTGCCCCCTAAAGTGCTCGAATTGCTGCAACGGCTCGTCGCCGAGTGTGGCGGCCGTTTCACTGGCGTTGGCGAGCCGGAAACCTCGGGTGCGGCGGCCGTAGCCACGGCTCAGAATAGCGGGCTGCTGGCCCTGACGAAGCAACTCCTGCACCAACCACGCAGCGTGCGGTGTTTTGCCGGTGCCCCCCACTCGTAAATTGCCCACGCTAACAACGGGCACTTCACCAAACCGCGCCGAAGCTTTCCAGCCTTTGTCATACAGCCAGTTGCGCACAGCCATAATACCGGCGTACAGCCAGGCAAAAGGGAACAGCAACCAGGATAGTAGGCTAGGCATGCAAGCAAAGTTAGCGGACCAAACTCATCGAGTCCTCGTACCAAGCAGGTCGCCCGTTAAATTTCACCTTATGCTCTCCTTCGCCGACCGGCTGCTGCACTTCCTTTCCACTTTCCCATCTCCACCCAACCTCCCCGACGAGGTGGAGGCGTACAATCCCTACCAGGATGCCGCTGTAGCTGACCTGATGACGCAGTTTGGTCAGAAATACTATGCCGATCAACGCCCCCGGGTAGCCCTGCTTGGTATCAATCCGGGCCGTTTTGGGGCTGGCCGCACCGGCGTTGCTTTTACCGACCCGGCTACGCTTGCGGGTGTATGTGGCATTCCTAACAATCTGCCGCAGCATCCTGAGCTGAGCAGCCAGTTTGTATACAAAGTAGTAGAAGCGCTGGGTGGACCAACGGTGTTTTATCAACATTTCTACGTGGGCTCCCTTTACCCCTTGGTGCTATTGCAACACGGCAAAAACTACAACTACTATGATTCAAAGGCCCTGACTACCGCGCTGGAGTCTGACATCCGCGCTTCCCTACGGCGGCAGGTAGACGAGCTAGAACTAGTGCGCACGGCCGCCATCTGCTTGGGCCGCCGCAATGGCTTGCTGTTTGAAAAGCTTAACAAGGAGCTAGACTTGTTCAATGAAATTCACGTACTCGACCACCCGCGCTACCTTATGCAATACAAGCGCCGCGACTTGCCAACACACGTGGCGCGCTATGTGGAAGTACTAGGATCTGTTATCAATAGCTGATACTTGTGCCATTCCACCCGACCCTTCCGATCGAAAATTTAGAATCTATGCCCACTGTCCAAGACCTAACCCGCGTGCTTGAAGCCGCTGCGCCCCTCGCCTACCAGGAATCATACGACAACGCCGGCTTACAGTGCGGCGACCCACAAATGGAGGTACGAGGCGTACTTATTGCTCTTGATTGCACCCCGGCCGTTGTAGACGAGGCCATCCGGCGAGGCTGCAATGTGGTAGTAGCGCACCACCCACTCATTTTTCGCCCCCTCAAGCGCCTCACTGGCGCCAACGAAGTCGAGCAGACGCTGCTGAAAGCCATCAAAAACGATGTGGCGCTTTACGCTGCGCACACCAACCTCGATAACGTGCGCCATGGGGTGAACCGCAAGCTGGCCGAGAAGCTAGGGCTTGTAAATCTGCGCATCCTTGACCCCAAACCCGGCCTGCTCGCCAAACTTATCACGTATGTGCCAGCTACGCACACCGAAAACGTGTTGGCGGCCCTGTACGCAGCCGGGGCCGGGCAGGTCGGCGACTATTCGGCTTGTAGCTTTCGGATGCAGGGCATTGGCACCTTTACGCCTGGTGCGGGCACCAACCCTTTCCAAGGAACGGTTGGTGAGTTAGAAACCACGCCGGAAGAACGCGTGGAAGTGCTACTGCCCTTGCATTTACAAAACACCGCACTTCACGCTTTGCGGCAGGCACATCCGTACGAAGAAGTGGCGTATGAAATCATCAAGCTGGAAAACAGCAACCAAGAAGTGGGTTCCGGCATGGTAGGCGAGTTGCCGACGGCGCTGAGCCCGCAGGAATTTCGGGCCCAATTGAAAAAGGCACTATTGGTGCCAGGGGTCAAGCACACGTCGTTCGATAAACCCATCAAAAAGGTGGCCTTATGTGGCGGCGCTGGTAGCTTCCTTATTGGCAAGGCCCGCGCGGCTGGCGCCGACGCCTACGTGACCGGCGACTTGAAGTACCACGAGTACTTCCAGGCCGAGAAACAATTGATGCTCTGCGACGTAGGCCATTTCGAGAGCGAACAATTTACCGGCGAAGTATTCAAGGATTTGCTTGCGTCAACCTTTGGTGGTACTTTTGCGCTCTTCATTGCCGAGACCCATACCAACCCCGTCCATTATGACTTCTAATACCGTCGCTACTGCCCCGGCCGATGTACCCGTTGCCAGCAAGCTAGAAGCCCTGCTCAACCTGCAACGCATTGACTCGCAGCTCGACGAAATCCGGCGCGTGCGCGGCGACTTGCCCGAAGAAGTGCGTGACTTGGAAGACGAAATTGCTGGCTACGAGGTGCGCGTAAGCAAGTTCGATGAGGAAATTGCTTCCCTCAACGACCAAATCAAGCAGCGCAAGCAAAACGCGAAAGACGCCGAAGGCCTCATCAAGCGCTACGAAGACCAGCAGCAGAACGTCCGCAACAACCGCGAATACGAGGCGATTGCCAAGGAAATCGAGTTGCAGAAGCTGGAAATCCAGATTTCCGACAAGAAAATCAAGGAAGCTCAGTACCAAATCGAACTAAAGAACTCCGACATCGCTGGCACCAAGCAGCGGTTGGATGAGCGCAAAAAAGACCTTACTAACAAAAAAACTGAGTTGGATGTCATCGTAGGCGAAAGCGAAGCTGATGAGAAAAAACTCATGGAAGAGCGTGCTACAGCTACGCAACCCGTGGAAGAGCGTCTGCTGACCGCCTATACCCGCATCCGCGGCAACGTACGCAACGGCCTAGCCGTGGTGACGGTAAAACGCGACGCTTGCGGTGGCTGCTTCAACACGGTTCCCCCACAGCGGCAGGCCGACATTATCTCGCACAAAAAAATCATCGTGTGCGAGCACTGCGGCCGGGTTTTGGCTGATGTGGAAGCCCGCATTTCTTAAGCTTTCCTTTTTCGACTTTAAAAAAGAACGGCCTCAGTGCCGTTCTTTTTTTGCTTATGAAATTTCCCGCAGAGGTGCGCCAAAAATTTCGCAGCAGGATACCAAGGATAGCTGTCCTGCTGGCACTTTTCTTGGCGCACTGCAGCGAAACTCTGGGCGCACCTCTGCCAGAAGCCCTTCAGCCTGAGGGGGTTGCATTAAACGCCCTCACTCCTCGGCAGGCTCGCGCTTACGCTGAGGTGTTGAAAATGCGTCCTGATGCAGCTCGTGCCTTATTGCAAGAAACGGCTACCAACTCAGCCGGCACGCTCTTGGTCCAAGACTGTCTTAGCATCACGGAACTGATGGTTAGTCAAGACGCTAGCCGCTACAACGCCACTATCGAGGCGCAGGACCAGCGACTGGAAACGCTGGAAAAGGCCAGAGAGACCGGGGCGCTGCCGCAATATGCCCAGGCTGAAATCCGGCTGCACCAAGCGGCGGCGCAAGTAGCGTTTGGACACGAGGTACAAGGCGCTTGGAACTTACGGCAAGCCTACCAGCAGATGCAGGCCACTGTAAAGCGCTATCCATCTTACCTGCCAGCTCGCAAGACGCTGGGCATGATGCAGTTCTTTATCGGCTCACTACCAGAAGGGTACCGTTGGTTTTTGAAGCTACTTGGTTTGCCTGGCAGCATCGCAGGTGGTCTCAGCAACCTACGCGCCGCCGCCCATCAGCCCAACGACTTTCAAACGGAAGCCCAGATTATTTTGGCTCTGGTGGAAGAAACGTATTACAAAAAGCCCATCGAAGCGCTGCAACTCGTTACACGCCTAAGCGAGCAACAACCCGATAATCTTCTGTTTAACTACCTGCTCATCAGCCTCAACAAAAAGCAGCACCGAACCGATGCAGCGCTTGCTGCCTACCGCGCCCGCCCTGGGGGAACCGGCTACGTGCCGCTCCCTTATCTGCGTCACATGGCCGCCGACCTGCTACTCTATCAAGGTCAGTACGCTACCTCCCGCCGCGAAAACGAGCTTTTTTTAAAGGAGTTTCGGGGATCTCATTACCGAAAAGACGCCTACTTCAAGCTTTACCTCGCCGCTTGGCTCTCGAACGATGGCCGCGCCGCCGACCAGTACCGCCGGCAAATTGATGCCGGGGGCCGCACTATAGTAGAGGAAGACAACTATGCTCAGCGCTTCTACGATGACCAACAACCCCTAAACCGTCTGCTCACGCGCGCCCGGCTGCAAATCGATGGGGGCTACTATCGGGAGGCCCTCGTCACGCTGGCTGGTTTTCATACTACCAATACCACTTCCTTGCGCGACCAACTAGAGGCGCCTTACCGGCGTGCCCGCGCCTGGCAGGGTCTTAGCCGCCTGGATTCTGCTCGCTTGTTTTTCGCCCGCACTATTGCATTGGCGGGCACTGCTCCTTATTACTTCGCGCCGCAATCAGCCTTGCAGCTTGGCTATTTGTATCAGGCAGAAGGACAAACCAGTGTGGCCAAAACTTACTTTCAAAAAGCGCTGAGTTATCCCAAACACGAATACAAAAACAGCACCGACACCAAAGCCAAGCTAGCACTAGCGGAGTTGAAGTAGCTGTTGTCGGTGCTAGCTTAGCTACTAGCTGTAATCCATGGCACAAAGCACCAATGACTGTAGGTCAGCCTTCAAATCGGCTTCTAAAATGCTTCTGCCTAATGATCATTTGGCAACATGCCAACCACACCCGCTACCTGCTCCTTGTATCTTCGCCCTGTGTTATCTATTCCGCTTACTGATCTGCCTTCCGACTTTCGAGCCCGTGCCTTGCATTGGGGTAGTGCATTCCCATACTGCGCCTACTTCGAGCCCAATGGTTTAGATTATCCAGCCGGCGCCTTCAACCGCATTCTGGCGGTAGCCGCGGAAGCTTCTATTACGCCTAGCACCCTGACGGAACTACGAGACTGGCTGCGCTTCGCCCCCGCTACTACGCCGGTTTGTGGGTTTGTAACCTACGATGTCAAAAATGAAGTTGAAGCTTTGACCAGTAATAACTTCGCGGAGTTGGACTGGCCGCATCTGCATTTCTTTCTGCCTCAAACCTGGCTGCAGTGGCGCGCGGATTGCGTAGAGATTCATGGGAATACTACAGGAGTGCTAGGGGCTATTTTAGCCGCTTCAGTACCATCTCCAACGTCTGCCAGAGTTCCCGCTTTGCACCCACGGATGCCGAAACAAGAATATCTCAAAGCCGTGGCAGCCATTCGCGAGGATATTCTGAATGGCGAGGTGTATGAGTTGAATCTGTGCCAAGAGTTTTACGCCGAGCAGGCACAATTGCATCCCGTTTCTGTTTTTCTACAGCTCAACGAAGCGTCGCCCACTCCTTTTGCTGGTTTCTACCGTTGGCACGACCATTATCTGCTCTGCGCTTCACCTGAACGTTTTCTGGCGCATCATCCCCCGGTCCTCATTTCTCAACCCATTAAAGGCACCATCCGGCGCGGTGCTACGCCTGCTGAAGACGACCAGCAACGTCTAACCCTGTTGCACGACGAAAAGGAACGCGCCGAGAACCTAATGATAGTGGACCTGGTACGCAACGACCTCGCTCGCGTAGCAAAAACTGGCACGGTCCGCGTGCCCGAGTTGTTCGGACTTTATCCCTTCCGGCACGTCTGGCAAATGATATCGACGGTAGAGGCAGAATTACAACCGGAAGCAGACCTGGTCGATGTACTGCGCGCTACTTTCCCCATGGGCTCCATGACCGGGGCGCCGAAAATTCGGGCCATGCAACTTATCGAGCACTACGAATACAGTCGACGCGGCCTCTACAGCGGTAGCATCGGCTACGTGTGGCCCACCGGCGAGTTCGAGTTCAACGTGGTTATTCGCAGTCTGCAATACCGCGCTGATACTGGCTATTTGAGCTTCCAGGTCGGTTCCGCCATTACTTATGATTCCGTGCCGGAGCGCGAATACGAAGAGTGTCTTCTTAAAGCCCAGGCCATGCTAGAAGTGTTAGGCATTACGGGAGTGTGAGGCAAAAGCTGTTAGTGTTGATGTTCTAAGCACACAATCAGAGGCTTAGACTTTCCGCCCTCCTAGTCCACAATTTCATCAGCTCCTCCGTCTGCCATTCTGTCATTTTCACCCCAAAACAGCTACCTTTGCCGTTCTCCCGAACGTGAAGTCGACGCCGCAACGAATATCATGTCTCAACCGCTGATTACTTTAGATTTTCTCGATACCCTGCCCACTCCCACCCCGGACGCCACTACGCACGAGGATAGCCCATCGGGTGCCGTGCGCGTGAGTCCGGCCACCGAAACAGGCCGCAAACGCAAGCTCTACATTGAGAGCTACGGTTGCCAAATGAATTTTTCCGACTCCGAAATCGTGTCTAGCATCCTGTTTGAGGAAGGCTTTGACACGACCGAACAACTAGAAGGCGCTGATTTAGTGCTGCTTAATACCTGCTCGATCCGTGAGAAGGCCGAGCAGACGGTGCGTATGCGCCTCTCGCAGATCAACGGCCACAAGAAGCGCAATCCAGGCTTGCTCGTGGGTGTGCTTGGCTGCATGGCCGAGCGCCTGAAAAGCAAATTCCTGGAAGAAGAAAAGC
Organism: Hymenobacter volaticus; assembly: GCF_022921055.1. Lineage (GTDB taxonomy): Bacteria > Bacteroidota > Bacteroidia > Cytophagales > Hymenobacteraceae > Hymenobacter > Hymenobacter volaticus. Next base: position 2,912,957 of record NZ_CP095061.1, read on the forward strand.
TGGTGGACCTGGTAGTTGGTCCCGACGCATACCGCGACTTGCCGCAACTTATTCAGCAGGTAGACGGTGGGCAAAAGGCCGTGAACGTGCTGCTAAGCCGCGAAGAAACCTACGCCGATATTACGCCCGTTCGTCTTAACTCCAACGGCATCACGGCCTTCATTAGCATAATGCGCGGCTGCGACAATATGTGCTCGTTCTGCGTGGTACCCTTCACGCGGGGCCGCGAGCGGAGCCGCGACGCACACAGCATTATCCGCGAGGCCCAAGACTTAGTAGCCGCTGGCTATAAAGAAGTTACGTTACTGGGCCAGAACGTTGATTCCTACAAATGGGCTTCGGAAGATGGTACCGAGCACGTCAATTTCGCGCAGCTTTTGGAGCGTGTGGCACTGGTTAGCCCGAACCTGCGGGTGCGCTTCTCTACTTCGCACCCCAAAGACATAACCGACGAGGTGCTGCACACCATGGCGCGCCACGACAACATCTGCAAGTACATTCACCTCCCGGCTCAAAGCGGCAACTCCCGTGTTTTGGCCCTGATGAACCGCACCTACGACCGGCCTTGGTACGAGGAAAGGGTGCAGGCCATCCGTCGCATATTGGGCGAAGACTGCGCCATCTCCACCGACATGATTTCGGGCTTCTGCTCGGAAACTGAGGAAGAGCACCAAGACACGCTGAGCCTCATGGAGTTCGTGCATTATGACATGGCTTACATGTTCTTCTACTCCGAGCGCCCCGGCACGTTGGCCGCCCGTAAGCTGGAAGATGACGTGCCGCTGCCAGTTAAAAAGCGCCGCCTCCAGGAGGTTATCGACCTACAGCAGCAGCACAGTCGTCTGCGCAACCAATTGGCCGTTGGTAAGGTGCACCGGGTATTAGTTGAAAACTTCTCGAAACGATCTGCCGACCATTTAAGTGGCCGTAATAGCCAAAATCAGGTAGTTATCTTTCCTAAGAAGCACTACCAGAAGGGCGACTATGTAGACGTATTAGTTCATAGCGGCAGTGCTAGTACACTACTAGGGGAAGCTGTGTAACTACAGCTTCAATTAGCTGTTATTTACGCTTTCAACCTCTATTAGCAAATAAGTATGAGCGGTTCGGGATTACTGATTTGGCAGCTATTTATTTTGCTGTTCTTTGGAGGTATTATGTTTCTGGTGATACGCTTACTGATCATCAAGAATTTCCCTCGGAAAAAACAGCAGATTGATGCAACCTGGATCGGCATCCCTCCTTACCCTATAGGAATATTCTGGCGTGCCGAAAACGCTCGGTTTGTAGCCGAAGTACCTGATCTTCCTGGCTGCGTTGCTGAGGGGGCAACGCAAGCAGAAGCGCTGGCTAATGCCGCCTTAGTTGTGGCGGAATGGCTCAGCACTGCGCGGAAACTTAACCGCGCAATACCTGAACCCCGGCCTCGTTTGCGCTACGTTTAAAATAAAACACCCTCGTTTTTCGTCTTCATCACGAAAACCAACTTCCGACTTTGACTCCTTCAGAAATACAAAGTATAAAACAGCGTTTCGGCATAATTGGCAATGCCCCTACGCTGAACTACGCCATACAAGTGGCGGTTCAGGTGGCGCCTACCGATATGACGGTGCTGATTACCGGTGAGAGCGGCTCCGGCAAGGAGTCGTTTTCCAAGATCATTCATGCCTTGTCGCCGCGCAAGCACGGGCAGTTCATTGCTATCAACTGCGGTGCCATTCCTGAGGGCACTATCGACTCCGAATTATTTGGCCACGAGAAAGGCTCGTTTACGGGGGCGCAAGAGGCCCGCAAAGGCTACTTCGAGGTAACGAATGGCGGCACTATCTTTCTAGATGAAATTGGGGAGATGCCGCTTGGCACGCAGGCCCGTTTGCTGCGGGTACTTGAAAACGGCGAGTTCATCCGCGTCGGCTCTAGCAAAGTGCAGAAAACCGATGTGCGCGTAGTGGCGGCTACCAACGTGAATTTGTTGGACGCCGTGCGCGAAGGACGCTTCCGCGAAGACCTGTATTATCGTCTGAATACAGTACCTATCATCGTTCCACCACTGCGTGAACGAGGCGATGATATCTATTTATTATTCAGAAAGTTCGCAACCGACTTCGCTGACCGTTACCGGGTAAAACCGGTGTCATTGACGCCGGACGCTGTGCAGGATTTACAGCGGTTTCGGTTTCCCGGTAACATCCGCCAACTCAAGAATGTGGCCGAGCAAATGTCGGTGCTAGAAACCGACCGGGAAGTGGATGCACGCCGCCTGCGCCAATACCTGCCCGCCGACCAAAGCAGCCGTTTGCCCATGCTGCTCCACGCAGCTGGCGCGGCCACTGACGGAGCGGGCAATACTTACTCGGAGCGGGACTTACTTTACAAGGTGCTCTTTGACATGCGGCGCGACATGACTGACCTCAAGAAGTTGGTCCTTGATATGGCCGCCGGCCAGCGTCCGCAGGAAGCCCAAGAAATGCTGCGCCAGAATAGCCACCTGTTCACTAATCTAGGCCCTGCCCCTTACGATGCCGGCCCGCGGCCCCTACGGTCACCATCACCCGACGGCGGTCCGACAGAATATATTCTTGCTCCCAACAACGTAGACGACGCCACCGATTACGAGGAAGAAGCTCATCGGGTGGAGGATATTCCGCACGAGACCGAAGAAGAAACTCTTTCGCTGGAAGCCAAGGAGAAAGAAATGATAATGAAGGCGCTGAAAAAGCACCACAACAAACGCAAATACGCCGCCCACGACCTCGGCATTTCCGAACGCACACTTTATCGCAAACTCAAGCAATATGACCTGGAACAAGCGTAATTGGCTGGCATCCCCACTGACTTGGATGCTAAGTTGCTCGCTGATTCTCACTCTAGCGCTGACCGGTTGTTCCGTTTACTCGTTTAGTGGCACCAACATCGATCCGGCCGTAAAGACGATTTCGATTGCCACTTTTCAGAACACGTCCAACAACGGCCCTTCCTATCTGCCACAACGGTTCACCGAGGATTTCAAAGATTATTTTCAACGCAACACGACCATCAAACAAGTGCCTCGCGACGGAGACTTGCAGTTTGAGGGCGAGATAATTGCCTTTGATTATGCGCCAGCGGCAATCCAACAGCAGAACGGCCAAGACCAAGCCGGGGTGAACCGCCTCACGATGCAGGTACGCATCAAGTTCACGAACACCAAAGACCCCAAACAGGACTTCGAGCAAACCTTCCAAAGCAACCGCGACTTTCCGGCCACGCAAGATATTGCACGCATCAACAATGACCCAACTGCGGTACGCACCATCACGCAAAACATAATCACTGACGCTTTCAACAAGTCGGTAGCCAACTGGTGAGACAGCGGCTGAGTGATTTAAATGACGTATTCTTGCCGATTGAAACCTGTGCGCTTTTCGCGTAATGCATTCCCGAATTATTGATTAGATCTTACTAATCAGCAATTTATCTATTAACTCATTCAGCCCTCTATTCTATGACCCGCGCGTCGCTGTTGCACATTCTCAACCACGTGGGTAGTATTTCAGAAGCTGAAATCAGGGAACTGGAGCAACTAGCGGCGGCCTTCCCCTACTGCCAAACTGCTCATGTGCTGTTAGCCAAAGCAGCCCACGATCAAGGTAGCATGTTAGCCAGCCAACGCCTGCGCCGAGCGGCCACCTACGCCGCCGACCGGCAGCTACTGCGGCAGTTGCTGGAACAGCCCACCCCTGAAACCACTACTATCGAGCTTTCAGCACCAAAGGAACTACCGGCACCGCCTGAAGCTAATTTGCCAGCCGCTGCTGTTAGTGCGAGCAGTTCCACAGCCTTCATTCAGTCCTTAGTCACTGAGGATGTCCAGTTGCTGGAAACCCAGGAAGAAGAGGCTACTACAGTAGTAGAAGAAACTGCGACTGAAGTCCAAGAAACTTCAGTACCTGAACCTGTCGCTGTATTCGATCCTATTGTTGCGGAACAAGAAACAGACGTTCAAGAGGCAGTAGATTCAACTCAAGCTCACACCGAACAAGTGGAAAGTGAGTTAGAAGAACCTGGCAGCCTAGACACTATAGAACCGTTGGCTTCAGTTGAAACGCCAGAGGAAGTTGCCAAAGCGCCTGAGGAAAGCATTGAGACTCTGCCTGTTTCGTCAGCAGACTCTGAAACTGAGGCAACTGTTCCTGAACCTGTTGAGCCTTTTCTTTCAACCTCGGAAGTAGACTCAGATAGCGCTTCTATTGCCACAGACGATACCCAAGCTGTGGACGTAGTAAATGCTCCTGATGCGGAATTAGAGGTATTGCCAGCAGTGGCGCCCCCTATCCGGCCGCCAGCTGAAGTAGGCACTTCCCGCTTTGAGTTCGGCCTGAGTGAGCCCAACAAGCTCCCGGTTCCTATTTTGTATCAACTGCCCGGCCTTGATGAGGAAGAGACGGTTGAAGAAGCAGATGAAGAATACAATCTGTTTCCGCCAGCATCAACTACAGTTCTTGCTCCTCCTTTCCGGGTTGACACCGACGTAGCCTATAGCTTGCTTGAGGGCGGTAGCCGCTTCGGCTATGCACTACAGATGCGCGATGACGAACTGACGCAGCCCCTGCCAGCTACCGAGTTTTTTCCGCCTGATGCCCTGCTACACGCGCATGCTTCCAGCGCAAACCAGCCCCGCTCTATACCAACACCGTCGTCCTTCGATCTGATCAACCGGTTCCTGAAAGTGCAGCCCCGCCTTAAGGCACCAGGCGTACTGCCTACCGTGAATGAGCAGACAGATTTAGCAGCACGCAGTACGCATGCGCCGCCAGCTTTAGCCTCCGAAAGCCTCGCTAAAATCTTGATTAAACAAGGCAAAACAGAGCGGGCTATCGAAATATATGAACAACTGATGGTGCGCCAGCCGGAAAAAAGCGCGTACTTTGCCGACCAAATTCAACAACTGAAATCTTCCGAGTAGATGTACGCTGCACTCATAGTTATTATTCTTATCGTCTGCTTCTTTCTGGCCATTGTAGTGCTGGCTCAGAATCCCAAAGGCGGTGGATTGTCAAGCCAATTTGGCTCGGGTGGCGCTGCCAACCTAATGGGCGTAAAGCGCACCGGCGACCTGCTGGAGCGTTTGACGTGGGGTTTCGCTATCGGTCTTATGGTCCTGACGCTAGGCACGCACGTAATCAGCGGCACCTCGGCTGGTGTGGGCCCAGTACGCAGCGTTAACCAGCGTAAGGCGCTTGAAACTCGTTTGCCCGCAACTCCGGCACCCGCAGTTCCGGGTGCAGCAGCACCTGGTGGCGCGGCAGTTCCAAGTGGTACCACTACGCCTGCCACAACGCAGCCTTCCTCGGCCCCTGCTACTACTCCAGCACGGTAGTAATCGACTAGTTACTTATTTAAAAGGGAGCTTTCCTTGCGGAAGGCTCCTTTTTTTGCGCCCTTCCCAGAAAGTGACGACTCACCCACGTCAGTCCTGTTAAGTTAATTTTGACGGAGCTGCGCTGTCAGGTGTGACAGGCTTTGTACAGAATCCTGACGCAATGCGCCTTTTTAGTGTTCATTCTGTCAGGTTTCGGCGGGCTGGCATAAGAAGTGAGGGGAGGCGGACACCACCTTGTTTCAAGTAAACCTTTCAACCAAAACGTACAATATGTCGCTTAGCATGAAACCGCTGGCTGACCGCGTTATTATCGCGCCTGCCGCCGCCGAGGAGAAAACCAAGTCGGGCATCATCATTCCCGATACGGCCAAGGAGAAGCCACAGCGCGGCGAAGTAGTAGCCGTAGGCGAAGGCAAAGTGGCCGATAGCGGCACCACTATCCAGCCTCAAGTAAAAGTGGGCGACCAAGTGCTCTACGGCAAGTATGCCGGCACCGAAATCACCATCGATGGCCAAGACTACCTCATCATGCGGGAGTCGGATATCTTCGCCGTAATCTAAGTCCTATTCCTTTCTCCCTGATTCAAAACATCCGAAATTAAGATGGCTAAGAACATCCAATTCGATACCGACGGCCGCGACAAACTGAAGCGCGGTGTAGATAAACTGGCTAACGCCGTAAAGGTGACCCTGGGTCCGAAAGGCCGCAACGTGGTTATCGACAAGAAATTCGGTGCGCCGACCATCACCAAAGACGGTGTAACGGTGGCCAAAGAAATTGAGCTAAGCGACGCCATCGAGAACATGGGCGCTCAGTTGGTTAAAGAAGTAGCTTCTAAAACTGCTGATCAAGCAGGTGACGGTACCACGACGGCTACCGTACTGGCCCAGGCTATCTACGCTGCTGGTTCCAAGAACGTAGCGGCTGGTGCAAACCCAATGGACCTGAAGCGTGGCATCGACAAGGCTGTACAAGCCGTAGTTGCCAACCTGAAGGCGCAGTCGAAGAAGATTGAAAACTCTTCGGAAATTGCTCAAGTAGGTGCCATTTCGGCCAACAACGACATGGAAATCGGCCAGATGATTGCCGATGCTATGGACAAAGTAGGCAAAGAAGGCGTTATCACGGTAGAAGAAGCTCGCGGCACTGAAACCGAAGTGAAAACGGTAGAAGGCATGCAGTTCGATCGTGGCTACCTCTCCCCTTACTTCGTAACCAACCCAGAGAAGATGGAAGTTGAGCTCGACTCGCCTTACATCCTTATCTACGACAAGAAGGTGAGCACCATGAAGGAGTTGCTGCCCGTGCTCGAGCAAGTTGTTCAGACTGGCAAGCCCTTGGTTATCATCTCCGAAGACGTTGATGGTGAAGCCCTTGCTACCTTGGTAGTAAACAAACTCCGTGGTTCGCTGAAGATTGCCGCTGTAAAAGCTCCTGGCTTCGGCGACCGTCGCAAGGCCATGCTGGAAGACATTGCAGTCCTGACGGGCGGCACGGTTATTTCCGAAGAGCGCGGCTACAAACTCGACAGCGCTACCCTCGACTACTTGGGTACGGCCGAGAAAATCATCATTGACAAAGACAACACGACGATTGTCAATGGCAAGGGGGAGAAAGACGGCATCACCAGCCGCATCAACCAAATCAAAGCCCAAATCGAAACTACTACTTCCGACTACGACAAGGAGAAGCTGCAAGAGCGCCTTGCCAAACTGTCGGGCGGTGTAGCCATTCTCTACATCGGTGCTTCTACCGAGGTGGAGATGAAAGAGAAGAAAGACCGTGTTGACGATGCTCTGCACGCTACCCGCGCCGCCGTTGAGGAAGGCGTAGTACCAGGTGGTGGCGTTGCTTTCGTGCGTGCCCTAGAGTCGCTGGAAGCCGTTAATACTCATAATCTCGACGAGCGCACTGGTGTAAACATCATTCGCACGGCCCTCGAAGCTCCTCTGCGTACTATCGTGGCCAATGCTGGTGGCGAAGGTTCGGTGGTGGTGCAGAAAGTGCGCGATGGCAAAGGTGACTTCGGTTACAACGCCCGTGAAGATCGTTACGAAAACTTGATGGCGGCCGGTATCCTCGACCCCACCAAGGTAGCGCGCTTGGCCCTGGAAAATGCCGCTTCGATTGCTGGCCTGCTCCTGACCACGGAATGCGTAATCTCTGACGAGCCAGAAGCCGAGAAAGAGCACAGCCATGCTGGTGCTCCCGGTGGAATGGGCGGCATGGGCGGCATGATGTAATCTCCTTTAGCGACTGGCTTTTAGCCGTTAGCTTGAAAAGCCCTGTTGGCAATGCCAGCGGGGCTTTTCTGTGCTTCAAAATTCAGAAGTTGAGGCATCAGCGTAAAGTCAGGTACAATAGCGCAGGAGAGAAACAATACGCCGGGTAGCAAAGAATGCGTTAGGTAAGATAACCAACGCTTATGAAACCACAGGTCAGCCCGTCAGCGTCAACAATACATTGGGCATGGTGAAGAAAAAGAAATAGCCAAGACGTGCAGACACAGTCTCTGGAAGTAGGAATGATGCCTCAGGTAGAATAGGCGATGAAGTGAGTAGCTTCTAAAAAAGAGAAAAGCCCCGACTCAGTGGTCGGGGGCTTTTCTCTAACTGTGCTCAGATATTTGACCACGTCGTTCAACCAGCAAGGCCAGCCAGACAAACTTGCAGCCGCTGTTGCGCGGTGGTCTATGCTTGCGCTGTCGGTGCGGGATAGTTACGGGCATCCATCATTTTGGCCAGCTTACCGCTGATAAAGAACAGAATAGCCGCAGCCACGGCTGCCGATACCACGAAGACCATGAAAAAGTCGTAGAGGTTGGTGATTTGAAAGCCCAGAATTTGGGGCATTGGGCTGGTGGATTTAGGGTCGGGATAAAGGCTACTCATATAGCCGGCGAGGTAGTTAGCTGCCGCGTTGGCAAGAAACCACACGGCCATCAGCAACGAAGCAAACTTCACCGGGGCCAGCTTATTCACCAGCGACAGACCGATGGGCGACAAGCACAGCTCACCCGCAGAGTGCAAGAAGTAGAGGGCCACCAAAAAGAACATGCTCACTTTCACGCCCGGCTGCAAGTCGTGTACGCCGAAGCACATTACCAAGTAGCCGGCAGCCAATAGGGCTAAGCCGATAGCCATTTTGAGCGGGGACGGCGGCTCGGCCCCGCGACGGCCCAGAGCCGTCCACACAGCCGCCATGAGAGGAGCGCCCACCACCACGAAGATGGCGTTCAGGTTCTGAAAAATACTAGCTGGCAAGGTGTAACCGAAAATAGTGCGGTTCATCTGTTCGTCGGCGAAGAAGGTAAGCGAAGCCGGCGCCTGCTCGAACGCAGCCCAGAAAAAGACCACGAAAAACGACACGATAAAGATGACCATAATACCCTTGACGTCGGCCCCGCTCAAGGACTTGTCACTGAATATCATATAGATAATACCCAACACGGCTACGCCCAACAGCGGCGCAATGGTCGGAAACTTAGCCGAATCCAGCCACAGAATGCCCAAAATTAGCGCCAGTAGCACGGGGAGCAAGGCATACACACCCATGATGCCACCTGACTGCACGGGCGTAAGGCCCACTTGCTCGCCGGTGGGCGTATGCAGGTGCTTGTCTTTACCCCATCTAAACACGACCACGCTCAGTAACATGGCAATGCCACAGGCCAAAAAAGCCCAGCGAAACGCTTCAGGGTGACCTTCTCTATCTCCAATCAGGCTGGTGATGGTGTTGCCCAGAAACGAGCCCAGGTTGATACCCATGTAGAAGATGGTGTACGCCGCGTCCTTGCGCTTATCGGTGGCCGAATACAGTGAGCCCACCATGGAGGAAATGTTGGGCTTGAAAAAGCCATTGCCCACAATCATTACGCCCAGACCCAAGTACAGGAGCCAGTGGCTGAGGGCGTGGGTTTCGGCGGGTCCGTAGTTGGAAGCCGAGAAGAAGAGTGTGAACTGGCCCAGTGCCATCAGCAGCCCGCCTGTGATGATGGAGCGCCGGTTGCCCCAGTAACGGTCTGATATATAGCCACCAATGAGAGGCGTCAGATAAACAAGACTAGTGTAGCCGCCATAGAATTTGGAGGCAAAAGACTTGTCCATCATCATGGCTTTGGTTAGGAACAATACCAGTACCGCACGCATGCCGTAGTAGCTGAATCGTTCCCACATCTCGGTAGCGAAGAGAAGGTACAAACCCTTGGGATGGCTGGTTTGAGCGGCAGCAGGAGCCTGCTCACGCACAGCAGAGGTCGTTTGCATGAAGGTGATGTGAGAGAAGTGAAGAGGTAAAATACCCACTGGCTGCAACCAGACAGTAATTGGTAAAGCTACAAAACTTTGTTTACTGACAGTTGTTAGTTTTTTGCAACTTTTTCAGCGAATTTTCGCTAAATAGATCTCCGGAAACGTTTGCGGATCACATATTTCCTATATTTTTGCTCTCAGATTCCCCACCCATCCCCATAACCCCCACCCTATTCTCGGACTTTATGACAAAATCCGCCGCCACTGTTTTAGCTTGTTTAAAGCCGCTAGGTTTCACCGCAGCAAGTCAGGTTCATCTAAATCTACCTCCCGAGGCGCTTGTGCAAGAAGCGCTTCGCCGCAATGAAGGAGTCTTGACTGATACCGGTGCGCTAATGGCCGACACAGGCACCTTCACCGGCCGTTCCCCCAAAGACCGGTTTATCGTACGAGATGCCGGCACGGCCGACAGCGTGTGGTGGGGCGACATCAATATCCCGTTTGATGCCGCCAAGTTCGATCAACTGCACCAGAAGATGGTGGCTTACCTAACTGACAAGGAAATCTACGTGCGCGACGCGTACGCGGGTGCCAATCCCGATTACACGCTCAAGCTACGCGTAGTAAACGAGTTAGCCTGGCATAACTTATTCTGCTACAATATGTTCTTGCGCCCAGAGCCGGGCACTGACACCAGCTGGACGCCGGATTTCTCAATTATTTGTGCGCCCGGCTTTGAGGCCGATCCAGCTATCGATGGCACTCGCCAGAAGAACTTCGCTATCATCAACTTCTCGAAGAAGATGATTTTGCTGGGTGGCACTGGCTACGCCGGCGAAATGAAAAAAGGCATCTTCGGCGTGCTCAACTACCTGCTTCCGCACCAGATGCACACGCTGCCGATGCACTGCTCGGCCAACGTGGGCAAAGACGGCGACACCGCCATTTTCTTCGGCCTCTCCGGCACCGGCAAAACCACCCTATCCGCTGATCCTAACCGCGGCTTGATCGGCGACGACGAGCACGGCTGGACGCCTGATGCCGGCATCTTCAACTTCGAAGGCGGTTGCTACGCTAAGGTTATCGACCTAAGCGCGGAGAAAGAACCAGAAATCTGGAATGCTATTCGCACTGGAGCCATTGTAGAAAACACTCGCTTTATTCCCGGCACCACTACGGTGGACTATGCCAACAAATCGGTGACGGAGAACACCCGCACGGCCTACCCTATCCATTTTATTCCGAATGCTATTGAGCCGTCGGTAGCTGATGCGCCCAAGAATATTTTCTTCTTGACGGCCGATGCATTTGGGGTGCTTCCTCCTATCAGCAAGCTAGACAAGAGCCACGCTATGTACCATTTTATGTCGGGCTACACGGCTAAGGTGGCGGGTACCGAAATGGGCATTACCGAGCCACAAACCACATTCTCGGCTTGTTTTGGTGCGGTTTTCCTACCCCTGCACCCTACTAAATACGCCGAGATGCTCGGCAAAAAGATGGACGAAAACCCAGACGTGAACGTGTGGCTGGTAAATACTGGCTGGACGGGCGGCTCCTACGGCGTTGGCTCTCGCATGAAACTGAGCTACACCCGCGCCATGATTACGGCGGCGCTCAATGGAGAACTAGACGACGTAGAATTCAGCAAGCATCCAATTTTCGGCGTGGAAGTACCCGCTTACGTACCTAACGTTCCCGACCACATCCTCGACCCGCGTGATACCTGGGCCAACAAGGAAGCTTACGACAGAACAGCAGCTGATCTGGCTACCAAGTTTGTCAACAACTTCAAGAAGTACGCGGATTTTGCCAATGCCGAAATCTTGGCCGGTGCTCCTAAGGCAGAAGTAGCCGCCAGCGTATAAAGTCACTGATAATCTCGACGAAAGCCCTGCTGGTATTTAGCCAGCGGGGCTTTTTAGTGTTGGATAAGTATGCATTTCATGACGCAGCCTGTCATTCCTTGCCTATCCGTGCTTACGCTCGTGCTAAATCCTCTCTACTTATAATACATAACTTCTTGTTCACGCTGCGTTCCACCTAAACCCGCTAATTTTGCTGTTTAAACGTACTCTTTACTTCTTCTTTTTCATGCGCAAGCGCTTCCTGCCAGTCCTATTGCTGCTCCTTACACCTCTCCGCCTGTGGGCCTGGGGAGTAGACGGGCACCGCGCCATTGGTAAAATTGCTGAAAATCATCTCTCTCGTCACGCCAAGAAAGAAATCCAGAAGCTGCTAGGCACCGAAACACTACCGCTGGTTAGTACCTGGCCCGACGAAATTCGTTTCTATCCGGAGTTTAAAGACACTGCCCCTTGGCACTATGTGAACACTGCGTCTGGCTTGAACCATGACCAGTACGTGCAACAGCTCAAAGCGCAAACTACGCCAAACGCTTACAACGTGCTGATCAAGCAATTAGAAACTTTAAAGGACACCCATAAAACGCAGGCTGAACGCCTGGCCGCCCTAAAATTTGTAGTCCATATCGTGGGCGACGTGCACCAGCCTTTACATGCCGGCCACGCCGAGGACAAGGGGGGCAACGACATCAAGCTGAAGTACCGCGGCAAGGACACCAACCTGCATAGTCTTTGGGATAGTGGCCTTCTTGACTATCAGGGGCTTACGTACAGCGAAATAGCCGGACAGTACGAGCCTCAATTGCGCGGCCGTCAAGTAAAAACGTGGCAGAAAGCAACTCCGGAGCAGTGGCTTTGGGAGTCGTATCAGGCTAGTGAGCAGATATACGGGGATGTACCCGCCAATGGCGACGTCGACTACAAGTACTACCCGGCTCATTCCGAGCTAATGAAACAACGCATCGAGCAGGCGGGCGTGCGACTAGCAGCAATTCTGAACGAGACGCTTAAATAACCGGCAACTACGCAGCCAGCTGACAATAAAGCAGCTCTCTTTCACACAAACCCTGCTGGCCCTAGTGGTTGGCAGGGTTTTCTGTTTCGGCGCCGTATCCCTCTATCTTTGCTTTATGCCGCACACCTTCTACGCCCCGGACCTAGCAGGCCCCACCTACACCCTGCCCGAAGATGAAAGCAAGCACGCAGTGCGTGTGCTGCGCCTAACTGCTGGCGAAACTGTGGAGTTGGTCAACGGCCGTGGCAGCGTATTTCAGGCGGAAGTAGAGGCCGCCGATGCGAAGCGCTGTCGGCTGCGCGTGGTGCAGGAGCAGCAAGTATCACGTCGTCCCTACTTCGTGCACGTAGCCGTGGCTCCCACCAAAAACCTCGACCGCATGGAGTGGCTGGTGGAAAAAGCCACCGAAATAGGAGTCGACCGGTTGTCGTTTCTGCGTTGTGCCCGCTCCGAGCGGCGTGAGTTAAAGCTAGACCGACTACACAAAATAGCGGTTAGCGCCCTCAAGCAGTCGGGGCAGGCATGGCTGCCGGAAATGGACGAACTGGTGGACTTTGCGGCTTTTCTACCCACCGTGGCCGGCGACACTACGTTTATTGCCCATCTGGAAGAAGGAGAGCGGACGTCTTTAGCCCGCGTGGCGGCGCACGGCACTGGTTGTTGCGTCCTTATCGGCCCAGAAGGTGACTTCACCCCGCAGGAAATTGAGGCAGCATTTGCCCGGGGTATCCGCCCCGTTACGCTCGGGGCCTCCCGGTTGCGCACCGAAACCGCCGCACTAGCCGCCATGCATACCGTGCATGTCGTGCGGGAATAGGTTGTTGCACCCGACGTCATTCTGCCTGCAGCGCCGAACCGTCGGCTTGAGAATCGGCCGCAGCTAACCGCGCGGCTTCCTTGGCCAGCTTCTTTTTGCGCCAGGGTGCATCTTGTTCCCAGTCGCCGGCCATGATGCAGCCGTAAGGTTGGATTTCGTCGATGGTGGTAGCTAAGTTGAAATCCATAATCTGCTGCTTGACGTCGTGGGCATCCTTGTAGGCACTGGGCAACTCGGAAATATCAATTTGGTTGAAGTAAAACCGGGCGTCGATACCGCGGGTTTCCTCGGCAAATAAGTCTTCTTTGGTTTGGTTGAGCTTGCTGTATTTGTGGCGAGTACGGCTTAGGTTCCGGCCGGCCCCGTGGGGCGCGAAGCCTAGGTTGGTTTCGGTGGTAGTACCTTCCACAATCAGGATTGGCTGAGCCATATTCAGCGGAATGATGCGCGGACCGGTGATGTCAGGCATAAACTTCTGGTCTAGCGGCGTGGCTCCCTTGGCGTGGTAATACAAGTCACCGTCGCGAAACACGAAGTTGTGTTCATTCCAAAACTGCTGTTGCACGGTTGCCCCAAGTTGCTTACTGATAGCCTCGTGTAAGCACAAATGGTTTTGCTTGGTCCACTTTCGAATGGTTTGCAGCGCGGCCCAGTACTGCTCGCCTTCCACGGACTGGCTAGGAATCCAGGCGTTGTGCGGGTTAGTTTCGGGCGAAATAACTTGGCGGAAACGTTCGGCCACCTTCATGCCTTGGGTATAGAGCGCGGCGCCCACTCCCCGGGAGCCATGGTGGGTCACCAACACCGTATCGCCGGTATTGCGCGAGATTCCGACGTAAAGAAAGTGGTTGCCATCGCCCTGAGTGCCTAGATGCTCGCGGGCGAAATTGAGGCTGCGTAAGGAATTGAGGAATGGGTTGGCTTGGAACTCGGCTTCAATTTCGGCAGGCAACACAAACTGCCGCTCTGGCGAGCGGCCGCCGGGACCGAAATGCGTGATCTGCTGCGCAGTATCGAGTACCCTTTTGGGGTTCACTTTGCCCAGATTGGTCAGCATCACGGAGCAGCAGATATCGGCGCTGTGCATGCCGGGGTGAATGGCGTTGCGGACAACGACAATGCCCCCAACCGGAATGGTACCTAGCGGTCCAGCCGGACAGGCGTCGGGCATAATGGCGCCAGCTACCACCGTGGGGGTACGCATCAACTGCTGCATCGACTGCCTTACGAAGTCGATATTGGCTTGCTCCACCGGCGTGTCGGCGCGGATGTTCTCGTAAAAAGGCACTGGCTCTTCCAACAGCGGAATTTCCGGCGCAGGTTTCACGGTATCGAGGTAGGTCAATAATGCTTCGCCTTCTAGACTGTGGGCGTTGATGTGCTCAAGGGTCTCCTTGAACCGCTTACTGGGCTTTAACCCCAAGGCTATCAGATCCTTTCCGGTTACCATAGATGAATACGTAAGTTATAGTGATTATGTAAGTACCTTATTAGGCAGCAAGACGTGAAGTAAACCGTGCTAATCCGGCGGGTGCTAAGTTGACGCGCTTCTACGGTACAACTCAGCTAGACAATAATAGACAAACAACTTAACCCGATACTACAAGCCTGAACTTTCTCGGTTATCTGTTACTTTGTTTGATAATGCACCTGTTTGCGTTGAATACTCCATGCTGAAAAACCTGCTGACTGTTCTGCTTCTGTTTGCTCTCACGGCCGCCGCTCCGCTGGCTCCTAGCTTCCGCATAGCCAAGCTGCACTACGGTGGCGGCGGCGACTGGTATGCCAACAAAACCTCGTTGCCCAATCTGATTCGTTACTGCAACCAGACGTTACGCACCAATATCGCGCCCGACGAGGCTACCGTAGAGCTGGATTCGCCGGAGTTGCTGACGTACCCGTTTGTCCACATGACCGGCCACGGCAACGTTGCTTTCACGGAAGGCGAAGCCAAAAACCTGCGGCGTTATCTAACGGGTGGCGGCTTCCTGCACATCGACGATAACTACGGTCTCGACAAGTTCATTCGGCCCGAGATGAAAAAGGTATTTCCCGAGTTGGACTTTGTGGAGTTGCCTTTCTCCCACCCTATCTACCACCAGAAATTTCAGTTTCCGAAAGGCTTGCCCAAAGTGCACGAGCACGACGGCAAGCGGCCGCAAGGCTTCGGGCTACTCTACAAAGGCCGGTTGGTATGCTTCTACAGCTACGAGTGCGACTTAGGTAACGGCTGGGAAGACCTTGGCACCTATCCCGAAGACACAGCCGCCACGCATGATGCGGCCCTACGTATGGGCGCAAACCTTGTAACCTACGCACTGACGCAGGATTAACAAGGAGGAAAAGCTTCCGTAGCTAGAATTTTCGCTTCAGAATTTCGCTTAGCACAAACGCAGCTCGCAAATCGGCTGGATTTCGTAGGCGATCAGCTATGCTGCTTTGGGCTTGCAGACGGGTTTCTTCGCGGCGGCGCACCTGGTTCTGGCTCCAGTAATCTTCCTGACCGTGCTGCGTGGTAGCGCGGGGCAATGCGGCGGCACGGCGCGCTTCATGTTTTGGAGCCTCCAGCGAACGAGCTTCGCGAGACCTTTCCAAAGATTTTGGCGCCACAGTGGTTTGCTCTAAGCTACGCGGGGCGGGGGCAGTTTCTCGCGGCAGTGCCCGGCCGGCCGGCGTGGTTTGCGTGGCAGGCTTAGAGACCGGAGGCGCAGGTACAGTAGCCGGATTACCGGTACGGTTCTGCTCCTGCATCTGCCTTAGCATTTCTTCAAAAGAGGTAGCAGGCAATGCAGTTACTGGCCGAGGCTTTCCCGTACTATCGGGCCGGGAGAACTTACGCTCCCGCCGCTCACGCTCCGTAATGGCGCGGGCTTTCTGCACCATGCGCCAGATGAAGATGCCGAGGCCAAGCACAATCCAAAGTAGTGTTTGCAGCTTTTCCATCTTGAGTACGCCGGGCTAAATTGATGAATGTGTTACCGGATGACGGATTGTCGAAACTTCAACCGTTCAACGCTTTATTTTCTGGTCTCTTACCGAACGCCTTTTTCTGGGAAACGGCCTGATTTGGTGCGGTAGAAGGCTTTTATTTTCTCGAGGTCGGCTTCGTAGTCACCGGTGGGGTAAATGGCTGGGCCGACGCCAGCTTCTTTTTTCTTGTAGTCGAGGAAGCCGAGCAGGATAGGAACTTCTGCCCCTACCGCCGCAAAGTAAAACCCTTTGCGCCAGCGAGGTTGGTAAGCGCGGGTACCTTCGGGGGTAATCAGAATCACAAGTTCGTCGCGCTCATTGAAGAGTTGCACCATGCCATCGACGAGACTATTGTTTTTGCTGCGGTCAACTGCCAACCCTCCCAACGACCTCACCAACCCGCCGAGCACGGGAATAGTAGTCCATTCCTTCTTGATAGTTAGCTTAACGTCCACATCCATGAGGAAGAAAGCAGCGCGGGCCATGATAAAGTCCCAGTTGCTGGTGTGCGGCGCGGCAATCATCATGCTCTTTTTGATGTTGGGCGGCACTACGCCGTTGAGTTTCCACCCGGCTACCCGGAAAATTGCTTTCGAAATGTAGTACCAGAAGGTAGAGGTTTTGCGGGCCATGCAGAGAATACGGACTCGTGTGGGTGAGAGCCGTGGGTAAAGCTAGAAGTAAAAGAATGAAATACGAAAGTAGGCCAACTTGCAACCGCGCAAAGCGCCAGACTCGCCTTCACTTAAGTATCAGCACTCAGGTAGCGCAACGCTGTTATTTAACGTAAACGGCTGGACTCAGCGCAGAACAAAGGCTTTTTATCAGGCGCTAGCCGCTCCGTGTAGGAGTGCCGTCAGCGCCGCCGCTTGGCCCATCGTATGCTGATAGCCGATATCGAACAGTTCCTGGGCGAGGCGGTAGTCCAGCGTGCGGTATAGGCGCAGCTCGGGTGGCTCGATCAGCAAGTCACATTTCTGCTTGTTGAGCGTGGTATTGGCGTTGATGGCCAAGTTGAGCGTCCGTTCTACCAGCGTCCGGAACGTTGTGACGCGCGCCGCGCGGTTGATGGGGTTGCAATTGACACCCACTATCCGCAGACCTTTATCTAGAAGCGGTTCTACGGGCAAGTTGTTGAGTAGCCCGCCATCTACGAGTTGCCGCCCTTCAAACTCTACGGGCCGGTACAGAATGGGCACGGCCGATGAAGCCAAAAGAGGCGGAATCAGCAACCCTTCCGAGAAATAGATGGATATACCTTCTGTTAAATCGGTGGCAACCAGCGTGAGCGGCCGCTGCAAATCAGCAAACGTGCACTCGGCTCCGAGGTGCTGGGCCAATAGAACCTGCACGGCATCGAGGCGCAACAAGCCATAACGGCTAAGCGAGATACGCGTCAAGCGGGTGAAATTGACGCTCGTGAAGAGCCGCAGAATCTCGCGGGGTGCAAAGCCGGCGGCGTAAAACGTGGCCGCAATAGCTCCCGACGACACTCCGGCTAGTCGGGCCAGCGGCAGCGCTAGCTCATCGAGGGCGGCCAGCACTCCTAAATGAGCAATACCTCGCGCCCCTCCCCCGACAAAGCCAGTCCAAGGGAGTTGCTGCTTGCTGATGGCTCGTTTCTGATGGCGTCGGTCAAAATAAGCAGGAGTATTTAGGCCGTAAGAAAGCCGGAATGAAAGCTAGTTCCAAGCAACTATACGCCTACAATTCGTCTAGGCGGAAGGTCTCGGCCAAGCGAATTCCTTTGTCGGTGTGCTGCACGGTGCAGCATTCCACGCTGGGGTCGTGCTCGAGTACTAACACCCAGTTTTCATCGGCGGCGCGGCGCAGCACTTGCTCTTTTTCGGTCATGGTCACGAGCGGGCGCATGTCATAGGCCATTACGTAAGGCAACGGCACATGCCCAGTGCTAGGCAGCAAATCAGCCATGAACACCACCGTGCGGTCTTTATAAGTGAACTTGGGCAGCATCATTTTCTCGGTGTGCCCATCAGCGAAGATGATTTCCTGGAAGCTAGGCAAGGCATCGGGCACGCCAGCACCGGTTCCGACGAACTGCAAATGGCCGCTTTCCTGAATCGGCAAGATGTTTTCCTTCAGGAAACTAGCCTTTTCGCGCGGGTTAGGCGTTACGGCCCAATCCCAATGCGCTTGGTTGCTCCAATACGTAGCATTTGGAAAAGCCAGTTGCAGCTTGTCGTCGGGGGTACGCACTACCGAGCCGCCGCAGTGGTCGAAGTGCAAGTGGGTCAGGAACACATCCGTAATATCGGCGGCGGTGAAGCCCCGTGCCCGTAACGATTTTTCCAGCGTGTCGTCGCCGTGCAAGTAGAAATGACCACGAAACTTCTGATCTTGCTTGTCGCCAATGCCGTTGTCAATGAGCACTAGGCGGTTGCCATCTTCCACCAGCAGGCAGCGCATGGCCCAAGTACACATGTTGTTGTCGTCGGCTGGGTTCAGCTTTTGCCACATGCTTTTGGGCACTACCCCAAACATGGCACCGCCATCCAACTTAAACAGACCTGTATCGAGCGTATAAATTTGCATTATTGAATTGTTTGATGGTTAGTGCACCTGCAATTGTTGAACAAGCAACCATTCAACAATCCAACGATTCAACCTACTCCATCACCACCCCCATAGCCGAGAACTTATCGATGCGCTGGCTGATGCGTTCCTCGTGGGGAAGGGCTTCCAGTTCGTCGAGGGTTTTGATGATGGTTTTCTTGAGTGCCTGAATGATCTTTGGCACGTCGGTATGCGCACCGCCGAGAGGCTCCTTCACAATTCCATCGACTAGCTTGGCCGCCAGCATATCGGTAGCGGTGAGTTTAAGCGCCTCGGCTGCTTGCTCTTTGTAATCCCAGGAGCGCCACAAAATACTAGAGCACGACTCGGGCGAAATAACCGAGTACCACGTGTTTTCCAGCATCAGCACCCGGTCGCCGATAGCAATGCCAAGAGCGCCACCCGAAGCTCCTTCGCCAATAATGATGCAGATAACCGGCACCTTCAGCAGGAACATTTCTTTAAGGTTGCGGGCAATGGCTTCGCCCTGGCCCCGCTCCTCGGCTTCCAAGCCGGGAAAAGCTCCAGGCGTGTCAATCAAGGTGATAATTGGCTTGCCAAACTTTTCGGCGAGCTTCATTAGGCGCAGTGCTTTGCGGTAGCCCTCAGGATTGGGCATACCGAAGTTGCGAAACTGCCGCTGCTTGGTGTTACGACCCTTCTGCTGCCCAATAAACATAACAGAGCGGCCATTCAGCTCGGCAAACCCTCCAATCATGGCTTTGTCGTCGGCCACGGTCCGGTCGCCGTGCAGCTCCACAAACTTCTCGCTCATGCCCTCGATGTAATCGAGCGTATAGGGTCGTTCGGGATGGCGCGACAGCTGCACCCGTTGCCAGCGGGTCAGATTGGCGTAGGTTTCCTTTTTAAGGGTTTTGATTTTGGCCTCAAGAGCAGCTACAGCATCCGAAACATCTACTTGGCTGTCGAGAGCCAACTGTTGCATTTCGCGGAGCTTGCCTTCGAGGGCAGCAATGGGTTGTTCGAAATCAAGGAGCATTGGCCGGGAAGGAATGCGTCGGGTTGGTGGTGAGAAGAGGAAGGTGGCAAAGGTAAGCGAACCGCTTCACTCGTCACACGCTTGATTATGGTAGGAGCGGAAGAAAGTTTTCTAGCTGAGAAACAGCTAGAAAACAGTGAAGTGCCCTTGAATACCGGATTTTATCGGGGCTAGGTTGGGAATTGTCGCAGCGCGCGCTACCTTTGCAGCACCTTATCGAAAAGCAGGTAGCTTTTTGGTAATATGAACTGGTTCGGTAGTTCAGTCGGTTAGAATGCCGCCCTGTCACGGCGGAGGTCGCGGGTTCGAGTCCCGTCCGGACCGCAGTAAAGAAGAAGCCCCGATGAGTAGACTACTCACCGGGGCTTCTTCTTTATTTTAGGCTTGCTACTGACGGTTACCTAGTCTTGGATCGGGTTCAGACAACCAATAATCTAACTTCTGCTTAATCTGTCAGTTAGCTAATCGAGTAGCTGCCCGCGCCGCAAGATCTTCGATGTCGGAGCGGCGGGCCAGCACGGCTAGCCACTCGGCTGGAATAGCAGCTTCGCCGTAGTAGATTCCGGCCAGGCCCCTACTACGGCGCCAGTTGTATCGGTATCGTCGCCGAGGTTGACGGCGGCCAACACTGTTTCGGCAAAGGTATCGTGGCGGAGCAGGCACCAGAACGCGGCTTCCAAAGTGTGCATCACGTATCCACCGCTGTTGATAGCCGTGACAGCCATATTGGGCAGACGGCCGCTTAGAATACGTTCAAACTGGTCGGCTTCGCGAGCTGCAATCTTGAGCTGGTATAACTGAGCTGGTGCTTCTGAGCATAGTTGTGCATAAGCGGCAGTTGGTGCGAGCCCCGCGAGCAGGTGACGCGCCATTTCCAGATATAGAAAACAGGCAATAGCCGAGCGCACATGCCCATGCGTAACCGCCGACACATCAGAAATTAGGGCGAAGCGCTCAGTTAAGGGCGCTTCTGGCTGGTAAAAGGCTAGCGGCAAGATGCGCATAAGTGAGCCATTGCCATTGCTGTACTCGTCGGTGCTGCCAGCCAATAGTAGGTCGCTGTCTGCTCTCAGGCGGTTAATGGCCTCACGCGTGGTAATGCCAATGTCGAATACCACGCCGTGGGGCGTCCAGAAATTTTGGTAGTACCACCGGCAGCAATTCTCGGCTACCTTACCCACTGTCAAGCCATCGGCTATTGCTTCGGCCAAGCAGAACGTGAGCGAGGCATCATCGGACCACGTACCTGCGGGTTGGTTATGGGTACCATAAGCGCGCATGTGCACCACCGGATCTTGGCGGCGGGCCGTACGGCTTTGAAACTCCACGGGTACGCCAAGCGCATCGCCAACGGCAAGCCCGAGTAAGGCAGCACGAAGTTGTGATTCTAAAATAGTAGGCATATCACTGTTGATGAGGCTATAGAAGATGAATTCACGATAAAACCTTGATTTTAAGCAAATACCTATCAGGCATGTAAAATCAGTAAAGACGGCCCGTTATTGAAGTAGTGGTAAGAGCTCAGGTAGAGAATTGATGCGGTAGGTGGGCTGAAGGGGCAGATTATCGTTTTCTTGCCCGAAGCCATAGCTGGCCCAGCAAGAGGCAATGCCGCAGTTGCGGGCAAAACGCAAGTCGGGCGCTGTGTCGCCTATCATGAGTGTGGCACCGGGGCTAATGGCCGAGAATCGGGGCTGAATCACTTGGGTGAACATGGCCGGGTCGGGTTTGAGGGGCAGTTGCCGGTCGGGCGTATCGCCGAGCACAAGGCTGAAATAGTGCCGCAAGCCAAACCGACTGAGCGAATTTTCTAGCAACGGCAACCCTTTGTTGCTAATAACCACCGACTCCTTGCCATTGGCCGCAGCAGCAACCAGCACCTGCTCCACGCCCGGAAATAGGGTAACCAGCTCTTCGGATTCGGTGTTGTAGATGGCGCGGTAAGTATTCACCCAAACAGCAGGCAGCGGCGGCGTACCGGGCGGATGCAGCCAGAGCAGCATTTCGGGCAGCAACAGCCCCCGCCCTACTGCTTCATCCATCAACGTTTCATCGGGCGGCGGATAGCCTAGTATCTCAAACGTGCGACGCATGGAATGCTTGATGGCCCGATGTGTATCGCAAAGGGTACCGTCGTAGTCGAAGAGCAGTAAGGAATAGGGCATAAGGCACAAAAGTACGACGATGTGCCATGTAACACGAAAGACTATCGTTTTGCATTTGTTAATACTTAGCTCATGGCAAATCACGAAATCATATAGAATTAACTTTAGCCCCTGCAATACTTTTCATGTAAATCGACAAGAATATTTTCAGGAATAAAGCCACTGCATCTATCTGAAAATCAACATTATGAAATAAAATAAATTAGAACTATTAAAATCCTTATAAGAGCAGCACAATTTCTGGCCCCACTCTTGAGTTTATAGCAGCATAACACACCTGACCTCTACTCTCTATGATCCGGACTCTGCTGCTGTTTTTTGCTTTGTTACTCGTGAGTGGCGTTGAATCAACTCCCGCCGAGGCGGGCCGCCCCACTGCCTACGCCCGCGCCAAGATGAAAGCTAAGCGGTACACCCACCGCCCGAGCTACAAAATTTACAAAGGTCACCGCAAACGCGGTCATCGTAGCTTGTTCAACTTCAAGGGCAGCCGGGCTAAAGTGAAGCGCACCCAAACCCGTTCTAGCCGCATATGAGCAACCCTTAGTATTTAAGTGGCTTCAGCTACTCAAAGGCCCTTCTCCACTAGGAGAAGGGCCTTTGTTATTTAACGGATGCGTACCACGCCCGCCGCGCTTGAATTAGCAGTAGCTCAGCGGCGGCTTTGTTGGGCGCTTCGGGCAGGCAGGATGCGGCGAAGGCGGCCTCCACTCGCGCTACCAGGGTTTCTGCTTGCTGCACTAGCTCCTCATATTCGAACTCGCCCCGGCGGATGGCTAGTAGGAACTCCCGGTCGGGGCGGCGGACTTGGAGCTGGCTGGTGAGGGCAATTTCCTCGGCCATGCGCAAGAGCCGAAACACGTGCAGCATGTTTTTGGCGTCGTAGTTTTTGCCGTGTTGCACGGTGTTCTGGTACCGCTCGGCGTTGCGCTTGGCTACCCACTCGTGGTACTCCCGAAACACCCGACAGTAGGTGCTGTAGCCGTTGCGATTGAAACTCAGATACGCTACCGGCATCTCCCCTTTCGGCACCGCCGATAGCAACACGTCCTGCGAAGTTTCCGGGTCGCGCACAAGGCCCCGGTAGCCGTGGCGGCCGTCGGGGTTGTCGTCGATGAACAAGGCGTAGAGGTCGGTGAGGTGCGGCACGTTGGCTAGGCCGCACTGCGCGGCGCTGATACCCTGCCGAGTTAGCCACTGCTGCACCGGCTGCGCGCCTGCGCCTACCGTCACATAGCAGAAATCCAGCACCGATTTACGGCTGGGCGGTTCGGGATGGTTGATTTTCTTGTTCAGACCTTTGGCTTTCCTAATCTGCGCTACGGCGTACTCGGCAAAGCTCTGCCGGCAAAGCTTGGAGAGAAAAACTTCGGCCCGAAATGCCTCGAATAGAGGGTGGCGGTACACCACACAGTCCTCGGGCGTGCCGAGCAATTCCAGCACGGTGGGGTTGTTTTTGAGCAGTAATTCAACGAAGCGGCGCAATTCGTAGAACACCTCGTCGTTGGTGGCGTTGGCCACTTGCGGCACGTATTCCAAGCCGTAGAATTCTTCTTCCGGCAAAATGAATATGCCCTTCAAATCGGTATCCGAGTGAGGTAAATTGGTACCGTAAGCACGGCTGCCGCTAATGGCTTCAAAGAGAATAAGGCCGCGCTGGCGCAGGTCGGAAATGGTCATGGGCTGTTGCTTTCGGCGCGGATACTGATTCGCGCAACGGATGCAAGGGGTTCGTAGAAGTCCGCAGAAGATTTAGAAAGGAGCTACAAGCAAGGTTCGGAACAAGGCGTCTAGCGCGGGCGTAGGGTCGGCCACTCTGGTAATGGGCAACGTGGCGCGTGCTGCCAGCACGGCCTCGTATTCCGCTCGCAGAAAATCGACCAGCAGCGCTGGACGAGGCACAGTGGTTTTCTCGTCGGCCGTGGCCTTTCGAGACAGCAACTCGTTTACGGTATCGTCCAGCTCGGGCGGCAGCACCTGGCACAACAACTGAAACTCCATGGGCGGCACCTCGGTGGGTTGCAGCTGAATCCAGCGGGCCGCCAACGAGGAGCGCAGGGCGTAAAAAAGCCGCTTCAACCGCACGTCTGCCGCAACCAAATCGTCTTCTACCCCGCGCCGCATCAGTCCGGTGTAGTGATTCAGCCCCGCCCGCGCGTTCCAGCAGCTTGTCAGGTGCGGGATCAGTTCCGCTTGAAAGCTAGCCGTTTCCGCATACACCACCGGCGACTGTAGCCACTCGAAAAGCGCCGCATTGGAGCCGCGTAGCAGCTTTAGCGCTTTGCGCAGTTCCCAACCGGCCAGGTCTAGTTCGTCATCTACCGGAAAATTGAGCGTGTCAGCGCCCTCATCAAGAGTTAGGTACCAGTCGGTGGGGTGGGCGTAGATGAACCGCACGTCGTAGTCGGAATCTGGGGAGGGGAAGCCCCAGGCTCGGCTACCCGATTCGCACGCATAAAGGATGCGGATGTTGTGGCGAGCTTCGAGCTGGCTAAGGGCGTTTTGGATGCGGGCGTGCACGAAATAATAGAGTAAGCCGGAAAACTGTAAGTTGAGGTGCTAATTGCGCAATATGCGCGGCATACGCAATCAGCGCGTCAACTACTGTGTTTACTTCACCCCGTGTTAAATAATGATTTGAAGCTTTCAGCAATGTGGGCCTGGCTAGCAATCATCCAGTATGATGCTGGAAATTAGGATAACACACGGAGCAGTTGTTATGGCGCTTCGGCCGTTACTGTCGGTCTCTCTGGGCTATGTACTCTGTCGTCTACGCCTAGGTATTTACATCACCACGGAAGCCCGCCAGTGCATTATCTAAGTACTATACAGCAATGAAATCTGATTAGCAATATCATGCGCACGATTATACAGTTACTCTGCTGGTTGGGTGTGGTGCTACTCAGCGCTTGTGATGCCCGTAAAGCTTCCCTAAATGCCTCGCCTGTCGGCCCGCCGCCACCTCGCTCCTACGCTCCTATATTGCTGCGCACCGGACTGGTGAAGCCGCAGCACCGCCGGTGGCTGAACTTCTGCGATACGACCCGGCTCGAACACTTTCAACTAGGTCATACCCCTTCCCAGGTACGCGGCTGGCTCACTGACTATGAAGAGCGGCAGGAAAAGCATTGGCTGCTGGACCCGGATTCGCTACTTGTTGCTACCAAGGAGGCCATTGGTGCGCCGCCCTCACTGCCGCTTATGGGGCTGTCAATTCGGCTACCCACTACCCCAGCAGAAATACAATCAGCTCGCGCCCAAGCGCTACTGCTCATCAAACAACTGTTGCAGGCGGGCTTACTTACCCCAGCTGATTATCAAATTCTGTTTCCTCTGGCCCAAGCAGGTGGCTTTTTCAGTCGTCGCCAACTGCTTTACAATTCCTACGACATCCTGGGTGTAGCCCACCGCCTGCGTCAGAACACCAGCTTGGTTCCGGCCCTGCAACAACTGAACCTACTCCCACCCAACCGAGCGCGGCAGCTCGACCAAGACTTGCGGGCCGGTCGGTTTCATGACCCGGTAGAACTGCTCAACTGCCTGCCCCACGCCCGCGTGTTCCACCGCTCCAGCTACCCCGCCGCGCTGCCTGCCTACCTGGAGCAACTGCACCGGGAAGTAGCGCAGCTTCTACCCAATATGAACTTCACCGACTTCCGAGTTGAAGTAGTGACCCCAGGCGAACTATCGTATTGCATCAATTGCTCAGGCGACCAGGATGTGGTGGTACGGTTGCGGGTTGATGGGCACGAGTACACTCACCGTAGTGCACTGGAGGATATCTATGCCAACAGAAGCGTGTACTCGGAACAGTTTTATTGGGTTTTCAACCAGGTACTAGCTGACCGTGCCACTCCTTACCGCTTGGTATTCGTAGAGTCGGAACAGGACAGGTACTTGCATGGCAATACGAACCGCTTCGGCCTCTGGCGACTCAATCCTAGTCAAGCCGAGGCTCTGGATACGCTGGGATATTCGGTGTTGCATACTACAGCCGCAGATGGATTTACGCTGCTGCCAACCGATACCGTTGCGGCGGCTCTCCAGGCCTTTGAAGCACTCGGCTTTTTGCGGCACCTTTCGCCAGCCAAGCGTGCCGCAGCCAAAGCCCGTCTGTGGCAAGCACGCCTACATGAGCGGCAAGAAGTGCTACACTACGTTCCGGGCAGCGTGGGCCAATACCGGGGCGATCCTTATTATACCAGCTGGTCGTATGCGCGGCTGCTGGAAGTGCTCCGCCGATTGTCGGGAAATCTGTTCCGGCCCATGCAGGTGCAAGACTACGCCCAGCGCCGCGACGGTTACTTACGCTTCTCGCTGCACGGCCGCGTGTACCAAACACCGCTGGACCAAGCAAACGAGTCGCCGGATGCGCGCCTGTTTCAGCTGGTGCAGCGGGCCATGCATGAACAACGGATTCCTGGCAAGTTCTATGAGGTAGGCTCCGGACTGGCGCAAGCCCGCGGCATGGTTGTGAGCTACGTGTTTCTGCTGCCAGAGCAGGAGCGCACCATCCGCCGTAAACACCTACTCACCCTCACCGATCCTACCCTGACTAAGGAAGAACAATACGCGCAGGAGGAAGCCGAGGCCGCTTTAAGTCAGTAACAGCACTCGAAGCAGGCGGGATTCAAACACTGTAGGGTTAGCCGAGAATATCCCTTACTATTGGAGAATCAAGCTCAAATACTGCTTCCGCGCCTTTGCAGCTTATGAAGCTCTACTTCCTTCACGCTTCTTCGCAATTCTAAGTAACCTATGTCTTTCTCAACTCGTCGTTTCTTTTCTTGGCGCCGGACGGCACCGGTGTGTTTACTTGGCCTATCATTAGCCGGCTGCCAGTCCCAAACATCTACTGCCACCACAGAGACTACTACAGAAGCCAAGACAGAGTCCGACCCAGCTGCTACCCCAACCGGCGCCATTTCAACGGCTAGCATCCGCAAGTATCTGCAAGCTGTTTCTTCCGACGATATGCAGGGTCGCAAGCCGTTCACGGTGGGCGAAGAACGCAGTACCAAGTACTTAGCCGACCAGTTCAAACAGCTCGGCCTCAAGCCTGGCCCCGATGGCAGCTACTTCCAGGCCGTGCCCATGGTGGAAATTACGGGTACGCCCGCTGCCACCATGCAAATCAAAGGCAACGGCCAGAACCTGAGCTTTACGTACAAAACTGACTTTGTGGCCTTCACCCAACGCGAGCAGCCACAGGTGCCCGTCAGCAACTCGCCGTTGGTATTTGCCGGCTACGGCGTGGTGGCACCCGAGTATAAATGGGACGATTACGCGGGCCTCGATGTGAAGGGCAAAACGGTAGTGGTTCTCGTCAATGACCCCGGCAACGCGGGCAACGATACCACTTTCTTCAACG
The DNA here is from genome assembly GCF_022921055.1 of Hymenobacter volaticus. GTDB lineage: Bacteria > Bacteroidota > Bacteroidia > Cytophagales > Hymenobacteraceae > Hymenobacter > Hymenobacter volaticus. The sequence continues at coordinate 2,940,347 of NZ_CP095061.1, forward strand.
GCAAGGCCATGACCTATTACGGCCGCTGGACCTACAAATACGAGGAAGCCGCCCGCCACGGCGCGGCCGGTGTGCTGATTGTGCACGACACCAAGCCGGCCGCCTACCCTTGGTCGGTGGTGCTGAGCGGGGCCACCAGCCCGAAGCTGCGCGCCCAAACGCCCAACAAAGGCGCCGATAAGTGCGCTCTGGAAGGCTGGCTGACCATGGACGCTGCCAAGAAGCTGTTCCAGGCCGCCGGCCAGAACTACGACCAACTCTATGCCGCAGCCAACAAGCCCGGCTTCCGCCCCCGTCCCCTCGGCGACCTTACGCTTACGGCCAGCATAGCCAACAAGCTCCGCCGCCAGACCAGCCGCAACGTGCTGGCCGTGCTGCCCGGCACTACCCGCGCCAACGAATACATCGTCTACTCCGCGCATTGGGACCATTTCGGGGTGGGCAAAGCCATTGCTGGCGACTCCATCTACAACGGCGCCGTCGACGATGGTACCGGCCTGGCCGCCTTGCTGAGCATCGCCGAAGCGTTCCAGAAAGCCCCGCAGAAGCCTGCCCGCAGCATTGTGTTCCTGGCCGTGACCGGCGAAGAGCAGGGCCTGCTCGGCTCGGCCTACTACGCCCAGCACCCGCCCTATCCGCTCAACAAAACCGTGGCCGACCTGAACATGGACATGCTCTGGCCCTACGGCGAGATGAAAGACCTGACCGTCATTGGCTACGGCCAATCGGAGCTAGAGGACTACGCCCGTGCGGCAGCCAAAGAGCAGGACCGCTACGTGCTGCCCGACCAAACGCCTGAAACCGGCATGTTCTACCGCTCCGACCACTTCAACTTCGCCCACGTGGGCGTGCCTTCGCTTTACGCCAGCGGCGGCTTCGAGAGCCGCACCCGCGGCAAAGAGTACATTGCCGAGCAGCGCCAGAACTACACCACCAACATGTACCACAAGCCCGCCGACCAGTTCGACCCGAGTTGGGACCTATCTGGCATCGCCCAGGATGCCCAACTCTACTTCCGCGTCGGTCAGCGCTTGGCTGGCGAAACCACGTTCCCGCAGTGGCGCGCCGGCTCGGAGTTCAAAGGTGCCCGGGACAAGAGTATGAATGGGCGGTAAAGCAGGTTGCTTGTTGAGGATTTCGTTTATTAGCTATCATATAAGTATATCTGCACAAAATGGGGGAAACTTCTAAAAAACGAGGTGAATTTGGAGAAGACATAGTAGAAAGGCTTCTCACTCTGATAGGCTGGGATAATTTACTTACAGGACGAGACTTAGAATGTTTTAATCCGATAGAGCATTCTATATCAACTAGAGATAGAGCAAATCATGGTGTTGACTTTATTTATCAATATGATTGCCCTTTATTTAGTGACACACAAATGTTTATATTGACATCATCAAAATTCAATGATAAATATCCGTCAAATCCTACTAGCAAGTTCAAAGCTCACCTACGAGATATTGCTTATGCTTTAGACTGTTTTAAGAAATCATCGATAAGGAGCAAACTAAAAAATACGGACATAAGATATACTTGTAAACAAACAGGTGTTATTTTCTGGCTTGACAATTCAAGTTCATACGACAATGTACTTGAGCGTTTAACTGATTTTAAAATAGACGATTCATTACAATTTGACACAGTTTATCTTGTTGACAATCATCGTGCACGTTTCATACATGATACTATCACGTTTGCCAAAAGACAATTTTCTGGCAAAACGGTAGAATTCTTTCATCCGACAACAGGATTCAATAACACTGTCAAAAACAGAATAAGTAGCAGCGATACGCTACCCGTTCAATATATAAATAGCAGCATTCTCCCTCTAAAAGTAATTGACGATGAAAGTGAATATCTCATAATCAATTGTATTGACAAGTTTGAAGAAGATACTTTAAGAAAGTTATTGAGCCTTTCTCAAAAACTAACAGAAAACTGGGGACAAAAGGTATATATTCTATTCCCCGATTTCAATCATGATATGTACTCATCTACAGTAGAAGATATAAAGCTAGAATTAAAAGACAAGCGTTTTGCAAAAAAAGTTATAGTAAGTTCTTTTAACATAACGTTTCGAACAGTTGAACAATTCTAACAACTTAAACTCTGAGCTTAGTTCTCTACTTCCATACGGAGATGGGATTAAGCCATTACTTGTAGCTAGCAGTTTAAGTGAGCATGATTTGAGATTTATGCTACAGAAACGCGGAGTGTTCGTCAAAGCACCACAGCGCAATAATACTGTTCCATTATTGGCTAGTATGATATTAAGCCCTAATGAATTTGAAACTTTAAGAAATAGGCAACATCAAAAAGAAAGTAATATAAAACCCTTTACTGCTCAAAGCGAATGGATAGGCCAAAATACAAGCGTTGCAGATGTGCTGTCAGACAAGTTAGATACGATAATTAAAAGCTTAACAAAAGAAGAATCTCCATACTCTATTAAAAATTACAATATATCATATTTATCTAATGACAAAATACTTATTGAAGGTGAAATAGAAAGGCGTGACTGGACTAAAGATGTTTTCTCTATTACTTCTCTACACCCTTGGAGATTCACAATAGAAAGATCGGCTGCAGGCAACATAGTGCAGTATATAGCTGAGACTACAGTACCAGAGACTAAGCATTTAACAAACCAATTTCAAGCACGCATCCACCAGCAGTTTCAACTTTCAAAAGTAGTTGACAATACCAAAACCATACAACGCGTTGTTGCAACACATTTTAAAGGCAATCATTTTATTTTTGAGTATCTATTCATTTTTACAAAGATAAGTTTCTCTTCACTTAAGTTTCAGAGAATAATAGACATTGAAACTGGAATAGACAACCGTTTAAATTTTCCTGATAATTTCAAATGGCTTAAAGGAAATATTGGTGAATTAAAATTAACCGCACTACACGGTAAAAAACTCGAATAAACTGATATCATCGAAATTGGCAAACTAGGAATTCTTATTTTTGGTGAAATAGATGCAGAATTCAATTTTCACTATCAAGATATAAGAGGAAAGTGTATTATACAGTATGGATTTCCTAAGTTCTACGATAAACGAGGGCACGTTGAATTTGAGACTAAAATTCAAAGGATAGACCTTAGCCATGAATGCTCACATGTTTCAAAAGAAGCAGTAAAACGGTATCTACTTGCAGAATTTCAAAGGGACAAGCATATAATATTTGAAGATTTTAGAACTAAAGGCAAAGTTGATCCTGACCCCAAGGACGAGGACAACCAATACGGTATACTATTCCCTTGGGCAGGTTAAATTGTTACTTACTCCACCATAATCTGAGTCTCCAACCAACCCTCCTCCCGTAATCAGCATCTTCTCTGCATGAAGAAACCAGGCTTACTCGTGCTACTGTTCGTTGCTAGTCGCTCGGCTTGGTGCCAAACTACCCCCGCTCCACTTCCCGATTCTGTTAAGACCTTTCTGGATAAGAGTCTGACGCTGCTGGAGACGTACTCGCTGGAGCGTGGCACTGTAAATTGGCCCCAGCTGCGCCAGACGGTGTACCAGAAGGTTCAGGGGGCGCGGTCGGTGCGGGAGTTGCTGCCGATTTACCCGTTTGTGTTCGAGCAGTTGAAGGATGACCACGGCTGGTTGACTTACCAAGGCAAAACCTACAAGTGGCACAACACCGCCCGCCCCGCCTACACCAACACCGCCGTGAAAGAGGCCATTGCCAAGAAGCCGGGCGTAGTAGTTAAAATGCTGCCCGGCAATGTGGGCTACGTGCAGTTGCCGGGCATCAACGCCGGCGGCAGCCTACAAGCCATGCGCGACGCGGCCAAAGTGGTGCAGGATTCCCTTTGCCGCCTTAACCCCGATAAAGCCAAAGCCTGGATTATTGATTTGCGCCTGAACACCGGTGGCGCTATGGCGCCCATGCTCGCCGGCATCGCCCCCCTCATCGGCGACGGCTACCTGGGCGGCTTCGTGGATAAAGACGGCAAGCCTGATGAGCAGTGGTACCTTAAGTAAGGCAACTTCTACATGGATACCCTGCAGGTGACCAACTTGCAAAACCGCTGCCCCGTTCGGAAAACCGATAAGCCCGTGGCCGTACTCCTGAGCGGCATAACTGCCAGCTCCGGCGAAATTGTGGCTATCAGCCTGAAAGGCCGCCCCGCCACCCGCTTTTTCGGGGAGCCTACCTATGGTGCCACCACCGCCAACGAAAGCTACCGCATCAGCGGCAATTCCTACCTCACCATCGCCGTCATGCAGGAAACCGACCGCAACAAAGCTGTATACCGCTCCAACGTCACACCCGATGAGCTTGTCACCGGCGGCGACAACTTTGTAGACCTGACCAAAGACACGAAAGTAGCGGCGGCCCTCAAGTGGCTGAAAACGGCAAGCAAGGTTAGATAAGGCGCTTTTCGCTACGGGATGATTTTCTCGGCTTTCAACTGCTCGAACTGGTTGCGGAAAGACGTGAAGCTGTCGAGGTGCATGTCGTGGAAACCGGCGCGGCGCAGCTTGTTGACGTCGAAAAAGGCATCGGCTTCCACGTTGAAGATGAAGTCGCCGAAGGGCCACTGTGCTAGCTCGTCGAGGGTGTGAGGTTTGAGATTGTATTTCTGCACCATCTGCTGCCACAGGTCGGCTTTATCGGCCATGTACTCTTGCAGCGGAAACGTGATGGGCTCGGCGTACTCCACGCCGAAATACTCGGCAAACTTAGGCCACAACTGGCTCCACCGGAATATGTCGCCGTTGGTGACGTTGTAGATTTCCTCGTTGCATTCGTCGTGCGTTGCCACCCACTCCATGCCCTTGGCCAGCAGTGTGGCGTCGGTCACGTTTACTAGCACCTGATAAGCTTGTAGGCTACCCGGAAAGCGGAACGGCACCTTCAGCTCCTTGCACAAGCTGGCATACACAGCAATCAGGTTGGCTAGATTCATGGGGTTGCCCACGGCGAAACCCACCACAATATCGGGGCGCACGGCCGTCCAGCTCCACGGCTTTCCCGCCGATTGCTCGCGCAGAAAGTCTTCTTGGCTGTAGTAGAAGTTCGGCGGGAAGTGGCGTGGGTCGGTTTCAAGGGCCGGTGTTTTGTAGCGGCCGAGGTGGGCACCGTACGCTTTGCCACCTTGAATGAAGGTGATGTGCCGGAAGTCGGGGGCAATCTGCTCTAAGCCCGTCACGAGGTTGCGCAGCAGCGCCAAATTCACCTGAGTTTGAGCAGCCAGCGTTTTGCCTTCGATATAGGCCGCATAAAGTACGTGTGTAACCTCGCGCAACTGTTCGGCTTGCTTCGCTACGGCCTCGGGGTCCAGCAAATCCAGCTGCACATAGCGCGCTGAGGTTTCATAATCCAGCGCCGAGGCCGACGTGACCAGCGTATTCCAGTTGCCGGTGGAGAGCAGATAGTTCACGGCATTACGGCCAATAATGCCGTTGCCGCCGACTACCAGAATGGTGTTACTAGGCATAAGTTGTTGATTTATATACTTATCAGTCCTTCAAACCAATAAAGAACGTCCTGCTGAGCGCAGTCGAAGCATCTCGCGTGCTGAGGTTGCAGTACTAACTCAACGAGTCGAGCGAGATGCTTCGACTGCGCTCAGCAGGACAATACCATTACAACCTCAGCACGCGAGATGCTTTAGCCTCGTTGCACTGCGCGGACGAAAGAGCAAGCAGGACGTTCTTCTTGGTCGAACTGGCCTTTAGAAGTTTGGTAGTACGGCATTCAGCGCGGGGGCGGTTGCTAAATCCGCAGTTGATTCTGCAAATGCATTAGGTTGAGCTGAACCGTGTAGGGCCTGCTTTAAACAGGTAAGCATCAGGTTCCAAGCGCGTTGTGCGGGCTCTTTGGGGCCGAAATGAGTGAAAGCATGATCTACGCCTTTAAATTCCTCGTGGGTGACGGCTACGCCTTGCTCCCGCAATTTCTGCGCGTATTCGTTGCCATCGTCGCGCAGCAGGTCGTACTCGGCCGTGATAATGAGGGCGGGTGCCAAGCCGGTCAGGTCTTCGGCTAGCAAGGGCGAAGCCAGCGGATTGAGACAGTCGGCGGGGCGAGGCACGTACATGTGCTTGAAAAACGACGCCAGCTCGACCGGAAGCACTTGTTTCTTGCGGCGCAGTACGTGCTTGTGGTCGGTGCGCTCGGCTAGGTTGAGCGAAGGGTAGTCTAGAATCTGCAAGGCCAGCGCAAACTCCTGGCGCTCTTTCACCAACAGCGCTACCGCCGCCGCAAAGTTGCCGCCCGCGCTGTGGCCGCCAATGGCTAGGCGGCTGGCATCATAGCCCAAGGCAGAGGCCTGCTCGTGCACCCACTTCACCACCTCGTAGCACTGATAGACGGCCGCCGGAAACGGGTGCTCGGGCGCCAACGTGTAATCGACGTTCACCACCACACATTGCGCATGATGCGCCAGGTATCGGCACAGCAGATCGTCCTGACCAGGGAAGCCGAGCACAAAACCGCCGCCATGAAAATTGACATACACCGGCAGCGGCTCCGTAGTGGTTTCAGGCCAGTAAAACGTGACGGGAGCCGCACCGTACGCCGTGGCTACTTCCCGCTGCTCGATGGTGCGCATCGTTTCCTTCGGGACGCCAAGCTTGCGGCGCGAAGGTCCGCCGCGCTTAATAAGCTGGCGCAGCAGAGCCAACCGGATGCGGCCCGCCGAGGTAATAGTCGCGCAGTTGTCTGCCTGAATAGTGTAGGGCTTGCTCCGCCACACCCACGTAAGGAACCCGGCCGCCAAGACGGGTGCCAGTAAAAAAGCCGCTTTCTTCTGTTGCATGAATTGGTTGCTGTAGGACGCGTCTTGGGCAAGTCTCGATGAGGGAAAGAAGGGCATACACCTCTGCCTCTTCTATCCCATCCACTACCCAAGTTGCGTTCATACGGAATGCAGCAGAAAACAGAAGTCGACTATAAGCACACTTTAGTTGGAATGCAGTACAGAAGATCGTAGTGACAAGGCTTGCATAGAGGTCCGAAGGGCCGCGTCTACAGCATTCTGCTACAACCGCGGGTCCACGGCCTCGCTTTCCAAGGCCAGCACACCAAACACGCACTGATGCACCTCGCGCAAAGGGGCACCGGCTACGAACCGTTCCAGACTTTCCACGCCGAGGGCAAACTCCCGCAGGGCCAAGTTGCGCTTGGCTTTGACGGCCCGCTCCTTAAGGCGCTCTAGGTTGCCGGGCAGCAGATAATCAGGGCCGTAGATAATGCGAAGGTATTCGCGACCCCGGCACTTGAGAGCGGGCTGCACGAGGGTTTTAGAGCCTTTTGGGATAAAGTCGTAGGGCTTGACCACCATGCCTTCGCCGCCGGCAGCCGTTAGGTCGGTCCACCACTGGATGGCGGCTTCCACTTCCGCGGGCTGTTGGGTGGCAACGACGCGGTAAGGCGTGGCGCGGAGCAGGCCAGGGTCCTGGACGCTGAGCGCACGCAGGGTTTCCATGTGCCAAGCGTGGTCTTTGTCGAAGTAGGTGTGGCCCTCGGTGGCGAGCAGGTGGAAAGGTGCCAACCGCAAATCGGCGAGGCTCTCCACGGGCCAGCAGTAACGGCGGTAGGCTTCGGCGTAGTGGTCGGCGGCGGTACGGCGGGCAGTGGTGCGAGCCAGCAGGGCCTCAAGGCCATCGAGGTTGCGGGCGGCGGCTTGCTCTAGCGCGGCTTCGGCTAAGGGCAGCGCGGCGCTGGCTGCGGCGGCCACGGCGGCGTACTGGTTCTTGATTAGGTCTTGCGCCTTAGCCGACCACGGTAGCAACTCGGCGTCGAGGCAGAGCCAATCAGTTTGGTGCTTCTCCCAAAAGCCGGCGCCGGTTAGGGCCTCTTGCAGCTTGGTGAGGAAGGCGCTTTCCAGGTTGGGGTCGGTGAAGAAGTTGCGGCCGGTGCGAGTATAGCACTTGCCAGGCCCCTCGCCTACCACCCCGAAGCGGCGGCGCGCCGCGTCCTCGTCGCGCGCCAGCACCACCACAACGCGGCTGCCCATGTGCTTTTCCTCGCACACTACGCGCTCCACGCCCATCTTGCGGTAGTAGTCGAAGGCTTCGGTGGGGTGTTCCAGCAGGTCCGGCAGCGGACTGGTTTCCGTCGGCGACATGGTGGGCGGCAGGTAGAGCAGCCACTTGGGGTTGAGGGCGAAGCGGCTCATCACCTCCAGAGCAGCAATGGCGTTTTCCTCCCGAATCGTAACCGAAGGCAGCAGGCGCGGCCGAATGATTTGCTTGCCAATCACGTCGCGGATGTCGAGCAGATCATCGTGCTGCTGTTGCGCGGTGAGGTCGGAGGTAGTTTGTGCGTTGGCGGTTGCTTGTTCGTGCTGAAGGCGCAGGTAATTGAGCGGGCGCGCCGGCGCGCAGTAAACGCGGGCGGCGGGCACGGCCACCAACTCCCGCTCGGGGTAGCGCAGGGCCGTGAGTTGGCCCCCAAACACGCAACCAGTATCAATATCAATAGTGTTGTTGAGCCATTCCGACTCGGGCACGGGCGTGTGGCCGTACACCACCATGGCCCGGCCGCGGTACTCCAAGGCCCAATTGTAGCGCACCGGCAAGCCAAATTCGTCTATCTCGCCGGTGGTTTCGCCGAACAGCGCGAAGGACCGCACCGCCCCCGAGCCCCGCCCCTGCATGTCTTCGCGCAAACCGGCGTGGGCCACTACCAACTTGCCCCCATCGAGCACATAGTGGCTTACGAGGTCATCCAGAAACTGCCGCACCTGGCTCTTGAACGTGTCCGACTCGGTGGCCAGTTGCGCCAGCGTCTCGGCGAAACCATGTTGTTCGTTTACCTTTTTGCCGTTGAGGTGGCGCAGCAGTTTGATGTCGTGGTTGCCGGGAACGCACAGCGCCACCCCGTCCTGCACCATGCGCATCACTAGCCGCAGCACCGCTGGCGAGGCCGGACCTCGGTCGACTAAGTCGCCAAGGAAAATAACCCGTCGGCCGGCCGGTGCCGTTACGCGCACGCCCAAGTCACGGGCATCCTGCACTGGCTCGGCCTCGACGGAGTAGCCAAGATTGGCGAGTAGCTGCACCAGCTCGTCGTAGCAACCGTGCACGTCGCCGATGATGTCGAAGGGGCCGGTTTCCTGCTTGCGGTTGTTGTAGAGCGGGTCACGCACTACGGTTTGCACAGCGTCGATTTCCTCAGGGCCATTCAGGTGGTAGACCTGGCGGAAGCCTTCGTGCTTGAGCGTTTTGAGGCTCCGGCGCAACTGTATACGCTGCTGTGGTACCACGTGCCGACCCATATGCTTGCGCTCGTCGCGGGCGCGGTTGCGGCTCTCAGCTATGTGGTCGGGCACGTCGAGGATGACAGCAGTGGGCAGCACGTGGTAGTCGCGGGCCAGCTGCACTAGGGTCTTGCGGGCTTCGGGCTGCACGTTGGTAGCGTCCACCACCGTGAGCAAGCCGCGCTTCAGGCGTACACCCACTAGGTAATGCAACAACGCAAACGCGTCGGGCGTGGCCGCTTGGTCGTTCTCATTGTCCGCCACCAGCGCCCGGCAATGGTCCGACGATACGATTTCGGTGGACTTGAACAGACGCCGGGCAAACGTGCTCTTACCCGCCCCCGACGTGCCAATGAGCAGGACCAGGGAAAGTTCGGGGAGCTTGAGGGTAGTTAGAGGCATTATAACAAAAAGTAATTTGGCCGAATGATAAAGCTTTACTTAGATATCGATGGTGTTTTATTGACAACGAAACATACACGGGCTGCGCCTGGAGTTGACGTATTTATTGATTTTATAACCTCGCATTTCGAGTGTTATTGGCTGACAACTCATTGCAAGGGCGACAGTGCTCCGGCACTCCGCTACCTCTCCCGCTTTTTGCACAGTGATACAATAAACAAACTCAAACATGGTGTTCTGCCAACTAATTGGGATACGCTAAAGACTGAAGCCATTGATACGCGTTCAGACTTTTACTGGCTCGATGATCAACCTTTTCAGGCAGAAAGGGCCTATTTACAAGCTAATGGCGTAGCTGATCGGCTGATTACAGTCAATCTGGACCACCCTAATGAATTGTTAACAATTCAAGCTAGCCTGCAGCAACTAATCAGATAACTACACCGGCTATATTACTAACCTTCGCGGCGCCAACTGTTACCAATTCTTAATATAAACTTGAGGCTGCACACAAGTTAATTATCCTTTATCCTCTTACTTATCTACTAAGCAGTAGTCTATTTTCTACCGCCCGCCCGTTACGCGGAACTCTACGCGGCGGTTGAGCTGGCGGGTGGATTCGCGGGCGTTGCTGGCGCGGGGCTGGGTGCCACCAAAGCCTACACTCGTGATGCGCTGCTCGGAAATACCAAGGCCAATGAGGTAGATTCGTACGGCGGCGGCTCGCTGCTCACTGAGTATCTGATTTTTCTCTGGAGGCCCGACGTTGTCGGTGTGACCCCGGATTTCGATCAAGAGGCTAGGGTCCTCCTTCATGACGGCTATCAGCTGATCAAGAGTGGCGTAGGAAGCGGCGAGCATCCGGGTCGTGCCCTGGTCGAACTGCACGTTTTTCAAGCGGAGCGTGGTGCCAACGGTGAGGGGTTGGAGCAGAATATCCTGCACGTAAGGGCCAGCCAAGGTGGTATAGATGCTGTCGGTGGGCAGGTAACTAACGAGCTGGGCGTGTGCCCTGTACGCCCGGTCGGGGGTGACGGGTACGGAAAACGACCCCTCAGCGGTGAGTTGCACCTTGTTTTCGGTTTTGCCATTGTTTAGACGTAGCTGAGCCTGGGACAAGGGCCGGAACGTGACGGCGTCCAGCACCCGTCCCTGCCATGTCGTGGTAGCCGTAGCGGCAGCAGACGATGCGCCGGCGGCCGCCGGCCGCGGGGAGGAACGGCCCGAAATAAGTTGCAGCCCGCCAGATCGGTATAAACGCCGCGGCGGACCCGGTACGCCTCGCCAGTTTCCATATTCACCCGATACAGAGATTTTGGGCCCGCCAGATAGAGCCGACGGCGGCCGACTTTGTCTAGTTGAAGCAGCAAGTCGCTGTAGCCGCCCCGCTCGGGTAGCCCGCTGAGCGGTATCATTTCAGGAGCAGTTTGGCGAGTTTTCAAGTCCACCTTTAATAGGGAGCCATCAGTGCTATAGACTTCGTAGAGGGTGTTGGCGTCATCAAGGCAGAAATTACCATGGGAGCCCGCCCCTGCAAAACCAATAATCGGAAAATAAGCCGTTTGCCGCGCAGGGTCCTTGGTCCAGAGTATGGTCACGGAGTTATCGGCGGGGCTGACTTTCACGAGCTTGTTGGCGTCGGCCGTCATGAAATACAAGTCGCCGTGCTCATCGGTAGCAGCGGAAATCCAGACGGTTTCCGAGCCCTGGGCAGGCAGTCGCCACGTGGTGTACTCGCCCTGGCGCGTGGCCGGGTTGTAGCGGTACACCAGTTCCGGCCGGTTGGTAGGCGCTTTGGTCACCGAATACAAGCAGTTGTCGAAGCCCTTAGCTAAGGCATAAGACTGAAAAGGCAGCACCTGCCGATGAATCTTCGGGGCTCGGTGGGGTCCGTGACAGAAAATTCGTGAATGGTGCGGCAGTCGTCTTCCCACATGTCGTTGACGATGCGCAGGGCCGCAATGCCATACATCTTGTCGTCGCATTGTTGGATGGCGACGGGCGGAGTCGGTGCGCTGCCCGTAAAGCGGAAAGACTCCACCAATTGCTCGCCCTCGGTCCGGTAGCGGCTATCCTGGGTGGTGGCGGCCTGGTACTCCAGGTTGAATTCTACGCCGCCGCGCCATATCCGGCGGCCTATCACGCGGGTACGGGCCGCGGGGGCGGGCTGGGCAGCGAAGGTATACTCGTAGTGCAGTTCTTCGTAGCTGCTCGCCGTTCGCTGCCTGAGGTGTAGCACCTGGGCACGGGGCAGGCGCAGGATGCTGCGCCACAAGGTATCCTGTTGGCCTCTAGCAAGCAGGCTAGCTACCGTTTTTTGGTCGGGAGGGAGCGGGCGGGAAGTAAGGGTGACAACGGCTGGCCGCTCGGTGCCACCGGCAACGAAGCTTACTTGCGTCTTGTCTTCGTTCTGGTGCCGCTGCCAAGCGCTCGGATACGAGAGTTGATAACGCGCCTTGGTGTCGGTATGCAGGCTGGTAGGCACGGGCTCCTGCGCATACAGCTTCAGCCAGCATACCGTCAGTACCAGCATCAGCAAAACCTTCATACGCAACGCAAACAGGAAAAATAGAAAACCAAAGAAAAACCTAGCGGCGTAGTGCCCCATTTTTGGCAGAATGCAACGGCTCCAGTGCCCCTTCCCGTTGCAGCTTGCTCGGACGGCTCCTGCAAATCAAGTAAGCGGATAGGGCTTGGGCCGAGGCAAGGTGAAAGCTGGTATAAACTTGCACCTTTGAATCTGCCAGTTTGCCGTAATATTGGGACCAATACCACAGGCAACCTACAAAAACGCCGAAAAAATATGGTTTCGATCATCAAGCCAACGGAATTATTGCCTCTACTCGCTTCCAAATCAGTCGTTCTGGTTGATGCCCGCAGTGGCCCCGATGCGCGGCAGCGCTACCAGCAACTGCACTTGGCCGGTGCCCTGCATGTAGACCTAGAGCAGGACTTAGCGGCGAAAGTGGTGGATGCGGCCGATGGCGGCCGGCACCCGTTGCCCCCGATAGCGCAGTTTGCCAAGCTATTAGGTAATCTCGGTATTCAACCGGCCACGCACGTAGTAGTCTACGACGATAAAAATGCCGCCAATGCAGCGGCCCGCTTCTGGTGGATGCTGCGGGCGGCAGGCCATTCCGCAGTGCAGGTGCTCGACGGCGGCCTACCCGCCGCCTTGGCGACTGGATTGCCTACGGCTTCGGGCGCTGAAGCCAGAGGTAGCAGCGCCCCCTATCCCACTTCTGGTTGGCAGTGGCCCACCGCCACCGCCGCTGATGTGCAGCAGACCACCCAAGCCGGCCAGGGTTTGGTTATCGACGTTCGGGAAGCGCGCCGCTTCCGGGGCGAAATCGAACCCATCGATTTGGTAGCCGGGCATATTCCAGGGCCGTGAACGTACCGTTCTCTGATAATCTGGATGCGGAAGGCAATTTTCTGTCACCGCAAGCTTTGAAGACCAAGTACTTGACTTTGTTTGATCAGCAAAACCCGAAGGAGGTGATTGTGCACTGCGGCTCCGGCGTTACGGCTTGCCACACGCTATTAGCCATCGATTATGCTGGGCTAGAGGTGCCAAAGCTGTATGTGGGCTCTTGGAGTGAATGGTCGCGCAACGAGCGCCCCATTGCAACGGGAGACTAAGGAATTTACAGCCATACCTCTAGGCTTAGGCAAGGAAAATCACCAGCCTCCGACCGGCAGCTAGCATCCTTGGCTCTACTGGCCTTCAGTTCACGTCTCGTCGTTGCTGACACCACTTATCCAGGGTACGGCATTTCGTATTCTAGTGCAACTTGGCGTTGCGAACTAAAGGTCGGCGTCGCCAAGTTTCACGTCTCTACCATGTGCTTAGGCCGCAACTGGCTCTGAAACTTCCGTTTTGGCGGCTACGGCCTCCTGTGGGTGCATGATATTCATTCGGTGTTGGCTGCCCCAATGGTGCAGCGCATCAATCACGGGGAGCAGGGTATCACCATAAGGGGCTAGCGTGTACGTAACGGCCACGGGCGCCACATCCGCTTGTACGCTGCGCGATAAGAGCCCGTTCACTTCCAACTCCTTCAACTCTTTGCTGAGCATTTTGGCTGTGATGCCCGTCACGTCGCGCTGCAATTGCTTGAAACGTTTCGGCCCTTCCAACAGCGACACAATGATGGCCAGCTTCCACTTGCCTCCGAGCAGGTCGAGAGCGTCGCGGACGGAACGCATGGCGGAATTGCATTCCTTGGTGTGTAAGTGCGGAGATGAACCGAGAAGTGGCATAAACCAAATATCGTTAGAAATCAGGCGAGTATTCCACAAGACACCGGTATACTTCAGTAAACCAGTATCCGAAATAAACTTAAAACGAGTTGTGCGGGCCTAGCCAATCCTTTCAAATACAGCCAGTTGGGAGGGTGCTCCTACTTGCGCGTCGTGCGGGCCAAGTGGCTCAACCCGCACTTGGTAGCCATGGCGAGCAGCCACCTCCGCGGCCCAAGTGCTGAACTGCGCTTCCGTCCACTCGAAGCGGTGGTCGGAGTGGCGAAACTGGCCGGCTGAAAGTTTTTCGAACTTCTGGTTGTAGGTGGCATTGGGCGTGGTCAGGAACACGACGCCTGGGCGGGCACGCGCAAAAAGCACTTGTTCAAACGCCGCCAACCGGCCCTCGTCGAGGTGCTCGATGACTTCCACCACGGCCGCGGCATCAAACCCGGCTAGGCGCGGGTCGTGGTAGAGTAGAGAGCCCTGCACCAAGGACAGTCGTTCGCGCTGGCGCGGGGGCATTTCGGCAAGGTGCAGCCGCTCCTGCGCCCGCAACAATTCCTGATACGACACGTCCATGCCCAAGATGTGCTCGATCTGCGGTTGCTGAAGCAGACGGCGCACTAGCTTGCCTTCCCCGCACCCAAGATCCAGCACCCGCTTCGCTCCTACCCGTCGGATTTCCTCGGCTATCCGAGCCAGGCGTAGGTCGTGGAGCTTCTGTTTTTCGGCAGCCGGTTCCGCGTTGTTTCCACTTGCTGCGTGAGTTAATGCTGTTGTTTCGTCGGTTGCTATTTCCGCTACCTGGGGTTCAACTTCCAGCACATCATCCGTTGCTGCTTCGTCGGCAGATAGCAGCCGTTTCAGCGTCGGGTTCACGTATTCAGCAAACCGCAGGTAGCGGCGCGTAATAAACTCCCGGTCGGGGTGCTGAGGCAGCCACTCCGCGCCGCGGTGCAACAGCTTTTCGGCTTCGGCCGGGCCTATCCAGTAGTGCTTGTCGTTGTCGAGAACGGGAATCAAGACGTAGAGGTGCGTGAGCAGGTCGCGCAGGCGGCGGGCCGCGTGCCGCAACCGCAACGTGTAGTAGCGACTGTCGCCCCACGCTGGCACAGTCGGGTCGAGTGGGTGCGCGTCGGTTTCCACCTCGTAGCCAAGGGGCGCGAAGAGGCGGTGCAGCTGCTCGGCGCTGGCGGCAGGCAAGGCGGCCACGGTAGCTTCGAGGGGCAGCAACGCTTCGGGCAAGTCGGGGCGGTCCTTGCAGGTGCCGTTCATGGCCGTGTTGAAAGCCTTCACCAGGGCGGTACTCAGAAACGACGAAGCCACATAAGGCCGGTCGTTGACGTATTGCTCTAACGCGAAGCCTTCGCCGGCCGGCCCCCGGTGGTTGCGCACCAACGCCACCGTGTCGATGTCGAGCAGCAACGCGACGGTGCAGCGTGTGGCGCTGGCTTCGGGGTAGAAAACGTGCGCCTGCCCGTAGGCAATATCCACGGATTGCAGCCGCGCCGGGTTTTTGTGCAACAAGTAGCCTAAGTCGGTAGCGGGCTGATGCGTGGTGGAGATGGTAAGGAGCATTTTGTTGGGATGGCGACGATGAGCCGCGGCAGGCCAAGATACGCAACCCACCATGACTTACCCGCCGGATTATGCCCCGCTGAAGGTCGCTCAGAAGACGCCGCGTTCTACCGTAAGTCTGCTGCGAGAATGGGGCACCAACAAACCAAAAGCCTCTACTGCTAATCAGTAGAGGCTTTGTAGCTTGGGTAACAATAGGTTTTGAATAGAACTATAAGAGAGCTAGTGTAGGGAGATAAAACACGTATAAAATCGTTAGCGCACCACTAGCTTCGAGCTGGCACCGTCTTCGGCGCGAAGCACGTACACGCCCGTGGCCAAGCCAACGGTTTCAAACTCGCGGGCTTTGTGCAGCGTGCGAACCGGCCGGCCAAGCACATCGTGGAGCGTACCACTGACGGCGCGGCTTAGCTGCACCTTGCCGCCCTGGCTTGGGTTCGGATACAGGTGCAAGGGCTCGGCGTTGCGGGCTGCTTTGTTGCTGAGCACACCGCGACCTTGGATGCTGTAGACCGAAACCGTGCTGCTGACTTCGTTGGCGAGCAGCAGCAACGGCTGGCCGGTGGGGCTGTTGGCTGGCGCAATAAATACAATGCCTTCGGGGCCTTGGTCGCCGGTGCCGGTGGTGGTGCTGCGGTTGTTGACGTATTGCACCAACTTGGGCTGGCCGGGGTCGTTGACGTTGAATACCGCCACGCCCCCGATGCGCTCCAGTGACACGAAGGCGTACACCGTATCCCGAATTGTGCCGGTCGTGATGCCTTCGGGCTCGGGACCTTTGTCGTCGGAGCGGTTCTTGCGGGACGGGTTGCCGGTAGTGTTGCTGGCGTTGAAGATGGCGCCATACGTAGGATCGGTGCTGGTGACGCGCTCCAGTAGGTCGCCACTGTCGTGCACGAGGGCGCCGGTGCTGGCATTGTACACGCTGAACGAGCGGCCGCCGAGGGCATATATTTCATCGAAATCTCCGTCGCCATCGGTATCCCCAAGCTTGTTGGTGACGTTGAGACGACCGAGCACCTGCGCATTTTTCAGCAGAGCAGCGTTTGGAAAAACCGTCGGGTCGAGCACATAGGCGGACTCGCTGATGCGGTTGATTTCGTTGAGGGCATTGTACTCGCGGGCGTCGCCTTCGTTGGCCGTAAGTAAGTAGCGCTGGCCGGCCACTTCAAAGGCCGCTATGGCATCGGGCTGACGCATGCCTCGAATAGGCCAGTTAGCCATCAAAATTTCTGGTGTTTGGTCGGAAGCATCAAGAGCGAAACCAGCCTGACTGTGGTCTTGGTAGCCAACCGTGCGCAAACTCGTGAACTGCCGGGTAGTGAGGTCGAGCGTGGCAATGGCGTTGTTTTCCTGAAGCGTAATGTACGCCGTCCGCGAATCGGCCGACACGGCTACATATTCCGGCTCTAAATCCTGCGCCACTGAACTCGGGCTGGCCGAAGTGCCACCATAAAGCCTAACACCTGCTGCCCGCAAGGAGGCTGCTTGGCTGTTGTAGCCAGCAAACCCCACCGTCGTGACGCTGGCCTGTGTTACTCCCGCGATGCCGCCCGAAAAGTCGATAACCGACACGGAGCCCTCGGGGTCCACGCTGTAGTCGGTCTTGGGCTCCCCCTCATTGGCCGTCACGATCAATTGGCCGTTGGGTGAGAAGGTAATCATATCGGGCAGCGCACCCACCGTCACTTGCTTCAGGAACGCGCCGTTCTGATCGAAAAACACCACGCTGCCGTTTTGCTGCGGGTCGGCGTTTTCAATAGCGCAAGCCACCACCCCGTTGCGCACAGCCACCGAGTTGATGCCGCCATAGGACGCAATATTGATAGAGGCCACCGACGTAATAACCGCCGGATTAGCTAGGCTTAGAATGTCGAGCTTCCCGCCCACAGAGTTGGCTACGTACAGCCGCTGCGTCGTAGGGTCGTGGGCTACGATTTCGGCCGAGTTGGTACCTGCCGCGCCGTTCTGGTACGAGCCAAGTCGGTTGAGCGTGAGGTTGCGCGTCTGGGTCGGAGCCTGCGTGTCATTATCCCGGATATACACCAGTACTTCCGTAGAGCCCGCCGTGAGCGTGGCATTGGTAGGATTTTGCAGGCGCAACGTGAAATACTCGGCTCCCTCGGCCAGCACGTCATCCGTCAGCGGAATCGTCAGGGTTTGGTTGACCGTAGTTTCGGCAGGAAAGTACAGCGTCTGCGTAGCAGGATAAGTGAAATCGGTGCCTTGTGTAGCTGTGCCTAGGTTGGTTACCAAGGCTACCTGTACGGTACTAGCCGCGCCAGAATTTGTAATTGCCACTGGGATGCTGATGGTGCCAGCGCTTTCATTGGCTATTGCCGTCGCCGCCGTAAAGCGCACACTCTGCGCTACTACTGGGGCGGCTTGCAACGCTAGCAACACCAATCCTAATCTACCGCCTGCAAGTAAAGTTTGACGCATCCCAATGAAATTGAAAGGTGATGTACCAAAACTACTGTGAGTGTATTACGGCATAGTTATCAGCTAATTACCGAATTATGAAGCCAACAACTTCAGCGGCTTTAACCATATGTTTGTTTTATACATATGGTTAAATAAGAGCATCTACTATAAACAATAAGATACAAGTTTTTCCTTGACTTGCAACGACTACGCTAGCCCTTCCTTAGAGGGTAGCTTAACTAGCGAAGGAGGATCCCGGCGCCAAATACACGGGATGATTGGAAGAGGTTGAGGCGGCCCTAGCGGCTTGATTTTGACGCCGGTTTTCTCCTGCTATAAACTCACTGTACCACTTGCCCGAATCCTTAATGGTTCGCCGTTGGGTTTCGTATTCCACGTGCACCAAGCCAAAGCGAGGGTTATAGCCTTCGGCCCACTCGAAGTTGTCGGTAAACGACCAAGCAAAGTATCCGTCAACAGGGATGCCTTCCTGGCGTGCGCGCAACACCTGTCCAATACAAGCCTGAAGGTACGCTTGCCGGCTTGCATCGTGCACCTGGCCATCGGAAGTCAACGCATCAGGAAAAGCAGCGCCATTCTCGGTTACCAGCAAGCGCGGAGCATTTGGATAAGCCCCGAATTGTTTTAACATATGGTATAAGCTCTCAGGATATACCTCCCAGCCCATTGTTGTATGGGGAACCCCACGACGCGACGCGCCCACCAACGAAGCCCACAGCAAGGGCACGAACGGCGAGTGTCGCACTACCTCGCGCGTGTAGTTTTGAACCCCCAGAAAGTCGAAGTCAAACGGCATCTTCTTCTCATCCCCGGGCTTGATGTAGCGCTCCAGCCAGCCAAGCAGCGGCACGTCCGCTACTGGGTAGCCTAAGCCAAGTGCAGGTTCCACGAAAAGCCGGTTAAGCAACGCGTCGGCGCGTCGGGTGGCCCGAGCATCACGGGCGTGACCGGGTCGCCACGGCGTGACATAGGAACAGGAAAAGGTGGTGCCAATCTGAGCATCGGCGGGCAACATGGCGCGCAGGGCCCTCCCACCCTCGGCCTGTGCCAACGTGGCATGGTGCGTGGCCGCCAAGAAAGAGCCCAAGCTCCGCTTGCCCGGCGCATGAATACCTAGTAAGTGCCCGGCTCCAGTAAACACCATCGGCTCGTTGAGCACCATCCAGTGCTGCACCCGGTCGCCGAGGCGCGCGGCTACGCGTTGGGTGTAGTCGGTGAACCAGCCCACAATATCGCGGTTCACCCAACCGCCCAACTCCTGCAACACCGAGGGCAAATCCCAGTGGTAGAGCGTCGGCCAAGGCGTGATACCCCGTTCCAAACAGCCATCCACCAGTCGGTCATAAAAATCCATGCCTTTGGGGTTAACCAAGCCCATGCCGTGCGGCACCACCCGCGACCAAGCAATAGAAAACCGGAAATCTCGGATGCCCATTTGTTGCAGCAAGTCTAAGTCTTGCGGCCAGCGGTGGTAGAAGTCGGTGGCTACCTGCGCCGTCTCGCCGCGTTTGATGCGGCCCTTTCGGCGCACGAAGTCGTCCCAGATGCTTGGGCCTTTGCCATCCAAGTTCCAGGCTCCTTCTGTCTGATATGCCGCCGCCGACACGCCCCACCGAAAATCCGGCCCGAAGTCGGCCCGAGAAAAGTTGGCAGGGGTTGTAGGTGGAAAAAAGGCAGCAGGTAGAGCAGTAGAGGACATAAGACAGACAAGCCGAGGGGAAGGTGGGGCCCCAGACTTTGGTAGGACAAACAGCAGACGAAATTGGCTGCCCGAGCTTTGGAAAAACAGAGCGGCAAAGCAACCAAAAAGGCGGATACGTCAACCGATTGAAAAAGTAGCTGCGCTTTAAAAAAGGTGAGTTACAGTTTGGGGCGTGCGTACTTCGGCCAGCAGCCTATCCAACACCATGCCCGTTTCGTCGGGATACGTCACAGGCACCACCAGGCCGTTTTGCAGCCATTGATCAATGACGTCCAGGCTTTTGTCTTTAAGATTTTTGACGACGGGCACGCCCATGCCCGCCAGCGCGGCGGCGTTGCAGCTCTGCTCGTACTGGTTGCGCATGGGTACCACCAACAGCTTTTTGCCCAAGTACAGTGCCTCGGCCGGCGTCTCGAATCCGGCCCCGCACAGTACTCCGGCGCTCCGGGCGAGGCTGTTGGTGAAAGCAGCCCCGCTCACCGGCCGTACGCGCACATTACCATATTCCGCCTCTTGCTGACTGTGCTTGCTGAACACCTCCCAACGCACGTCGCGGCTGAGGTAGCGCAAGCGCTTTACCAACGTTTCTTCGTCGAAGGCGGGTAGGTATACGGTGTAATGCCCATCGTTTTGCGGCGTCAGCTGCCGGACCTGCTGCCGGATAACGGGCGTATAGATGTGAGGCTCATAACGCTCGAAGTGAAAGCCAAACTGTTGCGTGGTGGGCGCGTAGTGGCGCAATACGGCCCGGCCCACCACATCGTCGTTCTTGGGTCGGGGGGCTGCTGCGCTCAGCACGGCGCTTTGGTGGCTCAAGGCCACGCACGGCACCTCGCGCAATCGGCACGCCCACGCTGACACCGGCTCGAAGTCACTGATAACAATGTCGTAGTCCTCGACCGGTAGTAGCCGCATCTCGCGCAGAAAAGCCGCCGAGTTCAGTTGCCAAAAGGTCTTGACGAAGTTGATGCCCCCTTTTTTGCCGAAAATGAAGCCCATGCCGTGGCAGCGGTAACGCACTTTGAAAGGCAACTGCACGTCGGCTGGCGGGCCACTCACCAGCAAGTCAACCCGGGAAGCGCGCTCCTGCAACAACGGCACAATATCGTGGGCGCGGCTCAGGTGGCCGTTGCCAGTGCCTTGGATAGCGTAAAGAATACGGGGCATTCGATGAGTGAAACTTGATACTGTAAGACAAAGATTTAAAACAGCTGCTTCAGGATCGGCGCAGCTGAAACTCGGCCAGCAACCCATCCAGCAGCGTGGCCACGGGCATGTCGGCCGCTGAATCTTCCTCGTCCACTTCTTCTTGGTCTTGCTCGGTGTTCGGTAGCATGTTGGGGTCGTCGGCGTAGCGATAGAGTTGCCAGCCGGTTTTGGCGGTGTACTCCAAAGCTGTCAGGTTTTCCACCCAGTCGCCCGAGTTCAGGTACACCACCTCCCCTTTTGTTGTGCTGACAGTCCGGATTTCGGGGCAATGAATGTGCCCGCACGCCACGTAGCTGTAGCCTTGGTCGGCCGCAATAGTGGCCGCTGTTTTCTCGAAGTCGCTCACCAAACTCACCGCACTTTTCACCCGGTCCTTCACCACCTTCGACAATGCCACCCGCGGACGACCTAGCCGGTGCAGCCCCCAATTCACCATTCGGTTAATCAGAATGAGCAGGTCGTAGCCCTTGGCCCCAAGCTTAGCCAGCCAACGGGAGTGTTGCATTGTCACATCGAACACGTCGCCGTGAAAGAGCCAGGTTTTGCCGTGGGGCAAGTCTAGCACCAACTTATTGTCGATGCTGAAGGCGCCGAGGAGAGTACCGGCGAACTTGCGCAGTAGCTCGTCGTGGTTGCCGGTGAGGTAGTGAATGCGGGTACCCTTGGCAGCCAACCCTGCTAGATGGCGTACCACCCGCATGTGCGTACTCGGCCAATAGCTTTTGCTGAACTGCCAGATATCTACAATGTCCCCGTTGAGCACCAGCACTTTGGGCTTTACCTTTTTCAGGTAGCGCAACAGCTCAACGGCGTGGCAGCCATAAGTACCCAAATGGACATCCGACACCACCACCACCTCCACCCGGCGGCGCTTTTTGCTAGCCATGATAGGAACAGTCAAAGCGCCGGGCGTGGATTGAGGCGGGCACTAGGCAGTGTACGCCGGGTGAGGGAAGCGTCCTGCGAATCTTCATCGGCATTATGAAACCGGAAAGGCATTCGCAATGCGCCTACAGAGCGAAGCAAGTAGGCAGCACCTAGCGCCAGTTGAAACAACGTGTAAGCTAGCCCGCGCACTGTCAGGCGCAGTAGGGTCAATGTGAGGGGAGCGCGCATATAGAGAAAGCCGTTTTTACCCGTTTCAAAGTTCGGTTTCCCCTATGAAGTGGGCGTTACGGGGGCGTTACCGTTAGGTCACGTTTCACCGGAGCCGGTTATATCCGTCATCCAACCAGTAAACCAACCTCACCGGCCGGGTGAAACCTGTTTTTGGACGAAATCTAGCGGCCTGCTTTTGGCACATACTTACCTTTGGGAACCTGAAACCCTTATTTCAGTTGTAAATCTTGATTTTTCTATGAAGAGAATAATTCTCCTGGCTGCCCTCCTGACTTGCACCTTGGCGGCTTCGGCTCAATATATGCCGGGCAAGCCTCGCAAGAAATATATGGTGGCCAAGAAGGATGAGGAGTGCCAGTACGTATTGAACGTCACGAAAAACACCGACGAAGATGCCGAGGTAGATGCCTGCGTGACGCGTGTCGCCTACCGCCCCTATGCTGATCTACTCACCGAAATTGATGCCTTAAAGAAAATCAAGAACTGGGCTGACACCACCTACCAGCGGCGCTTCAGCCAGTTGCCTCCCGGCGGCGAGTTGAGCGTAACGATGTACCGCCGCGGGTCAACCAATGCCGATCCAGCTCTTCTGAGTGTAGTTGCCAAAGACAAGGAAGGAAAAGAAGTGTTCAACTTGCCGGCCTTGGAAGCAGGTAACGGACGCTTCTGGAACCGGGACCTGTATATGAGCAAACGCACTATACCATTTGTTAAAACCGAGACTCCCCAAGATTTAACAGTGCTGATCAACGACGCTAAAACGAAGCAAACATTTGAGTATATTATTAAAACCCAATAATTATCTCGTTATTTTTACTTTACTTATTAACTACAAAGCCATGGCTACCAATACGGTAGTCATGGCTTTATCTTTATACATATGGTTGAAGATTGTCCTATGGCTTTTGAATCTCTGCTTTACTAATCCCAAACATTTCCTAACGTCTGTCAGGCTTGCAAACTATTGCCATCAAGAATTTGCTGTGGAAAGTGTAGAGCAAAAGCTCTTGCTAAATAGTCGTAGGTGCTGCACGACAACCAAAGAGTACGCGTGCTTTTTGACGTCATTTTCGAAGCTGCGCCCACTGTACTGCAATCAATGTTTTAGCGTCCTCGAATTGTTCTGCCACTAGTTGCTCGTGCGTAAAGACAACAGGCTCAATTTTCTCGTTTTCCTCTTCGAGCCCTCCCCCTTTGCCGCTCTTGTTGCTGACTTCAGCAAAAAAAATGGTGATAACCTCGGCATTGGCTCCCGGCGAAGGATAGATGCGAGCAATCTGCTCTAGCTGGTCCACGTCGTAGCCGAGCTCCTCCTGTATCTCGCGCCGAATGGCTACTTCCGGAGCTTCGTCGCCGTCGACCATACCGGCGGCTATTTCCACTATTTCAGCTTCTGCCCCTATCCGGTACTGGCGGGTCAACAGGTAACGCTCCTGCTTGGTATCCCACACCAGGGCTGCTACGGCGGTTCCCGGCTCAAACCGTTCCCGCTTTAGTTGCTTGTCGCCGTCTTGTACAGTAAGCAACTTCAGTTTGTAATGACCATCGTAGGCGGTTTCTCGGCTGATTATTTCCATTGGAGAGGTAGATCGTAAAGAATTTTCAGAAAAGTAAACGGAATATGTAGCAAGAGGTGTTGACGAAGTTCTATCCCGCGGAAAGTTGCTGTTGATTTAGGCATCCTTCTACGACCTATCTTCCTCTGCATCAGTACTACCTTTATTTTTTTATACGACTTTCTTTTCCCGCCAGGATGCAGCTCAGTTTGTGGGCAATTGCTACTGTTGAGCCCTTTTTGCTTCCTCACTGACCTGCCTAGTGGCAGCATTTTCTCTGACTACTACCGGTCTTATATTAAGGTGGCGCCTTTTTCGCCGCAAAACCACCGACCTTTGCATTCTTGCTCAGTACCCACTGCCCATCTGGCCACCATTAGGGCGCGGCCTCGCTTTTTTTCTTTTTGATGTCTTTCGACGAACTAAACCTGATTGATCCTATCCTGCGTGCTTTGCACGAGGAAGGCTACACGAACCCTACCCCTATCCAGCAGCAGGCTATCCCGCAGGTGCTGGAAGGCCACGACCTGCTAGGCGTAGCCCAGACCGGCACCGGCAAAACTGCCGCCTTTACCGTCCCTATTCTTCAAATTCTGCACCAAACGGCGCAGGTGGCGCGCACAGCGCCCGGGCGCATCCGCTGCTTGGTGCTCACTCCTACTCGGGAGTTGGCTATTCAAATCAACGAGAGCTTTGGGGCCTATGGCCGTCACTTGCCTAAGTTGCGCTCCACTGTCATCTTCGGTGGCGTAAGTCAGCACGCGCAGGTTCAAACCCTGAAGCGCGGCGTAGAAGTGCTCATTGCCACCCCCGGCCGCCTGCTCGACCTCATGAGTCAGGGCTTCGTGGACTTGCGCACCGTGGAAGTATTCGTGCTCGACGAAGCCGACCGGATGCTCGACATGGGCTTTATCAACGACATTAAGCGCATCTTGCCCAAGCTGCCGTCTTCTCGGCAGACGCTGTTTTTCTCGGCCACCATGCCCGCCCAGATTCAGGAGTTGGCTAACACCATCCTGAAACCGAATCCGGTGAAAGTGGCCGTTACGCCCGTTTCAAGCACGGCGGACACCGTCACGCAGGGTGTGTACTTAGTCGACAAGAACGACAAGGCCGATTTGCTGGAGCACGTGCTTAAAGATCCTGCTATCAAGCGGGTGCTGGTGTTCACACGTACCAAGCACGGCGCCGACAAGGTGGTCAAGACGCTGGCTAAAGCCAACATTCCGGCCGAAGCCATTCACGGCAATAAGTCGCAGAACCACCGCCAGCGGGCCCTTAGCAACTTCAAGGCGGGTACTACCCGTGTGCTGGTTGCCACCGACATTGCCGCCCGCGGCATTGACGTTGACGACCTGACGCACGTTATCAATTACGAAGTACCCAACGAGCCGGAAACCTACGTGCACCGTATTGGCCGCACCGGCCGGGCCGGGGCCTTTGGTACTGCCCTCACGTTTGTGGAAGACGAGGAGCGTGCTTATTTGCAGGACATCCAGAAGCTAATTCGCCGCCAGATCGACCTCATAGCCAATCATCCTTATACCACTCGCTCGGTGGCGCCGGTGCTGCTGCACGGTGGCGAGTCGATCAAGCGGCCGAAAGGGCCGGCTGGTCGTCCCCCACGGCCAGGGCGGGAAGGCAATGCCCCACGTGCTGCGCGCCCTAGCCACGAGGCCGGAGCCCAGCGCGGCGGCTCTGACCGCAACCGCGCCACCGGTAACCGTCCAGCGGCCTCTTCTTCTCGCCCAGCAGGCGAGCGGGCAGCGGGCGGTGCCGGTTCCAACTCAGGCCAAGGTCGTCGGTCTTATCGCGGCGGCAACAACAGCAACGGGCGTTAGCACAAGCTGACTATCTTATCTCATTCAAAACAGCCCCGACAATTGACGGGGCTGTTTTGCTTTACGGCTTTGATAATTCAAGTAGAGAAGCCGACTTCTGGCTACTGCACAAGGTGACTACGGCAGAATTTCAAAGCTGATAAACAGCTGATTCGGCAAACAAAAGGTCGGTTATTTGTATTTTACAAGCGGCGGCTACGCAGCCGTTGCTATTTATTCTTCTGACGACGTTTGTTTTATGGCTCACAGCACTCTTCCCGTCATTCAGGCACTCCGCGACACGGCTCAGCGCTTAGCTACTCAGGCTCCGTACCAATGGGGCCATATGGGCAGCTGCAATTGTGGCCACTTGGCCCAGACTATTACGCACCTAAGCAAAGGCGAGATTCATGCCCGCGCTATGCAACGCTACGGAGATTGGGAGCGGCAGCTAATTGACTATTGCCCTACCAGCGGTTTGCCTATCGATACCACCATTGATGAAATGCTGGCCCTTGGTTTTACCCGTTCCGACCTTACGCACCTAGAGCGTCTCTCCGATCCGACAATCCGGGCCGCCATTCCTTTCGAGCGCCGCGACGCCTTGCGCCACAATCAGCGCGATGATGTAGTGCTATATCTGCGCACGTGGGCCAACCTACTCGAGAATCAGTTGCTTGCCGGCATCCAGCTTCCCGAATTGCTACCCAGCACTGCTTCTGTAACCGGTACCCCAATCTTCGTAAGCTAACGGACTTCGACTCGTTCGAATTCAGCTATAATCAAAAGCCCCACCTGACGCGCGTCGGGTGGGGCTTTGTTTTGCGGTGAAAAGCTGCTGCTATATCAAGAAGAGAAAGACTCCATAGCCAAGCCTATGGTGTAGGCTGATCATTAGGGCCGTTACCCGAACTGTTACTAGTTGGCGTTGCTGCGTTGCGCCTCGCGGTACCCTTCTTGACGGTGCTCACGCTTGTAAGCGGCATCGGCATCAGGATCTTTTTCGGCGTCGGGAGCCTGCGAGCAAGACGAGAGGAAAAGCGGGGCGCTGACAGCGAGAAGGAAAAGCAGACGAAAATTTTTCATATCCCAAAGGTAAGCACCGCTCCGAAAACAGCCAAGTGTAGTTCGGGCTTCTGCCGGTTAAACTAATGAATGAATTACTCTACTTAGCCTAGAAGCTACCCTGTTTACAAATATACATCTGTAAACACTATAGAAAACCTCGTAGCACGCACTGTCTAAATACGGTGCCTGTTTGAGTTAGTTTTATCGAGGATCTAGTATTTCCCTCATCTGATTATTTAATGCTTGCAGCGTGACAATTGCGCTAAGCAAACAACTTTACTCACTGGTAGAAACGTATCAATATTTTAGCACAGCTAAACATGTTAGCGGCCTTGATATCTGGCATTATATAAATTTTTCATCCTGCAACCTCTGTCAAATGCCTTAGCATCTTAACGCATTAAACGGAGACAATTTAGCAATACCTGATTTTGCTCATATCCAATAAGAACCTGCGCAGTCAACTACTTATATCCCTACTTAAATCATTGATATTTTTTAGCTGATATACAGCATTTTAACGTCATAAATTTTCTTGGAATTTATACCAGTGTTACACCAGTGTAAATTCTAAACTTTACTAATATAATTTGTGAGGATGTGCTTGAAATGAAGCAAAGAATCGAACCTGCTTTCCTCTGCATTTACTACTAGTACTAATAGGACTGACAAATTGCATTACGCTTAATCACTCAGGGTAGCTAGCAAATTGTAGAGACAACTAGCGCCACCCTTAGTTGCAAGCAGCCATTGAATAGAAGTTGTTCGACCTTTTCCTACTTATTGTCGGGCTGGTAATCGGTGAAAGTGCCGTCTTGGTAGAAGATGACAATACGACGAATAGCTTTCCCGGGCTCGGCAAAGGGTTGAGCGGCAGAAGGTGCTGAGGTAGCGATAGAAGCTGTGGGAACCTCGGCTGTAGTTGGTGGCTTAGTAGCGGCTACATGATTGTTAGCAGCACTTTCTTGTAATATGGGCGCCGCCTGCCGCAGGGCAGGCGGCGTTGGAGCACTTATTACTTGATTATTATATAAGGGTGCTGCTGTAGAAGTTGCAAACAGTGGCAGAGATGCGGTTTCCTTAGCAAGGAGCGTGTTAGCAGGATCCAAGGGCACCTCCGTTTTATTTAACGTTTCAGGAGCCTTTACAATAGGCTCAGCCTTGTCTGACTGCGTCTTTGCTTTATCAGGGGTAGGACGGGTAGTTTCTGATGCCCTAGTGCTTACACGACGAGAAGGATGCACTGCAGAGGAAGCGTCTACCCCTCCCGCCATTGCATCATTGGCATTCATAGATCCGGTGCCGCTTAATAGCCAAGACAATGATAGGCCTGGAAAAGCGGCTATTATTTTCTGCACTACTTCCAAGCTTGGCTTGTTACGGCCGCTCAGTATATGGCTGACAATAGGCCGCGCGACGCCTATCGTGTCAGCAAACTGCGTTGGTGTCAGCTGACGGGCGCTCAGAATTTCTCGAATGCGGTCAACCATAGCTTATAGAAGCATTAATTAACAAATGTACGACATTAATTTTTCTCTAAACTGATCTTGTTTGTAGTTAACCAATGTAAAACAAAACAGCCGTTTATACTTGCCTGTACCAATTGTAAACCCAGTCTCTAACCGATTACAAATGTATAACATATGTAATCTACCAAGCTTGCAATAAAGCACTCAATCATTGCTTGATTTGCTAATTAGACCTTCGAGTATATTGTTGTTTCTTAGCTTAATTATGCTCTGCAGGGCCTGCTAAAAACCCGCTTACCAGCTGTTATCAGTGTTCCTTAGAGAAGTAAAAAGCGCATTCATATTCCTATATATGCGAGAAGCCCCACCTATTGCCAGCAGCAATAAGTGGGGCTCTTTCAATTCTTGTTAAGCACAGCCTTTTGTCCTCTGTGATAATGTAAGCTGTACTGGAGGCTAACGATTAATTAAAATACTCCTTAGCCAGAGACTTGTCGTGGCCATAGATATCGTCGCGGAAGTTCACATTGCCCCCTTCGTCAACCCAGGCAGTAAAGTATACTAAGTACACCGGGAGCTGTTTGGATAGGCTAACGTACTGCTCTTGGCCCCAGCAATAGTCTCCTCTATCCGAGTTAGGTCCCAACCGGGCTTGTCGCGCAGCAGGTATTCGGCTAGTTTCAACGGCTCTTCTACCCGCACGCAACCGTGGCTGAATCCTCGCTTGGCTTGACTAAACAGCTCGTCGTGTGGGGTGTCATGGAGGTAAATATCTTGTGAGTTCGGGAAGATAAACTTCACGTCTCCGAGGTCATTCTTGGGGCCCGGACGACGGCGCAAGGTGTACTTCCAGGTGGCCTGTGTTACGTTCGCCCAATCGATACTGTTGGGGTCGATGGGGGTGGCTTTAGCACCCCAACCCTTCACCACTTCCATATCGAGTCGGTCTAGAACAGCTTGCGGATTGGCGGCCAACTTGGGCCGCAGTTCCTTGTCGATGATGCTAAAAGGAACGTTCCAATAAGGCGCCAGCACCACCGATTCCATCTTGTCGCTGAACACCGGAGTGGCATTAAGCGTCTTGCCCACGATGACTTTCATGTTGAAAGCTTCCTTGTTGTTTTCAACAACGTGGAGCTTGTAATCGGGGATATTTACGAGCAAATAGTTAGGCTCGAACTTCTTCGGGATCCAACGCCAGCGCTCCATGTTGATGATGATTTGGTCGATGCGCTGGGCGACCGGAACGTTGAGCAAACGCAGCGTTTCACCCGCTACTAACCCATCCGGCTTGAGGCCATTTTGGCTCTGAAATTCCTTCACTGCCGCGACCAATTCTCCTTCATATTTCTCGGTAGCTGCAGTACTAGCCGGCGCTGTGGTCGATGTATTAGCCACTGTTTGCACCGGAGTTTCAGACGTGTTGGCGGCTACCGGAGGCGCGCTATCGGGGGCGGGCTTTGCGCTCAACAGACGCTGACGCAGCAGCGCAACCGCGGGGGAAGCTTGCCCAGGTTTGAGCTTGGTAGCGGCCGGAATAGTTGGCCAACCGCCGTTGCGTTGGATGTCGCGGTAGCTGGCCAAAGCCTTTTTCAATTGGTCGTACTCGGGGTGCAAAGGCTCGAATTCGTAGTAAGGATACGTGCTTTCCCGCTCCTTCAGAATTGTCATTAGTGCCTTATGCAACTTGATCTTGTTGCGCTTCACATCCCAGGCTACCGTCTTCACCTTGCGTGGGTCTACGATGCCCCGATAGAAGTCAGAAGCCCAGTTGAAATAGGTACCGGAAAGAGCCACATCAATCTCTTTCTCCAAGGCATTTCGCTTGGTAGAATCGTTTTGAACGGCTTTTAAATCGGCAAAAAGCTTATCGAAGTCCTTGGTTTTGTATTCTTTAGGATCTAACCCTTCATCGGCGGCCTTGTCAATGACACCGAGCATGGTCTTGGCTTGGGGTACCACTTCATGGTCGCGAAACCAGCCAAGCCGAAAGCCTCGCTCCCGGTAGAATTTCTTGCCCCATTCAATTTGGTCCTTGAACTTAGGCTCGGCACTCATGTACTTTACAATGTACACGCTGTCGAGCTTAGGCTGCGCGCCGCCTGCCTTGGATGAGAGACCAGGCAGCGACTCCTTGATTTGCGCTTTCTGTTCCTGGCTGCATGAGGCAGTTGCAAACACTGTCAGGCTAAGCAGCCAAAACAGCAGCGTGGATAAGAAAGCAGATCGAAATAATGAATTCATGCAGAGGTGTGGGAATAATCAAGAACGAACAATACCTACTGCAGGGCTTGGTGCAAAAAGCTATCCAAGTTAACCGAACAGTCAGTTGCGCGTTCTACTGGTTTCCGAGTCGATAAGTTGCTCGGTTTACCGTATTCTCCACTGCCCGCAAGTTAGCGGGTTTTGCCGATACACTTGTTATTCATCCTAGCCATTGCAAAGGCCGCCACGCAGCGCCTTCGTTTTTTCTTTTCGCCACTCGTCGCCTCCAGGCGTTGCTTTCTCAGCGCTGCCCTCTGAACGGGCGCAGGTGGCTGGGCTATCTTTGAGGCTGCGTTGCGCTTTTCTCGTGTTGCTACTTTTCCTTGTATCTCTTGCTCTTTCTTCCTGACCTATGTCCACCACTCCTGATCCTACCACGCCACACTTCACGCCCGACCCACACAGCTACGCCCGCCCGGCCGAGGTGAGTGTACAACATCTTAGTCTCCACTTAGTCGTCGACTTCCAGGCCCGTACTCTGGCCGGGCACGCCACCTGGCAGCTCGTCAATCATAGCAGCGCAACGGAGCTGGTACTTGATGCCCGCAACCTCGACATCGAAGCCGTACTGCTCGGCGACCTGAACGGGACGCCAACCAACTTCTCGCTGGGCGAGGCCGACCCGGTTTTAGGGCAGCCACTACAGATAGCTATTCTACCCGAGACCGAGCAGGTAACCATTCGATACCGTACCACTCCCGGCGCGGCCGCACTACAGTGGCTAACGCCCGAGCAGACAGCCGGTCAGCAGCACCCGTTCTTGTTCACACAGTCGCAAGCCATTTTGGCTCGCACCTGGATACCGTGCCAAGACTCGCCGGGAGTCCGGTTCACCTATGACGCCCACGTGCAGGTGCCCGCCGAGTTGCTAGCTCTGATGAGCGCCGAGAATCCGCAGGCACGCACTGCCAGTGGTGAGTATAGCTTCCGTATGGCACAGCCGATACCGGCTTACCTAATGGCGCTAGCCGTAGGGGATGTGGCATTCGAGCCACTAAGCGCCCGCACTGGAATTTACGCCGAACCCGTGACGCTTCCTGTTGCCACTAGCGAATTTCAAGACTTGGAAAACATGGTGGTTGCCGCCGAAGCTTTGTATGGCCCCTACCAGTGGGACCAGTACGATTTGCTGGTACTACCTCCCTCCTTTCCATTCGGTGGCATGGAAAATCCACGTTTAACATTTGTAACACCAACTATACTAGCTGGCGACCGAAGTTTAACTAGTTTGGTGGCGCACGAACTTGCGCACTCCTGGAGCGGCAACTTAGTTACAAATGCAACTTGGAATGACTTCTGGTTAAACGAAGGCTTTACAGTCTATTTTGAGCGGCGCATTATGGAGAAATTGTATGGCCGCTCTTATTCTGACATGCTACAAGTGCTCGGCCACACCGGCCTGCAACACACCATTGAGGAGCTTGGCCCCGAAAGCAAAGACACCCATCTGCACCTCGACTTAGCGGGCCGCGACCCCGACGAAGGCCTCAATGACATTGCCTACGAAAAAGGCGACTACCTTCTGCTCACGCTCGAATACCTGGTGGGCCGGCCTGCTCTCGACACCTTTATAAAAGAGTACTTCGCTCGGCACAGCTTTCAGAGCATGGACACCAACTCGTTTGTGGCGTATCTACGGCGCGAGCTACTAGACAAACAGCCCGGCTTGGAAGAGAAGCTTCAACTTGAGGCATGGGTGAACGGCCCGGGTATTCCGGCCGTAGCCCCACCCGTAAGCTCGACCCGCTTCGAAGCGGTGGACGCCGTCCTGCAACACTGGCAGCAGGGCGCCCCGACCGCCGACCTGCGCACTACCAGTTGGAGCAGCCACGAGTGGGTGCACTTCCTACACGGACTGCCCGCGGGCCTACCTTCGGAAAAGCTGGCGGAGCTAGATGCTGCTTTCAACTTCACGCAGTCTGGCAACGCCGAAATTTTGGCTGCCTGGTTCCCGCACACCATCGCGGCCAGCTACTCCCCCGCCGACGAGGCCCTGCACCACTTCTTGACGCACGTGGGACGGCGCAAATTTTTGACGCCTCTTTATAAGGCGATACTCGCTACCCCTGGCGGCTTGGAACGAGCTCGGCAACTATATACCGCGGCCCGCCCCAACTACCACTCCGTGGCGACTAGCACCTTCGATACGCTGGTCGGGCAAGTTTAATACAACTGAATGCTACTTGCTCTGTTAAACACAAGGGCACTATAGCCAGCGGAAAAATGTAGTAATCTTTTGCTGCTGGTTAGGAATCTGGCGTTGCGTGTTGTTTTTTGTAGGTACCGTTAAGCGGCCTGGCCTAAAGCTTGCTCTTAAGCAGCAATGGTCTCTTGTTTTGTGTTGTACTAGTTTGATTTTTTGTGTTGAAGAATTTAAAACCTTTGGGTAAGCTCATTGCCATTGGCGGCAATGAAGACAAGGGTACTTACCCTAATCCCCGGACGAAGAAGAAATATTACCTCAACTTTTTCGAGCTAGGAATCCTAAAACGGGTAGTTCTCGAATCAGGGAAAGAAGATCCGCGCATCGAGGTTATTACCACGGCCTCTATGATACCGGAGGAAGTAGCCAAAATTTATGTTGCTTCCTTCGCGATGCTCACCTGCCACCAAGTAGGTATCATGGATATTCGCACGCCCGAAGACGCGTTGCTACCCGAGTATGTGGAGCGCCTGCGCCTCGCCGACGTGGTTATGATAAGCGGGGGCAACCAGTCGCGCCTCACCCAAATGTTTGGTGGCACCGAGTTTCTGCAAGTGTTGAAACAACGCTATTACGAGTCGCCCAACTTCATCATTGCGGGTACCTCAGCCGGAGCCATGGCCATGTCGCACGCCATGATTGCGGGTGGTAGCGTACCGGATGCCTTGATGAAAGGAGCCGTGAAGATGGGCACCGGTCTTGGCTTGCTCAACAACGTGGTTATCGATTCGCATTTTGTGAAGCGCGGTCGGTTCGGTCGTCTTATCGAGGCAGTGGCCTTGCACCCCAAGCTTATTGGCATCGGGTTGGGCGAAGACACGGGGGTGCTCATCACAGGCGGCCACCAGTTCGAAGCCATCGGCTCCAACCTGGTCGTGATTATGGATGGGCACAAGCTGGAGCACAACAATGCCCACGCTGCTCGTAAAGGGGAAGCTATTTCCATTGAAAATATGCTGCTACACGTGCTAGTGAAAGGCAACGTGTACGATGTCACGCAGCGCGAATTCTACCCCGACCTGAAGTTGTTGCTCCAAGCGGCCGAGTCGGACCGCCTAACGGTTGAGGAGCCTAAAGTTTCCTCCCCTTCCGTCTCAACCGACGCTTCGTAGAAAGTATAGCTACCTTATAACAAAAAGCCGCGTTTCCTGCCTGGAAATGCGGTTTTTTGTCTTTCGGCTACCGGTAAACTATTGCAGCGCCTACTCCTTATATATATAGGCACAAAAATCGGCCTGTTTTCCTAGTCTTTGTAAATTCCGATGTAGAGGTTGGAAGGCGTGATGCTTCCGCGGTACATCCCCTCGGAATTGAAAGGCAATGCTACGTTGCCGGCCGCGTCTACGGCCACGAGGCCACCCTCCCCACCTACTGGCGCAAGCTTGTCGTGCACCACAATGCGGCAGGCTTCGGCCAAACTCAGGCCGCGGTATTCTATCAGGCAGCTGATATCGTGCGCCACCATGGCACGCAGAAAAAATTCGCCGTGCCCGGTACAGCTGATAGCGCAGGTGCGGTTGTCGGCGAAGGTGCCCGCCCCGATGATGGGCGAGTCGCCGATGCGGGAGTAACGCTTGTTGGTCATGCCGCCGGTACTGGTGGCGGCGGCCAGGTTGCCAGACTGGTCGCAGGCCACGGCGCCGACTGTGCCCATTTTCTTTTTCGGGTCTTCGTTGGGAAAGGCAGCGGGTTCTTCGAGCGGCGCGGCGGTTTGTAAAGCTTGGCTGTGGTCGAGGCGCATTCGCCCTTCCAGCAAGGCTTCTTGTAGCTGCGCGTAGCGGTGTTCGGTGAAAAAATATTCGGCGGGTTGGGTGGGCAGGCCATATTCCCGCGCCAACTCGTCGGCACCGGGGTATGCGAGCAGCACGTGGTCGGTTTTTTCCATCACGAGCCGCGCAGCCCGGATGGGGTTCTGCACCGTACGGACGCCAGTCACGGCGCCGGCCGCCCGGTTACGCCCATCCATGATGGCGGCATCCATTTCCTGATGACCTTCGTGAGTGAAAACAGCTCCGCGCCCGGCGTTGAAAAGCGGATTGTCTTCGAGACTGCGCACCGCTAGTTCCACGGCGTCAAGGGCCGGACCACCTTGGCGTAGAATTTCATAGCCCGCTTCGAGACTTTCGCGCAAGGCAGCCTGATAGGCAAATTCCTTTTCCGGCGTCATGAGAGCGGGAGAAATAGTACCGGCACCACCGTGAATGGCCAGGGCGAGAGGATGATTCATGCGCAATAAAACAAAGGCGAAAAGAAAAGAGTAGCCAAAGATACGGAGGCTGCTGACCTCACCCGGCGCTTAATCGGATGGCTGAACCCCGTTTTTTTTCGTACGTTTGAATTACTGTTTTCACTCCCCAAAATATTTACCTTATGGCTTACGATGCTACCGGCCGCCTGCACGAAATCTTCGATGAACAGCAGGTGAGCGAGAAATTCCGCAAGCGCGAGTTCGTGCTGGAAGTTGTAGATGGCCAGTACCCTGAGCATATCAAGTTCCAATTGGTGCAGGATAAAACCGCCCTCATCGACCCATTTAAAGTGGGCGACGAGGTAAAAATTGCCTTCAACCTCCGGGGCCGCGGCTTCAACAAAAATGGTCAGATGCTGTATTTCACCAACCTGGAAGCGTGGCGCATTGAGCCCGCCGCAGGTGGTGGGGCTTCGGCTCCGCAAGGTGGCAGCTACGGCCAGCAGGCTGCTGCTCCTCGCGCTGCTGCTCCCGCAGCCAACCAGAACCCCAATCTGCGTGCTTCGGCCGCTCCGATTGCCTCAGACGACGACAACGACCTGCCCTTCTAAGCTGGCGTTGTTGGCACTTGCCCCTTCAGAAAATACCGCTTCTCTTTCGGGAAGCGGTATTTTTTTGGCATTTGCATGGTCAGGTTCACCTTACATAAACTCGTTATTTATTGAATTGAGCGCGAAGTCATGATGCTTTAAGCTCAGCCTGAATGCTTTACATATATTGTAAAGGGTTTGCCGAAAATTCAATAAACTTTCCGTCTGCTTTCACTCGTTTATAGCCGCAGACCAGTGCACTAGTTGTGCTACTTTCTGCTTACCCCGTATCTGCCGCGCATGGCTGTTTCTCTAGGTAGTTCTTTGATTGGTAAAATGGCGTTAGTTACCGGCGCCAGCAGCGGCATTGGTTTGGTAACAGCTCGTGAACTGGCGCGGCGGGGGGCCAAAGTAATTATGGTGGCTCGCAACCCCGAAAAAACAGAACGCGCCCGCTCTGCCATTCAGTTTGCCGTCCCAAATGCGCAACTCGACATTCGGCTCTGCGACTTGTCGCTGCTAGCCAACGTGCGGCAGTTGGCCGAGGAACTAATTCGCGACTACAGCAAGCTGGATATTTTAATCAATAATGCTGGCATTATGCCCGGCCCGCACACGCTTACTTCTGAAGGGCACGAATTAAGCTGGGTCACCAACCATTTGTCGGTTTTTGCGCTTACTCACCTGTTGCTTCCTCTCCTGTCGGCCGCGGAGACGGGACGGATTGTTACGGTGGCATCGGAGGCGCATTGGCTGGGCGAAATTGAGTTTTCACAGGAAGTACGCAACGCGCCCGAAAAATACAGCTGGCTTACTGCCTACGCCGACTCGAAACTAGCTAACATCTTGTTTACCAACGAGCTTGCTTATCGTCTGGAACTGACCAACGTAACGGCCAATTGCTTGCACCCCGGGCTGGTAAATACGGGCCTGGTCCATGCGGGCAGCTCTTGGGCCATGAAGTTGCTTTGGTGGCCAGCCAAGCCTTTCATGATTACCCCGGAGCGCGGAGCGCAAACCACTCTGTACCTGGCTACTGCTCCCGAGGTAGCTAAAGTGAGCGGCAGCTATTTTAAAAACTTGCGGCCTAGTCGTAGCTCTTCTCGCTCGCAGAACCGGTCTGACGCGGCGCGGCTTTGGCGAATTTCTGAAGAAGAAACCGGCTTAGCGCTATAGCAAGTTCTGTTAGGCTTGCTTACGCCGATTCAAGAGAAAATACGTACGTAAGAAAGAGCTTAGCAGCGTAATACGGATCTTGCTTTCAAGCTGTATATCATTTTCGCACTCGCGCAGTTGCTTATTGTCTTCACCCGAACGCACCAGTTGAAGCTTACGCGATTCTATGTCTGACCTGCACGATTTAATCCGCCGGGGCGAGGGAGAACGGCTGGAATTCAAAAAGAAAACCACCCATCCCACCCGCATTTCCCGCACCTTAGTCTCGTTGGCTAACACCCACGGGGGCCAAGTACTAGTAGGTGTCGACGACGACGGCCGCATCGTAGGCGTGCGCGACGCCGAAGAGGAAATGTACCTACTGCGCCAAGCCGCCGAGCAGTACGCCGATCCGCCCCTCAAGCTCCGCATCAAAGAAATCGAGGAAGAAGGCCGTACGATATTGGTCGTGACGGTACCCGAAAGCTTGCAGAAGCCCCACCGCGCCCAAGTTGCCGATGGCGACTGGCGCGGCTACGTGCGCGTCCGCGACGAAAGTGTACAGACTAGCCAACTCACCGAGCGGGTGTTGGAGCGCACCGAGCCCGCATTTCCACGCCTGGAAAAAATGCCGCTCAATAAAGAGGAACTAGCGGTATTAAATTATCTGCGGCAGAACCCGCGCATTACCCTACCGCAATACATGAAACTGCTCAATATCGGGCAGCGCCGCGCTTATCGAACGTTAATTAAATTAGCGCTTCACGGTTATATAAAACACCACGATAAAGAGAAAGAAGTATATTATACTTTATAAAATACATAGACTATTCTGTCTATTTTATTTTGTGTATCCACCAGCGGATGGTAGCTAATTTTTCTCTTTCTATTTTTAATAGTTCTTTATTCTCAATAATAGCTAAGGCGGCTTGCGTCTTTTCTATACCATAAACTTCAACCAGCCAAAAAGGAAACTGTTCGACGCTTTTATTCCAACCCGTCAAACATCTTTCTAGTAGCTTTTCGGGACTAATGGTCGTGAATGGCTTTCTTTCCTCTAAAATTCGTCCAACGATTTCTTGATCTAAGAAATGGGACTCCACCCTATTTGTTCCTTCAAACACTTGAATGACAGCTTCAACCAATATATCATCCGCTACACCACCTAACATACGAATCAATTGCCTGCTTCGTAAGTCACCATACTGTTTATACTTATCAGAAGAAATATAAATTTCACTTACAACATCTTCAGCCGTCTTAGGAAACTTCATACTCTGCTACTCCTACTCTATATTTTTGCTTCTATATTTCAGCTATAAATAAATAAAAAAGGCCTAAACAATAAATTCTGTTTAGGCCTTTCGATTAATTACTCTTGCTTACGGGCGCGAACTTGTTTTTTCTCTTCTTTCGCTGCCTTCTTTTCTTTGGTTGTTTTAGTAGGCTCCTTCTTTTTTTCTTTGCGGGCGTCTTGCGCTTTAGCCATGGTGTGAGGATTTTAGGAGTGTGAGGTAGAAGAAATAACGCAACCCACTGGCAGCGTGTTGCTCGTTAAGCGGGTAAATGAGGCAAGTACCGCTCCTGCAATATATGCAGATGATGCGCTTCGTGGCCAGGTAAAATATAAGCCAACGCCCGAACACTCACAGGGAATCCACTTGCGACCCCATTCGGTCGTAGGCGGCGGGCTGAAACGATTCAAACAAGCTCAGTGTAGCCGCCCGTACGGCGTCATACTCTTTTAGAATACTTTCCAAGGACCGCTCATTCGCGCCCGAGTTGGGTACGTACTCGTCTTGGTCGAAGCCGGCTAAGGGCTGTTGGTCGCCGCGGGCAATGCGCAGGGCACGGTAGGCGAAAATACGTTCTGTATCAATAACATGCACCAACATTTCCTTGATGGTCCACTTTCCGGAAGCATAAGCGAAGTGAGCTTGCTCATTGGTGAGGGAGCCTACGAGGCGGCGTAGCTCTTGGGGTTGCAGTTGGAGCTGCATCAGCGGGTCGGAGCCCTCGGGTACGAGGCGGATGTACGTGTCGTAGTAGGCGTTGTACTGGCCGGCGGCGGGGCGATGCGAAGAGGACATAGACGAGACAGGTAGAACCGAGGCCGCTAAGTACTGCGAAAAAAACTTACTGCCGAGGTGCCGCCGCCGGTTTAGTCGCTGCCGAATGTTCCAGGGACTCGTTAGTTGGGTTTTATCTACTTGCAGTACAGGTAGTGGTGGCCGGGTGCCCAGTGTGCCGAAAGCCCAATGCAGGAAGTCGGGCATCAGATGACCCCAGGTGTTCTGGTTGTGGCGGCCGCCAACTGCTTCCACGTAGCGGATGCGGGCATCAGGTAGGCCCTGACGGACCAGCACGGCCATCAGGTCAAGGGTATCTTCTATGGAATCGATGATGCCGTTGTGATTCCGGTCGTTGGTTTCGTCGAGGGTGCCGGTTTGTAGCCAGAAACGGTGGTCGAGATGCGCAGCGCGGGCTCGCACGAGGCGGTGCATGATACGGTCGGCGTCGGTATAGCCGTCTTCTATGGCCCGACGACGCCACCAAAACGAGCCCGAAAAAGCGCCAGCTCGCGTGGCTACATCGGGGTGATGCCACACAAAATCAAACGCGGTAAGGCCGCCGAGCGAGAAGCCAGCAACTACAGTTTGGTTGGGATCGGAGGTGACGTGGTAGTGCTGCCGAACGTGGGCCAGTAACTCATGCAGCACAAACTCGGTGTACTGGCTGGCCCGGCTGCCCCGGCCTAGGTAGTCGGGCTGCGCAGCGGTGCCGTACTCCTGAATGCGCTGATGAGCATGAATGGCCACGAGCACGAAGGGCCCGAGCTGGCGCTGCCGGTACAGCAAGCGGAGTGTGGCGGGTAAGCGCAAACGCCGCAAATCCTGGCCGTCGTTGAGGTAAAGTACGGGATAGCGCGTGGGCGCAGCCGGGTCGTAGCCGGGCGGCAACACGACATCCAGCACGACGGGCCGCCCTAGCAACTTGGACTCCAGCCCCGTGTCGCGCACTATTTGCAAGGCGCTTGTGCGCTCCGAATCAGTTGACAAATACATCCACAAAAGTAAAATTGTTGGCGCTTACAATAACCTCCCCCTTAGTGACAGCCGTTTAGGCGAAAAAAGAATAGCGCAGAGATTTTCGATAAGTTTCAACTTATTCTTTTCTTATTGTCCTTGTTCACCTTTATCCAACTCGATTTTGCAGGAAGCCTACCGTCCATTTTACTCGCACAATCTCGGCCACGATGTGGAGATGCTGGTCTTCGGGGACCTTGGCTACCCCATCGTTATTTTCCCTACTTCCATGGGGCGCTACTACGAGGCCAAGGATTTCAAGCTGATAGAAGCCGTACAGTGGTTTGCCGACACGCACAAATTCAAGTTCTACTGCATTGATGGCGTAGATAAACACACCTGGTACGGCAAACATCTGCATCCGGCCGAGCGAGTGCAAAACCATATCCGCTACGACCACATGGTGAGCCAAGAATTAGTGCCCATGTTGCAGCGCGAATGCCACGTCGATAAGATTGGGGTAGCCGGCTGTAGCTTCGGCGGATTCCACGCCATGAACTTTGCTTTCCGCCACCCCGAGCAGGTAGCCCACCTGATTACAATGGGCGCCGCCTTCAATATCCGGCAGTTTCTGGACGGCTACTACGACGAGAACGTCTACTACAACAACCCGCCGGACTTCATGCCCGATGCGCAGAGCGAGCATTTTCACCTCATGAACATCGTGCTTGGCACCGCAGAACACGACTTCTGTAAGGGGTCTAATTACGAGATGTCTGATATTTTGCACCGCAAAGGCATCCGGCATAGGTTGGACGTGGATCCGTTCGGTACGCACGACTGGCCGGTGTGGCGCGCGATGTTTCCCCGTTATTTGTCGCAGATTTAAGAGTTCATTTGGCGGATTTCCGCTTGCACTTTTCACTTTAACCCTGCCCGGACTCTTCCCTCCGGGCTCAGCTTATGAAAAAAATCGGCATTCTTTTCGGACAGGAAAACACTTTTCCTCAGGCCTTCGTGGACCGCGTAAACCAGAAAGCGGGCGGCAGCCTCGCAGCAGAGTTCGTCAGCATCAACCAAGTTGAGCAGGCAGTGCCCACCGATTACGCCGTCATCATCGACCGGATTTCGCAGGACGTGCCCTTCTACCGGGCCTACCTCAAAAACGCCGCTTTGACGGGAACAGCCGTTATCAACAACCCTTTCTGGTGGAGCGCCGACGAGAAATTTTTCAACAACGCGTTGGCTGTGCAGCTAGGCGTGCCAGTACCGCGCACCTTGCTCCTGCCCTCGAAAGAGCGCCCTACCGACACCAGCCACAACTCGTTCCGCAACCTGGAATGGACGAATTGGGACGAGGCTTTTGCCAAAATCGGCTTCCCGGCCTTCATGAAGCCTCACTCCGGGGGTGGCTGGAAAAGCGTGTACAAGCTCGATAACCCGCACGATTTTTTCCGGGCCTACGACGAAACGGGCCAACTGGTGATGATGCTGCAGGAAGCCGTAGAATTCACCGACTATTTCCGCTGCTATTGCATCGGTGGTAAAGACGTGCTCATTATGCCCTACGAGCCCCGCAACGAGCCCCACCTGCGCTACGCCACCGAGATGAAAACCACTGGCCAGGCCGGCAAAAAGCTGCTGGCTACCATGAAAGACTACGTGCTCAAGCTCAACCAAGGCCTGGGCTACGACTTCAACACCGTGGAATTTGCAGTGCGCGACGGTATTCCGCTGGCTATCGACTTCGGCAACCCTGCCCCGATGCCGATGTAAATTCCGTGGGCCAGCAAAACTTCGAGTGGGTGGTGGAAGCTGCTGCCAACCTAGCCATCAGCCGCGCCAAAGCGCACAAGCCGGGCCGCGATAACCTGACGTGGGGCACGTTCGTACGAAACTCAGCGGGCGGCCCCGTTGCATCAGCCAAGAAATCCGCGTCGAAAAAAGACGAGGAAACCAAGCCCAAAGCCAAGAAAAGCAAAGAATAGGCAACTAACACGTAAGGAACGTCATGCTGAGCTTGCCGAAGCATCTCGCGTGCTGACACTAGAGGAGTAATCAGATAGCAGCACGCGGGATGCCTTAGCAGGCTCGGCATGACGTTTTTATGGTTTCAGACGCTTTGAATGGCTTGACCTTATTCTACCACTTATATCACCTCAGCCATGCCCCAATTCACGCTCGGAATAGAAGAGGAATTTCAGACGATAGATCCCGAAACCCGTGACTTACGCTCCCACATGTCGGAGATTGTGGAGGGCGGCAAAGTGGTATTGCAGGAGCAGGTAAAAGCCGAAATGCACCAATCGGTGGTGGAAGTCGGCACGACGATCTGCCACAACATCACGGAGGCGCGGGAGCAAGTGACGCACCTGCGCCGAATGGTGATTGACTTGGCCGACAAAGTTGGCCTCAAGATAGCCGCGGCCGGAACGCACCCTTTTTCTCGTTGGCAAGATCAGCCCATTACGGCCGATGCCCGCTACGACAAGATTGTAGAAGAATTGCAGGAAGCTGCCCGCTCCAACCTCGTTTTTGGAATGCACGTGCACATCGGGCTCGAAAACCGGGATTTGGGTGTGTACGTCATGAACACGCTGCGCTATTTTCTGCCCCACATTTTCGCTTTGTCCACCAACTCACCGTTTTGGGAAGGACGCGAAACGGGGTATAAATCATTCAGAACCAAAGTATTCGAGCGGTTTCCGCGCACCGGTATTCCCGATTATTTCAGCAGCGCCAGCGAGTACGACGAGTACATTGCGCTGCTGGTAAAAACGGGCTGCATCGACAACGGCAAGAAGATTTGGTGGGA
This sequence comes from Hymenobacter volaticus, assembly GCF_022921055.1. GTDB lineage: Bacteria > Bacteroidota > Bacteroidia > Cytophagales > Hymenobacteraceae > Hymenobacter > Hymenobacter volaticus. The sequence goes on from NZ_CP095061.1 coordinate 2,982,434, forward strand.
CCTGCGCCTACATCCGTTCTTCGACACCATCGAATACCGCATCTGCGACATGCCGTTGCGGGTAGATGAAACGGTAGCACTGGCCGCTATCATGCAAGCTTTGGTGGCCAAGATCTACAAGCTTAAGAGCCAAAACCTCAATTTTCGGCTTTATCGCAAAGCCCTCATCAACGAAAACAAATGGCGAGCGGCCCGGTACGGCATCGACAGCAAAATGATTGATTTTGGGAAGGAAACTGAAGTGCCGACCCGAGAGCTAATCATGGAACTACTCGATTTTGTGGACGACGTGCTGGACGAGCTCGGTAGCCGCCATGAGGTGGAATACGTGCACAAGATGCTGGAAATGGGCACCGGCGCCGACCGACAGCTAAAGGTGTTCAAGGAAACCAATGACTTGAAAAAGGTAGTTGATTTCATAGTGTCGGAAACCAATCATGGCTTATAAATAAGGAGTCAGGAAACGCTAGGCGTCCGGATAGCGTTTCTTCCCTTTCTGATTCGGCTTTGGTGCAATGCTGTTGGTTGTGATAGAGTGTTTTCCTGCTATCTACTAAACTGACATTGCATCAAACCTGATCGATAGTCCTTTTTTGTACTTTTGCTTTTTGCTGCCACTTACCTCGTACGTATACGGGCAGCTAATTCATTGTTTCCAAATACCCTAGCCACCGGGCGGGTTTCCTTATATGAAGTCTCTGAAAATTGCCATTCTGGATATGTACAACAATGCTCCGAACGAGGGCATGCGCTGTATTCTCCAACTCGTGCGACGGGCACAAGAAACTAGCCCCGTCAACCTTTCCTTCGATGTATTCAATGTGCGGGCCAACACGGAGCTACCCGATTTGAGCTACGACATTTACATTTCTAGCGGCGGTCCGGGCAGCCCACTTCCTACCGAGGAAGCTTGGGAAAAACCGTATTTCGAACTCATCGACAACCTCTTTGCCTGGAACCAGGAGCACGACCTGAAGAAACATGTTTTTCTGATTTGTCACTCGTTCCAACTGGTAAGCCGGCATTTGGAAGTAGGCGTGTTAAGTAAGCGCAAATCCACCTCCTTTGGCATCTTTCCCATGCACAAAACCGAGGCAGGCCAGGCCGATTCGCTACTAGGCATTCTCCCTGAGCCCTTCTTCTCGGTTGACTCCCGCGACTATCAAGTGACGGAGCCCAACGAATCCCGCTTGGCAGAGCTTGGCGTTGCAGTCTTGGCGATGGAAAAAGAGCGTCCTCATGTACCCCTGGACCGGGCCATTATGGCCATCCGCTTCACGCCCGAAATCATTGGCACGCAGTTTCACCCCGAAGCCGATGGCGAAGGCATGCTGCGCCACTTCCAAACCACCGAGAAGCGCGAGCAAATCATTGCCAACCACGGCGAAGCGAAGTACGAGGAAATGGTGCGTCTGCTCCAAGACCCCGATACCATTGAGCTAACTGAATCTCTCGTTATTCCCACCTTCCTACGGCAAGCCGTTGCGGCCCTAACCTCAACCGCTGCCGAGCAGCAGCCTGCCGGCGTAACGTACTAAACTCTCTGCCAGAACGTCCTGCTGAGCTTACTGAAGCACCCCGCATGCTAAGTTGGGTTTGCCACACGAGCGAGTTGCCTCGGTAAGTTCAGCAGAACGACCAAGAGGCAGCTTTGTATTACTCCATTTCTCCATCTACAACCGCGCTATGATTCCTGAATTTCGCTCTCGCTATAATCAAGCCTTTAGCCCCGAACGCTACCAGGAGATGTTGCGCACGATAGATCAGGAATTGCCGGGGCAGTTGGAGTTTCGATTGGCAGAAACGCCCATTTTTGTGCCAGCACCGTTGCGGGATAAGTTAGTGCAAGCCGGGGAGAGCATAATCGATGTGCTGACGGCGCCCGACTTCAAAGAACGCACTGAGCAGGCCGTACCACCTGCGCTTCGGGTGCCGAACGAGAATGCCCACACCTCGTTTCTGGCTATTGACTACGCTGTATGTCGCAATGCTAGCGGCGAACTGGAGCCACAGCTGATTGAGCTACAAGGCTTTCCCTCCTTGTATGCTTTCCAAGATTATTTGCAGGGTGCCTACCGCCGGTTCTTTCCGGTACCCGATTCAGTTTCGCACCTCTTTGGGGGCGCTACCTCCGATGAGTACATAGCGAAGCTTCGGGAGCTGATTGTAGGCAATGAGAACCCGGAGAATGTTATTTTGCTGGAGCTGTTTCCGGAAAAACAGAAAACGCGCATTGACTTCGAGCTGACCAAGCGCAACTTGGGTGTAGCACCTGTGTGCCTGACGAAGGTGCGTAAGGAGGGCCGGCAGCTCTATTACGAGCAAGATGGTCGCCGCATTCCCATCAAACGCATCTACAACCGGGTAATTTTCGACGAGTTAGCCCATTACCCGGGCCTGGAAACCGAGTTCGAGCTAACCGACGACGTGGATGTGGAATGGGTAGGTCACCCAAACTGGTTTTTTCGCATCAGCAAGTACACACTGCCTCTGCTCCACAGCCCCTACATTCCCCCAAGCTACCGCCTCGACCAACTGCCTTCCTATCCCGTTGACCTGGAAAACTACGTGCTCAAGCCTCTGTTTTCCTTCGCGGGCAGCGGCGTGAAACTCGACGTAACGGCTGCTGACTTAGAGGCCATACCCGACAAGCACAACTATTTGCTGCAACGCAAAGTGCAGTACGAACCCGTTGTTCAGTCGCCGGATGGGCTAGTGAAGTGCGAAATTCGGATGCTCTACGGCTGGCTTGATGGCGATGCCCGTCCCACCCTGCTCACCAACCTAGGCCGCTTGAGCCGCGGTGCCATGATAGGTGTAGACTTCAACAAGAACAAGGATTGGGTCGGTGGCTCAGTGTGCTTTTTCGAGTAGCTCTCCACTGATAACTGACGCTTCTCCCACGCACATCTAGCAGGTAGTAGTCCGCTTGAAATCGGCAACGTATATCGTCAAATGGGTTGCAATAGTGCTTGGCAGTTGGTTTCTGCTACACGTTGCAGCTACTACCATCGACGGCTTAACCGACAATGCGCAACCTGCCGATTGCCTTTTGGTACTCGGCAACACCGTAAACGCCGATGGCACCCTTTCACCCCGATTGCAAGGCCGCCTAGACAAAGCCCTAAATTTGTACCAAGCCGGAGTAAGTCCTACCATTTTCGTTAGCGGCGGGTTAGGCAAGGAAGGTCATTATGAGGGCACCGCGATGCGCCAGTATTTAGTAGCGCACGGCGTACCGGCTGCGGCCATTTTAGTTGATAACGCAGGTAACACCACGCAGGCTACAGCTCGCAACTTTGTAGCTACAGCCCAAGTTCGTCACTTTTCATCAGTGGTCGTGGTGTCGCAGTTTTTTCATATCAGCCGCACCAAGCTGCTCCTAAAGCAACAGCAGTTCCCGCGCATCTACGGCGCGCACGCCGATTATTATGAATTACGCGACATCTACGCGCTAATTAGAGAATTTGCTGCCTACTATACCTACCTTTTCCAAGGGTAGAATTGTTTACTAACGGCGGTAAGTTGCAGTGGGGGCCTCACGTGTAGAGATAGTAAAAGCACATATCCTAAGTTTTAACTCGCCATAATCACTGGATGAACGGGAGTAATTAAGGTGCCTGACTCTCGACCACTATTCAAGACCGTGCAGTCTTAAACTATGATACTGATGAGAATCTATATTGAAAGCAGGAAGAAGAAAATCGAGAATATCCGGAAGGCTTATCCTGAGGCTGAAATCATTGACGTAACGTCAAAAGGAACCTTGCCTTTTCTAAAGTTCAGCCCCTTTTATCCTATTGGCGAAATACCCGTTCCGTTCTCGGAGGGTTTCTATGCTGCATCAATTGAAGGCATTTGGCAAGGTTTGAAAGTATTTGAAGGGCAAGATATTGATGAGAACAAGTTTACAATCTCTAATATGAAAGGACTCAAAAGAACGGTTAGGAGCTTTGGGTTGCCGAAAGGCCATAGAAAAGGAGTGCATGGGACAGAATTACTTGATTATATAAGTGCGAGGAGGCAGATCTATATACCTGCGTACAATTGGGCACTTGATAACAACCTTCAAATTGAACTGGAAAGGTTAAAAGAGCTTGGCTTACAAAAGGACTTGGTTTTACTTGATTATGAGACAAATGATGACATTGATAATCCACTAAAGCCTTTGTCTCACGCTTCATTGATAAAATATCGACTGGAAGGAAGAAGTCTATTATGAAGAGGTTACTTAATGAGGCAATTGTTCACCCAATAACCTCCTCTGCCTCCTCCGCGTAAGCCCACAGAAAACGTACTTATATGTCTTCTCTCTTCGAAAAAGGGCTTTCTATTTCCAAAAACGCGCTGTTTAGCGTATTTCTCAACCGCGCCGGCAAGCTTCTTGGTCGCCCTTTCCGGGCCGTGTTGGTACTCAATGAAGTAGCTAATAAGCTAGCCAGCAAAGAAAGCGGCGACAATAAGTTCAAGCAGGTATTCGATGTGGCCCGCACGCTGGTGCGGCTAGTGCGCAACTACATCAGCGGCAGCTACCGACAGATCGACAACACCACCATTATCGCCGGGCTGGCCGTGTTGCTTTACACCCTCTCACCCATCGACTTGGTACCGGATTTTGTGCCTGTTGTAGGCTTTTTAGATGATTTGGCGCTGATTAGCTGGTTTGTCGAGAAATTCCAGGACGAAATTCGCCGCTTCCGGGCGTGGGAAGACGCTAACCCCACCGACGAAACCGACGATATTCCGGCAGCTTCCACTCCTCCAGCATACGCCGCTTCCAACACCAATGCGGAAAATCTGCCAGCCGTAGCGGAGATGGGACATTCCTGAGTTCTAACCTAACTAAGCTACTTCTTTGTGGCATTGTAAAACGCCCAACCTTAACTGGTTGGGCGTTTTTGCTTGCTTTAATACAGCCTGAACTCCCCGAAAAGCAAGTCTACCAGCAGTTAGTGCGCTATTTTCGTGTTCTATTTCAGTACATCCGCTTTGCTATGAATTTTCGCCTTAGACTGACGTTGCTGGCCCTGACACTTCTTTCCTTTCTCTCACAGGCGCGTGCCGATGAGGGCCTGTGGCTGCCGCTGCTGCTCAAGCAGCTCAACGAGGCCGACATGCAGAAAAAAGGCCTCAAACTTACCGCTGACCAGATCTATAGCATCAACCAGGGTAGCCTAAAGGATGCGGTAGTTCAGTTTGGCGGCGGCTGCACCGGCGAAATCGTAAGTAACGAAGGCTTGCTGCTTACTAATCACCACTGCGGCTACAGCCAGATTCAGCAGCACTCTTCCATCGAGAACGACTACCTCACGAAAGGGTACTGGGCCAAGAATCGAGAGCAGGAACTCCCTAATCCGGGCCTCACGGCTACGTTCATCATCAAGATGGAAGACGTAACCAGTCAGGTGCTGGCGGGCATTCCAACTACCAATATTCAGGAAGCAGACCGGGAAAAGATGGTCCAGGCCAATAGCCAGCGCGTAGCGCAGGCCGCCGTGCAGGGCACTCATTACGAAGCGTTTATTCGGCCATTTTATAATGGCAACGAGTATTATTTGTTTCTGACAGAGGTGTTTGAAGATATCCGGTTGGTGGGTGCGCCGCCGAGCAGCATTGGCAAATTTGGGGGCGACACCGACAACTGGGCCTGGCCCCGCCACACCGGCGACTTCAGTGTGTTCCGTATATACGCCGGTCCCGACAACAAGCCCGCTCCCTACTCGAAAGACAATGTGCCCTTCAAGCCCCGCCACCACCTGCCTATTTCGCTGGCAGGCGTGCAACCCGGCGACTTCACGTTGGTTTTTGGCTTTCCGGGTCGCACCAATGAGTACCTCACGAGTTGGGGTGTAGAGGAAACCTATTCGGTATCGAACCCGGCCAAAATCAAGGTACGCGACGCGAAGTTGAGAATCCTGGCCACCGATATGCAGGCCTCCGACAAGGTGCGGATTCAATATGCGGCCAAGTACGCCAGCATTGCCAACTACTGGAAAAAGTGGATCGGCGAAAACCGCGGCCTTAAAAAGCTGGACGCCGTCACGCGCAAGCAGCAGCAGGAAGTTGCCTTTCAGCAGTGGGCCAACAGCGGCGACGAAGCCCGTAAAGCAGCCTATAGCACTCTTTTATCCCAAATGCAGCATAGCTATACCGCCGCACGCGACTATACCCTAGCCCGCGACTACGTGACGGAGGCAGCGCTAGGCATTGAGTTAATAGCTTACGCCAATAGCCTGCTTTCTCTGGCTGACCTGGCCGAGAAAAAAGTACCAGCCGCTGAACTCGCTACCGCTGCTGGCAAAGCCCGGACCGGCACCACCAATTTCTTTCGCAACTACAGCGCCTCCACCGACCAGAAAGTAGCCACTGCCCTGCTGCCCCTTTACGCCACTGGCACACCGACAGCCCTTCTGCCTACTTACGTGAAAAGTCTCTCCAAGCAATATCCTGGCAGCAGCGGCTGGAGCACCTACGTGGCGCAACTTTACAGCAAGTCACGCCTGACTTCCAATGAAAGTGCCCAAGCCGTACTCAATGAAGTAGCCAAAGGCAACGCCCGCGCCATCCTCGACGACCCGGCCGCGCAACTAGCGGCAGCCATTGTCAGCAACTACCGCACAGCCATTCTACCCACTTACGCCGCCGCCACCGACAACATTGCACTACTCCAGCGCACCTACATGGCGGGCCTACGCCAGCAACAGCCCGAGCGCAAGTTCTATCCCGACGCCAACTCCACGCTGCGCGTCGCCTACGGCCAGGTGCAGCCCTACACCCTGCCGACGGCACTCAGTACGACTTTTACACCACCCTCGACGGCATCATGGAAAAGGCCGATCCAACAAATCCGGAGTTCGAGGTGCCAGCCCGCCTGGCCGAGTTGTATCAAACCAAAGACTACGGTCCTTACGCTTACAAAGGCAGCGTGCCCGTCGCCTTCATTGCCACCAACCACACGACGGGCGGCAACTCCGGCTCGCCAGTGATTAACGGCCGCGGCGAGCTAATCGGCATCAACTTCGACCGTAACTGGGAAGGCACCATGTCCGACATCATGTTCGACCCCGACCGGGTCCGCAACATCACGCTCGATGTGCGCTACCTGCTGTTCGTAATAGATAAGTTTGCCGGTGCCAAGCATTTAGTAAACGAAATGACCTTGGTAGACAACCCGACCGACGCCAAGACAGAACCAAGCAAGAAAGTAAAGAAGATGAAAGTGAAGCGCCAGCCAGCCAAGACGCCGGCGTAGTGTTAAGTATAGAACTATATTCATGCGCCCGCCGGAATTCTAATCTTCTAGCGGGCGCATTTTTACTTTTTCAAAGCATTATATGAAGTACCCACTACTGCTTATTGCCTCCTTGTATTTACTATTTCAGCAGCCCGCATCGGCTCAAAACTCAAGGCTACGTACACTCGAACAAGAGCTTCTAGCAGAAGGAAGAGCCCTTTACGTTTCTGAAAGTGCCTCGTGGGTTGCAACTGACTTGTTTTTGGCGAAAAAGCCTGACATGACAAGCTTCACCGGATATATCACTTATTCTGACGGTGATTCCTTACGCACTTTGTTTATGTATCGTGACGCTGATAGTAAAGCACTAACTATTCCTTATGCTTTTAACTTCCATCGAACGGCTATTCGCCCTGAAGCAGCCCGCCAGTCGGCAGCACGGCCAGCCTCAGTTCGGGAACAGCGCCTATTTGCTATTCGTGAACGAGTAGAGGAAGAATTAGCGACACATCAGGTAGCGGGCACTTCTTACCGATTCCCCGAAAACACTCGTCCTAATATTGTTCTGCTAGAAAATGCCAAGGGAGTACGGGCTTATGTACTGGTAGGTCCACAGACAGCAGGTGTTCTCCCAATTGGCAACGACTTCTTGCTCAGCTTCGATACGGGCGGTAAGCTACGGACAGTGGAGCGGCTGCACAACAGTTACTTAGCTATGAGCCCACCTGAGAATACCGAGAGAATAGAAGCGGGTATGCATAGCCATTTACCTGCTCACCCCTACATCACCCCCACCGACATTTGTTCTTTACTGCTCTACCAAGATGCGTTTCCGGCGCCCCAGCACATTGTTATGGGGCGAGAGTACGTGTCGATATTTGATATTCAGAAACAGCAGCTACTATTGCTGACCAAAAAGGCTTTCGACAAAATATACAAGAAATAACACGCAGCTATGCTTGGCAACTATTCGCTCTGGTTTCGGCCTTTGCATCGGTTCATCTTTAGCCTTGCTAGCACCCTATTGCTGGTGTCAAGTTTTCCCGCTTCGGCTCATCCACCTGCCCCGGCTACTGTACTGCTCCTGCTTCGTCCCGCGGCCGTTTTCGACGGGGAGACGATGCATCCGGGTTGGGCAGTGCTCATAGAAAATGACAGAATCAGGGCCGTGGGGCCAGTTGCGCAAGTAACGGCACCAGCCGGCGCTCGCACCTTGGACTTGCCTGGTCTCACCTTGCTACCAGGGCTGATTGAAGGCCATTCGCACTTGATGCTGCATCCCTACAACGAAACTCCCTGGAACGACCAAGTATTACTGGAATCTGAGGCGCTACGCGTGGCACGAGCTACGGCTCACGCCCGCTCCACACTAGCCGCCGGCATCACCACGGCCCGAGACCTTGGTACGGAAGGGGCTGGCTACGCTGATGTGGGGTTGAAACAAGCCATCGAACAAGGTATTATTCCTGGTCCGCGGCTGCTAGTGGCTACGCGGGCGTTGGTGGCTACTGGTAGCTATGGCCCCAAACTTTCCGTGGATGTGGAAGTGCCGCAAGGCGCTCAAGAAGCTGATGGTGTCGATGGTATCATCCGGGCCGTGCGGGAGCAGATTGGCAACGGCGCCGACATCATCAAAGTATACGCCGATTATCGTTGGGGCGCCAACGAGCCAAGTCGTCCTACGTTCACGCAAGACGAACTCAACCTCATCGTGAAGACGGCCAACAGCGCGGGCCGACCCGTAGTAGCTCACGCCAGTACTCCCGAAGGGATGCGTCGCGCTACGCTTGCTGGCGTCCAAACCATTGAGCACGGCGATGGCGGCACGGCGGAAGTATTCAAACTGATGAAGCAGCGCGGCGTGGCCCTATGCCCCACCGTAGCCGCCGGCGACGCTATTTCGCAGTACCGGGGCTACCGCAAAGGCCAAGACCCAGAGCCCGAGCGTATTCGCCAGAAGAAAGAAAGCATGAAGCTCGCACGCCAAAGCGGCGTAGCGTTAGCCGTCGGTGGCGACGTAGGCGTGTTCACCCACGGCGACAACGTGCGCGAAGCTGAACTGCTCGCTCGCGAATACGGCCTCACGCCACTGGAAGTACTACGCGGCTTCACCAGCGGCAACGCCCGCATCTTTCAGCTTCCCGACCGAGGCCGCATCCAAACCGGCCTTCTCGCCGACTTAATAGCCGTAACCGGCGACCCAACGCAGGACGTAGGCGCCCTCCGCCAAGTAAAGCTGGTGCTCAAAGGCGGCGTGGAAGTCAAATAATCAATTCGCGCTATGCAACAGGAAGAAACCAAAAATTTAATTGAGGCAACGCTTCCATATTTCGTGGAAGCAGAAGCAACAGAGGAAACTATTTACAATCAGTTAACTAGCACTGGAGTCGATGCTCACTTAGCAAATCAGATAATTTCCTTCGTGCCTTTAGCCTTTGGTCGTGTGCTGATGCAAAACCTTCTAGTGGGTTTTTCGAAGCATTATACACTGCACACTAATAACAAAAGACCCCATGATTATTTATTAAGCGAGGAACCGGTATATCAAGCAGCCTTACTTTGCGCTGAGCAAGCCGTTACCAATCAGACTTGGACGGAACATTTACATGTTGCCATAGCACTTTGGAGTGCCGAAACACAAGCCGTAAATTCTGCACTCATTTCAGGTAGCCAACCAGAGGATCTAGAGATTAGCAATCCACAGATACTTGCAGATATTGGTCCCAAACAGGCTAAAGTTAATGCTAGACCTTGGTGGAAAATCTGGTAGTTCCTACCCAGGCCGCTCCACGCCTAACGCCTTGAGTTGGTCGGCGTACTTGTCGTAAATCACGCGCAGATCGGCGCCGTGTTTGTCAGCATCGACACCGATGCTGACGTTGCTGGTGTGAAAGCGGTGCAGGTGGCTGATGTGGGGCGACAGGATGGGCAAGTGGCCCGCTAGTAGGAAGCGCACGTACAAGTCTAAGTCCTCGGCCATTTCAATTTCTTCGTCGTAGCCCCCTACTTTTTCAAATAAACTGCGCGAGTAGCAGACGTTGCCCTGGATGAAATGCTCGGCTTTGAAAATAGCCTTGAGCATGTCGGTGGCCGAATCGAAGCGCCAAGCGTAATAATCTTCGCTCGGCAGGTAACGCCGTTCTTCGTCTACGCGCAGAAAGTCGGCTACAAACCACGACTGCTCGGGATGGCGCTCAATTAAGTCGCCGTAGTGGTAGAGGCAACGCTGGAGCAGAAGATCATCGTCGTCGAGGGGAACAAGCCAGGAGTCGGCGGGTGTTTCACGAATAAGGATGTTGCGGGCGGGACCGGGCTGTAGCTTGGTGTTCTGACTGATAACTCGGATCGGTTCACCTTCTTGCGTGGCGGTACGCAGCCAATTGGCGGTATCATCGGTGCTGGCATTTTCCAAAATGAAGTGCTCGAACTGAATATCGAGCGGCGCTGTGATGGTGGCTCGGACGCTAGCCACGGCTTCGGGCAGAAACTGGCAGCGGTTGTGTGTCGGTGTGATGACCGTGAAGTGCATAAAAAGAAAACAAGTAGTACATGGCCGCCGGCCGGCGTGCCTACAAAGCAGCTAGCTGCGGAGCTGCTCCTTATTCTGTTAGATACTAGAAAAAGTTGCCCTAGGGCTTGGCAGGAGGTCAACTTTGTACCTTCTACGGCGTTAGTTGGCTCTTAAGTCCTTGCATATGGCCAAGTTTATGGTTACGCTCCAACTGCCTGTGGTTTTCACCGATGACTTTGTTGCTCTTATTCCTCGTCATCGCATGTTCATCAACCAATTAATCGAGGAAAACGTCGTGGAAGCGTACGCTATCAGTGCCGACCGCACTCAAGGTTGGATAACGATGAACGGCCAAGACACCGAAGCTATTCGGCTGGTAGTGCAGAAATTTCCGCTTTATCCTTTCTTTAGGGACGTGCAAATCAACCAGTTATTCATCTTCGATAGTGTCAGCTCCCGCTTTCCCCCTATCAGTCTGAATTAACTGAACTAGTGAATCAGCGAATCGGATAGTTAAGCAGTGCAAGCTCTTCTCTCAACCCGCTTTACTACCCGTCGCTACCTTACCCCCTTTGTTGTCCGGCCCGGTTTGTGTATGAGGCGGGCCATCAGGCAAGCTTTGCTTACGATTACCTTTCTATGATGCGTTTTTTGGGGCTTTTGCTCTTTTTTCCTTTGATATCAGTGGCTTTAGGAGCTGCTTTTACACCCGTCGCAACGCCCGATGCAGACAGCATCACTACCGAGCAGTTGATGACCCGCCTCACAAATTCCATCACGACTTTGAAGACGCTACGCTGCAACGTGCGCGCCCAAGAACGGTTGAGCAGCGGCAAATACCAACCGGCCCGCACCACCATGAAGATGACCTTGAATCCGCAACGCGTATACCTCAAGAATAATATCAAGGGCGTGGAAGTGCTGTGGGTGGAAGGCCAAAACGACGGCGACGCTTGGGTGTATCCCAACAGTTTCCCCTACGTGACGCTGAGCCTCGACCCCAATGGCACCATCATGCGCCGCAACCAGCACCACAGCATCCTCGATGCCGGTTTCGGTACCATCGCCGGCCTTATTCACGGTTCCAGCCAGCGCCGCGACCACAACTACGAACATAGTTTCCGCTACACCGGCGACTCCACCATCGCCGGCCGGCCGTGCTACGTGCTTCAATCGGAGTACCCGCAGTTCCGCTACGTGTCCTACACAACCGTAGCCGGCGACACGCCCGCCCGAATTGCCGACAAATTCGGCTGCGGCGAATACCGCGTCATGGAGCGCAATGGCATCAGTCCGGGCTCCGCCATACCCGTTGGCAAAACCCTGCAAGTGCCTAATAGCTACGGCCGCCGCACGCTCGTTTGCGTCGATCAGAAACTCATGCTGCCCGTCTTGGTGCGGGTGCACGACGACAAAGGCTTATTCGAACAGTTTGAGTTCAGCAACATCGTGGCCAATCAGCCTATTCCACCCATAGAATTTACCAAGGACTTCCCGGAGTATAAGTTGTAGAGCGCCGAAATACTCCATAACAAGAACGTCCTGCTTCGACTAGCGCAGCAGGACGTTCTTCTGTTTTTGACGGTTTGGTTATCTCCTCATCGTCTTCTCGATTTCATCCCACATTGGGGCCGGAATGGCTTCGAGCTTGTTGAACTCGCCCGCGCCGTTCAGCCATTCGCCGCCGTCCAGCGTCACTACCTCGCCATTCATATAGGCCGCAAAATCCGACACCATGTAAGCCGCCAGATTCGCGAGTTCCTGGTGGTCGCCGACGCGCTTGAGGGGCACACTGGCAGCGGGGTCCAGCTTTTTGGCGAGGGGTTCGGGGAACAGACGGCTCCAAGCTCCTTCCGTTGGGAACGGGCCGGGGGCAATAGCGTTGGAGCGGATACCATATTTGGCCCACTCCACCGCCAACGACCGGGTCATGGCCAGCACGCCGGCTTTAGCGGCCGCCGAAGGTACTACGTACGCCGAGCCGACGGAAGCATACGTGGTAACAATGTTGAGGATGGTGCCGGGCTTTTTCTCTGCTATCCAACGCTTTCCGAAAGCCAGCGTGCAGTTATAAGACCCCCGTAGCACAATGTCCACAATCACATCGAAGGCTTTGTGCGAAAGGCGTTCGGTGGGGCTGATAAAGTTGCCGGCCGCATTGTTGAGCAGCACATCGACCCCACCAAAGGTGTCGATGGTTTTTTGCAGTAAGGCTTCCACTTCGTCGTACTTGCGCACATCGCACTGCACGGCTAGAATGCTGCCGCCGGTTTGCTGACGCAGTTCTTCGGCGGTTTTCTCTAGCACATCGAGCTTGCGGCTGCTGATCACCACATTGGCGCCGAGCTGCAGAAAATAAGTGGTCATGGCGCGCCCAAGGCCGGTGCCGCCGCCCGTCACGACGATGGTTTTACCTTGGAGTGCGTTGTCGCGGAGCATAGGTTGGGCGTAGGGAGCAGCCATAAAGCGGGAAGAGGTGGGAATAGAAGAGTGAAAACCAAGCGCTAAGCAGTTCGGCCATTGCAAACAACCGCTGATTTCGCCGCTCAAATAAACTGCTAATTCCAGTAATAGCGGTTTCTATTGTAGCCTTGTGTTCTTCTTTGGGGCAACCACTCTGGCCTAGTCAGTAGCCCCGCATTGGTTATCTAAAGGGTGTCCTTCAGTAAAAAGGTGAGCTAAAGTTGTTTGTAGCCACTAAAAACACGCTTTAGCCCCGGACTCGCGTCTATAATTTGATTTTCAAGATATTAGAAGTCGAGCAAGTTCAAAAAAACTCCTATCATAGCCGCTCGTGACGGTGCCCCTTGGTGATTGGCTATGATGGCTTTTAGGACGCGAAGGAAATTTCATCACCTTTACCTCGCATGACAACAAACTCTTCCGCCTCTTCTTCTCCGACTTCAACCATTGCCGTCTTGGGCTGTGGCTGGCTAGGCCTGCCCCTGGCACAAGCCCTCGTAGCCGATGGGTACACAGTGAATGGTTCTACCACTACGCCCGCGCAGCTGCTCACGCTCCGCGACGCCGGCATCCGGCCGTACCTGCTGCGCTTGGGTCCCGAGTTCAGCCAAACGGACGCCGATTCCTTGCACGCTATGTTGCACGATGCCGACGTACTAGTACTGAATGTGCCTCCCCGGGCTGCGGCCGCTGGCGCCTACCCGGCGTTGTTGCGGCCAGTAGGTGCGGCCGTTGCGGCGGCCGGCGTGCGCCACGTGCTATTCGTTAGCTCCACGGGCGTGTACCCCGACGAGCCCCGCACCATGCGCGAAGCCGACGCTCTTTCCTCGCCCGACGCACCTTCAGATTTGCTCCGGGCCGAAGGACAATTTACGCCCCGCCGCGGGCAGTGGCTCACGACGGTGGTGCGCCTCGGCGGCCTGATTGGTCCCGAACGGCCACCCGGCCGCTTTCTGGCAGGTCGGCACGAGTTGAAGCAAGGCAGCGCCCCCGTCAACCTGATTCACCTCGACGACTGCGTGGGCCTGCTGCGGCATATCATTCAGGAAAAAGTGTGGGGCTACACCTTCAACGCCTGTGCGGCCCATCATCCCGCTCGCCGCGACTTTTACCCCGCGGCCGCCGCCCATTTGGGCCTCGAAGCCCCGACCTTTCGCGACGAAGCCGCCACGGCCAGCGGTAAAACCATCGATACCACGCTGCTGCGCAAAACCACTGACTACCATTTCCGCCACGACGATTTAGTGGCCGCCTTGGCTTATTGCTAACCGTGCAGCAAAGCTAACGAAGCTTACAAGTTGGCTTGGTGTCAGGCAACCAGGTAATTGTGCTTTGCAAGACAACTAACGGTACCCCGAGTGGCACAAAGCCTAGACCAATACTGTTCTAGGTCTGAGTAATACAGGCTTGCGTCTGTACCTCTTGTGATGCACCCGACCGATTAAGGTTTGCAGTGAGTGAGCGGAAGGAAAAGCTTCCACTGCATCGGTCGTATCTTTGTGTTTGTGAAAGAAATGAATACCTCGGTAGCCGTATTAGGGGGCGGAGCGGCCGGCTTCTTTGGAGCCATCACCTGCGCCGAAGCCAATCCGCATCAAACCGTTTACTTGATTGAGAAGACCGGTAAGCTGCTCAGCAAGGTGCGGATTTCTGGCGGCGGGCGCTGCAATGTAACGCACGCTGCCGATACCCCGGCCCAACTTGTGTTGCACTATCCGCGCGGCGCCAAGCAGTTAAAGGAACCCTTCCGGCAGTTCGACGCGCAGGCCACTATCCGGTGGTTCGAAAGCCGCGGCGTACGCCTTAAGACCGAACCCGACGGCCGCATGTTTCCCGTCACCGACTCGTCGGAAACTGTT